>NZ_CP096424.1:0-4197500 GCF_053903065.1 Bacillus sp. AK031 | reverse complement strand
CGCCGAAAATGTACCGGGGCTAAACGTATCACCGAAGCTGTGGATTGACACCGTTTGGTGTCAGTGGTAGGAGAGCGTTCTAAGGGCTGAGAAGCTGGACCGTAAGGACTGGTGGAGCGCTTAGAAGTGAGAATGCCGGTATGAGTAGCGAAAGACAGGTGAGAATCCTGTCCACCGAATGCCTAAGGTTTCCTGAGGAAGGCTCGTCCGCTCAGGGTTAGTCGGGACCTAAGCCGAGGCCGAAAGGCGTAGGCGATGGACAACAGGTTGATATTCCTGTACCACCTCTTTTCCGTTTGAGCAATGGGGGGACGCAGGAGGATAGGGTAAGCGCGCTGCTGGATATGCGCGTCTAAGCAGTTAGGCTGGTGATGAGGCAAATCCCGTCACCGTGAAGGCTGAGCTGTGATAGCGAGGGAAATATAGTACCGAAGTTCCTGATTCCACACTGCCAAGAAAAGCCTCTAGCGAGGAAAAAGGTGCCCGTACCGCAAACCGACACAGGTAGGCGAGGAGAGAATCCTAAGGTGAGCGAGAGAACTCTCGTTAAGGAACTCGGCAAAATGACCCCGTAACTTCGGGAGAAGGGGTGCTCTGTTAGGGTGCAAGCCCGAGAGAGCCGCAGTGAATAGGCCCAGGCGACTGTTTAGCAAAAACACAGGTCTCTGCGAAGCCGTAAGGCGAAGTATAGGGGCTGACGCCTGCCCGGTGCTGGAAGGTTAAGGGGAGTGCTTAGCGCAAGCGAAGGTGCGAACCGAAGCCCCAGTAAACGGCGGCCGTAACTATAACGGTCCTAAGGTAGCGAAATTCCTTGTCGGGTAAGTTCCGACCCGCACGAAAGGCGCAACGATCTGGGCACTGTCTCAACGAGAGACTCGGTGAAATTATAGTACCTGTGAAGATGCAGGTTACCCGCGACAGGACGGAAAGACCCCGTGGAGCTTTACTGTAGCCTGATATTGAATTTTGGCACAGCTTGTACAGGATAGGTAGGAGCCTTGGAAACCGGAGCGCCAGCTTCGGTGGAGGCGCTGGTGGGATACTACCCTGGCTGTGTTGAACTTCTAACCCTCGCCCCTGATCGGGGTGGGAGACAGTGTCAGGTGGGCAGTTTGACTGGGGCGGTCGCCTCCTAAAGAGTAACGGAGGCGCCCAAAGGTTCCCTCAGAATGGTTGGAAATCATTCGCAGAGTGTAAAGGCACAAGGGAGCTTGACTGCGAGACCTACAAGTCGAGCAGGGACGAAAGTCGGGCTTAGTGATCCGGTGGTTCCGCATGGAAGGGCCATCGCTCAACGGATAAAAGCTACCCCGGGGATAACAGGCTTATCTCCCCCAAGAGTCCACATCGACGGGGAGGTTTGGCACCTCGATGTCGGCTCATCGCATCCTGGGGCTGTAGTCGGTCCCAAGGGTTGGGCTGTTCGCCCATTAAAGCGGTACGCGAGCTGGGTTCAGAACGTCGTGAGACAGTTCGGTCCCTATCCGTCGTGGGCGCAGGAAATTTGAGAGGAGCTGTCCTTAGTACGAGAGGACCGGGATGGACGCACCGCTGGTGTACCAGTTGTCTTGCCAAAGGCATCGCTGGGTAGCTATGTGCGGAAGGGATAAGTGCTGAAAGCATCTAAGCATGAAGCCCCCCTCGAGATGAGATTTCCCATCACTTTATGTGAGTAAGATCCCTGAAAGATGATCAGGTAGATAGGTCTGAGGTGGAAGCGTGGCGACACGTTCAGCTGACAGATACTAATCGATCGAGGACTTAACCACAATTATAGCGAAACTCGGAATACTTTCTTTTCTTCATACTTTATCTAGTTTTGAGAGAACGATGTTCTTTCAATTAAATATGTCTGGTGATTAAGGCGAAGAGGTCACACCCGTTCCCATGCCGAACACGGAAGTTAAGCTCTTCAGCGCCGATGGTAGTTGGGGGATCTCCCCCTGTGAGAGTAGGACGTCGCCAGGCTTACAATGGAGGATTAGCTCAGCTGGGAGAGCATCTGCCTTACAAGCAGAGGGTCGGCGGTTCGATCCCGTCATCCTCCACCATGATTTTTTACAATGCGAAGCGGAGTAAAACAATCTACCAAAAACTAACATTGAAATCTTCTGTAAAACCTAGTAAAATTGTTTCTCGTGAGACAAATTACTTGCCGGTGTAGCTCAACTGGTAGAGCAACTGACTTGTAATCAGTAGGTTGGGGGTTCAAGTCCTCTTGCCGGCACCACTTTTAATCAGTACGAGCCATTAGCTCAGTTGGTAGAGCATCTGACTTTTAATCAGAGGGTCGAAGGTTCGAGTCCTTCATGGCTCACCAAAGTTTTTTGCACAGCAAAATAACTTTCATTATGCGGGTGTGGCGGAATTGGCAGACGCACCAGACTTAGGATCTGGCGCCGCAAGGCGTGGGGGTTCAAGTCCCTTCACCCGCACCATTTTGATGCGGAAGTAGTTCAGTGGTAGAACACCACCTTGCCAAGGTGGGGGTCGCGGGTTCGAATCCCGTCTTCCGCTCCATACAAGTTCCTGCCGGGGTGGCGGAACTGGCAGACGCACAGGACTTAAAATCCTGCGGTAGGTGACTACCGTACCGGTTCGATTCCGGTCCTCGGCACCAGAGATTTTATATTATGCGCCCGTAGCTCAATTGGATAGAGCGTTTGACTACGGATCAAAAGGTTAGGGGTTCGACTCCTCTCGGGCGCGCCATTTAAACACTGATTTTTTCCGGGGAGTAGCTCAGCTTGGTAGAGCACTTGGTTTGGGACCAAGGGGTCGCAGGTTCAAATCCTGTCTTCCCGACCACTTTCAAATAATATTATGGGGCCTTAGCTCAGCTGGGAGAGCGCCTGCTTTGCACGCAGGAGGTCAGCGGTTCGATCCCGCTAGGCTCCACTTAGTTTTTTTTACGAAGCGAAGCAGAGTAAAAAAACTTCTAAAAAAGTATTGACACACTCAACCGAATGTGTTAATCTATAAAAGTTGCTTTAAACAAGCGGCCGAATTGAACCTTGAAAACTGAACAAAACAAGACAAAACGTCAACGTTAATTCTAGTAAGAACAAAGTTCTTACAAAGTTGCTAACACTTTAAAAATAGCAAATGAGCAAGTCAAACTTCTATCGGAGAGTTTGATCCTGGCTCAGGACGAACGCTGGCGGCGTGCCTAATACATGCAAGTCGAGCGGACTGATGGGAGCTTGCTCCCTGAAGTCAGCGGCGGACGGGTGAGTAACACGTGGGTAACCTGCCTGTAAGACTGGGATAACTCCGGGAAACCGGGGCTAATACCGGATATTTCTTTTCCTCGCATGAGGAAAAGTGGAAAGGTGGCTTTTAGCTACCACTTACAGATGGACCCGCGGCGCATTAGCTAGTTGGTGAGGTAACGGCTCACCAAGGCGACGATGCGTAGCCGACCTGAGAGGGTGATCGGCCACACTGGGACTGAGACACGGCCCAGACTCCTACGGGAGGCAGCAGTAGGGAATCTTCCGCAATGGACGAAAGTCTGACGGAGCAACGCCGCGTGAGTGATGAAGGTTTTCGGATCGTAAAGCTCTGTTGTTAGGGAAGAACAAGTACCGTTCGAATAGGGCGGTACCTTGACGGTACCTAACCAGAAAGCCACGGCTAACTACGTGCCAGCAGCCGCGGTAATACGTAGGTGGCAAGCGTTGTCCGGAATTATTGGGCGTAAAGCGCGCGCAGGCGGTCTCTTAAGTCTGATGTGAAAGCCCACGGCTCAACCGTGGAGGGTCATTGGAAACTGGGGGACTTGAGTACAGAAGAGGAAAGTGGAATTCCACGTGTAGCGGTGAAATGCGTAGATATGTGGAGGAACACCAGTGGCGAAGGCGACTTTCTGGTCTGTAACTGACGCTGAGGCGCGAAAGCGTGGGGAGCAAACAGGATTAGATACCCTGGTAGTCCACGCCGTAAACGATGAGTGCTAAGTGTTAGAGGGTTTCCGCCCTTTAGTGCTGCAGCTAACGCATTAAGCACTCCGCCTGGGGAGTACGGTCGCAAGACTGAAACTCAAAGGAATTGACGGGGGCCCGCACAAGCGGTGGAGCATGTGGTTTAATTCGAAGCAACGCGAAGAACCTTACCAGGTCTTGACATCCTCTGACAACCCTAGAGATAGGGCTTTCCCCTTCGGGGGACAGAGTGACAGGTGGTGCATGGTTGTCGTCAGCTCGTGTCGTGAGATGTTGGGTTAAGTCCCGCAACGAGCGCAACCCTTGATCTTAGTTGCCAGCATTCAGTTGGGCACTCTAAGATGACTGCCGGTGACAAACCGGAGGAAGGTGGGGATGACGTCAAATCATCATGCCCCTTATGACCTGGGCTACACACGTGCTACAATGGACGGTACAAAGGGCAGCAAGACCGCGAGGTTTAGCAAATCCCATAAAACCGTTCTCAGTTCGGATTGCAGGCTGCAACTCGCCTGCATGAAGCTGGAATCGCTAGTAATCGCGGATCAGCATGCCGCGGTGAATACGTTCCCGGGCCTTGTACACACCGCCCGTCACACCACGAGAGTTTGTAACACCCGAAGTCGGTGAGGTAACCTTTTGGAGCCAGCCGCCTAAGGTGGGACAGATGATTGGGGTGAAGTCGTAACAAGGTAGCCGTATCGGAAGGTGCGGCTGGATCACCTCCTTTCTAAGGATATATGAGACGTGACGATTTGATTTTGTTTTGTTCAGTTTTGATGGTTTAATACCGTCAAAACATTGTTCTTTGAAAACTAGATAAAGATATATGAAGAAAGTCAAGAAAGAACCGAGAATTCGCCATTTTAGGATATCTCTTATGAGATGTTGTTTGATTAACCATTTGGTTAAGTTAGAAAGGGCGCACGGTGGATGCCTTGGCACTAGGAGCCGATGAAGGACGGGACTAACACCGATATGCTTCGGGGAGCTGTAAGTAAGCTTTGATCCGGAGATTTCCGAATGGGGGAACCCACTGCACGTAATGGTGCAGTATCCATACTTGAATACATAGAGTATGGAAGGCAGACCCGGGGAACTGAAACATCTAAGTACCCGGAGGAAGAGAAAGCAAACGCGATTCCCTGAGTAGCGGCGAGCGAAACGGGATTAGCCCAAACCAAGAGGCTTGCCTCTTGGGGTTGTAGGACACTCTATATGGAGTTACAAAGGAACGAAGTAGACGAAGAAGTCTGGAAAGGCTCGTCACAGAAGGTAATAACCCTGTAGTCGAAACTTCGTTCCCTCTTGAGTGGATCCTGAGTACGGCGGGACACGTGAAATCCCGTCGGAAGCTGGGAGGACCATCTCCCAAGGCTAAATACTCCCTAGTGACCGATAGTGAACCAGTACCGTGAGGGAAAGGTGAAAAGCACCCCGGAAGGGGAGTGAAATAGAACCTGAAACCGTGTGCCTACAAGTAGTCAGAGCCCGTTAACGGGTGATGGCGTGCCTTTTGTAGAATGAACCGGCGAGTTACGATCCCATGCAAGGTTAAGTCGGAAAGACGGAGCCGCAGCGAAAGCGAGTCTGAATAGGGCGAATGAGTATGTGGTCGTAGACCCGAAACCAGGTGATCTACCCATGTCCAGGGTGAAGTTCAGGTAACACTGAATGGAGGCCCGAACCCACGCACGTTGAAAAGTGCGGGGATGAGGTGTGGGTAGCGGAGAAATTCCAATCGAACTTGGAGATAGCTGGTTCTCTCCGAAATAGCTTTAGGGCTAGCCTCATGTAGTAAGAGTCTTGGAGGTAGAGCACTGTTTGGACTAGGGGCCCTCATCGGGTTACCGAATTCAGACAAACTCCGAATGCCAAAGACTTATCCATGGGAGTCAGACTGCGAGTGATAAGATCCGTAGTCGAAAGGGAAACAGCCCAGACCACCAGCTAAGGTCCCAAAGTATACGTTAAGTGGAAAAGGATGTGGAGTTGCTTAGACAACCAGGATGTTGGCTTAGAAGCAGCCACCATTTAAAGAGTGCGTAATAGCTCACTGGTCGAGTGACTCTGCGCCGAAAATGTACCGGGGCTAAACGTATCACCGAAGCTGTGGATTGACACCGTTTGGTGTCAGTGGTAGGAGAGCGTTCTAAGGGCTGAGAAGCTGGACCGTAAGGACTGGTGGAGCGCTTAGAAGTGAGAATGCCGGTATGAGTAGCGAAAGACAGGTGAGAATCCTGTCCACCGAATGCCTAAGGTTTCCTGAGGAAGGCTCGTCCGCTCAGGGTTAGTCGGGACCTAAGCCGAGGCCGAAAGGCGTAGGCGATGGACAACAGGTTGATATTCCTGTACCACCTCTTTTCCGTTTGAGCAATGGGGGGACGCAGGAGGATAGGGTAAGCGCGCTGCTGGATATGCGCGTCTAAGCAGTTAGGCTGGTGATGAGGCAAATCCCGTCACCGTGAAGGCTGAGCTGTGATAGCGAGGGAAATATAGTACCGAAGTTCCTGATTCCACACTGCCAAGAAAAGCCTCTAGCGAGGAAAAAGGTGCCCGTACCGCAAACCGACACAGGTAGGCGAGGAGAGAATCCTAAGGTGAGCGAGAGAACTCTCGTTAAGGAACTCGGCAAAATGACCCCGTAACTTCGGGAGAAGGGGTGCTCTGTTAGGGTGCAAGCCCGAGAGAGCCGCAGTGAATAGGCCCAGGCGACTGTTTAGCAAAAACACAGGTCTCTGCGAAGCCGTAAGGCGAAGTATAGGGGCTGACGCCTGCCCGGTGCTGGAAGGTTAAGGGGAGTGCTTAGCGCAAGCGAAGGTGCGAACCGAAGCCCCAGTAAACGGCGGCCGTAACTATAACGGTCCTAAGGTAGCGAAATTCCTTGTCGGGTAAGTTCCGACCCGCACGAAAGGCGCAACGATCTGGGCACTGTCTCAACGAGAGACTCGGTGAAATTATAGTACCTGTGAAGATGCAGGTTACCCGCGACAGGACGGAAAGACCCCGTGGAGCTTTACTGTAGCCTGATATTGAATTTTGGCACAGCTTGTACAGGATAGGTAGGAGCCTTGGAAACCGGAGCGCCAGCTTCGGTGGAGGCGCTGGTGGGATACTACCCTGGCTGTGTTGAACTTCTAACCCTCGCCCCTGATCGGGGTGGGAGACAGTGTCAGGTGGGCAGTTTGACTGGGGCGGTCGCCTCCTAAAGAGTAACGGAGGCGCCCAAAGGTTCCCTCAGAATGGTTGGAAATCATTCGCAGAGTGTAAAGGCACAAGGGAGCTTGACTGCGAGACCTACAAGTCGAGCAGGGACGAAAGTCGGGCTTAGTGATCCGGTGGTTCCGCATGGAAGGGCCATCGCTCAACGGATAAAAGCTACCCCGGGGATAACAGGCTTATCTCCCCCAAGAGTCCACATCGACGGGGAGGTTTGGCACCTCGATGTCGGCTCATCGCATCCTGGGGCTGTAGTCGGTCCCAAGGGTTGGGCTGTTCGCCCATTAAAGCGGTACGCGAGCTGGGTTCAGAACGTCGTGAGACAGTTCGGTCCCTATCCGTCGTGGGCGCAGGAAATTTGAGAGGAGCTGTCCTTAGTACGAGAGGACCGGGATGGACGCACCGCTGGTGTACCAGTTGTCTTGCCAAAGGCATCGCTGGGTAGCTATGTGCGGAAGGGATAAGTGCTGAAAGCATCTAAGCATGAAGCCCCCCTCGAGATGAGATTTCCCATCACTTTATGTGAGTAAGATCCCTGAAAGATGATCAGGTAGATAGGTCTGAGGTGGAAGCGTGGCGACACGTGCAGCTGACAGATACTAATCGATCGAGGACTTAACCACAATTATTGCGCGAAACTCGGAATACTTTCTTTTCTTCATAACTTTATCTAGTTTTGAGAGAACGATGTTCTTTCAATTAAATATGTCTGGTGATTAAGGCGAAGAGGTCACACCCGTTCCCATGCCGAACACGGAAGTTAAGCTCTTCAGCGCCGATGGTAGTTGGGGGATCTCCCCCTGTGAGAGTAGGACGTCGCCAGGCGAATAAAAGAGTACCCAGAGTGGTGCTCTTTTTTGTATACATAAAAATCATTCACGATTAGTTTGTCTAGTTCTGGAGATTAATCAGAAGCAGAGCTCGGGCGGGGAGGAGCAAGAAGGTCGAGGACACGAGGGAGAGAACACCGGAGTGGGCTCTGCCCAGGAGGATGTGAACGAGCGAAGCGGACGAAGAGATGCGCCGCTCATCGCCGGCCGAGCCTTCAGTGCCGATGGTAGTTGGGGACTCCCCCTGTGAGAGTAGGACGTCGCCAGGCGGATAAAAGAGTACCTTTGCCTAATGGGTTCGGATTTCGAATACACAAAACTAAATCAGCACACCAATTAGCAGTCCAGTTCGCAACTGAATTAGACTGCTTCTATTTGTTGATAAAATATAACGTTTAATAATATGAACGCTAAATCCGCACTGAATTTCGCCCCCCTTTTAACATGGTGTCATAGGTTTTTGTCAAAATGAAAATTTGCATTCTACTCGTTAGTTATACCAATTGGTGTGTTACAAACTAGCAGGAGGGTGTTGATTTTGAGAGACAGATAAATGAAGCGGACATTTTTTTCCTTAGAATAACCTCTGATTATTTAAATAATAAGGGTAGTTTTTCCCGCTATTCTGCAGAATAGGGCTGGGTTTAGGGAAATAAGGGGAATTTTTCCCCTTAAGGCAAAGTAAAATGGCCCATTTTTATGCCTTCGGAGCAAATAGAGGGAATTTTTCCCTCTATTTGCTCTATTTTTCGTGCTGTTTCCTCAATAAGAGGAATTTCTCCTCTTATTTTGGCAGCTTATTTTAGGGGGATTCTTGGATAACTGGAAATCACTACCCAGTACTTATATTTCGATAAGAAATGCTTCGAGCATGTGTCTCCATGCCCCAAGCATTTTTCTTCCGATCTTCTTGCCAAATTGCTTTTTGATTTTGGTGAGAATTACTATACAAAAAGCAATGTTAATTCATATTTTTGTATTTCAAAACAGAACCCGTTAACACGTTGAAGTGGTGCTTTTTTTTTGTATAGAAAACATGAGAATGACAATGAACGAGGCACTGTCAGATTGTCTGCAGGATTAAACATACAATAGTTGACTTTTCTCTAGTTAGTTATTAATAAGGAGTGAAATTACGCAATTGAGGCACCCCACTGGCTTTCTAATGATTGCACAAGAGAATTCCTCACCCCAACCGTTTTTTAATAAAAATTACATCTTTCAATGTCTGACTAGGAACAAAGTATAAAAAAACACCGATGTAAGCAGTGATAGTTATCTTACGAGGCAGCTGATAAGCAGCCAAAAATATTTATGAGCCTAATATCAATTATATGAGCAAATTCGACACGTTTATGAGCAAGATATTTTATTTATGAGCATAATTCTAGTTTATTGAGTCTAATTTAAAATATATGAGTATTTTTCCGTTTATTCTCCTAACGCTATCTTCATGTCAGCCTGGAGGTGAAAGCGCAGTGAGTACAGGTGTTATATGGCTTAACCACAATTAATAACCGGCGCAATTCTCACCTCACGCCCACTATTAAAAGGAGCTGTATAGCTCATGCCTTCGAGAAAAGATCCTCTTTATTCTCCAAAACCAGACAGGTTGCACCGCAAATTTCGATAGTCTTCCTTAATGCCGGCATGCTATTCTAATAAAAATAATAGAAAGAAAAGGGTATGTAACATGGAAAAAATCGTTCAAAATCCAAGTGATCTTCTATCTAAAAACGTAACGGCAGGATTCCTATCCTCCAGCTTCCTATGCATCTCAGTTATTTTTGTATTTATTGTATCGGGGATGATGGGAATTGACAGCTACCTCTCCTTTAGTTCTCCTGTAAAGATGTTTGTTTACATCGTGTGTGCTTCTGTTGCACTCGTTAGTTATGGAGCGGCACTTGCTTACATTGTCCCTTCTCACCTCATCGATGATACAAATAAGTCGTTTGCGGAATACCCTAACCATACCATATTGGCGTTTATGTTTCTTATCGTCTTATTTGAAGAACTGTTATTTAGGGGCATTATTCAAAATGCGGCATTTTTGATGCTGCAAAATGAGTGGCTGTCGATTGGTATTGGTGCACTTGCTTTTCTTTTGTTTCATGTCAGGTATTTCAAGAAGCCGGTTATGTTATTCAATATTATCTTGCCAAGTGTGGTATTTGGATGGGGTTATTCTGTAACGGATAATATACTTGTTCCGATTGCTGTGCATTTTTTCATGAATGTCACTATGACGCTGATTTTTAAATACAATTTAGTGCGTCTTAAATAGTCATCGCATACCCCAAAGGTCTACTTTTTATTACAAACATGAAAATCGATGTTTAAGAAGACCTTCAAACTGGGAAAACTTTTAAGGCAGATTAATGGATTGCAATGATAAGTTGTTCTGTTGTATAATCTTAGTCAAATATAGTCAAAGTCAAAAGAGGAGGAGGCCTGATGAGGAATATTTCCGATATCATCGAAAACTACCTTAAGAAGGTTTTTGAATCAAGCGGCAATGAGATTGTCGAGATAAAGCGCAGCGAGATTGCTGACAAATTTCAGTGTGTCCCCTCACAGATCAACTATGTGATTAATACCAGGTTTACGATTGAAAGAGGGTATATGGTAGAGAGTAAACGAGGCGGCGGCGGGTATATCCGTATTATGAAGGTACATTCGCATGATCACGCCCACCTTGTTGACCAGCTGATTTCTCTGGTGGATGCCCGGGTATCACAAAATACGGCTGAAGATTTGGTATACAGATTGGTTGAAGAAGAGGTTATTACGGTAAGAGAAGCGAAGATTATGATAAGTGTAATGGATCGTTCAGTCATTTATTTAGACTTGCCTGATAGAGATGAATTAAGGGCAAGGATGCTGAAGGCGATGCTGATTACATTAAAATATAAGTAGGAGAGGTGAGTTGAATTGGTTTGCCAGGAGTGTAATGAAAGACCTGCCACTCTCCATTTTACCAAAATCGTGAACGGCGAGAAGACAGAAGTGCATTTATGTGAAAGATGCGCCCAGGATAAAGGGGAAATGTTTATGTTCGACGGCTCTCCTGCTTTTTCTGTTAACAGCCTGCTGTCAGGTCTGCTGAACTTAAGCCCTGCAATGAAACAGCAAGAGGCGCAGATTCCCGCTCAGGAAGTATTGCAGTGCGAGAAGTGCAAATTAACCTTCCAGCAATTTATCAATGTCGGCCGTTTCGGCTGTGCCAATTGCTATGAAACATTTAAAGATGAACTCACTCCTATTCTTAGGAGAGTCCATAGCGGCAATGTGGAACATCATGGGAAAGTGCCCGAACGAATGGGCGGCACTATCCATTTGAAGAAAAAAGTAATGGAATTGAAGTCCCGGCTGCAGCAGCTGATTCAGGAGGAAGAGTTTGAAAAGGCTGCAGGTGTCAGGGATGAAATCCGCTCTCTTGAGAAAGAAATCCGCCAAGAGGGAGGAGAGAAGTAATGTCGATTGAGAAGTTTCTGAACCAGGCTGTCAGTTCATGGATGAGTGAAGACGGCCCCAATTCGGACATTGTGTTAAGCACCAGAATCAGGCTCGCCCGAAATCTTAATGACTACCTTTTTCCCACTCTTTTTTCTACGGAAGAGGCAAATGAAATAATTGGTAAGGTCAAGGAGTATATAGGTGAAGAATCAGGAGAACATGGAAATCTTGAATTTCTAAAAATGGCTGAAATGCAGCCTCTGCAAAAACGTGTGCTGATGGAGAAACACCTTATCAGCCCGAATCTGGCAGATGAATCCAGTTTCGGGGGTGTTGTTCTTTCAGAGAAGGAAGACATCAGCATAATGGTAAATGAGGAAGACCATATACGTATTCAATGCTTATTCCCGGGCTTGCAGCTCAAGGAAGCTCTGAAAAAAGCGGATGAGATTGATGACTGGCTTGAAAGCAGGCTGGATTTTGCTTTCCATGAAAAAAGCGGTTATTTAACTTCGTGTCCAACCAATGTTGGAACAGGGATGAGGGCATCAGTGATGATGCATCTGCCTGCACTGATCATCACGCAGCAGATGAACCGGATTATCCCGGCAATCAATCAATTAGGTCTGGTTGTTAGAGGAATTTACGGTGAAGGCAGCGAAGCTTTAGGTAATATCTTTCAGATTTCCAATCAGATTACCCTCGGAAAATCTGAAGAAGATATCGTGGATGATTTGACGGGCGTGGTCAAACAGATTATTGCCCAAGAACAATCAGCACGGGAAGCATTAGTGAAAACTTCGAACATACAATTAGAAGACAGAGTGTTCCGCTCTCTGGGAGTTTTGGAAAATTGCAGGGTCATAGAATCGAAAGAAGCGGCTAAATGTTTGTCGGATGTGAGATTGGGAATTGATTTGGGGTATATAGAAAACATATCCCGCAGTATATTAAATGAATTAATGATACTTACCCAGCCGGGTTTTTTACAACAATATTCAGGCGGTCCGCTCCGTCCGGATGAGAGAGACATAAGGAGAGCGGCATTTATCCGGGAACGTCTAAAACTTGAAAATAGAACGAGTTAGGAGGAGACTAATATGATGTTTGGCAGATTTACTGAAAGAGCCCAGAAGGTATTGGCTTTGGCACAGGAAGAGGCTATTCGTCTATTACACAGCAACATCGGAACAGAGCATATCCTTTTGGGACTTGTGCGTGAAGGTGAGGGAATTGCAGCGAAAGGATTGACCGCACTAGGTCTTAGCCCAGAAAAAATCCAGAAAGAAGTGGAAGGCCTGATTGGAAAAGGCAAAGAGAATTCTCAGACCATCCACTATACTCCGAGAGCCAAGAAGGTCATTGAACTTTCTATGGATGAAGCGAGAAAGCTAGGGCATTCTTACGTTGGCACAGAGCATATCCTGCTGGGGCTGATAAGAGAAGGCGAAGGTGTGGCAGCACGTGTACTGAACAACCTTGGTGTCAGTCTGAACAAAGCAAGACAACAGGTTCTTCAGTTGCTGGGCAGCAATGATTCAAACGGCCATCAGGGTGGAACAAATACAAATGCCAACACGCCAACTCTCGACAGCCTTGCCCGGGACCTCACGGCTATCGCAAGAGAAGATAGCCTTGATCCGGTCATCGGCAGAAGCAAAGAGATCCAGCGTGTCATCGAAGTATTAAGCCGCCGAACGAAAAATAATCCGGTGTTGATTGGTGAACCGGGTGTCGGTAAAACAGCGATTGCTGAAGGCCTGGCACAGCAAATTGTCCATAACGAAGTACCTGAGATCCTTCGTGACAAACGTGTCATGACACTTGATATGGGTACAGTGGTTGCAGGGACGAAATACCGCGGGGAATTTGAAGACCGCTTGAAGAAAGTGATGGATGAAATCCGCCAGGCAGGAAATATCATTCTCTTCATTGACGAGCTTCATACATTAATCGGTGCAGGTGGAGCAGAAGGCGCCATCGATGCATCCAATATCTTGAAACCGTCTCTTGCACGCGGTGAATTGCAGTGTATTGGTGCTACGACACTTGATGAGTACCGTAAGTATATCGAAAAGGATGCTGCATTGGAGAGAAGGTTCCAGCCAATCCAGGTTGATGAGCCTACGGCAGAGGAATCCGTCCAGATCCTTAAAGGCCTTCGTGACCGTTATGAAGCACATCACCGTGTATCCATCACGGATGAGGCGATTGAAGCAGCAGTTAAACTTTCAGACCGTTACATTTCAGACCGGTTCCTTCCAGATAAAGCTATCGACCTTATTGATGAATCCGGTTCTAAAGTAAGGCTCCGTTCATATACCACTCCCCCTAATCTAAAAGAGCTGGAAGTAAAGCTTGAAGAGATTAGAAAAGAGAAGGATGCAGCCGTACAAAGCCAGGAGTTCGAAAAAGCCGCTTCCCTGAGGGATACAGAACAGCGTTTGAGAGAAGAGCTTGAAGATACGAAGAAATCATGGAAAGAAAAGCAGGGTCAGGAGAACACGGAAGTCACGGTTGAAGATATCGCAAAAGTGGTATCGAGCTGGACGGGTATTCCTGTTTCCAAACTTGCGCAGACCGAAACGGATAAACTTCTGAAGCTGGAGGAAATTCTGCATTCACGTGTTATCGGCCAGGATGAAGCCGTAAAAGCCGTCTCTAAAGCGGTAAGGAGAGCAAGAGCCGGGTTGAAGGATCCTAAGAGGCCAATCGGTTCATTCGTCTTCCTCGGCCCTACCGGAGTCGGTAAGACAGAGTTGGCAAGAGCGCTGGCAGAATCGATGTTCGGCGATGAGGAATCGATGATCCGGATTGATATGTCTGAGTATATGGAAAAGCATTCGACTTCCCGACTTGTCGGTTCACCTCCGGGGTATGTAGGATACGATGAAGGCGGACAGCTGACGGAAAAAGTACGCCGGAAGCCATACTCTGTCATTCTGCTTGATGAAATTGAGAAAGCACACCCTGATGTGTTCAATATCTTGCTTCAAGTGCTTGAGGATGGCCGCTTGACTGACAGTAAAGGACGTACAGTCGACTTCAGGAACACTGTCCTGATCATGACATCAAACGTTGGCGCTGAATCATTGAAAAAGAATAAATATGTCGGATTTAATATCCAGGATGGAGAACAGGATTACAAGGATATGAAAGGGAAAGTGATGGAAGAGCTGAAGAGGGCTTTCCGTCCCGAGTTCCTGAACCGTATTGATGAAATCATTGTCTTCCATTCACTTGAGAAAGAGCACTTAAAAGAAATCGTTACATTGATGTCTGACCAATTGACGAGAAGATTGAAAGAACAGGATATCACTCTGGAGTTGACAGACGCAGCCAAAGAGAAGATTGCTGATGAAGGGTTTGACCCTGAATACGGGGCCCGCCCATTGCGCAGGGCAATCCAGAAGCACATCGAAGACCGCCTCTCTGAAGAATTACTGAAAGGCACTGTGCTTACCGGTCAGATTGTCCTCATCGATGTTGAAGATAAAGAGTTCACAGTGAAAATGAAAGAAACGACAAATACACCATCATAGTTAGAAAGGCTGGGCACAAGAAAGCAGTCTCCCGATTCCTGAGGGAATCTCCGCAGTAAACGGAGATCCCCTCAGGAAAGGGACTGTTTTCACTGGCCTTTTTTATATTATTAAAAGCTGAAAACGACTGGGTGGCTATATGCTGCTTTCCTCTATTACATGAGAATCACTGGAGCTCGGGGTTCCGGCCTTTTTATTTTCCCTCCTATTTGAAACCCTTCTGTAAAAGAGCTACAATCATTTCCAATAGTAGTATTTCACTAAAATAATTTACATAGATATAGAAGAGAGAGGTTGTTACAGTTGGCTAAAAAGAAAACCAAATTTATGTGTCAGTCCTGCGGTTATGAATCAGCAAAGTGGATGGGAAGATGTCCAGGCTGTTCAGAATGGAACAAGATGGTTGAAGAAGTCGAAATTACAGGGAAACAGCCAAAAGGAGCTTTTAAGCACTCTCTTCAACAAGGGCCATCAAAAGCTGAAAAGCTTGTCTCGATAGAAACCAAACAAGAGCCGAGAGTCGAAACGGATTCAAGGGAATTAAACAGGGTGCTCGGCGGAGGGGTTGTTCCAGGATCCCTTGTCCTTATCGGGGGTGATCCTGGAATAGGGAAATCAACATTGCTTTTACAGGTTTCATCTCAGTTGGCAGAGGGTAAACATAAAGTTCTATATATATCTGGTGAAGAATCAATAAAGCAGACAAAGCTTAGAGCAGACCGTCTGGAAATCAAGGCAGACGATCTATATATATATGCCGAAACGAATCTGGAAGCAATCTCTGGCACAATCGAAGAGATGTCCCCTGAATTTGTCATTGTCGATTCAATTCAAACGATTTTCCATCCTGAAGTCACATCAGCACCTGGAAGTGTCTCCCAGGTCCGTGAGTGTACAGCGGAATTGATGAGAATTGCCAAAACAAAAGGAATTGCGATATTTATTGTCGGGCATGTTACAAAAGAGGGCTCCATTGCTGGTCCGCGTATCTTAGAGCATATGGTGGATACGGTCCTTTACTTTGAAGGGGAGAGGCACCATTCATACAGGATTCTGAGGGCTGTGAAAAACAGGTTTGGCTCAACCAATGAAATGGGAATCTTTGAAATGAAAGAACTTGGGCTTGAGGAAGTCGAAAATCCATCCGAGATCTTCCTTGAGGAGAGGTCGCAGGGAGCCCCGGGATCAACAGTCGTTGCATCAATGGAAGGCACGAGGCCTGTGCTGGTAGAAATACAAGCGCTTGTTACGCCGACAAGCTTCAATAATTCGAGGCGGATGGCAACTGGAATCGATCACAGCAGAGTATCACTGATTATGGCTGTTCTGGAAAAAAGGGTGGGCCTATTGCTGCAGCACCAGGATGCCTATTTGAAAGTAGCGGGGGGAGTCAAACTGGATGAGCCTGCTATTGATTTAGCGGTAGCCGCCTCTATCGCTTCAAGTTTCAGGGACCAGTCTTCGGATCCGTTCGACTGCATTATTGGAGAAGTGGGGCTTACAGGGGAAATCCGAAGAGTATCGAGGATTGAACAGCGTGTTCAGGAAGCGGCAAAACTGGGCTTCAAGCGAGTCATTATTCCAGCCAATAATACCGGCGGGTGGAAGGTCCCGGCGGGAATTGAGGTCATCGGTGTGAAAAATATCAATGAAGCTTTGAAGCAAATTTTAGGAGGATAATACATGAGTGAGAAGAAGGTACATGATAAGTCAATGTCGGATATCCTGCAATTTGTCGCTCCCGGAGCGCCTATTCGCGATGGAATCGACAACGTCCTCAGGGCAAATACCGGTGGGCTTATCGTGGTTGGCTATAATGAAAAGGTAAAGTCACTTGTTGATGGAGGCTTTCATATAAACAGTGTGTTTTCACCAAGTTACCTGTATGAGCTGGCAAAGATGGATGGAGCTATCATCCTGAACGAATCAGGCACGAAAATCATCCTGGCCAACGCTCAGCTTGCCCCCGATGCAACAGTACCTTCTTCAGAAACAGGCATGAGGCACAGGACGGCTGAGCGTGTTGCCAAACAGACCAAGTGCCTGGTCATCGCGATTTCACAAAGGCGCAATGTCATTACATTATATCAAGGGAATTTCCGTTATGCGCTTAAAGACATTTCCAACATCCTTACGAAAGCGAACCAGGCCATACAAACACTTGAAAAATATAAGGTCGTTCTGGATCAGAGTATCTCAAACTTATCAGTATTGGAATTTGAAGAACTTGTCACCTATAGCGATCTCCTGGAAGTCCTTCACAGGTTTGAAATGGTGCTTCGCATCAAGAATGAGCTCTTATCCTATTTAAGTGAACTTGGTACAGAAGGAAGGCTGATCAGGCTGCAGATGAATGAACTGCTCTCTGATATAGAAGAAGAAGCAATGCTGATCATCCGCGATTATTCGCACTCAAGGGATATCAAACCGTTCGAGATTTTATATAAATTTCAGGAACTGGTTCACTCGGAGGTCCTCGATGACACCGTACTCCTTAAACTGCTTGGATATAATGGCTATATCCATCTTGATGACGGAGTATGTCCGCGCGGATACAGAGTGTTGAACAAAATTCCCAGGCTGCCCATCGTCATTATCGAAAACCTCGTCACTGCCTTTGAGATTCTCCCGAACATCCTGAAGGCGGATGTAGAAGCTTTGGATGATGTGGAGGGGATTGGTGAAGTCCGGGCCCGCAAAATAAAGCAGGGGCTTAAACTGATAAGGGAGCAGACGTTTGCAGACAGGCAGCTATAGAGCATTTGTCATGTTTGTAGGTTTGTGTTAAAATATCCCTTTTTTAAAAATTGACACCTGTCTGATTAAGTGATAGCCTTTTTAAAAAGGTGAGCAGCCTATAAAATTATCCTAATATAACAGACATGTATCTTTTTCGTTACAATCAAAAAATATTGCAGATTTATACGTTTCAAAAAAAGGAAATTGTTTATAATGAGAAGGAGGAGGTGAGGGGATGTTAAAGAGAATCGTTCAAGCATGTTTCCTTATTCTTGGAGGAACATTGGGGATTTTTCTACTTCCCGATTTACTTACATTAATCAATCTGTCAGATGAACCTTTATTAAACAACCCTTATATAACTGCCATTTTAGGAGCTATTATTTTTTATATATTAACTTTCTGGGCAGTTAAGTACGTGGAGAACTTTGTTAAGTGGTTTGAAGATACGCTTGTGAAAGCCCCGGTAACGGATATCCTGTTCGGAAGTTTGGGTTTGATCCTGGGATTGTTTGTTGCGTACCTGTTCGGCATACCTTTCAATTCCATGGAGATTCCCATCGTGAACACAGTCGTTCCGATTCTGCTGACTCTTCTTCTGGGCTATCTGGGCTTCCAGGTAGGATTCAAGAAAAGAGATGAATTGATCAATCTTTTCTCAATGGGCAATAAAGGGAAAAAGAAAGGCTCGGAAGATGAGCTGGATGTTCCGGAAAAAACGCTTAAGATCCTTGATACGAGCGTCATAATCGACGGGCGTATAGCCGATATCTGCCAAACAGGTTTCCTTGAAGGAATCATCGTCATTCCTCAGTTTGTCTTAGAAGAGTTGCAGCATATCGCCGATTCATCAGATGTACTGAAGAGGAATCGCGGAAGACGCGGACTTGATATCCTGAACCGCATCCAAAAGGAACTTCAAATCGAAGTGCAGATTTATGAAGGTGATTTTGAAGAGATTCAGGAAGTGGACAGCAAGCTGGTGAAGCTCGCTAAAATCACAAATGGAATTGTCGTGACGAACGATTTTAACTTGAATAAAGTCTGTGATTTACAGAGTGTCCAAGTGTTGAATATCAATGATTTGGCCAATGCGGTCAAACCTGTAGTTCTGCCTGGGGAAGAATTGCGCGTCCAGGTCATCAAAGATGGTAAAGAACAAAAGCAGGGTATTGCCTATCTGGATGACGGTACAATGATCGTGGTTGAAGAGGGAAGAAACTATATCGGCAAAAGTATTGAAGTACTGGTTACAAGCGTTCTTCAGACTTCAGCGGGAAGAATGATTTTTGCCAAACCGAAACAATTGGAAAAAGCGTTATAAGTTTTTTATAGAAAAGCAGATGATAAAACCGGCGGTGGCATAAGTACTCAATTGTGAGTGCTGTCACCGCCTTTTTATCAATATGAAGGAGCAGGAGTTTACATATGAAATACCAGGTGATCATCCCGGCTGCGGGACAGGGGAAGCGGATGAAGGCAGGGAAGAACAAGTTGCTGCTTGAACTTGAAGGCAGGGCGATCCTTATACATACATTGGAAGTTTTTGAAAAGGATCCTGCCTGTGAGGAGATAATCCTTGCTGTTCATCCTGACGATAGAGAAGCTTTTAAAGATCTGGCCGAGGAACAGGGCATTAAGAAGGCAGGGAAAATGGTCTTAGGTGGGAAAGAGCGCCAGGATAGTGTCTACAATGCGTTGAAAACAGTTCAGGAAACAGAGTTTGTGCTTGTGCATGACGGCGCACGTCCGTTTATTGCACCGGAAGTGATCGGTGAGCTGGTGAAAAAAGCTGCGGCCATGGGTGCGGCGATAGCGGCTGCGCCTGTTAAGGACACCATAAAGAAAGGGGTGGACGGCATTGTCCAGGAAACGATTGAGCGATCGAGCCTGTGGCAGGTCCAGACACCTCAGGCATTTAGAATCGAGCTGTTAATGGAGGCTCATGAAAGAGCCGAGCAGGAAGGTTTCATGGGTACGGATGATGCTTCACTTGTGGAACGCCTGGGTGAAGATGTCGGAATTATTGAGAGTGACTATGATAATATTAAGATAACGACGCCGGAAGATATATACTTTGCAGAAGCAATCCTTGCGAAGAGAAGGCAAATTTAGCACTGAAAGGAAGTTGGGCATGTTCAGGATTGGACAAGGTTTCGATGTTCATCAATTAACAGAAGGAAGACCTTTGATTATCGGCGGAATCGAGATTCCATACGAAAGAGGACTGTTGGGACACTCTGATGCAGATGTGCTTCTGCATACAGTGGCAGATGCATGTCTTGGCACGATAGCGGCTGGGGATATCGGGAAGCATTTTCCGGATACAGACCCTGAGTTTAAAGATGCAGATTCAGCCAAACTGCTGAGCCATGTTTGGAAGATGGTAAAAAAGGAAGGCTATGAATTAGCAAATATCGATTGTACCATCATTGCGCAGATGCCTAAAATGGCCCCTTATATCTCGCAAATGAGAGAAAGAATCGCCGAACTTCTTGAAGCGGATATTTCTCAGGTGAATGTAAAAGCAACAACATCTGAGAAGCTCGGATTCACCGGCCGCGGAGAAGGAATTGCTGCGCAGGCAACTGTATTGGTTATTAATTCAAAGAAATAATTGCAGGGAGAACAAGAATATAGCTTTATTCATGTGCCCAACGGTGATAAAATATTGCAGAGATATTGAGAATCGAGGAGGAAATACTCATGACACAGGAAATTCGTGTGCGTTATGCCCCGAGTCCAACGGGACATTTACATATTGGTAATGCAAGAACAGCACTGTTCAACTATCTTTATGCACGCAATACAGGCGGCAAATTCATCATCCGTGTGGAAGATACGGATGAAAAACGGAACATTGAAGGCGGAGAAGAAAGCCAGCTGAAATATCTTCAATGGCTGGGGATCGATTGGGATGAGAGTGTCGATAAAGGCGGCGAGTACGGACCATACCGCCAATCTGAACGTAACCATATCTACAGTAAGTATTATCAAGAATTACTGGACAGAGGGCAGGCATACAAGTGCTACTGTACGGAAGAAGAATTAGAAGCAGAACGTGAAGCCCAGCAAGCCCGTGGAGAAATGCCAAGATACTCCGGCAAATGTTCGAAACTTTCTCAGGAAGAACAGGACAAGCTTGCTGAAGAAGGACGTCAGCCGAGCATCCGTTTTAAAGTCCCAGCAGGGAAAGAATATAAATTCAATGATATCGTAAAGGACGATGTGTCATTTGAATCAGATGGCATCGGTGACTTCGTTATTGTGAAAAAGAACGGTGTTCCTACGTATAACTTTGCCGTTGCAGTTGATGATTATCTGATGAAGATTACGCACGTACTTCGTGGAGATGATCACATCTCCAATACCCCGAAACAGCTGATGGTCTTTGAAGCTTTTGGCTGGGAAGCGCCTGTATACGGCCATATGACACTTATTGTGAATGAAAACCGCAAGAAGCTGAGCAAACGTGATGAAACGATCATCCAGTTCATTGAGCAGTACGAGGAACTTGGATACCTTCCGGAAGCGCTGTTCAATTTCATCGCTTTGCTCGGCTGGTCTCCAAAAGGTGAAGAAGAACTATTTAACAAAGAGCAGTTCATTGAAATCTTCGATCCTGAGCGTTTATCAAAATCACCTGCAGTCTTCGATAAACAGAAGCTCCTTTGGGTGAACAACCAGTACATGAAGAATCTTGACCTGGATCAAGTGGCAGCATTGGCAATGCCTCATCTGATGAAGGCAGGCAGAATCAGTGAAGATGCTTCTGCAGAAGAAAAAGACTGGGCGCGCAAAGTCATTGCCCTATATCAGGAGCAAATGAGCTATGGAGCGGAAATCGTTGAGCTGTCTGAGATGTTCTTCAAGAAAGGCATCGATTATGATCAAGACGCCAAAGCCGTTCTTGAAGAAGAGCAGGTTCCAGAAGTGCTGCGCGCTTTCGTGGATGAAATCGACCAGCTTGAAAACTATGAAGCGGCTGAAATCAAAAAATCGATCAAAGCGGTTCAAAAGTCAACTGGACATAAAGGCAAGAAGCTGTTCATGCCGATCCGTGTTGCCGTTACCGGCCAAACGCACGGCCCTGAACTTCCGAATGCAATCGAGCTTTTAGGAAAAGATAAAGTAAAGCATCGAATTGAGAGTCTTTTGGGTTAACATTTGCTCGGGAATGTAATATATTAAAAGTATTACGAAAACGAATAAGAAAAAGTGTTGAAGAGGAGAAGTAAAGAAACGAAGCTTTTTAGAGAGAACCATCACCGGCTGAAAGTGGTTTAAGCCTCTCGTTTCTTGAAATGCACCTCTGAGTCCTTTATTGAAATACAGTATGTAAAGGCGGGTTCCTTCCGTTAACAGGGATGAAAGTTGGGGTAAAACATATAGCTTTTGCCCAATCAGAGTGGAACCGCGCCGAAAGCGTCTCTGTCTATGGACAGAGGCGCTTTTTTTGTTTATAAAAACATGTGAATATTCGGAAGGGAAGTGCCAAAGGCTGCTTTTAATTCAATTTATTAATGATGAGGGTGCATTGACTTCATGACAACCTTTAAGCAAATAATGAAATAATTCAATAGAAATCAACCCAACAGTTACTTGAAAGGAGGCGACTCAATTGTTCAAACATCTTAGAGAAGATATTCAAACCGTATTCGACCAGGATCCGGCTGCCCGCAACTCACTTGAAGTCATCTTAACTTATTCGGGATTGCACGCGATTTGGGCCCACAGGCTTGCCCACGCATTTTACAAACGCAAGTTTTATTTTATAGCAAGAGTCATTTCACAGCTGAGCCGATTCTTCACAGGTGTTGAAATTCACCCCGGTGCCGTCATCGGAAGGCGCTTTTTCATCGACCATGGCATGGGGGTCGTTATCGGCGAGACATGTGAAATCGGCGATAATGTTACCATCTTCCAGGGCGTCACCTTGGGGGGCACAGGGAAAGAAAAAGGCAAGCGCCACCCGACAATCAAGGATAATGCCTTGGTGGCTACGGGCGCCAAGGTATTAGGTTCCATCATTGTTGGGGAAAATTCTAAGGTAGGAGCCGGCTCGGTGGTGTTGAAAGATGTTCCGCCGAACTCAACTGTCGTAGGTATTCCCGGCAAGGTAGTCATAAAAGACGGAGTAAAGGTAAAAGACTTGAATCACAGTGACCTGCCTGATCCCGTGGCTGATAGGTGTTCGGATCTTGAAAGTCAGATACGTGAGTTAAAACAGATGCTGGAAGAAGCACAGAAGAAAGGGGAAATCCACCAAAATGGCCATTAAAATTTTCAATACATTAACCAGGCAAAAAGAAGAATTCAAGCCTCTTGAAGAAGGCAAGGTAAAGATGTATGTATGCGGACCAACTGTTTATAATTATATCCATATAGGGAATGCCCGTCCTGCCATTGTGTTTGACACAGTGCACCGTTATTTTGAATACAGAGGTTATGATGTGAACTTCATCTCCAACTTTACCGATGTTGACGATAAGCTGATCAAGGCCGCGAATGAACTCGGAGAAGATGTTCCGACGATTGCAGAGCGCTTCATAGAGGCATACCATGAAGACACGGAGGCGCTCGGCTGCCAAAGGGCGGATGTCCATCCACGTGTTACGGAGAGCATGGATATCATCATCGATTTCATCCAGGCGTTGATTGAAAAAGGATATGCCTATGAATCACAAGGAGATGTCTATTACAGGACAAGAAAATTCGAGGGTTACGGAAAGCTTTCGCATCAATCCATTGATGAATTGAAAGTGGGTGCCAGGATAGAAGCGGGAGACAAAAAGGAAGATCCGCTTGATTTTGTTCTCTGGAAAGCGGCCAAAGAAGGTGAAATTTCCTGGGAAAGCCCTTGGGGAGAAGGCCGGCCTGGCTGGCATATCGAATGCTCGGCGATGGCGAAGAAATACCTCGGAGAGACTATAGACATCCATGCAGGCGGACAGGATTTAGCCTTCCCTCATCATGAAAATGAAATCGCCCAGTCTGAGGCATTAAATAACCAGACATTCGCCAACTACTGGATGCATAATGGATACATTAACATTGACAATGAAAAGATGTCGAAGTCATTAGGAAACTTTGTTCTTGTCCATGACATCATCAAGGAGCAGGATCCTCAAGTGCTCAGATTCTTCATGCTGTCTGTCCATTACCGCCATCCGATCAATTATAATCTTGAATTGCTGGAAAATGCGAAAACGGGATTGGACCGCTTGAAAACCTCTTATGAAAACCTGAAACACAGAAGAGAGGTTTCCGCAGAACTGGCAGAAAACAATAAAGAGTGGCTGGAGAAACTTTCTTCACTGAAGGGTCAGTTCATTAAAGAAATGGATGATGACTTTAATACAGCCAACGGAATCTCTGTCCTGTTCGAGTTATCAAGGCAGGCGAACTACTATCTTATGGAAAAGAATACTACCGTCACTATTATCGATGCCTTTATGGAACACTTTACAGAATTTTTCGAAGTGCTGGGCCTGAAGCTTGAAGAAACGGCATTGTTGGATGAAGAGATTGAAGAAATGATAAACCAGCGGAACCAGGCGCGAAAAGACCGCGATTTCCAGCTTGCAGACCAACTGCGTGATAAACTAAAAGAAATGAATATTATTTTAGAGGATACTGCACAGGGAACTCGCTGGAAAAGAGGCTAAAAATGTTATATCAGCAAAATGAAAATATAGATGCCAAACAGATGAACGCCCTTGCTCTTGCCTATATGGGGGATGCCGTATATGAAACCTATGTACGGCAGTTCCTCTTACAATCAGGAAGGGTCAAACCGAATCAGCTCCACCGGGCAGCCACCGGATATGTCTCAGCAAAAGCCCAGGCGGCAGCATTAAAAGGGATTACCGATCAGGATGTCCTGACTGAGGAAGAACTGGCAATTGTCAGAAGAGGGCGCAATGCCAAATCGGGAACCATCCCGAAGAATACCGATGTTCAGACATACCGGTACAGCACCGCATTCGAAGCGTTGATCGGCTATTTATTTCTACAAAACCGCAAAAGCCGGCTTGAAGAACTGATACAAGCTATTTTAGAAAACAACATGAACGGTATCCAGAAAGGAGGATCATTATGAGCAGTGAATTTATCGCCGGGAGAAATCCAGTAATAGAAGCTCTTAAATCAGGCAGGGATATAAATAAGATCTGGATTGCGGAAGGCTCGCAAAAAGGGTCAATGGGCCAGATCACCTCTCTTGCAAAAGAAAAGAAGGTCCTTGTACAATTTGTGCCAAAACAGAAAATTGAAGGAATGGTCCGGGAAAATCATCAGGGCGTCGTTGCGCAGGTAGCGGCTTATCAATATGCAGAAATGGACGAGCTGTATGAAAGAGCAGCGAAAAAAGAAGAGACACCGTTCTTCCTGATGCTTGATGAGCTTGAGGACCCGCATAATTTAGGGTCTATTATGAGGACTGCGGATGCTTCCGGTGTCCATGGCATCATCATCCCGAAAAGAAGGGCAGTGGGATTGACGGCAACAGTAGCGAAAGCATCAACAGGTGCTATTGAGCATATTCCTGTTGCGCGTGTCACCAATCTGGCACAGACAATTGACGAACTTAAAGAAAAGGGGATCTGGGTCGCCGGCACGGATGCAAAAGGAGCGGATGACTACCGCAGGCTGGATGGCACGCTGCCTATTTGTCTGGTGATCGGAAGTGAAGGAAAAGGGATCGGCCGTTTAATCAGAGATAAATGTGATTTTCTTATTAAGATGCCTATGGTGGGACACGTGACATCATTGAATGCATCTGTCGCAGCCAGCATTCTGATGTATGAGGTCTATCGCAAACGCCATCCTTTAGGAGAGTAGGGGGAAATGAACATTCTCCTTGTGGATGGTTACAACATCATCGGGGCCTGGCCGGAGCTCAGAGATCTTAAGAATAAAGACCTGGCAGCGGCCAGAGACCGCTTGGTGGAATGTATGGCGGAATATCAAGGGTATACCGGCTACAGAGTGATCGTTGTTTTTGATGCTCATTACGTCACAGGAATCGAAAGAAAATACAAAAATTATAAAGTCGATGTTTTTTTTACTAGAGAAAATGAAACAGCGGATGAAAGAATAGAAAAGCTTGCGATCGAACTCAATAATATCAAAACACAAATCTATGTTGCGACTTCGGACTTTACCGAGCAATGGGCCATTTTCGGGCAGGGAGCCTTGAGAAAGTCGGCTCGCGAACTTTTTAATGAAATGCAGACAATCCAGAAAAAAATCGAAAGAAATGTCAGGAATTCGGCGGAACGAAAGCCTTCATCCAAAATCACGCTCACGGAAGAAGTGGCAGAAATTTTTGAAAAATGGCGCAGAGGACAGCGATGAGCTGTTGACGCTTTCAAAAAAAGTGCTGTATAATATTTCTATCTATTGTTTGCGCGAGGGGGATATGTGTGGACATTCACAGCAGCACAGGAGAACTGAAAACTCTACTAGAGACGATGGACGACGAAGCCGTGATTGAAATGGTTCACCAGGGAGAAAGTGAAGCGTTGGATTTCCTTATCAAGAAATATCGGAATTTTGTGAGAGCTAAAGCAAGATCTTATTTTCTAATTGGCGCTGACAAAGAAGATATTGTGCAAGAAGGCATGATCGGCCTGTATAAAGCGATACGTGATTATAAAGAGGACAAGCTTACTTCTTTTAAAGCATTTGCCGAACTATGCATCACAAGGCAGATCATCACAGCCATTAAGACAGCGACACGCCAGAAGCATATTCCGTTGAATTCTTATGTGTCCTTGGACAAGCCTATTTATGATGAGGAATCGGATAGAACCCTGCTTGATGTCATTACAGGCGCTAAAATAACGAATCCCGAAGAGTTGATCATCAACCGGGAAGAGTTTGACAGCATGGAAGATAAAATGGCGGAACTGTTGAGCGACCTTGAACGAAAAGTGCTCTCACTTTATCTTGACGGCCAATCCTATCAGGAAATCTCGGAAGAATTGAACCGCCATGTGAAATCGATAGACAATGCTTTGCAGAGAGTGAAACGAAAACTCGAAAGATATCTGGAAGTCAGGGAGATCACACTCTAGTGCTTTAAGGCCTTATTGACACATTGTGACCTACGTGTTACTTTTGATAGGACTAATTTAGTATAAAGCACAGCAGGTGAGATTTATGAGCAATAAGCTTATTTTGGCTTGCAATGATTGCGGTTCACGCAATTATACCGCTCCCAATAACCGAAGCGGAAAGCAGGATAGACTAGAGTTGAAGAAATTTTGCAGTACTTGCAATGCCCACACGATCCATAGAGAAACAAAGTAATATAAAAGCGGAAGCGGCCGTTCAGCGCCGTACAGATTGGAGCTCTCTCGGATGAGATATCTCGGATGAGATAAAGGAAGCACAACGAACGTAGTGAGTTGATGTTGACTTATCGCAAGGAGAGAGATCGAAATCTGCTAGTCGCTGGCCTTGGAGCTGGATTGATATAAACGCCCGGTGATCTATACAAGTTGGAGGTAACAACAGATGTTAAAATTCTTTAGCAATGTTTCATCAGAGATGAAAAAGGTAAGCTGGCCAAAGCGCAAGGAGCTTACACGCTACACAATCACTGTAATTTCTACTGTTATTTTTGTTGCATTGTTCTTTACGGTGGTCGATTTAGGGATTTCTGAAATCATCCGTCTTATTCCTGGCAGATAAATCTATCAGCCGATTTTAAAGGTACCGTCAGAAAAAGCAATAATAGAGAAATGCAGAATGCATTGTATATAGATAGAGAATTCATGGTATAATGACATTTAATAGCGCAAAACTTCTAGGAACCCGTTTACACCGGGTTTTTTCATTTGGGCGAAAAAAGTTTTGAATATATGATTTTTAGAGGAGGGACGGACGTTTAGTCCTAATAAATGGAGAAGAACTGGTATGTAGTCCATACTTACTCAGGATACGAGAACAAAGTAAAGGCAAACTTGGAAAAACGTGTTGAATCAATGGGAATGCAAGACAAAATTTTTCGTGTGGTCGTGCCTGAAGAAGAAGAAACAGAAATTAAAAACGGCAAGAAAAAAGTAGTGAAAAAGAAAGTATTCCCTGGTTATGTGATCGTTGAAATCGTCATGACGGATGATTCTTGGTACGTGGTCCGCAACACGCCGGGTGTTACAGGATTCGTAGGTTCCACTGGATCTGGTTCGAAACCGACACCGCTTCTTCCGGAAGAGGTGAATACCCTTCTGAAGCAAATGGGAATGGTAGAGAAGAAAGTCGATGTGAATTTTGAACTTGGTGAATCTGTAACAGTTACAGAGGGGCCTTTTGCCAACTTCACAGGCTCGATTGAAGAAATCGATGCAGCTAAAGGAAAGGTCAAAGTCCTTGTTAATATGTTCGGCCGTGAAACACCGGTAGAGCTCGAGTTTACACAAATCGATAAATTATAATCCAAAAGAACTTGAAATTACATTGGAAAAGTGATAATATTTCATAAGTCAGTCTGTCTCTGCGAGAGACTGCTGTACTACAAATTAAGTTCTTTATGTTGATAAAGACATTTATTAAATGAGTGGGAGGGCAATACTGGCCCTATTACCACATCACGGACTTTAAGGAGGTGTGTCTCGTGGCTAAAAAAGTAGTTAAAGTTGTTAAGTTGCAAATCCCTGCTGGTAAAGCTAATCCAGCGCCGCCGGTTGGTCCAGCACTTGGTCAAGCTGGTGTTAATATCATGGGATTCTGTAAGGAGTTTAATGCTCGCACAGCTGATCAAGCTGGCTTGATTATCCCTGTTGAAATTTCGGTATTTGAAGACCGTTCATTTACATTCATCACTAAAACTCCGCCTGCTGCAGTTTTACTTAAGAAAGCAGCTGGTATCGAGTCAGGTTCTGGTGAACCAAACCGTAACAAAGTTGCAACGGTTAAACGTGACAAAGTACGTGAAATCGCTGAAACAAAAATGCCTGACTTAAACGCAGCAAGCGTGGAAGCGGCTATGTTAATGGTTGAAGGTACTGCGCGCAGCATGGGTATTGTCATCGAAGACTAATACCATAATTAGTTGAATGTGCATGTTGGACGAGGTTGCGATGATGAAATAGTACGTTTCACTCGCAACCTTTATTCGTGGGAGGTTATTCCGCTAAAACCACAATCAAGGAGGAAATTATAATGGCTAAAAAAGGTAAGAAATATCTTGAAGCTCAAAAACTTGTAGACCGCTCTCAAGCATATGATGTTTCAGAAGCGATCGAATTAGTTAAAAAGACAAACTTTGCTAAGTTTGATGCATCAGTAGAAGTGGCTTTCCGTCTTGGGGTAGACACTCGTAAAAACGACCAGCAAATCCGTGGCGCGGTTGTTCTTCCTCACGGAACTGGTAAAACTCAAAAAGTTCTTGTATTCGCTAAAGGCGAAAAAGCGAAAGAAGCAGAAGCTGCTGGCGCTGACTTCGTGGGCGATGCAGATCTAATCGCGAAAATCAACCAAGGTTGGTTCGATTTCGACGTAATCGTTGCTACACCTGACATGATGGGTGAAGTTGGTAAACTTGGACGTGTCCTTGGACCAAAAGGTTTAATGCCAAACCCTAAAACAGGAACAGTAACATTCGATGTTGAAAAAGCAGTGAACGAAATCAAAGCGGGTAAAGTAGAATACCGTGCTGATAAAGCTGGAAATGTACACGTGCCGATCGGTAAAGTATCATTTGACACTGACAAGCTTGTAGCTAACTTCACAACAATGTTCGATACAATGCTTAAAGCTAAGCCAGCTGCTGCAAAAGGAACTTACATGAAAAATGTAGCTGTTACTTCAACAATGGGTCCTGGAGTAAAAGTAGATCCTTCAACATTCGCTGTAAAGTAATTTTAAATAGACATTGACTTAACAGGATGGATGTTATATAATTCAATCTGTTGTTAAAAAATAAATAACATTTATACCATAGACAGCAGGGGCTGTAAAGCTTAAATTCCTGCCGAGGTAATTGCGATATAACGATTCCTTAAGACTCGTTTGCAATGCCTTCATGTCTATCGATGTGAAGGCATTTTTATTGTGATAGACCGGTATGAATGTTCATCAGTAAATCTACAGGAGGTGTAATGATGAGCAGCATTCTTGATCAAAAGAAACAAATCGTTGACGAAATCTCTGACAAGTTGAAGAACAGTGTATCTACTATCATCGTAGATTACCGTGGACTAGACGTGTCCGAGGTTACTGAACTTCGTAAGCAATTGCGTGATGCTGGCATCGACTTCAAAGTATACAAAAATACAATGACACGTCGTGCGGCAGAAGCAGCTGGTTTCGAAGGATTAAATGAAGTATTGACTGGCCCGAACGCTATCGCGTTCAGTACAGAAGAGGTTGTGACTCCAGCGAAGATCCTTAACAACTTTGCTAAAGAACACGAAGCTCTTGAAATCAAAGCGGGTATCATCGAAGGTACTGTTACTTCTGTTGAAGACGTTAAAGCTATCGCTGAACTTCCATCTCGCGAAGGTCTTCTTTCCATGCTTCTCAGCGTGCTTCAAGCACCAATGCGCAACTTCGCGTTGGCGACGAAAGCAGTTGCAGACCAAAAAGAAGAGCAAGGCGCTTAATCCTGCAAGTTAACTTGCAGCCAAAAACTAAACTAATCCATATAATATAGGAGGAAATATAAAATGACTAAAGATCAAATCATCGACACTATTAAAGAAATGTCAGTTCTTGAATTAAACGATCTAGTAAAAGCTATCGAAGAAGAATTTGGTGTAACTGCTGCTGCTCCTGTAGCAATGGGCGCTGCTGCTGGCGGAGACGCTGCTGCAGAAAAAACTGAATTCGACGTTGTTCTTGAGAGCGCTGGTTCTCAAAAAATCAAAGTTATCAAAGTTGTTCGTGAAATCACAGGCCTTGGTCTTAAAGAAGCGAAAGAACTTGTTGATAACACACCTAAAGCTCTTAAAGAAGGCGTTTCTAAAGAGGAAGCTGAAGAACTTAAAGCTAAACTTGAAGAAGTTGGAGCTGGCGTAGAAGTTAAGTAATTCACGACAGATTTAAAAGCTCGCTTATATAGCGAGCTTTTTTGTTCTGTTAGCTAATCATTCTTAACAGAAAAGCAGCGTAAAAAAGAACACTCAAAATGGGAGGGCTTTGGATGACAAATCATTATTATTCCCGGACTCCTGAGGTGAAAAGTGATCCTCAAAGTATGGAAGTGGTATTAAGAGACTTTAAATTCCGGCTCAAAACAGACCAGGGTGTTTTTTCGAAGAATGAAATAGACTTTGGATCCCGTCTGTTGATTGATGTTTTTTCTGAAACTGCAGTAGATGGACCTTTGCTGGATGTTGGCTGCGGCTACGGGCCAATCGGCTTATCGATGGCAAAGAGTTTTCCCGGCCGTGTCGTTCATATGGTAGATGTAAATGAAAGAGCGCTGGGGTTGGCTGGAGACAACGCAAACAGCAACGGAATATCGAACGTTTCAATCTATGAAAGCAGCTGCTTTGAGAGTGTGCAAGAGAAGAATTTCTCGGCAATCCTTACGAATCCCCCTATTAGGGCGGGGAAATCCACTGTCCATGAAATACTGGCAGACAGCTATAATCATCTGGCGGTTGGAGGGGAACTTTGGGTTGTCATTCAGAAGAAGCAAGGTGCGGCATCGGCTGAAAAGAAGATGGCGGAAATCTTTGGAAATGCAGAGACAGCCGCGAAGAAAAAAGGCTATCAAATATTAAAATCTGTAAAAGAAAATTAATTGACGTAACATAGGGGCTATGTTAGTATTATAAAATGCAAAAATATTATTTTCCGGAATTATGTCCATATGTATAAACATTGGATTTCTTGGAAAAGATTATAAAATAATAGCTCGTTATGTGGAAAATGAGGTTTTATGGAGTAAAACCCTTTTTCTTTTTGTCTTATGGTAGAGTGGTTGTACTACTTTAAGACATATAGAGGCAACCAAAACGTTTGATTTGAGGGGTGAATCAGTTGACAGGTCAACTAGTTCAGTATGGACGACACCGCCAACGCAGAAGTTTTGCGCGTATCAGTGAAGTATTAGATTTACCAAATTTAATCGAAATTCAAACATCCTCCTATCAATGGTTTCTTGATGAGGGATTAAGAGAGATGTTTCGCGACATTTCTCCAATCGAGGACTTCACTGGTAATCTCTCCCTGGAGTTTATTGACTACAGCTTGGGAGAGCCAAAGTACTCGGTGGAAGAATCGAAAGAGCGCGATGTAACATATTCGGCGCCGTTGAGAGTGAAGGTCCGTCTGTTAAACAAAGAAACCGGCGAAGTTAAGGACCAAGATGTGTTTATGGGTGATTTTCCGTTGATGACTGATACGGGAACGTTCGTGATCAATGGGGCAGAACGCGTTATTGTATCACAGCTTGTTCGTTCGCCTAGCGTTTACTTCAGTGGCAAAATGGACAAAAACGGCAAGAAAGGCTTCACTGCTACCGTAATTCCAAACCGCGGAGCGTGGCTGGAATATGAAACAGATGCGAAAGATGTAGTGCATGTTCGTATCGACCGTACGCGTAAGTTACCGGTTACGGTTCTGTTGCGTGCACTAGGGTTTGGTTCTGATCAAGAAATCATCGATCTTATTGGTGATAATGAGTATATCCGCAATACACTCGAAAAGGACAACACTGAGGGTATTGAGAAAGCGCTGTTAGAAATCTATGAGCGTCTTCGTCCGGGTGAGCCTCCTACAGTTGAAAACGCCAAAAGTCTTTTAGTTTCACGCTTCTTTGATCCTAAGAGATATGATCTGGCTAATGTAGGTCGCTACAAAATGAACAAAAAGCTTCATATTAAAAACCGTTTATTCGGGCAGACACTGGCAGAAACACTGGCAGACCCCGAAACTGGTGAAATTGTAGCTGAAAAGGGTACAGTGCTTGACCGCCGTGCTCTTGATAAGGTTATTCCATACTTAGAAGAAGGTATCGGTTTCAAAACATACCAGCAATCCGGCGGTGTGTTGGAAGATGATGTCGTTCTTCAATCTATTAAAATCTATTCGCCGAATGAAGAAGGCGAAAAAGAGATCAATGTTATCAGTAACGCTTTTGTGGAAGAGGAAATCAAGCACATAACACCTGCGGATATCATTTCTTCTATTAGTTACTTCTTTAACTTGCTGCATGGAGTCGGCGATACGGATGATATCGACCACTTGGGTAACAGACGTCTTCGTTCTGTGGGTGAATTGCTTCAAAACCAATTCAGAATCGGTCTTTCCCGTATGGAGCGTGTTGTACGAGAAAGAATGTCCATTCAGGATGCCAACACAATCACTCCTCAGCAGTTGATCAATATCAGACCGGTTATCGCTTCGATTAAAGAGTTCTTCGGAAGCTCCCAGCTTTCACAGTTCATGGATCAAACCAACCCGCTGGCTGAACTGACTCATAAAAGACGTCTATCAGCATTAGGGCCTGGTGGTCTGACACGTGAACGTGCAGGCTTCGAAGTTCGTGACGTTCACTATTCCCACTACGGGCGTATGTGTCCAATCGAAACACCTGAGGGTCCAAACATTGGACTGATTAACTCGTTGTCCTCCTTTGCAAAAGTAAACCGTTTCGGCTTTATCGAAACACCATACCGCCGTGTCGACCCTGATACAGGCAAGGTGACAAACCGTATGGATTACCTTACTGCAGATGAGGAAGATAACTATGTTGTGGCGCAGGCGAATGCCCGCCTTGGTGATGACGGAACATTCCTTGATGAGGAAGTTATTGCTCGTTTCCGTGGTGAGAACACAGTTGTTAAACGTGAACGCATCGACTATATGGATGTATCGCCGAAACAAGTTGTTTCTGCTGCGACAGCATGTATTCCTTTCCTTGAAAACGATGACTCGAACCGTGCCCTTATGGGAGCGAACATGCAGCGACAAGCTGTACCGTTGATGAATCCTGAATCCCCTATCGTAGGGACAGGGATGGAACATGTTTCCGCTAAGGACTCCGGTGCTGCTGTTATTTGCAGACACGAGGGTATCGTTGAGCGTGTTGAGGCAAAACAGGTTTGGGTACGCCAAATCAAAGAAATTGATGGCAAGGAAGTCAAAGGCGATCTTGATAAATACCGCATGCAGAAGTTCATCCGTTCCAACCAAGGGACATGTTATAACCAGCGTCCGATCGTTAGTGAAGGCGACAGGGTAACAAAAGGTGAAATTCTTGCGGACGGACCATCAATGGAGAAAGGCGAACTTGCTCTTGGCCGCAACGTAATGGTTGGTTTCATGACGTGGGACGGTTACAACTATGAAGATGCGATCATCATGAGCGAACGCCTTGTGAAAGATGATGTTTATACTTCTATTCATATTGAAGAATATGAATCAGAGTCCAGAGATACTAAGCTTGGGCCGGAAGAAATCACTCGTGATATCCCTAATGTCGGTGAAGACGCGCTTCGTAATCTGGATGAGCGTGGAATCATCCGCATTGGTGCCGAAGTGAAAGACGGCGACTTGCTGGTAGGTAAAGTAACGCCAAAAGGTGTAACTGAGCTTACTGCTGAAGAAAGATTATTACATGCCATCTTCGGGGAAAAAGCCCGTGAAGTCCGTGACACATCTCTTCGTGTACCGCATGGCGGCGGCGGGATTGTCCTGGATGTAAAAGTCTTCAACCGTGAAGACGGCGATGAGCTTCCACCGGGTGTAAACCAGCTTGTCCGTGCTTATATCGTTCAGAAGCGTAAGATTTCTGAAGGGGATAAGATGGCCGGACGACATGGTAACAAAGGTGTTATCTCCCGTATTCTTCCTGAGGAAGATATGCCGTTCCTTCCAGACGGAACACCAATCGATATCATGTTGAACCCGCTCGGAGTTCCATCACGTATGAATATCGGACAGGTGCTGGAGCTTCACCTCGGTATGGCAGCCAGATATCTTGGAATCCACGTAGCTTCTCCTGTATTTGATGGTGCACGTGAGGAGGATGTCTGGTCAACAATCGAAGAAGCAGGCATGGCTCGTGACGCTAAAACGGTTCTGTACGACGGCCGTACTGGTGAGCCATTCGATAACCGTGTTTCAGTTGGAATCATGTATATGATCAAACTTGCTCACATGGTTGATGATAAACTTCACGCACGTTCAACTGGACCATACTCACTGGTTACACAGCAGCCATTGGGCGGTAAAGCTCAATTTGGCGGACAGCGTTTTGGTGAGATGGAGGTATGGGCACTTGAAGCATATGGAGCTGCCTATACACTGCAGGAGATTCTTACAGTCAAATCTGATGATGTTGTCGGTCGTGTGAAAACATATGAAGCGATTGTCAAGGGTGAAAACGTACCTGAGCCGGGAGTTCCTGAATCATTCAAAGTATTGATTAAAGAACTGCAAAGTTTGGGTATGGACGTTAAGATCCTTTCAAGCAACGATGAAGAAATCGAAATGCGTGACTTGGAAGATGAAGAAGAATCACAGCAGGCAGATACTTTAAATATCGCAGATAAGAATGAACAAGAATCCGAAACAGTTGGGTCGAAAGAATAGTCGGATTCTGGAGCAATTAGGGTTAGAACCTGTAGATTAAAAGGGAGGTAGGCCCCTTGCTAGATGTAAATAACTTTGAATATATGAAAATTGGCCTCGCATCACCCGACAAGATCCGCTCTTGGTCGTATGGTGAAGTAAAGAAGCCTGAAACCATTAACTATCGTACGTTAAAACCGGAGAAGGACGGTTTGTTCTGTGAACGTATTTTCGGACCTACAAAGGACTGGGAGTGCCATTGCGGAAAATACAAGCGTGTCCGTTATAAAGGTGTTGTCTGTGACCGATGCGGAGTAGAGGTTACAAAGGCGAAAGTGCGCCGTGAAAGAATGGGGCACATCGAGCTTGCAGCGCCTGTATCACATATCTGGTACTTCAAAGGGATTCCGAGCCGTATGGGACTTGTCTTAGACATGTCCCCCCGCGCTTTGGAAGAAGTAATCTACTTCGCTTCCTACGTAGTGACAGAGCCGGGAGATACGGCTCTTGAGAAGAAACAGCTTCTTTCTGAAAAAGAATATCGTGCTTACCGTGAAAAATACGGAGTTAAATTCCAGGCTGCAATGGGTGCTGAAGCAATCAAGAAAATTCTTCAGGACATCGACTTGGATAAAGAAGCAGATTTCTTGAAGGAAGAGTTGAAAACCGCTCAAGGACAGCGACGTACCCGGGCAATTAAAAGACTGGAAGTTGTTGAATCTTTCCGTAACTCAGGAAATGATCCGGACTGGATGATCCTTGATGTTCTTCCTGTCATTCCTCCAGAGCTGCGCCCAATGGTACAGCTTGACGGCGGTCGATTTGCGACTTCTGATTTGAATGACCTTTATCGCCGTGTAATCAACCGTAATAACCGCTTGAAGCGATTATTAGATCTTGGTGCACCCAGCATAATCGTTCAAAACGAGAAGCGTATGCTCCAGGAAGCTGTTGATGCATTGATTGATAACGGCCGAAGAGGGCGTCCTGTAACGGGTCCTGGTAACAGACCTTTGAAATCTCTTTCCCATATGCTGAAAGGGAAACAGGGACGTTTCCGCCAAAACCTTCTTGGTAAACGTGTTGACTATTCCGGCCGTTCAGTAATCGTTGTTGGTCCAAACTTGAAAATGTACCAATGCGGTCTTCCGAAGGAAATGGCTCTTGAATTGTTCAAGCCATTCGTCATGAAGGAATTGGTTGAAAAAGGCATTGCGCACAACATCAAGAGTGCGAAACGTAAAATTGAAAGAATCCAGCCTGAAGTATGGGATGTACTTGAAGAAGTAATCAAAGAGCATCCTGTATTGCTTAACCGCGCCCCTACTCTTCACAGATTGGGAATCCAGGCTTTCGAACCGACTTTGGTAGAAGGAAGAGCCATCCGCCTTCACCCGCTCGTATGTACTGCCTATAATGCAGACTTTGATGGTGACCAAATGGCTGTCCATGTACCTCTGTCATCCGAAGCACAAGCTGAAGCCAGAATGCTAATGCTTGCTGCTCAAAACATCTTGAACCCGAAAGACGGTAAACCAGTCGTAACTCCATCACAGGATATGGTTCTGGGTAACTACTACCTGACAATGGAGCGCGAAGGTGCCAAGGGTGAAGGAAGCACATTCACAGATGCTAATGAAGCACTTATCGCATACCAAAACGGCTATGTACACTTGCATTCCCGTATTGCGGTAGCAGCAAGCTCTGTTAATAATAAGACATTCACTGAAAAACAAAACAAACAGCTTCTATTGACGACTGTTGGTAAAATTATTTTCAATGAAATTCTTCCTGACAGCTTCCCGTATATCAACGAACCTACCCAAAGTAACCTGGAAACAGTTACTCCTGAGCAGTATTTCGTTGAACCGACTGCTGATATTAAGGAAGAGTTCAAAAATAGAGAACTGATTAACCCGTTCAAAAAAGGATTCCTTGGAAATGTTATCGCAGAAGTCTTCAAACGCTTTGCGATCACTGAAACTTCCCGCATGCTTGACCGCATGAAGGACCTAGGGTTCAGGTACTCTACTAAAGCAGGTATCACAGTAGGTATTGCCGACATCGTGGTACTAGGCGAAAAAGAAGAAATCCTGAAGGAAGCTCAGTCCAAAGTGGATAACGTGCTGAAACAGTTCAAGCGCGGTTTGATCACAGAAGATGAGCGTTATGATAGAGTTATCTCCATCTGGAGCGCTGCCAAGGATACAATACAAGGCAAGCTGATGGCTACACTGGACAGAAGCAACCCGATCTTCATGATGAGTGATTCAGGTGCCCGTGGTAACGCATCTAACTTCACTCAGCTTGCGGGTATGCGCGGACTCATGGCCAACCCGGCTGGACGTATCATCGAATTGCCTATCAAATCAAGTTTCCGTGAAGGTCTGACAGTACTAGAGTACTTTATCTCTACACACGGTGCCCGTAAAGGTCTTGCCGATACGGCGCTTAAGACAGCTGACTCAGGTTACCTTACCAGACGTCTTGTAGATGTGGCACAGGATGTTATCGTCCGTGAAGAAGATTGCGGAACTGACCGCGGTCTGCATGTAGCATCTATTAAAGATGGCACTGAAGTGATTGAGCCTCTTGAAGAACGTCTGATTGGACGCTACTCCCGAGGAGTTCTTAAGCATCCTTCTACAAATGAAGTGATTGTGGAAGAAAATCAGCTGATCACTCAAGATCTGGCTAAAACAATTATCGACGCAGGAATTGAAACGGTATACATCCGTTCTGCTTTCACATGTAACACCCGCCATGGTGTGTGTGAGAAATGTTACGGAACAAACCTTGCTACCGGCCAAAAGGTAGAGGTAGGGGAAGCAGTTGGTATTATTGCTGCCCAGTCAATTGGTGAGCCTGGTACACAGTTAACAATGCGTACCTTCCATACAGGAGGGGTTGCCGGAGACGATATCACACAAGGTTTGCCTCGTATCCAGGAGATTTTCGAAGCGCGTCATCCAAAAGGTCAGGCTGTTATCTCTGAAATTGAAGGTGTTATCACTTCAATCTCTGAAGGCAAAGACCGTCAATATGAAATCACTGTCCAAGGTGAAGTTGAAACAAGATCTTACACTGCACCATACACAGCCCGCCTTAAATACGGTGTAAATGACCGCGTGTTAAGAGGTCAGGGAATCACTGAAGGTTCGATCGACCCGAAAGAACTTTTAAAAGTGCGCGATGTAAATGCAGTGCAAGAATACTTGCTTCGTGAAGTTCAGAAGGTATACCGTATGCAGGGTGTTGAAATCGGCGACAAGCACGTAGAGGTAATGGTACGTCAAATGCTGAGAAAAGTAAGAGTAATCGATGCTGGTGAAACGGAAGTTCTGCCTGGTACATTGCTCGACATCCATCAATTTACGGATGCCAATGAAAAAGCGATTATGAAAGGTGATGTTCCTGCAACGGGGCGTCCGGTATTGCTTGGTATCACGAAAGCTTCTCTGGAAACAGACTCATTCTTGTCTGCCGCATCCTTCCAGGAGACAACACGTGTCCTTACAGATGCAGCAATCAAAGGCAAGCGCGATGAATTACTCGGCTTGAAAGAGAATGTAATCATCGGTAAGCTTGTACCTGCTGGAACGGGTATGCAGCGCTATCGCAAAGCTGAGCCAGTATTGGAACAGGCAAACGAAGAAACAGTAACGGTTGACTAAATAAAATAGTGCGGTGTTGATTTCAGCACCGCACTAATAAAATTATTCATTCTGTTGTTGACAATGTATTTTGAAGATGATAATATATTCAAGGTTGCTCCTATATTGTAACCTGTTACTTTGGAGGATGTAATATGTCTTATGAAAAAGTATCACAGGCTAGTGAAATCATTGTAGGAACAAAGCAGACAGTCAAAGCTCTGAAAAGCGGGCTTGTATCATGTTTGGTTGTAGCTGATGATGCTGATCACAAAGTTACAGCGAAAGTTATACAGGCAGCCAATGAGATGGATGTTCCGGTGGCACGAGTTGATTCCATGCGAAAGCTAGGGAAGTCATGCGGTATTGAAGTTGGAGCGGCAACTGTTGCTATTATTAAGTAAAATAGTTTTTGCAGCAAAGTAACTGCAAAGACTTTGTTTTTACACAAAAATGAACCACCTGGATGTGTGGGCTTATAAAATATAAGAAGGGAGGATATTCACATGCCTACTATTAATCAATTAGTGCGTAAACCACGCCAATCTAAATCAACAAAATCTACATCACCAGCTTTAAACAAAGGTTACAACAGCTTCAAGAAAGTTAACACTAACCTTTCATCTCCACAAAAGCGCGGTGTTTGTACTCGTGTTGGTACAATGACACCAAAGAAACCGAACTCAGCGTTGCGTAAATATGCTCGTGTACGTTTGACTAACGGAATCGAGGTTACTGCTTATATTCCTGGTATTGGCCACAATCTTCAAGAGCACAGTGTCGTGTTAATCCGCGGCGGACGTGTAAAAGACTTACCGGGGGTACGTTACCACATCGTTCGTGGTGCGTTAGATACAGCTGGTGTTGAAGGACGTATGCAAGGCCGTTCTAAATACGGTACTAAGCGCCCTAAAGCAGCAAAAAAATAATGAATTAATTTAACGAATAGATTATTTTCGTTGAAAGGAGGAAAACACATGCCACGTAAAGGTCCTGTAGCAAAAAGAGATGTACTTCCAGATCCAATGTACAATTCAAAACTAGTTTCTCGTCTAATCAACAAAATCATGATTGACGGTAAGAGAGGTAAAGCTCAAAAGAAACTATACGCTGCGTTTGATTTGATCAGCGAGCGTTCAGGTAAAGATGCAATGGAAGTTTTCGATCAAGCTCTTAAGAATATCATGCCGGTATTGGAAGTAAGAGCTCGTCGTGTTGGTGGTGCAAACTATCAAGTTCCTGTAGAAGTTCGTCCAGAGCGTCGTACTACTTTAGGTCTTCGTTGGTTAGTAAACTACTCTCGTCTTCGCGGTGAAAAGACAATGGAGGAACGTTTAGCTAACGAAATCCTGGATGCAGCTAATAACACTGGTGCTTCTGTTAAGAAGCGTGAAGATATGCACAAAATGGCAGAAGCAAACAAAGCGTTTGCTCACTACCGCTGGTAATCTGCTACTATATAAAATAATTTTCATTAATGGAAGGAGAAAGACGACATGCCTAGAGAGTTCTCCTTAGAAAAGACTCGTAATATTGGTATCATGGCTCACATCGATGCCGGTAAAACAACAGCAACAGAGCGTATCCTTTTCTATACTGGACGTATTCACAAAATTGGTGAAACTCACGAAGGTGCTTCTCAGATGGACTGGATGGAGCAGGAGCAAGAGCGTGGTATCACGATCACATCTGCTGCGACAACAGCATCTTGGAAAGACCATCGTATCAACATCATTGATACACCAGGACACGTAGACTTCACAGTTGAGGTTGAACGTTCACTTCGTGTACTTGATGGTGCAGTAGCAGTTCTGGATGCACAATCTGGAGTTGAGCCTCAAACTGAAACAGTTTGGCGCCAAGCGACAACTTACGGTGTACCTCGTGTAGTATTCGTAAACAAGATGGATAAAATCGGTGCTGACTTCTTATATTCTGTAGGAACATTGCATGACCGTCTTCAAGCGAATGCACATCCCATCCAGCTTCCAATCGGTGCTGAGGATGAATTCGAAGGAATCATCGACTTGGTAGAAATGAAAGCTTATTTCTATGAAGATGATCTTGGAACACGTGCAGAAGCTCGTGACATTCCGGATGAGTACAAAGATCAAGCTGAAGAATACCGCGGAAAGCTAATTGAAGCTGTATCTGAACTTGATGAAGAGCTTATGATGAAATATCTTGAAGGTGAAGAGTTCACTAAAGATGAATTGAAAGCTGCTATCCGTAAAGCGACTAACAGCGTTGAATTCTATCCTGTAGTTTGTGGTTCTGCCTTCAAAAACAAAGGTGTTCAGTTGTTGATCGATTCTGTCATCGACTACCTTCCAGCACCAACTGATGTTGCTGACATCAAAGGTATGCTTCCGGATACAGAAGAAGAAGTGACTCGTCCTTCAACAGATGACGCTCCTTTCTCTGCATTGGCATTTAAAGTTATGACTGACCCTTATGTTGGTAAACTTACATTCTTCCGCGTATATTCCGGAACACTTGATTCTGGTTCTTACGTACAAAACTCTACGAAAGGCAAGCGTGAGCGTGTAGGACGTATCCTGCAAATGCATGCTAACTCTCGTGAGGAAATCTCAACAGTATACGCTGGTGATATCGCAGCAGCTGTTGGTTTGAAAGATACTGCTACTGGTGACACTCTATGTGACGAAAAGAGTCTGGTTATTCTTGAGTCTATGGAATTCCCAGAGCCGGTTATCTCTTTATCGGTTGAGCCTAAATCTAAAGCTGACCAAGATAAGATGACGACTGCTTTACAAAAACTTCAAGAAGAAGATCCTACATTCCGTGCGCATACTGACCAGGAAACTGGACAAGTTATCATCGCGGGTATGGGTGAACTTCACTTGGATATCATCGTTGACCGTATGAGACGTGAGTTCAAGGTTGAAGCAAATGTTGGTGCTCCTCAGGTTTCTTATCGTGAAACATTCCGCGGTTCTGCTAAGGTTGAGGGTAAATTTGCCCGTCAATCAGGTGGTCGTGGACAATTCGGTCACGTTTGGATTGAGTTCTCTCCAAATGAAGAAGGAAAAGGCTTCGAATTCGAAAACGGAATTGTCGGAGGGGTTGTTCCACGTGAATACATCCCTGCAGTACAAGCTGGTCTAGCAGATGCTATGGAAAATGGTGTTATCGCTGGATATCCGCTAATCGATGTAAAAGCTAGACTTGTTGATGGTTCATACCATGACGTCGATTCTTCTGAAATGGCCTTTAAAGTAGCTGCATCTCTTGCACTTAAGAACGCAGTTTCTAAGTGTGATCCAGCAATCCTTGAACCAATGATGAAGGTTGAAGTTGTTATCCCTGAAGAATACATGGGAGACATCATGGGTGATATCACTTCTCGCCGTGGACGTGTAGAAGGAATGGAAGCCCGCGGAAACGCACAAGTAGTTAAATCATTCGTTCCACTTTCTGAAATGTTTGGTTATGCAACTTCATTGCGTTCTAACACGCAAGGTCGCGGAACATACTCTATGCACTTCGACCATTATGAAGAAGTACCTAAATCAATCGCAGAAGAAATCGTTAAAAAAAATAAAGGTGAATAATTGATTTATTCACTATAATCAAGTATAAATACTAGTGTAAGCTATGGTGTCAAAGAAGGTGGGAAACCGCCTTCTGGCAATCCATATAAAATATACTTAATTTTTTATAATTTAAAGGAGGATTTCCTAATGGGTAAGGAAAAATTCGATCGTTCCAAGCAACATGCTAATATCGGTACAATTGGTCACGTTGACCATGGTAAAACTACATTAACAGCTGCAATCACTACTACATTGCACAAAAAATACGGCCGTGGAACAGCTATGGCGTATGACCAAATTGATGGTGCTCCAGAAGAAAGAGAGCGCGGTATCACAATCTCTACTGCACACGTTGAGTATGAAACTGATACTCGTCACTATGCACACGTTGACTGCCCAGGACATGCTGACTACGTTAAGAACATGATCACTGGTGCTGCTCAAATGGACGGCGGAATCCTAGTAGTATCTGCTGCTGACGGCCCAATGCCACAAACTCGTGAGCACATCCTTCTTTCTCGCCAAGTTGGTGTACCATACCTAGTAGTATTCATGAACAAATGTGATATGGTAGACGACGAAGAGCTACTTGAACTAGTAGAAATGGAAGTTCGTGACCTTCTTTCTGAATATGATTTCCCTGGTGATGATGTACCAGTAATCAAAGGTTCTGCTCTTAAAGCTCTTGAAGGAGAAGCTGAGTGGGAAGAGAAAATCTACGAACTTATGGAAGCAGTAGATAGCTACATCCCAACTCCAGAGCGTGACACTGAAAAACCATTCATGATGCCTGTTGAGGACGTATTCTCAATCACTGGCCGTGGAACAGTTGCAACTGGACGTGTTGAGCGTGGACAAGTTAAAGTTGGTGACACTGTAGACATCATCGGTCTTTCAGAAGAGCCTAAATCTACTACTGTAACTGGTGTAGAAATGTTCCGTAAGCTTCTTGACTATGCAGAAGCTGGAGACAACATCGGAGCTCTTCTTCGTGGTGTATCCCGTGAAGATATCCAACGTGGTCAAGTACTTGCTAAGCCAGGTACAATCACTCCACACACAAAGTTCAAAGCAGAAGTTTATGTTCTTTCTAAAGAAGAAGGTGGACGTCACACTCCATTCTTCACTAACTACCGTCCTCAGTTCTACTTCCGTACAACTGATGTAACTGGTATCTGTAATCTTCCTGAAGGCGTAGAAATGGTTATGCCTGGAGATAACATCGAAATGACAGTTGAACTAATCTCTCCAATCGCTATCGAAGAAGGTACTAAATTCTCTATCCGTGAGGGTGGACGTACTGTAGGCGCTGGAGTAGTTGCTACAATCCAAGAGTAATCTTACTCTTAATACATTTAAGCAGATGGGATCCGGAGCCCATCTGCTTTTTTATATGCTTGTAATTCGTAGGATATGCGGGATAGATCGAAAAGTATACATTAATCCGTTCGTATAGTGATTGCTTACGGGGAGCAGTTCATAAATATACTATTATAAATAGAAGGTGTATCAATAATAGGGTGATTAGGCAGTAAATATATTATTAGAAAAAGAAAGAGTATCTAGAATAGGGTGATTAGGCTGTAAACGTACTATTATAAGAAGAAAGTGTTTCTATAATAGGATGATTAGGCCGTAAACACTCAGTTAAAAAAAGACCTAATTCCATAATCCCCAGGAAGTTAGAATATAAAAATTTCTGCAACTCTAACATATGCCTAAGCAGCATACCGAAGATCGGCACGGCAACCATAAATGCTTAGAATTCAAACAAAGGAACCTCATAAAGAAATAAAAAAACATCGGGATTGATAGTATTATTATATATCAATGATTCACCTACTCACTCTCATCATCCACAAAAAAATTCACCTCAAAACAAAATCTTCTATATATATAAGTACCTTACCAGTCAAAACTTTCTTCACAGAAAATAAGACCATCCATCCAGCCGAAATCAACTACTATTAACTTCCCTGGCAAAGCCACAATAGAAATATTTTGAAATCTCCTCTTCCCCTTGCAAACACCCAAATACATTTGTATAATTGTAAAAGTGCGCTAATCGCAAAGATATTCAAGAAAATGTTGCATATCTCCTGTGATTTAGTTATAATAGACAATGTTGGTCTTTGACTGCGATGAAATGGAAGGTTGCTGACACACCCGGCCGCTTTGCCATGGCGAGTGTGTGGGAAATTTCCATGGAGAATGTCTATCTTAAAGTAGGCGAATAAAGGAGGGAAAATAATGGCAAAACAAAAAATTCGTATCCGTTTAAAAGCGTATGATCACAGAATCCTTGATCAATCTGCAGAGAAAATTGTTGAAACAGCGAAGCGTTCTGGTGCGGCAGTATCCGGTCCAATCCCGCTTCCGACTGAGAAATCCATTTACACAATTCTTCGTGCGGTCCATAAGTACAAAGATTCTCGTGAGCAATTCGAAATGCGTACGCATAAACGCTTAATCGATATTGTTAACCCAACACCACAAACGGTTGATGCGCTAATGCGTTTAGATCTTCCATCTGGTGTCGATATTGAAATCAAATTATAATTACTATACAAAAACAATTCAGGAGGTGTGACTTATGACCAAAGGAATCTTAGGTAGAAAGATCGGCATGACTCAAGTTTTTGCTGAAAACGGTGATCTTATCCCGGTAACAGTTATCGAGGCAGCTGGAAACGTTGTTCTTCAAAAGAAAACTGCAGAAGTTGATGGCTACGAAGCTATTCAAATCGGTTTCGAAGACAAACGCGAAAAGCTTTCTAACAAACCGGAAAAAGGACATGTTGCTAAAGCAGAAACTGCTCCTAAGCGCTTCATCCGTGAATTCCGCGGAGTAAACTCTTCAGAATATGAAGTAGGTCAAGAAGTCAAAGTAGAAATTTTCGCAGAAGGCGATATCGTAGATGTAACAGGAATTTCAAAGGGTAAAGGTTTCCAAGGTGCTATCAAGCGCCATAACCAATCCCGCGGACCTATGTCCCACGGTTCCCGCTACCATCGTCGTCCTGGTTCAATGGGACCTGTTGATCCAAACCGTGTATTCAAAGGTAAACTATTGCCTGGACGCATGGGTGGAGAGCAAATCACGATCCAAAACCTTGAAATCGTCAAAGTTGATGCAGAGCGCAACTTGCTTCTAGTAAAAGGAAATGTTCCTGGACCTAAAAAAGCAATGCTTAAAGTTAAAACTGGCGTAAAAACAAAATAATATAACTCTTTTGGAAAGGAGGAAACACGAATGCCGAAAGTAGCATTATTTAACCAAAGCGGATCACAAGTTGGTGATGTAGAACTTAATGATTCAGTATTTGGTATCGAACCAAATCAAAACGTACTATATGAAGCTGTCATCATGCAAAGAGCATCTCAGCGTCAAGGTACAAGCAAAGTAAAAGGCCGTTCTGAAGTAAGAGGCGGTGGACGTAAACCATGGCGTCAAAAAGGTACTGGGCGTGCACGTCAGGGATCTATCAGATCACCACAATGGCGCGGCGGTGGTACTGTATTTGGACCGGTTCCACGCAGCTACAGCTACAAACTTCCTAAGAAAGTTCGTCGCTTAGCTATCAAATCTGCTCTTTCTACTAAAGTTGCAGACGAGAACATCCTAGTATTAGAATCTCTTGTTTTTGATGCACCAAAAACAAAAGAATTCGCTAACGTATTGAAAAACCTTTCAGTTAACTCTAAAACACTAGTGGTAACAGAAGGTTCAGAAGATAACGTGGCACTATCAGCACGCAACATTCCTGGTGTAACAGTTGTTGCAGCTAACGGAATCAGCGTACTGGACGTTGTTGCTCATGATAAATTAATCATCACTAAAGCAGCAGTTGAAAAAGTAGAGGAGGTGCTTGCATAATGGATGCACGCGATATCATTAAGCGCCCCGTAATTACAGAACTTTCAACTGATCTTATGGCTGATAAAAAATACACTTTTGAAGTCGACACTAGAGCGAACAAGACTCAAGTTAAAGATGCAGTTGAAGAAATCTTCGGCGTTAAAGTTGCAAAAGTGAACGTTATGAATTACAAAGGCAAGTTCAAGCGTATGGGAAAACATGCTGGCTATACGAACAAACGTCGTAAAGCAGTTGTCACTCTTACAGCTGAAAGCAAAGAAATCGAATTCTTTGAAGTATAATCCTAAAAATTAGAAGAGGAGGGAAAAAACATGGCGATTAAAAAGTATAAACCAACCTCTAATGGTCGTCGCGGTATGACTTCATCTGATTTCGCAGAGATCACTACTGACAAACCAGAAAAGTCATTACTAGCGCCTTTACACAAAAAAGGCGGCCGTAACAACCAAGGTAAGTTAACAGTTCGTCATCAAGGCGGCGGTCATAAGCGTCAATACCGTGTTATCGACTTCAAACGCGATAAAGATGGTATACCAGGACGCGTTGCTACAATCGAGTATGATCCAAACCGCTCAGCAAACATTGCATTAATCAACTATGTAGATGGAGAAAAGCGTTACATCCTTGCTCCGAAGACAATTCAAGTGGGTATGGAAGTAATGTCTGGTCCTGAAGCAGATATTAAAGTAGGTAACGCATTACCACTTATCAACATCCCTGTAGGTACTGTAGTTCATAACATCGAACTTAAACCAGGTAAAGGCGGACAATTGGTACGCTCTGCTGGTACATCAGCACAGGTTCTTGGTAAAGAAGGTAAGTACGTACTTGTACGTTTAAACTCTGGTGAGGTTCGCATGATCCTTTCATCTTGCCGCGCAACTGTCGGTCAAGTGGGTAACGAACAGCACGAACTAATCAACATCGGTAAAGCAGGTCGTTCTCGCTGGTTAGGCAAGCGCCCAACTGTACGTGGATCTGTAATGAACCCTAACGATCACCCACACGGTGGTGGTGAAGGACGCGCTCCTATCGGACGTAAATCACCAATGTCTCCATGGGGTAAACCAACTCTTGGATTCAAGACTCGTAAGAAAAAGAACAAATCTGACAAGTTTATTGTGCGCCGTCGCAAAAAATAACGGGATTGAACTACGGTTCAACTACAGAGCCGTAGAACAATCACGAAGGGAGGTTCAAACATGGGTCGTAGCTTAAAAAAGGGACCTTTTGTTGATGATCATTTGATGGTTAAAATCGAGAAGTTAAACGAAGGCGAAAAGAAACAAGTTGTTAAGACTTGGTCACGCCGTTCAACAATCTTCCCGAATTTCATCGGTCATACAATCGCAGTTTACGATGGTCGTAAACATGTACCAGTATATGTAACGGAAGACATGGTAGGACACAAGCTTGGTGAATTCGCACCATCTCGTTCTTACAAAGGTCATGGAAATGATGACAAGAAAACAAGACGCTAATTGAGAGGAGGGTATCCTAATGCAAGCTAAAGCTGTCGCTAAAACAGTTCGTATTGCTCCTCGTAAGGTACGTTTAGTGGTTGATCTAATCCGAGGTAAGCAAGTAGGTGAAGCTGTAGCGATTTTAAATCTTACTCCTAAAGCTGCTTCTCCAGTAGTTGAGAAAGTATTAAAATCTGCTATCGCTAACGCAGAACATAACTATGACATGGACGTGAACAACTTAGTCATCACTGATGCCTTTGTTAACGAGGGTCCAACAATGAAACGCTTCCGCCCACGTGCGATGGGACGCGCAAGCCAAATCAACAAACGCACAAGCCACATCACTATCGTGGTATCAGAAAAGAAGGAGGGATAATTCGTGGGTCAAAAAGTACATCCAGTCGGACTGCGTGTAGGAGTTATTCGTGATTGGGAATCAAAATGGTACGCTGATAAAGATTATGCCAATCTTCTGCACGAAGACCTTAAAGTACGTGAATATATTGCGAAACGTTTAGTAGACGCATCTGTTTCTAAAGTAGAAATCGAGCGTGCGGCTAACCGCATCAATATTACAGTTCATACAGCAAAACCTGGTATGGTTATCGGTAAAGGTGGTACAGAGGTTGAAGCTTTACGTAAAGCTTTGAATGAGCTTACTTCTAAGCGTGTACACATCAATATCGTTGAAATCAAGAGAGCAGACCTTGACGCGAAACTAGTTGCAGAGAATATCGCTCGCCAATTAGAAAACCGTGTATCTTTCCGTCGTGCTCAAAAACAATCTATCCAACGTGCAATGCGCGCAGGAGCTAAGGGTATCAAAACTCAAGTATCTGGTCGTCTTGGCGGTGCAGATATCGCTCGTGCTGAACATTACAGCGAAGGAACAGTTCCACTTCATACACTTCGCGCTGACATTGATTATGCTCATGCTGAAGCTGACACAACTTACGGTAAACTTGGTGTTAAAGTATGGATCTATCGTGGAGAGGTCCTTCCTGCTAAGAAGAAATCTGAGGAAGGAGGAAAATAATTATGTTATTGCCTAAACGCGTTAAATATCGTCGTGAACATCGTGGTAAGATGCGTGGTCGCGCTAAAGGCGGTCAAGAGGTTGCGTTCGGTGAATACGGCTTACAAGCTGTAGAAGCTTCTTGGATCACTAACCGTCAAATTGAAGCTGCACGTATCGCTATGACTCGTTACATGAAACGTGGCGGTAAAGTGTGGATTAAAATTTTCCCTCACAAACCTTACACTGCTAAGCCTCTAGAAGTCCGAATGGGTTCTGGTAAAGGTGCTCCTGAAGGATGGGTTGCAGTTGTTAAACCTGGAAAGATCATGTTTGAAATTGCAGGTGTATCTGAAGAGGTAGCTCGTGAAGCACTTCGTCTTGCATCACACAAACTTCCTATTAAGACTAAGTTTGTGAAAAGAGAGGAAATTGGTGGTGAATCAAATGAAAACTAATGAAATCCGTGACTTAACCACTGCCGAAATTGATCAAAAAGTAAAATCTTTAAAAGAAGAACTATTCAACCTTCGCTTCCAGCTTGCGACAGGACAGCTTGAAAACACTGCCCGCATTCGTGAAGTGCGCAAAGCGATCGCTCGTATGAAAACTGTAATCCATGAAAGAGAGATCGGCGTTAACAATCGATAATTGAGAGGAGGTTTGCAGAATGAGTGAACGCAACCAACGTAAGGTTTATACTGGCCGTGTTGTTTCCGATAAAATGGATAAAACAGTTACAGTTCTAGTAGAAACTTACAAAAAACACTCACTTTACGGCAAACGCGTAAAATACTCTAAAAAGTTTAAAGCTCATGATGAGCAAAACGAAGCTAAAACTGGCGATATCGTTCGTATCATGGAAACTCGCCCGCTTTCAGCTACAAAACGTTTCCGTTTAGTAGAAGTAGTAGAAAAAGCAGTAATTATTTAATTATATTGTTCGGATTGATGTTTATTCCGAAGGGAGGTTACCTAGATGATTCAACAAGAATCTCGTTTGAAAGTTGCCGACAACTCTGGTGCTCGTGAAGTTTTAACAATTAAAGTACTTGGCGGATCTGGCCGTAAGACAGCGAATATCGGTGATGTTATCGTATGTACAGTAAAACAAGCAACACCAGGTGGCGTTGTTAAAAAAGGCGACGTAGTAAGAGCTGTTGTTGTTCGTACGAAGAGCGGAGTTCGCCGTACAGACGGAACTTACATTAAGTTTGATGAAAACGCATGTGTAATAATCCGTGATGATAAAGGACCGCGTGGTACTCGTATCTTCGGACCTGTAGCACGTGAATTGCGCGAAAATAACTTTATGAAGATTGTATCATTAGCTCCAGAAGTTCTTTAATAGAACCTATTGTGCGTTAAGAGGAGGTGCGACTAATGCATGTTAAAAAAGGCGACAAAGTAATGGTTATCACGGGTAAAGACAAGGGCAAGACTGGTATTGTATTATCAGCATTCCCTAAGAAGGACCGTGTTCTTGTAGAAGGAATCAATGTTATTAAAAAACACTCAAAACCTTCTCAAGCGAATCCGCAAGGCGGAATCATCAGCCAAGAGGCACCTGTTCATGTATCGAATGTAATGCTGCTTGATCCGAAATCTAACGAGCCAACTCGTGTAGGATTCAAGAAGGTTGATGGTAAAAATGTACGTGTAGCAAAAAAATCTGGTGAAGTTCTAGATAAATAGTTCAAAGTAGAAGGGAGGTACTCTAAATGAACCGCCTAAAAGTAAAATTTAATGACGAAATCACTCCAGCTCTAATGAGCAAGTTCAGCTATAAATCAGTAATGCAGGTACCTAAGATCGAAAAGATTGTTGTTAACATGGGTATCGGCGATGCAGTTGCAAATGCAAAAGCATTAGACGTAGCTGTAGAAGAATTGACACTTATCACTGGTCAAAAACCAGTCGTAACTAAAGCTAAAAAATCTATCGCAGGTTTCCGTCTTCGTGAAGGCATGCCTATCGGTGCGAAAGTAACTCTTCGCGGCGAGCGTATGTATGAGTTCCTAGATAAATTAATCTCTGTATCTCTACCACGTGTACGTGACTTCCGCGGTATCTCTAAAAAAGCATTCGATGGTCGCGGTAACTACACTCTTGGTGTTAAAGAGCAGCTGATTTTCCCAGAGATCGACTATGATAAAGTTTCCAAAGTACGCGGAATGGATATCGTAATCGTTACAACTGCAAACTCTGATGAAGAATCACGTGAGTTATTGACTCAATTCGGAATGCCATTTCAAAAGTAATCTCTAAATAAAGGGAGGCGAAAATGTGGCTAAGAAATCAATGATCGCAAAACAAAAACGTACACCTAAGTACAATGTTCAAGGATACACACGCTGTGAGCGTTGTGGGCGTCCACATTCAGTAATCCGCAAATTCAAACTTTGCCGTATCTGTTTCCGTGAACTTGCATACAAGGGTCAAATTCCTGGCGTTAAAAAAGCCAGCTGGTAAAACCCTATATTGGGAAGGAGGTAAATTATTATGACATTGACAGATCCAATTGCAGATATGCTTACTCGCATCCGTAATGCGAACATGGTACGTCACGAGAAGCTAGAAATACCTGCTTCTAACATCAAAAAAGAAATCGCCGAAATCCTGAAACGTGAAGGTTTCGTGCGTGACGTGGAATTTGTAGAAGATAACAAGCAAGGGGTTATCCGCATTTTCTTGAAATACGGTTCAAACAACGAACGTGTAATCACTGGCTTAAAGCGTATCTCTAAACCAGGTCTACGCGTATATGCAAAAGCTAACGAAGTTCCTAAAGTACTTAACGGTCTAGGTGTTGCTCTTGTTTCTACTTCTCAAGGAGTATTAACAGACAAAGAAGCCCGCGCTCAGCAAGTCGGCGGAGAAGTACTAGGATACGTTTGGTAATATTTTTGAAATGAATGGAGGTGCAACAGTATGTCACGTGTAGGTAAAAAACCTATCGAGCTGCCAGAAGGCGTTACAATTACTACTGATGCCAATAACGTAACTGTAAAAGGTCCTAAAGGTGAATTGTCTCGTACATTCAGCCCGGATATTAAAGTAGAAATTCAAGATAACGTAGTGACTATCACTCGTCCATCTGAATCAAAAGAACACCGTGCATTACACGGAACGACTCGTGCTTTGATCGCTAACATGGTTGAAGGTGTTTCTAAAGGATTCGAAAGAAATCTTGAACTAATCGGTGTAGGTTACCGTGCTCAAAAACAAGGAACTAAACTTGTATTGAACGTTGGATACTCTCACCCAGTAGAATTCGAACCTGAAACAGGAATCGAAATCGACGTTCCTGCTAATACAAAGATCTCAATCAAAGGTATCGACAAAGAGCGTGTTGGTGCGATTGCTTCCAACATCCGCGCTGTCCGTCCTCCTGAGCCTTACAAAGGTAAAGGTATCCGTTACGAAGGCGAATACGTACGCCGTAAAGAAGGTAAAACAGGTAAATAATGCCGCTTAGGCAGTAGAAAGGAGTGACCTTAATGATCACTAAGCCATCTAAAAACAAAACGCGTAAGAAAAGACACGCACGTGTACGTTCTAAAATCACTGGAACTGAACAACGTCCTCGTTTAAACGTATACCGTTCAAATAAAAACATCTACGCTCAATTGATCGATGATGTAAATGGTGTAACTTTGGCAAGTGCTTCTACTGTAGATAAAGAAATCAGTCTTGATTCTACTGCAAACGTAGACGCAGCAGTTAAAGTCGGTGAACTAATTGCCAAACGCGCAACTGATAAAGGGTTGAAATCTGTAGTATTTGACCGTGGAGGTTACCTATACCATGGTCGCGTAAAAGCATTAGCCGATGCTGCTCGTGAAAACGGCCTAGAATTTTAATAAAAAAGGAGGGACATATAGATGCGTCGTATTGATCCAAACAAACTAGAACTTGAAGAACGCGTAGTAACGATCAACCGTGTAGCGAAGGTTGTTAAAGGTGGTCGTCGTTTCCGCTTCGCTGCTCTTGTAGTAGTTGGAGACAAAAACGGTCACGTAGGTTTCGGTACTGGTAAAGCTCAAGAGGTACCTGATGCTATTCGCAAAGCGATTGAAGATGCGAAGAAAAATCTTGTTGAAGTACCTATGGTAGGTGGAACTACTCCTCACCAAGTAATCGGACGTTTTGGTGCTGGTGAAATCCTTATTAAGCCTGCTTCTGCCGGTACAGGAATCATCGCTGGTGGACCTGTGCGTGCGGTACTTGAATTGGCTGGTGTAGCTGATATCCTATCTAAATCATTGGGATCCAACACTCCAATCAACATGATCCGTGCAACAATCGAAGGTTTAAAACAATTAAAACGTGCTGAGGACGTAGCCAAATTACGTGGTAAATCAGTAGAAGAACTGTTAGGATAAGGAGGGATAACGATGGCAAACAAACTAGAAATTACCCTCACTCGCAGTGTGATTGGTCGTCCGAAAGACCAACGCGAAACAGTAAAGGCTCTGGGCTTACGTAAGCTTCATCAAACAGTTGAACAACAAGATAATGCTGCTATGCGCGGTATGATCAATAAGGTTGCTCACTTAGTCACGGTTAAAGAAGCTTAATTAGATTCTTTGTAAATAAGGAGGTGCCGACATGAAATTACATGAATTAAAACCTGCAAAAGGTTCACGCAAAGAGCGCAATCGTGTAGGCCGTGGGACTGGTTCCGGTAATGGTAAAACATCCGGAAAAGGTCATAAAGGTCAAAACGCACGTTCTGGCGGCGGAACTCGTCCTGGTTTCGAAGGTGGTCAAACACCTTTATTCCAACGTCTTCCTAAGCGCGGTTTCACGAACATCAACCGTAAAGAATATGCGATCGTAAACCTTGATGCATTAAATCGCTTTGAAGATGGAACTGAAGTTACACCTGAACTTCTAATCGAAACGGGTGTAGTTAGCAGCGAAAAAGCTGGAATCAAGATTCTTGGTAAAGGTAACATTGAGAAAAAGCTTACAGTAAAAGCAAACAAATTCTCATCTACTGCTAAAGAAGCAATTGAAGCTGCTGGCGGTAAAACTGAGGTGATTTAATGTTTCAGACAATCTCCAATTTTATGCGCGTGGGTGATATAAGAAACAAAATTATTTTCACCCTTCTTATGCTAGTCGTCTTTCGTTTAGGTACTTTCATTCCAGTGCCAAGCGTGGATGCAGAAGTGCTGAAAATGCAAGAACAGGCCGGCTTGATCGGCTTTCTAAATACATTCGGCGGAGGAGCCTTACAAAACTTCTCGATCTTTGCTATGGGGATCATGCCGTATATCACAGCATCTATCATCGTGCAGCTTCTGCAGATGGATGTTGTGCCTAAATTTACGGAATGGTCTAAACAGGGGGATGTTGGCCGCCGTAAATTAGCTCAGTTTACCCGCTATTTCACGATCATACTTGGTTTTATCCAGGCACTGGGTATGTCTTATGGATTTAACACAATGTATGGTGGATCTTTAATCCCGAACCCAAGTGTTACGACGTACATGTTAATCGCTTTGATTTTAACTGCTGGTACGGCGTTCCTATTATGGCTGGGTGAACAGATCACTGCCAAAGGTGTTGGAAACGGTATTTCGATTCTGATTTTCGCAGGTATCGTAGCAGCTATTCCTAATGCAGTAAACCAATATTACGCTTCTCAACTCGAAGGTGCCGGTGAACAGCTGTTCCTTCGCATTGTTGTGACGTTATTGATCATTTTAGCAATCGTGGCGATTGTAGTAGGTGTTATTTTCATCCAGCAGGCACTTAGAAAGATTCCTATTCAGTACGCTAAGCGTCTTGTAGGCCGTGGTACTGCAGGTGGACAATCAACTCACTTGCCATTGAAAGTTAATGCTGCAGGTGTAATTCCGGTAATCTTTGCGATTTCCTTCATTATTACGCCTCAGACTATTGCTTCATTCTTTGGCACGAATGATGTAACGAGCACCATCCAGTACATCTTCGACTATACACAGCCAGTTGGAATGATTATCTATGTAGCATTGATCATTGCATTTACTTACTTTTATGCTTTCATTCAAGTTAACCCAGAACAAATGGCAGATAACTTGAAGAAGCAAGGTGGTTACATTCCGGGAATTCGCCCAGGTAAAAACACTCAAGAGTATTTGACAAGGGTCTTATATCGCCTTACTTTCGTCGGTGCGATATTCTTAGCTGTCATTTCCATTCTTCCGGTTTTCTTCATTAAGTTTGCAGGCCTTCCGCCGGCAGCTCAAATTGGAGGAACAAGCTTGCTTATCGTTGTGGGTGTTGCACTCGAAACGATGAAAGGGCTGGAAGCTCAGTTGGTGAAACGCCACTATCAAGGCTTCATTAAACAATAAAAGGTTTTGGGGACATTCGTTCCCTGAAACCATAATAGAGACTGAGGTGGAATTCGAGTGAATATAGTATTAATGGGCTTGCCAGGTGCTGGAAAAGGTACTCAAGCTGAAAAGATTGTTGAAAAGTATGGTATACCCCATATCTCTACAGGCGATATGTTCCGTGCTGCTATGAAAGAAGAGACGGAACTAGGTTTGAAAGCAAAATCTTTTATGGATAAAGGTGAACTGGTTCCTGATGAAGTAACCATCGGAATCGTTCGCGAGCGTCTCAGCAGAGAAGACTGCCATAAAGGTTTCCTTTTAGATGGGTTTCCAAGAACAGTAGCTCAAGCTGATGCTCTTGAATCCATGCTGGCTGACCTTGGCAAGAAAATTGATTATGTGATTAATATACAGGTTGATAAAGAGGTATTGATGGAACGTCTTACCGGACGACGCATTTGCAAAAATTGCGGAGCTACTTATCATCTGGTATTCAATCCTCCAAGCGAAGAAGGTGTCTGCGACCGCTGCGGCGGTGAACTTTATCAGCGTGCTGATGACAACGCAGAGACAGTTCAGAACCGATTGGATGTCAATATTAAACAAACTCAGCCGCTTCTTGACTTCTATCAAGATAAAGGCTACTTAGTTAATATCGATGGACAGAGAGATATCAATGATGTCTTCTCCGAAATTGATGAACTAATCGGGAGCTCTCGCTAATGATCATTTGTAAAACTCCTCGTGAGATAGACATCATGCGTGAAGCAGGTAAGATTGTCGCACTCACTCACAAGGAATTGCAAAAGCATATTGCCCCGGGAATAACGACAAATGAATTGGATGCAATCGCTGAAAAATTCATACGTCAATATGATGCAATTCCTTCTTTTAAAGGTTATAATGGGTTTCGTGGCAGCATTTGTGCTTCCGTAAACGATGAATTGGTCCATGGTATTCCTGGTGACCGGACGTTGAAAGACGGCGATATTATCAGCATCGATATCGGTGCTAAATATATGGGTTATCATGGTGATTCCGCCTGGACTTATCCTGTTGGAACTATAGATGACGAAACTCAAAGACTGCTGGATGTAACTGAGGAATCATTATATCTTGGCTTAAAAGAAGCAAAACCAGGTGAACGTCTATCGAACATCTCTCATTCGATTCAGACTTATGTTGAAGCAGAAGGGTTTTCCATTGTTCGTGAGTATGTCGGACACGGGGTTGGTCAAGACTTACATGAGGATCCCCAAATTCCTCATTATGGTCCTCCTAACAGAGGTCCGCGTCTAAAACCTGGTATGGTACTTGCTATTGAACCTATGGTGAATGCAGGCAGTCGTTATGTAAGGACATTAGTTGATAACTGGACAGTTGTTACAGTTGATGGTAAAATGTGTGCGCACTTCGAACACACAATTGCCATTACAGAAGAAGGTTACGAGATTTTAACGAAAGCCTAAGTGAAGGTGATCTGATTGATCGAGTCCGATACGACTCCATGTATAGGGCAAATCGTCTCAACACAAAGAGGAAGGGACGCCGGGCAGTTCTCGGTTGTCATCCGGCAGGTGGATGAACGATTTGTATTAATTGCTGATGGAGATAAACGAAAGTTTGATCGTCCAAAGAAAAAGAACATTCAACATCTCTATTTTCACAATTATATCTCTCCAGAAGTTCAGAACAGTTTATTGGAAACTGGGCGAGTGACAAATGGGAAACTGCGTTACGCTCTAACAAAGTTTTTGAACGAAGTCTTAGATGATGTTAAGAAGGGAGACAAATTCGATGGCGAAAGATGATGTAATTGAAGTAGAAGGCACAGTAGTAGAAACTTTGCCTAATGCTATGTTTAAGGTAGAATTAGAAAATGGTCATACGGTACTTGCTCACGTATCAGGCAAGATTCGCATGCACTTTATCCGGATCCTGCCAGGAGATAAAGTAACAGTTGAACTATCTCCATATGACCTGACTCGTGGAAGAGTTACTTATCGTTATAAATAATTCATTGCACTCCGTACTCTCAAGGAGGTTAGAATAAGATGAAAGTCAGACCATCTGTAAAGCCGATCTGCGAAAAATGTAAAGTTATTCGCCGTAAAGGTAAAGTAATGGTTATCTGTGAAAATCCTAAACACAAACAAAAACAAGGCTAATAAAGAAGGAGGTGCGCTTTTAATATGGCACGTATTGCTGGTGTTGATATCCCACGTGACAAACGTATTGTCATTTCATTAACATATATTTTCGGTATTGGAAAAAATACTGCGAAGAAAATTCTTGCTGAATCAGGTGTATCTGAAGACACTCGCGTTCGCGATTTGACTGATGATGAACTTGGAAAAATCCGTGATATCGTAGACAAGTTGAAAGTTGAAGGAGATCTTCGTCGTGAAATCTCTCTTAACATCAAACGTCTAATGGAAATCGGTTCTTACCGTGGCCTTCGCCACCGCAGAGGTTTACCGGTTCGCGGACAAAACACAAAAAACAATGCTCGTACTCGTAAAGGTCCTCGTAAGACTGTAGCGAACAAGAAAAAATAATAAGTAAAGGAGGTACATCTTAAAATGGCACGTAAAACTAACACTCGTAAGCGTCGTGTGAAAAAGAATATCGAATCTGGTATTGCACACATTCGTTCTACATTCAACAACACTATCGTAATGATCACTGACGTTCATGGTAATGCTGTAGCATGGTCAAGTGCAGGTTCTTTAGGGTTCAAAGGTTCTCGTAAATCTACTCCTTTCGCTGCACAAATGGCTGCTGAAACTGCTGCAAAAGCATCCCAGGAACATGGATTGAAAACTCTTGAAGTAACAGTAAAAGGACCTGGTGCAGGCCGTGAAGCAGCAATCCGTGCTCTTCAAGCTGCAGGACTAGAAGTTACTGCAATCAGAGACGTTACTCCAGTTCCTCATAATGGATGTCGTCCACCAAAACGTCGCCGTGTTTAATTTCTCTGTATAATTTTCGTATCCCTGTCAATAATGGATATGATAAAATGATGCGTTCAAAAGAGATTAAACCAGTTGTTGGTATACAATCGGGAACGTAAACATGGGAAATTTCGGTGACCTAAGAGATACCGGGATTTCGACGTTTTGAAGGAGGGTAAATATTAATGATCGAAATTGAGAAACCAAAAATTGAAACGGTTGAGATCAGCGATGATGCCGCATTTGGAAAATTCGTCGTAGAACCACTCGAGCGTGGGTATGGTACAACTTTGGGTAACTCCTTACGTCGTATCCTATTGTCCTCACTCCCTGGTGCTGCTGTTACATCCATTCAAATTGATGGTGTACTGCACGAATTTTCAACAATTGAAGGTGTCGTGGAAGATGTTACGACAATCATCATGAATATTAAAAAGCTTGCTCTGAAGATTTATTCTGATGAAGAGAAAACGCTTGAAATCGATGTTCCTGGTGAAGGAGTAGTAACAGCTGCTGATATTACTCACGATAGTGATGTAGAAGTTCTTAACCCGGATCTGCACATTGCTACTTTGTCTACTAACAGCAACTTCCGTATGCGTCTGACAGCTCAACGAGGTCGAGGATATACACCTGCTGATCAAAACAAACGTGAGGACCTGCCAATCGGCGTGATCCCAATCGACTCTATTTACACTCCAGTTTCACGCGTTAACTATCAAGTAGAAAACACTCGTGTTGGTCAATTGACTAATTTCGATAAACTTTCTCTTGATGTTTGGACTGACGGAAGCATTGGCCCGAAAGAAGCCATTTCTTTAGGCGCTAAGATTCTAAATGAGCATCTTAACATTTTTGTCGGTCTTACTGACGAAGCTCAGAATGCTGAAATTATGGTAGAAAAAGAAGAAGACCAAAAAGAGAAAGTTCTGGAAATGACTATTGAAGAACTTGATCTGTCTGTTCGTTCATATAACTGTTTGAAGCGAGCTGGAATCAACACTGTTCAGGAACTTGCCAACAAGACTGAAGAAGATATGATGAAAGTCCGCAACCTTGGACGCAAATCCCTGGAAGAAGTTAAAGTTAAACTTGAAGACTTAGGTCTGGGCTTGCGCAAGGACGACTGAAAGAACGAAAGCTTTGAATAGTTAACAAAGGAGGGAATCTTAAATGGCATACAGAAAGTTAGGACGTACTAGCGCTCAACGTAAAGCAATGCTTCGCGATTTAGCTACTGACCTAATCATCAACGAACGCATCGAAACAACAGAAGCTCGTGCAAAAGAACTTCGCTCAGTTGTTGAGAAAATGATCACATTAGGAAAACGTGGTGACTTGCATGCACGTCGTCAAGCATCCAGCTTCATCCGTCATGAAGTTGCGAATGCTGAAGAGAACCAAGATGCAGTCCAAAAGTTATTTGCTGACATCGCTGGCCGCTACACAGAGCGTCAAGGCGGATACACTCGTATCATGAAGCTTGGACCTCGTCGCGGTGACGGTGCTCCAATGGTAATCATTGAGCTAGTATAATTTTCATAAAAACACAACGAGGGCAGGACAGTTATTATGTTAACTGCTTCTAGCCCTTTTTGTTTACTTCTTAGTCAATACACAAAAAGCAGAGCGTTATGATGAGCATTCCTTGAAGTGACTCGTCTAGCTCCATGCACCTCTTCCAGCTTCTATTCGATAGAAGTCCGTTCATAGAGTGAACAAGAAAGCAGCAGCTTTTCTTTGGAACGAGGTGCAGGCTTTTTTTTGTATTGAGGACTTTTTTGCTTGCAGGCAACTTTACCTGTAGCATTCCCAATTAGATGAAAAATAGAAGAGAACAGAGAGAGTCTAGATGAGTTGAGAGGAGGATCATTATGGGAGAGCTCATATCCATAGAAAATGTAAGCTATCGTTATAACGATCAGGACAGATACGCACTGAATGATATTTCATTAAAAGTATATAGGTCTGAATGGCTGGCGATCGTAGGCCATAATGGTTCTGGCAAATCCACACTCGCAAAAATGCTGAATGGGTTGCTGTTTCCTGAAAAAGGTACTGTCAGTGTAGACGGAATCCATTTATCAGAAGAAAGCGTTTGGGATATTAGAGCCAAAATAGGAATGGTCTTTCAGAACCCTGATAATCAATTTGTTGGTACGACAGTCGAAGACGATGTGGCTTTTGGTTTAGAAAATCACGGTATAGCACATGGAGAAATGGAAGAAAGAGTCCAAGGTGCGCTAAAGCTGGTCAATATGAGTGATTTTCTTAATCAAGAACCTCACCATCTGTCAGGCGGACAAAAGCAAAGGGTTGCTATTGCCGGAATCGTGGCATTGCGTCCCGATATAATCATTTTGGATGAGGCGACCTCCATGCTCGATCCACAGGGCAGGCAGGAAGTGCTTCAAACGATTCGGGAGCTTAAAGAAACCAGTAATCTGACTGTCATTTCCATTACACATGATTTAGAAGAAGCTGCAAAGGCAGATAGGATTCTCGTTTTGAACAAAGGAGAAGTTTTTAAGGAAGGCACTCCAATGGAGATATTTAAGCTGGATGAAGAGTTGACGGAGCTTGGCTTGGATATCCCCTTTCCAAGCAGGATGGCAAAAGCGTTGAGAAACAGGGGTCTTTCTTTGAAAGAGACCTATTTATCACAAGAAGAATTGCTGAGAGATTTATGGACATTGCACTCGAACAAGTAGAATACAAGTATTCTGCAGGTACGCCTTTTGAAAAGCTGGCTCTTGAGGACCTCAACCTCCTCCTGCCATCCAAGAAATACACAGCCATCATAGGCCATACCGGTTCAGGGAAATCCACTCTTCTGCAGCATTTAAATGCTCTTCTGAAACCAACTTCAGGCAGGGTAGTGATAGGAGATTATGAAATTACTCCAAAAAAGAAAAATAAGCTTTTGAAGCCAATCAGGAAACGCGTAGGAATCGTTTTCCAATTTCCCGAGCACCAGCTGTTTGAGGAAACCGTCATGAAGGATATTTGTTATGGCCCTCTTAACTTCGGCATCTCACAGGAAGAGGCAGAAGCAAGGGCAAGGAGACTAATGGGGACGGTAGGCCTGAATGAAGAGGTTTTGGAGCGCTCCCCGTTTGACCTATCAGGAGGCCAGAAACGCAGAGTCGCCATAGCAGGCGTATTGGCCATGGAGCCGGATGTCCTGGTGCTGGATGAGCCAACAGCAGGACTTGATCCCAGAGGGCGGACGGAGATAATGGACATGTTCCACCGCATTCACCAGGAGAAAGGGCTGACAACGGTTCTCGTGACACACAGTATGGAGGATGCTGCCCAATATGCAGATGAGATAGTCATCATGCAAAAAGGAAAGCTTGTCGGTAAAGGCTCACCCCAAGAGATCTTTTCTCAACCGGAGTGGCTGTTTTCGCTGGGGCTGGATGTACCGGATGTGGTCAAGTTCCAATATCGCATTGAACAGCAGCTGGGATATAAATTTGACAGGACATGCCTGACCATCGATGAACTCGCATCAGAGGTTGAAGCCTATACGAAACGTGGTGGCCGATTATGATGGATAAAATGATTTTCGGCCGTTATATTCCAAGTGATTCATTTGTCCATAGAATGGACCCGCGATCAAAACTGATCTTTGTATTTGCCTTTATATGTATAGTATTTCTCGCTAATAACGCTGCTACGTATGCGTTGCTGGGAGCATTCACTCTCGCGTCAATGTTATCAGTGAAAGTGCCCTTGAAGTTCCTGCTTGGGGGACTTAAGCCGGTCATGTGGCTTGTCCTGTTCACCTTCCTGCTTCATATCCTTTTTACAAAAGAAGGGGATGTGCTGTTGGATGCCGGTATTGTGAAAATCCATGAAGAAGGTCTTAGGCAGGCTATCTTCATCTCTCTAAGGTTTACCTACTTAATTATCGTTACCACTTTATTGACGATGACGACTTCGCCTATATCCATTACAGATGGTCTGGAAACCCTTTTGGAACCATTGAACAAGGTGAAATTCCCTGTCCATGAAATGGCATTGATGATGAGTATCTCTCTTAGATTTATTCCTACCTTGATGGAAGAAACGGATAAAATCATAAAAGCCCAGACAGCCAGAGGAGCAGAACTGGCTTCAGGTCCGGTGAAAGAAAGAATTAAATCCATTGTACCGCTGTTGATCCCTTTGTTTGTCAGTGCCTTCAAGAGGGCAGAAGACCTCGCGACAGCCATGGAAGCCAGAGGATACAAAGGCGGAGAGGGACGAACGAAATACAGGGTGCTCAGCTGGACCGGCAAAGATACTGTTGTGCTCGGATCCCTGGTTATTCTGGCAGGAGTATTGATTGTTTTCAGGGGATAAGCTAGGAGGTTCTTATGCGTCGTATAAAATGTATTGTGGCATATGATGGTTACCCGTTTGCAGGCTATCAGGTACAGCCTGGCAAGCGGACTGTTCAGCTTGAGGTCGAAAATGCGCTAAGTGAGATTCACAAGGGAGAATCAGTGAAAATCGTGTCATCCGGGAGAACAGATGCCGGAGTCCACGCAAAGGGGCAGGTTTTTCACTTTGATACAGGGCTTTCTGTACCCGGTGAAAAGTGGCCGACTGTATTGAACAGCAAGCTGCCCCCTGAGATTGTGGTCACATCTGCTGAAGTGGTGCCATCAGATTTTCATGCCCGTTTTTCTGCCGTGAGAAAAGAGTATCGCTATAGAGTCTACCGAAGCAAGATCGCTGACCCTTTTAAAAGGCATTTCGCCCTTCATTATCCATTTATACTGGACATCGAAGAGATGAGGCGTGCTGCCAATACTCTATTAGGTGAACACGACTTTACCAGTTTTTGTTCGGCCAAGACGGAAGTAGAAGATAAGGTAAGGACCATTTATAGTATTGATATTGAAGAAACAGAAGAAGAAATAACATTCTCCTATGTCGGGAATGGATTTCTGTACAATATGATCAGGATCCTGTCAGGAACCCTGCTGGAGGTTGGCCGCGGAAAGTATAAGGCAGAAGATGTACAACGGATGCTTGAAGCAAAAAACCGCATAGAGGCTGGCAAAACAGCTGCACCGCAAGGGCTTTATTTGTGGAAGGTTTTCTATTGATAATCGATGTGAAATCGGACGATTGAAAAAAAAATTCTAAAACAACTAATCCAGGTGTAACATTCCCTTGACATAAGAGTGGGAAAAAGATATTATAACATATGGTATGTTATTAACCCCACGATAAGCCCCGGAATCTTATTGTGATTAAAGATAAATACTAACGGAACTTTTTATATGATTGATAAATTTTAGGAGGGTAAAACTCATGCGTACGACATATATGGCTAAAGCTAATGAAATCGAACGTAAATGGTACGTTGTCGACGCTGAAGGCAAGACTCTTGGTCGCCTTTCAAGCGAAGTAGCATCTATTTTACGCGGTAAACACAAACCAACTTTCACACCACACGTTGACACTGGTGATCATGTTATCATCATCAACGCTTCCAAGATTGAACTAACAGGTAAGAAACTTACTGACAAAATCTACTACCGCCACAGCCAACACCCAGGCGGTTTGAAATCTCGTACAGCTCTTGAAATGCGTACAAACTACTCAGAAAAAATGCTTGAACTTGGAATCAAAGGTATGCTTCCAAAAGGTTCTTTAGGCCGTCAAATGTTCAAGAAGTTACACGTATTCGCTGGCGCAGAGCATACGCACCAAGCACAAAAACCAGAAGTTTACGAACTTCGCGGATAATCAATAAGAGGAGGTTATTATCTTGACACAAGTTCAATATTACGGAACTGGTCGTCGTAAGAGCTCAGTAGCTCGCGTACGTTTAGTACCAGGTAACGGAAAAATTGTTATTAATGATCGTGAAGTAGAAAACTACATCCCATTCGAAGCACTACGTGAGGTTATCAAACAGCCTCTAGTAGCTACTGAAACAGTAGGAAACTACGATGTACTAGTAAACGTACACGGTGGTGGATACACTGGCCAAGCTGGTGCAATCCGTCACGGTATCGCTCGTGCATTGCTTCAAGCTGATCCTGAATACCGCGGAACTCTTAAGCGCGCAGGATTATTAACTCGTGACGCTCGTATGAAAGAACGTAAAAAATACGGTCTTAAAGGCGCTCGTCGTGCACCTCAGTTCTCAAAACGTTAATCTTTATTATCGTTCGATCCCAGCTGGATTACCCAGCTGGGATTTTTTGTTGTCCAGGTATTTGGTTTGGCATGGGTAATAGACTTAGTGATAGAGGAGGGAGAAGGCATTCTCTAGAGGATCAGGCAGATATTCAGATCGGAAAAATCTGTTATCCGAGATAAATTAAATCAATGAAATCTGAGGATGATATCTGTCGCTCGGCCAGCGAGGCGCATCATTTTGATGAAACCCGAGGATGATGTCCGTCGCTCGTCCAGCGAGGTACACCTTTTCGATGAAATCCGAGGGTGATGTCCTTCGCTTGGCCAGCGAGGCACATCATTTTGATGAAATCCGAGGGTGATGCCCTTCGCTTGGCCAGCGAGGCACATCATTTTGATGAAATCCGAGGGTGATGCCCTTCGCTTGGCCAGCGAGGTACATCATTTTGATGAAATCCGAGGGTGATGTCCTTCGCTTGGCCAGCGAGGTACATCATTTTGATGAAACCCGAGGATGATGTCCGTCGCTCGTCCAGCGGGGTACATCAATTCGATGAAACCCGAGGATGATGTCTGTCGCTCGTCCAGCGAGGCACATCATTTCGACAATATCCGGGGCGTGCCTGTCACAAAGCAGACACCCCGAATCCAAATTGGAAACCATTGCTCGAATGAAGTCAGATATTAAGCAAAAAATACGTTCAAAGGGAGGGAAATACCTTGAACGTAATTACTTCGTTTAATTCGAAAAGAAGAGAGAAGCAGATACAGCATGAAAGGAAGCTGCTGCGTGAGATTTCGATTAAGATGCTGCAGGAAAGCGTCCGTAAACATTTTGGACAAATCAAGATCCAGGGCGGTGTCTTTATGCAGCAGGGGTTTGATGAGGCTTGTTTTGATGTGGCTGTTGAAGCCTATTTGCTAGGCGGCAAAATGAGCAAGTTTGGCTATAAGGGTGAATCTCCAGAGGAGGTACAAGATCGTTGCCAAACCGAAATGAAACACTATATAGATACGTTATATAACTTCTGGCTCTACTGGGCAGAGCTCGGAGTTTCCAATACAGTAGATGAATCCTTTTACTACAGCTGTGAACATTTTGTAGAAACATGGTGGAGTGAAGGTTATACAAATGGTATAAAGAGACACAAGCTGAGGATGCATTAATTTTAGCTCCTCAGTTCTAAATTCAGCCCTTGTCCCATATTTTTTATAGAGATGGGGGAGGGGAATGTGAATGAATAAATTAAAGATAATTGGATTTGCCAGTGTCGTCATCATATTATTTCTTATTTTTCAATATAAGCTGCTGGATACCGACACATGGGAATCCTGGAATCTTCCTTTATCGGGAAAGATTATTTATATTGATCCGGGACATGGCGGCCCTGATGGGGGAGCCGGCGACAAGCAGGCTTTGGAAAAAGATATTGCACTGGAGGTCTCAGAAAAGCTGCGAGATTATTTTCAGGAACAAGGCGCACTTGTCATGATGACAAGGGATGATGACAGTGATCTGGCGCCAGAAGGTATGAAGGGGTACAGCAGAAGGAAGACAGCTGACTTGAAAAAAAGGCTGGAGCTCATTAATGAATCAGAAGCAGATCTTTACTTGAGCATTCATCTGAACGCGATTCCTTCCAGCAGGTGGAGCGGGGCGCAGACATTTTACAATCCAAAATATAAAGAAAATAAAGCCATCGCAAAGTCCATTCAATCTGAATTGATCAGGAACCTGGAAAATACAACAAGAGAGGCGAAAGGCATCCAGAATGTCTATCTGGTTAAGCATATTAATAAACCGGGTGCACTCGTGGAAATCGGCTTCCTTTCCAATCCTGGAGAGAAAGCAAACCTGATGACCGAGAAGTATCAGGAAAAAGTCGCCGCTTCTATTTATGAGGGTATATTGAAATACTATGATGAGGAAACTGATGAGGATTAAGCCTCTCAGTTTTTTTTATTTTGGTATGCAAGGTGTTAGACAATTCAATACAATTAGAATATGTTATACTGGAATAGGATGAAAACGAATTCAAGATTAAAGGAAGGTGCCAGTATGTTAACAGAACAGCAAGTGAGAGATTTATTATATAAAATCAAAGATCCTTTCCTACATAAAACGCTTGAGGAAACAAATGGCGTGCTTGAAATTAATGTAAAAGAAGAGAAACAGCATGTCAGCGTTAAAGTAGCCATTGCCAAAACGGGAACGGCTGAACAAATGCAGATGCAGCAGGAAATCGTTAAGATCTTAAAAGAAAATGGAGCGGAAACAGTAGGTATACGCTTTGCGGACCTTTCTCCTGAAGAGCTGGAAAAGCATAGAGGTGCTCAAGGGGAAGCGGATGGTGAGTCCGGAAACCTTCTTTCGCCTGGAAGCAAGACAACGTTTATAGCCATTGCCAGCGGAAAAGGCGGAGTGGGGAAATCAACTGCGGCCGTTAACCTTGCTGTTTCTTTGGCAAGAGCAGGCAAAAAAGTGGGGCTTGTGGATGCAGACATCTATGGCTTCAGTGTCCCTGATATGATGGGTATTGTGAAAAGGCCGGTTGTCAGAGGAGAAAAAATTATACCGGTTGAAAGGTTTGGAGTGAAAGTCATCTCCATGGGCTTCTTTGTGGAAGACAATGCGCCTGTTATTTGGAGAGGACCAATGCTCGGTAAGATGTTAAACAACTTTTTCGGTGAAGTAGAATGGGGAGACCTTGACTATCTTCTCCTTGATCTACCTCCTGGAACAGGGGATGTAGCACTTGATATCCATACGATGCTTCCACAATGTAAAGAAATCATCGTGACGACACCTCATCCGACTGCAGCATTTGTTGCTGCCCGTGCAGGAGCAATGGCTTTGAGCACCGATCATGAAATCTTGGGTGTTATCGAGAACATGTCTTACTTCGAAAGCAAAACAACAGGGGAAAAAGAATATGTTTTCGGCAAAGGCGGCGGAGAGAAACTCGCAGAAGAATTGAGGACAAACCTTCTTGGGCAACTTCCTCTTCAACAGCCAGATTGGAATGAGGATGACTTTGCGCCATCCGTCTATGATGTTGACCACCGTATAGGCAAAATTTACGGTGATATCGCACATAAAGTAATTGAATTGCTTTCATAAGCACCTTCTTGAAGGAGCGGTCCATTCGTTGCAAGACGCCGAATGGACCGCTCCTTTTTTTATCTTTAAGAGATAATGGGATTTGTGGGAGGAGTGATTCTTCATTCGGACAGAAAAGCCCTAAAGAGGGATTGGGGAGTCCGAATAAGACAGTTATTCGGACAGTGAAAGCTTTAAATGTTGTTGCGGAGTCCGAAACAGGTAGTAATTGAAAAATATTAGTCCCAAATGTCTCCGAATCAAAAACACAGCCCCCTCATGCTTATATATTCCCTGCAACAGAACACACATTAAAAGCGAGCAGATTTCCCGCTCGCTTTCTCCTATCTAAGAGCCTTCACCGCCACCGGATTCAGAACCTCCGCCTTCACCACCGCCGGATTCGCCTCCGCCACCTTCAGCCCCGCCTTCTTTACTTTGTTCTCCGCCCTGTCCTTTCATCTCACTTGCAGCTTTAATCAAGATATCTTGGATTTTAGCTTTGAATAAAGGACTTTCGAATGTCTCCGTGACGACTTGCTGCAGATGTTCCCTATACTCTTTGCTTTTAAGAGTTTCCCCAATTTCCTTTTGCATTTCAGGATCTTTGAAGATATCCATTAACATACCCTGATATTCAGGGTCCTTCATTAAGTCCTTCAGAAGTTTTTCATTTTCGCCTTTCATGCTTTTGGCCATTGCCTCGGCAAACTTTGGATCCTCAAAGGACTTTTTCCAAAACTCACTGCCTTTTTCTGATGTCAGGGTGGTTATAATCGTTTCTTTTACGACCCCTTCATCCATAATCAACTCTTGTTTAATTTTTTCATCAGACATAATATCCTGAATGGCTTTTTTGCCATCATCGGTTTTCAATATATCTACGACCATTTTCTTGGTTTCTTCGTAATCAGGCTGGCTGCTTGCTTGGCCTCCGCCTCCCCCGCCTCCGCAGGCAGAGAGAAAGAAGAGCGGAACTAATATAAGAAAGGATAATTTTTTCATCTTTAAGCCCCTTTCACTAAAAATATCCCTACATTTAATATGAGTAAAATAAAAAAAAATATACCGCATGGCAAGGTTGATGTGGATTTTTTAAATGGTCGTTTGGTACAATCAAAGAAGTACAAAAAAATGTAATGGAGGCATTTCTTAAGTGACTATCCGGAATTGGATTCGATTATTTTTCTCCACGCTTATGGTAGGTGGGCTTGTAACTGGTATTTCAGGATTAATATTAAGGTGGAATGAATTCGAGCCTTGGTTTAAAGATTTTGACATCGGGAAAATTGTATCTGTATTTTTCTGGCTGGTAGTAGTTGGCTTTACGTTCAGTGTGATCAGTCAGATGGGCTTCTTTGCGTATTTAACGGTACATCAATTTGGGCTGGGTATGTTCCGCTCTTTTTGGAAAACGGTTCAAATTGTAATAACGGCATTTGTTCTTTTTGATTTAGTTTATTTCCGTTTTGATGGGTTTACTGCGGATGGAGAGATATTGTTCTCCTATATCTTTTTGTTTCTGTTAATTGTGGCAGCGGGTTTAGTTGTTGCTTTTATAAAGAACAAACAGTCCGGGCAAAATACATTCGTTTCAGCGATGTTCTTTATGGTGGTTGTAACAGTGCTTGAATGGCTCCCGGTTCTTCAAGCAAACGAAAGTAAGTGGCTCTTTTTGATGCTGTTTGCCTTATTAGCATGTAATGCCTATCAGCTACTTATGCTGCCGAAATATAACAGAAGATCAGAAGAGGAAAGAATGGCGAAGAAATAAAAAAAGGCTGGACCGCTAATTAGATGGCGGTTCCAGCCTTTTTCTTTTAAGGGACAAGGGTAGTTTTTGCCTTCCCATTAGCGATCATTTCAGAAACACTGATGAATTCCCCTTTTGACTTTAACATTTTAACGATTTGAGGGAGTGCTTTTTGTGTCTGCTTCGCTGAATCTGATGCATGCAGCAGAACAATATCACCTTTTTTAGCAGGAGAGACGTTTTCCAAAATCTTCTCCACTCCCGGATTTGTCCAATCCTGTGAATTAACACTCCAATGCACAACGGTATAGCCCAGTTTATCAGCTATGGTTAAAACCCTTTTATCAAAATGGCCAGTAGGCATCCTGATCAGGTTCACATCTTCAATATTCAGCTTTTCAAAAACTTCCTGAGCTTTAAGAATATCCTGCCGAACCTTGCTGTCGTCCAAATCACTATAATCTTCATATGCATAGCCAAGACTGCCGATTTCATAACCTGATTTAATGATCTTTTCAACTATATCCGGATGTCTCTCTGCCCAAGAGCCAGAGAGAAAGAATGTGGCAGATTGCACCCCTTGTTTCTCAAGTCCTTCAAGGATTGGTTCAGCTTTTTCATCTCCCCATCCGACATTAAAGGTAAGGGAGATCCCCTTATCGCCTTTATATATTGCTTTAGGTCCATCTTCTGTAGAAAAAACCGGCAAAGCAGACAGGCTTCCGGTAAAAATGAATAATGCGGTGAAAAAAGAGATAACCAAAATAAGTACAATCTGTTTTATTCTCCTGGCATTCAATGTGTAGAAAACATTCATACTATCCCTCCAAGACACGATTTCCTGTTCTAACATATGCATGTCCGAGGAAAAAATATTACAGAAATGAGAAAAAGCATATTATAAATTCGGTTCTTTTGGAAAAAACTACAATTAACATACAGAAGGGGTGAAAGTATTGCTGGGCTTCTTAATAAATGAAAGAGAAAAACAAGAAATAGAATATTTACTGAAAAGAGAAATGGATGAAATACTATTTGATTTAAAAGATTCCCGGATAGACCACATTGTTAAACGAGCAATGGACGAAAGGTACAAAATATTATTCGCTCTATTTAAAAGGGTTGCGTCTCATAAAGAGTGCATTAAATATATGAAGACATCAAAGCTGCAACAGGAGAGGTGAACAGAAGACTCTTAAAGGAAGTTTAGGGGACAAGCATATGCCGGATATTTTTTTTGTGAAAGCTGTTGACTTTCAATTGCTATCCTGATATATTATTAAAGGTCGCTGTTACACAACGGCGCAACAAAACATCATTAAAAAAACATTTTAAAAAAGTTGTTGACTCAGCTTTTCGAAAATGGTAAGATGATTAAGTCGCCAAAAACGAGCGGCGAAACAGATTGAACCTTGAAAACTGAACAAAACAAGACAAAACGTCAACGTTAATTCTAGTAAGAACACAGTTCTTACAAAGTTGCTAACACTTTAAAATTAGCAAATGAGCAAGTCAAACTTCTATCGGAGAGTTTGATCCTGGCTCAGGACGAACGCTGGCGGCGTGCCTAATACATGCAAGTCGAGCGGACTGATGGGAGCTTGCTCCCTGAAGTCAGCGGCGGACGGGTGAGTAACACGTGGGTAACCTGCCTGTAAGACTGGGATAACTCCGGGAAACCGGGGCTAATACCGGATACTTCTTATCCTCGCATGAGGAAAAGTGGAAAGGTGGCTTTTAGCTACCACTTACAGATGGACCCGCGGCGCATTAGCTAGTTGGTGAGGTAACGGCTCACCAAGGCGACGATGCGTAGCCGACCTGAGAGGGTGATCGGCCACACTGGGACTGAGACACGGCCCAGACTCCTACGGGAGGCAGCAGTAGGGAATCTTCCGCAATGGACGAAAGTCTGACGGAGCAACGCCGCGTGAGTGATGAAGGTTTTCGGATCGTAAAGCTCTGTTGTTAGGGAAGAACAAGTACCGTTCGAATAGGGCGGTGCCTTGACGGTACCTAACCAGAAAGCCACGGCTAACTACGTGCCAGCAGCCGCGGTAATACGTAGGTGGCAAGCGTTGTCCGGAATTATTGGGCGTAAAGCGCGCGCAGGCGGTCTCTTAAGTCTGATGTGAAAGCCCACGGCTCAACCGTGGAGGGTCATTGGAAACTGGGGGACTTGAGTACAGAAGAGGAAAGTGGAATTCCACGTGTAGCGGTGAAATGCGTAGATATGTGGAGGAACACCAGTGGCGAAGGCGACTTTCTGGTCTGTAACTGACGCTGAGGCGCGAAAGCGTGGGGAGCAAACAGGATTAGATACCCTGGTAGTCCACGCCGTAAACGATGAGTGCTAAGTGTTAGAGGGTTTCCGCCCTTTAGTGCTGCAGCTAACGCATTAAGCACTCCGCCTGGGGAGTACGGTCGCAAGACTGAAACTCAAAGGAATTGACGGGGGCCCGCACAAGCGGTGGAGCATGTGGTTTAATTCGAAGCAACGCGAAGAACCTTACCAGGTCTTGACATCCTCTGACAACCCTAGAGATAGGGCTTTCCCCTTCGGGGGACAGAGTGACAGGTGGTGCATGGTTGTCGTCAGCTCGTGTCGTGAGATGTTGGGTTAAGTCCCGCAACGAGCGCAACCCTTGATCTTAGTTGCCAGCATTCAGTTGGGCACTCTAAGATGACTGCCGGTGACAAACCGGAGGAAGGTGGGGATGACGTCAAATCATCATGCCCCTTATGACCTGGGCTACACACGTGCTACAATGGACGGTACAAAGGGCAGCAAGACCGCGAGGTTTAGCAAATCCCATAAAACCGTTCTCAGTTCGGATTGCAGGCTGCAACTCGCCTGCATGAAGCTGGAATCGCTAGTAATCGCGGATCAGCATGCCGCGGTGAATACGTTCCCGGGCCTTGTACACACCGCCCGTCACACCACGAGAGTTTGTAACACCCGAAGTCGGTGAGGTAACCTTTTGGAGCCAGCCGCCTAAGGTGGGACAGATGATTGGGGTGAAGTCGTAACAAGGTAGCCGTATCGGAAGGTGCGGCTGGATCACCTCCTTTCTAAGGATATATGAGACGTGACGATTTGATTTTGTTTTGTTCAGTTTTGATGGTTTAATACCGTCAAAACATTGTTCTTTGAAAACTAGATAAAGATATATGAAGAAAGTCAAGAAAGAACCGAGAATTTGCCATTTTAGGATATCTCTTATGAGATATTGTTTGATTAACCATTTGGTTAAGTTAGAAAGGGCGCACGGTGGATGCCTTGGCACTAGGAGCCGATGAAGGACGGGACTAACACCGATATGCTTCGGGGAGCTGTAAGTAAGCTTTGATCCGGAGATTTCCGAATGGGGGAACCCACTGCACGTAATGGTGCAGTATCCATATTTGAATACATAGAGTATGGAAGGCAGACCCGGGGAACTGAAACATCTAAGTACCCGGAGGAAGAGAAAGCAAACGCGATTCCCTGAGTAGCGGCGAGCGAAACGGGATTAGCCCAAACCAAGAGGCTTGCCTCTTGGGGTTGTAGGACACTCTATACGGAGTTACAAAGGAACGAAGTAGACGAAGAAGTCTGGAAAGGCTCGTCACAGAAGGTAATAACCCTGTAGTCGAAACTTCGTTCCCTCTTGAGTGGATCCTGAGTACGGCGGGACACGTGAAATCCCGTCGGAAGCTGGGAGGACCATCTCCCAAGGCTAAATACTCCCTAGTGACCGATAGTGAACCAGTACCGTGAGGGAAAGGTGAAAAGCACCCCGGAAGGGGAGTGAAATAGAACCTGAAACCGTGTGCCTACAAGTAGTCAGAGCCCGTTAACGGGTGATGGCGTGCCTTTTGTAGAATGAACCGGCGAGTTACGATCCCATGCAAGGTTAAGTCGGAAAGACGGAGCCGCAGCGAAAGCGAGTCTGAATAGGGCGAATGAGTATGTGGTCGTAGACCCGAAACCAGGTGATCTACCCATGTCCAGGGTGAAGTTCAGGTAACACTGAATGGAGGCCCGAACCCACGCACGTTGAAAAGTGCGGGGATGAGGTGTGGGTAGCGGAGAAATTCCAATCGAACTTGGAGATAGCTGGTTCTCTCCGAAATAGCTTTAGGGCTAGCCTCATGTAGTAAGAGTCTTGGAGGTAGAGCACTGTTTGGACTAGGGGCCCTCATCGGGTTACCGAATTCAGACAAACTCCGAATGCCAAAGACTTATCCATGGGAGTCAGACTGCGAGTGATAAGATCCGTAGTCGAAAGGGAAACAGCCCAGACCACCAGCTAAGGTCCCAAAGTATACGTTAAGTGGAAAAGGATGTGGAGTTGCTTAGACAACCAGGATGTTGGCTTAGAAGCAGCCACCATTTAAAGAGTGCGTAATAGCTCACTGGTCGAGTGACTCTGCGCCGAAAATGTACCGGGGCTAAACGTATCACCGAAGCTGTGGATTGACACCGTTTGGTGTCAGTGGTAGGAGAGCGTTCTAAGGGCTGAGAAGCTGGACCGTAAGGACTGGTGGAGCGCTTAGAAGTGAGAATGCCGGTATGAGTAGCGAAAGACAGGTGAGAATCCTGTCCACCGAATGCCTAAGGTTTCCTGAGGAAGGCTCGTCCGCTCAGGGTTAGTCGGGACCTAAGCCGAGGCCGAAAGGCGTAGGCGATGGACAACAGGTTGATATTCCTGTACCACCTCTTTTCCGTTTGAGCAATGGGGGGACGCAGGAGGATAGGGTAAGCGCGCTGCTGGATATGCGCGTCTAAGCAGTTAGGCTGGTGATGAGGCAAATCCCGTCACCGTGAAGGCTGAGCTGTGATAGCGAGGGAAATATAGTACCGAAGTTCCTGATTCCACACTGCCAAGAAAAGCCTCTAGCGAGGAAAAAGGTGCCCGTACCGCAAACCGACACAGGTAGGCGAGGAGAGAATCCTAAGGTGAGCGAGAGAACTCTCGTTAAGGAACTCGGCAAAATGACCCCGTAACTTCGGGAGAAGGGGTGCTCTGTTAGGGTGCAAGCCCGAGAGAGCCGCAGTGAATAGGCCCAGGCGACTGTTTAGCAAAAACACAGGTCTCTGCGAAGCCGTAAGGCGAAGTATAGGGGCTGACGCCTGCCCGGTGCTGGAAGGTTAAGGGGAATGCTTAGCGCAAGCGAAGGTGCGAACCGAAGCCCCAGTAAACGGCGGCCGTAACTATAACGGTCCTAAGGTAGCGAAATTCCTTGTCGGGTAAGTTCCGACCCGCACGAAAGGCGCAACGATCTGGGCACTGTCTCAACGAGAGACTCGGTGAAATTATAGTACCTGTGAAGATGCAGGTTACCCGCGACAGGACGGAAAGACCCCGTGGAGCTTTACTGTAGCCTGATATTGAATTTTGGCACAGCTTGTACAGGATAGGTAGGAGCCTTGGAAACCGGAGCGCCAGCTTCGGTGGAGGCGCTGGTGGGATACTACCCTGGCTGTGTTGAACTTCTAACCCTCGCCCCTGATCGGGGTGGGAGACAGTGTCAGGTGGGCAGTTTGACTGGGGCGGTCGCCTCCTAAAGAGTAACGGAGGCGCCCAAAGGTTCCCTCAGAATGGTTGGAAATCATTCGCAGAGTGTAAAGGCACAAGGGAGCTTGACTGCGAGACCTACAAGTCGAGCAGGGACGAAAGTCGGGCTTAGTGATCCGGTGGTTCCGCATGGAAGGGCCATCGCTCAACGGATAAAAGCTACCCCGGGGATAACAGGCTTATCTCCCCCAAGAGTCCACATCGACGGGGAGGTTTGGCACCTCGATGTCGGCTCATCGCATCCTGGGGCTGTAGTCGGTCCCAAGGGTTGGGCTGTTCGCCCATTAAAGCGGTACGCGAGCTGGGTTCAGAACGTCGTGAGACAGTTCGGTCCCTATCCGTCGTGGGCGCAGGAAATTTGAGAGGAGCTGTCCTTAGTACGAGAGGACCGGGATGGACGCACCGCTGGTGTACCAGTTGTCTTGCCAAAGGCATCGCTGGGTAGCTATGTGCGGAAGGGATAAGTGCTGAAAGCATCTAAGCATGAAGCCCCCCTCGAGATGAGATTTCCCATCACTTTATGTGAGTAAGATCCCTGAAAGATGATCAGGTAGATAGGTCTGAGGTGGAAGCGTGGCGACACGTGCAGCTGACAGATACTAATCGATCGAGGACTTAACCACAATTATAGCGAAACTCGGAATACTTTCTTTTCTTCATGCTTTATCTAGTTTTCAGGGAACAATTTTTAAAATAACACTTGATTTTTTGAAAAAGATGGTGTTATAATAAAGCCTGTCCTTTACTGAAAGCAATATTTGTCTGGTGATTAAGGCGAAGAGGTCACACCCGTTCCCATGCCGAACACGGAAGTTAAGCTCTTCAGCGCCGATGGTAGTTGGGGGATCTCCCCCTGTGAGAGTAGGACGTCGCCAGGCTTATCGTTCCGCAGTAGCTCAGTGGTAGAGCTATCGGCTGTTAACCGATCGGTCGCAGGTTCGAATCCTGCCTGCGGAGCCATTGCTTCCATAGCTCAGCAGGTAGAGCACTTCCATGGTAAGGAAGAGGTCACCGGTTCGAGCCCGGTTGGAAGCTTAATAGTTTTATAGTCGGCCCCTTGGTCAAGCGGTTAAGACACCGCCCTTTCACGGCGGTAACACGGGTTCGAATCCCGTAGGGGTCACCAAGCTTTTTTACGAAGCGCAGCGGAGTAAAATAAGCATCCATAATAAAGGCATCAGCGCAAGAAGTAAAAAAAGCATTCTTAAAAGTTAAACTTAAAACCCATTACGGAGGATTAGCTCAGCTGGGAGAGCATCTGCCTTACAAGCAGAGGGTCGGCGGTTCGATCCCGTCATCCTCCACCATTATTCATACTACAATTTAATAAAGTAACGATATTCCAATAAAATGCCGGTGTAGCTCAACTGGTAGAGCAACTGACTTGTAATCAGTAGGTTGGGGGTTCAAGTCCTCTTGCCGGCACCATTTTATTTGGAGGGGTAGCGAAGTGGCTAAACGCGGCGGACTGTAAATCCGCTCCTTCGGGTTCGGCAGTTCGAATCTGCCCCCCTCCACCATTGTTTTTATGAAGTGAAATAACTATTCTTCATTATTGAATACATAAAGCATAAAACGGACATGTTAACTAATGTCTTTTTATTTTTGCTATTATTGGGCTATAGCCAAGCGGTAAGGCATCGCACTTTGACTGCGACATGCGTTGGTTCGAATCCAGCTAGCCCAGCCATTAAGAGCCATTAGCTCAGTTGGTAGAGCATCTGACTTTTAATCAGAGGGTCGAAGGTTCGAGTCCTTCATGGCTCATTAAAAAAAGCTTCCAGATTTTGATCTGGAAGCTTTTTTGTGTTTTGATGATAGCGTGTGAAGATGTAGATTACAGAGTTTGGTCAAATGAATTTCTTTGAATCAAGGGCTATTATGCTGTTTGAGGAGGGTACATCCTATTAGGGGCTACAAACAAGATTATAATAGTGTGAATAGAGTGGAAACAGCGCATTATAAAGGAAGAAAGAATTTATAATAGTGTGATTAGAAGAGAAACACCCTATTATTGTTGATGCATGAATTTAAAATAGGATGATTAAGAAAAAGGGCGTATGGTATGGTCAGATGTACTGCTTTGTCTCATACAGAACCGGTCCAGCCAGCACGCCGCTGGGCAGGCCCCCTGCGCTATTGATCCGTCTAGCTCCAGCGGGCAGCGACTAGCGTACTTCCGGTCTTCCTCCTTGCGATAAGTCAACATCGATTCGCTCATGCTCATCGTGTTTCCTTTATCTCATGCGGAAGCCCTGCAGTCCGTACGTCGCTAAACGCCCGCTTCCGCTTTTGAATCCGGCTAGCTCCGGGGGCCTAGCGGCTAGCGTATTTGCCACAGCCTCCTTTGCGATAAGTCAACATCGATTCGCTGGCGCTTATCGTGTTTCCTTTATCTCAATACGCCTGTGTCAAATCCGTAGGCCCCTGGGCAGGCCCCCTCTGCTTTTGATCCATCCAGCTCCAGCGGGCAGCGACTAGCGTACTTCCGGTCTTCCTCCTTGCGATAAGTCAACATCGATTCGCTCATGCTCATCGTGTTTCCTTTATCTCATGCGGAAGCCCTGCAGTCCGTACGTCGCTAAACGCCCGCTTCCGCTTTTGAATCCGGCTAGCTCCGGGGGCCTAGCGGCTAGCGTATTTGCCACAGCCTCCTTTGCGATAAGTCAACATCGATTCGCTGGCGCTTATCGTGTTTCCTTTATCTCAATACGCCTGTGTCAAATCCGTAGGCCCCTGGGCAGGCCCCCTCTGCTTTTGATCCATCCAGCTCCAGCGGGCAGCGACTAGCGTACTTCCGGTCTTCCTCCTTGCGATAAGTCAACATCGATTCGCTCATGCTCATCGTGTTTCCTTTATCTCATGCGGAAGCCCTGCAGTCCGTACGTCGCTAAACGCCCGCTTCCGCTTTTGAATCCGGCTAGCTCCGGGGGCCTAGCGGCTAGCGTATTTGCCACAGCCTCCTTTGCGATAAGTCAACATCGATTCGCTGGCGCTTATCGTGTTTCCTTTATCTCAATACGCCTGTGTCAAATCCGTAGGCCCCTGGGCAGGCCCCCTCTGCTTTTGATCCATCCAGCTCCAGCGGGCAGCGACTAGCGTACTTCCGGTCTTCCTCCTTGCGATAAGTCAACATCGATTCGCTCATGCTCATCGTGTTTCCTTTATCTCATGCGGAAGCCCTGCAGTCCGTACGTCGCTAAACGCCCGCTTCCGCTTTTGAATCCGGCTAGCTCCGGGGGCCTAGCGGCTAGCGTATTTGCCACAGCCTCCTTTGCGATAAGTCAACATCGATTCGCTGGCGCTTATCGTGTTTCCTTTATCTCAATACGCCTGTGTCAAATCCGTAGGCCCCTGGGCAGGCCCCCTCTGCTTTTGATCCATCCAGCTCCAGCGGGCAGCGACTAGCGTACTTCCGGTCTTCCTCCTTTGCGATAAGTCAACATCGATTCGCTCATGCTCATCGTGTTTCCTTTATCTCATGCGGAAGCCCTGCAGTCCGTACGTCGCTAAACGCCCGCTTCCGCTTTTGAATCCGGCTAGCTCCGGGGGCCTAGCGGCTAGCGTATTTGCCACAGCCTCCTTTGCGATAAGTCAACATCGATTCGCTGGCGCTTATCGTGTTTCCTTTATCTCAATACGCCTGTGTCAAATCCGTACGCCCCTGGGCAGGCCCCCTCTGCTTTTGATCCGTCCAGCTCCAGCGGGCAGCGACTAGCGTACTTCCGGTCTTCCTCCTTGCGATAAGTCAACATCGATTCGCTCATGCTCATCGTGTTTCCTTTTATCTCATGCGGAAGCCCTGCAGTCCGTACGTCGCTAAACGCCCGCTTCCGCTTTTGAATATATATACACCATCTTGTCCGGTTGAGTCATGTTGGTTTGTTTCGATACAATGGTAGTAGAAAAAGTGAGGAGGAATAGTATGAAGAAGAATATATCAATTATTGGCGTACCGATGGATTTGGGCCAGATGCGCCGTGGTGTAGATATGGGACCGAGCGCTATCCGTTATGCCGGCGTGGCGGAGAGACTTGAAAACCTGGGTCATACGATCAATGATTTAGGGAATATTGAAATTGCTCAGCCTGAGCGAGTACATACATCCGATTCCAATTTGAGAAATTTAAAAGCGGTTGCAGAAGGTAATCAGAAGCTTGCTGATAAAGTGGATAGTGTGATTCAAGGAAAAGATTTCCCGCTGGTTTTTGGCGGTGACCACAGTATTGCAATTGGGACTCTGGCTGGGGTGTCAAAGCATTATGAAAATCTTGGTGTTATTTGGTATGATGCCCATGGTGATTTGAATACGAGTGATACTTCACCATCCGGGAATATCCATGGCATGCCGCTTGCAGTCAGCCTGGGTATCGGCGATGAAAGCCTTACTGGCATTGGTGGTTATACACCAAAGGTCAAGCCTGAAAATATTGTGATTATCGGCGCCCGTTCTTTGGATGAAGGCGAAAGAGAACTGATTAAGGAACGCGGCATCAAAGTATTTACAATGCATGAGGTTGACCGCATGGGAATGACGAAAGTGATGGAAGAAGCAATCAGTTACTTGAAAGACAAGACTGACGGGGTTCACTTGTCATTGGATTTAGATGGTCTTGATCCGAGTGACGCTCCAGGGGTAGGAACTCCTGTACTTGGCGGGATCAGCTATCGTGAAAGCCATTTGGCTATGGAAATGCTGGCTGAATCCAACTTGGTTACATCCGCAGAGTTTGTTGAAGTTAATCCAATCTTGGATGATAAGAATCGTACCGCTTCAGTTGCTGTTGCCCTGATGGGATCTCTTTTCGGCGAGAAACTTTTATAATTTTATAAATGAATACAAAGAAGCAGCTTCATCGATGAAGCTGCTTCTTTATAATTCTTCTGTTTTCTGTTCAAAGGTATTTAACAAGTTATCAAGCTTTGCGCTGATTTCAACCACCTTCTCGTTTGCAAAGGAGGATTGAAGGGCCATCTCGACCATCCTGCTTCTATGCTCCTCTATCTGTTTTAGTAATTCAGCTCTCCCCACACCTATTACCTCGTTTCCGACTTTATTTAGTACTTTTATACCCGCTTACAAAAAAATGTAAACATAATGTGCTAAAATTTGTTAGGATAGAATAGTAAAAAAAATTGAAACCTTTTTGCTATACGTTCGTATATATGTATAGCCGCATAGAGCGGAGGTATAAAATGGATGCGCTAGTCAATAAAAGAATAAAGCAGGTGCTTAAAGGCGACCAGGATGCATTTGCCGAAGTCATAGAGTTGTATAAAGATAAAGTATTCCAGATTTGTTTCCGTATGTTGGGGAACCGCCATGAAGCAGAAGATATTTCTCAGGAGGCTTTTATAAGGGCCTATGTAAATATTCATACCTTTAATCAGAAAAGGAAATTCTCCACATGGCTTTACAGGATTGCCACCAACCTTTGTATCGACAGGATCAGGAAAAAGAAACCTGATTATTATCTTGATGCTGAGGTAACCGGAACGGATGGATTAACAATGTATTCTCAAGTAGCCGCTGACGGCCAGCTGCCTGAAGAAGAAGTGGAAGAAATGGAACTTCAGGAAGAGATCCAAAGGCAGATCCTGAAGCTGCCTGACAAATACAGGTCGGTCATCGTATTGAAATATATCGAAGAATTATCGCTTCTGGAAATCAGTGAAATTCTGGATTTGCCCTTGGGCACGGTGAAGACGAGAATACATAGAGGGCGAGAGGCTCTCAGAAAACAATTAAGAAATGTGTAGGAAGGGTGTGAAGCCTTTGAAAACTTGTTGTTCTGAAGAATATGAAGAGTATATCCACGAATATTTAGATGAAGAAATTACACAAGATCATGAAAAGAAATTGAAGGAACATCTTCAAAGGTGTGAAGACTGTCAGCAATTTTTCCATGAAATGAAAAAATCGATTGCACTGGTACAAAGTACGTCTCATATACATGCACCTGATGATTTTACAAGCAAGGTAATGGCAAACCTGCCGAGAGAAAAGAAAAAGGTCGGGGTCCAGAGATGGCTGCGGCACCATCCGCTTGTGACTGCGGCTTCACTGTTCTTTATCTTTATGATTGGCAGCCTGTTTACCTCCTGGAATGAAAGTGAGGAATTTGCCTTTACAAAACAGCCGGATTTAATCGTGCAAGACCACACTGTCATTGTGCCTGAAGGGAAAGTGGTAGATGGGAACATTACAGTGAAAAATGGAGACCTCAAGGTTGAGGGGAAGGTCAACGGGGATATAACGGTTATCAATGGCAAGCAGTACTTAGCGTCAGCTGGAAGTGTGACAGGTGATATTAAAGAAATCGATGCGGCATTTGAATGGTTATGGTATCAAATAAAAAAAGGTTTTAAAGAGACAATGGACTGGTTTGAAACGGAGCCAGAGGGTATATAGATAACAAATACAGGATTTGTTTCGGAGAGGGCATATCACCTTCGAAGCAGTCCTTTTCTTTTAGGCTTTAAGAAGGGCTGGCCAGGAAATTGTCTTGATTTGTTATACGCCTCTTTATTGCTATTATTCCGTATCTCAAGGTTCTTTGTGATATAATAATGAAGTTACTAATTACATAGCCATTTTCACGGCTATCCCTTTAGATCACTTCTATTGGAGGATACCATATGCCGTTTTTTGATGTTTACTCAAATTATTCCGTACTGGATTATGCCTCAGATATTATTGACATACTCCTGGTATGGTTTGTTATCTACAAATTAATAATGTTAATCAAGGGAACAAAAGCCGTTCAGCTCTTAAAAGGGATCTTTGTGATCATTATCGTAAGAGGGCTGAGTGGACTGCTGGGTCTGGACACCCTGAGGTCCTTGGTCGATCAGGCCATTGATTGGGGTATCCTGGCGATCATCATTATCTTCCAGCCGGAACTTCGCCGGGCGCTTGAGCAGCTGGGAAGAGGAAGGCTGTTCTCCAGAAGCGGAAACCAGGAGGAAGAAGAGCAGGGACAGATGATCGAGGCGATTGGCAAGGCCGTCAGTTATATGGCCAAGAGGAGAATAGGCGCCCTTTTATCCATTGAGAGGGAAACGGGCCTGAGTGAATACATAGAAACAGGTATACCGATTCATTCAAAGATTTCTTCAGAATTGCTGATCAATATCTTTATTCCTAATACTCCGCTGCATGATGGTGCAGTCATTCTTCAAAAAAGACGGATTGCAGCTGCTGCCTGCTATCTGCCGCTGTCTGAGAGCCCGTTCATTTCAAAAGAATTGGGAACCCGGCACAGGGCTGCATTAGGGATCAGTGAAGTGACGGACAGTATAACAATCGTTGTTTCAGAAGAGACTGGCAGCATATCGGTTACCATGAATGGAGATTTGAAAAGGAATGTGTCGGTCGAGGATCTAAAACTGATCCTAGAGCATGAGCTGATAGGAGAAAAAGCAAATGCTTCCTCTACAAAATGGAGCTGGAGGGGGAAGAGAGACAATGGATAAATTCATCGAGAATCGCTGGTTTATGCGTGTAGTGGGATTGCTTTTAGCCTTTGTACTCTATGCTTCTGTGAATTTTGATGAAATGGCCATGCAAAGAAGTGAAAGCAGCAACCCGCAGGAAAATACAGAGACGATTGCCAATGTGCCTGTCGAAGTTTTTTATGATAGTGAAAATCTGTTTGTAAGCGGAGTTCCTGAAACGGTCAACATTGAGGTGGAGGGGCCCAAAAACCTGGTCACTCAAGCTAAGACTCTTAGGGACTTTCATGTATACGCCGATTTAAACGATCTTAGAATCGGGGATCATCAGGTCGACCTGAAAATTGAGGGGATATCGGATAAGCTGCAAGTAAAGGTGACCCCTTCTTTTGCCAATGTCTCCATACAGGAAAAAGTGACAGAAGAATTTGCTGTGGAACCGGAATTCAATGAATCGCTCCTGGCAGAAGGATTTGAAGCCACAAGTATAACTGCCGACCCTAAGACGATAGAGGTTACAGGGGCTAAAGATGTCATAGAGCAAATCACCTATGTGGTTGCAACCCTTGATATCAATAAAGTCGTTGAGGGTACGGTTTCAAGAGAAGCGAGAGTCCAGGTTCTCGACAGTGACTATAACAAGCTGAATGTCGTCATCAAACCGGAAACGGTGGATGTGACGGTGGAAGTAGTAAATCCAAGCAAAGAGGTTTCCGTAGCTGTCACAGAAAAAGGGGAACTTCCGGATGGACTGGAGATTGAAACCATTACAGTCGAACCGAAGAAGGTAACCGCTTTCGGAAAGCAAACAGTCCTCAATACACTCAATGAGTTAACAGCTGAAATAGACTTAAGCGAAATAACGAAAGACGAGACAATAGAGGTACCCCTGAAACTTCCGGACGGCCTCAATAAGACAACACCTGAAACGGTAAAAGTAAAGATCGATTTGAAGAAAGTAGAAGAAAAGACAGTCATGGGAAATTCCATAACGCTTGAAGGTGCCGAGGAAGACTTGGAGTATGAGTTTCTGGATCCTGAGACTGGAACGGTGGATATAAGGATTTCAGGGTTTAGCGAACAACTCGATTCGGTCAATTCCCAATCATTCTCGCTGTTTGCAAATGTAACAGGACTGGCCCCTGGCGAACATGAAGTTGAACTTGTCGCCGAGGGTCCTGATGACATCGAATGGGAATTAACAAACAATAAAGTTACAATCCAAATACAAGAGAAAATACCGGCTTAATTAGTACATAATTCATTAAGCCCACTTAAGGAGCGATATCAATGGGAAAGTATTTCGGGACAGATGGTGTAAGAGGAATTGCTAATACAGAGCTGACTCCTGAGTTAGCCTTTAAATTAGGACGTTTTGGCGGATATGTTTTAACGAAAGATGCTGAACGGCCGAAAATTCTAATTGGCCGCGATACGAGAATTTCAGGCCATATGCTTGAAGGTGCACTGGTTGCCGGTTTGCTTTCAATCGGTGCTGAAGTTATGCGCCTTGGAGTCATTTCCACTCCTGGAGTAGCCTACTTGACTAAAGCTTTGGATGCACAGGCGGGAGTGATGATTTCCGCTTCACATAACCCGGTGGGTGACAATGGCATCAAGTTTTTCGGTTCAGACGGATTTAAGCTGTCCGACGATCAGGAGAAAGAGATTGAGGAACTACTCGATAAGTCAGAGGACGAATTGCCTCGTCCAATCGGCGCCGATCTTGGACAAGTCAGCGATTATTTTGAAGGCGGGCAGAAGTATCTCCAATACCTGAAACAGTCAGTGGATGAAGAGTTTGAAGGTTTGACCATAGCATTGGATTGCGCACATGGAGCAACTTCATCATTAGCTCCACATCTTTTTGCCGACCTTGATGCCGACCTGATTACGATGGGGGCTTCTCCGAACGGATTAAATATTAATGATGGGGTAGGTTCGACACATCCGGAAGAGCTCGCCCAGTTAGTCAAAGATAAAGGTGCGGATGTCGGCCTTGCTTTTGACGGAGACGGTGACCGCTTGATTGCAATTGATGAAAATGGAGAAATTGTAGATGGCGACCAGATTATGTTCATCTGCGCCAAGCATCTTAAGTCTGAGGGACGACTGAAGCAGTCAACTGTCGTATCGACTGTCATGAGCAACCTGGGCTTTCATAAAGGCATGGAATCCAACGATATTCAGAGTATCCAAACAGCTGTCGGTGATCGCTATGTAGTGGAAGAAATGCGCAAGAGTAACTATACCCTGGGAGGAGAGCAGTCCGGCCATATTATCTTCCTGGATTACAATACAACCGGGGATGGACTGTTAACAGGCATCCAGTTAGTTAATATCATGAAGTTGACTGGCAAATCATTATCAGAACTTGCCGGGGAAATGAAAAAGTTTCCACAGAAACTCGTCAACGTGAAAGTCACAGACAAATATCATGTAACAGATAATGCTGAAGTCAAAGCTGTGATCGAGAAGGTCGAAGCGGAAATGAACGGAAACGGGAGAATCCTTGTCCGCCCTTCAGGCACAGAACCGCTTGTAAGGGTGATGGCTGAAGCTCCGACAGAAGAACTATGTGGAAAATATGTAGATGAAATTGCCCAGGTCGTTCAAGAAGAAATGGGCTTGAAATAAGAAAAAAGAATTGGGTATGCATAAGAGGGACCGCCAAGGCCTCTTATGCATATTTTTTAATATGTCCTTTTTTACAGCACAGCCCAGCATGGACTCACAGCAATTGGCTGGTTTAAATGACTGGATTGCGGGAAAATAACGTAAGCATTCAATTAATATGTAGAACGATTTTTGGCTCATTCGAGTGAAACAGAGTTTCACTCGCCTTTCAGCATAGCTGAAAGGTCGCCCGTGGAAGGGAAAATGGCAGGAGCAAACGAGTTTGCTCTTCCATTTTCCCTTCCACGGGCGGAAATGAGCCAAAAATCAACTAAGTTCCCGTCTTTTTATTGTGCTGCTAACAAATTTTTATTGACGATTCATTCGGGGTATTGTATGATTATCCTGTTTTTGATTCACATGAATGTGATTCAGAACGTATTCAAAGATACTTGGGAGGATAGGGGTTAATAAAGATTCATAAGCGCCAGGGCTAAACCATTGAACTGGGTAGGTTTAGTTGACGAGGTGGAGGTTCATCGATTATTCGGCGGATGCCTCCCGGCTTAACGCAGAGCCGTCAATTTCTTTCTTAAATCATCGAGGCAACTTGATGGACAAAGGAAAGAAAATGCAAACATTGAAATTATAATCAGAGATAAGGGGGCAAGAAGCCCCCGCGCTTTCTCGCCCCCTTATCAATTAGGGAGGAAAAGAATTATGTGTGGTATCGTAGGATATATTGGAAATAAGGACGCGAAAGAAATTTTATTAAAAGGACTTGAAAAGCTTGAATACCGCGGCTATGATTCTGCAGGAATCGCCGTGAAAAACGCTGACGGAGTCCACGTCTTCAAAGAGAAAGGCAGAATTGCTGACCTTCGTGACAATGTAGATGAAAATGTGCTATCCAATACAGGGATCGGCCATACTCGCTGGGCAACTCATGGACCGCCAAGCAGGGTAAATGCTCACCCGCATCAATCAACAACAGAACGTTTTACACTTGTTCATAACGGTGTAATCGAGAACTATTCAGCTCTAAAGCGTGAATACCTTGAGGGAGTAACTTTAAAAAGTGACACAGATACTGAAATCGTTGTACAACTGATTGAAAAGTTGGTCAACGAAGGAAGCACTGTAGAAGAAGCGTTCCGTACAACGCTTAAACTTCTTAAAGGCTCTTATGCCATTGCGCTTCTGGATAATCAAAATGATGAAACCATCTTTGTTGCGAAGAACAAAAGCCCACTCCTTGTCGGGCTTGGTGATGACTTCAACGTTGTAGCGAGTGATGCAATGGCTATGCTTCAGGTAACAGATCAGTATGTAGAATTGATGGATAAAGAGACGGTTATCGTTACAAAAGAAAAAGTAACAATCCAAAATCTTGAAGGGGAAGAAGTTTCCCGCGACCCATATACTGCTGAACTGGATGCAAGTGATATCGAAAAAGGCACATACCCACACTATATGCTTAAAGAAATTGATGAGCAGCCTGCGGTTATGCGTAAGATCATCAGTGCTTACCGAAACGATGATCAGGAATTGGAAATCGATGAAGACATCATTACAGCTATGAACAATTCCGACCGTATCTATATCATTGCAGCGGGAACAAGCTACCATGCTGGATTAGTCGGAAAGCAGTTCATCGAAAATATCGCTAAGATTCCGGTAGAGGTACACGTTGCAAGCGAATTCAGCTACAACATGCCTTTGTTATCCCAAAAGCCTTTATTCATCTTCATCTCTCAAAGCGGTGAGACAGCGGATAGCCGTGCTGTTCTTGTCCAAACCAAGAAACTTGGACATAAATCATTGACGGTTACGAATGTTCCAGGTTCAACATTGTCCCGTGAAGCAGACTATACATTGCTTCTTCATGCCGGTCCTGAAATTGCGGTTGCTTCAACTAAAGCGTACACAGCTCAGATTGCCGTGCTTTCCATTCTTGCAGATGTAACGGCTAAATCGCGTGGTATCAAACCAAACTTTGATTTGATTCATGAGCTTGGCATTGTTGGAACAGCAATGGAAGCACTTTGTGATGAGAAAGAAGAGTTCGAAACGATTGCCCGTGATTATCTGGCAACAACACGCAACGCTTTCTTTATCGGCCGCCACCTTGATTACTATGTAGGCCTTGAAGGCTCTCTTAAGCTGAAGGAGATTTCTTACATCCAGGCTGAAGGATTTGCCGGCGGAGAACTAAAACACGGTACCATAGCCCTTATTGAAGAAGGAACGCCTGTCATCGCTCTTGCGACTCAAGAAGCAGTGAATCTTGGTATCCGTGGAAATGTGAAAGAAGTAGCAGCCCGTGGAGCGAATCCTTGCATAATCTCGATGAAGGGGCTCCAAGAGGAAGACGACCGTTTTGTCATTCCTGAAGTGAATGAAATATTAACACCCCTTATCTCTGTAATACCGTTGCAGCTGATTTCTTACTACGCAGCACTTCACCGTGACTGTGACGTAGATAAGCCGCGTAACCTAGCAAAATCAGTTACTGTTGAATAATAGCAAATCAGAAGTCCCCGGAGAGTTACTCTCCGGGGACTTTTTTTGTGTTTTAAGACAAAATCAACAAATAACAGGAATCAGCCATTACATACAATTTATATTTAGAGAAACAATAGGTTTGTCACAACAGGCGCGACAAAGTTAGTCTTCATCTTCCTTGAAACGCCGCCATTGCGTCATTTATGATGAAGTCAGATTTATTTGCAATTATTTATGAGAGAAAGGGAGACACTATATGGCTCAATCTAATATAAAAGTAAGAGTACAGAAGTTCGGTAACTTCCTCAGCTCTATGGTCCTGCCGAATATCGGTGCGTTCATAGCATGGGGATTAATTACAGCGTTATTTATTCCAACTGGCTTCTTTCCAAATGAAAGCCTTGCCAATTTAGTTGGTCCGATGGTTACGTACCTGCTGCCTCTGTTAATTGGTTATACAGGCGGTAAGTTGATTTACGATCAGCGCGGAGGGGTTGTTGGTGCGATTGCGACAATGGGTGTCATTGTCGGTGCACCTGATACGCCGATGTTCCTAGGCGCAATGCTGATGGGTCCGTTAGGCGGATATGTCATCAAGAAGTTTGACCAGATGATCGAAGGGAAAATCAGGTCAGGATTTGAAATGCTCGTCAATAATTTTTCCGCTGGTATCCTTGGAGCCATCCTTGCAATTCTAGCATACCTGGGTGTCGGACCAGCGGTAGATGCTTTTACTGAAGTACTTGTGACAGGAGTTGACTGGCTGGTTGAGGCGGGATTGCTGCCTCTAACAAGCATTCTGATCGAACCCGGGAAGATTTTATTCCTGAACAATGCCATCAACCATGGTATTTTGTCACCGATTGGTTTGGAACAATCTGAATCAACAGGGAAGTCGATTCTGTTCCTTTTGGAAGCAAATCCGGGACCAGGTATTGGTGTCCTGCTGGCATTCATGTTCTTCGGCAGGGGCACCGCGAAACAGTCGGCATCGGGAGCTGGAATCATTCACTTTTTCGGGGGAATCCATGAAATCTATTTCCCTTACATTTTAATGAAACCAATGCTTTTCCTATCTGTCATCCTTGGCGGAATGAGCGGTGTGTTTACTCTTGTATTATTAGGTGGAGGTCTTTCAGCACCTGCCTCTCCGGGGAGTATTATCGCTATTACGGCCGTAACACCAAATGATGGAATGGTGTATGTGGCAAACTATGCAGCTGTCCTTGTAGCAGCGGCGGTTTCGTTCGCAGTCTCTGCTGTTGTGCTGAAAACGAGCAAGGATACTGATGAAGATATCAATGCAGCAACAAAGAAAATGGAACAAATGAAAGGCAAGAAGAGTTCTGTAGCCGGCCATGTATCTGGTGCTAAAGGAACCCTTCCTGAAGTAGTTAACAAGATTGTCTTTGCATGTGACGCTGGTATGGGGTCAAGTGCTATGGGGGCTTCTCTGCTTCGCAAGAAAGTGAAGGAAGCAGGATTGGATGTATCCGTTACGAATACAGCAATCAGCAATATCCCAGCAGATGCACAGGTTGTCATCACCCAGGAAGAGTTAACGCCAAGAGCGCAGAATAAACTGCCGGGTGCATACCATATTTCGGTCGATAACTTCTTATCAAGCCCTGAGTATGACAAGCTGATTGCCAGCCTGCAAGATGGGATCACAGAAGAGCAGGCAGAGCTTGTTGAAGAGTCTGAAAAAGAAGCAGTCGGGACTGAACCTAACATGGATAAAGATGATGACCTTCTTCTCGAGGAAAACATCTTTATAGGCAAGGAATTTGCTACTAAAGAAGAAGCCATCAGGTTTGCCGGTGAGGCATTGGTCAAAGCCGGTTACGTTGAAGACAGCTATGTGGATGCGATGATTGAACGTGAAGGCATAACAACTACTTATATGGGGAATAACGTATCAATACCCCATGGTACGGAGGAAGCTAAGAAAGCGGTCATCAAATCAGGCTTCACAGTAATTCAAGTACCAAATGGCGTCGACTTTAACGGTGAGCAGGCAAAGCTGATCTTCGGTATTGCAGGCAAGGATGGTACACACTTAGAAATTCTTTCCGGAATTGCTGTCATCTGCTCAGAACAGGAGAATGTCGATCAGATGGTTCAGGCCAAAACGGCAACAGAATTAAAAAATATCATTAACAGCAAATAATGTTTTTAAGGAGAAAGGCGGGGATACCTGCCTTTCTGTTCTGCTTTACAAAGGTTTTATAAGAAGAAGATAAGCCTTATAAAAGAAATGGGTGGAGAAAATGTTTATTACCACTAGGGAAAAATCCATCATTGATCTGATCATAAGGACATCGGGCAAGCATACAGTTTCCTCGCTTTCTGCTTATTTGAATGTAAGCGGAAGAACCGTTCAGAGGAATCTTAAGTCCATTGAAAAACTACTGGAGCAGTACAATTTACAGTTAAAACGAACGACAAATGATGGCTTGTTCATCGAGGGAAAGAATGAACAGATATACAGGCTTATACAAAAGTTAATGGATGTCAGCCCGACTGATGAGACACCGGAAGAAAGGAAACGGAGTCTGTTAGTAATATTAATGCAAGAAGGGCCGTTTTTTAAAAAGCAGGTGCTGGCAAATCAACTTGGTATCAGCACAGCGACGCTGTCAGCCTATCTGGATGATTTGGCAGACTGGTTAAGTAAGTTCTCGGTAAGACTTATCAGAAAGAGGGGCGTCGGGATAGAGGTATCTGCAGCTGAAGCCAGAAGGCGACATGCTTTGGCCAGCTACTTCTTGATATATTTCTATGAGGAAATCATTGAGAATATCTACTTGCTGCAAAAAGGAAATCTTATGAATGGGCCGGTATTGGGGTACTTTACTCCCGAATATTTAGTAGCGGCTGACAAAGTTGTAAACCAATCCTTGAACAAAGCAGATATAAAACTGACTGACAGTGATTATACAGGTCTCATTGTCCATGTATGTTTATCATTTCAGCGACTCCGGGATGGCTTTGCTTTGGACGAAGACTATGAGTCTGAAGCCGAATATACAACTGAATTCAGCATAATGAATGAGATATGCGAGGAACTGAGTCAGATGCTCGCCGTTCCCATCACCAAAAACGATATCCATTTCTTAAGCATTGTTTTAAAAGGCTCTAAGGTACAAGCACCAGACGCCATCGATTATGACAGCATCCTGCTTGGCCAGCTAATCAAGAACCTTATCGAGGATGTTTCGTCCAAGCTTCACGTGAATCTCTCAGATGATTTTTCTCTGTATCAAGGATTGCTTGCCCATATGGAACCTTCCATCTATCGGTTAAAGCAGGGGATGGAATTATTTAATCCATTAACGGAAGATATCAAGAAAAAGTATCCAGTTTTATTCATGGCTGTTGAAAAAAGTCTTGGGGTTCAATTCAAAGACATCAGCTTTCCAGATGACGAGACAGCCTTTATCGTTCTCCATTTTGGTTCCGCCTTGCTGATGAATGAAGAAAAGGTAAAAATCAACGCTGTAGTGGTTTGTCCAACCGGAATCGGCGCATCTAAAATGCTGGCAAGCAGGATTCAAAAAGAACTCACGGAAATTAACAAGGTGGAAATTTTGTCTCTTAAAGATTTCCAATCCGCCAATCTTAAGGAATATGACATTGTAATTTCTACAGTCAGGCTACCATTCACGGATGTCGATTATACGTTGGTGAGCCCCTTGTTAAGCGAAAAAGATATAGGCTTCATTCAGACATATCTGCAAAATAACCTGGAAAAACTGACAAAGAAAAAACAGTATTTGAGGCCTGGACCTCCACAAGAGGCTATAGCTAATCCTAATCAACCCAAGTTACGAACTCTATTGCAGGAAATAAAAGATATCCAATCCAGCATCGAATCCATTCTCAATAATTTTCGGCTTTATCGAAAACGGCATATTGGAAACCATTTCACCGTTTTAAGAGACCTGGTTGAAAAGGCCGAACAGGATTTATTGATAAAAAACTACCCTGACGTTCTGAAACAGTTGGAAGAGCGGGAGAAAAAGGGCGGCCTTGGGATCCCCGGGACTAAGATGGGGTTATTCCATTGCCGGGATGAAAATGTGAAGGAATTGATTTTCCAGGTCTGCCACTTGGATCAGCCCTGTCCCGTTAAAGGGATGGATGGGCAGGAAATGCAGATGAAAAGCCTGCTCTTAATGCTGGCGCCTGAAGACTTAAGTAAGAGGGAGCAGGAAATACTTAGTATCATCAGTACCAGTTTGATTGAAAGCAATATCTCGATGATGATTTTCTCGTCATCGAATGAAGCGATGATCCGCAAGAAATTGGAAGATCTATTTCTCGTCTATTTACAAACAAATTTGATAAAGGAATGATGAAGTTGAAGCAAACCGTTCATTTTGGAGCAGGCAATATTGGGAGAGGTTTCATCGGAGCTTTATTTTCCCAATCTGGTTATCACGTAACCTTTGTTGACATTGCAGAGCAAATCATTAACAAATTGAATGAGGAAAAACATTATCAAGTTGTACTGGCTACAGAACAAAAAGAAACAGTGACAATCGAAAATGTTTCCGGTTTAAATAATCTGCATCAAGAAGATGAGGTAATGGAGGCGATTCAAAACGCTTCCTATATCACCACCGCTATCGGCCCAAATATCCTGCCGAGAATTGCACCTTTAATTGCCCGGGGGATTTCCAAGCGAGTATCTTCCAGTGATGAAACGCTTTATGTAATTGCATGCGAGAATCAAATTGGCGCAACAGATATCCTGAAAAAACATATCTTCGAAAACCTTGACGAAGAAACAAAGGCAAAGCTGGAGGGGCGCGTTTATTTCTTTAACTCTGCTGTGGACCGTATAGTGCCAATCCAGGATCAGGATTCTCTGGATGTGCTTGTAGAGCCTTATTATGAATGGGTTGTAGAGACGAAAGAGAATATCCCGCAAGTCAATGGAATGACGATTGTAGAAGATCTGGCTCCATTCATCGAAAGAAAGTTATTCACTGTCAATACAGGGCATGCAGTCATCGCTTATTTCGGATACCTGCAAGGAAAAGAGACAATCGATAAGACTTTGGCTGATGAAGATATTGCCAACCAGGTAAAAGACACATTGAAAGAGACTGGGGCTTACCTGGTAAAACAATATGGTCTTGAGGAACAGGAACATTTAGCGTATATCAACAAGAATATTGAGCGCTTTAAAAATCCATATTTAAATGATGGTGTCACAAGAGTAGGCAGGGCGCCATTTCGCAAACTGGGTCCTGACGATAGATTGGTCCGCCCGACAACGGAGGCGCAAAAAGCCGGATTACCTTACTCCAATCTAGCAAAAGCGATTGCTGCGGCCTTGCTGTTTGATAATCCGGAAGATACAGAGGCAATGGAAATCCAGCGCATGATCAATGAAAATGGGGTTGCATATGTCCTGAAAAACGTGAGTCATCTGGATGAAGACAGTGCGATTACAAAAGAAGTTATTCACCAATATGATTTGTTAAAGCGATAGCAATGAAGGAAAGGCTGCCAAAATAGTTGGCAGCCTTTCCTATAGGATCAATAACCTTTTTGGTAATCAACCAGATTTTTAGGTGGAGTCCCTCCAGTAATATATTCCTTTAAGTTAGGAATGAATATATCCTCTATGACCCTCTTGGTGTAGTACTCAGTAGATCCTGCTGTATGAGGAGTGACAATCACATTTTCCATCCCCCATAGAGGACTGTTCTCTTCAAGTGGCTCTTTTGCGAAAACATCAAGTCCTGCACCAGCGATGCTGCCGGACTTTAGAGCACTGATCAGGGCATCTTCATTGATGGTTTCACCACGGCCGATGTTAATAAGGAAAGCGGAAGGCTTCATTAGATCAAACTCTTCCTCACCGAACATTCCCTTTGTTTCAGCTGTTAAGGGCACTGTCACAACAACATAATCACATCGAGGCAGGACATTCGCCATCTGGTCCGTTTTGTACATTTCGTCCACATAATCAGTGTCTTTTCCTGAGTGGCGGATGCCGAGTGTTTTCATTCCAAAGGCTTTGGCAATCTTGGCGGTCTCTCTGCCAATCGCCCCCACCCCGATAATGCCAATGGTTTTTTCATGAATTTCAAGTTTCAATCCGGAGTGTGCCCACGTCTTTTCAGCCTGGTTCCGTACATATGTATGGATTTTTCTCGTCAGGCCCAGCATCAATGCAAAAATGGTTTCAGAAATGGGATAGGCATGGACCCCATTTGCACTGGTAACGTGGATTCCGCTTTCCTGCATAATAGCCAGGGGCATGCTGTCTACACCTGCAGACCAGGTTTGAATCCAGCGGAGAGGAGTTTGGTTGTGCAGGACCGTTTCCATACTCTTTTTCCAGCCTGCGATAATTTCCGCACTTTCAAGGTGGCTCTCCCACTGTTCAGGATCTCTGCCTGTCACAACCTCCCATTCCGGTATGATTCGTTTAATATCTGCAATCTGATTTTCTTCCAGATTTTGAGCAACTATCAGTTTATTCATCTTGCTTACCTCCATTCATTAATATAAGGCTTTATGTTCTTTATGTTAATAATATGATAATCATAGGTTGAAACGATAATTGCTCCTAAAGACCTGGCATTCAAGTGCTAATCCACAGGAATGATAAAGGAGCAATATACTTGTACCTCAATTGCTTACTTCAGGTGGGCATCCATAGGCATCTGATATGAATTATATCGCTCTCTTCAATTCAAGTCTTGTCTGCCTGTCCATTATTCTTGTTGTCAGATGTAAACATTTTACCATGCCTGCCCTTTTATTGTCTGAATTGAAAGACAAGGAACAAGGAGAGGGCTTAGAATGAATCGAATCGGGGTATATACCCATACTAATAATGTTTTTGACTGAAAGGGTGTGCAAACGTGAACCTGCCATTGTTTCTTGGATTATTTCTTTTCGTATTATTTCTTACAGCTTTTTTAGGAACCAAGCTGAACATACCTGATATAGTCATTTACATCATCCTGGGAGCTGGAATTTCGCTTGCAGGGATTTTGGATAGTGTGAAGACGATAGAAGTGGCTGGGGAGATAGGCCTCATCCTTCTGTTTTTTCTGATTGGGATGAAATTTCCGCTTAGGGAAATAGCAGAAAAGGGAAAGATGGTTTGGAAGCCAGGGCTGCTGGACCTGGCTCTTGGGGTCGGGGTCACTGCAGGAATCTGTTCACTCTTTGGCCAGAGCCTGTTTAATTCGCTGCTTATAGGAGGGCTCGTCTATGCGACCAGTTCGTCTATTACCATTAAATTGCTTGAACATAAAAACAAGCTTGACCGAAAAGAATCCGGATATATCCTCACCCTTTTAATATTTGAAGACATGGTGGCCCCCGTATTGATTACCATTCTGATCGGGTTAAGCGGTGAAGGCTTTAATGCAGCAGACTTCCTGTTAATCTTCCTTAAGGTAGCTTTGCTGATAGGAGTGGCTGTTCTGATCAGCCGCTTTATCCAGGAAAAAGGATACGAGCTTATTGAGAAGTTCCTGCACGAAGATTATCTGCTTATTTTCATAATCGCATTGGCATTAGCCTATGGAGGGTTTGCCGTATTCCTTGATCTTTCGGAAGTAATCGGTGCCTTTCTTGCAGGATTGATGTTTGCTGGCACCACCTTTAAGGACCAAATCACAAAAGTGGCGCTGCCCGTGAGGAACTTGTTCCTGCCATTCTTCTTCTTGAACTTTGGGATGTCTCTTGAATTTACAAAAGAAGTTCCGGCATTCGGGCTGCTCTTTGCCATCGTGATCTGGTCGGTTCTCCATAAACTGATTGTCGGGTTTGCGGGTATCCGCTGGTACGGGCTTTCCAGGAGGGAATCTCTTGAAACCGGTTTGACCCTTGCGCCCAGAGGTGAGTTTTCCGTCATCATTGCCGGGCTTGCTGCCGGGGCACTCCAGATTTTCGCGGGAGTCTATATTCTTGTTGCGGCGATTCTTGGGATGATCCTTTGTCAATTGTCTTCCAGGATTGGAGGGAAGGTATACAGTAACGAAGAAAAACCGAGCAGCTAGTCTGCTCGGTTTATTATTATTAATATACTTTATCACCGTTAAAGATAGAGTTTTTAACTACTACATAGTCTACGTGGCGGATTGCGTCAAGTGTGCTGCCGCCTGCATAAGAGATTGAAGATTGAAGGTCTTGCTCCATTTCGTTCAAAGTGTCGTTAAGGGAGCCTTTATGTTCTACAAACATCTTTTTGCCCTCTACATTCTTCTTTTCCCCTTTTTGAAACTCAGATGCTGAACCGAAATATTCTTTGTAGAACTTTCCGTCTTTTTCTACTGTTTCTCCAGGTGATTCTTCGTGTCCGGCAAATAGAGAGCCAATCATGACCATAGAGGCGCCGAAACGTACTGATTTGGCAATATCTCCATGAGTACGGATGCCTCCGTCAGCGATAATTGGCTTGCTTGCCGCTTTTGCACACCATCGGAGAGCCGCAAGCTGCCAGCCTCCTGTTCCAAATCCGGTCTTAATCTTTGTTATACAAACTTTTCCTGGTCCAATGCCCACTTTTGTTGCATCTGCACCGGCATGTTCCAGTTCTCTTACTGCTTCCGGTGTACCAACATTGCCGGCAATGACAAAGCTTTCAGGCAAGTGTTTCTTGATGTGTTTGATCATCTCGATAACGGCATTGGAATGCCCATGAGCAATATCGATTGTAATGAACTCAGGTATCAACCCAGCAGATGCTAACTCCTCGATAAAGCCGTATTCTTCTTCTTTAACACCAACACTGATTGAAGCAATCAGCCCGCGTGAGTGCATATCTTTAATAAAATCCACTCGTTTTTCCGGCTGAAAGCGGTGCATGATGTAGAAATAACCATTTTCAGCTAAGTAAATCGCAATCTTTTCATCTATTATTGTCTGCATGTTCGCAGGGACCACTGGCAATTTGAAAGAATGACGGCCTAATGAAACAGTTGTATCACATTCAGAGCGGCTATTAACCACACATTTAGCAGGAATTAATTGAATATCTTCATAATCAAACACATTTTCCATGAGTAACACTCCTAAAAACGAATATTAGTTTTATGTGTAATAAATAATGTTCGTACATTACGTAATTTACCTTATTTTTATGTCATTGTCAAAGTATTTTAAAGGAACTCTGTTTTATAAAAAAAATTGGGTAAATAATACACTCGTCGTTTCTTTTCTTACTTATATCTATTACGGTGAATATTTCTAAAGATATCCTTGATGAAATATATGGAGCCTCTAATAATGTATGGAGGAAGAAGAAGTGCTATCATAGAACCAGATAGATTAATTATAGAAAAGGTGAGATGATGGCTGAAATATTGCAGCAACCTTTTGGTGAGAACCAAACCTTTGAAGAAATTGTCAATGATAAGAAAAGTCTCGTCCTATTCGTAAGGCATCCTGGCTGACCGGTTTGCAGAGCATTTCTCACGCAGTTGCGTGAGCATCATGGAAGATTAACGGAAGAAGGGACACAAGTCATCGTGATTTTTCCTTCCAACCGATCACTGTTGGAACGCTTCTTAGACGAATTTGGTCCATATCCATTCCAGATATTCGGAGACCCGGACCGTACATTGTTTCGAAGCATGGGCCACAAATCCATGGCAAAATGGAAACTGCTCGCGAAAGCTGGAAAAGCATTCATAAAAGGCGGCAAGAAAGCCTTCCTTCCAGAGGACGAAAAGCAGCAGAAAGTTGTAAAGGAGTCTCTTAATACCCAAGATATTTATATACAGGGCGGTTCATGGTTATTTAGTGAAAAAGGAGAGGTCATGTGGAGCCATGTGGATGAATCTCCTGAAGATCATGCTTCAATCGAGGAGCTTATTCACCAGGTAAAGAAAACCGTTAATACTTGAAGGTCAACGTAAAAAGCCCCATCTAAATAAGAAAGGGGCTTTAGTTATAGTGCAGCAAAGCTACGACAACAATTGGAGGACGAAATCTCATTAGGATTCGTCCTCTTTTTTTCTTATGAATAGCAGTGAATTGCAAACCCTTTAAAGCAGCAATAATCAGCTTTTGATTAGTTTGGGGATTTATTCACCAGGCAAATGCTGTGACGCGTGTAATAGCTCTTGTACCTATAGAATATTTCGATTTGAACTTCATGCTTTTCCAAGCTGAAAGTATAATAAGACTTGATTGAATCAGATTCCTTTTGATACGGAAAAGAAAGTCTTTCAGCTTCAGATTCAATATAAGTCTCTAACTCTTTCTTTTTGATGGTTGCGGGCTGTTCACTCTCCAATTGTTCCTGTTCAATAAAAGTATCTATACAATTAAAGATTATTTGCTCTTTCTGGGACAATTCATTGATGGTCATTATGCTGTATCCTCATCCTTTTCGAAAATAAATCCATTTTATGGTAATAAAAAAAGTCAGAAAAGAAGGGTATCCTCCTCTTCTGACTTATGTCCGGTTCTATGCCCATTCATTGCTATCAGAATAAATCATTATTCAAGAATGTATATTCTTTTTTCATGATATCATGTCTGATTCTTTTTATCAAAGCTGTTTCTGGGGAACCAAGTTAAAGAGGATATAACTTTTATCATGTTCAAAGTTCCAGTCAACGAAGAAGTCATCCAGTTTTGCATGTAGATATTGTTCAAAATCGGTTTTGTGCTGATAGAGGAGCCGTTTTTCCAAATTGCGCTTGGCAATTTTTAAGTTTTCTTGAAAACCGCATTGCAACAGCTCTTTTTCTATACTGATAAAAATCCCTTTTCTGATGATCAGCAGCGTTCGCGGGTTCAGCATGATGGAATAGGTTTCTTCAGGCGGCTTCTGTGCTTCTGTGCTGATCGATATGATGTCTTTATGAACCAATTCGCTGTTCGAATAATTGTTGGGGGAAGGCAGGGGGCATTCTTGCTCGGAACAAGATAACACAGCTATGATCATTCCCGTTTTGGATTTAAGCTCCCAGTCGTAATAAAATTCCTCAACCTGTCCGTTCACATTCACTTCTATATAAGATGAGATATCCTTTATTAATGTTTCCATCATCAGGTCTCGGGTTTTTTCCACATACACACTTTTATCATTGGCCATCAATGATTTCTCCATGGGAGATAAAAAGTTGGATATATGGGTGATGATATAAGGACCAGCAGCTGTACAAATAACATTTCCGGGTCCCCGGCCAAAATGCTCGCGAAGCAGCCGCCCGATAAAACCGGAAAGCTCCTTTTCAAATCTTGTTTTTTCCATATAATACCTCTCTGTATAAATGATATCTAATTTATTCCCGTTATGGTCATTGCTGAAACTTCTCAAACAGTATTTATTTTAGGTTTTTCTTTTGGGTGCAAGCAACACGAAATTATTTTATAATTAATTCACAGACTAACAAATAATGGATACACTAAGTTGGAAAAATCTTAAGGAGGTGGTGAATATGGCAAGGAGCAATTCATTGTCTAAAGCTCCAGCGACTCATGCAAAGCCTGAAATTAGGAAGGCGATACTTTGCATGGGGTGAGACGCTTGATTTGATCGCCCAAGCAAGCTTATTCATTTCTAGTATTCAGGCTTTGCCCTTATTTTTTACACGAGAAATAAATAAGGAGCGAGCTGAAATGAAAGCTGAAAATATTTTACCTGAAAGTTTGATAAAGGAAATTCAAAAGTATGTTCAAGGAGAAACGATTTATATCCCTAAACCGAAGAGTGCTTATCAAAAGTGGGGAACGAAGTCAGGTGGAAGGAAGAAAGTCAAGGAGCGGAACCTTTCTATCCGTACTGCTTTTCAAAGCGGGACCAGGATTGATGAGCTGGCGGATGACTATTTCCTTTCAATTGAAACAATCAAGAAGATTGTTTACTCTAAATAGGTTGCTGACAACACTGCTTTCCACTTTAAGAAGTGCAGTGCTTTTTTATGGCGATTTCATTTGCAGAACAATTTTGGTATATCTAATGAAGCCCGCTTATTTTACAATGGAATGGAATAAAGAGTAAGACTTCAAAGGAGTAATTGAGATGGAACCTTTCATTAGAAATGATCAGTTTAACTATATAAAAGTACAGACGAAAAATCTTGTTAACGGGCACTCAAGCGCTAGTGATCCCGGAGTTTTGAAGGCAGTAAAGGCTATGGTGAAGGAAAATGTAACAGGATTGTTCTCAGGGCTTTCCCCTGCACAATCCGACCTGCTTGATCCGGTGGATATGATAAAAGATAAACAGGATGCAGAGGTCTTTCTGGCTCAATTAAAGCCGTTTGTCATCCCGTTTAGAAGGATTTCAGAGAAGACGCTTGAAAAATTATTTCCAAAAGTCAAAAAGCTGAAACTTCCGGACCTTGCTAATATGGATTTCAGGGAAATCACCTATTTGGGATGGAATGATATAGGTTAGGAGAGAAAATACCTCGTCGCTGATATTGACGGAAAGCTTGTCGGGCTTAGAGGCTCATTCAAGAACCACAGCCAAAAAGGAATCTGCACAATCTGCAACTCTTTTGAAAACATCGGTATGTTCGTAACCCAATCCAAAGCAGCTGCAAACGGCACTTTCAAAAACAGAGGAAATTATATCTGCCAGGACAGCCAAACCTGCAATCATAACCTCAGAAGTGAAGAGAAAGTGTTGGAGTTTATTGAACATTTGAAGAATGTTTAATCTTGCGTGACAGGCACGCCCCGGTTTTTGTCGATTGTCGATTAGCAGGCCATCATCAGGTGGCCTGCTTTTTATATTAATGAGATACCGCATGTTCAGCTGCCGATTCGACATTATTCGGGTAATCCCTGTCATACATATTCGTTTGCCTCTTTATAGAGAAGGGAAATTAAGTTGTAAAACATCTTTGGAAAGGAAGGGTATTAATGAGGGGCGAAGAGGGCTTTATCATGAAGCAACCGTCGGGGAGGAGAATTACCTATAAGAAGGTCGGTGATGAATCCGGGCGTCCGGTGGTTTATTTTCATGGGTGGGGCTCCGCTGCTTCTTCGGTCTTTTTTGATGAAGAGTTTTTTGAGCGTCACCGATTATTCCTTCTGATAGTGAACCGGCCGGGATATGGAGGATCGGACCTGGTGGAGGATTATTCAATGTTTGATTATGCGGGTGATGTGAAAGATGTCCTGGACCATCTCCACATACAGAAAGCGGACTTTATTGCCTGGTCAAATGGGGGCCTGTTCTGCCAGGTGTTTGCTTACCGCCATCCCCAATACATTTCCTCCCTTTCACTGGCGGCAAGCGCCATTCCTCTTCACAATAAAGAAAGCGGCAAAGTATTGCCCATTCGCTGGAAGTTACTTAGAAAACTGAATAGGATAGCCCCTGTTCTAAACAGGAAGTTTGCCAAACGAATAACTAAACACTGGACCGGCAAAATTGGAAGACAGATATTGAAGATTCATAATAAGAAAAAAAGTGATCCCCGGTCATCCGGGATGAAAGAGCAGTTAAAGAAACAGACAGCGGAGGGGATTTGGGATGCTTACCGGACCAAAGGTTGGGCTGAATACCTGGAACTTAATGCGATGATGAAACCTTTCAAACTAAATGAATGGAAGACCCCTTTTCCAGTCTGCATTTGGAGCGGGCAGAAAGATGCCCTTTGGCCTGTCAAAACAGCAGCTTTCCTTAAGGAGAGATTTCAGGGCTCCAAAATGCAGATTGTTAAAGGAAAAGGACACTTCTTTTTTCTCGTATGCTGGGAAGAAATCTTACGTAAAGCAATAGAGGAAGAATAGGAAGAAGCAGTTGCGCAAAACCTATACTAAAAAAGGAGTGTGTTGAGATGGTTAAGCGCAACAGCAGAAACAGAGTGGAGAAGCAGTTGAAGGCTATCCTAAAAGAAACAGATAACCCGGCCATACTAACCGATGTAACGGATACAGAGTTTGGAGTAATGCCAGGTTTTTCACCGGAAACATTGACAGCAGCTGAAAAATACTCGGTGAAGAACTCTACAGACGGCAAGACATGGAACAGTGCTGATGACAGATAATAGGATGAAATGAGGGCCTGAAGATGGTCCTCTTTTTTGTTCTGTAAAATAGTATGAAATGGTCCAAATGACAAATAGTAAAGGGAGAGAGTCTATTAAAGGAGACATGCTTATGAACAAGATAGAAGTAAATAATCTTACTAAGATCTTCGGCTCCAACCCTAAAGAAGGACTAAAGAGATTAAAAGAAGGGCAGGGAAAAGAGAAAATTTTAGAAGAAACGGGCATGACGGTCGGTGTGAACAACGCATCATTCCAAGTGAAGGCCGGCGAATTCTTTGTCATCATGGGGCTTTCAGGAAGCGGGAAATCCACCCTCATCCGCCTGGTCAACCGACTGATAGAACCGACGGCAGGCGAGGTACTGATTGATGGGCATAACATAACGGAAATGACGAAAACCGACTTGATGCTAACCCGTAGAAAGAAATTAGCAATGGTTTTTCAAAAGTTTGCGCTGTTTCCGCATCGCACTGTCCAAGACAATGTGGAATACGGCCTTGAAATTCAGGGGATTGCCAAAGAGGAACGCTCTAAAAAAGCGCTCAAATCCATTCATGATGTCGGGCTGAAAGGCTATGAAGACAGCTACCCCGATCAGTTGAGCGGGGGAATGCAGCAACGGGTGGGACTTGCCCGCGCCCTTGCCAATGATTCGGATATCCTGTTGATGGATGAAGCCTTCAGTGCACTCGATCCTCTCATTAGAAAAGAAATGCAGGATGAGCTATTGAACCTGCAAAGCAAGTTAGGAAAAACGATTTTATTCATTACTCATGATCTAGATGAAGCGCTTAAGCTCGGAGACAGAATTGCGATCATGAAAAATGGATCAATTGTGCAGATAGGTACTGCGGAGGAGATTCTCGAGAATCCAGCCAACGAATATGTGTATAACTTTGTCGAGGACGTCGATCGTTCAAAAGTTCTCGTGGCAGAAAATGTTATGAAAAAACCAGACCTGGTCACTACCTGGAAAGATGGGCCGCGAATGGCTGTCAAAAAGATGGAGGATGCCGGGATATCCAGTATTTTTGTCGTTGACAAAGAGAAAAACCTGAAAGGAATTTTGACGATTGACTCGGCAATAAAGGCTTATAAGGAAAATAAGTGGGTGGAAGATGTTCTTGAACAGGACTACTTCACAACAACTCCTGAAACTCCGTTAAATGATTTGATCGGGGTGGCAGCAGAGTCAAGATATCCAATTGCAGTCGTAGAAGACAATAAGCTATTAGGAATCATCGTCAGGGTTTCCATTCTATCCGGTTTGGTTCTGGGAAAAGAGCAGCAAAGTGAGGTGGCAGCAGAATGAATTACTTTACACTGCCTTTGGAAGAATGGACCAATAATTTCGTATATGATTGGCTGATACCTGTACTCGGAGGATTTTTTGAAGCGATCAGCGGTATTATCTCGTTTTTTATTAATGGAGTAGCCGATATTTTCACCTGGATTCTACCGGAGGTCATGGCCTTGATCCTCATCCTCCTGGCTTGGAAATTTGCCGGAAAAGGTGTTGCGATATTCACTCTTATCGGGGTTTTCTATCTTGGATCGGTAAATCTCTGGGAAGACGCAATGCTCACATTGGCGGTCGTGGTGGTTGCTACACTGTTTTCTATTGTCATAGGGGTTCCGCTGGGAATCCTGGCGGCCAAATCAGCGGCATTGGATAATGTCGTAAGGCCAGTTCTCGACTTCATGCAGACGTTGCCAAGTTTTGTGTATTTGATTCCGGCAATCTTACTGTTTGGTCTGGGAGAAGTTCCAGCGGTTATCTCTACATTTGTCTTTGCGACGCCGCCTGCGGTCCGGATGACCAGCCTGGCGATCAGGCAGGTGCCTGCAGATATGGTTGAGGCAGCGAGGGCATTCGGGTCGACCTCATGGCAGATGCTGACGAAAGTCCAGCTTCCTGTTGCCATTCCAACCATTATGGCGGGAATCAACCAAACAATCATGCTGGCCTTGTCGATGGCGGTTATCGCTTCGATGATCGGTGCTCCCGGATTGGGGTCCACCGTTTTGGCCGGTATCTCCAGTGTCAATGTCGGCTTAGGTCTTGTAGGCGGTCTTGGAATCGTGGTTTTGGCCATCATCCTCGACCGGATTACACAGGGGCTTGGGCAAAAAAATTAATGATAGAGGTGGAGACATATGAAGAAAGTAAAACTTAGTATGGTGCTTATGCTTATCGCTCTTCTTCTTTTTGGATGCGGTACAGGCAATGAGGATGAAGGCGGCGATAATGCTCAGCAAAATGGCGGAAACAATGAAGGTGTCACCATCAACTTTGGTGTAACTCCATGGACCAGTACAGTGCCGCCTACTAAAGTGGCAAAGCTGCTTCTTGAGGATATGGGATATACAGTCAATGAAACGAAAGCGGATGCCGGCGGGGTTTATACAGGCCTGGCAAGAGGAGACTTGGACGTATTCATGGATGCCTGGCTGCCGGTGATGCATGCTAACTATATGGAAAAGTACGGAGATAAGCTTGATGATACGGCTGTCAGCTATACAGAAGGCCAGCTTGGCTGGGTCATCCCGACCTACGTTGAAGGAATTGAATCGGTCGAAGATATCAAGGGGAAAGAAGACCTCTTCGGCGGGAAAATTTACGGAATTGAAGAAGGAGCCGGGATGACGGTCACTTCAAGAGAAATGATTGAAAAACTCGGTTTGAATCTGGAGTATGTGGCTTCCAGTGAAGGCGGGATGCTTGCACAGGCACAGCGCATGATGGAAAACGAGGAACCGGTCCTGTTCCTGGGATGGCGCCCTCACCCAATGTTCGTTAACTATGATTTAAAGGTATTGGAAAGCCCGGAAGACTACTTCCAGACATCAGAAGTGCATGTGATCACGAATAACGAATTAAAGGACGAGGCACCAGAAGCCTATGAGTTCTTGAGTAACTGGAAGATGGATGTAAAAGATATTGAAGAAATGATCGTGAAGATTGATGAGGGGCAAAATCCTGAAGAAGTGGCGCAGGAGTGGATTGATAACCACGAAGACGAAGTACAGGCGATGAAAGGTGAATAGTAGCAGTATTGAGAATCCCTCTCCTTGATAAGGGGGGTTCTTTTTCATTACCTGAAAATGAGAAAGTGTGGGTATTGGGCGGATTTCCGTTCGGAAAGCTTAGAAGGTCCTATCTTTAAGGGAGGGGTCACAGATCCATAAATAGGGGGAGAAATTCCCCTTAAACTGCAAAAAATAGCTGAGTTAGCTATAAATAAGGGGGGATTTTCCCCTTATTCCTGGCACAGCACCCCATTTTTCATGATTATCAAATGAATAGCGGTAATTATTCCCCTTATTTCAACTTTTTTTAGTGCCATTTCGTAAATAAGGGGAGTTTCTCCCCTTATTTTTCTCAGCTCATGCTGCTGATTTCCTTTGGGCCGCTGAGATTCCGCCCTTGGATGGCAGGGTGGGGCCACCCAGTGAACAAACGGCGTTGTTACTTGAAGAAAAGCCGTCTTTCAAACAGTAAATCCGTTACATATTTGAACCCTTTATGAAGGAGCGAATTCTAACCATAATGGACAAAATTCGTTATGGTGTTTTTATGCCATTTCGCAAGTTAATTCGCTACATAAATCGCAAGACTACAATATTTATTTCAGTGTTGTGTAAACGTTGCGAAACTAGATGCGAAAAAACACTTGGAAGTAGAAGACTTGCTGTAGTCCCAATAAAAAATAGCATACGAATTATGGTGAGAATTCGTATGCTAAAGACTTTGGATTTTTACCTTTTGTACCTCTAAAGTGAACTCCTTACCCAAAGGACAATGCGTTAAAATGATTAATACACCCTTACATCACCACTGGATACGGAAACCTCTACCTGATATTTGCCTGATCCATGGGTGCCGGAAATATCACCGTCATCACTCGTTTGGCCGGAGAGCGGGAATTCACAGGAGATGTTCCCGCTGCTCGCTTCACCGTTCAATGTAAATTCAGCATCATCAGGCAGGTCGAGGTCAACCTGGCCGGAACTGAGGTCAAACCGGATGTCTCCATTTAACTCTTTTAATTGTACATTCATTTGTCCTGAAGAAAGATCTCCTTTTAATGGACCAGAGTAGTCAGTCAATGTGACATCACCAGAGCTGATGTCAATCTCACCTTCTTCAGTTGTTAAACGATCGGCTGAAAATTTGCCTGAAGAGCCGTTATGGACAAACTGAGAGGCAGTAATGTTGGCCAGTTCAAGATTGCCGGAACTCATATCTGTTTCCAAGCGGTCGAGCACAATGGGTTTCGTAGCTGATTCCCCTTTTAATTCGAGATTCCCTGAACCGATATTGATCTCGATTTCACGATCGAAGTTTTCGGGGATATAAACAACTAAGTCTGATTTATTATTAAAGGACATCCACTCGAACCATTTGCGCTTCACTTCAACCTTTACCTCATCGCCCCTTGCACTGACCATTAAATTTCCTTTTCCATCAAGCTCTGCTTTCACATCTTCCCTGTCTTCCGGGATTACGACAGTATGGCTGCTGTCCACATCGATCTCAATTTGATTCACCCTGTCAGAAACAGCGACACTGTTCTCGCCTGTGCGTTTTCCTGAAGCAAACAATGAAGTGTTGTCATTTAGAATGATGAGGACGGAACCGACGACCAGGATGGCAATCACAATTGCAAAAATATTTTTCATATTATCTCCCCGTTTCAATTGTCATTTATCATACTTTTATCTTAGTTTGTTTTCCAAGTTTATACAATGAACCCCGCGATTTATTTTATTTAAGACCAGAGGCGTAGAGAGGTTCAGGATATCAACCGTTGAATGGCTTAAGCATTGAGGTGTTATAAAATTCCAGGAGATGTGGCAGGATAAGAAAAAAACCTTTGGAGAATGTGTATGTATCTGCTCCTCGTTATCATCGTTTATATTGTGTTTGCTGTTCTTTTCGTGGATTGGAAACGCTGGAAAGAATATTATCCCACCGTTCAATTCTTTGTTATCTGCAACCTGCTGTATAACTTTATTTTTTACAATCATACATTGTGGGCCTATAAAGCAGTGACCGTAGAATGGCTGAACCACACATTAATAGAGATCACTTTCACGCTGTTTGTCATTCCGGTCGTTTTAATGATTTATTTACGTTATTTTCCTGCCAGGAAACGAAACTTCCTCTATGTATCGGCCTGGATAGCGTACTTTACCATACTTGAATATCTCTTTTATAAAAAAGGGTTGTTCATCTATGAGAACGGGTGGAGTGTCGGATGGTCCTTTATCTTCAACAGTATAATGTTTATTATTATTCGAATTCATTATAAAAATAACTTAATCGGCCTTCTCATCTCCCTGCCGGTCATAGCGATTCTTCTGTTGATTTTTCATCCGTCCCTCCAAGATCTGAAATAGAAGGTGACTGCTCATGGCATCTCTGGAAACACCTGTATTTCTCTTGCTTATATTGAGCACTTTTTTCGTCATGGGAATATTTTTGTACATACTAAAAAACAGGAAATGAAAAAACTTCTTGTGTTTGCAAGTGACATCCGGTAAACTGTTTTTAATTTAAATATCAGTGTTGACAGGATTCAGTAGCATCTCATCTCCCTGTGTCAGAGAGCCGGTGGCAGGTGAAAACCGGTACAAAGGTGAGTGTGAATTACTTCCTCGAGCTTTCTTTGTGAAAAGGCTTTTTTATAGACATTGCTGTTTTTCGCTTTCTCTTCATGGAACAGAGCAATGTATGTGATTGCAGCTTATCAGTAGCAAAGGACGGTTGAGCCGTTATATCTTCGAGTGGAAGAGTGATCTTCAACAAGGGTGGTACCGCGTGTCAAAACCACGTCCCTTTTTTAGGGATGTGGTTTTTTTGTGTTTTCTTAGAGAAAGTTCCCGCAGGCGGAGGGGTGTCAGCGTGAGGAAAATAATGTAGAGGAGGAAAATCAAATGACAGAGTGGATGAAGAACCTGACGGAAGAGCAAATACAAGAAGTAGAGAGGCAGTTCGCGATCTATGCGGGAGGAACCCAGGAAGTCATTCCGGAAGACGGGCTGAAGCAAAAAATCGCAAAATCGATCAGGACAAATAAGCCTTTAAAGATAAAACTGGGCCTTGACCCTTCTGCACCGGATGTTCATATCGGCCATACAGTAGTCCTCAACAAGATGAGGCAGTTTCAGGATAACGGCCACATTGTGCAACTGATTATCGGCGACTTCACTGGAAAAATCGGTGATCCGACGGGCAAGTCAGTTGCACGGAAACAGCTCACTGATGAAGAGGTGAAGCATAACGCCAAGACATACTTTGAGCAGTTCGGCAAGGTGCTTGAACAGGAAAGGGTAGAACTATTCTACAACTCTAAATGGCTGAAACAATTGAATTTAGAGGATGTAATCCATTTGGCAGGAAGCATTACGGTAGCAAGGCTGCTGGAGCGAAATGATTTCTCTGAAAGGCTGTCAGCCGGGAAGCCGATTTCTCTTCATGAATTTTTCTACCCCCTTATGCAAGGCTACGATTCGGTTGAACTCGAAAGTGATATCGAGCTTGGAGGGACTGACCAGCACTTCAATGTCTTGATGGGACGTGGTCTGCAGGAACATTACGGCAAAGAAAAGCAAGTCGTGATCATGATGCCGCTGCTTGAAGGCTTGGACGGAAAGGATAAAATGTCTAAGTCGAAACACAACTACATCGGCATCGATGAGAATCCAAATGAAATGTTCGGAAAGACAATGTCGATTCCGGATGAACTGATGGTGAAATACTTCGAGCTGGCGACCGACTTGTCTCTGGAAAAAAAGCAGGAGATTGCCGATAACCTGGCTGATGGAAGCCTTCATCCGCGTGATGCAAAAATGCTTCTCGGCAAAACGCTTGTGAGAATGTACCACGGTGAAACAGCTGCGCTGGATGCAGAGGCACAGTTTAAGGCGGTTTTTCAAAAAGGCCGCATACCGGATGACATTCCTGCTGTTCTCTGGGATGGAAGGCTGGAGACTCCGATTGTAGACCTGCTGGTTGAATTAAATATGTTGAGTTCCAAAAGTGAAGCCCGCAGGATGATTGCAAACGGCGGTGTGAAAATCGATGGCAGCAAAATTGAGGACGCAGGGCTTGTGGTTACCTTGACGGACGGGATGATTATCGGGGTCGGAAAGCGGAAATTCACCAAAATTAAGCTGGGCTGAAAAGAAAATAAAAAAGTTTTGGTAAATGATGTTTAAAGATGAGCGGACTGGGAATAATAACTTAAGTAAAATACTATAACGAAATTTTAGTTTTGTTACACATTAGGAGGAAAAAGAAAAATGGAACATGGTAAAGTAAAATGGTTCAACAGTGAAAAAGGTTTTGGATTCATCGAGCGTGAAGGTGGAGACGATGTATTCGTTCACTTCTCTGCTATTCAAGGCGAAGGATACAAATCATTAGACGAAGGCCAAGAAGTAACGTTCGATATCGAAGATGGCCAACGCGGTCCTCAAGCGACAAACGTACAAAAAGTCTAATAATGATACACCCTATAAACAAGCCCTCATTTTTGAGGGCTTGTTTTTTTGTTATTTATCCCCTTTATATAGCTTGTAAAGATTGATAAGGCAGTCAGTTGACTTCTGAGGGTTCAATTTACCACATGGATGGTTAATAACTGATGAGTATTGACCATCTAAGGAACTTGAAATAGGTATAGCTGTCAAATAACTGAGGGGTAAAGAGGATCTAGGGGGCACGGCAGAGGTCCAGCTGGTGAATAACAGTGGGATAAAGGCCATCTAAGTAATCCAAAAAATAGCTAGCTGGTGAATAACGGAGGGATAAAGAGGATCTAGGGGGCGCGGCAAAGGCCTAGCTGGTGAATAACAGTGGGATAAAGGCCATCTAAGTAATCCAAAAAATAGCTAGCTGGTGAATAACGTATGGTAAAGAGGATCTAGGGGGCACGGCAAAGGCCTAGCTGGTAAATAACCGATAGATAAAGGCCATCTAAGTAATCCAAAAAATAGCTAGCTGGTGAATAACGTAGGGGTAAAGAGCATCTAGGGGGCGCGGCAAGGGCACGGATGGTAAATAACACTGGGATAAAGGCCATCTAAGTAATCCCAAAAACAGGTAGCTGGTGAATAACTAAGGGATAAAGAGCATCTAGGGGGCGCGGCAAAGTCCCAGCTGGTAAATAACCGAGGGATAAAGGCCATCTAAGTAATTCAAAAAACAGCTAGCTGGTAAATAACGTAGGGGTAAAGAGCATCTAGGGGGCACGGCAAAGTCCTAGCTGGTAAATAACCGATAGATAAAGGCCATCTAAGTAATCCAAAAAATAGCTAGCTGGTGAATAACTAAGGGGTAAAGAGCATCTAGGGCGCGCAGCAAAGGCCCAGCTGGTAAATAACCGAGGGATAAAGGCCATCTAAGTAATCCCAAAAATAGCTAGCTGGCAAATAACCAAGGGGTAAAGACCATCTAGGGGGGCGCGGCAAAGTCCCAGCTGGTAAATAACCGAGGGATAAAGGCCATCTAAGTAATCCCAAAAATAGCTAGCTGGTGAATAACGTAGGGGTAAAGAGCATCTAGGGGGCGCGGCAAAGTCCCAGCTGGTAAATAACTGAGGGATAAAGGCCATCTAAGTAATCCCAAAAATAGCTAGCTGGCAAATAACCAAGGGGTAAAGACCATCTAGGGGACAAAGCAAAGTCCCAGCTGGTAAATAACCGAGAGATAAAGACCATCTAGGTGGAAAAGCAAAGTCCCAGCTGGTAAATAACCGAGAGATAAAGACCATCTAGGTGGAAAAGCAAAGACCCAGCTGGCAAATAACCAAGAGATAAACCCCATCTAGAGTTTCAAATTTCAAATCCGCTGATAAATAATAAGTAAAACAAAAAGCATAAGGTAAAATATGGTACAATAAAAACCAAATACAGAAGGGAGCAATGCTAATTGATAATGAAAACCAGGAGCGAATCGAAAGAGTTGAGGATCCTTAAATCCCTGAACTGCCGAACCATTCTTAAAGCAAAGGAGGAGGCTCGGTATCAAAATCTTCTCAAAGGCTACCTAGGAGAATTGGAATTTGATAAATGGGCTGAGTCACTTGAAAGCAAAACAATCATTTTAAATGATCTCCTATTTGAACACAATCACACCCTCTTCCAGATTGATTCATTATTCATCTGCGCAGATACTATTTATCTTTTTGAAGTGAAGTATTATGAAGGTGACTTTTATTTAGATGGAGACAGGTGGTACACTTCAGCTGGGAAAGAAGTCAAGAATCCCCTGCATCAGCTGCAGAGAGCAGAAATTTCATTCAAAAAACTTCTACATGAGTATGGATACAACTTATCCATAATGAGTCATCTTATGTTCATGCACTCCGACTTTTTTCTATTTCAAGCCCCTTTTAAAACCCCTATTACCTTTCCATCACAACTAAACCGTTTCAAAAATACCCTGAACAAACAATTAACCGAGCTGAAGAATTCCGATGTTAAATTGGCTGAAAAACTTCTTTCTCTTCAATCAACCAAGGTACCTGATTACAAACTGCCAGACTACAATTATGAAAGATTAAGAAAGGGGATTACCTGCCCGGAGTGTAATGAGTTTTATGAAGCGCTGACCAACTCCAGTTTTTTCTGTCATCAGTGTGGGGGGAGAGAATCATGCCATGATGCTGTATTACGAAGTACAGCTGAATTTAAGCTGCTTTTTCCTGAGCATAAAGTGACAACAGCTCAAATATATGATTGGTGTAGAGTTGTTCGCAGTAAAAAGTCGGTGAGGAGAATTTTATTAAATAACTTTAAGCCGATGGGGAGCCGAAAGACATTCTATTTTGTCTAAAAGTGTCCCCAAAAGCTAAACAGGGTAAACGAAACAAAAAAAGGCGGTGCACCCATGATTGAATTACAGTATTTTACGAAAGACGATTTTGACCAGCTGATTAATTGGTTCGACTCCAAAAGAGAGTATATACAGTGGGGCGGAGGCGGGTTCGGCTATCCCCTGACTCATGGTAAACTCCAATCACATATAGAAGATGCCAACCAGGAGGACAGCAAGAAGTTCATTTATAAAGCAATCGAGAAGGATACAGGGAAAGGGATCGGACATATTTCCCTTGAAAGCATCGATCGCGATAATCGTTCAGCCAAGGTGTGCCGGGTGCTGATCGGGGATGATTCCATGCGGGGAAAAGGAGCAGGCGAAGCTTTGATGAAGGAAATACTCAAAGTGGCGTTCGATACCCTTAATCTCCACAGGGTAAGCCTTGGCGTTTATGACTTCAACGAATCTGCCTTAAGGTGCTACGAAAAAGCAGGTTTTCAAAAAGAGGGCCTGAAGCGAGATGTCCAAAAATATGAAGAGGAGTATTGGAATCTGTGGGAAATGAGCATCCTGGAAGATGAATGGAAGAAAAAAGTAGACATACTTTGAACGGAAAGTGATATGATGTTCCTGTAAGACCTAATCTTTCATGAAAAAGGAGAACTAACTGAATGATGAAGCAATGGAGTAAGATCGCTTTAATTCTTGCAGTCTTTTTTGGTCTATTTGGAAGCAGCAATGTCATGGCAGCGGATGGAGATAAAAATAAAGATAGTATAAATGAGAAATTCGGGCTTCCGATTGTTGTCCTGGGAGAATCTCTCTCTGAAGCTCAAAAGGAAGAAGTCAGGGAGGCTCTTGAAGTCGATAATCCTGAGATGGTAGAAGAGATAACGGTAACAGGAGAAGACCTGGCCCGCTATATTCAGGGTGAAGACCGGAACGCGAGAATGTTTTCTTCAGCTAAAATCACAAGGCAGGAAAAAGGCGAAGGCCTTATCATAGAAAGAGCTACACCCGGAAATATAACTGAAGTAACCGATGAAATGTATGCCAATGCCCTACTGACGGCGGGCGTGGAAGACGCGATTGTCATTGTCGCTTCACCGATCAAGGTGAGCGGGCATTCTGCGTTGACAGGAATTTATAAAGCATACGAAGTCAGCGGCGAGAAACTTGATTCGGTACGGATGGAAGTAGCCAATGAAGAGTTGGGAATCGCTACCGAACTGGCAAAAGAAGAAGGGCTTGACCAGGAGAAAGTCAGTGAGCTTTTGACAGAGATCAAAAAACAGATCGCTGAACAAAACCCGGCAACAAAAGAAGATGTCGAGCGGATTGTGAGCGAACAGCTTCAATCTCTGAATATTGAATTGAGCCCGGAAGACCGCCAGCTCCTTATCGACTTATTCGATAAAATGAGAAACCTCGATATCAATTTTGATAATGTTAAAGGACAGCTGGAGGATATCTCTAATGATATTAAGCAGAAGCTTGAAGATGTAGTAGGAGAAGAAGGCAAAGGCTTCTTGCAGGGAATCCTCGATTTCTTCCGCAACCTTTTCCAGTCACTGGCTGATTTATTTAAATAAAATGGTTAACCCGGAAGGTCTTATATCTTCCGGGTTTTATTATGGGGTTTTTTATTTTTTGAATTGAATAAATTTTACAAAAATATTACAATAATTACGGAAGTATGAAAGGAGAGTTTGCATGAAAAGTAAACTGATGTATTTATTGAAAATTCCATTCTACTATATTCTTGGAATTATCGGCATCTTGTTTGTCAGCATAGCCCCTCACGCCTTCAAGGAAAGAGGAATATATAATTTCATCGGCTACTTGGAAGAGTTTTTTAAGTTTGCTGTTGCTTTTCCCCAAAGAGAAACATGGTTTTATATGTATAAAGGATATGAAGTCGATGTATTGGAAATGCTGATTGAGCCTTACTACTATTCACTGCAGATTCTCTTCGGTTCTTTGGGGTTGGGACTTGGGATAGCATTGATTCTTACATACTTCACCGTTCTGATGCCGAAATGGGTGATGGCGCCTGTCAAGCGTTCACTGGGATTTCTTGAAACGGTTCCCGATCTTATGGTTGCATTCCTGCTGCAGCTTTTCATTGTCTTTTTTTATAAGACATTCAAGATAGAGTTGATGCTGTTTACCGCATTGGGTGAGGAAAAGGTCTATCTTGCCCCGATTATCACGCTTTCCATCATTCCGATGTTGTCATTCTACCGGATCCTTCTGTTGGTGACAGAAGAGGAGATGTTGAAAACGCATGTTGAATTTGCCCGAAGCAAAGGTCTGGGCAAAACAAAGATCATTCGATCCTATGTTCTGAAAAATATCGCTCCAAGTGTTTTCCATCATGGAAAGATCATTATATGGGGGATGCTTTCCAGCTTATTCATTATTGAAACCGTATTCAATATGAGGGGCATTACCTATTATATTGTTGAAGATTTCAGGCCGATCACGGTTGCAGCGGCACTGGTCATGATTTACACACCATTTTTCATCCTCTACCAGATTATTTATACGTGGCTGAGAGTCGAGGATATCGAAGACCATTCCAGGTATAAAAAAGACCGGGTTTCCATTGAAGAATGGAAAATCTGGGGATTGATCGGGCTGCTCGGGAGGCTTTGGAAGCAGCATATGAAGAATCCTAAGTTTGCTTTTGGGTTTCTAACGCTGTTTACTATGATTGCTTACAGTATCCTCTATACCATTTTCGCGAAGGTACCGGTGGAACAAATCATCTGGCTCCGCGATGAGAAAGGGAAGCTGATCAGTGCTCCGCCCCATAAGCCTTCGGAGCTTCTTTTACTCGGTTCAGATTATTATGGTTACAGTATTTTAGACCAGCTCATTGTCGGGGCTAAGTATACGTTGATTTTCGCATTGATTGTTGCTTTATTGCGGGTGATCCTGGGTTTTTATCTATCAGTCTATTATCATTTTTATTTAAACGAATACAGAAAGAACTGGCTGACAAGGGTTGTGGATTCGATTCACTTTCTGCCGCTCAGCATCATTGCATATCTTTTGCTGAGACCGGTGCTTTGGCAGGACCCGTTCTTCGGGATCGAGTATTCTTTACTCGAGAAGCTTCTGTTTGAAGCATTCATATTGACGATTCTCGTTATACCGCTGACGACGGTTTTGATCGGAAATGAAATGAGGGAGCTGTCCAAGCAGGAGTTCATTCTGAATGCAAAGCTGATGGGCGGCAGCAACCGCCATATTTTATGGACACACCTGTTTCCGCATCTTGCGCCAAGGCTGTTCATCCTTTTTGGACAGCAATTCATTCAAGTTCTGTTCATCCTAGTCCATCTTGGATTGTTCCACTTGTTCCTGGGGGGGACGAGTGTGACACGGGGTGACATGCCGGACCCGCCAAAGACCTCCACCTTTGAATGGTCAGGGCTGATCAGTTCCACGAAAAATGCTCTAATGACGGGTAACTATGCTGTTGTTCTGGCTCCTTTGGCAGCGTTCATGATCTCGATCATCGCCATGCAGCTCATTGTGCAGGGAGTGAAAGAGATTCAGCAGAAAAAAGTGGGTGTGAACATCATCAAACGTAAGAGAAAAAGAGAGACGGCTACTCCACAGAAAGCCATCAAACCGGTCCCAGCCGATTTTACCATCACGCCGGCAAAAACGATCGATCATTGACGCAAAACCCGCTGATCCTATGGACCAGCGGGTTATTTTGAAAGAAAGTATAAAGATTTTTAGGTTTGGGAATTAGGTGGCACTTCTGAACGGGACTTTTCTGCCTTTCTATTATTCTTCTGAAGGCTCTTCATCTAAATCAGGCTCTTCGGGATCGCCTTCCGTGCCGCCTTCATCATCATCAAAGTTATCTTCTTCGGCTCCGGGGGTGTCTTCGCCGCTTTCTTCATCTGTGATTTCTTCGTCAACTTCTGGTTCCTGCTCGGCAAAATCAGTACAGCCGGCAAGCAAGATGCCCAAGCTGAGTGGGACAGTTAAAAAGGCTGCTCGCTTCTTCATGTCGTACCTCCCTTAAGTAGTAGTTTATTATTGTTTTTTACCACTCCACCCTGAGAGTTAAACTGTTTTATACTCAACCTGAAATCATACTGGGATTTTATTTAGAATTAGTATAAAATAGATATAAAACCAAAGACCTATCAGATATAAAAATTTGAATGCGGAGGCGAAACTTTGCTTACTGACTATGGAATACTTCTGCCTTATGTTTTTTGGAGCATTCTTTTTTCTGTTATAAATGGCTTTTTAATGATTCAGTCTGTTCAGCACGAATCGATGTTCAATAGATTGATCCGTTCAAATGCTTGGAAAGCCGTATTAATCGGTACCACCTTTTTCCTTACCAACTTATTTGTTGTGCTGGCACTGGACTTCCCCTATAAAAGCACTAATTTCACTTTCTATATTATTACCTTTTTATTGAGCTGTGTTTTCGGAACATATTTCGCTTTGAAGCTGGCGATTCAAAGAAAATTGAATACCTGGATGTATTTACTGGGAGGCCTGGCTTTAACGCTGGTGATTTTGGTAGCGGATTATACCGCTGTTTTTATTCTGTTCTCTGAATTGGCCGAGGTGAAGCCGATCCTGATGGTTATGACCTTCATGTTGACACTGGCCATCTCCTTCTACTCTCTCAGGTTTCTCATCCAAATCAGCAGGGAGACAGGGAAGGTTGATACGAATGCCTGGGTGATCATTGGTTCGGCTGCAGCCGGAATTGCTTTGGCGGGAATTCCCTATCTTACGGCCATGTCGGTTCTGCCTGTTATAAATGAAGAGAATCCAGGGCTTCATTTATCGATGCTTCCGTATGCGCTGGAGGTATTTATGGTGTGGGTATTGTCTGTCGTCCCTGACTTATTTGGTGAACAGCGAAACCTTGAAAACTTATCAAAGGTACAGGCCAGTGAGCAGCACTTTCAATCTCTATTTGATCATAATCCGGATGCCGTCTTTTCGTTTGATTTGAATGGGGCTTTTACGACAGTCAATAAAATTGCGGAACATATTACAGGATACAGTGAAGCCGAGCTTTTGACGATGAGCTTTCAGGATATTGTGTCCCCATCACAGCTTCACGGGACCCTTCAGCATTTTGAGTTGGCTAAAAACGGGGAGCCTCAGCAGATGGAGTTAAGCATTATCACAAAAGATCAATCTGTCAGGTTCTTAAATGTAACGGGAGTCCCGATTGAGATTGAGAAGGAAATTGTCGGTGTTTATGCTATTACAAAGGACATTACTGAAAATAAAAAGCAGTCCAATACAATAGAATACCTTTTTCATTATGATGACTTTACAGGGCTTCCCAACAGAAGGAGGTTCACTTCTGAAGTAGAGGAAGCAGTGCAGGAGAAGACTCCCTTTTTCATTTACAGTCTTGATTACGGACGCTTGAGAACGATTCGCGATGTGTTCGGCTATCATATCGGTGATCAGGTTCTTAAAGAACTGTCCATGAGGTTGACATCCGTATTGCCTAATGGAAGTGTTGTTTCACGGTTTGGCGGAGATGAGATGTATTGCATGGTCCCTGCACATAATGGAAGGGGCCTTAAACCGGCTCTCGATCAACTGCAGAGAATCCTTGAGATTCCCTTTTTCGTTGAAGGGCATGAAATCTATATGGAGATGAAGACGGGGATTTCCTCCTATCCGGAAAATGGGGAAGAGCCGGAACTGCTTATTAAATGTGCAGATACGGCAAGAGCTTCTGTCTCAAATAATGCCTTCCATAATTATGCCGTCTATGAAAATAAGTTTGATAACAGCAATATAGAAAAGATCATTATCGAAAACGAATTGAAGAAAGCGATTGAACGGGATGAGCTTCTTCTCCATTATCAGCCTAAAATCAATGCACGGGAGAATGAATTGATCGGGTTTGAAGCCCTTGTCAGATGGAGACATCCTGTAAAAGGATTGATATCACCGGGAGTATTCATACCGGCAGCAGAAGAGACGAATTTAATTGTAGAACTGGAGGATTGGGTGACCCGGGAAGCCTGCCGTCAGCTAAACGAGTGGCAGTCGACAGAATTAAGGGGAATTCCCGTATCTATCAACGTGTCGCAGCGTTCGTTTGCAAACCCTTCATTCCTGGACAATCTGCAGGATATTATGGAAACCCATGATATTTCTTCGTCCTTGCTTGAGATTGAAATTACGGAAAGTATGACAATGTTCAATGAGAAGGTTACAATCAGTAGGCTGCAGGAACTGAAAGAACTCGGAATCAGAATCAGTCTCGATGATTTTGGTACAGGCTATAGTTCGCTCAGCTATCTTGATAAGCTTCCAATTGATGTGATAAAAATTGATAAATCGTTTGTAGATGTGCTTGCAACCGACCAGTCCGCGATGATCTCAACGATTCTGTCCATTGCATTTCATAATGGACTTGGGGTCATTGCGGAAGGAGTGGAGTTTGAGGAACAAGTAACCATGCTCAACCAACTTGGATGCGACAATATCCAGGGTTACTACTTCAGCCGTCCTTTGCCGCCTGAACTGGTTATGGAGAATTATCTGGCATCGGCAGTATAACAAAACCTCTTCTGTTTTTAGCAGAAGAGGTTTTGTTAATGGAATGATTACTTGGTCGACTTAAAGGCGATAAACTTTATTCGTAAGAAGAATTTTAATATACTCATGACAAAAGGAGTGAAGGCCATGAACTATGCAATCATTACAGGAGCTTCAAAAGGGCTGGGGGCTGCTGCTGCAAAACAGCTGCTTTCTAAAGGACTGAATGTCATATCTGCTTCCCGTTCTGAGAACACGGAATTGAAAAAACTGGCAGAGGAAAATCATGCTGAGTATTCCCATTTTACTTGTGACCTGGCAAACAGTACTGAAGTGGAAAGCGTTTTTGCTGACATTGCGGACCAAGTGTTTGGGGAGGATTCTGATAGCGTTTATTTGATCAATAATGCCGGTATGGTTGACCCTATTGAAACCGCAGGCAGTCTTGACGGAGTGAAAACAGCTGAGAACGTAAATGTGAATCTGCTTGCTCCCATGCTTATCAGTAACATATTTTTAGAAAAGGTTAAGGATTCAAAGGCCAGGCTGGTTGTTGCCAATGTTTCTTCAGGGGCAGGCAGCAGGGCGATATCAGGATGGAGCGTTTACTGCAGTACGAAGGCAGGTATTAATATGTTTACACAAACGGCTGCGCTGGAGCTTGAAAATGAGAAAAGCCGCCATAGAGTGTTTGCGTTCAGTCCAGGGATTATGGATACCGACATGCAATCGACAATCCGTTCATCTGCAAAGTCGGCTTTTAACGACGTGGAAACCTTCAAGAAGTACAAGGAAGAAGGAATGCTGCGAGATGCTGATACGGTAGCGGGAGCTTTGGTGAAGGTTCTGACAAGCGATAATATTGAGAACGGGAAAATCTATCAGATTAATGCACTGGTGTAATGGTGAGGAGCTGGCGTTGAAGCCGGCTCTTTTTATTATCCTGTTTGTGAGTTGGCTCCCTTTCTCGCAGGAACTGACAGTGGGTACCGATAAACCTCCCAAATAGAGGAATCAGCACCTTCTTCAGCTAATAGTATAGTTATAGCTGGCTATAGAGGGGGAGAGAAAATGAAAAAGCGCGCGGCAGCACTTCTTATGGTGATTTTAACAGCCTTTGAAGCAGGCTGTTCAGAAGAGCAAGAAGAGGGCAGCCAATTAACCATAGAACCTCATCCATTAAGTGAAGAAGAGAACACATTAATCAGCAAGACAGGGATAGATGGTATTGAATACTTTGATTTGAACGGCAAGCTGGGTGAAGGGGACGACCTTGAGTACTCGGTGGATGTCTATAAAAAAGGCCTGTTGACAGACGAAGGAGCTTCTTCCTTTGGCCAAGTTGAAAAAGAATTTGATCATGCGCTTGTATCCTTTGGCTATAACAAAGGAGAGGAAAAAGTGGATTTTTTTATCGGGAGCATGGACGGCCTCCTGGAAACGTATGAAGAGGCCAAGGGAGTCGGGGCATGGTCTTTTACCTCACTGCTTAATGAGAAAGTAAGTATTGTGAAAGATAGATCTGTTTATCTTGCAGCGTGGATTGGCACGGAAGGCAGCGGATTAAGAACGGTGGGGATCGAGGAAGATGGATCTTTGTCAGATGGCATTGAGGAAGCAGACTTGGCATATGTTTTTAAAGTAACGATGACGGATATGAGGGAAGAGTAGAGGAGGAAAATTCTATGAAACTGTTACTGCTTGGCGGAACATCTTTTTTAGGAAAACATATTGCCGAAGCGGCTCTATCAAAAGGGCATGATGTCACTTTGTTCAATCGTGGTAAAACCAATCCCGCTTTATTTCCTGAAGCTCATAAATTAACTGGTGACCGGGAAACGGGTGATCTGGCCTCACTGGAGAAGGGAAGCTGGGACGCCGTTATCGATACGTCAGCCTACACTCCAAGAATTGCGGGAGAATCGGCTGCAGCGTTAAAGGGTCGGATCAGCAAGTATATTTTCATTTCATCGATTTCTGTCTATAAGGAATTCTTAACAGGTGAAGCTCAAGAAGGCGATGCAACGGGGGCGTTGACCGACCCATCAACTGAGGAGGTCAATGGCGAAACGTATGGGCCGTTGAAAGCTTTGTGTGAAGACAAGCTGGAAGAGCTTTTGCCAGGAAGAGTCCTCAATATAAGGCCGGGTCTCATTGTAGGGCCAGATGACACAACCGACAGATTTACATACTGGGTGAAGCGGTTTTCACAAGGAGGCAAAGTCCTTGTTCCAGGCAGCAAAGAAAGAGTCATTCAATGGATCGATGTGCGGGACCTCGCCCAGTGGGTTATCCTCATGGCAGAGGAAGGGGAAACCGGAACCTACAATGTGACGGGGCCGAATCAGGGATACACCATGAAGGAATTTGTGGAAGACCTGAAATACATTGCTCCTGCCCATACATCAGAGGAATGGGTTGAAGACTCGTTTCTCACTGAGAGAGAGGTTGCGCCGTTTACCGGGCTGCCGTTGTGGATACCTGTAAATGATCAATATCCTGACGGCTTTATCCTGGCTGATTACTCAAGGGCATTAAATAAAGGACTGGTTCTCAGAAACCCCCGGGAAACTATTGAAGATACTTTGAGATGGGCCGAGGAATATGGCCCTGCAGAACTTAAAGCAGGTCTGACAGCAGAACAAGAAGCCTCCCTGCTGCAAGATTGGTCTGTCATCGAGCAGCCGCGCAGTAAATGAAAGTGATGTAACACTTTAGCCCTTTAACGCACCATAGGGGACAGTCCCTTTTAATGATTTACAGCGTTAAAGAGGCAGTACAATAAACAAAAGAGGCTGGGACATAAGTTGAAAGCTAATTGATTTAAGTAGAAATAATCGAAAATAAAACCGCATGAGATCAAGGTTATATACTCTTGACTTCATGCGGTTCATTCATGTTATTAGGCTCTAATCTTAAAGAGGTTACTTTTAAGGTTATTTGCCGCTGCTTCCTGAACGTAGGCGGATTGGAGCGGAAGGTGCGCGACCTCCTGCGGGACTAGCGGGACAGGTGAGACCCCGCAGGCAAAGCCGAGGAGGCTCACCGCCCGCCCCGCGGAGTCGTGCACCTGGAGCGGAAATCCATTCTTGTTACTCAGATACATTCTTTGCGAAAAGAGTCTTTTTTTAAGGTTTTGTCCCAGTCTCTTTTGAAGATCAGAGTATGGGTGATAATAGCCTTGAAATCGATTCCTTGAACCGGATCCACAGCGGGCGCTTCAAGTATTCCTCCATTGTAAGCTCTCTCGAAAGCTTAATATCGTTCAGGAAAATTGAACCCAGCTCTTTTGATAGGTCAACATCATAGATAAAAGCATTCACTTCGAAATTCAGCCGAAAACTTCGGACATCAATATTTGCTGTTCCAACTGAAGAGAGTTCACCGTCGACGACAATGGTTTTGGCGTGGATGAAGCCATTGTCATAAATATAAATCCGTGCACCTGCCTTAAGCATTTCGCCAATGTAAGAAAAAGTTGCCCAGTACACAAACATATGGTCAGGTTTGTTTGGGATCATGATTCTTACATCAATGCCTGAAAGGGCCGCAATCCGCAATGCATCGAGGAGGCTTGCATCAGGAATGAAATAAGGGGTCTGGATGTAAATGGATTTCTTTGCTGAAGAAATCATTTTGATATAGCCGTTCTTGATTTGCTCCCATTCAGAATCAGGGCCGCTCGTGACAATCTGTACCCCGGCATTTCCCGTGAACGAAACATCTGGAAAGTATCTGTAGTCTAAAGAAATATCCCGTGAAGCGGATGCCTGGTTCCAGTCAAGAATGAACCTCGTCTGCATCGCATGGACGGCACTGCCCTCCAGCCTTAAATGGGTATCTCTCCAATAGCCGAACTTAGGATCGAGCCCCAGATACTCATCTCCGACATTAAAGCCCCCTACATAACCAGTTACCCCATCGATGATGACGAGTTTCCGGTGATTCCGGTAGTTCAGCCGTGGATTGATATAAGGAATCCGTGAAGGGAAGAAAACTTCCACCTCACCGCCGGCAGTGATCAATTCACGGAAAAATCGTTTATTTAAGGTTCTCGAACCCATTTCATCGTATAAAACCCTCACTTTAAGGCCTTCCCGGGCTTTTTCGGTCAAAGCACGCAGGATCCTTTTCCCCAATGCATCCTTTCGCAGTATGTAATATTGAAAATGAATATGATCTTCAGCCGCCTTAATATCCTTTAGGAGCGCCTCGAACTTATCTTCCCCATGAGTGTAGACAGTGATGTCATTATCCTGGGTGAGGACAGCTTCATTGTTCATCAAATGCATATAAATCAATTCTTTATTAGACCTGACCGTACTGTCTCTAAAAGGGAAACTGTCTCCCTTAATGTCGCTTATTTGTCTGGCGATCAGTTCTTCGATCCCAATTTTCGTAATATCGTCCCACTGAAACAATCGTTTTCGGGTTAAATTCTGCCCAAAAATCAGATAGAGAATGAACCCGAGAACCGGAATAAAAAGCAAAACCATAAGCCAAGCCCATGTGGCACCGGCATCGCGCCTTTCCAGGAAAACAACGACACAGGCGAAAGCGATATTCAAAACCACAAGGACCGTAAGAAAAATAGTCAGGATATCCATATAATTCTCCTCTGACAAATGTAATAGACGGCAGTTGAGTTCCTTCGTACTAAGTCATTTTATCATAATACGGACCGGGTTTCCGGTTGTTCACTGTAAAAATTAGGTTTTGCTGCTAGTGACAGGGTATAAATAGATTCTCTTTTGCCTGCCTGAAAGTTAGGGGACGGGCTTAAATTAAGCCCAAAGCCCTGCAAATAACATACATGCCTATCTTCTTTCATAAGATGGTAGCGACAGTTTTTTAGGGCTGTCATCCATCATGATGAAAAAGGGAGGGAAAGAAATGAACAGTTGGCTGCTTCTTGCAAACATCGCTGCCTTTCTCGTTATCGCAGGTATCCTTTTCTACATGCAGAAAAAGCATTTATCCTTTTCTAAAAGAGTATTTGCCGCACTTGGTTTAGGGATTGTCTTCGGTTTTGTTCTGCAATGGCTGTACGGACCGACCGATGAAACGTTGGCTGATTCAATCCAATGGTATAACATTGTCGGAATTGGTTATATCAAGCTTTTGCAGATGGTTGTCATGCCTCTTGTCTTTGTATCGATTCTTTCTGCTTTTACCAAGCTTAAGCTTGGGAACAACCTTGGCAAAATCGCCGTTCTGATCATTGGGCTTCTAGTCGGTACAACCGCCATCGCCGCTGCAGTCGGGATTGCTGCAACCCAAGGCTTCGGTCTGGAAGCAATTCAAATCGAACAGGGAGACGCGGAAACCTCACGTGGACTTCAGCTTGAGGAACGTTCCGATGCCTTGCAAAATCAAAGCTATCCGCAAAGAATACTGGAGCTGCTGCCGGCAAATCCGTTCCTCGACTTTACGGGAGAAAGGGCGACTTCTACGATTGCCGTCGTCATCTTCGCTGCTTTTATCGGAGTGGCATATCTTGGAGTCTATCGAAAGGAAAAGGAAACAGCAGAATTCTTCAAAAAAATTGTGGATGCCATATATGCCATTGTCATGCGAGTCGTAACCCTGGTATTGAGGCTTACCCCGTATGGTGTATTTGCCATCATGGCGAAAACTGTTGCAACAAGTGACTTTGATGCGATATTGAAGCTCGGCAAATTTGTCGCCGCTTCTTATGCTGCCCTTATCGTCATGCTGGCCATTCATTTAATTATGCTGACGATGGCCGGGTTGAATCCAATCACCTATTTGAAAAAAGCATTTCCGGTTCTGACGTTTGCTTTTACTTCACGTTCCAGTGCCGGAACATTGCCTCTGACAATCAATGCCCAAACGAAGCATATGGGCGTTTCGGAAGGGATTGCAAACTTCTCGGGATCTTTTGGTTTGTCGATCGGACAGAATGGCTGTGCGGGTATTTATCCTGCCATGCTAGCAGTCATGATTGCACCGACGGTCGGTATTAATCCGATGACACCTTCGTTTATCTTTACTTTGATCGTCATAGTGGCGATAAGTTCCTTCGGTGTCGCCGGTGTCGGAGGAGGAGCAACATTTGCCGCCATTCTGGTTCTGTCAGCGATGGACCTGCCAATCGCACTCGCCGGTTTGCTGATTTCGATTGAACCGCTAATTGATATGGGAAGAACTGCGGTCAATGTCAGCGGAGCGATGACCTCAGGCTTGATTACGAGCAAATTGACCGATGAAATGGATACAGAAGTTTATAATGATCCTTCTGCCGCAGAAGGATAGAAGGCGGGGCCTGTCCGGTTTTACATCCGGACGGGTCTTTTTTTAGGTTTTTTAAAAAAACCTATTAATAAAAGAGGAAAAACGAGCGCAGTCTTTACTTTTCGGCGAGAAGCAATAAGAGATAAGGTAATCTAAGTGTTTACCAGAGGAATAGAAAGAGCTTGATATAAAATACCGACGAGGCCTTCCCGACCAAAAAAAGCAAAACCCACGGGGAGTTTCGCTTATTAAATGATCAAGTTTAAAAGTAAAATCCGCTGACCCATTCCGCGAGCATCGCACAGGCAACGGCTGCATAGGTGCCGACGACATTCCCCATGATACCCATCAGTAATCCGACAGGTGCTAGGGACGGCTGGAATACCGATGCCACGACAGGTGCAGAGCTTGTACCGCCGATGTTCCCTTGAGATCCTACAGCAACAAAGAATAAAGGTGCACGAAGCAGTCGTGCAGCAAGGAAGATGACCAGGACGTGAATCGCCAGCCAGACAATCCCCATCAGTACATATTGAGGAGCATCAAATACATACGCTAAATCGGCTTTGGCCCCGATAGTGGCTAACAGGATATAGATCCCGGCGTATCCCACTTTGCTCGCTCCGTAGTTTTCCAGTTTGCTGACCTTCGTAAAAGAAAGGATGATACCGATAGCCGAAATGATCATGATTGTCCATGTCCCTGCAGACAACACGGAGGTCTGCGGCAGGGTTTCAGCGAAAATGCGTACGACATAGGCTACTCCGAAACCGAGACCTAGAATGGCCGCCAATTGAGGTACATCAATTGGGCGGGAGTTTTTGCGCTGAAGTTCCCCCATGTCCTCATTTACTTTTTGAATAACGGAATTATCTGCCTTATTCCACTTATTGAACTTATGTTGAAAGCTGGCAAGGAAAATCATGATTCCCATCCAGCCATAGCCGACGACAGTATCAACGACAATAATCGGTGACAATACAAAGTTGGGAGTGCCTGTTGCTTCAATCATTGCCGCCATGTTGGCACTTCCGCCAATCCAGCTTCCTGCAAGAGCAGCGACACCTGTCCAAGCTTCTTCAGGAAGAAGAGGCTGGAAGATTGCCAGGGCAATCGGTCCGCCGATTATAACGCCCACTGTACCAGCCAGAAACATCATGATCGCTTTCGGACCTAATTTGAGAGTGGCCGGAACATTGGCTGAAAGCAACAGCAAAAGCAGGCCTACAGGCAGAATGTATGTAGAGACAAAGCTGTATAAATCAGAACTGTCTGGAATGATTCCAAATGTAGTCGAGAGCATCGGAATGAAATAAGTCCAAATTAGTGGGGGGGCATAATGAAAAAACTTTTGCAGAGAAGGATTTTTCGATTCTCCCAGGACAAAGATTAAACCGACGACGGCTGCCAGATAGGCAAAGATGCCCATAGGCTCTTGAATTAGTGGTGTGTTGAAATCTAGCATTATAAATACCTCCTGAACTTAAAATACTTTCACATCATATCATTGAAAGCGCTTTAAACCCGGAATTTTAATAAGGGTGAATAATGATAAAATTGCTATATTAGTAAAATTTCAAAATGATCACAACTTACAAAACATAAAATTGCCATCCGCAAAGGCAGGAATTTGCCGGCAGGTGACGAAATGAAGGTTGAAAGGATTGGTGAATAAACCATGACGATTATCTATATGGTCAGGCATGCACATTCTGCTTTCAACCTGGAAGAAGAGGAAACAAGGGGCTTATCCATTCGAGGGATGGAAGATGCAGGCCGTGTTAAAACGTTGCTTTTAGAAGAGAACCTCGATGTTGTCTACTCAAGTTCCTATACAAGGGCGATTCAAACGGTGCAAGGTTTGGCAGACGCGTTACACCTTGACGTTCAGGTCGACGAACGGTTTCGTGAGAGGGACTTGGCGGCAAAGGATTATCGGATAGAAGATACACTAAAGGCCATGCAGGAAGTCTTTGAAAACCCCTACTTTCGATTGCCCGGCGGCGAAACCAATAATGAAGTAAAAGAAAGAGGCGCAGCAGCCCTGAAGGATGTTTTGGAGAAACATGAGGGACAGCGGATTGCAATCGGCATCCATGGTCATATTATGGCGATTACGATGGGTGCCTGGGATAAGAAGTATGGAACACTTGATTTTTGGAGGAGTACGACGAAACCTGACATATACAAGCTTGAATTCAGGGGTGATGAGCTATTCAATGTCACTCGTTTATGGACGGCTCCTGCCATGGAGGGAAGCGTATGAATACGGTAAGAGTGCAATGGGAAAGCGGTCTCGTCGAACTGACATGGATTGTATCAAAAGAACTGCCGCCCCTGGATAAAGTGACAAGTGTCCATGGTTGCTGCTTTTATAACGGAATGGTGCTTCTCGTCAATATTAAAGGAAGAGGTTTTAATTTTCCGGGAGGCCATATAGAACAAGGGGAAAGTCCGGAAGAAGCATTTGCCCGGGAAGCAATGGAAGAAGGATATGTAAAAGGGAGAGCTGGGCAGATCGGGATGATTAAAGTCAGCCATGAAAACAATCCCGGCTTTGATCCAAAAGGAAAGTACCCTGTGGTGGGGTACCAGCTTTTTTACCGTATGGATATTGAAGAAGTGCTGCCTTTTCTAAGGGATAATGAGTCAACCTGCCGTATTTGGGCAGAACCCCGGGAGGTGCCTTATGTAATGGACGATCATGAATTGGCTGTGGAGATATTGCAGGAAGCAGCTGAAGGAGAGTTACATTCCATAATTTAAAACAAGCAGCAGTACACAAGTAATCATCGTAATCCCAATCATCATATACAGAAAATCGACTAAATTATCGACCAGCGCCATTTTTTGTTTTTCCCGGCGGTAGCTGCGGGGTAAACGGCGATTGTGTTTTGCTGAACGCATAGCTTTTGCCTCCTTTTAACATCATCTCTGTAAAAGAAGGTTTCGACAAAAACACGCAAATTCCTTCCTGTTCATGAAAAAATAACCATAAAAAACGCCCTCAAATGAGGACGTTTTTAGGAATTAATGAAGGTGATCGTTCTCAGAAATTTCACTGAGTGCAGCTCCGGCTCTCTGGTCGGACTGCTGTTGTACTGCCAGGTCTCCCAGTGCCAGCATCCCTACCAGGTTCCCATTTTCCACAACAGGAAGGCGGCGTACTTGATTCTGCGCCATTAATGCTGCAGCTTCTTCAACCGAGGCATCTGGAGAAACAGTGACCACGTTCTGTGACATGACTCCGCTGATGTTTCCGGCACCTGTGGTTTGGGATAACCCTCTCACTACAAGGTCCCGGTCTGTTACCATGCCGACAACCTGCCCGTTTTGAATTACCGGGAGAGCTCCAACCCCTAATGAGCTCATTTTGCTTGCTGCGGACTGAAACGAATCTTGTGCTGTACAAGCTTCAACATTAGCTGTCATTACATCACGTACTTGCATTCTGATTCCCCCTTGAAAGTAGTGGTCAGTACACATATAGTATAGGGAATCCGATTGGTTTTATTCGGTCTGCCGAAACGAAAGTACATCCAGATTTACCAATTACAGTTCATAGTGATACATCTCATCAGAAGGAGCATTTTTGTTGAATAGGATAATGACTAAAGGAAAGACAAAAATAACAGCAAATATGAGGAAGAGGATTAAAGCGAGAGACCCAGGGCTGATTTGTTTTCGGTAGTCGTCCTGATGATCCCCAATGAAATCGTTTGATTCATTATTTCCGATGACCGCATCGTTTTCCAGCAGCACATTGTTGTCCAGGCTGTAGTAAAAGATTTCCTGCTTATTAAAGGTGAATAGTGTATCCCGCTCGTTCTCATACTGAACAAAAACCATTTTCACCTTCTGCTGCTCGACTTCTTCTTCTGAAACGGCAATATCCATCCTGATATCAGTGAAATCCATTACTGCCGCAGAGCCTTTTTGATAATAAGGATCTGATGATTGCAGTTTCTGGTCGATACTTTCAATTATCGGGTCCTCCGCTAATGCTGCTGAAAAGGGCAGCAATAAAGCAAGCAGGGTGATTGCAGAGCACACGATTACCTTCAATTTTCTCAAACCATCGCCTCCCAAAGCATTTTGTACATGTATATGCTTGGGAGACATAAATAGAGCAAAAAAGAAAACAGAGCTGCCAATGGGCAGCTCCGCTCGAAATTCATCTCCTTATTTTTGTATGAACATTTGAGTCCAGTAGGCTCCGTAAGATCCTCCCTTAACGTAGCCGACACCAATATGAGTGTAATTGGGCGTCAAGATATTCTTTCTGTGGCCGGGGCTTTCCATCCAGGCTTTTACAACTGCCTGGGCGCTCGGCTGGCCGGCTGCGATATTCTCAGCGGCAGCGCGGTAGTTGATGTTAAAGTTTTTCATCATTGTGAAAGGCGATCCATACGTTGGGCTCGTATGGGAGAAATATCCTTTATCTCTCATGTCTGCTGATTTGTAGCGGGCAACCCTTGACAGCTGCCAGTCGGCACGCAGAGGCGAAAGGCCATTCTTCGCACGCTCCTGGTTCGTCAGCCTGATGACTTCACCTTCAACCCCCTTAACTGAATCGATGTTAGGGATGTTGATCTTCTGTCCAGGATAAATGAGGTCAGGATTCGGAATCTGAGAGTTTGCTCCAATAATTTCAGAAAGTCCGATCTGATATTTTTTTGAAATCTTCCAGAGAGTATCTCCTCTCTGTACATAGTACACATCAGCAGCATGTGAGATGGTTGGTGCTATTAATCCAAAAGACAAAGACAACATAACGACTATGGAAATAATTTTTGTTTTCATGATACTTAAGATGGCTAATAAATCCTGTATTATGTAAGTTGCAGAAAAAAAGTAAAAAAATTTTCAAAAAAAGGTTAGAAACAATCGTAAGTGGTAATATAAAATGAATCGTAAGTGGTAATATAAAATGAATCATAAGTGGAAAAAATGAAACCAAATCTGAATCTCATTCGTAGAAAATAGCAGAGACAATTTTATGAAGAGGGTGTAAACAGTGACAAACGAAAATGAACGGTTAAAGAAAGTCGTTTCAAAGCTCTCAAAAGTCGGTGTGAATATTACCAAGACAAAATCGAGACGGGAAGTTTTTCAATCTTTAAAAAATCTTCAACCGCTCCCGAAACCCTTGTCACACGATTCATAAAAACAAAAAATGGGACAGACATAATCCCCTCTTTTATTCGATATACTCTAATAAAGGAAGGGGAGGATGAGTTATGCCTGATTCCATGTTTGATGTAGAAACGCTGAAAGGGATTAGACGCAAAGCAGACGAACTTTCGTATCAGTGTATGAACAGGAAGCTGGTGAACGATCCGCAAGCTCTTAAACTGGCATTGGATAATATTTGCCGTGCCTTGGGAACTTTTGCCGAGGTAGAGATACACAGGATTAAAAATGAAAATATTGCCTATGATCCCCAATCTTATATAAAAGGAAGATTGGCCTTTGCTTACAAAGCTATGAAAACGGTTCCCCAAGATGACTCCAATACGGCTTAAACCCCGCATCTAACATTTTTGTTAGGTGTTTTTTTATTTTGCAGAAGTGGTAATAGTAGAGTATGAATTGTCAAACTAGTTGGTTGGGGGCTGAAGGACATGAATCAATATAAAACCGCATTGTTGATCTATAACGGAAATGCCGGGCAGGATGATATCGATACAACCTTGGGTAATTGCATAGGTGAACTTTCTTCCTGCTGCGATGAACTCACGATTTACGGGACGAAGAGTAAGTCGGACGCAGAACGGATTTGCCGGGAGAGAGGGGAATGCTATGAGCTCATTATTATTCTCGGCGGGGATGGAACGGTCCATGAATGCATAAATGGGATGGCAGAATTGTCATTCAGGCCAAAAACCGCCATCCTTCCTGCCGGTACCTGCAATGATTTCAGCCGTTCATTAAGAATCCCGCAAGATATAAAGCAGGCTGCACTGCTAATCAAGCATGGGGGAACTGAAGCAATCGATATCGTTCAAGCAAACGACCGGTATTTTTCAAACTTCTGGGGAATCGGAATTATTGCCGATGCTTCCAGGAATGTCAATGAAGCGGTGAAAGGAGTATTTGGCAAGCTAAGCTATTATCTCAGTGCGTTCCAAACCTTGCAGGAAGCGAAAAGCTTTACCTTCAGGGCAGAAATAGATGGGAGGGCTGTAGAGGAAGAGGCTGTCATGGTGTTCGTGGCTAATGGACGGTTTATCGGCACCAGCGAGCTGCCTTTGCCCCCGCAAAAGTATAATGACGGATTAATCGACATCTTTATTATAAAAGAAGCAGGATTCCGGCTTTTAAAAGAGGTGATGGCTGCCAAGGGAACGGGTAAGCTCAATGAAGAGAGTGGTGAAATCCTGCACTTCCAAGCGCACACGGCCTCGATAGACACTGCATCCATCCAGAATATCGATATGGACGGGGAGGTATATACGGAAACCCCGGCCAGATTGGAAGTAATGAAACACCATATCCCGTTCATTGTCGGGAAGGAAGAGAAAGATCAGGAATAGATAATAATCGCTAATGATGATAAAATGTGGAAGGACATGGACAAGCAGTAAGTTTAAAGTTTTAAATATAAAGGAGATCATCTAATGTGGGAATGGAAAAATATATATAGAGGTATGATAATGGGCGCGAGTGATGTTATACCAGGAGTGAGCGGCGGAACAATCGCGGTAATGCTTGGCATCTATGATCGTTTGATCGCAGCCATTAACGGTATTTTCAGCAAAGAATGGAAAACGCATTTGCGGTTTTTGATTCCCCTTGGGGTTGGAGTCGTAACATCCATTCTATTATTGGCCAGGCTGATTGAATGGCTTTTTGAACACTATCCCGCTCCTACGCAATTTTTATTCATGGGGCTGATCATCGGAGTGATCCCATACCTGGCGAAAAAGTCAGAGATGAAACACAATTTTAAGCCGGCCCATTATGTGCTCCTGATTATTGGGGCTGCCATCGTAGCCTCCATGATATTCTTCAAATCGGAAGAATCGGCTGTCATTCAAGAAATGACGGCAGGAACGTATACTATGTTGTTCTTATCAGGTTTCATTGCAAGCGCCGCAATGATCCTGCCTGGCATAAGCGGTTCCTTCATTCTGCTGATTATCGGAGTTTATTCTACTGTCATCAGCGGTATTTCCAATCTTCAACTTGATATCATTTTTGTGGTTGGACTAGGTATCCTTATCGGAATCATCGTCATGAGTAAAGTGATCAAGTTCTTCTTGGAAAAGTATTCATCAGCGACATATGCACTCATTATCGGCCTTGTCATCGGGTCGATCGTTGTCATCTATCCGGGGATTCCGGAAGATACGGGCCTTATCGTGGCGAGTGTTGTTACATTCCTGGTTGGCCTCTTCTTTGCGAGAGTGTTAGGACGTATCGAGTATTCTTAAGCTTCATAATGTAAAACAGCCCCAATTCAAGTATAAGAGACTTGTAAAATGGGGCTGTTTTTTTGTGTGTTGATAACCGAAGGGATAAAAATTTCTCGGGAAATATCGACAACTTACATTTGTGGCGGCGCTTTAATCCCGAGCAGGCTCAAGCCGTCATGGAGGATATCGGTAACGGCTTTCACTAATAAAAGCCGGGATTGTAATTCGTCGTTATCCTCCAAAACTCTTGTTTTTCCATAATACTTATTGAAGGCTTTGCTGACTGACAGAATATATTTAGCGACTATCGATGGTGAGTAGTTCTTATAAGCTTCTTCAACCATCTCAGGATATTTGTTCAGAAGCTTGATCAGTTCCCAGCTTTCCTGGTCTTCCAGCCCGGAAAACTCCTTCTGTTCTTGTGGACGGGCTTTTCTTAACAGCGATTGAGCTCTTGCGTGTGTGTATTGAACATACGGCCCAGTCTCACCCTCGAATGTAAGCATATCCTCCAGGGAAAATTCGACATCATTCATCCGGTCATTTTTAAGATCATGAAAAATGACAGCCCCCGTACCGACTGCACGGGCAGTTTCTTCAGCATTCTCCAGAGTTGGATTTTTTTCCTTAATGTTGGCCAGTGCCATGTTAATGGCTTCTTTCAGCACTTCTTCAAGGAGTGTGACTCTTCCTTTTCTCGTAGACATTTTTTTGCCATCCTGTAGGAAAAGGCCGAATGGAACATGGACCATTTCATCAGCCCATGGCATTCCGAGCTTATCCAGCACGGCAAATAATTGGCGGAAGTGAATCGTCTGCTCCTGGCCAACTACATAAAGGGCGTGGGCGAAATCATAGGTCTTCTTTCTGTAAAGGGCTGCGGCGATATCCCGGGTCGCATAGAGGGTCGCTCCATCCGATTTTTTTATGAGGGAAGGAGGCAGCCCTTCATCGTCCAGCCGGACAACCTCTGCACCTTCAGACGTCTCAAGAAGCCCTTTCTCTTTCATCACTTCCACTGCGGCTTCCATTTTGTCATTATAAAAGGATTCTCCGTGGTAGGAGTCAAATGAGACGCCAAGCAGTCCATAGATTTCCTCAAAAGCTGAGAGGGACTCATTCTTAAACCATGTCCAGAGTTCAGTCATTTCCGGATCGCCGTCTTCAAGGAGTTTAAAAGCTTTTCTTCCTTCATCGTTGAGAGAGGGATCGACTTCAGCTTCTTCATGGAATTTTTTATAAAGGCTGAATAGTTCGGGGATGGGGTTGGCTTTTACTCTATCTGCATCTCCCCATTTCTTGTAAGCCGTGATCAACTTTCCGAATTGAGTACCCCAGTCACCGATATAATTGATTTTGACGGTTTCATAGCCGCATTTTTCAGCGAGCAGAGCAATGGAGTTGCCGATGACGGTTGAACGCAGGTGACCCATCGAGAATGGCTTGGCAATATTGGGGGAAGACATATCGATGGTGATGACTTTATCTTTCCCGAAAGAGTTTTTGCCGAATTGATCTCCCTGCGACAGGATTCCGTTCATGATTTCGGCACCAGTCATTTTTCCATTAAAAAAGATGTTCACATAAGGTCCAGCCGCTTCCGCCTTCAACAGGAAAGAGCTGTTGAGGGATTGCGCCAGTCCGCCAGCGATAGCTGCAGGAGACTGTTTTTTCTTTTTCGCCAGTTGAAAACAGGGAAAGGAAAGGTCTCCCTGATGGGAAAACTTCGGTGTTTCAATGACTGCTTTAATTTCTTCCTTGCTCATGTCGCTGCTCAGGTGCTTCTCCAGCAGCCCGGCATAAAAATCATATAAATTCATCGTTTCCACCTCCAGAAATAGTGCGTGTTGGATGACAAAAGCGTTTTTGAGGATACAAAAAACCCCGCCTCTAAAATAGAGACGGGGTTCCCGCGGTACCACTCTTCTTCCCCAATCAGGGCAGCTCATCAGATAACGGGATGTACCCGGCATACCCTACTGCATGGTTCGGATATGCTTCTCCAAAGTGCGCTTCATTTCAAGGGGAACACCGGGCTCCCACCATCCCCGGTTCTCTGAAGTTCTGGCCTCAAAAATACTCTCTTTGTCATCGAACATATTATTATTAGAGAGTATTATACACACTTCCGATAAGAAAGGAAACCCCATTGAATGGAAAATTAAGAATCATCAGAAGAGAACATGTAGTTTTTATGATAGAACCTCATACTGAACACGAGTCCAAGGGCAAGCATATTTCCCATCAGCGCACTTCCCCCGTAGCTTATGAACGGAAGAGGGATCCCGGTGATAGGAAGAAGCTGAATCGTCATCCCGATATTCTGGAAGACGTGGAAAGTGATCATGCTGATAACGCCGGCACAAACATAGGCGCTGAATGGTTCTTTAATGTCCAGGGCTGTTTTCGTCAAATGATAGATGAGCAGGAAGAACAGACTGATGATGATGCTGGCGCCAATGAAACCAAACTCTTCACCGATGACACTGAAAATGAAGTCTGTATGATTTTCCGGGATGTATACCTGCTTATCCTGATAACCCTTGCCGAATACCTGTCCGGAACCGATCGCTTTCAAAGAGTTGACTAAGTGATAGCCTTCCTGCTTTTGATAATTGTAAGGGTCCAGCCAGGAGTAGATACGGCCGAACTGATAGGGTTGCACGTTCAAATATTTTTCCAGTATTTGCGGTGCATATACAACCAATGCGAGGATTGAACCTCCAATGGCAGCAACACCTGTGAAAATAGGGACGATCAATTTCCACGTGATACCGGAAACAAGGATCAATCCGCTGACAATCGCGATGATCACGAGTGAAGTCCCCAAGTCGGGCTGCTGCATGATCAATCCAAGCGGTATCAAAGCGACCACTCCGATTTTCATGAGTAAGATGAAATCGGTCTTCAAGGTTTTTTTAGGATTATCTTCATGGTGGCTGCTGATGACCCTGGCAATAGCAAGGATCAAAAAGGTCTTCATGAATTCGGAAGGCTGTATAGACCCGATGCCGGGTAGTTCAAACCAGCTTTTCGCACCGTTTCGGACGGGCGCAATGCTGGAAGGTGCGATAACTAATAAGCCAAGGAGGAAGATCCCTAACCCATAGGCATACCAGGCAAGTCTTTTATATTGGTCGGGATCAAACAGCAGAGCAAACCCGATGATGATAAATCCGACGACATACCAGAAGGCCTGCCTCAGTACAAAGTTATACCCGGCATACTGTCCTGATGTCTGGGCGCTGCTGATTGCAACCACGCTGACAATGAAAAAGAGAAACAGTAAAAATATTAATCCCCAATCGATTTTATCTGAAAAACGCTGGCGAGTTTCCATGTGCATTCACCTTAATTTCTAATTGAATTCTATAGTACAGTTTAATGGAAGTCCGGGAAATATGAAAATGTTTTTATTAGTAAATTTTTGGGTGGAGAAAAAGTTCTTTTCTCTTATTCTTACGTTCAGTTCGCGTTTCAATTGGCCTCAGTTGTACAACGACACCATTCTTAACTCTATCAAAGAATGGTGTCCTGAACAATAATGATTTAGACGGGTTTCCGCTTATGTATGTGCCTTTGTTTCTATTACCCTAAAATGACAATTTAATGCTTCTTGGCAAACAATGAGGACTGCCGGATCATCTCGGTCAGTCCTCATTGTTACTCTTCACTTCCACATAAAATATATGGTGTCCTTCCATTTCTTTAGCGGTGATCTCATATCCGCCCTCAAATAGGGAATCACCTTGTTTAAGGTCATATTTTTGGGTGAGCATCCAACCGCCGATGGTATCGACATCTTCATCTGAAAGGTCTGTACCGATCAGGTCGTTGAACTCATTGATCAGGAGCTTGGCATCAACAATAAAGTGTTCCTCACCTAACTTTTGAACAAGCGGACGTTCATCTGTATCAAACTCATCCTGGATTTCGCCGACTATTTCTTCTATTATATCTTCCGCTGTTACCAGGCCGGCCGTTCCGCCATATTCATCGATAAGAAGCGCCATATGCGAGCGTTCCTTTTGCATTTTTAACAAAAGGTCAGAAATCGGGATGGTCTCGATGACCCTGATAATCGGTTTGATATAGTTGGGCACCGGCTGATCCTGAGGGCAATCATTGGTCAGGCAGTCGGTGAGAATCTCCTTGATATTAATGAGCCCGAGAATCGTATCTTTATCTCCCTCAGTGACTGGATAGCGGGTGTAGCCTTCCTTTTTGACGGTGCGGACAATTTCCTTCAAAGGTGTCTCCTTTTCCAGACTGACAATTTCCGTTCTCGGAACCATGACTTCCTTGGCAATCCGATTATCGAATTCAAATATCTTATTCACGTAATCCAACTCTGACTGATTGATTTCTCCACTCTCATAACTTTCAGACAAGATAATCCTCAGTTCTTCTTCCGAGTGAGCGACTTCGTGTTCCGAGGCGGTCCCCAGTCCGAACATCCTGGTGATGAAACGGGCAGAACCGTTCAATGCCCAGATGAAAGGGTACATGATTTTATAAAACCAGATCAGCGGTTTTGCGGTAAGCAGGGTAATCTGTTCCGCTTTTTGAATGGCCCATGTTTTCGGAGCGAGTTCTCCAATCACGACATGCAGGAACGTAATGACACTAAAAGCAATGATAAAGGCAATTACATGTGAAACAGATTCGGGAATTTCAAGGCTTTCAAATACAGGATTGAGCAAAACGACGATGGTCGGTTCGCCAAGCCAGCCAAGGCCTAAGGCTGTGATGGTTATGCCAAGTTGACAAGCGGATAAGTACCCATCCAAGTTGGAAATGACCTTTTGGGCAGCTTCTGCCTTTGCGTTTCCTTCTGAGACAAGCTGGTCGATCCGTGTCGACCTGATTTTGACGATGGCAAATTCAGAAGCAACAAAGAAAGCCGTCATTCCAATCAACAAAGCTACTAGAAAAAGGTTTAAAGCAATCATAATTGAGGGCTTTCCCCCTGGTTTTTTAAAAATTTAAGAGGGTATGGCCTCTGCACCTCCCCGACGAAAAAAGACTCTTCTTGTTACATTCCCCCAATTTCAGTGAATTAGTCTTATAAGGAGGAATAAATGGCGGGGGGGGTGTTGGTGAATTGCTTGACTTAAGAGTAACTAGAGAGGTTCTAAGGACATTTAGTTTGTGGTGCTGGGGGTTTAGTGTCACTATTTCCCGTCAGTCCATACCCTTATTGAGCTCTAACGGTGACTCGGAAGTGGAATTTTGCTGATTTGGCACCCTCATAGAGGTCCAATGGCGCCTCGGATTTTGATTTTTCCTGAAATGACAGCGCCATAGAGCGCCAATGGCAACTCCAATTTGGAATTATGCTGATTTGACACCCTCATAGAGGTCCAATGGCGCCTCGGATTTTGATTTTTCCTGAAATGACAGCGCCATAGAGCGCCAATGGCAACTCCAATTTGGAATTATGCTGATTTGACACCCTCATAGAGGTCCAATGGCGCCTCGAATTTTGATTTTTCCTGAAATGACAGCGCCATAGAGCGCCAATGGCAACTCCAATTTGGAATTTTGCTGATTTGACATCCTCATAGAGGTCCAATGGCGCATCGAATTTTGGTTTTTTCTGAAATGACAGCGCCATAGAGCGCCAATGGCGACTAGGAATTGGAATTATGCTGATTTGACATCCTCATAGAGGTCCAATGGCGCATCGAATTTTGGTTTTTTCTGAAATGACAGCGCCATAGAGCGCCAATGGCGACTAGGAATTGGAATTATGCTGATTTGACATCCTCATAGAGGTCCAATGGCGCCTCGAATTTTGGTTTTTCCTGAAATGACAGCGCCATAGAGCGCCAATGGCAACTCCAATTTGGAATTATGCTGATTTGACATCCTCATAGAGCTCCAATGGCGCCTCGAATTTTGATTTTTCCTGAAATGACAGCGCCATAGAGCGCCAATGGCAACTCCAATTTGGAATTATGCTGATTTGACACCCTCATAGAGGTCCAATGGCGCCTCGAATTTTGGTTTTTCCTGAAATGACAGCGCCATAGAGCGCCAATGGCAACTCCAATTTGGAATTATGCTGATTTGACCCCCCCATAAAGCGCCAATGGTGACTCGGCTTTTGATTTTTCCTAAAATGACAGCACCATAGAGGGCAAATGGCGACTTGGATTTGAAATTTCATTAAATCGCCACCCCGATAGAGCGCCAATCACGACTCAGATTTCGATTCCCTAAAGAGCTTCTAAACTTGAAGATGGTGCGGTGAAAAAAACCAACAACAAAAACGAGGCATCCGAAAACACCTCGCTCGATGGTTACATTAATAAATGGATGAAAAATGACGCAATGCCAAAATAGATCAGCAGCGATAAAATGTCGTTAATGGTTGTGATGAGCGGTCCGGAGGCGACAGCCGGATCGATATTTAACTTGTACAAAATGAGTGGGATGATCGTGCCGGCCATCGTGCCGATAATCAAAGTCAGCAGCAGGGAAGATCCGACGACAAACCCGAGTACAAGTGTGCCCTGCCATACAAAGGCAATGACAGCAATCAAGATGGCGCAGGTGATCCCGATAATCAGCGCAACCCCAAATTCCCTGCCAATCAGCCGCATGACCATTTTCATATCAATATCCCGCGAAGCCAGTCCGCGGACAACGACAGCAAGAGATTGAGTTCCTGTGTTGCCGGTCATCCCGGCAATCATCGGCATGAAAAAGGCCAGAGCCACAACCTTTGACAATGTCTCCTCAAAAGAGGCAATGATGCTCCCGGATACAAGGCCGATAAACAAAAGCAAGATCAGCCAAGGAAGCCTTCTGTAAGCAGCAACATGTGATTTTGTATCAAAATCAATGGCCTTACCGGATGCGGATAACTTCTCGATATCTTCATTCGCTTCCTGGATCACAACGTCGATAATGTCATCAAAAGTAATGATTCCTTTCAGTATACCCTCCTCATCAATGACGGGAATCGCAAGGAAGTCGTATCGCTCGATCAGCCTGGCCGCTTCTTCCTGGTCGGTCTCCAACCCGATCGCAATGACGCGAGTATACATAATGTCTTTGATCATATGGTCCATGTCTGCCAGCAGAAGGTCACGGTAGGAGACCACACCGACCAGCTTTCGATTTTCGTCCACCACATACAAGTAATTGATGGTTTCCGCAAATTCCGCGAATGTTTTCAGCTTGTCGACTGCTTCTCTTACAGAATAATAACTCCTGATCCAGACAAACCGGTTTGTCATCAAGCGGCCTGCTGTTTCCGGCGGGTAGTTCATCATATCCTGGACGATTGATGATTCCTCTTTAGTCATGCCGGATAAAAACTTTTCGATCCGTTCAGGCGACATATTATCCAGCAGGGAAGCGATATCATCATTATCCATATCATCGAGAACTTTGCCGGACCGCTCCTTCCCGACTTTTTGAAGAGCCGATATCTGTTCATCAGGGGAAAGTTCCTGAATCATATCCGCTAAAACGGGTATGGTTAAATGCAGGAGGAAACGCGCCTGATGCTTCTCTGGAAGGTTTGTATAGATTAATGCCATGTCATATGGCTGTAATTCTTCAAGCATTTGCTGCAGTTCTTTTTTCTTGCCCTCTTTAAGAGCTTTGATGGTCAGCAGTGTCAATTGGTCCTGAGGCAATGTTTTATACATGGGAGGGCCCTCCTTTTGTGGAGATTAACATTTTTATTATGGCTCTTTTCGTAAACTTTGTCGCTATTCAATATGAATTCCGAAAAATATCGCCATAATTCACCTGAAATATTTTGGTAAGCACGAGGGAAAAGAGCTACTCTCCCCGTTAAGAGAGAAAAAACTTTGTATCCAGGGGAAAAATCCGGCTCTTGGGATTTTTCCGAAAGCAACAATCTATACGAAACAGCCTTATAAACACAAATGCAGTTAAAAAAATGTAATCATAATAAAATATTATTTTCGTCAAAATTTGATAAAATTAACGATATGAACTCGGATTCCAATTTAAGGGAAGTGATACAACTGAAACAGAACGGCAATTTTAAAGACGTCATTTATATACACCAGAATGAAGCTCAGAAATATGTGATGTCTTATGGACTGGAGTTCCGCGATTTTTCACAAAATCTGCCGCAGCCTCTCAACCACCTGTTGATGATTGAGCATCAGTTTGACCACGGTTCTTTCAATATGAATACGCTTATGGAGTATACGGACAAAGAAGAGGTCAATAAGCTGGCAGCGGATAATATTCATGGATATGGAGATTTCTGTTGGGTCGACTTTGAGGAAGTGGACGGACTGGATCAGCTGAGCGGACAGGAGATTGCGGAGATACTTTATATGGGTCATACGAAACAAAGTTTGAATTCGCCATTTTACTCAAAGCTGAATAACCGGTTTGTCTATTTGGCACATGATGACGGCTGGTTCAACAAAACCTATTACAGGCATACAGATGACTTCTACAGCATGCTCGGCAAAACCATTTCAGGGAAGCTTGTTCAGCAAAAGGGAGACAAACCCCTGAAACGCCTTCTGCCGGGCCAGAAGATCACCAGCCTTCCCCCTATCCGGAAGGAAGTCATGTACTCACTAAAGGAAAAAATAAAAGAAGGACTGGCAATTTCCATTCAAGCGGCAGTTAAAGGGAGAACCACCATTAAAATCCCGCTTTGGGTAATGGGCGATTATATGCATATGGATACCATGTACGAAGACTACCAGCTCCTTTCTCATAACCAGGCCTACGGCTACCTGGTATACGACCGGAAATCCAAAGAATGGAGCCTGTATTTGAATTAAAAAAAAAGCAGATTAAGCAACAAGGCTTAATCTGCTTTTTAAGATTATAGTGCTTTAACACTTTAAAGCGCTAAGAGGGACAGTCCCTTTTTGTACTTTAATGCATTAAAGCACAATCTCCTGTCATCTCAAAAAATCAGGTTTCTTTTCTTCCCATTCCTCACGAAGGATCCCCATGCGGATGGAATCATAGTACTCCCCATTATAATAGCGGCACTTTCTCAGGCGGCCTTCAAGAATCATTCCCACTTTTTCGGCTGCTTTCATCATCCGTTCATTCCCGGACCATGTCGTGATGCCGACACGGGGAATATCGAGAGTGTTAAAAAGGTGTTCCACCCACATGGAAAGCGCTTCTGTGCCGTAGCCCCCATTCCAGTAGTCAGGGCGGTAGATGCCGATTCCGGCTTCAAGCCATTTCGTCAATTCATTTTCCCAATAATAATTGACGGTGCCGATGATGACACCATCGACAATGATCGCCATCCGCTGGTTGTCTCTGCCTTCCTTGATCTTTTTGGCTGTCCCTTTTATGTAAGACTTATAATTTGGTTTGCTGAACGGGAAGTAGGGGGCATCCCAGTTCTTCCATTCCGGAAGCTCGTCACCTTCACCATAGATCAGTTTGAATAATTCCGGTAAATCTGCGGGTTTCACCTCTCGCAAGGCCACTTTTGGTCCTGTTAGCGTCATCCTATCTCTCCTTGCCGCTTAAATCTGAAAATTTAATCTTGGTTTAATTTAACCATACCCGCAGGCTGTCCTAAAGAAATTTCTCTTTTAAAAAGGAAATTAAAGAGCGGAATAGAATTTGTGAAGAGAGTGAAATCTTATTCAAAGGAGGATCCAGATGGAGTTAAAATTAGGTTATGTCATTTTATATGTTGAAAATCTGCAGGAAACAATCCGATTTTACCGCGACTTGCTTGGTTTACAGATTAAGATGGAGGCAGGTACTTACATAGAACTTGAAACTGGCAGCACGACTCTTTCTTTTAATACGAGAGAATCAGGCAGGGAGATTACCGGGCTGCCGATACCGGACAGCAAGCGAAAAGAGCAGACATTTGAACTGGGGCTGGTGACAGAGGATGTAAGAGGCGCCGTCGAAAAGTTAAGGAGCGAAGGTGTGGCGATCCTGCTGGAACCAACCGAAAAACCATGGGGACAAGTGGTCGCTTATATAGAGGATCCTGACGGGCACTATATTGAAATTTGTACGCCAATCTAAAAAAGGAGAGCACACAGCTCTCTTTTTTTAGTGGGGAATTATGGTTCAGGCTGTTTCTCTTTCCGGTTTTTTCGCCAGCAGGGAAAATACAATTCCGAGGGCCGGCAGTATTAACGTCAGCAGCAGTATCTCGGAATAGCCGTTGAAAGTATCATAAGCAAAACCGAATGGAAGCGGGCCGAATGCCGATCCAAGGACCATCACGGTGGTGGCGGTCCCTTTTATGCGTCCAAGTGATGCCCTTCCATAATAACTCGGCCAAATATAGGTCAACGCAATCCGTTCAAAACCGCCGCTGATTCCCCAAAGCAAGCCGAACACAATCGCCAGCCATGGGGTCTTTGTGACAAACAAGAACAGGATGAAAATGATTTCCCCTGCAAAAATTCCAGCGAGAACATAATTTACTTTTACCTTATCAAGGACCCTTCCGGCTAGAAGCGTGACAGGAAATCCGACTAGTGCCATCAGGCTCAGGACAAGCGCAGCCGTCCCTGCAGAAAGGTCATTCCACTTGAAGATGGAAATGAGATGAAAGGTAATCCCGGTATTCACCAGGGCGGGAATGCTTACACAAAACAGAATGAGCCAGAATGCCTTCGTCCTCAGTGCTTCCTGGAATGTCCAATTATCTTCTAAATCTTCCTCCTCCTCTTCATTGATATCCAGCCGTTTTTGCCTTCCATCAGGGAGAAGTCCGATATCTTCAGGCTTGTTGCGGACGAAAAACAATGCAAGCGGCGTAAAGATCAAGACCAGCAGCACAGCCCAAAGCCTCCAGGTGAATTCCCAACCGAAGTCGGTAACCAGCCAGGCGTTGATTGGGGGGATGGCTGCAGAGCTTGCAAATCCACCGATGGCCATGAAGCTCAGGGCCTTCCCCCTTTTTAAAATAAACCACTGCGGGACAAGGGTGTTCGGAATCAAAGTGAGCGACCCCTGACCGAATAAGCGTATAAGGAAGAAACCAAAAAACAACATGGTGATATTGGCGACCATACTGTTAAGCAGACAGGCCAATGCCAAACCGATTGAAACGAAAACGAACATCCGCCTCTGGCCGTACCTGTCGATGAACCATCCTACAAAAAACATGCATAATCCAGACAGAAGGGTAGCGGCAGAATAAATAGAAGAAACCTGCGAGCGGCTCCATCCGAAATCCTTGATATAGTGGTCGATAAAAACGGATACTGAGTATGTTTGTCCGGGTCCTGAAAAAAATACAGCCAGCCCGGCAATGGCAACGATCATCCAGCCGTAAAAAAACTTTGTATGTATAGGTGCGTTTGAACTCATTGTGAATACCTCCTTCCAATAGGATAGCAAAAAGGCAGGACACGTTTGTAAGGATTTGACTTATAAAGGCGATGTGTTTTTTCTGAAAAGTTAAACTTCTACATAAGCCAATTTTATCATTTGCGTGCGATAACAATAGAAAATCAAAGATTAAGAGAGAAAAACCAGCTAATTACCGCTTACATAACCTCTTGTTAAGTTCTCTGATAGAAGGTATGATTACTCATGTTTTGGTCGGGGTCTTTTCTACGGGAAAAGAAATAATATATTAATAGAAAGAGGTGCAAGTTTTGTTCAAAAACTACAAAACTGAATGGTTCCACAATGTCAGAGGGGATATCCTTTCAGGTATCGTCGTAGCCCTTGCTTTAATTCCTGAAGCGATCGCGTTCTCAATTATTGCGGGTGTCGACCCAATGGTAGGTTTGTATGCTTCCTTCTGTATTGCGGTTGTAATTGCTTTCGTCGGTGGACGTCCCGGGATGATATCAGCGGCGACGGGTGCCATGGCTCTGTTGATGGTTACGTTAGTCGCGGATCACGGACTGCAGTATTTATTTGCGGCCACAATTTTAACGGGGGTATTCCAAATCTTATTTGGGGTATTCAAGCTTGGGAGATTCATGAAATTCATCCCGCGCTCCGTTATGGTGGGGTTCGTAAACGCTTTGGCGATTTTGATTTTTATGGCGCAGGTTCCCCACTTCTTAGGTGAAGGCATGCTGGTGTATGCTTTGATTGCAGGTGCGCTTGCTATCATTTATATTCTTCCCAGGTTTACAAAGGCGGTTCCGTCTCCGCTGATTGCGATCATCGTCATTTCCATGGTCGTTATCTTTGGGGGACTTGGTGTTAAAACAGTTGGGGATATGGGAGAACTAACAAGGTCTCTGCCTCTATTCTTAGTACCTGAAATTCCATTTAACCTTGAAACCTTGTCCATCATTTTCCCTTATTCGATTGCATTGGCGATGGTGGGTCTATTAGAGTCTTTATTAACAGCTTCTATTGTTGATGATATGACAGATACGGCAAGTGATAAGAACCAGGAGAGTAAAGGGCAGGGGATTGCCAATATCGTCGCTGGATTCTTCGGCGGTATGGCAGGTTGTGCCATGATCGGCCAATCGGTCATAAATGTGAAATCCGGCGGGCGCGGACGCTTGTCTGCACTTGTTGCGGGTGTGTTCCTGATGTTCCTGATCATGGTGCTTGGTGATCTTGTCGTCCAGATTCCGATGGCTGCTCTTGTAGGTGTCATGATCATGGTATCAATCGGAACGTTTGACTGGGGTTCTTTAAAATCATTAAAGAAAGCTCCTATCACTGATTCATTGGTCATGATTGTGACAGTTTCTGTAGTAGTTTATACGCATGACCTGTCGAAAGGTGTATTTGCGGGTATTATTCTAAGTGCGATTTTCTTTGCAGCAAAAATTTCAGAAGTCCATGTTCATTCGTTTGTTGAAGAACAGACAAGCAAAAGAGTGTATCAGGTTACAGGCCAGATTTTCTTTGCCTCTGTAACAGACTTGATTGCCGCGTTTGACTACAATGAAAATGTCGAGAAAGTTGAAATCGACCTTTCGAAAGCTCATATCTGGGATGATTCCGGTGTAAATGCTATCGACCGGATTGTTCTTAAGCTTAGAGAGTCAGGTACCACGGTAACGTTGAAAGGCATGAATGAGGCGAGTTCGAATTTGATCGACAAGCTGGCTGTCCACAATAAAGAGGGCGCCAAGCTGTCTGGCCATTAATATAGTAAGAAGACTATCCTTTGTTCCGGAGGATAGTCTTTTTTGTTGAAAATTTCCGGAAAAGCGTCAGAAAAATAGTGCAAAGGGCGTATGGTATAACACAGTTCGCTACATGAGGACAAATTGTGAATGTTTCAGGGAAACCCTTCTTTGCAAATGTGCTTCTGATAAAATCATATAAAAGAGGTGGAGTATATGAGAAAAATTCTTTTAGCATCTGATGGATCCCCCCATTCCAGTAAAGCGGCAGAGCATGTTGTTACGCTTTTACAGGGTAATGAAGACTATAAATTAATGGTTATCCATGTCATTGATCATGAAGCTTCCAAGCATGACGCCTGGCTGGGGATGAACCCGGGTGCACGGCAGAAAGAACGCGAAGAGAAATTGAAGCCGATTTCCAAGGTTCTTGCAGAGGCGGATATCCATTATTCTGTCAACCTGACAAAGGGCAATCCGGCCGAAGAAATTATCAAATGCGCCAAAACAGAAGAGTTGGATCTGATCGTCATCGGAAGCAGGGGCCTGAATGCACTCCAGGAACTTGTGCTCGGCAGCGTCAGCCATCAGGTCGTGCAAAAGGCAGACCGCCCGGTTCTAGTAGTGAAATAACTGGTGACAGGCACTACCCGGAATGTGTCTGGTTTTGTCGAATAACGGAATACGACTTTAACACATTAACGCACTGAGAGGGACTGTCCCTTTCAGTGCGTTAATGCGTTAGCGTAACAGGGGACAGTCCCCCGGAATACTTATGGTGGGTGTTCCGGATAATAAGGATGTTTGATATGGTGTTGCCTGAGGGTATATTTTTACAGCGTAAGTAATGTGATGTAGTAGGACATTCTTCTTGTTACATAGAAATTTAGTAACAGACATTGTACTTAATTTGTTTTTTCCTGCACAATCCTTCTTCCGCTTTCAGGCGAAAGTGATAAAATAGAAACATCTTACTTCAATTACTGGAGGCTACAACTTATGAAAACAAAAATCTGTTTACTATACGGCGGCAAATCAGCTGAGCATAATGTTTCCCTGCAGACAGCCAAAGCTGTAATCGGCGCTCTTGATAATAACAAATATGATATATACCCGATCTACATCTCTGAAGAAGGCCAATGGATTAAAGGGCCTCAGCTTCAAGGACCTGTTGAAGCGGTTAAAGAGCTCGCTTTCTCAGAAGGCGAAGCCATTGCACCGAACGCATTGAGCACCACTTTAAGCGCGTCCGAAAATGAAGGCGGCACGTTTGATGTCATCCTTCCGCTGCTTCACGGCCCAAACGGGGAAGACGGTACAGTACAGGGAATGCTGGAACTCCTGGACCTTCCTTATGTAGGAAATGGAGTCTTGGCTTCTGCAGCCGGTATGGATAAAGTCATCATGAAAAACCTTTATGCACAGGCGGGCATCCCGCAGGTGAATTATGTATGGTATTTGAGAAAGACATGGGAAAGCGATCCGGAAGCGGCTTACTTAAAGGTTGAAAAAGAGCTTGGCTATCCTTGCTTCGTCAAGCCTGCAAACCTTGGTTCTTCCGTTGGGATCAGCAAGGCGACATCCCGTGAAGAACTCATCCTTGCCTTCAAGGAAGCTTTCCAATTTGACCGTAAAATTATTATTGAAGAAGGGGTTAAAGCGAGAGAAATCGAGCTTGGGGTTCTTGGCAATGATGATCCTGAAGTATCAGTTCCCGGAGAAATTTTACCGAAAAAAGATTTCTACGATTACAAAGCAAAGTATGAAGATGGCGATACGGCCCTCATCATTCCTGCAGAAATCCCTGATGATGTATATGAAGAGATGAAACGGATTGCTGTCGATTCGTTTAAAGCCCTGGACTGCTCAGGACTTGTTCGTGCCGATTTCTTCTTGACAGAAGACGGTGGAATCTATATGAATGAAGTCAATACAATGCCTGGGTTTACGCCATTCAGCATGTTCCCGCTGCTTTGGAAGCACACCGGCGTCGAATATCCGGAGCTGATCGAGCGCCTTGTCCAGCTGGCCAAAGAGCGCCACGAAGAGAAGCAGAATATCAAACATACGATGTAACCCAAGAAGGGCTGGCGTAAACACTTGAGTCAGCCCTCTTTTTTTCAAACATACTGGAAGTAACAATGCAGTGCCAAGTGCCTATAATATAGGAAAGCAGACCGAATTGAAAAGGAGCTATTGGAATGATAAATAAATCCATTGGACAGTTAGCCGGAATGATTGATGTGGAAAACGATACTTCTGCCATTCAGGATATTAAGATTCAGGGAGTATGTATCGACTCCAGAAAAATTGAAAAGGGAAACCTGTTCATCCCGTTCAAAGGTGAAAATGTCGACGGCCATAAGTATGTCGAGGGCGCCATTGCAAGCGGAGCGAGTGCCTCACTGTGGCAGAAGGATGTTCCGAACCCTCCTGCGAATCTGCCGATTATCATTGTTGAAGATGTATTGGCAGCGCTCCAGAACCTTGCCAGGGCGTACAGGCAGGAACTGGGCATCAAAGTGGTAGGAATAACAGGAAGTAACGGGAAAACAACAACAAAAGATATGATGGCAAATCTGTTGAGCGTCAAATATAAAGTTCAAAAAACACAGGGGAATTATAACAGCCATATTGGGCTCCCCCTTACAATTCTTGCGCTGGAAAAGGGCACGGAGGTTGCGGTATTGGAAATGGGCATGAGTGGTTTCGGGCAGATTGAAGAATTGTCGAATATTGCCCTGCCTGATGCAGCCATCATCACTAATATCGGAGAATCCCATCTTCAGGACCTTGGTTCAAGAGAAGGAATCGCCAAAGCCAAGCTTGAGATCATCAGCGGGTTAAAAAAGGACGGTCTGTTCGTCTATTACGGGGATGAACCTCTGCTGAATGAACGGGTTGACCGAAACTGGCCGTTTAAGGTGGAAACATTCGGGCAAGGGGACGGCCATACGTTATATCCAATTGAAATGCGAACGACTGATACAGGAAGTTCCTTCAGGGTCAATGCCCAGCCGGACCTGGAGGTTGTGCTGCCTGTCCTTGGCGAGCATAACATCATGAATGCACTGGCTTCCATGCTTATCGCCAGAGAATGGGGAGTAGAATACAGCGAAATGCCGCAGGCTTTCGAAAATCTGAAGCTGACTCAAATGAGAATGGAAATGATGGAAGGCAGACGCGGTGAGAAAATCCTGAATGACGCCTATAATGCGAGCCCAACTTCCATGAGGGCGGCCATCAACCTGCTTTCAGGCCTTCAAGGCTACACCCAAAAAATACTTGTTCTGGGTGACATGCTTGAACTGGGGCCTGAGGAAGAAACGTACCATTATGAAATAGGCAAGGAAATCAAACAAGGCAAAATCGATTTTCTATTCACATACGGAAACTTGTCGAAGCATGCAGCCAAAGGGGCTTCCGAAAATCTCGGTAAAGAAAATGTCTTCAGCTTTGATGACAAACAGGAACTGGCAGAAAAGCTGGAAGGAATCCTGCAAGGAGATGAGATCCTTCTTTTCAAAGCCTCTAGAGGCATGAGGCTGGAGGAAGTAATCGAGAAGCTTACACAATAACCCTTTCCTGGTGCCTGGTACAAATGCGCTGATTTGTACCAGGCACCGCTTTGCTATTCCAGGTGTTCCTGCAGTTCGTTAAGTGTGGAGATTACGATATCGGCTTGAGGTCTCTCTTGAACCGCTTCATCCACCACGAGCCACGCGGCCTTCATCCCGGCTTGGCGGGCAGCGGCTACATCGTTTTCATAATGGTCGCCAACATACAGGCAATCCGAGGGCGACACACCGAGCGCTTCTGCCGCCATTATAAAAATCCGCGGGTCAGGTTTTTTCATCCCTGCTTCTTCGGAAATGATAATGCAGTCAAAGTGAGGGCGTATGCCCAATGCGTCAATCGTATTATTTTGTACATCGGTCATTCCGTTCGTTATCATTCCGACTTTAAATCCCGCTTCTCTTATAAAAGGGAGTAAAAGAGAAGTCCCTTCCATCTCCCGGCAGTGACGGTGAAAGCCTGTTAAGTAATCCTGAAGCAGTTCTGACGGGGAGAGCGGAAGATTGAATTCCCCGGCCAGCTGGCTGTAAACCTTATCTTTCCAAACGTATCCCTTGCATTCGAGCTCAATGAACCGGTCAATATAAGAAGAAGGTACCCCAGCTGTTTGCAGCTCATTTAAAGACTGATGCTGAGCCTTCAGGAAACGAAGCACAGAAGCATCCCGGTCATGTAACGTCCGGTCCAGATCGAACAGTATTGCTTTCATAGTATCTCTCCTTTTTTTAAAAAGACGGTATTAAATTTCTTTTTTATAAAACTCAAGAGCAATAAATATAATACCTTGAAAACGGTGATAATGATGAATGGATGTTTAATTTTACATGGTTTCACAGGAGGACCGTACGAAGTCGACCCTCTCGCTCAGTATCTGGAATATCATACCGATTGGAAGATTTCTGTTCCAACCTTGCCGGGGCACGGAGAGTCTCTGGCTCTGAAAGGCAAAAAGGCAGAAGAATGGATTCAATGTGCAGAAAAAGAGCTCAAGAATTTATTGGAGACATGTGAAAAAGTATATATTATCGGATTTTCCATGGGAGGATTGATCGCCAGTTATCTTGCTGTAAATTACCCTGTATGCAAGCTGGTATTGCTGAGTGCTGCTGCCTATTATGTCAACCCGAAACAGCTGCTGGCCGATATCAAAGAAATGGTTCAGGATGTATTTCGCGGCGACCTATCGAATAATGAGCTGTATCTAAGGTATAAAAAGAAGATAAAGGATACGCCGATATCCGCAACCTACCAGTTCAGAAAAGTCGTGTTGATGGTGAAACCGCTGCTAAAAGAAATCAGCATTCCTGTCTTTATTGCCCAGGGGAAAAAAGATGGAATCGTTCCGCCGAAAAGTGCCGATTTTCTTTTTGAAGAAATTACATATGATGAAAAGGAAAGGTATTTTTCGGAAGAAGCAAAGCACCTCATCTGCCATAGCGACGACAGTGCAGACCTGTTTGAGAAGGTGGCATCTTTTCTCTTGAAAGAAAGTGAATAGCAAGATAATTTTACTTTAATTGAAATCTTTTTCTATTAGTGGTAACATATCCATAACATTGTTCACATTTTTTTGTGCAAACTCTTCTTTAAGAAGAGTAATTTTTTTTGTAGGGTGGATTAGGAATCCTAAAACTTATTGCCGATAAGGATAACACGGCTTTCACTATAAATATATTCTCGGTAAGATCCATGTCCCGTTATCATGCGGGTAGCTTAGACTATAGCCGGGTTCTCTTTATGAAAATGTAGACCATGTCAATAAAAATAAATGCATCAATAAGGCTCCTTTCGCAACCTTTTTTGCTATTCCCCTATCAGGAAAGTGAAAACAATGCGAAGACAGCCATAAACAAAAGGAGAATGAGAAATTGACAAAGTTTTCAGATTTAAATTTAAGCTCTAGTACGTTAAAAGCCGTCAATCGAATGGGTTTTGAAGAGGCAACGCCAATCCAGTCAGGTGCGATTCCATTGGCACTTGAAGGCAAGGACGTTATCGGACAGGCACAGACAGGTACTGGTAAAACAACAGCATTTGGTATTCCAATGGTTGAAAAGATCGATGTCAACAACCCGAACGTCCAAGGACTTATCATTGCACCTACCCGTGAGCTTGCAATCCAGGTTTCCGAAGAATTATTCAAAATCGGCCAGGACAAAAGAGTCCGTGTATTAGCAGTTTACGGCGGCCAGGACATCCAGCGCCAGATCCGCGCGATGAAAAAGAACCCTCATATCATCGTTGGTACACCAGGTCGTATGCTTGACCATATCAACCGCAGAACATTGAAGCTTGGAAACGTAAGCACACTTGTTTTGGACGAAGCGGATGAAATGCTTAACATGGGATTCATCGAAGATATCGAATCCATCCTGAAGAATGTACCGGATGAGCGCCAAACGCTATTGTTCTCAGCAACAATGCCGGGACCGATCCGCAAAATCGCCAACAACTTCATGACAGACCCTGAAACAGTCAGCGTGAAGTCTAAAGAAATGACTGTTCCGCATATCGAGCAGTATTTCGTAAAAGCGCATGAAAAAGAAAAATTCGATGTGCTTTCCCGTTTACTTGATGTTCAGTCACCTGAACTTGCCATCATCTTCGGACGCACAAAGCGCCGTGTGGATGAGCTGGCTCGTGCATTGACGTTGAGAGGCTACTCTGCAGAAGGTATTCATGGTGACTTGAGCCAGGCGAAACGTATGACCGTTCTTCGCCAGTTCAAAGAAGGCCGTATCGATGTGCTTGTAGCTACTGACGTAGCGGCACGCGGACTTGATATCTCAGGAGTTACACATGTTTATAACTTCGATATCCCTCAAGACCCTGAAAGCTACGTTCACCGTATTGGACGTACAGGACGTGCAGGTAAAGAAGGTATGGCGATGACGTTTGTAACACCAAGAGAAATGGGTTACCTTCGCATTGTTGAAAAAACAACGAAAAAGAGCATGACGCAAATGAAGCCGCCAACTTCAAATGAAGCACTTGAAGGCCAGCAGCGCTTGGCAATGGAGAAGTTAGTGGAAACAATCAATTCCAACGAACTTCAAAATTACCGCAGCATGGCAAAAGAACTTCTTGAAGACCACAACGATGTAGATATCGTAGCAGCTGCTCTTCGCCTGTTCACGAAAGAGCCGGATGATACACCGGTTCAAATCACAGAGGAACGCCCGCTTCCAAACAAAAGAGATGGACGCGGAGGCGGCGGTGGCAAACGCGATTATAAAAAAGGATCTTCTCGCGGAGGCAAAGGTGGAGGAAGACAAGGTTACTCTTCTTCAAGAGGCCGTCAACAACGCAACCCTCGCCGCAAGCAGCAAAGAGAATCATAATATTTTTCAAAACCACTTCCTTGCGGGAGTGGTTTTTTGTTGAGTTTGAGTGTGTCGGTGTTGATTGTTTTCTTTGGGCCGATTACCTATGAGGGATTTTTCTTGCTGGTTTTTTCCCGTACAAAGGCAAAATGCTCATAAATATGATATCAGGCTCAAAAAATTGAAAAGATACGCATAAAATCAAAATCTGGCTCATAAACTAATAAGTTTGGCTCATAAATACAAAAATTACGCTCATAAATTGTTTTTCCGTCATGATATGAGTTGGTCTGAATCGCAATGATTTGGAAATTCTGAAAGAATATCCTGAATTAATCAGATATTCTTTCAAAATCACCTAAAAATTACTCCTCTGCCGCCCTATAAAATCAAAATTCTAATAGAACCCCCTCCACTGGCAGATACTATCCAAAAAAGGCGGGGGCAGAAATGACGATTGTACGACTTGGATACGTGGCAATGAGCGTTCACTTGGAAAATGCGTCACCATCCCAAACAATGACTTATAAACAATTTTCACAGCTGAAAGACAGGGAAGCGGGACTGCGGAAACTCGAGCGCATTGCGGTCTCGAACCTCCAAAACTGCTTAAGGCTCCTTAAACATAATCTCGCATATGACATAAAGTTTTTCAGGTTCAGTTCAAAACTGATTCCGCTGGCGAACCATCCTGAGCTCAAGGATTGGAAGTTCATGCGGGCTTTGAAGGAGCCGCTGCATGAAATCGGCGAATTTATCAAGAAGCATCCGCAGCGTGTCGGGTTTCATCCCGATCATTTCGTTCTCCTTAATACCTCCAATACAGATACATTGAAAAATACGCTTCAGACCTTAAAGATTCATGAAGCGCTGCTCAAAGGCATGGACGTCGACCCGAAACACCGCTGTGTCTTACATGTCGGAGGGGCCTATGATGATAAAGGAAAAGCGCTTGAGCAGTTCATCCATAACTGGGGCCTGACACCGGTTTCCCTGCAGGATCTGATCATCCTGGAGAATGACGATACTGTTTTTACGCTTCAAGACACGTTGTATCTCTGCGAAAAGCTTGGTGTTCCTATGGTGTTTGACTACCATCACCACCTGGCTCATCATGAGTTGGGGTGGGAAGAGGGCTGGGAACGGGTCGTCCGCACGTGGGAAAACTCCCCGCTGCCAGTCAAGATGCACATTTCCAGCCCGCGGTCAGAGAAAGATTACAAGGCCCATGCAGATTATATTGATCCCGGTATGTTCATGGACTTCCTGAATGGAATCAAAGAATCAACAGACAGAGTCGACTGCATGATTGAAGCCAAACAGAAAGATGATGCCTTATTCAGGCTGGCGGAACAGTTAAGGGGGGAATCTTCACTTCAATGGATCGATCAGGCGTCCTTTGAAATAAAATAATTTGAATAAACGAAACAAATGAGCGTCTGCAATCGTATACAATGAGAAGGGAACAATCGATTGGAGGCTGAACCGATGAATAAAGAACCGATGAAACGGATATCAGAAAAAGCGCTGCCGGTGTGGAGATGGTACGGAGTTATGCATTCGGCCGGTATTGTAATCCTTGCCGTCGCAGCACTTGTCCTGACCTATTTTTTTGACTGGCCGATATGGATACCTGCTGCAGCAGTCATCATAGCGGCGATTTATACATATTTCTCCGTTGCGTTACTGCCGATGATTAGATGGAAAAGATGGCGTTATGAAGTCAGGGAGCAGGAGATTGAACTGCAAAGAGGGGTCTTTTTTGTAAAAAGGACACTGGTGCCAATGGTCCGGGTTCAGCATGTGGATACGGTGCAGGGACCGCTTTTAAGAAAGTATGGATTGGCGACCATTACTATTTCAACGGCTGCGACAACGCATGAAATACCGGCTTTAGACATGTATGAAGCGGACGAACTCCGGAGTTCGATTTCTGCACTGGCAAGGGTGGCTGAAGATGATGTCTGAGAAAAAGAGGCTTCACCCGATTTCGGCAGTTGCCAACTTCCTTAAACAGTTAAAAGAACTTATCCTGCCGATCATCTTTTTATTTTTCTTGAACAGAGGGGAAGAGGCAACGGGATTTTTCAAATGGCTGCCATTCCTGATAACCGGGGCCATGTTGATTTTTTTGCTGGTGTCAGGCATCATCAAGTGGCTGCGCTTCAGCTACTGGATTGAAGATGGAGAGTTGAGAATTGAATACGGTCTATTTGTGAAGAAAAAGAGGTATATTCCTTTTGAACGAATCCAGAGTTTGAATCTGACGGAAGGCATTCTCCAGCGGCCATTCGGTCTGGTAAAAGTAAAAATTGAAACGGCGGGATCTTCAGATAAAAGCCAGGCGGAAGCAGAGTTGACGGCGATCAGTAAAATGGAAGCGGAAAATTTGCAGAACATCATTAATGAAGCGAAGTCATTTAAAAAGAATCAAGCCGTCCAAGATGATAGGCCGGCCATTAAAGACACAGAAACAGTCATTTTTAAAATGGGCTTTAAGGATCTGCTCCTGATGGCCAGCACTTCCGGTGGAGCGGGAGTGGTGATTTCAGGTGTGTTAATCTTCCTGTCACAGTTTGATGAAATCATTCCTTATGAAAAAGTCTTTAATGAAGTGGAAGAGTTTGTCCGGAGCGGCCTGCTGCTAGTGGTAGTTGTGGTTGCAGTTGGGCTGTTCATGGCCTGGGTTGCTTCGATTATCGGTACACTGCTTGTATACGCTGATTTTACTGTAAGAAAACAGGGTGATGATCTGGTCATCACAAGAGGATTGCTGGAGAAGAAACAGATGACCGTTCCTTTGAACCGCATCCAGGGAATCAGGATAGTGGAAAACATTCTGAGGCAGCCTTTCGGTTATGCCGCTGTACAGATCGAAAGCGCAGGGGGCTCGGTGTTAGATAAGGAAAGCAGCACGATCAAACTGCTGCCGATGGTGAAGAAGAAGAAGATTGCTTCCATCCTTCAGGATACATTGCCTGAATATACTTTTTCGGAAGGTTTCAACCTTGTTCCTAAAAGGTCGCTGAGACGATACCTTTTTAGGGAAAGCTTTCTTGTAACGCTGGCTGCGGCGGGGCTTTCCATTGCGTTCTGGCCACTTGGCCTTTGGTCTCTCCTCTTGTACGTGCCATTCTGGTTATGGGGATACTCTAAGTTCAGGAGTGCGGGCTGGAGCATTCACGACTCCCAGCTGGGGTTAAGGTATCGGTCCTTTCAAAAACATACCTTATTCATGAAGAAATACAGGATTCAGTCCTTAGAGACAGAACAGAATTTTTTTCAGAGTAAAAGGAACCTGGGTAATTTAAAGGCGATTGTGAAGTCCGGGGAAGCCGGTGCCGCCGGGAAAATCAAGGATCTGGATGAACAAAGTGTAAGGCATATCTATAAATGGTATTACCCTGAAAGGCAAAGGCTCTAAATCAAAAACGGCTGGCACTGGGAAATAGTTTTCCCTCGGTGCCAGCTGTTTTTTTAATACCTATTAGGTTTGGTAATATAGGGGAGTAGCCAAGCGATTGCCAATCCTGAGAGAAGACCGAACAGATGGGCAGTGACATTGATGCCCGGCTGGAAGAAGGTCATGGCCAAACCGATTACAACAATCGGGAGAATGACCTGTTTATTTTCCCTTGTAATCATATGCTTTTGGAACAATGTCATGCCTACATAAATACCGAACAAGCCAAAAATGGCTCCGGAAGCACCAACATGGTTATAGGTAAGCGGTTTTAAGAAGTAAGTGGCAATATTGGCGATAACTCCGCAGGCCAGATAAATGATAGTGAACTTGAATTTTCCAAGCATTCTTTCTAATGGAGGGGCAAACAGGATAAGTGAAAATGAATTGAATAAAACGTGAGCAAACCCCAGATGTACAAAAATAGGGGTGATCAGCCTCCACCATTCCCCATTGAATATATATAGGTTGATTCCCGCAAAATGCTCGTATACCCAAACCTCCGGAAGAAACGGAATCAGCGTGAAGCTGAATAATAATAGATGGATAAATACTATAATGGATATGACCGGGTACAGGCGGATATATTGTGAAAAGCTTTCAGTCCGGACAAACACTTGAATACCTCCTTTTAAGTTCAGAGTGATTTCCGCTCCAGGCATGCGACTCCGCGGGGCGTGCGGTGAGCCTCCTCGGCTTTGCCTGCGGGGTCTCACCTGTCACGCTAATCCCGCAGGAGGTCGCACGCCTTCCGCTCCAATCGAAAAAATACAGTAGGAATAAAAAACCTCAACCATTTAGAAAAGAGCCTTTAAAAAAGCGGTGCGACTGTATACATTCTACCTTTTAAACCAGCCGCTGTGTAGTGTGAAGTGTGATAAGATCGATTACAGGATATCTTGTACTAATAATATGTAAGTTTATATAAAAATAGAAGGAGAAGGGCTTAACATGATTAAAGGAATCGGATTGGATATTGTGGAGATCAAAAGGATAGCAGAATTGGCTGAGAGGCAGCCTCGTTTTCTTGAACGTATTCTAACGGACAGGGAAATGGATGACTGCTCTTCACTGAACGGAGCCCGGAAAGCTGAATTTGTCGCAGGCAGGTTTGCGTCCAAAGAGGCTTTTGCCAAAGCGAGGGGAACAGGCATTGGTTCACAGTTGTCTTTCACTGATATCGAAATCAGGAAAGACCAACTTGGAAAGCCGTTTATTGCTTCCCCCATAGAAAAGGGTGTCCACCTGACGATCACCCACAGCCGGGAGTTTGCTGCTGCCCAGGTTATCATTGAAGAGTAAGTAATATAAGGAGGGCGGGGCAATGCCGGTAATCATTCATAAAGAATACATTCACGCACCTATCCAGGTTTGTTTCGACCTTGCGAGAAATGTGGATATACACACTCAAACGGTTTCTCATACAAAAGAAAAGGCGGTTGCGGGCATTACAAGCGGTTTGATGGAGGAAGGAGACAAAGTGACCTGGGAGGCGGTTCATTTCGGAATCAGGCAGAGGCTGACCGCTACAATTACCAGGATGGAGAAATACTCTCTCTTTGTGGATGAGATGGTGAGCGGGGCCTTTCATTCTTTCATCCATACGCATCAATTCGAGGAAGAAGGAGAGTTCACTGTCATGACAGATATCTTCCGGTACAAGTCTCCTCTTGGCATAATTGGCGTCTTTGCAGACAAATTATTTCTCGAGAGATATATGGAAAGGTTCATTATTGACCGTTCAGCTGCTTTAAAAGTGATGGCTGAAGAACAATGCAAGGCTGAAAAGGATGTATAGGTGCTTTGTGAATTCAAGATGATTTCTGAGGCTGTGTGTTGGATCGAGGTACATCATTTTGATAGGAGCACCGAATGATGTCCTTTGCTTGTTAAGCGAGAAACAACATTGTAATCCAAAAATACCCTTCCAGCCATTAACCCCCGAACTCCTGCAGCCGTCTCAAAAAACAACCCACTTTTACTCAAAGAAAACACAATAAATTTTGTCAGGCTTGTCATCTTTCCTAGCATAAACCCCGAGGTTGTCTCATATATTCATAGTGCAATAGGAGAGACAAGACCAGTCGTCAATCGGATTGCCGATCCTCAAAGATTTTCGGACGGTTAGCAAGCGAGCGGCGTGGATTGGAGGACGGTTCATTCTTGCCGGCTGGTTTTCCCCTCTCTCAAATACGTTAACTGAGATAAAAGGGGTTGAAAGGATGAAAAAGAAGTTAGTTGTTTTGGTTGCGGCAATGTTAACAGTGTTGATGCTGGCTGCATGCGGAGCCAAGTCTCAAGAGGATGTCCTGAAAAGTTTGACTGCGAAAGTGGAAGATATGAAGGGATATAAAGCGAAAGCAAAAATGACTCTTCAAGTAGGGGACGAACCGCAAACCTATGATGTGGACGTGTGGCATAATGATCCCAATTTCTACCGCGTGAATTTGTCGAACCCAGCCAAAGAACAAAGCCAGATGATTTTAAGAAATGAAGAGGGTGTCTTCGTTTTGACGCCGGCATTGAACAAAAGCTTCAAGTTCGAAAGTGAATGGCCGAACAACAGCAGCCAGGCTTATCTTTATGAGTCACTGGTAAAAGATATCGAAGCTGATAAAGAAGCGAAGTTCACAGAAACAAAGGAACATTATGTTTTTGAAACGAAAACACGATATCAAAACAGCCAGATGCTGCCTGTCCAGGAAATCAGCTTTAACAAGAAGGACTTGACGCCGGCATCAGTAAAAGTGATGGATGCTGACCGCAATGCCCTTGTGACAGTAGAATTCTCAGAGATGGATACAAAAGCGGCATTCGATAAGAACGACTTTGACATGAAGAAGAATATGACAGGTGCTCAGCTTGAAATGCCTGTAAGTGCTAATGTAGGAGACAGTGAATTTACTGTTCATTATCCATTGGCTGCATCAGAGAAAGGTGCAGAGCTGGTAGAAGAGAAGGAAGTCAAGACTGATGACGGCAAACGTGTTGTCCTGACTTATGATGGAGAGAAATCATTTACGCTTGTTCAGGAGAAATCAACAGTAGTCCCTGCTGTAACAGTCTCTACAACTGTAAATGGCGATATCCAGGATCTTGGTTTCACAGTTGCGGCCATGACAGACCGCACCATCACTTGGACATATGATGGCGTGGACTACATGCTTGCATCAAATGACCTTACGCCGGAAGAAATGACAGAAATTGCCCGCTCCGTTCAAGGATCGATGGTAAAATAAACAACATGAAGGAGCTGCCTATAATGGGTGGCTCCTATTTTTTTAGATTGAATGTATATGACATCATTATTTTGTTGCCGGCCCAATGGTCCTGTAATAGATCCTATTATGAAAATCATTATCGTTGTCAGTCCTATGACGCAGTAATCCATCCCGAAATGGAACATCATTCCGGAGTCGCTCATTCAATGCAAAAATACAGGATATGGTAAACAGAAAAATTATGGATTCAAAAGAGCCTCCATTAACTTGTGACCCACACTGGAACATTTGCTTGTCGGGACTGAATGGGGCGCATCCGCCTTTGATATCAGAAGTTAGATAAAAGATAAGCATTTTTGATATACTTTTATAATAAAATGGAAAAGTGTTGATTTCCGGCAAGCGCCAGGTCTTTGAAAAAATTGAAGGTCTGGCGGTTTTCGGAGAAATAGGTAAATTTGATTTTGACAGACTGGCGCACTGCGTGAATAATCTATCTATACAATTTTAAAGTTTCGATTGGCAAGCCTTTGTTTTTTAGAATAGGAAGTGATGTAGTGATAACGCAAACCAGGTTCTTCAGGGATACATGGGTAGAGATTGATCTTGATAACTTGTTTTACAATGTAAGCAATATAAAGCAGCATCTTCCTCTGAACGTCACGATGTTTGCGGTAGTGAAAGCGAACGCATACGGGCATGGCGATGTCCAAACAGCCCGGACAGCATTGGAGGCAGGTGCCGGAGGTCTGGCCGTAGCCTTTTTGGATGAAGCAATCTCACTCAGGGAAAATGGAATCGATGCTCCCGTTCTGGTGCTGGGTGCAACCAGGGCAGAAGATGCATTGCTGGCCTTGAAACACAATATTTCTCTGACAGTTTTTGATTATGAATGGTTGAAAGCAGCCCAAGATTATTTGGCAAAAGAAGAGGGGACTCTGCAACTCCATGTCAAGTGTGATACAGGAATGGGCCGGATCGGGGTGCGTACGTCCGAAGAACTCAGACGGGTGGAAAAGTTCATCCTGGAGAAGGAACATTTCCATTTAGAAGGAGTCTTTACGCATTTTGCGACAGCTGATGAATTGGATAAAGAGTATTTCCATAAGCAGCTGGCTTCCTTTGAAGATATGATATCCTGTCTGTCACAAAAGCCAAGATATATCCACAGTTCCAATAGCGCAGCGACCTTGATAAGCCCTGAATCCCATTTCAATGCAGTAAGAGCGGGAATCGCGATGTATGGACTTTCGCCTTCCATGGATATGAAAGGTGTCCTGCCTTTTCCGCTGAAGCAGGTGTTTTCCCTGCATTCAAGGCTTGTACAGGTAAAAGAGCTGGGAGCCGGGGAGAAAGTCAGTTATGGAGCTACTTATGAAACAGGCAATCAAGAGTGGATCGGGACTTTGCCGATCGGATATGCTGACGGCTGGCTGAGGAAGCTCCAAGGGCAGGAAGTGCTGGTCAATGGGCAGCGGGCGCCGATTGTCGGCCGGATTTGCATGGACCAATGCATGGTAAGCTTGCCGGAAGAGGTGCAGCCGGGAGCGAAAGTAACGCTGATTGGCAATCAGGAGGAAGCTTTTATCTCTATTGATGAAATTGCCCGGAAACTCGATACCATCAATTATGAGATTCCCTGCATAATCTCCAATCGAGTGCCGAGAATCTATATTAAAGAAGGTCAGCCGGTGGAAGTTTCCAATCAACTGCTTTCGACTAGCGGATTTTACAAAAAGTGAATATCCGGTGGAGCCTGTCACCGTTGGGTTTGTCCTTTTTGGAAGTTTATGAATCAGCTTAGGCAAAAGATGCATAATTCTCCAGTGGATTGGCCGATAATAGAGAAGGATTTTATTTTATGTCTTTTATCTTGGGGCAATCGATGGTATGATAGTTATGGTAGTAAAACGAAACGGTTTATAGTGATTGGTGGAGGTGTGGTTTGTGTCTGAATCCAGCACAACAACAGAAATCTTAATTCGCTTACCGCAACAGCTCGTTACAGAACTTGACGGCTTTGCAGAACAAGAAAATGTTAATCGCAATGAGTATATCTATCGTGCGACTAAAATGTATCTTCGTGAACGAAAGAAGCGCCAAATCCGTGAAACAATGAGACGTGGATATATGGAAATGGCAAAGATCAACCTTGCTATCGCTTCAGAAGCAATTCAGGCAGAATATGAGGCAGAGCATACAGTCGAACGTTTAGTGAGTGGAGGCTAATCCTTTGATTGTCAAGCGTGGTGACGTCTATTTTGCGGACCTTTCCCCAGTAGTCGGATCCGAGCAGGGAGGCGTTAGGCCTGTTCTTGTAATTCAGAACGATATCGGCAATCGATTCAGTCCCACAGTGATCGTGGCTGCCATTACAGCCCAAATCCAAAAAGCAAAACTGCCTACTCATGTTGAGATTGATGCAAAGCGATATGGCTTTGAAAGAGATTCCGTTATCTTGCTCGAACAGATTCGAACAATCGACAAACAGCGTTTAACGGATAAGATAACGCATCTAGATGATGAAATGATGGAAAAAGTGGATGATGCCCTGCAGATCAGTGTAGGACTCATACAGTTTTAAAAAAGAACGCTCTTCGAGGAAGGGTGTTCTTTTTATTTTAGCCTGTTTTGAAAGGTTTAGGCGTTCTTAAATGTGCTGATTTTTCCAGTGGGAGCAAATCTTGCTGCGGGGTACAATTCCTGCTGGCTAAGGCACTTCTGCAAAGTTCACCCTTGTTTGCTGAATTCAGCGGGACCTGTTTATACAGCCTATTTCAGATGACTTTCACAGGTGCATGCCTATTTGTAAAGTGGACATTATATGACAAATAATCAAAAAATACTTATAATGTAATTGAGATTAGGGGAACAGTTAGCAGATATTATCCAATATTCTGTTTCCAGGTGTTTTTAATACGTGGCTGCACGTACTGATATATACTTTTTTATTTATATCTTTTACTAATTTTAAATTGGCGTTACAACTGGCACCTCGGGCAGGAAGCAGAAAATCTTTATGATAAAATGGGGAGGACTAGATGTTTAACGATTTAATTGGAACGATAAAAGAAAATAAAACAGAATTTGTCGCAAAATGGATGGAAGTCATGAAAGATGAGTCAGATGATATTGTCACGGAAGTTGTGTCTGATCAAGTGTTTGTGAAGACAAGCCATGAGTTCGTTGAATTGATTGTATCCAATCTTGAGGACTCCAAGGATTATAAGGAAAGGCTTGCCGATTTTGCGGAAAGAGTGGTCAGGCTGGGATGGCCGTTGACTTTTGTCACTTCCGGCCTGCAGATGTTCGGGCGGATTGTCTATGACTTCCTGCTGGAAAAGGGACAAGTTACAAAAGACAACCATATGGAAGCTTGTGGTTACTTCGACAAGTGGTTGTCTCCTATGTATAACGAAATTATCAATGCCTATGCTAAAACATGGGAAAAGACGGTTTCTTTACAGAAAATAGCGCTTCAAGAGCTGTCAGCCCCATTGATTCCTGTATTCGAGAAGATTTCCGTTATGCCGCTGGTAGGGACTATAGACACGGAACGTGCAAGGCTGATCATGGAAAACCTGCTTACCGGCGTGGTGAAACACCGTGCCGAAGTGGTGCTGATCGACATTACCGGGGTTCCGGTAGTGGATACGATGGTAGCACACCACATCATACAAGCATCTGAAGCAGTGCGTCTTGTAGGGGCTAAGTGCATGCTTGTAGGAATAAGGCCGGAAATCGCTCAAACGATTGTTAACTTGGGAATTGATTTAAATCAATTCAGCACAAACAGTACATTGCGCAAGGGTATTGAAAAAGCCCTTGAAATGACCGATAGAAAAATTGTCTCAACGGAGGGAACAGTGTGAGGATACCAATTTTAAAGCTGCATGATTGCCTGTTAATATCTATTCAATGGGAGCTGGATGATCAGACTGCACTTCAATTCCAGGAAGATCTCCTGCACAAAATTCATGAAACAAGTGCAAGAGGTGTTGTAATCGATATAACTTCCATCGATTTTATCGACTCTTTCATTGCCAAGGTTCTGGGGGATGTCATCAATATGTCCAGGCTAATGGGTGCAAAAGTCGTCATTACCGGCATTCAGCCTGCAGTTGCCATTACACTCATTGAACTTGGCATCCATCTGGATGATGTTCTGACGGCATTGGATTTAGAAAAAGGTTTGGAGAAATTACAACAGGAATTGGGGGACTAGTGTATGGAAATCCAATCCTGCGTAAAAATTACAAATGAGTGGGACATCGTTGCTGCCCGACAGCTTGGCAGGAATGTGGCGAAGGATTTGGGATTTGGCACTGTCGACCAAGCCCGGATAACCACTGCCATCTCTGAACTGGCAAGGAACATCTACCTGTATGCCGGACAGGGACAAATATGTATAGAGAAATTAAGCGAAAACGGAAAGAACGGTGTTCGTATTATCGCTTTGGACGAAGGGCCGGGAATCAAGGATATACGAAAAGTGATGGAAGATGGCTTTTCTACTTCAGGAGGCCTGGGAGCCGGACTGCCGGGTGTTAAGCGGTTGATGGATGAATTCAACGTTGAATCGACCCCGGGAGAAGGAACCGATATAAGAGCTACAAAGTGGCTCCGCTAGGGGGAGTGACATGGATTTTAGAGAGTTAATGGATGTGAAATATAAAGAAATCCTCGAGAACTATCTTAAAGTGCAGGATGAGCAAGCCCTGTATCTGGGCCAGAAGTTCAGCCGGAAATCAATTGAACATAACATTTCGCCTGAAGAAATCATCAGTCTTCACAAAAGCATCATGCTTGAAATGGAGCCTGGCTTGTCACCGAGTGTGCTCGACTCTTTTGATATATTACTAGAAGTAATGATAGGCTACGGTTTTGCTTATCGTGAACACCAAAGCCTGCGTTCCAAGCAGCAGGAACTGAACAATGAAATCGAGATTGCTTCAAATATGCAGCAGACCCTGCTCGGTACTACGGTGCCGGAAGTAGAGTCGCTGGATGTAGGAGCATTGAGTGTGCCTGCAAAACGAATGAACGGCGACTATTATCACTTTGTTCAGGATGATAATGATTATATAAGTGTTGCGATTGCCGATGTTATCGGAAAAGGGATCCCTGCTGCACTTTGTATGTCCATGATCAAATATGCAATGGACAGCCTGCCTGAACACAGGCATTATCCAAGTGCAGTCCTGGAAAGCCTTAATAGAGTGGTAGAAATGAACGTCGATCCTAGTATGTTCATCACCATGTTCTATGGCATGTATGATCCTTATAAGCATGTATTCAATTATTCTTCAGCCGGCCATGAACCTGGATTCTTTTTCAATTCGCAAACAAATGAATTCGAGGACCTGGATGCAAAAGGGCTGCTGCTCGGAGTTGATAAGAGAGCCAAATACCGCCAGTATGAACGGCAGGTGAATGCAGGGGATCTGATTATCCTGCTTTCGGACGGCGTGACCGAGTGCCGCACGGAAGAAGGGTTTATCGAAAGGGAAGATTTGATAGGGTATATTGAAAAATATATTCATCTTCCAGCCCAGGATATCGTGACAAGTGTCTATAAAGAATTGGAAAGACTGCAGCATTTCCAGCTGCGGGATGACTTCACTCTCATCATATTAAAAAGAATTTGTTGATTGATGTTTATTATCCCAAGGATAGGGTAAACGAATATAGCGATGGATTTGTGTAGAAGAGGTGAATTAGATGAATTTAACGATAGATCTTAATGAGAATGATAAGGTAATTGATGTAAAAGTAAATGGAGAAATTGATGCCTATACGGCTCCCAAACTAAAAGACGCCCTTTCTTCTTCGGCGGAAGAAGAAAATGTGGTGATGAACGTTGATTTATCCGAGGTTTCCTATATGGACAGTACAGGCTTAGGGGTTTTTGTGGGCTTATTCAAAACCATTAAAGCAAACGGTGGCCAACTTTACTTAAACGGTTTATCAGAACGCTTAAGACGCCTGTTTGATATTACAGGACTTGGAGATATTATGAATATTAATTCCGAGGTAAAAGGTGGCGTAGAATAATGCAAGATTTTGACTACATCGAGATGAAAATCCCTGCTAAACCAGAATATGTAGGTGTAATTCGTTTGACTTTGTCCGGTATCGCGAGCAGAATGGGCTTCACTTATGATGCAATTGAAGACCTGAAAATCGCGACAAGTGAGGCGATTACCAATGCGGTTCAGCATGCGTATAAGGATGAAACCGGAGAAGTCATTGTCGGATTTGCTTTATATGAGGAACGCTTGGAAGTGATGGTAGCAGATAATGGAGAAAGCTTTGACTTCAAGAAGACCCGTGAAGAAGTGGGACCGTATGACGCTGAGAACTCTGTAGAATTTTTAAGAGAAGGCGGGCTTGGGCTGTACCTGATTGAAAGTCTTATGGATGAGGTGAAAGTCCACCATCAAGAGGGTGTAACGGTCTTTATGACTAAGTTCCTAGAAGGAGAGCAGGTGGAGAAGGATGCCAAAACTATCTCAACCTAATCAGCAGACAAAAGAGAAAGTAAAAGAATGGATAAAAGCATATCAGGAAGATAATGACGATGAAGCCCAGAGTAATCTGGTGCTGCATTACGAAAACCTTGTAATTTCTATTGCCCGCAAGTATTCCAAGGGGAAATCTTTCCATGAGGACATTGTGCAAGTCGGCATGATCGGTTTATTAGGTGCCATACGCCGCTATGATGATTCTTTCGGGAAGACTTTTGAAGCATTTGCGATTCCAACTATAGTAGGTGAGATTAAAAGGTTTCTCCGTGACAAAACATGGAGTGTGCATGTTCCTAGAAGGATCAAGGAGCTCGGACCTAAGATCAAGTCAACTGTCGAGGAGCTTACCAATACGCTGGAACGTTCACCAAAGGTAATTGAGATTGCAGATTATCTTGAAGTGACGGAAGAAGAAGTATTGGAAGCTATGGAAATGGGTAAAAGCTACCAGGCATTATCAGTGGATCATTCTATTGAGGCTGATTCAGAAGGTAGTACAGTGACCCTTCTGGATATCGTCGGCAGCATTGACGATGGATATGAAAGAATTAACCAAAAACTGGTTCTTGAAAAAGTGCTTCACGTTCTATCAGAGAGAGAAAGGCTCATTATTCAATATACTTATCTGGATAATCTCAGCCAAAAAGACGCAGGAGAAAAACTGGGAATTTCTCAGATGCACGTTTCCCGACTACAGAGACGCGCAATCAAGAAGCTTAAAGAAGCGATTGAAGCAGAGATGAGAAATTCGGAGAGTTTTTCTGAATGACTCATTTAGTCAAAGATCACATTGAGGTTTATGCCAAGCAAGTTTCTAAAGGTAAAAATCCCTATTGTGGGGACAGCTTCTTTTTTACTTCTACAGACGACTATTTCATCTGCATTCTGGCAGATGGCCTTGGAAGCGGAAAATTTGCCTATGAATCTTCAAATGCGGTGGTAGAGCTGGTGGAGAAGCATCATCACGAAGATGTATCCACGTTAATGAATTATTGTAATGAAGAGTTGCTTCATAAAAGAGGTGCAGCTGTAGCGATCATTAAAGTATATTTTGACAGTCAGGAGTTTGAATACAGTTGTGTCGGCAATATTCGTTTCTATCTTTATTCATCGGTAGGTAAAATGACTTACCCGCTGCCAGTAACAGGCTATCTTTCAGGCAGACCCCAAAAATACAGAACACAAAGATTTTCCTATGAACCCCAATCTAAATTCTTATTGCATTCCGACGGATTGAATATCACGAATATTAAATCCTTGCTTCAAAATAGTAATTCCTTGAGAAAAATCAATGACGAAATCAGCTTGCGTCTGGCAGAGCCAATAGATGATACAACTTTTATCGTAGGAAGCTTACTCTAAAGAGTAGGCTTTTTCTTTTTTGTTGTTAAATGGCTCTGTGTGTTAGAAGTCCTCCTCCTATGTGGGGAATCAGTGTTCCGGCTGGGGGAGCAGGCTAAATACAAGAAGGAAAGTCCCCTCCCTGTACAGTATATATACTAAAGGCTATGGTAAACTGTTAAGTATAGAAATGAACTGGAGGTAATGCAGCAGTGTCAGCAGTAATTGAAAAACCTGATTTACTAGAGAAGATTTCAAAAGACTTGAAGATAAATGTTAAACAAATAAGAAGTGTTATATCTCTTTTAGAGGAAGGAAATACGGTCCCGTTCATTGCCAGGTATCGTAAAGAGCAGACAGGGGCTTTGGATGAAGTGCAAATTCGTTCGGTTATGGAATCCTGGAACTATGTCCAAAACCTCCAATCCCGCAAAGAAGAAGTGCTTCGTTTAATTGATGAACAAGGAAAACTTACGGAAGAGTTAAAAAGGGATATCGAAAGAGCGGACAAGCTGCAAATCGTCGAAGATCTGTACCGTCCATACAAGCAAAAACGCAGAACCAAAGCAACGGTTGCCAAAGCAAAAGGCTTAGAGCCGCTCGCTGACTGGATCATGACTTTCCCTTCAAGCGGAAATTTACAGAGTGAAGCAGAAAAATATATTTCTGAAGAGCTTGAAGTGAACAGTGCTGAAGAAGCTATCACAGGAGCGAAGGATATCATTGCCGAGATGGTAGCCGATGATGCCAAATATAGAGAGTGGATTCGTAATGATACTTTCAAAAACGGAACACTGTCAGCTTCAGTGAAAAAAGATGCTGAGGATGAAAAGAATGTTTTTGAAATGTATTATGACTACAGTGAGCCGCTTAGCAAGATTGTTCCGCATCGTGTGCTGGCGGTGAATAGAGGAGAAAAGGAAGGGGTTCTGAAGGTGTCTGTTGAGCCGAACACAGAACGAATCCATAACTTCCTTGTTAAAAACGTGATAAAAACAAGCTCTGTTGTATCATCTGTTGTCGAGGAAGCAATTGAAGACAGCTATAAGAGGTTAATACAGCCTTCAATCGAAAGGGAAATTAGAAATGCCCTTACCGAAACAGCTGAGGATCGAGCCATACATATATTCACAGAAAACCTTAGAAAATTGCTTCTTCAACCGCCGCTGAGAGGGAAGATGGTTCTTGGCGTCGATCCGGCTTACCGTACGGGGTGTAAATTAGCGGTTGTCGACCAAACAGGAAAAATGCTGGACATCAGCGTTATTTACCCGCACCCCCCTAAAGCGAAAAAAGAAGCGGCCATCGAGGTATTCAAGAAAACGCTCCAAAAATACAATATTGAAATTGTCGCTATTGGAAATGGAACTGCTTCCAGAGAGACAGAGCAATTCGTTGTTGATATCTTGAAGGAAGTCAACCAGGATATTTCTTATCTAATTGTAAATGAAGCGGGTGCAAGTGTTTACTCGGCATCGGATATTGCGCGCGAAGAGTTTCCTGAACTTCAAGTGGAAGAAAGAAGTGCCGTATCCATTGCAAGAAGACTGCAGGATCCTTTAGCTGAACTGGTGAAGATCGATCCGAAATCGGTCGGGGTGGGACAATACCAGCATGATGTATCTCAGAAGAAATTAAATGAATCTCTTACATTCGTAGTAGAGACAGTCGTTAACCAGGTCGGCGTGAATGTCAACACGGCATCTTCTTCCCTTCTGCAATATGTAGCAGGCTTGTCTAAAACAGTTGCCAATAATATAGTTAACAAGAGAGAAGAAGAGGGCAGAATCACAACGAGAAAACAATTAAAGAAAATACCACGCCTCGGGGCAAAGACATATGAACAATGTATCGGCTTCCTGAGAATTATCGACGGTGAAGAAGTGCTGGACAGAACGCCGATCCATCCAGAGAATTACGAAGAAGTCCGAAAGATTCTTCAAAAGCTTTCTTTAGATGAGAGTTCAATCGGAACAGAAGAACTGCGCAAAAGAATGGAAAGCATCAATGTTGATGAATTGTCAGAGGAGATTGGAATTGGAAAACTGACATTAAAAGATATCATCGATGCTCTTGTTCGTCCCGGCCGTGATCCGAGGGATGAGTTATCTGCACCACTTCTTAAAAAGGATGTATTGAAGCTTGAAGATCTTGAAACGGGAATGGAGCTTCAGGGAACGGTCAGAAATGTAGTTGATTTTGGTGCGTTTGTTGATATAGGAGTAAAGCAAGATGGGCTTGTCCATATTTCTAAACTGCGCAAAGGGTTTGTTAAGCACCCTCTTGACGTCGTTTCAGTCGGAGATGTGGTAACAGTCTGGGTAGAAAGTGCGGATGTGAAAAAAGGACGGGTAGCATTGACGATGGTGAAAGAATAAGAAATGAAGGAAACACTGCTGATCATGAGCAGTGTTTTTTTCTATAGAAGTACCAGCACTGGTTGAGAAGTTTGATCTGGTAACGGTCTTTTTCAAAGTAGGCCTTACGCATTTGACTGACAAGCCAGTTAGGCATCATCAAACCTCCTTGTTTACTTTAGGGTGAAAAGCATTCTTTTACTGATGTATTGAGAGGTGCTCAAATGAGATTATTAAAGAGTTGGGGAATAGTATTAGATTATTATTTTTAGCTCATTCCTCCCAATGAATACGAAACGGCTGAGCAAAGGCATTTGCTCTGCTGTTTCACACGATGAGCCAAAAAAATGCAGGTTCAAAGCTCCTACTTAAATATATGCTATAATAGTTTGTCAGGTTCACCAAGGGAGTGTTGAATGTGGAAAATAAAGAATTGCAGGAGCTGGTTCAAGAGATATCTTTAGAAAGCTTCGGCAAACCTTTCAGGCATAAAGCTTTTTTCAATAACCGCCTCCGCACAACAGGCGGCCGATACATGCTGCGGTCCCATAATATTGAAATCAACATTAAGTATTTGGCGGAGCATGGCATTGAGGAACTTACCGGTATCATCAAACATGAGCTATGCCATTACCATTTACACATAGAGGGAAAAGGATACAAACACAGGGACAGAGACTTCCGTGAACTGCTTCAGAAAGTGGATGCCCCAAGACACTGTACTCCGCTGTCTGCCCCTTCACAAAAGAAAAGGAAGATTATTGTTTATATATGCACATCATGCCGGCTCGTTTACAAAAGAAGAAAGAGGATCAATACAGACCGTTATGTATGCGGGAAGTGCAAAGGGAAACTAAGATTGGAAAGTGAAAAATAATCCAACAATAATTACGTGAAAAATTTCGTTGACAAGCATATTGGATGTAAGTATAATAATAAGAGTCGACAAACGACAAACAATACTTTTTGTTCCGCAGTAGCTCAGTGGTAGAGCTATCGGCTGTTAACCGATCGGTCGCAGGTTCGAGTCCTGCCTGCGGAGCCATTTTTATGAAGATGTGGAGAAGTACTCAAGTGGCTGAAGAGGCGCCCCTGCTAAGGGTGTAGGTCGTGTAAGCGGCGCGAGGGTTCAAATCCCTCCTTCTCCGCCATTATCTAATGGCCCATTGGTCAAGCGGTTAAGACACCGCCCTTTCACGGCGGTAACACGGGTTCGAATCCCGTATGGGTCACCAGGTTTTTTTACGAAGCGAAGCGTAGTAAAATAAACATTCTTTAATTTGCGCAGCGAAGCGTACCTTTAAATTCCCTTTGCGAAAGTGATGATAAGTATATTCTATTCCTTACATTAAGGAAGGATATCTTGCCTGAGTTGAATCTAGTCCTTGCATTAAGGACAGATATTTTGCCAAGTTGAATCTAGTCCTTATATTAAGGACAGATATTTTCACTCCGTGAAAAATCTTTGGTCCGGTAGTTCAGTTGGTTAGAATGCCTGCCTGTCACGCAGGAGGTCGCGGGTTCGAGTCCCGTCCGGACCGCCATTAATTTTTTGAGGAAAGTGCTTGACACTGTTCAATAAAACATGTTATATTATAAACCTCGCGTTTGCGAGAATTTAAAAATGATGGGCTATAGCCAAGCGGTAAGGCATCGCACTTTGACTGCGACATGCGTTGGTTCGAATCCAGCTAGCCCAGCCATTAAGAGCCATTAGCTCAGTTGGTAGAGCATCTGACTTTTAATCAGAGGGTCGAAGGTTCGAGTCCTTCATGGCTCACCAAAGTTTTTTGCGCAGCAAAATAACTTTCATCATGCGGGTGTGGCGGAATTGGCAGACGCACCAGACTTAGGATCTGGCGCCGCAAGGCGTGGGGGTTCAAGTCCCTTCACCCGCACTTTTCTTTTTAAAAAAGGTTATTGACATCTAACGCTAGAAATTATATAATAGATCTTGTCGCTTTTCAACGCGGTCGTGGCGGAATGGCAGACGCGCTAGGTTGAGGGCCTAGTGGGGGCAACCCCGTGGAGGTTCGACTCCTCTCGGCCGCACCAATTAAGCAATGCAAACAAATTGCGCCCGTAGCTCAATTGGATAGAGCGTTTGACTACGGATCAAAAGGTTAGGGGTTCGACTCCTCTCGGGCGCGCCATTTACAAATCAACTCAATCCTGTTTTGAGGAATGAGAGACAAAACGGGGAGTAGCTCAGCTTGGTAGAGCACTTGGTTTGGGACCAAGGGGTCGCAGGTTCAAATCCTGTCTTCCCGACCAGTGAGCAATTTAATATGCGGGTGTAGTTTAGTGGTAAAACCTCAGCCTTCCAAGCTGATGATGAGGGTTCGATTCCCTTCACCCGCTCCATAATATACTGATTGAACCTTGAAAACTGAACAAAACAAGACAAAACGTCAACGTTAATTCTAGTAAGAACACAGTTCTTACAAAGTTGCTAACACTTTAAAATTAGCAAATGAGCAAGTCAAACTTCTATCGGAGAGTTTGATCCTGGCTCAGGACGAACGCTGGCGGCGTGCCTAATACATGCAAGTCGAGCGGACTGATGGGAGCTTGCTCCCTGAAGTCAGCGGCGGACGGGTGAGTAACACGTGGGTAACCTGCCTGTAAGACTGGGATAACTCCGGGAAACCGGGGCTAATACCGGATATTTCTTTTCCTCGCATGAGGAAAAGTGGAAAGGTGGCTTTTAGCTACCACTTACAGATGGACCCGCGGCGCATTAGCTAGTTGGTGAGGTAACGGCTCACCAAGGCGACGATGCGTAGCCGACCTGAGAGGGTGATCGGCCACACTGGGACTGAGACACGGCCCAGACTCCTACGGGAGGCAGCAGTAGGGAATCTTCCGCAATGGACGAAAGTCTGACGGAGCAACGCCGCGTGAGTGATGAAGGTTTTCGGATCGTAAAGCTCTGTTGTTAGGGAAGAACAAGTACCGTTCGAATAGGGCGGTACCTTGACGGTACCTAACCAGAAAGCCACGGCTAACTACGTGCCAGCAGCCGCGGTAATACGTAGGTGGCAAGCGTTGTCCGGAATTATTGGGCGTAAAGCGCGCGCAGGCGGTCTCTTAAGTCTGATGTGAAAGCCCACGGCTCAACCGTGGAGGGTCATTGGAAACTGGGGGACTTGAGTACAGAAGAGGAAAGTGGAATTCCACGTGTAGCGGTGAAATGCGTAGATATGTGGAGGAACACCAGTGGCGAAGGCGACTTTCTGGTCTGTAACTGACGCTGAGGCGCGAAAGCGTGGGGAGCAAACAGGATTAGATACCCTGGTAGTCCACGCCGTAAACGATGAGTGCTAAGTGTTAGAGGGTTTCCGCCCTTTAGTGCTGCAGCTAACGCATTAAGCACTCCGCCTGGGGAGTACGGTCGCAAGACTGAAACTCAAAGGAATTGACGGGGGCCCGCACAAGCGGTGGAGCATGTGGTTTAATTCGAAGCAACGCGAAGAACCTTACCAGGTCTTGACATCCTCTGACAACCCTAGAGATAGGGCTTTCCCCTTCGGGGGACAGAGTGACAGGTGGTGCATGGTTGTCGTCAGCTCGTGTCGTGAGATGTTGGGTTAAGTCCCGCAACGAGCGCAACCCTTGATCTTAGTTGCCAGCATTCAGTTGGGCACTCTAAGATGACTGCCGGTGACAAACCGGAGGAAGGTGGGGATGACGTCAAATCATCATGCCCCTTATGACCTGGGCTACACACGTGCTACAATGGACGGTACAAAGGGCAGCAAGACCGCGAGGTTTAGCAAATCCCATAAAACCGTTCTCAGTTCGGATTGCAGGCTGCAACTCGCCTGCATGAAGCTGGAATCGCTAGTAATCGCGGATCAGCATGCCGCGGTGAATACGTTCCCGGGCCTTGTACACACCGCCCGTCACACCACGAGAGTTTGTAACACCCGAAGTCGGTGAGGTAACCTTTTGGAGCCAGCCGCCTAAGGTGGGACAGATGATTGGGGTGAAGTCGTAACAAGGTAGCCGTATCGGAAGGTGCGGCTGGATCACCTCCTTTCTAAGGATATATGAGACGTGACGATTTGATTTTGTTTTGTTCAGTTTTGATGGTTTAATACCGTCAAAACATTGTTCTTTGAAAACTAGATAAAGATATATGAAGAAAGTCAAGAAAGAACCGAGAATTTGCCATTTTAGGATATCTCTTATGAGATATTGTTTGATTAACCATTTGGTTAAGTTAGAAAGGGCGCACGGTGGATGCCTTGGCACTAGGAGCCGATGAAGGACGGGACTAACACCGATATGCTTCGGGGAGCTGTAAGTAAGCTTTGATCCGGAGATTTCCGAATGGGGGAACCCACTGCACGTAATGGTGCAGTATCCATATTTGAATACATAGAGTATGGAAGGCAGACCCGGGGAACTGAAACATCTAAGTACCCGGAGGAAGAGAAAGCAAACGCGATTCCCTGAGTAGCGGCGAGCGAAACGGGATTAGCCCAAACCAAGAGGCTTGCCTCTTGGGGTTGTAGGACACTCTATACGGAGTTACAAAGGAACGAAGTAGACGAAGAAGTCTGGAAAGGCTCGTCACAGAAGGTAATAACCCTGTAGTCGAAACTTCGTTCCCTCTTGAGTGGATCCTGAGTACGGCGGGACACGTGAAATCCCGTCGGAAGCTGGGAGGACCATCTCCCAAGGCTAAATACTCCCTAGTGACCGATAGTGAACCAGTACCGTGAGGGAAAGGTGAAAAGCACCCCGGAAGGGGAGTGAAATAGAACCTGAAACCGTGTGCCTACAAGTAGTCAGAGCCCGTTAACGGGTGATGGCGTGCCTTTTGTAGAATGAACCGGCGAGTTACGATCCCATGCAAGGTTAAGTCGGAAAGACGGAGCCGCAGCGAAAGCGAGTCTGAATAGGGCGAATGAGTATGTGGTCGTAGACCCGAAACCAGGTGATCTACCCATGTCCAGGGTGAAGTTCAGGTAACACTGAATGGAGGCCCGAACCCACGCACGTTGAAAAGTGCGGGGATGAGGTGTGGGTAGCGGAGAAATTCCAATCGAACTTGGAGATAGCTGGTTCTCTCCGAAATAGCTTTAGGGCTAGCCTCATGTAGTAAGAGTCTTGGAGGTAGAGCACTGTTTGGACTAGGGGCCCTCATCGGGTTACCGAATTCAGACAAACTCCGAATGCCAAAGACTTATCCATGGGAGTCAGACTGCGAGTGATAAGATCCGTAGTCGAAAGGGAAACAGCCCAGACCACCAGCTAAGGTCCCAAAGTATACGTTAAGTGGAAAAGGATGTGTAGTTGCTTAGACAACCAGGATGTTGGCTTAGAAGCAGCCACCATTTAAAGAGTGCGTAATAGCTCACTGGTCGAGTGACTCTGCGCCGAAAATGTACCGGGGCTAAACGTATCACCGAAGCTGTGGATTGACACCGTTTGGTGTCAGTGGTAGGAGAGCGTTCTAAGGGCTGAGAAGCTGGACCGTAAGGACTGGTGGAGCGCTTAGAAGTGAGAATGCCGGTATGAGTAGCGAAAGACAGGTGAGAATCCTGTCCACCGAATGCCTAAGGTTTCCTGAGGAAGGCTCGTCCGCTCAGGGTTAGTCGGGACCTAAGCCGAGGCCGAAAGGCGTAGGCGATGGACAACAGGTTGATATTCCTGTACCACCTCTTTTCCGTTTGAGCAATGGGGGGACGCAGGAGGATAGGGTAAGCGCGCTGCTGGATATGCGCGTCTAAGCAGTTAGGCTGGTGATGAGGCAAATCCCGTCACCGTGAAGGCTGAGCTGTGATAGCGAGGGAAATATAGTACCGAAGTTCCTGATTCCACACTGCCAAGAAAAGCCTCTAGCGAGGAAAAAGGTGCCCGTACCGCAAACCGACACAGGTAGGCGAGGAGAGAATCCTAAGGTGAGCGAGAGAACTCTCGTTAAGGAACTCGGCAAAATGACCCCGTAACTTCGGGAGAAGGGGTGCTCTGTTAGGGTGCAAGCCCGAGAGAGCCGCAGTGAATAGGCCCAGGCGACTGTTTAGCAAAAACACAGGTCTCTGCGAAGCCGTAAGGCGAAGTATAGGGGCTGACGCCTGCCCGGTGCTGGAAGGTTAAGGGGAGTGCTTAGCGCAAGCGAAGGTGCGAACCGAAGCCCCAGTAAACGGCGGCCGTAACTATAACGGTCCTAAGGTAGCGAAATTCCTTGTCGGGTAAGTTCCGACCCGCACGAAAGGCGCAACGATCTGGGCACTGTCTCAACGAGAGACTCGGTGAAATTATAGTACCTGTGAAGATGCAGGTTACCCGCGACAGGACGGAAAGACCCCGTGGAGCTTTACTGTAGCCTGATATTGAATTTTGGCACAGCTTGTACAGGATAGGTAGGAGCCTTGGAAACCGGAGCGCCAGCTTCGGTGGAGGCGCTGGTGGGATACTACCCTGGCTGTGTTGAACTTCTAACCCTCGCCCCTGATCGGGGTGGGAGACAGTGTCAGGTGGGCAGTTTGACTGGGGCGGTCGCCTCCTAAAGAGTAACGGAGGCGCCCAAAGGTTCCCTCAGAATGGTTGGAAATCATTCGCAGAGTGTAAAGGCACAAGGGAGCTTGACTGCGAGACCTACAAGTCGAGCAGGGACGAAAGTCGGGCTTAGTGATCCGGTGGTTCCGCATGGAAGGGCCATCGCTCAACGGATAAAAGCTACCCCGGGGATAACAGGCTTATCTCCCCCAAGAGTCCACATCGACGGGGAGGTTTGGCACCTCGATGTCGGCTCATCGCATCCTGGGGCTGTAGTCGGTCCCAAGGGTTGGGCTGTTCGCCCATTAAAGCGGTACGCGAGCTGGGTTCAGAACGTCGTGAGACAGTTCGGTCCCTATCCGTCGTGGGCGCAGGAAATTTGAGAGGAGCTGTCCTTAGTACGAGAGGACCGGGATGGACGCACCGCTGGTGTACCAGTTGTCTTGCCAAAGGCATCGCTGGGTAGCTATGTGCGGAAGGGATAAGTGCTGAAAGCATCTAAGCATGAAGCCCCCCTCGAGATGAGATTTCCCATCACTTTATGTGAGTAAGATCCCTGAAAGATGATCAGGTAGATAGGTCTGAGGTGGAAGCGTGGCGACACGTGCAGCTGACAGATACTAATCGATCGAGGACTTAACCACAATTATAGCGAAACTCGGAATACTTTCTTTTCTTCATACTTTATCTAGTTTTGAGAGAACGATGTTCTTTCAACTGAATACAGTCTGGTGATTAAGGCGAAGAGGTCACACCCGTTCCCATGCCGAACACGGAAGTTAAGCTCTTCAGCGCCGATGGTAGTTGGGGGATCTCCCCCTGTGAGAGTAGGACGTCGCCAGGCTGTAACAATCTTTTATATCGTCGCGGGGTGGAGCAGTTCGGTAGCTCGTCGGGCTCATAACCCGAAGGTCGCAGGTTCAAATCCTGCCCCCGCAATACCATTTTTTTAAACAAGTATCTAATTCTTATATTAAGGATAGATATTTTGTCAATCAGAATCTAGTCCTTACATTAAGGACAGATATTTTGCCTGTCGGCAAAAATCTTTGGTCCGGTAGTTCAGTTGGTTAGAATGCCTGCCTGTCACGCAGGAGGTCGCGGGTTCGAGTCCCGTCCGGACCGCCATCTATTACTTTATGAGTATAGCGAAACCATGTTTCGTTATTTTTTTATGTCTAAAGGAAAGATTTTTTGCTCAACTTGCCTAAATCGGGTAAACTACATATATACTTCATCCTTAGGAAATGCATTTATCCTAAGGTTTTTTTATACCATCAAAGGAGAAATTTATGTCTACGTATGAATTAGTATCCGGCAGTCCAGATCAGACAGCAGAGTTTGCCGGCAGGCTTGCGGAAAAGCTTGCAGAGAATGATGTTCTCACTTTAGAAGGAGATCTGGGTGCAGGAAAGACGACTTTTACAAAAGGCTTGGCCAAGGGCTTGGGTGTTACAAGGAATGTGAACAGTCCTACCTTTACGATTATTAAAGAATATCAGGGGCGCCTGCCTCTGTATCATATGGATGTCTACCGGTTGGATGATTCTTTTGAGGATCTTGGTTTTGATGAATACTTCCTTGGCGGAGGTGTCACGGTAGTTGAGTGGGCTCACTTGATTGAAGAACAACTGCCGGAAGAGAAGCTTGCTGTGACCATCAGAAGAAAGTCAGAGCACGAGAGAATGATTATGCTTGAACCATCCGGCTCCCGTTATGAAATGTTATGTAAGGAGATTTTTGAATGAAAATCCTGGCGATTGACACGTCCAATTATCAATTAGGAATTGCGCTATCCAGTGACAATGAAATAATCGGTGAATTCATCACCAATATAAAGAAAAACCATTCTTTGAGAGCCATGCCGGCAGTGGAGATGCTGATGAAGGAATGCGGCGTTGCTCCCTGTGAGCTTGATAAAATAGTGGTGGCAAACGGGCCGGGCTCTTATACGGGAGTAAGAATTGGGGTTACCCTTGCTAAAACTCTTGCATGGTCATTGGGAATTCCTGTGGCAGCTGTTTCGAGTCTGGCCGTCTTGGCATCTTCGGGCAGATACTATAACGGCTTGATAGCCCCGCTGTTTGATGCACGCCGCGGCCAGCTGTATACAGGGCTCTATAAGTTCCAAGATGGAAAGTTGCAATGTATGAAAGAGGATGCCAATCTTCCTGCAGCAGAGTGGGCGGAATTTTTAACAACATTTGATGAAAGAGTTCTATTTACAGGCCATGATATCTTGGTTCATCGGGAAGTTTTGAGTGAGAAGCTTGGAGACCAGGCGGAATTTGCTGATATGGCCAGCCATAACCCTCGCCCTTCAGAGTTGATCAGGCTGGGAATGGAGTCCGATGAAGTGCCTGTCCATGAACTGGTACCTAACTATATCAGGCTCGCTGAAGCAGAAGCCAAGTGGAGAGAATCTCAAAAATAGTAGTGATATTGAGGATTAGATTATGAGTGATTACACAATCAGGTTGATGAGTATCGAAGATTTGGATGATGTGATGCAAGTGGAGGTTAATTCTTTTTCCATTCCATGGAGCAGGGACGCTTTTTTCAATGAAATTGAGAAGAACCACTTTGCCACATACATAGTTATTGAAGACAATGGGCAAGTTGTTGGGTATTGCGGTGTTTGGATCATTGTGGATGAGGGGCATATCACCAATGTGGCCGTGCTGCCATCTTACCGGGGCAAAGGCTTGGGAGACAGGCTTTTGGGCGCAATGGTGGAGATAGCCAAGGAAATGGGTGCAGCATCGATGACACTTGAAGTAAGGGTAAGTAATACTCCGGCACAATCATTATACAGAAAGTTTGGATTCCAGGAAGGCGGGATCCGTAAAAATTATTATTCTGACAACCAAGAGGATGCATTAGTTATGTGGGTGAAATTATATGAGTAAAGACACGTATATACTGGGAATGGAAACAAGCTGTGATGAGACAGCTGTGGCTATCGTGAAAAACGGGAAAGAGATTCTTTCCAATGTTGTGGCTTCCCAGATCGAAAGCCATAAGCGTTTTGGGGGGGTTGTTCCAGAGATTGCTTCCAGACACCATGTAGAACAAATCACCATCGTCATTGAGGAAGCGTTGGAACAAGCCGGTATGACCTTGAAGGAAATGGATGCTATAGCTGTTACAGAAGGGCCTGGACTTGTAGGTGCTTTGCTGATCGGTGTCAACGCTGCAAAGGCATTAGCTTTTGCTCAAGATCTCCCTCTTATTGGAGTCCATCATATTGCTGGCCATATTTATGCCAACCGTTTGGTAACGGAGATGAAATTTCCGCTGCTTTCACTAGTTGTTTCAGGCGGCCATACTGAATTGGTGTATATGAAAGAACATGGTTCATTTGAAGTGATTGGAGAAACAAGAGATGATGCTGCAGGGGAAGCCTATGACAAGGTAGCACGCACACTGGGGCTTCCATATCCGGGCGGCCCTCACATTGACCGGCTGGCTGCTGAAGGGAAACCAGAGATTGATCTGCCGAGGGCATGGCTTGAGGCTGACTCTTTTGACTTTAGCTTCAGTGGACTTAAATCAGCTGTTATCAACACTGTCCACAATGCTGAGCAGCGCGGGGAAACTATTCCTCCAGAAACGTTGGCTGCAAGTTTTCAGGAAAGTGTCATTGATGTCCTGGTAACCAAGACGGGAAAAGCAGCGAAAAGACTTAAGGTACAGCAGGTACTGCTTGCTGGAGGGGTAGCAGCTAATAAAGGGCTGAGAAGTGCTTTGGAAAAAGAATTCAGTGGACTTGAGCCCATTGAACTTATTATTCCTCCTCTTTCACTTTGTACAGATAATGCAGCAATGATTGCTGCAGCAGGGACGATCCAATTTGAAAAGGGAAAAAGAGGGTCAATGGCGATGAATGCGAATCCTGGATTGGATATCGAGAATTTTTAAGCTTGAGGGATAAAATCTCTCAAGCTTTTTTAAATATGGGGATAAAAAGTGGATGATTTCAAAAGCTATTAAAAGTTTATGGGGATAAAATGTGGGAAAATACTAATAAAAATACTGTAATTCTTCGATAGGAAATAAGAACATGTGTTTTGTACACAGTTTGTGGATAAGTTGTTAGTAAGTAGGCAGATGTATGTGTAAAATCCTAAGGAAAATATTCCTATTTTTCTGTTAGTAATGGGGATAACTGTGGATTAAATTGTGGATAATGTGGAAAAGTGTTGTGAATAAAGAGAAATTAACAATTGTTCTGTGAATAACTTTGTGGAGTACACTGACTAAATAATGAAATAGTCTTGTTTTCTATGTGAATAACTGAATCACTTACATATATAAAGGCTGCGGGAGTCGATTCCTGCAGCCTTTTTTTCTCTTTGGAACATTTTTCTGTCGTGTCTAAACGGGGAGTTTGCGCTTTTTATGATTGAAGTAACTCTTCAACTTCTGTCCATTCTTCCATATAGGCATCTAATGATTGTTTTGCTTCTTCCAATTCTGAATTCAGTTTAATGACTCGTTCATGATCTTGAAAGACATCCGGGTCACATAACTCGGCTTCGATGGTACTGACTTTCTCCTCAAGTTCTTCCATCAGTCCTTCTAACTCTTCCACGCGCCTTCTGCGCTGCCTCTCAAGCTTTTTCGCTTCTTTGTCGAGCTGATAGTTTTGTTTTTCCTGTTTGGGATTAGTCTGTTCTTTAGCTTTGCTGTTCTCTTCCAATTGGGCAAGTTCCAGCGTCTCTCTTTTCTTTTGAAGATAATAATCATAGTCTCCAAGAAATTCTGTTGCTTCGTTTACGGACAGTTCAATCACTTTCGTGGCAATTCTGTTGATGAAGTAACGATCATGCGAAACAAATAAGATGGTGCCTGGGTAATCGATCAAGGCAGCTTCCAGCACTTCTTTGCTATCAAGGTCCAAGTGGTTGGTAGGCTCATCCAGGATAAGGAGATTTGCCTTTTGGAGCATGAGCTTGGAAAGGGCAAGTCTTGCTTTCTCTCCGCCGCTGAGAGCTGTTACAGGCTTCAGGACATCTTCACCAGAAAATAAGAAGTTCCCAAGGACAGTCCGGATCTCTTTTTCATCTTTCATCGGGTATTCATCCCAGAGTTCGTTTAAAACCGTTTTATTGGATGATAATTCGGCCTGTTCCTGATCATAGTAACCAATGGATACATTGGAACCGAATGAAAAACTTCCTTCAATAGGGTCCAGTCTTTTGATCAATGTTTTCAAAAGGGTTGATTTTCCGACTCCGTTAGGCCCGACGAGAGCCACGCTGTCCCCTTTTGACATCGACAAAGTCAGGGAAGACGAAATCACATCATTTCCATATCCAATGGCAAGGTCGTTTACCTTAAGCACATCGTTCCCACTTTGGCGGTCGATGGCGAAAGAGAAGTTAGCTGATTTCTCATCTCCTTGAGGCCTGTCCATCAACTCCATACGCTCGAGCTTTTTGCGTCTGCTCTGAGCTTGTTTGGTAGTAGAGGCACGGGCGATATTCCGTTGGATAAAATCCTGCAGCTTGGCGACTTCCTCTTGCTGGCGTTCGAACTGTTTCATTTCCCTCTCGAACATTTCTGCTTTCATTTCGAGGAACTGACTGTAGTTACCAAAATATTTTTTTGAGTTGGCACGTGATACTTCATATACCTGGTTAACGACTTTGTCCAGAAAGTAACGGTCATGGGAAACGATGAGAATCGCACCCTCATAGCCTTGGAGATACTGTTCCAGCCAGGAAAGCGTATCGATATCCAGGTGGTTGGTAGGTTCATCGAGAATGAGGATATCCGGCTTTGTCAGGAGCAATTTTCCCAGAGCAAGCCTTGTTTTTTGCCCTCCGCTAAGGGTGGCAATCGGAGTACTATAATCAAAGTCTGCAAAATTCAATCCATGAAGGACAGACCGGATGTCGGCCTCGAATTGGTATCCGCCGGATTCTTTGAATTTAACTTGAAGTACATCATATTCTTTTAGCACTCTATTATATTTCTCTTCGTTTTCATAAACGGACGGGTCTGCCATTTCCTGTTCAAGTTTGCGCAGGTCACCCTCAAGTTTGCGCAGATCATCAAAAACAGACAGCATTTCGTCCCAAATGGACAGGCCTGATTCCAATCCGGTATGTTGAGCCAGGTAACCGGTCGACACTTCTTTCGGTTTAATGATCTCTCCTGAATCATATGACATCTGCCCGGAAATAATCTTTAATAACGTCGATTTTCCTGCACCATTACGGCCGACAAGGGCAATTCTATCCCGGTTTTGTATTTCGAGTTTTATATTGGATAATATCAGATCGGCGCCGAAGGACTTCACAATCTGGTTCACTTGTAACAATATCAATTCATTCACCTCAATCTATCAGGCTCTTTCCGCTGCTCCCATGGATAGAAAGAGCACGAAGAAAGCATGAAAAACATTCATCTTTACTAGATAGTGTATCGTAAAATCAAGGATGACGGCAATATTAAGACTTTTGGATTAACAGACAGGATTTTGAAAATGGTGTATGATAAGAGAGAATCCTGCACATTGGGAGATTATGAACATTTTATTATATTCCATGAAAAGGAATTGACATATCGGCACTGCAGGCACAGAATGAAAAGATGACTTCCCGCATTCATATGGAAGCGTTATCAGAAGGAACGCATGAATTTGGGAGAGGTAAGCTAAAAGCTCTAGCGAATTAAATTGTGGGGGAATGGCAATGAATCCGGAAAGTACAAAGATTCCACAAGCGACAGCTAAACGGCTGCCGTTATACTATAGATTTATCAAAAACTTACACTCATCCGGGAAACAAAGAGTGTCTTCAAAAGAGTTGAGTGAAGCGGTAAAAGTAGATTCGGCAACAATCAGGAGAGATTTTTCCTATTTCGGGGCGTTAGGAAAGAAAGGGTATGGATACAATGTTAACTATCTGTTATCTTTCTTCAGGAAAACCCTCGACCAGGATGAATTGACCAAGGTCGTATTGATAGGGGTCGGAAATTTAGGGACGGCATTCCTTCATTATAATTTTATCAAGAATAATAATACCAAAATTGAGATGGCCTTCGATGTCGCACCGGATAAAGTCGGTTCGGTTATCAGTGATGTGCCGGTGTACAGCCTTGATGATATGGAGAAATATATTGAGGATAATGGCATAGAAGTGGCCATTTTGACCGTTCCTGTCGGTTCTGCCCAAAGCATTACGGACAGGCTCGTCCAATCCAATATTAAAGGTATACTTAACTTCACGCCGGCAAGGCTGACGGCTCCCGATCATATCAGGATCCATCACATCGATCTTGCCGTCGAGCTGCAATCTCTGGTGTATTTCTTGAAAAACTATTCCGGGGATGACACGGAACTGTCACAAGAAGGAAATAGAACATAATAGCAAAAACAAACCTGATAAGTTATGATAGAACGAGGAGGTGAACGTTATGCCACTAGGACCAGGTAGCCTCATATTGATCGCAATCGTTGCTCTATTGATTTTCGGACCGAAGAAATTGCCGGAATTAGGTAAAGCGATGGGAAATACTTTGCGTGAATTCAAAAACGCAACAAAAGGCTTAGCAGATGAAGATGATGATAAAAATAAAGACGCTAAGTAAATGTAAGGATTGAACGCTATGAGTCATAATGAAATGACAGTTTATGAACATATAGGAGAACTCAGAAAACGGCTCATGTTTGTAGTCGTTTTCTTCATGTTGGCGTTTATAGGCAGCTTCTTTTTGGCAGAACCATTAATCAGGTATCTGCAGCATGCAGATGAAGCGAAAGAGCTGACGATGAACGCTTTCAGGCTGACAGACCCGTTAAAAGTTTATTTGGAAATGATGGTGTTCATAGCACTGATCATCACATCTCCGCTTATCCTTTTTCAATTGTGGTCATTCATCAGTCCAGGATTGCTTGAAAGAGAAAGAAAAGTAACCTTAAGCTATATCCCGATCTCCTTGATTCTTTTCCTTGGGGGACTGTCCTTTGCTTATTTTGTCCTTTTTCCTTATGTAGTCCAGTTCATGATGAATCTGTCGGATGAACTGAATATACAGACGGTGATCGGCATCAATGAATACTTTCATTTTTTATTTCAGCTGACACTTCCATTCGGATTTTTGTTTCAGCTTCCGGTGGTCATGCTGTTTTTGACCCGCCTGGGAATCATTACGCCGATGTTCATGTCGCAGATGAGGCGTTTTGCATACTTTATCCTGCTGGTGATTGCTGCATTCATCACACCGCCGGATATCGTATCCCATTTGATGGTGACAGTTCCGTTACTGTTCTTATATGAAATCAGTATTTGGATCTCAAAGATCGGTTATAAGAAAGTCCTTGAAGCAGAACAGGAGCTTCAGCGGGAAATTTATGAAGAAGAAAGAAAGAGAGAGGAATAACCTTTGCGGTTGTTCCTTTTTTTATGTGAAAATATTGGAAATTAAGGACGGATACCCAAGAAGACGCTTCCTTTTATTCATACTCTGTAGTGTCATGAATTAGAGAATAGAATGAGGAGGAAGATCCTAGTGAACTTTAACCGGAATTATCATATTGTTGACCCTAAAGATGAAAGGATATTCGGCTTTGGGTTTGGGCGTCCAGGGTTTGGCTTTGGGTTTGGCCGTCCATTCGGCTTTGGGTTCGGGAGGCCTTTTGGATTTGGTTTCGGCTTTCCATTCTTGACTGGACTGGCGGCAGGTGCTTTGCTGGCGCCAAGACCGTATTATTACCCATATCCTTACTATCCTTATGCCCCGTACCCTTACTATTATTAAAGGCTCTATTTTAATAAATTGTTGCTTATAAATAAAGTGGGTGCTCCTGGATAATGGAAGCACATTGAACGGTGTGGTCGCCCTGCCTTCCGTCCCAATCAACCTGCGGATAAGAGCAGGGGCAAATTAGAGGGCTCTTTCGTCGGTGGCGGGAGAGCTTTTTTGGTTTATTAGGGAGGAACCCAGCCAGTATGGGGTGGTGGAATTTGGATTTGATGGAAACAGCGGTGCCATAAGGAGCGTATGGGGTGGTGGAATTTGGATTTGATGGAAACAGCGGTGCCATAGGGAGCGTATGGGGTTGTGAAATTAGGATTTGATGAAATTGGCGTTGCTATAGGGAGCGTATGGGGTGGTGAAAATAGGGATTGATGAAATTGGCGGTGGCATAGGGAGCGTATGGGGTTGTGAAATTAGGATTTGATGAAATTGGCGTTGCTATAGGGAGCGTATGGGGTTGTGAAATTAAGATTTGATGAAATTGGCGTTGCTATAGGGAGCGTATGGGGTGGTGGAATTAGGGATTGATGAAATTGGCGGTGGCATAGGGAGCGTATGGGGTTGTGAAATTAGGATTTGATGAAATTGGCGTTGCTATAGGGAGCGTATGGGGTTGTGAAATTAAGATTTGATGAAATTGGCGTTGCTATAGGGAGCGTATGGGGTGGTGAAATTAGGATTTGATGAAATTGGCGTTGCTATAGAGAGCGTATGGGGTGGTGAAATTAGGGATTGATGAAATTGGCGGTGCTATAGGGAGCGTATGGGGTTGTGAAATTAGGATTTGATGAAATTGGCGTTGCTATAGAGAGCGTATGGGGTTGTGAAATTAAGATTTGATGAAATTGGCGTTGCTATAGAGAGCGTATGGGGTTGTGGAATTAGGGATTGATGAAATTGGCGTTGCTATAGGGAGCGTATGGGGTTGTGAAATTAGGATTTGATGAAATTGGCGGTGCTATAGAGAGCGTATGGGGTGGTGGAATTAGGGATTGATGAAATTGGCGGTGCCATAGGGAGCGTATGGGGTGGTGAAATTAGGGATTGATGAAATTGGCGGTGCTATAGGGAGCGTATGGGGTTGTGAAATTAGGATTTGATGAAATTGGCGGTGCCATAGGGAGAGTATGGGGTTGTGATTTTACGTTTTGGAAAAAATCAACGGTATCAACCAACCAATATATCAGTACAAAAAAAAGAAGCCCATCAAAGACTTCTTTTACTTCTTATCATTCAAATGTTTCTTGATCTTGAAGTGCAGGGCAACCATCCTGATTCCTGATCCGAAATCAAGAGTGGCGAGCAGCACCATTAAGTATGAGAAAAATCCCCAACCATGGTCATTTACATTTCGAATTGCAAAGTACGTAAATAAAACCCCGAGGAGGATGTAAAGAATGCCGCTGAACAAAGGTGATCTCCTCATAAAAATAATCCTCCTATAAATCCTTGAATTTTTTCCGCTTCTTCAATCATCTTTTCAATTTCGTCCCTGAAGATCGACTGCATCAGAACGACAAGCGAGTTCATCGATACGTGGGCGATGATCGGTACGATAATCCGCTTTGTTTTTACATAAAGGAAAGCAAACACGAAGCCCATTGCTGAATACAGCAGTACATGCTCCGGTTCAAAATGAGCAAAGGCAAAAATGACGGAACTGATCAATGCCGACAGGATAAATGAAAAACGTTCATATAGAACCCCGAAGATGATCTTCCTGAATACGATTTCTTCCAAGATAGGTCCGATAACAGCCGCGACAATCATCGCCAGCGGTACAGTATCTATGATGTTGACAATCGTTTTCGTATTGTCAGAACCCATTTCGATTCCAAGCAGGTTTTCGATATTGATGGCTATAGACTGTGCCAAGAACGCCATGAATATACCGGCAATGGCCCAGGCAATCGAAAAACCGAGTGAAAGAGGTTCTGACCTTTCAAGCCGTGTCGAGCTTTCCGATTTGCGCAGAATGGCCCAAACGACAATCAAGGCTATCGAGAATGAAATCACCAGCCAATAGCCGGGGATGACTGCTTCCATATGCTTTGGGGTCTGGCCGAACCAATTCACACCCGCATAATACAGAAGCGGCGCCCCAATGTATCCTGAAAGCTGCATAACGATATAAGCAATAAGAATATATCCAAAATGTTTTTTCAAAGGTGATGTCTCCTTATATAAAATCTGTAAGCCCAACCTTACTAGCTTCCGCTTTTCTTTACAATTCTACTAATAAAGTGCCCGTTGCGCAAAGAAAGAGGTTTTTACTTCTTTATACGGCACAGCACGTCTAATAAGAACCATTATTTTTAGTTTACCGGTATGAAAGGATGCTTTTGTGTGAGCGTCATGGTTAATGGTATCTGAATCCGGGGAGCAGATCCCTTGGGCCGTTGGAGATTTTCCAAGCGGAATTTTTAAAAAAGGTATAAGGCCACCATGTCCCTCATAATATAAGAGGGTGTGTTTTTTGAGGAAAAATGACGAAAAAAATTTTAAGCAGGACTCTTGCAAAATGAAATCGAATTATTTATTATAATAGTTGTGTTAGCACTCACCTCTAACGAGTGCTAATAAATAATATTTACATAATTTTTATGAGGAGGTTGTTTCACTTGTTAAAACCACTAGGTGATCGCGTCGTTATTGAGCTAGTAGAGTCAGAAGAAAAAACAGCAAGCGGTATCGTACTACCGGATTCAGCTAAGGAGAAACCGCAAGAGGGTAAAGTTGTTGCTGTAGGTACAGGCCGGGTTCTTGATAATGGTGAGCGTGCAGCTCTTGAAGTGGCTGTAGGCGATAAAATCATCTTCTCTAAATATGCTGGTACTGAAGTGAAATACCAAGGCACAGAATACCTGATCCTTCGTGACAGTGACATTCTGGCTGTAGTAGGCGAATAATTACTTAATTCTTAAATAGATTGATTCAATTAATAAGAGGAGGTCTTTTATAATGGCTAAAGATATTAAATTTAGTGAAGAAGCTCGCCGTTCCATGCTTCGTGGTGTGGATCAATTGGCAAACGCAGTAAAAGTAACTCTTGGACCAAAAGGACGCAACGTGGTACTTGAGAAAAAATACGGTTCTCCGCTGATCACAAATGATGGTGTGACAATCGCGAAAGAAATCGAACTTGAAGATGCATTCGAAAACATGGGTGCAAAACTTGTTGCTGAAGTAGCAAGCAAAACAAACGAAATCGCCGGTGACGGTACTACAACTGCAACGGTTCTTGCGCAAGCGATGATCCGTGAAGGTCTTAAAAACGTTACAGCTGGTGCGAACCCTGTAGGTATCCGCAAAGGGATCGAAAAAGCGGTTCAATCTGCAATCGAAGAGCTTAAATCAATCTCTAAACCAATCGAAAGCAAAGAGTCCATCGCACAAGTTGCGGCGATTTCTGCTGCTGACGAAGAAGTTGGACAATTGATTGCTGAAGCGATGGAGCGCGTTGGGAACGACGGCGTCATCACTATCGAAGAATCTAAAGGATTCTCTACTGAGCTTGACGTTGTGGAAGGTATGCAGTTCGACCGTGGATATGCATCTCCTTACATGGTGACAGACTCTGACAAAATGGAAGCGGTTCTTGAAAATCCGTATGTCTTGATCACTGACAAGAAAATCGGAAACATCCAGGAAGTCCTTCCGGTACTTGAGCAAGTCGTACAACAAGGCAAGCCTCTATTGATCGTTGCTGAAGATGTTGAAGGTGAAGCACTTGCTACATTAGTAGTGAACAAACTTCGCGGAACATTCAATGCAGTAGCTGTAAAAGCTCCTGGATTCGGTGACCGTCGTAAAGCTATGCTTGAAGACCTTGCCATCCTTACAGGCGGTGAAGTAATCACAGAAGATCTTGGTTTGGATCTTAAATCTGCGAACATCACTCAGCTTGGACGCGCAGCGAAAATCGTTGTTACAAAAGAAAACACAACAGTTGTTGAAGGTGCAGGCGAGCCGGATCAAATCTCTGCCCGCGTAAACCAAATCCGTTCTCAAATGGAAGAAACAACTTCTGAATTCGACCGTGAAAAATTACAAGAGCGCCTTGCTAAGTTAGCTGGCGGTGTAGCAGTAGTGAAAGTTGGTGCAGCTACTGAAACAGAATTGAAAGAGCGCAAACTTCGTATCGAAGATGCATTGAACTCAACTCGTGCAGCAGTAGAAGAAGGTATCGTTTCAGGTGGTGGTACTGCCCTTGTGAACGTATACAACAAAGTATCTTCTATTGAAGCTGAAGGTGACGTGAAAACAGGTATCAACATCGTGCTTCGCGCGCTTGAAGAGCCAATCCGTCAAATCGCTCACAACGCAGGTCTTGAAGGATCCATCATCGTTGAGCGCCTGAAGAAAGAAGACGTTGGCGTAGGGTACAACGCGGCTACTGGCGAGTGGGTCAACATGATCGACTCCGGTATCGTGGATCCAACTAAAGTAACTCGTTCTGCACTGCAAAATGCAGCTTCCGTTGCAGCAATGTTCTTAACTACTGAAGCAGTAGTTGCTGACATTCCTGAAGAAAACGGCGGCGGCATGCCTGACATGGGCGGCATGGGCGGAATGGGTGGAATGGGCGGCATGATGTAATTAGGGGTTAAAAACCTTATTATATCAACGTTTTAGGATAGAATGATAAATCCTTGTGTGTTGATTTGTGTGCATCAAATAAACACAATAATTCCATGATAATAAAATCTAAAATTAGAGAAGGTCTTCCATTAGTTTATCGAACTTTTGGGAGGCCTTTTCTTCCATGTTAGCGGTCATATGGGCATAGATATTCATTGTAGTATTAATGTCCGTATGTCCCAACCTTTGTTGTATTTCTTTAATACCTACTCCAGCTTCAAGCAATAAAGAAGTGTGCGTGTGTCTGAAGGAGTGAGGGGTGATATTTCTTTTAATTCCTGCTTTTTTGAGCAGTCGTTTAAGTCTGGTGTCCACCACTTTTCTCAATTGTGGGTGCCCATCTTCCCTAGCAAAGATAAATTGGTTATCCTTATAAACGCTGCGATATTTCAATTTAATCTCATTTTGTTTTATTTTGTGTTTTTTCAGCATGTTGATTAGCTTATCATTAATACGGATTGTGCGGACCGACCCTTTAGTCTTAGGTGTTAACAACTCATACTTTTCATAATTGTTACTGGGGTTATATAAGGTTTTAGTTATCCGTAGTGTCCCTTGTTTTTCATTAAAATCGGTCCATTTTAAGGCTAATAATTCACCTATCCTTAAGCCGGTATAGGAAAGTGTAGTAAAGATAAGTTGGTCCATTTCAAGACCTTCCGAATACGCTAACTTAAGAAAATGAGCAAGTTCTTCTTTCTCGAGAAAGATAATATTCTCATCTGCATTTTCTAGTTCTTCTACTGTTTGTTGCTTTTTAGGTAATCTGAAATTTTCGGTAGGATTAACTTTCATTAGTCCTAGCTCTACAGCTTGTCTAAAAATCATACGCCCACATGCGTGAATTCCATCCATGTAGTTTTGGCTATATTGCTCTGATAGAACGATAATTCGGTCCTGGTACATCTTTTTTGAAATTTTACTAATAGGGTAAGGCCCCCATACACTAATAAAGTGTTTCATTTCCTTTTCCCTTGCTCTAACACTACTCACCTTAACGCCAGATCGGCCATAGGTTTTTAGCCAATCCCGAGTGAATTGCTCAAAAGACATTTCAGATTCTTTTAAATATGTCCCGTTTTCTTTTTGGGTTTCTATTAGTCTTGCGGCTGCTTTTGCTTCGCGTTGTGTTTTAAAGCCGCCTTTTGATTCAGTTATCCGTTTTTTAGTTAGTGGATCTACTCCCATATAGACTCTATATGTCCAGGTCTTTCCACGTTGTATAATTTGTGCCATGGTGTTAATTCTCCTTATTTACCGAGTAAGTAACTAATAACAGTCCGTGCTTATTTGCTGGTCACAACCGCTTATTTTCCGACTCTGTACCTTTTAAAGATAGTAGCCAATTAAAATCACCTCCTTTTAATCCTCTAAGTAGATTTTTATTAGCTTTTTTATCGTTGTTTTTTCTTTTCTACTTAAAAGTCTGCTCTTGAAAAATACCTCTTGATTGTTAGAACTCAATAGATGATCAAGGTCAGGTACTATCGTTTCATTTAACGAACGAATTTCAGCTTTGTTTTTAATAAATTCTTCTATTTCCTCTTTATATCCCACTTTTTCAACGGAGATGTACCCAGCCAGTTGTAGTAATTCAAGAGAAGTAATACTTAAACCGTTAGCAATCTTTTCAAGAGTGTCTATTTTGGGAATTCCTCGTTTACCTGTTTCTACCTGCGAAATGTAGGAATTTGCAATTCCCGACAACTCACTTAATTTTCTAATAGTAAAACCTTTTTCCTTCCTTAATCTCCTTAGATTTTCTCCAAATTCAGTCATGTTAATATACCTCTTTCTGTTTTCATTTTCTGAATAATTCTAACTCAAATGATCGCAAAAGTAAAATATTTTTATAATAATTTGCAAAAGTAAAACAAAAAGTGTATATTTTTACCATGTTCGCAAAAAGTAAATAAAAATTGAAATGATTAGGAGGTTTGCAAATGTTAAATATTTCGGTGGATCAAGACACAGTAAAAACTATTTACTTAGAGGAAGTTCGAAAAAGTGTCAAGGCAATGGAACATCAAATGTTGTTGATCGATACAAAAGAACTTTGTAAAATGCTTTCCCTAAGTAGACCGACTGTAGAAAAATTGTTCATTTCCAATCCGGAATTTCCTACTTTAAGAATAGGAAAGAAATATTTATTTAACCGAAAAGAAGTAGAAGAGTATATCAAACGGTGGTCAATAACTCTTAAAAAGAATGGTGGGAAAATTGAATGCGATTAAAGAGCTTTAAAGAAATTTATGTGGGCTTATGAAATGAAAATAAAAGGAGTATGAAAATTGATTGATAAAGAAAAAGGTGAGGCAATGCAAATGCCCACCTCTCAACCAGTAGTATCTAATAAAGGTTACGAAGCGTGTTATGAAGGTTTTGTACCATTGGAAGTTTATATGGCAGGAAAAGGAGGAAAGTCTACTCCTACACCTCTAGATGAAATGGAAGATATAAAAGAACAGACTATGAAGGAAGAACAATACGGCTTAAAGGGAGTAATGAAATTTCCTACTGAAATTTTTCCTCAGGCAATTCAGGACTTTATTATAGCCCAGGCTAAAGCATTGCCAGCGCCCGAAGACTTTTTGGGAGTGGGTGTCTTATCTGCCATTAGTACTGTCATTGGAAATTTGACTGTCATTAAAATCAAAAATTCTTGGGATAACGAAGGATGTCAATTATGGGCGTGTATCATTGGAGACCCAAGCGTTAGAAAAACAGCTGCTTTAAGTAAGGCTCTTAACCCTTTAAGCATATTGGAAAGAGACTTGCGTAGGGAATACCAATCATTGAAGCAACAGTATAAGCAAGACTTTGAGAAATGTAATATTGAATTGGATCAATGGAAAGTAAACGTTAAAAAAGGCAAATCCACCATTGAAGAAATGCCTGAAGAACCTAACAAACCTTCCCTTAAAAGGCTTATTGTTAATAAAAGTACCTTGGAAGGTTTATATAAAATATTGGAGCATAATCCCACAGGCATCATTAAATATAACGATGAATTGAAATCATTGTTTACAGAAATGAATCAATATAGGGCAGGTAATGATCGTCAAACATGGATTGAACTTTACAATAAACAACCTATTTCAATTGATTTAAAATCCCAAGAGGAACCTCAGGTAATAGAGGAACCATTTGTCGTGGTGTGTGGCGGTACCCAACCCAAAACAGTAGAAAACATTGTAAAAGATGGAATGGACGATGGACTGAGTACCAGGTTCTTATTTTCCTATCCAGAAACAGAAATAACTGATTGGACAGACGATGATATTTCTGAAGCGATAAAAAAAGCCTATGAAGAAGCAATTCATAAAATTTATTGGAGTAGGCCAAAGGAAAAAAGAACACTGCTTCTTTCATCAGAAGCATATGAGTTTTTCAAGACTGTTATAAATGGGTTAAGAGCAGAAACGAAAGCACCGGATTTTCCACAGGAATTAATAGCACCATATGGAAAACTGGAGGGCTATTTAGCCCGGTTTTCACTTCTTCTGCATGTTTTAGAGTATTCCTGTTTAGAGACCAAGAGCGAAATTTATGTAGCTATGGAAACCGTCTACAAAGCCCATATGCTAATCGAGTATTTTAAAAGCCATATGAAAAAAGTATATAACCGTACAGGAGAAACTGTTTTAAATAAAAATTGCATCAAACTAATTGAACTAGTAAAGAAAAAGGGTGAAAAATCAGATTTTGGTTATGAACTTACATTCCGAGAAATTCAACGTTCCAATATTTTTGGCAAAGGGCTAACAACATCCGATGCCGTTTTTGAAGTAGCGACTAAATTAATGGAAGAAGGCTTAGGAAAAATTACCATGAAGGAAAGAAAAGGACAAACACAATATAAATTTATTTTCTTTATGTAGTCGACAGGTCGACGGCACGCCATGAAGTATTGAAATTACTGAATTTTACCTGTCTACCTATTTGGTCGACAACATGTTTGGTTTCTGTGCACATCTATTAAGATGTCGACTTTTAAGGTAGACAAGTACAATCCACTTGTGTCAGTGGTTGAATGGTTGCTGTCGGCCTGTCTACCTGTCGAATAGGAAAAATTAATATGTTGTATGCCTAAGCAACAATCTACATCTGTCTAGCAGAATGGAATATACCTTACTAGGATAAATAATTCTCAATAGACAATAAATCCAAAAATAAGGAAAGTGATTAAAATGAAGCATATTGTGTTCTATTCTGGAGGCATAGGGAGCTGGATGACTGCAAATCGAGTAATTGAACAGCATGGTCAGGAAAATGTGGTCCTGTTATTCACTGATACCTTAATTGAGGATGAGGACTTATACCGGTTCCTTGATGAAACCGAAAAGGATTTTGGTATAGAAATAACCCGTATATCAGATGGTAGAACGCCTTGGCAGGTTTTCAAAGATACTAGGTTTTTAGGCAATTCTAAATTAGCTAAGTGTAGTCATCTCCTAAAACAAGATACAGCTAAAGAGTGGATAGAATCTAATTTTAAGCCCGATGAGTGCATTCTATATCTTGGCATTGATTTTACAGAAATGCACCGTACCAAGTCACCAGTGAGGAACTGGATGCCATATGTTGTGAAGTTCCCAATGACTGAAAAACCTTTCGTCTATAAAGCGGATATGTTAGCTGAGTTAAAAAAACGAGGTATCAAAGTTCCACGGCTGTACAAATTAGGTTTTTCTCACAACAATTGTTCAGGAATGTGCGTTAGAGGGGGACAAGGTCATTTCATTCACTTATTGGAACACTTTCCAGAACGTTTTAAGTGGATGGAAGAATACGAAAAAGAAATGCAGGTATTCTTAAACAATGAAGTTACAATCCTCAAAAAAACGGTAGGTGATGTGACTTACCCATTATCACTTGAAGAATTAAGAAGGACATATGAAGAAGGTAAAAGAGATCAACTTGACCTGTTTGATATGGGTGGATGTGGTTGCATGATCGATAGTTAGATAAAAGAGAAAATAGATTACATGCTGACGGTTTATGGCTTCCGAATTAACATTAAATTGATGGGGACTGAATGCTGATGTTAAAGGCTTGTAGTTATTGTGGAGGTATTCACCAAAGGAATCAAAAATGTAGTAGCAGGCCAAAGAGGCAGAAAGAAACGAATGAGATTAATAAGTTTAGATGGTCTACTGTCTGGATGAAGAAAAGCAAATGGATAAGAGCTCGGGATAAAAACTTATGCCAGGTATGTTTACTGGAACAGTACAACACTCAGACTAAATATAACTTTAATAATATTGAAGTACATCATATTGAACCACTGAAAGAGAATTGGGATAAACGCTTGGAGGATACTAATCTTATAAGCTTATGTGCATATCATCATAAGATGGCCGATAGTGAACAGATACCTAGGGAGCAATTAAGGGGAGTAATTGAAAAAAATCATCCCCCCCTCTGAACTCGGCATTGATTATGCTTTTCGAATACCACGCGCCCATATCTGCTTTAAATTTTATTTTACAGAAACCTTAAAGGGGTGTTTACTAAATGAGCAAAGTTAAGCCAGTATCATTAAGAACGGGGGCAATGACAAAAGAGGAACGGTCCAAAAGGGTATTGGCAGAGGAAGCCCTAAAGGGCAAGAATCAAATCTCTCGAACGCCACCCGCTGATTTATGTAGCATAGGAAAGATGGTATATCTGGAAATCATTGAATCAATGCCAGCTAACTTTTTAAATAATACCGATATTCATACCGTTTCCATTGTGGCAGATGCTATTGCTAACATAAAGAAATGCCGGGAGATCATAAAAAAGGAAGGCCTGATAGTGGAGTATACAAATAACAGCGGAGCGGTAAATAAAGATCAAAATAAAGCAATATTGATATATCAAAAGTACAGTGAGATTTTTAATAAATTCGCTGGAGAATTAGGTCTATCTCCAGGTGCTAGAAGTAAATTAGCTTTAATGCTAAATAAAGAAATTGAAAAAGAGTCAGATCCACTTCTAAAAATATTAGGAAGAGCATGAACGAAATCACTGCTAAGAGCTGGGCGAAATGCCCAGCCCTTTACTCTTTGCCTAATTTGATTCTACTTTTTTTCGTTAACGGTGGGACTACATAAAAATGTTTTAATTATTCAAAATGAAACAACGCTCTTCTTATTTGAAGAGCGTGTTATTTGTGAAATCATAATTCATTTGGATTCTTAGTTTTGGGAAAGCTAAGATTTTTTATTTTTACGAAGCTGTTTTGAAGCTGCTCTTCGAGCCAAGCGGTTCGCCTAATAGGAATGGAACTTTGTTCTAGAAAGTTATAAAATGGTAATAAGTCATTAGATTGAAAATAATTATCTAGTACCCTAAATATAGGCTTCCGCTTTGTAAGAAGATAACAAAAGTGTTCATATTCTTCAACACTAAAGTTAAAGTAACCCTTTACCTCTGAAGAAAGGCTCTTATTTAAATCTTCTCTTACCTGATTATAAAAACTAGCTTCCTTAGGAAAATTATCGACAGCTACTGCAATAATATATACATTTTTTACTCCACAAAACTTCTCAGCATGTGCTGAGTTTAAAATCTCTTTAAACGTTGTATTTGCCTGTTTAATGGGAGCGATAAAAATCTTTTTTAAATCTCTTTCTATAGCATCTTTATCCCCCGTAAAGGAAGTTCCGGCAGTCAATCTAGCACCTTTAACTTCCACGATAATAAGGTTTTCACCCAGCCTTATATATACATCTGATGATAACTTTGGGCTTTTAACTCCATAATCAAATTCTTCTATTAAGTGATATGGCAATTTTCTCTTCCGTCCAGCATGTTCTTTTAAAGCTTGGTCGGTGATTAACTCGATATACTTTTCGAAAGGTCTGCCAAAAAAAGTGAGAAATCTTGTATCAGACTGAGGATAACAATCTCTTATTCGATGGAATAACCCCAAAAATATCATATTTTGAAGTGCCTTTAATCCAAAAGTCATAAAATGATCCTTTTTTAGTTCAATAAGAGGATACTTTAATAATTCGGAATAATTCCATGTTTCTTGGAGGCTACTTTGTGCCCAAGTTTTTAAACCTTGCACAGTATTTGATAGTTCACGTGAAATTTTGGGCCCTACAACGTTTAAATGGCTATCTCGGAAGAAGTTTTCATAGTTGTATAGCCGGGCACGATTGAAGTGCACTTCACCTTGTTGCGGAATAGTGGCTAAGCTGAAAATAGTAGCAAGAAATACCTCTATGGTATAACCATACTTATTGTTAAAATCCTTATTAAAGTCCACAAATTCGTTTGGCTTAAAAAAACTTGACTGTTTTGCTAAATCTGTATAAATGAAAAAGGCTCTTTGTAAATCGAGTCCAAAATTTCTTTGATTATTAAAGACAAGGTTTTGAACGATAAATATTGCTGGATCGAAAGTACTCTCATCATGTAGTTTATCATTAGTAACTAATAAAAGTTCAGTGAGATTAAACAAATCATCCTGTAAAACCTCTGTAATCCCACTTACTTCTTGACCGTATGCTAACAACCATTTGTAAAGATTAAATACAGGCTGGTCAGCAAATAAGACGCTGTTCTGCAACTCTTCGATTTTTAAAGCACCATTCTTATGATTAATGAAAATTGCCGCTAATATTTTCTTGAGTTCTTGTTCTACTTCAAAATTTCGATTGTACAATAATTGTGTCGCAATAAGAAGGGCATTGTTTACATCTATATTTTGTATTCTGTTCGCAATCTCTTGATTATCCAAAGGTGGCCGTCCTGTAAAATCGCTGTACGTTAAAAATACCTTAGAACGTTTGATTAAACTTCTGTTTTTTAGCATAAATAGTCTCCCGTTAGTATAGTTGAGATCCCCGCATTCAGTTGGACAACGGGGAGGTGATCCTAATCTCTTTAATTATCCTTCAATTAAGCCACTATTTAAATAAAAATCTTCTTGTTTTATACAAATTATATGCCTTTGCCCCTTTTTAAAATTAATTTTTGAGGTTTTGAAGCCCTGGTTATAGCAATTGAAAATCAATTCTCCAGATGGAAAGTTGTAGGAGGCCTGTGTGCAATTGTGCTTCCTGGGTGGATATCTTGGGGGGGGAGAATAACAAAGCAATGCTTTTAACGATATTGCTTTTATTCTTCACAATGTATAAAATTGATCAACATTTTTTTCATTCTCATCAATAGACCTCTTTACGGCTCGGCTTCTTTTATACCTCTAGCATTCAAAATTACTAGCGAAAAGTTCAAGGATCAAGCTCGAATGGCTAAGCCAATATTAAACGAACTTCAGATAGAAGAGTTCGATCTACATATAGGAAACGCAACTGAATACAATTATGGGGGTAAAGCTAACCGTATGGGATGATGGATTTTCTAACGACATTACTGGTCTGGTTCATTACGTCGATCCGATGACCCATGAGCTGCAGATTAAGGTGAAGCCTGGCGAATTTGAACAGGTGATATTCGATAGTGTTGTGCGGAGTCAAAGTTTTGAATTAAGCAGTCATTATGCATTGAGTCAGCCTTATTTGGGTTGGCATGCTTTTATTTAAATATAGGACCTTTTAGTAGTGTAAGAAGGATAATTGGATAAATGATATAATCAAAACTAAATGGTAATTATAACTATTTAAGCTAAGGGGAAATGGTTATGAAAATGATTGATTACTTAGAAAGTGTTGATTTCGCAGTACGGAGTTATTACGACAGTATAGAACACTATAAATTAGAAATTACAAAAACCAATCAACAGTTAAATGAGGCAATTAGTAAGGTATTTGTTGCCGAACAGCACCTTTCTCTAGGAGATTGGGATCCAGATGATAACTTACCTTATGGTTATATCGACCATTTCCATGGGATGAAAGCAAAGGGGTACAGTGACAGCCTAGAAGCTAAAGCTATTAAGGAAAAATTAGATATCCAAAAAGAAAGTGTCAATCAATTATCTGGATCGATTCTACAAGTAGCGAAACAAGGACTGTCATATGCTTATGGGGATCCCTCGCTTTGGCCATCTTCTCAGTTAATTGGGACCCAGGCAATAAGTAAAGTTATACGCATAGCTAGGAACCAATCATTGCATTATGAAGATGGAAAACCAAGTGAGCAGATAAAAAAGTGTTTTGAATTATTGGAGAAAGACCTATCTATTACCTTTGACTTAACAAAAAATCAAGGGGAAACTGTTGTTTTTAAGGTTTTACAATGGAATGAGCATTCTACTTTTAAAAACCTAATGTTAAACCTTAAGTGAAGTTAAAAATCAGTATGTATTTATATTGAAATGAGCAGTAAAACATGTAGTCAATAGAAGTAGCAACCAATGCAAGTAGGGTACACTCCGACTTAGGTTCTCATGAAATTTTTACAGTGGAGATACATCATAATGTGGGGATTATGCGCCGTTGAACTGTGATAGCTATTATTTTAAGAACTAACATGTGAAAAGTAGGTATATTATGAAAAGACTTTTTATTATTGGAAATGGTTTTGATCTTCACCATGGAATGAAAACAAGTTACTGGAATTTTAGGAATTATCTCTTGGAAACTGGGACAGAAATATTAAGAACGATGGAGATGTTCAATATGTTCCAAGAGGATTTATGGTCGGATTTTGAAGCAAATCTGGCAAATATCGATGTTCAACTAATGTATGATTACTACTCTGACAGTTTAGTCTCATATGCAGATGACAATTGGAGTGACATGTATCATCATGAATTTCAGTATTTTATCGAACAAGATACTTCGTATATGAGCTATGAGTTAATATCGCAATTTGTTAAATGGATATGCAGTATTGATATGCCAACTAAAATGAGTGAAGGGATTGCTAAATGTTTTGCCGAGATTAAGGATTCTCGTTACTTAAATTTCAACTATACACCAACATTACAAAGCTTGTATGGAATTGATGATGAGAAGGTTCTTCATATACACAATAGAGTTATTTATGAAGGTTCTGAAATCATTCTTGGTCATGCTGTAGGAAAGCCACCAAGTGATTTGGATTTGGTTTATGGTGATGTTAGGACTGACGAAGCGTATGATTTGATTAGTCAGTATTATGCAACTACACACAAGTCAACAGCTTCTGTGATTGCAAAGAATCAGTCTTTTTTTAACTCACCTGATAAATATAATGATATTATTATTATGGGGCATAGCTTGTCGGATGTTGATTTACCATATATTCAACAGATAAATACAAATCTGTGTCATAAAAATACACGCTGGTATGTGAGTTACTATACAGCAGGTGAGATAGCAAGTCATAGAAGGACTTTAGAAAAATGCTCAATCTCTGATAACAAAGTTTCTTTCTTTAGACTCTCTGATTTGTAACTACATATAATGAATTTCTAGAATGCATATGCTTGTTTTGTAGCGTTAGTAAGAAAAGTAAGCTATTTTTAAATGGTGAAAAAATGTGAAGGTCTTCACTTAAACTAAGCGATACAAGAGTTGAAGATCCAGCTGCCTTTTTTGGCGGCATTTCTTATTAAAGCAAAGGAGCAGGTTTGTTGAAAAATCGGATAATAAAAAAACCTTCTCCTACTTGGAAGGGTTTTTTTAAATTTAAAACTATATGTGATCTGACTCGTAGAATTAGGAGCATTCAAAAATGCGGCGAGGCATTAGTAAATGATGATATTTAGAGAAAACCAAAATTGATACTGAAGAGGGATGAATATGGACAGATGCTCTTATTATGGTGTGATGGCTCAAGCTTTTTCTTATACGTTAGAAGAAATAAAACAAGGGAAATCTGAGGGTTATACCACTTTTAAAAAGATGTGCATACAACTCGAGGAGCAGCTAGAAGCGGGAATAATTAAACCTCCTTGTCTTATGTGTAACGGATGCTTGACATTTAGGGAGAACAGACAGATAGTGTATGGTTTTTTGTTTGAGGGGAAGGATCAGCAATGGGTAATAGAGATGGAACAGTATATTAGAAAGGCAAGAGCCCAAGATCAAGTCCTTCGACACTTACCTTTAATTCAGGTAAATCCTGAAGATTACTGTAGGAGACCATACATTCAGAATAATAAACTACTTGTTTATTTAGATCATAATGTTATGGACAAGTTCCATAAAAAGGAGGAAATGAGGAGAAGGCTGGTCCCTAGCTATGCAGACATCCAATATGTCTATAGCCCTTCTCATCTCGAGGAAATCAAACGGATGAACAATGTAGAAGAGGAACAGAATGTAATGTCTACGATCCGACGTATTACCAGCTCCCTCTTCATTTCCAATTTTGAAGGCAACAAATTAAGCCTTGCCCACGAAGATCCGAATTATGGTATGCGCAGGGTATTAAAAAGTGATGTTGCACCGGACCTCGAAGCTTACCGCGTTATCACCGCCCATGACCGCAAAATATTTCATCCCGAACGTACAGATGAAGTCTACCTTAGTAGATTAACCTTTGATGAGGTATTTAACCATCCGACGGTTGTCGGGGTATGTGAGGATTTTAAAAGGGAAGAGCTTCTCGACAAGAAAGGGCGCGTTAAACACTATACGTTCGCCCACCAAGCGATATATGCACTTGTTCGAGCGTTGGATAATCTAGGATTCAAGACAGACAAGAAACGTGCAATAAAAAGCAGTGCGCATGATATCGAGCACATGATTTATGCGGCAGGGACGGATATTATTGTTACGATGGATAAAAAGTTTAAGGATCGCGCGAAGCTCATATATCAAAGACTCGGCATCAGTACAAAGGTTATGGACTGGGAAGAGTATAAGGAATATGTAGATTCTTTGGTTAATAATAAAGATAGGAACATCGTTGAAGAATAAGGCCCCACTTTAATGTTACATTGCGATTAGCTAATGCATTCATTAAAAAGTCAAGAAAATATACAGACTTTTATAAAAAAACTACCTCATGTAAAAGGAAAAGTTGAACAGAAGAAATTCATATCAAACAATCCTCACGGGAACTTACTAAAGATAACAAATCAGATGATAAATCATTTTCTAAGTTACATAATTAAAAAGGAGAATAGATATCATGAATGAACGAACACCTTGGTTAAAAGAAGTAATTGAGGCGTTAAAAGAATTAGGTGGCCAAGGAACCCTGTCCGATATTTATGAGGTTATTCAAGATAGAGGAAATATCAATTTTTCAAATTACAAAGATTTTAGATCACCTATAAGAAAGCGTATTTATGAGCATTCAAGCGATGCCGATAAGATTTTTACGGGAGTACGTGGCGATGAAACTGATATTTTCTATTCCGTTGCAGGCAAAGGAAAAGGGATTTGGGGTTTAAGGAATTTTGAACCGTTCGGTGATAAGGTAGAATTAACTGAGGACGATACTGGGTTTGTAGAGGGTAAGAAGAAATTAAAACAGCACATATATAGGGAACGTAACCCTAAGGTTATCCTATTAGCAAAGGAAGGGTTCAAGAAAAATAATGGTGGACGTTTGTTTTGTGAAATATGTGGATTTGACTTCTATGATAAATATGGGGAGATAGGAGAGGACTTTATCGAGGGTCATCATACTATCCCAGTTTCTGAATTAGAAGAGGGACATGTCACTAAAATTGAGGATATTGTGATGGTGTGTTCAAATTGTCACAAAATGTTACATAGAAAAAGGCCTTGGCTTAAAAAAGATGAACTAAAAGGACTATTGGAGAGGTGATATCTTATGAAGAGAGCAGGACGTCGGAAAAATTTATGACGTCCTGTTTCTAGACTAATCACATGATGAGAGATTACTGAGTAATTTTGAATAATTATAAAGATGGATGTGTTCTAATAGTACAGTGACTTTTAAATGTCCAAAATCCGATATTTCATCAAACATCTCTAGATGTTCTAAAATTAAATCATCTTTTCTAAAGAAGGCAATTAAAAGCATTTGTATTGTTAAAAGAACGATTCTTGAGGAGTGTCTTATTACTGAAAGGTTGATTTTTACTTGATCTTCAAATTCGTCCGGGTGAGGCAAAGAGACTGCACCATGCGCAAATAAATTTCTTAACTTAGAAACAATATGAAGACCAGTACCAGAGTTCTTTGTGCGTATAACTCTTTTATTCAATATTTTATCCATACTTGCAAAATTAGAGTAACTAACCAACTTTTTTAAATAGTCAAGTTCACAGATATATTTATTGATAGGCGAACCTTTATAATTTTCTTTCAGAAATATTTTACCGAAACTGGGTTTAGAGTCTGTTTCAGTGGCTGGAGTTATTTCTTCAATTAATGATTCAAGACTTCCCCATAAAAAATTAAAAGTAGTTAACTCGACACAAAAATCCGACCACAATTTACTTCGGCTATCCTCGTAGTCCATAGCAACTCCACAGAATAGATTACTTGTATTATAATATTGGGTGTCAATTTCTACCGACCGTACTCCTGAAGCCATCTGTAGCCACTCAGATATATGTACCCATCGATCATCACACGTTTGAATATGGATAGCCTCAAAAACCAAACAAAGTTTCCAAGCATGTTCCTGAATAGTTAGATATTCTTTCATATAATCACCTCGAGACTTCTTATTGCTACTTTACCAAATATTCACTAAATTTAGTAATGTTTAATTATATTTTAATAATCTGAGTTACCTTCATTAAAATGTTCTTTTGAATATCCGTAGTGCTTCATATATAATTTATATAATAAAATAACTAGCAAGTCTTTAGAGGTAGAAATTTGAGGTGAAAACGGTGAAAACAATCTTCCAAACAATATTATCCCAATACAAAGACGAGGTAATTAAGCCATTTAGACCAACAGAAAATGAATTAGCAAAATATATCCTTAACGAAGTGCCGGAGATAATAATAAATCAAGTTTCACTTGATCAAGCATTATATATGGTGCATGCTTCTGTAGGTCAAGGGAATTGGACCGAAACTCCCTGGTTAAGCATATTTGATAGTGAAATAACTAAAACCGCTACGAAGGGTTTTTATATTGTATATTTATTTAGAAAAGATATGAATGGTGTATACCTATCATTAAATCAAGGGACAACATACATAAAGAATAAATATAAGGGTAAAAAGCCGAGAGCCAAAATGGAGGAAGTAGCAAATAAACTAAGGGGGATTTTGAACTTTTCATTGGAAGACTTTCCGGAAACTACTATAGACTTAGTTTCCAACACGGATAACTCAAAAAATTATATGGCGGCTCACATATGTGGTAAGTACTATTCTTTGAATAACCTTCCTGAGAAGGAGAAATTATGGGATGATCTTATGAAAATACTTATAGTTTATCAACAACTAAAAGCTTTCATGGGATTAAGGAATACTGACCAATTTATTGATTATTTACTGAACATAGAAGAAATTGAGGATACTCAGTTTCAAGCGGATATACAATTAGTAGTGCCTGCTAATACTTCAAAAGAACCTCAAACAGTTCCAGCCAAAGAAAATACAGGGCAGGGGGAAAAATGGAAAAGAAATGCATCAATAGCAAAAGAGGCCTTACAGACAGCAAATTATCTTTGCGAATATGATCCTAGTCATCTAACTTTTATATCAGACGTATCGGGGGATAATTTTGTAGAAACACATCACTTAATCCCAATGAATCTACAAGGTGAATTTAGGTGGAGCCTTGATGTTCCAGGGAATATAGTGTCCTTGTGTCCAAATTGTCATAGGAAGATTCACCATGCATACAAGGCAGACCGGAATTTAATGATTGAAACGTTGTATTCATTAAGAAAACAACACTTAATTGACTTTGGTATCGATATTTCAAAATATGAACTTCTTGCTGCCTACAGGTAGATTTCCCTGAAATATTTGTGGCAGTTTACAAAAGCGAGGTTGCCTTTTGGTGTTTAAGGATCTCATTAAATAATACTGTTAATAGAAAAGACCATTCTGTGGTCTTTTCTATTAACAAGCTCTTATCTGTTACAACGTTTTCTTTTAGTGAAATGATAGAAGCGTACTACCTAATGCAGATTGGTTAACGCTTAGGAAGATATTAAGTTATCGAACCCGTGAAATACAAAATGCCAGTGGAAATACTTTTTATTTTCTTCCTTCCAATATGAACATCTTTTCCCTTGAATATTACTCAGCTCATCTAAAAGATCTCCTGTAACCACTTTGTCAGTCTGATTGTCATTAATACATACTATGTTGCCTGCTGTGTTCACGCTGATATAGCCATTTTCAAACCATATATCACATGATCTACACATAGGTGCTACAACGTTTACATCCTTCTTTTCTTCAATGGTACATTCAGACCGCTTCTTTATGTGCGCAGTAATTAAACCGCTTAATGGGAATTCCCTTTTGCATATGCAACACTCTCCTGTTGTTTTGTTTCCGAATAGATAAGACCTTAAATACGCCTGTTCAATGCGCCCTTTTTGATTACGATTAGTGTCTAAGCTTGACTGCTTTTCCAGCCAATCGATTTCTTGTTCAAATGATTTTTTGTTAAGCCAGGGCTGTATTAAGTTAGAATCAAAGCCACATGCATTAATAATTTTTTTGCTTTTTTCCATATCAAGCACTTGAAATCCCTGTACTCTGTTATTTAGGGAGTATCCCAGCAACTTATTAAAATCAACAACGTCGAAACTCATTTTGTTAACTTCGGCCATAATGTAAATGTATTCAAATGACTCATCATCGCTGTCAGGCCACAATTGTCGTGCAAGATCAGGACTATGTAAGGTGATTACAACTGTTCCCCACAAAAAAAAGTTTCCTTTACTGGCAAACATCACGTGATCACCACGAGAAAGTTTTGTCCACTGGTTATAAACGCCGGATCTAACCCCCCAAACGTAAAATCCCTTTCCATTACTAATTTTTTTTAGATATTCTCTTTTTGTTTTAGAAGGAATAAATGATGTGATTAATTCTTCAGGTGCGCGCTTATAGATTGTTAATTTGAGGTTTTTTTGAGCAACTTTATTGGTCGCACTAGCCGGTTGTAACCCGACAGATCTACTGTAAGCTTCTGATACAGAATTATTTCTAGCATATTCAATTATCTCTTTTTCAAGATCATTTAAGTTATATTCCTCAAGAAAAAAATCAGCAAACGCTGGAGGGATTAAGTCTCTCCCCCAAAACTCCTTTTTAATATTAAAGATTTTTGATAAACGTTCTTGAATCTTTTCCGGTATCGGTTTTTCTCCTCTTGCCATTGAATATATGGTGGATTGCGGTGACTTCAAATCCTTTTGTAACTCTTTAACTGTCACTAGTTTTTTAAAATTAAGAATGTAGTCCAACGTATTTTTCAACTTCTTACCTCCTTGAAAATTTTTTGAATTTATTAACACTATATCATTGGATGGGTAAAGAATCAATTCGTTGGATGGGTAAAATTATAAAAAAACCCTATTTAAAAGGTTTCATTGACTTTTTAAAATGTTTGTTTTACAATCTGATTGGATAGTCAAAAATATTCGCATTAATTAAAGAGGAGTGGTGTTCTTGATCATATATCGAGCAACTGTCAAGGGATTTAAGGAATCTGTACGAGAAAATCGTATAACTAGAGAGTTGGAATCGGCTTTCATAGAAGCTTTGGGACATAAGCCTCAATATAAAGAGAAAGAGTCGTGGAGTAGCTCGTTGCAGTATATGGAGAGGGTAATTGAACAATCTAATATTCCAGATGATGCTGCCATCTTTCTTGAGTATTACATTACGGGGCAAGGTAATAGAATTGATTTCTTCATTGCAGGTCATGATCAATTTGGCAATAGAAACTACGTGATTGTCGAGTTAAAAAGATGGGCAGAAGCGATAGCCACTGATCGTGAAGGTGTTGTGCAGACATATTTAGGTGGTGGGTTAAAATACACAGCCCATCCTTCCTATCAAGCCTGGTCCTACCGTGAAAAAATAAACGATATGAACGAAGGTATCTACGGTAATGACATTAAAGGGCATGCATGTGTTTATATGCATAACTACGTGAAAAGCAAAAGTGAACCACTCCTTGATAATCGATATAACAATTACACTACACAAGCCCCAATCTTTTTTGCTGATGATTATGAGGAGTTCCAACAGTTTCTTTATGAAAAGGTTGGCAGTGGAAAAGGGGATATAATTTTAGATTTAATTGAATCTGGTAAAATTAGGCCATCCCAACAGCTTATCGACCATGTAGTTGGACTGTTTAAAGGCAATGATGAATTCATCTTATTTAATGAACAAAAAGTTGCATTGTCAACGATAATGAACGCGGCAAAGGAAGAAAAGGACACTAAAAAAGTGATTATTGTTACAGGTGGTCCTGGTACTGGGAAATCAGTTATCTCCTTTAATGCTTTCGGGAAACTTCTTAATGAAGGGTTAAATGCTCGATTTGTTGCCCCAAATGCATCATTCCGGAATGTTATGGTGGAGAAGCTTACGAGTCAAAATGTTGCCAGTAAAGCAAGAATCAAAGCCCTCTTTACAGGCTCCGCTAGTTATTATGATACAAAAGAGGATGAATTTGATCTTCTCCTTTGTGACGAGAGCCATAGGCTCAAAAATGGATCTGCATATCAATACTTTGGTGATAATCAGGTGGAGGATGTTGTAAAAGCTGCCAGGACTTCTGTATTCTTCATTGATGATACACAAAGGATACGACCGGAAGATATCGGGACGGTTGAAGAAATTCGTAAAGTAGCTGAAAGATATGGAGCGGAAGTGGAAGAAGTTGAATTAACTATCCAGTTTCGTGCGGCTGGTGCAAATGGATTTATTAACTGGATACAAGATGTTTTGCAAATAACCGACACGGGAAACTTTGATGGTTGGGATAAAGAAGCGTTTAAGTTCGAAATCTTGGATTCACCATTGGAAGTACAGCGTAGGATTACAAAGAAAAACGAGCAGGGACTTAACGCTCGCATGCTGGCTGGATATGCATGGGAATGGACATCTGAGAAGAAGGGAAATAAAAATGGGGAATATGATGATGTGGTAATTGATGAGCATAACTTTAAGATGCCATGGAACGCAAGGTCAATGTCAACGACATGGGCAATCAATGATCAAGGTGTTGGTCAAATTGGCTGTGTACACACTTCCCAAGGTCTTGAGTTCCCATATATAGGATTAATCATTGGGGATGATTTAAAATATGACACAGTAACCAATGAAATTTATGCTGAGTATAAGGAATACAAAGATAAAGCAGGTAAGAAGGGGCTGAAAGACAACAATGAAAAGCTTACCGAGCTTGTGAAAAATGTGTATAAGGTATTGTTCTCCCGTGGTATGAAAGGATGTTACGTATACTGTCGTGATAAAAACTTGCAAGCATATCTAAAAAAATGTCTGGAGTTAACGGAAAAAGCCGGAGTTAAATCATGAGCACCTAAGACATCTCTTAATATTATTCTAAACATGCCGAAGGACCATTTTTGGTCCTTTTTTTGGTTGGGGTAACACCCAAAGAAGGGAAAAGAGGCTGTTGATGAGGAAGTTCGATCAGTGGGAAAATTAAACATATATGTATACTACCAACCCTAAATTGTATATAATTAATATGAAGTTATCAATTGATAACTCGATTTTTTCAAAACCGGATAGACAGCCTAAAAAAACCTCCCTATAATTATATGTATATTTACAATTAATGGGGGTAAACATGGCTGTAGCAAATCAAGCAACTATCGAATCTGTACTAGAAAAATCACGACGTCATATTGATGACCAAACTATTCATTTCGAAGAACGGAAAAAAAATATGGACTTTTTAAACTCAGAGGGTATTAGTATCGATGATGCTCTTGCTTTTGCATACGATTTAACATACAAAGATTATTTTAATGGTCCTACTCCTGAACGTGATACCAATAGGTTTCCTGCCGGAGATATGTGGGAATTTGGGATATCTGACTTTATTCCTTCTGACGATGTATATGTAAAGTTAAAAGAGCTACTACATCAGGATAGTATGATCTGTTTATCTTTTCATAAGGCTGAACGTCCTATCACCTATCCACACAGGTAAGTAGTTTCTCAATTTTAACTGGAGGTTGGAAATATGAATAAACAAATACTCTGCGAAAACTGTAAAGAGATTCGTGAGCTTAAAATATTAGATGATCAATATTTTGACTATTATGTAAAAGACGAAGCTTTTACTATTGCCGGCAAAGTATCGATATGTGATACTTGCAATAATGAAGTGGCTAATATGGATATGGAACGTTATAACCAAAAGTTGGCTTTTGATAAATATAGAGAAAAGCATAAATTAGTTTTTGTAGACGAAATTATTGCAAATCGAAAAAAATATAATTTAAAGCAAAAAGATTATTCATTATTATTAGGGTTTGGTGAGATACAAATTACGCGGTATGAACGAGGGACATTACCTAGTCCTGCGCATAGCACAATGATTAAAGAGTCACAAAACCCTTCATTTATGCTACAATGCGCAAAAGATAATGGACATAAAATTGATCCATCAATATGCGGGAGATTGTTAAACGAATTACAAGATACACAAGAGGTTGAAATTGAAATAATTGAACCTATTCGCAATATGATGTCTCAAGTCCCAAATTTGCAAAATGGATTCCAAAGATACAATTGGCATAAGTTGAAACAACTTGTTTCATTTTTCGCGAAAGAACAAGCTCCTCACTTTACTTCAATGTGTAAGTTACTGTTTTTTACTGACTTTTATCATTTTCGTGAATTCGGAACTTCAATAAGTGGTTCAAGATATGTGAGAATGCCGTATGGGCCATGTCCCGAAAGGCATCAAACTATATTTGAGAGTATACCGGGTGTAGAAATAGAACCATCACCAACCGCTGAAAATGGAAGGGTTTTACGTTTGATTGATGATATTGAATTCGGTTTTACGCCAGAAGAATGGGCAACTATAAGATTTGTTAACGAAAAGTTTAAAGACAAACGGGCGAAAGAGTTAAGCGATTTTTCTCATGAAGAGCGAGCTTGGTTAGAGCACGCAAACAATCAAGTTATTCCTTATGATTTTGCCCAATATATAAATCCTCAAAGGGAAATGTAATTAACAAATAAGAAGAGTGGTTATCATAAATCACTCTTCTTATTTGTTTTAAGTCAGTATAGAATTATTGTGTGCTGATTTGTGTGCATCTCGGTTTTATTTTATTAAATTGTATTATAATAAAAAGTCGTAAAGTGTTGGTGTAATACGGTTTATTTAATCCTATTTTTTTCTATTATATAAGAAAATGAATGGGCGGCATGATGTAATAGGGATCACCCTATCACATCTATGAATTCCACTCTTATTAAAAAAGACTACCTCCAAGATTTCATGGAGGTAGTCTTTTTGTGTAAATTTATATTAGAACATTAATACCAACAGCAGTACGATTAAAGTGGTGCTTGCCCATACTAAATATTTATTTAACTTTCCATCATGATAGTTGCTTAACTGATAGCTGGCGGTTCTATATATTCCAGCCATTTTACGATATAGATCAAAATATTGAGGTCTCACATCGTTCCTCACTAAATATTTCTTGAATAAAATAAATACAGCAATGGACCAGAGGGAAGGTTGAATCCCGCTCAGCATATGTTTGGTATCAAAATAATGTATATCTACCTGCATATTTGTTAAGTTTTCTAATAAAACAGGGTGAATCCCAACCGCTATCATCATAACTGTTAAAAGTGCCAGCCCCATCTGCATGCTGAGAGGTGGTTTCTTATCCAGGATAACGTTGCTTCTTTTGAAAAAGGCATAATAGATAAATTTGATGAATATCAGAGAAGTCCCAAAGCTCATCAGGTTCAATCCCCAGGTTAATAATGGATCATGTAATGCTTCTTTAATGATGGTTTTGCTCATGTATCCATTAAAAAAAGGTACCCCGGCTATTCCCAAAAAAGCAATCCATGTTGCTGCTGAAGTTAAGGGAAGTTTTCTGCCGAGAACCCCTAAATTTTCTAAGCGATCCTTCCCGGTTTTATAAATGACTATCCCCGCGGCCATGAATAATACTGTTTTATATAATATGTGATTGACCAGGTGGAAAATAGCTCCCGCAGTTCCCTCGGCAGTCCCGGCACTGATACCCATAATCATAAAACCAACCTGGATGATGATCGAATAGCTCAAAATTTTACGAACCTGGTTTTCCCTTAAGGCCATTACAATCCCGAACAAAGCCGATATGAGACCCGCGTAGGCCAATATATTAATCCCGGACAGCACAGCACTCATTACATAGACTCCCACTTTTGTCGTGAATATGGACAGGACGACTGCCACATAAAAAGGAGCTTTGCTGTAAGCCAGAGGCATCCAGGTATGGAAGCCGGCAAAAGCCAGCTTGATGGCGACGGCTATCATAAAGAAAGGGATGCCGGCTTCTATATCATTCAAAGCCAAACTGCCTGCTGCCGAATACTGCAGAAATATCCCCCATAATAGACTTAAACTTCCTGCCACGTGCATCAGGAAATAATAATATCCCGTTTTTTTATCAAAACTACTTGCTATCAAAATAAGAAAAGACGAACTGATCGTCATCAAATCCCAGAAAACATAAAGAGTAAACAAGTCACCGGAGAATACCACAGTCAGGGCACTGCCAATAAACACAAATATTAACCTTAACTGAGTTCGGGAACATAAACTCACGGAGTAAATGACCGCAGCCAGGCCGCCGAAAGCAAATATCAATCCTGTTAACTTACTGATTCTATCTACTTTAAAAGGAATGAGAGTGTAGGTGAGGAAGTTCAGCTGCAAACTGGAACCCGGTATAAAATAAAAAGTAACAACCAGGGCTCCTGCAGGAACCAAGAAGGATATGATGTATTTGATTTTATTACTAACGGGCAAAAGTAAAAGTACAGCACCTGCCATGTATAAGAAACCTGGAGTAATCACTTTTAACCTCCCAGCAATATTCTTATGTAATTCTCATTATCCAGCAAAAATTCCGGGATTTTATTGATCAGGCCCAGAGGCAATGAAGGTACTACACCAAATAAGATGCATAAACTGCCCAGAAATACAGCCGGCAATCGTAAAGACAACCCGGGTGCTTCTATCAATATTTCTTTTTCATTTTTTGTATATAATGTAACAATGACTTTTAAATAATACGTTAAAGACAAAAATGTTCCGACCAGAATAAAGAAAGCGGCATAAACAAAACCGGATTCCAGCGCTGCTTCAATGATGAGCCACTTACTGATAAATCCATTGAAGGGAGGAAGGCCCACGATCGCAAGGGAAGCAATCACGAAAATAAAGGAAAGCAGTGGGAATCTATAACCCAACCCTTTAACATCTTCTATATCAACTGCGCTTAAACTGGAATTAAAAATGGCTGCAACAAAAAATAAAGTGCCTTTCATTATGGCGTGATTGAGAATGTGAAAGTTACCCCCAATCAATCCTTTCTCACTTCCAACAAATAATCCGATCGTGATATAGGCTATCTGCGCAATACTGGAATATGCAAGAAGGCGGATCAAATTGGACTGTTGATAGGCTAGAAGATGAGCCGTAAGAAAAGTCATGACTCCCCAAAGGACACCAATATGCAGTATCCCACTTTCATTCAGAAAATCAATTCCAAAAATGATATACAGCACTTTGATCAATGCATAAACAGCCGATTTCATCACCAATCCCGAAGATAAAACATTATAGGGGATGGGGGAGTCTTCATAAGCATCAGGAATCCAGGCATGGAGGGGGATTAACCCGATCTTGATGGCATAGCCAAAAGCGAAAAAAGCCATAAGTGCACTTTTTATCTTGAATGGAATATCTTCAAATATCAGAGAAATCTCGGCCATATTGAGAGTTCCTGTTACATAATAAGTCAGGATAGTAGCGAGCAAAATGAAAAAGCTCCCTAATGTGGACATGATTAAATACTTAAAAGCACCTTCTAGTCCTTTATTCGTATTCTTCAGCACCGTTAAAGCAATGGAACACAGGGAACTGACTTCGAGGAATACATATAGATTGAACAAATCAGCGGTAAGGACCATTCCTGCGATACCGGCTATCATGATATAGGTAAAGATAAAATAGATATGTTTATGAGTTTTGATAAATTTCAGTGAGAATATAATAACAGGTAAAAACAATAGAGCTATTATCAACAAAAACATGGCGGAAAAAGGATCCACCATTAAATTTATGCCCAACAGCCCCCAGCCGCCAATGCTGTAAACTTGTGGAGGATCACTGCTATTGATAACTAGAATTAATAAGTAAAGATAGATGATTGCACTGCCTGTTACCACTGGAGTGAGGGTCTTTACAAAGTATAACTTGGATATTCCAAGAAAAAAGGCGGTTACTAAAGGTAAGATGATAACCCAGACAGCCGCTTCCATTATGATCCTCCCTCAAGTTAAATTATCCTCTCAGTTTTCGAACCTCATCAATGTTTAATGTCCCAAACCTTTTATATATCTTGATCACCAACGCCAGCATGACAGCTATAACACTTCCCCCGATAACAATCGCTGTTAAGGCCAGTGCCTGTGGAATCGGATCAACTACGAGTTCATATTGCTTGTCCATAATAGGAGCAGTTCCATCCGGCTTATAACTTATCAGCATCAACAATAAAATTAATGAAGACTCTACAATCGTAAATCCGATAACCATTTTGATTAAATGTTTTTCAGTAATGATCGTATAAAGGCCAAGAGAGAACAATATGGCCACGACAGCATAGGGTATTTCCACTTCTATCTCTCCTTAATCAAGCTATTAAGAATGATGGCGAAACCCGCTCCTACTTTTACACCAATCAATAGGTTTAAATAAGGTATCAGTCCGGCACTGATTAATTCACCGGTATTTCCCGGCCCCAGACCGTTTGCGAGAAAGCTGCCTCCAGTCAATACCCCCAGTGATCCCAGTAAAATAAAACCTATGACTCCTATATCCTCTACTAACTTTTTGGGAGCAGGTTTGAATTTGTATTCAGAAATTTCGACCCCATAGATTACCGTCAAGAGAATGGGGATTACCGCTAAAACAACTCCTCCCACAAATCCCCCGCCGGGACTTAGATGGCCAAAAAAGATTAAATAGGCTCCTAAAACGGCTAAGTATGGGATCATCCACTTTAGCGTTTGATCAACAAGCAGTGAAAATCTGATAACCGGCATTGCTGCTGTTTTTAGTGGAACCATAAAAGCTAAAATAGTAGCAGCTGTTAAAAGCACAGTTGTTTCACCCAAAGTATCAAAGGCCCGGTAATCATAGAGGACGGAAGTAACTAAATTAATTGCCCCGGTTTCCTGCACCCCTTCAGAAATATAGTGATGGGATAAATATCTTTTACTATCACTGTCAAGATTATGTATTTCAGCAAAAATGAAAAAGAAGAAAAGCGCCAGCGATAGAACAAGGCCTATTTTATAAGCTTTTGAAATAACTGCAGGAGTTCTATTCATTTCGCCGATACTCCGTTTTATTGATCGTAATGACAAAAAAGACAGTCGTTAAGCCTGCAGTGATGACAGCTTCGGCCAGAGCGGCACTCGGAGCCTGTAAAATGACAAATATAATCACTAGAATAGACCCGAATATGGGGAGGACAATAACGGAGTTTGATATATCTTTCGTAAATACGATGAAAATTGCAGTAAGCAGCAAGAAGATCACTAAAATATTCAATATAATCTCAATCATGACATTGCCTCCAGTCACTCATAAGTCGGTATCTTTCATCTGTTCATGATCAGCAAAACTGGCTATGACATGAATGGCTATGGGGTTCTTGATTAATAACAAAACGATGAGGACAATGAGCTTTAAAGAAACAAAGATATCTCCTTCCAAGGCTAAACATCCCATTAAAACGGAAATGCCCCCGGCCATCAGGCATTTAGAGCCGGCATGTAACCGGGTATACAAATCAGGAAAGCGGACCATCCCCACAGCAGTACTAAACAAAAAATAAATGCCTGTTATAAAGAACAAATAACTAAATAGCTGCCTTAACAGATCAATAAAAATGATCATCAACTCTTCCTTCTTCCGGCTTTCTAATATACTTCGCCATAACCAGCACATCCATAAATAAGAAAAAGCCAAAAACTAAAGCCACATCAATGAAAATCTTTCTTTCGAAGTAATAACTTAATAAAACCAACACTAATAAAAACATGACCCCTATGGAATTCATGGCGACTATTTTATCAGCTTTACCGGGGCCTCTCATCACCCTGTAGAAAGTTAAAATAGCAGAAAGGACGATGGCAAGTATTATATAAAGCACTCAAATCACTCTCCACTTGGAATGAAATCCTGTATTACTCAAATATTTTAGCTATCAAAGACTCATGTTTATTGATACGTATTTTCTTAACTTCGGCTTCATCGTCGCTGTGAACATCTATCCAGTGAATGAGGTAGTTTTTACTGGCACTATCGAAATCCATAGCAAGGGTCCCCTGAGTGATTGTCATGAAATGGATCAAATTTTCCAAGCTGCCTTTATTGTCGAGAGATGTTTTCATTCTTACCAGCCTGGGTGAAAAGGATGGTTTCGTTTCAAATGCATGCCGGGATACTCGGAATGCAGATATGAAAACATCAAATATACAAACAGCGGCTACCAAAGATATGTAATATGTTTTTTGGAAGAATTTCTTCGTTCTATATTTCTTTTGTTCGATTCTGAACAGACTGCCGACCAACATAAACGATATAACTGAACTAATCATACTACCTAACAAAAATACCTCGATATTAACGCGGCCTGCAAAAACAAACCATAATGCCAAAGTTAGAAAAAATGTTACTATATTTCCCTTCATATTCTCTACCTCACTTTAAGAGTAGTAAAGGCGGCAGCGCCAATTGTGTAATGAATGGAAAACAAATCAATTCATTCTTATTGTTACCATAACATGTGTAATTATGATTAATGATATTGCCCGTTCTCCCATAGGGGAACAGATGTATTCGGCAAGTTAAAGAAAGTGATGGATTCTTGATATATTATTAATTTTGTAACTTTTATCACATAATCTCTAACTGGAAAAAGGTATATTTAAATAGAAGGCTAATTATTAAGTAGGACAGGGAAAATTAAGCCGGCTTCGTCTATTTAAGAACAGAAGATTTTAAAATAGGTTATGAATGTGGAGATGATGAAAGTGAGATATAAAAGAAATGAGACGTTCAGATATGAATTTGGCAAACCCTTATCAGGTCATTTCAAAATTCTAAGAATCAATGGTCAAGACGTGGAAAGCAAGTTGGGAAAAGCTGATATTTTTGATTTGAGCCCAGAGGGTTTAAAGGTTGAGACCGATCTCGATTTACATAAAGATAATGAGGTGGACATTGAGGTCACCTTTACGATCATCACTGAACAAAAATTAACAGGGGAAGTTGTTTGGCAGAAACGGAATTATAGCGGCAAGTATCAATATGGGATCCATTTATATAATGATGCCGAGAATAAAGATAAGTTAATAAATGAGTTGAAGGAATACAGTAAAAAACTGTTGAATGAAAAATATAGATGATTTGATAGATTAACGGGGAGCTGGAAGTGCATTGTTAAGGTTTTGAATTTAAAGATTGCGAAGAAGAAAAGGCTTCTTCACATGTCGTGTTTTCCTGCAGGAAAACCTCCATAGCTGTCGAATTGTAAGATTATGGAGGTGGTAATGGTGGAGCAGGTTGATAAAAAAGTATGGATTTGCTCTAAGTGCGAGAAAGTAATAACAGATGAAATTGAGTACCGTGATAACGGGGGAATATGTGATGAGTGTTACAGTATTCCCGTAAGGAAGAGAATTGGACGGTTAAGATGAACTGATTGGCAATATCGGTCACATAAAGATAACTGATATTGCAGATGAGCCTATTGATATATGTATGAGCATCTATGCAGGTGCTCTTTTTGTTTGGGCTTTTTTGTGCTGAGTCCCGCTATAAATGAAACATAACCTGTTTTATCTTTCACCAGCTTGGGAAAGGTAAAAGAAAAAGGAGTGATAATATGGAATTTTCATTTAGTCTTATTATTAATATCCTTGTCGCGGTCTATCTGTTCATGGATGCGAAAAAACGGGACAAGAACCCATGGATTTGGGGGATACTGGGCCTTATATTTGGTATCATCGTACTTGGTATCTACCTGATTGTGACGGGAAGGAAGCTATGGGGCTGGATCATCGTTATCCTGTCCATCCTATGGTTTATCATTGCACTGATCTTTGGGTTGATCGGCGCCCTATTATTCATCTGATTTATTGAAAAGAGCCAGCCGCAGCTGGTTCTTTTTGCTGTTCCGGGACCTCCTTTTCATATTTTTTTAACCATACGTAAAACCTAATTCCAATCCCCATGCCGGTGAACAAATCAATTTTATGGTTAAAATAAGAAAAATAGTCTATTTATAAGGGTAAGACCAAACGCAACCCGAAGGAGTGAACGGCGTATGTATAAATATTCTGATGACAGCCTCGCATTACATACAGACCTTTATCAAATCAACATGGCCAAGACCTATTGGCAGGACGGGATTCATGAAAAGAAAGCAGTGTTCGAGTTATTTTTCCGAAAGCTTCCGTTCGGGAATGGCTATGCCGTATTTGCCGGTCTTGAAAGGGTCATCGATTTTATAAAGAACTTTCATTTCAGTGACTCGGATATAGAGTATTTGCGAGAGGAAGTCGGGTATGAAGAAGCCTTCCTGCAATACTTAAAGGAAATGCGTTTTACCGGAAGCATCCGGTCGATGAAAGAGGGAGAGCTGGCGTTTGGAAACGAGCCGCTTTTGCGGGTGGAAGCTCCTCTTGCCCAGGCGCAGCTCCTGGAAACAGCGCTATTGAATATCATTAACTTTCAAACATTGATTGCGACTAAAGCAGCGAGAATCAGGCAGGTTGTCGAAGATGAAGTCGTGATGGAGTTCGGAACGCGAAGGGCGCAGGAAATGGATGCCGGCATCTGGGGAACCCGGGCCGCATTTATCGGCGGATTTAACGCGACAAGCAATGTCAGGGCAGGCAAGCTTTTCGATATTCCAGTAGCGGGGACGCATGCCCACTCGATGGTGCAGGCATACCGCGATGATTATGTTTCTTTTAAAAAATATGCGGAGTCGCATAAAGACTGTGTTTTCCTTGTAGATACCTATGATACTCTCCGCTCAGGTGTACCGGCGGCGATCAAGGTTGCAAAGGAAATGGGAGATAACATCCATTTTAAAGGAATCCGGCTGGACAGCGGAGACATGGCTTATTTGTCAAAAAGAGCGAGAACGATGCTCGACGAAGCAGGCTTCACAGAAACAAAGATCATCGCCTCCAATGATCTCGATGAATATACGATTCTGAATCTGAAGGCACAGGGAGCCAGAATCGACACTTGGGGAATCGGAACAAAACTCATTACCGGTTATGACCAGCCGGCCCTTGGAGCAGTGTACAAGCTGGTGTCCATCGAGAGCGAAGACGGTGAGATGACGGACACGATCAAAATCTCCAGCAATGCTGAAAAAGTATCGACTCCCGGATTGAAGAATGTCTACCGGATCATCAATAAAAGCAGCGGCAAGTCGGAGGGAGATTATATCACGTTGGAAGAGGAGAATCCGCATGAGCAGGACAGAATCAAAATGTTCCATCCTGTCCACACTTTTATCAGCAAGTTTGTAACCAATTTTGAGGCAAAAGACCTTCACATTGATGTTTTTAAAAACGGAGAGCTTGTTTATTCCCCTCCTTCCCTGCAAGAGATCCGCGAATACTTCCAGGAGAGTATCGAACTGCTATGGGATGAGTATAAGCGGTCGATGAACCCGGAAGATTACCCTGTCGATCTAAGTGAAAAGTGCTGGAATAACAAAATGGAAAACATCGAGAACGTGAAACAGAAAGTGAATCAGTTTCAAGACAGCATGCGGGGCTGATGTTTGTTGCTGATCTGTAGATGGTATTATAATAAGAGAATAGTCGTGAAAAAATGAGGAGAGTGAAACGAGAAGATGGATTCTTTGCAAAAGCAGATTGTCGAAGAAATGAAAGTAAAACCGGAAATCGACCCGAAAGAAGAAATCCGCAGAAGCGTTGATCTGATGAAAAACTATCTGAAAAAATATTCTTTCTTGAGGAGCCTGGTGCTCGGTATATCCGGCGGCCAGGACTCAACTCTTGTCGGAAAGCTTGCTCAAAAAGCAGTAGATGAACTGAATGAGGAGAACGGCACGGACGAATACCAGTTCATCGCTGTCCGCCTCCCATACGGAAAACAAAATGATGAGCAGGATGCGCTTGATGCCGTCGAGTTCATTCAGCCAAGCAAGTCGTACACGGTCAACATCAAAGGGGCGGTTGACGCAAGTGCTGCGGCAATGAAAGAAGCAGGCGTTGAACTGTCTGATTTTACAAAAGGAAACGAAAAAGCGAGAGAACGCATGAAGGTCCAATACAGCATGGCTGCCATGAACAAAGGCGTCGTCCTCGGAACAGACCACTCTGCCGAAGCTGTAACCGGCTTCTATACAAAGCATGGCGACGGCGCGGCAGACCTCGTGCCGATCTTCCGCCTGAACAAGCGCCAGGGAAGAGCGTTGCTCAAGGAACTTGGAGCTCCCGAACATCTTTATACGAAAATCCCCACGGCCGACCTTGAAGATGACAGGCCGATGGTCCCTGACGAAGAAGCGCTGGGTGTCACCTATGAAGAAATCGACGACTTCCTGGAAGGCAGCGAAGTTTCGAAGGATGCCGCCAAAACAATCGAAGGCCATTACCTGAAAACAAGACATAAACGCGAACTGCCGATTACCGTATTTGATGATTGGTGGAAAGAATAAGTTTCTCGACCGGCAAGGGATTGGACCTTGCCGGTTTTTGGTGTTTTCCAGCTTGCCAATTCATTTTTTCAAAATAGACTTGAAGGTAGACTACTTTTGGGAATTTGTATAAAATTTACATATATTCTAATAAGGAGTGATGCGTATTGATCATGAAAGAGCGTGATGTGCCAAAGGAATTGAAAATATTAAGAGCCCTGAGGCCAAGAATGAATTTTAACGAAGAGGAAGAAAGCTACTACCAGTATAAAGAAAAAGGATACGAAGGAGAAGTGACCTTCGATAAGTGGGCTGAACCACTGAAAAATCATATTTTTCTAAATGACGCAAACTTCAATGTGAACAACAACAACTTCCAAGTTGACTCCCTCGGAATCTCCTCCAGCACTCTTCATATCTTTGAAGTCAAAAATCTCGAAGGCGACTACATCCTTGACGAAGAAGATAAATGGCGCTCTCCAAAAGGAAACTTGGTAAAGAACCCCTTGCTCCAGCTTCAAAAAACAGAAACCCTCATAAACCAACTCCTTAAGAATATAGCCTGGCGAATTAACGTCGAAGCTCACCTTGTCTTTGTGAACCCCGCATTTCACCTGTATGATATCCCTTCAAATTTGCCGATCATCTACCCAACTCAATTACTACGGTTCAGAGAAAAAATGTTACAGCGAAGTTCAAAACCCACTCGTTCAGAAATCCAACTTGCTGAGAAATTATTGTCTCACCTGATAGACGAATTGCCTTATAACAGTGTGCCGAATTATTCGTATGAAGGGCTTCGGAAGGGGATTGTTTGTCCTCGCTGCGGGATGTTTTATGGATCATTACAAAAAACTTTGTATTGTGGGAAATGTGGCGGAAGAGAGAAATGTACGGAAGCAGTTTTAAGGAGTGTGAGGGAGTTAAAGTTATTATTTCCGAATCTAAAAGTGACTTCTAGCCGTGTTTATGAGTGGTGCGGTGTTATTAGAGATGTAAAAACAATACGGAGAATATTGAAAGACAACTTTAAGTTTGTAGGGCATGGAAAATCGGCACATTATATTTAATGAAATTTGTGATGATAAGACAAATGTTTTGAAAATACCAGAAAGGGTCTTTGACGTCATTGAATTTAAATGGAAAGAGAAACGGAGTCGCCATAGGAGTTCTATGGGGTTGTCGAAATAGGGAGACAAAGAAATAGAGTCGCTATAGAGACTCTATGAGGTTGTGAAATTAGGGAAACAAAGAAATAGAGTCGCCATAGGGGCTCTATGGGGTTGTGAAATCAAGGAAACTGAGAAATAGAGTCGCCATAGAGGCTCTATGGGGTTGTGAAATCAAGGAAACTAAGAAATAGAGTCGCCATAGAGGCTCTATGGTGTTGTGAAATTAGGGAAAATAAGAAATAGAGTCGCCATAGGGGCTCTATGGGGTTGTGAAATTAGGGAAAATAAGAAATAGAGTCGCCATAGAGGCTCTATGGTGTTGTGAAATTAGGGAAACTAAGAAATAGAGTCGCTATAGAGACTCTATGAGGTTGTGAAATTAGGGAAACTAAGAAATAGAGTCGCCATAGAGGCTCTGTGGTGTTGTGAAATCAAGGAAACAAAGAAATAGAGTCGCTATAGAGACTCTATGAGGTTGTGAAATTAGGGAAACTAAGAAATAGAGTCGCCATAGAGGCTCTATGGTGTTGTGAAATTAGGTAAACAAAGAAATAGAGTCGCCATAGGGGCTCTATGGTGTTGTGAAATTAGGTAAACAAAGAAATAGAGTCGCCATAGAGGCTCTATGGTGTTGTGAAATTAGGGAAACAAAGAAATAGAGTCGCCATAGGGGCTCTATGGGGTTGTGAAATCAAGGAAACTGAGAAATAGAGTCGCTATAGAGACTCTATGGGGTTGTGAAATTAGGTAAACAAAGAAAAGAGTCGCCATAGGGGCTCTATGGGGTTGTGGAAATAGGGAAACTAAAAAAAGGAGTCGCTATAGAGACTCTATGAGGTTGTGAAATCAGGGAATTAAAGAAACGGAGTCACCATAGGAGTTCTATGGGGTTATGGAATCTGGAAAACTAAGAAGCTGAGTAGCCATAGGAGCTCTATAAGGTCGTTGAATCAAAAAAGAAAATAAGTCCTCTAAGTAAGTTTCCATACTAACATTCCTCGACTCATTACCCACACCCAATTTTCAAAAAATGGATTTTGTTATATAATTGTAACAGAAAATTCTAAATGTTATAGTCAATCAAATCTACATAGAAAGGAAGCATACAAAAAAGCAAGGGTCTCCCACAGCACAAAAACAGACAAAATACCTAATGTTTCAAGTTGTATTTCCAATATCCAAAAGGGTTTTTAAATTTAGCAGAGAATTATGTAAGTAATTAGACGGGCGAATGTCAGTCAGAGTTTCAGGAGGGAATAGTATGACTACGAATGTAACGAATCCAAAGTTGCAGCATGTTATTGATAATATTGAAAAAGTTATGATTGGGAAACGATCGGTGGCGGAATTGAGTTTGGTGGCGCTGCTTGCGAACGGCCATGTGCTTCTTGAGGATGTTCCGGGTGTTGGTAAAACAATGATGGTCCGCGCCCTTTCAAAATCGGTCGGAGCTTCGTTTAAACGGATTCAGTTCACACCCGACCTGCTTCCTTCAGATGTTATCGGTGTTTCGATATATAATCCGAAAGACGGGGAGTTCCATTTCAGGCCGGGACCGATCATGGGCAATATCATCCTTGCCGATGAGATTAACCGTACATCTCCAAAGACTCAATCGGCTCTGCTTGAAGGGATGGAAGAGCACAGTGTGACAATTGATGGAGTTACGCGCAAGCTGGATAAGCCGTTTTTCGTAATGGCGACTCAGAACCCGATTGAATATGAAGGAACCTATCCGCTTCCGGAAGCACAGCTCGACCGTTTTCTACTAAAAATGAAAATGGGCTATCCGGAAATGGAAGAAGAAATGGAAATCCTCAACCGTGCCCAGAAGAACCCGCCGATTGAAGAGTTGGAGGCGGTTATTTCGCTTGAGGAGCTCCGGATGATCCAAGAAGATGTGAAAGAAGTAATCGTCGACGATATATTGAAAAAATATATTGTCGATATCGCACACAGAACAAGGCTTCATTCACAAGTGTACCTTGGGGCGAGCCCGCGTGGGTCGATTGCATTGATGAGAGCGTGCCAGGCCTATGCGTATTTGAACAGCAGGGACTATGTCATTCCTGATGATGTCCAGTATCTGGCTCCGTTTGTATTCTCTCACCGCATCATCCTGAAGTCAGAAGCAAAATATGAAGGCATCACGGCTGAAGAAGTGGTGGAACGTGTAATCACAAGGATACCGGTGCCTGTTCAAAGGCTTGTGAGATAATGAAGAAAAAATTACAGCTTTTAAAAGTGATAGGCAAGCTGCTGCTGCTCATTGTACTGTGGGCAGTCACGCTTGTTTACGCGTTATTCCAGGGCGGGTTTGTCAGCTGGTTTTTATTTTACAGCTTCGTTCCCTTTGCCTTGTTTTCTCTGCTTGTTTCACTGTATCCACTCTCCGATTTCAAAGTGGAACGCAGCTTTAAATCAACAGACTTTAAAGCGGGTGATTCAATGGAAGTGTCCATCAAGATTACACGCAGGCTTCCTTTCCCGCTGTTTTATCTGATTGCAGATGATATCGTATCCCCATCGGTTTTTTACAGATCCAATTTCCAAAAAGCGAAATCCATGATCTATCCGGGGTTCAGAAGGGAAATACATCTGCGATACAAGATTGAAGAGCTGCCAAGGGGAGAGCATCATTTCAATGCTGTCCGGCTGAAGACTGGCGATTTCTTCGGGATATTTGAAAAAGAAGTGACAATACCGTGTTCAAATACGCTGCTCGTCTATCCATCATTTGTCGATGTGATCTATAAGCCGCTGGAAAACCGCTATGATCAAGGAATGACTTCTTCCAATGTGAAAATCCAGAAGGATACGACAATGGCTACCGGCGTAAAGGAATATCAGCCTGGTGACCGTTTTTCATGGATACACTGGAAATCATTTGCCCGTACGAATGAGTTGATGACAAAGGAATTTGAAGAAAGGCAGTCACATGATGTGCTGGTTGTTTTAGACCGAGAACCGTCCAATTCCTTCGAGCCCATGATTACTTTTACCGCTTCAATTCTAAAAGCAGTCATGAAGAGGGGGGCACAAGCCGGAATGCTGTCCATTGGTGAAGACCATGTATCATTCCCAATCAGAGGCGGGGAAGAACATCAGCGCCAGCTTTATCACCATCTGGCGAAAGTGAAGCCCGACAGCAAGTTTGACCTCTACCAAGTACTTAACGGTGAAGGGATTAATTATCAGCAGTCAGCTACCGTTATGTTCGTGACAGGTAGAGTAAGCAAGAAGTTGATTTCAAGTATAAGGATGTATGCAAAGAGAAATTCCTCTGTGGTCATTTTCCTGGTAAAAGAACAAGGTGCGCAGCTTACGGAAGAGGAAAAAGCGTTGAAAGCGATGGCCGCTTCAAGAGGGATTTGGCTTAAGGTAAGCTATGAAGGTGAATTTGGCTCTGCGTTTTCGGAGGTGAAGAATGCATGAGTAGTAATGCACAGGCAAGGAATCTCCAACGAGCCCTTTTATATGGACTCGCATTTATTCTATTGTGGGAATGGTTGAGGCCTCTTGAGGATGTAACGGACACAGGCCATTTGGGATATTTCGTGGTATTTATCTTTTTGTCACTGGCCCTCTACTATCTTAATCTCAACAAATATTTATCTATATCTCTTAAAGCCGTTTTTATTTTGTACTCGCTGTATCACTTGTATCTGGATGATACGCTGATACACCCTGTGGCAGCTATGTTCAGTGACTTGTGGGCGAATATCGGATTAACGATTCAACGAGATTGGTCCATGCTCTCTGATATGTATCGGAGCCTGCTGTTCTTTATTTTACTGTGGCTGTTAACCTATCTGGTTCATTACTGGCTGTCAGTAAGAAAAACGATGCTGCTCTTTTACATTATGACGGTTATTTATATCGCATTGCTTGATACTTTTACAGCCTTCGATGCCAAAGGGGCGATTATCCGGGTCATCATTCTTGGCTTTTTGCTTCTGGGAATGCTTGCCCTGCTCCGTCTTAAAGATCAGGAGAGCCTTAGGGCGTCGAAGCTTGCAGCTGGTAGGTGGATGGTTCCGCTGGTCGTCATGATCGGAGGGAGTTCAGTGCTTGCCTTTGCCGCCCCCAAGGTGGATCCCATTTGGCCGGATCCCGTCCCATATCTCAAGGCGTTTGCTGATGAAGGCGGGGGCGGAGGAGCCTCGAAGCTTGGTTATGGTGAGGATGACAGCGAACTGGGCGGCCCGTTTCTCGGTGATCCGACAACCGTATTTTCTGCGGATGTCATAAGAGAGCACTATTGGAGAATTGAAAGTAAAGATATTTATACAGGAAGAGGATGGAAGAGAACGGGAACGGAAGCTTCAGATGCCAAAATTCCATTTGTGTCTGGAGAGGAAGTGCCCATTTCACTCACCGAACCAGATTCTGAAACCGATAAGGAAGCCGAAACAGAATACATTGATGTAAAGCAAGAATATCCTCACGTTGTTTATCCTTATGGGATAAAATCCTTTGAAGGAAATGAAGAAGGAATTTTTGCCCTCAGCCGTGATACGGAAAAAATCTCCACACTTCAAGGCGAAGAGGAAGTCGAACTGCAGGAGTACAGCTTGCAATACCTGAATCCGGTGTACTCGCTGAAAGGGCTTGAATCCACAAATGAAGAATCGTATCCTCAGGATACAGATCCTTTCATGCAGAGGTATACCCAATTGCCTGATACGTTGCCCCAGAGGGTTAAAGACTTGGCAGTATCCATAACGGAGGATCAGGAAAACGGATACGAGAAAGTGAAGGCAATTGAGGAGTACTTCGAAAAAGAAAATTTTGTTTATGAACAATTTGATGTTGCGATACCACAAGAGGGACAGGATTACGTAGATCAATTCCTATTTGAAACCCAGATGGGCTATTGCGATAACTTCTCAACCTCCATGGTTGTCCTGGTCCGTTCACTTGGCATTCCGGCACGATGGGTGAAGGGATATACAGAAGGTGAATATAAACGTACGATAGACACAAAATACAAAACCTATGATGTAACCAACAACAATGCTCATTCATGGGTAGAGGTATTCTTCCCGACAGAAGGATGGGTCCCGTTTGAACCGACAGTTGGTTTTACAGGGAATACGACTGTGGCCTACGACTATGAGCTACCAGAAACGGCCGAAACGACAGTGCCGCCTGTAGAACAGGAAACACCGGAGAAGGATCTCTCGCCTGAAGATGAAGAATCAACAAGCGGAGCCTCAAGCTTTTCTATTAAAGCCTTATGGGATGATGCTGTTACATTCGCTGAAGATAACTGGGGTAAACTGCTCCTTGTCTTGCTTGGCCTCGCTCTTGCTGCTTTAGGAGTGTTCATGATAAGAAGGCGCTGGCTGCCGATCTTCCTGATTCCTTACTACAAGTTTAGAAACGGTGATGAAGCCTTCCCGAGAGCTTATGTTTCATTGTTAAGGCAGTTAAAGCGTTACGGCCTTAAGATGGATGAAGGGCAGACACTCAGGACGTATTCCAGATATGTCGATTCATTCTTCGGCACAAGGGAAATGACTTCCTTAACTGCCAAATATGAGAGGACATTATACGGACAAAAACTTACAGAGCATGACTGGAAGGAACTTCGCAAGTTGTGGGAAAATTTAATTAAAAGGACAACAGGTTGACCAACGCTCGATCAAGGTATAAAATGATGTCGAAATGTATATAAATACGGTTTGCAAACCTTCATATATCCTCGAAGATATGGTTCGAAAGTCTCTACCGGATCACCGTAAATGATCTGACTATGAAGGCAGTATTCATTTTGATGTTATATGAGCTAACGGATCAAAACCAGAATTCTGCCTTTCTACAAAGGCAGAATTCTGGTTTTTTTTTTGCTTTTGCAAACCGTATAGAGTAATAGATTCACATAAAGGGCAACCTTTTTAACACAAATAACTTGATGAGGTGAACAGGATGACGGGAAAAACGGAATTGCATAATCAGGAAATGATTGTAGTATTGGATTTCGGAAGTCAGTATAATCAATTGATTACAAGAAGGATTCGTGAGTTCGGTGTGTACAGTGAACTTCACCCTCATACCATCACGGTGGAAGAAATCAAAGAAATGAACCCAAGCGGCATCATCTTCTCCGGCGGTCCTAACAGCGTTTACGGTGAGGATGCCTTCCGTTGTGATGAAAGAATCTTTGACTTGGACATTCCCGTTCTTGGAATCTGTTATGGAATGCAGCTGATGACGATGCACTTTGGCGGTAAAGTGGAAAGAGCGAAACACCGTGAATACGGAAAAGCTAAACTGACTGTAGAGCACACTTCAAAATTGTTTGGGGACCTTCCTGAAGAGCAAGTGGTCTGGATGAGCCATGGTGACCTGGTCGTGGAAGCTCCTGAAGGTTTCACAGTCGATGCCACAAACCCATCCTGCCCTATCGCATCAATGAGTGACGAAGACAAAAAATTGTATGCTGTGCAGTTCCATCCAGAAGTGCGCCATTCTCAGTATGGAAATGAAATGCTTAAGAACTTTGTGTTCGGCGTTTGCGGATGCAGTGACGAGTGGTCGATGGAAAACTTCATCGAAATCGAGATGGAAAAAATTCGTCAAACGGTTGGGGACAAGAAAGTTCTGTGTGCGCTTAGCGGCGGAGTGGATTCTTCCGTTGTAGCTGTACTGATTCACAAAGCAATCGGTGACCAGCTGACTTGTATCTTTGTAGACCATGGATTGTTAAGAAAAGATGAAGCGGAAGGTGTCATGAAAACTTTCTCTGAAGGCTTTAACATGAATGTCATCAAGGTCGATGCCCAAGAGCGTTTCATGAATAAGCTGAAAGGCGTCTCTGATCCGGAGGAAAAACGTAAAATCATCGGAAATGAATTCATTTATGTATTCGACGATGAGGCGACAAAGCTTGAAGGAATCGATTACCTGGCACAAGGAACACTATATACAGATATCATCGAAAGCGGTACGGCGACAGCACAGACTATCAAGTCTCACCACAATGTAGGCGGCCTGCCTGAAGACATGCAATTCAAACTAATCGAGCCGCTCAATACCCTGTTTAAGGACGAAGTGCGTGCGCTTGGTTCTGAAATGGGCATTCCGGACGAAATTGTTTGGCGCCAGCCATTCCCTGGTCCTGGTCTGGGTATCCGTGTTCTTGGGGAAATCTCTGAAGAAAAGCTTGAGATTGTAAGAGAATCAGATGCAATCCTCCGTGAGGAAATTAAGAAAGCCGGTTTAGACAGGGATATCTGGCAATACTTCACCGTCCTGCCTGACATCCGGAGTGTAGGGGTAATGGGAGATGCACGTACCTATGACTACACAATTGGAATCAGGGCGGTAACTTCCATTGATGGAATGACGTCCGACTGGGCGAGAATTCCGTGGGATGTTCTTGAATTGATCTCTACAAGACTTGTAAATGAAGTCGATCATATCAACCGTGTTGTCTATGATATTACGAGCAAGCCGCCTGCAACCATCGAATGGGAATAAGCTCCTTTTTCCGAACGTTAAAATATTTTAGTTGAAAAATGTTCGTGTTTTGTATTGACTAGTCATCCTTTTGCTGGTAAACTAACAGTGAACTTAATAATTCATTTGAACATTACGTCGTATAATTTTGGGAATAAGGCCCAGCAGTTTCTACCGAGCTACCGTAAATGGCTTGACTACGAGGTGATGGTTTGATGAAGACTAGTCTAATACAGATTCCTGCTATTATATTTTTAAAAACTAGTTTTTTTCTTTCCTTTACCAGTACGTCAACGCCCTGAACAACGGTTGTTCAGGGCGTTTTTTATTCCAAGCGGAAAGCCTCTGCACAAACGGCGCACATTTTAGAGGAGGTAAGGAAATGAAAAAGTTTTTCCAATTTGACCAGCTTGGCACCACCTACAGCCGGGAATTTATCGGCGGTCTAACAACATTTTTATCAATGGCTTATATCTTGGTGGTCAACCCGATCACATTATCACTGCAGACGGTTCCGGATCTGCCGGACAGCATGAGAATGGATTATGGAGCTGTATTCGTTGCAACGGCTTTAGCTGCAGCAATCGGTTCCCTTATAATGGGTCTCATAGCGAAGTACCCGATAGCTTTGGCACCGGGTATGGGGCTGAATGCGTTCTTCGCTTACACTGTCGTTTTGACAATGGGCATTACATGGCAAGCCGCTTTAACGGGTGTTTTAATTTCAGGTTTGATCTTTATCGTCCTGACACTTACAGGACTTCGTGAAAAAATTATCAATTCGATCCCTGCTGAATTGAAATTTGCAGTAGGAGCGGGTATCGGTCTCTTCATTACATTTGTCGGTTTCCAAAATGCCGGCATCATCGTCAATAATGATGCGACGCTTGTCGGTTTGGGTGATTTAACAAACGGAAACGTGCTTCTTGCCATCTTCGGCATATTTATTACAGTTATCTTAATGACTAGAGGCATCAAAGGCGGCATTTTCTTTGGATTAGTGATTACGGCTATCGTCGGTATGGTGTTTGGCCTTATAGACCTTCCGGAAAAAGCGGTCGGCGCGATTCCAAGCCTGGAACCGACATTCGGTGCAGCATTGGATCCGCTTTTCAATGATATTTCAAGTGTGTTCACCATCCAGATGCTCATAGTTGTTTTAACTTTCTTGTTCGTTGACTTTTTTGATACTGCCGGTACATTGGTGGCTGTGGCGAATCAAGCCAATCTTATGAAGGACAACAAGCTTCCAAGAGCAGGAAAAGCACTATTCGCAGATTCTTGTGCAACAGTGGTAGGGGCAATTCTTGGTACTTCGACAACGACATCATATATTGAATCTTCTGCAGGTGTTGCTGCAGGAGCAAGATCAGGATTTGCATCTGTGGTTACCGCAGGACTCTTCCTCTTGTCGCTGTTCTTCTTCCCTCTTCTTGAAGTCATCACTGCACCGGTGACAGCGCCTGCGTTGATCATTGTTGGTGTCCTGATGGTATCAGCTCTGGGAAAAATTGACTGGAACCGTTTTGAAATTGCCGTTCCTGCTTTCTTGACAGTCATTGCAATGCCGTTGACATACAGTATTGCTACGGGTATTGCAATCGGGTTCATCTTCTACCCGATTACGATGATCATGAAGGGCCGCGGAAAAGATATTCATCCGATTATGTACCTTCTGTTCGTGATCTTTGTTCTATACTTTATTTTCTTGATCTAATTCATAAGGCAGTTCCTCTTTTGAGGGGCTGCCTTTTTGATTGCCGAGGTCAAAGTGATTTCCGCTCCAGGCGTTTCCTCATTGAAAAAAGGATGCGCTTTCGTTAGAATCAAAAACAGTGTTAAGTTGTTATTCGGACGTGTTGAACTTCCTTAGATGGAAGTGGCGAAAAGAGTCCAAAAAAAAGAGGGAAGTAAGCATGGAGCATTTAGAAGTAGTGAAAGTACTCAATAACAATGTCCTTATTGCCAGCCATGAGCACTATGGAGAAGTGGTGCTGATTGGAAAGGGTATCGGCTTCAGTGCCAAAAAAGGGGACCTGATCGAAAAAGATACAGCAGAGAAAATGTTTGTTCTGAAAGGTGAAAAAGAACAGGAACAATACAAAATGCTGCTTCCTCATTTAAATGAAGGAATGCTGGAAACGATCATCTCTGCAATTGAGTTGATAAGAAGCAGGACGAACTCATTCCTGAATGAACATATCCACGTTGCTCTCACCGACCATATTTTGTTTGCGATCAACCGTCTTATGAGAGGGATGGCGATAAGGAATCCATTTCTAATGGAAACAAAAGCGCTGTACCCTTTTGAATATGAAGTGGCAAGAGACGTAGTGGATCTGTTGAATGCAGAAACCAATGTCGAATTGCCGGAAGGGGAAATCGGATTTATTGCTCTGCATATCCACAGTGCGATGATGAACAAGGATCTATCGCAAATCAACCAGCACTCGCAGTTGATCGGAATGCTTACCTCTACCATTGAAAATACGCTGCAAGTTGATATCAATAAAGAAAGTGTTCATTATATGAGGCTTGTCCGCCACCTTCGCTATACAATTGAAAGGGTGTTGAGACAGGAACGTGTCCAGGAGCCGGAAAAGATAGCGTTATTATTGAAAGAAGAATATCCTTTATGCTATAATCTCTCGTGGAAACTAGTTAAGATAATGCAGCAAACGCTGAAGAAGCCTGTTGACGATGCAGAAGCAGTATACCTGACGATGCACCTGCAGAGGATCCAGAATAAAGTTAAATAGTGTACTTATCTCTTTACGTGTTACTGATACGATCAGGCATGAGTAAAGAAGATAATTGATTTGTGTAATTTGGGGAAGTCTATCCATGTACACAATCAGTATCTTCTTTTACTCATGCCTTTTTTGTGTTTGCTGCTATTATTTTGACCATAAAAAAACAATTATTAGGAGGTTATCACTTTGTTTAAAAAAGCATTCGGTGTTTTGCAAAAAGTAGGTAAAGCGTTAATGCTGCCAGTTGCCATTCTTCCTGCAGCGGGGATTCTGCTTGCGCTTGGATCTGCACTTGTTAATCCAACCCTGCTTGAAATTGCGCCGTTCCTTGATACGGCATGGGTTTCAACTGTAGCAAATGTTATGAAGGAAGCTGGAGGAATCATCTTCAGTAACCTGGCGCTGCTATTTGCGGTTGGTGTAGCCATAGGTCTTGCGGGAGGAGAAGGTGTTGCCGGTCTGGCGGCCATTGTCGGTTATTTAATCATGAATGCGACAATGGGAGCGGCGTTAGGTATATCTGCAGCTGATGTTGAAGCTGATATGGCATATGCAAATGTATTAGGGATCCCGACTCTTCAAACAGGTGTATTCGGTGGTATCATCATCGGAATTCTGTCGGCTTATATGTACAATCGCTTCTTTAATATTGAACTTGCACCATACTTGGGATTCTTTGCAGGGAAGCGTTTCGTCCCGATTGCAACAGCTGCTTCCGCAGTAGTAGTCGGGTTATTGATGCTATTAATCTGGCCGCCGGTTCAACACGGCCTTAATACATTCTCTAATTTCATGCTTGGTGAAAACAGAACGATTGCTGCTTTCATCTTCGGTGTTGTTGAACGTTCGTTGATTCCATTTGGTCTTCACCACATTTTCTATTCACCATTCTGGTTCGAATTTGGATCATATACTACTGCAGCTGGCGAAGTGGTCCGTGGTGACCAGACAATTTTCATGAAACAGATTCAGGACAATGTCCAGGAACTAACAGCAGGAACATTTATGACAGGTAAGTATCCGTTCATGATGTTCGGACTTCCTGCAGCAGCATTGGCAATCTATCAGGAAGCTCGTCCTGAAAGAAAGAAAATCGTAGCGGGTATCATGGGATCAGCTGCTTTGACTTCTTTCCTGACAGGTATTACAGAACCGCTTGAGTTTTCATTCCTATTCGTCGCTCCCGTCCTTTTCGGAATTCATGCAATCTTTGCGGGTTTGTCGTTCATGACCATGCACTTGCTTGATGTAAAAATCGGTATGACATTCTCTGGCGGCTTGATTGACTATATCTTATTTGGTGTCATCAACCCGCAGACAAACTGGTGGCTCGTCATTCCGGTAGGATTGGTCTTTGCGGTCATCTATTACTTCGGTTTCCGGTTTGCCATCCGCAAATTCAACCTGGCAACACCAGGCCGTGAAGATGTAGCGGAAGATGCGGATGAAGGAACCCCGTCTAAAAGTTCTGATCTTGCTTACGACGTACTTCAGGCAATGGGCGGAAAAGAAAATATCGCTCACCTTGATGCGTGTATCACTCGTCTTCGTGTTTCGGTGAATGATGAAAAGCAAGTTGATAAAAACAAATTGAAAAAGTTAGGTGCAGCTGGAGTGCTGGAGGTCGGTAATAGCATCCAGGCGATCTTCGGTCCTAAATCTGATACCCTGAAGTCACAAATGAAAGATATCATGATGGGGAAAGCCCCGCGCAAAGCTGAAACAAACACAGGTGAAGAAGTAGAGCAGCAAATCGAAGAGGTCAATCCAGAAGCGCTGCAAAATGAAGAAGATTTTGCGAGTGAAAAATTTGTTTCTCCAATCACTGGAGAACTGAAGGACCTTTCTGAAGTGCCTGACCAGGTCTTCTCTCAAAAAATGATGGGAGACGGGTTTGCGATCTTGCCTCAAGAAGGATTGATTGTATCTCCGGTTGACGGAAAAGTAGTGAATGTCTTCCCGACGAAACATGCCATCGGGCTTGAATCCAAAGGCGGCCAAGAAATCTTGATCCATGTTGGGATCGATACCGTTAAACTTGAAGGAGAAGGCTTTGAAGCTTTGATTAAAGAAGGAGATACAGTAGAAGCAGGGCAGCCGCTGTTGAAAGTGGATCTTGATTTCATTAAAGAAAATGCTCCTTCAACGATCACGCCGATCATCTTTACAAACTTGAAAGAAGGCAAAGCGGTTACGATTAATAAAGAGGGCAAAGTTAACAGCAAGGATGAGAATATCATCTCTATAGATTAAGAAAAGAAAGGCCGGAATCTTTATAAGGGTTCCGGCCTTTTTAAATGCATATAAGCTGGATAATCTTGGGGTGGATAATTTTTTTAAAAAAGTGTTGACTTAAGAGGGGGAATCTTGATATACTAATTTCACTGTCGCAGAGAGACACCGCAACTTAAAACTTTCGACAAAAAAAGTTTTAAAAAAGTTGTTGACATAAACGGTTGTTTCTTGGTATGATGGTATCTCCGCTGCAAACGAGCGGCGAACAAACAGATTGAACCTTGAAAACTGAACAAAACAAGACAAAACGTCAACGTTAATTCTAGTAAGAACACAGTTCTTACAAAGTTGCTAACACTTTAAAATTAGCAAATGAGCAAGTCAAACTTCTATCGGAGAGTTTGATCCTGGCTCAGGACGAACGCTGGCGGCGTGCCTAATACATGCAAGTCGAGCGGACTTCAGGGAGCTTGCTCCCTGAAGTCAGCGGCGGACGGGTGAGTAACACGTGGGTAACCTGCCTGTAAGACTGGGATAACTCCGGGAAACCGGGGCTAATACCGGATATTTCTTTTCCTCGCATGAGGAAAAGTGGAAAGGTGGCTTTTAGCTACCACTTACAGATGGACCCGCGGCGCATTAGCTAGTTGGTGAGGTAACGGCTCACCAAGGCGACGATGCGTAGCCGACCTGAGAGGGTGATCGGCCACACTGGGACTGAGACACGGCCCAGACTCCTACGGGAGGCAGCAGTAGGGAATCTTCCGCAATGGACGAAAGTCTGACGGAGCAACGCCGCGTGAGTGATGAAGGTTTTCGGATCGTAAAGCTCTGTTGTTAGGGAAGAACAAGTACCGTTCGAATAGGGCGGTACCTTGACGGTACCTAACCAGAAAGCCACGGCTAACTACGTGCCAGCAGCCGCGGTAATACGTAGGTGGCAAGCGTTGTCCGGAATTATTGGGCGTAAAGCGCGCGCAGGCGGTCTCTTAAGTCTGATGTGAAAGCCCACGGCTCAACCGTGGAGGGTCATTGGAAACTGGGGGACTTGAGTACAGAAGAGGAAAGTGGAATTCCACGTGTAGCGGTGAAATGCGTAGATATGTGGAGGAACACCAGTGGCGAAGGCGACTTTCTGGTCTGTAACTGACGCTGAGGCGCGAAAGCGTGGGGAGCAAACAGGATTAGATACCCTGGTAGTCCACGCCGTAAACGATGAGTGCTAAGTGTTAGAGGGTTTCCGCCCTTTAGTGCTGCAGCTAACGCATTAAGCACTCCGCCTGGGGAGTACGGTCGCAAGACTGAAACTCAAAGGAATTGACGGGGGCCCGCACAAGCGGTGGAGCATGTGGTTTAATTCGAAGCAACGCGAAGAACCTTACCAGGTCTTGACATCCTCTGACAACCCTAGAGATAGGGCTTTCCCCTTCGGGGGACAGAGTGACAGGTGGTGCATGGTTGTCGTCAGCTCGTGTCGTGAGATGTTGGGTTAAGTCCCGCAACGAGCGCAACCCTTGATCTTAGTTGCCAGCATTCAGTTGGGCACTTTAAGATGACTGCCGGTGACAAACCGGAGGAAGGTGGGGATGACGTCAAATCATCATGCCCCTTATGACCTGGGCTACACACGTGCTACAATGGACGGTACAAAGGGCAGCGAGACCGCGAGGTTTAGCAAATCCCATAAAACCGTTCTCAGTTCGGATTGCAGGCTGCAACTCGCCTGCATGAAGCTGGAATCGCTAGTAATCGCGGATCAGCATGCCGCGGTGAATACGTTCCCGGGCCTTGTACACACCGCCCGTCACACCACGAGAGTTTGTAACACCCGAAGTCGGTGAGGTAACCTTTTGGAGCCAGCCGCCTAAGGTGGGACAGATGATTGGGGTGAAGTCGTAACAAGGTAGCCGTATCGGAAGGTGCGGCTGGATCACCTCCTTTCTAAGGATATATGAGACGTGACGATTTGATTTTGTTTTGTTCAGTTTTGATGGTTTAATACCGTCAAAACATTGTTCTTTGAAAACTAGATAAAGATATATGAAGAAAGTCAAGAAAGAACCGAGAATTCGCCATTTTAGGATATCTCTTATGAGATATACCATTAAAACTAAGGTGAAGGAGAAGCGAGGAGTGCAAGGCCCCGAGTTTCTGAGCAGCGGAGTGTACCTTAACAGTACATGAGCAGCGGAAGAAACGAAGGCAACGCCGCAATCCGAAGCTTATCGTTCGCCGACGGTTAAGTTAGAAAGGGCGCACGGTGGATGCCTTGGCACTAGGAGCCGATGAAGGACGGGACTAACACCGATATGCTTCGGGGAGCTGTAAGTAAGCTTTGATCCGGAGATTTCCGAATGGGGGAACCCACTGCACGTAATGGTGCAGTATCCATATTTGAATACATAGAGTATGGAAGGCAGACCCGGGGAACTGAAACATCTAAGTACCCGGAGGAAGAGAAAGCAAACGCGATTCCCTGAGTAGCGGCGAGCGAAACGGGATTAGCCCAAACCAAGAGGCTTGCCTCTTGGGGTTGTAGGACACTCTATACGGAGTTACAAAGGAACGAAGTAGACGAAGAAGTCTGGAAAGGCTCGTCACAGAAGGTAATAACCCTGTAGTCGAAACTTCGTTCCCTCTTGAGTGGATCCTGAGTACGGCGGGACACGTGAAATCCCGTCGGAAGCTGGGAGGACCATCTCCCAAGGCTAAATACTCCCTAGTGACCGATAGTGAACCAGTACCGTGAGGGAAAGGTGAAAAGCACCCCGGAAGGGGAGTGAAATAGAACCTGAAACCGTGTGCCTACAAGTAGTCAGAGCCCGTTAACGGGTGATGGCGTGCCTTTTGTAGAATGAACCGGCGAGTTACGATCCCATGCAAGGTTAAGTCGGAAAGACGGAGCCGCAGCGAAAGCGAGTCTGAATAGGGCGAATGAGTATGTGGTCGTAGACCCGAAACCAGGTGATCTACCCATGTCCAGGGTGAAGTTCAGGTAACACTGAATGGAGGCCCGAACCCACGCACGTTGAAAAGTACGGGGATGAGGTGTGGGTAGCGGAGAAATTCCAATCGAACTTGGAGATAGCTGGTTCTCTCCGAAATAGCTTTAGGGCTAGCCTCATGTAGTAAGAGTCTTGGAGGTAGAGCACTGTTTGGACTAGGGGCCCTCATCGGGTTACCGAATTCAGACAAACTCCGAATGCCAAAGACTTATCCATGGGAGTCAGACTGCGAGTGATAAGATCCGTAGTCGAAAGGGAAACAGCCCAGACCACCAGCTAAGGTCCCAAAGTATACGTTAAGTGGAAAAGGATGTGGAGTTGCTTAGACAACCAGGATGTTGGCTTAGAAGCAGCCACCATTTAAAGAGTGCGTAATAGCTCACTGGTCGAGTGACTCTGCGCCGAAAATGTACCGGGGCTAAACGTATCACCGAAGCTGTGGATTGACACCGTTTGGTGTCAGTGGTAGGAGAGCGTTCTAAGGGCTGAGAAGCTGGACCGTAAGGACTGGTGGAGCGCTTAGAAGTGAGAATGCCGGTATGAGTAGCGAAAGACAGGTGAGAATCCTGTCCACCGAATGCCTAAGGTTTCCTGAGGAAGGCTCGTCCGCTCAGGGTTAGTCGGGACCTAAGCCGAGGCCGAAAGGCGTAGGCGATGGACAACAGGTTGATATTCCTGTACCACCTCTTTTCCGTTTGAGCAATGGGGGGACGCAGGAGGATAGGGTAAGCGCGCTGCTGGATATGCGCGTCTAAGCAGTTAGGCTGGTGATGAGGCAAATCCCGTCACCGTAAAGGCTGAGCTGTGATAGCGAGGGAAATATAGTACCGAAGTTCCTGATTCCACACTGCCAAGAAAAGCCTCTAGCGAGGAAAAAGGTGCCCGTACCGCAAACCGACACAGGTAGGCGAGGAGAGAATCCTAAGGTGAGCGAGAGAACTCTCGTTAAGGAACTCGGCAAAATGACCCCGTAACTTCGGGAGAAGGGGTGCTCTGTTAGGGTGCAAGCCCGAGAGAGCCGCAGTGAATAGGCCCAGGCGACTGTTTAGCAAAAACACAGGTCTCTGCGAAGCCGTAAGGCGAAGTATAGGGGCTGACGCCTGCCCGGTGCTGGAAGGTTAAGGGGAGTGCTTAGCGCAAGCGAAGGTGCGAACCGAAGCCCCAGTAAACGGCGGCCGTAACTATAACGGTCCTAAGGTAGCGAAATTCCTTGTCGGGTAAGTTCCGACCCGCACGAAAGGCGCAACGATCTGGGCACTGTCTCAACGAGAGACTCGGTGAAATTATAGTACCTGTGAAGATGCAGGTTACCCGCGACAGGACGGAAAGACCCCGTGGAGCTTTACTGTAGCCTGATATTGAATTTTGGCACAGCTTGTACAGGATAGGTAGGAGCCTTGGAAACCGGAGCGCCAGCTTCGGTGGAGGCGCTGGTGGGATACTACCCTGGCTGTGTTGAACTTCTAACCCTCGCCCCTGATCGGGGTGGGAGACAGTGTCAGGTGGGCAGTTTGACTGGGGCGGTCGCCTCCTAAAGAGTAACGGAGGCGCCCAAAGGTTCCCTCAGAATGGTTGGAAATCATTCGCAGAGTGTAAAGGCACAAGGGAGCTTGACTGCGAGACCTACAAGTCGAGCAGGGACGAAAGTCGGGCTTAGTGATCCGGTGGTTCCGCATGGAAGGGCCATCGCTCAACGGATAAAAGCTACCCCGGGGATAACAGGCTTATCTCCCCCAAGAGTCCACATCGACGGGGAGGTTTGGCACCTCGATGTCGGCTCATCGCATCCTGGGGCTGTAGTCGGTCCCAAGGGTTGGGCTGTTCGCCCATTAAAGCGGTACGCGAGCTGGGTTCAGAACGTCGTGAGACAGTTCGGTCCCTATCCGTCGTGGGCGCAGGAAATTTGAGAGGAGCTGTCCTTAGTACGAGAGGACCGGGATGGACGCACCGCTGGTGTACCAGTTGTCTTGCCAAAGGCATCGCTGGGTAGCTATGTGCGGAAGGGATAAGTGCTGAAAGCATCTAAGCATGAAGCCCCCCTCGAGATGAGATTTCCCATCACTTTATGTGAGTAAGATCCCTGAAAGATGATCAGGTAGATAGGTCTGAGGTGGAAGCGTGGCGACACGTGCAGCTGACAGATACTAATCGATCGAGGACTTAACCACAATTATTGCGCGAAACTCGGAATACTTTCTTTTCTTCATACCTTTATCTAGTTTTGAGAGAACGATGTTCTTTCAATTAAATATGTCTGGTGATTAAGGCGAAGAGGTCACACCCGTTCCCATGCCGAACACGGAAGTTAAGCTCTTCAGCGCCGATGGTAGTTGGGGGATCTCCCCCTGTGAGAGTAGGACGTCGCCAGGCGACCAAAAGAGTACCCGTAGTGGTGCTCTTTTTTTGTATACAGAAAAATCATTTACGATGAGTTTGTCTAGTTCTTTAGTCTAACCAGAAGCAGAGCTCGGGTGGGGAGGAGCAAGAAGGTCGAGGACACGAGGGAGAGAACACCGGAGTGGGCTCTGCCCAGGAGGATGTGAACGAGCGAAGCGGACGAAGAGATTCGCCGCTCATCACCGGCCGAGCCTTCAGTGCCGATGGTAGTTGGGGCTTTCCCTGTGAGAGTAGGACGTCGCCAGGCAAGCAGAGAGTACCTTTGATGAGGTGCTCTTTTTTGTATTTCAGAAGTTCCTCTGAAAAAAAACAGAAGCGAATGTCAGAAATTGAATACTGGTCAGAGAATATATTACGTTACTGAAATCATTTTCTCTATTTCAATATAAATAATGGCAAAATCTTAGCTTTATCTGTTACTGCCTACTATTTCCTTATCCTAACTGATTTTTCAGAGAAAAGTTACTCACTTCAGAGTTTATATATAGATAAGAGTGAAGAAACATAGATTCAAGGAGAAGCAGCTTTTTAAAAAGACAAATCAATAAAATACATTTATGAGCGAGATTACAACTTTATGGGCCTAAAAAGTAATTTATGAGCATAATTTCCATTTTATGAGCCTGAATTTAAATATATGAGCATTTTAACATTTAAATCCATTAAACTGGAAAAAGCAGAGGGTCTGACCAAGATAATCAAACGAAGAGGGGCGGGATTCCTCCATATATGAAAGGCAAAGGCAAAAAAGCGAAGATTACGGAAAAAACTTTAGTCCCATCTGCAAATAATCTTACAGCCTCGGCAGTTATTCGGGTAGAGATCAATCTATCTTCTCATCCCTGGAATAACTCCGGGGAGGGAAAATTAAAGTTATCTCATTTAACTAACCCCTAACAAATTCTCCTGGTAGTGACTCCGTTTTTAGAGACCTATTTATACAGCGAGTTCCAAATCTCCATAACACAAAAATATTTTGAGACTTAGCGCTACTTCCAAAACTAAAATGTATCTCTATGGGAACCTATTCAATTTTTATAGTAATATTTTTAAATATTTTGAATAGTTGTTTAAATAGAGTTATAATGTAATAGAAAACGCTTACAAAAACTTCCACGAGAATACATATAACTTTTAATATAAAAACTGGAGGGGATTTAATGATTTATGCACAACCCAATAAAGATGGTTCGAAGGTCAATTTTAAAAAGAAGTACAACAATTATATTGGTGGCGAATGGGTAGCTCCGGTAAAAGGGGAGTATTTTGAAGCAATTACACCAGTAACAGGGGCAGCGTTTTGCGAAGTGGCAAGGTCAACTTCTGAAGATATAGAGCTTGCGTTGGATGCGGCTCATGAAGCTAAGGGAGCTTGGGGAAAAACATCGGTTGCAGAGAGAGCTAATATTTTAAATAAAATTGCTGATAGACTTGAAGAGAATCTGGAGATGCTGGCGGTTGCAGAGACATGGGATAATGGGAAGCCTGTCAGGGAGACTCTAAATGCGGATTTGCCGCTTGCGATCGATCACTTCCGTTATTTTGCCGGTTGTATCCGTGCTCAGGAAGGCAGCATAGGAGAGGTGGATAATGATACAGTTGCCTATCATTTTCATGAGCCCCTGGGAGTGGTTGGGCAGATTATTCCTTGGAACTTTCCGCTCTTGATGGCGACTTGGAAACTCGCTCCTGCCCTTGCAGCTGGAAACTGTGTGGTGTTGAAACCGGCTGAACAGACCCCGGCGAGTATTATGGTCATGATGGAACTCATCGAGGACTTATTGCCAAAGGGTGTTGTGAATATTGTCAATGGATTTGGTGTTGAAGCCGGCAAACCGCTGGCTACAAGCGATAGAGTTGCAAAAGTTGCCTTTACTGGGGAGACGACAACCGGCCGCTTGATTATGCAGTATGCTTCTCAAAACCTTATCCCTGTAACATTGGAACTTGGCGGTAAGTCACCGAATATCTTCTTTGAGGATGTAATGTCCCAGGATGATGATTTTCTTGATAAAGCGATTGAAGGCTTTGTTTTGTTCGCGTTAAACCAAGGTGAAGTGTGTACATGTCCTTCCCGTGTGCTTATCCATGAATCGATCTATGATAAGTTTATGGAAAGAGCCCTTGAGAGGGTAAAGGCAATTAAACAAGGAAATCCTCTGGATACCGATACGATGGTTGGCGCCCAGGCTTCAACTGAACAGTTAGAAAAGATTCTTTCTTATATTGATATCGGAAAACAAGAAGGTGCTGCTGTTTTGACGGGGGGGAGCCGTAATTACCTTGAAGGGGACCTGGAAGGCGGTTACTATGTAGAGCCTACAGTATTTAAAGGTAACAATAAGATGCGCATCTTCCAAGAGGAGATATTTGGTCCTGTAGTGTCTGTGACGACATTCAGCACTCCTGAGGAAGCACTTGAGATTGCAAATGATACACTTTATGGATTAGGTGCCGGGGTGTGGTCCAGGGATATCAATACAGCCTATCGATTCGGCAGGGAAATTGAAGCAGGACGTGTGTGGACTAACTGCTATCATGCTTATCCAGCGCATGCTGCATTTGGCGGTTATAAGATGTCAGGAATCGGCAGGGAAAATCATAAGATGATGCTCAGCCACTATCAGCAAACCAAGAATTTGCTTGTAAGTTATAGCCCGCAAAAATTAGGTTTCTTTTGATCCCTGAATTTATAAAGGAGGTAAATGGATGCCGATAGTCAAAAAAGTGATTGCAACAGAGGAAGCGTCAAAGCTGATTTCACGGTTGAAAGATAAACATGGTCCACTGCTGTTTCATCAGTCTGGAGGCTGTTGTGATGGCAGTTCCCCTATGTGCTATCAGGAAGGGGATATGATGATTGGCGATAATGATGTATTGCTGGGATATATTGAAGAGTGTCCATTCTATATAGCCAAAGCCCAATATGAATATTGGAAGCATACACAGCTCGTCATCGATGTTGTCAATGGCAGAGGAGGAATGTTCTCCTTGGAGGGGCCTGAAGGACTCAGGTTTTTGACGAGATCCAGGATATTTACTGATGAAGAAAAAACACGACTGACTTAAGGTTCATCTATATGTAAAAACGACTCGTCGAATAGGGCGAGTCGTTTTCATTGTGTTTACGGTTAATTCTTGTTTTTCCCATCAATAGAATTTGCTATTTTAACTAAGGTCCCTGGCAGCATCACACTAGCAACCTTTTTGTTGATACTGAGCATGTATTGCCAATTGTCTCTTTCAAAGACCAGTACGTGGAAACCTTCTAAGTCAATAAACATAGCTTCCTTTCCATTTTCCAATTTGATAACTTTTATAATCTTTTCTTCTTTGAACTCAATTTTATGTTTCACAGGGCGAACATTTATTTTGTAATGGTTATCAGGAAATTTTTCATTGATATATTCTGCTTCAAAAGAGTCATTTACCTCTCCACTCAAATCATTAAATCGCCCCAGACTATGAGTGAAAGCTATCGGAGGTACTCTAAGAGGCAATTGCAACTGATGGCTATAGTGATTTTCAAAGTCACTTATTGCTGCATCAATCGTTTCATAACCAATCTCTCGATAAAAATCTTCTTCAGACTGCGGTGTGTATCCTGTTGATAAGGCTTTATCATTATTTGATCCGATTAAAACGCCAACTACAATGAGTAATAAAAGTGAACTTCTTTTTGTCATGGTATCACCCTAAAGTATATTTAGGAGTAGGTTTCCCGAGTCGTTTCAAACTATCCGAAAAAAATCAATTCTCCCCTAACTACAGGAAAAACAATGATGTTTTTTAATGCAGGTTTCACAATAGTACTAATTTACTATTGCACTCTATTAAACAAGCTGTTAATATAATATTACTGTCTCGCAAAGAGGCAGCACAAAAATATCTATCTAGTATTATTTCTCGAAAAAGTTTTTAAAACTTGTTGACAGATTTGATAACAGATGATAAGATATAAAAGTTGCTTCAAACGAAGCGACAAACAAAAAGGTTGAACCTTGAAAACTGAACAAAACAAGACAAAACGTCAACGTTAATTCTAGTAAGAACACAGTTCTTACAAAGTTGCTAACACTTTAAAATTAGCAAATGAGCGAGTCAAACTTCTATCGGAGAGTTTGATCCTGGCTCAGGACGAACGCTGGCGGCGTGCCTAATACATGCAAGTCGAGCGGACTGATGGGAGCTTGCTCCCTGAAGTCAGCGGCGGACGGGTGAGTAACACGTGGGTAACCTGCCTGTAAGACTGGGATAACTCCGGGAAACCGGGGCTAATACCGGATATTTCTTTTCCTCGCATGAGGAAAAGTGGAAAGGTGGCTTTTAGCTACCACTTACAGATGGACCCGCGGCGCATTAGCTAGTTGGTGAGGTAACGGCTCACCAAGGCGACGATGCGTAGCCGACCTGAGAGGGTGATCGGCCACACTGGGACTGAGACACGGCCCAGACTCCTACGGGAGGCAGCAGTAGGGAATCTTCCGCAATGGACGAAAGTCTGACGGAGCAACGCCGCGTGAGTGATGAAGGTTTTCGGATCGTAAAGCTCTGTTGTTAGGGAAGAACAAGTACCGTTCAAATAGGGCGGTACCTTGACGGTACCTAACCAGAAAGCCACGGCTAACTACGTGCCAGCAGCCGCGGTAATACGTAGGTGGCAAGCGTTGTCCGGAATTATTGGGCGTAAAGCGCGCGCAGGCGGTCTCTTAAGTCTGATGTGAAAGCCCACGGCTCAACCGTGGAGGGTCATTGGAAACTGGGGGACTTGAGTACAGAAGAGGAAAGTGGAATTCCACGTGTAGCGGTGAAATGCGTAGATATGTGGAGGAACACCAGTGGCGAAGGCGACTTTCTGGTCTGTAACTGACGCTGAGGCGCGAAAGCGTGGGGAGCAAACAGGATTAGATACCCTGGTAGTCCACGCCGTAAACGATGAGTGCTAAGTGTTAGAGGGTTTCCGCCCTTTAGTGCTGCAGCTAACGCATTAAGCACTCCGCCTGGGGAGTACGGTCGCAAGACTGAAACTCAAAGGAATTGACGGGGGCCCGCACAAGCGGTGGAGCATGTGGTTTAATTCGAAGCAACGCGAAGAACCTTACCAGGTCTTGACATCCTCTGACAACCCTAGAGATAGGGCTTTCCCCTTCGGGGGACAGAGTGACAGGTGGTGCATGGTTGTCGTCAGCTCGTGTCGTGAGATGTTGGGTTAAGTCCCGCAACGAGCGCAACCCTTGATCTTAGTTGCCAGCATTCAGTTGGGCACTCTAAGATGACTGCCGGTGACAAACCGGAGGAAGGTGGGGATGACGTCAAATCATCATGCCCCTTATGACCTGGGCTACACACGTGCTACAATGGACGGTACAAAGGGCAGCAAGACCGCGAGGTTTAGCAAATCCCATAAAACCGTTCTCAGTTCGGATTGCAGGCTGCAACTCGCCTGCATGAAGCTGGAATCGCTAGTAATCGCGGATCAGCATGCCGCGGTGAATACGTTCCCGGGCCTTGTACACACCGCCCGTCACACCACGAGAGTTTGTAACACCCGAAGTCGGTGAGGTAACCTTTTGGAGCCAGCCGCCTAAGGTGGGACAGATGATTGGGGTGAAGTCGTAACAAGGTAGCCGTATCGGAAGGTGCGGCTGGATCACCTCCTTTCTAAGGATATATGAGACGTGACGATTTGATTTTGTTTTGTTCAGTTTTGATGGTTTAATACCGTCAAAACATTGTTCTTTGAAAACTAGATAAAGATATATGAAGAAAGTCAAGAAAGAACCGAGAATTCGCCATTTTAGGATATCTCTTATGAGATATTTTGTAAGATTAACCTATTGGTTAAGTTAGAAAGGGCGCACGGTGGATGCCTTGGCACTAGGAGCCGATGAAGGACGGGACTAACACCGATATGCTTCGGGGAGCTGTAAGTAAGCTTTGATCCGGAGATTTCCGAATGGGGGAACCCACTGCACGTAATGGTGTAGTATCCATATTTGAATACATAGAGTATGGAAGGCAGACCCGGGGAACTGAAACATCTAAGTACCCGGAGGAAGAGAAAGCAAACGCGATTCCCTGAGTAGCGGCGAGCGAAACGGGATTAGCCCAAACCAAGAGGCTTGCCTCTTGGGGTTGTAGGACACTCTATACGGAGTTACAAAGGAATGAAGTAGACGAAGAAGTCTGGAAAGGCTCGTCACAGAAGGTAATAACCCTGTAGTCGAAACTTCGTTCCCTCTTGAGTGGATCCTGAGTACGGCGGGACACGTGAAATCCCGTCGGAAGCTGGGAGGACCATCTCCCAAGGCTAAATACTCCCTAGTGACCGATAGTGAACCAGTACCGTGAGGGAAAGGTGAAAAGCACCCCGGAAGGGGAGTGAAATAGAACCTGAAACCGTGTGCCTACAAGTAGTCAGAGCCCGTTAACGGGTGATGGCGTGCCTTTTGTAGAATGAACCGGCGAGTTACGATCCCATGCAAGGTTAAGTCGGAAAGACGGAGCCGCAGCGAAAGCGAGTCTGAATAGGGCGAATGAGTATGTGGTCGTAGACCCGAAACCAGGTGATCTACCCATGTCCAGGGTGAAGTTCAGGTAACACTGAATGGAGGCCCGAACCCACGCACGTTGAAAAGTGCGGGGATGAGGTGTGGGTAGCGGAGAAATTCCAATCGAACTTGGAGATAGCTGGTTCTCTCCGAAATAGCTTTAGGGCTAGCCTCATGTAGTAAGAGTCTTGGAGGTAGAGCACTGTTTGGACTAGGGGCCCTCATCGGGTTACCGAATTCAGACAAACTCCGAATGCCAAAGACTTATCCATGGGAGTCAGACTGCGAGTGATAAGATCCGTAGTCGAAAGGGAAACAGCCCAGACCACCAGCTAAGGTCCCAAAGTATACGTTAAGTGGAAAAGGATGTGGAGTTGCTTAGACAACCAGGATGTTGGCTTAGAAGCAGCCACCATTTAAAGAGTGCGTAATAGCTCACTGGTCGAGTGACTCTGCGCCGAAAATGTACCGGGGCTAAACGTATCACCGAAGCTGTGGATTGACACCATTTGGTGTCAGTGGTAGGAGAGCGTTCTAAGGGCTGAGAAGCTGGACCGTAAGGACTGGTGGAGCGCTTAGAAGTGAGAATGCCGGTATGAGTAGCGAAAGACAGGTGAGAATCCTGTCCACCGAATGCCTAAGGTTTCCTGAGGAAGGCTCGTCCGCTCAGGGTTAGTCGGGACCTAAGCCGAGGCCGAAAGGCGTAGGCGATGGACAACAGGTTGATATTCCTGTACCACCTCTTTTCCGTTTGAGCAATGGGGGGACGCAGGAGGATAGGGTAAGCGCGCTGCTGGATATGCGCGTCTAAGCAGTTAGGCTGGTGATGAGGCAAATCCCGTCACCGTGAAGGCTGAGCTGTGATAGCGAGGGAAATATAGTACCGAAGTTCCTGATTCCACACTGCCAAGAAAAGCCTCTAGCGAGGAAAAAGGTGCCCGTACCGCAAACCGACACAGGTAGGCGAGGAGAGAATCCTAAGGTGAGCGAGAGAACTCTCGTTAAGGAACTCGGCAAAATGACCCCGTAACTTCGGGAGAAGGGGTGCTCTGTTAGGGTGCAAGCCCGAGAGAGCCGCAGTGAATAGGCCCAGGCGACTGTTTAGCAAAAACACAGGTCTCTGCGAAGCCGTAAGGCGAAGTATAGGGGCTGACGCCTGCCCGGTGCTGGAAGGTTAAGGGGAGTGCTTAGCGCAAGCGAAGGTGCGAACCGAAGCCCCAGTAAACGGCGGCCGTAACTATAACGGTCCTAAGGTAGCGAAATTCCTTGTCGGGTAAGTTCCGACCCGCACGAAAGGCGCAACGATCTGGGCACTGTCTCAACGAGAGACTCGGTGAAATTATAGTACCTGTGAAGATGCAGGTTACCCGCGACAGGACGGAAAGACCCCGTGGAGCTTTACTGTAGCCTGATATTGAATTTTGGCACAGCTTGTACAGGATAGGTAGGAGCCTTGGAAACCGGAGCGCCAGCTTCGGTGGAGGCGCTGGTGGGATACTACCCTGGCTGTGTTGAACTTCTAACCCTCGCCCCTGATCGGGGTGGGAGACAGTGTCAGGTGGGCAGTTTGACTGGGGCGGTCGCCTCCTAAAGAGTAACGGAGGCGCCCAAAGGTTCCCTCAGAATGGTTGGAAATCATTCGCAGAGTGTAAAGGCACAAGGGAGCTTGACTGCGAGACCTACAAGTCGAGCAGGGACGAAAGTCGGGCTTAGTGATCCGGTGGTTCCGCATGGAAGGGCCATCGCTCAACGGATAAAAGCTACCCCGGGGATAACAGGCTTATCTCCCCCAAGAGTCCACATCGACGGGGAGGTTTGGCACCTCGATGTCGGCTCATCGCATCCTGGGGCTGTAGTCGGTCCCAAGGGTTGGGCTGTTCGCCCATTAAAGCGGTACGCGAGCTGGGTTCAGAACGTCGTGAGACAGTTCGGTCCCTATCCGTCGTGGGCGCAGGAAATTTGAGAGGAGCTGTCCTTAGTACGAGAGGACCGGGATGGACGCACCGCTGGTGTACCAGTTGTCTTGCCAAAGGCATCGCTGGGTAGCTATGTGCGGAAGGGATAAGTGCTGAAAGCATCTAAGCATGAAGCCCCCCTCGAGATGAGATTTCCCATCACTTTATGTGAGTAAGATCCCTGAAAGATGATCAGGTAGATAGGTTTGAGGTGGAAGCGTGGCGACACGTGCAGCTGACAGATACTAATCGATCGAGGACTTAACCACAATTATTGCGCGAAACTCGGAATACTTTCTTTTCTTCATACTTTATCTAGTTTTGAGAGAACGATGTTCTTTCAATTGAATATGTCTGGTGATTAAGGCGAAGAGGTCACACCCGTTCCCATGCCGAACACGGAAGTTAAGCTCTTCAGCGCCGATGGTAGTTGGGGGATCTCCCCCTGTGAGAGTAGGACGTCGCCAGGCAAGCAGAGAGTACCTTGATGAGGTGCTCTTTTTTTGTATACATAAAAATCATTCATGATTAGTTTGTCTAGTTCTTGAGTCTAATCAGAAGCAGAGCTCGGGTGGGGAGGAGCAAGAAGGTCGAGGACACGAGGGAGTGAGCACCGGAGTGGGCTCTGCCCATGAGGATGTGAACGAGCGAAGCGGACGAAGAGATTCGCCGCTCATCGCCGGCCGAGCCTTCAGTGCCGATGGTAGTTGGGGACTCCCCCTGTGAGAGTAGGACGTCGCCAGGCAAGCAGAGAGTACCTTTGATGAGGTGCTCTTTTTTGTACTATAAAAAGGATTAAACAATATTCGTATGTTTAGTTCTGAGATCCCATCAGAAGCAGAGCTCGGGTGGGGAGGAGCCAGAAGGTCGAGGACACGAGAGAGTGAGCACCGGAGTGGGCTCTGCCCATGAGGATGTGAACGAGCGAAGCGGACGAAGAGATTCGCCGCTCATCTCGGGCCAAGACTTCTAAGATCTAGTCTTAAATACGGCTCTCACTGAAAGAAGGGCGTAGTCTAATCCAATTTAAACAAAAAGTTACTCATTACGGTCTACTAAATAGAAAGCAGAATTAAAAACCACCCATTTAAAGTAGAATTGGCCATCTTACAAGCAACTGATACGGCTGCCAAATCTGTTTATGAGTCTAATTTCAGATATATGAGCCAATTCGGCATGTTTATGAGCATCAAATTTTATTTATGAACATAATTCCAGTTTTATGAGCCTAAATTCAAATATATGAGCATTTTACCGTTGATGACCAGGATTCCGATCAATCTTCATGTTGTTTTTGCCAGGAGAAGCAATTTATCCACACGTATTATAATTCACATTAGAAGTCTTAAACCCATTGAGGCAAGCGATGACTTCTGTGATTTATGACAAGACCTTTTGGACAAACAGAGATAATGGCTTTAACGCATTAACGCACTGGGGGACAGTCCCCCAGTGCGTTAATGCGTTAAAAAGTTATTTGAATATGGTTGAAATGATTTCGTCCATTGTCATTCCGCTTTCGACATCAAATGTGCCTGGGCGTAAGTCGTTTTCGAGGCCGCGGTTTTCTACTTCTTTGAAGAACTGTAGTCCGTCTTCAATAATGTGGGCTTTCTCCAGGGCATTTCCAACATCGATGCTTGTCATGCCTGAGGAGACTGTTAACATAGTGCGGTATACGATTTTTTCTTCGGCTGTTTGTTCGGGTTTCTCATCCGCTTTTTCGTCCTTTTTTTCTGAAGCGGCAGCGATTTGCTTGTTCCATTCCTCTTCTGTATGTATGACAAAGCCTTTGGATGTCAGCTGTTCAATCATTTGCTCTTCAGTGAGTTTTACGGTTTTTACTGATTGAGCCGGCTTTTCAGAACTGTCGGCTTCTGAAGGGCCGAAGAAGTAGACCGAGCCGGTTAGAATGGCTGCGATTAAGAGGCCTGCGGCAAAGCTTCGCAAGGAGTTTGGTGTCATGATACTGCCATGCCCCTTTCAGCCTTTTTCGTCAGGTAGGGATCAAGCATGCGTTCTGCCTCATGCTGCGTCAATTCAGTTTTCGCGGCAATACTTTCAAACGAATAGCCACGTTTATGCAGGTCAAGCATTTCACGCAGTAAGATCCGCTCTTTTGAATCTGCCTCCATTGCTCCTGTCTGCCTTGCGGTGATCTCTGCATCTAACTCTATATTTCTGATCTGTTTCTGTACATCGTGGACTTCATTTCTTACTGATATTGAAACCTGTGCGATCTGTTGCTCAAGATATGATTTGGATTGTGTCGTTTTAATAAACGATAAAATGAGCAGCACAACTGCTGAACCAAACAAAATGGCAATTACCCATCCCATCTAATAGTCCTCCCTTATATGAAACTATTTTTATACAAATTGAATTATACCTTGATTGGTGGAGGAATTCGATTTAAATTGACAAAATCCCACATAAGTCCTGTGTTTATGACAGAATTTCGTATGGGAGCGTGTTACATAGGGGCTACTAAGATGGAACGTTTTTGCTAAATTTTTAAATGGATGGAGAAAGAACGTGCTTTTACAGACACGTCCTCATGAAATATTAATGGGTGACTCCTAGTTGCATTAACTCATCAATAAATGAGTCGATATCTCCTGCCAACACTCCTCCGTGGCCCGTATCCATGGTTTCTGCGCCGAAGCTCTTAATGGTATTCAATCCTTCAAGAAAGCTTGGAAGTTGTTCTTTGGGGACGCCTCCGCCTGCAAGGAAGTCGATCCAGGCGTTTCGAAGGTCGTTCCCTTTGGAGACAAGGCCATCTGTAGACAGGGGATCTCCGAAGAAACTGAATAAGTCTCCGGTAAAGATAGTCCTTGAAGGGCGGTGATGGAAAACCAACGACCCGGGAGTATGGTGACCCACAAGAGAGTATTGAAAATTCCCGAGGGTTCCATGGTCGGCTAATTCAAGTTCAAAGGATGCCGGCTCTCCCGGCTGCTCAAGGGAATGGATCGCTTTTTGGGCTTGTGTAAAATAGTCGTTCCTTCCACGTGATCTTCGTGCCCCATGAGTTGCCAGAACTACCCTTACATCCTCAGGAGTCTTTCCGATAGCCGCGAGAGCATTCCTGAGATAGTCTGTATGTTGTTTTTTACAAGAATCGACTAACGTAATACCGTCCTCTTCCACTATAAGATAACAGTTATTGTAGGTATTCCAGTCTTCATCCCAAATAGCTGCAACGTAAATTGATTCATTGACCTTTTCCAATAAATTATCCATGACGTTTTCCCCCTAAAAATGATACTCTTGGAAATTCTACATTTACTGCTCAAAATCCTCTTTAAGGACACAGGTGAGCCGGGAGCATTTTATCATATTATAAATCTATCAAAACTGACTTTCTTCATTAATATGTGTTTGACTTTTCAATCTATTTAGAATACCTTTAACTTATAATTCGAAAAACGAAATGTTAAGTCACTGTCATGTGGAATTCTTCATTTCCATTTATGGCACAGTATGTTCCTCAGATTATCATTCCACCTACTTAATTCTTCTATCGATTAAACAATTCTCAATAATACGGAAAGGGGGAGAGACATGAGAACCCCAGCCGCTGCAGGAGAAGACATACATGTTCTCCTTGATGCTTTCTATGAAAATACCGATGATGCCATATTGATAACTCAATTTGAGGACTTAGAGTCAATGGAATGCAGGTTTTGGGATGCAAATCCAGCCGCATGCCGATTGCTTGGTTTTGCTAAAGATGAGTTGTTGAGTTTGTCGCCTGATGAGGTCCTTTTCTCAACAATCGGCAGCAAGGTGAAGAATTTTATTAAGGAAATGTTTTTGGAAAAAAAGCAAGCTTTACTAGAGATAGAGCTTAGAACAAAGGAGGGCCAGACTGTTCTTGCGGAAGTCAAATCTTCTATAATTTTATTTAATGGCCAGAGGTTTGCTCTCAATACGATTAAAAATATCCAAAAGAAAAAAGAAGTGCAGGATCAATGGCTGGCCGAGAAAAATCTTACCATAGATCTCCTGGATGGAGTTCAGGCGTATATCATGATTATGGACAGAGCAGGCCGGATTGTAAGCTGGAATAGATATTGTGAGGAGAAGACTGGCTATCTGGCTGATGATGTGAAGGGAAAGGCAGTATGGGATTTGCTGGTTAATGAAGAAGAAAAGCGGTCTTTCAAGAACATTTGCAGAAATGGTTTGAATCCCTCTGAATTCCATGAAAGCTGCTGGATATCAAGAGGGGGAGAACGGCTGCATATCCAATGGTCGATTTCTTGCCTTCCAGGTGAGGAGGAGTATATTGTTGGTTCAGGAATTGATATATCTGAACGGAAATCATATGAGAATTCTTTGCTGGCTAGTACTCTAAAGTACCGAAGCCTGGTAGAAGATAACCCAGATGGGATTGTGTTGTTTGCTGATAATAACCAGATTTACTTGAATAATGAGGCCCAAAGGATACTGGGATACCCTTCTGAGCTGGCAGACCGGATTATTTTGTATTCAAAGGTCGATCCTGAAGACAGAGAAAAGGCGCTTGCGTACTTCAGAGGGCTGACCAGCCAGTCGTGCTCTTCTCACCTAATAGATCTGGGGATTACCAGGTCGGATTCCAGCAAAGTAACGGTTGAGGCAAAAGGCATTATTAAGGAGATAGAGGGAGAAAATTTTATTCAGGTAATCTTGAGGGATATCAGTGTTCAAAAGGAAGCCGAGCAAAATCTGCGGCAGGTCAATCGCCAAATGGATAAAGTTCTTAGTTCGACTGATGAGGTCATCATAGGCCTGGATGAAAATTTTCAAATAACCTTTGTCAATAAAACGTTATTAGTGCTTTTAAAAGTGCGGGAAGATGAACTCGTGGGATGCCATGGACAAAGACTGTTTGAACAGATGGCCGAAATGACGGCCGGCGATGAGAAAATCAGCTTAGAAGGACTGATGAAAGGCGATCACAAAGCAGAGGTCTCTCTTTTCTCAAATGGTGCAATAAAGTATTTTGAAGTAAAGATGGTCCCTATGGACTGTGAAGAGGGCGCTTTGATCACGATGTACGATATTACGGACAGGATACTGCTCAATAGGCAGCGTGAAAGATATTATGAAGCGATTGCCTGCGGGATCACCGTCCAGGATACAACAGGGCAGATTATTTTTGCCAATCAAAAAGCAGTCGATATATGCGGGTTGTCCAGAGAAGAGATGGCGTGCCTTCATAATAGTACACAGGATTGGATTTTATATGATGAAAATGGTAATAATCTTCCATTGGAAGAGCACCCTTGGAAAAAAGCGTATGTTACAAATGAGGAAATACGCAACTTTGTGATGGGGTTTTACCACCCTGTTAAAAGAGAGCCCAAATGGATACTTGTTAACACAAGAAATGTTTTGATGGATAAAGAAGGTTCTGTTGAGAACATTATTTCTACTTTCCATGATATTACCGCAAAAGTGGAAGTGGACAGAATGATCAAAGAAAAAGAAAAGCTGGCACTCGTCGGGCAATTGGCGGCGGGGGTGGCACATGAAGTGAAAAATCCGCTTACCAGCAGCTTGGGCTTTTTGAAGATGATGCAGAATGAACATTCAGTCAATCAGGATTATTTGGAAATCGTTCTGGATGAACTCGAGAGTATTAACCAGGTGACAAGCGAATTTTTAACACTGGCAGAACCTCAGTCAATCAAAATGGATTTCGTATCTCTCTTTGCAGACATCCTTGTTCCGCTTGTAAACTCCTTAAAACCGAAATTATTGGAAAGCGGGACGAGAATTAATCTGGATGAAGGTTCAGCCGGCCTGCCGCTCAGAGGCGTAAAGGAACAGCTTGAACAGCTGTTTATGAATATTTTCATGAACAGCATAGAGGCGATGCCGGAGGGCGGTATCATCAATGTTTCTGTCATCCAGGAGGACAAAAACATGGTCGTCAGGATCAAGGATGAAGGAGTGGGCATAGCACCTGACCGGTTAAGGCATCTCGGAGAACCATTCTACTCCATTAAAGAGAAGGGAACAGGGCTTGGCCTGCTGCTATGTAAAAAAATCACCCATGAACATAGAGGGTCGATGGTGATTAAAAGTGTGCAGGGAAAAGGAACGATTGTCGAAGTCAGCCTGCCTGTTACCGATAGAAGGGAAGCTTTACCTGAATGAAGAGGCTGCTCTGTGGAGTGCTCTCTTTTTATATGAAAATTCAGGCACCGCTACGTTATATATTCAATCAGGGATAAGTCAGTCTGAATCTTAAAGCGCTTTTGTTATCGTAAGTGGTGGTCATAGGGGGGCGAAATTCAGGTTATATTAATTGACTCTATTATCAGATAAAACATACTACAATGAATTAGCCTATTTCTCCTTTGTGTCTCCTAATACTATTGTTTGGTCTCATCGGTTTTCAGTTGAATGCAAAGTTGATTGGAGCGGAAGGCGTGCGACCTCCTGCGGGACTAGCGGGACAGGTGAGACCAAGGTTACGTACCCACTGGAACGTAACCCCGCAGGCGAAGCCGAGGAGGCTCACCGCACGCCCCGCGGAGTCGCACGCCTGGAGCGGAAATCATAACACATTTCTAGTCAGTCAGAGCTCACGAAAACTTGATTTAATATAAGAATTACGGATTAACTGTTCACAAAAAGGGAAAATTCTAGTAGAGTAAGTAGAAATCGAGAAGATACGGCTATTCGTAAGGCAGGAGAGGAGGAACAAGATTGCTTGAAAACAGTTATATCATGGTCGCCATCATTTTGATCATCAATATTGTGTACGTTTCTTTTTTTACAATCCGAATGATTCTCACCTTAAAGGGATATCGCTATGTCGCGGCCTTTGTAAGTATGTTCGAAGTTGTCATCTATGTCGTCGGCCTGGGGCTGGTACTGGATAACCTGAATGAAATCCAGAATCTTGTCGCCTATGCGGTCGGCTATGGACTTGGAGTCATTGTCGGCATGAAGATCGAAGAGAAGCTTGCACTCGGGTATATAACCGTCAATGTCATCACCGCAGACTATGATAAAGCCTTGCCCGACCAATTGAGGGCAAAAGGGTATGGTGTGACCAACTGGGCAGCTCATGGTCTGGAAGGTGACCGGATGGCGATGCAGATTTTGACACCGAGAAAAAATGAAATGAAATTGTATCAGACGATAAAAGAATTGGACCCTAAGGCCTTTATCATCGCTTATGAACCAAAAGCGATACACGGTGGATTCTGGGTGAAAACAGTAAGGAAAATCAGAAAGGAAAATTTGTCTGCCAATGAGTAAAAACAAGAAAGTATTTGAAGTAGAAGAAAACGAAAACATTGCCGATTGCCTGGACAGGATGAAACAGGAAGGGTATGCCCCTGTAAAGAGAATGGAAAAGCCTGTGTTCCATGAAGAAAAGCAAAATGGCAAAGTTGAATATGTACCTGTAAGACAAAAAATAATATTCGAAGGAAGAAAAATCGACTAAAATACGAACATTAATTTTCAGAAATTTATTATCGTTCGATTTTTCGTTGACAGTTACCTTGTCCTGTTGTTATGATGAAATCAACAAGTCGATACCCTCATATAATCTTGGGAATATGGCCCATAAGTATCTACCCGGTTACCGTAAATGACCGGACTATGAGGGAAAGTAGCTGTCTGGTATATACAGTCATCATCCCTTATTGACGGGATACGTGTATTGGCTGATACTGCCCGGATTAACTGCTTTCTCTCATGAGAAGCGTTAATCCGGGTTTTTGTTTGCCGCAAAGGTGAAATTAGGTGCCAGGCACCACTCGGAATCACCACCAATAGAATTCAATTTTTGACGAATACATACATTCAGGAGGTAAAAAGATGCAGCCTAAGGTAGGAGTTGTCATGGGAAGTACTTCCGATTGGAAAACGATGAAGAATGCTTGTGAAATACTGGATGAATATGGAATTGCTTACGAGAAAAAAGTCGTCTCTGCACACAGGACACCCGATTTGATGTTCCGATACGCGGAAACAGCGCGGGAAAGAGGTTTGAATGTCATCATTGCCGGCGCTGGCGGTGCAGCCCATCTGCCTGGCATGATTGCTGCTAAAACGACCCTTCCTGTCATTGGTGTTCCGGTACAGTCAAAGGCGTTAAATGGTATGGATTCGCTTCTTTCCATCGTACAGATGCCAGGCGGTGTCCCGGTGGCGACCGTCGCAATCGGGGATGCCGGAGCGAAGAATGCCGGACTGCTTGCAGCCCAGATCCTTTCCACACAAGATGAGGAAGTGGCACAAAAGCTGGATACGAGTAGAGAAGCCCTGAGAAAAAAAGTGATGGAAAGCAGTGATGAGCTTGAATAATAAAATCATTTATCCGGGTCAGACCATCGGTATCATCGGCGGAGGCCAATTGGGCAGGATGATGGCTCTTGCCGCAAAGGAAGCAGGTTTCAGGATCGCGGTATTGGATCCGGGTGCCGACTCCCCTTGTACGCAGGTTGCAGATGAAGTCATCACCGCTTCATTCGAAGACCGTGAAGCGCTTGGCCGACTCGCAGCCATAAGTGATGTCGTTACATATGAATTTGAAAATATTGATTATGAAGCATTGAAGGAACTGACGGAGAAAGCCTATATCCCACAGGGAGCGGAACTGATCCGTATCACCCAGGACCGGATCGCTGAAAAAGAAGCATTGGTTTACGGCGGGGTGAAGGTGGCTCCATATGAGGTCATTTTTGAAAGAACAGAGATGAGAGAAAAGGCAGAGAAGCTAGGCTACCCTGTTGTCATGAAGACAGCAAGAGGCGGTTATGACGGAAAAGGCCAGGTCGTCCTGTACGATGGAACGGATATTGAGAAGGCGGCGGGACTGCTTGCCGGTGGAGCCTGTGTGATGGAAAAGTGGATGTCCTTTGACAAAGAGGTTTCGGTCATTGTCACAAGAAACCCTTCAGGAGAAATAAGCGTATTTCCTGCAGTGGAAAATATCCACCGCGATAACATCCTTCATCAGACGATCGCTCCGGCAAGAATAACTAGTGCAGACAATGAGAACGCTGTTACTATAGCAAAAAAAGTGGCGGAGACCTTGGATATGATCGGGACGCTGGCAGTAGAGATGTTCCTGACAAAAGAGGGAGACATCTATGTGAATGAATTGGCGCCGCGACCGCATAATTCGGGGCACTTCTCAATTGAAGCCTGCGAGACTTCACAGTTCGCCCAGCATATACGGGCTGTATGCAACTGGCCGCTGAAAAGCACGGCGATCATCAAGCCGGCCCTCATGGTGAATATCCTTGGGGAACATATGGAAGCGGTAGTCGGCCAAATTCCGAACAAGCGAAACTGGTCCATCCACCTTTATGGAAAAGATGAAGCAAAGGTAAAACGCAAGATGGGGCATGTAACCATCCTGACTGATGATATAGAGGGTACGCTAACAGAATTGGAAGAAACAAAGATATGGAACAGTAAAGAAATGATCGGAGGAAAACAATTATGATCGAACGATATACCCGCCCGGAAATGGGAGCGATTTGGACAGAGGAGAACCGTTTCCAGGCATGGCTGGAAGTCGAGATTTTAGCATGTGAAGCTTGGGCTGAAATCGGTGACATCCCGAAAGACGATGTTGCCAAAATCAGAGAAAATGCAGGTTTCAATGTGGACCGCATCAAGGAAATCGAGGAAGAAACAAGGCACGATGTCGTTGCTTTTACTAGAGCGGTATCAGAGACGCTTGGAGAAGAGCGCAAGTGGGTCCATTACGGATTGACTTCCACTGATGTTGTTGATACGGCATTATCCTACATGCTTCGCCAGGCAAATGAGATTATTTTGAAAGACCTTGAAAACTTCATTGAGATTTTAAAAAATAAAGCCATTGAGCACAAAGATACGGTCATGATGGGAAGAACACATGGTGTGCATGCAGAACCGACGACATTCGGGTTGAAGCTTGCTCTCTGGTATGAAGAAATGAAGCGCAACCTTGACCGTTTCAAGGATGCTGCAGCCGGCGTGGAATTCGGGAAGATGTCCGGAGCGGTCGGAACTTACGCAAATATCGATCCATTTGTTGAGTCCTATGTATGTGAGAAGCTCGGATTGACACCAGCTCCGGTTTCTACGCAAACATTGCAGCGTGACCGCCATGCTCATTATATGGGCACACTCGCTTTGATTGCGACTTCCATTGAAAAGTTCGCAACAGAAGTCCGCGGTCTGCAAAAAAGTGAAACGCGTGAAGTGGAAGAATTTTTTGCAAAAGGGCAAAAAGGATCTTCTGCAATGCCTCATAAGCGCAATCCGATTGGATCTGAGAACATGACAGGAATGGCGCGTGTCATCAGAGGCTATATGATGACGGCTTATGAGAATGTTCCGCTTTGGCATGAACGCGATATTTCCCATTCATCAGCTGAAAGGGTTATCCTGCCGGATGCGACGATTGCGCTGAACTACATGTTGAACCGCTTCAGCAATATTGTCAAAAACCTGACAGTCTATCCTGAGAACATGAAGCGCAACATGGACCGCACTCTTGGATTGATTTACTCTCAGCGTGTATTGCTTGCGCTGATCGACAAAGGGATGGCGCGTGAAGAAGCGTATGACACAGTGCAGCCTAAGGCGATGGAAGCATGGGAGAGACAAGTTCCTTTCCGCACGTTGATTGAAGGGGAAGAGGTTATTACCTCCAAGCTGTCACCGGCAGAAATTGATGATTGCTTCGATTACAATCATCACCTGAAGCATGTCGAGACCATCTTTGAACGCTGCGGTTTAAAGTAATTCCATAAAGGAAGAGAGGGGTCTCTTCCTTTTTTTATAAAACATAGACTGAAGATTGCTACTATTAAATCTTTAGCGCGTTAAAGTACTAAGAGGGCCTGGCCCTCTTAGCGCTTTAAAGTGATGAAGACATCTTCCACATAGAAAAGGGGATCTAGGGATGGAAAAGCAGGGTCTTTTATATGAAGGTAAAGCGAAGAGGATCTACAGTACGGAAAACAGCGAAGAGGTATGGGTGGAATATAAGGATTCGGCGACTGCTTTCAATGGGGAGAAGAAAGCGGACATCAGCGGCAAAGGCGTCTTGAATAACGAGATTAGCAGTTTGCTGTTTTCGAAGCTGAAGAACAAGGGGATTGAGAGTCATTTTATCCAGAGGATTTCCGGGCATGAACAGCTTGTGAAAAAGGTGGACATCATTCCTCTGGAGGTTGTGGTCAGAAATGTTGCGGCCGGAAGCTTGGCGAAAAGACTTGGTTTGGAAGAAGGAACAGCCTTAAGACACAGCATCGTCGAGTTTTATTATAAGGATGATGACCTTGGCGATCCGCTGCTGACAGATGCTCATATTGAATTGCTGGAGCTTGCGGATAAGGAAGAGCGGGAATTTTTAGCATCACAAGGGTTGGAAGTCAATGAAGTGCTGACAGAAATTTTTTCTGAGATCGGGATCAAGCTGATTGATTTCAAATTGGAATTCGGCAAGGACAGTGAAGGCACGATAATGCTCGCTGACGAGATTTCGCCGGATACATGCAGGCTTTGGGATGTGAAAACCAACCAAAAACTGGATAAAGATGTGTTCCGCAGAGATTTAGGGAATTTGACAGACGTTTATTCTATTATTCTTGAACGATTGGGAGGAAAAGAATCATGTACAAAGTAAAAGTATTCATCACATTAAGAGAGAGTGTATTGGATCCACAGGGGAAAGCAGTTCAGAATTCCCTTCACAGCATGAATTACAGCCAGGTGGAAGATGTCCGCATCGGCAAGTATATGGAACTGACAATCTCTCCTTCTGACAAGAGTGTAGAAGAAGCGGTCGACGAAATGTGCAGCAAGCTGCTGGCTAATCCGGTCATCGAGGATTACCGTTATGAAATCGAGGAGTTGGTTGGCCAATGAAGTTCGCTGTAATCGTATTTCCGGGATCGAACTGTGATATTGACATGTACCATGCGATTAAAGATGAAATTGGTGAAGAAGTTGAATATGTGTGGCATGATGCCGACAATCTCGAAGACTATGATGCTATCCTTTTGCCAGGCGGTTTCTCTTATGGAGACTACCTCCGCTGCGGATCGATTGCCCGTTTTTCAAATGTGATGGCAGAAGTGGTGAAAGCGGCTGAAGCCGGTAAGCCGGTCCTTGGTGTCTGCAATGGATTCCAGATTTTATTGGAAGCGGGACTTCTTCCGGGAGCCCTTTTACGAAACGATCAGCTAAAATTCATCTGCCGTACACTGCCGCTGAAAGTGGAGAACAACAACACATTGTTCACAGGCAGCTATGAGAATGGCGAGATCCTGAATGTCCCTGTTGCCCACGGAGAAGGCAACTATTACTGTGATGAGAAAACATTGGAAGAGTTAAAGAGTCATAACCAAATCGTTTTCAAATATGAAGGCAAGAATCCGAATGGAAGTACAGCCGATATTGCCGGGATCACCAATAAGGCAGGAAATGTACTCGGTATGATGCCGCATCCGGAGCGCGCAATGGATGAACTGCTCGGAAGCGCTGATGGACGAAAACTATTTCAATCAATTGTAAAGCACTGGAGGGAACAACATGCCGTTAATGCTTGAGCCGAATGAAGCCAGAATTAAGACTGAGAGAATCTACCGTGAAATGGGACTGACGGATGACGAGTTCACGATGGTGGAGAACATCCTTGGAAGAACACCTAACTACACAGAAACAGGCCTGTTCTCTGTTATGTGGTCTGAGCATTGCAGCTACAAGAACTCAAAGCCTGTGCTGAGAAAGTTCCCTGTTACAGGAGAGCGCGTCCTTCAAGGGCCTGGAGAAGGAGCTGGAATCGTTGACATCGGAGACAAGCAGGCAGTTGTTTTCAAAATTGAAAGCCATAATCATCCTTCCGCTATCGAGCCTTACCAGGGCGCGGCAACAGGTGTCGGCGGAATTATACGTGATGTATTTTCGATGGGGGCGAGACCAGTCGCATTACTCAACTCTTTACGCTTTGGAGAATTGGATTCTCCTCGTGTTAAGTACCTTTTTGAAGAGGTAGTCGCAGGTATAGCCGGTTACGGTAACTGTATCGGGATCCCGACGGTCGGCGGGGAAGTCCAATTTGATGCTGCCTATGAAGGCAACCCGCTTGTTAACGCCATGTGTGTCGGCCTCATCAACCATGAAGACATCCAAAAGGGTGTCGCTCACGGAACAGGCAACACTGTAATGTATGTCGGCGCAAAAACAGGCCGCGACGGCATCCATGGGGCAACTTTTGCATCCGAGGAATTGGGAGAAGAGTCAGAAGAGAAGCGTCCGGCAGTCCAGGTCGGCGATCCGTTCATGGAAAAGCTTCTTTTGGAAGCATGCCTTGAACTGGTTAAATCCGATGCGCTTGTCGGCATTCAGGATATGGGTGCTGCAGGCCTTACAAGTTCATCAGCCGAAATGGCGAGCAAAGCGGGATCCGGTATCGAAATGAACCTTGACCTGGTCCCTCAGCGTGAGAAAGACATGACTCCTTACGAAATGATGCTGTCTGAATCTCAGGAGAGAATGCTGATTGTCGTGGAAAAAGGACGCGAGGCTGAAATTGAAGAGATTGTTTCTAAATATGATTTGGACGCAGTTGCAATTGGCCGTGTTACGGATGATAGGACGCTGAGACTTCTTCATAAAGGCGAAATCGTTGCTGAAGTCCCTGTCGATGCACTTGCTGAAGATGCACCAGTTTACAACAAGCCATCACAAGAACCTGCTTACTATAGGGAGTTCCAGGAAATGAACATGGAAATTCCGAACATCATCGATTATAAAGATACATTGAAAAGCCTGCTCACGCAGCCGACAATTGCAAGCAAAGAGTGGGTATACGATCAATATGATCATCAAGTGCGTACGAATACAGTTGTCTGCCCGGGTTCCGATGCAGCGGTCATCAGAATCAGAGGCACGCAAAAAGCACTGGCAATGACAACGGACTGTAATTCACGTTACTTGTATCTTGATCCTGAAGTCGGCGGAAAAATTGCTGTAGCTGAAGCGGCAAGAAATATCGTCTGCTCAGGCGGTGTACCGCTGGCGATTACAGACTGCCTGAATTTCGGCAACCCTGAAAAGCCGGAGATCTTCTGGCAGATCGAGAAAGCGGTCGATGGAATGAGCGAGGCTTGCCGCACGCTGTCCACACCGGTAATCGGAGGCAACGTTTCCCTTTATAACGAATCAAAAGGCAAAGCGGTTTACCCGACTCCGGTTGTAGGGATGGTCGGATTGGTGGAAGACCTTTCACATATTACAACACAGCAGTTTAAATCTGACGGCGATTTAATTTATGTCATCGGGGATGCTCAAGAAGAGTTCGGCGGAAGCGAACTGCAGAAGATGATGCACGGCAAGATCTTTGGCCAGTCACCTTCACTTGATTTGAACGTAGAACAACAAAGGCAGCAGTCGCTGTTGAATGCAATCCGCAAAGGCTATGTTGCTTCTGCCCATGATATCGCTGAAGGCGGACTTGCTGTCGCTATGGCAGAATCGGCTTTCGGCACAAAAGGCTTGGGGGCAACGGTTTGTATCGGAGAAAACCTGACTGCTGAATTGTTCAGTGAAACGCAATCCCGCTTCATTATTTCGGTGAAAAAAGAATATAAAGAAGCGTTCGAAGCAGAAATATCTGAAGCTAAACTTGTTGGTGAAGTCAATGACTCAGCTTATCTGAAAATGGTTGACCAGGACGGAAAAGTAGTTATTCTGTCCACGGTTGAAGAATTGGAAACAGCTTGGAAAGGAGCTATCCCATGCTTGCTGAAATCAAAGGCTTAAATGAAGAGTGCGGTGTGTTTGGTATCTGGGGGAGCAGCAATGCGGCACAGATGACGTATTACGGCCTTCACAGCCTGCAGCATCGCGGGCAGGAAGGCGCCGGAATTGTTGTGACCGATGGAGAGAAACTGACAGGTGTAAAAGGCGAAGGCCTGGTTACAGAGGTTTTCCAACAAGGGGCGATTGACAACCTGAACGGAAAAGCAGCAATCGGCCATGTGCGCTATGCAACAGCAGGGGGCGGCGGATATGAAAATGTCCAGCCCCTGCTTTTCCATTCCGGAAGCGGCAGCCTTGCGCTCGCTCATAACGGAAACCTGGTCAATGCCAATGCGCTGAAACACCAGCTTGAGAGCCAGGGGAGTATTTTTCAGACGAGTTCAGATACCGAGGTATTGGCTCACCTGATTAAAAGAAGCGGATTTCCGTCATTGAAGGATCGTGTGAAAAATGCGCTGACGATGCTGAAGGGAGCTTATGCCTTTGTTATCATGACCGAAACCGAGATGATGGTTGCGCTGGATCCGAATGGATTGAGGCCATTATCACTAGGCAAAATCGGAGACGCCTACTGTGTAGCTTCTGAAACTTGTGCTTTTGATATCACTGGTGCAGAATTCATCCGTGATGTTGAACCGGGAGAGCTGCTCATCATCAATGATGAAGGAATCACTTCAGAGAAGTTTACAATTTCATGCGGGACGTCGATTTGTACGATGGAATATGTTTATTTTTCAAGACCAGACAGCAACATCCATGGCATCAATGTTCATAGTGCGAGGAAACGGATGGGGATCCAGCTGGCGAAAGAAGCCCCTATCGAAGCGGATGTGGTGACAGGTGTTCCTGACTCAAGCATCTCCAGTGCCATCGGGTATGCGGAAGCTTCAGGCATTCCTTATGAAATGGGCTTGATCAAGAACCGTTATGTCGGCAGAACATTCATCCAGCCTTCCCAATCACTCAGGGAACAGGGTGTGAAGATGAAGCTTTCCCCTGTCAGAGGTGTTGTCGAAGGAAAGCGTGTTGTTATGGTCGATGATTCGATTGTCCGCGGAACGACGAGCAGGCGTATCGTAACGATGTTAAAAGAAGCGGGTGCGACAGAGGTGCACGTTGTCATCAGTTCACCGCCGATCAAGAATCCGTGCTATTACGGAATTGATACAAGTACACATGAAGAACTGATTGCTTCGACTCGTTCTGTAGAAGAAATCAGGGAAATCATCGGTGCAGATTCGTTGACCTTCTTGAGCACAGAAGGAATGGTCGAAGCGGTCGGCCGCAATGATTCTTCTGAAAACAGAGGACACTGCCTTGCATGCTTTACGGGGAAATACCCGACAGAAATCTATCCCGACACCCTTCATCCATATGAAAAAGAGCTTGTACGCTAGGAGGAACTCTAATGGCTAATGCTTATAAAAATGCCGGTGTCGATATTGATGCCGGCTATGAATCGGTAAACCGAATCAAGAAGCACGTGGAAAGAACGAAGCGCAACGGAATGCTCGGTTCCCTTGGCGGCTTTGGCGGAATGTTCGACCTGTCGGAGCTTGGACTGAAAGAACCTGTTCTGGTGTCAGGTACAGATGGTGTCGGCACGAAGCTTAAGCTTGCATTTATGGCGGATAAGCATGACACCATCGGGATCGACTGTGTCGCAATGTGTGTGAATGACATCATTGTCCAGGGAGCGGAGCCTTTGTATTTTCTCGACTATATTGCATGCGGAAAAGCGGTGCCGGAGAAGATTGAAAGCATCGTCAAAGGTGTGGCTGACGGCTGTGAGCTTGCAAATTGCGGATTAACAGGCGGAGAAACAGCTGAAATGCCGGGGCTGTATGATGAAGATGAATATGATATTGCCGGGTTTGCAGTTGGCGCTTGTGAAAAAAGCAAAATCATCACCGGCGACAATATTTCTGAAGGAAACATGTTAGTCGGCCTGGCTTCCAGTGGTATACACAGTAATGGATACTCATTAGTCAGAAAGGTATTTTTGGAAGATCATGCTTTGGCGCTTGATACGTATATGCCAGAACTCGAGGCAACCCTTGGGGAAGCTCTTTTGACTCCGACCAGGATCTATGTAAAACCGGTATTGGAAGCCCTTAAGAAATTTTCAATAAAAGGCATGTCCCATATTACCGGCGGCGGATTCATTGAAAACGTTCCGAGAATGCTTCCGGAAGGACTTGGAGCTGATTTGGACCGCACGACTTGGGAAGTTCCACAGGTTTTTAAACTGATTGAAGAATATGGAAGCATTCCTCATGAGGAAATGTTCAACATATTTAATATGGGTATCGGCTTTGTCATTGCTTTGGAAGCATCCGAAGCGGCAGAGGCAGTAGAATTTTTCAAGGAACTCGGTGAAGAAGCTTACATCATCGGAAAAGTAACTTCTGGCGAGGGAGTCCGATTTGTTGAAGGTGATACGCAAGAAGAATAAAATGGGTGCGAAGACACTGTTTTTATAAATGAAAGTTAGTGTCCTTCTGTTAAAACTCATTTAGGCGTTCATCTTCCTATCAAGGTATTTGCCTATTAAAAAGCTACGGCAGAAATGGGGACGAAAAATGAAATCAATAGCAGTATTTGCATCAGGCAGCGGCACTAACTTTCAGTCGATTGTTGATTCAGTACATAGCGGAAAGCTGCAGGCGAAAATCGAAATGCTTGTCTGCGACAAAGAGGAGGCTTTCGTTATCGAAAGGGCAAAGGCGGCTGGAATCGCCACTTTTGTTTTTAACCCAAAAGATTATTCCTCGAAAGCGGAGTTTGAGCAGGAAATTGCCGGAAAGCTTCAGGGCAGGGGAGTGGACTTTATTGTCCTTGCAGGTTATATGCGGCTGATCGGTCCGGTATTGCTCGAACAATTTTCAGGCAGGATCGTCAATATCCATCCATCGCTCCTTCCTGCTTTCCCGGGTAAAGATGCGATCGGGCAGGCGATCAATGCGGGAGTCAAAATTACAGGGGTAACAGTCCACTTCGTTGATGAAGGGATGGATACAGGCCCGATCATCGCCCAGGAGGCTGTCCGGGTTTCCCCTTTTGATACAAGGGCCACCCTTCACCGGAAGATCCAGGAGATGGAACATCATATGTATCCGGAAACCTTGACCCACATTTTTATGACCTCAACACATAAAACAAAGAGTCTGTGACTGCATAACAAGGAGGAATACCAGATGAAGAAAAGAGCACTCATCAGTGTGTCAGACAAAAGCGGAATTGTGGAATTTGCCAAAGAACTTCAAGAGCTTGATTATGAAATCATTTCAACAGGCGGAACAAAGAACATCCTTCTTGATAATGGGATCTTCGTGACAGGTATCGAAGAAGTGACAGGTTTTCCTGAAATCATGGAAGGAAGAGTCAAGACTCTCCACCCTAAAGTTCATGGCGGCCTTCTTGCAAAAAGAGATAATGAAGGGCACCGCCAGCAAATGGAAGAACAGGGAATCCTGCCGATCGATCTTGTGGTCGTCAACCTTTACCCGTTCCAGCAGACGATTGCCAAGCCGAATGTTTCTGAAGAAGAAGCGATTGAAAATATCGATATCGGCGGTCCGACTATGCTCCGTGCTGCTGCCAAAAACCACAAGTATGTAACGGTTGTCGTGGACGCCCAGGATTACGATATGATCATCAACGAGATCAAGGCGAATGGCGAAGCGCCGGCACTCCTGAGAAAAAGGCTCGCAGCCAAGGTATTCCGCCATACAGCAGCTTACGATTCTTATATCTCTCAATTCATGACAGACCTGGCGGGGGAAGAAAACCCTGAGAGGATGACAGTGACCTATGAACTGAAACAGCCGCTGAGATACGGAGAAAATCCCCATCAGAAGGCGTCGTTTTACAGAACGGAGCTTGGGTCGGAATACTCTGTGGCGATGGCGAGGCAGCTTCATGGAAAAGAACTATCTTTCAATAATATCAACGATGCCAATGCAGCCCTTCAAATCATCAAGGAATTCGATGAGCCTGCAGCAGTGGCAGTAAAACATATGAACCCTTGCGGAGTGGGAACCGGCAGCACGATTGAAGCGGCTTTTAACAAGGCTTATGAAGCAGACTCCACTTCGATCTTTGGCGGCATTATTGCTTTGAACCGGGCTGTGGATGAGGAAACAGCGATGAAGCTTCGAGAAATCTTCCTTGAAATCATCGTTGCACCAGCATTCACAGACAAAGCATTTGAAATCTTGTCCGGCAAGAAGAATATCAGGCTGTTGACTGTGCCATTCAATACAGAACGCAAAGTTGAAAATAAACATGTATCTGTCGAAGGCGGCCTTCTTGTACAGGAAGACGATATGTACGGTCTTGAAGATGCGGATGTTAAAGTAGCAACAAAGCGTGAGCCGACCGAAGCAGAATGGGCAGCCTTGAAGCTTGGATGGAAAGTCGTAAAGCATGTAAAATCCAATGCGATTGTCGTTGCGGATAAAGATATGACGCTTGGCATCGGGGCAGGCCAGATGAACCGTGTCGGTGCGGCCAAGATTGCCTTGGAACAAGCGGGTGTGAAGGCAGAAGGCGCAGCAATGGCATCCGACGCATTCTTCCCGATGGACGATACAGTCGAAGCAGCTGCAAAAGCCGGCATCACCGCAATCATCCAGCCTGGCGGTTCCATCCGTGATGAAGATTCAATCAAGAAAGCGGATGAGTACGGTATTGCTATGGTGATGACGGGTGTGCGTCACTTTAAACATTAATCGTTGGTAGTTATGGTTGTGTATTTCGGTGGGGTTGTGTTGAATAACAGCCATTTCTGTCGGAAATCGGTCTCGCGGTGGCGAACATCAGCACAGCCAGGAGGTATCAGCGGATAAGCCGGTTTTATCAGCGTTTTTGATTGGTTTATCGGCGGAAACTCAAAGTTTATCGGCGGTTTCGGGCAATTTATCGGCGGAAATGGCCGGTTTATCGGCGAAACGACACAACTCGACACGGACTGCGCGTTGCTTTTACAAAAAAAACAGGTGCAGCCACTGCACCGATACATAAAAAAAGGGGTGTCATAATGAACGTTCTTGTCATCGGCCGCGGCGGAAGAGAGCATGCATTATGTGATGCATTGCTGAACAGCTCAAGTGTTGCAAAGGTTTACTGTGCTCCTGGCAATGCCGGGATTGCAGAATCTGTACAGACGGTCACTATCGAGGAAACAGACTTTGACGGGTTGATCCAGTTTGCCCAAGAGAACAAGATCGACATGACGGTTGTCGGTCCGGAAGTTCCTCTATTAGAAGGGATTGTTGACACATTCAAAAAAGCCGGATTAAGAGTGTTCGGTCCTGACCAGAAGGCGGCGGTCATTGAAGGCAGCAAATCGTTTGCCAAGGAACTTATGAAAAAGTATGAAATTCCGACGGCGCAGTATGAAACGTTTTCTGATTATGAAAGTGCGAAGGAGTATGTCCTGAAAATGGGGGCACCGATCGTCATTAAAGCCGATGGCCTCGCAGCAGGAAAAGGAGTGGCAGTAGCCCTTACAGAAAAAGAAGCGCTGGAAGCACTCGAAGACATGCTCCTTCACCAGAAATTCGGAGAGGCGTCTGCGAAGGTTGTCATCGAAGAATTTTTAGAAGGCGAAGAATTTTCATTGATGGCATTTGTTGACGGCAGCAATGTTCATCCGATGGCTGCAGCCCAGGATCATAAGCGCGCATTTGATGGAGATGCAGGGCCAAATACAGGCGGTATGGGTGCTTATTCACCAGTGCCCCATATCGGAGGACATGTGATTGAGGAAGCAGTTCAAACGATTCTTTTGCCGACTGCCAAAGCAATGGAGTCGGAAGGAAGATCATTTACGGGTGTGCTTTATGCCGGTTTGATTTTAACCGACAAGGGCCCTAAGGTCATTGAGTTCAATGCCCGCTTCGGCGATCCTGAGACACAAGTGGTCCTGCCGCGCCTTCAAACAGATCTTGGTGAAGTGCTTTACAATATCTGTGAAGGGAAAGAAGTCGCTTTGGAATGGGATGAGCGTGGAGTAGCAGGTGTTGTCCTCGCCGCAGAAGGATATCCGGAAGCTTATAAAAAGGCTGTGCCTGTCAATGGACTTGAGCAATTGAAAGATGGAACACTTGTATACCATGCCGGAACATGCATCGATGAAAATCACCGGCTGGTTTCCAATGGCGGAAGAGTCCTGCTGGTTGCTTCCAAGCAGGAAGACATCGGAATGGCACTCAAAGAAGTATACAGTGAATTGGACAAATTGGATATCGAAGGGTTATTTTATCGAAATGATATCGGGCGACGCGCTATCGGGCGCGCTTCTTCCGTCCCTTTCGAAGAAACACATACAAGATAGCGACGATGCCGCCAATCAACGAAATGAACACATAGGACATATCCATAACATATTCCCAGAACATAGTATCACTCCTATAGAAAAGATTTGTAATAACAGGGTGCCCAATGGACACCCTGTTTTACTTTATTGCATTAAAGCAGCGGGGGACAGTCCCCTATCGCGGTAACGCGTTAATGCGCTAAGAGGGACAGTCCCTCTTCGTGCGGTGATGCGTTAAAGCGTCAAGATGGGTCATAAGGAAGATCGGGAGTGCTGTCCTGCTTCTTTTCGTCGCTGTCGATATCTTCCGTCTTGTCGTTATTCTCATTATTGCCGGTATATTTCTTCATGAGAGAACCCAGGTTCAGCATGCTTTTGCCTTCTTCGGGACCGGAGTCCTGATCTTTTTCAAACATGGCGGTAATCGGGCAAAAACGGAGTATCCCTTCGCCGACTTTCATGCCGCCGATCAGCGCCATCCACAAATAGGAATCCCTCCAAGGGCGTTTAACGAGCTTGGATGTGGACCAGGCAAGGATGGTAAATCCAACTGTAATCCTGATTAAAGCATTCACAATGCCAATATTCTGTGTCACCTTCATGTGATCTCCTCCTTACAAAAATTTAACATTTAATTCTGTTAACCTTTAATGCGTTAAAGTCCAAACTGTGATAACATTAATAATCAATACTTTTTTAAAAAATGAAAAATACTGAAGTCTCTACATAGAGGAGTGTTCATCGTTGGTACAACGTTATCGCTGGAAAAACAAACAGCTTCGTGAACATATAGATGTCATCAATGGCGACTTGGCGCCGACAAAAATACTGAAAAATGCGGTTTACCTTCACTCAGTCCTGAAGAAGTGGGTAACTGCCCATATCTGGATTTATGAAGACCGTATTATTTACTGCGGCGATAAGCTGCCTGAAAACCTTGATGGGTGTGAAGTGACAGATTGCAGCCATTATTTCCTGGTCCCGGGCTATATCGAACCTCACGTTCACCCGTTTCAACTTTATAATCCCCATTCTTTTGCCCATTATGCATCCCAATCCGGAACGACGACTTTCATCAATGATAACCTTATGCTTTTTTTATTGTTGAACAAAAAGAAAGCGTTTTCTTTATTGGCGGAGCTGAAAAAACTGCCTTTCTCAATGTTTTGGTGGGCGCGTTTTGATTCCCAGACCGAGATGCAGAGGGAGGAGACGGTCTTTTCTCATAATGAAGTCAAAGCCTGGCTCAATCATGAAGATGTATTGCAGGGAGGAGAATTGACGTCATGGCCAAAACTGCTTGATGGAGATGATATGATTCTTCATCTCATGCAGGAAGCGAAGAGGCTGAACAAAGTAATGGAAGGACATCTTCCTGGTGCATCTGAAAAGACACTGGCAAAGCTGGCATTGCTGGGGATTGATGGCGACCATGAGGCAATGACCGGGAAAGATGTTTATGCAAGGCTGACGCAGGGGCTGTCGGTCACGCTCAGAAATTCATCGATACGGCCTGACCTGGATAAGCTTTTAAAAGAAATGAATGAATACGGAATTGATAACTACAGTGAGATCATGCTTACGACAGACGGCTCGACACCGGGTTTTTATGATAAAGGCGTGCTGGACGAACTGATTAAGATGGCAATCGATCACGGCATTCCATTAATAGACGCCTACCATATGGCGAGCTACAATGTGGCAAAACATTACCGGATCTCCCATCACCATGGGATGATTGCTGCAGGCAGGGTTGCCAACATCAACTTCCTTGAAAGCCAGGAGAATCCGACGCCCGTTCGTGTACTGGCTAAGGGTGAGTGGGTTAAAACCGATGAGGGTGAAGCGATTGATGTGCCTTCACCTGATTGGAAAAAATACGGAATGGCTCCCCTTAAGATTCAGTGGGAGATGACCTATGACGACCTGCAATTCTCCATGCCATTCGGAATCGAAATGGTCAATGAAGTCATCACCAAACCTTATTCTGTCAGCATCGATGCTTCTGAAACAACGCTGGGAGAAAATCATGATGAAAGCTTCCTGATGTTGATTGACAGGAATGGAAAATGGCGGATCAGCACGATGCTGAAAGGGTTCGCAACAAGCGTGAAGGGATTTGTATCATCCTTTTCAAATACAGGCGATATCATTGTGATAGGGAAAAATAAAAATGATATGCTGCATGCTTTTAACAGAATGAAGGAAATCGGTGGAGGAATCGTTCTCAGTGAGAATCAGGAAATCCTTCACGAAATTCCTCTAACTGTTGGCGGAATCATGTCAAATAAGCCGATGGATGTCTTGATAGAAGAAGAGAAGAAAATGAAAGAGCTTCTTTTCGAACGGGGCTACTCATTCAGTGATCCTGTATATACGCTTCTGTTTTTGCAGTCCACACACCTTCCTTATATACGGGTCACACAGCGCGGAATCTATGATGTAATGAAGAAAACGGTACTCTTTCCTACGATAATGCGTTAAAATGTTAAAGTAAGGTAAAAAGTTTGGTTTAGGGGTGTAATTTTTTGATGTGGAAGAAAACTGCGATAGCGGCAATGACCGCTTTACTGCTGACAGCATGCAGTTCAAATAATGAAGCAACTGAAAACAACAGCAATCCTCCAGAAGACAATGTTGAAGAAAATGATTCCGTTCAGAAAGACACAAATGAAGAGGAAGCAGAATTTGCTTTTCATTATCCGCTGACTGGAATCGGCACGGATGAGGAACCAGAACAGAGAGCGGTCGCGGTGGTAGTGAACAACCATCCCAAAGCACGTCCGCAATCCGGTTTGGATAAAGCTGACATTGTCCATGAAGTGCTTGCTGAAGGAAATGTAACAAGGTTTGTCGCTATTTTTCAAAGCGAACAGCCGGAGAAAATCGGTCCGGTAAGAAGTGCGCGTGACTACTTTATCAAGCTTGCAACAGGCTACGACAGCTTCTTTGTCGCACATGGCTACAGCCCTGAAGCGAAAGAGATGCTGACAAGCGGTTCGATTGATAATATCAACGGCATGGAATATGATGGCTCGTTATTCAAACGTGCGGACTTCCGCTCTGCTCCTCATAATTCATACATCACATTCAGGAACATTGAAAAAGGGGCCGAAAAAGTCGGTGCGGATATGTCGGGTGCGCCTGAAGCACTGGATTTCAATGGGGAATCGGAAGAAGTCACGGGTGAAGATGCCTTGTCGGTTGAAGTTTCCTACTATGATAATCCAACATTTTCGCCAGTCTATGAATATGATCAGGAAAAAGAGAAGTATACAAGACTATCACAAGGCGTTGTAACGGCAGACTATGATACAGAGGAACCTGTCCTTCTTGATAATATCTTCATTATTGAGGCTGCCCATAAGGTCATTGATGATGATGGCCGCAGGGAAATCGATTTAGAATCAGGCGGAAACGCATACCTGCTGCAGCGTGGCAAACTGCTTGAAGTACAGTGGGAGAACAGGGATGGCCGCATCGTGCCGGCTGGGGATACTCCGTTCGTCCCGGGAAAAACCTGGATCAACATCATACCTGACAGCCCTGGTTTAGAAGAATTCGTTACAGTACAATAATTGAATAGAAGGAGCAATCATTATGCAAATCAATAAAATCAAAGGTAAAGAATTGGACCAGTTGTTTAAGGCAATTTTGTCTCTGCAAGATATGGATGAATGCTATCGCTTCTTTGATGACCTTGCGACAATCAATGAAGTTCAATCTCTGGCGCAGCGCCTTGAAGTGGCAAGAATGCTGGAAGAAGGCAAAACGTATCACAAGATCGAAGCGGAAACAGGCGCAAGTACTGCTACGATTTCCCGTGTGAAACGCTGCCTGAACTACGGCAATGACGCTTACCAAATGGTGCTCGAGCGTGTCAAAGATGAAAAACAGGAAGACTAACCGGAACTTAACGTGATACAGCATCATAACAGAAGGACTGACAAAGGAAACACGCCTTTGCCAGTCCTTTTTTGTTGTTTTAATGCTTTAAAGCGCTATAGGGGACTGTCCCTCTTAGTGCTTTAAAGGGGTAAAGTGTTGGTTCTGAGGAAGAAATCGGATAGTTAATATTGGAAAGAGTAACCAGCAATCCCTTTCCCCGCTCCCTCGTTTATTACCAGCAGGAATGGTATAATGTTTTAATGGAAATGAAAGAATTGGAGGAGTAAGGATGTACGATGTCAGAGAGTGGCGCCACGTATTTAAGCTCGACCCTGCGAAGGAAATCAGCGATGATGATTTAGAGGAAATCTGCGAGTCAGGGACGGATGCTGTGATTATCGGGGGAACAGACGGTGTCACCCTGGAAGGAGTTCTGGACTTGATGGCGAGAGTCAGGAGGTACACTGTGCCTTGTGCACTTGAAGTCAGCAATATGGAATCTCTCACGCCAGGCTTCGATTTTTATTTTATCCCGACTGTCTTGAACAGTGATGACCCGATGTGGTTGAAAGGCCTTCATCATCAGGCGGTCAAAGAGTATGGAGAAATCATGAATTGGGATGAGATCTTTGTCGAAGGCTACTGTATTTTAAACAAAGACTGCAAAGCGGCACAGCTCACGGGAGCAAAAACAGATCTCACCAAAGAAGATGTAACTGCCTACGCCATGATGGCAGAGAAAATGTTTCATCTTCCCATTTTCTATCTTGAATACAGCGGAATGTATGGCGACATAGAGATCGTGAAAGAGACAGCCCGTGTGCTGGAAAACTCCACCTTCTTCTATGGGGGAGGAATCCAAACGGCTGAACAGGCCAAAGAAATGGGAGAGCATGCAGACGTAGTGGTCGTCGGGAATATACTCTACGATGACTTGAAAGCTGCTTTAAAAACGGTGGAAGCAGTAAAATAATATAGCGCACTAACGCGTTAAAGCGCTAAGAGGGACAGTCCCTTTTAATGCATTAACGCGTCAATGGGCAGATGCACTAGATAAATCAATTGAAAGTTTACTTATGTTTACAAATAAAAGTCTGATATAATAAGAACAAACGTTCGTTATGGTGGTGGAATAGGAAAATGCAATTTTTAACAGACAGATTATTAAATGGAATGAATCCCGAGCAGGCGGAAGCTGTGAAAGCAACAGAAGGACCGCTATTGATCATGGCTGGTGCCGGTTCAGGTAAGACGCGCGTATTGACTCACCGTATCGCCTACCTGATGGTGGAAAAAGGAGTCAACCCATATAACATTCTTGCAATTACCTTTACGAATAAAGCAGCAAGGGAAATGAAGGACAGGATCGGAAAAATCCTTGGTGGAGTGGCGGAAGAAATCTGGATTTCCACCTTCCACTCGATGTGTGTGCGTATCCTGAGACGTGATATCGACCGGATCGGATTCAACCGCAACTTTACGATCCTGGACTCAACGGATCAGCAATCCGTCATCAAATCGATCCTCAAAGACAAAAACATCGACCCCAAAAAGTTTGATCCAAGGTCTATCCTCGGTTCGATCTCATCAGCGAAAAATGAACTGAAGACACCGGAAGAGTTCTCGAAAGAAGCCGGAAGCTACTATGATAATGTCGCGTCCGATGTCTATGAGGAGTACCAGAAGAGGCTCCGCAAGAACCAGGCGCTCGACTTTGACGACTTGATCATGACGACGATCCAACTGTTCCAGCGAGTGCCGGAAGTGCTGGAATATTATCAAAGAAAGTTCCAATACATCCACGTGGATGAGTACCAGGATACGAACAAAGCGCAGTACATGCTCGTTAAGATGCTTGCGTCACGCTTTCAAAATCTCTGTGTTGTGGGGGATTCCGATCAGTCGATCTATCGCTGGCGCGGTGCGGATATCGCAAACATTATGTCTTTTGAAAAAGATTATCCGCGTGCCAATGTGATTCTTCTTGAGCAAAATTACCGTTCAACGAAAAGAATCCTGAATGCGGCAAATGATGTCATTCAGAAGAACATGAACCGCAAACCGAAAAATCTCTGGACGGAAAATGATGATGGGGAAAAGATCACCTATTACAGAGGTGACAGCGAACAATCAGAAGCCCAATTCGTTGCCGGTAAAATTAAAGAAATGACCGACAACCGGAAGCGGAAGTTCTCTGAATTCGCCATCCTGTACAGGACGAATGCCATGTCACGTGTAATGGAGGAAGTCCTTCTTAAGTCCAATATCGAGTACAATATCGTCGGAGGCACCAAGTTCTACGACAGAAAAGAAATCAAGGATATCCTTGCCTATCTAAGGCTGGTCGCAAATCCTGATGATGATATCAGCTTGCAGCGTGTCATCAATGTTCCAAAAAGAGGGATCGGTTCAACCTCTCTTGATAAGATTGCGAGATACGCACAAATGAATGACCTTTCCATGATCCAGGCACTTGAAGAAGCAGACTTTATCGGCTTGAGCGCTAAAATCACGAAATCTGTCATCGAATTCAAGGAGCTTGTGAAAGGCTATACGCAAATGCAGGAGTACTTATCTGTAACAGAGCTGGTTGAAGAAATCCTTGAAAAGTCCGGTTACAGAGAAATGCTGAAAGCAGAGAAGTCGATCGAAGCACAAAGCCGCCTGGAGAATATTGACGAGTTCCTGTCTGTTACGAAGAGTTTTGAAGATACCAATGATGATAAATCTTTGGTTGCGTTCCTTACAGATCTTGCTCTAGTGGCAGACATCGACAAGCTGGATGATGACGATAAGCCTCAGGATGCAGTCACGTTGATGACCCTGCATGCCGCGAAAGGCCTGGAGTTCCCGGTCGTATTCCTGATGGGGCTTGAAGAAGGGGTCTTTCCCCACAGCAGATCGCTGATGGAAGAGGAAGAGATGGAAGAAGAGCGCCGTCTTGCCTATGTTGGAATCACGCGTGCAGAAGAAGAATTGTTCCTGACGAATGCACAAATGAGAACCCTGTTCGGGCAGACGAAGATGAACCCGGTGTCCCGGTTCATCACTGAAATCCCGGAAGACCTGATCGATAATTTTGTACCTGAAAAGAAAAGCCCATTCTCAGCCGGAGGTACTGCCTCAGCTTCAAGGACTCAGCCGCAAGCAAGAAGAAAGGCCGTTACACGTCCGGTGCCTACGACAACAGGCGGCGAAGGAATCTCCTGGCAGGTTGGCGACAGAGCGGCCCACAAAAAGTGGGGCACAGGAACGGTTGTCAGCGTGAAGGGCAGCGGAGACGGAATGGAACTGGATATCGCATTCCCAAGTCCGACTGGCATCAAGCGCTTATTGGCTAAATTTGCTCCAGTCGAAAAAGTATAATTTTCACCAGAAAGGGCTGTTAGTGTGGATATCAAAAACGCTGAACAAAAAGTTACAGAGCTTCATAATCTGTTGAATCAATATAATTATGAATATCATGTCCTGGACAAGCCTTCTGTGCCGGATGCCGAATATGACCGGGTCATGAATGAATTGATTGCCATTGAGACTGAGTTCCCAGAGCTGAGGACAGCTGACTCACCGACACAGCGGGTGGGAGGCAACACGCTCGAAGCTTTTGAAAAGGTGGAACATAGAACGCCGATGCTCAGTCTCGGCAATGCATTTAATGAAGAGGACTTGAGAGATTTTGACCGTAAAGTCCGCCAAACAGCAGGTGAGGATTTTTCTTACGTCTGTGAATTAAAAATTGATGGGCTTGCGGTTTCCCTGCGTTATGAGGGCGGCCTGTTCAGCCAGGGTGCTACAAGGGGAGACGGTACGATTGGTGAAGACATAACCGCGAATCTTAAGACAATCAAATCGATTCCGCTAAGAATTTCCGAGCCGCTGACCATGGAGGTCAGAGGAGAAGCGTTCATGCCGAAGCGTTCCTTTGAATCCCTGAACAAGGCAAGGGAAGAGCGCGAGGAAGAACCATTCGCCAATCCGCGCAATGCGGCGGCCGGGTCCCTGCGCCAGCTCGATCCCCGGATAGCCGCATCCAGAAACCTGGATATTTTTCTGTATTCAATCGCAGATGTTGGTGAAACCGGAGTCGTTTCCCACAGTGCTGGTTTAGACCTTTTAGATAAGATGGGTTTCAAAACAAATAGAGAGAGAAAAAAGTGTAAGGATATAGAAGAAGTCATCCAGTATGTGGAAGGATGGGTCGAGAAGCGCCCAGATTTGCCATATGACATCGATGGCATCGTTATTAAGGTAGATTCCCTCGACCTTCAGCAAGAGCTGGGAACGACTGCGAAGAGCCCAAGGTGGGCGATTGCTTATAAATTCCCTGCAGAAGAAGTGGTGACCCTGCTGAAAGATATTGAATTGAGTGTCGGCAGAACCGGTGTCGTGACGCCTACAGCCATCCTTGAACCGGTGAAAGTGGCGGGAACCACTGTGCAGCGCGCCTCACTGCATAATGAGGACCTGATCAGGGAAAAGGATATTAAAATCGGTGACTATGTCGTTGTAAAAAAAGCCGGGGATATCATCCCTGAAGTGGTCAATGTCCTGGAAGAGCGCCGCACAGGCGAAGAAAAGGATTTCCATATGCCTGAAGATTGTCCGGAATGCGGAAGCGAACTGGTAAGGCTGGAAGGAGAAGTGGCCCTGCGGTGCATCAATCCGAAGTGTCCGGCCCAGATAAGGGAAGGGCTTATCCACTTCGTCTCCCGGAACGCCATGAATATCGACGGACTTGGGGAAAAGGTGATCAGCCAGCTCTTCAAAGAAGGTTTGATTGTCGATGTAGCTGACATCTATCGTCTTCAAAGAGACCAGCTGCTTCAGCTGGAAAGAATGGGCGAGAAGTCGGTGGACAATCTTCTTGGCGCGATAGAAGCTTCCAAAGCGAATTCTCTGGAAAAGCTCTTATTCGGGCTGGGAATCCGCCATGTCGGTGCGAAGGCAGCTAAGACTCTGGCTCAGGAGTTTGATAATATTGATAACCTGATGAAGGCTTCCAAGGAGGAGCTGACAGCCATTAATGAAATCGGTGACAAGATGGCTGATGCCGTTGTAGCTTATTTTGACAAGGAAGAAGCAGTGGAACTCATTGGCGAATTGAAATCGGCAGGTGTCAATACTGAATATAAAGGTCCGAAACCTGTGAAGGCAGAAGATATTGATTCCTATCTTGCAGGAAAAACCGTCGTTCTTACCGGCAAGATGGAACAGCTCGGCCGAAACGAAGCCAAACAAAAAGTAGAAGGGCTTGGCGGCAAAGTGACAGGTTCGGTCAGCAAGAAGACAGATTTGCTGATTGCAGGAGAAGATGCAGGATCAAAGTTGTCGAAAGCGCAAGAATTGGGAATTGAAATATGGGACGAAGAGAAGCTGCTTGGAGAACTTAACCGTTAAAGGTGGAGGAAATACATGAAGAAGTGGTTCGCGGCAGCCGCAGCGGCTCTACTGTTGAGCGGTTGTGCTCCCGCTTTTGAAAAACAAGATCAAGTGGTCCAGGAAGATGAAAACAAAACAGAAAAGGCGATAATCCCTAATTATCAAATTTCTGATGACTATTATAAAAAATTGCTGCCATATGAATCTACGGATACCCGGGGGATGGTCGTGAATAACCTTCATTCCCGCTACGATATCGACGTATTTGAATCGGGATTGGTCAGGATGGCGAAAAACAGTTTTTCAACAGATCAATACCTCTTCAAAGAAGGCCAGATTTTAGACAAAGAGACGATCCAGTCATGGTTGAACAGAAAGTTCACCAGTGAGCAATTAGAGGAAAAAGGGTTGTCCGAGAAGGAAAATACCGGTTTGAATCCTGTTGAAAACACGCCCAATGACGGGAAAGATTCACCTATTTATCTTGCTCATATGATCGAGCATAATTATTTGGAAAAAGTCGAAGATGACAAGATCCATTTAGCGGGTGTTGTCATCGGCCTTGCGATGAACTCCGTTTCCTATTACCAAGATCAATCCAACGGAGTAACAAGAGAAACGAAAATCAGTCACGAAGAAGTCCAGCAGCAAGGAAAACAGATTGCCCAGGAAGTCATTAACAGGTTGAGAGAGAAACCCGAGCTGGATGGTGTGCCAATCACCATCGCTCTTTATGAACAGTCCAGTAAGGATTCGGTCTCACCTGGGAGTTACTTTGCCTACACAAATGTGGAAGCCGGGGCCGGCACCATCAATGAGTGGAAATCAGTCGACGAGCAGCATTACTTCTTTCCTTCCGTCCAAGCTGAAGAAGCACACCCGGAAGATATGAAGGTCTTTAATTCTTTTAAAGAAAAAATGGAAACCTACTTTCCGAATTATGTTGGAGTAGTCGGATCCGCCTTTTACAAAGACGGAGTGCTGGAGAGCCTGGATATCGATATTCCGATCCAGTTTAACGGCAAGGCTGAAACCATTGGCTATACCCAGTATGCAGCGGAGTTGGCTGCTGAACTGTTCCCAAAGAAAATCGATGTCGAAATCGAAATTACTTCGGCAGACGGGCCTGAAGCTCTTATAGTCATTAACAAAGAGGACGAACCATTCGTACACATCTATGAATAATTAAGAAGGACCGGTCACAAACGTGGCCGGTTTTTTATTATGATGAAAGAAAGTAGCATTATATGGTGAATAGTTGATACCGTTTAGGAGAAATTATAGCTATCTTGCCTGAATCGGAGGGATAAGGTTGAGCGATTCTAATAAAGTAAATCTTACTTCATCGGAAATGGCGTCCTTATGGGATGCTTATATCAGCCATACACATACTTTGTGTATACTGAAGTATTTCCGCGCCAAAGCAGAAGACGGCGAAGTATTGGAAATACTTACTCATACCTATGAAGCATTGGAAAAGTCAAAAAATGAATGTGAGGCCCTTTTACAATCTGAGAATATTCCGGTGCCTATGGGATTCGGGGAAAATGATGTCGATATTTCTGCACCGCGCCTGTTTTCAGATACTTTTGCTATGATGTATTTGAAAAATTTAGCGACAGTGATGATGGCTTCCTGTATTTTGATGTTCACCGTATCGACTCGCAAAGACATAAGATAATACTTCGAGAGTTGTCTGACAAAAGGAACGAGCATTTTTAATGAGATATGCGATGCAATGCTGGCAAAAGGGGTCTATACGAGGCCGCCATTTATTGAAACGCCAAAGAAAATTGATTTCCTTGAAAGTAAGGAGTATCTCAGTGGAAATGACTTTCTGAAGGATCAAAGATTATTGAACGCAATTGAAATTACTCATATTTTCGGAAATATAGAAGCCAATCTTGTAGGCCGTACCTTGATGAAAGGATTTGGGTAGACTGCTGATTTGCAGGAAGTGTGTGAGTTCATGGAAAACGCAAACCAGATGGCGGGAAAAGTGATTAATTCATTGACTGAATTTTTGACAGGAAGTCAGCTCCCGGCTCCGGAAGGATCGGAAACACAGGTGTACAGCACTTCCCATGCGCCTTTTTCAGATAAGCTGATGATGTATGAGGTCAGTGTGCTGGTGGCTGCAGGCATTTCTGATTATGCTTCGGCACTGGCAGCAAGTTTGAGGAAAGATTTGAAGACCCACTATATGAACATGCTGACGGAAACGTCTAAGCTTGGCAAGAAAGCTGAATCAATATTAATTAAAAACAGCTGGCTGGAGCAGCCGCCGCAGCAGGACAAAATCCGCTATTAACGAATTGGTTGCAGCTTCAGTATCATTTAGAGGATCCGGAGGCGGGTTCTTTTTATTTTGTTAATATAATACTTTAACTGATTTAGGGAGAAACCACTCTTCGTAGGTAGTTTTTTTGTAGAAAAAGTAGGATCAATTTTGATGATTTTACGGTTTGCAATAGGTATTTTTGAACAATTTTCGAATTTAATTTTATAAATTATTCTGAATATATATGTTCATTAAAGCGCTTTCATAGAATTATTTATACAAAATATATGTATATTTAATCATTCCTGTAGTTATATTCTGAAAATTCATAATGATAAAGGGGTTAATCTATGTTACGATTATTAATGTTGTAAAGTTAATCCGGGCTCACCGGGCTTATTCATAACCTTTCCGCTTTGGAATCTTTATGAATAAGTTTACAAGTGAGATGCATAGGGTAAATAAGAGCGTCAGACTAACAGCACCATTTCACCTAAGAGTTTTCATAAGAAAAAATTTAAAAATTGGAAGGAGAATGTAAACCTAACATGGATACGGCTACTTTAGTTACATTTATAGTTTATTTAGTAGGTATGTTGGCAATTGGTATCATTTCTTACAGATTAACAAGCAATTTATCAGATTACGTATTGGGAGGACGCAGCTTGGGACCGGGCGTTGCCGCGCTTAGTGCCGGGGCATCTGATATGAGCTCCTGGTTATTATTGGGTCTTCCGGGTGCGGCCTATGCATCGGGCCTTGGATCTACATGGCTGGCGATTGGACTTATCATCGGTGCTTACCTGAACTGGAAATTTGTTGCTTCCAGACTGCGCTCTTACACAGAGGTTGCGAACGATTCAATCACTGTTCCTGACTTTTTTGAAAACCGTTTTAAAGACGGATCACGCATTCTACGCGTAATTTCTGCACTTGTAATCCTGATTTTCTTTACTTTCTATACTTCATCAGGCCTTGTCGGTGGAGCGATTCTATTCCAGGAATCATTTGACATGAGCTATAATACAGCACTTCTAATCGGTGCGATTGTCATTATCTCTTACACTTTCCTTGGCGGATTCCTTGCAGTCAGCTGGACTGACTTCATCCAGGGTATCCTGATGTTCCTTGCTTTAATTGTAGCGCCGATCGTTGCGATTACTGAACTGGGCGGCTGGGGAGACACAATGGACCAAGTAACAGCTGTTAACCCTGACGGACTTAACTTATTCGCCGGTGCTTCAGCTGTCGGTGTCATCTCGTTGCTTGCATGGGGCCTTGGCTACTTTGGCCAGCCGCATATCATCACTCGTTTTATGGCTTTGAAATCTACAAAAGATGTACCGAAAGCGCGCTGGATCGGTATGACTTGGATGATTCTTGCTGTTGCCGGTGCTGTATTGGTCGGTCTTGCGGGTATTGCTTACTTTGCAGATGCACCCCTTATCACAGACGCAGCCAACAACTCTGAAAAGGTATTCATCTTGTTTACTGATGTACTATTCAACCCTTGGGTTTCAGGTATTCTATTAGCGGCGATCCTGTCTGCGATCATGAGTACAATTGACTCCCAGCTTCTTGTTTCTTCAAGTGCTCTTGCAGAGGATTTCTACAAAGCGATCATCCGCAAGGACGCTTCTGATAAAGAATTGGTTTGGGTTGGTCGTTTCGGAGTTATTCTGATTGCTGTGATTGCAGTATTCCTTGCATTTGGTGGAAATCCTGCTAATGAAAATGCTTCAAGCATCTTAGACCTTGTAAGTTACGCATGGGCTGGATTCGGATCAGCATTTGGACCGGTTATCGTATTAGCACTGTTCTGGAAAGGCATGACACGCAATGGTGCACTGGCTGGTATGATTGTTGGTGCCGTAACAGTTGTTGTATGGCCTATGCTGGGAACAGATCTTTACGAAATGGTTCCTGGATTCATCCTTGCTGCAATCGCTGTCGTTATCTTCTCTAAGGTTGGACCACAGCCAAGTGAAGAAATCAAAGCTGAATTTGATGCAGCAGCAGCTAACGATATAACAAAATAATGACTGATAAGAAATGCCGTCCATCCTCAGGGGTGGGCGGTTTTTTGTGTTGAATGGAACATTTCAGTACTTTATTGGGATGTAGGAAAGTACGCTTTATAGTGTTGCAAAGTGTATAGGTTTCATTCCCATTTTTCCTGGGTATCAATCATTTATATTAAAAAGACTGGAGGAATGGAAAATGAAAAAACGTAATTTATTAGCAGCGATTCCACTGACAGCAGGGCTTTTATTAGCTGGTTGTGCAGAGGACGATGCATCTGAAAATGATGAAATGATTGAGGAAGATGGCGCAGCAGAAGACTTGGGTATTGAAGAAGAAGACGGCGATGCTGCCGGAGACGAAGAGGAACCGGATCTTGATGAAGAACCATCTGAAGAAGGAGCCGAAAATGCCGGCCCGGATGAAGAGGAACCTGATATGGATGAAGAACCTTCTGAAGAAGAGGATGAGTAATACTGTTAAACCTGTGTTCAATATAAAGCAAGATACAAAAGCGCCTGTCAAATGACAGGCGCTTTGACGTCGGCGGCATAAGAAAGGGGAATGTTTTAATCAACATGCTCAGGGTATTGAATATGTAAGAAAAATGACTGGAGGTAAGAACATTGAAAAAACGCACCTTACTTGCAGCGCTTCCGATGGCAGCCGGTCTAATCCTTTCAGGCTGTGCAGAGGATGATGCTTCTGATAACTTTGAAGAAGTCGAACAGGAAGTGGAACAGGAAACAGAAGAAGGCCTGAATGAAGTGGAAGAAGAGGCCGATGAAATAGAACAAGAGCTTGAAGAAACAGGGAAGGAAATAGAAGGCGGTGCCAATAATGCCGGTGAAGAAATTGAAGATGCGGCAGGTGCTGTAGAAGAAGAAGTGGAAGAGGAGCTGGATGAAGAGGAATAATGGAAGGAATGAATACGGCCCTTGCATAGTACAAGGCATTTCTAAACAAATTGCTGTTATAAGCGATGTTTTAGAAGTAATCAAAAGGGAATGAGGAAAATAAATACAAAAGACAAGGAGGTAATGGATATATGAAAAAAAGTAATTTAATAGCAGCAGTTCCAATGGCAGCCGGTCTTTTCTTGGCAGGCTGTGCCCAAGATGATAATGAAGCCTCAGACTTGGAAGAAGTGGAACAGGAAGCGGAAGATAATAGCGTCGACGTGGAAGAAGGTGCTGAAAACCTTGAGGAAGATGTTCAAGACGCAGGTGAGGCAGCAGAAGAAGAATTGAATGATGCCGGTGAAGCAATTGAAGATGCCGCGGAGTCTACTGAAGAAGGCTTGAATGACGCTGGTGAGGAAATTGAAGATGCGGCAGAATCTACCGAAGAAGAATTAGAAGAGGAAGCCGGTGAAGCAATTGATGAAGCAGAAGAAGAGCTGAATGAAGAAGAATAATTTACCCCGTACAGCTTTTCCCATAGAGTTCAGTAGCGTCTGTCACCCGGCAGGCGCTTATTTCTAAAAAATTTGACTTGTCTATTTTTTGTAACGAAGCTTTAACAAATTTAATAGGTATTAAGCAATTAGGACATGCCGATACTGCTACTGTCTTAGAAACTCTTCCATAGGCAAAATGATGAAAAGGACGGAATCAGCATGAAGAAGGTATTTTTACTTATACTGCCTGCCATTATTGCATCACTTGCGCTTTTCTGCACATATCCCCTTTCAATCACCTCCCCTGGCCTTTTTTTAACGGAAGAACCCCTCACTGAAGAGACTCTCTTTTTATCAAAAATAATCGAAAATGAAAAGGAAGAAACAGCGCTTGTTACCGGTTCCCTTGATACGGTTGCATTTGAATACTGGGATGGTGAATTTCAGAAGGATTCTAATGAAAATTATGCTCTGCCGCCCCAGCCGGAAATAGAACCGGACAGTTTTGCCATAGTAGGGATAGGCGATTCACTGACAGCCGGTACAGGAAGTGAGTTCAATAAAGGATATCTGGACCCTGTGAGAAAATATTATGAAACGAATAGTGAAGAGGATGTCGTACTCGTCAATCACAGTGTGTACGGCTCCGAGACCGTACATTTATTAAGAAGGCTCGATGATCCCGGAATCAGCAGTGATATCGAACAGGCTGATGTTCTATTTATGACCATTGGCGGCAATGACATTGTTTCCATCTTCAATAAGAATTTCACCCATTTGAGTATTGAGGATTTTAAAGAAGGTGAAAAGGAGTACACAGCCAAGCTCCGTAAGGTTATGTCGACGATCCGCCTGCTGAATCCCGATGTTCCTGTATATTTTGTCGGCATTTTCAATCCAGTTTACGAAGCACTTTCAGAAGTGAAGGAATTTAATGATATCATCACCGGCTGGAACAGAAGTGCTGAAGATGTACTGGCAATGTATCCGAATGCCAACTTCATTCCGATTCAGCAGCTGTTTGAAAAAGACACAGAATTATATCTGGCCGAAGATAAATTCCATCCCAATGAAGACGGGTATAAAAGGATTGGTGAGGAAATCATATCAAGGACAGAAGAAATCGTTACTGCGCATAGGTGATTGCGTATCCGAACGTGTCTATCATTTGCACTTTAAGGAGTGCTGACATATAGTGTAGGGAATATGGAGTGTCGATAAATTCGGAGGTGAAAGATTTGGAAAGACCGAGTGTCGATGAATACGTGCAGCAGGGAATGTACGGCCAGAAGCAGACAAAACCTGATGAACGCCGCAAGTTCCTTGGAACGCTCAGAGAACGGATCGTATTGGCCATGACACAAAGCCAGGTAAGAAAAGACGGCATACTGAAGCAGGCTGAAGCGGCGTTGAAAGAAAACAAAGGTGCCCATCTGTATCTTAATGGCAATATGAGTTATACGTATCTGTCCAAATACATTAAATCAGCGGATAAAAATGGGATAGAATATACAATCGTCACGAATAAAGAACATAATTCGGACATTGGCTTCGTGCTGGCTTACAGCTATGCAATCGATAAAGAGGAAATCTATATAACGGAAGGTACTCAAACTAAACCGAAGCCGGTGGTCAAGAAAGCGACAGCTGGCAAAAAATCGTTTTTCTCAAAAATATTCAAATAAAAACCGGGCGGTGAAGGCACCGCTCGGTTTTTGTCGATACATTTAACTAAACATCTTCTGCCTGAATAGCCATTTTAATATTACCGGGACGGCAAACAGGATAAATAATATCCTGAACAAATGATAGCCGGTAATGATGGAAAGGTCGGCATGCAAGGCTTGTCCAACCAACGCCATTTCGGCCATGCCCCCTGGAGCCATGCTGAGGAAAGACGTAATAAAACTGATGTGATGTGATGCCATCAGGATTGCTCCCAAACCAAAGGTGAAGGCCACCAGCAGAACCGACGTCACAATCGTCAGCATAATGAACTTGGAAAGGGACCCTGAGTTCTGAAATTTCATCATCTTGCTGAAATAAATTCCCAGGAATATTTGCGCAAGGACGATGGCAGCGTCGGGCATGGCGGCAATACCGATTCCGGATGCCGACAGGATGCCGATTCCAAGGATGGGGCCGAGCAAAGTGGGCGTCGGGAGCCTGAATTTTACAGCCAGCACAGAGGATAGAGCGGCTGCTGCTGCAAGAATCAACAGGCGGAAGTTCAGGTAGAGATCAACAGCCGCAGAGCTTGTAACCACTCCGGTTTGATCACCTTGAAAAATCGGGCTGAAGGCAAGGAACGGAACGATGAAAATGACCGATAACAACCGGATGACCTGGATGATCGTCACAATCGTCACATCAATATCATCCAGTTCTTCTCCAAGTACGACCATCTGAGATAAACCGCCGGGAATGCAGCCGGTGATCGTTGATTTTAAATTGATGCCGGTCAGTTTTGTAATCAGAAGAGCAAGGACACCGCTGAACAAGAGAAGAGTCAGTGTCAGAAACAGCATCCAGGGAAGCTGTTGGACGATTTCAATGGCTGTATCTCTTGAGAAGGACTGTCCGATGGTATAGCCGACGATGATCAAGCCGATGTTCCGGAATGCGGGCGGCCAATAGAACTCTGCCGGTGTCCACTTTTCAGCTGCATAGACAGCCGTCATCGAACCCAGCAGCCAGGCCAGCGGAATATGGAGCAGGCTGAACAACCAACCGCCTGCAGCCCCGATAATGATGGTATATGAAAATTTTACGAGCATGAAAAATCCCTTCTTATAATAGCTGTCATTTAATGAAATCAAGCTTACCACATTATGAGAAACAACAAAAAACCGTCTGCTTGGGAATGGTGCAGACGATTTTAACTTATATGGAGTTTAGAAACTGTTCAGGATCGAATTCATCTCCTTCAGCAATGATCGCTGTCATGCCGGTATCAGAACCTGATTCATGATTTTCACCCGTCTCCCAATACACGGCCATCCCTTTTTCAACAGGAGCTTTTTCGCCGCCCTCGACTTTGACCCAGCCGCTTCCATCTGTGACGATAAACAACTGCGGGCATTTTGCTTCATGCATGCCAAGCACGCTGTTTTGGCCAAGATACATACAACCAATTTGAAAAGGCTTTTCTGTCTTGATCAGGGGATGGATGGTTGCCCCTCTGCTGTCAAACATATTAATCGACTTTCCGTCCTTTTGATGAAATGTGAAAATTATCATAGAAATCACCTCGACACTCTTTTCGGCACGGACAATTGATTTCCTCTATATTAATGAAGAAACTTATACTTTTAGAGAAAAAAGAACAAGATGGTAGAAGGAGATGACGGTATGCACCAAGTGTCCTTTAACGCGTTACCACAGCAAAAGGGACTGTCCCTCTTTGCGCTTTAACGCGTTAACGTGCCGAGGGGCATCACCCGCGAGTGTGAAATGTTTTAAAAACCAGCGAAATCGCGGTACTTAGTTGCCATTCCTGCTAAAATTTTGATATTATCAATAGTATTGCTAGTGTTCGAAAATATGCGGAGGTGAAAAGAATGTCAAGAATTTCAGAAGATCAAGTAAAGCATGTGGCTCACCTTGCCCGTCTTGCGATAACAGAAGAAGAAGCACAGAAATTTACTACTCAATTGGATGCCATCATCAATTTTGCCGAGCAATTAAATGAGCTCGATACAGAAAATGTTGACCCGACAACCCACGTACTCGAAATGAAGAATATCGTACGTGAAGATAAGCCGGTTAAGGGGCTTCCACAGGAAGAAGTACTGAAGAATGCACCAGATCACCAGGATGGACAAGTCCGCGTGCCATCTGTTTTAGAATAGGAGGGAAATTCGATGTCATTATTTGACCATAAACTATCAGAGCTTCACGAACTGATGCAGAAGAAAGAAGTCTCTGTAAGCGACCTTGTCGATGAATCTTATAAAAGAATTGGCGCTGTTGAAGACAAAGTGAAAGCCTTTTTAACATTGGATGAAGAAAATGCGCGAGGAAAAGCGAAGGAACTGGACAAGAAGCTCGGGACGGACGACGCGAAAGGCTTGTTGTTCGGTATGCCGATCGGAATTAAAGATAACATTGTAACGAAAGGTCTCCGCACTACTTGTGCAAGTAAAATTCTTGAAAACTTCAATCCGATCTACGATGCAACAGTCATCAACAAGCTGCATGAGGCAGAAACAATTACAATTGGAAAATTGAACATGGATGAATTCGCAATGGGTTCTTCCACAGAGAATTCCGGCTTCCAGAAGACAAGCAACCCATGGAATCTTGAGACAGTGCCAGGCGGTTCTTCAGGCGGCTCGGCAGCATCTGTTGCGGCAGGGGAAGTTCCGTTTTCATTAGGTTCAGATACAGGCGGATCCATCCGTCAGCCGGCAGCTTTTACAGGAACCGTTGGCTTGAAACCTACATATGGACGTGTGTCCCGTTTCGGCCTTGTGGCGTTTGCGTCTTCACTTGACCAAATCGGACCGATTACAAGAAATGTAGAAGACAACGCCTATCTTTTACAAGCGATTGCGGGTGTCGATGCGAACGATACGACATCGGCGAATGTTGAAGTCCCGAATTATGCGTCTGCATTGACAGGGGATGTCAAAGGCCTGAAAATCGCAGTGCCGAAAGAATATATGGCTGAAGGTGTCGGCGAAGAAGCGCGCCAATCGGTCAAGGCGGCATTGAAACTGCTTGAAAGCATGGGCGCGACAGTCGATGAAGTATCTCTTCCACATTCTAAATTTGGAGTGGCTACATATTACATCCTTGCGTCATCTGAAGCTTCATCCAACCTGAGCCGATTTGACGGAATCCGTTACGGCTACCGCACCCCTAATCCGGAAAATCTTCTGGATCTGTATAAGAAGACTCGTGCAGAAGGCTTCGGTGATGAAGTAAAACGCCGTATCATGCTTGGAACATTTGCCCTGAGCTCAGGCTACTATGATGCTTACTATAAAAAAGGCCAGCAGGCACGGACGCTGATCAAAAAAGATTTCGAAGATGTATTCGAAAACTATGATGTCATCATCGGACCGACAACACCGACTCCGGCGTTCAAAATCGGCGAGAAAATCGATGATCCATTAACGATGTACGCAAATGATATCTTAACCATCCCTGTTAACCTTGCGGGTGTACCGGGAATTTCTGTACCATGCGGCTTCTCAAAAGAAGGTCTTCCGCTTGGTCTGCAAATCATCGGAAAGCACTTTGATGAAAGCACAATCTATCGAGTAGCACACGCTTATGAGCAGGCTACTGACTTCCATAAACAAAAACCACAACTGTAAGGGGTGAAATCAATGAACTTTGAAACGATTATCGGACTTGAAGTCCATGTTGAGCTGAAAACAGATTCGAAAATGTTCTCTCCGGCTCCCAACCATTTCGGAGCAGAGCCAAATACGAATACAAACGTAATCGACCTAGGCTATCCTGGTGTTCTTCCTGTCGTTAACAAACGTGCCATCGACTTCGGCATGAAAGCGGCTATGGCATTGAACTGTGAAATTGCGACAGATACCAAATTCGACCGTAAAAACTATTTCTATCCGGATAACCCGAAAGCCTATCAGATTTCCCAATTTGATCAGCCAATCGGGGAAAACGGCTGGATTGAAATCGAAGTCGACGGCTATAAAAAACGCATCGGAATCACGCGCCTGCACCTGGAAGAAGATGCAGGGAAGCTGAATCACTCCGGTGAAGGCTATTCATTGGTTGACTATAACCGCCAAGGCACACCGCTGATCGAAATCGTATCAGAACCGGACCTTCGTACACCGGCTGAAGCGTATGCTTACCTGGAAAAATTAAAGTCAATCATCCAATACACTGGTGTATCAGACTGTAAAATGGAAGAGGGGTCACTTCGTTGTGATGCGAATATCTCCCTTCGTCCAATCGGCCAGGAGAAATTCGGTACAAAAGCCGAGCTGAAAAACCTGAACTCCTTTAACTTCGTGCGTAAAGGCCTTGAGCACGAAATCGTCCGCCAGGAAAAAGTTCTTCTTTCAGGCGGAATCATTGAGCAGGAAACACGCCGTTTTGATGAAACGACAGGCAAGACGATTCTCATGCGTGTAAAAGAAGGATCTGACGATTATCGTTATTTCCCTGAGCCGGATCTTGTCCTTCTTCAAATCGATGAGGATTGGAAAGAGCGTGTACGCGCTGAAATCCCTGAGCTGCCGGATGCTCGTAAAAAACGGTATATCGAAGAGATGGGACTGCCTGCGTATGACGCGATGGTTCTTACACTGACTAAAGAAATGTCCGATTACTTCCAGGCAACAGTGGATGCCGGCGCTGACATCAAACAGGCATCGAACTGGTTGATGGGTGAAGTGTCTGCTTACATGAATGCCGAGCAGAAAGAGCTTGAAGACCTGCCGATGACACCGGAAGGGCTTGCCGGAATGATCAAGTTGATCCAGGATGGAACCTTGTCTTCCAAGATGGCAAAGAAGGTCTTTAAAGAGCTTGTTGAAAATGGCGGAGACCCAGCGACGATCGTCAAAGAAAAAGGACTTGTCCAAATCTCTGACGAAGGCGAGCTGCTGAAGATCGTTACAGCAACACTTGACGATAACCCGCAATCCATCGAAGACTTCAAGAACGGAAAAGACCGTGCCCTTGGATTCCTCGTCGGACAAATCATGAAAAAGACCAAAGGCCAGGCCAACCCGCCAATGGTCAACAAATTGCTGATCGAAGAAATGAACAAACGCTGATAATACGTGAATTAACCCCCCTCCGGGCAGATGTCTGCGGGGGTTTTTTCGTGTCTGGGCGTAATTCGGGGTTTGACAGGCACGCCCCGGAATAGCTCGAAGAATGTCGGCTCCTCGATAGAAATAATGTCACAAAAATACAGGCAGGAACAAAGCTCTTGATATCGAATTTTACAAAGAGCAGGTAAGAATAAGCTGGTCATAATAAGTTTGCTCCAATAGATAGAGGTGATGAAGTGTCAAAAGAGATATACTGCGATTTCTGCTCCAGGCAGATTAAAGTCAGGGATGATCTGATTACAGCAACAATGATGCTTGAAGTGGTTCCCTACCATGAGGGCTGTTATGGAAGCAACATTAAAGGCGCGAGGACACTGTTTGTCAGCAACGAACCTATTAACGGGTTCGCCGGGAGCCTCTTCGCCATCATTTCATTGATCCTGGCTGTCCTTTGGGGGATTTTTGCAGAGGGGCCCATGAAAGGGGTGGCGTTAATTGCACTCGTTCCAGTCGCCTATAGAATGTATTCCTATTTTAAATACGAACGCCACCTTGAAAAATAGCATTCTTGGCAATAATGATAACATTTTATTTAAAAGGAGTTGTGTGAGATGGGAAAAGTTACTCCATTCTTAATGTTCGAGGGGAAGGCTGAGGAAGCAATGAACTTTTACATATCCCATATAGAGGATTCTGAGATAGTGAGCATTACCCGTTATGGAAAAGGTGAACCCGGGGACGAAGGCACTGTCAAGCAGGCGGTCTTTACGCTGAAGGGACAGGAGATCATGTGCATTGACAGCAACATCCAGCATGATTTCACCTTCACACCGTCGTTCTCCCTGTTTGTGACATGTGAGACCGAAGAGGAGATCGACCGTCTTTACGAAAGATTATCAGATGGAGGAGGAACTATGATGCCGCTTGGTGATTATGGTTTCAGCAAAAAATTCGGATGGATCTCAGACAAGTTTGGGGTCTCCTGGCAGTTGACTCTTCCACAATAAAAAAGCGCAAGTGCCTTGTTCAGCCCCGACAGGCATAAGAAGAGCTGGCGGGAAGGTTGTTCTTTAACCTTCTTGACGGATCGGCTTATGACCCGAGGGGCTAGGCACTGGAGCTGGATTCAGAACCGCCGCCTAATTTCTAAACCAGTATTTTTTATTCTTTCTTATCTGTTGAAAAATGCCTTGACGAAAGGAAGCCTTTCTCCAAGCATTTTTCAATCTACTCAATAAACTGCAGGTATTCCATCGTGTTCCCGAATGGATCTTTGAAGCTGATATATTTCCCGGGAGGACAGTCAGCCGGCTCAGGCATCAGAAGCTCCACGCCACGCAGCTTAAGATCTTCTGCCGTCTGATGAACGTCATCTGTCTTCAGGCCGATGACAATCCCTGATCCGCCGCTGGCCTCGCTATGTTTCTTAGATTGCTTTCCTGCTTTAAAGCGCCAAAAGGGACAGTCCCTCTTAGTGCTTTAAAGGGGTAAAGGGTTCCCGGATTCCTTATTGAAAAAAACCCGGAAAAATAAATTCCCGGATTTGATGTTTTATGCTGCTCTTCTGTTCAATGTAGTGGTGTTCTTGCTGATGGCCGTTATGAAACGAGGGGCCGCCGCTCCTGCAAAAGCGGATAAAATAATATCCTTAGGCAGCGGAGCAAGCATCCATGCCCAAGCCATTCCGTAAGAGAAGCCTTCAGGAGCATCTGCCCAGAAGATGTAGGCAGCGTACATCCAGTTTGTGCCTAAGATATAGTTGACAGCCATACCGACTAATGCGGCAATGATGAATGTTTTTTTGCCGGATTTAGCTTCCACGATTTTACCGACAAGATAAGCTACCAGAATATAAGAAAGAATGAATCCGAATGTTGGTTTTAATAAAACTCCCGGCCCTCCGGTAAATCCTGCGAATACAGGAGCACCCACTAAACCGACGAGTGCATAGACCGTCATGGAGATGGCTCCAAGCCTGCTGCCGAGGATCAGTCCGGCCAGGACGCAGAAGAAAGTTTGCAGTGTGATCGGCACTCCGCCGATGACAAGCATGGAAGTCAGGTTGGCGCCGATAGCCATTAGTGCGGCAAACATGGCAGCCATGGTGATATCGATTGTTCTGAGTTTCATAGTATGTATCCCCCTAATTGTTTTCTGAAAATAGAATATAGTAAAATACCGTTTTGTGTCAACCTGTTTATTTAAATTGGTTAACAAAAAAACAGAAGCAGGATTTTCTTCTCATGAAATCGAATTAGAAGAGAGGTATCATAAATAGATAGTAACTTTTGAGCCAATGCTGAAGGAGTTGCAATGAAAATACATATCATCGGATCAGTTGGAAGCGGAAAATCAACACTGGCAAGAACGATTTCGGCTGACCTGAACATTCCTTATTATGAATTAGATAATGTCGTCTGGCAGCGGCACGAAGATGGAGATATCCGCAACAGCCCTGAAGTCCGTGATCGGAAGTTCAATAGAATCCTGAATCAGGAGCACTGGATCATTGAAGGGGTTCATCATACCTGGACAGAAGAAGGCTTTCAGCGCGCCGACCTGATTGTTTTTCTGGACACACCAATAGCCAAGAGGAATTGGCGCATTCTAAAGCGATTTACCATTCAAAAGCTCGGATTCGAGAAGGGGAATTATAAGCAAACGTGGCGCATGCTGAGGAACATGTATAAGTGGAATTATCACTTTGAAAAAGTCAGTAAGCCGGAAATCATGAAGATGCTTAAACCTAACCTGCACAAGGTCAAAATTCTGACAGATAATACTCGTATAAAGGAGTTCACTCAATGAAATTCGTGTTTGATTTGGATGGGACGATTTGTTTTAAAGGCCAGCCGGTTTCGGAGGGGATTTTGCACGCGCTTGAAAGAATAATAGAAGAAGGGCATGACGTTATTTTTGCATCAGCCCGTCCGATTCGGGATATGCTCCCGGTTCTTCATCCCCGGTTTCATACAAATATATTAATTGGCGGCAATGGATCGATGATTTATCAAGACGGGGAACTGATTTTTTCCCAACCGTTTCCTCAGGAAGATGTGGCCCGGCTAAAGAATCTGCTTGAAAAATACGAAGCATCCTATTTGGTTGATGGGGACTGGGATTACTGTTACACAGGCCCTGCCAACCACCCGATATTAAATAATCTTGATAAAGCTAATTTGGCCAATGCGATTTCATTCGACAGCCTCCACTCCATGCTGAAAGTATTGATCCTTACAGCAACGGATTTTGAAAAATTATCAGAGGAACTGGCACAACTGAAGGTGACACTGCATACCCACCGCAATGAGAAAGTAATTGATATTTCTCCTGAGAATATTGATAAATGGAATGCCTTGAGGGCACTGGGTGTTAAAGACTATATCGCTTTCGGCAACGACGCGAACGATATCACCTTGTTTCAAAATGCCAATCGCGCGGTGATGATCGGCCACCATGATCAGCTATCCGGCTTTGCAGATGAAACGATCATGCTGCAAGGTGACTATGAAAAGAATATCATCGATAAATTGGAAGAGCTTGTTGAAAAGCTCGAGCTGACAACAGTATGAGCAAGTATGTTTTTGAAAAAATACCAAACCTGCTTAAAACAGAAATCAGCCATTTGCTAAAAGAAAGCCAGACAGCCGGATTTCGTTTTCTTGAGAGATTGGTGAACGACTATAGAGAAGGTTTCAATACGTTTAACAAACAGGGTGAACAGATGGCAGGTGTGTTTTCAGAGGGGCGGCTGATTGCAATCGGCGGTTTGAACAGGGATCCCTTTTCAGGAGAAGGAAACATTGGAAGATTAAGAAGGTTTTACGTAGCAAAAGAGTACAGAAGAACCGGAATCGGCAGGAAGCTTGTAGAAAAGATTCTTGAAGGGGCAGGGGAAACTTTCGATGTAATAGTATTAAACACTGATACAGATCAAGCTGACCGTTTTTACCGGTCACTGGGCTTTTTAAAAGAAGTCAGATATCCGAACGCAACCCACTATTTCATCCCAAGGGAAGGCAGCAGATGACAGGTGAAGCGGGAATCTTCTTTCTGTTTGCTGCAGTGCTGCTGTTCCTCATCCCGTTCTTTATTCTCAGAGATATCAAAAAAGGCCCTGTATATGATTTATCAAAGTTATAAGGTAGTCTTCTAATTTTTTTTCATCCGGGCTTTTTGGATGATTTTTTTTGCTAGGCGGAAATACATGTCCGCTTCGGCCTTGCTCTCCGCCTTTTGCATTAAGACGAGGTAATTTTGAAATCGAAGCTTGTCGATTGACGAGACTTTCAGCACAATTTTCCGCATGCGGCACTCTCCTTTGCAAAGGACAAAACTGCGTCCAATTCTCTATTCAGAAAATTCTGTAAATAATGTATACTATTAGTAAATCATTCCAGAGGGTGAATGTAATGTCCTTAATTGAATTGATACTGTTACCGATGTTAATGGGAGGTATTGGTGGCTTAGGACATATTTTAGTTTTCAAGGGTGGCCGCTTTACATTTCCCCGTATTTTTGTTGATGAAGATGGAGAGAAGCATTATGTGTTTGGATCCTCAAAAGATATCATTATTGGGGTGTTGGCCGGTTATTTGTCAGTATTGCCTGTTGTGGAAACGGTACCCGTCTGGTATGTGATTTATATCAGTTTATTATCCGGCATTGGCGGAAGTTCGGTAATCACGAGAAAAATCGAGCAAAATCTGGAAAGAACTAAATGGGAATACCTTCAAGAGCTTTCAAAATATCAGCTCGAGACGACCTCTACTATAGGAGGATCTTCAAAGCATAATGAGGTGAAACCTGTTGGCGAAGTCCAAGAAAGAGAAGAAAACAAGAGTTAAATTGCCCCCGGAGCAATATTCCAAAGCAGAGGATTATTTGGAAAAAATAAAGGAGGCAGATAGCGTGACCGAGCTGAAATATTATTACGCAAAATTCAAGAATATTGTTGAGAGCTCCCACAAATGCTGAAATAACCTAGAGGCTGTTACAAAGGTGGCGGTCTCTTTTTTATGTAGGCGATTGTACAACGCTTTGCAAGTAAATAGGCCTTTCATTAATTATATGCCTGTAAGCATATTTTTTACAAATAATACTTGAAAAATAAGCAGAATTTCTTTTTAAATAGAAAAAATAGAAATAAGCTAGTAGTACTGCACAACAGGAAAGCCAGAAGGAGGAGCGTCATGGATTTGAAACAGTGGTTTGAAAAAGGGCAGACGCCCCGGGAATATATAGATTCTATGGAACATAATAAAGAAGAGTTGCTGAAAGTGTATCAGGGGTTTTCAATCCCGGATAATGAAAAAGAGAACCTGAAACAGCTCGCTTCCAAAAATTTGAGTGTCATTGTTTTGACAGAGGACTGGTGCGGTGACGCCATGGTCAACCTGCCAATCTTGCTGAAGATCGCGGAAGCAGCGGATATGGAAGTGCGCACGCTGAACCGCGATGAAAACCTCGAGTTGATGGATCAGTATTTAACAAATGGAACATCGCGTGCGATTCCTATTTTCATATTTATAGATAAAGATTATAACGAGACAGCAGTCTGGGGACCGCGTGCCGCTATGGTCCAGCAGCTGGTGGACGAAGAAAAAGCGAAGATGCCCCCGAAGGACCACGAATCCTTCCCCGAAGCCCAGCAGCAAATGATCAGCAGGCTGACAGCTCAATACAAAGAAAACGAAACCATCTGGAACGTCGTATTCCAAAGCATCAAAACCACATTGATGAACCAGGTGCAAATGTAATAGCAGCAAGGGCCTTCCCTGGAGTGGGGAAGGCCCTTTTTTGCGCATTAACGCGGTGGCGCGCTAAGGGGGCCTGGCCCTCTTAGTACTTCACCGCGTTACTGCAGGAAAAGGGCCAGGCCCTCTTAGTGGTTTAAAGCACTAAAGCGGCATGGTTTTGCTGGAACTGTTTCCCTCTTCACGAATTACGGAAATCGCGGTATTCTTATAGAGAATACTGTTAGGGGGTAACAGCATGATCCATCAAAAGACAAATACCATTGTTATTGAAACCCTCGAAAAGTTTCCTCACAAGGTCAATATCAAGCTGGGGAAAATTCTGAAGGAACGCGGAATGACGCAGGGCGATCTGCACCGACTCACAGGCCTGCGTGTTGCAACAATCAATGAACTCGTGAATTTTAAAAAGAAATCATTGACTGTCGCCCACCTGATTTCCATCATGGCAGCGCTTAGAATCTGGGATCTTCGCGATTTGATCGAAATCGAGTTCGACGAAGAAGTGGTAGACTATTTCCGCACTGAACGCCAGCAGATGAAAGACGGCTTCACATCAGATATGAAAAAGACGTTAGAGACCAACTTCGAGCGTATGAATCAATAACAATATATAACGTAGCGGCCGGGTTTGGCCGTTTTTTTGTTTTTCTAGCAGGGTGGTATTTTTACATAAAAAGGAAAAGTGTGCGTGTCTGAAGGTTTTCCGCGCGCAAAGGTGCATAACCTGTGCGTATAGATGAATATCCCGTGCGTATTTATGTATAAAGCGTGCGTATATGTGCATAATCCGTGCGCAATGGAAAAACCTTTCCATATATAAAGAGGAATCAAGCGAAAAAACCATGGAAACCCTGCCTATAACCTAAATAATCTTCGAAAAAGCAGGAATTCCGCTCAGCCATAAAGAATCTAAAGACAAAGGCAATGAATCTCACAAAATCACATGTTAAAATAGCAGAAATAATGAACTATAGGATTGAACCTGGCTTATAGAGGGAATTAAGAGCATGTAACCTCCTCATTCTCGACACATAGAGGATAATGAAAGAGTGATAATGTGGAAGAAATTAGAGAAAAGTATCTTTCGTATTTAAATCTGACCTTAGAACGCCCAAGCATTAACTACTTGCAGCGGCTCATCCAGCATCACCTGATACGGATCCCGTATGAAACTTTCAGCAAGTTCCATTATTTCAATCATTACGACGAGTACGTACCAAGCCTCGAGCAATTTGTACATAACCTGCATAATCGCGGCTGGGGAGGGACCTGCTACACCCTGAATATCAACTTTGGCCGGCTGCTGAGGGATCTCGGTTTTGATATTCATTTTGTCAGGGTGACACCTGGCCATCTCGGAATCATGGTGAAAATTGACGGAAAGAAGCTTTACGTTGATGTCGGTTACGGCTCACCGATCATGAAGCCGGTAGAGCTGGAGTCCCGCCGGAAACAGGTTTTGCACGGTTTCGGTGAAGAGATCACATTCACCCAGAAAGATCAGGCGGTATATGAAATCGACCGCAAAGCGAATGGCAAGTCGTTTGTAAAAAAAGAGATCATCTGGCTTCCGCTCGATGAAGAGGAGCTCACGGAAGACATTAGGGCTTCCTACGATGACCGCGAAGATAATGTCGTCATGCGGAGAATCACGGCCGTCCGTTTTCACGGAAATACCTGCTATTTCCTGCGCAATGGTACCATAAAAGCCATGACCTACAGGAATATCAGGGAGTATCAGATGCGTGATGTCGAAAAATGGAAGAATACGGTGAACGATATTTATCATTTTGATAAGGAATCCATTCAGGAGAGCATCGATTTTCTAGAACAACGAAATATCAAACTGTTTACGTAAGCTGTCAAATCGGAAACCCGATGGCAGCTTTTTTATGTTTTTAAAAATTTTTTCAAAATAAGTGTAGGGAAAACGGCGGGTTTGTTCGTCTATTATTATGCAGCCAATTGAAGGGGGGGAGAGAGTATTGGAGCAAGCGCTTGTAGAAAAAGTAAAAAGTGGAAGTGATCATGCATTTCGGGTCCTTATTGAAAAATATAAACACCACGTGTTTCGGACGATTTATGGCATCCTCCGAAACCAAAAGGATGCCGAAGATGCTTCACAGGAAGTTTTCGTGAAAATCTATACCTCTCTCCCTCAGTATGAGAATCAAGGGCTGAAAACCTGGATAACAAGAATTGCAGTCAACCATGCGATCGACTGCAAACGAAAGGCAGCCCGCCGGAATGAAGAAATGACGGAGAACCTGCTGGACCTTCCTAAAGGAGATATTAAGCGCGAAGACCTCGATTCGGTGGAAGCGAAATTTGAGGAGAAACAGCTTCGGCTCCTGGTGAGAAGGCGGTTGGGCGAGATGCCGGAAAACTACCGGAAAGTGATCTATGATTATTACATAGAGGAAAAGTCCTATAAAGCAATGGCTGAAGAGCAGCAGGTAGAAGTGAAAACGATCGAAACCAAATTGTACCGGGCGAGACTCTGGATGAAAAAAAACTGGAAGGAGGACGATTTTCGATGAAGCATATTTCTTATGAAGAATGGCTGGATTACGTTGAAAATAAGATCAGCGAACCGGTTCGGGAGCAATATGAAGCGCACTTATACACTTGTGATCATTGTATGGAAATCTATCTATCAGCCGTTGAAGCGTTAGAAACCTCCTTCCCGGAGCTCTCAGATGAAAGCGGGTTTACAGAAGGTGTCATGGCGGAGGTGCAAAGCAAGAATGCGCCGGCTGTCAGGCAAAAGCAGAAATTCTATCAGCAGGCTGGTTTCCATTATATCGTGGCCGCGGCGATGACCATCCTGCTGATGTATACAGGAGTGTTTCAGCAGCTGATCGGTTTTGCAGAAGAGTTTGAACGTTCTTCCCGTCCATCTATTACAGAAGAAATGATGAAGAAAACATCTGAATTTATAGATACTGTTGAAAATGAAACGAAGGAGGAAAGAAACTGATGAAAAAAAATCCGCTGATCGCGTTTTTATTAGCATTTTTCCCTGGAGGCGGTTTGCTTTATCTGGGCAAGTTTCTGAGAGGGTTGTTCTATGCAGGGAGCGTCATGGGTTCCACTTTTTCTGCATGGTTAATAATGATTACACATAATGGCGATGAATTCGCGTTGCTGGTACTGGCAGGAGGGTTTCTTCTTTATATTGTCAATTTAATCGATACAGTGATAACAGCATCTAAGCTATACAAACGAACAACGACCCATGGTGATGTTGAAAAAGAAGAAAGCACGCTAGAATCGGAGCGTTTCTTCACCATCGTCTTATCGCTTGTTCCCGGGCTCGGCCACTTCCAGCTTGGGCTGATGAACAGAGGCGTGACACTGCTGGCGGCTTTCCTTGGCTTAGCTGTGATGGTTATTTTTGTGACCGTCCTTTCATCCCGCGGCGAATTCCTTGTTTTTCTGGCTTTCCTTCCCGTGCTGTGGGTGTACAGCTTTTTTGACAGCATGCAGCAGCTTGCTAAGAAACAACGAGGTGAAGCCTTGGTTGACCAATCGATTCTTGAAGAGTTCGAGAACCGCCGTGAAGATGGTAAAAAATCCAAATCACTGGCGACCATGCTTTCAATTTTTCCGGGAGCGGGCCATCTGTACTTGGGATACCAGCGAAGAGGGATCCAGTTAATGGCTGCATTCCTGTTCTCCATCTATATTATGGATGTTATGCGATTGGGGATTTTCCTTTTCCTTGTTCCGATCATTTGGTTTTTCAGCTTCTTTGACGGGCTGCAAAAAGCTTCCCGATATGGAAAAGAACCGCTGGAGGATGTGCCGGTGATTTCTTACCTGGTGAATCATCAGAAATGGGTCGGCATCGGTTTGGTCACATTAGGCGTTTACTATCTGTTGACTAATATTGCGCTTCCGGTCTTTCAGCCATTCATCTATGAGTACTTCGCTGTGGATGCCTTCTTCTGGTTTGAGCGCTACGTACAAACAGCGATTGTCTGTGTACTCCTGATTGGCGGAGGGATCAAGTTGTTAACGGGAAGTAAGAAAAAGAAAGAGGAGGCTTCTCAATGAGAGTTTGGAGAGTAGGTTCAATTTCAATGGGTGCAGCATTGATTTTTCTTGGATTAATGCTGCTGTTCACGCAGATTTTCGAATGGGATACTGCCTATGTCTTGTCAGGGTGGTGGCCGTTCATATTAATCATTCTTGGTGGTGAGATGCTCTTTTATTTATTTTTTTCAAGGCAGGAAAACACCAAGGTGAAATATGATATTTTAAGTATCCTGTTTGTTGCAGTGATCGGAACTGCCGGAATCGGTTTCACGGTTGTACAGGCTACTGGTGTGATGGGAGCGGTCCATGGCTGGGTTTCGGCTGAGGAAAAGACGTTGGAAATCCCCGCTTTCAGTAAAAATCTTTCTGATGATATTAAGAGAGTTGTAGTGAATACCGGTCCGCACGCCCTGACAATAGAAGGCGGGACCGGGGATGAAGTAAGTATGTTCGGGACATACCGGTCGACCATTATTAACGGGGAAAACATGCTGAAGGACGTCTCTGATTATCTTCAGTTTGAGGAGAATGGTGATAGTTTGTACATTACTCTGAAGGGACTGCCTTCAGAACCCAATCCATTCGGAGGATACAACGAGATGAACGCAACTCTGGTGGTTCCCGCAAGTGTCGGGCTGGAGGTGAAAGGCAATCATAATCCTATTACGATGAAACCCCGAACGCTTCTCAGCCACTGGTCGGTGACGGAAAGCGACGATGTACAAGTGATGCTCTCTGAAAATAGCGATATTAAACTCACTGCAGAAAATGTTTCCCGGATTCGAAATACTGAGAAATGGAATTTGGCAGAAAAAAAGAGTGAGAGTAAAGAGTATGAGGATGGGGATTATGTTGGGGCCGGTGAAAGCGGCACCTACACTCTCGGCCAGGGGACGTATGATTTAACCATCAGCAACAGTTACGGGCTTACTGTCATGACGAGCCGTTAAAAAGTGAATGACATGAAAAGACACCGGGAGAATGGCTCTGCCGGTGTTTTCTTTGCTGGAGATGCGAAATAAGACAAATTTCCCCGGAAATATAACTGGTTTCGACAAGATGTCTCTTTCGTCCTTTAACGTAACAAAGGGGACTGTCCCTCTTCGTGCTTTAAAGTGTTAAAGCGCACATCGAGCTAAGGCTTCAGGATCATGAAGATGAACAGGGTGACGCCGAGGACGGATGCGAGGTAGAAGTAGCTGTTCATTTTGTTGAGCAGGTCTTGTGCTTCTTCTGTCAGCTCACCCGATACTTCGGCATTTTCCGGTGAGTCCAGCCATATTCTTAATTTATTGCTTGCAGGATTGACGTAGCCGATGACAATGATTTGAATGAGAACATAGAGAATCAGGGAACCAAGTATCCATACTTGTGTGAAGGCCCCGTATTCACCGGCAAAGAATAGAATAAGACCGGTAATGACGGCGATGCTTCCGCCGATCTTCGGAAATTTTTCCAGGTGGCTTCCCAGCATAAGGGAGTGCCGCAATTGTCCGGCTGTCTGTTTTCTCCGCGTCAGTACATGAGCAAAGAAGGTAGGCCCAACTCCCATAATCGCAGAAAGCACATGCAGCAGAATAAGAAATTTCATGATAATCCCTCCTTTGGAACTATGCGCATATGACATTTTATTCATAAAGATGAAGGGGTATGTTAGAAATACAATGCATATAATATGGCATTAGCTTTTTTTGTAAAAAAGAGGTATGATATTCCGGTAGATGCGTTATGTTGATGAGGCGTCTATTTTATTTGGACGAATTTATCTCAAACGTTATTCTTCTTATGAAGGAATACCCAGTGATCTTATCCATAATGCAGAGGCAAGATCTGAAAAAAAGGACAGGTTTGTAAGAGTCCTTCAGGGGTAGTATGATAGTTATTGAAATCCATTTGCAGGGCTTTAAAGGGTTTTTGAAATATCAAGATAGGATGATGGGGAATGAAAAGAGCAAGAATCATATATAACCCAACTTCAGGACGTGAGCTTTTCAAAAAGCATTTGCCGGAAGTATTAATAAAATTGGAACAGGCAGGCTACGAGACATCATGCCATGCGACGGTTTGTGAAGGGGACGCTACAGAAGCGGCCCGAACGGCGGTTGAGCGCAAATATGACCTGGTGGTTGCTGCCGGCGGCGACGGAACATTGAATGAAATCGTCAACGGTCTTGCGGAGCAGGAGTACCGTCCGAAGCTTGGCATCGTACCAATGGGAACGACAAATGACTTCGCGCGTGCTGTCCATATCCCAAGGGATATCGGTGCTGCCGTCGACATTATCATTAAAGGCGACACAATACCGGTCGATATCGGCAGGATGAACGGCAATCGCTATTTCATCAATATCGCCGGCGGAGGGCGCCTGACAGAGTTGACATATGAAGTGCCGAGCAAATTGAAAACAGTTCTGGGACAGCTCGCCTATTATTTGAAAGGTGTGGAAATGCTTCCTTCCATTAAAGCAACCGACTTGTCGATTGAATATGATGGAAAGCTGTTTGAAGGGGAAGCGATGCTGTTTTTGATCGGGCTTACGAACTCGGTGGGAGGCTTTGAAAAGCTTGCACCGGATGCATCCATCAATGACGGGATGTTCTCGCTGCTCATTTTGAAAAAAACAAACTTGGCAGAGTTTATCCGGATTGCCAGCCTAGCGGTACGAGGAGATCATATTAACGATCCGCACGTCATCTATACACAAGCGAACAGAGTGAAGGTCTACTCCAAGGACAAAGTTCAGCTGAACATCGACGGTGAATTCGGCGGGCTGCTGCCAGTGGAATTTGAAAACCTTTACCGCCATCTGGAAGTATTTGTGCCATTGGATCAGATCCGCCCTCAGGATAGAGCGGATAGATACTAATTCAACTTCACAACAAAATTTAAATCATAGCTACAATCTGAGACGCGGGCATTTGCCAGCGTCTTTTTGTCATGAAAACAGCCAACTTCTGCCGAAACTTGATAATGCAAACGTGATATTGACATACTAACAAAAACATCAAGGGGGCGGGATTGTGAAAAAGATATTCATGTTGTGTTTGATGGCGGGGATTTTATCCGCAAGCAGTGCATCAGCAAAGGAGCTTGAACCGAAGGGCAAAACCCTTTCCATTGTCATTGATGATTTTGGAAATAATATGCGGGGGACAAGGGAAATGCTGGAGCTCCCTATAACCCTGACAGTCGCTGTTATGCCATTAATGGAGACGACAAAAGAAGACGCGGAGCTTGCACATGAGCTGGGTCATGAGGTGATTGTACATATGCCAATGGAACCGGTGAAAGGAAAGCGCAGCTGGCTTGGGCCAGGTGCGATTACAACAGACCTGAGTGATGCCGAAATCCGAAAACGGGTTGAAGAGGCGATCGATTCAGTACCATTTGCTGTGGGGATGAATCATCATATGGGATCAAAAGCAACGGCCAACAAACGAGTCATGAGAACGGTTCTGGCTGTCTGCAGGGAACGGGGACTCTATTATTTAGACAGCAAGACTACTCCTAAGAGTGTCATTCCTGAACTTGCAAAAGAAATAGGCGTCCCGTATGTAGAAAATGAATTGTTTTTTGATGATGTCTACACAACGCAGCACATTTCAAAACAAGCCAATCTCGTTGCTAAAAGGTTGAAAAGTGACGAGGAAATTATTGCGATCGGACATGTGGGCATAAGCGGAAACATGATGGTCGATGTCCTGAAAGAGTATATTCCCCTATATTTGGACGAAGCAAAAGCCGTTCCGTTATCAGAGGTTATCCCTGAGTTTGAACTTGTGAATGAACGATTGGAATAGCAATAGAAGAGGAATCAAATCAGTAATGTGTACGGAATGCTTATACCAGCAAAGAACTAATCAGGTCTTACCGGTATGAAAACTATCATTATCCCCTTTAATCGGAAAAATATATACCAAAAAGAGGAAGGGATCACAGCGATAAGTAGTTCACTTCAGAGGTACAAAACGTAAAAATCCATAGTCTTTAGCATACAAATTTGCACCGTTATTCGTATGCTGTTTTTAATTGGTGTTACAGCAAATCATCTACTTTCAAGTGGCTTTTTGCATTTAGTTTCGCACACGTTTCCACAACACTGAAATATAGATTGGAGTCTTGAAATTTATGTAGCGAAGTATCTGCGAAACGATATAAAAAACCATAAATGATTTTGTCCATTATGGTTATAGTTATAACCTGCTCCTTCATATGGAGTTCAAATATGCAGCGAAATTACTGTTTGAAAAATGGCTTTTTTTTAGTAAGACCCCTGTTTGTTCAATAGGTGCTCAACCCAGCCTTCAAAGAGCGGGACTTTTAAAGAAAATCAGCAGAATGAGCTTGTGAAAATAAGGGAAAAAACTTCCCTTATTTAGGAAAAGTCACTGAAAATAGTTGAAATAAGGGAAATATTTTCCGCTATTCATATAAAAATCAAAAAAAATGAGGGCTGTACCAGGAATAAGGGGAAAATCTTCCCTTATTTATCGCTCAATCAGCAATTTTTGCAGTTTAAGGGAAAAATCTTCTCTTATTTTATGGATCTGCGCCCCCCACTTTAGGATAGGACTTCCTATAATCAAAAAATCACCTTCAACTATCCTGCTCCTTTAATGACCCATTCCCTCTACTTCATCTTAGAATCTTCTTTACCAAAAAGCTTCCTGTTTTGGTTGCACTTCACCTTACGAATCAGGGTGCAGATTAGTATGCGGTTTCATATGAAAAAGCAGTTCAATTAAGTGTACAAAGCTTGTTTTTGCACTCCAAAACTGAACTGCTTAACACAGCGATTTCATCCTTTTTTTGTTATGTTTTTTCGGATCCCACCTCGGAAATTGGAGTCCCGGGTTTAATACAGCGCTTCCTTCTTATACAAATCTTTCATAAAACTCAAACACCCGATTGTTTAGGGGGCAATCCCTTTGGGAAAAGGAGGGTTAGAAAAAGATAAAGGAGTTGAAGAGATGAACAATATGAACTGGTACAACAATTTCGAGGGATTCCTGGGCAAGATACCCGATTTTCTTCTCGCATTAGTCGTTCTTCTTATCGGGTGGCTTGTTGCCAAGGGGATTGAAAAAGCAGTCTATAAGCTTTTGAACAAGACCGGCATGGACGACAAGTTATTCTCTCATATCCCAAATCGAAAATATTCATCGGAAAAAATAATCAGTAAAATCGTCTACTGGATGTTACTTCTGATCGTATTCATCATTGTTTTAAACATCTTGAATCTGAATTTGATCGCTGAACCGTTAGTGAATCTAATGAATTCCATTTTCGGTGCAATTGATAACATTCTGAAAGCGGCATTGATCCTATTAGTTGCGTACGCTGTAGCGATGCTGGTCAGCTTTGGTGTCCGCAAGCTCGGCAAAGGTACAGGCTTTGACCGCCTGCTTGTGAAGTGGAACCTTGCGGATACAGAGCAGGATGCAAATTCCGGAATCGACAAGGTGGCCAAAGTCTTGTTTTACCTTGTGCTGCTGTTGTTCCTGCCAGCGGTGCTGTCGGCGCTGGATATCACCGGCATATCTGAACCATTCACAGATATGCTCAACAGCATGCTGGCGTTCATTCCGAAACTGCTTGCAGCTGCATTGATTGTCATTGTCGGTTATTTCATTTCGAAGCTTGTACGTTCGATTGTGACAAATTTCCTTCACAGTGTAGGACTGGAGAAGTTGGGAGACCGCCTCGGCTTATCCAGAACATTGAACGGAACGTCTCTTTCTTCCATCATTGGAAACATTGTATTCGTTCTGATTTTGATTCCTACAATCATTGCTGCACTGGAAAAGCTTGATATTGAAGGTATTTCCGGTCCGGCAATCGAAATGCTTAACGACGTTCTGACGATGATTCCGAACATCGTTGTAGCGATCGTCCTTATCCTCGTAGGTTTATGGGCAGGACGTATGGCAGGAAAATGGACAGCGAGCTTCCTTGATAAATTGAGTGTCAACTCATTGATGAGCAACATGAAGCTTGGGAACTGGAAGCCTGGTGAGTCAACGGACTCCTTTACGATTACGAAGGTCATTGGCTATATCGTTCATTTCGTCGTAGCGCTGCTGTTCATCGTTGAAGCACTTCAAATCGTTGAACTGGAGTTCCTTGTAACACTGGCAACAGGTGTATTTGCTTATATACCAAGTGTCATTGCGGCGATCATCATCCTGGCAGTAGGGCTGTACCTTGGAAACATCACGAAAAAAGTGTTATCAAGCATACTCAATGGCCACAACAAGAACGTCCTTGCGACAATTGCCAAATATGCGATCATCATCATGGCATTCTTCATGGCGCTTGATCAACTTGGGATTGCGCAATCAATCGTCAACTCTGCGTTCATCCTTGTGCTCGGCGGACTCGCGCTCGCATTCGGCCTTTCATTCGGGTTAGGCGGCAGAGAGTTTGCCTCTAACTATCTGAATAAGATGGAAAACAATCTGTCTGATATTTCAGTAGACAAAGAGAAAGCAAAAAGAAAAGCAGAGAACAACAAGACTCATGACTGGAGTTCATCTATGAACGAAGACGGCACTATCGACAATCAGCCAACCCGTCCAGATGATGACTTTCCAAGAAAATAATTGGTAAACAGAGAGACCCGGGACAGTTGTTCCCGGGTCTTTTTTTGGAGAGAGGAGCGATGGGGGCATTCGGACATTAAAAGCGGAAAAGGAGTGGTCAGAGTCCGAATCGGGGTGGCATTCGGACAGGAAAAGAGGAAAAAGAGCGGTCAGAGTCCGAATCAGGGTGGCATTCGGACAGGAAAAGAGGAAAAGGGACAGTCAGAGTCTGAATCAGGGGTACATTCGGACAGCAAAAGAGGAAAAGGAGTGGTCAGAGTCCGAATCGGGGTGGCATTCGGACAGGAAAAGAGGAAAAGGAATAGTCAGAGTCCGAATCGGGGTGGCATTCGGACAGCAAAAGAGGAAAAGGAGTGGTCAGAGTCCGAATCGGGGTGGCATTCGGACAGCAAAAGAGGAAAAGGGACAGTCAGAGTCCGAATCGGGGTGGCATTCGGACAGCAAAAGCGGAAAAGGAGTGGTCAGAGTCCGAATCAGGGTGGCATTCGGACAGCGGAAGCGGAAAAGGAGTGGTCAGAGCCCGAATCGGGGTGGCATTCGGACAGGAAAAGCGGAAAAGGAGTGGTCAGAGTCCGAATCGGGGTGGCATTCGGACAGCACAAGAGGAAAAGGGACAGTAAGAGTCCGAATTGGGGTGGCATTCGGACAGCACAAGAGGAAAAGGAATAGTTGGAGTCCGAATCGGGGGTGCATTCGGACAGCACAAGAGGAAAAGGGACAGTAAGAGTCCGAATTGGGGTGGCATTCGGACAGCGGAAGAGGAAAAGGAGTGGTCAGAGTCCGAATTGGGGTGGCATTCGGACAGCAAAAGAGGAAAAGGGACAGTAAGAGTCCGAATTGGGGTGGCATTCGGACAGCGGAAGAGGAAAAGGAGTGGTCAGAGTCCGAATTGGGGTGGCATTCGGACAGCACAAGAGGAAAAGGGACAGTAAGAGTCCGAATCGGGGTGGCATTCGGACAGGAAAAGAGGAAAAGGAATAGTCAGAGTCCGAATCAGGGTTGCATTCGGACAGCGGAAGAGGAAAAGGAGTGGTCAGAGTCCGAATCGGGGTGGCATTCGGACAGGAAAAGAGGAAAAGGAATAGTCAGAGTCCGAATCAGGGTGGCATTCGGACAGCAAAAGAGGAAAAGGGACAGTAAGAGTCCGAATCGGGGTGGCATTCGGACAGGAAAAGAGGAAAAGGAGTGGTCAGAGTCTGAATCAGGGTGGCATTCGGACAGCAAAGGCGGAAAAGAAGCAGTCAGAGTCCGAATCCACGGAGACTCGACGTAGAATCATAAGCCCTCCCAGAGTGAGTTAGAATAAAGCCAGATAATTTTCGTTTTTATTCAACATTCTTCTATAAAAAATTGAATGGGAGGAAATTGTAAATTACCTGGGTGCTTATTCCCTTTTTAATGGGGCAGAAAGTTTTATATTATTAATATTCATAGATTGTTAATACACAACATAATAATGAGACAGGGCTTGCAGATAAGCTTCTCCTGGTAGTAAGCAGTTCTGAATTTCTATAATTATAAAAGCTATTGGATATTTAGTATTAGGAAAATATATGCATACATGTAAAAATATTAACAATAGTATGACAATTTATGTTAAACTATTTTTGTGTTTTAAAAATTTTATAGGGGTGAATTTTATGAAAAAGAGAAGTTTATCATTAAGTGCTGTCATTCTTCTTGCAGTCGCTATGATACTGGCTGCCTGTGGCGGAGGAGGCTCCAGCAGCGAAGGGGATGTTGACTTCATTGGTATTGCCACTGGCGGCACCGGGGGTACATACTATCCACTTGGCGGTACATTTGCGGACATCATCAAGGATGAAACGGGTATTGACTCTAATGCATCTACATCCGGCGCATCTGCAGAAAACATGGCCAGCATTAAAGATGGCGACATTGAAATTGCATTCACTCAAACGGATATTGCTTCATATGCAACAGAAGGAAAAGAAATGTTTGCTGATAATAAAGTAGATAATGCACAAGGGATCGGTACACTTTATCCTGAAACGATTCAAATCGTGACGACGGCTGATTCAGGCATCACGTCAGTTGAAGATTTGGAAGGCAAAGTAGTTTCGGTCGGGGAAGCGGGTTCAGGTACTTTACTGAATGCTACTCAAATCCTTGAGGTACACGGACTTTCATTGGACGATCTTGAAGCACGCAACCTGTCATTCGACGACTCTACTACAGGTATTCAAGATGGGACAATTGACGCCGCATTCATTACATCCGGAACGCCGACGGGGGCTGTAGAAGGCCTTGCAGCTACACAGGATGTCGTCATCGTTCCTGTTTCTTCCGACAAAGCGGATGAACTGATTGAAATGTACCCGTATTATGCAAAAGATACTATCCCGGGCGGAACATACAGCAAGCTGGATAACGACATCGAAACCGTTGCTGTCCGCGCCATGCTAGTTACTCGTTCTGATATCTCTGAAGATGTGATCTATGAAGTGACGAAGGCAATCTTCGAAAACACGGATAAAATCGGTCACGCCAAAGGTGAACTGATCAGTGCGGAAAACGCACTTCAGGGTATGGGAATTGAACTTCACCCTGGTGCTGCGAAATACTTTGAGGAAAAAGGTATTTCCCAAGACTAACATTTTCATCAGGGAAGATGAATAGGCCGATTTTTATCGGTCTATTCTTTTTATGGGAATTATCCAGTCCAATGGTAGAAAAGAGTGTTGAAGCATGTATTGGAAATGGACGGCTGCTGCAGCCTCGGCAGGAATCCTGCTTATTTTTCTATTTGTTCCTTTCAAACCCTATATTGTGCTTGAATCTCTTAAAGGGGAGAACAAAACGGTTTTGGCTCCGCTTAATGGGGGAAAAGATAGTAAATTTTCGATTCTCTATACACACTCCATCCATTTATCTGACGTGTTGGAAACCTATGAGGCAACGGAAAAAATGCAGATTAGCCAGACCAGCCTGGTTTATGAGGACACCGCAATCGGGATGCCGGGAGATGCAACGGGAGATGAGGTTTTCGAGAGAACTGAAGACGGAAAGTACAAAATAAGCAACATGAACCGTGTATTTCCCCATATTGATATATCCGTCGGACAAGTTGTGGCCAATCATAGACTGATAAACAACGGCCATGAATACAGGCTGGCTGATTATTTTAAAAAAGGGGCACTCATTAGAATGAGTGTGCAGAAGCAATCATTGATCCAAATTTGGGAAGGAGTGATCCTCGATGGATAAAGATTCAAAAAAATTCGAGTCATTGACAGCGGAACAGCAGCAGGAACTGTTAGAAAAATATGATCCCGAATCCTCTACAAGAAAATTTCACTCAGGAATCGTCAAGTGGATTGTTTTCTTCGGATTACTGGCATTTTCGGTATTCCAGCTTGTCGCCTCGATATTTCAGTTCATTCCTAGGCAGCTGCTCTTATCAATTCACTTAGGTTTTGCCTTATCACTTATCTTCATCTTATTTCCTGCGAGCAAAAAAAGGTCCCGCAAAGATAAAGTGGCCTGGTATGATATCATTCTGGCTTTGGCTTCCATTGTAGTAGGAAGCTACTGGCCGATCATGCAGGAGGACATCGTCAGCAGGATCGGGATCATGACAACGGCCGATTTTGTCATCGGAATCATGGCGGTTGTTCTTGTTCTGGAGGCAACGCGCAGGGCAGTAGGATTGCCGATTACCATTATCGCCGGGGCCTTCCTGCTATACATGTATTATGGAAGAATGATGCCGGGATTCCTTTCTCATCGCGGCTATGATATCGACCAGATTGTCAAAACCATGTTTTTTACAGGAGAAGGAATCCTCGGCACTCCGCTCTACGTTTCAGCCACCTTCATCTTCCTGTTCCTGTTGTTTGGTGCCTTCCTGGTAAAGACCGGAGTAGGGCAGTACTTCAATGATCTGGCGGTCTCCATTGCCGGAAAAAGAACCGGGGGGCCTGCGAAGGTTGCGATCTTTTCCAGTGCCTTGCAGGGAACAATCAGCGGAAGTTCGGTTGCGAACGTTGTGACATCAGGTTCGTTTACGATACCGATGATGAAAAAATTAGGTTACCGCAAAGAGTTTGCCGGCGGGGTTGAAGCGGCTGCTTCTACAGGAGGACAGCTGATGCCGCCGATCATGGGGGCAGCTGCCTTCTTGATGGTTGAATTCATCGGGGGCGTCTCTTACTGGGAAATCGCCAAAGCGGCGGCCATCCCAGCACTCTTATATTTCACAGGGATCTGGATCATGACCCATTTTGAAGCCAAAAGAATCGGTCTCAGAGGGTTAACGGATGAGGAAATGCCGAATCGAAAAGAAGTTTTTAAAAAGATCTATCTTCTGCTGCCGATTCTGACAGTTATCGTTTTGCTGTTCAGCGGAATGAGTGTCATGCGTGCAGCCCTATGGTCCATCGTGGCGACGATTGCCATCAGTGCAATCAGGAAAGATACACGCATTAACTTCAAAGACGCAGTGGATGCGCTTGTTGATGGGGCGAGGACAGCCCTGTCGGTAGCGGCAGCCACTGCAGCAGCGGGTATCATTGTCGGGGTCGTAACCAAAACGGGGCTGGGCCTTACGATGGCAAACGGCCTGGTTGATCTTGCGGCAGACTTAACAAACTCTGCCCAAGGAAAACTGCTGCTTACTTTGTTCTTCACAATGGTAGCGTCGATCATCCTTGGAATGGGATCTCCGACAACAGCCAACTATGTTATTACTTCAACGATTGCAGCACCGGCGATTATTTTACTCGGTGCACCTGAGTTATCCGCTCACTTGTTTGTTTTCTATTTTGGAATCATCGCGGATATCACACCGCCGGTTGCCCTGGCTGCCTTTGCCGCAGCAGGTGTGTCGGGGGGCGAACCCATACGGACCGGGCTCAATTCCGCGAAGCTGGCCATCGCCGCCTTTATCATCCCATACATGTTCGTGCTTTCACCCGAACTGTTGATGATCGACACGACGATTCCTTATTTGATCTGGGTCGTCTTCACAGCGATTACAGGAATGATGGCGATCGGAGCGGCCATGATCGGCTACTGGTACCGCAAAGTGACGGCCATCGAACGTGTCCTTTGTTTAGCGGCTGGAATCATGCTGATTTACCCTGAGGGCATGACGGATATCATCGGCCTGGTGTTGTTTGCGATTATGCTTGGACTACAATTTTTTATAAAAGGCAAGGATGGCGGGGATAAAAATCCGGCTACTGCGTAAATGAAATGATAGGAAAAACCTCCCGAGAGTCCGGGAGGTTTTTTCTATTCCGGTTTTAGAATCGTACGCTGCAAAGGGACTCCCCCCATGCTGACGTTTCTCTCGATGAACAAGTAGGTCTTCCCGTCAATGAGAAACCTGCGGTCACCTATATAATTCACCTTATGTCCTCTGCCTTCAAGGTCTTTCTGAATGGCTTGGATATAGTCATTGTAGTCAATATAACGTTCGTCTAGATCAATGGTAATATGATGTTTTTTGTAGCCCATCAACCAGTTGAACAGGAAGAGGCTGCCTGCTATTAGTAAAATAATGCCTGTTGTTGTTAGTATGAGTTCCATTGATGAATCCCTCCTTTTACCATATATACGGAGAGTAGAAGGGAGAGGTTTCAAGTTTTGCAGACTTGGGCTTGCTATTTCTATTTATGTAAGTAGAAGGGCAAGGTTTCAGTTTTTAGCAAACTCAGAGTGCGTAGTCTCATAGGTATTTCCCTAAAAAGGTTTGATTGTAACTCAAAAAGCCGCCAACCCGAGGCTGGCAGCTTCAATTCAAACCCTATTTATAACACCGTAACCGAAAACGCTACTGGAAAACCGATCAAAAACATCCAGCCGATCTCCTGTTTGTGGCGCAGCGGCAGGGAACGGACAAGCCAGGATAATACCTGGGCGGTGAACACAAACAGGACAGCCCAGAAAATCCGGCCGACAACAAAAACAAACACATACCCGATAGTCGATTCGTTATCGAACAAAATGGAGTAGCCGAAGCCGCCGGCAAGTATCCAGATTGTCGCCATTATATGTAGATAGGGAAGCCAAAATTGCCTTGATTTCAGTGTCAGAAGAACGCCAATGACTACACTGCTGACCAAAATGAAATTTACAATCGAAGTCTCATCCATAACATCCCATCCTTTATATCATCCTAAAGAGTGTATATCACCAAACCAAGCAACTAAACGTGGTGAATTCTTCCAGACATTAACGCGTCACCGCACTAAGAGGGACAGTCCCCTGTTACGTTAACGTAACAGGGGACTGTCCCTCAGTGCTTTAGAGTGCTAAAGTGCATACACCTCAAAAAGGGCAGCCAATGAAAGCGGCTGCCCTTTGAACGTTTTTATCAAAACAAAAATATATGTTTAACTTCATGGGATTGTGTGATGTGAGATAAGTTAGTTCATAGTGTCTCGTGGTAGTGCTTCAAAAATCCAGGGGGATAGAAATACAATGGCAGGGGGCGAAGGGATACGATGATGGAGGGCGGCATGATTAAATCATGCTGTGCTTGTTTCAAGGACTTGTACATTCCTCTTCCGCGTGCTGCATTTGCTGAATGGATGGTAATGCGGTTCGCGAACAGCCGCTGTTCAAGCATCATTTCAATAAGCATAGTGCCGTCTCGGGTTTTATTCAATAAATCGTGATCCAATGACAGATGTTCGATTGTATGGTTTTGCAATAGATTCAAACATTCGTCAATCGTCTCGGTTAATACATACCCATCTGGTGCCTTGCGAATGTCATCTAGGAAAACACTGATTTTCTCCATTTCTTATGCTCCTTCCCTTAAATAGGGATGACTAGAGAAGTCAAAAGGGCCCTAGATAATATTTATTATTATATTCATCGTAACACACATTGAAGTATAATTGGGGATATATAAGAATATTTAAAAAGCTATAATAATAGCTGGGAGGAAAAAAGTTGTCAAGCACTAATGTGTTCAACCATAACACCTACATAATTCTGGAGTTTCCTGATGCTGTGGCAGCAGAAATACTATCTATAAGAAGTCAATTTGACGAATTCAGGGCAGCGCTGCCTGCGGAAATTACACTGACCGGATCCAGCGGAGTGGGTGTGATTTCGGAAAATCAGGAGCCCGAAACCGTCTACTCGATCGTAAATGATATAGCGGCCGCCACCGCACCGGTTGAAGTTCAGTTTGGTGATGTAGTATGCTTTCCGGGTACTGACATTTACTACTTGTCTATAGAAAATGACGGCCAGATCAGAAGTCTGCATAAACATCTCTCGCAATCTTCTATAAAATTTGAAGAGATGCCGTTTCCGTACACCCCGCACTGTACCATCTCCAGCCGGGACGACTTATCAGACATAGAGAAGGCAAAACTGCAGTCCTTAAAGATAACACGTCCTTTTACAGTCGATACGCTTACAGTCCTTTCACTTTACAGGGATGAGGAACGGCAGCTGCATGTGCCTGTCCACCATCGGGTTAAACTGACAGGGAAATGAGATATGAGAATAGAATGAGCAGGAAAGTCAGTTTCTATTAAAACATCAGCTAAGCAGGGCGTATACAAGACTATATCTGATATGAATGATCGAAAGGACGTTTTTGCTCAATCTATAAATTAGATAGTTTGAAAAATAGCATTACATCGATAAAGGAGAGCTGAACATGGAAAAACAACAATTTCTCTATAAATTAAAACTGATTGATAAATTAACAGATGATAAAAATTGGACTGATAAAGAAAATGAATCAGTCGGAAGGCACTTCGGTTATCTGCAAAAGTTACTCAATGAAAAAACCTTGATTCTGGCAGGGAAGACAAAAGGCCTGGATCCAAAAACATTTGGAATCGTGATTTTTCAGGCAGATTCTGAGGAAGAGGCGCACTCAATAATGAACGGAGATCCGGCGGTGAAAGAAGGAATCATGACGGCAGAACTTTTCCCATATCAAATAGCGCTCATGCAGGGCCTGCGTACATGATTAAGCCGGAAAGATTGAAGGCAGGAGACAAGATTGGAATCATCACCCCTTCGTCACCGGCACCTGTGATGTTTCCGGAAAGATATAGTAGAGGCCTGGATCAATTAAGAAACATGGGATTTGAAGTCGTGGAAGGTAAATGTGCAGGCCAATCTCAGTCGTATCGTTCTGCATCAATCAAGGACAGGGCAGAAGAGCTGAATGCATTTATCCGCAATGATGAAATAAAGGCCATCATCAGCACAATAGGGGGCACTAATTCCAATTCCCTCCTTCCTTATATCGACTATGATTACTTTAAGAAGCACCCCAAAATCATGATGGGCTACAGTGATGTAACCGCACTTCTGCTCGGAATCTATGAAAAAACCGAAGTGGTGACTTTTTATGGACCGGCCATTGTGCCATCCTTCGGAGAATATCCTGAAATGCTCCCAAAAGGGAAGGAATACTTTGAACAAGCTGTTAAACTGAGCTTCGATATTCCTTATGCTTTGGACGTTCCTGATCAATGGACAGAAGAAATGCTCGATTGGGCTACCCAGGACAGGCCGAAGAAAATGCTGCCTAATCCTGGTTGGACCTGCCTGAGAAAAGGAAAGGCACAGGGGAAGCTGGTTGGCGGGAATCTAAACACGATGTCAGGGATAATGGCTTCTGAATTTTTTCCGGAACTGAAGGGGGCCATTCTATTTATAGAAGATTCCTTTAAGGATATGGCGACGCAGGAACGATCGTTAAGCATGTTGAAAATCGCCGGAGTATTGGATGAAATTGCTGGCTTGATCGTTGGGAAGCATGAACATTTCCAAAACAACAATGCACCGTTCACCTTTGAAGAGCTGCTCCTTGAAATCATCGGGGACCGCGACATACCAATCATGACGAATGTAGATATTGGACATACCTTTCCTTCCCATGTATTTCCGATCGGCATTGAAGCGGAAATCAACGCAGACGCCGGCAGGATCATTTTCCTGGAAAACGGTGTGAAATAAGTGCGATATCCTCACTCCTTCAATTGAAAGAGTAGAGGGGGATATCAACAGCACAAGGGTTGCCGGTCCTCTAATAAGTCTGCTTATTATTTTTGGTGCAAGTGCAATAGTCTACCGTTTTTCGAAAGGGGAATCACCAGTTGAGGAATGATTATGGGAATTGGAAGCCGCTGTCGGTTTGATTGGAGCGGACCTGGAGCCGGAAATCGGGCAACACCACCCTAATAGGTTCCTAAAAACAAAATTACTCTTTAACACAGCCTGAAAAAAAGGAATCCGGACTCTAATCTCGAATTATTCATCAAGACAATAATGCGAGGATTGATAAACATGATAAGCTATCCAAAATTGAAACAAGAGGCCACAATTGGAGTGACCGCGCCTTCTTCCGGAGTGCCCGCGGAGCTTCATGACATGTTCAAGAATGCGATCGACAAGATGAGTTCACGCGGCTTCAATGTCGTGACAGGGGACACCTCCTGGACACAGGATAAAGCCAAATCAGCCCCTGCGAGAAAGCGTGCGGAGGAATTCAATGAGATGATGCGCAATGATCAAGTGGATATGATCATCCCTCCGTGGGGCGGCGAACTGCTGATAGAAATCCTTCCGCATATCGACTTTCAAGCTGTGAAAAATAAATGGGTACTGGGTTATTCAGATACAAGCCTGCTGTTGCTTGCCATCACCTTGAAGACAGGCACCGCAACCGCTCATGGAACCAACTTTGTTGATTTACGGGGAGAGTACTGGGATGAAACGACGGCCAAGTGGCAGGCTGTCCTTTCCACTGCTGCCGGCGGATCCATTGTCCAGCAATCCTCACCCCAATTTCAGCTTAAATGGCAGCACGACAACCCGTCGCCTTGCGTGTTCCACCTGACGGAACCAACAGAGTGGAAAACAGTCGGAAACGGAAAGCTGAAAGCAGAAGGCCGTTTGCTTGGCGGCTGTATTGATGTCATCCGCCATATTATAGGGACGGAATTTGGTGATGTGGCTGCATACCGTGAAACTCATCTTAAGGGAGAACCTGTGCTGTGGTACCTGGAAAACTGCGAAATGAGCACGACTGATTTGAGGAGATCGCTGATGCAAATGAAACTTGCCGGCTGGTTTGACAACTGCTCAGGAATCCTGTTTGGCCGAAGCCCTGCGAACACACCCGTAGGCAATTATTCAGTGAAGGATGTCTACAAAGAATTAGAGGTCGAACTAGGTGTCCCGATTGCTTATGACATCGACTGCGGACATGTGCCGCCTCAGGTTACCTTCATCAATGGAGCTTGGGCTGTGGTGGAAATAGAAGCAGGAAAAGGGACAGTTGAGCAGAAGTTTGTATGATCTAGCTGCGGCATAGTTTTTTATTATGGCAGTACTCATGGGGGCATAATGAGTGGCACCGGCATCAACTTGATCAAGAAATAATAAACGTTACTTCGTTTTTGAGGTAGCGTTTTTCTTGTTTTTACCAATAAATCAAAAAATTATGATAATATGATGAGGATAGAAGGAGGATTCATGAATGAGCGAAAAATGGCTGGAGTGGGCACAAAGAATCCAATCGATTTCACAGGCTGGGCTCACCTTTTCAAAAGATGTATACGATATTGAACGGTATGAAGAATTAAGAGATCTCAGCGCTGAAATAATGGCAGAGTATACAGATGCTGAATTCAAGGACATTAAAAATCTCTTCTTTCATGAAAAAGGCTATCAGACTCCGAAAGTAGACGTGCGTGGTGCAGTGTTTGAGGAAAACAGGATTCTTCTGGTGAAAGAAAAAATCAACAATAAATGGTCACTGCCGGGCGGCTTCTGCGATACAGGCTTATCAGCAAAAGAAAATGTGATCAAAGAGATCAAGGAAGAGTCTGGGTATGAGGTGCAGTACAAAAAACTGCTTGCCATATTGGATTATCATAAGCACCCTCATCCGCCACAGCCCTTTCATTATTATAAAATTTTCATTCACTGCGAAATCATTGGAGGCAATCCTGGCGGCGGATTGGAAACAAGCGAGATCGGCTTTTTTGAAGAGGATAACCTGCCGGAGCTGTCTGTCGACCGTAATACAGAGTCGCAAATCCGCCTCTTATTTGAGTATTTGAGGAACCCTGAAAAGGAAACGGTGTGCGAATAGCTATTCATTTCGACAAAAACCGGGTCGTGCCTGTCACGCCCCGAATTACACAGAAAGGGACACATAATATGAAACGATATTTTATCAACAATGGGAAGATGCCGGTACATATTACAGAGTGGGGGAATAAGGAGGCTCCGGTCATTTTTTGCCTGCATGGCCTTGGGAGCACCAGCCTCAGCTTTATTGAAACCGCGGAAGAGTTGAAGGACGAGTACCGGATCATTTCGGTGGATGCACCCGGGCATGGAAAGACACCGCCTTTTCAAGAAAAGGAAGATTACGAGATGCCGGGAATGGCGCACTGGCTGAATGAGGTAGTGGAGCTGCTCAAGCTTGAGAAGTTCTACTTCCTGTCCCATTCCTGGGGCAGCTTTGTCCATTTGTTTTACCTAAAAAGATACAGTGAAAGAGTGATAGGTTCCATCCTCCTTGACGGCGGGTACCAGAGTAAGCGGCATGGGACGCAGACAATGGAAGAGGAAATGGCTTACTACGAACAGGATTTTGAACAGTGCTGGGAAACCTGGGAAGACTTTCTCGCTCTTGTAAAAAGCGAGACGGAAATGTGGTCGCCATTGAAGGTCGAGGCGGCAAAAGACCTTGCTCTTGAAAAAGAGAACAAATTTTACTGGCATGCGAGAGGAACTACCGGAGCGAACATCATCAGGGCAATGCACAAGGATGACGTGAAAGATATATTTGAAGAAATGCCTTCCACTATTGTATTATTGCGTGCTTCCTTGCCAGCAAGTCTAGAAGAGAGCCGCGAAAGGTTGGCTTTACACTTTCAGAATAAAACAGGGGCAGAGGTCAAAACCATTCCTGGCACCACCCACCTTCTGCATTGGGACCGTCCCCGGGCTGTAGTGGATGAAGTGCGGAAACGATGGCCTGCCATCCAATGAATTGGGGGAAGATTTGATAGAAATGGCTGGTTCATTTGAATAAAGTTATTTTTTATAAGTATATTTAATGGACGAAAAAATGATCAGAGCGAAACAATCTGATCATTTTTATTTCCCTGCCTTTTTTTCAATCACGGCCCACCCATAATAAACAGCCCAGAACCCAAGCGGGGCACTCATTGCCCATACTCTTTTGTCAGCAGGAAGATAGCTGGTTAACAGAATGCCGAGAATCAAAAATGGCGGCAGAAGGATCCAATATTTTTTCCAGTGTATGATGGCTTCACTCCTCACTCATTCTATTTTACCCAAAAATACCTAATTTTTTGAAACTTTCTGGAAACTCGTTCGTAACCAATTATATGGAAACAGGATGAATGGAGGAGATGAACGAATGAAAAGGTTACGATTTTTGGTTATGTCGGGTGCCATGTGCCTCGCAATGGCGGGCTGCTCAGATGATGAGCCGCAGGTACAGGGGAATTCGGCTCAATCAGAAGAGAATACCACAAAAGTCCAAAGTGCCAGCACAGAAAGTCCTTCTCAATCTGCAAAAGTTACGGTCAAGGACCAAACTTTCCATATCCTATCACTTCATGATGAGGTACTGGATTATGCCAGCACAGTAAAGGACGATTCATCTGCTGTGAAAAAGGAAGTATACACTGAAAAAGTGGTACAACCTCTTCAAGAGCAGATTGCCGAACTGGACGTAAACATTTATGCGGACCCCTATTCTTTCCTCTCACCAAATACGAATATCCAAAAGCTTGAGGAAAATACAAAGAAGCTCATTCAGGATCAAGACCGTATTCAGGGACTGGTAGAGGAAGCCATCGAAGATTCTGCGGCCCAACTGGCAGGGGTGGATAAGACAATCATTATTCTGCCGGTCAACCCAGATGAGCTTTTCGTCAAAGACAAGATGGAAGGCGTTACAGGCGTCGCTTTGAGTGAAAATATCTTTGTCATCCGGATTGATCCTTCCTTTAAAGAAGAAGCCCTGAAGTACACGGTGGCACACGAATACCATCATACCTTGCAGGCGGAGAAACGAGCTGGGGTCAGCCATAGCTATCTGGAAACCTTCGTTCTCGAAGGAAAGGCGGATGCCTTTGCCAATATGGTATACCCAGACCAGCAGGCGCCTTGGACAGAGCCATTATCCGAAAGACTGCAGGAGAAAGTGTTTGAAGAGTTAAGGGAAGCCGGCGGTGAGTTTGATAGGAAAACCTATTATGAATTTTTCAATGGGGATTCAGGCAAAGGAATTCCGCTATGGTCCAATTACAAAACAGGGTATCTGATTACCCAAAGCTATCTGGAGAATAATCCTGAAGTGTCCATTAAAGAATGGACAGGGCTGATTCCGAAAGAGATCATTCTTGGAAGCGACTATAAGGAGTTGTTTCAAGAATTAGAGGAGTAAAGGATACCGAACCTTTTTAACAGATAAAAGAAATAAGGAGATGCCCCAATGAAACGATTACTGATTTTAGTTATATCAAGTGCTATTTGCCTGCTTACGGCCGGGTGTGGGAGTAATGAATTACAGGCCGATGAAGTGTCAGACAAGCCAATCGCCGAGACAGAGAACAGCGAGACAGAAGTCAAAAGCACCAGCAAGGAACATACTGTGCAATCATCAGAAGTTTCTGTAAAGGACCAGACTTTTAATATCATTTCGCTTAATGAGGAAGTGCTTGACTATGCGGATACGGTTCTTGCCGATTCTTCTCTATTGAAAAAAGAAGTATATACGGAAAAAGTAGTGCTGCCCTTTGAAAAGAAGCTTACCGAGTTGGACGCGTTTGTGTATTATGACTACTACTCCTTTCTATCGCCAAACACCAATATTCAAAAGCTGAAGGATTCGGCTGAAAAGCTGCTGGAGAAGGATGGCCAAATCCAGGAATTGATTGAGGAAGCTCTTGCAGATACCGTCAATCACATGGAAGGAATGGACAAAACAATCGTCGTCATGCCGGCCGATCCGACTGACGTATTTGTGGTCGAAAAAATGAAAGGGACGGCAGGTTATGCATTAAGTGAAAATGTAGTAATGCTGCAAATTGATCCTTCTTTCAATGAAGATATGTTGAAATATAGTGTCGCTCAGACCTATCATCTCACAATGCAGATGGAAAACATGGCAATGACAAATGAAAATCTGCTGGAATCTTTTGTCCTGGATGGAAAAGCGGATGCCTTTGCCTCCATTGTTTATCCAGACCAGCAGGCACCCTGGACAGAACCATTTTCAGAGCGCTTGAAGAATAAAGTGATAGAAGAGTTAAAGGAAAGCAAAAACCTACTGGATGAACAAACATACTATCAGTTCACTGGTTATGCCAAAAGGGGGATACCTCTCTGGTCCAATACCAAAATCGGATATGAAATTACCCAAAGTTATCTTGAAAATCATCCTGAGGCAGCCATAGAGGAGTGGACGGGAATGCTTCCAAGGGAAATCATCCTTGGCAGTGACTTCAAGGAATTGTATCAGGAACTGCAGGAAATTCAGGATTAGCTCTTTGAACACTTAGGAGAAGAAAGGGGGAGAGGCTGTTGAAGTTGAAGATATTGCGAATAGTGAACCTGCTGGTTGCTGTTACCGCATTGGGGGCCAGCTTCTATCACTTCTTTATTGAAAACCTTGAACTGACTGATTTCACCTTCCTGCTTTGGGGTATTATGTTCTTTTTATTTGGAATTGAAGGAGTGATAGACAACGATAAAGATAAGAAGCTGGCGTGGACAAATATCGGTGCGGCGGTCATTCTCTTCATTCTGTTGACAAAAGAGCTAGTCACTAGTTTTTGAGATTGTAAAGGAGTATGGACATGCTTACCAAGAACAAAGTCAGAAAGCTGTTATTGGCCATTATAGTTGGGGTTGTCTCGATTAGCGCCATATTCTATTTTTCCAGGCTGCCAGTGGGAGTCGCGGACTGGTTCGTGCCCTTTAAAGTCGTGGAACCCTATGTAGGTCCGGTGGAAATGAAAAACGAATATTCCAAAGTGGTCAGCTGGAATAAAGTAAAGCTTGTATACGAAACAGAAGATGGTACTTTCACCGTGTGGGCAACAACCGATATCGGCTGGAACAACGTTGGGGCGTGGGGAGAAGAGGTTGATCTGCTTGGGGGGACAGGGCGTTACACGGGTCATTACAATGAAGAAGAAGGAGTCCAAATGATCAGCTTTCGGTTAGACAAGGTGGAATATGCGATCGACTTTAAAGGGAGCAGCCTGATCCCAAAAGAAGACCTTATAGAAATTGCCAATACGATTATGGTTTCGAAATTTGCTTTAGCGGATTTGCAGGAGGGATGGCGATGAGGAAAACCTATTCACTTCTACTTATAGCATTGCTGCTTTTGCTGGCTGCCTGTTCAGATATCAATGCGGAGGAAGTAAATGAAGTAAAGCTGAATTATTGGGGAGATAGAGATTTTGAAGCAGAGTTCATTGAATCAGAAAAGGGAGTGCAGGCCTTTGTGGAAGCAAGGAACACAGCTGAAGAACTTCAAGAAGGCCGAGTCATCAAGACAGAGCCAATCCTCTTTTACACTTTAATGATGGAAAAGCAGGAAGACCAGGAATATCATCTGTGGTTTACCAACGAAGACGAAGGATATATCCAGAGTCTGGTGGCAGGTAATAGTGTCACCTATCAATTAGATGAGCAGTCAGTTAATGAGCTGAAAAAATTTCTTGGTGAAGAGGACGGTTTAGAAAAGATAGAGTTTGAATAAGGTTGTACTTCGATTGCATTTATAGCTAACTATGTATCTGCTTTTCTTTCAATCAATTTTGTCAAAAAACAAGAGGGGGTTACTCCATGTTAAATAGCTTACAAACAAACGAGACAAGTATAATGATGAATCGCGATTCTGGAATAAAGTACAAAACCTTATTTATCTATCTTCTTATTTTGGCTGTTCCCGGTTATTTCATTAATCAACTTCCTATCCCAAGCGATACCTATGGCGGTTTGAAAGGCCTTATATGGTTTACCTATTTTATGGTGGTTACATTCAGCTTTAAGAGCATTAGGGCTTTAATCGTTCCGATGGTGAAATTCAAGGCATTAAAAGAGCCAAAAAGCTATTTGTTTATACTTATTACCTTTGCTATTCCTTACATACTCTTACATCTTTGCCTTCATTTTGAGGTGCTGCTGGATAAATATTATATATTCTATTTTAAAAATCATATGTTGGATACAGGCAGTTTTGGGAGTACGGTATCTTCTGCGATCCTTACGCCTATTTCCGAAGAGATTTTGTTCAGAGGCGTTTTCTTTGCGGTTTTATTAAAACTTGTAAAGCCATTTTGGGCGATCAGTATTATATCGATACTATTTGGGGTAGTTCATCCTTCAGAAACATGGATTTTTACTGTTCTGGCTGGATTTCTTCTGACGATTACTGTTTATAAAACAAACTCCCTGATTCCTGCTATCATTGCCCACTCACTTTGGAATTTGTATATGACGCAGCTTTTTCTTTATTTTTAAACAATGCATACTTATCCGCACGCGGTAAAATCAGACAAACACAAAGAAAAAGCGGCACTGATTTAATGTGCCGCTTTTTCTTAACTAGTTCAAAACTTCCCGCTCCTTACTGTAAATCACAACCTTATAAGGATCATCTTGTACTGCTTCTTCGGCTTCTTCCGATTCGATGAATTCAACGACCATCTTTTCCGCTTTTTCAGCATACTCTTTTGCTTCCTTGTCGGAGGCAGGCAAGCTGAGTGTGACGAAGACCGTCATAGGGGCAGGGTGGTTGGAATAGCCGATTCCTTTCACCTTGAATTCTTTTCTGGCCATCATTCCTTCACCGATTGTAGAGATGATCGGCGACCATCTGCCTTCCTGTTCCCGTTTTTCCATATCGATTTTATGAAAGTTGACGGGAACTTCGCCTAGTTGCTGCTCATTGGCGATTTCCTGGATGATTTCTTCAATTTCTGCCGTTCTGGTTTCAGTATTTGAGATGTCCATTTCCACTGCGAGCTTGTTATCATTAAAGGATGTGCCGAAAGACAGGATCGAATCCTCATATGCTTTGAGTTTTTCCTGCGTGGCTTGCATCAGTTTGTCAGACATCCTGGCAAACTCTGCGTCTCTTTCATGGTCGATTTCATGTCCCCTGTTCAATGGCATTGAAACCTTCACCTTGAAAGCATCATATCCTCTCGAAGCAAGGATCTCTTCGACTTGTTCTTCAATATCATCCTTTACACTGTTGTAGTAGTCTTCAGAACCGACCACCGTTACGTGAAATTCTTTTTTAGGTGCGTAGCTCATGCCGATTCCGTCCACGTCATACTTTCCTCTTAATTCTTCGCTGACAACCTCATGAATCGGTTTCGATTCAAAAATCTGATTCAGGAAGGGCAGCTTTGAAGCGAAGTCGGCCATCGTCGGCGAGACAAAGGCAGAAGCGATGAACAGGCAGAAGAGGATGGCGGCAGCTGTGGCAGAAAATCCGGCTTTTTTGGCAAAGCTCCATCTTTTCTTTTTACCGCGTTGGATGGCTGACTCAATGGCAGCATCCAGTTTTCGCTCCGGGACGGGGATGTGGTCGAATTGTTTTTTAAAGGAATCTTTCATTACAAGCACTCCTCTCGTAAGTCTGCTCTCAGCTTGTTAATCGCCCTGTGCAGGTTTGTTTTAACCGTACCTTCCGGGCAGTCGAGCATGTCTGCGATTTCTTTGATCTGCAGTCCCTTATAATAACGAAGGATGATGACAGTTTTGTATTTTTCTTCCAGGCGGTCAATCGCATCAACCAGATCAAGGTTTTCGGCGATATGCCGTTGCTCAGTGCTTTCAACCCGTTCGATTTCCTCAAAAGGGATGATATTTTTGTTTTTCTTGATATGGTCGAGAGCGGTGTTGATAAGTATCTTGGTTAACCAGCTGGTAAAATAGTCCGGTTCTTTCAGTTTGCTGATCGAGATATAAGCTTTGTAAATCGTTTCATGGACAATGTCGATTGCATCATTTTCATTTTTGACATAGAGATAAGCCATCCGGTAAAGTTTGTTCTTTTCAGCTTCAACCAGTTCTTGAAACGCTTTGTCATTGCCTCTTTTGGCTTTTTTAACTTTAGTGCGCAGCAGCAAGGCCGTCTCCTCCTTTCTTACATACGTTAGACAACAGTCCGCTGCTAAACGTTTCAAAAAAATTATTTTTTAGGAAAAAAAGCAATTGCATGAATGGCCCCGAATATATTTTTATCGGATTGTTAACAAGGCAGCTACAACATTATTATTTTGTGGGAATCCGGCGATACCTCTTCATTTTACTATGAACGGAGAAAGTGCGGATGACGAAGCAGGAAAATGAATTTCTAATGGATATAAGAAAGATCGAGAAAAGGAGAATAGATATGAACACAAAAATATTACCTGATGTAACATTGAGGGAATTGACCCCGGAGGATGCAGAGGACCGCTTTCAATGGTGTCTTGATACGGACGTTACCAGGCATTTGAACATGCCGGACAAGTATCCGCCATTCAGCAGGGAAGAAACCCGGCAGTGGATCAATTTGTGCATCAGCCGCAGCAATGGCTATGAACAGATGGCCATTGAGACTGTAGACGGTAAACATATCGGCTGGGTTGATATAAAAAACGTTGATAAGTTGAACAAGCATGGCGAACTGGGAATTGCCATCGGGGATAAAGAGTATTGGGGTAAAGGATACGGACTCTCTGCCATGAACGACATGCTCCATTACGGTTTTACCAAGCTGGGCCTCAATAAAATCTGGCTCAGGGTGGAAGTCGACAATGAAAATGCCATCAAATCTTATAAACGAATGGGTTACGTTGAAGAGGGGATTCTGCGGCAGGACCGTTTGCGTGAAGGTGAATTTGTGGACAGGCTGAGAATGAGCATCCTGAGAGATGAGTTTTTTGCAAAATAAAAATTTCTTATGGCCAGACATAAAGGATTCGTCATTAACTCCTATCCATTAATTGCGTAAACTTTTAGATAGAAGGAGTGGAAGCAAAATGGATTCAATGATTACGTTTAGAGAAGCGACAGCCGATGACCTGGACGCTATTGTAGCGATGTTGTCCGATGATATGCTGGGCAGTCAGAGGGAAAGGTATGAAAACCCGCTTCCTGACAGCTACCACAAAGCATTTCAGGCGATTGCTGCCGATCACAATAACGAATTGATTGTCGCTTGCTGTGGAGATGAAGTGATTGGTGTACAGCAAATAACCTTCACGCCATACTTGACACACCAGGGCGGCTGGAGGGCAACCATTGAAGGAGTGAGGACCTCTGCTTCGGCCAGGGGAAAGGGCGTCGGTACACAGCTGATCAAGTGGGGAATCCAACGGGCAAAAGACCGGAATTGCCATCTCGTCCAGCTGACGACGGATAAAAAGCGTGCAGAAGCTCTGCGTTTTTACGAGCGGTTAGGCTTTAAAGCCACACATGAAGGGCTTAAGTTGAGGCTTTGAACGGAGAGTTTGTATTGTAAAAGTAATTTCCACTCAGGCGGTAGGGGTAACTTTAGGATACTCACAAAGCCAAAAAGCAAGCTCAGAGCAGTGATTCTGAGCTTGCTTTTTTGTGATCTATTTGGCAGTGTGATCATGAAAACGGCCGGATAACAGCTGGAGATACAGGCCCTGTTGGCGTGATCGGTCCAACGGGAGAATACTCACCGGTGATGTAAGGGCCGGGAGCTTGATAGTAAGAATATTTCTTTTTCAGCTGCTCTATATCTTTAAAATTCTGCAGGAAATAATATTTATACACAGGCGGCGGAATGTAAGGCGGGATAAAGGGTGGGGGGAAAAAGATAAACCGCATGGCAGTGCTCCTTTTGCTTTTTTACAGTGTATTAAAAATGAACCTGCATTGACTGGTCATGTGCCCGGCGTTTTTTGAATAGATTACTGGTGCAAAAGCCATTATAAGCTCAAAAGGAGTGAAATAATGAAACATGTGAAAGCTTTTCTGATCAAGTTAGTCGCTTGTTTTGCCCTTTTGGCTGTTATACTGGGCGGGATATATGGAATTACACTCGGTGATGTCTTTGCGATTTCCTTAGTGCTCGGTGCCCTTTCCTATGTTGCTGGTGATCTGTTTTTGCTGACAAGAACCAGCAATTTAACGGCTTCACTTGCTGACTTCGGGCTGGCATTTCTTGTTATCTGGGCCATGGCTGCGAATATGACGCCGATCGATGATGTATTAATTCCGTCTTTGCTGGCAGCAGCAGGTATTGCCATCTTTGAATATTTTTTTCATAAATATGTTCACAACCATGTGTTTCCAGATCAGGAATCTGCGGAAAGGATGCAGGGGAACCTACAGTACCAGACAGAGGCATCTGAAGAGATCACCCCTGTAAAGCCTGACATACGAAACGCCGAAGGGGATAAATAATTCGATAAGCCCGCACTTCCCGATCAGGTAAGATGCGGGCTTGCTTATCCAAACTGTAATGGAGAGTTTAGAAAAATTCATTTCTGGGAACATACCTTTCAAAGCAGAGAGAATTTCTGCTGAAGAAAAAATAAGCAACCTGGTCTTGAGATAGAATTCCACTACACAGAGAAAGGATGAAAAACCATGAAACAGAAGGAAACCAATAATACTGACAAACCTCAAAACAGAGATGAATTATTCGGCCTTGATGAAAAAGAAAGCCTGCAGTCCACCAACTTCGCCACCACAGAAAACTCATATCTCAATGAACATTACCAAAACGACGGGGACGAGTAATCCTAGAAAAAGAAAGGCGGGCCTGAAGAGGTTCGTCTTTTTAAGAAGCCTGTGCTTTACCCCGTTAAAGCACTAAGAGGGACTGTCCCTCACTAGCGATGCATGTGTTACAAAATATGGAAGCCTGTGGATAAAAAAATAAAAATACTTTCCTAAACGCAAAAAAAGCCCTAATGTAGAAGATGCAGGACCATACTTGTTCCCAAATCTTCTACAAAAGGAGCTCATCACAATGAGTAAAAGTATAGGTCATGAAACGTTAATTTGTCAATGTTTAAAATTATTGCCAACCGAACACCTGAGATGTCCACTACTGGACTACAGAAAGAAGCTCAAAACAGAGTCCTTAATCAAAGTTTTTATCGCTGGCCAGTTAGATCAGTGGAATTCGTACAATCGTATGGAAGAGAAGCTCTTCGCCCATCCTTCCTTACGCGAGGAGTTGGATCTCGATATGATCAGCGGCTCGCAATTAAGCCGCCGAATCAACGATCTTCCGACCGAAACTGTAGAGAAACTTTTCTATAAAGTTGTCGAGATACTTCTCCACCTTACACGCGACCAAAAAGGGATTTCAAAAAAAGTGGGGCTCCTCAAAATCGTTGATTCTACAGAACTGAAGCTGCCTAAAAGCTTGTGTGAGTGGGCAACGATTTCGAAGGATCATACGGCTGTAAAAATGCACACGAGGTTAGTTGTTACCTCACCAAATACGGCCTTTCCAGACAAAATCATTCCTTCTACGGGCAATGTCAGTGACTTTGAAAGTGCCAAATACCTCATCGAAGATTCTTATGCCACCTACGTAACGGACCGGGGCTATTCCTCCAAAATGAATCTGGAAGAATGGCTGAGGAGAGACATTTCTTTCGTTACGAGAATCTCGAAAAATTTGAGGGTATACATTGAAAAAGAGTTTGAACCAACTCATCCTTCTGTCACCAAGGATGCCATTGTCTATTTCGGCACCTCTCACCATCCTGTCCGATACATCGAATTTACGGATGAAAAGGATAGGGTGTATCGAATCTTAACCAATCGATGGGACCTTGAAGACACTGAGATTCTAGATATTTATAAAAACAGATGGATCGTTGAGCTCTTCTTTAAATGGATAAAACAGCACCTGAAATTCACTAAAATTTGGAGCACAAAGCCCCAAGGAATCTGGAATCAAATGTTCTTATCGGTCATTGCCTTTGGTCTATCTGTGATCGTTAAACTTATGACACGATCCACCAAGACTACATGGGGATTCTTTCAAGCACTTCAAACCTATCTCTATAAAACGTATAGCGATTTATTAGTAGAATTAGGGAGAAAGAAGAAAAAATCAAAAGGAAGGCAAAAAGTCCCGATCCCTTCGAAATCTAAACATGATTTTGGAACTGTAGCCATGGTAAAAGGAAAACGACGAATTTAACTATAAGTATGTAAAAAAATGGGAACAAGGTCTTTTACAACCATGTTACCATTTTTTAATTCCGGAGCTGAAACGAACTGTAAAAATTTTGAATAAATTTAAGAAATTTACATATATGCATCGCTAGTGACTGTCCCTCTTAGCACGGTAACGCGTTAGTGTGCTATAGGGGCCTGGCCCTCTTCGTGCGGTGAAGCGGTAAAGTCATTAACTATGAAAAGAGTGAGAGTATGGGTGAGAGAATTCCAGCGAAAAAGCGCAAGAAATTAATCCGGGCATCTTCCGGTCAGCACAGAAGAACCGCCCGCAACTGGCCGCCTCTTCTTCACCAGGACAAGCACTCCTCACCAAAGCGGAAGAATGAGGTGGTCCGCATTTCCCGGCACTGACTCTGTGTGTTAGAGTAAAAAGTAGATTCAGAGAAACAGTGAAAGGGATGAGAGTAATTATGTATATCGTACACTCGACGTTTGTCGTGCCGAATGAAAAGGCGGATGAAGTGATATCAATCTATCATTCTCGTTCCAGATTAGTAGATAAGGCAGACGGATTTCAGCGCTTCCTGCTGCTGCAAAATGAAAAGAAACCGGGCGAAATCACCGTTCATATGGAATGGGAAACGAAAGAACAATTCATGGCCTGGATTCAGAGCGAAGACTACAAACGGATTCACGACCTGGAAAAGAAATACCCGGATCAGGAGCTGGCATCCATCATCCCGTCCATCCATAAATTCAAGGTGGTGGCAGTATGATCGACCTTGGCAGCCAATACGATGATGTCATCAATCGTGCAGTAAAAGAAATCTATATCAAATACCCGGAGCTCGATGAAAAATTCGGTGAGCGCGGGCGCCAGAAGTGCTACGAGGATAATGTATATCATTTTACGTATCTTGAAACTTCGGCTGCAATGAATTCCGCAAAAATTTTCACCGATTACTCACTCTGGTTGAACAGCGTTCTGGTCAGCCGCGGAATGTCCACCGACCACCTCATCGATAACTACCGCAGCATCATCATTGCTCTTGAAGCCACACCGGAAGTGGAAAAGGGAGATCAGTTTGCGGACCATCTTTATAAGGCCATCGATGCTTTGGAGCAGAGTGACGGTACGGAAGATGTGGACCGCCCTGTTTTGTAAAAGTACATATTGGTTTTGGAGACACCGAATCCAGTGGGTTTTGGTGTTTTTTTGTGCTGTTTTTTTGGGGGCGAGGGTGTCGGATTTTGTCGGTTGGCCGATAAGTTGGTTATTTTCGCCGATAAAATCGAATTACCGCTGATAAACTAGGCAAAAGCGCCGATAAACCAAGCGTTTCCGCCGAAAAAGCAACCAAAACCGCTGATAAAAGTTCCCACTGTTCCTTCAGCTAAAAGCCAACCCCGCCAGTCGCCAACCTCCGCATCCAGTCTGAACCGCACACCAGCCAAAATATCAAACATTTTCCAAAAAGCCCTTGCCAAATTATGTGAAATGACATATAGTACATTACATCAGTAATGCACTAAGTAACCCACCAATAAGGAGGTGCACGTTTGATTCTTAATTCCGATAGCATCAAACCGATCTACATCCAGATTGCCGAGTGGCTGGAAACCGAAATACTCGGCGGCAGTATAGAAGCGGATGCGAAGGTTCATTCCCAGTACCAGCTCGCCGAAATGCTCAATATTAACCCGGCGACAGCGGCTAAGGGGCTGAACCTGCTGGCAGATGAACATATTCTGTATAAAAAGCGGGGGCTTGGCATGTTTGTTTCAGCAGAGGCAAAAAGCATCATCCTGGCAAAACGAAAAAATCAAACCTTAAAGAAACTGGTGGAGGAATTGGTAACAGAAGCAGAGCACCTGGGGGTCGATGAAAATGAGATCATCGGCATGATCAGGAATGCAAAAACGAAGCTAAAGGGGGATGAGAAATGAAGGTAGTAGGATGCAAGGGCCTCACAAAAGTGTATGGGAGAAAAACAGCGCTGAACGAAATCTCATTTTCACTCGGCGAAGAAAAAATAACCGGACTCATCGGCCGGAATGGGGCGGGGAAAACCACCCTGCTGAAAATCATTGCCGGATTTATCAGGGAAAGTGCCGGGGAAGTGAAAGTCTTCGAAGAAACTCCGTTCAACAGCCTTAAAGTATCAGCCAACATGATTTTCGTCGATGATGAAATGAGCCTGCCTCCAACATTGAACCTGGAGGAAATCTTACAAGCAGCGGCAGACTTTTATCCCAATTGGGACAGTGAACTTGCCCGGCGTTTGTTCGATTATTTTTCCTTCAAACCATATCAGCACCACAACGGACTTTCCAAAGGGATGAGAAGTACCTTTAATATGATTCTTGGATTGGCAGCGCGTACCCCATTGACGATTTTTGATGAACCGACAACAGGAATGGATGCCGGGGTGCGAAAAGACTTTTACCGGGCTCTTCTTAAGGATTACCTCGCCTATCCGCGCACGATTATTTTATCCAGCCACCTTCTGAACGAAATAGAAGATATTCTGGAAGACATTCTGCTTTTAAAAGACGGGGGAATATTGCTGCATATGCCAGTTGAAGAACTGAGGGAGTATGCAATTGGCGTCAGCGGGAAGGAAGCGGGCATGAATGAGTGGCTTCAGGACAAAGAGGCCATCCACCAAAGCAGCGAGGCGCTGGGTTCTGTTTTTGCTGTTGTAAAAAAGGACCTCCCTGAAAGCGAGATCGAGAAGGCCCGGCAGCTAGGGCTGGATATCCAGCCAGTCACTGCGGATGAAATTTGCACGTACCTGACAAGCAAAACGAAAGGAGGAATCGATGATGTTTTTAACCGAGGTTAGTATGTGGGATGTGGCGAAAAAGCAATTCTTCTTCAAATGGAAAACCTATCGTGGTGTATTTTCATCGTTGATGGTTCTGCAAGTCATCGGAATCCTGTTTTCGTTGAATGGAGATGGCATGTCTGGCGGAGGATCGGGATATTTTGACTTCTCACTGCATGTTTTCAGCGGTAATATCCTGTTTGCCTTTGTCATGATCTGGGGTTTCATTTCAGCGATCATCATTACGACCCGGGCTTATCGGTACGATGATTTTACCTTTGTGACGAACTGGATGACAAGCCACTTGTCGAACCTGCTTTTCCTGCTGGCAGCCAGTTTCATTGGCGGCATCACCGTCCTGCTGTGCAATCATGTAGTCTGGCTCATCGTCTATTTTACACAGGGAAAAGAATTCATCATTGCGCCTATGGCCTTTCAAGAGTTTGTTTTGGGGATAGCGGCCATAACGCTTTATATACTGATGTTCGCGGCATTGGGCTATTTGGCAGGGATGCTGGTTCAGTACAGCAAGGTTTTTATTATTGTTCTGCCGGTGCTGATCTTTGGAGCCCTTTTCACAGAAGGGATCTATTCAGGCTATCCGACATTGCTGCCAACGCTTTTTGAATTTTTTATGCAGGAAAACTCGTTCGGACAGTTTACTATAAAAGTAGTTTTGACGTCAGGGGCAGCCTATGCTGCAGCGATTTTGCTTTCACACAGAATGGAGGTTGAACGATGATGTTTTTGGGGTCTCTTTTATACCTCATTCTCATTGGCGGAATTATCATGGGGGCAGCGGTCCTGATTAAACGCCAGGCCGGTGGGATTCTTCGCGGAAAACGAATCAATTGGCTGTTAAGCGGGTATCTTGTCATCCTTATTGCTGCGACGATTTTTTCCTACACACTGCCAAGCGAAAGGGCCTTTCAAGGAGAGGTGCTGACCGATAAGGAATTGAAGAAAGAACAAGAGGAAAAAGGAAAATTCATGACTTTGGCAAGAGGCGGCAAAATCCATGAAGCTGAGGGCGCTGTGCTGCTGAAAGACTGGGAGTTTTCACTAGATGGCAAAGAGTTGACAGTGCCAGTTTCTAATTCCAACTATTACCTGCCTGTTTTGGTTGAGATCAAAGAGGCAGAAGACGGTGTAGTAGAGGCCGCGCACTTTACAACAAAGTCCTTCATCAGCAATGTGGATGTGACGAGTGAAATAAACTCACCATCAATTGAAATCAAAGATGGCACTTTCAGGATGTACCCGCCTGCTCCAATCGATTTGAAGTTGGCAAAGTTTTCTCAGCCGCTGCCTTTTCACCAATTCTCTGAAGACTATACCAGCATGTTCGGAGATTTAGACCCCTTCCACGGCTCGGAGGTCATTTACCTCAAAGTTCCATCCGACATCATCGTGAACGGCAATGTGGAATATGTAGACAGTTAAACGTAAGGATAAACCTGGGTATAAAGCTATATTTTTCTTGATAACCCCCATAAACCTCACATTATGTCGAAAATACTATGAGGTGGGAAACATTCTTTAAAATGGGGGAAGGAAAAATTGACTACAATCACGACAAAGAGAAAGCAGCGGATTGCTGATATGCGCAGGGGAAAATCAAGACAGAAAACGAAAAGAGTCGCTGCCGCCACAGCTGCCGGGACGGTTGCGGCCCTGCTGATGATGAACGCAAAAGCAGGGGCGTGCAGCACAGAGTATACAGTGAAAAAGAATGATACGCTTTACAGCCTGGCTCAGAAATACAATGTCAGCGTTGAGCAGCTAAGGGAAGCAAATGGACTCACTTCCGATAAAATTTTATCTGGTCAGCAGCTTCTGGTACCGGATAAACCAATGGTGGAATCGCAGGGAATGCATCTCGTCGAAAAAGGAGACACACTTTATTCTCTTGCAAAGAAGCATGGAACAACAGTCGGCCAGCTGAAAAAACAAAATAACCTGGCTTCAGACCAGATTAATATCGGGCAGCACATTTCTATAGTGCCAATCGAACAGCCTGCTGGCGAGATGTACACAGTCGTTCCGGGAGATGCGCTGTGGGGAATTTCTCACCGTTTTGGGGTGGGACCGAAAGAAATTGCAAAGACAAATGGCATGAAAAAAGAAATGGTGCTGATCGGCCAAAACCTGGTCATTCCAGGTGAAGCAGAAGTAACAGAAGCGGAAGTGATCGGAGTCGCGGACAGTTTCACAGTGGAATTTATGTATCATGGACAGGAATTCACGTTGAAAGTCCCTTATGGTTCAGCGGCTGATTATCAGAATATGTCCGGCCGTGTGGTAAATGTCATTCATAAAAATGGCGCTCTTATTTCGTTATTTTAATTATTGGAGGCGGTTTCCTTGAACAGGGTTCCGTCTTTTTTTATAGGAAATTTTAATCAAAATTCATCTCTCCTTCTCCCATCTTCCTGCTGATTCTCATGAAAGCCAGATGATTACCCCAACCAATTTCACGTATATGCCGGAAGTATCGCGACACCGGCAGGAGCGGAATTTGAACTGCCAAAGCAGGATGGCCAGGCAATACCTCTGTCAAAGGAAACTAAGCACATTTGACTTTACACTGGATGTAGAGCCTTTGGCGAAAAAACTTGAAAAAGCGAATCACCAATTTGAAATCCAAGTAGATGTGCTGACGGATGAGACAGAAACGAGATCCGTTAACGGGAAGGAAAAAGAGTATTTAACGTTGAACAGCATCCCCGTTGAGGACGCTGTGATCAAGGTTAATGGAAAAACACTCAGTGAAGACAGCATGATCCAATACAAGCACCGACGTGATGATGAAGTAACCATCTCTGTGACTCTTCCGGAAAACTTAAGTAAAGATCGCTTTGTGGAAGGTTTTGTCCGCTTCGTTCCAAAAGGAAGCTCTGTAAAAGAGTTGACCGACTTAACGATTCCATTCATGGGCTTCTACGGGGACTGGGATTCACTTGATAATATCGATGAGAGCCCTGTTAATGGCGATCCATACATCGGATACACCGTCCTTTGGAATGACATGCTCGAGCTGCCGCTGGGCTTTGACAGCAAGACGGGCACATTCAATCCGGATGAGGTAGGATATTCGCCAAACTCCATCGTGTCAGGTGTTTATCCTTCTTTTACCGCATTCCGAAATCTGAAGGAAATGTCCTTGAAAGTTCAGGACCAGGAAGGAAACACAGTTGCCAATATTACAAACTTCAGTGAATTTACCGAAGACGGCAGCCCTTATGCGTTCCGAAAAAACATCATGGCTTACCGAGGCTACTATTACGGTTTTGACGGGATGTTATGGGACGGCAGGGATGATCAAGGAAACATCCTTCCAGATGGAGATTATTATTATTATGTGTATGAAAGTACTTTGAACTATGAAGGAGCAGAGCCGCAGCAGACGAAAATCCCATTCAAAATGGACGGGGCTTCCCCTGAAGTGGACAATATCCAAACACAAGAACAGGAAGACGGCACCTATAAAATTACTTGGGATGTGCCGATATTGAAAATGAACACTCGATTTACGGGCTGAAGTGGTATCCAGGCAAAGAATATCCTAATGGAGACTACTTTGTAACGGTAACCGGAACAGATGAAAAAGGATTGTCACTGACATCCGAACCTAAGAAGATTACAGTAAAGCATTAAAATTCAAGCCGGATTACTCCTTGACAACAGGGGTTTTCTGGCTTTTAGTTTCAAAATTCCGGCAGCTCTGCTTTAATATAAGATAAGAGTAAAAAACAAGGGGGAGATGAATGAACACAACAGTCTATATCGACCCATCCATCAACTTGTCAACGGCAAGGCCAGTCTCTATTATCATTGAATTCAAGACGGCACCGGCTCACACAGCAGTGGCAGCCGCAAAAGCTAAAGGAATCTCACTCACACTGAAAGAAGCAGAACAAAATGTAGAACAAAGCCACCAAACCTTTCAAAAAGAGCTGAAGATACTGCTGGGGAAGAACCATGTGCCATATACGATACAAAACACCTATAAGAATGCCTTGAATGGTGTCGCTATGGAGATGCCGGCGAATGGGATAAGGCGTTTAATGAAATCGACGGTGATAGCAAGGATTTTCCCAAATAAACAAATCCAGCTCGACCCGCCACTACAACCTATGTAAGGAGAGGATATGCATGGAAACGAAAGACCAATTAATCAGTTCATTTACAGAAGTTAGCTTCAATGATTATACAATGCCGATCATTTGCATCTACAAAAGCCCGTCTGATCATCAGGGGATGTTTGTAGCGAGAGTGTTCAATGTAAACAAACCACAGCCCATCATTTTGATGAGACCATCAGTGGAGGCCATCAGAAGTGAAATTCCAGAGGGGTTTTCAATAGTCCCTAAATCGGAAGATGATGATCCGGCAATAGTCGAATCCTGGATTTAATAGTTAAATAGGTGCTCCCCTTTTGTTATCATGGAAGGTAATACCTTGAACAGAAGGGGAGTCTTATATGAAATGGTATTTCAAAGTCATCAGAAACTACATTAATTTTGAAGATAGAGCAAGACGGTTGGAATTCTGGATGTTTGTCCTTATTAACACACTGGTCCTCAGTGGACTCGATTTCTGGCAAACGTATAAAGGGTGGGGGACGCTGTTAACAGGCTTATACTCCTTGTTCATTGTCTTTCCCAGTTTGGCAGTAGGAATGCGCAGGCTTCATGATATCGGAAAAAGTGGATGGTGGATCCTGCTTGGTTTTATTCCCGTTATCGGCCCGTTTATTTTGTTCATCTGGTCCCTCTATCCGAGTGAAGAGGGCAGCAATCAGTATGGACCGAACCCTAAAATCAGCCATATAGATCAGCAGTAAAAAGGCCAGGTTAATAGTTCCGGCCTTTTTTGGTATGCTTCAGTTTGATAGATAATGGCGTAGTAATACTTATTCCAAGAGTTCGATGGTTTCAAGCCGGCCTGAGTCGGGAGAACGTTTATTCCAGACAAAGCTGATTAAATACTCTTGGTTTTCTTTAACCAGTTGATATTCATTATGGGAAACCCTGACCTTTTTGTCAGTCAGCACTAAATAATACTTGCTGTCCTCATGAAGTTTCTGTTCTACCTCAAATACCCCGCCCGTCGATACCTCAAGCGACTGGTGGGCTGTTATGGAAATGACAACTGCGACAGATATCAATACAATCATTGCTTTAACACTTGTCCTAAAGTTGGGCCAATGCCTTTTCCTGTTTAGCAGATATTTTATCAAAAGAATGAGATAAAGGAGAGACACAACAGGAACAGCAAAGAAAGCTATCGTAGCGGGGAAAAACATCATCTCATGCAGATTATAATTAAAGTCTGTAATGGCTTGGACCCTGCCGAGCTGCAGACCGATAAATCCTGAATATAAAATTCCCAGCAGCCAATACAGCGCTGACTTTTGAGCTTTGTATAATTTTTGAATATCTTTTTCTTCTTTAGCAGGCAGTGTCAAAGTAAATTCCTCCTTATTCTTATATTCAGATTATCATAGAAAACCTCCCTTTTTTCGCTGAGCACCCATTCTTTGAGGATAATATTGCAATCTAATGAAAACGCAAAGTCATTCCAAGAATATAAGTAGTTGCGAGTGTAGGTTTAGTATCTTTGGATAATTTAATCAAACGTTTGATTAACCAGGATGTTTTAAAATAGGGATCATAATTTAAAGAACCGCCCCTTTTATTTTGTCAGATACAAATGAAGGGCTGATAACAGGACGATGATTCCGTTTAAAATATATAACCCTGTAAAAATAACAGCTAATATCCCGGCGCCCCAACCGCCATCGTCATAGGTGAAGCCAATCATCAGCGTGCCAAAGAAAATAATCGGTGTTAGCAGCAAAAAGATCACCCCTGCCAATACTCTCTTTTTACTATCGCCGTCAGATTTCTTAAAAGCAAAGTAGTTGATGCCGCCAAATGCAAGGATTTCAAAGACTATGGTTAAGAAAAGGCCTATGCCGTCTGACATAAGAAAACGCCTCCCAAGACATCGTTTGGAAAATTCAAGCAACTTAAGTTTAACATATTATCCAGCATATGGATGTTGTGTTTCATAGATAACCAGATTGGGAAAAAACATAAAAAAACAGGAGGGATATAGATGTCAGGCAAACAAGAAAAAAATGAAAACCTTAAAGAAACAGAGCGCAATTTACAAGAAGAGAAGAAGAACGAAAGCATCTTGGACCAAAGCAGGGAACCTGATCAGCAGAACCGTTTGAAAGACCAGGAGAATTTAAGAAAATAAGAGTGCAAAGGAAGGGTGGAACCGGCTGGTTTCATCCTTGTTTTGTTAGAAAACTTCTAATTTCACCAAATCATAAAAATTACCAGGTCAGAGGACTTTACAGCTTTTCGCAATACCTACGCAGATTATGATACAATCAGATACGACAAAATGAGCGAAGGAAGTAATACGATGAGCAAAAGAGCACCTGTTAAGAAAAACGATTATATAGAGGATGCCTATTTCGAGGACCTGACCCATGATGGCAACGGGGTCACAAAAATTGAAGGCTATCCATTATTTGTACCCAACGCCCTTCCTGGTGAAAGAGGCAAAGTCAAAGTGTTAAAAGCAAGCAAAAATTACGGCTTCGGAAAACTGATCGAGCTTCATCAGGAAAGTGAATACCGCCAGGAGCCGCCCTGCCCGATTTACCATCAATGCGGCGGCTGCCAGGTACAGCATATCTCCTATGAAGGCCAGCTGAAGGCAAAAGAAAAGCATGTCCGCGATGTCATGGCCCGTATCGGCAAGCTCCCGGATATACCGGTCCACCCGACAATCGGCATGGATGAACCATGGAGGTACCGCAATAAAGCGGCCGTCCCTGTCGGCCAAAGAGAAGGCGGGTTGGTGGCTGGATTCTATCAGCAGCGGAGCCACGAAATCATCGACATGGACCGCTGTGTCATCCAGCATGAAAAAAACGACGAAATCATCCAGAAGGTAAAAGATATCTGCCAGAAATACGGCATTCGTCCATATAATGAAGAAAAGCATAGAGGGACACTGCGCCACATCATGACACGCTACGGATACCAAACCGGCGAAGTCATGGTCGTACTTGTGACCCGCACAGCTGACCTTCCGAATAAAGAGCAAATCGTCGATGAAATCGTCAGCTCCATTGAAGGTGTAAAATCCGTCATCCAGAACGTGAACTCGAAACGGACCAACGTGATCATGGGTGACCAAACCAACGTCCTGTGGGGAGAAGAAGTCATCTATGACTATATCGGCGACGTGAAGTTTGCGATTTCCGCACGTTCTTTCTACCAGGTGAATCCTGAGCAGACACGTGTGTTGTATGAAAAAGCACTGGAGTATGCGGACTTAAGTGGTGATGAAAATGTCATTGACGCTTACTGCGGCATCGGAACGATTTCCCTATTCCTGGCTCAGAAAGCGAAGAAAGTGTATGGTGTGGAAATCGTCCCGCAGGCGATTGAGGATGCGAAGAAGAACGCAGAATTGAACGGCCTCACCAACACGGAATTTGAAGCAGGCCCTGCAGAAGTGGTCATTCCGAGGTGGTATGAAGAAGGCATCAAGGCAGATGTCCTTGTTGTCGACCCGCCGCGGAAAGGCTGCGATGAAGCTCTTCTGAATACAATTTTGGAAATGAAACCGCGGAAGGTTGTGTATGTGTCCTGTAACCCGGCTTCATTGGCTCGTGATTTGCGGGTGCTAGAAGATGGGGGATACAAGACGCTTGAAGTGCAGCCGGTGGATATGTTTCCACAGACGATGCACGTGGAGTGTGTGTCGCAGCTGGTACTGAGATAAAAGAATAAAGGAACAGGGTACCTCCGTTCCGTAAACAAAACCCCGAATCAGCCTTGTCAGCAAAAAGGGGAGGAGGGGTTTTTACTTTCTACTTTTTAAGCAAGTCGACTTCACCAACTTCATTTATAACAAACTTTAGCTTTTGGGAAGGGTTATAAGAAGTTATTGAGAAGTTAGTTGAGATAATCGTTTCACTATCTTTTGTTCTCTTGCTAAAACCAGTTGCCTCATATTCATAGCCTTCTTCGTCAATAATTTTCATATCTGCAAAAGTATTTTCATTTTCATAAATTCCATCCAATGAAAAAGTTAGATTTAATGATGTTGGGCTTGCACTAGCTTCGGACACTTGTATGATAGATGCCTCATCTAGCATTACATATTTTTCTATCACATCAGATTTTTCTTTATTGTTAACTGACAGATTCCATATGCCATCTACTTTTTGGATTTTTCCAGTACTGTAGAAAACATTTATACTTTCCACTTCTATTACGGCATCTTTTAAAAGAGGTATAACGCCTTCATAGGAAACGGATAACACATCATATCGAACTCTCCCTGTTTTTACATCCATTATTGGATTTTGATGATCAAGAACAGATGTATAGTTACTATCTCCCTTCAAAGCTTTAGTATCTGGAATAAATTCCTCGATGTATTCACCATCCCCATTTTTCACCCTATAATCCATTGTAACCTCTTCTGCATTCTTTAAAATGGAGGGATCTTCAAATATTAATTGAAAACTTAATCCCAGTTTATTATCGTCTGAGAATTGCTTATCTAGTGTTATGTTAATTCCCTGGTCGGTAAAGGAACTTTCATTTTCTTGTATAAACCCATTATTTGCGGCTTGTTCTATACCTTTATCTCCAAAGCTGAAGAATTCGTTAATCCCAGCCATTACTTGTTCATTTGTGAGGATAATACCAGTTACGAACAGAGCACAGGCAGCAGCAACTGTCTTTTTCCAAATGAATTGAGTCTTTTTCTTCTTTGATCTGGCACGAATTATATCAAATGATTGGTCGAGTGATTGTCTTACTTTAAGAGGAATTTCCTTCTTTTCATTCATCATCTCATTAAATTCATCTTCGAAATTATTTTTCATAGACCATCAGTTCCTCACTTTTATAATAGTTATTTCGCAAAATCGACTTTGCCCTCGAAAGTCTTGATTTAATGGTTCCTTCAGGTTCTGTTAAAAACTCACTCATTTCTTTAATATTTAATCCGACGATGTAGTATAAAATCAGTGCCATGCGATAGACTTCACTTAAACTATTTAGCGCATCTTCCAATTCGATTTTCTGATATCCATCACTTCTATTTTCAGGGAGTAAGAGTTCATTGATCATAGAAGTGCTATTTCTCTTATTAAGGAGAGTATTACATTTGTTAATTAGAATCTTGCACATCCAAGTATTAAAGTACTCGTCGTTTTTCAAGGTATGTAATTTTTCATAAGCCGAGATAATAGCATCCTGAATAGCATCAGCCACATCTTCCTCATTGTTCAACATTCGGCTCGCGGTCCGGTATAATACATCTTCGTACTGCGTTATAAGAGAAATAAACGCTTCTTCATCACCCTTTTTTGCCTTTTTGACTAAAGCTTTTACTGTTCCCATTCAACCACCCCCTATACTGCTTGTTTTGTTTTTCAATATATTAGATATGGGATAGTACCTATTAGTTGCATGAAATAAAATAAAATATATTTATTGAAAATAAGTTGCGTGAGGTTATTTGAAAATTTTAACAAAAAATCAACAGGAAGATGTTATAATTAGCCTGCTGTTTTATATATGATATCAAGAGATTGGGGCAATCGGGAATGAAGCTAATGTATATACTACTATTCTTTATGAGTGTGTTATTCCTTGTAGGCTGTCAAATGAAACAAGGGGAAATGATGGTTTTATTAGACGAGAAAGTACTGGAGGTAACGGTGTCAGAGTCAAATGGAGCCGGAGACATAAATGAGGAGGTTTTCCTAAAGATTGAAGATAACGAGGGGATAAAGGCAGTCGAGAATGCCATCAGGACAGCGGAAAAAAGCAATAGTGGTGACACAAGTGATAAGCCTGATTATGACCTGGTTGTAAGTTATGGAGAGGATTTTCCTCCTCACGCCATTCATTTGTGGTTGGGAGAAGAGGGAGAGCAAAGCAGATTGTCGTATATCGTTGGTGAGGGTGAGGTTTATATGACAACCAAGAAGGCGGCCAGCGAATTAAGAGACATACTGCCAATTAAACAGTAAGTAAGGAGTTTCTGGTATGTGGAATATCGATTTTAGTATCATCGGATTTGTCACTGGATTTTTAGCATGGGGGACAGTTGGATATATTGCATATAGTTTTTATAGAAAACAAGAGGCTAAACCGAGGGTGTGGAAGATTGCTCTTGTCATTGTGGTAGGTCTTTTTTCTTTTTCAATTAATTGGCCTATGTTTGGTATGGTGATTCGACTATCCATTTTACCTTTAGGTGTATGGATTATGTATGGTGTTTTAAAAAGAAAAGAGGGAAGATGGGAAACGTATCACCGTTTTGCATGGTTAGGATTCTGGGCTAACTTCATCTTCTTGATCTCCACTTTCATCTCAATGCCAATTCACAATGCTTTCTATCCTGAAAAACCATTAACATATATCTCAAATGTAAGTAATGCTTACCTTATACCAATACATCCATCTGCAGACGACAGGTCACTCAATAAAGAAGTGATGAGAAGCCAACTGAATCACTTTGAAAAGGATAAGATTATGAGTGAAGAGTGGTATGAGGAGACTTATATAAATACGGACTCAAATAAGCAGAACGAACGGTTTCCGTATCTGCTTATGGATATGAAGCCGAAATGGGGCAGCGGGGTAAAAAGTATGATTTACATAGAGAATGACGGAAAAGGAATATTAATTTCCACAGCCGAAAATCAATTTTACTTTCGTGTCAAAACCTCCATTGTTAAGGAGGGGAAGCAGAGTGAATAAGAAAAAGATGTTGTATATATTAGGTGGAATCATTATTGTGTTATTTTTGCTCTTTATCTATCTTTCTTATTTCTTGGTCCCGGCGTCATTCCCGTCAGAGAAGCAGTTAATCAAGGAGATTAATCAAACATTTCCAGAAGCGAATGCAGGTCAAATTCAAGGAGTTTTTAATATCACTGAAAAACATATGTATGTCCCTTATAGATCCAATAGAGATAGCTACGGGAAAAGTTTCTGGGTGTGGAATAAATTTAAGTGGGATTTGGAGTATGTGGAAACGACAGGAGAGCCTCGGATTTGGAAGGTGAATAAAAAGAATCCCTCCACTTACCATATTGTTTGGAATATACACCCTGAAGATAAATTGAAACAACTAAGTTTTTATATGATAAGAGAAAGAGGATACACCATTACAGATGGAGTGAAAGAGACCTACCATCCAAGGGTGCAAATGAATGACACTGTTTTACTGGAAGAAAACAAATTTGGCGTACTGAAAATCCCTGCAGAGTGGGCAGCCTTCGTAAAATCTGTAAATGAAACACAATCAGTAAACCAATCGCCAATGGATTCTTTTTTTAATCAAATGTCAGCAGATCAACTGATATCTTATGGATGGGTTCCATACGAGCAGGGAAACAGAGAGACGTTTCCGAGAAACTCTGTAAACGGCAGTGGATATTCTAACGGTGAGATCGAACTAGATTATCTGATGATTTTAAACGAAGATGAGATTGAAAGAAGTGTTGAGTAAGCAGTAGGAGCAGCGACCATACGGATAACATACGAGGATGAATTTGACCGAGGGCATTGCTGTATCAGAATGAATCTTACTAGCCCGTTACAACAACCTTTCCGATTTTTAGCAATGTATAATTTTTCGGTCCACAGATACATCTGGACCATTTCTTTATTTGTTTTGCAAGGAAAAAACCAACATATTCAGAGGTGTGTTAAGCATAAACAATTTGAACAAAACTACATTTTACCGCGCTTTAAAATATGTTGTCAAGAAAAATTTGTAATTTTTCCATATAAATGTTATAATTTTCTACAAGTTGTTTTTTAATCGAACGTTTAATTAAAGATCTTATTAAAATCGAAGTGAAATTCAAACAGTTTTGTGAGCTTTTAAGATGATAGTACCCGAGTTATTATACAAGGAGGACTAGTATATTGAATTTAATCGATAAGAAAGTGACACATAAGCGGTTTGGAATGGGGAGTATCGTTAAACATAACGATACGGTCATTGAAATACATTTCGCATCGGAAAATAAAAAGTTTGTTTACCCTGATGTATTTGGAGAGCATCTGAAAATACATGATAAAAGTGCTGCAGATTCACTTGAAAAAATTATTCAAGAGAAGGAAATGGAACAAAAAGAGGAAGAAATGAAGAAGGAAGAAGAGAAAGAACGGCAACGAAGATATCAGGAGCTTCGCATGGGACATGAAAAACTCATGAAAAATCATAAACTTCATCCCGAATCCCAAATGGTTTCCTGGTGTGACACAGAAGAACAGAGCAGTGCCTTTTCAGAGTGGAAGGTCTCTTCTGGTGTAATAAAAAGTGGTGCTAACAAGGGGAAACCGAACAAACCCATCCGCTTGCACCAAAACAGCGCTATTCTGTTGACAGAAGTAGATTCCAGTAAGCTTGAACAAGACAGACGGATCTTAGGTGTCTTCATGGTGAAAGATGGTTTTATCGGTAAGCTTTGTGAAGATGGATCGATCCCTGCTCATTCAGAATACAGGCTGCAGCTAACAGAACAAGAATCGGATCAGATGCTTTTCTGGAACTATTATGTAAATGAAAAATCACCTGATAAAATGACATGGAATACGGGGAAGTACCGTTATTTTAATAATTTATGGATGGCTCAAGTTTTACGTGAAATAGTTTCTTTGAAAAGTGACCCAGAGGAACGGGAACTGGCACAGCAATTTCTTGATCACTTTTGTAAAATGAATCAAATAGTAGAGCAGGATCTGCCAAAGCCTAATGGCGCATTAATGCGAGCTTCATCATAAAAAAGGCTACCGCTTATTTGAATTAGTAGTTCAGTTTTGGAGTGCAAAACTAGAAAAAGCAGTTCAAAACGGACTGCTTTTTACTATGAATTCGTAATTCACATATTAAATTTCATTGATTGAGTAGGTCACCAAAGGAAGGATACTTAAATAAGGGAAAATTTTTCTGTTAAACTTCAGAATTTAGCTGGAGAGGGGTAAATAAGGGAAGAATTTTCCGTTAACCATGCTCATTAACCCAATTTTCATGTTTTTAAAGCGAAATAAGAGAAATCTCTTCCCTTATTGTAGAAGTACATGTAAGAAAGGAGTAAGTAGGCAATGGAGGGAACATGAGTCTGCCTAAACCTTTCAATAATATAGATAAATTAAATATGATAAGAATTGAATCAAATAAAAGGGACAAGGCTCAGCCTTATCCCTTTTATTTATATTGTTGCCATATCACTTTTCCGAAAAATGCTGCGAGATAAATTCCCGATATGAATTAAGAGTTGGATATCCGGAGAAATTAGACAGCATTCCATGAATGACCGGCCCTCTTGGTTTTTCCTTTTCAACTTCCTCCTTTAGAACTTGGAAGGTAACCGTCAGTTCATCTGCGCCCAGCTTGTCAATTTCTTCTTCCAGGTTTTTCATTATGGTGGACAATGACGGCTGGTCAGAGAATAAGAGATTGGATAAAACGGTTTCGGCCTTTTCTTTTGTAAAGAAGGGCTTGTCTTTGTGAATGTCTTTGACAATGCTGTCGAGCCTGTTCAGCATATACTCTGTTAAGCTTCTCAGGTCAAATTTATCTGTGGAAAACAATAATATGCCCATATAAGATTTGATGATTCCTTCAAGGATGAGCGTTATATCCCAAGAGAAAGGCTCGATTTCGGGACCATAAATCTCGATGATGCTCTTCCGGTAATTTTGGTGTGTTTCCATTTGTTTCTCAAATATCAGCTGCTTTATCGTATCATTTCTTGGTATTGCCTGCTCTTTGGCCAGCATGACGAGAAGGTCGCGGTGGGTGATGAAATGTGAATATACCGCTATTTGTTCCCGTATTAATTTTTCCCGGGGATCTTGTATATCCTTTGTTTCTTCGCTGATTGTTTTGCTGATCATGTCGAAATGATAATGTAAAATGCCTAATAGTAGATCATCTTTTGATTTGAAGTGTAAGTAAAAAGCGCCTTTTGATATTCCGCTTTCCGTTGCAATCTCTTGGACGGAGGTTGTTGAAAACCCCTTGCTGGCAAAAAGTCTCATTCCTACTTCTATTATCTGCATTTCTTTTTCATTCATAAAATCCCTCCGGAATCCCAAGTTCGAACTTATATTATACCAAATGTGAAACTTTTGTTAACGGCTATTCGTAAATAACGGTGATAAAAGAAACAAACATATTGACGTATGACTGGTTGGTCAGTTATATTGGTTTTATTGAAAATAAGGCTCTGACTAACTGGTCATTCATATTATATCAAAGCTGTCAACCTTATTCAAAGGAGAAGAGGAAGGTGTCTTTAGTTGAAAAGTTTAGTTAATTTTGTCTTGAAAAATAAACTGGCTGTATGGTTATTGACAATTATCATTACCGTATCGGGCTTGTATTCTGGTACACAAATGAAAATGGAAAGTATACCGGATGTATCCATTCCGTATTTGATCGTTATGGACGTTTATCCAGGTGCAACTGCTGAACAAGTCATGGACGAAATATCCATGCCTATGGAGCGGACGATTGATGGCCTTGAAGATGTTAAGGCTGTTTATTCGAATTCTTCAGCGAACGTCTCACAGGTGCAAATCGAATATGAATATGGCGTCGATATGGATGAGAAGAAACGTGAGCTGGAATCAGCCATTGATAATATCTCATTGCCGGAAGGTGCCCAAGAGCCATCCATCATGGCACTCAGCATGAACATGATGCCGGTTGTGGCGTTATCCGTCAGCAGTACGGAAGGGGATATCGTTGATCTTTCAGCAACGGTTGAAGATACAATTTTACCGGAAATCTCAAAAATTGATGGAGTCGGATCCACAACGATTACCGGTCAGCATCTGGAGGAAGTAGAATTCACTTATGATCAAGAGAAGATGGCATCTTTAGGGTTAACCGAAGATACTGTCAAACAAATGGTTCAGGCTAGTGATATGGCCCTGTCTTTAGGTCTGCAGGAATTTGAAGACGGTGAAGAGGCTCTTGCGATTGATGGTGATATTAAAACCGTAGATCAACTGAAGGAGCTGATGATTCCTGTCACACCATCAGAGGCAAATCCAAGTCCGTTTGTTAGATTAGGGGATATTGCGACAATTGAAACGGTTGGGAAGGTCCAATCGATTTCCCGTACAAACGGTGAAGAAGCGATTGCTGTCCAAATAACTAAGGGGCAGCAGGCTAACACAGTCGATGTTGTGAATGCTGTGAAAGATGTAGTAGCCCAGCAAGAAGAGGAAATTGACGGTTTGGTCATTGATATCACTCTGGACCAGGCAGAACCGATTGAAGACTCTGTTTTCACAATGGTGGAAAAAGCATTGTTCGGCGGCTTGTTCGCAGTCATCATCATTCTGTTATTCCTTCGTGACTTCAAATCAACGATCATTTCCATTATATCCATTCCAGTTTCGATCTTCATGGCATTCCTGCTGTTGAACTGGCTTGATATAACGTTGAATATCATGACATTGGGTGCGATTACGGTTGCGATCGGCCGTGTTATCGATGACTCGATCGTTGTAGTGGAGAATATATACAGAAGGATGCACTTACAGGAAGAGAAACTTCGCGGCCGTGCATTGATCCGTGAAGCAACAATTGAAATGTTTAAGCCAATCTTATCTTCAACACTCGTAACGGTTGCGGTTTTTGCACCGCTTATGTTTGTCGGCGGGATGGTTGGTGAGTTGTTCAGGCCATTTGCCTTAACAATGGCATTTGCCCTTGGTGCATCACTCTTAGTGGCGATTACAATCGTTCCAGCGCTGTCTCATTTCTTATTCCGTAAGTCATTATACGGAGAGAAAAAAGAAGTGAAGCATGAAGAGGTTGGCAGACTTGCAAACTGGTATAAAGGTGTACTGGTAAAAGCACTGAACCACAAAATCATCACATCAGTCATTGCGGTCTTGCTGCTGGCTGGTTCATTAGCCTTAACTCCTCTCATTGGTTTCAGTTTTATGGGATCTGAAGAGGAAAAAACGATCTATTTAACGTACACACCAGCTACAGGTGAACTTGAAGAAGAAACGCTTGAAAACCTTGAAGAAGTTGAACAGGAATTAATGAAGCGTGAAGATCTGAAGACGGTTCAGTTATCGTTCAACAACAGTAACAGTACAGATGCTTCCTCAGTCATGATGGGAGGAAGAAATGGTGCCCTGATGTATCTATTCTTTGAAGATGATACGGAAAACTTCTCTGAAGTAAAAGAGGAAGTTGAAGAGTATGTCTTTAACATTGGCCAATCTGGTGAATGGAAATCTCAAGACATGATGGGCGGAGGAGGACTCGCCTCTAATGAAGTCAGCTACACATTATACAGTGAAGATTTAGAGGATCTAAATACCGCTGTTAACGAGATAGAAGACGCTTTGAAAGATGTTGAAAATCTCGAAGATGTGGAATCTGACATGGAAAACCCATATGTTGAGCATGTACTGAATGTGGATCACGAAGAGATAATGCAATATGGACTGACAACAGGACAAATTGTAGGTGCCTTAACCGCTTCAGGATCTGAAGAAGTACTGACGACAGTGGAAAATGACGGTGAAGAAATCGATGTGATCGTCCAGAGAGAAGAGAAAACGGACGCAGCATCCATCGAGGAACTCCTGGAAACAGAAATTCCTACTGCCACTGGTACGACTATGCCGCTATCCGAGCTGGTAACGACAGAAGAGGGTACGACATATAACACACTTTCCCGCAGTGAAGGTGAATATTATGCAACTGTCTCAGGTACTGTAACGACAGACGACGTATCTACCGCAACAGCTCAAGCTGATGAAAAAATTGATGAGCTTGACCTGCCGGATACTGTAGAAATCGGAGTAGCCGGTGTCGCTGCCGATATGCAGGAAACATTTACACAACTGGGAATCGCAATGCTTGCGGCCATCCTGATTGTTTACTTCATCTTGGTTGTAACCTTCGGTGAAGGATTGGCGCCATTCGCAATCTTGTTCTCATTGCCATTTGCTGTGATCGGTTCCTTTGTTGGACTATGGATCGCCGGTGAGACCATCTCCGTATCGGTCATGATGGGTCTGTTGATGTTAATTGGTATCGTCGTGACAAACGCCATTGTACTAGTGGACCGTATCATCCATATGGAACGCGATGGAATGTCGCTGCGTGATGCGATTGTAGAAGCAGGAACGACAAGGCTTCGTCCAATCCTGATGACGGCAATTGCTACGATTGGCGCTATGTCCCCAATGGTGTTAGGCGGAGCAGGATCTGCCCTTATCTCAAAAGGATTGGCCATTACCGTAATTGGCGGTCTGACATCATCAACGCTCTTAACCTTAGTGATTGTGCCGATTGTATATGAGGTGCTCTCTAAGATGTTGAAGAAAAACCGTAAAGAAATAGAAGAGAATTAAAAATAGTAATTGATGAACCCCCTCGGTCTTTGATCGAGGGGGGTTTATTCTTCTGGTAAGGAGATGGTTTCGATTGGGGAGATATTCGGACACAAAGCCTGTGTTTAAAGCAGTGGGAGTCCGAATGAGAGGTGAATTCGGACACAAAGCTTGTGTTCGAAGCAGGGAGAGTCCGAATGAGGGGTGAATTCGGACACAAAGCCTGTGTTGGAAGCAGGGAGAGTCCGAATGAGGGGTGAATTCGGACACAAAGCCTGTGTTGGAAGCAGGGAGAGTCCGAATCAGGGGTGAATTCGGACACAAAGCCTGTGTTGGAAGCAGGGAGAGTCCGAATGAGAGGTGAATTCGGACACAAAGCCTGTGTTGGAAGCAGGGAGAGTCCGAATGAGGGGTGAATTCGGACACAAAGCTTGTATTGGAATCAGGGATAGTCCGAATCAGGGGTGAATTCGGACACAAAGCCTGTGTTGGAAGCAGGGAGAGTCCGAATGAGAGGTGAATTCGGACACAAAGCTTGTATTGGAATCAGGGATAGTCCGAATCATAGGAAAATCCCCCAAAAGCCATTTTTAAAAAAGAAACGACAAGCGCCTCATTCCCGTAAAGTTCTAATCTGCTGCATACCTTTGTCTATTTGTTCCTGCCCCATAAATTGAAATGAACATGTTTCTACTGTTCCGGAAAACCCATATACATAGGAGTAAAAGCGAACAGGAGTAGATATAATTGGACAAACAAAATAGTAAATTGAGATGGGTTATATTTGCTTCCGTATTGTTCACTTACTTAGTAATGTCGAGCCAGCGGACCGCCCCGGGATTGATCACAGACAGTTTGATGGAGGATTTTAGTGTGACGGCCTCAACGATTGGATTAGTGACAAGCATCCAATTCTTTGTATATACCGGCTTGCAAATCCCGATGGGTATCTTGGTTGATCGTTATGGGCCGAATGTTTTTCTGATTTCGGGAGCCGCACTTACAGGTATTGGGACGATCATTTATAGTCTGGGCACCCATGAGTTTGTCCTGTTCTTTGCTAGAATCCTGACGGGCGTAGGGGATGCGACCATCTGGGTGAGCATGGTGTTGATACTGAGCCTGTGGTTTAACGAGAAGGAATTCAAGCGATTGATCGGCTTTGCGGGGATGACCGGGAGCCTTGGCTTTCTGATGGCCACGTTTCCATTCTCGGTTTTGATCGTCCTGCTTGGCTGGAGAGGGGCATTTCTTTCAGCGGGACTGCTTTTATGCTTGTGCAGTACAATTCTTTTCTTTATTCTTTTGAAAAAATCAAAACAACCTTTCATTTCGAAAAGGACAGTAAAACATGAAAAAACCTCCGTATTACTCCGGAGAATATTTTCGGATCGGCAGGCATGGGGATTATTCTTCTGTCACTTCGGGATTGTCGGGGGATATATAGGATTTATTGGTTCGTGGGCAGTCCCCTATGTGATAGAAGTGTATGGAATCTCACGCTTGGATGCAAGTCAGCTCATTATGGTCAGTCTCATTGGAGCACTTATTGGTGCACCCCTGATTGGGTGGATGACAAGTTATCTGGAAACAATTAAACGCACATATGTATCTTTTCATATCCTGGTTCTGGCTTGCTGGTCTGCTTTTCTCTTATTTACCGAGCATCCGCCTTTTTACTTGGTATGCATCCTTTTCTTTATCATAGGTTTTGGCTTTGGATCGAATTCCTTAACCTTTACGGTGGTCCGCCAAACTTTTCCTGTAAAAGAATCCGGCGTTGTCACCGGTTTTGCCAATACAGGCGGCTTCTTAAGTGCGGTCCTGCTGCCGGGCATTTTCGGTTATATATTGGATTATTTTCAGTCAACATCAGGCAGTCTGGCTGACGGATATTACTACGGTTTCTTCACTCCGGTGCTGTTCTCTGTGTTTGGATTAATCGGGGTGCTCATTATTAAAGAAAACCGCCAGGAGACAGGACGTGAAGTCAAACGGGAGAGGCAAATTGAAAATTGATGTCATGTATTGATTAAACGAGACAAAGGGCGGGCGAAGGTGCAACTGGGGACGAGTTTGGATACTTTAGAATCTTGTACTCTATTCAAGACCTGAACGGGGTTCGAGTTTGATATTTTCAGTAAGTCATGCCCTGTTCAAGGGGTGATCGAGGTGTGAGTTTGATTTTTTAAGCAACTCGTACCCTGTTCAAGGCCTGAATGAGGTACGAGTTTGATATTTTCAGCAAGTCATGCCCAGTTCATGGCGTAATCGAGGTGCGAGTTTGATATTTTAAGTAAGTCATGCCCAGTTCAAGGCGTAATCGAGGTGCGAGTTTGATATTTTAAGTAAGTCATGCCCTGTTCAAGGTGTGATCGGGGTGTGAGTTTGATATTTTAAGTAAGTCATGCCCTGTTCAAGGTGTGATCGGGGTGTGAGTTTGAAATTTTCAGCAAGTCATGCCCTGTTCAAGGCCTAATTGGGGTTCGAGTTTGATATTTTAAGCAACTCGAACCCTAATCAAGCCCTGATCCCAGTAAAGTTATCAAGTCCCCAATCCCCTTCTCTTCTTACGCCATCATCCCTTCCCATTCACAAACCTCCCTTGAAAAACAAGAAATTATTGTCTGGAATTCTTTTCTGTTATATAATAATTATAAATATTTATAATTCTGTATTAGTACAGTAGTGGTTTTATAGAATAAAGGAGGAAATGGGATGGAAGGTTATGTTGTTTGTGGTGATTTAAAAATCGCCGACGTATTCTATGATTTTATCAACTCAGAAGTATTGCCAGGATCAGGAGTCCAGAATTTTTGGGCTAAGTTTGAGGAACTTGTAAAGGAGCTTACTCCTGAGAATAAAGCTCTTTTAGAAGAGCGCGATGAGATACAAAAGCGTTTGAATAAGTGGCACCAGGAAAATAACGAATTTGATCCACAGAAGTATCAATCATTTTTAAAGAAAATAAATTATATAGAAGATGAAGCAGATGATTTCGTCATTACAACGACAAATGTTGATGATGAGATCGCTATGCAAGCAGGACCTCAATTGGTCGTTCCGGTGAATAATGCCCGCTATGCGCTTAATGCTGCGAATGCAAGGTGGGGCAGCCTGTACGATGCGCTCTATGGAACAGACGCTATTCCAGAAGAGGACGGCTGTGAACGGGGGGCATCTTACAATCCAAAGCGGGGAGAAAGAGTCATCGAATTCGCCAAGCAATTTCTTGATGACACGGTTCGTCTCACAGAGGGGTCGCATAAAGAAGTGATTCATTACCGTCTTGTTGCAAACAAACTGAAAGCCCATCTGGAGGATGGAAAAATAGTTGAATTGATGGACCCTCTAAAATTTGCTGGGTATAACGGAATTCCTGAAGATCCGAGCGTACTTTTGATAAAAAATAACAACCTTCATTTTGAAATTCAACTTGATCGCGAACATTCCATTGGAAGAACAGATAAAGCAGGCGTCAAAGATATCATCATGGAGTCTGCCCTAACCACAATTATGGATTGTGAAGACTCCGTTGCCGCAGTAGATGCAGATGATAAGGTGGAGGTTTACCGGAATTGGCTTGGATTGCTGACGGGAAGCTTAACAACAACCTTTAAAAAAGGGAACGACACGGTTACTCGTTCTCTACATGAGGACCGGACGTATACTTCTCTAACGGGAAGCGCTTTTTCTTTGCGTGGACGGTCGCTTCTTTTAGTGAGGAATGTCGGCCATTTAATGACCACAAATGCTGTATTGGATCAAAAAGGAGACGAAATATTTGAGGGTATTTTAGATGGTGTAATCACTAGTTTAATAGCCAAGCATGAACTTCTTCATGGAGGCGGCTTTAAAAATTCAACCAAAGGATCAGTTTATATTGTGAAGCCAAAAATGCACGGATCAAAAGAAGTGGCATTTGCCAATAAACTCTTCAATCGGATTGAAGATATGCTGGGACTGGAACGATATACACTAAAAATTGGAGTCATGGATGAAGAAAGGCGAACATCCTTGAATATAAAAAATTGTATAAATGAAGTGAAGAATCGTATTGTGTTCATCAACACAGGGTTCCTGGACCGGACAGGTGATGAAATTCATACGTCCATGGAAGCGGGGGCTATGTGCCGTAAAAATGACATGAAGAAAACCCAGTGGCTGCAGGCATATGAACGTGCCAATGTAGTTTCAGGACTGGCAGCAGGCTTTAAAGGCAGGGCTCAAATTGGAAAAGGAATGTGGGCGATGCCGGATCTTATGGCGGAAATGCTGAAACAAAAAATCGGACACCTGGAAGCAGGAGCCAATACGGCATGGGTTCCATCTCCAACCGCAGCAACCTTGCATGCCCTTCATTATCATGGAGTGGATGTTGCACAAATTCAAGAAGGATTAGCGCAGGATACGCATCATAATCTTGATGAGATGTTGAAGATACCAGTCGTAGAGAAACCATCATGGTCAAATGAGGAAATACAACAAGAGCTGGATAATAACATTCAAGGTATCCTGGGGTATGTTGTACGCTGGGTGAACCAAGGGATCGGCTGTTCAAAAGTGCCGGATATCAATAACGTAGGACTCATGGAAGATCGGGCGACTCTCCGTATCTCAAGTCAACATGCGGCAAACTGGTTACACCATGGTGTCTGCACTGAAAAGCAAGTAAGGGAGACATTGGAGCGCATGGCCAGAATTGTGGATAAACAAAATGAAGGAGATCCGCATTATCAACCAATGGCTCCCGATTTCGAACAATCGGTGGCTTTTCAAGCGGCTAAGGAATTAATCTTTAAAGGATACCAGCAGCCCAATGGATATACAGAGCCGATCTTACACCGCAGGAGGCTGGAGGCGAAAGCCAATGCGGGAAAATTGATGAAGTGAAATTAGGATTTTTAAAAAAGTTGTACCTTCATTTTATTGAGGGTGCAACTTTTTATTTTATCTTGCTAAACAAAATAGAAACGGAACCGGTCCTTGTCGACTGTTATATAACAATATTTGGTGTTTATTATCCTTTAAAACATCTAATTTCAGAGGATTTTTTACCTTTAATAGGCGAAAGGAGTATTCTGAATTTTTTTAAAAATAACTGTTGTATAACATAAATTGTTGTTATATAATAAAATAAATTAAATAATAACTGTATTAGTACAGTGTGATTAGGAGGCAGGGAGAATGAATAACAAAGCGGTGCACAATGAGGCGAAGGCAATAAGAGAAGACTGGGAATTGAACCAGAGATGGAAGGGGATTGAGCGTCCTTATTCACCTGAAGACGTATTGCGGCTGCGGGGATCTCTAAAAGTTGAGCATACATTAGCTCAAAAAGGGTCTGAAAAACTATGGAAATTGATTCATGAAGAACCCTTTGTTAACGCCCTGGGTGCCTTGACAGGCGGGCAGGCCGTCCAGCAAGTAAAAGCCGGGCTGAAAGCCATTTATCTGAGTGGCTGGCAAGTAGCTGCTGATGCCAACGTAGCGGGGCAAATGTACCCGGACCAAAGCTTATATCCAGTCAACTCTGTTCCGCAGGTGGTGAAACGCATTAATAATTCTTTAATGCGGGCTGACCAAATTCAACACATGGAGGGCGAAGGGGATATCGATTATTTCGCGCCGATTGTAGCCGATGCGGAAGCAGGGTTTGGCGGTCAATTAAATGTATTTGAATTGATGAAAAGCATGATTGAAGCAGGAGCGTCGGGGGTTCACTTTGAAGATCAATTGGCATCAGAGAAAAAATGCGGACATTTAGGAGGAAAAGTATTACTGCCAACACAAACAGCTGTTAAAAATCTAATTTCGGCCCGGCTTGCCGCAGATGTATCCGGTGTGCCAACCGTATTGGTTGCCCGTACAGATGCAGATGCCGCCGATTTAATTACAAGTGATATCGATCCGGCGGATGCGGCGTTTATCACAGGCGAAAGAACACAAGAAGGCTTCTATCGCACGAAAGCCGGCATTGGGCAAGCCATTGCACGCGGACTCGCTTATGCTCCATACGCCGACTTAATCTGGTGTGAAACATCAAAACCTTGCCTGGAGGAAGCCAAAAAATTTGCAGATGCCATTCATGAAAAATTCCCAGGGAAGCTGCTGGCTTATAACTGTTCACCTTCTTTTAACTGGGAAGCAAATCTCGATAAGGACACCATTGAAACCTTCCAAGTCGAACTCAGTAAAATGGGCTACAAATTCCAATTCGTTACCCTTGCCGGCTTCCACGCACTCAATTATGGAATGTTTGAACTTGCGCGCGGATATAAAATCCGCGGAATGGGCGCCTATTCTGAGCTGCAGCAAGCAGAGTTTGCAGCTGAGAAAAACGGATACACAGCAACCAGACATCAGCGCGAGGTTGGAACGGGGTATTTTGACGAAGTCACACAAGTCATTACCGGGGGCACGTCCTCTACAACCGCTTTGAAAGGCTCAACGGAGACAGCTCAATTTCAAAACTAAATCATTAGATAGAGCGATGATGAAATCAAAACAGATTGGAGGGATTGGGAATGAAGGAACTGAAAACTGCAAAAAAAGGTTCAAAGGAATGTTCAGATTGCGGAAAAACCATTGATAACAGCCAATTCGCTTATTTCAACCAATGTGAAAAATGCTTAAGGAATGCGGATCACATTTAAGAGGGCACTTTTAAAAATAGCAGCGCTGCCAGATAGCTTGGCGGCGTTTTTTATTAGATGAGAAAGTGTAAAGTTTCTGGTCAGGAGTTAAGCGAGTTTTGTTGACCAACTAAACAGAAAAGAACTCGCATAGCTGGTAGATAAGGAGGGTTTATGTACTACCTAACCAGAAAAGGCGGCGCCTAGCTGGTAGATAAGAAGGTTGTATATACCATCTAACCAGAAAAGAACTCGCCTAGCTGGTAGATAAGGAGGGTTTATGTACTACCTAACCAGAAAAGGCGGCGCCTAGCTGGTAGATAAGAAGAGTTTATGTACCATCTAAACAGGAAAGGCCTCGCCTAGCTGGTAAATAAGAGGGGTGTATGTACCACCTAACCAGAAAAGGCCACGCCTAGCTGGTAGATAAGAGGGGTGTATGTGCCATCTAACCAGAAAAGAACTCGCCTAGCTGGTAGATAATAAGGGTTTATGTACCATCTAAACAGGAAAGGTCTCGCATAGCTGGTAAATAAGAGGGGTGTATGTACCACCTAACCAGAAAAGGCCACGCCTAGCTGGTAGATAAGAGGGGTGTATGTACCAGCTAAACAAAAAAGAACTCGCATAGCTGGTAGATAAGAGGGGTGTATGTACCACCTAACCAGAAAAGGCCACGCCTAGCTGGTAGATAAGAGGGGTGTATGTGCCATCTAACCAGAAAAGAACTCGCATAGCTGGTAGATAATAAGGGTTTATGTACCATCTAAACAGGAAAGGTCTCGCATAGCTGGTAAATAAGAGGGGTGTATGTACCACCTAACCAGAAAAGGCCACGCCTAGCTGGTAAATAAAAGGGGTGTATGTACCATCTAACCAGAAAAGACCTCGCCTAGCTGGTAGATAAGAAGAGTTTATGTACCATCTAACCAGAAAAGAACTCGCCTAGCTGGTAGATAAGAAGAGTTTATGTACCATCTAAACAGGAAAGGCCTCGCCTAGCTGGTAAATAAAAGGGGTGTATGTACCATCTAACCAGAAAAGAACTCGCCTAGCTGGTAAATAAGAAGGGTATATGTCCCATCTAACCAGAAAAGGTCACGCCTAGCTGGTAAATAAAAAGAGCTTTTGTACCATCTAAAAAAGAACTTTTGAAATAGATGCCAGATAAAAATGTAATCTCACCTTTTCCTCTCTGGAACATTAGCCCGCCTGGCATGAACAGGGCACTTGCACTATTTTACAGTCGCACCATTTTGTCCAAGCATAGTTTTCTCTCAGACTTCAAATCCGCACGATCACGTCTCACCAGCAAAAGAATAATTAGGAAGGAATTACAGTGTCATTTGTTGAAAAATGATATCTAATAACAAATGACTTAAAAGTGCTGGGGGCACTAATAATAGTCCTCTTTCAGGTAATAAAAAGGCGGTGGGCATGATAGATTTACAAGTTAGTATCTTCGGTGTGCTTCTGGCAATGGCATTAACGATCATCTTGATTTTCCGGAAGATCAACCCGGCATATGCCATGATGGCGGGTGCCTGCGCGGGGGGGATCATCGGCGGGCTTAATCTGCCGACTACAATAGACTATATGATCGGTGGTGCACAGCTGCTGACTCCCGCTGTTTTACGCATACTGGCAGCCGGAGTATTAGTAGGGGTATTGATTGAATCCGGTGCAGCCAATGTGATTGCCAACACCATTGTTTCGAAATTGGGTGAGACGAGGGCATTGTTAGCGATTACGTTATCATCTTTGGTTTTAACGGCAGTTGGGGTGTTTATTGCGGCTGCCATTTTGACGGTGGCGCCGATTGCGCTGATGATTGCCAAACGAACGGGAATATCGAGGTTAAGTATATTAATAGCTGTTGTTTGTGGAGGGAGAGCGGGGAATGCGATATCGCCCAACCCAAGTACGATTGCAGCCGCTGATGGGTTTTCGCTGCCATTGACGAATGTTATGGCTGCGGGGATTATTCCGGCAGCCGTTGGGGCGGGAGTTACATATTTTATTGCGAAAAAATTGAATCACAAAGGTTCAAAGGTCACTGAAATGGAAAAAGTGAAGGTAGATAAAAAAGCCGAACCTTCCTTTGCGGGAGCGATTTCCGGGCCATTATTCACAATCTTTCTGCTTTCGCTCCAGCCAATAGCCGGTATCAAGGTCGATTCTTTAGTTGCATTGCCTGCCGGAGGTCTCTTTGGTTTGCTCATGATGGGCAAAATAAAAGAATTTAAGTTTCATATTTCAAGCGGGCTTCAAAAGATGTCCGGAATTGCCATTGTCATCCTGGGAACGGGGACATTAGCAGGAATCATTGTTCATTCTTCGCTAAATGATATGATTTTGAGCGGTTTAAATCTGCTTCATTTACCTGTTTCTTTCATTGCGCCTTTCTCCGGTGCCTTTATGTCAATGGCAACAGCTTCCGCAACATCCGCATCTGCCATTTCCAGTAATGTGTTTGGGGAAATGCTGCTGGAGAATGGCGTCACTGCCCTGGCAAGCGCAGCTATGATCAATGCTGGAGCTGTCGGATTTGATTTCCTGCCGCACGGTCCGCTTTTCCACATATCACGTGAGAGCCTCTTTATGGATATGAAAGAACGACTGAAAGCACTGCCCTATGAAATAGTAATTGCCGTTGTAATGGCAGTCTTTTCTGTGATTATTTTTGTAGGATTGATATAAACGGGGAATGGAGGGCCGTGTCCGGTTTCAGTGACCCTTTGCCTCCGTTGCTCACGGGGAAACTGAGTAGTTATGACTCATTTAGTACATGATATAATAATTGGTAACAGTGTTGAAAATGATTATTTTGTAACATCACAGCCCCGCACATATGTGTTGCAGCACCAAGGTTACAGTAAAAAAGACGTTAATGAGCAGAAGGAGTGAAGGGTATGGGAGAAGAAGATTATCTGTTGGATGAATCGATCGGCTATAAATTGTTTCAGGCTTCCCGGTTAATGAACAGCAGATTGAATCAAAATTTCCGCCTCCATCATCACTCCGTTACATATGAACAATGGCAGGTCCTCAGCCGGCTGTATGAGGAAGATGGACTGACACAAAATCAATTGGCACTTAAGATTGAAAGAGACCAGGCGGGGATTTCACGCCTGATTGACAATATGATTAAAAACAAATTAGTAAGCCGGGTTCAAGATGACAAGGACAGGCGGATCAAACGCATTCATTTGACGGAAGGAAGCAAAGATATCAAGGCGGAACTTGAGAAGTTGGCGAAAAAGACCATTGCTCAGGCGACCAGGAATATAAATGAGAAAGATTTAGAGGCGTGCTTGAGAATGCTTGATCAAATACGGGGAAATCTCAAATAAGCTGCAAGTCGGTGGTTAGGAAACGTATCCATCTTCTTGCAGCTTTTTTATTTACCATTTTTACAATGGGAATAAAAACCACAAAAAGTGAAATTATTTTCCATTTACTTATTGACAAACGATAATGATAATTGTTATCATTTAGAAGTGTTAATGATACTTGTTTAAACAAGTAATGGCAGTGAGAGGTTCTCACTCTTTTTTTTAAGCTATATTGATAATGATTATCATTAACAATAAGGTCAACAAGAAGTCATAGTGGTGGGGAAGTAAAGGTTATGAAGCTGATCTATTTAGTGATTTTGTTAGTGCTCTTATCCATTACTTCACTTTTTGTAGGGGTTTCCAGTGTGTCGCCATTGGATATCTTTCATTTAAGTGAAGACCAGATTGAAATTTTGCTTATCAGCCGTATACCAAGGCTCGTCAGCATCCTGATAGCTGGGATGGCGATGAGCATTGTCGGGTTGATCATGCAGCAGCTCAGCAGAAACAAATTCGTTTCCCCGACAACAGCCGGAACGATGGATTCAGCCAGGCTCGGGATCTTGGTTGCTTTAATTTTATTCCCGGCAGCGGGCATGCTTGAAAAGATGGCAGTCGCATTCATTTTCGCTTTGCTTGGTACGTTTATTTTTATGAGAATACTAGACAGGATCAAGTTTAAGGATGCCATCTTCATTCCATTGGTGGGCTTGATGTTTGGGAATATTGTTGGCTCGATCACGACATTCTTTGCCTACAAGTATAACCTCATCCAAAGTATCGGCTCATGGCTGCATGGTGATTTTTCAATGATTATCAAAGGGAGGTACGAACTTTTATACATCAGCATACCCGCCGTCATTCTTGCTTACATATTTGCCAACCGCTTTACCATCGCAGGAATGGGTGAGGATTTTGCTACTAATCTGGGACTTAACTTTAAACAGGTAGTGAATATTGGATTGATCATTGTTGCTCTCGTATCTTCTTGCGTCATGCTTACAGTTGGATCGCTGCCGTTCTTAGGTTTGATCATCCCGAACATCGTTACGATTTATCAAGGAGATCATTTGAAAAAGAGTTTGCATCATACCGCGCTTCTTGGTGCTGTGTTCGTATTGGTCTGTGACATTTTCGGACGGATTATCATCTTCCCTTACGAAGTGTCGATCGGATTGACTGTAGGGGTCATCGGAAGCGGAATTTTCCTTTATTTACTGATAAGGAGAAGAGCGCATGGGTTATAAAACAAAACTGATCATTCTCGCAGTCTTATCCATCGTACTGTCAGCTGTATTCGTATTTTGGGATATTGGAGAGCACTGGGAATACGTCCTCCCGAAAAGAGGAATCAAAATATTCGCGATCATCCTGACGGGAAGCTGCATTGCATTTTCCACCGTCGTGTTTCAAACAATTACGAACAACAGGATCCTGACTCCGAGCTTAATCGGGCTGGATTCACTGTATATGCTGATCCAGACGTTCATTGTATTTTTCTTCGGCGGCGCCACGCTGGCCATGATGAGCAAGCAGCATCACTATCTTTTGTCTGTAGGATTGATGGTCATATTCGCACTGATCTTGTTCAGGTTCATCTTCTTGAAAAAGGAAGGCAGGAACATTTACTTCCTTCTATTGATCGGGATTATCATGGGGACCTTCTTTGGAAGTATTTCGTCCTTTATGCAGTTACTCATCGATCCCAATGAATTCCTGGTCGTACAAGATTCGATGTTTGCGAGTTTTAACAATGTGAATACAGACTTGTTGTGGGTTTCCGTTATTCTGTTGATTCTTGTGACACTGTATTTCTTCAGGTTCATTAAGTATTTGGATGTCCTTTCACTCGGCAGGGATCAAGCGGTAAACCTGGGGGTTCCGTATGACTATGTTGTCCAGCGCCTGCTCATTGTCATTGCGATCCTTGTGGCAATTTCAACAGCACTGGTTGGGCCGATTACATTCTTAGGCCTGCTTGTCGTCAACGTCGCTCATGAATTTTTAAAAACATACCGGCATTCCGTCCTGATCACCGGTTCGATATTAATCAGCATCACGGCCTTGGTCGGAGGGCAGCTCATTGTGGAAAGAGTATTCACCTTCTCTACAACCGTCAGTGTCATCATTAACTTTACAGGTGGAGTGTACTTTATTTATCTGCTGCTAAAGGAGAATAGATCATGGTAGAAGTGAAAAATGTATCGAAGCTGTATGGCAATAAGAAAGTAGTTGAAGATGTCTCCGTCAATATCCAAAAAGGGAAGATCACTTCTTTCATCGGTTCAAATGGCGCCGGAAAAAGTACGCTGCTGTCCATAGTGGCAAGATTGATTCCGAGGAATGAAGGCGCTGTCCTGCTGGAGGGTAAAGAGATTACTTCTTATAAAAGCAATGATCTCGCCAAGACAATTTCCATCCTGAAACAGTCCAACAATGTGAGTGTCCGGATTACGATACGAGAATTGGTGAGCTTTGGACGTTTTCCGTATTCACAAGGAAGGTTGAGAAAAGAGGATGAGAAATATGTTGATGAAGCGATCCGCTATATGGAATTAGAAGAATTGCAGGAAAAATTCATCGATGAATTGAGTGGAGGGCAGCTGCAGAGAGCTTATATCGCGATGGTTGTCGCCCAGAATACAGAATATATCCTCCTGGATGAGCCGCTTAATAACCTGGACATGAAACACTCGGTCCAGATCATGAAAGCGCTGCGGAAAATGAGTGACGAACTTGGAAAAACGATTGTCATCGTCATCCATGACATCAATTTTGCCTCCTGCTATTCCGATTATATTGTCGCCCTGAAATACGGCAAGGTCATCAGGGAAGGCAAAACCGAAGACATCATTACGAATGAGGTTTTGAAAGAAGTATTTGGAATGGAGTTTCACATCGAGGAAATCAACGGCAACCGTATCTGTGTCTATTTTACTTAGGTCTTAAATTATTTTAAAAATAATTTACACATATTTTAAAAAACATATTTCAAGGAGTGGTATACATGAAGAAAAATCTTCTGGGTCTATTAGTAATGGCAGCAATGCTGATGTTTGTCCTTGCAGCTTGCGGAACGAACGAGGAAGCATCCGGTGATACAGAAAGTGTAGAAACAGCTACGGAGTCAGCAACAGCGTCAACTGATTCAACTGAAGAAGAAGCAGAAGAGCCAGTGGAAATCACAGTGAAGCACGAACTTGGCGAAGCAGTCGTAACGAAAAATCCTAAGAATGTCGTTGTGTTTGATTTCGGTGCATTGGATACATTGGATAAGCTGGGAGTTGAAGTAGCAGGTGTTGCAAAAGGGAGCTCACTGCCTGGTTATCTATCAAAATATGAAGATGGCAAGTATGAAAACGTCGGAAGCCTGAAAGAGCCTGACTTTGAAACTATCTACGGCATGGAGCCGGAATTGATCCTGATCTCCGGCAGACAATCGGCTGCTTACGAAGAGTTGAACAAAATCGCCCCTACTGTATTCATTGGTGTCGATAATGCGAATTACATGGAGTCGTTCACTCATAATGTTGAACTATTAGGTGAAATCTTCGGCAAGGAAGATGCGGCTGCAGAAGAACTTACAGCTATCAATGACAAAATTGCAGAACTTCAGGAAATGACAAAAGCAGATGATAAAAAAGCTTTGTTAACGTTAACAACTGGCGGTAAACTAAGCGCTTATGGTGCTGGTTCAAGGTTCGGAATCGTTCATGATGTCTTTGGTGTAAAGCAAGCGGATGAAAACATCGAGGCTTCCACCCACGGAATGAACGTAACATTCGAATACATTAAAGAGAAGAACCCTGACTACCTGTTCATCATCGACCGCGACCAGGCTGTAGGTGAAGACGCAAAAGCAAGTGAAGTATTCAATAATGATCTTGTCAATAAAACGAATGCTGCTAAAGAAGGGAAAATGATCTACTTAGACCCGACAGTTTGGTACCTTTCCGGCGGCGGTTTGACATCTGTTGCCCAGCAAGTGGATGAAGTGAAGGCTGGTCTTGAGCAGTAAGATCATTGAATGTTCTTTTAAAGTAACATAATGCTGATGCGGGTGCCCATTCATGATGGGCATTCGTTTTATCCTATTTCAACACCAACTAAAATAAAGGGGAGATAATAGCCATGACGAATCTGAGTATCAGTGAGATCATCAAAGAACGCAGGTCCATTAAACGCTTTAAGGGCGATGCCATTCCGAAAGACGTTTTATTTGAATTATTAAACACGGCTGCATGGGCTCCGAATCATGGTCTCCGGGAGCCGTGGAGATTTGTTCTTTTTATGGAAGAAGGCCGCGAGCAGCTTGCCGAAGCTATCATCAATAATCCGGTCAAAGGCGGCAAAAAGAAAACACCGGAAATGATTCAGGATATGATTATGAATATCCCGGTGCACTTACTTGTGATCATGAATGAAGATCCACGCCAAAAAGAATGGGAAGAAGACTATGCCGCTGTCTGTGCTTTCATCCAAAACTTCCAGTTGGCCTCATGGGAAAAAGGCATCGGCACCATTTGGAAGACAAATCCGTTCATTCACTCCCCATACTTCAGAGAGCAGGTTGGCGTGAAGCCGGGTGAAAAAATTGTCGGGCTTATTCATACCGGGTATCCGGAGAAAGTGCCTGAAGCCAGGCCAAGAACTTCGATTGAAGAGAAAGTGGAAATGGTCACTCGTTCGAATAAGCCGGAAGCCCTTGAAGTTTGATGTGAACAGCGCATGCACTGAAGGGTTATGCACGTGCTATTTTTTGCTCCCATTCCAGTTTCGGGGTACCCTCCCAGTGTCGACCGAAGAAATCGTCTATTCAGAGAGGGGATGGACCGAAAGCGAAATGTCTCTCGAAAAAAAGGGCTATTCCCAGCGAGAATGGCACATACAAAAGCTGAAGACCTTGAGGGATCTTCAGCTTTTCCACTTATTCATACTGTCCAGCCTCTGCTATTCAAGATATCCCCATCCTGGCGGGTATCCAATATAAGAAGATGCTTTGACTCCGATCATTGTTTGGCCCTCATGTTCATATTTATGGATGTTTGAAGCAATCACGATGTTTTCCCCGCGTTCGCCGTAGACTTCTTTCAGCGAATCAGGCTGGATCTCAGGCTTGAATTCAACCGATAAGGTATACACTTTATCTTCCTCCCGCTTTATCGGTAAGGTAATGTCTTTTGTCTCCGCTTCTATTGTCCCTTCATAAACAGGAGCCTCAACAGGATCCACACTTCCATCAGCAATTCCCTTTAAGGAGGCGTCCTTTGAATACTCTCTTAAAATAACGTTTAATAGCGTTCCCTTCTGTAATTCCGTATGCAATATCAGGGTGATTTCGGTTTCATTGTATTCAACATCTCCATTAAGGTACACACTTAAAGGTTCATCCTCCTGGATATTCGTCCCTCCGGCATTGGATTGAGTGGATTGGGCGACTGTCCCGGAAGAACGCCCTTCGTCTAAATTCAACTCTATGCGGCAGCCGCTTAACAGCAGCAAAAGGACCATCAACATACTTGCTCTGTACATACACTGATTAATCTCCTATCTATTTAGTTTTGGGGTGAAAACATCCCAAGGACTCTCTGCTGTATCTTTTCTAGTTAAGGGGGAATATTTCCTGCAAATAGGACCAATCACCTGGTTGGTTTTTCCCTGAAACGGCGTCCAGGTCCCTCTGTACCTGGAGAGTAAGAGTCACGGATTAACAGAAAGGTTTTGTATACACTTCTAATCTGTCAGGTAGAAAGAAAAAGGGGATTAATGCTATTATGTTGGGTAAACATCAGTGATTTTAAGGTTTGGCATTCCGGAATTATAGAAAGAATGATAGATACATTTGATGGAATGTTCTTGCAGAAATTTAATTAAAGGCTGTTTTAGTATAAATTGTTGCTTTTGGAAAAATCCCAAGAGCCGGATTTTTCCCCTGTTTACAAAGATTTTCTTATGAACAAGGAGAGCAGCTCTTTTCTTTCCTGCTTACCAGGGGATTTTCTTGTGAATTATAGTTTTATCTTTTGTAATTCGTACTAAATAGCAAGAAAGTTTACGAAAAGAGCCTAAAACAGGACGAAAAACTTTCAATTTTTTATTTAAGGGGCCGGCATACTAGCCGAGGTCATAATACGGTAAATAATATTCTGGAAGGAGAATCCATGTGATAGACCCTAAATCATACAATGAAAACAACAGAATACTGGTTACTCCTGACTGTCCTTCTCGCATAATCGAAGACTTTAGAATGTACTTAAACTACATATCGACACACAAAATTAAGTTAACAAAAACAAACGCTTATTTTACAAAAAAAGATTTGTTATACCTCTATTCTCAAATGAATATTGACAAAAGAGAGGTTCCCGATAACGCCACACAGACCGGCTATCCTATTCTTCATTTGTTTTACGAACTTTCAATTGTTCTTGATTTCATTAAAGTCCATCGTACTCAGTCTACAGCATCTGCTGTAATTCAAACAGAACGGATTGATACATTTATGGGGCTGACAGCTACTGAGCAGTATCTCTCATTGCTTGAGGCATTCTGGATGGAAGCAGATTGGGATGAGCTTCAAGGCGAGAAGTGGGGGAAAGCGCCGCTTGCAGTGGATCTTTTGTTTGAAGAATTAGAGCGATTTCCTGCCAATGAAGTCATTAAGCTAAAACATTATACGGATATAAATAATTATGTGAGGGAGTATGGTCCCTTTTTCCACTATTTTAGTTATTTTGGATTTTGGACATTTACGATAGATGAGGAAAAAACAAATGAGCGCACTTTCGCTAAAACTATTGAATTAACACCATTCTTCAAAATAATCCAGCATGTATTAAGTGACACTTGGGAAATGTACTCAGACCCCCGGCAGGAGCAAGCTTTTGCTCAACTGGAAGAACTGTTGGGTGTCCCAAGCGATATGGAAGAAGCAGAAGAGGAAAAGGAAGAGGCTGAAGAATCGCTTGTCACCTTATTAAGCCCGTTTTTTTCAGAAAAAGAATTAAGAACGACTTTAAAAAAGAAGCAGCCGGTCTTTAAGAATGGAAATTATCTTTTCAAAGTGAGTGAGGGTCCTTCTGACTGGATAACTCTGATACTCTCCAGTTCTCATACACTATTGGACTTGCATGATTCTATTCAAAATGGTTTTGAATTATATGATGACCATTTGTATGCTTTCTATATGGATGGGAAAAAGTTCGGCAAGCATTTCTATAATGCTCCAACGGATACCATAGGTCCCTATGTCCATGAAGCGCAGATCGGCAGTCTGGATCTCCAAGAAGGGCAAACGTTTCTCTATTTATATGACTTCATGGATGAGTGGGAGTTCCGTATTCAATTACAGGATGTCACTGAAGGAGAAGAGGTTGAAGAACCATTAATGAAACAGAAATCCGCTGAGGTTCCAGACTAAATATGAATGGCAGCTGTGATAAATAGGGCCAGAGGATAATATGGTAGAAAAATGTATTGTGAGGTCAGGCAGATGAACCTTAGTAATTTTAAAAAAACAGTGAATAAGAAGATCCTTGCCAGAGGTCGTGACTATTACATGGAGGGAAATATTGCTGAAGCCATTAGCAAGAGCGGCAATGAGTACCATTTTATTATTGAAGGAACCCATAATTATGAAGTAGAAGTTAAACTTGATGAGGATGGAGAGATCATTGATTCTCAATGTGATTGTCCTTATGACTATGGACCGATTTGTAAACACGAAGCTGCGGCCTATTTTCAACTGTATGAAATTCTGAATGAGGATTCAGGGAACGGCAAAGTAGTGAAGAAGATAGAAGAAAATCCAACAATCCAGGGCGTGTTAAGTAATCTGTCAAAAGACGAATTGATCCAGATTATCATCGATATAACCAACACAGATGGAATCATCGAAAACAGTTTAATGATGAAGTATTCTCATAGTGACAGTGAACAAGAGCTGGAGTCATGCCAAAAACTGATTGATGGAATTGTGAGGAAATATACGGGGAGGAATTCATTCATTCCTTATCGGGAAACCTCGCGTTTTATGAGTGAGTTGGAAACGGTACTCGAAAAGGCAAGGGAAACAGCCGATCCAAACCTGGCAGTGGATATTTCTTTACTCCTTCTTGAGGAAGCAGTCTATTCGTTCCAATATGCAGATGACTCTGGTGGAGATATCGGCGGTCTTGTCAGTGTGACCCTTGATACGATAGAGGGGATTGCATTGAAAGCCAATGAGGATGGCGGCAGTGAAGAAGTTTTTATGAAACTACTTGCTTTTGCCGGTAGTGAAGTTTTTGACGGCTGGGAAAACTTCAGGATTGACCTGCTGAGAATCTGTTTGGTGTTCTCAGAAGATGAGATGTTGAGAGAACAGTTAAGTAGTAAACTCCAGTCCCTGTTAGAAAAAGAACCAGGCGAAAACTATATGAAGGAAAACCTGCTCCAATTGCAGTATGAGTTAATTGATCAGTACGGATCGAAGGAAGAAGCGCTGCAGTTCATCGAGAGTCACCTGGACTTCTCATCCTTTAGAGAAAGATTGTTGGATAAGTATCTCCAGGAGCAGAATTACCAAAAAGTCCTGGAAGCTGCTATAGAGGGAGAAGTGACGGACCAGAAATATCCTGGTCTTGTATCGCGATGGAAGAAGTACCGTTATACAGCCTATAAATCTCTTTCGTTAAAAAAAGAACAAGAATTACTCGCAAAGGAATTACTGATGAATGGGGACTTTCATTATTATCAAGACTTGAAAGAGCTGGCAGAAGAGAACAGCGGAGAATTCTATACAAATCTTAAACAGGAGATTATAAACAACAGAGGATGGTACACTGATCGGATTTTACTTCAATTAATAGAAGAAGAAAATGATGTGGAAGCCTTGTTGGAATTCGTCAGGGAAAATCCGGGATACATCGAAAAATATGCTGAGCGGCTGGAAGATAATTTTCAAGATGAAGTAATCGAGATCTATAGGAACTATCTATTCAAAGAAGCAAAAACTTCATCGAATCGAAGCAGCTACCGGGAAATAGGCCGCAAAATAAACCGGTATAAACAGATTGCAGGGAAACTGAAACAACAGAAAGTAATCGATGAACTAAAGGAATTATATAAGAAAAAGCCTGCCTTTTTAGATGAATTAGGAAAGATAGCTAAGGATTGATTTCAATGGCCAAAAAGAAGGACGGGGATGCATGGGCCGATGCAAAAAAGCGCTGCCGGATGAACGAAGCAGATATACGAATGGCGAAAGCGCTGGGAATGAAACCAAAGAGTTTGATAAAGAACATCCCATTACCTAAACAACAATGGAAAATGCCTGTGAAAGAATGGGTCAGGGAGCTTTATGAGAAAAAGTTCGGAAAGGTGCTGCAGCCGGAGCGTGCTTCAGGAAAAGCAGCAGCTCGCCCTAGAACACCAATTTACGAGGAGGATCTCCCATTCTAATGACTAATCAAAATCAACTATCCGCAGAAGAAGTCAAAGTAATCTTGAGGGCGGCCGACCCGATCATTGCCCAAGGAGGCAGGACACTCCTCGCGAAAATATTAAAAGGTTCAAAAGAGAAAAAGCTGTTGGAGCTGGAGCTGGACAAGACTCCAGGTTATGGATATTTCAAATCGGAAAAACCGGAATCTGTAGCGGGAAAAATAGACTGGATGATAGACCATGACTTCTTGGACATCGAGTATTTTGGAAAACTCCCGATGATCGTTTATACGGAGAGGGGCTGGTTGATTGAATCCGATCAATATGTTGATGAACTAATTTCCGAATGGCGGAATTGGATCAGGGAGGGAAGTGAGAATCCGGACATGTCCTATTTAAAAGACCGGAACCGGCAGATGATGCTTTTAATGCTGGAAAAGATCAAGGAGTTCGATAATCAGGAATTTATCCCTTACTTAAAACTTTGGGCAGAGATTGAGTATAAAAAATGAGAGCTGAGATTCGTAAGGTGATCAGGGTGTTGGAATCTGAAGAACCAGTCGATGAATCGGCGGTCAAAGAACGACAAAACAGGATTAATGAAGCATTAATGGGTTCAGCCCCGTATGACTATCTCTTAAAATGCTTTGAATGCGGAGAACGATTTAATTTTTCTGTCGGAGAACAGCAATTTTATAAACAGAAAGGGTTTACACTTCCAAAGAGATGTAAGGAATGCCGTGATGAGTATTCGTTTTGATAAGGCAGGAAGAATAAATGCACGGTTAGGAGCATATCAAATTTGTGAAGAAGAGACAAAATTATTATTGTATAGGATTCGAACCCACAGGCCAGGTGAAAAATGAAGCAGTAAGGGACGGGCAGATCACAGGCAGCTCGTCCCGCTTGTGTTTATTGAGCCTGCTTTTTAAGGGAAAGTCGAAATTTGTCGAGTTATAGTTGATGACAAGTTTATTGAATTATGCAAAAATAATACCAACGCCCATATTTTTCCTCTGTCTTTCACCTGTTATTCCCTCATTTTACCCGTGAAATCAAGTACTAGATAAACCAATCCCTTATATCCTCTTACTGAATCTTTTATTACTCTCTAATCCTTCTAATCTTCCATGCTGTTTCAATGAATGTTGTTTAAGGCCTGAAAGGGGTGATAACGAAGCTGATAACCTATTATCTTTTCTCTATTAAAAAATTTCATAACTTGAAGGAGGATGGTTCATGAGCCATGAAATGCTAGGGCGCAATTTGGCAGGAGAAGAAGTTGCTTATGCACGTTTCAGTATGAGTAACTCCAATGCGTTTGTTCTGTATAGTTTACTTGAAGCACATCACTATAATGCAGGAGTCAGTGGATCAGGAAATAGTTTGACCTATTCACCGCTCCAACTGGAAAAGGCTTTAACTGCCTGGAAAAAAATATACGGGAAATCTACTCAATCAAAAAGCGGAACCGTGAATTGGGATGGAAAACAAATAAATGGTTTCATCATTAATTGTTTAAAAACAGCACAAAAAGAAGGGAGAGTAGAAGTCATATTTTGCTAGAGCTTTTTGGCTCTCCAGGATGTCCCTGCTCTAGAAATCAACTCTTTTTACCCTCACCCACTATCACACTTCTAAGCTTCAGAAAGACACCTATCTTATTTAAAATAGCGCAACCCCCCACTGAAAATAGTGCAGTACCCAAACTTGCTATGAAATTTCATCAACTGTAGTACTATCGTGGTTTTTCTGAAAGAAGGCAGCTGGATTCTTAAGCTGCCTTTTTTGTATGGAACAGCTATTGAGAGCCTCCGCACGATTGGGTTGAGCCAGGCTCAGAAGGGTGGAATTGAGCCAGGCACAGAAGGGTGGAATTGAGCCAGGCACAGAAGGGTGGAATTGAGCCAGGCTCAGAAGGGTGGAATTGAGCCAGGCACAGAAGGGTGGAATTGAGCCAGGCTCAGAAAGGCGGAAATGAGCCAGGCTCAAAACCAAGCTGTCAGTTAGCACAAACCGAAACACCTTTCATCCCTAACGCATATTCGACAATCCTTTATTAATAAATTGATGGAGGATCTCCGCCATCTCCTTAGGCGTTTTGTTCTGCCCATTCTCCAGCCAATTCTTCGTTACATAGATGCTGCCGCTGACGATAAAGAGGTTGATGTATTCATAGGTTTCTTCGTCCATTTTCATGTCGGCGATCCAGTCCTTGAAGATGAATTGCTGAGTGATCATCATGCCCTTTTTCTGAAAGTGGATATCGGTATTCTCACTTAAGAGGGTTTGGCATACCTCACTATTGTCAGCGATGTATTCAAAGAATTTTTCGGTCATCTGCAGGGAGTCATCTTCTTTTGAAAAATTATATTGAGTGAGCGTCCGGACTAAGTCCTCGATGAACTCTTCTTCGATTGCATTGAGCAGCTCGTATTGGTTTGCGTAATGGGCATAATAGGTGGAGCGGTTGATATCCGCCATCTCGCAGATCTCCTTGATGGTAATGCTTGAAATGGATTTCTTTTGCAGGAGCTCCAATAAGCTGTCTTTTAAAACCATCCGGGTGTATTGTTTTCTTCGGTCCATTTTTGAACTCATCGTCCATAATCCTTTCCTTCACAATATTTTCACAAAGTTATCCAACATAACTTTAACATCTGTTGTGTACTGTACATTATATACGCAACTGTTTGTTGAATATCCAACACGGTGTTTAATATAATGATAAAGTGAAAATCGGAAAGACACAAGAGAGGATGAAAAATGATAAATATTGCATCACGTATCATAAAACATAAAAAAGCTGTTTTGATTGCCTTCGTCCTTATTACGGTACTCTCAACAGCCGCGCAGTTTTTTGTATCGGTCAATTACAATATGGTCGATTATTTACCGGAAGATGCCCAATCGACTCAGGCGATGGACATCATGGAAGAGGAATTTACGGGGGATGTGCCGGATACGCGGGTTATGGTCCCTGATGTCACTATACAGGAAGCTCTTGGATATAAGGAGCAATTAGAAGCCATTGACGGCGTGTCCAGTGTCATGTGGCTCGATGATATGGTTGATTTGAAAAAGCCGTTGGAAATGGCCGATGAAGAGACGGTTGAAAACTATTATAAAGACGGCAGTGCGCTGTTTTCAATAAGTGTCCGTTCAGGTGATGAGGTACGAATTACCGATGCCATCTATGAAATCATCGGTGAAGAAGGTGCGCTGGCAGGAGAAGCCATCAATACGGCTAATTCGCAGCAGATGGCTGGTTCGGAATCCATGTATGCTGCAATGCTGCTGGTGCCGCTCATTATCTTGATCCTGGTCGTTTCAACAACTTCTTGGATAGAACCGGTGTTTTTCCTGACAGCCATCGGGGTTTCGGTCCTGATCAACTTAGGAACAAACATTTTCATAGGTGAAGTTTCCTTCGTGACACAGTCGGTCGCCCCTATTTTGCAGCTGGCGGTTTCACTGGATTACGCCGTGTTCCTGCTGCACAGTTTTTCCGATTACCGGAAGACAACGAATAATCCAGAAGAAGCGATGGAGCTGGCGATGAAGAAGTCATTCCCGGCCATCACGGCGAGTGCGGCCACGACATTCTTTGGATTTATCGCTCTTACGTTCATGAAGTTTGAAATTGGTTCCGACCTTGGCTTGAACCTGGTAAAAGGGATTATCCTCAGCTTCATCAGTGTCATGGTATTCCTGCCCGCATTGACTCTTTATTTTTATAAATGGATGGATAAAACCAAGCATAAAAGCTTTGTGCCGAGTTTCAAAGGGATCGGCAATAAAGTGATGAAGCTGAAATTCCCAAGCCTGATTCTCATTTTTGCGGTTCTCATTCCTGCGTTTTTGGCACAGAGCAATACTTCGTTCATCTATGGAACGGGCACGCAGCCTGAAGATACGAGGGTTGGAAGTGATGCGAAAATCATCAATGAGGCGTTTGGTGAGACCACGCCAATCGTTCTGCTGGTCCCTAGAGGAGATGCAGCGAAGGAGGCGGAGCTTGTTGATGATATTGAAGCAATCGATTATGTGACCGGGGTGATCGCATATGCGAACCAGGTCGGAGCGGAAATTCCACCTGAATACCTCGATGAATCGATCACTAAGGAGTTTTACTCAGAGAATTACAGCCGGATCGTTATCAATACTAATCAGGCGACAGAAGGGGAGATTCCCTTCGAGATTGTGGAAAATGTAGAAAGTGCCGCCCAGGATTACTATGGTGATGAGGCACTTGCTCTAGGAGAAAGTGTTACGCTTTATGATATAAAAAACACAGTCAATAAGGACAATGTCGTCGTCACTGTATTGACGGTTGTGACGATTGCGATCGTCCTGCTGCTCAGCTTCAGGTCGATTACAATCCCGATTATCCTGTTGATTACGATAGAAGCAGCCGTATGGATCAACCTGTCGATTCCTTACTTCACAAATACATCGCTCGTGTTTGTCGGGTATTTGATCGTCAGTACCGTACAGCTTGCCGCGACGGTGGATTACGCGATTCTTTTCACAGAATCATATAACCACTTCCGGAAAGAGATGCCTGCACGTAAAGCAATTGTGAAAACGTTGGATGAAAAGACGTTCTCCATCTCGATTTCGGCAGCCATTTTATCCGGTGTCGGTTTCATTTTATGGATTACATCATCCAATCCGATTGTCGGCTCCATCGGCCTGTTGATGGGGAGAGGGGCGCTGCTCGCGTTCATCATGGTGCTGTTCGCTCTGCCGGCAATGTTACTGGTATTCGATAAATTGATTAAAAAAACAACCTATAAAGCAAATTACTATGAGGAGAAATGATGATGAGAAAAAAACAATTACGCTATACTGCTCTCGCTGCCATGCTCGTCTTGCCTTCATTTCTTAGTCATCCTGCCCAGGCGGCAACGGAAGGCAAAGTCACTTCAAAAGATGAAGTGGTGTATGCAACCTTGAACGCGGGTGGCGGTCTGGATAATATCTATGTCGTAAATACCCTTGATGTGGCGAAGGCTGGAGAGATCCTTGATTACGGGAAATACATCAGCGTTAAAAACCTGACGGACCTGTCGGAAATCGAACAAGAGGGCCAAAAAATTGAAATGGAAGCCCCGGAAGGTAAATTTTTTTACCAGGGCAACATGGATGAAAACACAGAACTTCCTTGGGATGTGAAGGTTTCCTACCTGCTTGATGGCAAGGAAGTGAAGCCTGAGGAAATGGCAGGGAAAAACGGCCACCTGGAAATCTCTGTTGATATAAAAGAGAACGAAGAGGCGGATTCCGTATTCTACGAAAACTATCTGCTGCAAGTATCACTGACGCTTCCGAATACGTATCAGGGCATTGAAGCCTCCGGTGGAATGATTGCAAATGCAGGGAAGAACAAACAGATCACGTTTACCGTCATGCCCGGCCAAGAGGAAAACTTGAGCGTAGAGGCAAACGTCGAAGATTTTGAATTCCAGGGAGTACAGCTTTCAGCAGTGCCATCGACTCTTCCGATTGATACATCGGAAACGAAAAGCATGACAGAAGACATGGCGGAATTGTCGAACGGGATCAAGGAATTGAATGCTGGTGTGGCGGAGCTGGAGACTGGAATCAAGGAATTGAACAGCGGTGCTGAGGGCCTTCGGAATGGATCTGCTGAATATAATACTGGCATAAACAAACTGGGCGGCTCGTCTGCTGGAATTGCCAGTGGATCCAGTTCGATTCGTGACGCACTCAAAAATATCAATCAATCACTATCCGGACAGTCGTCTGACGTGGACTTATCCAGCCTGGCTGAACTGCCTGCAAGCTTGACAAACTTAGCAGACCGCCTGACAGAAGCAGCGGCAGAATTATCGGCTCAGGAAGCGGATTTCACACAAGCCTTTGCTGCTTTGGATGGAGCTATTGGGGCAATCCCTGCGACCCAAGTCTCAAAAGAAGAGATCGCTGGGCTGCGTGAGAGCGGGGGCGATGCCAGTGTCATTGACAAACTGGAGAAGTCCCATAATGCTGCACAAAACGTAAGAGAAACCTATGCTGAGCAAAAGAAAGTTTTTACCAATGTTGAACAATCCCTTACACGAATCAGTACATCGGTAAGCGACATGAGCGGGGAGTTGAAAGCAACGGCTAGCAACCTTTCATCCTCTCTTGCTGAGATGGACTTAAGTGGTCTCAGTGATTTGCAAAAAGGCTTAGCCGGTTTGTCGGCCAATTACAACGAATTCCATTCCGGGTTAGTCAGCTACACGGATGGAGTAAGTCAGCTATCATCTTCCTATAGCAAGCTGCATTCAGGCATAGTGGAACTGACAGGTGGAACAACAGAGCTCGAAAACGGTGTCGGTGAACTTCACGACGGAACCAGCGAATTATACGAAGAAACCAAAGACCTGCCGAATCAAATGCAAGCGGAAATCGATAAGATGATTTCGGAGTACGACAAGTCGGATTTCGAACCGGTATCATTTGTTTCCACGGAGAATGATAATGTTTCTTCCGTTCAATTCGTCATCAAGACGGAAAGCATTGAGATGGAAGAGCAGGAAGAGAAAAAAGCAGAACCTGAAAAAGAGAAAGGGTTCTGGGAATTGTTGATGGATTTGTTCAAATAACCAGGAAAGCAGGGAGCCAGTGATAGGTTCCCTGCTTTTTATTTCATGGTTCTAAAAACCCCCGGCTATGCCAGGGATTCCAGAGAGCTTTTATAGTATGGTATTAAAAATTCTCCCTTCATGAGGATAAGCAGGTTTCCCTATCATTTCATTTCATTGTAGCAGGAGGCATGCCCTGTAAAGGACATGAATAATCCTATCTAAAATAAGGGGAAATTTTACCGTTAAGCTGTGGAATAGAACACGATTCAGGCTAAATAAGGGGAATTTTTCCCCTTAAGCACAGGCAAGTGAACCATTTGATCCTCTTTTTAAGAGAATAAGGGGAATTTCTCCGCTTATTTTAGTTGATTTTCGTGCTTTTTCTTAAATAAGAGGAATTTCTCCCCTTATTTTTCTCAAATTTCAAAGGGACTAGAAGCTGAAGGACAAGTATGGCGCTTGTCCTTTTTGGCGTGTCGACAAAAACCAACAAAAACCGGGTAGTGACAGTCACCACCCTCCCCGAAAATAAAAAACCAGCCCATCCGCAGGCTGGCTCCGTTCATATATCAATTCATCGCCACAAGCTCACAGGCAGATCCGGATTGCTTCACTTGGCCGTCTTCCATGATGATGATGCGGTCGGCAAGCGCCCTGGCGTCAGACTTGTCATGTGTCACAAAGATTGAGGTGATTCCTGCCTTTTTGATGATTTCCCGCAAGTCGCTTCTGATTTGAATCTGCAGGTCGGCATCCAGGTTGCTAAAAGGCTCATCAAACAGAATCAAAGAAGGATTCGGCGCTATCGCTCTTGCCAGGGCAACCCGTTGCTGCTGGCCTCCGCTGAGTTCGTAGGGATAACGTTTCGCATAGTCGGCCAGTCCGACCAGTTCCAATACTTCCTTCAAGCGGAGGTCCTTCTCTTTTCTGCTCATTTTCCTGAGGCCGTATTTAACATTATTGGCGACGTTCATATGAGGGAAAAGGGCATAATCCTGAAAGACGAATCCTACTCCGCGTTTCTCCGGCTGAACAAACTGGGTGCTGCTCGCCATTACCTGCTCATTGATGAGGATGGAACCGTTCACCGGCACCTCAAGTCCGGCAATCAGGCGCAGGATCGTACTTTTCCCGCTTCCGCTTTTTCCAAGAATGGAGATGAACTCACCTTTTTCAATTGAGAAAGAAATACCATTGAGAGCAAGTTCCTTAGAGTTAGGGTAACGGAAATCGATATTCTTTAATTGAACAAACATTAGTTAGTCTCCTTTTCTAAGATACTGTGAAAAACATAGATTGATGCCCCGCTGATCAAGATGATGAGAACGGAGGCAAGTGCAGCCTCATGGACCATTTCATCCCCTGCGTATTGAAAAGCTTTGGTGGCCAGGGTGTAAAAGTTGAACGGCTGAAGGATCAGGGTTAAGGGCAGCTCCTTCAACACTTCGACAAAGACAAGAATGAACCCGCCGAATATCGCTCCTTTGACCATTTTGAAGTCGACCTTGAAAAAGGACTGGGTCATATTCATCCCCAGAAGCCTGGAAGCTTCCGTAAAGCTGCGCCCGACTTTATCGAAGCCAGCTTCAATTGAATTATATCCGATTGCAAGAAAGCGGATGATATAAGCAAAGATCAGCATGGCAATACTCAAGCTTAGAATGACGGATGGCTGCTGTCCCATAAGGTCATAGAGAAACCTTTGCACTTTATCGAGCTCAAGGAATAAGGTTAATACGCCGATTGCGATGACTGCCCCTGGTATGGAGTAGCCGATCAGGGTCGTTTTTGAAAGAAACTTAGGAATAATCCCCTCATGAAGCCTGCTGAAATTGGCGATAATGACGGCAATGAAAGTGATGGCCGCGGCCGCTGTAAAAGCAACGGATACGGAGTTCCAAATCAGTCCAAGAAATTCTTCACTGGCAATTAACTCAAAGGTCATGAACAACCACTCGGCCAGCTGTAAAAACGGGATGAGAAAACCAGCGGAAAATACCAGCATGACATAACTGAACATCAGCCAGCCTTTCCACTTAGGCAGTCTTGCAGGCTGAATCGGCTTCACCTTTGAGGTCGAATAACTGAATTTCTTCCGTCCACGCAGAACTTTTTCCAGGATGAGCAGCAAAAGGACGATGGACATCAAAATACCGGCTAGCTTGATGGCGGAATCGATATCTGCCATGCCGAACCATGCCTGGAAGATGGCTGTGCTGAAGGTCTGGATGCCAAAGAACTTCACCACCCCGTAGTCGTTCAGAACCTCAAGGATCACCAGGCTTACGCCGCCAACAATAGCTGTCCTGGAGAGAGGGAGAATGATCCGGAAAAACACTTCAAAGGAACCGCTTCCTAACAATCTCGCATTTTCGATCAGTGCAGAAGATTGATTTTCAAGGAAGGCCCTTGTAATGATATAAACATAGGGATACAGGAAGATAGTGAAAATGAAGATGGCTCCCTGCATCGTCATAATATCAAAATACTTTTGATTCACTTCCATACCGAAGGAGTTCCGCAAGGTCGTCTGGATGATGCCCGTATAATTGAGCATCCCATTGTACGTGTAAGCACCGATATACGGTGGAATGGCCAGTGGCAGGATCAAGGCCCATTTAAAAAACCTTCTGAAAGGGAAGTCGTAAACGGACACGAACCAGGCAATGCTTAACCCGATCAACACTGAAAACACACCAGTGAAGAGGATCAGCACCAGCGTATTATGGATATAGTTTCCCAGCAAATATTCTTTGATATGATACCAGTTTTCGTTAGGTTCAGAGAAAAAGTGCACCCCCATTGAAAAAACAGGCAGAGCAAGGACAATAAAGAACAACATGCTTAGTATTGCCCAGCTATTTGATTGTCTTTTAATATCACGTATAAGTTTCAATGGATGCACTTCCTCTATCTATAAAACTTGAATTATAGTAAATGGATAAACGTTTCATACCTTTTTGATTGTAACACGGAAATTATACCTATGGCCGTATCAATAATTAATTGATACGGCCATTTTTTAACAAGATTAATTATTTCCAACCAACTTCGTTGAAAAGTTTTACAGCATCGGCATTATTTTCTCCAAGAACGGCCATCGGGATATCTTGTTTCGTGTAATCTCCCCATGCCTGCAGTGTTTCAGAAGCTTCCACATCCGCGTTTGCCGGATACTCATTGTTGCCTTCAGCAAATGCACCCTGTGCTTCCGCATCTGTCATGTATTCAATGAATTTAATGGCATTTTCGTTGTTCTTCGCATGCTTCAGCAAGCCTGCTCCAGAGATGTTGAAGTGTGTGCCAGTCGTATCTTGGTTCGGGAAGAACACGCTAACTTGTTCAGCGACTTTCACTTCTTCAGGATCGGAAGAGTTAAGGAGTCTGCCGACATAATACGTGTTGGCAATTGCAACATCGCCTTCACCGGCAACGATGGCTTTCACCTGGTCCGTATCTCCGCCTTTAGGGTCTCTGGCCATGTTTTCTACGATTCCAGCAGCCCATTCTTTTGCTTTGTCTGCTCCATGCAGTTCAATGAATGAAGCTAAAAGAGACTGGTTGTAAATGTTTTCAGAAGAGCGGATCAGGACTTTGCCTTTCCACTTTTCATTTGTCAGATCTTCATAGGTTGATAGTTCAGAAGGGTCGACACGGTCCTTTGAATACACAATGACACGGCCGCGCTGTGTTAGAGCCACCCACTGATTATCTGTATCACGAAGGTTCTCATCGATGTTATTATTCACAGTTTCACTTTCAATACTTTGTAAAAGGCCAGCTTCCTTCGCTTTATGTAAGTTACCTGCATCTGCAGTGATGAATACATCGCCTTCTGTCGCTTCACCTTCACGCTTTAGGCGCTCCATCAATTCATCGCCTTCCCCTTTGATGACATTGACTTTGATGCCTGTTTCTTCTTCAAACTGCTTGTAGATGGCATCGTCCGTATCATAATGGCGGGCAGTATACACATTAACCTCGCCCGCATCTGCCTCTTCTTGTTCGTTGTTAGTACCTTCATTTCCTGTGTTGTTTGCTGCTTCATTCCCTGCGTTAGTGTTGGAACAGCCTGCCATAACGCCAAAAACCAGCAATAGCGCCAACAGGGAAGTCCATAATGATTTTTTCTTCATACCTTCACCCCTGGATGTTTTTTAATTGAATATGATTCTCATTCTTATTTATAAATGAAAATCATTCTCAGGTCAATGGGAATCTGGTGAAAAAAATTAACATTTTATAAATAAATCACTAGTTTGTTCGTAAAATAGGAAAATGGTACTGCTTACATAAGTAGAAAAGTTCTTATTTCGAGATTTTTGTACGGAATGGGGGTGCGTCGATTAACGGGTGCTCCTAATCGGGTAACGCTTCCTGTAAGGCCGGAGAATTTTTTTATCGGCATTTTTGAAGGATTTATCGGCGCTTTTTCGAAGTTTATCGGCGGAAAAATGAATTTATCAGCGAAAATGAGCAATTTATCGGCCAAACGACAAAAAACGACACAACCGCCCCCTGTCTCAACAAGCAGATACCCGTTCAAGAGAGTGGCCGGTTTAAACGAACTGACTACATGGCGCTCCATTCTCATGTGTAGTTAGAGATAGATCATCAAAGAGAAACAAGGACACCGTTGTCAGGTTCAATCATATAAAGGGGGAAAATGGAATGCCGAGGATCATTTTATCGACCGAAAGCGGTGCTGATGTACCAGCTGATTTAGCCGAAAAGTACAATGTCCAAGTCGTGCCGATGCACATCATCATGGATGGGAAGGATTACTTGGATGGTTCATTGCCGGTTGAAGATATCTATGACTATTATGGCCGCACGAAAAAAATACCCTCTACAACCGCCACCAATATCCATGAGTATCATGAGTTCTTTACGAGGATAAAAGCAGATTTCCCTGATTGCGTCATTATCCATATAGGCTATACATCGAGAGCCTCTTCTTCCTTTCAAAACGCGGTCATTGCCTCCGAAGATTTCGAAGACCTTTTCCTGATTGACGCATTGAACGTTACAGGCGGGTTAGCGGCGGTGGTGATATATGCGGCGCAAATGCTGGAGAACGAACCAGAAATAAATCCGTCTCAATTAGTAGAAAAAATAGAATCGATGGTGCCTAAGTCAAGGCTCGCATTCGTTCCAGGCAGTCTGGAGTTCCTAAGAGCAGGAGGGCGTGTAAGCAATATGGCTTCCCTTGTGGGGGCTCTGTTAAAAATAAAGCCATGCATAGAATTAATTGATGGCAAGCTTGTTTCCACGAAGAAATATCGCGGAAAGATGAGCGGAGTGGCAGAAAAACTCATGAGGGACTACTTGAATGAATTCAACATCGACAGAGGGCAGCTTTATTTAATTTATTCAATCGGACTCGATGAAGGCACCAAGCAGAGAATGGATGAAATCGCCAAAGAAGCAGGGTTCCACAACGTAAAATGGATACAAGCGGGAGGGATGATTTCGACTCATTCCGGACCAGGCGGATTCGGGATAGCTGGTTTGGAGAATTAAAAGGATAAAGGGCAAGGTACGCATAACGGGTTCGGTTTTGGAGTACACAACTAAAAAATGCACATCAAAATGAGTGACAATTCGCATCGAATTTGTCACTTGTTTTTTCTTGATTTAGCGGTGTTTATGCCAATAATTATGCTCTTTTTGTATTATAAAATGTAACCCAAAATGCAGGTGACAGAACTTTCTGTTCTTCTAAATTTGTTGTGCGGTTTCCGATACATTTAAGTGACAGATATTTTTAAAAAAAGATCAGTATGTATGATAAAATGAAAAGAACAGAATCTTCCATTAACGGAGCAGATTACTTGAAGAAACTCACGAGTTGGCTAAAAATGCTGTTAGCTTAAATAAAGGGAAATTTTCCCGTTAAATGCAGATTAGAAGTAGTTTTTGATAAAATAAGGGGGATTTTTCCCTCTATTTCAGTCAAAGGTACCTATTTTTACAATTTTTGATTCAAATAAGAGGAATTTCTCCCGCTATTTAAGCTGTTTTCAGCACAATTTGCTAAATAAGGGGAATTTTTCCCTTTATAAATCTCAACTAGCAGAGAACCTGATTTCATTTTTTTAAGAATGCAAAAGGTGAACGGTGGATCTGATGCTCAACTATTCAGCCATCTGGGGCGTTAGTTGAATAACCGGCAATAAAAAAAACCGGTCAGGTGCACATCAGCCTCTGACCATTTTTTTATTCAGATATGATTGAATTTCAACTACAAAAAGCTCCACAATTTCATTTGTTAATTAGATGTTTGTACTTCAAAACTGAACCCGTTAAGGTACGCAGTGCTTTTTTTCATTAGCTTAAAAGAAGATGGAGGCTGATCTGAAAGGTTTCAATCAGCACCCATCTTTTGTTTTCGCTTGTTCTAAGTTCAGGGAGCATGGCAGGCAAGAAACATGTTTAATTTTAATTCGGATTGCGATTCTCCAATAGTATCGCTGAATAGCAGAGAGACCAATTCCAGCCAAGGGTTGGTCTTTTTTGGATAGGTGCTTTGTCTTGTTTTCTGGAGAGTAGAGACCGCAGTCGGCTGGCCGGTACATGAGCGGTTTGCGCCGATAGATGGAGAGGGTTCACTAATGATGAAAGCAGTAAAGCAGCTGAAAAATGATGGGGCTCCCGCTAATAAACCGGAAACCCCTCTGGCGGGACTTGATGAGAGCGTTTCAGGAGATGAAAGATAGTAAGGACAAGCTTTTCAAAATATGCTAAATTTAAATAAAAAGTCTTAAAAGAGGTCCTCAATTGTGAATTCAGATTTGACTGCTTATATTTCCTTGATATGCACTTCGTTAGTGCTCAATTTGTGTTTGTGTTCCTATGTTTTTCTCAAGCGCCACCGTTATAAGGATATTGCCCCTTTGTTCATTCTTCACGCACTGTTCACTGCCGTCTACTGTTTTGGTACAGCTTTTACTTTAATATCCACGACCCTGTCCGAGATCAAGTTCTGGACGGTCATTCTTATAATGGGCATGCTCTTTTCCACTACTCTCGGATTGATGTTCATTATGAAGTATCTGGGAATGAGGCTGACGGTAAAAAGTTATACAGCCCTTCTGGCGATCCCTTTTATCAGCTTGATCATGGTAGCGACCAATGATTTTCATCACCTTTATTACAGGGTACTTGAAGTCCATCCTGATTTAGGTATTCCGTTCGTATACCAGGAGATCGGTATCTGGTATGTTGTTCAGGGGATTTACACATTCGGCAGCCTGTTTGTTGCTTTGTTACTGGTATTCTCCCGTTGGAGGGAAACCGCAAAGGAATATCGTCCCCAGCTTGTTTCGTTAATGTGGGGACAGCTTGTCCCGATCATCACCGCGTTTGTTTATTTGATGGGACTGACACCACCGGGGGTCGACCCGGTGCCTATGGTCTTATGGCTTACTTCACTCCTGTATTTCTGGTCCATCAGCTCATCCCGAATGTTCAGTTTGATGCCGATTGCGAAAGACGCAATCTTCAACAGTATTAATGACGGCGTCCTCGTTTTGGATGAAACGAATAGAGTCATAGAGTTCAACCAGGCATCTCAAAGGATGTTTCCGCAGCTCACAAAACGGATGCTGGGTGAAGACTTGTTGAAAGTGTGGAAAAGCTTTACTGGGAAACCTTTCCCATTTCCATTGAAAAGCAGTTCCACCACTCACGAGCTCGAGTATCTGGCCGGCGGCCAATCTCTGCGTACTTATCAGGTCCGCATCTCGAAGCTGCACCATTCCTACCAGCGAAATGGCATCCTGATTATTTTTAATGATATGACAGAGGTGAAGGACCTGCAGGTTAAGTTAGAGAAGCTTGCCTATTATGATGAACTGACAGGAATTCATAATCGGCGGGCATTCTTTCATAAATGTGTCCGGGAGTTTGAAGAGGCGAGGGAGAAGGATATTCCGTTCTCTGTCATTCTGATGGATGTTGATCACTTTAAAAGAGTCAATGACACCTATGGACATTTCGTGGGCGACCAATTGCTTGTACATATTGCCCAGACCTGCCAGATTCAACTGACTGACGGAGAACTGTTTGCCCGTTATGGCGGCGAGGAGTTTGTTCTTGGCCTGAAGGGATTCACAGGAGCAGAGGCAGAGGGCTTGGCTGACCGGATCCGTACTTACCTGGCCGGGAAGCGGCTTGTGACAAAGGATGCCGTTATTGCCGCAACGTTAAGCCTTGGAGTCGCCCAATCATCGGAAGCACAGGAAGAGACCTTATACGACCTTCTGAACAAAGCGGATAAAGCCCTCTATTCAGCCAAAGATGCAGGGCGTAACAAGGTTCATGTTTATCAAGAGGAAAAAGTAGTTTTATAGAATAACAGGGCATGGCCCCCGGTACACTAAAGCATTAACGTAGTGGAGGGGCAGGGTCTGTTACTGGTAATAGTGCTTTTCACAGAAAGGGTTTTGTATTAATATTAAGACAACAAGGAGGTTTGAGATATGATTACTATGACTCTGGAATCTATAAATGAGACAATCGATAAAAATCGAAAATCGGCTAATCTTGAGCTAAGAACTTCTCCCTGTTCTAGTGGTCGTAGAAAAAAGTCTCGAACACGAACAAAGGGAGAAATAAAGTGTCTGGATCAAATCTCTATTTCTCGATGGAACAAAGCGGTGCAAGATGGAAAAATTATACCTTTAGGGAATCGGAAAATGTATTATGATTACAATTGAAGATCTAAAGGTTGAACTTGAAAACATAAAAGATAAACCTAAATTTCATAAGATGATTGAATTTGCTGCCCTCGTAACTGAATATTTTAGCAGCAGAGGGATATACCCAATTGTAGTTGGTGGTCTTTCAGTCGAAATTTATACAAGAAATGATTATACGACTCACGATATTGATTTTGTAAGTGATGGATGGGAACAATTTAATGAATTGCTGACTGAACTGGGGTTTATCAAGACTCAGAGAGAGTGGTACCATGCTGATGCTGAATTGGCAGTTGAAGTGCCTTCCAGTCATTTAGAAGGCAGCGAGGATAAGGTAATCGAGTTGCAGCTCCCAAATAATCGTAAATTGTATGTCATCGGTATTGAAGATATTATCATCCATCGCTTAGAAGGCATTGTTGAAAAGCGATATCCAGAAGATGATGAAGATTATGAGTGGGCTAAGAGGATGTTTCTTATTCATAGGGACGAGAATATAGATATGGCTTACCTGATTGCAGAAGCTAAAAGAACCAAAGTTTATAAATTACTAAGCCCGTGGCTTTGAAGGACCGCAGATATTGTCGGTTCTTTTTTATTTATTTAAATCATAAACTCCACTAATTTTGACCAAGATGATGGCTAAAAGGGTTGGTGGAGATGAGAAGGAAAATGAGTTTGGGAGATATTGAAAGTACAGTTCGGAAAAACGGCAAGCGGGCGAATGAGCAAATTGCAAAGACAAAAAGTCCTAATAGAAAGAAAAGGAACAGGACTAGAAGCGAAGGAGAAGCCGAAGCATTAAACCAAATTTCTATACAGAAATGGAAAAAGGCAGTGGAGAGCGGAAAAGTTAAAAAACTAGGGAAGAACAAGTTCTATTATGATTATAGAGATATACAGTGAGCATGAATATCAGGGACTGTCCCCCGGTACACTAACGTATTAACGTAGTGGGGCACAACCCTGCTTTTCCTATATACAAACCGGCCCCCATGCTACCCATTCCTTCTTTTGGTATACCGGTTCGCATAACTCGAAGCCACAAATGCATCCGGTTTGATCTTCGGCTCCACGCCCATGGCTTCCATCCTCGCAATCATTTCGTTTACAAATTTACTTGTTTTATTCTTATTTCCAGCACCGATATCGATATGGCCTTCCATGGTAAAGGTGGCTCCTTTATAAAGGTGGGGAAGGACTATGTCGATCAACTGATTTTTTCTTTCCTCCGTAAATAATGAAACAACTTCCTCGGATAACGATAACTCATAAGAAATCCGCTCATGCAAATGCAGCATTTTCCTCGGTACAACGACTTTCCTGATGCATGCCCACACACCTTTTCCTTCATTAAGAATGACAATTCCCGTTATAAAGGTGGTGTGTTTCGCATGGACCTGTGAGTCTGTCCCAACCATTAGCCGGTAGTTTCCATTTGGCTGCACTTGCATGAACTTCACAATATGTTTAAAGACCTGTTCAAAAGACATTCCGCTTTCCTTCAGGTTCTGAAAGGAGTAGTGATCAACCGGTTCACGTTTCATCTTGTCATATCACAGCCTTTTCAAAATTTGTGAAAGTACTTCTTACTCCTATCCTATGATGAGATTTTTTTATTGATGTGGGCAAATCCACAAGCCACAAGGAACCTTATTATGCTATTACGCCTTTACAACGTAACAGTGTTATGTTACATTGTTTTCAAGGAGTGAAAAACATGGATAAAGAACTTATCTCGAAAAAGGATCTGCTGGAGCAGACAGATATTACGTACGGCCAGCTTTATCGCTGGAAGAGGAAGAAGTTGATTCCGGAGGACTGGTTCATCAGAAAATCAACGTTTACTGGCCAGGAAACCTTTTTTCCAAAGGAGCAGATCCTCGAAAGAATCGGCAGGATCAAAGAGTTAAAAGATCATCATTCACTGGATGAATTGGCTGGTGCTCTATCGCCAAAGACGAAAGACGTCAACATTATGAAGAAGGATTTCGTCGAAGGAAACATTGTTTCACAGAATACGGTGTCTATTTTTGAAGAGCAATTCGGTCCTTTGGAAGCGATCACTTTTCAAGACGGCTTGTACTTATATCTTTTAGAAAGGTCGTTGGAGACAGGTGAAATCGGATGGGAGGAAGGAAAGCAACTCCTTCACACGCTGCACGCTCATTATCCGAAACTGGAGGATAAGCAGGCTTCCTTAGTGGTACTGCGGAAAATGGGTGTTGTAACAGTGTTGCTTGTGACTGGTTCCGATGGCTTTTATGTTGATGAGAAAACGAAAATAGCAGTTTCATTGTCCATTGATTCTGAAGCAAATCAACTGATGAACAAGCTAGTAACGGGAGGTTTTTAGATGAGCGGGGAAAGAACGAAACGGTTGAAGGTAATAGGAGATGGCAGCTATCCGGGCGGAGATTATGACAAGGTAAAAGTGACGGGTCATGGGACTGTTTCCGGGGATATCCGTTCCGTCGAAACAAAGGTGACTGGGGAATGCAGTGTGAAGGGGAAAGCATCCATGAACCAGTTGAAGGTAACGGGGAAAATGACAATAGATGAAGAATTAAGCAGTAATGAAGTAAACATAATCGGCGAGTTGAATGTTGGAAGCTCTATGAAGGCCAATACGCTTAAGATGAGAGGCTTTCTTAACAGTTCTGGAAATGTGGAGCTGGAAAAAATGGACGCGAAAGGCGGTTTCGATATTAAAGGACTGCTGAATGTCGGCGAATTGATCATCAATTTACAGATGGCTCCGAGCAAGGCTGGTGAAATTGGCGGAGAGACGATCCAGGTAAAAAGCAGAAGCCTCCTAAAAAAGACATACACCCTTGAAGCAGACACAATCGAAGGAGACAGCATCTATCTAGAACACACAACGGCCAAAATGGTCAGGGGCAACAACATTGAAATAGGGCCGGGTTGTCATATCGAGAAAGTGGAATATAGATCGACGCTTACCAATAAGGAAAAGAAGGATACCAATATTGGAGACGCTGAAAAGATTTAGTAATGAGGGGGATTTAGCATGAATCAGGAAACAATGGGAGATTTGATTCTGTCAGGGAGCAGTGAGACAGGAGGCGGTTCGTTTGAGAAGGTCCAAATCAATGGCAGTGGAAAGATTACCGGAGATTTAGATTGTAAAGATTTCGAGTGTAATGGTTCTGCGAAGGTATATGGCAATATCCAATCAGACTTTGCGGCCATAAGAGGAAGCGCAAAGGTAGAAGGGAATTTTTTTGCTGATGAAATTGAAATACATGGAAGTTCATCGATCGACGGGAAGCTGTCATTCGGGAAGTTGGAGATCAAGGGCCATACGGGATTGGTCGAGTCTGTCAAAGGGGACTATATTCTCCTCGAAGGAATGATGAAGGTTAAGGGCGACTGCGAAGTGGAGAATGCAGATCTCAACGGCGCCTTTACAATCGGCGGTCTCCTGAATGGGGATCGTATCTCGATTGAACTGCATGGAAAATCAAAGGTCAAGGAAATCGGAGGAGAGACGATCACGGTAAAACGATCTGGTCCATCCATCCTGAATCTCGATAAACTGATCAAGACCTGGAGCAAAGAGCTGCACGCCGATCTCATTGAAGGCGACGTGGTCAAACTCGAATACACAAAGGCAAAAGTGGTCCGCGGGAATAATGTAGAGATTGGGCCAGGCTGTGAGATCGAGCTTATAGAATACCAGAATGACCTGCAAGTATCCGAAAAGGCGAAAGTGGATAAGACGGAGAAAATCTCATAAAGGGACATAAGTTCTCAAAGAAATACGCAGCTTGAATGGGAGCCTGCGTATTTTTGTATGCTGGTATGGAGCAGGCAGTAATTATAGGGCCTGGCCCCAGTACACTAAAGTATTAACGCACTGGGGGTCAGGTCCTATGTATCAAAAGGTTTTGACTTTTACAAGGCATTGTTTCAAAATAAAAGGAGATGAAGAGGTGAAACGATGGCTGAAAACGTAACGAGTGTAAAGTGGTTTGGCATGGCGATTCAGGCCCTGGTAGTGCTGGCCAATAATGAAGGTCTTTGTCCCAGCGGAGAATTGGCCGAAAAGCTGGATTCCAAATCCGTTTTTTTAAGGAAAATACTGCGCCACCTGGTGAAAGAAGAATTAATTCAGGCAAAAGAAGGGCGGGACGGCGGCTATTTTCTTGTGAAGGATCCTGAGGATATTAAATTATCCGATGTTTATGATGCGATGAAATCAGAAACGTTCCCAAAGGGATTTTTCAATGTGGAAAGTAAGGAATGTTTTGCCCCTTCTACACGCGAATCTCTCTTTGAGCTTCGTGATGAGATGGAGAGCTGGGTAGTGAACGGGTTACAGCAAAAGACGATCAAGGATTTAATGAAACCATAGAAAGCGAAGAGGTGTCTGCACTTCTCGCTTTTTTATTTTGTTCTCCATTAACTGTAGTTGACAAAGGAACAGTTTAGGTTTTATACTGTTCCTGTGAAAGATACAGTTAAGAGGAGGATTTTTTTATGTCTGATAAAACAATGACCAAAGAAGAATATTTAAATAAAGCCAAAGAACTCGATACGACGAAAGAAGCTCCGAAGCAGTTGGAGGATACGGAGTTTTTGACAGTTGCGAGAGAACGCCGTTCAGTGCGCCAATATGATCCTGATTTTAAAATAGAAGAAAGTGAAATCAGAGAACTGCTGGAAACAGCAACTCTGGCGCCTTCATCCAGCAACCTTCAATCGTGGAGATTCCTAGTGATTGAAGACCAGAAGGAAAAAGAGCGGTTACTGCCGATTGCCAACAATCAGCAGCAAATCGTGGATGCTTCCGTGGTCATCGCGGTGCTTGGTGATCGTGAAGCTTACAAAAATGCGGATACTATCTACAGCCAAATTGCTGAAAAAGGCAACATGCCAGAAGACGTCAAAGACATGTACGTAAACAGCATCTTGGACACCTACGGGAATTTCCCTAAAGAGCGCCAAGCCAAAATCGCTCACATTGACGGTGGAATAGTCGCGAATCAATTGATGCTGGCAGCAAAAGCGAAAGGCTATGACACTGTGCCAATGGGCGGATACGATGAAGCTAAATTCCTTGACGCGTTCAACGTTCCTGAAACCTTTGAACCGATCATGTTAATCTCACTGGGAAAAGGAACCAAAGCCGGTTTTGAGAAAACTCGCCTTCCTCTTGATGATGTTTTAAAATGGAATCGATTCTAATAAGAGTTAACCAGTGAAAAGCATGGCTGCCCGATGGATCAGATTTAGGTAGTGCTGCATGATCTAGAAGTTGCGGAATATGTTAATTTAAGTACCAAGACAGTTAGTAAAAAACTTCTCAACTTGTTGATAAACAGATGTTGACTCCGGCATCAGGGACAGTGAGAGTTCGCTCTTACCTAACCTAAAATAGCGGGAAAAATTCCTCTTATTTGAGAAAAATCATTGAGAACAGCTAAAATAAAGGGAAAAATTCCTCTTATTTGACTCAAAAAACGCTAAAACAGGAGGATTTGCTACGTATAAGCGGAAAAATTCCCCTTATTTATTCCAAAACAAGCAAAAAATTGGATTTAGCGGGAAAAATTCCTCTTATTTTTTCACTAGTGTTTAAGGGAAGTAAGATGAAGGCAGGGAATTTTGGAAACGGTACGGATAACCGTATCATAAATTAAAAGTAAACTTACGAATTAAAGAGACCAGCAGATAATTTATTATCTAAGAATAAGTCTACAAACAATAGGACCGGTCTTGTGATTTTTCGATTCACAAAACGAAAAACACAAGATCGGCCCCTTTATTTTTGCTTAGGAATTTATAAAAATTGTGGGTTGTGGATAACCAGATTGCTTTCTGCATCCAGCTCCAGCGGCCAGCTCCTATCAGATTTCGGTCTTCTTCCTTGCGATAAGTCATCATCAACTCACTTCGTTCGTTGTGATTCCTTTATCTCATGCAGAAGCCCTCCAATCTGTACGGAGCTAAACGGCCGCTTACGCTTTTGATTGCATCCAGCTCCAGCGGCCAGCTCCTATCAGATTTCGGTCTTCTTCCTTGCGATAAGTCATCATCAACTCACTTCGTTCGTTGTGATTCCTTTATCTCATGCAGAAGCCCTCCAATCTGTACGGAGCTAAACGGCCGCTTACGCTTTTGATTGCATCCAGCTCCAGCGCCTAGCCCCTCGGGGTCGTAAGCCAATCCATCAAGAAGGTTAAAGAGCAACCTTCCCGCCGGCTCGTCTTATGCCTGTCGGGGCTGGTCAAGGCGCTTGCGCTTTTGTTCTTAATTCCCAGGTTTAAAAATGTATACCTTCTTATCCTTACTCTCTTCTTTGTTATAAATCATTGGAAATAGTTCTTGGTTTATCCACTCGTCTGCTTGGTCTTTGTAGAATGGTGAAAATACTTGTCCTGATTGTCCTGGCATGATGATGTCAAAGTAGTTATCGTCTGAAGATAAGTCTCCAATGAACCTCCAGCCTGCGCCATGGTTTGCTGAGCCGGTAGTAGAATCAAAGGAAATAGCCCCTGGAGTAGCTCCACTTCCTCCTACTTTCCAATCTCCAACATTAAAGAGCAGATGAAGAGGTTTTACGGAACCTAATGGATGTTCTAAGGTCATTCTGTGCCAATTTCCCCACTCCCATTTAGCAGGATTATCTCCTTGAAGCTCCTCTATATTTTTGATCGCTTCTATAAACGTGTCGCGGGCCAGAGAGTCAAGTGATTTTTGTTTATCCTTTTCTAAATCAGTAAATAGGAGATGTTCCGGGTGCTGATCAGCTTCCAGCAACATACGATGGGTTACTGCTCGATGACTATAATTGAAGCTGACTATATCTTTAAATAAAGCTTCATTGAATGTCAGGTACCAATGATTCCATATTAATGCGGCAGCCGAATCAGAGGTTTCTACAAAATCCCAATCCTTTAACAACTGTAACACTTCTTCTTCTTGTTCTGTCGCTTGTTCGATGGACTCAAAAGATCTTTCCAAGGCTTTCACTAAAAGTGGAATGAGAGCTCGTGACTGACTATTTAAGAAATCGTTTTGAATGGCTTGCATATCTTCCAATTTGAAAAGTTCGTTTTTAGAAATCTTTGTTTCTATCATTTCCGTTATTCGTTCGGCGCGATATGGATAAAAGCTTCGACCTATTTCATAAGGATAGGAATCATCAACAGGCTTATTATTTGCTGTAACGATATAACCTCTGTCAGGGTTGACTATGCGTGGTACCTCTGAATTCGGAATAAATCCGTCCCATTGATACTGTGGGTCCCATCCTGGTACAGGTAATTGACCGCTGGATTGACGAACCGGCATTAATGCCTGACCGCGATAGCCGATATTTCCCTGTTTGTCTGCAAATACCCAGCTTAATGCAGGGGTAACAAAGCCATCCAGTGCTTTATTAAATTCAATGATATTCGTTGCACGGGTCAAGTTCAGGAAGTTATTGATCTCTTCCCCAGCTTGGAAACCAGTCCAGTTAAATGCAATGGCCTGGTAGGGTGCATTCCCATTGAGAACCTTGTTAATAATCGGTCCATTTCTAGTTACTTCCACTCTTTCAATGTGGGGCTCTTCTGCATCTTTTATGTTGATTTTTTCTTCAAAAACGTCAGCTTGCTCCCAGCTTCCATCAAACTCATAATAGCTTGGTTTCTCGGGATGGACACGTTCTAAAAATAAGTCTTCCTGGTCCACTGATAAGGCAGTGACCCCCCAAGCCATATGCTCATTATGTCCAAGGGTTACGCCTGGTACACCAGGGACAGTAACCCCGATTGAATGGAAGTCCCCTTCTAAATTCAAATGAGTTTGGTACCAAATTCCCGGGATGTCCAGTGCTAAGTGAGGATCATTGGCGATCATTGGAAATCCTGATTCTGTATGCTCACCACTGATAACCCAGTTGTTGCTTCCATTAAATTCAGATGGTGCATGTGCTGCTAGTTTCAGGAGTGATTGGGCGGAAAAAGGTTCAATCTCATCCGTTTGATAGATGGTTGGAAAAGCATCATCCACCTGATATTCAGAGAGATAAGCCTTCGCCGCTTCTGGTCCTAATTCCTTTATAAGTTGGTAATTTGTTAACTCGTTTCGATGGTCACCGGATAACATATATCCCATGTACTTTACAACCAGTCCAGTATCTCTAATCGACCATGGTTCTGGCTTATATCCTAATAGTCTAAATTCAAGTGGTTGTTTTCCATTTGAAAAAGCTTCCTCTATGTAAGCATTGACCCCGTTAGCATAGGCATTTACGATTTCTTCTGTTTCGGGGTCTACTTTTTCCATTAAAGCATCAATCGTTCGATGCATTCCAATACTACGATAAAAGATGTCAGTCTCAAGAGCTGCTTCTCCAACAACTTCAGATAACTGTCCACTTGCCAGGCGTCGGGTCATGTCCATTTGAAACAAACGATCCTGTCCAGTAATATAGCCCTGTACGAAAAACATATCCTTGATATTCGCAGCATTGATCTGTGCAACACCTCTGTCGTCGCGGATAACAGTTACTTCCCCCTGCACATGCTTTGTCACCATTTCCCCCTCTAAATCTGGCAAACTTTTCGTAACAAACCAGTAGCCAAAGGCAGCAGTCAGCATAAGTAAAAAGAGCACTACGCTGATGATAATGGTTGTAATCTTAACCCATTTCCTTTTAAATACGGGTTTTTTCTGTAATAGTATTTCAGCCAAAAATAATCCCTCCCTAAATAGTTGAAATATTCCCACTTTATACTAGTATAAAGGATGTTGTTGGTTAGTGGAGAAGTTCTTTTGGAACATGAGTACCGTCCCTGCGTTTTGTCGTTTAATATCCCCTATAGAAGTCGCAAAGTGTCTGAAGCTGGATGGCAAGACAGTTAGAAAAGTACTTTCTCAACTTGTTGATAAACAGATGCTGACTCCGGCATCCGGGACAGTGAGAATTCGCTCTTACCAGGTAGGGGCTCAACTAAAACACTTTCACTTAACTGAATTAGCGGGAAAAATTCCCCTTAATTGAGAAAAATCATTGAGAACAGCTAAAATAAAGGGAAAAATTCCTCTTATTTGACTTGAAAAACTCAAAAACAGGAAATTTTACATATATAAGCGGAAAAATTCCCGTTATTTCTCCTGAAAAAAGCAATAATCCGGAATTAACGGGAAAAATTCCTCTTATTTTTTCACTAGTGTTTAAGGGAAGGAAGATGAAGGCAGGGAATTTAGAAACGGTACGGAGAACTGCATGAATTAAATTAAATCTCTAGTGTAGGGTTCGGGTTTATAGTTAAAAAAGCAGCATCCCGCTAATGTGAGCGGGATGCTGCTTTTACTACTTATTTAATCGCCTTACTAACCTTCAACTTCTTCCCTTTAATCGTCGCATTCTCCATCGCTTGTAAAACCAGTGAGCCCTTTCCATTCAAAATATCAACATAGGACATTTGATCATGGATGGTGATAATGCCGATATCCTCTGCAGTGACTCCAGGGATTTTTGCAATCGTTCCGACAAAATCAACGGCACGGATCTTCTTCTTTTTACCACCAGTGAAATGGAGTTTCAGAATATCCTGATTGATACGGGCTGTTTTATTATTCCTTACGACCCGCCTGCCGCTGAGTTTTTCTTCAAAAGCCGCTTTTCCAGCAGCCACTTTCACATAGCTCGGAGCTTCTGCAGCAGGCAGTTCAAAGCCAATGTATCTTTCGATGGCTTTAATGAACTTTGCTTCATAAGGCGTTGAAAACGTAATCGCCTTTCCTTTCTTCCCGGCACGGCCGGTTCTTCCGGTTCTGTGGACATAGCTCTCTCTTTCCATAGGAACGTCATAGTTGATGACAAGTGTCACGTTATCAATATCAATGCCTCTGGCAGCTACATCGGTTGCCACCAAATAGCGGAAGTTCCCCAATTTGAACCCTTCCATAACAGAAAATCGGTCCTCTTGTTCCAGACCGCCATGAAGTCTCTCACAAGGATAGCCAGCCCTGTCCAGCTCGCTGTACACATTATCAACGTTTTCTTTCGTACGGCAGAAAATCAGGCAGCTGTCCGGATTTTCTACAACCGTGATGTCTTTAAGGAGTGAAATCTTTTCTTCTTCTTTCACTTCAATCAAAGAATGGTCAATGGTATCAGCCGTTACCCCGGTTGATTCGATCTCAATCTGAAGAGGTTCTTTCATATATTTATGGCAAAGATTTTCGACATCTTTAGGCAGGGTAGCAGAAAACACCATTGTTACCCGGTTTGAAGGCAGCTTATTGATGATCGCTTCCACCTCATCAATGAACCCTCTATTCAGCATCTCATCCGCTTCGTCGATGATAAGATACTTGATTTGATCCAACTCAAGCGTTTCCCTGTCGATGTGATCCATGACCCGGCCAGGCGTACCAACGACTACATGCGTTTTATGTTTCAGTTCTTCCTTTTGTTTTGAAAAAGGTTCTTTTCCATAAACGGCCGCTGCTTTAATGCGTTTAAACCTGCCGATATTCGTGATATCTTCGCGGACTTGAACAGCAAGTTCCCTGGTTGGGGTAAGAATCAGGGCCTGTGGCTTTTTTTCTTCCCATTCAATCATATCGGAAACCGGGATGCCAAAGGCGGCAGTCTTTCCGCTTCCTGTTTGGGCTTTCACGACAAGATCCTGGTTTTCCAGTGCTGCCGGGATAACTTTACTTTGAACTTCTGTTGGCGTTTCGTATTTTAACACAGCCAGCGCTCTTTTAATTTCATCGCTTACATGATAATCCGCAAAACTTCTTTTACTCATTTTTTAACCTCTTTATTTGTTTTTTCGTCCTATGTATAGGATTCTCTCCAAGAAATATCATATGCATGATCTGAATATGGTTCATTATACTTGAAAAGAGCGGGACATATTGCCTTTTATTTTAAATAAAAAAAGGAACAGAAATAAGGTACCTGCCCACACAGCTGCTAAAGCTTTAAGCAGTAAGGGCTGGCACAACATATATCCATTCCTATTATTTCACCTCTGAAGGGACAAGGGGATAAACGCTTGTGAATATCAATTAAGGGACAATGGTAACTGGACAGGATGAATGATGGATAACACTGTAACTCACGCTTCCCAATACGGCAGTTTTAATAGCGCCCAAACCTCTATGCCCCATAACAATAACGGATGCTTGGATTTCTTTGGCTTCTTTGCAAATTTCTGTTCCCGGGTCACCTAACCTGAACTTCTTGCTGATCTTGACATCATCAGTTTGTGTCTCATCAGACAATATTTTTTGAAAGGCTTCCTTGCTTAGTTCCTCCTGGTATTCACGAACCTCCTGCTGGCTTACAAAGCGTTTTACATTCGGTGTCTTGAAAGATGGCTGCACATTGAGAAGAACAATTTCTGAGTCCGGTCCTTTCGCCATGGAAAGTGCCAAATCAAATGCCTTTTTGGAGTGTGCCGATCCATCAATAGGTACTAAAAGTTTGTTCACAATTATCCACCGCTTTCTTATTTGTATATTGAGAACTGATACTTCTGCCTACATTATATAGGATGGTTTTGTTTAAGTTTGTTGAAAAAAGTAGCAGCTTTTGCGACATCCTTCATGAGGGTGTTTTTTATCGTTAGAGAAGTATTTAGGTTCGAAGTGGAGAATCAGCCCAGCTCCCAAGCACGCTACCGTACTAAGGCTCTTTACTCCGTACATGCCGTCGGAAACAAGAAGGATTTACTCCGGAAAAACCCGAATAGAAAAGGTATACCATTGGAGGGGATTCGGATGTTCAAAGAAATAAAGAAAATCATAGAAGAAGAGATGTCAGGGAGACAGGCTTTCCGATATGCAGACCGGATTGCGCAGTATCACCGTATTCAGGCATCACCGGGGTACCGGGAAGCAGCTCATGAAGTGATGAAACTATTAAAAAGAGATGGCGTCAATGCCGAACTGATCTCGTATCCGGCACAATTCGGCGAGCGGTTCATATCCCACCATTCCTTTAAAGAATGGTCGTGCGAGAGTGCCGAGCTGTGGATAGAAGCCCCGGAGCGCAAACGGATTGCCAGATTCCAAGAAGAAGAGATTTCGGTCGTCCAAAGAAGTATCTCCACACCGGAAGAAGGACTGGAGGCTGAGCTGGTTGTCATCGAAAACGCAGAGGAAGAAAGCAGTTATGATGGCTTGGACCTCGAAGGGAAGATCGCGCTTGTAAGAGGGAATCAGTTCATCATCCATGCCTTGGCGGTTGAAAAATATAAGTGTGCAGGGCTGATCTTTGACAACCTTGCTGAATTCAAACCAGTGCGAACTCGCATGGACTTGCCGGACACACGCCAGTACACATCTTATTGGTGGCATCATGAAGAGGAAGTGAAGTCCTTCGGTTTTGTCGTATCCCCAAGAATCGGGGAGGAACTCAGGAACCTGGCTAAAAAGGAAACAGTCCATCTGAAGGCTTCAGTAAAAGCAGACCTGAAAGACGGCCATTTCGAAAACATTGAATACTTCATTCCCGGTAAAAAAGAACAGGAAATCCTGCTCGTCAGCCACCTATGCCATCCGTATCCAGGGGGACAGGACAACGCATCCGGGCCCGGTACATTAATGGAAGTCATGCGGACATTAACAAGGCTGATAAAAGAAGGAAAACTGTCTCAGCCGGAACTTGGAATCCGTTTCTTGATGATGCCGGAAATGACGGGAACAGCAGCTTACTTCCAACAGCACCAAGACCGGATAGCCAACACCATCGCAGCGTTAAACCTGGATATGGTCGGAGCGGATCAAACGAAGGGCGGCGGGCCGCTGTGCATTGAACAGCCGCCAATGGCTGCGCCGACGTTCCTCGACAGGTTTGCCTATGGATTAGTTGAGCAAACAGCCAACAATACATCCAACTTCACCGGCACTTCCCAATACAGTACAGTCCACTATGTCAAAACACGTTTCTCCGGCGGAAGTGATCACTATATCATTTCCGACCCGACCATCGGAATCCCATGCCCGATGCTGATTCAATGGCCGGACAAGCATTACCACACAACCTCGGATTCTACGGACCATCTCGATGAACACATGATGAAGCTGGTGGGAACTGTCACGGCCTTATATAGTTACGGATTGGCAAACGGGGAAGAGGAGGAATGGGTTTCGTACACCTTGCAGCATATGGGCAGAGTCAGCTCACACTTAAATGATGCCAAAGAGTGGCTGATGAAATCGAATCCTTCTAAAAAAGAATTCCGCGATGCGTTTTCATTGTATGTTCAGTATGAGAAAGATTCCTTAACTCAGCTGAAAGAGTATGCGAGGATTCGCGGTTTTAACCGTTTGCAAGAGGAAATCGGGAAGCTGCAAAACCTGGTTGAAAAGCAAGCTGAAATTATTTCTACTATTGGTGTGCATCGATTAACAGAAGGGGGAAGACAGAAAGAAAAGAAGAACTGGATGGAAGGGACGTACAAAAGAAGGTATCAGGGGCCGATCCGCTTGGTCGATGAAATCAGCCGCTTGTCCCTTAATACAAGATACGGATGGTTAAAAGAGGTGGAATCAGGAATCCCGATGGGCTATGCAGACTTCATTTTATATTGGATGGACGGGAAGCGGACCATGGCGGAAATCCTCCGATTAACCTATTACGAAACAGGTCAGCATTTTCCGGAATATGTATTGGCTCTCGTAGACATCTACTTATTGCTGGATGTCATACAAGAAGTGGGGGAGGAATAACTCATGACGATATTTACAAGCCTCGACACGCCGACATTGCTGCTTGATTACCAGAAACTGATGAAAAATATTAACGAGATTGCGAGCTTCGCTAAGGAACATAAACTTTCTTACCGACCCCATATCAAAACGCATAAATCCTTGGATATTGCGAAGCTGCAAATAAAAGCAGGTGCAGTCGGTGTCACCACTGCGACCATCCCGGAAGCGGAAGTCATGGCTGCCGGAGGGATCAACGACATCCTGATTGCCTATCCAATCTCAAGTCCTCAGAAGATTAAGAGATTGATCAAACTTTTAGAGCATGATGTAAAACTTAAAATATCAGTAGATAACAGGGACCAGTTAGCTTATCTGCAAAATGAACTGGAGCACACGCCATTTATTTTAGAGGTATGGATCAAAGTCAACTCCGGGCTGAACCGCTGCGGGGTCGATCCAGGAAAGGCTGCGCTGGCTTTAGCTAGGGAAATTTCCACGCATTCGAAGCTCAAACTGGGAGGGATTTTAACCCATGCCGGGCATTCTTATGCAGCCTCCAGTTTCGATGAAATAGAAAGGATTGGACTTCAGGAAGGGCAGGCAGTCGTTGAAAGTGCAGAGGAATGTGAAAAAGCAGGAATCCCAATCCCAGTAAGAAGTGTCGGTTCAACACCTACCTTTAAGATTTCTGGAAAGGTACCGGGAATTACCGAAATCAGGCCGGGGAATGCTGTGTTCTTTGATGCCATTCAAGCGGGATTAGGTGTGACAACACATGAAAACTGTGCCCTGACCGTACTGGCTTCCGTCATTGGTGTGTACCCAGATCGAATTGTCTTTGATACAGGGAGCAAAACGCTCTGCCTGGATAAGGGAGCGCATGGAAATGCGACAGTTAATGGATTCGGCCACATCCTCGGCCATCCGGAAATGACGATAGAACGATTATCCGAAGAGCATGGGATCGGAGTTGTTTCAGGAGAAACTTCTTTGAAATTGAGTGATAAGGTGGAGATTATTCCTAACCATGCTTGTACCGTTGCCAATATGTTTGAGGAGTATGTGGTCCATGAGAATGGACGGGTAGTCGGTAGTTGGAAAGTCGAAGGATAAAATATTTGATGTAAAAAAATAAATTAATAATAAATGCTCATTTCTTTGATAACAAAGGGTTGAGCATTTTTTTGTGCTCTGTTAGTTGATGATGTTGTAATTTCGATTGAAAGGTTGAAAATATTATCCATTAATAATTGCATTGGTTCTGCTGCTACTTTTGCTATTAGTGGATAGGTATTATGAACCCTTTTATAGAAATCACCAAACCCTCTAAGTTCAAGATCCCAATGTTCCAGTGAGATATAGAAACAATGGTTGATTGGAGCGGAAGGTGTGCGACCTCCTGCGGGATTAGCGGGACAGGTGAGACCCCGCAGGCGAAGCTGAGGAGGCTCACCGCCCGCCCCGCGGAGTCGCACACCTGGAGCGGAAATCTGGCAACAACATTACTCTTTTACAAAGCCTTTTTTTAATAAACACTTCTGATCACCGGAAGAACTGTAAAAATAATTAAAAAAATTTCCGATTAGACTTGAATCTAATTAGATAATAATCTAATATATAAAATATAAGTACTTAGATACTCATCTAATCTAATTGGCCGCAATCCATTTTTTTTTAAGGAGGGAATTTTTAAAATGGAGAAATACAACGTTACAAACCAGGAAAGGGAAAAAGTTTTATCAACTTACTTCAAGGAGGGTCTTGAGGGTCCGTTAAGCGAGTTTCCGAGTAAAGAAAAACGGAAATTCATTATCATCCAGCACTTAATTAAGCGTTTTGATCCGGAAGAAGCGTACACCGAAAAAGAAGTCAACGAGGTGATCAAGGCTGTCTTTTATGACTTTGTGACCATCCGCCGCTATTTCATTGAATACAAGTTCATGTCCCGTAACCGGGATTGCAGCAAGTACTGGTTGAATAACTAAATTTGAAGCGGGAGCTTTGACTCCCCATTCGTATAGTGGATTAATCTCTAAAGGCTGCCTCAATGATATGGGGCAGCCTTCTGGGTGTTGGGAAGCTAACAAGCTTTCAGACAGGACATTAGACATTGGGCTTGTATGGGGTTTACGATATTAATAGACATAAATCAGAAAGGGTGGATACATTGAAAATTCTTGTTGTAGGAGCAAACGGACAAATCGGAAAGCAGTTAGTCGGACTGATTCAGGACAGCGGCAGCCATACGGCCACAGCGATGATACGTAAAAAAGAGCAGGCATCACATTTCGAGTCTTCAGGTGCTGAGACGACCCTTGTGGATTTAGAAGGCGAAATTGAAGATATTGCAAAAGCAGCCCAGGGAGTCGACGCCATCGTATTCACAGCGGGATCCGGCCCGCACACTGGTGCAGACAAAACCCTGATGATTGATTTGGACGGTGCTGTAAAAACTATAAAAGCAGCTGAAAAGGCAGGCGTGAAGCGGTTCGTGATGGTGAGTTCATTCGATACCACCCGTGAAGCGATACAGGAAGCACCTGAATCCTTTGCGCCATACGTCGTCGCAAAGCACTATGCAGATGAGTGGCTGCGGGGAACAGACCTGGATTACACAATCGTTCATCCAGGAAGGCTGACTAATGAGAACGGAATCGGAAAAGTACAAATCGCCGGGAAAGTTGAAAGAGGAGACGTACCGCGTGAGGATGTTGCACAGGTTCTCTTTGGATGTTTGGAGAATGATTCGACGATTGGAAAAGAGTTTCAAGTGGTGAGTGGGGCTACATCAATTAAAGAAGCTTTAAGCAATATTTAGGATTGTTAAAGGGGGCAAAGTGCAGTGAAAGCACTTTGTCCCTTTTTCATAGAAGGAGTCATCTCCCCAAGCCTGAAACAAAAACCTGAAACTGCTCACACATAATCGACATATGCCGGAGTGTCACTGTGACTCTATTTCTAGAAGAATGCCTCTCCTTTAGTGTTGGAGAGGCTGGTCCAAGTAGAATGGTAAGAATAGAAGCGTTGAAATATAAAGAGAATTAGATTGACAAATATAGGAATTCTATTAAACTAAAAATAGTTCTCCCCTCAAGTTGCTTCCTTAAGCTTAATTTGCTTAAATTCCCCCCAGGATAATACCACTCGAAACTGTTTTTCTTACTCGCATTAACACAAAAAGTTTTCCGGATATCAAATTTAAGGGCCCTATAATGAACATGAACATTGGATAGGAAGAGGGATGCTATGGGATTTGAAGAAGAATATCAGGCCTTTATGAATAGTCACTTACAGACAAGGACCGGTGAACGGCTGCGGCGCTTACAGGAAGGTCACAAACATGCTGAAATGTTGTTTTTAAAACAAGTGTGGTGGCCGTTATTTCAGCATTTTCGGTATCTGCATCCGGAATATGAAGTCAATGATTTTAAGGATGGAAAAAGGTACTTGGACTTTGCTTATATTCGTCCAACCATGCAGATTTGCTTTGAGATTGACGGATACGGCCCACATTTACAGAAAATAAGCAGATGGCAATTTTCCGATAGCCTGGAACGACAAAACCAGTTGGTGATTGACGGATGGACCGTGATTCGCTTCTCATATGACCAAGTGAAAGAGAAGCCACGCCGATGCCAGCAAATTATTCAGCAAGTGATTGGCCGATGGCTGGGGGATGAACTGGATCAGATAACTCTTTCCTTAGTCGAAAAAGAAGTACTTCGGCTCGCGATTCGAAAAGGAGAGGCCATATCCCCTATAGAAGTTGCGGAATATGTTAATTTAAGTACCAGGACAGTTAGTAAAATACTTTCTCAACTTGTCGATAAACAGATGTTGACTCCGGCATCCGGGACAGTGAGAGTTCGCTCCTACCAGTTAGGGGCTCAACTAAAATACTTTCACTTAAACTAAAATAGCGGAAAGAATTTCCCTTAATCGGGAAGAAACATTGAAAGCAGGTAAAATAAAGGAAAGAATTTCCCTTATTTGCCTTGAAACACTCTAAAACAGGCAATTTTCTGCGTATAAGAGAAAAAAGTTCCTTTATTTATCCCAAAGTAAGTAAAAATCTGGATTTAACGGAAAAATTTTCTCTTATTTTTTCGCTAGTGTTCAAAGGAAGTGAGATGGAGGCGGGGAGCTTAGAGACGGTCCGGAGAACTGTACCATACAGTAATGAGGCTTATTAGAAGTTACCGTGGAGCCAGTGAAGGGTTCGCACTTGCGAAGTATCCGCTTAGTGTAACGGGATACTTGCACTCCATAAATAGAAACAGGTAGTGAAAATGCCCCTTATCAAAGGTGCTGTTCCACTACCTGTTCCTATATACAATATTACTAAGAATACATCTTCACCCGGTTATGATAACGGCCAATCGGTACCACTGAAGGGGAACCTGCAACTGGGTCTGATACTACCGTACAATGAAGGCCGAAGATGTCTTCTATCAATGTGCTTGTAATGACCTTGGACGGCTCGCCCTCTGCAACAAGCCTCCCTTTTTGAAGAGCAAAGATATGGTCTGCATACCGCGCTGATAGGTTGATATCATGAAGGACCATGACAATCGTGGTTCCGCGTTTTCGATTGAGGTCTGTCAGCAGATCCAGAATTTCGACCTGATAGGTAATGTCCAAGTAGGTCGTCGGTTCATCAAGAAACAAGATGTCTGTTTGCTGTGCAAGTGCCATAGCGATCCAGACACGCTGTCTTTGTCCGCCTGAAAGTTCATCAATACTCCTGTCGGCAAATTCAGCGATGTTCATGATATCCATTGCCTCGGCAACAGCTTCATAATCCTGTTTGGTCCAACCCTTCAAAAACGATTGGTGCGGGTACCTGCCTCGTCCAATTAAATCCGCAACCGTTATTCCCTCTGGAACGATCGGGGATTGCGGCAAGAGGCCCAACACACGAGCAAGCTGTTTCGGGGGAATTTTATTAATCGGTTTCCCATCCAACGTGACCTGTCCGGAAGTCGGTTTAATCAGCCTGGCCATCGTTTTGAGCAGTGTAGATTTCCCACAGCCGTTGGCGCCAATAATCACGCTGATTTTGTTATTGGGTATGGAAAGACTCACATCATGCAAGATGGTCCTGTCATCATAGCCGGCGGTGATTCCTTCAGATTGAAAAGTATGTGTTGGTTTCACTATAAATCTCCCTTTCGGTTCATTCGAATGAGCAAGTAGATGAGATAAGGTGCTCCGAGAATGCCTGTGATGACCCCTACAGGATATCGGGCAACGAAAGCGAACTGTCCAATAAGGTCCGCTCCTAGAACTAAGATGATTCCAATAAGGCCAGCCGGAATAAGAGGTGAGAATCCAACACCAACCAGTCTTATGGCGATAGGCCCTGAAAGGAATGCAACAAAAGCGATGGGTCCTGTTGCAGCAGTAGCTAACGCAATCATAAGGACAGAGCTGACTATGAGGATGAGCCTCGTCTTATCTGTATGGATTCCCAGTGATGTGGCAGCTTGCTCTCCAAGTTCCAACATCTCTAATTGTTTCCCAAACACCATGATAATAGGTGCGCAGATCAGAACCATAAGGATCAGAGGATACAGAGTCTCCATCTTGGCTCCATTCAGACTGCCGCTCAGCCATCTCATCGCTGTAGGGATATCGTGGTGCTGCCCAATCAGCAACAGATAGGAAATGACGGCGTCAAGCATCGCTTGAATTCCAATCCCCACTAAGATTAATCGTCCAATTGAAAAAGAAGTGCTCTTAGATAGTAGAAAAATAATGACGACTGCAGCAAGTCCGCCAACAACAGAGGCAATGGACACCACCATGTTACTGGCATGAAGGACAATGATGCAGAACACAGCGGCAGCACTAGAACCAGCTGTAATTCCAATTACATTCGGATTTGCCAGGGGATTCCGCAACATGGTCTGAAATACCGTTCCGGCAACACCGAAAGCAAACCCGGCAAAAACACCGGCAATCATTCTTGGCAGCCGGATTGTCCCAACTGCAAATGATACCCCTTTTACATCTTCACCCAGAAGGACACGGACGACATCCTGAACGGGATAAACCGTATTTCCCATCATAAGCATCGTACAGCAAAGGGCTAAGGAAACGATGGCAAGTATGGAAGTAACGAATAGGAAACGGCGGCGTCTCTTTATTCTGCCTGTCATAACTGTATTTAGAGTAATGGATTCATTCATCATAAGGCACGCATTTTCGCTTTCATAGTTAGTAAGATTAATATAGGTGCACCAATAAAGGCTGTAACGACGCCAACTTCCAACTCACCAGGACTGCCGAGAAGCCTGCCGCTCACATCGGCAATCGTTAAAACAATAGCCCCTGTAAGTGCTGACATCGGGATAACAAAACGTAAATCCGGACCAATCATGAGCCGGATCCAGTGAGGAGCCAACAATCCGATAAAGCCAATGGGACCTGCTAATGCGGTTGTTACACCACACAATAAAACACCGCCAAAAGAAGCGATAAGACGAAGTGTGCCAGTTCGCACTCCAAATCCTGTGGCAACTTCATCACCTAATGCTAAGGCATTCAATGCTGGTGCCGTGAATAAGGCGATCAGGATCCCAACACTGAGAAAAGGAAGGAAAATGGAGATGGAATCCCAGTTTCCTGCTCCGACACTGCCTACTTGCCAGAATCTGAATTGGTCCATGACACTTGAGCGGGGAATCATAATTGCGATGACAAGAGAGGATAACGCAGCACTTGTCGCAGCCCCTGCTAAAACGAGTTTAAGGGGCGTGGCGCCGCCACTCCCCATTGAACCAATTCCGAATACAAAAATGGCAGTTATGAATGCTCCTGCTAATGCAAACCAAATGTATTGGCTGGCAGAACCAATATTTAAAAAGGATATACCAATAACGACAAAGAGTGCTGCTCCTATGTTTACGCCTAATATGCTGGGATCTGCGATTGGATTCCGGGTAACGGATTGCATGAGTGCCCCGGAAACCCCTAATGCAGCCCCACACATAAGGGCAAATACCGTCCTCGCAATTCGTTGGCGGACTACATTGGCTCCGTGTGTTTGTACCTCAGGGTGGAATAAGCCGTTCATCAGCTCATTCCATCCTACTGTACGAGATCCAAAGGCAAGTGAAGCCAATACGCAAATGCCGAGTAAGATAATAGACAGGATCAATACCTTAATGAAGTTTTTTGGTAAAATTAACTGCTTATTTTCTGAACCGGATATAGTACTCATTAGTCAACTTTGCTTACAGCTTCTGAGAGCAGTTCTACGTACTTGTCAATTGTGTAATTAATTGAAAGCGTGCTTGGAGTTCCTGCCGCTGCAAGTGGTGTGTTATCTTCAATGATTACAACAGAACCTCTTTCCACCGCTGGAATCTTTCCAAGAATAGGGTCAGCCTGCAGAGCTTCAAGTGTATTTTCATTACCATACGAAACGAAGATATCAGCATCGTTCAGCATATCAGAATTTTCCGCACTTACTTCTATATAGAAGCTGCTTGAATCAATCTGGCTGGAAATACTTTCAGGATATTCAAATCCGAGCTCAGTAAGGAAAGCTCCGCGTGGATCTGTTTCTGAGTAAATATAGAACTTGGATAAATCAGCAGCATCAATGCTTACGAATGCAGCTTTCTTGCCTTCGAATTCAGGGTGTTCACTTGCTCTTTCTTCAATCAACTGTTCAGTTTCAGCAATCAATTTTTCCCCTTCTTCTGCCATTCCCATACCCATTGAGTTGTAAGTTACTTGTTCTCTCCAAGAAGCAACCCAAGGACTAGTTTGATAAGCAACAACTGGAGCGATCTGGCTTAATGTATCATATTCTTCTTGCGTAATGCCTGAGTATGCTGCCAGAATGACATCCGGATTCGAATCTGAAATCGCTTCAAAATCCAGTCCGTCTGTATCTTGGAAGATATTCGGGTTTTCTTCGCCAAGCTCTTCTACCTTCTCTGCCGTCCAAGGCAGCATTCCGCTATCATCTTGAACTCCGTAGTTTGCCGCTGAGAATCCAACAGGCATGACACCAAGAGCCAGCGCAACGTCATGGTTTGACCATGCAATAGTAGCAACGCGTTCCGGCTTCTCTTCAATTGTCGTTTCGCCGAATGCGTGTTCAATCACAATAGGATACTCCGTGTTGGTTTCTTCAGAACCAGATGATTCATCAGAAGCTTGTTCCGAATCAGAATTCGATTCCTCACCAGAACAGCCGGCGAGTAAAAGCAGAAGTAATGCAATTAATAATGTAGAGATAAATGAGAATTTGCGTTTTGAATTCATATGTAAACCCTTCCTTAAACTATTTTATTTGATAATGATTATCATTGTCATAAATATATATCTTATAGATGATGTTGTCAATACAATATTGGTAAGGTAATTGAGAAAAATGTTACAGATTAGTAATAAGATAGTTAGATTCATATTTTTAACTATTGTTTTTCTGATAATGGAGAGTTTTTGTATGCAGAAACGAGAGTGGGGGGGCAGAGGGACAGGTGAACTTTCCCTATTCAAAGATACTAGTTAAAGAGAGTGGAGGCGTTGTGGGGCAGGTCCTGCCCAGCAAATTCAGCTTTCATTAAATGGTACCTGTTCTAAACAATTTTCCGAACCACAGCAGGGACAGAGCTCACCATCAATTCCATATTCACCTTCATCAAGTTCCTGTGTGTAGATATAAAAGCACCACTGGCACATAATAAATTCCATTATTCCTCTCCTGCCTTTCCTGCTAACAGCATGTTTTAAAAGGATTATTTTAAATCTGTTTCTTATTACTTCTGTAGCAGAAGTAATAAGAAACAGTCACATGAACCTGATAAAAGAGGGGGTATCAAGTTCTGAACGCAGGGAACACAACAAATGAGAATTGTTATCATTTGTTGTGTTCATTATATGTGATAATGATTCTCAATGTCAACTGAAGTTGGGTTAATATTTGTTTTCTCACTTTGGTGCAGAGAGGCAGCCTACGCTTAAAGAAAGTGCTGGTTTTTTCTGTAATGATCCTGCAGCCACGAAAAAAGGCGAAAACAACTACTGGGAATTGGATCTGGATGAAGGGTATGGAGCAAGCAAGAAATTGTCTCTTCTAAAACTACAAAGGTTTATATGAAAGATTGTATGAAGAAGGATGGTCAAACGGTACCAACCAAAAAGGAGTGACGGAAGAGGAACCAGAGCCTCTGTAATAGAAACATGGGGACGGCTTCAAAGTGAAGCAGGAGAACCGTCCCGATGTTTTTGTGCTTTTTTTATGGAAAAAATAACGAAAATTATATTGACATTGATAATCATTATCAATTATAGTCATAAATGATAACGGTTATCAATTAAATAAATTTGGAGGTCATCATATGAAAAATAACTATTTTCTAAGTTTACTATTCTTGTTTACTCTCATGCTTGCAGCTTGCGGTACAGAGGAGGCTTCAACTTCTAAAGAAGAAACGGAAGAGGTCAAAACACAAACGGAATCCGTTACAGCTTCCTCTGAAGAAAAAGAAACAGAGGCAGAATCGAAAGAATTAAAAGTCCTTGATTCTATTGGTCAGGAATTGGTTTTTGAAGAGGCACCTGCAACTTTTGCTGCGTTGAGCACTGGAGATTTAGATATTATACATACATTAGGTGGGGAACTCGTTGGAAGACCGACTTCACATGCTCCTGTGGCAGACGATTTGAAGAGTGTTCAAGAGATCGGTAACCCTCACCAACCGAATTTTGAAGTGATTGCCGGGTTGAATCCGGATGTACTGGTGGCAAGCCCGAGCTTCCAAGCCCAAGCTCATACGCTTGAATCACAAGGAACCAAGATTGTGTACACACAAGCAAATTCAATTGAAGATATTACGAACACGATTACGTTGTTTGGAACGTTATTAAACAAGGGTGATCAAGCAGAGGAAATTGTAGAAGGCATTCAAAAGGAAATCGGCGAGAAAATTGAAGGAGATGGAGTACGGTCGCTTCTTGTCTACGGAGCTCCTGGCACGTATCTTGCGGCTTTACCAAATTCCCTGCCTGGAGATATTTTAACGTATGCCGGCGGAGTGAACATTGCAAGTGCTTTCCCGCAGCATGAAGAGTATCCACAGTATGCGACCCTAAATGTTGAACGAATCATTGAACAAAATCCTGAAGTCGTCTATTTGATTACCCATGGTGAGCCGGAAGCGGTAAAGGCAGCGTTTGAGGAAGAAATGTCTCAAAATGCTGCATGGAAAAACTTAGATGCCGTCAAAAATGGAAATGTCGTGATTTTACCTTCTCATTTATTCGGAACGAACCCAGGAACGAAGATTACAGAATCGGTAGAGTTTATGCGTGATAGTGTGAACTCGGTGAGGAAGTAATGAGTGAAGAAGCAGCGCAATCGTTACAGATGAACGTTCAGGAACACCCTTTCGCGAAAAGGCGAAGGGTTCTGCTCTTTCTTTTATCAGGACTGATTTTATTATCTTTAGCTTTTGGCGTCATGACCGGTGCAGTTTCGGTTTCAATCTCTGAAGCGGTCAAAGGGGTTGTGAACGCGGAAGACTCTTTTGCGCGGCGGATTGTGTGGGATTTACGGATTCCAAGAGTACTGATCGGGTTTATCGTTGGGATGTGCTTAGCGGCAGCGGGAGCGATATTACAAGGGATTATGAGAAATCCTCTCGCTGATCCAGGAATTATCGGGGTATCATCAGGAGCAGGTCTTGTCGCAACATTTATTATGATCCTTTTCCCGACAATGATTCACTTTTTGCCATTGGGAGCGTTTTTGGGGGCGTTGTTAACGACACTGATCATTTATGCGATGTCTTGGAAACGGGGAGCGAGCCCGGTGCGAATTATTTTAGTAGGTGTGGCGGTCAATGCGCTGATTGGAGCGGTGATGAGTGCGATCATGCTGTTGTATAGTGACCGTGTTCAGGCAATTTTACCTTGGCTGGCTGGCGGGATTGCGGGAACAGGCTGGCTTCAGTTCGAGATGATTATCTATTACACGCTTGCGGCCTTTGCGTTAGCCATGCTTTCGATTAAGCATATCCGAATCCTGCAATTAGGGGATGAGGTCGCTAAATTGTTAGGTCACAAAGTAGAGCGAAGTCGCTTTTACCTCATTATCCTAAGCTCCCTGCTAGCAGGAATTGCCGTGAGTGTTTCCGGTCTCATCGGGTTTGTAGGACTCGTCGTTCCGCATATCATTCGTCTCCTGATTGGAAATGATTTTCGATATCTGCTTCCTTTTTCTGCGATTGGCGGCGGTGTGCTTGTTGTTTTTGCCGACACCCTTGCGCGAACGTTGTTTGACCCGATTGAACTGCCTGTAGGCATTCTGCTTTCATTTATCGGCGGGCCGTTCTTTATGCTATTGATTTCGAGAAGGAGGAACGATGATGCTTCATTTGGATAGGGTGACGTACGATCATTCCGAGCATTTCGAGTTAAAAGAAATTAGTATGACGATCTCCACTGGTGAAATTATCAGTCTCATAGGTCCAAACGGTTCGGGTAAATCAACGCTCTTACGGTTGATGGCGCGCTTATTAGCACCTAAGGAAGGGAGTATCCTGCTTGATGGTGAAGCGATTCATCGGATGAAGACGAGAGATGTAGCGAAGCAGATGGCAATGCTCCCTCAAATGCATGATCATTTTCTTGATTTGACGGTGAAAGAACTAGTGGAATTCGGTCGTTATCCTCATCAAAAGTCTCGTGCTGCGTTAACCGATAAGGACCGGGATGTTGTGGACTGGGCGTTAGAGGTAACAAATATGAAGGGATATACCCACCGCCTGCTGCCATCGCTTTCTGGCGGTGAACGTCAACGAGCATGGATTAGTATGGCGATTGCGCAACAACCGAATGTTCTATTGCTGGATGAACCGACAACTTACTTGGATATTGCTCACCAATTAGAGGTGATGGAGCTCGTTCAGCAGTTAAACAGAACGCAGAATATGACGATTATCATGGTGCTGCATGATATCAATCAAGCGGCAGAGTATAGCGATGAGCTGTTTGTGATGAACCACGGAAAGATTCAATATGAGGGTGCACCAGATCAAGTAATGTCAGCAGAGATGTTTCAGTCGGTGTTTCATATTGATGTCGATATTCATAAAAGTGATGGCGCTCTATTTTATAAACCAAAACGCATGAGAAAAGAGGAGGATGTTTTATGCAGCAGCAGGTAGCGCTTAAGGAAGAGTTGGTCCGCGAATTTGTTCGAGCCGCCCACGGTGATTTTGATCGTGTCGTAGAGCTTTTTAATGCCGAACCCGGTTTACTGCATGCTGTCGTCAACTGGGGAGGAGACGACTGGGAAAGTGCTCTGGGAGCGGCAGCGCATGTAGGCCGAAAGGATATTGCGTTGTTTTTACTGAAGAATGGTGCACGAATAGATATCTTTACAGCGGCGATGCTTGGTAAGCTATCCATCGTACAAGAAATCCTGGCGGTCCAACCAAGTGCCTTGCATACACCAGGCCCACATGGAATTCCATTGCTTCGTCATGCTATGATGGGTGGAGAAGAAGCATTAAAGGTTGTCTACTACTTAGAAGGATTGATGAAAGGGGACATGCTGGCATGATTTTGGTCACCAATAATATTAAAATTAAAAAAGGCAAGGCATACGAGGTTGCCGAGCGTTTCAAAAAGAGAAAAGGGATTGAAGAGACACCTGGCTTTGTGAAGATGCAGCTGTTAATCTCTACAGACCAAGAAGAACATGATGTACTACATGTGAGCACGACTTGGGAGAACGAAGAAGCGTTTAAAGCGTGGACGCAAAGTAATGCGTTCAAAGAAGCCCATAGCAAACGAAACGAAGAAGGTTCTTCACAAGAAAAAGGAGAGAGTCCTATTCTAGGAGCATACCTGACCAAATCAGAAATCGTCTATGAGCATGAATGAAATAAGGGGACGGTTCTTCCGCTTCAGAATGAGGCGGGGAGGACCGTCCCCTATTTTTAAATATGAAGGCTTGTTCTTTCAATTATTACTGGATTCGATTCAGGTATTTTTAAAAGCCGAATAGAATTGGTAGCGAAACAAAGGGTGAGCTCCGAAATCTGGGCCTGCCCCCCGTACTAACGTATCGGGGGACAGGCCCTTTTCTTCATGGTTCTGAAATTCCCTGGCTATGCCGTGGGGGACAAGAGAGCTTATAGCGTGGTATGGAAAATTCTCCCTCCATGAAAGGATAATCAGGTTTCCCTAGCACTTCATTCCATTGCAGCAGGAGGTATGCCCTGTGAAGGACATGAATAAGTCCTATCTATAATAAGGGGAAATTTTCCCGTTAAGCTGTGGAATAGCATTCGATTTAGAGTAAATAAGCGGTATTTTTCCCCTTAAGCACAGCAAAATGAACCACTTTCGCATCTTTTTAAGAGAATAAGGGGAATTTTTCCGCTTATTTTAGCTGTTTTTCGTGTTTTTTCTTAAATAAGAGGAATTTCTCCCCTTATTTTTCGAAAATCTTCAAAGAGGTGAAGGTGCCTGGCCCCTTACCGCGCGGCCGATTGGTGGTCTTTTTGAAACATACTAAGAAAATCTTAAGAAATGCATAAAGTGTTTGTTAAGATTTGATTGGTATGATTCTTTTAGAACTTATAATAAAGAGGGGATAAAGGTTGAAGCCTATTAAGGAGTGAATTTTCATGAATATATTGGTTTGTGATGATGACCGTGCCATTGTCGATGCGATAGAAATCTATTTGGAAAATGAAGGTTATACAGTATTGAAAGCTTTTAATGGAATGGAAGCGATCGAGGTAATTAGAGAGAATGAGACTCACCTTATTATCATGGATATTATGATGCCAAAAATGGATGGAATCAGAGCGACCATGAAGATTAGAGAAGAGAATAATATTCCTTTGATCATGCTGTCTGCCAAGTCTGAGGATTCGGATAAAATTATCGGGTTGAATTTAGGGGCGGATGACTATATCACCAAGCCGTTTAATCCTTTGGAATTGATAGCAAGGGTTAAATCTCAGCTGAGAAGATATACAACCTTTGGAGGTCTTGAAACGAAGAGCTCTGTATATCAAACCGGGGGACTGATGGTCGATGATGAAAGTAAAACGATCACCGTCGATGGGGAGGAAGTCCATCTTACTCCTGTACAGTATAAGATCTTAAAGCTTTTGATTTCAAACACTGGCAGAGTTTTCTCCATTGAAGAGATTTATGAGAAGGTATGGAATGAACCAGCTCATAGTCCGGAAAACACTGTATCCGTTCATATAAGAAAAATCAGAGAGAAAATAGAAATCAATCCAAAGGAGCCAAAATATTTGAAGGTGGTGTGGGGAGTTGGGTACAAAGTTGAAAAAATATAGCCATTCAGTCCTAACAAAAATAGTGGTTTTTATTTTCGCTGTTTTATGCGTTACGGGTATTATAAAGGCATGTGTAGAGGTGGAAATCGTAAATGACGGAGACTTTAGCAGCGTGGGTGATGACCATTATTTTGAAAGCAGGACCTATGTTCAGGAAAGTGAAAATCTCATTGGTACTCTCACGACCTTGATAGATGACTATAAGAGTGAGGAATATATTAAAAACGGCGGAACAATCAATGAGGATGATTGGAGAAATGAAGAAGAGAACTTATTTATGAATTATCAACACCAATCCAGAAGTTATAATCCTGAGTTTAGTGAAGAAAGAAATTATGAAACTTTTCTACAAGAATACGCTGACGAAATCTCTCAGGTAAAGAATGAGATGATTAAGCAGGACCTAAAAGAATTTCATGCACTTTTACAAAATCTTGAAGATTATGAAGCACCACTGTTCTATGCCAGTAATGGCGAAAATGTGTTTTCTAACACAACGATGACAGAAAAGGAACAGTTTGAAAGCTACCCTTCTTATATGATGTTTGAAGAGTATAAACGAGAATTCTTCCCAAATGAAGTGAAAGAAAATGAACACTTATACTGGATAACAAGTAAGCTGGAAAACGTAGATCACGAAAATATGATTATTTATGTTGCTTTTACGGAAGATTTCTTAGATGCTCAAATAAAAGAGTGGGAAAGCAGTAAAGCAATAGCTATCAAGAACCTATATACAATAGCATGGTATTTGTTCGGTTTTATCCTTTCATTTGCCTATCTTGTATTCGTGACAGGAAGAGAGTCATTTAAGGATCAAAAGGTACACTTTCATGCAGCAGACAAATTATATAATGACATTAAGATTGTGATGGGGATAGTTCTTATCTCGCTTTGGGGTGCATGGGCCGATGAAGTGTCTACTAACATTGATTTATTATTCTTGCCCATAACGGTTCCCATTGTTGCGGTTGGACTGCTATTGGTCCTTTCATTAGTGAAACATTTCAAAAATAAGACGCTTTTCAAGCATACACTGATCTTAAGTATGATCTATAAGGTCATTCAATTTGTGCGGGAAGTATATAGAAGCGGAAGTGTCGGTGTGAAGACGGTACTAATCGTCATCGGCTATCCGATTTTGATTGCTCTATCGTTCTTCATGTTCCCGATAACCATTGGTGCAGCAGCGTGGTTTGCCCACAAAAAAATCAAATCCTTTAAAGCGTTACAGGACGGTGTAGAGGCAATAAAGGATGGCAATATACATCACCGGATCGAAGTGACGGGCAAAGGAGAGTTCAGCAGACTGGCTTCCGATATTAACAGCATAACGGATGGCTTGAAAAAAGCAGTTGATAGTGAACTCAAAAGTGAGCGGTTAAAAACGGAGCTCATCACGAATGTGTCTCATGATATACGAACTCCTTTAACTTCTATCATCACGTATGTTGATCTGTTAAAGACTGAAAAGGACCCATCAAAAACAGAAGGTTATATTGAAGTATTAGATCAAAAATCTAAAAGGCTGAAAGTATTAACAGATGACTTATTTGAAGCAGCGAAGGCCTCCAGCGGAAATATCCCCGTTACTTTAGAGAAAATTGATATTGTATCCTTGATTACTCAGGGACTGGGGGAAGTCAATGACAAAGTAGCAGCCAGAAATTTAGATTTTAAGATCCATCATCCCAAGGAAAAAATCTATGTTGCAGCTGATGGTAAGTTATTGTGGAGATCCGTAGAAAACTTATTATCGAATATATTTAATTATGCTCTCGAGGGATCAAGAGTCTATATAGATATTGAGGATTGGGGCAATGAAGTGCTTATCACTTTCAAAAACATCTCAGCAACTGAGTTGAATATCTCAGCAGACGAATTAATGGAGCGTTTTAAAAGAGGAGATGAATCCAGAACGAGCCAAGGCAGCGGGTTAGGATTATCCATTGCAGGGAATTTAATTGAAATCCAAAAAGGAAGATTCACTATTCATGTAGATGGAGATTTATTTAAAGCTAAAATCTATTTGCCTAAGCATCAAGATCGTAATATGTGACAGGTGAAAAGAAAAGCGTTTTTAAAAAAACGTGATTTGGCATAGGAACTGGTTAATGCTTCTGTTATATGACACAAAAAAACCGGTCAGAGGTTAAAACCCCTGACCGGTTTTTAGTCGTTACCGCGCGAGGATAAGGTTTATCTGATACTTTGCTTTCTAGGTGCAGTCCTGCTCGTAAGCAAGGATACTCATTTCGTAAATAGTGTATTTTTTTAGGGGTGTCACTGGGACTTGATTTCATTGATTGTGATACCGATAATAAACGACCAGCCATGCACTGCTAACAATTAAATATATTGGAAAAGAGTAATAAATTTTATATCCATGGTTGTAATGGTAAACGCCAACTTTAACTGCCCAATACTCTAACCCTATATAAATAAAGCTCCAAATCAAGATATAAATTGACTTCTTTCTCCAAAAAAAGGGGGCACAATCAAAGATATACAAGTATAGATAACAGATGGGCCCAAAGGATAAATAGGAAATGAAATCGATCAATTGGTAGGATGACTTATCATTAACGTCATAAAAACTGACCGGCTGTACACTGACAGTGTGGTCAAAAAAGAATCCTGTAAAAATGCCGCACATAATAAATAAAATAGTGACTTTATCTGAAAATCTCTTTGGGAAAAACAGAACAACTAATATCCCAATCATTAATCCAATTAATACAGACCATTCATTCGCATTAAAGTGATCATCATAAACAATCATGCCTTAGTCACTTCTTTTCCTTTTATATTGGAAATGAAACCAGCCATTAGACTGGAGAAGATCGTGTAACTAGTAAATAGTAATATCGTATATAGGGGATTCCAGTGTGTTGTCGTTAATATCCCTAATTTGGTAATTAAGAGGTTTATCAAAAGAAAACACAAATTGATTAAGATGACAACTGCAAATACTAATGGTTTCCCCCTATTGCGTAAAACGTTGGCAGTAATGACAAATATTAATGGAATCATGAATAATCGCATAACTAAATCAGCAAATGACTTTTCAATACTTTGGTCGATTTGAATCCATTTTAAGTTGAGATGCAATACCGTGAAAATACTAAGTTCAAATACGGTATTAGCAAAATAAACAAACACCATTTCAATCTCAGATAACTTTTTGGGAATCAGAGTAAGGATAATGACAACAAGCCAAGTCATAAGAACACATACAGCAAGAGACAATAGAAACCCTTCCTTTAAAATGACAGATTATGATTAGGATGAACAAAATGAATATAAAAATTCCTTTTGGAGTGGGTCTTTTTGCATACCAAGTGGATTCCAGGGGTAAACCTCAAATAAAAGGATGATAGCCGTGGCTTTCGACTATAATTTGGACTTTGATAAACAGGGCCTGACCCCATGTACGCTAAAGTATTAACGTACATGGGGTCAGGCTCCGCTTTTTCTCCGCAATAAACAGCATGGACATTGCAAAAGTTCTCCACTGTCAGTTATCCTCGAACCTTTCCACAGGGCCATGAAGTTTCAGGCCTTTTTCTTTGAGTTCGACAGCAAGATGATCCATATTATTCGTCCCGAGAGCTATCATCCCTGGGGGTCTCCGAAAGGCAAATCAGTGACAAGCTGTGTTAAATCAGCGGGTTATCGTCAAAACCTGTATGGTGATTACAGCCATTGGAATGCAGGATCTCTGACATAGTATTTATCACCTATTGACAGATGGTTTACCACTACATGGATTAATCATTGTATTACGTAGAAGGAACTATCTTGTGCAGCAAACTTAAAATTTATGATGAACTTATATACTACAATCAATTAATGGAGATAGTTAGCAGGAAGCTACTTAGTGGTTTCTTGTTTTTTTATGTTACGTATCAAATAACCGTTGACTTGTTAGTCAATTTTGATTTACAATCAATTTGACTGATCAGTCAATACGTAAATTAAGGAGTTATAATAATGAACGTTATTGAGATAAAAGGTCTTACCAAGCACTATAAAAAGAGTCGGGGAATAAAAAATGTTTCACTCTCCGTTCAAAAGGGAGAGATCTTTGGATTCATTGGTCCTAATGGTGCAGGAAAAAGTACGACCATTCGAACTTTACTTAATTTCATTCTTCCCACAAACGGCAGTGCCTCTATTTTTGGGAAAGACATCGTTTCGGAATCCATGGAAATTAGGAAGAATGTTGGTTATCTTCCATCAGAAGTAAATTATTATGATGATATGAGAGCAATAGACCTCCTACAGTATTCGGCAAAGTTTTATCAATATAAGAACACAAAAAGAATGAATGAGTTAGCTGACAGGCTGCAATTGGATCTCCAAAAGAAAATTGAAGATTTGTCTTTTGGGAATCGAAAGAAAGTTGGCATTATCCAAGCAATCCTGCATGAACCGAAACTACTTATTTTAGACGAGCCGACTGGTGGGTTGGACCCTTTGATGCAGCAGGTTTTCTTTGAGCTTCTAAAAGAAGAGAATGAAAAAGGAACAACCATTTTCTTCTCCTCACACATCCTAAGTGAAGTTCAAAAAATGTGTGAGCGGGTAGCTATTATCAAAGAAGGTAGGCTCGTGAAAGTGGAGAGAGTTGAGACACTCATTAAAAATAATCTAAAGAGGATAAACATGCTGGTTGAAAATAATAAGGATATACAGCTTGATTTTGAAGGAATCTTGGATATCCAAAAAAATGGGAGTGGTATAAATCTTTTATATAGCGGTGATGTGATGAGTCTGCTCCATTCCTTAAACAAACTGGAGTTAAAAGACATAACGATAGAAGAACCTTCACTGGAAGAAGTGTTTATGCACTTTTATGAATAGGAGAGTTGAGAATTATGTTGATTTTTAAACGTGAGCTGAAGAAGAACTTTAAATCGTTGATTATATGGAGCATTATTATCGGAGGTATGATTCTGATGACTCTAAGCATCTATCCACAATTTTCCCAAGACCAAGAAGCGATAAATCAAATGTTGAGTGCTTATCCTGAAGAATTTAAGAGTGCTTTCGGTATGGATCGGCTTGATATTGGGACATTGATTGGATACTATGGGATGCAAATCCACTTATATACAACTTTATTGGGAAGCATATATACAGTGATGCTTGTCTCTAACATCATTTCCAAGGAAGAGAATGAAAAAACGATTGAATTTTTATTGTCTAAACCAGTTTCAAGAACAAGAATTATTGCAGAAAAATGCTTGGCGGTTGCTGTAAACATCTTGTTAATAAATACTGCCATTGTTGCTGTATGTTTATTAGGTTTTCAATTTACAGATGACTCCATACCATTTAAAACTTATGGGCTTTTGGTTTTTGCAACACTGCTGATTCATTTCACTTTCGGAGCCATCTCATTTTTGTTATCCGCTGTTATGAAAAAGTCGCGTGTCATTACAGCTGCATCATTAGGAATTGTTTTTGTTTCCTACTTTCTAAGTGTTACATCCGGTATTTCAGAAGAATTAAATATGCTAAAATATATTAGCGTATTTAAATATGTTGATGCTGCTGAACTAATAAATGAAAATGCAATCCAGCCTCTATATTTATTGATAATGATTGGAATAATCCTATTTGGAACATCATTTACTTTTCTTCATTACAATAAAAAGGACATAGCATCATAGTGATGGAGGTTACACCATGTATCCTAATTTCGAGAAATTACCCGAAGAGAAGAAGCAACTGATCATTTCTATCTGTATTGAGGAGTTTGCTAAAACTGGTTTTGAGAAAACTTCAACAGATACTATTACAACTAGAGCGGGAATTTCTAAAGGTATATTGTTTCACTATTTCAAAAATAAAAAGAATCTGTTCCTATATGTAGTTGACCATTGCCGTCAGCTTATTGGAGATACCATAATGGACGAACTAGAAAGATTGAAAACAGATGATTTCTTTGAACGAATTAAGGAAGTAATTCTAATTAAGCTGAGGGTACAGTTGAAATTTTCTCAGGAAACCAATCTGGTAACCAATGCTATGTTGAACCCACCCGTAACAATGAAAGATGAGGTCCAACAACTGCTGGAAAAGAATATTGATAGCTACAGCGACCAATATCTTGGAAAACTGTTGAATGCCAAACTATTGAAAAATCATGCTTCACCTGAAAAGGTTGTCAACTTAACATTGGTTGCACTTGAGAACATTACCAAAAAGTATATAGGCTTATATAAGGACGAATCAATCCATTTTGAGAAACTGAGTGAGCAAATGATACCTGAAATAGATGAATATATTGAATTAATAAAGTATGGATGTTTGAAGAATTAAAAACGTTTGAGGAGTAAGGTAACATTAGGTAGAACTATTACGGGAGGTTATGTTGTGGATGTTTCTAAAAATATAACTGCATGTCCAAAGTGTGGCGGAATTGAGCTCGGTAAAGGTCAGCATAGCGGGTATGCAGTTATGTCGCCAGTAAATAAAAAATTTAGCTTTGGTTCAAACATAGAATATATTATTTGTACAGATTGTGGATTTATTATTGAAAGCTTTGTGGTAAACCCCGAAAAGTTTAAGGGGACAATGTAGATTTATCAGACAAGTAAATAACAAAACTTGATACTCCCCTTGCAAATACACACCATTAGGAGATCTGCGGTGCAAAAGTCATATATATGTAAGGAGTGAAATAAATGAGGAAGTATTTATTGCTTGTTGTAGGACTTGTCCTTGCAATCATAGGATACTACTTTGGAATAAATGAGTCTATGAAATGGCTAACCCTTGCCTTTTATCTCATAGCTGCAATATGCTTTGTCATCCAAGCCATAATTATGATAAAGAATCAAACAGGTAAAAAGGTAAGGGAATAATTAGTTGTACCTTCACTAAAAAGCTTATTGTATAAGAGTATGGACTTTAGAATATATTGTTATGTTAATGAAGGAAAACGGGGACAAAGGGTACCTTGTCCCTAAATATTTTTCGGGGGACATTCACCTGTCCCTATGTCCCATCAAAATCTATTTGCCTAAGCATCAAGATAGTAATGTGTGACAGGTGAAAAGAAAAGCGCTTTTTAAAAAAAGTGATTTGGCATAGGGAATGGTTAACGATTCCGTTATATGACACAAGAAAACCGGTCAGAGGTTAGTACCCCTGACCGGTTTTTAGTCGATACCGCGCGAGGATAAGGTTATCTGAAACAGCATGCACTTTGCTTTCTACGAGCAATCCTGCTCATAAGTAAGCATTGATAAGTACCTGTTACATGAATTAATATATAAAGGATTAAAATTGTGTTATTTTGGAGTGAAACTTAGTGAAGTGGATTTCTGGGAAAAATAAGAAACTTCTTTTAGTATTAATCCTTCTTGTTATATTGATTGCCGGCCTGCTCGATATCAAATACGAAGGCTTGTTCTTTCAATTATTACCGGATTCGGTTCAGGCATTTTTAAAAGCCTGAAAAGATTGAAACCAATGGTGGATGGATAAACAGGGCCTGGCCCCCGATACGCTAAAGTATTAACGTACCAGGGGTCAGGCCCCGCTTTTAAGGTGGTTTGGATGAATTATATGAACATATTTGGCAAATGGCCCGGTCCGTTTCCTGATACTTCACCCTTGCTTCAATCTATGTTTTCTTTTCTTTACTTATATTCGGAATTGGACTTAGTACAGCAATGCTTCTGGGAATCATTCTTCTTGTTCACTTGGCAAGCTGGGGATTTACCTGCATGATTTTATCGATCAATATGAATATGTCAGAGCCGTTGAAACCGTCCAGGGTAAAATTCGGAATTTCTATCGTGGCAATATCACTGATTATATTTACCATTACATCAATCATCACCGGCAACTGGTATTTTCTGATTGCCAGCATTCCGCCAAACATCATTGGGCTGATAAGTGCTTTAACTCCTGAAAAAAACAGGGAGGGATAAGCTTAACGGGTTCGGGTATGTTTTTGTCGGCCAGAACATTCGCGTGTTGTTTAAATAAGGGAAGTTTTTTCCCTTATCCTGCAGAATAGGGCTAGGTTGAGGGAAATAAGGGAAATTTTTTCCCTTAAGGCAAGGTCAAAGGGAGCATTTTCATGCTTTTAGAGTAAATAAGGGAAATTCTTTCCTCTATCTCCTCTATTTTTCATAGAATTTCCTAAATAACAGAAATTTCTTCCCTTATTTTTGCAGATTGTTATATGGCTATCCCACTGGCACACGCAGAGTAAAGCCAGCGAAGAAACTTTTTTGATATTAAGGGGACAGTCCCTAATCATGTTCTATCTCCATTATGAACAAAAGCCGCTCCTCAATACCTCAATAAGGAGCGGCTTTTGTATGGTCATCATACTACATTTTCTTGGATTTGCGTTTCCTCTTTTGATGAAGTAACTCTTAACGCAGAAGCTATGATGACCAGCATACTCACTACTCCAATCCAAACAAGGGAAGAAACAGGTGCATTCCACGTTAAACCGTTTCCGAAGTATAATAATTCACGTAAGCCTTCTACCATAAACCGCATTGGCAGCCAAGAATATACCCAGTCATGATAGAACGGGGACATCATCTCTGGTGCCATCGCAAGCAATGGTGCCCCAAAGAAAAGCATTAAGACGAAAATCGGCATACCTCGAATCCCTAACAGTGAAAGTACTGCTGAGATCATCAGAAAAAAGCTAAAAGAAGTAATGGTTAAAAATAAGGCTATATCTGTGAAATGTGGAATATGAAGCCCAACCACCCCTTCTGCCAGCAGAGTCAAGCCGAATCCGACGACAAGGGAGATGATCGCCCCTGCTAATATTTGAACCAGTTTTGCCAAAAAGCTCTCTTTTCGATTCGTAATGGCTGCTTTGCTGACTGCGATAAAGATAACTGCCGCACTTGCTAAACTTGCCATCCAAAGAGGCTGGAATAAAGAAACAGGAGCATTTCCGTTTGCACTATTTGTACCGATTTCATTTACGTTCGTGACTTTTTTCGTGATAGGATTTGCCAGGCTTTCAGCTTGCATGGGTGTTAATGCTGCTCCCTGCTGTTCAAATCCGTCCAGCAATTGTGTCCGTACATTATTGCTGACATTTTCAACGACTCCATTCAATATCTGTCCTGCCATTGTGGAAGCCATCGTATTCATTCCTTGATTAATAAATATCTCAATCTCGGGTGAAGACGGTGTTGGAGTCCGCAATGAAGCCTGCTTGGCACTGAAATCTTCCGGAATGACCAATGCAGCATAATACTTCTGGTCATCTAATCCTTTTTGAACTTCCTCTTTACTCTTTACTTCAATCCACTTTACAGGAGAATCATCTTGACCTGCAGCTGTATTGGGATTTTTCTGTATCATTTCAACGATTGTTTCACCCATATTCATTTTAGGCTGATTGGGGACATCCACCCCTGTATCCTCATTTACGATTGCAATAGGCAGATTCTTTGCGGTTGGTTGGACCGAAGGAATCAAGGTAAGGGAAAAAATTAAAATAATGGCCAATGCAATAAGTGGCGAGAACCATAATAATTTGTTTTTGAACATATTCCATCCTCCTTGAGATTAAGGTAAACTAAATAATGAACACCGTGTTGTTTATTTACCTTTCAAATTATATAGCCAGATTCATATCTGCTCAATAATCAATATTGGAAGAAGTGTTGGTTATGGGACACTTTTTTCAATTGTGTCGGATAAAAAGAAGGAGGGATCATCCTGAGTCAAAATTCTAAGGATTTACGAGTCATCCGGACAAAAGAGTCCATTCGAAATGCACTGGTGGAATTAATAGAAGAAAAAGGCTTCGAAGCCATTACGGTTAAAGACATCACCAATAGGGCGAATATCAATAGAGGTACCTTTTATGCCCACTATCAGGACAAATTCGACCTAATGACAAAATGCGAAGAAGAAGTCATGTTTGATATATCCAGAATTGCCAGAGAAAACTTTCCTGGTGTTATAGCCGCCCTGGATAGCGACTCTCAGATTATGGCACCATTTAAACTATCAGTTTCATTATTTGAGTATTTAAATCAAAATAGTGGATTTATGAAGGCCGTGTTAAGTCCAAAAGGAGATCTGTCGTTTCAAACAAGGCTAAAAACATTCATGTGGGAAACACTTTATGGAAATAACCCAAACGCACTGATTAAGGAAGAAAATTTGCTTGTGCCAGGACATTATTTAGCTTCCTATATCGGATCGGCTCATATAGGGGTCATTCAAAAATGGCTGGATAACGGCCGGAAAGAATCACCTGAAGAAATGGCCCGAATTCTATCAACCATTACGAGTAACGGCCCCTTTTTTGCAGAGGGTTTAAAAAAATAACCACATCAACAAAAGGACATTTTCTGTGAAAAGCAGGAGGTGTTTTTTTGTTTTTTATCTACTGAACTGAATGAACATACTCGGTATTTTGGTAACTCCGTTAATCTTTTTATCCTCGCTTAAATAATTGCGTTGTGTATACCTGAATAAGGTACTTTTCCGTCCCTGGAAATTTTACTAGGGACCCTCCACGTGTCTCCTGTCCCAGAAAATAGTTAAGAGTCTATCGTTCTTTATATCAATCGAAAAATGAGTCACTTTTTGGCGCACCAATGTTCTTTATGGAGAATATTCTATTCTTGCAGAACGAATATCAAAGGTGGCTTATCATTTATGGTTTCGATTTTACTAATAGTATTTTTGTCCGTTGTACTTGGATTCATTTTTTTGTATACAGTGGTGCCGTTCATTTGGGCCAAGCAGTCAGACGGCGCTGAATCTTCAAGGAAGGAAATAGGGATCTCTATCGTGATACCTGCTTTCAATGAATCGTCCACATTCGAAAGCTGTATTTGGGGATTGAATAACATCAATTATTCTAACTATGAAGTTGTGATTGCTAACGATGGATCGACAGATGACAGTATGGAAGTGCTTCATAGACTGTTGGATTTGAAGGAGGCCACGATTCCGAAAGCAAATAAACTAATCCACGCACCTATCAAGAAAACCTATCAATCTTTGAAATATCCCAATTTTGTAGTCGTCGATAAGGACAATGGTAAACGTGCAGATGCATTAAACGCCGGAATAGAGTACGCATCAAAGGAAGTTACTGTTTTAACAGATGCTGATAGTGTATTACGCTCTGATTCTCTCAATATGATAAATGAAGCTTTTTACGATAAAGAAGTGATAGCAGCCGGCGGTACCGTTCGGATTCTTCAAGGAATGGCCAACAATGGCTCTGAACCATCCGCCACTTCCCGTCTGCCGTTTCTTGTAAAAATACAAACATTGGGCTATCTACGCTCATTTCTGCAGGCGAGATTCCTCTTCTATTTCTTTGGAACAATGCCCCTGATATCCGGCGCATTCGGCATTTACAGAACGAAAACGTTACTGCAATTGGGCGGTCACAATGTGGAGACGGTTGGCGAAGACATGGACCTGACATTCCGGGCCCATGCACATACAAAAAAGACTGGCGAGAAAATCCTCTTTCTGCCCAGCGCAGTTTGCTATACAGAGTGTCCGGAAACGTTGGAGGTTCTTTACAGCCAGAGAGTCAGATGGCAGAAGGGTTTTTTAGACTGCTTCTTCCTTCATAAAGGACTTCTGAGGGGCAGCAAGTTTCTGCTCACCATTTTTGTGTGGATACAATGCTTGTTAATAGAGACCTTTACCCCTATAGCCACAATCCTTCTTACTCCCGCTATCTACTTTTTGACAGACTCCATAAGAGGCATTTTGTTGTTTACCGGAATAGTTGCAATCGCTGCGGTTATTCAAACATTGGCAGCCATAATCGTTAATCGCAGGTTTCAGTATAAGTACTCGCTCCTTGGCTATTTGAACATGTTCATGACATCTCTTATAGAAGTTATCGTTACGCCTTTTATGAACTCCTTCTTTGTACTGGCCGGAACTTTTATGTACTTCAGAAATAAAAACAGCTGGGGAAAAATGAAGAGAACCGGGACTGACTATACTTCAAAAATGAGACGTTAATTTTGATAGGAAAGAGAGGAACAAAATGAATATTTTAGTGACTGGTGGAGCAGGTTTCATCGGCAGCCATACGTGTGTTGAATTATTGAAATCAGGATACGATATTATTGTATTGGATAACTTCTGTAACAGCCGTATGGAATCATTAGAAAGAGTAAAAGAAATAACCAATAAAAGATTTAAAGTTTATAATGCAGATCTGCTTGATAAAGCGAAAGTAGAAGATGTTTTCAATGAAAATGATATAGAAGCAGTGATTCATTTTGCCGGACTAAAGGCTGTGGGAGAATCTGTGGAAATTCCACTGCATTACTATAATAATAATATTACGGGTACTTTAAATCTCTTAGATTTGATGGAAAAATATAATGTGTTGAATCTAGTATTCAGCTCCTCTGCAACGGTATACGGAGTACCCGAGCAGGTTCCCATTACTGAAAAAGCAGCACTGAGGGCAACCAATCCATATGGACGTACCAAATTAATGATCGAAGAAATTTTAAATGACGTTTACCTTTCAAATCATCACTGGAGCATTGCGCTTTTACGTTATTTTAATCCAATCGGTGCCCATTCCAGTGGTCTGATCGGAGAGGAACCCAATGGAGTTCCGAATAATCTTATGCCGTATATCACGCAAGTAGCAGCTGGAAAGCGGAAAGAGCTTCAGATCTTTGGGAATGATTACCCAACCATAGATGGAACAGGTGTCAGAGACTATATCCATGTTGAGGATCTTGCAAGTGGACACTTGAAAGCAGTAGAAAAGGTCGTTTCGTCAAATGGAGTGGAGGCATATAACCTGGGCACTGGAAAGGGATATAGTGTCCTTGAAATGGTCCATGCTTTTGAAAAAGCGACAGGTGCAAAAGTTCCTTACAAAATTGGCCCCCGTCGCCCCGGTGATGTTGCAGAGTGTTATGCGGATCCAGGAAAGGCTGAAAAAGAACTGGGATGGAAAGCTGAAAAAGTAATCGAGGAAATGTGTATGGATTCTTGGAAATGGCAATCACAAAATCCAAAAGGATATGAAAAGATATAATAGGCAGAGAAACATCCCCTCTGTCCGTTGGTGCTGACTCTCGGTCTGTGAGTTCAGCATTTTTTTATTTATGGGTGTCTCTTTTCCATAAAGCTCTCTATATAACCGATGAGAACGTAATATAGGGAGGAATTTATAATGACAGGATGGATTAAATTTCAACGAAGCACGATTGAAAGCCCGATTTGGAGCAGCCCGTTTACCTTGAGGCTCTTATTATTGCTGAGCTGCAGAGCTGTCCAGAAAGAATTCATGTATGTGGAAGAAGTGAAGGTGGGAAGAGGTCAATATTTAAGGTCGTATTCCCGGCTGGCTGAAGATTTGCAGTACGTGGAGAATGGCAATTTGAGAGTTCCGTCAAAGAATACAGTCAAACTGGGTGTGGATCGTTTGAAAAAATATGGTCTCATCTCTACTGAAGAAACAAACTTTGGCACATTGTTCACTTTACTACAGAGTGAAGATGATTTCCTTTTGCCCGAAAACGGGAGAACGGCGGAAGAATCCCAGAAGGACGAAGCGGACACGAAGGGTGTACAACAAGAAGAATGTAAGAAAGGTAGAGAAGAGAGAGAAAAAGAGAACGGGCACGCGAGGAATGAGTTGTCTTTCAAATCAGAAGTGCAGAATAGAGTTGAGAAGGTCACGGATAAATTTCTGAAGCTGCGTAACTCAGGATTTTATATTTCGCCTAAGGAACAGTGTGCCATTGAAAAAATCTGCGAGGCGGAGATCGAAGTGGACACGCTGCTATCCTGGATGGAGACGATCGAGTCCGATTATCGAAAGCGGAATGCGAACAACAAAATCAAGTCGTTTACATACTACGAGAAGGCTTTGCAGCGTAAAATCAGGAAAAGTGCGGAAAAGCCGCCAAGCTCTTCTGCCAGCCGGATAAAAGAAACGAATGATTTGCTGGCCAAGATGGCAATGTGGAAGAAAGAGGGGGAGGCACGTCTTGCAAACGAATCCAAGAGAATCAAGCCGTCCTTTGAGCCTGTATGGGACCGGTGAAACCGACAGTTTCCAGGCATTGTTTGAAGCCGAAAGCATGCTGATTGGAGCGGTTTTAGGAACAGTGTACTAATGTCCCTATGGCTCAAGGAGTTAAATGGTATGATACCTAAAACGAATTATGAATAGTTTATTTCAGTAAGAAAATTTGGCTCAAACATTCATGGAAGCTTCATCAATTATACTTTGAGCAGATGTAATGAAATGTTCTTTCCCTGATAATGAAAAGATCGAGATAGCTTTCTTTAATGCCTCGATACCTTCGACCACGTGATTTAAGTTGATAAGAGAAAGTCCTTTATAATAATAAAATTCACCGTGTAAATACAGAGTTTCATACTGAACACAAATTTTAATCCCTTTGTTTGCATATTCAACAGCGTCTTCGTATTTCATTTGGTTTTTTAAAAATCTTTGATAATTGTAATAGAAACGCAGCTGTAAAGAATATTCGTCACAAGAAGGTCTGCTTTCTAACAGGTTAAGAGCTTTTAAGTAGTATTGCTCTGCTTCTTCCAGCAGTTTTTCTTCAGTAAGAATATTAGCGATGGCAATAAGAGATTCTACATCTTCTTGAAAATAATGTTCATTATTATCACTTAATGTGTCTTTTAGTTTTTCCATTGCTTCAGAAATATCAGCGTCAAGATGATATAGACAAATTCCTATATGATAATCCATGAAGTTTTTCATTTTTGGCGTTTTAAATAAGGGACTATCTTTTTGGACGTTAATTAATCTTCTGACTTCAGCATAATTATGTTTCTTGGTTTCAGCACGCACTTGGTTAATAAACTCATTTTGATATTCGTGGATTGTACTGTCCGGAGAATCAAAAAAGTAGTTGATGGACACCCCTAGTCTAACAGCAAGAGCGTGAAGGATATGGGCAGAAGGGACAATTTGGCCTTTTTCAATCATACTGATATATGCTTGAGTGCAGATATTTTTGGCTAATTTTTTTTGAGAAACCTTTTGGTATATTCTTAAGTCTCTTAAACTTTCTCCAATAGTGGAAATCATATTCTCCATCATAATCCCCCTGCGAAAAATAAAGATATTTATATTATAGAATGTTTTAGTCCATTTAAGGCAGGTTTTGAGGGGGGATTTCATGAAATCGGGCAAAAATGGATGAAACTTTAATCAAATAGGTATAGTAAAATGCGCTTATAATGTTTGATTAAACTAACCTATTCAGCTGAAAAAGTAAGGAGAGAAATATGGTCAAAATAGTTCAATTTCTAATCCCGGTTATTTTTGTGGTTGTCGTTCTGTCAGGTTGCAGAGTTGTTTTATTTGATGAAACGTTAGATACCGAAACCACAAGCACCAAAAAAAGTGAAGAGGTGATGCTGGAAGGGAGTGTTCGAATAGAAAACGCTAGACTTATTATTCGGGGTACGACCAACTTACCGGAAGGATCAACCATCTTAATAGGTCTGAAAAGTTTTCCAGAGAACGTGGGCAATACTGAAATCCTGGAGGGAAAGGGTCAGGCATCAAAAAAATTTACTGAAGAGCACACTGCGAAAGTTGATGAAGCTGGTGAATTTACCAAAGTGATTGAAAAAGCGCAGGATAGTCAACAGTTTCAACTGGAAGTATGGTTTAGACCAAATCTACAAAACAAAGCTGTTCAAGACAGGTACGGACAAAGTGGAGAATTCCTGGCTGAAGTAGATGGTTTTACAAAGTATGATTTGGAAGAGGGGAATTTCAGAGGGATTGTTAAATATGCACCGATTATAAACGAATATGGGGGCACTTGGGAATTAGCTCCTTCTATATCACATTCAAGGCCAATGAGATGAGAATGGAACTTGAACATTTAGCGGAGCTGGTTCATTACTTATGTATGATCAGGAACTTATTATAAACATTACAAAGTGCATTAATACTCTAATGCAGATTTTTAAGAGTCAGGGCCAGACCCCAGTACACTAACGTATTAACGTACCGGGGGTCAGGCCCCGCCTTTGTCAAAAATAAAAAGGAGAACCAATTAAAGTTCTCCTTTCCCCATTCTATGGTATTAATAATATCTTGCCTGTACTCCTACGGCTTTCTAATAATCGATGAGCCTCTTGACCATCTTTTAAATTGTAGGTGACAGGCGCCTGTATGATTAATTCTTCATTCTCAATCCACTTGAACAGCTGCTTTGAACGGTTTATTCTTTCTGTCCCTGAGGTAAGCACATTCCAAAGGTCACCGCCTGTTAGGGTCTTGGAAGTATCCATTAACATCCTGGGATCAACGGGTTGAGGGTCGCCGCCAGCCATACCAAAAAATACAACCGTCCCGCCTACTCTCGTTGCAGAAAAGCTTTCTGATAAGGTGGAACCGACTGATTCGAATACGACATCTGCTCCATTACCATCAGTTGCTTGCAAGATTTTGTCTGACCATTTTTCGTTGTAGAGGAATACTTCTTCTGCGCCCGCTTTTAAAGCAATCTCTGCTTTATCCTTGGAAGAAGTAAGTCCTATTGCTTTTCCGCCAAGGAGATTGACCATTTGAATTAATAGCTGTCCAACTCCACCTGCTGATGCATGGATGACGGCAACATCTCCAGGTTTAACAGAGTAGCTGTCATGGACGAGGTAATGAGCCGTTAAGCCCTGCAGCAGAATAGATGCAGCAGTCTCGAAAGAAATACGGTCCGGAAGTGGAATGGCTTTTTCTATTGGTACAGCTGCAAGTTCAGCATTAGCAAAAGGAACATCAGCAAACCCAATTCGATCACCAATTTTGAAAGATGATACTTCGCTTCCGATTTCCTCAACGATTCCAGCACCTTCATAACCCAATATGTACGGAGCTTGTCCTGTTAGATGATAATTTCCTTTTCTTCTATAAATATCTGCAAAATTTAAACCGATTGCTTTTGTTCGAACAAGAACTTCATTTGGCCCAATAGTCGGGTCCGATATCTCTCTATACTCTAAAACTTCCGGGCCGCCAAAATGTTCAAATACTAAAGCTTTCATTCCAGACCTCTTTTCATATAACTTATTCTCACTAACATAGTGGAACCTCGATTTCTACACAGATGATAACCTATAGTAGTTCCAAAAACAAATACATTAACTTTCATGCATCGGAATGGACTGGGTGGGACCGTGACATTGAATTTTATTAAGTTTAGCTGGTATGCTGCGGGAAAAATCGAGGAGGATAGAATTAATCAAACGTTTGTTTAATACTCAAAATCGATGTAAGGTATAATTTTATTCAGAGTGATGCAAATGAATTTGGTAAGCTCACTATTCATCAAGGAGGTGGTGGAATGAATCTCCACTTAGAAACAGAGGTTGAACAATTAAAACATAAAAAGAGAGAACTGTTTGATCAGGATGTACTTAACATATTAAACGGACAAGTAATGTATGAAGAATTTAAAAGTGAAAAGCTAATGGGGAATTCTGACTATGCCCCTTTTAATGAAGCAATGTGTGTACATCCGACTACAACAACTATTTTTGACAATAAGTTTATTCAAACCAGAGCATCAGGACATCATGACTCTGTCGAAAATTACAGAAATAAGGTAATAAAACCCTTACACAATCTTTTTGAAAAAAACTATAACTATATTGTTTTATGGTTTGGAGAAGACATGTTTTGTCAGATGAATCTTCTAACGATCCTTGCCTATCTTGAACAGTCTCAGTACGGGGGCAAAGTGTTTTTAAATAGCTTCAGAGAAGATGAATGTAAAGTAAGCCAAACAGAGCTTACTTTGGGTGGTTATCATTCCATCTATAAAGAGGTATTAGTCAATCATAAGAAACCGGCTGGTGAACTGCTTCCAGTGATGTATCAGGCAATCGAGTTATTCTTAGAAATGCAGACCGAAAATAACATCGTCGTAAAATATATCTCTAAAAATAAACACTTACCCCAATCCGAATTGCTTGAGCGGTTATTTCAGGTCTTTCCAACAATAGGATATGGAGATACACAATATATGGAGCTGATTAACAAAACAAAGTAAATTAAGGGATTACGGGGGCTGCGGTTTCCCAGTATCAAGGATGACTCGGAACATCAGTTTGATACTTTACGTCTTTTGTTTTTAAACTCCAATTGAATGTTTCAAAGGTAACTAATTATTTATGTCGTTTGTTAACTTCAATCGTAATGAATTCCGGCAAATAGCTGGGAGTACATCCTTTTGATACTTTTTCGTCTTTGTAAAGTCCCGTTTTCTCACCAAGTTTAATACAACGTTCACGATTCTGTTCATCATAAATGCCGATCCAGCCTGCGGTGAAATTCATAGCCCATTGAACTTCGGGTTCTTCCTGCGCAATAGCAGTTTCTAATGCAGATAGCAAGTCTGCGGTATTATCAGGCGGTGTTTGTCCGGTCCATCTCAATCGCCCTTGATAATACCAGAAAGCTCGCCTTTGAAGAGCAGAAGGACTCTTTTCCCATGACTCCATCAATGCAATTCTCTTCTTGTCTTTGGTGAGCTGATTAGCCATTAACCAATCCATTAAGTTATTCCGTTCATCAAAAGAGTGAGTCTGCATATCCTTATCAAGCCTATTTAGAACATCTTGTGAAAGAAGTTTTTTGTCCATAATCAAGATTGCTAATAGTCTTGGCGAATACTCTTCAGTTGCCCAAAGTTCCATAGCTAGTTCATGATCTTTTTTAATGCCCTTCGCGATTTTTCGTAAGTCTCCCAGCTTCGTTTTACTATTGATCTGAGATAGAATGTTTTCTGCTTTTGAAGAGCGTTTTATTTCTGTATCTTTTTTTTCCTCCATTTTAAACAACTCCTTTTTTAAAGCACGGTTTCATAATATGTCCATGACGGGAAATATCGAGAACTTAATTTCTCCCCCATAAATGATGAGTTTGGTTCTATTTTTGAACAGTCCTCTGATGTTCATAACAAAAGATATTGCCTTTGAAAGTATTGTTTGATAAACAATACGCTCTAACTTTATCTGAAACAGGTTTATTACAGACTGTACAAGTAGCCCCTGAAGCTTTCTTTTCTTCTGGAGCATTCGTCTTTAAGGCATGCTTATGCTCTTCTCTAACTTTCGGGTCAGTTATATTCGCCTTTGAAAAGGTATTGAAAATCGCTAAGATATCACTTTCAGTTAGGAGAGGCTCTTTATGTTGCATTTTTAATACTGAGACTTTCCGATGGATAAACTCTGATAGCTCGATGTCATAAACGATAATTTCGTTAGATGCTATTTTACGGTAATCTAAGTCCACTTTAAAAGTGCAGCGTTTTGTAAATGATACCATTGAGATGAAAAATTCATGGTACTTCGTATCAATAAGTGAAGTTAATGCCTTTATATGTCCGTAGTTTTGCACAAAAGGGTTCATCATTTTAAATTTTCCATTAACCAACCACGTTTTACGCTCTTTCCCACCATAGATGGTTCCTTGATAGTTTTTGGTTTCAATCGCAAAGATACCGTATGGAGTTAAAACCACATGGTCAATTTGTGAATAACCTGACTTTGCTTTGGGATTTTTAACGAGGAGATCGCTTAAGTATCGATATTCCTTTGGCAGCTGATCAAGTTGAATATCAATCTTGTATTCTCCTATTTCACCTTTTCTAGCAGCAACCTGTTCATTCACCTTTTTTGGTTTTGGCTTGGTCACATTAGCTTGTTTTGGTTTATCCTCGTTCTTTTTCTTCTTTAAAAAGTTTAGGAATAATAGCATGATTAGCTCCTTGCTAGTTTGATATACCATTATTGTAACTTTTTTGTGGTAAAACTTACCACGTCTTAGAGGAATAAGAAACCCACAACCCTCTAAGATTAAACCTCTCAAGTCACTATTTGGTAATCTCGTATAGTGCTCCCTGTAATAGAATGGATTGGTTCTGGTTACCGTTTTCAAGCTGAAGACCAAAGGGTCTTTCGCCAAATGAATGGAGGAAATCTTTAACGATACCATCCTCGACAGGAGTACAAAACAACAGGTTTCCGTTCGGCAGGTAAATGCGCTGGCATTTTGCCCCCCAATCCTCATTGATATACGCCTCTCCGATTTGCAGATCGAAAAGAGAAGACCATCTGGAAATTTTATCATCCAAATCTTCAACTGCTAACAACACATCCTTTATTTGAAGAGAGCCGGCTGGATGGCTGGAGTATACCTTCAGTTTCTCTCTTCTGACAGCATCATCTTCTCCCCATTGGATGAAGAAGGGAAGGGGAAGTGTTGGAGGCTCCTCCGCGATAAACAGCATGGACCATTGCAAAAGTTCACCACTGTCAGTTAACCGCGAACCTTTGACAGGGCCATGGAGCTTCAGACCTTTTTCTTTAAGTTCAACAGCAAGTTGATCCATGTTATTCGTCCTGAGAGCGATCCTCCCCGGGTGGTCTCCCAAAGGTAGCTCAGTGACAAGCTGTTGAATCAGCGGGTTATCGTCAACCTTCATGGAAACAGATGAATCTTGAATCCCCAGCCACTCGATATAACCTAACCCAAAATAAGCAAGCGTGTTATAAGTTCCCCAGTTTTCATGCTTTCCTCCCTCAATAACCTGAATGCCATGCTGCAGCATCGTTTCTCTCGCGGATGTAGGGTCAGATGAAAAGTGAACAAGATGATCAAAGGCAAGTGACGTCATTTTATATCCCTCGTTTCTGTTTGGTGGTGTGATTCTATTTTAGCAGGTTTTCAGAAAGGAGCTGAGTGTCTAGGCCATCAAAAGATTTAATATTGGTGGCCAAGGTCCTGTCCCACAGTTCCCGGGGATAGTTACACCAGGCAAAGTGTTGCAATGAGAAGGTATTGGGGAAATGGAAAAATAAAGGAAAACACTGCTTTAATGTCGAAAAGATACGAAAAAGGAGGAAATACAATGAAAAATGAGACAAGAGCAGGTATAGCTTATATTGCTTTAAGATTAGCAACAGGATTATCGAAGAGTGATGTATATGACTACAGTGCAGGTAGGTATATAACAATCGATGGAGAAGTAACGTTGAATCGAATAAATGTTTATGACTATAGTATCGGATGTCATATAAGTGGAAATGAGAACAATGGGAAATATGATTTATATCATTATGGAAATAATAGCAGCATTGAGCTGATTAAGCAGGCAAGCGATAAAGTAACTGGTTATGATTACGATGTCAATAATCATTTTGAGTGTAAAATCTCAGGTCACTCAGTGACAGTATACGATTACGAAAAAGGCTTATACTTTGATTATAGTTTTTAATAGGAAAGCCAGCCCCCATTTATGAGTGGCTTTTTTATAAAACAGAAAGTAGTAGAGGGCTTGTCCGATTGCGAAAATAAAAAAAGATGAAGTTCTATAATTTAGGTGATTATCAAACAATTAGGCGGAAAGTGCTGAACGTGACAACCATGAATGCTAGAAGTGTAAGAAACGGAACGAGGGACACACGAAAATTCAGTGCCTGCCCCCATTATTATAAAGTATTAAATACTGAAGTCAGGCCTCATTTTTCCTGTAAATATTCTTTTGGGAATATTTGTTTATATTTATATTAAATTATGTAGATTATTGTTTTAATGGTAATAGGTATAAAGTCTCCTTGGTAGTTTTGCAAAATCTAAGCTTTTTAAAAAAATGTGGAGTGATATAGTGAGAGGGAAAATAATAAAAAGAATTGCTATGAAATTTGATATGACTGAGAAGGAAGTTCAAAATTTGGTTTACACTAAAAAAGTTATTAATCAATATAACACAAAAATAGTGAAAAATAGAACTATCATAGATAAAGATCGGGTTACTTTAGAGGAACAGGTAGTTCTTGATTATTATAAACTCCTTGTAAACCATAGTGGTATTAGGTTTCCGAACAGGTCCTTTATCATGTCTGAACTAATGAATATAATTCCTTATTTACATCTTTATAAAAACTATACGATTTTTAAATTCGATTTTAAAGACTTTTTTTACAATATATGTACAAGAAAGAACTTTGAAGAGTTAAATACTAGGATTAAGTTAAACCCAACAGAAAAAGAATTTTTGAAGAAGTATACTCAGAGTGTTAGTAGTTATACCCCAGGAATAGGACTTCATAATTCTTTGATTGAAATAAGTGGAGAGAAGTTTGATTATGAGATAAAAAAACTTTTTAGAAAAAGAGGTTTTTTGTTTTATGCTAGATACGTAGATGACTGTATTTTAATTCTTGATGAAAAGATAAACAAAACACAAACAGAGGAACTAGTATCATTAGCTATCGACAAAACATTTGGGAAAAAACTGGAGCTTAACAAACGGAAAACCCAGTATGCTAATGATCAAAGTTCAGGTTACGAAATCGACTATCTAGGATATTCTTTTCAAAAGGGACAATCTAATCAGGATCAGTTTAAGTTTGGTATTTCCCGAAAAAAGCTTGAAAAATATAACTCTAAAATTGAAGAGTTTGTTTTAGAATACAAAAATTCGGGGGATATTGAAAAACTCAGCTTCAAATTAGAGCTATTCTACAAGAGAATAGTGTTCTTTGGAGACAAAAAGGGAGATAAGAATTACAAATGGCAAGTAAGAGGTATAAGTGATAGTTATAAGGAATTAAAACGATTTATTAATTCTGATTATGAGTTCAGTAAAATTACAAAAGATACTAAGAAATTATTTAACAAAACTATTGAAATCAATTTTCGCAAAAATGGAATGCCAATTCCTCCGAAAATAAATAATCAAATACAAAATAATAAGTTCATTTCATGTTTTCTAAATAATAAGGCGCTTTTGTTACATAGACAAATTGGACTCAACTATCAAGAATTAAAAACTAAGTTGGAGTTAGTACATGAGGGTAAAGTAGAAGAGGAAGGATACAGTGAGCTAGCAGGTTTACTACTTAACAGTTTGAATTAGTAAGGCGAGATGAAAACATCTCGCCTATACTTTTGAAACTTAGCAAGTGCCAAGTCTCGATATTGTGTAAAAATAGATTATCAATAAAAAACAGAGGTGTCAATAAGTGAATACAAATTACAAATTTAATAGACAGTTTACTGATTTCCTTTTAACTGACTTGCTACCCTATGAGAAGGGTAACCACTATACTCATATATTCTTTTATAATTTTTTGCAAAAAAATAAAGAAAAGCTTAGTAGTTTAATCAAAAACATGAAAAGCCATAATACTTATTTTGACCCTACATGGCATAATGCTCCATTAAAATTTAAAATATCAAAAAAGGAAGAAAATTTTAGGGAGATTTCACTAATAAACCCACTTGGTTTATTGGAATCGTTAATTTTTATTAATTTATTTGAGAATGACATAATAAATATCTTACACAATAAAATTGACTTTTCTTGCAGAAAAGCCTATAGAACCAATAGTTTAACTTATAAGAAAGATAAAAACCAAACTGTATATTATTCTGGAGATCCTGATTCGAAAAAGCAACTCCAGATTTCTCTTGAATCAAGTGGATCATATTTTAAGCATTATCCTTTCAAAAGTATTACCAACCTCCTTAATAGCAAGAGGTATTTATTTGCACGAGACAAATTCGACCTTTTGCTGAAATTAGATATACAAGATTGTTTTCCAAGTATATATACACACTCATTTAAATGGTTGATATCAAATAAGGTATACGACTCAAAAAACCTTCGTAATTCAAATTCGGTATATAAAAATATTGATACTTTTCTACAAAATATAAATGGCTCTAAAACAAATGGGATTATTGTAGGACCTGAAGTGAGTAGGTTATTAGCAGAATTTTTATTTACACATCTTGACCAAAAAGTGATAGAAAATCTTAGAGAAGCCAATCTTTTCGAAGGAAGAGATTATATAGTGTATAGATTTGTCGATGACTATTATATTTGCACTAATATTGAGGCCAATCAATCTCTAATCAAAGATGAGATTGTCAGCATCTTAAATGAATTTCAACTTAAAATAAACAATATGAAGTTAACAAAGATGAAGAAGAATGAAATTAACAGTAGTTGGCTTATTGAAGTTTCACCCGTTATACAAGATATTGAAAAGATTTTTAAATCTGAGCAAAGTAATTTTGTGAGTAATATTACTGACCTATTGAATAGTTTAGAAATAAAAGAAGAGTTGACGGAAACGCTTATTCAAGCTGCAGCAGGAATTGAAACGATAAATGATAAAAGAATACAAAAGAGTCCTTTTACTAAAGCTATAAAAAAAATTAAATATATAGATTTAAGGAATAAGGTATTGAAAATTATCAACGAAACAAATGAAAGTTCCCTTATTTGTTCTTATATTTTAAGTGCTGTATTAAAGAAAGTGGAGAATGGGCAAAACAAAATATTCAATATAAATATGGAACTAAACGAATTTATTGTATTTATATTATTTTTATATTCTAAAGATGTGTCATATTCTTCATCACAAAAATTGATTAGAATTCTTTCCCTATTAGTTGAAAAAGCACCTGAAGACTTTCCATCATTAATTGAAAAGAATTTAGAGCGGTTTGACAATGATATCTTTAAAGGATATACAAATGATTGGATAGACTTACTTTTATTTTTTTCTAGTAACAGAATAAATCTTTCAAACGATAACATCCTTAAGATTACAGAGAAGATTATAAAAGAAGAAAATCCGTTACAAGTCGCAGCATTATGTCTATTCTATGAAACAAGCCTTATCAACTCAACTCCATATGTAAAGTCAGTTAACCAAATAATTAAGGAGAAGGTAGAAAAGATAAATTGGGATGATTTCTTTCAAGATGAACTTAGCTGGTGGGTTTTCATTTTTATTAGTTATCCAAGAATAAATAAAAATATAAAAAAAGAGATTGTGATTAATCTTAAAAGATTACAAGGTCAATTAAGTGAAGATATAGGTGATCAGGCAAAAAGAGTAATCTTAGAGTTTTTAATAGAAAATGATTATCATTTTATTGAATGGAATTTTACCAAAGAAAATTACTATAAGAAATTTTATTTTTATACTAAAGATAGAACAGTTTTTAATCCAGATATAATTAGTCAGTTTAGTATTTCACGATAAATGACTATCTAAAAGTTAATAATAATTAAAGAAGGATTGAATTTATGATCGTCTACGAAGCAACAAAATTAGAATTCCTAGAAGACGTTTTCCACGATGAACTAGTCAACAACATATGCAATAACTATAATACCAAAATCGGTAAAATCAATGAGCGTGAGGTTCGCTCTTGGGATAACTCGATGCAATACATGTTTCGGGTTTTAAGTGATAATGATATTCCTAACGATGCTGGTGTAGCAATCGAATTTAAAATTCCTCATACATCGAGGCGTGTGGATTTCCTTATCTCCGGCAGGAGTGCTGACAAGGACTCAATAGTTATTGTTGAATTGAAGCAATGGGAGTCCGTTGAGGTGATACGGGGCAAAGAAGCTATCGTCAAAACGGCCATGAACCGAGGACTGGTGGAAACTACTCACCCATCTTATCAGGCCTGGTCTTATGCTTCTTTGATTAAGGATTATAATGAAAACGCTCAGAATGAGGATATGAGCTTGTATCCTTGTGCATACTTACATAATTATTTGAACCAAGGGGACCAGGATCCCTTAACTGATCCGGTTTATAATTACTATATTGAACAGGCTCCTGTTTTTGTGAAGGGGCAGGCTCAAAAGCTTCGGAATTTTATTAAACGTTACATACAGTTCGGTGATAATAAAGAGATTCTATACAAAATTGAGAATGGCCGTATCAGGCCTTCCAAGTCATTGCAGGATTCCTTGAACCTGATGTTAAAGGGCAATGAAGAGTTTGTGATGATTGATGACCAGAAGGTAGTTTACGAAGAAGCGATTCACTTGGCCAAAGAGGCTCTTAGAACAAATACCAAGCAGGTGTTGGTTGTAAAAGGTGGGCCAGGTACCGGGAAGTCAGTCCTCGCTATCAACCTGTTGGTTCATTTAACAAGCCAGAGCATGGTTTGCCAATATGTGACCAAGAATGCTGCACCTCGAAATATTTATGCTAATAAGCTTAAAAGGGACTACAGAAAAGGGCATATTGATAACTTGTTTAAGGGGTCGGGGAGTTATATCAATGCTCCAAGAGATGAGTTTGATGCTTTAATTGTCGATGAAGCGCACAGGTTGAATTTGAAATCAGGTATGTTTCAAAACCTCGGTGAAAATCAGACTAAGGAAATAATAGAGGCATCAAAGTTCTCGGTTTTCTTTATAGACGAAAGGCAGAGGGTAACATTAAAAGATGCGGGCAGCATAAGTGAAATTGATCGTTATGCAGAAGAAAATAATGCTCACTTAACGATTATGAACTTAGAATCACAATTTCGTTGTAATGGATCAGATGGCTATCTAGCTTGGCTGGATGATGTGCTGCAAATCCGTGAAACAGCGAACTCTGACTATATTGGAAGCCAGTATGATTTTAAAGTTTTTGATAATCCGAATGACTTGAGGAGAGTAATCGAAAGCAAGAACACTAACAATAAGTCTCGTATGGTTGCAGGCTATTGTTGGAACTGGGATAAGGAAGGGAAAAGTAATCCTCATTACCATGATATTATGTTGGATGATTACGGTTTTAAAATGAGCTGGAATCTAGGGAATTCTGATACTTGGGCGATTGACCCTGAGTCAGTTAAGGAAGCAGGTTGTATCCATACCTGTCAGGGACTGGAGTTTGAATATGTCGGAGTCATTATTGGCGATGACATGAGATATGAAAATGGTCAGGTCATTACAGATCATACTAAGCGTGCCAAAACAGACTCCTCCTTAAGAGGTTTGAAGAAAATGCTGAAGGAAGATCCTGAGAAAGCCAAAAAGCTGGCAGATGAAATTATCAGGAATACTTACAGAACTTTAATGACCCGTGGACAAAAGGGCTGCTATGTTTATTGTACAGATTCTGCTCTTGCCTCTTATTTGAGGGAACGGTATGAGCACAGCAACACTGTATATGAAGAAAACGAGTTCTTTAAACCTGGTTCAAGAGTTGCAGAAGACACAGAAGAATATAAGTAAGGAGAAGTTATGGAGAATCTAATTAAAGAAGTAATAAAGTTCAGAGATGAGCGAGGTTGGAAGGATTACCACAAAGAAAAGGACCTGGCGATATCCATTGTCCTTGAAGCTAGTGAACTACTGGAGAATTTCCAATGGAAAACAAGTGAAGAGGCTGCTGCGGATACTAGGCAGAATATCAAAGAGGAAATGGCAGATGTACTAATTTATTTAGTGCAGTTGGCTGATCGGATGGATGTAGATTTGGAGGAAGAGGTTTATAAGAAGCTTGAGAAGAATGGGATTAAGTATCCTAAGTAATTCCTTCTACTACATTGTAGTACTTATGTGAGGTATGATATCCTGGTTTTAAAAATACCTTCATACATAGGAGGAACAGATGAAAAAAAACATCCACGTAGTAGGAGCAGTAATTTTTAAAGACAGCAAAATCCTTTGCGCTCAAAGAGGTACTGAAAAGTCATTACCACTATTATGGGAATTCCCAGGTGGTAAGATTGAAGAAGGAGAAAAGCCTGAGGATGCTCTTAAAAGAGAAATCAAAGAAGAGATGCGTTGCACAATAGATATTAGTGAACAGATTGAACATACAGTTTATGAGTATGATTTTGGCATTGTTCATTTGACTACATATTATTGTAAGCTAATCGAAGGAGAACCAGTTCTTACAGAGCACGCTGCGATCAAATGGTTGGCTCCTGAAGAGTTGTCCACTTTGGAATGGGCGCCAGCTGATATTCCTGCCATTGAAAAAATTGCAAAAGTATACGCGTAAAAAAAGCTATCCAACTTTCTTGTTGGATGGCTTTTTTTATGATCACTGTTTACAGGGGTGGTTAAGAGGATTACAATTTTAATATAAATTTGGAAATGAATGGTGATCATGAAATGGACTTTGTTAAAAACTTACAAGATTCAATTTATAGAGGATTTATTGATCATGCCCATGGGAAATCGACACAATATAAACCTAAGTTATTAATAAACAACACTCAAAATAAAGAGAATGTGTTGGCTTCACTAGTTGAGGAACTTACCCATTGTAAAGACTTTTTCTTCTCGGTGGCTTTTATTACAGAAAGTGGTTTAGCTACACTCAAGTCGCATCTTTGGGATTTGAACCAGAAAGGGGTCAAGGGGAGAATCTTAACTTCTACATTCCTGCAGTTTAACCAGCCTAAGGTCTTTAAGGAGTTAATGAAGATTTCGAATTTGGAAGTTAGACTTACTTCCCTGAAAGGGTTTCATGCCAAGGGATATATCTTTAAGCATGATACTCATTACTCATTAATTGTTGGTAGTTCTAATCTTACTGCTCAGGCGTTGAAGGCCAACTATGAGTGGAATGTCAAACTCAATTCACATGAAAATGGGGAGATAGTCCATCATTTTGTCGAACAGTTCGAAGATGTCTGGAAAGAGGCTGACCTGTTAACATCTGAGTGGATTGAGGAATATGAAAAGAAGTATCAAGGACCACCTGCATATGGTTCTCAAGTTGTTGAACTGCCAAGTCAGTACCAGACCAACTCTATAGAAGAAGCGCTTAAAGTTAAACCGAATAAGATGCAGGAAGCTGCTCTTCAAAGTATCCAGTATGTAAGGGAACAGGGAAAAGAAAAAGCACTTGTGGTTTCCGCGACTGGAACGGGTAAGACTTACTTATCTGCCTTTGATGTGAGACGTTTTGCTCCAAAGAGAATGCTATTCATCGTCCATCGAGAGCAAATTTTACAAAAAGCAAAATCAGATTATCAAAAGATATTAGGTGGGGCAGATAGGGATTATGGTATTTTATCGGGAAATTCAAAGCAGCAGGATGCCAGATATCTTTTTGCTACAATCCAGACGCTTTCCAAGGATAATGTTTTACATCAGTTTGATCATTCAGAGTTTGACTATGTTTTAGTGGATGAGGTACATAAAGCTGGGGCCAAGTCCTATTTGAAAGTGATGGATTATTTCAAACCGAAATTTCTAATGGGAATGACAGCTACACCTGAACGTACTGATGACTTCAATATCTATCAATTGTTTGATTACAATATTGCATATGAGATTCGGTTGCAGGAAGCACTTGAAGAAGATATGCTTTGTCCGTTTCATTATTTTGGTGTGACGGATTATGAATACAATGGGCAATTACTAGATGAGACTGCTGCATTATCAAAGCTTGTCACAGAAGAAAGGGTAAAGCACATCCTTGAAAAAATAGACTACTATAGTTATTCGGGAGAAAAAGTAAGAGGGTTAATGTTCTGTAGTCGCAAAGAAGAAGCTGAGGAACTATCAAAAGCATTGAATAGTCATGGTTTAAACACGGTCGCTCTTCTAGGGAATCACTCTCCTGAGGAAAGGTTACTCAGGGTAACCCAACTTGAAAATGGTCTGTTGGATTATATTATTACGGTCGATATCTTTAATGAAGGTGTTGATATTCCAAGCGTAAATCAGGTTGTGATGTTAAGGCAGACCCAATCGAGTATTATTTTTATCCAGCAACTGGGCCGCGGACTAAGAAAGCATGACTCAAAAGATTTTGTTACCGTTATTGATTTTATCGGAAATTATAAAAATAATTATCTTATCCCTGTAGCTTTATCAGGGGACCGTTCACAAAACAAGGACAATATACGTCGTCATACGAAGGAAACCCACTATATTCAAGGTGTATCTACCATTAATTTTGAGGAAGTAGCCAAAAAGCAAATTTTCAAATCAATCAATGATAGTAAGTTAACAGCCTTGAAGATACTACGGGAAGCTTATACGGAGTTAAAAAACAGAATCGGCAGAGTTCCTTATTTATATGATTTCATAGAGCATAACTCCATTGACCCTTCTGTTATTGTAATGGAACATACCAATTATTATAAATTTTTAGATAAGGTCAAAGAAGAAGGTCTGCCTGAAATATCGAACTATGAATTCGATGTATTAACTATGCTTTCTCAAGAAATCTTGAATGGGAAAAGGAAGCATGAAATCTTACTTCTGGATCTTTTATTAGAGAACGAAGCAGTTACAAAGGAAAGATTTGTTCAAGAGTTGGAATCTCACAATTGTCATTCAGATGAAGAAACATTGGAGTCCGTACAGAGAGTCCTGGATCTTTCTTTCTATACGCAGAACTCAGTCAAGAAGTATGGGCAAAAGCCAATAGTTTTCTTTAAGAATAACAAATACGCTTTTAATGAGACACTTCAGAACAGGCTAGAGTCTAATGCCTATTTTAATCTCTTAGTTATTGATATTGTACAAACGGCAAAAGTGAAAAGTTTAAGTTACGATTGTTCAGAACAATTAACTCTATTTCAGAAATATTCCCGTAAGGATGCATGTAAGTTATTGAACTGGCAAAATGACGAGAGTGCAACGGTCTTTGGCTATAAAACCAAGCATGGTACTTGTCCGATCTTTGTTACCTATCATAAAAATGAAGACGTTGAATCGAGTGTCAACTATACTGAAGAATTCATTAATCAGGAGATCTTCAGATGGTCGACACGAAGTAATCGAAGATTAGATTCTGATGAAGTACAGACAATTCTTAACGCCAAACAGCTGGGCATTGACTTACATTTCTTTATTAAGAAAGATGACGATGAGGGAACTGATTTTTATTATCTAGGAAAAGCCTTACCAGAACTAGGTAGTGAAGAAGAAGGAACTATGGTCAATGACAAAGGTAAAATACTTCCTGTAGTTCGGATGAATCTACATCTGGAAAATGAAGTTGAGTCTTCGTTGTATCATTATTTAATGGAAGATAAGTAAATAAAGTATTGTTTGAGCCTCTTTCTGTTTTAGGAAGAGGCTTTATTTAAAGCCTACAATATTTTATACGAGTGAGGGCGAGATGCTCAGTAGCTAACGTATTAAAGTACCCCGTCTTTCTATAGAAAGAAATGACTTTCCTCGCTTCCTCCACATCCAGAGGGGACTTGCCGATATCAAAATCCAAGTCAGAGCCGGACAGTTCTTCCTGCAGCTTCTTCGTAATGATTTCTTCATAGATTCCTTGTATAAGCATGATAGGGATCCTTTTCTAATATATGGGTTTATTTGGTATAATTATTGCATAGTAATAAATTCATTTTTATTAGTCGAACCAAGGGAAGGAATTATGAATTTGAACGTTAATGATATAGGCTTGCCTTATTTGGACTTTGGGTACGTGTTTCGGAGTAGCTGAAAAGGAGGAGTATTAGTGCTGGCAGAGACCCATGGGAAGATTAGTCGAATTGGTTCTAACTTAACAGAGAGACTGGAAGATAACTTGACTGGAAATGTATTCGGTGCCTTGCGTTATATTCCTTTTTCGGAGGGCCTGGGTGAAATATTAGCTAAAGGAGTATACCCAAAAGAGATTGGCGAAGATATTCATCTTATAGATTGTGGAATGTGGTCGGATAAAGCGGAGTTTTGGCCTTACGACCGTGAAGGTGAGATTGACTTAATGCTGGTACTTCCAAAAGTAATTATGGGAATAGAAGTAAAGTATCTCAGCGGTCTTTCATCTGAAGATGAAGTCACAAGTGAGTTAGAACAGGTGAAAAGCAAGGAAGAAAAGATCACTATTAGTTTTAATCAGTTAGCAAGGGAATCACGAATTGTCTCAAGAAGAGGAAAAGAAAAGAATAAACTGCTGCTTTTCATCGCAGACCGAAAGTCTTGTCAAGAAGTATACGTGAATGTGGTTAAGCGGGGCATTATTGATAAGGGTGTCAAATTTGGATATATTTCCTGGCAGGAATTCTTGAAACAGCTTACAGAACTGAGGCTGAATAATCCTTTTCAGCAAGTTATTATTCAAGATTTGATTGCTCTTCTTAAAAGAAAGGGGTTTGAGGATTTCACCAGCATGGAGGTCAGATTACCAGTACCCATCAATGAGAACGACTTTTTCAGGTTTAAACCGCGGCAAAATCCTGCCTTTAACTTTCAACTAAATCTTTTAATAAGTGAGGAATTTCATTATGAGTTCTGATAATATCCGGAATGCGTTCAGTGTGGTATACCATACATACGAAAATATCCAAAAGTTGATGGATTATTGTAAGACAGTAGGTTCTCAGGAAAGTAATTATGTAAGTGTGGTAGATAAGTTTTTACGGTATAAGTCTGATAGTGATTTCACAGGGTGGTTTATTCAGGATTTCATTCTCCTATTTCAACATAAAAATGATGGTGAATTAGAAAATGAATGGCGTGACGGTCCTTTGTACGTAATGGAAATCGAGTTGTATAATAATGGACTGGAACCAGAGGAAAAGCTAGAACTTCCACGCGTCCGTTTATCAAAATTTGAGTATGAAAGTTTACATGATTGGCAGAAGGGATGCTCTCCTACTCATCATTGGAGATTTTATTATCCTTTGAGAAAGGGAGACTTAATGGACATTCAGCGAAAAGGGGACACTTATCAGATTACTCCGCAGGATCAGGAAGCAAGCGACCGTCACTATTGGGGAGTGAATAAGATAACCAGCACTAGCATCCCTCTTACTGATATTACAGCTGATAACATTTTGGAAAAGGTTTTTCATACATTTGATCGTTTATAACGTTATATAGTATTCTTCATGCAGCAACCAACTCCCCTAGGAAACGGTTGCTCTTTTTTGTATTTGTACAAAAATAGTAAGCTGCAGAGTGGTTGTTGAGATTTTGGTAGTATTGCTGAAACTCTCATATGTTCAAAAGTAATTTAAGGAATATATGGGTTTTTCTGGTATAATTATAATTAGATAAAAAACTAGGCTTATCGAAAAATCTAATAGATGAGGAGAATCTTATGAAAATACAAACTCAAGATCTTTATCACGGAGCAGTACTCACTCAAATCACAGAGCATAGTTCTTTTAAAGCATTAAATAAAGTTGATTCACAGTACGGTCATTATCTAGTGAACCATGACACGAGACTTTTTGTTAAGTATTTGACCAAACAGACTTCCCCTTGGAATTTTAAATTCAGCTTAAGTGAGCTTCAGGCTATCCAACAGGATATTGACACCTCTAATCGTGTATTCTTATGCCTGGTTTGCGGTCATGAAACGATTTGCACCTTGGATATTCAGGAGTTTTCTAACTTGATTGATTTATGCTCAACTGAAAATCAAAACATTATTGTAGAAGTACCCGCTAGCGGATCCATGCATGTAAAAGGTTCTGGAGGAAAACTTCCTAAAACTTTACGCCATAATTCATTCCCGGACAAGCTTTTTATCGAAAGTGCGGAAGTGGCTGGAGTCTGACATTAGAATAAGGCTAGTGTCTGCTTATAAGAGCTTCTAAATTTGAGAGGAGTCGGAGGAGAAATGCAGGTCCGTACTGTAAGGTATATGAGTTTACCAGACATAGAGGATGGAGTTTCAGGATTTTATGGGAATTATAAAGATAAGAGGTGTATAGAACCAAGCAAACCTTATCCAAATGGGAAGTGTCATACAACAGGAGATGAGTTGGATGAGCTTGCGCGTAAAGTTGGGTTTTGGACTCGAGAGGAATATGCAGAGAAACGGAAAAAGCCAAGGTATTCCAGTTGGAAGAATTCTTACGGGCATGATCTGTCTTCAGCTGTGAAAGAGGCTCTCGAATCAAATGGAATCGTTTGGAATATCGATGGTCAAGAGGTTTTGTTCCAATGTCCAAAAGGTGAGTTTATCAGGTGGCCGGGGAAGAGATATGAATAGTAAGGATATCCAAAAGAAAATCATCCAAGTAGGAGAAACTGATGACTAGTGAACAATTAAGAGAAAATTTCGTTATAGTTTTGAAAAAGGAATTCCCTTCTATAAGGCTAAAGACTTTTGTTTTAAAGTCAGGTAATGTAAGAATCTCAACATATATACCAAATAAAAACAGAAATAAACGTTGGATGCAATTGGATGTAAATCCTGAATATCTTTCTATAGCAATGGATCATTCTGAAGGAGACATAACGTTAGAGGACTTAGGTAACCTAAACTTGATATATGGATTGAATGGCTACAGCTCCGCTATACAAATACAGAAAAATAATGATGCAGTAAATATTTCGATTTGTAATACTGAGGCTTATGACTTCTCAAATGATGAGTTTGTCCGTTTTTTGCATAAGCATTATGAGTCCTATTTGAAATTGATAGTTTAAGGAGACAGATTCTGGTCTCCTTTTTTATTTTTTTGACGAAGGAATGATACCTCTTTCCTCACTTGTAGGTATTCTTAGTAACAAAGCTGATATAAGCAGATATACTTTTTCTTTTCTCCTCCTTGATAAAAAGCCAACATAGAAACCTTGTTACCACAAGCTCTTCCTGAAGCTTCTATTTCTTCATAGATTCCTTGTTTAAGCATGTTGGGGATCCTTTCCTAATATATGGTTTTATTTGGTATAATCATAATAACATAGATATAACTGGAATCGTGCGAGCGAGTTGAGGAGGCCCCCATGCTTAAGAAAATCTTAGAACTGTCAAACCTTGAGACGACGATCAGCCTGAGGCAGAAAGAATTGTTGGAGTTGGAAGAAAAGATAGAGGAAAAGAAGAGGTTGCTGAAGCAGTTAAGTCGGAAAGCCCGTAAATATGAAGAATACAAAGTTGTGGAAAAAGAGGCAGCAGTAACTGTGGCAGCTGAGCCTGTTAGTGAGAAGAAGGTAGGGGAAATTGCCAAAACGGATTTGAAAAATCTTCTGGAAAGTGGACGTGTTCCTTTAGCAGTGATAGAGAACTTGAAGGACATAAGTTACTCCAAAGACATTTTTGACCTGAACTTTCCCTTACTCAGGGAGATAATGGATATGAATAATCTGGAGGAGCTAAAAAAGGATCATACTGGGCGGAATCGGTATTATGCTAAGCCCATTGCTATTCACGGGAAGAAATACCTGTTATGTTCTCAGTGGTATTTCCCGAGTAAACCTAAGTTGATTCGGTGGATTGAGAAGTATCGTTGATGTTCATAAAGTATTAAAACTGGAGCGCTTTTAAGTCGAAAGGGAGGATGGTTGTGACAAAATTAAAGACTTTGAGTAAACAAATTCCATTTCGCTATGATGGCAGTGTCACAAAGGGTACTACTATTTACTTTGGAAACAATAGAAGATTGAATGTTTCATCTAAAGATTGGTTAAGATTGCTCGATAATTTTGAAGGATCGGTTGTGCCTCTAGGAACATCCCGTACTAATCCACCAAAAGGAAGTTTAGGAGAGTGGTTAATATCTAATGTAACTAAGGTTGCTATTGCTTCATATATAGGTCCAATACTTATTAGCGAAGGGTATGCAACGTTGGAAGGTAAAAGTGATTTAAAGATTATAGAGAGCATGTAGAACTAACTTTAAATTTGCTTGAAACAAAACTGAAAAGTAGAAATGAGGCAGAAAAATGGAAACAGTTTTAGGAAACCTCCAGGTTATAGATGCACGTGAAGTTTGGAAACATGAAGAGCGAGATTTTACTCCTTGGTTGGCTCAAAACGTTGAAGCCATCTCACAAGTTATTGGAATACCAATAGAAATTGAACAAACTGAAAAAAGGGTGGGAAATTATAAATTAGATATTTTAGGTAAAGTTGAAAATACAGATAAAGTTGTAGTAATTGAAAATCAATTGGAAGAGAGTGACCATAAGCATTTAGGTCAGTTAATTACATATGCATCAGGATTGGACGCAGCAATTATTATATGGGTTACTCCTTCTGTGCGAGAAGAACACCGATCAGCTATTGAATGGTTAAATGACATAACAGGTGAGGAAGTTTCGTTTTTCTTGCTTAAACCAGAGGTTATTAGAATAGATGCCTCTCGTCCGGCTGTTAGGTTTCATTTAGAGTCTGGCCCTAGTGAGTTCATACGCGATATAAAAGAAGTGGTGAAAAATGAAGAAGCGCCTCGTCATATATTTAGAAAGGATTTCTGGAAAGAACTCCTTGATTATTTTGAAAGACAGGGTGATACCTCATTAAAAAATAGAAGGCCCAACAAAGACTCATGGTTGCCTTTTTCTGTTGGGAAATCGGGAGTAGTAGTTAATGCATGTCTAGCTCAGAATTCCAAGTTAAGGATAGAGCTTTATCTACAACACTCTTCTCTTGAGATAAATAATGAAAATTTTAATACACTCAGAGAAAACCAACATGAAATAGAAAGTTTGTTTAATATAGAAGATGTTATTTTTGACTCCATGGATGGATCAAAAGCTTCTAGAATTAAAATTGAAAGAGATTATGATGTCAACCGTTCAAAAGAAGATAAAGATTACAGGGAAACCGATCTATTCCCATGGATTTATCAAAATGTGGAGCTTTTAAGAAGTATAGGAAAAAGGTATCTCCTTAGTTAAATAGGAGCAGAGGGGGAGGGTTAAACTGCGTACCAGTGGTCAGGCCCGACCCTTCCCCATCTCATCGATCTCTCTTTCAATCAATGATAACGAAATCTCGAATGCCGTTATCCGTCTTTTTGCTAAAGTAATTTGTGATTTATATCTTCCTGGATTTTCTTTACCCTCAAACGTTTTGACTGTTTCCCTTAGTTTGTGCAGTGTTGAATCAATTTGACGTTTTGCTTCTGCCAATTCCTGTTCTGTAAATTCCATGTTAAGACCTCCTGTGTATCTTGTCTTCCTTCTTCTACATTAGCACCCCTTCAAAAAGGTTTATCAATCCGATATTTTTATGTTGAAAGTGTCGAGTATTTTTATACTTGCTTTGCTATTATGTATTCAAGAAAGGAGGGGTAAGTTGTTAAAAGAATTGAATCAAGTCATTGAATATATTGAAGTTCATTTAACCGATGACCTGTCTCTTGAGAGTATATCAGACTATGCTGGGGTTTCCGACTATCACTTTAGGACCGTATTTTTTCATCTTTCAGGGATGACATTAAATGAGTATGTAAAAAACAGAAAATTATCTGAAGCAAATAAGGATTTATTGAGCGGAGAAAAGGTAACGGATGTTGCTTTTAAATATGGTTATCAGTCAGTTGACGGTTTTACCAGGGCATTTAAAAAATGGTGTGGTTTTTTACCCTCAGATGTAATGAAAACAAGGATTAGCAAATCATTTCCCAAACTTTCATTTTTAATTACTGTAAGAGGAGGAGTTTCTATGGAGTTTAGAATTGAAGACAAGCCAACGTTTCATTTAGTTGGTGTAAGTAAACGTGTCCCTATGCAATTTGAGGGTGTAAATCAAGAAATAGTAAAGCTTGCCCAGAGCATAACAGAAGAACAGAGAAAAGAAATGCATGCTCTTCAAAATATAGAACCTTATGAAATTGTTAATGCTTCTTATAATGCAGATGAAAATTTCCTGAAAGAAGAAGGAGATTTAACTCACTTAATAGGTGTTTTAACGACTGAAAACCAAGTAAGTAATCGATTAGATAAAGTACGAGTTGAAGCATGTACCTGGGCGATATTTCCAAATGAAGGGCCATTTCCATTGGTGTTACAGGAAACAATGGCAAAAACATATTCAGAATGGCTTCCTGCTTCCGATTATGAAATCATCCAAGCGCCTGCTTTTTCATTTACTAAAATGGATGAGAATAAAAAAGATTTTGCTTATAGTGAAATTTGGATTCCTGTTCGGAAAAAATAATATTTAAATATTATTGTATTCAGTGAAATATAAACATGGAAAGCCTTAAACTCCCTTACTTAAAGAGATTAAGGCTTTTTGAAGATTAATCGTAAATGACATCTTTTCCTTGTTCCCGCAGTGTTTTTAAAGAAGTGAGCATATGATTGATTTCTTCATCGGAATGTCTTTCCCATGAGCCTAGTTCGGCGATTATTTTAAGGGGCGATTTAGACCTGTAAGAACGCGTTGGGTTTCCGGGGAACTTTTTGTCGGTTACGTTCGGGTCATTTTCGAAAGCACCTGTGGGTTCTACGATGTAAATTCTTTCTTTTGCTGAAGTCCTTGCCAATTCAGCACCCCATTTAGCAGCCTCCAATGTTGCCGTGAAATAGATATAGTTTGATTTCTTGTCCTGGTAATTTGAAAGATGCTGCGGTTCCAACTCTTCGCCGATTTTTAGTACTGCTTTTGTTCCATGAAAGAAAGGCCCTTTATCCAAGACATTGTTGTCATTCAAATTGATTCACTCCGTATTCTGTAGATTTGTTTCTAACAGTATAGGCCAGGAATTCCTGAAAGAGTAGTCTGTAATTAATTCATTTTTCGTAGTATACTATATGTAGAGAGAAGTATTTCAACCGTCAAATACATACTTTAACATGATGCCTGATTTCTCAATTTATACTTGGGAAATTGGGCTTTTTTGTTTTGAAAAACCAATACCATCCCCTGTTAAATCAAAAGAGTCTGTTGTTAGTGTAACCGCAATAGTGTATGATACATAGTATAAACCATATAGTGTATGACATATAGTGTATAAAGTTGAGGTGGATAAATGAGTAATTTAATGAATTCATTGACGACAGAGCTAAGGAGAGGAACGCTGACGTTGGCGGTTTTGAGTCAATTGAGATCGCCTCAGTATGGATATTCACTCGTACAGTTATTGGAACAATCGAGTATCACCATCGATCAAAGTACCTTATATCCATTGCTTCGCCGTTTAGAGAAACAGGAGTTAGTAACGAGCAGTTGGGATAAATCTGAGAGCCGGCCGCGTAAATATTATGTACTAAGCGAATATGGGCTGGAAGTGTTTTTGCAGTTGAAAAAGGAATGGATAAAAAATTCGAAAGAACTTTATGGTTTATTAAAAGGGGATGATGAAGATGAAGCTGATTGAGGTTTACATTCAGGAAGTCACCCGCAGGCTTCCGGAAAAAAGCCGAGCGGATATAGCGCTTGAGCTGCGTTCGACCATTGAGGATACGCTGCCTGAAGATTATAACGAGAAAGATGTTAAATCGGTCCTTGAAAAGCTGGGAAACCCGGCGGCATTGGCGAATGGTTACCGTGATCAGCCGATGCATCTCATTGGTCCGCGCTACTTTGATGTGTATGTGTCTTTATTAAAAATGATTTTGCCGATAGCCGCTGTGATTGCCGTGATTTCAATGGTTGCCGAATATTTTATTGGCTATAGCGGTAATGAAGCCATAATGAATGTGGTTCTGACCATTATGGGTAAAGGAATTTGGAACGTCATCGAAGTAGGGATCCACGTCTTCTTCTGGTTGACCCTCGTATTTGCCATCTTAGAAAGAATGGATAAAGAAAAGGATCAGCAGCCATTATCAGCAAGCCTGACAAAATGGACCCCTGACGATTTGAAAAACATCCCTTATATTCCTAAGAAAAAAGCAATCAGCAAGTTTGATGTATTTGGGAGTTTCATGTGGACAGCTATTTGGGCGACCCTTTATTTCTATGCGAATCACCTGGTTGGTGTATATGAAGGCGGTGGAGAGGGACTCCAATTTGTGATTCCCGCTTTAAATCAGGATATTTTACTGGGATATTGGCCGATCGTAGTCGCAGTCATTGCTCTGGAAGTGGGATTTGCTCTTTATAAATTGATCGTAGGGCAATGGATGAAACGAATGGCGGTCTTTAATGCCGTTTTCGAACTTCTTTCAACCATTGTTTTTATGGTCATATTGATGAATCCTTCTTTATTCAACCAAGATTTTCTTGTGTATATGAGTGATTTATTTTCCACAACTGCCAAGCAGATTGAAACATGGATTATCAGCGGGGTGATCATCGCGTTTGTTGTAAGTGCTGCAATCAATGTATATGAGGTATTCCGCAAGGCTAGAGTCTAGGATAAGGCAGAAAGGAGCGCGTTAGTTACTCATCGCGCTTTTTTTCTTAAATAGCAGGATCCAATACATGTTCTAAAAAGGCAATGATAAAGAATTAACCATTGAACGGGGAGTGATCATCATTGAAAACAGGATGGGAAAGAAACAAACCGCTTATTAGTCCGGACGATCAAACAATAACTCATATGTTACAAGATTTTTTAAATGGAAGAAAGATAGCGAAAATAGAGATTCTTGGCGGCGGACTTAGTAATTCGAATTTGAAGATTATCCTCGAAAATAAAGAGACGTTTGTTTTGCGTATATACAATGAGTCTGGATTAAAAGCGAAAGTCGAAATGAAGGTTCTGGATCTTGTTGAAAACACCCTGCCAGTACCTCAAGTCCTTTATCATGACTTTTCGCTGGCTCAATTTAACTACCCATTTTTACTATTGAGTTGGGTGGAAGGTTTTCAGTTATCAGAACTGTTTTTAACTGGGGATGAAGTATCACTATCAAACGCTGGGTATGAAGCAGGCAGATATTTAGCCAAGATGCATTCCATTCAGTTTACCTCATCAGGTTTCTTTGACGAACACCTCAATATCCAAAAGTTTGAATTATCAGGTTCGGAATCCTTCAAGAGCCTTATAGATGAAATGGTCAATGGAGGGTCAGTGACGGAAAATCTAGGGCCGGAGATGGTCCGCAGTATTACGAAGTTTACAAATGACCAAGCGCATTTAATAGAAGATATAGGAAACCAATCTTCTTTAGTACATAGCGATTTCAATCCTTTGAATATATTGATTCAAAAAGAGGGAAACCGTGTAAACGTAACAGGCATTTTGGACTGGGAGTTTTCTTTCAGCCATTCGCCATTGATTGATATAGGGAATATGCTTCGGTATGAGAAAATACAAGAGTCTTCCTTTATAAGACCCTTTATACTAAGCTATCTTGATAACGGAGGAGATTTGCCGCAAAAATGGCTGCAAAAAGCAAAATTATTGGACATCATTGCTTTATTGGATCTTGCCAATAAAAAGGATTGTGGAGATATTCGTCTGCGTGATATTAAAGAACTTCTTAGCAAGACGATGGTGGAGTGGGAATTATATTATACGGTTCAAGAAACGATTAAATAGAAAAACCTACATTTGCAAGAAGTAGGCGGGGGGATAAGCCAATGATCGGAATAAGTATAGCGACGAAGTGGGAATATGAAGCGACATTGGAATACTTCAGCATAAAAGATAACGAACGTTTCGGTTATCCTTATGGTGAGTATTTCATGAGAACAATGAATGATACGGAGCTTATTTTTTACAGTACCGGTGTAAGAAAAGTAAATGGTGTTGGCGGTAATCAGTATATGATTTCCAAGTTTAATTTAACGAAAGTGATCGTTGCTGGAACATGTGCAGGAATAGATGATAAGTTCAGTAATTTGGATATTTTTGTACCCGATAAAGCCGTTCAATATGATTGCACCGTAAAAGAAATTGAGCCTTTTATCAAGCAATCCTTCATTGTTGATATTGATCTATCAAAATATGGGGATGATTTTCATACCGGAACCATCGGCACCGCTGATAAAGCAGTCGTTATGTGGAAGGACTATTTAGAACTTATAGAAAACGAAATAACAATAGCCGATACAGAAGCAAGTGCCATTGCGTATATCTGTAAGAAGAATGAGGTTGAGTGCATTATTATAAAAGGAATATCTGATTTTCCAACAGAAGAAAGTAACTCCGATGGATTCGAATCGAACACTGAGCAAATCAATGTTTATTTAGAAAACACCCCCAAAGTGATGAACAAAATATTTGGCGAATATTTAAAGAGATTTATTTAAGTACATTTGAAGTTGACCGAATAGTATGGAGGCGGATGAAGCCATTTAATTTACATAATTGTGGGAATTTTGAAACTTATCATAATCCTGTCTCGTATATAGGGTATAAGGATAATTGAAAGGGTGGTACTAAATGAGTAAAATCAAGAACTACCTTCAGCCCTTTATATTATTGGGCGTCCTAGTTTTAGCTTCTGGTTGCACAAACTCCGAAACCGCAGAGGGTAACTCAGAAGAGGCCGAAGCCGAAAGTCCTGCTGAACAAAACATTGAAGCTTTCTTAGAAAATGTGTTTACTGGACCTAGCGAGGAGTATGAGGAGATTTTTTTCGGAAAAGTTGAAGATTTGGAAACAAGAAGCGAGAAAATTTATGAGTACTATCAAGCTAATTTCCAGCCTTATATGAGCGAAAGTCTTCTAGAGGATTTTATCAATTCCAATGGTGCTGTTCAATTCTTGACTGTTGCTCACCCCGATTATCTTTTAGCAACAGAAGAAATCTCACTTGAAGAAAACGAGGATTATTATACCTTTGCTGCCGAAGTATCCTATACGAATAAGGAAAGTAATGAAAGTGGCACAGTTACAATTAACGGTAATATACAAACAGATGAAGAAGGTGTGATCACCGGCATTCAATATCATAAGGGCCAATATGAAAAGCTTAAAAATGCCTTAGAATAAGAAGAACTGAAATTTGGTGAAGATAAAAAACAGGCTCAGTTCAATTTTGGACTGAGCATTCTTTATGCTAAACAACTCTCCTTGAAACTAAAGAGCAACGTTTACGGAACAAGCAGTAGCCCTGTGGATTATTCAAGAATAGTGGTAGTTTACTATATAAGAAACATGAAGAAGAAGGTGGTGTAGCTAACAATGGACGATGTTGTAAGGTGTCCTGGATGTGGTAACCAGATGAAGAATGGATACATTTTCTCTCCTCGAAGAATTTGCTGGTCAGACTCTCCTGATTCAATCTTTGCTGATTTTGGAAGTGAAATATTAATAGGCGATGCCGTGTTAAAAGTCAAAAAAACTCCAGCATCAAGGTGTGAAGAGTGTAATTTAGTTATGTTCCAACACAAGGGAAGTAACAATATAAAATAGCAGTGGTTTTGAACCTAACTTATCTAACGAAAGGGGCGTTTGCTGAACAAGCAGACGTCCTTTGTTCAAAGAGAAAAAATATGTATGAATAGAGATTTAATATTAGGAGGAAACACATGAGGAAGACTGTCACTTTTTCTTTTAGCAGTTCAAGTTATGAAAGTACTGAGGCGACAGAAACATTTACTCTTGAAGAGATGGGTATTGATGCCGATACGGATGAAAAAGAATTAAAGGTGAAAATTGATAGTATTTTCCAAGCTTGGCTTTGGGATAAACTAAACATTTCTTATAGTGTAGTCATAGATGAGGAGAAACCTACAACTGACGGTGGCGTTTGCTGAACAAGCAGCCGCGCTCTGCTCAAGTAACGGGAGGATAGTTGAACAAAGAATATTGATATTCAGAGTAAATTAAGGAAACAATAATCTCTAATATTAGCCCAATAAAGGGGATTATTGATGAAAAAGATTTTATTATTTACCATATTGGCAACAATCATTTCAAACCTTTCCCCAATCTTTGTATACGCTGAAGAAAAATCAAACAAGGACCTAATGAAAATTATCACTGAGTTTGTACCGCCAAACTCAGTACTGGTAAGTCCTGAAGAACCTAAATCAACTAAACCATATCAGTTTTATGACTTTAACGAAGATGGACAAGAAGAGATTGTTATTACTTTTGAAATAAAGGCAAAAGAACAACCTAGTCCCTCACAATATGGCGTAATAATATTAAGAAAAGAAAAACATAGATGGGAAAAGACTTGGGAGACCCAAACACAGGGGGTAGGATTAAATTTTTCAAGTGTTGCTGATATAACAGGTGATGGTATTAAAGAGTATCTTTTTGGTGTCACAATTGGTGCTTCAGCAGGAAATAAACTAGAGATTATTAAATGGGAGAATAATTCTTTAAGGATGATAGCAGAAGTTCCGTATCATATGATGGACCTATTAAGTGATGAGAAAGTTGGATTAGCCGTTTGGCAACGGTATATTGCAGATACCTATTTTGTAGATGTTCTAAAATGGAATGGAAAAAAATTAGTTCTAGATAAAGAACTATACTCTAGTTACTATCCTGCAATTGAAAAGTTTTATAACGATAAAATATCAAAAATGGATGCGTGGTTCTATTGGTATACTCTTGCAGATGCTCAAATAAAGGCAAATTTATTTGAAAAGGCTAAGAATTCTATACAGAAAGGAACTACATTAGCAAAGCAATTATCATTACCTGATGCAGTAAAAAACTTTGAACGGTTAAGTGATAAGCTGGAAAAAGGAAAATCTTATTAAGCTAACGGGGCCGTTAAAATAAGAACACATTAAATAGAGGCACTGCTATAAAGCTGCAGCGCCTCATATTTTTACACTCCATCCGAAGCAGTGGACGAACTATTTCTTATTAACAGAAGCATCATAAATCGATTCGATGGCATCTCGCATGGATTGATCAAATTCTTCAGATGATTGATCAACTCTCAATTCTTCGGCAAGCGCACGGGAGAAGCTTGCAATCATTCCGTCATTTTCTTTCAATCTCTCGTTGGCTTCATCCCGGGAGTATCCGCCTGATAGGGCAACAACCCGGACGACGCGAGGATGCTCCACCAGTTCCTTGTAGGCATTAGCTTTTGTCGGGATCGTGAGCTTCAGCATCACGTTTTCATTCTCGGACAAACCATTGAGATGTTCTACGATTTCAGCACGCAAGATTTCTTCACATTTTTCCTTGTCCTTGCTATGGATATTCACTTCCGCTTCGATGATGGGTACGAAATCGGACGCTATGATTCTTTTGCCGATTTCGAATTGCTGATCCACGACTGACTTGATTCCTGATTCATTCGGTTCATGGATGACCGAACGCATTTTGGTACCGAAGATATTTCGTTCTTTGGCACGGCGAAGCGTTTCATCAAGATCCGGATTCGGCTTCATCAGCTGTACCCCGTATTCTTGTTCAGCCAGTCCCTTATCCACTTTCAGAAACGGGACAATATTATGGTCAGCCAGATAATCCGCTGTATATTTTCCTTCTACTGTACTGTCCATTGTCTGTTCGAAAAGGATCACTCCAAGGATATGATCTGAACTGAAAGCTGGAGACGTCATAATCCTTGTGCGCATCTCGTGGACCTTATCAAACATTTCATCTTCGTTTGAATAGGAATCCTCCGTCACACCATAAGCAGCCAGTGCCTTAGGTGTACTGCCTCCGCTTTGATCCAGTGCTGCTATAAACCCTTTGCCATTCTTCATACGGTCCAATTGACTCTGATTCATACATTCCACTCCTTTTCGTTTAATACTCTGTTATAATCCATCTTTATACTAATTCCCTTTTTTTGTTGGAGATAACATGACTATGAAGGAATCGAAGCAGGCCACGATAAAAAGACCCGCTAGATAGACGAATTAAGTTTTTCTCATTCCTGCCCATTTATATGAAGGATTGTACGAATTCAGGGTAGAGAAGCAGTCGGTCTCATGCTAATATAGAGTAGGAAAAATTAATAGTATAAATTATTCATAAAAATAGAGAAAACAACCAAAGGGGATGCAGCAAATGTCAGTCACAATGAACTACAACCGAATTGAGAAAGACTTCCTGGGAGCAAAGGAAGTACCTGAGAACGCTTATTATGGAATCCAGACGCTTCGTGCGGTAGAGAACTTTCCAATCACGGGCTACAAAATTCATCCGGAATTGATCAAGGCGATGGCGATGGTGAAAAAAGCTGCTGCCAAAGCAAATACTGATGTCGGCCGGCTTTATGAGGGTATTGGGGAAGCCATCATGAAAGCGGCGGATGAAATGATTGAAGGGAAAATGCATGATCAGGTCCTTGTTGATCCGATCCAGGGAGGCGCTGGTACTTCGTTCAACATGAACATCAATGAAATCCTGGCGAACCGTGCTCTTGAGATGATGGGAAAAGAGAAGGGTGCTTACAGTCATTGCAGCCCGAACAGCCACGTTAATATGTCCCAATCGACGAATGATGCGTTCCCGACAAGTATGCATATTGCAATTCTAAATATGCTTGAGCAGTTGATCTCCACAATGGAGCGTATGCACGAGGCATTCAGTGCGAAAGCGCAGGAATTCAGCCATGTCATCAAGATGGGACGCACTCATCTGCAGGATGCTGTGCCGATCAGGCTTGGCCAGGAATTCGAAGCTTACAGCAGAGTGATTGCAAGGGATATCAAGCGTATCAAGCAGACAAGAGAGCATCTCTATGAGTTGAACATGGGAGCAACTGCAGTAGGAACAGGCCTTAATGCGTTTCCAAAGTATATCAAACTTGTCGTTCCTTATCTTGCAGAAATCAGCGGCCTGCCGTTCAAAGGTGCAGAACATCTTGTGGACGCTACGCAAAACACGGATTCTTACACAGAAGTTTCCAGCAGCCTGAAAATCTGTATGATCAACATGTCCAAGATTGCCAATGATCTTCGTTTGATGGCTTCTGGTCCAAGAGCAGGTCTTGGCGAGATTTCTCTTCCGGCAAGACAACCGGGCTCTTCCATCATGCCTGGAAAAGTAAATCCTGTTATGCCGGAACTGATCAACCAGGTGTCCTTCCAGGTGATCGGAAACGACCAGACGATCTCGCTGGCGTCGGAAGCAGGGCAGTTTGATTTGAACGTCATGGAGCCAGTGCTGATTTTCAATCTGCTTCAATCCATCAGCATCATGAACAATGCTTTTGATTCTTTCACGGAGTACTGTGTAAAAGGGATCGAAGCAAACGAAGAGAGAATGAAAGCATATGTAGAGAAGAGTGTCGGAATCATCACGGCGGTCAATCCGCATATCGGCTATGAAGTCGCTTCAAGAATTGCAAGGGAAGCGATTGTAAACGGCCAGCCGATCAGGGAGCTTTGCCTGAAGTATGATGTACTGACGGAAGAAGAGCTTGATTTGATTCTGAATCCTTATGAAATGACTGAGCCGGGAATTGCTGGGGCTTCATTATTTGATAGAGAATAATAGGAAAAAAGTGGAGCGGCTTTCAGCTCCGCTTTTTTTGTTCTCTTAAGTGCCGTTTGTTTTTCTAAAGCTGTTAAACCCTTTTATATCTGTCTCTTCGTTTAATAGATTTACTGGAGGTTATGGTAGTAATAAGGGAGGTGTTAGGATGAATTGGGCGAATGGCATCAAGGCTGCTGTCATCAGTGTCATTATTGCCGTTGTTTTTACATTTTTAGCAAGCCTGATCATTCCTACTGATGATTTAACGTGGGCATTGATTGCCGTGGCGTTCGCTGCATTTTTCTCTGGTTTTTTCTCCGCTCAGAGGAAAGCCGGAAGACATGATATGTAGGGAAATCGATCTATATTCTTTAGAGATTCTTTAGGGATTCTTTCATATTTTTCGTTTAACCGGAACGATTACATGGTACAGACTAATGAAAGCACTTTTAAAGGAGGAGTTAAGTTTTATGAAGAAATCTACTAAAATTTTAGCACCTGCCTTAGCTGCAGGAATGGTTTTCGGAGCAGGAAGTGCATCGGCTAATGGAAATACGGTAACGGTAGATGCTGGTGACACGTTGTGGGGCATTGCCCAGAATCATGAAGGGGTATCTGTTGAAGATCTGAAGAATTGGAACCCTGGCGTTGATGCGATGAGCCTGTCGATCGGCACTGAACTGGTAGTCAGCAACAGTTCCGATTACACGGGTGACCGGGCAGAGGAAGAATTTCACACAGTAGAACCGGGTGAAACGCTAATTTCAATCGCGAACCTTCATAAGAACGTAACATTAGATGACTTATATAATTGGAATCCGGACATTGATCCGCGCAGCCTGCAAATTGGGTCTGAAGTACGAGTGAGTCCTGCTGACGGCTCTGCTGACAATCCTTCTGACGGATCAGACGATAACAATAGTACAGAGGTGTTCCATACAATTCAACCGGGTGAAACACTGATTAGCATTGCGAACCTTCATGAGAATGTGACACTCGATGACTTGTATGATTGGAACCCTGGAATTGACGCGCGCAGCCTGCAAATCGGTTCAGAGGTGAGAGTAAGTCCTGGTAATGGAGATAACGACAGTTCTGTTGAACAATATCACACAGTGGAACCTGGCGAAACGCTGATCAGCATCGCCAATCTTCATGAAGGACTGACTCTTGATGAACTTTATGACCTGAACCCTGGCATTGACCCTTATACTCTGCAAATTGGATCAGAAGTGAGAGTACAGTAATTTAATAGATTAGAATGGCACGCTATTGAATAGCGTGCCATTTTAGTATCTAGTATCTCGCTTATGGGTATATGGGTTTATTTGGTATAATCATATACATATAGATAGTGTTTGGCTCGTGTAGACGTACTGAGGAGGTTCATGCTTAGAACCTCCACATCCTTCTATTTTAAATATTACTTATAAAAACCTCTGTTATTCGGTCCAGGCAGAGGCCCTTCGAAGTTGGGATACCCCGGGTACTGCTGCCCGTTGCCCGGTCCCGGAAGAGGTCCTTCGAAGTTAGGATACCCCGGATATTGCTGTCCGTTGCCCGGTCCTGGCAGAGGTCCTTCGAAGTTAGGATACCCCGGGTACTGCTGCCCGTTGCCTGGTCCGGGAAGGGGTCCTTCGAAATTAGGATATCCCGGGTAGAAACTGCCTTGGTTTCCATTAAAGAATTGGCCTCCGTGATAAGGTGAACTTGGATACGGTTGATAGGCACCGTTAAATTTCTGTGTTGTAAAAGGGTTAAACATATTATGTTAGCCTCCTAAAAAAATGCTTGCGTAATAGCCTATGCATAAATACTATTTATGTCCCCAATTGTTTTGGACACGGACGGTTATTTATGGGAAGAGCGGTGGTTTACCAGAGACTGAAACAAGGGGTTGATTGGATTGTTTAAGAAAAAGGAATTAAAGTGTTCTATTTGCAGTAAACCAATCGAGAAAGATGAAGAAATAGCCATTGTCTTAAAAATGCCCGGATCGAGTAAAATGCCATATGGGATGCTGGATGTGTCTTTAGCTAAGCTTGCAGAAGAGGTTCGTTGTGAAAACTGCAAGCAAAAAAATTAGAGTTGAGGAGATGATTCCATGGAAGAGTTAATTGAAGTTTTTAAACTACATAATTTCGTCGTGAAACATGAAACGGCCAAAGCGGTTGAATTTGAAAACCCGCATACAAAGGAATTGGTGTATTTGCTGCCTTATAAGGAAATTTCTTTGGCATTGAACCCTTCGACTGTCGAGAATTCCATTTTGCTGAGAAACATGGCAAAGGGGCTGACCCACAGCACGGCATTGAAGAACTATCCTAAAAGGAAGAATACCGGGGAAACTCCGATTGCTTATGGCTATTCTTTTAAGTTCCAGTCAGCTGACGAACTGTCGTCATTTTTAGGTGAATTGAATTTGCTTACTGCTTTGCAGTATACATAGTGAAGAACCCCCTTGGCTGTCTTAAAAATAACCCGTTCGGTTGAGAGGGAGAAACCAATAAATTTCAAGGTAATTTGCGGTACAATTTGCAGAGCATTTTGTATCGCTTTTTTGGGGGTTTAATATAGTAAGGGGTGAGGATTTGCTAAAAGCAGTAGGTATACTTGTGTTAGTCGCACTGCTTATAGGGTGTAATGATCCTAAGACGATGGAAGAGGCATTTTATAAAGAAATGAACCGGCTTGAAGATGTTGATGATTACAACTTGATTAAGAAAGTGGAGAAGGACAATGTAATTCTTTTTAATACGTACATTGAAGGTGACGAGCATAACAACGAACAACTAATTATTGGTTATTTCAGCAAAGGAAACAATGGATGGGTATTGGATAAAGCCGCTGCTTGTTATGATGAGTGGTCAGCTTATTTAGGAGATAAGCCATATATTTGGTGTGGAACCTTAACGGAGCCAGCACATGATAAAGTTTATGTTGGCGATGCTGAAGCTAATATAATTGAAGTGGAAGGCAGCATAGAACGGGTTTGGTATCATTTAAGTGAAAGTGACAACGAAGAAATTAAAGTGATATTAACGGATGGTACAGAAGAATTGCTTAAAGAAGTGAAATTTTAGACTTTCTGTTAAGCCGAAGTATTCGCAGGATAAGCTCCAGTCCTTTGATTGCTGGCAGAACAGTTGATTGATCCGGCTATAGTTCTTATTCCATTAAAGGGAGGTTAATCGAAGAAAAAATTTCTCTGAAGGTGTGATGTATTCATTATGAATTCGTCTAATAACTATAGTCGATTATTTAATCTAGGTTTATTGAAGGGGGAATGATTATCACTATAAAATCTCTAGCATCCATTTTAATAACTTTTATTGTTTTATATGGTTGCGATAACACAAATGAAATTCAATAAATTAGTGTGGAACAAGGGACGAAAGAGGTTTACACACTTAAGAACCCACAGGATGTAGAGCTACTCAAAACAATTATCGATAACGAGACTTGGAGAAAACAAAACCCGGACACTCAAACAGATTATTTAGGTCCAGATTATAGATTTAAATTAGAAGAATATAATTACGAGGTTCTAATTCATCAGAGGGACAAATCAATCTGGGTATTTAGGTACTCAAACGATGGAGAAGTGGAAAGGGCGTATATTCCAATTTACGAAGGAGCAGAGGCATTTTTTGAGCTTATTACTGGGAATAGTTTTTGGAAGGGATAATCGTTCCACTAATGGGCAGGTAAAGAAAATAAGTATGTCCTCTCATAAAGTGGTACTGCTTTTTAGTTAATTTTAGAAGCTTTTTATTATCTTTAATCGTATTGCTAATTACTATATTAGATTTGAGGAGGGATACAATGTTCGGAGTTACACCCCAGTGTTCTATTTGCGGGAAAGAAATAAAAGGGAATGATTTAGTCTACATACAGATGAGGTATCCAGAGAAAAAGGGAATGACCGAGATAAAAGCTTACTAGAATAATGAAGGTGAATTTATCTGTGAGAAATGTTTTGACCTCGAATAATATCGTTACACTCTTCGTTGAACGAGGGAGCTAATGTAAGATCAATGGCCATTAATGTGTTCCTGCAAAAAGGAGCACCTTTTTAATAGCTTTGTATAAACCATCTTCCAATTGGGCATACTAGAACCAAAGTTTACTTGGTTGATAGCCTTGTAGGAGATGATAACGAGATGAGACTATCCGAAGCCTGGGGAAAGTATCAGTTAGATAAGAAGATTGAAGGGTATTCTCCGTTAACGCTGAAAGCTTATTGTTTTCAATACACTCTTCTGTTAAAGCACTTTGGTGATATCAGCATTAAGGACTTCACAACCGATGAATTGAAGAGTTACCTGATCAATTCAGGAGACCATTTAAAACCGGCGAGCCTGGGGCATCGTGTCCGATGCATCCGATCTCTTTTTAAGTGGATATATGATGAGGGACATCTTCCGTACAACCCAGCTGCTAAGTTAAAAGAACCGAAGATAGGAAAAAGAATCCCTAAGTTCCTTACTGATCTTGAAATCGAACACTTAAGAGAAGCTTGCGAGAGCTCGTTGGAAAATGCCTTGTTTGAATTTTTTTATTCGACAGGTTGCCGGATAGGCGAAATTGTAAAGCTTAACCGAGAAGACATAAACTTCTCAGCTAACTCTGTTATTGTGCATGGAAAAGGAGACAAAGAGAGGGAAGTGTATTTTAATACTCGCTGTTCCCTTTGGTTGAAACGTTACTTGGATGAACGGGTTGATCAAGAGGTTTGCCTTTTCATAACAGAGAGGAAACCCAAACACCGAATGAGTATTGATATGATTCGATACATTATAAAACGGGTTTCTAAACGAGCAGGTATAAAGAAGAGCATTCACCCGCATCAATTAAGACATAGCTATGCCACTCACCTAATTAATAACGGTGCACCTCTGGAAGTGATTCAAAGCCTTTTGGGACATGAGAAAAGTGAGACGACAAAGATCTATGCACAACTAAGTGGGAAGCTGCGCCAAGACTTCTATTGTAAATATTTTTGAATTATCGGAGCCTTGCCCCTCATTGGGTATGAGGCTCTTTCTTCTTGTATAGGGGGCTTAACCAAAACGTGGTAGCCCTTTCTAATGAAAGTTTTCCTTGAGTAAGCTGCTCGATTTTGAAATAATTGGTATTAAGTTAACGGGCAGGTTACTTGAAGAAACTCACGAGTTGGCTAAAAATGCTGTTAGCTTAAATAAAGGGAAATTTTCCCGTTAAATGCAGATTAGAAGTAGTTTTTGATAAAATAAGGGGAATTTTTACCTCTATTTCAGTCAAAGGTACCTATTTTTACAATTTTTGATTCAAATAAGAGGAATTTCTCCCGCTATTTAAGCTGTTTTCAGCACAATTTGCTAAATAAGGGGAATTTTTCCCTTTATAAATCTCAACTAGCAGAGAACCTGATTTCATTTTTTTAAGAATGCAAAAGGTGAACGGTGGATCTGATGCTCAACTATTCAGCCATCTGGGGCGTTAATTGAACAAACTAAAACTTGTACTTTCGGATTTTGGATTATTGAATGAGTTCTAGCAAGGATGTTTCTGATTAAATATAAAGATAAAAGGATTCGTAACATTATCCAGTGGTTTGCATTTGTAATAGTCATACTTACTCCCATGACACGAACATTACTATCGGTAACGGGAATAGCTCAAGATTTATCTTATAGTACGATAAATATTATTACTTGGGCAGGGTTTACGCTTGGTCTCGTCTTAATTTTGGATTCTTACTTATTTCCCAAAAAGGCCTAAATTCACAGCGTAAGATAGTAAAGGGACTTTACAGAACAGTCTAATCCCCTTTATTCAAGAAAGGGGCACTTATAAAAAGAAAAACCATCCCGTTCCAAGTGTTGGGAACAGGATGGTTTTCTTTTTCAGGTTCTGAAGTCCTTGAAAGAAGTCTATGTTTTTCACCAACAAACACACGGTAAAGCATCTCTTTGTCCTTTGCACTTGCTGTTAATAATACTTATTTCTGTCTTTGGGGTATTCGTAATTCAACTTTATCGTTATAGAACAGGATTGATCTCACAAATGGAAACTTGATCTCTGCCATTGTTCTTTGCTTGATAGAGATGTTTATCTGCATGTTGAATCATCTCATCAATAGTATGATAGTTTTGAGACTCATCACTGCAAAGTCCGATACTAACCGTCAAAAATAGTGAGTTGCCGTCTTCTGTTTTTAAGCCTTTAAAACGAAATGTCTCTAGTAATAAATTTGCAGCCTCGAGTGCATGATCTCTATCACAATTTGGTAAAAACACAATGAACTCTTCTCCACCATACCGGCCAACAATTCCCTTTTCCTTGAACATACCATCTATTTGGTCTGCTACAAAGGCAATCGCCTTGTCTCCTGCTGAATGTCCGTATGTATCATTTATTCTTTTGAAATAATCTATATCAATTAAGAGAAGTGACACTGGTTGATTCATTTTGGCTGCATTTCTATATAGCGCAGTCGCATTCTCCAAAAAGTATTTACGGTTAAAAACATTGGTTAAATGATCGAACATTGCCGAGTGTTTAAGAGTCTGATAGCTGTGAATGTTCTCTATCAATGTTGCGAACTGTTCCATGAAAGAAGGGAGGAGGCTGTCAATTACTGAGGGTTCTACCGAAACCTTTTTATCACTTCCAACAATGGACAAGCCAGTATGGGATTTACAAGAGATTGGAATGGATATAGCAGTACCTGTGAAATGACTTATATCAAATAAGTTTGCAGCTTCATGGCAATTTGGAAAGTGAAAAATCCTCTCCAGGTATCTTTTTTCAATTGTCACAGGACTAGTTAACTCTATGTTTCCAACCTTTGAAAGAACCTTCCAGTCTTCACCGTCTTTTATAAGGTACAACCCCTTCTCAAGATTCGTTATATCCATTAAACACTTTAAACCACTTTCTGTTAATGGCTTAACCTCTTTCAAGGCAGACATTTGTTTAAATGAATTTTGGAGTAGAGTATGGATATAATACCTCCTGGTTTCCTGCTCCTTCTCTTTGGTAATCCTTTTGATTTTATCAGCCAATCCTAATGATAGCACTAACACTTCCACTACAGCTCCAATCTTTGGAGCGAATAAAGTAAGGTTTGATAAAGGGATAAGCTGGTAAGCAGCTAATAAATTAAGTAGAACTCCTATAAATAGAAGTGACCATGCTGCGATGAAATACTTTGCTTCTCTTGTAGCGAGCCTGACTTTTAAAGCAATGGTAATAATCAGTGCCAGGAAGATGGTAGCAATAACCGAGCTTAACATTGTCATTATGCCAACATTAATGAAAAACGGAAGGAATAAAGACGCTCCACAAAAAATATTGAATATCGTAACTATTCTATTCAGTGAAGGAGCAATTTCTCTAAGTTGAAGAAAATGCTTTGCAAACTGTAAAGCAAAAAATGAAGACCATAAGATGAAAAAGGAATTTGACCTCAGAGCCCACCAAGGAAAATCTCCCCATAGCCACTGAAACGCAAAGCCATCCCAAATGGACTGCATGATTGTAAAACCAGAAATGAATAATATGTAGTATAAATAACTTTTTTCTTTAAGAGAGATGAATAAGAAGCTATTGTAAATAATCATTGCAATCATTATGCCGTAAAAAATGCCGAAGAAAGATTGTTTTAAATAGTTAGCTTCTGAAAATGCAACCGGGTCCCAAAGAGACACAGGGGCCTGAAAGAAACTATCCGTTTGAATTTTTAATAAATAGATAGTAGATGCTGCAGGTTGCAAATGAAGCTTAAAGACCATATTGCGGTGTTTGTAATTTCGGGTGTTAAAAGGAAGTTGGTATCCCATCGTTTCTTCTTTGATGAGTTGATCATTCTCCACACTATACAAAGTGACTGAACTTAGATGAGGTTTCTTAATTTCAAGCAGGAGATCCCTTGGGTTTTTATGTGGGTTAGCCAAATTTACTTTCAACCAATAGGTTGCATCAGATATATCACCTGATGCAGGTACGGTTGATATAGGTGCAAACTCATTAAACTGATCCAGAATTTGCTCATCTTTCATTTGATTTTGATCTACAATGACTTCTAATCTATTGGATAGATCTAATTCTTCGAAACTTGAAGGTATGACTGCAGCATCAGATTCAGCGAATGCAGGTGCTGTACCAATCAGTGTAGCCAACAGAATAAAAGAGAAAATCATGAGATACTTAATGTTATGTATGTTCATATAGGTAAGCTCCTAATGTTCCTTCATATAGTACAATTATAGCATAGGATTTTCATAAAAAATGTTAAACAGGGAAGAAGCTGGATTCCGAGTCTTTATAGTTAAAAAGATGTTTCTTATAGGTGGGCTAATGGAAAAACGCAAAATAAAGAGTGGCTGTAACATTGCTTGCAGCCACTCTTTACACTTCTTCTTTCAATTATAACTTCACCAGCCATTGCCTGCTAAAAAAACTAATATGCTGCTCTCACTTTAAAACGAACGGGTTACAGGAAAATCAGAGGTGGTATCTCCGTAAAGTCCGGCTATTAGGCTGCCTGGATTTATAGTGAAGGAAAAATACATACTAAATTCAGAGATTTGGAAAAGGGACAAGGGCAGCACCTTGTCCCTTTTTTTGTGTGTCGGAGTGTGTCCTTGTCTCTTGGAAACTCTGAAAAAACGAATATTAACCGTATAGTGATAGTAATATGGAATAAGGTGAAGGTAACTTGTATTATTTTCGTTCTTAAAGAAGTGCGGAACGTCCGTCCTCAAGGTGTATTAATACTATCATTTTATCGATAAAGTTTATTTATTAATAATTATTATAAATTAGTATTGATTTTTAACTGATATGTGTTATCATTTATTTGTACTTAATTTTACCTTTTATTAACTCATGAATAAGTTGGTCAACTTTTTGACTACTATAATTTATATGAAAAGGGGAAGCGAATATGGACACTAAAAATAACGGTACAAACACTGGCGGATGCCCGTTTCATCACGGAAGCATGACCAGCCATAAATCGGTCGGCACAACAAATAAAGACTGGTGGCCGAATCAGTTAAACTTGAACATCCTTCATCAACATGATAAAAAGACCAACCCAATGGGAGAGGACTTTGACTATAAAGAAGAATTTAAGAAATTGGACTACGATGCGCTTAAGCAGGATCTTAAAGAGCTAATGACAGACAGCCAGGATTGGTGGCCTGCTGACTACGGCCATTATGGACCATTTTTCATCCGTATGTCCTGGCATGCTGCAGGTACGTATCGTACAGCCGACGGCCGCGGCGGTGGCGGAACCGGTTCACAGCGTTTTGCTCCGCTGAACAGCTGGGCTGATAACGGCAACCTTGATAAAGCCCGTCGCCTGTTATGGCCAATCAAGCAGAAATACGGAAACAAGATCTCCTGGGCAGACTTATTGCTGCTGACAGGTAATGTCGCGATTGAATCAATGGGCGGCAAGACTTTCGGTTTTGGAGGCGGACGCGCAGATATCTGGCACCCGGAAGAAGACATTTACTGGGGTTCTGAAAAAGAAATGCTTGGCGATAACCGTTATACAGGTGACCGCGAGCTGGAAAATCCGCTTGCTGCCGTTCAGATGGGTCTGATCTACGTTAACCCTGAAGGACCAAATGGCAATCCTGATCCGCTTGCAAGTGCCCGCGACATCCGCGAAACGTTTGCGCGTATGGGGATGAACGATGAAGAAACAGTTGCCCTGACGGCTGGCGGCCATACTTTCGGCAAGGCACACGGTGCGGGGGATGCTGCTCATGTTGGTCCTGATCCGGAAGCCGGCCTTATTGAAGCACAAGGCTTTGGCTGGGCAAGCACTCATGGATCCGGAAAAGGCCGCGACACCATCACAAGCGGTATTGAAGGAGCTTGGACGGCTAACCCGACACAATGGGATAATGGGTACTTTGATTTGCTGTTCGGATATGAGTGGGAACTTACAAAGAGTCCTGCCGGCGCAAATCAATGGGCTCCAGTAAATCCTAAGGATGAAGATCTTGCTCCTGATGCAGAGGATTCATCACAACGAGTTCCAACAATGATGACGACGGCAGATATGGCGATGCGTATGGATCCAACCTATGAAAAGATTTCACGCCGCTTCCACGAGAACCCGGAAGAGTTTGCAGATGCCTTTGCCCGTGCTTGGTTTAAGTTATTACACCGTGACATGGGGCCGGTTTCAAGATATTTAGGTCCGGAAGTTCCGGAAGAAGAGCTTATTTGGCAAGATCCTATTCCGGCTGTTGATTATGAATTAACTGACGACGAAGTAGAAAAAATCAAGGTGATGATCCTGGACTCAGAGCTTACAATCAGCGAGCTTGTGACAACGGCCTGGGCATCAGCGAGTACTTTCCGCGGTTCGGATAATCGCGGCGGTGCGAATGGATCCCGTATCCGCCTTGCCCCGCAGAAGGATTGGGAAGTGAATCAGCCGGAACAACTTTCAAAAGTTCTCTCTGTACTGGAGGAAATTCAAAGTCATCTGGATAAGAACGTCAGCATGGCGGACTTGATTGTGCTGGGCGGAAGTGCTGCAGTCGAAAAAGCAGCTCAAGACGCAGGCTTTGATGTAAGTGTTCCATTTACTCCTGGACGTGGCGATGCAACAGAAGAACAGACAGATGCAGAAGGCTTTGAACCTTTGGAGCCGATGGCTGATGGTTTCCGAAACTATCAAAAGAAACAGTATAGCGTAAGCCCGGAAGAACTACTGGTAGACAAAGCGCAATTACTGAATCTTACTGCACCGCAGATGACGGTCCTTGTTGGCGGTATGCGTGTCCTTGGTGCGAACCACGGCGGCAGCCAGCACGGTGTTTTCACTGAAAATGCAGGGTCACTTACCAACGACTTCTTTGTTAACTTGCTTGACATAGGAGTAGAGTGGAAGCCTGTAGATGGCAGCATATATGAAGGGCGTGACCGCAAGACAGGTGAAGTTGTTCGGACGGCGACCAGAGTTGACCTCGTATTGGGTTCAAACTCCGTCCTGCGTGCGATTGCAGAAGTGTATGCTCAAGATGATAACAAAGAAAAGTTTGTACATGACTTTGTAGATGCTTGGGTAAAAGTAATGAATGCCGATCGCTTTGACCTCAACTAACAGCTGATGCTGGCCACTTTGATATGCGTCTCTCTCGGGAGGCGCTAACTAGATACTAATCATATTTGGTATTCGTTCTCTTTGGACGAATACCAATTCTTTTTAAAGAGAAGTCAGATATATGAATGATGATAAAATTTAGCAATAGAAAGAAGGAAAAGGCGTGATACCTAAAAAGAGTTTATGTACTAAGTGCCAAGGCCAGATAAAAACGCTTAAGCATAGTATCATCTGCGGGTGTGGAAGCAGGATAACCATTAAATAGAAAGCAGTCCAAAACGGACGGCTTTTTTTATATGAATTCATAATAAAATTCACATATATATTTCATTAATTGAGTAAGGCACCGAAGGAAGGGCATTAAAATAAGGGAAAATTTTTCCGTTAAACTGCTGATTTTAGCTGGGGAGAGGTAAATAAGGGAAGGATTTTCCGTTAAGCATGCCCAGTAATCCAATTTTCATGTTTTTTAAGTGAATAGCGGAAAATTTTACCCTTATTTGACCCGTTTTTTCCGACATTTCTTCGATAAGGGAAATTTCTTCCCTTATGGTATAAGCTCATGATACTGATTTTTTATTGGTCCTCACTATTATGGTGGAGGGAGCCATGAATAGTGGCCTGCGAATACTGGTGCAAATTTGTATGCTAAAAGATACTGGATAGGGAGACCTTGGTCCCTTTTAATTGAATTCCGCCTGTTCCCCGTTAAATCTTCCTGTTTACAGCCTGAGGCGGTTCCTCCAGCCAATTTTCTTCGATAGATATAAATAACCCTTCTGCATAAAACTTTCTGAACTTGGTTGATATCACCATGAGGGTTGAAAGGATATCGGTTCTCAGGCAGGAATTCATCGCCTGAGTGAGCATAAGGAAACATAACATGCCGAGGCAGGTACTGACGAAGAACATCATCAGCTTGTCCGAAAAGGGTGGCGTGTCTGCTTCATAAATGGTAAAGTCCCCTGAGGATGGAACAGGGATGTTATCTTTCTCGAGAATCCCTTGAAGGGAATTCAACACATCGTCCAGGGTATCTCTGCCTTTGCTGAAAAACTTTCTTGCTTTTTTAGACTGAGCATTCTTTGCAAAAGCGACAAAAACCATTTTGGAGAATTGAGCACGCAGGATGATTCTGCTTAAATTGGCGATTTCAGCTACATTCAACGAGCGGTGTCCGCTGAATAAATCACTGAGGTAAGCCTTGCTTTCAACGAATTCCCTTTCCTTTTTAAGTGCCAGGAGCGGGGGTTTTACAAAAATCCCCATAGAGAGCATCATCGTTACGATTTCATTTTGTATATTCATAGCGGCCTCCACATTTCGCTGAAAAAAACTCCTGACATCCTGCCTTGTACAGTCAGGCAATGCGCTTGGATATGTATGCAAGGACAGCTGGGTAAGGTCATAGCAGAAATGAATCATAAAGGTATCAGAAATAAACTTAGGTGCATTCAGGTCGGTATCTGACTGGTTGAATGCCAGTGGAACAGTAAGACCAGCGTTGACGATGATATTTTTCAGTTCATCGATATTTTTAGTGGAAAGGTCGAGCATCTCTTTGATGATTTCTTTAAAATCAGGACTCTCTACAGCTGTATAGAAGTATTGATATAAACTGATTTCCAGACTGTTTTTTAAATAGGCGGACCATACATGAGAAACCTCATTAGCAGTTAAATCTGCTGAAGATATCGTCTTGGACTCTTCATTCATTCCTCTCACACCCCTTCGCTGGTATTATTTCTCTGGAGATGGGTTTTATTCCAAAAAATTTCCATAAAAATGTCACTCAGCAGAAATGGTATAATAGTCTTAATAATATTTATTAAGAGGAGGATATGTATGAGTGAGTTAAAAACACAACAAGAGGAAATTGCTCACCTTAAAGAGAGAATTATGGAATGTGAAAAGGTGATCGATGAACTTTCTGTACCGATAATCCCTTCAGTCATTCCTGATACTATTCTGGTTCCTTTGATGGGAACATTAAATGAGAAGCGTTTGGATAACATCAAGACGAGAGTGTTGTTTGGTATTCAAAAACAAAAAGCGGATACGGTCCTAGTTGATTTTACTGGAATCAGCCAGTTAGAGGTGGAAGAACTGGGTTTGCAAAACTTAATCTATCAAATTACTGAATTGCAGTCCGGATTAAAGTTGATGGGCGTAGAAACCATATTTGTAGGATTTTCACCCAATTTTGCTCACGAGATCGTGATTTCGGGAGTCGATACAAGCAAGTTTATTACATATGCTACGTTTAGAGATGGACTCCACTATTTGATGGGCAAAAAAGGCTTGGAGTTTAAAGAAGTGGCAGAGTAAAAAAAGGATCATTTTGAAAATGGCTTTATACTTTGGTGGTCGAAGACAGGATTCCCTTCTCGGCCACTAATTTTTTTGTTTTTTTGCTGAACAATATTCTCTTTTTTCTTAATAAATAGAAAAGGGCTGTTAAACTGACACTCCCGGTTTATTAGGCTATAATAGTAGGCGTCATAATTCACCCTTCACATCAGAAAGGGGTTTTTTTGTGTGCTTACGTTACATGAGGTGACGAAGAGTTTTTCACAGTTTCAAGCCATTAAGATGGTGTCCTTGACGATTGCCAAGGGGGAGATCCATGGAATCATCGGTGCCAGTGGCGCCGGGAAGTCAACGTTACTGCGTCTGATGAATTTGCTGGAGGTTCCTGATGAAGGTGACGTCGAGGTCAATGGGCAATTCTTGACGAAGATGAACAGCCGTAAGCTTCGGGAAGCCCGGAAATCGATCGGGATGATTTTTCAGCATTTTAACCTGGTGGCCAATAAAACGGTTTATGAGAATGTGGTTGTATCCTTGGAGTTGGCGAATTTTCCAAAGAAGGAACGCCGGAACAGTGTGATGGAGTGCCTTCGATTTGTAGGGTTGGAGAGTTTCGTGGACAAGTATCCTGCACAACTGAGCGGCGGGCAGAAGCAGCGTGTGGCGATTGCCAGGGCATTGGCGAATAAGCCGCAGGTATTGTTATGTGATGAGCCGACATCTTCGCTTGACCCGAATACAACCGCTGATATATTGGGTGTTTTGGAAGATATCAATAAGAGTCTCGGGGTGACGATCATTATTGTCAGTCATGAAATGGGTGTCATTAAGAGCATATGCAATCGCGTGACGGTGATGGCAAATGGAGAGATTTATGATACGGTGGACTCCGAACCAAAAGGGATTCAGGCAAGGGACGACAGCCCGGATTACTTTATAGAGCAGCTGGCAAAGGATGTGAGATAGGCGATGCTTGAGGTTTTAGTTCAATATGAAACTGAAATTTGGCAGTCTATTGGGGAAACCTTTGTGATGGTAGGTGTATCGATCATAGCTGCCGTTCTGCTGGGACTGCCGGTGGGGACATTGCTGTTTCTGTGCAGGAAGGGCAATATGCTCGAGAACCAATTTGTATTCTCAGCTTTGAATCTCTTGGTGAATATCACTCGTTCTTTTCCATTCTTATTATTGGTGGTCTTTTTGATCCCTTTTACAAGATTGATCATCGGGACAGCCATCGGGACAGCGGCTGCAACGGTTCCATTATCTATTATCGCGATTGCCCATTATTCGCGTCTGGTCGAGCAGTCTTTATTGGACGTGCCAAGAGGTGTAATGGAAGCAGCTATTTCAATGGGAGCTTCTGTGAAAGAAGTTATTTTCAAGTTCGTTTATGTCGAGGCGCGTTCCGGACTTGTCCTTGGACTGACGACATCGATCATCAGCTTTATATCCTATTCAACGATCATGGGGGTCGTTGGCGGCGGGGGTATCGGTGATTTTGCCATCCGCTACGGTTATCAGCAGTTTAAAACAGATTTAATGGTCTATATGATCATCATCATGATTATCTTTGTTCAGTTAATCCAGTTTGCTGGGACGACTGTGGCACGGTTGATCGATAAGAGGTAGCTGGAGCACGATCATTCTCAACTGGACGATAAAAAAATGCTGATTCCCGCATCGCTTTTTATTAGGCACTTTGGCAAATAATAGAGGGAAGAATTCCCCTTATTTTGGGAATAGCACCAAAAAAAGCTTAAATAAAGGGAAAAATTCCCCTTATTTGACTCAAAACACTGGGAATTAGAGGTTATCTCTTCATATAAGGGGAAAAACTCCCCTTATTCACCAGCAAAATGAGCTCTAACCTACTAATAAAGGGAAAAATTCCCCTTATTTTTTACCGCTGGTTACTCAATCAAGGACGTTATTTAGGGATCTTCGCTGAACACGTACAGCCACCTGTGGGACCAGCGGGCGTCCAGACCCGCAGAATCGTGCACCTGCAGCGGAGATCAAATATTTTAAATAAACACCAGGAGGAAAAATACATGAAAAAATTACTTTTACTGGCAGCGGCCTTACTATTCGTTTTAGCTGGCTGCGGACAAAACAATGAAGGAAACAACCAAGAAAATGCTGCAGAGCCAAAAGATAAGGAGCAGGAAGAAGTAACATTGAAGGTCGCTTCGTTAATTCCGCCAATGACGGAAATCCTTGAGCTTGTGAAGCCAAAGCTTGCAGAAGAAAATATTAACCTGGAAATGGTTGTACTAGGGGATAATGTTCAGCCGAACACTGCTCTTGCATCTGAAGAAGTGGATGCGAACTTCTTCCAGCACGTACCGTACATGGAAGAATTCAATCGAAATAATGATGCCAATCTTGTTCCTGTGACACCAATCTATTTCGCCAACTATGGTGTGTATTCCAAAGAGTTTGCGTCAATGGATGAGCTGCCTGAAGGTTCCGTGATTGCGATTGCGAATGACGTTTCCAATATCGATCGTTCACTGTCCTTGCTTGCGCAGCATGGTGTGATTACGTTAAAAGAAAAAGAGGATGTTTACTATACACAAGCGGATATCATTGAGAATCCAAGGAACTACAAATTTGAAGAAGTTGATTTGTTAATGCTTGCGAGAATGTATGATGATGCCGATGCAGTCGTGATGACACCGGCATATGCTGCTCCGCTTGGATTGACTCCAAAGTCTGACGGTCTTCTGACAGAAGGCATTGAAAATGATTTTGCGATTACATTGGTAGCTCGTGAAGACAATGTCGATTCAGAGCCTATTCAAAAATTGGCTGAAGCCATGACGAGTGATGAGGTACGTAAGTTTTTAGAAGAAAATTATGATGAAACGGCGATTCCGGCGTTTGAATAAATAATCTAAAGGAACCTTTTCTCACTCTTGAGGAAGGTTCCTTTTTTTGGACCAGCCGCTAGCAGCCTGGCGTTTCTTTCTGCTTTGGGGTGGGGAGTGTTATATGGCTGAGTTTTCATTAATGCACTAAGAGGGACATTCCCTCTCAGTGCAAGGCTTTCTGTCACAATTTTAAAGGGAAATATTATTTCTCTACCAACAAGGCCATTGTATCATTGCCTTCATGATATTCCTTGCCAGTAACGTCATTGTAAATCGATAGCAAAGTAAAGCCAGCTTCTTCTAATTCGCCAACAATCATTTCTTTTGTAAAATATTGATGCCAGATATTATAGGTTTCCGTCTTTTGCTTGGTGATGATAGTCGTTTGTTCAAGCGAACTATCATCCTCGTACTTTGCATTTTGCGTTAGTGCTATATGCTCTTCGGGAGACCAGAATCCCCCGTTATCTTTTACATACCAACTATTTCCCTCTGAGAAATCATTGTATTTTTGTTCTGTAAAAACATCCAAAAGGAATCTTCCGCCTTTTTTCAGGCTCTTCCTGATATTTTGTAACAATTGCCTGCGGTCATTAGGTGCTAAAGCTCCATAATCACAGTAGATCAGCGTTGCAAAATCATATTGATTCTCATCCGTTGAATTCAAATAGTTTTCGTGGCGATAATGAATGGTTAACTTCTTCTCTTTCGCGCTGTCTCTGGCATATTGAATAGAGTTTTTGGAAAAGTCCATTCCTGTTACGTCATACCCTCTCTTGGCTAATCGTTCACAATAAAGCCCTGGTCCGCAACCATAATCAATGATTTTCTGAGCATCCTTTTGGGCGGCTTCCTTGTTAATGAAATCAACAGACTGATCAATAAAAACAGGATTTCTGCTTGCTCCCTCGTTAGTTGGGTCAAGATGGGCTTCTAACAAATACTTTGCGATATGCGGATCTTGCCAAAACATCTTTTCTGACTGTTGGAATTTTGGTGGCTTTTGTAACTGCTTCATTAGATCAAAAATCATATTCATTACTCCTTCAAATGGGTGTGGTTGTAGAACATCAGTTAATCATGGTTTTTTGTACTCATTTGGGTGTTGAGAGGGTGTCTAATTAAGCAGCCGGCAAGCTTTCACACGCCAGGCCGTCGTTATCATTGCCATCGAGCCTGTGCGGATCGCCAGAACCTGAAGCCTCCATAAATTGTTGAGCTTCTTGTTGAGTGCTGAAATCACCACAATCGCGGTCAGGTCCGTTTACGTCATACTTTAAATTGCTATCCGGTTGGGATGCTGCCGCTTCTTGTTGTTTGGGTTCTTCTTTTTCAGCAGCTGCGGTCACCGTGTTTTGTTCCTCTTTGTAATGAAAGCCGTCGTCATCATCCACATGAGCATAGCCCTCAATCGACCACACTCCTAATTTTTGAGAGATTGCTTCATCTTGGGCTTTATGGAACTGGTCCAGCATCGTTAAATCGTTATAAAGGTAAGCGGTTTTAGCCAGTCCTTTTCGCAGCAGCTTCTCTTGAATGGTTTCGCCGTCGATGAAGACATAAGCAAGCAGTCTTCCGTATTGATCTCTTTCTTCGGAACCAACCTTGATTCCTACTTCTTTTCCAGTGAGAGTCTGTTTCACGAACTGAGATGCCTCAGGACCGAATTTCTCCACCGGCTTGTTTGGATGAACGGTTTCCGGGGTGTCGATCAGAAGCAACCGCACATCTTCCTGTTTGCCGTTGAATTGGACTTCCAATGTGTCGCCGTCTATGACTCTGGTTACGGTACCGGTAGGGAGGTCAGGTTGGGTGTTGTTCGGCTTTTCAGTTTTGTCTTTCTCTGGCTCTTTTTGTTCTTCTTTGTCTTCATTTTCTGTAGCTGCAGCGTCTTTGGGGGATTTCTCTTCCTTCTCTTTTTCTACTTCATCAGAAGCTGCTTCCTGCTCCTGGTTTTCGGTTGGTTCAGCCGCACATCCAGCGGACGTAATGAGTACTCCTGCAGTAAGAAGAACTATTGAACGTTTAAACGAAGACTTTCTCCGTTTCAATGGAGTAAATAGATAGATGCCAAGGCCGAGAACCAGCCAGCCAAATAGGAACTCCGGAAAGGCAATCGAACAGGCTGATACGAATAATACCAAGGTTAAAAGAGTAATAATTGAAATGATTTTCTTCATGAGGGCCTCCTTTTCATTCAGTAGATAGATGATATTGATAATTGCCAGTCATTTTGAATAAATGGATATATCATCTATCATCTTAACATTCAGAGAATGGTAGATAAATGGGATTTGCTGAGAGAGCTGCTTAACTAGTAAATTTTCTTTCACACATTAAAGCGCTAAGAGGGACAGTCCCTCTTAGCGCTTTAATGTGTGAAAGGATTGTTTTGGTAAGGTTGTTGCTTTTTTATTAATCAAACGTTTGATTAATAAAAAAGTTCACGATCCTTGGTGTTGGATCGTGAACTTTTTGTGTTTCTTTCTTACTCTGTTACTTCCAGCTCTACGTCAATATTGCCTCTTGTTGCTTTGGAGTATGGGCAGAAGTCATGAGCTTTGTGGACGAGGTCTTCCAAGGTATCCTTGTCGACCCCGGTTCCCTTCACTTGTAATTTTACCGCCAGCTTAAAGCCTTGATCTTCTTCATCTTTTAATAGGCTGACATTAGCCGTCACTTCAGAATCGAAAGAAACCTTCGCTTTTTTCGCGATCAGCTGAAGGGCGCCATCAAAACAGGCAGCATAACCGGCGGCGAAAAGCTGTTCAGGATTTGTGGCTTCGGGAAGTTCTTTTTTCCTTGGAGTTCCAGGCATCGCCAGTTGTAAGTTGATATTGCCTTCTGAAGATTCAACTCGACCTTCTCTTCCTCCGACTGCTTTAACGGATGTAGTAAATAATTCGTTAGACATATACATTTCTCTCCTTTTGAGGTGATTTTGTCGTCTTACGTGACTTGTACTTATATTTAACTTTCCGCTGAGAAATAAACCTGTTCCGGCACATTCATGGCTTTGGTATTGTGTGTCTTAAAAGAAGCTGGAAAACAATCTGCTTTTGAAATCAGACAAAAAAGCGTACCATTATTTATAAAGCGATATGAAGAGGTGAAAGAAATGAAAGAATTCAGAGATCAGGATATCCAAAAAATCCGATCATATGAACAACTAATGGATAAAAGCAGTTCTATCCCAAAGGAACTATTAGATATCATCTATGAAAAAAAGCTGTTCAAGCTGTTTGTACCCGAGAGTTTAGGTGGAAGGATGGTATCCCTGCCTGAGAGTGTACGAATCTTTGAGGAAGCGTCGTCAATCAATGGCAGTTTCGGCTGGCTTGTAACGATAGGATCTGGCGGAGGATTTTTCTCGGGGAATATGAAGGAAGAGGTTCTGGATGAAATTTTTCGGCCCTCCAATGCGGTGATTGCCGGCAGCGGGGCTCCGACGGGGACAGCTGAGAAGTGTGATGGCGGGTATCGAGTCACGGGGGAATGGAAGTATTGTTCAGGTGCTGAGTTTGCGACGACCTTTACGGCCAATGCGTTGATTGAGAGTGAGACAGGTGATGAGCAGGAAATGCGAGCATTTGCTTTTACTCCCGAACAGGTGCAGATTGTGGAGGATTGGAATGCCTTTGGAATGAAGTCGACGGGAAGCCACACAATCAAAGTGGAGGATGTGTTTGTTCCGGAAGGCCGGACTTTTTCTATCTTTGAATCCAATGGAATTACGGATTCGCAGGTTTTCACCTACCCTTTTATGCCTTTCGCTCAAGCCTCTTTTACCGCCGTGGTTCTTGGTATAGGGGGCCGGTTATTGGAGGAAGCTAAACATTATTACAATCTTTTGGGAGAAAAATCTCTGAAAAAGCCTGTGTTGAAGGGTGTGCTGGATGATCTGGAAGCCAGGATGGAAGGGTTGAAGAGTGTTTTTACTAACTCAATTGATGGAAACTGGGATTTGCACATGAATCAGGAGCTATCCGAAGAACAGTATGAAGAAGTAAGTGAAGTCTGTGTACAGACCGCGCAGGGAGTACGGGAAATCGCTTTTACTTTGTATCCTTATTTAGGAATGTATGCTTCTGATCAGGATACACCATTCAACCGGGGGTGGAGGGACTTGCTGACGGCTTCACAGCATGAGTTGATATCTCCGTACCAGTGAGGGAAAAAGTACCTGACACTTTTTTCTGAAAAATTGGTTGCATACAAAGTGGGTATGCTGTAATATAATCAGTAAGCGCATACAGAACGGATTGTTACTGTTAAATCAGGCAAAACCGATCCCACATAAAAAGGGGAAGGTTTTGCCTTTTTTGTTATCGGAGGTGGACAAAGTGAAGATTAATAAAATCCTGAACAACAATGTGATTGTCTCCAATAAAGACGATCAAGAAGTGATTGTCATGGGGCGGGGAATCGCCTTTAATAAGCGTGTTGGAGAAAACATCGATGAAGATAAGGTAGAGAAAATCTTCACTTTGGAAGACCAGGATATTACAAAAAAGTTTAAGACCCTGATTGCCGATATCCCAATGGAGTATATGGAGTTGTCTGAGGAAATCATTCATTTTGCCAAGCTGAAACTTGGAAAGAAGTTGAATGACAGTATTTACATCTCTTTGACAGACCATATCCATTTTGCGATTGAGCGGTATAATAATAACCTTCCAATCAAGAATGGACTGCTTTGGGAAACGAAGAACCTTTATAAAGAAGAGTTCGAAATTGGGCTGGAAGCGTTGGATAAGATATGTGATCGTTTTGGAGTTCTTCTGCCGGAAGATGAGGCCGGGTTCATCGCACTGCATCTGGTGAATGCCCAGTTGAATGAGGACATGACGAACACGGTCGACATGACCAAGGTGATTCAAGATATTCTAACCATTGTGAAGTACAGCTTCAAAGTTGAGTTTGATGAGAACTCTTTGAATTACCACCGGTTTATTACCCATCTGAAGTTTTTTGCTCACCGATTGGTCAAGGGCGAGCATTATACGGGTGGGAAAGATGATCTCTTAAATGTCATTATCAAGAAGTATCCAGAAGCCTATCAATGTTCATTGAAGATTAAAAAGTTTGTGGAAAAGCAATACCGATATGAGTTAACGGAAGAAGAGATTCTTTATCTGACGATTCATATTGAACGGGTAGTCAAAAAGTAAATAACGATTCCATATTAGGATTGTTACTCTGTGAGGCAAAACCTAAATTACGGGGATGACGGGCATTTTATGTCTGGTCATTGCGTAGTTTAGGTTTTTTTCTTTTATCAAAAATGCTTTGAAAATAATTGGGGGTGCATGGTGATGAACCATAAAGAGTTAGGTACAAAGATTCTGGAACTGGTCGGCGGTGAGGATAACGTTCAAAGTGTTATTCATTGTATGACAAGGCTCCGCTTTAACTTACGGGATAACAAGAAAGTCAAACGCAGTGAACTGGAAAATTTGGATGGTGTCATGGGCACGAATATAAGTGGTTCACAGTTTCAGATTATCATTGGAAATGATGTACCAAGAGTTTATAAAGAAATCATTAATAACAGTAAATTAAGTGAAGACAGCAGCAATGGGGAAACATCGGGCAATAGAAACGTTATAAGTGCCATCTTTGATGTGATCTCTGGTGTGTTCACTCCAATTCTTCCGGCCATCGCCGGGGCTGGTATGATCAAAGGGATTTTGGCTATCCTGTCGACATTCGGCTGGCTGGATCCAGCTTCACAAACCTATATCATACTAAATGCGATTGGTGATGGTGCCTTTTATTTCCTTCCAATACTGTTAGCTGTCAGTGCAGCTCGTAAGTTCGGGAGCAACCCTTATATTGCGGCCACGATAGCCGCAGCGATCTTGCATCCAACCTTGACAGAATTGTTTAATGCGGGTGAACCGATTAGTTTTGTCGGGCTGCCTGTCATAGCGGCTGTTTATTCTTCAACCGTTATTCCGATTATCTTGTCTATATGGATTGCATCCTATGTTGAAAAGTTCGTTGATAAATTCACACATAATTCTTTGAAGCTGATTGTTGTGCCGACGTTAACTATTTTGTTTGTAGTACCGGTTACATTAATGACCGTTGGGCCGCTGGGAGTTATTTTAGGTGATTATTTATCAGATGGAATAGGGTTCTTATTTGAAGATTATGGATTTATTGCAATGGTTTTGCTGGCGGGTACTTTTTCATTAATCATTATGACGGGTATGCACTATGCTTTAGTACCTATCATGATCAACAATCTTACTGTAAAAGGTATTGATTATTTAATGCCTGCAATGTTCTTGGCGAATATGGGGCAAGCGGGAGCTGCGTTTGCCGTATTCTTAAAATCTCGTAATAAAAAATTTAAATCTCTTTCATTGACTGTCTCTATAACTGCATTGATGGGTATTACGGAGCCTGCCATGTATGGGGTCAACGTTAGACTTAAAAGGCCGTTCATTGGTGCATTATTAGGTGCTGCTGTTGGAGGCTTGTACTTCGCCATCACAGGAGTTGCTGCTTATATTTTAGGAGGAAGCGCAGGTCTGCCGGGGGTTACATCATTCATTGGGCCGACATTTGTACACGCATTGATCGGACTCGCAGTTGCGTTCGCAGCAGCAACCATCATCTCATACCTATTAGGTTTTGAAGATGTTCCAGTTGAAAACCAGGAAGAAACAAAACCTGAAGTTCCTGTGGAAGAATCTGTGGCAGCAACTAAGACAGACACTGACTCCGTTTTAGTAAGTCCGCTTGCAGGCGAAGTTGTAAAGCTTTCTGAAGTAAGTGATCCAACGTTCTCATCTGAAGTAATGGGAGAGGGAATCGCGGTAAGACCGGTAGATGGGAAGGTTGTATCGCCGGTAAATGGCGTCGTAACAACACTTTTCAGAACAAAACATGCGATTGGGATTACATCTGAGGAGGGTGTGGAAATCTTGATCCATGTTGGAATTGATACCGTTCAGCTGGATGGTAAGTACTTTGAAGCTCTGATTGAGCAAGGAGACAGAGTGGTGGCAGGACAGCCGTTATTGGAAGTGGATATTGAAGGCATCAAGAAAGAAGGCTTTGATACGGTGACACCTGTCATCATCACAAACACGACTTCATTTACAAAAGTGAATAAAACGAATAAAGCGGCCGTTACACATGATGATGTGCTATTAAAACTAGAAGCTTAAGGGTTTGAAAAATGAGTGTGAATTTACTAAGTGGATTGGCACTCTTTACTTAAAATAATGGAGGTAATCATAATGAAATTTCCTGAAAACTTTTTATGGGGCGGCGCAACAGCAGCCAATCAAATTGAAGGCGGATTCCATGGCACTGCAAAAGGGCCGAACCTTGCTGACATATTACCGGGTGGCAAAATTCGAATGAACCTTTTATCACAATCTGGGTTTGACTTTGAAATGGATACAGAAAAATTCACGTATCCGAACCATGAGGCGATAGACTTTTACCACCGCTACAAGGAGGACATCGCATTGTTCGCGGAAATGGGCTTCAAAGTATTCCGCATGAGTATTGCCTGGAGCCGTATTTTTCCGAAGGGTGATGAACTAGAGCCGAATGAAGAAGGGTTAGCGTTCTATGATCGTGTCTTTGATGAGCTTGAAAAGCACGGAATTGAGCCATTGGTGACGATTGCTCACTATGAAACTCCGTTACACTTGATAAAAGAATACGGTGGATGGAAAAATCGCAAGCTGGTTGAATTTTTCGAGCGTTATGTAACTGTTCTTTTCAACCGCTACAAAGATAAGGTTAAGTATTGGTTAACATTTAATGAAATCAATGGTGCTACTCACTTCCCGTTATTCGGGCTTGGGTTCTCAGCAACAAGTGATGAAACACGCTTGCAGGAAAGCTTCCAAGGACTGCACCATCAATTTGTCGCAAGTGCGATCGCCGTAAAACTTGGACACCAGATCATTCCGGGATCACAGATTGGCAATATGCTGATTTACGCACCAACGTACTCCTACGATTCAAACCCGGAAAACGTTATGCATGCTTTAGAAGATGGAAGAATCTTTAACTTCTTCTGTGGAGATGTGCAGGTCCGCGGAGAATATCCGACATTCATTAATCGTTATTTCAAAGAAAACGATATTAAGATCGATATGCAAGAGGGTGACTTGGAAACAATCAAAGAGGGAACGGTTGACTTCATTTCCTTCAGTTACTACATGTCCAGAACTGAAAAAAAGGAAAAAACACCTGAAGAGATTGGTGAAGGAAACCTGATCGGCGGAGTGAAAAATCCATTCCTCAAGGCAAGTGACTGGGGCTGGGAAATTGATCCGACCGGCCTTCGTGTAGCGCTTAATGAGCTGTACGACCGTTATCAAAAACCGCTGATGGTTGTTGAAAATGGACTGGGTGCCTACGATAAGGTTGAAGAAGATGGCAGCATCAACGACGACTACCGTATTGAATATTTGCGTGATCATATTAAAGCAATGGGTGAAGCGGTTGAAGATGGCGTTGACCTTATTGGCTATACATCTTGGGGCTGCATCGACTTGGTGAGTGCTTCATCAGGAGAATATTCCAAAAGATACGGCTTCATCTATGTCGACAAGCATGATGATGGTAGCGGAACGATGGAAAGAAGCAGGAAGAAATCTTTCTTCTGGTATAAAGATGTTATTAGCAGTAATGGGGAGAACTTATAATCACCTTACCCTGGAGAACAAAGAGAGAGCAGGACAGACCTGTTCTCTCTCTTTGTGAGAAAGAAGGGCACCGTGCCTATTAAGGGCTGGGGCTTTGCAGCATGCACTTTATGGGTCCGTATCAAATTAAACAGCTTTAAAAAAGGGACAAGAGGATTTCTTGTCCCTTTTAGCGTGCCATTAGAAACTGTCCCGCTTTACAGAATTTATGGTATTATAATTATGTGATTATTCAGAAATAAATAATTTAACCCGGTATTCAAGGGGTTTTTAAAGTTATTGATAAATTTTATTCAATTATGAATAACGGGGTGGTCTTTTGTGACAGAGTGGGATGAATATAAAACAATATTGCATTCTCTTCAGGAAGATATTTTAGTGACCAAGACGGATGGGACGATTGTGAAGGTAAGTGAAGCGACAGGCGCCGTTTATGATGTGAATGCTTCTGATTTGATGGGCAAGTCTGTGTATGATCTTGAAAAGGAAGGTCTGTTCACGCCGCTGGCAACTCCCATGGTGGTGAAATCGAGGGAGAGAGTGACATTCGTTCAAACCATTGCAGGTGGCAAGAAGCTGCTCGTGACTGGTCTGCCGGTCTTTGATGATGAGGGGGAACTTGTCCGGGTAGTGAGTTACTCTCATGATGTGACGGAACTAATGGAAATCAAAGCGGGTATGGAAGAGATGACGGCGGAGGTTGAGCGTGTCCGGGAAGAATTGAGCAGATTGAAACAAAAAAATGAAGCCGAAGAGAAGATCATCGCGAAGAGCGGCTCTATGCGCAAGGTGCTGGCGACGGCGAACCAGGTGGCTGGTGTGGATGTGAGCGTGCTGCTTCTTGGAGAATCAGGTGTCGGAAAGACGGAACTGGCCAACATGATTCACGATAAAAGCGAGAGGGCTGCCGGTCCTTTTATTGAGGTCAACTGCGGAGCCATTCCTGACGGTTTATTTGAGGCGGAACTGTTTGGCTATGAAGGTGGTTCGTTTACAGGGGCGACCAAAGGAGGGAAGAAAGGGTTTGCGGAGATGGCGAGCGGGGGAACGCTGTTTTTGGATGAAGTTGGAGAGCTTTCCCTGCAGAATCAAGTGAAGGTATTGAAGCTAATTCAAAATAAATCCTTTTACAGGGTCGGCGGCCGAAAAGAAATTCATTCTGATTTCCGGCTCGTCAGTGCAACCAATCGGCAGTTGAGCAAGTCGGTTGAAAACAAAGAGTTTCGGAATGACCTCTACTTTAGGTTGAATGTTGTGCCTCTTACGATCCCTCCTTTAAGGGAAAGAAGGGAGGATATCATACCGCTTATACATACATTTTTGGAACATTTTAAAGGTCTATATAACCGGAAACGAGATTTGAATAAAGAAGTCCTTAATATATTGCACGGTTTAGAGTGGAAAGGAAATGTACGTGAGCTTCTTAATTTGATTGAGCGGCTTGTGGTGACTTCCCAAACCTCTGTTATCGTTCCGACTGACCTGCCGGAGCCCTATAGGATTGAAACGGTTTCTTATTCAAAAATGAATAATTTTGAGGAGACTCTCAAGGAAACGTTGGAAATGGTTGAAAAAGAGAGATTAATGCATGCCAGGGAAAAATATCGTACAACCACGAAGATGGCTGCTATATTAGGGATTAGTCAACCTAGCGTAGTCAGAAAACTCAAAAAATATAAAATAAATTGAAATCTTGGCATGAAGCTTGCATGTGTGTAGGTAAGAGATAATTTTCTTTTGCCTATTTTTTTGATTCGTATCTCTAAAACATGTTGAGGAGTGTGAAAGATGGAGGTTAAACAAGAGGTAAGACTGGATGGAAAACAGTGGCGGGAACAGCCACAAGCCAAGTCAGCTCGCAGTTATCTTTGGTTCATTGTTCCTTCGCTGTTAGGTGTGCTGCTGTTTTTATTCCCTATCAGTTATGGAGGCAAGATTACCATTGGAGTCGGGGTGATGGCGGAATATATTCAGGCCGTTCTTGAACCGGTGCTTCCAGGATTAATGACAGCGATCCTTGTGGTTTCAGCTGTCCTTCCAATCATAGCAAAGGCTTTTAAACCCAAGTTTCTTATGGGGTCACCATTTATCAAGCAGTTATTCTATGTTGATACGTTTTGGATGATTACTAGAATTGCTGGTGCTGTATTTGCACTTATGACCCTGTTTAGTATCGGCCCCACTATTATTACCTCCGATGTAACAGGCGGGACCATGCTCTTCGCTCTCGTTCCTGTACTCGCTGCCTGGTTTTTATTCGCTGGATTATTGATGCCGCTGCTTATGGAATTCGGTTTGATGGACTTTTTCGGAACGATGCTCAGGAAGATAATGAGGCCTCTCTTCAAGTTGCCGGGAAGATCTTCCATTGATGCACTTGCTTCTTGGATGGGTGCCGGGACAGTTGGGGTGCTGATCACCACAAAGCAATATGAAGAAGGATACTATACAAAACGGGAAGCATCGATCATTGCCACTAATTTCTCCATCAATTCAATAGCTTTCAGTTTGGTTGTTGTAAGTTTTATCGGACTGGAAGAGTACTTTGTTCCATTCTATCTAACGGTAGTAGCGGCCGGTCTTACGGCAGCATTCATATGCCCGAGGATTCCGCCGTTATCAAGGAAAGAAGATACCTATTATGAAGAAGCGGGGATGAAAATTTCAGAAGAGACGCCAGAAGGAATGTCCAATATCAAATGGGGACTGGAAAAGGCGCTGGTTAAGGCTTCAGAAGTAAAAGGATTCAAGAATATTGCCCAGCAGGGAGTCCATACTGTACTGGATATCTATTTTGCCTTGATTCCATTAGTAATGGCCCTTGGAACGCTGGCACTGATTGTCGCTGAATTTACACCGTTCTTCAATTATTTATCCATGCCGATTGTTCCGGTTCTAGAACTGATGCAGATACCGGAAGCTGCTCAAGCGGCACCTGCGATGCTGGTCGGATTTGCGGATATGTTCTTGCCGGCTGTTATTGGGGCAGGGATTGAAAGTGAACTTACACGCTTTGTCATCGCAGCCATTTCACTGACACAGTTGATTTATATGTCTGAAATCGGCATATTGCTTGTGAAATCGAAAATCCCGATTTCTGTCTGGGAACTGGCAGTTATTTTCTTGCAAAGAACAATAATCACACTGCCGATTATAGTGGTTATTGCGCATCTCATATTTTAGGAGGAGTAAACTATGAATACATCTTTTGAAACGCTATATAAGAGAATGCCAGATTTGCTTGCCCCAAGTATGGCCAAGGACCACCCCAATCTTCCTGTCATCAAGGAAGAAGGGTGTTACTATTATGGAGCGGATAATAAAAAATACCTGGATTTCACTTCAGGAATTGCGGTTGCCAATACCGGACACAGGCACCCGAAAGTCGTTCAGGCGATCAAGGACAGTGCCGATCAGCTGATGCACGGGCCTTCTGGTGTGATTATGTATGATTCCATCTTACGAGTCGCAGACCGTCTTCAGGGAATTATGCCCGCCGGATTGGATTGTTTCTTCTTTGCCAACAGTGGAACGGAAGCGATTGAGGGAGCGTTGAAGCTGGCGAAATACGTGACACAGCGGCCTTATGTGATCTCGTTTACCGGTTGTTTCCACGGCCGTTCATTAGGAGCCTTGGGGGTCAGTACATCTAAAAGCAAGTATCGGAAGTTCCTCCAGCCGAATGGCTTGACCTACCAGCTGCCATATGCTGATGTGACGTCTTGTCCTGAAGGGAAAGATCCTTCAGAACATTGTGTGGAGAAGTTGGAAAAAGATGTGGAAATGCTATTTGACCATCAGGTGAGCCCGGAAGAAGTAGCTTGTATGATCGTCGAGCCGGTTCTAGGTGAAGGAGGTTATATTATTCCGCCAAAGGCCTGGCTGCAAAAGGTCAGGGAAATTTGTGATCGTCATGACATTCTTTTGATTTTTGATGAAGTTCAAACGGGATTTGGAAGGACCGGAGAATGGTTTGCCGCACAAACCTTTGGTGTGACGCCGGATATAATGGCCATTGCGAAAGGAATTGCCTCCGGAATGCCATTGAGCGCAACGGTTGCCTCAAAAGAATTGATGAGCAAATGGCCGATGGGTACCCATGGTACGACATTCGGCGGCAATCCAATTTCATGTTCAGCCGCCCTTGCGACACTGGATGTAATTGAGGAAGAAGGGCTTATCCATAATTCAAAAATTCTTGGAAAATATGCGATCAATCGCTTGCAAGAAATAAAGGCGAGGCATAAGGTGATTGGGGATGTCCGAGGTGTGGGACTTATGATCGGGATAGAAATCATTGACTCGGAAACCGGTGAACCTGATGGGAAAGGGATGATGCGGATTCTGGATCTATCTCTCGAGAAAGGTGTTTTGTTCTACTTATGCGGGAAGCATCAGGAAGTGATTCGAATGATCCCGCCTTTAGTTGTGAATAAGGAACAAATCGATGAGGGATTGGCGGTTTTTGAGGAAGCTTTAATAGAGTTTGAAGAAGAAAAGAACAAGAGGGAAGCTTCTTAAAAAAACAGAGGGGCAAGGGACTGATCCCTTGGCCCTCAAACTCTCTGTACATTCGTTATCTGAGTAATCGGCACCCCGGCCATCGGAAGTAATTGTTGCAGTTCCTCCCCAATGACAGGGATATAGTCGCTGCCTTCCCGGAATCCATATCGTTCTTTTATGTATATATCGAAATTGCACTTTACCTGCAGGGCGATATTTCCTTCCCGGTCGAAGGGATCAGTGACAGTCTGCACATCGAATTTATTGCCATTTTTACTGTAGGCGTTAATCGTCTTGATCGCCTTTTGTTTATAGTTTTTGACGGCTTTGGGTGTGTAGGAAAACGTCACCCAGCCCGTTGCGTTAATCATGAAAAAACACCTCAAATAATCTTTTTGGTTATGGAAAGTATTCTAGAAGTATAGCAGAAGAATCGACACAGGGACAGTGTTCCTTTAACGCATTAACGCACGAAGAGGGACTGTCCCTTTTCGTGCGTTAGTGTGGTAAAGTGGTGGTTCTCTTTGTTCATTTTAAGTAGTGATCAATATACTCAGCCGAGACCTTGTCTACCGGACCGTAGACTTTTTCAATGGCCTCGAGTGTCAGCGGTTTTACGGTATCCATCTTATGTTCCAGGCGTTTATCGATATATTCATAGTTTGCCAGGTCTTTTAGAACTTCTAAATATTTTTCAATGCCGTAGGTTTTAATCAAATAATGAGACATGAGGAACCCGTCTCGATATAAAGGAAGAATGTCCCCGGAATAGGAGATTTCACTAAGTTCCTCAATGCTCAATACACTTCGGGAAGCCTCAATGGCCTTCTTCGTTTGGCTTTCCACCACTTGATCGTCAAAATAAACAGCTCCCGTTCCATCTTTTTGAACCCGGTTTTGTAAGTAAGTCGCAAATCCTTCTTGCAAGTAATGGGCAGCATTATCATTTGTCAGATCGCTGACCATCTTATGTGTCAGTTCGTGTGAAAGAAGAGAGAAGACATCCTTCATTTTATCTGTACTATTAATCTTTAAGGATTCCCCCATCTCATTCCAGCCGGCAGAGGAAGGGTAGGGGACGGTTGCTGATATTTCCTCCCCGGTGGTATAAAGCTTGATGGTGAAAGGAGATGGCGTCCAGTTGAACTGGGCTGAATAAAAGTCCACCAGCTTTTCAGCACCATCTAACGTACTTCTGCCCTTCGTCTCTTCTCCCGGTTTGTAATAAACGGTTATGCTTCCTGATTCAGATACCAGTTGTTCAAAGGGGGTATCATTGACCAGCCAGGTATTTCCGACCTTGATACATTCGTAGGTGACAGAGTTGCTGGTGTAGGAACCTTCTTGGTCGAAAGGTTTCATACTGACGTGGAAATTGACGGTTCCGGTTGTATCCGTCCTTTGTTTGAAACCAAGGACCGCCAATTTCACATCCATTCCCTGTGCCTTTTGAAACATCACTTCTTCCATCCACCTTGCTTGCTCTTTATGGAAAATCGAATTTTCCGGGTTTTGGAATTTCATAAATGTCTCGTAGTCAGAGTCTTGAACAGCTTTCTCCAAGTGCTGGAATGACCAGTCGGGAGTGCCTTCTGCTGCTGTAATCTCCACTATTTCATCCTTGGCAGCTCCCGAGTAAATGGACCACAAGGGAGTTTTAGTTCCGACAGAACCAACGGGACCAAACACCTGATGTCCTTTATATTCTTTTCCATTATGGGAGTAGTGAATATTGGTGATACTGGCTTCCGAGTTTGAAATTTTCTCTCCATATTTTCCATAAAATTTCTGGACGGCTTCAGGTTGTTGTTCAGGCTTGAACGTAATCGTCAATTTGCTCATGACTGTACTTCCGTTTCTATTAATCTCAGCTGAAAAATTGCCATTACTATCGACGGTGATCTCTTTTTCAGCGACGACAGGGCCAGTCGGCTGTTCCCCTCCAATAACATGTTTGGTAGAAAGACCTGAACGTTTAACATATTCCTGTATGGCAACTGATAATTTTGCCCCTTTTTGGAGATTGGATTGCCCTGTTACGGTAATCGTTTTTGATCCTGACAGCTCACCAAAGATATTGATATGGGTACTATCGACATTTCGTGCTATATCCAGTGCCTTGCCTGTGAGGCGAGGTTTATAATGCCATTCTAATCTGCATCCGGATAGTATTAAGGACAAACAAATGACTAGACCAATCAATTGGACCTTTTTCATGAAATCTTCCCCTGTTTTTTTAGATTAATATATAGGATATGGAGTGGGATAATTGTAAAAAAATGTAGATGGATTAATAGATTTATTTTAGAGGAGGGGGATGCTTTCGTGTATCCCTGCTTTGAAAATCGGTGGCACCATAGCGGCTCTATGCGGGTGTGAATTCTCGAAATATGAAAATCGGCCCCTCCATAGCGTGTCTATGCGGTTGTGAATTCTCGAAAAATGGAAATTGGAGTGCCCATAGCGTCTCTATGCGGTTGTGAATTCTCAAAATATGAAAATTGGCGTCACCATAGAGTCTCTATGCGGTTGTGAATTCTCAAAATATGAAAATTGGCGTCACCATAGCGTCTCTATGCGGGTGTGAAATCTGAAAAAAGGGAAATTGGAGTGCCTATAGCGGCTCTATGCGGTGGTGAATTTTGGAAAAAGGGAAATTGGAGTGCCTATAGCGTCTCTATGCGGGTGTGAAATCTGAAAAAAGGGAAATTGGAGTGCCTATAGCGGCTCTATGCGGTGGTGAATTCTGGAAAAAGGGAAATTGGAGTGCCTATAGCGTCTCTATGCGGGTGTGAATTTTGGAAAAAGGGAAATTGGAGTGCCCATAGCGTCTCTATGCGGGTGTGAAATCTGAAAAAAGGGAAATTGGAGTGCCTATAGCGGCTCTATGCGGTTGTGAATTCTCCAAAAATGAAAATTGGCGTCACCATAGCGCCTCTATGCGGTGGTGAATTCTTGAAAAATGAAGATTGAGGTCACCATAGCGTCTCTATGCGACTGTAGTTTCTCATTTGATGGCAGTATCCAACGTGCAGGCAGACCTGCCAGACAGGAAACTGTCCGCTGATTCAGGGTGAACGTGATATATTAGATACAGAAACCGATGGAACGAAAACTGTGAAATGAGAAATTGTTTAGGAGGGCAACGATGGGCAAGGTAATCACGATAGGAGAGGTATTGATTGACTTTATTCCAACAGCTAAAGGCTGCAAATTAAAAGAGGTTGATGGCTTTGTAAAAAAGCCTGGCGGGGCCCCTGCAAATGTAGCGGCCTGTGTTTCAAGGCTGGGTGGCATGGCGAAATTCATCGGTAAGGTAGGCCAGGATGCATTTGGGGAATATCTGGTGGATGTGCTGAAAGAGGAGAACATCAATACAGACGATGTGTTTTTTACAAAAGAGGCTAACACCGCCCTCGCTTTTGTTTCTTTGGACAGTTTAGGTGAAAGGGATTTTTCATTCTATCGCAACCCGAGCGCCGATATGTTATTGAGGGAAGATGAGATTCGGGCAGATATCTTTGAAAAAGGGGATATTTTGCACTTTTGCAGTGTAGACCTTATTGAAGCTCCTGTAAAATATGCACATGTAAAAGCAATCGAATACGCGAAACAGAATGGTGCTTTGATCAGCTTTGACCCTAATGTGAGGCTGCCTTTGTGGGAAAATCCGGATGATTGCAGAAGAACGATTAGGGAATTCATTCCTTTCGCCGATATCCTCAAGCTGTCTGATGAGGAATTGGCGTTTATAACAGAGGAATCGGATGAAAAGTCAGCTGTAGGCAAAATCAACGAACTGAATCCTGGTCTTAAGTGGCTTCTTATTACAAAAGGGAGTGAAGGAGTAGAGGCATTTGTGAAGGGAGAACTCCTTCATGTTCCGGGCTATTTAGTGACTCCTGTGGATACAACCGGGGCGGGTGATTCCTTTATCGGTGCTGTGCTCTATTCATTGGCCAAAAGTGAACCGGTGGATGCGGCTGAAGTATTAACCTTTGCCAATGCAGTCGGCGCACTGACCACAACAAAAGAAGGTGCAATTACCGCCTTGCCAAAGCTTGAAGAAGTAATTGACTTTATGGAGAAACATAAGCTTTAGCACTTTAAAGCGCTAAGAGGGCCTGGCCCTCTTAGTGCGTTAGTGCGTTAAAGTATTTAAGGGTTGAATTAAAGCGCCACTTTGTTATCAGCAGGCTCAGGGCTGCCGCCTTTCTTTTTCAGCGATTGGATCTTTCCATACGTAAATGATCTCCATACCCATTCTAAAGGACCGAACTGGAATTTCTTTAACCAGAAATAACTGAAGATGATCTGCGCAGCAAAGATTACAAAGCAAAGCAAGGTGCCTGCCAGCAGGCTGACTTCTTCATATAAATTGAATCCTACGAAAATCGCAACACAGATGACCGATTGTGATAGGTAGTTGGTCAGGGCCATCTGTCCAGCATATCCGAGCGGGCGCAACCACTTTTGCCAATTGTCTTTTCGAAGCAGCAGGGTGAGTGCGGCAATATAAAAGAAACATAGGGTTGTGCCAGTTAAGCTTGTAAAGACTTGAACAACCGTTGCGTTTTTGATGCCGGCATCTAGGATTTCAAGTTTATAGAGAGCCAAAAGAGTGACGAGCGGGATGCTGATCAGGAATGTTATGTTGCGAATCTTGCGTACTAATCCAAGATGTTGTGTATCAGGTTTGAAAACACCGGCTTTTCCGGCTGCAAGCCCGAATAAGAACATCGCCAGTACTGGAATCATCGCAGGAATTGAATTGATTAGTATCGGGAGAACCTCGGCGCCAAGGCGATAGGAAACCCACTCTCCATACCCTGCGTTAATATAAGTATCCACATATCCGTTAAATTGGTCATCGAAAGCAGCGACCTGGGTTCCTTCTAGTTCCTGCAGCATGCTATCAGGCATGAGCAGTGTAAGGCTGAAGAGCACATTGATGAGGGCAAGCAGACTGAATGCCCATATAATCATCGTTTTGATTTTTCTTTTATAAAAGAATAATAGAAACAGTCCTGTCAGAGCATACGTATGCAAGATGTCGCCGAACCACAGCAGGACAAGGTGTGCAGCTCCGAACAATAGCAGCCCAAGGATTCTTCTCAGGTAGAGCTGTTTGAATTTCAAGCCTTTTTGCTCGGCACGACTCATAAAAATATAAAAGCCCAAACCAAATAGAAATGAGAAAATGGTGAAAAATTTCATGTCAATGAACAAGGTGAAAAACACATCAACCCAATAATCCGCACCTGCCAATTCAGCTTCTACACCATAAAATGACCGCATAAACTCAGCTGAATGAAAAGCTGGCATGTTCACTAGAAAAATACCAAATAAAGCAAACCCCCGAATAATATCGATCGTGACAATACGATCCTTCCCCAAAACCGGCGATGAATTCATAGCCTCTTCTCCTTTTATATAAAGTCTTATTTATTATAGCTGATGAAAGTTGGAAATAATGTAAAAATGTGTATTTTTTTATTTTGGAGAAGCGTGCTGTAATGAAGGGGTGCAGGTGTTCAATCTGGCGGACCAGTCGAATGTTGTTATAATGGAGAATGTTTTGAGTAAAGGAGGAAAGCTAAATATGACGGCTTCAAAAAGGGAATTGAGGACTTGCCAAAAAGGGCACAAGTATTATAAAAGCAGCGATTGTCCAACCTGTCCGGCGTGTGAAGAAGACAGAAAGCCTGAAAGTGGATTTCTTTCACAGCTTTCAGCGCCAGCAAGGCGAGCTTTAGAAAACAATGGAATCACTTCTTTACAGGAGCTTGCTAAATATAGTGAAAAAGAGATTCTGCAATTTCACGGGATGGGACCAGCTTCACTGCCTAAACTCAGGGCATCCTTGGCTAATAGTGGGTTGTCATTCAGAACTTAAACAATACCATTCATGCTTTACTGCATTAACGCGCTAAGAGGGCCTGGCCCTCTTAGCGCGTTAGTGCGTTAAAGTGCTCGGGATCTTAATGGTGAATGTGGTGCCTTTATTGATTTCACTTTCTACAGAGATCGTACCATCCAGGGTTTTGATGATGCTGTATGAGACCATGAGGCCCAACCCGGTTCCGCTTTGGCCTTTGGTTGTGAAGTAGGGCTGTCCGAGCCGTTTGATCTGCTCTTTATCCATTCCGACTCCATTATCTTCGATTGATATTACAGCATATTGTTTCAAGGTGGTAGTTGTAACGGTTACTTTCCCGCCAATCGCTAAATGGGACGTTGCGTCTATGCCATTTAACAGCAGATTGATCAAAGCCTGCTGTACTTTTTGTTTATCAGCGATAATTTCTGCATCTGCTAATTGGGCAGAAAGCTTGATGCTATATTGATTGGCTAAAGGTGTGACAACTTCGAGAGAATGCTCAATTTGTTCTTTTAAGTTCATTTTCTCGAGTTTTTCAGGAGATGGCTTCGCAAAAGCTAAATAGTTGGAGGTCAGGCTTTTTGCCCTTTCCAGCTCGCTTATGGAAATGTCTATGTATTTCTTTTTTTCTTTGTCCTGTTCGACTTGTTGAAGGAGCTGCAGAAATCCGAAGACTGTCGTCAGCGGATTTTTTAATTCATGGTTGATGCTGGCGGACAGGTGGGCAACTATTTCATTTTTTTCGGCAATCAATGTTTGCTCTTTATATTGAAGACTTCGTGTCAGCAGTAAAATCAAAAGCATAACGATCGAGGAACTGACGAAAGTCAAAGAGAAATCGATCATCCATAAATAGACTAATTCAGTGTTAACAGTGAAGAGGAGAAGTCCGGAAATCCCTGTAATGATGGGAGAGATTAAAGTCAGTCCTGTCCCTGTGAGGAACTTTTTTACAAAGGTAAGGGAATGATAAGATTTAAATAGCAGGATGGCCGCCAATACTTCTGCACCGTTTCCGAAAATCGTCGTATAAATGCCCAGTCCACCGAGGATAAGGCGATAGAGGACAGTAACGGCATATAAGGCAGCTCCAACTAGAGGGCCGCCATAAATGGTCCCGAATACCAGCGGGATGTCCCTAAGGTCAAAAATAAGTCCATCGATAAGTGTGGTGGAAAATTGGATACATAAAATAATGACGATAGAAAAGGTCAGGAAGATTAACAGTTTATAGTTTTTTCTATGAAAATCTTTTAATTCAGCCAAAAAGACAATGCTTAAGCAGCTGATAATGATCAACAGGAAATTAATGAGGGGATCATAGTATTGAAAAGTAATCATTGTTCCACCCTTTGCCATCGGTTTATGAAGAATGCCTCTTCTCCAGAGCAAGATGATTTTTCTTCATAATGGTTAGTATTAACACAATCTGGAAGCATGAAACCTGATGATAAAATGAAAGTCAAAAAGGGAAGCAGCCCCGAATTAGAGGCAGCTTCCCTTTGTTTGTTATTGTTTCTTTTCGTTTGTGCTGTAGTAGAACTTAGCACTGATGGATCCATCTTCATTTTCTGCGATATCCGTAACATGGATACCTGAATCAGGAGGAGTGGTTCCATTGCCTTTCCAGAAATAGTATGAACCTGTGTGGACATTCTTGGAGTTAGGTGTTAACTTGTCTCCTGTTTTAAAGAAGTCACCTGCATCTCCACGGTTAACGTTCTTTTCAAGATCATAATTTCCATCTGCTTGAAGAACAGACAGGCCATAATGCGTGACTTCAGTTCCATCATTGGCCGTTTGAGATTGGTTGTGCTGGAAGCGTTTGTTCATCCAGTTCTCAACATTGTTTGGACGGAAACCGGCAGATTGATAAAGTTCAATGACGTTTTCATCGACATGCCATGCTACCAATCCATAAACGTTGTGTAAAGTCAGAAAGAAGTCTATTTGAGGTACAAGCAATGTGTCCTGTTTTTTCTTGAGAATAAAAGGGTTAACATGTCCACAGCTAGAATAATATTCTAAAAGATAAAGCTGATATCTAAGGGGGAGCAGTATGACGAGCAAGGAAAATAAAGTGGCAACGGTGCTTATTGTAGTAGGCGTCTTGTCGATAACAGTTGGGGTTATCTCAGGCTTGTATCATGGATCGCAGGATGAATTTGCTGAATTTGGTGAAAGCCAAACAAGGATCGCCTGGGGAATGGTCATTAATGGTGCGGTATGGGGGATTGTATTCATCGGCTTTGCAGAAATAATCAAACTCCTTCAGGGCATTTTCAATCAAAGGGAACCAGAATTGCCCATGGCAGCCGGGGCTGTTCCGCCTGAATCCTCTTTGCCGGTTGTCGAAAAGGAAGCTAAACAACAGGAAATCCCGGAAAGTGTAAAATTCCAAATAGAAGACTTTTACACTGCCAAAGGACGGACCGTGGAGAAAATAGTGTTAACAGAAAAAGAAGACTACTTCTTGGTAACGGTTGATGGAAACAAAGAGCTGGTCGAACTGGGAGGCTTCAAACCAGTCATCCATCCTTTTGAAACATAACCCAAAATGGACAAGGGGCCACAGAGCCCCTTGTCCATTTTTGGATGAAATCACTTTCCCGCGTTAAACCGCTAAAAGGGACAGTCCCTTTTAGTGGTTTAACGCTTTAATTCGCGAAGAGGGACTGTCCCTTTTCGCGCTTTAAAGTATTAAAGCAGTTGCTGCTCCCCGGAATGACAAGGGGACAGGCGCACCTTGTCCTGCTTACTTAAGCAAAAATAGACCAACTGTTTTGTTCTGCAACTTTCACCATCTCTTGTTTCGGGTTGACCAGGATAGGGTGGGTCACATAGTGCAATAAAGGAATATCGCTTTCACTGTCCGCATACGCCCAAATCTCTTTTGCGTGGTTCTCTGCCAGATGCTGCTGCTTGTCCATCCAGTCCTGCAATATCTTTACTTTTGCATCCCCATTGATGATTTCACCAATTTGCCCGGTGCAACGGCCTTTTTGATCAAATAAGAGATTTGTACTGAGCACATGCACGTCCAATTGAAGGTCTTTAATAAAAGCTTTCAGGAACGGGTGAAGCGCGCCGGACAAAACAATGACTGTATCTCCATTGTTTTGGTGCTCCCGAACCTTGAGGACAAGGTCATGGTGAACCTCCTCTTTTCCAAAGGCAACAAGCTCTTGGAAGAAGAAATCTAATTCTTCAGTGGTTTTCCCTTTGAATGTCTTCGCGAACGCCCTGAAGAAGTCATGCCTGAACTTAGTTTTCCCTTTAAGCAGGCCACCGGCTGAAGCCTTCACCAAACCGGCTCCTACAATGGCCCATTCCTTCGAAGTAAATGTTCTTTTTCCCATTTGGAACATCGCTTTAAAAGAGTTTCCCTGATAAAGCGTTCCATCGAAATCTACAGTGACAATTGCCAAACCAGAACACCTCACTTTTTAAGTAAGTATAGGATAGTTGGTATCAATTGTAAATGAACGGGAAGGACTAGAGGGATGGGATTTCTTATTGTTTAACGCTTTAATGTGCGAAGAGGGCCTGGCCCTCTTCGTGCGTTAATGCGTTAAAGTGTTTAGTTAAAAAGGTGAGTTTCCCTTTGTTCCTATGATTGGGAGGTGAACTCTAAAATCGTGATTTCAGGCGGGCAATTCACTCGCATTGGGAATAAGCTGAGACCAAGTCCCCTGTTTACGTAAAGGCGGTTGCCTTCGCTTCCTTAAGAGCCAGTGATCCAGCCAAGTGCGAATGCGCATACTGGAAGATGCTGGATTTTTAACATTTTATACCTCTACACTGAACTACATATTCGCAGGCCTCTATTCATGGCCACCTCCACCATAAAAGCGGACCACAATAAAGAACCAGTAGCATGAGCTTATACGATAAAGGAAGAAATTTCCCTTATGGAAGAAATGTCGGAAAAAACAGGTCAAATAACGGTAAAAATTTCCGCTATTTACTTAAATAACATTGAAAATTGGGTTACTGAGCATACTTAACGGAAAATCCTTCCCTTATTTACCTCTTCCCAGCTAAAATCTGCAGTTTAACGGAAAAATTTTCCCTTATTTTAAGTACCCTTCCTTTGGTGACCTACTTAATTAATGAAATTTATTGTGTGCATTCTTTTTTATGTTTTCGCTGCTGCCCGCTTCCGCGCATAACAAACAAGAATAGAATGAAGTGAAAAGGCGAAGTGCACCCCGGCCACTTCGTTGCGCCCGCGTTTAACAGGGCTGCTATACGTGAAAACAAATAGTAACAAAGCAGAAAGGAGAATGTTAAATGAATCTTACTCACACGAGAAGGACTCTTTTATTTTCCTTCCTTGCTGCAATTCTTATAACTGGATGCTCCAGCGAAGATGCAGCATCGGATAATCAACAGGAGCAGAGTCAAACGGAGCAGGAAGAACCGGCTGAACAGCAGCCAGAAGAGGATACTTCGGATGAACAGTCTGATCAGGCATCAGATGGAGATCAGTCAAATCAGGATGATCAATCGGCAGAAGATGATCAGCCATCCGATGAGGACCAATCAAATCAAGATGACCAGGAACAAACAGGAGACGAATCTCAGCAGAATGATTCTGATGAGAACATGAGTCTTACAAAGGATGAAGCGGCAGAGGTTTTATCCGAATATGAAGATACATTCATGGTAAAAACAAATGAAGGAACGGTAGAAAACTATAATACCAAAGAAGAGCTATTATCCCATTTTAAAACAATCATGTCTGAACAGCTGGCACAGAGCTATCTTGACGACTTTTTCAGAATGCAGGATGGAGAGTTGATGATGGTCGCAACAGAGCCGCCTGTTTGGTTGAACTCAGAAAATGAATATCAGTACAACAAAGAAAATGACTCCACTTATCATGTCGTACAGAGTAAAAGCAGCGAGCTTAGAGGTGAGAGGGAGTATACATTCGAGCTTGCTTATGCGGATGAAGGATGGATTGTGGACGATGTGTCCAGTGTGAAATCAGGTCAGCTGTCGAAGGCAGAGGCTGAGGATTTGGTAAGAGAATATCTCGGAAACGAAATTGAAGATAGCACAATTGTCGAATATGATCATATGGAACAAGAACAATATGTGATTCATGTATATGACCAAGTTGAAGATGGAGAAGGCTCTCATACAGCGACTATTGGCTGGTATAAGGTGGATCCCGTTTCTGAAGAAATCACGAGTCTTTTTGATGATGACCAAGGAAGTTCCCAGCAGATAAAGGAGAAGGCCAATCAAGTTCTGGATACAATCTTGAATAAGGACATGGACGCATTAGCCAGTTACGTACACCCTGAAAAGGGGCTGCTGATCTCTCCATACGTCAATATTTCAGACGAAGATGTTGTTTTTGAAAAACAGGAAGTCGCGAAATTGTTTGAAATGAATGAGGCGTATACATGGGGATATCAAGATGGCAGCGGGAAACCGATGAAGTCGACTCCACAAGAATACTTCCAACGCTATCAGGAGTTTTCAGAAGTAGATAAAGTAATTGTCGACAATCTCAAACAGCGCGGCAATGTGGAATTGAACATTAAGGAATACTTCCCGGAATCCCATGTAGTTGAGTTTTACAAAAATGGAACAGAAGAAAACTCCAACATGGACTGGTCCAGTTTGTATGTGGTATTCCAACAAGATGGTGAAGGAGAATGGAAGGCAGTTGCCCTCGTCAGCGGACAGTGGACAGTGTAACACACGACCGTTTACTGGCTGGAAATAAGAGAAGAACGCTTGGAGTCCGATGAGTTGACTCCAAGCGTTTTTTACTTGGTAGGTTATTTCAGCCGTTCACATTCATTTAGCATCCAGTTTGAAAATTCATGGAGTTCATCATTTGGGATATTGATTTCTTCCGCTTTCCCGTTGTAAACATCCAGACATTGTTCGACAATCCCCTTATATTTACCTGGCAAGTTGCCAATCCCCCATTCTCCACCTTCCTTTTTGGAAGCTACTGCATCATCTTTTAAAAAGTACATAACCCTGCATAAGTTAAGGGTGAAATAAACAGGGTTATTAGTAATTTCATCAGGCGCATCCTTGATGTCATTGAAGATGGACTCAATATAATAGCGTCTGTCAATTGGTTTGAATACTTCTGTCAGCTCCTGGCCCGCCAGCTTGATACCCCGGTAATAGGCAACGGTAAAATGCCCTGCTAAGTCCGGGTCGGACAATCCCTAGCCGCCGCATACATAATCGTCATCCGTTAAATAGTCGGGGTGAAAGAAATGCAATTCGAACGGTGTAGGGTAAACAAAGTCATCTAAATACCGCTTCAGGACGATGCTCATTTCCAGCTGATTACGCTTCCCATGTGTTAATGCCAGCAACCTTTTTATGATCTGCTTCTTAGTCCCTGTATTCATTTCTCTCTCGCAAATAACCAGCAGATCGATATCACTTCTATCTGGATTGAAGCATCCCATAGCCAGGGAGCCATGTAAGTAAACACCTGTCAGGTTATCTTTCATTTCCTCTTTGAAAATCGTTACGATGTCATCTAAATAGGTTGTTATCTCCATATTCCACCAGCTTTTTTTACAAAGATTAGGCTGAACGGGCCTATATGTATTGTAATGAACGATCCATTGATTTGTCACTGTAAAAGAAATCTCTGCAGGTATGATAAAATTCAAGATAGAGGCAATTTATTTAACAAAGGAGGAAAACAGCATGTCAGCACAAGAAGGTTTTATCGAGGTAACCGGTGGAAAGGTCTGGTACCAAATACATAATAGAGAATCGAAAAATACACCCGTGATCATTTTGCATGGGGGTCCGGGTTCGTCCCATTATTCCATGCAGGGGTTAAGAATACTGGCAGAAGACCGCCCTGTCATATTTTATGACCAGTTAGGCTGTGGAAAGTCCGACCGCCCGGCGGATACTTCTTTATGGCATATTGACCGGTTCATTGAAGAACTGGGGCAGGTAAAAGATGGCTTGGAACTGGATGGATTCCATATTCTCGGCCATTCCTGGGGAACAACATTAGCTGCAGCATATTACCTGGCTAAGCCGGAAGGAGTCAAAAGCATTATCTTTTCAAGTCCTTGCTTAAGCGCTCCTCTGTGGGCAGAAGACCAGGAGGAAAACCGCAAATTGCTGCCAGCCGATGTGCAGGAAACGTTAAGGAAAAATGAGGAAAACGGAACAACGGATTCTGAAGAATATAAGGAAGCTACGGCGGTGTTCAATAAGCATTTCGTCTGCAGGCTTGATCCTTATCCGGAGTTCTTGAAAAAAGGAAGAGAGTTCAGAGGGCCAGAGGTTTACAATCACATGTGGGGACCTTCTGAATTCCATGTGACCGGCAATCTGAAAAGTTTCGACTGCACCGGACAATTGCAGGATTTCCAAGTGCCCACTTTGTATACATGCGGCCGATATGATGAAGCAACTCCTAAATCAACAGAGTACTTCAGCTCTTTAACACCAAACGGGAAATTCCATGTGTTTGAGAGGAGTGCGCATATGCCTTATGTGGAAGAGACGGAGGAATACGTGCAGGTGATCGGTGAGTTTTTGAAGAGTGTGGATTGAGGAAATAAGAAGGGGAGACGGTGAGTTAATACCGTCTCCCTCTTTTACTTTTTCAGGCAGAAGAAATCTGCCTCTAAGCGCCATTTATACACTGATCTTTGGCTTGGCATCAGTGGACACCGTAATGATCTGTTTATTTCTTTTAAGGCCGAATAGAACCCTTAAAGTGGAAATGTTTTTAATCATAAAATGATAGATGAACGAAATAATCAAAAATGAAAGGACGGCCAGCAAAACGGATTTAACCGGAATGGACCAGCTGAGATCTTTGATGAAGAAACCAATTAACACAATGACCGGCTGGTGCAGGATATAAAAAGGGAGGGACGCTTCGCTGCAGTATCGGAGTGTCTTGTTGGTGAATGAAAAATACTTGTTGGCCAGGTAATAGAAAGCCAGTATGAAATTCAAGCTGCTGATGGCTAGTAAACTGGTAAACAACAGAAATCCCCCTGAATCATGGGCCGGCATGCCGTTAAGGAACCAAACCGTATAGGCTGTGGCAGCCAGGATGGCCAGCGTGATATGGATAGGGAAGGTCTTTCTTAATACAAACAGCAATTGGCTGCTGCTGAAAACATAGTATCCGGCAAGGAAAAACAAAAGGTACACCAGCAGGTCCCACCCTCCAAGGTTGACCATTTCTATGAATGCTGCGCCAAGGAATACGACAATCTGAAGGATCATTAAGTGAACAGGTGTGACCTTTTTCAAAGAGGCTGTTTTATTAAATAAATACATTGTTACAAGAGAAAACAAAATCAGAGCAAGAAGGTACCATAAATGCAGGCCGACAAAAGCAAAGTTCCCCGTACCGCCGATTTCTAAGTACAGTCCATTAAATGCTTGCGGGAGAAACGCAAAGAACGAACCAGTAAACTGGCCATTGTGCACTCTTTCAATATAGACTTGCGGGGGAGCCAGGATGAAAATCCCGAATAACAGGGGGATTCCCAAGCGGATGAACCTTCCCTTCATATAATGGCCAAGGCTTCTCTTTTGTAAAGAATAGTTGGAGCTTATCCCTGAAATCAAAAAAAGATTGGCATGATCCAAGTGCCGATCAGAAGGGAAAAGGTAAGGATTACGGTGCTGTCCAATTCATTATTTTTCACATGCCAATCAAAGGGGTTAAAAAACATCGAGCGATGGTACAAAAATACAAACAATGTTGCAATCACTTTTATCCAATCTAAATCATAGCGCCTAATGATTCCTTGTTTCTCCGTGATCAGGTCTCCTTGAAAATTCACTTGAATTACCTGTAGATTATTCGGCGTGCCCTTCAAAAATTCCTTCTGGGAGGGAATAAGGGGTATCCCAACCTATGGAGCAATTGAAAAAACCGAGAGCGGATTCGCTGTGCTCTCGGTTTAGAAAGGTTTATTTTCTCAATGTTTTCAAAGCCCCGCTCCAGGCTTCCACTTCATCAAGCATGGCATTGATGTTCGTAAAGTGTAACTCTTGAGGCTTGAATTCCGTTCCATTTTCGAAATCTGTAAATAAAGACAGTGTTGGGTGCGTGCGCACATCTGCCACTTTTACTTCACCCAGGATACCGCGAAGGTGCTCGGCTGCACGCGCTCCGCCTGTTGAACCGTAGCTGACGATGCCGGCTGCTTTGTTGTACCATGCTTCACGGGCAAAATCGATAGCGTTTTTCAATGCTCCGGTGATGCTGTGATTGTACTCCTGAACGATGAAGACGAAGCCGTCAAGACTTGCCAGTTTTTCATTCCATGCTGCAATTCCAGGTTCTGTTCCGTCAGTAGTCCCTAGGAACGGCAGGTTGTAATCAGAGATATCGACGATTTCGTAATTGGCATCTGCACGGTTATCAGCGATTCCTTTTACCCATTCTCCTACCTGTGGACTTACGCGGCCTTGGCGTGTGCTTCCTAAGATGATACCGATGTTTAATTTTGAGTTTGTCATTGTTGTTTCCTCCTTATTTTGCTTTCCAAATAATTTTTTATCATCCCTATAGGGCTCACCACATGCTTTAAACGTTTAAGCAGATTCGGTTGCCTGAAGGGTCTTCTGTCACAAAGTCGTCTGTGACGTGAACACCAATCTTTCTTAACTGGTCCACCACTTGATTTCGTTTTTCCTCGCTCGGCAGTACCAGCGAATATGATTTCAGTCCGACGCTGTTTGCTGCAGGGGGAGGGGCGCCGACACCGTTCCATGTATTCAGTCCGATATGGTGGTGGTATTTGCCGTCTGAAATGAAGAGGGCCTGGTCACCAAAGCGGCTGACGACATCGAATCCTAACCCTTTTGTATAAAATTCTTCCGTCTTCTTCAATTCGGAGACGTGTAAATGGATATGCCCCATGACCGTGCCGGCTGGCAGACCGTTCCATGGGTTTTCTCTTTTTATTGAAAGAAGATCCTCAAAATTGAGAGGGTCGACTGCCATTTTTACAGCTCCGTCATTCCAGCTCCACCCAGAAGGATCCCGGTCGGCATAAATCTCAATTCCGTTTCCGTCTGGGTCAGAAAAATAAAGGGCTTCGCTAACAAGGTGATCCGACGAACCGAGAGGCAATCTGATATCGGCGAAATGTTGGACGATATTAGCCAAATCGGCACGTTCAGGGAGAAGAATCGCAAAGTGGTACAACCCTGTCGTCCTTCCCGTTTTTGGGGCTATATCTTCCGGCTGTTCGAGAGTTACTAAGGCTGTTTGACCATCAGCTGTGAGACTGGCGGTTCTTTCGGTTTGTTCTAAAATGTTGAAGCCGATCACTTCTTTGTAAAAGAGCAGTGAGCGTTCCAGGTTCTGTACCTTGAGGGTTACTTGGCCAACGTAGGTTACAGGTTTTTGATGGAAGTTCACTCTAAACACCTCCCTTGATTCAGTTTAGTACTGTTTGTTATTTAGTTACTTAATGTAACCTATTATATTTTTATTACTTGATTACGTCAAGTATCTTTTTTGTAAAAAGTAATTTAGTTTATCCATTAAATTGGTTATAATAGTAGATAAGGAGTTGATTTCGTTGGATACATCGATTTGTCCGCGATTTGAAAAAGCGATGGGAATATTGAGCCAAAGGTGGACGGGTATCATTGTGTACCAGCTGCTGTCGGGGCCGCAGCGTTTCAGCGCCATCAGTTCAGACATCGGCGTCAGCAACCGTGTGCTTTCAGAGAGGTTAAAAGAGTTGGAGAATGAAGGCATCGTGAAGCGGGAAGTGTACCCGGAAACTCCCGTACGGATCGAATATTCACTGACAGATAAAGGCATGGCTTTAGAGCCGCTCATTCGAGATATAGAAAAATGGTCGCATACCTGGTTAGAGCCAGAGGATCAAGAACAGTAAGAAGGATACAACAGGGCATAGCGTCTCTTTGTGTCCTTTTATTATTTTGGGGAGGTCTTTCCATGAAGTTTATCTACTATAATGATACAGGCCGGACAGTCAATATCCATCCGGGAACATTCCGGCATGGCTGCGAGGGAAGTGGGGAGCCTATTAAGCCGCTGGAAGAAAGGGTATTCCATTTGCCTGAAGGCACCTATCCCTGGGGGAAGATGTGGGACTATGAGGAAATTGGATTGAGTATCTTGGTTGCGCCGGTGGTGGACGCTGAGCAGTGAGCAGGGGTGTGGCTGGTTTCCGTTTGGGGGCCAGTTTTTTTAGATAAGGGGCTTTAACACATTAACGCACTAAGAGGGACTGTCCCTCTTAGTGCGTTAATGTGTTAAAGTGATTTGGATAAGATTCTTTGCCTTCAAGCCCAAAAGACGCTTTCGGATATCTTGCTGAACCGAAAGCGTCTTTTTATTGAGGGATCTTGATGGTGAAGGTGGTTAATCCTTCTTCAGAATCTATGGTGATTCTGCCGTTATATTTTTCGATGATTTGCTTTACGATGAACAAGCCTTGTCCCCGGATTTCCTTTTCCATGCTTCTCTTCTTGGTCGAGTAACCTGGGGTGAAGATTTTTTCTTTTTGTTCCATTGTAATTGTGGGACCGGTGTTGGTAATGGAGAATACATATTCCTGAGTGTTGCTTTCACATCTGACCTCTATTTTTCGATCCTCTTTCACCTGTTCACTGGCTGCTTCAATGGCATTGTCGATAAGATTGGATAGCAGCTTGATCAGGTCCGTGGTTTGGATTTTACTGTAGTCATCTTCTGAGTTGTGAAACTCGATGGTGATGTTGTGGCTTTGGGCAGAGAGTGTTTTCGTTTGGAATAACACAGATAATGCCGGATTGCTGGACGTGGTCGGGATCTTGTACAGCAGCTGGGCCTCTTCACGCATGGAATCCGAATAGTCAAGGGCCTCTTTGTGTTTACCCAGTTTCAGCAGGCCGTTCAGAATCTGGATATGGTTGGCGAAGTCGTGACGCAGGGAACGCACGGACTGAATCAATGATTGGATTTCAGAATGGTAGGTTTCTTCTGTTTCCCCGATTTGCTTCTTCAATTCACGTTGATACCAGCCTTGCATCAGGACAAAAGCAGTCAATAATACGATGACGAAGAGACCGCTGTAAATCAGGCTGAAAATACTGTCCCTAATGGCAGTGTCGCTGATCCGGTCCAGGAGGGTGGTTTCGATGTCGATGCTCAGGAAACCGATGACCTGTCCCTGTTTGTTTCGAATCGGTGCTCCGGCAGATACATATTCCCCGTAGTGGGGGTCCTTGATTTTCCCTGTGAAGTAAGGTCTGCCTTCATAGGCCATTTGAATTTGGGCCACCGGTACCACACAGTCCATGCCGATATCATAATAATGTTTGCCATCGCGGGGAAAGCCTGTAATCATGACTTTCGGTGGAGTTTCACGGTCCTCGAAGGCCAATGTGTAAACATAGAGTGCGGCTGTGTGCTGTTTGGCTTCATATAAGGACTGCCTTATCTCCCAATAATCTTGGTTGCGCTCGGGGTTCTCCAGGAAACGCTCATAGGCTTCCACATCTACGGTCTCGGCAATCGATTTTGCCATTTCAAGTGCATTGTTCGCGACCGAAACATCGACTGCTTTTTTCGTTGTAAAATAGGAAACTAGTATATTGGCAGTCATTAAACATAAAAGGATTGTTACTGATAGAGTAATAATGAATTTAATCTTCCGGTTTGTCTTTATGGTGCAGCAGCCTCCTATCAGCAGATCCCTTGGAATCAATTTGAATTTTCATATAAATATATCACTCTACAAAATTCTACAAAATAAAGCAAACCCTGACAAGAGGCGGGGTGAGAAAGTATATGGGAGAGGTGAGGGTAGGGCAGAAAATAAATTTAAGGTGCGGTGCTTTATCACGTTAAAGCGTAATAGGGGACAGTCCCTCTTAGTGCGTTAATAGGATAAAGTGTTAATTAAGAAGGGAAGGTTCTTTTGTTTCTGGTTTGAAAGAAACGAGGAACCTTCCCTTTTTTTAATAGCCTTGGCCTTGAGGGTAGTAGGGGTACGGGTACGGGTACGTTTGGTAAGGGGATTGGTATGGATACGGATAAGGATACGGAGCTGGTACTGGATATGGGTAAGGGCCAGGTGAAGCGGCTGCTCCAACAGCAAGGCCGGTCAGGGCCCCTGCGCCAAATCCGGGTTTATATCCCCAGCCTGGATGATATCCCCCTGTTCCGCCATGATGCCAGCTTGCATGTCCGGCGCCATGTCCCCAGCTTGCGTGTCCACCGCCGCCATGCGGACGGAATGGATGATTGAAGGATGAATAGTTCATAGATATCTCACCTTTCTAAATTCAGTTTGAATATCATATGCAAAACGGCTGGGCTGGTGTCTTGAAAATTTCCCCTTTAGCGCATTAACGCGTGAAGAGGGACTGTCCCTCTTCATGCGTTAATGTGGTAAAGCGCTGTTTGCTGGGGTGATTGGCGGGTATGGGATATATACAGATACATATTGGTGATGATAGGAGGGTCGTTGTTGGAATTTAATTCAGTATTGGTTGCATTTGTGTTCATTGGAATTTTACTGGCGATAGGGAAGTGGCTGCGGGTCGCGGTCCCGTTTTTTCAGAATTATTTTATCCCAACATCCTTAATTGCCGGGATTATCGGCTTGTTGTTGAGTAAAGAGGTTCTCGGTAAGCTCCCATTTGTCCCGGGGGATTCTTTCCTGTCGAATGGGATTTTTACAGAAGGTTCTTATGAGGCGATGACTTCTTTGCCGGAAATCGCCATCACGATTATATTCGCATCGCTTTTCCTTGGGAAGAAGATCCCCGGCATCAAGAAAATCTGGTCCATAGCTGGTCCTCAGGTAGCCTATGGACAGTCGATCGCCTGGGGGCAGTATGTCATCGGAATCGTGCTCGCCCTGACGGTTCTTCAGCCGTTTTTCAATATGAGCCCCATGGCTGGAGCCTTGATTGAAATAGGGTTCCAAGGGGGACCGGGAACGGCGGCAGGATTGAGGAGCACTTTTGAAGATCTTGGTTTTTCCGAGGGTTCCAGTCTGGCGCTCGGCCTCGCCATGATTGGGATTCTGACCGGAGTCATTTCCGGTATCATCCTCGTGAATTGGGGAATCCGCAAAGGATATACGAAACAGGCTGACAGTCCTTCCAGTTTATCGGAGTTGCACAAAAAAGGACTTTACCCTAAAGAGGAAGACGCGGAAGGGGGGCTTTTGACAACCAGGACTGAGTCAATCGATTCCCTGACGTCCAACTTCATGTTCATCTTCATTGCCACTGGCGTCGGGATGCTTCTGCTTAGAGCTCTGGTCATGCTGGAGAATGCAACCTGGGGCTCGTCCTTTGAAATAATCCGGCATGTCCCCCTTTTCCCGATGGCGCTTCTTGGCGGGGTGTTGACACAGTTAATTTACAGCCGGTTCATTCCCTATAAGCTGATAGACAGGAAGTTTATTCTGCGGATTCAAGGTTTCGCTCTTGATGTATTGATTGTTTCAGCGATTACCACTCTGTCGCTGTCGGCAATCGGGCAGCACATCTGGCCATTCTTGATCCTTGCGGCAGCAGGCATCACATGGAATATCCTGGCCTTTCTCTTTCTTGCAAAAAGAATCATGCCCAACTACTGGTTTGAACGCGGCATTATCGATTACGGCCAGTCGATGGGAATGACGACCACAGGGCTTCTGCTTCTGCAAATCGTAGATCCGGATAAAGAAACTCCCGCCTTTGAGGCATTTGGATATAAGCAGATATTGTTTGAACCAATCATCGGCGGAGGGTTGTTCACTGCCGCTTCCATGCCGTTGATTCACAGTTTCGGAGCGATTCCTGTTCTGATTATCACAGCATCACTCCTGGTCATCTGGCTGGGTGTCGGACTGTTTTATTTTGGACGGAAAAAAGGGGAGGAATAGGATTAATCCTAACCACAACCGTTTCAATTTTCATGAGAAAAGGTAAAAAGAGAATAAATCGGTCATTAAGGGAGGGAAAATCGATGAAAAAAGTGGAAGCTTATTTCAAAAATGAAAATGACGCAGAGGGTGTAAGAACAAAGCTGCGAACGCTGAATGTTGAAGACGGAATGATCGAGAAAGTGCCGAACGGCAGAAACCTTACAGATATTGTGAGTGACCTGTTCGGCGGGGAGGAACATCGCCGGGGAGATAATCCCTATGTTTATAAATTCACGGTTTCTGAAGAGGATCATGATAAAGCAAGAACCATCGTGCAGGACCATTATGGCTATATTCGGTAAAAGTAAAAGGGATCCGAGCGTCCTGGCAAGTAAAAGCCCGAACAGAAGAAAGGAGTGTTTTTGGCCTTTGAACTTCCCGGGCTATATGGTACTGGGGGACAGTGCCCGTTCCTGCGATTAAGGGCCCCTTACGCTGCATATTGCCATTAAGAAAAACCATCCGTGTGCAGGATGGTTTTTGTCTGTTACTTTATTTTTTCTATCGTCTTCGCCTTTGCTCTCGGAGGATGGGTTTCCTGAATGCCGCCGTCCAGTTCTACGGCAATCTTGTCTCCGTTTGAAAACTCCTCTGCGTTTTCTGTTTCAATATAGATAAAATTAATGCTGTAGCCATCCAGCAACCCTTCTTTCGGTACGTCTTTTACCCATTGATAATCCAAGGCTGTTAAATCTTCCCCGACGAAAAGCTGATTGTCTTCAACAGATATCACATATCCATTAATAATATTTTCGCTTCTTTGAGGGGGATTGTTGGATAGTTCTATAATATCCTTTGCGATTTCTGTAAGGTTCTGGCCATCTTCGCTGTTGTCGCATGAAGCCCATCTGTAAGTACGCTCGCCGCCATTTATTTTTATATGCATGTAATAACTTTCGGCGTCTTCCTGGTCGTCGCATTTGTTATCAAGCGGATCGACATCCAGGTAATTGGCTAATACCAATTTTTTATAAACCTCTTGTTTGGCAGTTTCAGTGACATCTACTTTGTTTTCCAAGTCATCGCCATACGTTAATTCAACTTCGAATAAATCCTGCTGTTTGACATTATAAAAAACCTGTAAAGCTTGAATCATATTGGAAGAGGCACCATTGCAGTCTGTCATGTAGTAAGAAAGGTTGGTCGGATTTTCTTCCCGGGCTAATTGTTCACAAGTGCTGGTTGTGATCTTGCCGTTTCCGTACTCATCCCTGGTGGTATCGAATGTCACATTGATTTGTTTTCCGTCATAATCCAGATCAGTAATGATGGGATCCCCTTCGATTGTATATTCAAGCACCCGCAAATTTCCTTCTTTGCTTTTTTGGACCTGCTGATAAAAATTCTCCATGGCATCCAGCCCTTCGACCCCGCCATGAGTGTTGACGACATCTGCATTCAGTTCATATTTTAAGCTGCCTGGACTGTTGTCACCGGGGTCTTCTTCGGGGGTATTGCACCCGGTTAGGATGAGAATGGCAAGGCCCAGCATCGCGGCCAAACTCGAAAATTTCATTGGGGTTCCGCCTCCTTTTATTATTCTATCTTTTAATAATTCGGTAAGAATAGAGGGTTTTCCTTTTAAAAGAATTTAACCAGCAGTTTTAAAGGCAAGCGATAAAGGTATTAACTATAATAAGACTATTTTTACAACAGGAGTGGTAGAAGGATGGAACATATACAAGCTTATTTCAGAAACGAAAATGAAGCAGAGGATGTTAAAGTCAGGCTTCAATCCGTGAGGGCGACTGATGTAAAGGTGGAGAAAGTGCCCGAGAATGATAAAAACCTGTGGGATATGGTGAGAGATGTGTTCAGCAGAAGCGGCAGTTATGGTGAAGAAGATCATAACCCTCATGTAGTGGAGTTTAAGGTCGATGATGCTCACTATTCACAGGCGAAGGAGATTGTGAAGGAATATAACGGGCACTTACAATAGAATACCTTGAGAAAAGGCTTATCTTCACAAAAAACCATCCGCTTTTTCGGATGGTTTTTTCTTTTGAATTGCCGCAGCTGGGGACAGCTGATACGTTGACGCGTTAAAGCGCTAAGAGGGACTGTCCCTCTTAGTGCTTTAAAGGCGTAAAGCGTATAATAAGCCTTTTGGGGCAGAGAATAAGTGTGACTATGCTAAGATGGAAAACAGATGATGAGGAGTATCCTTGTTTAAATATGACACATGAACAAAGGGAGATACGATGACGAAAAATCCAGGATGGAATTTAGAGAATAGTTATGCGAGCCTTCCAGACGAGTTTTTCACTCTCAGGAAGCCGGAACCGGCAGCTGCACCGGAGAGGGTCATTTTTAATAAAGCTGTGGCGGAAGAGCTTGGTTTGGATACCGAGGCACTGAATAGCGAAGAAGGCACGGAGATTTTTGCGGGAAATAAGCTCCCTGAAGGGTCTGAACCGCTTGCCCAAGCCTATGCGGGACACCAATTCGGGCATTTCAACATGCTCGGGGATGGCCGTGCGGTGCTGCTTGGCGAACAAATCACGCCTGAAGGGAAACGTTATGATATACAGCTCAAAGGGTCAGGGAAAACACCTTACTCCCGCGGCGGGGACGGCCGTGCTGCACTTGGGCCGATGCTGCGTGAATACATCATCAGTGAAGCGATGCATGCACTAAGCATCCCGACGACACGAAGCCTTGCTGTGGTGACAACAGGCAAGGATATAATCCGTGAAACGAAACTGCCTGGAGCGATCCTAACCCGGGTGGCGGCCAGCCATATCCGGGTCGGCACCTTTCAGTTTGCCGCCAATTTTGGCGAACCGGAAGAACTTAAGGCACTCGCTGATTACACATTAGAGCGCCATTATCCGGAAATCAAAGAGGATGACAATCCCTATCTGTCGCTGCTGAAGGAAGTCATCAACCGCCAGGCGTCGCTTGTGACGCAATGGCAGATGGTCGGGTTCATCCATGGCGTAATGAACACGGATAACGTGACGATCAGCGGGGAAACGATCGACTATGGCCCTTGTGCTTTCATGGATACGTTCGATCCGAAAACGGTCTTCAGCTCAATCGACAGGCAAGGGCGCTATGCTTATGCCAACCAGCCTCCAGTTGCCGGGTGGAACCTTGCCCGTTTTGCGGAGTCGCTTCTGCCGCTTCTGCATGATGACCAGGAACAGGCGCTGAAACTTGCTCAGGAGGCGATTTCCGGATTCCCTGAACTGATCCATAGCAAATGGCTCGCAGGAATGAGGAAAAAGCTTGGTCTTTTCAATGAAGAGAAACAAGATAAGGAACTCATCGATATTCTGCTTAGCAAGATGCATGAATATGAAGCAGACTTTACGAACACCTTCGCAGCGCTGACCTTTGACAAACCGGAGGACACAGTGCTGTACGGGAAACCTGAATTTGAGCAATGGTATAACATCTGGAAGGAACGACAGGGAAGGCAGGAAGAAACACAAGAAGAAGCTCATGAACTAATGAGGAAAACGAACCCTGCCATCATCCCGCGGAACCATCGAGTCGAAGAAGCACTGGAAGCAGCGGTGGAAAGCGGCGATTATAGTGTGATGGAGCGGCTGCTTGCGGCATTAGCTGATCCATATGCCCATTCTCCGGAACAGGCAGAGTACGCCAAGCTGCCGCCTGACTCAGATGGCCCATACCGCACATTCTGCGGTACCTGATAGAGAATCATAATGAAAGACCAGGAATTTTCTCTGAAAAGAGGAAAAATTTCTGGTTTTTTCTATTTTTTTTATCAAAGAAAACCCTTTAACAGCAAGGCTGGACAGGCCATACATGACACTTGTCATACCCTGCATATGACACCTACTACTTATCAAGAATTCCCTTCAGACCTATACTATAGTTATCAACAAACGAAGGGAATTCAACCAAATGACAAACCTTAAAACTTTGAAAAAAGAAATTGCTCCCTACGAAAAGTCAACGACAAAGGAAAGTGTATGGCAGATCATCAACACTGTGGGTCCATTTGTTATTCTTTGGATTCTTGCATACCAAAGCTTATCTGTGTCTTATTGGCTGGCTTTAGTGCCAATGGTGCTGGCTGCCGGATTTCTGACAAGAATTTTCATTATATTTCATGATTGCACCCATTATTCTTTCTTTAAAAGCCGACGTGTCAATCGTATCGTCGGAACAGTCATGGGTGTCTTGACTCTGTTCCCGTTCGACCAATGGGGACATGATCATGCCGTCCACCATGCGACAAGCGGAAACCTCGACAAACGGGGTACCGGCGATATCTGGACACTGACTGTGAAAGAATATAAGGAAGCGCCTCTGAAGCTGAAGCTGGCGTACCGTTTTTATCGAAATCCACTCGTGATGTTCGGATTGGGTCCGATTTATGTTTTTCTTTTAAAAAATAGATTCAACCGTAAAGGTGCAAGAAAAAAAGAACGCAACAACACGTATCTAGTGAATGTAATCATTGTGGCGGTCATTGCGCTTCTTGGCATGACACTTGGCTGGCAGTCGTTTCTGCTTGTACAAGGTTCAATCTTCATGATTTCAGGTTCTATAGGTATTTGGTTGTTTTATGTACAGCACACGTTCGAGGATTCCTATTTTGAAGAGAACAGTGAATGGGAATATGTGCTGGCAGCAGTCGAAGGAAGCTCATTCTATAAGCTTCCAAAAGTTATGCAGTTCCTTACAGGGAATATCGGCTTTCACCATATCCATCATTTAAGCCCACGGGTTCCGAACTATAGGCTTGAAGAGGCGCATTATAACACAGAGGCATTGCAGCACGTACCGACAATCACTCTTGCTACAAGCTTGCAATCGCTGCGTTTCCGCCTTTGGGATGAGGACAAGAAGAACTTTGTAAGCTTTAGAGAAGGCATCAAGTCTGTTGCTGAGAAACGCATCTCGGCTGAAGCGAAACCGGAACTTTAATTTCATCATTCCTTGCCGGCTCTCCTTTTACCGTTTGATAGAAGGAGGGCCTTTGCATAGCAACTGCCCGAAAAGGAGAGAACATACATGATTCGCATAGTAATCGCAGAGGATCAAGAATTGTTGTTGGGTATCATCGGATCCCTGCTCAACCTGGAAGATGATATGGAAGTGGTCGGGCAGTCTGGCAAAGGGGACGAAGTGCTGGCTCTTGTGGAAAAACTTCGCCCGGATATATTTTTGATGGATATGGAGTTTTTTGAAAAAGTTAGCCCTATGGAAATGCTCAAACCATTCGGGAGCAAGCTAATGGTGTTAACGACTTTTGCGGAAACCGGTAACTTCCAGCGAGTAGTCGATGCCGATGTCAGAGGGTATTTGCCAAAAGACATTCCAAGTGAAGAGTTAGCATTATCGATTCGCAATATCATGGAGGGAGACCGGATATACTCTCCACAGCTCGTGGAAACTTCGAATGAGAATGAGGAAACACCTGAAGCGGATAGTGCAAATTCATTGTCTGCAAACGAGCAAATCGTATCAGCGCCAGGCGTTCAGCCTAATAAAACACTGGATACAGTCAAAAGTTATTTGACTACATTCAAAGATAAAATCAAAATACCCGCTGGTTAGCTTAAGCCAAACGGGCATATAAAAAGGAGATGGACGACGAATCCATCTCCTTTTTTGTTGGTTCCAGCGCGATATTATGAATGATTAACGCGTTAACGCAGTGAAAGGGACTGTCCCTTTCACTGCGTTAACGTTTTAAAGCACTAAGAGGGACAGTCCCTCTTAGTGCTTTACTATAGTAAAGGAATGTACAGTCCAATGTGCTGCAATAATAAAGAATTGGGGAATGCGGCCGATATATAGATGTGATAAGTCCATTTTTTAGAAAAGTAGGTTGAGAAATGATGTTCTCCGTACCTGATACAGATTCGATATATTTGCTTGATGGAAAATATTCTCTATTGATTGTTATCCTCTCCATTATTATTGCCTGCGGTGCCTCTTTTACAGCACTGTCCATGAACCAAAGAATGCAGCAAACGAGCTTTTTTTCAAGGAAATTCTGGCTTGCTTTGGCCTCGGTTGCGATGGGGCTCGGCATCTGGTCCATGCATTTTATCGGGATGAGTGCATTTATGCTGCCTGTACCCATGAATTATGATTTTACTTTGACCATCTTGTCTGTGCTGCCTGCAGTGTTAGCTTCTTATCTGGCTTTCTCTGTTGCAAACAGAAGAAACACGACTCACTGGTCTTATCTTTTTGCAGGTGTCATTATGGGTCTTGGGATCTCGGCCATGCATTATGTCGGCATGGCAGCAATGAAAATGGAAGCGGAATATGTATACAGACCTTGGATTTTCCTGTCGTCCATCGCCATTGCCGTGGTAGTTTCCTATGTAGCCCTATTTATATTTTCGACACTCCAGAAGTATATGGGAAATCTACTGATCAAGGTCGGTACATCAGTCATAATGGGCTTGGCCATAACAATATGCACTATACCGGAATGGCTGCAGTGGTGTTCTATACTGAGGAACCTCCAGGCGCAAACTTGCAGCACATGCATATGGACATGCCCTTGCTAATCACTTCTGTCACCATCGGTATTGCCATCTTGTTGGTCCTGTCCAGCTTAACCAGTTTACTCGACCGTTATGTTGATTACCGATTAAACTATTTTGATTCATTGACATTGCTGCCTAATCAAAGACAATTTGAAAAAGACCTTCAGGCAATCGGAAGGGGGGACGGCTTAGCCATCCTCCACATTCATAACCTGGAGAGGTGGACGAACGCTCAGGGCTATGACTTCGGAGATCGAATCATAGAGGCTGTGAAAAATAATATCCTCCTGTATTTCCCAGACGGTTCGAAGGTTTATCGAATTGAGGGAAACAGGTTTGCCGTGCTTTCTCCAGAGGGACACAGCTATCAAAAATTCAAAAAGCGATTGGAAAAGCTGTTATCGGTATTACAACACCCCCTCATGGCAGGGGATCATCAGGTTATGGTTGAGATGGTGTGTGCCTTTTCTCATACGGAAAAAAATGAGAATGTTAAGGAGCTTTTCTCCAATAATATGGCTGTCCTTCAACATCCGTCCATTAAGTACAAGCATGAATTAGTAGAGTATGATCAAAATATCCACCGGTACAGTTTTGAAAATCAGCTTGTCCTTGATATTGACCGGGCTATAAAAGAGGAAGAGCTATTTATTGTTTACCAGCCTAAAGTCAGTTCGAAAAACTGGGAGATTTCGGGTCTTGAGGCGTTATTGCGTTGGGATCATCCAGAATTCGGAATGATTTCTCCGGGAGTATTCATTCCTATATTAGAAGCAAATGGGAAGATTTTCGATGTAACCGACTGGGTGATTGATGAAGTGTGCAGGCAAATATCCAGATGGGACAATGAAGGTGTTTCCCGCCAGCAAGTTTCCATTAATATTCCTGGAGCATATGTGACCTCCTCAAGGCTCCTGGCTGTCCTGGATCAGAGTGTCGCAAAATATAGGGTTGAAAGCCGGTTCATAGAATTGGAAGTGACCGAAACGAGTGTCATTCACGATATCGATAATGCCATTACTGCCGTAGAAAAATTTAGGGAGCTGGGCCTCTCCGTAGCACTGGATGACTTCGGGACAGGTCTTTCATCTTTGTCCTATCTTAGGCAGATTCCGATATCAACCATCAAGATAGATAAATCCTTTGTCGACCGTGTGCCATCGTGTGAAAAAGATTCATCCGTCCTGCGGGCCATCATCACATTGTGTTATTCATTGAACTTGAAAGTCGTCATTGAAGGAATCGAAACCAAGGAACAGGTTGATTTCATTACATCCATGGCCGAAAATCCTCATATTCAGGGGTATTACTATTCACAACCAAGAAGGGCTGAAGAGATTATTACCTGGATGAGTGAAAGGGAAGTTGCGGTTGTTGGGTGAAAAGATCAAGATCAGATTTTAGTAAAGTAGACGCGCCGGGGACAGTCCCCCGGCGCGTCTTTGCGTTAAAGCACGAAGAGGGACTGTCCACGGGTGTTGATTATCCATTAAATGTAAAATAAGCGGTATCATTAGACAAGAAAAGCCACTCTCTTTTAGAATGTTTGTTACCTCTAACAACACTAAAAAGGAGAGTGGCTTCATTGACTAACTTTAACAAATTATCCGAGGTTCTTCAAACGTTCATTACTGACGAAGAGGTGGAAAGACTCTGTGAGAAGTGGGGTTATCGTGACACGGCAAGAAAATTTTCCGCCAGCGATTTGGTACGCTTTTTTGTCATTTCCTCTGCGAAAGATTGGAAGAGCTTTCGAGAGGCCGAAACCAAGATGCCCCAAGAAGACAGTTTGCCTTCAGTTGACCACTCAACCCTTGCCAAAAAGGCTCAAAAGGTCCCTTATCAGATCCTTCAAGAATTATTCTCTCGCTTAGTCAATCGCTTAGGGCGTGGAATGCGCCGAGCGCTGTTAAAACCCTATAAACTATTCGCGGTCGACTCCACAACCATTACTTTTCAACATCCAGATAGGAGCTGGGCGGGTTACACCCGTACTCGCCACGCTATTCGTCTCCATACAAAATTCGATGTAGAAGAAGGACAACCTACCCAGGTCATCCATACAACCGGACGCCACCACGATGTCATGGTAGCACCCAAGCTATATGAAGACTCGGAGCCTCTGTCCATCATCACCGCAGATAGAGGATATGCAAGGACGAGAGACTTTGAGGATTTACACGAACACGACCAATTCTTTGTGATTAGAGTCGCTAACTCCTTCTCTCTCTCGGAAGAGAAGGAACACAGTGTACCTATTGATGAAGGGGGCAATGTGAAAGAAGACCTGACAGCCTTTATCGGAAAACGTTCCCGTAAGACAAAGAGTCGATTCAGAGTGGTTACGTTTACCGACAACGAAGGAAACAGAATAAGAGTTGCGTCGAACTTAATGATGATGTCCCCTGAAGACATTGCTTATATCTATAAGCTCCGCTGGCAAATCGAGTTGTTTTTCCGTTGGGTAAAAGGCAATCTGGATCTTTCCAATCTCTTTGGAAATTCGCCGAACTCTGTATATAGCCAGGTTTATGGCACTCTTATCAGTTACTTTCTTTTACGCTGGATTTACAATCAAACAAAAGAAGAGTGGGATATCCTGCACTCTTTCACCTTTATAGAATTCACTCGTCGTTACATAGCACACACCTTACCTGTGGAGGTAAGGTGTGCAAACAAGTCCCTTTTTGAACAAAGGGGAAGTCTGTGCCAATCTCTTGGAAAAATATAGCTAATCAACACCCGTGGGGGACAGTCCCTTTCAGCGCGTTAATACTTTAAAGCACTAAGAGGGACTGTCCCTCTTAGTGCTTTAAAGGGGGAAAGCGGCCGTTTCTCACTCATGCGTCCTGTGATAGAATAAACAGTAAAAATGACGAAATTTTCATACATAGGGGAGCCGTTTATGAAGAGTTTATTGGGGAATGTATCGGTGGATATGATTGAGACGATTTTGGAGAATGCGTTTGAATGGCTGGTGGTGGTTGACCGTGAAGGCAGGATACTTTTCATCAACCAGAATTATTGTGAGTTTCTGAAGGTGGATCGAGATCAGGCTGTCGGCAGCCATGTGACGGAAGTGATTGAAAATACGAGGATGCATCTTGTTGCCGAATCAGGTAAAGCAGAGATTGCCGACCTTCAATACATAAAGGGAAATTATATGATCGCCAACCGGATTCCAATCATTGTCGACGGTGAATGCATTGGCGCTTTCGGATCGGTGTTTTTCCGTGACACGAGTGAATGGAAACAGATGAGTTCACATGTGAAAAACCTGCTCTCTACAATGCAAAGCTACATACAGGACATCAACAACGGTGCGAAATATACATTAACGGACATTTGGGGAAGCACGCCCGCGATGGATGAGCTGAAGCAAAAAGTCCAGACGATTGCCCCGAGTGACATCTCCATATTGATCAGAGGTGAAAGCGGAACGGGAAAAGAGCTGTTTGCCCACAGCATTCACCAGCTGAGCGAAAGAAGCCAGCAGCCTTTTATCAAAGTGAATTGTGCAGCTATCCCGGAACAGCTGCTCGAATCGGAACTGTTCGGGTATGAGGAAGGAGCTTTTACCGGTGCCAGAAAAGGCGGGAAAAAAGGGAAATTCCAGCTGGCAGACAAAGGCACTCTGTTTCTTGATGAGATTGGCGATATGCCGTTGAATATGCAGGCAAAGCTTCTAAGGGTCCTCCAAGAAGGGGAAGTTGAACCGGTAGGATCGTCTAAAACGAATCAAGTGGATGTGAGAATAATTGCAGCCACGAACCGCCCGCTTGAAAAGATGATTGAAGAAAAGCTGTTCAGGCAAGATCTTTACTACAGAATCAACGTTGTCCCGTTCGTTGTTCCGCCTTTAAAAGAAAGGATAGAAGATATCCCTCTTCTTTCAAAAAAATTTATAGGCAAGGCCTCTGAAAAGTCAGGGAAACGGATAAAGGGAATTGATCCGGAAGTTCTGCAGATACTGAATAATTACAGCTGGCCGGGAAATATCCGTGAACTGGAAAATGTCATTGAGGCATCGACCTATTTTACCAGCGACGGAATCATCACGAAGGAATCGCTGCCTCCTTATATGAAAAGTCAAAGTCCATATGAACTGGGAGAAAAGAATCTAAGAGATATAATGGAGGAAACAGAGAAAAAAGTGATTCTCCAGACACTGAAAAAATATGGCGGCGATAAACGGTCAGCTGCCAAAGCATTGGGAATCAGCAAATCCAGTATGTATGAAAAAATCAATAAGTTTGGGATCGAATAGAAGTGTCCGGAAATCTGGAATTCAGTCCAGGTTTCCGGACGCTATTTTATTGGCGGAAATATCAGAATTTATTTAAAACGCTTACATTTTTGTCCGGAAATCTGGAATGGGTGAAAGTTCATATTTTAGACAAGGTTGATATATTAACTTTTGAAAAGTTGGCACAATTCTTGCTTATTAAATAAATGAACTGATTTTTATAACAGCTGTGAAAGGAGTGGGACTCTGTGAAGCGGGTTTACAGTGATTGTATGGAAGCTATAGAAGGCATTCAGGATGGCATGACCATAATGGCTGGCGGTTTCGGTCTGGTCGGAATACCGGAAAATCTGATTCTTGCTCTTGTTGAAAAAGGGGTCAAAGATTTAACGGTCATTTCAAATAACTGCGGAGTGGATGACTGGGGGCTCGGACTGCTGCTGGAAAAAAGGCAGATCAAGAAAATGATCGGCTCCTATGTCGGCGAAAATAAAGAGTTTGAGAGACAAGTTTTATCAGGTGAATTGGAAGTCGAGCTCGTACCTCAAGGAACACTGGCGGAAAGGATACGTGCTGGCGGAGCAGGCATTCCGGCATTTTTCACCCCGGCCGGTGTCGGGACGGCCGTTGCCGAGGGGAAAGAAACAAGGATATTCAATGGAAAAGAATATGTCCTTGAGGAAGCCTTGACTGCTGACTTCAGCCTTGTAAGGGCGGCAAAAGGAGATCGTGCAGGAAACCTTGTCTACAATAAGACCGCACGAAATTTCAACCCGATGATCGCGGCGGCGGGAAAGGTAACCATCGCTGAAACCGAAGAACTAGTTGAAATCGGCTCCATCGATCCAAATGAAGTTCAGACACCGGGAATCTATGTTCAGAGAATGATAGAAGCAAAACAGGAAAAAAGAATCGAAAAACGAACGACAGCAAAGTAAGGAGGAATTCCTGTGGATAAGCATGCAGTAAGAGAACGAATCGCCAGGCGGGCAGAACAAGAAATCAATGATGGTGATTACGTCAACTTAGGGATCGGGATGCCGACCCTGGTGGCGAATTATATTGCAGAAAACAAACATGTCGTGCTTCAGTCAGAAAACGGGCTGCTTGGCATCGGGCCATACCCTTCCGAGGAGGCAGTCGATCCGGATTTGATTAATGCGGGAAAAGAAACGGTCACGGCCATTCCGGGATCTTCTTATTTTGACTCTGCTGAATCTTTTGCGATGATCCGCGGCGGACATGTGGATGTTGCAATCCTCGGCGGAATGGAAGTCTCTGAATCTGGTGATTTGGCAAACTGGATGATTCCAGGCAAGATGATCAAAGGGATGGGCGGAGCGATGGACCTCGTCCACGGCGCCAGGAAAATCATCGTGATCATGGATCATGTATCAAAGAATGGTACACCTAAAATTGTAAACGGTTGCAGCCTGCCACTGACAGGCAAAGGCGTAGTTAACCGCATTATCACAGAGAGAGCGGTCATTGATGTAACAGAAATCGGCTTGAAGCTGGTCGAAGTATTTGAAGGGTTCACCGTAGAGGACGTTATTAACTCCACTGAACCGGATTTAGATGTAAGTGATGTACAATAATTATTTTTTAAAAACAAAGGGGGAGCTTTCATGTTAAGCATGATTGGCTTAATCGGGGGACTCATTTTATTGATTGTCTTAGCAATGAGGGGGATGAATATTCTTGTTGTAGGACCGATTGCGGCATTATTTGTTGCTGTTTTAAGCGGAATGCCATTATTTCCGCAGCTGGTAGAAGAAGGAGAGGCAAACTTTGTCGGAAACTATATGTCAGGTTTTACAAGCTTTGTTGCTGCTTGGTACCTGATGTTCCTGCTCGGAGCAGTATTCGGGAAAGTGATGGAAGACAGCGGTGCTGCTGACAGTGTATCGCGTTTCGTTGTTGAAAAAATGGGAATGAGATTTGCTGTACTTGCAATTGTTGCGGCATGTGCCGTTTTGACATACGGCGGTGTAAGTTTGTTCGTTGTAGCATTCTCGGTTTATCCGATGGCCGTCAGTTTGTTCAAGCAGGCCGACCTGCCACGGCGCTTTATTCCTGCGGCACTTGCTTTCGGTTCGGTGACATTTACGATGACATCTGCAGGTTCTCCGGAAATCCAGAACTGGATACCGATTGAGTACTTAGGAACAAGTCCTTATGCAGGATTGGAAGTCAGCTTGATTGTTGCTGTATTCATGGCTGTATTCGGCTACTGGTGGCTGAAACGCATGATATCAAAAGCGGTTGCGAAGGGTGAAAGGTTTGAAGTGCGGAAGGAAGACCCGGTGATTGACGGTAACAGGCCGCTGCCGAATCCGCTAATGGGGCTGGTACCTCTATTAGTCGTTCTTATTCTTGCATTTATTTTCCATGATTCTATGAAACAATCAGCATTAATCATTGCATTGCTCGGCGGGGTTCTTTCTGCTTATCTATTAAACCGCAAGTATTTCAAAGGTTTTTGGAGTGCTGTTTCGGAGGGCACGCTGGGTGCATTGATCGCCATCGGTAACACCGCGGCAGTAGTGGGATTTGGCGGAGTTGCAAAAGCGGTCCCTGCTTTTGATACAGCGGTTGCTGCTATGACAAGTATTCCTGGTTCGCCTCTGATTGGCGGAGCGATTGCGGTCAGCGTGATTGCCGGTATGACAGGTTCAGCGTCTGGAGGACAGGCGATTGCCTTGCCGATTCTGGCACCGCATTATATGGATATGGGGGTCAATCCGGAGGCTCTGCATCGTACGGTAGCGATTTCATCAGGTGCTCTCGATTCATTGCCGCATAATGGATATGTCGTGACGACGATCCGTTCAATCTGTAATGAAACCCATGCGGCTGCATATGGTGCAGTAGGGGCGTTGACCGTGATCGTTCCATTGATCGGCCTGGCCATCGCGATTCTATTATTCTCCCTTGGTGTTGGGATTTAATAAGGAGTTGAAGGTTTAATGGTAAAAGATAAAGTAGTTTTCATAACAGGTGCTGCGCAAGGAATCGGCTATGAGATTGCAAAAGATTTCGCGGAGCAGGGTGCTAAAGTGGTGCTGACAGATTTGCAGGAAGATAAAGTAAAAGAGGCTGCGAAGGCTTTGACAGACTTAGGGTATGAATCGATCGGCATTAAATGTGACGTGACGTCTGAGGAAGAAATCGAGCAGGCGATCACTGAAACAGTGAACCAGTATGGAAGCCTGGATGTTCTGATTAACAATGCGGGGCTGCAGTATGTTTCCAATATTGAGGATTTTCCTACCGAGAAATTCGAGTTCCTGATTAAAGTCATGTTGACTGCGCCGTTTGTTGCCATTAAGCATGCGCTTCCGGTTATGAAAAAGCAGGGATTCGGCCGGATCATCAATATGGCCTCGATTAATGGCCTGATCGGCTTTGCCGGCAAGGCTGCTTATAACTCGGCAAAGCATGGAGTTATAGGGTTAACAAAAGTGGCTGCCTTGGAGGCTGCTGAACATGGAGTGACGGTGAACGCCGTGTGTCCGGGCTATGTGGATACCCCGCTGGTACGCAATCAGCTGGGGGATATAGCGAGAACTCGGGGAGTGGAATTAGAGAAAGTACTCGAAGATGTCATTTACCCGCTCGTGCCGCAAAAACGGTTATTATCCGTACAAGAAATTTCCGGATACACCATCTTCCTTTGCGGAGAGGGTGCAAGGGGAATCACAGGCCAGGCGGTCGTCCTTGACGGCGGCTATACGGTCCAATAATACTTTAGCGCGGTGAAGGGGACAGTCCCCTTCACCGCTTTAAAGCACTAAGAGGGACTGTCCCTCTTAGTGCTTTAAAGTGTTAAAGTACCCCCGGCTATTATATGAATACTCCTATGAAATTCGGGTATTAGTACTTAATAACCAGAATTTTAAAGGAGTGAGGGCTGCTATGAAGCCATATTTAAGGTTCGGGGCGATGGTTGTCACATCGACCATCATAATGTTCATGTTTAAATATTTGAGCACATATAAGGTTGACCATGTATTTTTTAGTGAGACGAGGGCTTATATGGCCTTGCTGATGGGCGCAACGATGGCCGTCATCATGCTCGCATTTATGACTCATATGCTGAAAAACAAGAAAGCTAATATCGGCATTGTTATAGGCAGTGTTTTAATCTTTGGTGTCTCATTATTCCTAATGAGAAGCCAGACATTGGTCGATGACCAGGATTACATGGAAGCGATGATTCCCCATCATTCTATTGCAATCTTAACGAGTGAGCGCGCAGAGATATCCGATCCGCGCGTAAAAGAATTATCAAAAGAAATAATTGAAGCACAGCGTAAAGAAATTGCTGAGATGAAAAATTTGATAGAAGACCTGGAAGATGAAGGTGGAAGTGAAGATTAGAATGGTTGTTGAGAAATATACAGCTCCCGGTGTATGCCGGGGGCTATTTTTTATGGATGAATAAGAAACACACTATCCGTCAGTGAAGAGTTATACACCGCCGTTATCCACATATTCACTGGATTTTGAGTTATTCACATCGCCTTTTTTTGTAAAAAAATAGTTATCCACATTAATTATCAGTCTATTGTTTAATCATGAACACTCAGGGTATTTAAAAGATAAGTACAATCTTCCACATCTATTGTTTAGAGAACACGTTCTGCTAAAAAAAGATAAGGAGGTGTACAGTTATGGCACAAGATGTACTATGTGAAGTAAGTAACTGTGTACACAATCGAGACGGACGAAAATGCATGGCTGACCAGATTTTCGTCAGCAGCCACACTAAAAGACAACCAAAAGACAGTGAAGAAACAGATTGCAAAACATTTGAACCTGAAGTGTAATACGGGAGAGGCAGCCGCACCAAAGGCTGCCTCTATTTATGGGTTGTTTGCTTTACTGCTTTAAAGCACGAAGAGGGACAGTCCCTTATCGCGCTTTAAAGTGGTAAAGTGCATTATGAGAGTTTCATTTTCTCAGTGAATGGGAAGATGAAATAGGACACTGGAATAGGAGGTATTATGATGAGCAAAACGATTTTTATCACCGGTGCCGGCAGCGGCCTTGCAAGGGGTGCAGCGCTCGGACTGGCGAAAAAAGGCCACAAGATCATTGCGACAACGGAAATAACCTCTCAGAAGACAGATCTTTTAAGAGAAGCAAGAGACCTGGGTCTTGATATGGAAGTATTCAAGCTCGATATCACCAATCCCCGCGACCGGGAGCAAATAGAAAAATATGATTTCGATGTGTTCGTGGCAAATGCTGCAATTAATGAAGGCGGTCCGTTGGCTGAAGTACCGATGGACAGGTTCCGTGCCCTGTTTGAGGTGAATGTTTTTGCCACACTGGAAACAGCTCAGGCAGCAGCCCGCCTATTCGTAAAAAAAGGCAGCGGAAAGATTGTGTTCATGAGTTCCATGGCGGGGATTTCAGCGACTCCTTATGTCGGTCCCTATACGGCAACGAAGCATGCTGTTGAAGGGATTGCGCAGACGATGAAAGCGGAGCTTGAGGAGTTCGGCGTTCAGGTTGCAACCATCAACCCGGGCGCATTCGAGACAGGCTTCAACAAGCGGAGCCACGAGGAAATCTACAAATGGTTCGATGACGAAAAGAATTTCACGCGAAAAGAAGACATGGAGAAGATGGCAGAAGGGTTGAAAGATCAGTTCGATCCGGAAGATATGATTGAAAAGATGATCGAAATCATCCCGGCCGAGCATCATAAATTCCGTACCGTCTATCCAAAAGAAACAGAGGAACAATTAAAGAAAACCCAGAAAGAACGCTGGGAAATGGACATATAAGAACGATCTCACACTATTAATCAAACGTTTGATTAATAGAAGGACTTCCTATATATATGGGAAGTCTTTTTTAGTGCTCAAAAAAGACGCTTTACTGCATTAACGCAGCGGGGGACAGTCCTTTGTTACTTTAAAGTAACAGGGGACTGTCCCTCTTAGTGCTTTAATGTGATAAAGCGACCGGCCTCCCCCATTTGTAACTCGGTTGTAACTGCTGTTTCTTATGATGAGGACAGCAGTTGATCTTATTTTAGATGAGGGGGAAACATGTATGGCTTGGAAGCGGTATGGTGTTGCTTTTCTTATGTCTCTGTTGGTCGCGGTGTTGATGGTTGCTTGTTCGAATAATGAAGAGACTTCCGGAACTGAGAATAACGGGGGAAGCGATGGAGGAGACGAAGCCCAGGAAACAGTTAAAATCGGGGTTTTGGCTTCTTTGACGGGTGCATTGGAAGCTTACGGAAATCAGACGAAAAAAGGATTTGAGCTTGGAATTGACTTTGCAACAGACGGAACAAGCGAAATTGCAGGGAAGAAAATTGAAATCATCTATGAAGATACTGAAACGGATCCAAAGGTTGCAAGACAGAAAGCGCTCAAGCTTCTTGAAGAAGATAAGGTTGATTTCCTTGTCGGGTCTTCAAGTTCCGGGGATACACTGGCGGTGACACCGCTTGCGGAAGAGTATGAAAAAATCATGGTCGTTGAACCGGCTGTTGCGGACAGCATCACAGGTTCTGAGTTCAATGAATACATCTTCCGTACAGGACGCAACTCTTCACAGGATGCAGTTGCAGGGGCAGCAGCGATTGCGAAAGAAGGAGTCAAAATTGTAACACTTGCTCCTGATAACTCATTCGGACGTGACGGGGTGGCAGCTTTTACAACGGCAGCAAAAGATTTAGGAGCAGATATTGTCCATGAAGAATATGCCGATCCGACTGCAACAGATTTTACAGCGAATATCCAAAAGATCGTCAACTCTGACCCCGATTACTTGTTCGTCATTTGGGCGGGTGCGAACTCCCCGTGGAACCAGATTTCTGATATGAAGGTTCAAGAGCAGGGAATCAAAATTTCAACCGGTGCTCCAGATATCGCAGCACTTTCCACAATGATGCCGCTTGTCGGAATGGAAGGGTTCACGGTTTACTATCATGACCTGCCTGACAATGAAGTCAATGATTGGTTAGTCGAAGAGCATAAGAAACGCTTTGACGGCGAAGTGCCTGATCTCTTCACTCCTGGTGGAATGAGCGCAGCGATTTCAATTGTTGAAGCACTGAAAAATACAGAAGGTGACACAGATTCAGCGAAACTGATTGACACGATGGAAGGAATGAGCTTCGAAACGCCGAAAGGAACGATGACATTCCGCCCTGAAGATCACCAGGCTATGCAGTCGCTGTATGCGATCACGTTAGTAAAGAAAGACGGCATGGATTATCCGGTACCGGTCCTCAAGCGTGTGCTGACACCGGAAGAAACAGAACCGCCGATACTAAATCAATAGGAAAAAAGCGTACCCTTGCCAGCTATTGGCGAGGGTATGTATTCTAACCGGTGACCAAGAAGTGAAAATGCATGATAAAAGTAGAATGATGTTCCTCTCCCTTGCAGCGAAGGACATCAAAATCAGAAAGACACAAACTGATGTCCCGTGACAGAGAAGCGAGGGACATCAAAACCAGAAAAACTTAGAATGATGTACCGCGCTCGAGAAGCGAAGGACATCAAAACCAGAAAAACACAGAATGATGCCCCGCGCTCGAGAAGCGAAGGACATCAAAACCAAAAAAACCACAAAATGATGTACCGCGCCAGAGAAGCGAAGGACATCAAAACCAAAAAACCACAAAATGAAGCACCTGGAACCAACACTAACCAATGAAAACCTCCAACAAATAAGAAACGAGGTGACTCTCCATGAAAGACATACTCAGATCAGAGAATCTATCCATTGACTTCGGCGGCCACCGTGCGGTAAACCAGGTCTCCATGTCAATCCAAGAAAAGAAATTCACATCGGTCATCGGGCCCAATGGAGCCGGAAAGACGACCCTGTTCAACCTTCTGAGCGGGCAGTTGTCCCCGACCGAAGGGAAGATTTTTTACAAAGGAGAAGATATTACGTCCTTATCCCCTACAAACAGGGCAAGGCTCGGAATCGGGCGCTCCTTCCAGATCACGAATGTTTTTCCTAATCTGACCGTCCTGGAAAATGTCCGGCTGGCGGTCCAGTCCCAGCAGAAGGTCAGGTATCAGATTTTTGCCCATTACCGGCACTATAAGTCGATGAAAGAAAAGGCTCTTCAATTGCTGGAAATGGTCCTTCTCAAAGAAAAAGCAGAAACGATTGCGAGCAGCCTTGCGCATGGGGAAAAAAGAAAGCTGGAAATAGCGATGCTGCTGGCGCTTGAAACCGATGTCCTCCTGCTGGATGAGCCGACGGCAGGCATGTCGATAGAAGAAGTTCCCGCAATCCTCGAGGTCATCCGGAAGATCAAGGCGCAGGGAGACCAGACGATTGTTTTAATCGAACACAAGATGGATATGATACTGGACTTGTCGGATGAAGTCATGGTCCTGTTTCACGGGGAATTGCTGGCAAAAGGCAGTCCTGCTGAAATCATGGAAAATGAAACGGTTCAGTCCGCGTACCTGGGAGGGTTGTATGATGAGCACCTTGCTTGAACTGAATAACGTGCAGACACATATTGAGCAGTTTCATATATTACATGACATCTCTTTTGAGGTGCCGAAGGGCGAGGTGACGGTCCTCCTTGGCCGGAACGGTGCCGGGAAGACGACGACCCTGAGGACGATTATGGGACTGAACCCGGCGACTTCTGGCAGCATCAAGTTCAAGGGCGAGGAAATCAAGAAATGGAAGCCATATATGGTTGCGAAAAGCGGCATCGGCTATGTGCCGGAGGACCAGGGGATTTTTTCCGACTTGACGGTAGGGGAAAACCTGCGGGTGGCGATGCAAAAGGAAGACGAGACAACGACGAAGCTGCTGGAATGGGTGCTTGAGCTGTTTCCGGACCTCAAGAAATTTTGGAAAAAGCCGGGGGGACAATTGAGCGGAGGGCAGAAGCAGATGCTCGCGATTGCCCGGGCTTATGTGAACGATAATGAACTGCTGTTAATCGATGAACCGAGCAAGGGCCTGGCGCCGATCATCGTTGAGAAAGTAATGGAAACGATCCAGCAGATGAAGGAAAAAACGACGATTGTGCTCGTTGAACAGAACTTCATCATGGCCAGCAAGATCGGGGACAGCTTCCATATCATCGATGACGGCCAGACGGTGCATACCGGCATGATGAATGAATTGAAACAAGATAAAGTTCTGATGAAAAAATACCTTGGGATTGCATAGGGGGCGGGAATGTGGATTTACTATTCAGTTTAACCATTAATGGGCTGGCTACCGGCATGCTCATCTTTTTATTGGCGGCTGGACTGACGCTGATTTTCGGCCTGATGGACGTCCTTAATTTTGCTCATGGAGGATTGTTCGTGTGGGGTGCCTTCAGCGGCGTCTGGGCTTACAACATGACAGAATCCTTCTGGGTCGGCATTATCGTTGCGATTATCACTGGGCTTGTGCTGGGAGCGGTAACCGAATATCTGATTATCCGCCCTGTTTACGGCAATCATACACAGCAGATTTTAATTACATTAGGGTTGATGCTGGTGCTTTCCGAGCTGATCAAAGTCGTGTTCGGGCCGGACCAGAAAGCAGCAAACCCGCCGGCTTTCCTGGAGGGAAGTTTCATGGTCGGCGATGTCATCTTGATCAAGTACCGTCTGTTCATCATCCTCGTCGGACTCATCGTGTTTGCGATTACTTCGTTTATTTTAAAAAGAACAAGGATCGGCCTGATCGTCCGCGCGGGTGTCATGAATAAGGAGATGATCCAGACGCTCGGGATCAACATCCGGATCGTGTTCATGCTTGTCTTCATGGTCGGAGCGGCAATGGCGGCATTGGGCGGGATGCTGATGGCTCCGTATTCAGGTGTCATCTACGCAGAAATGGGACTGGAGTTCGGGATCCTCGCCTTCATAGTAGTCGTCATCGGTGGTATGGGAAGCTTTCTTGGCTCATTGCTGGCTGCGATCCTTGTCGGGCTGGCGCAGGCCTATATGGCCTATTATGTCCCGGCGTTATCACTGGCTGTCAACATGCTCTTGATGACGGTTGTCTTGATTTTCAGGCCGCAGGGACTATTTAAGGTGAAGGGGTGAGATACATGCAGCAATTACGCTTGAATCAAAGCACTTGGGTCTATCTTGTCATCGCTTCCTTGCTTGCAGTCCTTCCCTTTATGGTGACTGGGAGAAGCCTTTTGTTCCTGATGATGCAGATTTTTATCCTGGGGATTTTCGCGATGAGCTATGATCTGCTGCTCGGCTACACCGGGATTGTGTCGTTCGGACATACGATGTTCTTCGGAATCGGGGCTTATTCGGCGGCTGTCATGTTCGACAGGCAGGAGCCTACGATGCTGACACTGTTCGCCGGCGTATTAATCGCGGTGGCCGTTGCAGGTGTTGTCAGTTTCATAGTCGGGGTGCTGACGCTTCGGTTGAAAAGTCATTTTTACGCAATGCTGACCCTGGCGCTCGCCGGCTTGTTCCTGGTCGCTGCGGAAAAGTGGAGAAGCGTGACGGGAGGAGCAGACGGATTTACTTTCTCGGTACCGGATATATTCAAAGACCGGACGACGTTGTATCTTACGTGCCTGGTCGTCATGGTACTTGTGTTCTTCGGTTTGAAGAGATTCACGGAATCACCGCTTGGAAGGGTGCTGCTGGCAATAAGGGAGAACGAAGGGCGTACAGAATCGCTTGGTTATAATGTTCTTCATTACAAGGTCATCGTCAGTGTCGTTTCCGGCGTTGTCGCCAGTTTAGCCGGGATTTTATACATGCTGTCACTCCGGTTTGTCGATACGAGTGTGTTTGCGACGGATGTGACATTGGATGCTTTGTTAATGACCATTATCGGCGGAGTCGGCACGCTGGTCGGCCCGATTATCGGAGCAGCTCTTGTAGAGTTCGCTCACCACTGGTTGTCGGATCTGTCGGATGTCCACTGGATCTTCGAAAGATGGATCATTTTATTCGGAACCGTTTATATACTGGCTGTCATCTTTTTTCCAAAAGGAATCGCCGGGACAATCCAGGGTGTTTTTAAAAACAGAAAAGTGAAGAAGAACAAAAAGGAAGCAGATGCAGAAAAGAATATTGCCGGGTAAGGGGGAATCCATTTGAATCAGCTCATCACTTCATTTATCGTCCGGTGCCATGTAATGGAGTCGCAGGAAAAAAAGGATTATCGAATCAAACTGACCCATGTACAGGGTGAGAGTGAATTATCCTTTGATTCGTTTGAAGAGGCGATGGATTATATGAAAAGGACCGTGAACAGCTTGGAGCTCCAGCCCGAGGGGGAGCGGAAATGAATGCCGGGATAAAAAGCATGGGAGTGTACATTCCAGAAAAAAAGATGACAGCAGCAGAACTGGCAGATAAAACCGGATTACCGGAAAGCATCATCATCGAAAAGCTGGGAATAAAAGAAAAACCGCTGCCAGGTCCGGACGACCATACATGTGAAATGGGCATAAAAGCAGCCAGGGAAGCGATTGAAAAAGGGTGTGTGGATCCTGCCGAAATCGATATGGTCATCTATATAGGCGAAGAATATAAAGAGTACCCGCTTTGGACGGCGGCTATCAAGCTGCAGCAGGAAGTCGGCGCAGTGAATGCATTTGCCTTTGATGTCGCACTCCGTTGCGGTACGGCGATCATGGCGGTCAAAATGGCCAAAGATATGATGGCGGCTGATCCCGATATCAACACTGTCCTGCTCGCCGGCGGCTACCGCAATGTTGATTTCATAGACTACGGGAATCCGAGAACGAGATTTATGTATAATCTCGGAGCAGGTGGAGCGGCAATGATTCTCGAAAAAGATAGTAATCACAATACAGTCCTCGGCACCCACATGATCACGGATGGATCATTTTCAGAGGATGTTGTCGTCCCTGTCGGAGGCACAAAGAGTCCACTGACCGCAGAAAGTCTGCAGGCTGGGCTTTATCAGCTCGATGTCCTTGATCCTGAAGGTATGAAGGAGCGGCTAGAGCAGAAATCGATGGATAATTTCCTGAAGTGCATCCGTGAAGCATTGAAGAAAAGCGGCTGTACCCAGGAGGACATCGGCTATGTTGCGATGCTCCATATGAAAAGGTCGGCCCATAACTACGTGCTGGAGCAGCTGGGCGTGCCGCAGGAAAAGTCTATCTATCTTGAAGACTACGGGCATATCGGCCAGATGGACCAGATCATCTCGCTTCAGCTTGCTGAGGAACGGGGCCTGCTGAAACCGGGTGATATTGTCGTTCTGGTCAGCGCGGGGATCGGGTATGCATGGGGCGCCAATGTGATTCGCTGGGGATGAAAGGAAGGATGGTAAAAATGGCAGAAATCAAGTTGAAAGAAGTGACATTAGCGAATGGAGAAACACTTGGGTACCGGGAACGGGAAGGCGGCAGTGAGGTAGTGGTGCTGGTTCACGGCAATATGACGTCCTCTGTTCATTGGGACCTTGTCCTTGAAAAAATGGATGAGAAATTCAAGCTCTATGCCATCGACTTGCGGGGCTTCGGCGAGTCATCCTATAACAAGCCGATTCAGTCGATAAACGATTTTTCGGATGATTTAAGGGGATTTGCCGATGAACTGGGTTTATCTGATTTTTCCCTTGTCGGCTGGTCTCTTGGCGGAGCGGTCTGCCAGCAGTTTTGCATAGACCATCCCGGATATTGCAACAGGCTCCTGCTTCTGGCATCGGCTTCTACAAGGGGCTATCCATTTTACGGAAGCAATGAACAGGGGCTTCCCGATCCATCAAACAGGCTGCGTACCCTCGAACAGGTAAAGCAGGACCATGGAAAAACGATTCCCGTTCAAGCGGCTTATAATCATCAAAACCATGATTTGCTGCGGGCGATTTGGGGTTCTTTGATTTACACGGATAAAAAACCGGAAGCGGACCGCTATGAAAAATACCTGGATGATATGTGCACACAGCGCAATCTTGCCGAAGTCTATCAAGCTTTGAATCTCTTCAATATCAGCAGTCATGATAACGGGTTAACGAAAGGGAACGGAGAAGTCAGCACAATCACGATTCCGGTTTTAGCCATCAGGGGCGACAGGGATCTTGTGGTGACCGGGCAGATGACCAATGAGTTGCTGGAAGATTATGAGGGCAAAGCAGGATTTATTGAGATGAAGAATTGCGGCCATTCTCCGCTTGTAGATGATTTGGATGGACTGCTTCAGCATATGGAACGATTTTTAGACGGAGAGGGGTAAAACAGGATGAGCAGATTGCAGGATAAGGTGGCGATCATTACCGGTGCGGCAAATGGGATTGGGCTTGAAGCCGCAAGAGTGTTCGCGAGAGAAGGAGCCAAGGTGGTGATCGCCGACTACAATGAAGCAGCCGGGAAGGAAGCGGAAGAATCCAATCCAGGCGTGAGGTTCATTCAGGTGGATGTATCGGATAGAGAAAGTGTCGACAGGCTGGTCGAAAGCGTCATCAGCCTGCATGGAAAAATCGATATCCTTATTAATAATGCAGGAATTACAAGGGATTCGATGCTGTCAAAGATGACGGCAGAGCAATTTCAACAGGTCATCAATGTAAATCTGACCGGAGTATTTCATTGTACACAGGCTGTCCTGCCGCATATGGCGGTACAGGGGAAGGGGAAAATCATCAATACTTCTTCTGTAACGGGAACCTACGGAAACGTGGGGCAGACGAATTATGCAGCGGCCAAAGCGGGCGTCATCGGGATGACCAAGACATGGGCAAAGGAGCTTGCCCGAAAAGGAATCAATGTCAATGCCGTAGCTCCGGGATTCACGGAAACGGCGATGGTCGCGGAAGTGCCTGAGAAGGTCATCGAAAAAATGAAAGCGCAGGTTCCGATGGGCCGGTTAGGAAAGCCGGAAGACATTGCAAATGCCTATCTGTTCCTGGCGAGTGATGAATCAGATTACGTTAATGGCCACGTTCTTCATGTCGATGGAGGAATCATGATGTAAGACCACATGTTTAGAAGAGGAGAGATTGGAGTGAGCTATGAAATCGACTGGATTAAAAGCAGATCCGACTTGTTTCCCGATAAATGTGCGGTCATTGATTCCGTAACCGATGATTCCTGGACATACAGCCAGCTGGATAAACGGGCCTCGAGGCTTGCCGCTTTATTCTTGGAGCAGGGGGTCGGCAAGGGCGACAGGATCGCTTTATTTTCTGCGAATCATGTCAGTTACTTTGATTTCCTGTTTGCCTGCATGAAAATCGGTGCGATATTCGTCCCGTTGAATTGGCGGCTGTCTGCGGATGAACTGGAGTTTGTCGTGAAAGATGCCGCTCCGGCCGTGATGGGAGTTCAAGCGGACTTCATCAAAGAGGCGAGTCAGCTTCAGGAGGATTTTTACTTAATAGAAATTGAAGGCAACAATTATATTGATGATTTTCCGGAGGAAGGTACTTTGCCGGCTCCTCAGTCAGCAGAGGCAGATCCGCTAGCGATGATTTATACAGGCGGGACGACAGGCCATCCGAAGGGCGCGGTTCTGTCACATCGTTCGATTATGTGGAACGCCATCAACACCATCGTCAGCTGGAACCTCACGGATAGGGATACTACCCTGACTTGTATTCCGATGTTCCATACCGGCGGGTTGAATGCTTTATCGGTCCCGGTCCTCGTTGCTGGCGGAACGGTTGTGCTGTCGCCGGGATTCGTTCCGGAGCAGGCTGTGAAGGATCTCATTGATTACAAATGCTCAATTGTGTTGTTTGTACCAACCATGTACCATATGCTCACAAGAACGAAGGAGTTTAAAAAAGCCAAGTTTCCGGACATGAAGGTATTTCTGTCAGGAGGGGCGCCCTGTCCGTTGGGCATTTATGATGTATTTACCAGTAAAGGCCTTGCTTTTAAAGAGGGATATGGATTGACCGAAGCGGGTCCCAATAATTTTTACATCGACCCTCAAGAAGCCGTGAAGCGGCCGGGTTCAGTAGGAAAACCAATGCTGTTCAATGCGGTGAAAATCGTTAAAAAAAATGGAGATGAGGCAGGGCCGGGTGAGGTCGGCGAGCTCTATCTGCGGGGAAGCCACTTGTTTGAATATTACTGGAACAAAGAAAAAGAAACAGAGGATGTCTGGAGTGACGGCTGGTTCCATACCGGTGATCTGGCAAAGATGGATGGTGACGGTTTCTGCTTTATTGTCGGCAGGAAAAAAGACATGATCATTACCGGCGGGGAGAATGTCTATCCGCTGGAAATTGAAAACTGGATCGAATCCCATGAGGCTGTCGAAGAAGTGGCGGTCATCGGCATTCCCGATGAAAAATGGGGCGAAAAAGTGGTCGCGTTTGTTGCCGCTGCCGATGGGGCCGGCCTTACCGATGATGAGCTTGAGGGTTACTGCAAAAGAAAGCTGACGAAGTATAAGATACCGAAAAGCTTCTATATTGTTGATGGACTGCCGAAAACACATGTCGGCAAGATCAATAAGAATGAGCTGAGGAGCAGTTTGAATAGAGTGACATAGTGATAAGCATCCTGCCTCAAGAGGGCGGGGGCTTTTTATTTGGATGGAAGGTGTGTGATGAGGTGGTTGGGGGAGTTTGTGCTGGAAATTTTTCGTTTTGTCGGTAAAGTGGTTGCAGTAAAAAAGGCCGGGGACGGGAGGGAGAGAACACCGAGTGGGTTCTGCCTATGAGGATGTGAAAAAGCGAAGCGGCCCAAGGGGAAATTAACGCCATAGCATTTCTGCGACTGCTTTCTGAGCATTTTTTCAATGAATATTGGCTGTACCAACCAATTCAACTGAAAAGTTACTCGTTTTAAGGTCTGCATAGGAAAAAAACAGTGAGGAAACAAATATGGAAGCAGAAGCAGCTGACTTGCGAGTCAACTGATAGGCAGCCAACGATATTTATGAGCCAAATTTCAGATATATGAGCGAAATCGGACATTTATGAGCATAAATATGAAATTTATGAGCGTAATTTCCATTTTATGAGCCAGAATCAAAATATATGAGCATTTCACTTTTATTTCCATGAGAACAAAAACAAGCCAATACCCCATCCAGTTCCGCCAATACCCTACTTGAACGGAGCAGAGACAGGAGTCAGAATCAAGAACCAGGCAGATCAATTTACCGGCAGCGAAGGGCCGCCACCTGTTCTGCAGAGTCACGCGACAGGAAGTGGAAGCTGAAATTCGCAATAATGCCAATTACCCTTTACCCCAAAAAGGATTCCACCTGTTTTTATCGAATATCAAAAGAAAGTATATTTTCGTACAAGCCTTAATGATTACAGTCGATGCTGCATATACATTTTAGAAAGGAGGGAAACATATGGCCGTCATACCCGTCATTCAAAGTCAATTAATGCCGCCGCCCGTGAAGGAAAGTTTCCTAAGGCGAGCAAGCCTACATAAGAAACTGGCCTCCATTCCCCGCTATCCCCTGACCATTCTGCATGCAAGGGCCGGTTATGGAAAAAGCACGGCTCTTACCCTTTTCGCCCATGATATTGAGGCTGATTCCTGCTGGTACTCCATTTCTCCAAACGACGATGATATCATTCCTTTTTTAACAAAGCTTGTCCATGCCATCAAGGCAAAGTATCCTGCTTTCGGATCGAACGTCCTGAAAGAACTCAAGCTGTTGAACAATCATATTAGTGATGAACAGGTTTGGTCACTGATTTCCATGTTTGTCAATGAAACAGTGAGCATCCAGAAACAGATCGTGCTGATATTGGATGATTATCATCATATTCAAAGATCATCCGTGATTGAGAAATGGATGAAATCATTCCTGGAATACATTCCGTCCAATCTCCATCTCGTGATTTCGACCAGGAACAGGCCGGTGTGGGGGATTCTAACCTCTCTGAAGGTAAAAGCGGAACTTCTTGAAATCGCCCAAAAGGATTTGATATTGAGTCTGGATGAAGTAGAGCATCTGCTTCAGGATATTTACGAGATTACCATCAACAAAGAGGAGCTGGACAGGATCCATCAGTTGACAGAAGGCTGGGCGATCGCTGTACACATGCTTGTCGGGAATTTGCACGGCGGTGATTATTCCGGGAGCATTCTTGATAACCGGGCGGAAACACTTCAGGATTTATTCGACTTCCTTGCAATGGAAGTGTTGTCAAAGCAGCCTCGGGAAATTCAGGATTTCCTGCTGAAAACCAGTATTTTGGATGAGCTTTCCCCGCAGGTTTGTGATGCCGTCTTAGACATGCAGGGATCGGGATTTATGTTATCGAAGCTGTCTCAACAGAATGTTTTTATACAGCAGATAGATGGAGAGAGATACCGGTATCATGCTTTGTTTAAAGAGTTTTTACAAGATCAGCTGATGATGAAGCAAGAGTTTGAGCACAAGGTATTACATCAGAAAGCGGCTCGTTTTTTTGAAAAAGAGGATATCGAGAACGCTCTCCATCATTACTTGCAGATTGAAGAATACAGCCACGGGGCAAAGGTGATAACCATCCATGGGCGCGAATTGCTTCAGAAAGGCAAGTTGCAGACACTGCTCGACTATTTAAAGCCGATTCCGGAGGAGCTGAAAAATCAGTTTCCGATTCTATGGTTTTATCAGGGGGAAATCAGCCGCCTCCGATCTTCCTATGAATGGGCGGAATCCTGTTATAAGAAAGCGATAGAGATCGGGGAAGGGGCAAAGGACCATTATCTGACCAGCATCGCGCTTGAGGGAATTGCCCGGATTTACCTGGATACGATTCAGCCGGACAAGGCAGAGCGGGTGCTTCAGCGGGCAATCGGGTTGAGGGAAGAGTCCCAAGAAAGCAAAGAAGAGATGGCAAAACTGTATCATCTGTTGTCGGAAAACCTCTTGAATTCAGGCCAGGCCGCCAAGGCGGAAAAATGGTATGAACGGGCGGAATCACTGAATCTGCCGTTGGAGGAAGGAAATCTAAAAGCGCGGATTTATTTGCGCACAGGCAGGCTCAATAAGGCACGGGAGCTTCTTTTAAAAAGAAAGAATATCAATCTTGAACAAAGTACCCTTCATCTCTCTCAATCACACAGGGAAACGGATATATTGCTATCAATTATAGAAGCATTCAGGGGGAATCCGGAGGAAAGCAAAAAATATGCAGAGCAGGGGATGAAGCTCGGCATGGATATCCAGTCCCCCTTTGTGGAAGCGTGCGGCTGGATGCGGATGGGCCATGCTGTCCAGCTGCTTGACCGGTACGAACCACATTTGGCGGAGAAATGCTATGATACGTCCCTGGATATCATGGATCACATCGATGTTCCCCGCGGCAAGGCTGAGCCTTACATGGGATTATGCATTCTGCTGGGAAAACAGGGTTTCTATGAAAGAGCGATTGAAGCGGGCCAGAAAGGCTTGTACGAGACTGAGAGGGTGAAAGATGTCTGGCTCTCGACCTTGATTCAGTTATGTATGGGCATAGCCGCCATTTATTGTGAAAAATACGAATCAGCTTACGGTGTCCTGGTGGAGGCAAGGAATCATTTTGAAGAGTGCGGAGACCGGTACGGCATGATGCTGACGTCTTTTTGGAAAGCCTATATTGCTTATGAAACAGGGCAGGAGGAAGCTTTTAACCGGGAAATGAGGCAGTTTCTAAACGAGATGGTCATTGGGGAATACCAGTACTTTCTGACAAAAAGGACGACATTTGGCCCGGCCGATATCCAAAATTTTGTCCCCCTATTGGTAAAAGCACAGAAAAACAATATTCATAGTCCGTCAATAACGGAGATGGGCATCAGCAGCATGGACAATCATCCCGGCTATACGCTGAAGGTTCAGACGCTGGGAACATTCAAGCTGCAGCTGGGGAACCGGGTGATTGGCGAAAGTGACTGGCAGAGAGGGAAAGCGAAAGAGCTTTTTGAATTCTTCATTACCAATAAAAACAAACTGGTCGACAGGGATGAGATCTTTCAGGAAATCTGGCCGGACCAGGATGAAGAGGCGGCAAACCGCAGTTTCAAAGTTTCATTGAATTCGCTTTTGAAGACCATTGAACCGCAGCGCAAAGCGAGGGAGGAGTCCTACTTTATCAAACGGAGCGGCGCATTTTATGGAATCAACCAGGAGGCTGTATACCAGCTGGATACGGTCCTGTTCGAGGAGTGGGTGTCGGAAGGATTGACGGAGAAGGATCCCTGCCAGGCAAAAGAACTCTTGGAAAGAGGTTTGAAGTTGTATGAAGGGGATTACTTGCCGGATCACCGGTTCGCAGACTGGTGCCTCACTGAAAGGGAAAGACTGCAGGTCATTTTCCTGCGCGCTGCCGAGATGCTCGCGCAGGTCGCCGTCCGCTTATCGGACTTCGAACTCTGCATCCATTGGTGTGAACGAATCCTGATGGAAGAGGATACCTGGGAAGAAGCGTACCGTTTGCTGATGTATTGTTATTATCAGAAAAACAACCGGCCACAGGCCATCAAGTGGTACAACAAATGCAAAAAAATATTGAATGCCGAGCTGGGTGTTGAACCGATGGAACCAACGAAGGAAATGTACCAAATGATCATCGGTGACAGGCACCACCCGGATTTTGTCTGAATTTGTCGATTAAGAATAAGGACTTTAACACACTAACGCGCTAAGAGGGCCGGGCCCTCTTAGTGCTTTAAAGTGATAAAGTGACACCATATCATATCCCATCAAAGATGCTGAAGATCCCTCTTAATAAGTACCACAATAGGCGGAATGGCCAAATAATCAGTTCGGGGACCCAAATGAGCACATCTCCGACTGCATCCCAAAAGGTATAAGAGCCTTCAGCTTTTTTTCGTTGTCTACGTTCTTTTCTCCTTTTTACAAACATTTCCTGATCTCTCCAAGCTTAACTTATTTGTTCACGACCAGTTTATAAACCGGTTCATCATGAAAGGCTTTGAAAACTTCACCGGTAGCCTGGAAGCCAAGCGCTTCATAGACTCTGATGGCGGCTTCGTTGTCATGGATGACGGTCAAATAGATTTCATCGCAGCCGTATTCCTCAACCATGTCATTGACAACCAGCTGCATCGCTCTTTTGCCATAGCCTTTTCCTTGGAAAGCATGGCCTAGCATCACGCTGATCATCTCATAACGGCTGTGTTCCTCATCCCACCCGTGGCTGGCGAAGCCGATCAGCGTATCACCATCATAAATGGCTTTAGTTTTAAAACCATAAACTGATGCCATTGCGACAAAAAACACATTGGAACCGACCCAGCGTTCAAATATCTGGATCTTTTCTTCCTGATCTTTGCTCGACTTTAAATTTAAGATATCCCAAAAATTCTCTTTCGATAAATCCTTTAAAAGCACATCCATTTTGTTAACTCCTTTTCCACATTATTGTTATTACTTATTTCTCCTAAACTAGTGAATTTCCTTCCAATACTTAAGGGTTCTCCTCAGATAAAGAAAAACCGGGCGGTGACAGGCACAACCCGAGATATGTCGAATCGATAACCCGTTTTGTGAAACATTTTGTGAAACAAGAAAAATCGGGTGGTGACAGTCACGGCATCTTAAGTTAACCTTTTATTATGGGGATTTTTATTAGATAGATAAATTGGATAAGGGGTTGAAGTAGTCATGGATAGTAAGGTTTATGATTTGATTGGAGTTGGGGTGGGACCGTTTAATTTGAGTCTTGCCGCTTTGCTTGAGGACCAGCCGGAGGTGGATGCTGTCTTTTTTGATCAGAAGCCACAGTTTGACTGGCATAAAGGCATGCTGATTGTTGGGACAAGACTGCAGGTGCCTTTTATGGCGGACCTGGTTACCTTGGCGGATCCGACAAATCGCTACAGTTTTTTAAATTATTTATCTGAGAAAAACCGTTTATATCCATTCTATTTTTTACAAAGGCTTGATATACCTAGACGTGAATACAATGATTACTGCCAATGGGTGGCAAACGAACTGCAAAACTGCCGCTTTGGAAAAAAAGTCGTTGAACTGAATTACGATCAAGGGGAAGAAGTCTATACCGTAACGGTTGAAGATATCGCAACGAACGAACAGGAAACTCACTACAGCAAGAATCTTGTATTGGGTACAGGAAGTACTCCTGCCCTTCCAAAAACATTCCGGGGGCTGCCTGAAGATAAAGTATTCCATACATCGCAATTCCTTCAGAATCAGGATCGCTGCCGAAAAGCGAAGTCGATCACGGTCATCGGTTCCGGGCAGAGTGCTGCGGAAGTGTTCCGTGAATTGTTAAAAGAAAGAATGGATTGTCAATATAAACTGACATGGATCACCCGTTCAAAGAGCTTCCTGTCGATGGAAGAATCGAAGCTGACCGTAGAGCAATTCTCTCCTGACTATGTGGATTACTTCTACAAGTTCCCTCAGGAGAAAAAGGACGAAATTTTTAAGAGTCAGGATCTCTTGTATAAAGGCATCAGCTCCCATACCATCAATGATATTTATAACCTTCTTTATGAGCATTCCGTTTCCGGCGAGGAGCTTAACTTGGGTCTGCAGGTGTTGACTGAGGTAAAAGGAATCGAGGAAAAAGGTGATGGGTGTGAAATCCAGTGCCATCAGTGGCAGCAGGATTATGATTTCACCCATGATAGTGAAGTCGTGATCGTTGGGACAGGCTACCGTCCAAATGTACCGGAGTTTATCACAGAGAACCTGGGAACATATATGGCTTTTGATGACAAGGGCAGATATGAAGTGGAAGCGGATTATCGCTTGCGTCTGAGCATTCCTAACGAGATCTATGTACACAGCGGAATTTCGCACTCCCACGGTGTCGGATCTACCAACCTGGGACTTGCTGTTCACCGGAACAAAGTAATTATCAACAATCTTACTGGCAAGGAAATATTCCCGATGAAAGAGAAGAATGTCTTTCAGAACTTCGATGCGGAGAAATTCAAGAAATTATAAGTCGGCGACATTGGCAGAAGGTATCCGTTACCTTCTGCTTTTTACATGGAGAAAAACCGGGGCGTGCCTGTCACGCCCCGGTTTTTGTCGAAACCCAATTCCTCTCTATTTGATTGACAATTTTTCCAATTTGAAATATTATCAACGTAAAACCAACTTAACAGGTTGGAATAGTTGAGAATAGAAAAGCGGAGGAGAGATTGAGATGAAGTATGGGTTTTGGCTGCCGATTTTTGGAGGCTGGCTGCGAAATGTAGAGGGTGAAAATATGCCTGCCACTTATGAATATGCAGAGAAGGTTGCCTTGTCAGCTGAAAAATGGGGATATTCCACTACGCTGATTGCAGAACTTTATTTGAATGATATAAAAGGTCCTGAGTACGACTCTTTAGAAGCATGGACAACTGCTGCAGCTTTGGCAGCCGCAACCGATAAATTGGAAATCATGACGGCGGTCCGCCCCGGGTTCCACAATCCGGCGACTGCAGCCAAGATGGCTGCGAACATCGATCAGATGAGCAAAGGCCGCTTCACCTTGAACGTCGTGTCTGCGTGGTGGGCAGAAGAAGCCCGTCAGTATGGCGGGATTTTTACCGAACATGATGAGCGCTATGACCGGACGAGAGAATTCATTGATGTCCTGAAAGGCCTGTGGACAGAAGATTCTTTTTCTTATAACGGAAAGTACTATCAATTCCAGGATACAAAGCTTTTTCCGAAACCGGTCCAGAACCCGAACCCGACCCTTTATGCAGGCGGTGAAAGTGAAAAAGGCAAAGCGGCCATTGTTGAAAAATGTGATGCGTACGTGATGCACGGGGGAACAGTTGAAGAGATTCAGAGAAAAATAGAGGATATGAAGTCACGCAGGGAACAGACCGGAAATCCCGCATTGAGCTCATTCGGAATGGCAGCCTATGTCATTTGCCGCGATTCCGAGGAGGAAGCAATGGAAGAACTAACGAGAATCACGGCTGTAAAAGATTCCAGCGCCTACGCAGGATTCAACGATTTTACAAGCAAATCACAGCTTGAACAGCAGATTCAGCTTCAGGATTATTCCGTTTCCAACAGAGGATTGCGTCCGAATTTGGTCGGCACTCCAGAACAAATTGCCGAGAGAATTGTTGAGTACGAAAATGCCGGACTGGACTTGCTGCTGCTGCAATTTTCACCGCAGTTAGAGGAAATGGAACGTTTTGCAAAACAGGTCATGCCGTTGGTCGAAGAAAAACGCGAATCAGCAGAAGGAGTGCTTTCTTTTGAGTAAAATATATGTCATCCATGAGAACAGTGAATGGACAGTTCATTTAACAAAACGACTTGAAGAACTTGGCTTGCCTTATGAAGAGTGGCATCTGAGTGAAGGGACGCTAGACCTGTCCCAAGAACCGCCTCAAGGTGTTTTTTACAGCAGAATGAGTGCATCATCTCATACAAGGGGCAATCGTTATGCGCCTGAGTACACAGCGCAAGTGCTGTCATGGCTTGAGGCTCATGGCAGGAAGGTTTTCAATGGCACTCGTGCACTGGAGCTTGAAGTCAGCAAAGTGAAACAGTATCTTGAATTGAATAAACATGGTGTGCCGACTCCAAAAACAGTGGCCGCCGTGGGGAAAGAGCAGATCTTGAAGGCAGCTGAGCCGTTTGCAGGCAAGCCGTTCATCACTAAGCATAACCGTGCCGGCAAGGGATTGGGCGTCCAATTGTTTCAAACCATTGAAAGTCTGCGAAACTATGTCGAGGGGCCGGGGTTTGAAGAACCGGTAGACGGTGTCACGTTGATTCAGGAATACATTTCTGCCCCTGAGAGCTTTATTACACGCTGTGAATTTATCGGCGGAAAATTTATCTACGCCGTCAGGGTTGATACTTCCGAAGGGTTCGAATTGTGCCCGGCAGACTCCTGTGAAATTGGGGACTTATTCTGCCCTGCAGGTGAAGAGCCTTCCAAGACACCGAAATTCCAGATTCTTGACGGATTCCATGATCCGATTCTTGCAAAATATGAAAACGTGCTGGCGGCGAATGACATCCAGATAGCCGGTATTGAATTCATCTATGACAAGGACGGCAAGATTTTCACCTATGACATTAATACCAACACGAACTACAATTCCGATGCCGAAGCCAAAGCCGAGAAGTATGGCATGCTCGAATTGGCAATGTTCCTGGCACATGAACTGCAGAAAGTAGATGAAAATAAAGAAATCACAATATAAAACAAAGCCCGGCTGCCAATTGCGGCCGGGCTTATCTGTCGTTAATGCTTTAGTGCTTCACCGCACGAAGAGGGACAGTCCCTCTTCGTGCGTTAACGCATTAAAGTGTTTGGGCACAGGAGGATTGCCGTCACCCTGTCAAAGGGTTCAAACTGAGCGAATCCAGCGCCTGGTTCACACCATCCAGGTCATAGATTTCTTTTTCGAGGCAGAAACGGATCACAAGGTCATAGGTATCGCTGCCCGACAACGAAAAACCGGCTGAGTTCAGCAGGCCTTCGGTATCATATGTATCGAGCTTGAGGGCAAGCGCGAGTGCGATCGCTGTATTTTTCCCCACCTTATAAGCGGGATTGGATCTTATTTTCGAAAAAAGTTTACGGTCGATCCCGGCGCGTTTATACACTTCAGGGTCGGTAAGTCCTTTTTCATCAATAAAATGGAACAACTCTTCACGAAAAGAAGGTTTTTCATTCATTTTAATAAAGTCATCCAATTCACTGTGTTTCACACTCTCCATGATTTCACTATCAACCTGGTAGTGTGATTCGCAAATATCCATCAGTGGAACGTTCTCAAGATGCTCCCGTACATAATCCTTCAACTCTTTTAAAATCTTTTGGTCAAGCATAATCGATACCTCCCTTAAATGTCGCTCAGCAGGCGACCAAAAGATGGATGTAATTAGCTATCATTATATCATCAACAAGTTGAAGGAGATGGATGGAATGGATAAAAACCTGACGGAAGTGGTATTTTTGATTGATCGCAGCGGTTCAATGGCTGGGTTGGAAAGCGATACGATCGGCGGGTTCAATGGGTTTGTTAAAAGGCAGTGTGAAATGGAAGGGGAAACGGTTTTAACGACTGTCTTGTTCGATGATCAGTATGAGATCTTGTGGCAGGGTGCAGAGGCACACAAGATAAAGCTGACAGACAGGGAGTATTACGTGAGAGGCTGCACAGCCCTGCTGGATGCAGTCGGGAAGACAATTTCAGAAGTCGGCCGGAGACTCGATCAGACACCTGAGGAACGAAAGCCCGGCAACGTAATTTTTGTGATCACCACAGATGGGTTGGAGAATGCAAGCAGGGAATTCAGTTACGAAAAAATCAAACACATGATCAGCCATCAGCAGGAAAAGTACAATTGGGAGTTCATTTTCATGGGTGCCAACATCGATGTAGCCCAAGAAGCGGACCACCTCGGAATCCATGCTGAAAATGCCTATGACTTTGAAGCGACAGATGAAGGTGTAGAGAAAATGTATACGAAAATGAGTGAAGCAGTATCTGAGATGAGAACAAAGTGAATGGCTTTAGCATATTAACGCGCTAAGAGGGACTGTCCCTCTTAGCGCGTTAATGTGTTAAAGCCCCCTTGTTAGCGAATCTCAATCAAGTTAGACTAGATAATATCGGGAAGACTCTTGTTAATTTTGTATTTTGGTCGATACTATATAAAACAGGTCTTATTTCAAACTTTAATTGCGGGAGCATATACATAGTGGGACATAACACGAATAATTCTTTTATGAACATCGTTTTCATAGTCATTTTCATACAAATACTGCAGCTTATCCTGGGGCTGTATTTTCCTGTCGAGAATTTTTCCAACTTGATTATGCAAGTGGCTTTGACGGTCATTACGTTAGGGCTGGTGTATTTCATGCTAAAAGGGATATTCAAAACGACAAAGGAATTGAAAGTCACGAACGAGAAACTGAATCATATTTTCGATTCCCTGGATGTAGCGATCTGGTCTCATGATATTAAGACGGATGAATTACTGATAACCCCTGGAATTGAAAAGTTATATGGAAGGAAGCTGGAAGAATTCTATAATGATTTTCTTTTATGGAAAAAGGTCATTCATCCGGAGGATATTCCTGTTATGGAGGAGCGCAGCAAATGCCTCCAAACGGGGGAACCATGTACGAGCATTTACCGGATCATCAAGCCTGATGGGAATGTGCGCTGGATTCAGGACAGGGGAATTCCGACATTGGACGACAAAGGAAATCTTATTTATTTTTCCAGTGTCTTATTCGATATTACCGACCGAAGAGAAAGTGAGGATCAATATCGCAGCCTGGTTGAAATGTCGCCTGACCTCATTGCGGTAAGCCATCAAGGCCGATTTTTATATGTGAATGAGTCCGGAAGCAAGGTCTTGGGTTACAAAAATCCAGATGAGTTAATCGGGCAGGATATTTCAATATTTGTAAGCCATGAAGATATTGCTATGGTCCGAAAAGCTGTAGAAAATATAAAAGTTGCGGGAAAAACTGAAAATCTGATCTTTGAGATTAAGGCAAACCGCGCCGATGGCTCTCTCTTTGATGTCGAGGTTTCGGCTATGCCGATTCTCTATGATGGAAAACCTGCCATCCAATTGATTGGCCGGGATATTACGGAGAGGAAGAAGTCGGAACAGATGATTCGTGAGATGGCTTTTTATGATTCATTGACAGGGCTTCCGAACCGGAATCTATTTAAGCAGAGAGTCAGCGAAACCATTAAAAATTCTGCCTTTCAATCCTTTGCGATATTGTTCCTGGATTTGGATCGTTTTAAGGTCATTAATGATACAAAGGGGCATTCGACAGGAGATTCATTGCTGGTGGTTGTCGCCAAAAGGTTGAGAAGTGTAATCGAAAAAAGGGGCGAGGTATTCAGGCAGGGCGGTGACGAGTTCATCATTCTTCTTGAGAACAGCAGCAGGGAAGAGGTCTCCGATATATCCCGGCGGATTCTGCAAAGCTTTGTAAAACCGGTCGAAATATCCGGCCAGGAGTTCTTTGTCACCCCAAGTATTGGAATCAGCATGTATCCGGGAGACGGGTCTGATCAAGAGACGCTGATCAAGCATGCAGATACCGCGATGTATTTGGCAAAAGAGCGGGGGAAAAACAACTTCCAGTTCTATAATCAGGATTTAAACCGGAACACATCGAGAAAAATGGAGCTTGAAAATGAGCTGCGCAAAGCGTTGGAACTGGAGCAGTTTGTCCTGTTTTACCAACCGAAAGTGGAATTGGATAATGGCAGTGTACTAGGAGTCGAATCCTTGCTTCGCTGGAAGCACCCGGTTCTCGGGATGATATCTCCTGCTGAATTCATTCCCCTTGCTGAAGAAACCGGTTTGATCGTCCCGATTGGAAAGTGGGTGCTCCAGGAAGCATGCCGTCAGAGCAAGGAATGGGAAAAGAGCGGGATCGGCGAAATTCCGGTAGCGGTGAACATTTCTGTAAGGCAGATGCAGGATGATCATTTTGTTGCTTCAGTGGAAGAGGCACTGAATGAAACCGGTTTGGATCCAGGTTTTCTTGAACTGGAAATTACTGAAAGTATCATGCAGGACTTCGAAAGATCATCCGAAGTGCTGAAAAAACTTAAGAAGCTGGGTGTGACCATCAGTGTTGATGACTTCGGGACGGGATATTCCTCCCTTAACACACTGAGATATTTACCGATTGACCATCTGAAGATCGATAAATCGTTTGTGGATGATATCATCGATCACTCGAAGCATTCAAAAAATGGTTCCATCGTCAAAACGATCATCGATATGGGACAGAACATGCAATTTACCATTATCGCAGAAGGCGTAGAAGAAAAAGAGCAGGTGAACTTCCTGATCGAAAACTCCTGCGGGGTCGGCCAGGGCTACTACTACAGCAAGCCATTGCCGGCGGACGAGCTGGAAGAGTATCTGGTGAAAAACAAAGGACCAAAAGACTAACGCAGCAAAGGACCGCCTCCCGGAGGGGCGGTCCTTTGCCGCGTTAATGCGTCACCCAAGCATAAGGGACAGTCCCTCTTCACGCACTAACGCAGCAACGCTTTAAAGCACTAAGAGGGACAGTCCCTCTTAGTGCTTTAACGTAGTAAAGGATGGCAGCGATCTTCAGTTGCTTTTACCAGTTTGGTAGGGTATGCTCAAGCAGCGAGTGAGTAGAAGGGCTCTGGCTGAGTTCTTTTTTATACGATTGGACGTGATTACCCGATGAACTATATTTATATCTATTCTTGGGATGAAAATGAGGATGAATTGTGCGCAATGGAAACGCGGGCGCTTTTTGGTACGGATCTTAATTCCGGCATTTTGGAAAGCCGCCTGAAGGTCGATCCAAGCCGCAGCCCCTTTATCCGGGAAAGAATCGAGGTCCTCTGTGAAGGAGGCAGCCTGGAGGAATTGATTGAAAAAATAAGAGAGCTTCCTGAGATGGAAACGACCTTTAAAGTGATGTATGTACAGGAAACTGCTTTTTTGAATGAAGAAAAAGTGAGATTTGAAGAGCGGAGGAGCATTGAGCGCAAGGTGGGCATGAATATCCGCGGGGAGGCGGAACTATCTGAACCTGAAATAATTCTTGGTATTATCCAAGCAAATGGCCGCTGGATGTTCGGGCCTTATTGTAAAAATGAAGCCGTCTGGCTGAAGCACCAATGGAAGCCCAACAGTTACTCCACAGCACTCGGTACACGCGTAGCAAGGGCTGTCGCCAATATTGCTTTACCAGAACCGTCAGGCAAAAAAGCAATCGATCCTTGCTGCGGAATCGGAACGGTATTGATAGAAGCCCTGTCAATGGGCATGGATATCGATGGCAGCGACATCAATCCCCTCGTCCTGCCTGGTGTGAGGGAGAATATGGAATATTTTGGGCTCCGGGGCGAAGTCGCCTTACGCGATATTCGTAACGTTACGGAAACCTACGACGCCGCAGTAATCGACTTGCCATACAACCTGTGTTCCGTGATCACCGGGTCAGAACAGTTGGAGATGCTGGAGAGCGCCCGCCGGATTGCCGGAAGGCTGGTGCTTGTCACGATTGAACCTGTTGATGCGGTAATAAAAGAGGCCGGGTTTGAAATAGTGGATCGCTGCGTTGTAATGAAAGGGAATTTCAGGCGCGAAGTAATACTATGCGAGTAGATTGATAGGGAGGCACCTGTGCTGTTGCGGGTGTTTTTTTATGAAAAAATTGCCGTGAAATACCGTTTTGCCGAAAAAATTGGATATGGAAGATTAAGGCAAGGGTTGGCGGATAAATGACTCAAATCTGCCGGTAACTCGCAGCCGCCCCACTATCAAAATAAAATAATTCCTTAGACACACGAAATTAAGTATAATCAGAATGTACTTAAACTTCCAAACTATTAAAAATGAGGTGTGACAACTATGATCAAGCGATTTTTCAGCTATTACCGTCCTCATAAAAAGCTGTTTTACATAGACTTTTTCTGTGCGATGCTGGTCGGCTTACTGGAGCTCGGGTTTCCGCTGGCAGTTTCTTGGTTCATTGACGAACTTCTGCCAGCAGGAAACTGGGGACATATCACAGCGATCAGTGCAGGGCTGTTGACGTTGTACGTCATGAGTTCCGGGATGCAGTTTGTTGTGAACTATTGGGGACACAAGCTCGGAATCAATATAGAAACGGATATGCGCCGCGAGCTTTTCAACCATGTCCAGCGCCAGTCGTTCCGTTTTTTTGACAATACGAAAACAGGCCATATTATGAGCCGGATCACCAATGACCTGATGGATATCGGTGAACTTGCCCATCACGGCCCAGAGGATTTCTTCATTGCCATCATGACCTTTATCGGAGCGTTTTGGATCATGCTGACGATCAATGTGAAGCTCGCACTTGTGGCGATTATCATTGTGCCGTTTCTCGTCTGGCTGATTTCCTACTCGAATATTAAGATGAATGCAGCGTGGACGAAAATGTACGGCAACATTGCCGACGTCAATGCACGTGTGGAAGACAGTGTCTCCGGTGCGCGTGTCGTTCAGTCTTTTACAAACGAAGAATTTGAAAAAGAACGTTTTAATAAAAACAATCTTTTTTACCGAAAATCAAAGTTGCAGGCTTACAATGTCATGAGCTGGAACCTGTCGGGGATTTATATTGTCACCAGGCTGATGACGCTTGTTATCCTTGTTTACGGAGCGTGGCTCAGCTTTTCTGGGGAATTGTCCTATGGTGAACTGGTTGCGTTCATCCTTTATCTTAATGCTCTCTTCAAGCCAATCGATAAAATCAGCGCACTTCTCGAACTGTATCCAAAGGGAATGGCAGGCTTCAAGCGTTTTGCTGAACTGATGGATGAAGAACCGGATATTGAAAATAAGCCGGATGCGATTGAAGCGCCTGCTTTAAGAGGGGACATCCGTTTCAGGAATGTCAGCTTTGGCTACGAAAATAACCGTACCATTTTGAATGACTTGTCCTTTTCGATTCAAGCCGGAACGACGGTAGCTTTTGTCGGCCCGTCCGGTGCTGGGAAAACGACGATCTGTTCGCTGATTCCGCGCTTCTATGATGTAGAGGCAGGGGCGATAACGGTTGATGGAATTGATATACGGGATATGACAAAAGAATCGCTGCGCTCCAATATCGGCATCGTCCAGCAGGATGTTTTCCTGTTTACTGGGACGCTGAGAGAAAACATTGCCTATGGAAGGCTGGATGCATTCCAGCAGGATATCGAAGAGGCAGTTCGCAAAGCGCATCTTACAGAGCTTGTTGCATCTCTGCCTGATGGCTATGATACACAAATCGGAGAGAGGGGTCTGAAGCTTTCCGGAGGGCAGAAGCAGAGGCTGGCGATTGCCCGGATGTTCCTTAAAGACCCGGCGATTCTCATCCTCGATGAAGCGACATCTGCGCTGGATACCGAAACGGAAGCGATTATCCAGGATGCCCTGAATGATCTCTCCAAGGACCGGACGACGCTGATTATTGCCCACCGCCTGGCGACAATCAAAAAAGCGGACCGGATCATGGTTATCACGGAAAATGGAATTGCTGAAGATGGATCGCATTCTGATCTGCTGGCACAGGAGAATGGCATTTTTGCTAAGCTCCATGCGCATCAGCATTAAAAATAGGCCTGCTATCGTCCGATAGCAGGCTTTCTTTTTTGAATTCATTCGACAAATTCCGGGGCGTGCCTGTCATGCCTATAATACTGGAGGCTTGCGGTGCTTCGTTCCCTGTTCATAACTATAAGCGATTTCAATCAGGGAAGGTTCGCTGTAGGCTTTGCCGGTGAAAGTGATGCCTACCGGCTCTCCTTCTGTTGTGTATCCTGCAGGAACTGTGATGGAAGGGTAGCCTGCTTTTGCAGGGATCATGGCACCGAAGTTATTAGGAAACACTATGGCATCAAGTCTTTGTTCCTTCATTACAGCATCAATGCCGCTTTCTCTTGAGAGATAATGGTCTTTCTCCAGGCTGTTCAGATAGGCAGGATCAAGCAGGCCTTTCGTTGCCTCTGATTCCTCCATCACCTTTTGTCCGTACTTTAATGCCGCCTCACCGGTTTCATTGTTAAAACGAATAACATCGCTCAATGAGCGGATACCGACAGAAGGATCAACATTTTTCAGGTAAGAGTTGATTCCAGACTTAAACTCATAGAGCAGGACGTTAATATCCCAGTCTGCTTCTGTAGATGGAATTTCAACGGAATCAATGACGTCGGCGCCAAGGTCGGCTAGCTTCGCAACTGCCTCATTCATGATTTCAAGCTGTGACTCGTTCAAATAATCAAAATAAGTACTGCGGGCAATTCCGATTCTTTTGCCTCGCAGGCCATCTTGTAAAAGGTGTTCAACGAAATTTGTATCCAATAGCTCATTGGCAGCTGTAATGGCATCTTTGCCATCAACACCCTGGAGAGCCTGAAGCAGGATCGCCGCATCGGTAACAGTCCGGGCTATAGGTCCGGCTGTATCCTGCGTATGAGAAATTGGGATGACTCCGGTCCGGCTGATCAATCCGACAGTAGGCTTGATTCCGACAAGGGAGTTTTGGCTTGCCGGACTTAAAATCGAGCCTGACGTTTCCGTTCCAACCGAAACAGCAGCGAAATTAGAAGCTATGGCGGCAGCAGACCCCGCGCTCGAACCTCCGACCATAAAGCCGGCGCCATATGGATTCAATACTTGTCCACCTCTGGAGCTGTAACCGGTCGGCATCTTTTCTGCCATGAAATTGGCCCACTCGGTCAGGTTTGTTTTTCCGAGAATCACCGCTCCTGCTTCACGAAGTTTCTTGACCAGAAATGCGTCCTCTTTTGCATACGATTCGGCCAAAGCAAGCGAACCTGCACTTGTATGCATATTATCGCCAGTGTCAATATTGTCTTTCAGAAGAACCGGAATTCCGTGCAGAGGTCCGCGGCTTCCTTTTGTCTTTCTTTCGTAATCCAAAGAAGCTGCAATATGGAGGGCATCCGGATTCATTTCGATCACAGAATTGATTCCCGGTCCGGACAGGTCAAATTCTGCAATTCTGTCCAAATACATCAGAACCAGGTCTTCAGAAGTGATTTCATTGTTATGTAATTTTTGCTGGATATCCTCAATCACAGCTTCCGGCAACCATTCATTTTTTAAGGATTCGAGTTGTGGATTTTTCATGGTTTTCTGTCCTTTCTGCTGTAAAATAGTCAACTTTAAGGTAAGTATACGCTTTATGAAAGATAAATCCCTGCATTCTGCTTAAATATTGAATATAGAGGTTTACCCCTCTGTAAATCGGGAATTAAAGAAGAGGATATTAAAAGAGGGAGAGAAATACAATTAAGAAAATTCGGAAATGATTTATAAAATACTGAAAAATCAAACAATTTGTGATAAAATGAAAGGTAACACTTATTTAGCACAAGACAAGAAGGAGGGAAACAGATGTCAATGCTTATGTGGGTATTAGGATGCACCCTGTTCTTTTCCATTGTTATCGCCTTCCTAAGGCCGAGGAGAAGTTCGTTTGAAGAACAGGAAAATGAGAGAATTATTCAAGAAGAAGGCAGAGCAAGGGCCAACAGCTGGTTCGGAGGCTGAATATCCTGAGAACGCAAGCTTACTAAAGAGCTTGTGTTTTTTTATGCGAAAAATATTGAAAAAAAAGAGGCGCAATCCCTATAGATGGGCTGCGTCTCTAAATTGTTTATTCCACCGTTCCGCTTTCTTTAACGAAGGAAGGTCATTCAAAATATCTCCCGGCCGTACTCCCGCACCGATCAAATAGTCCTTGAATTCCATGTTCACAAATTCAAAAATATAGTTGAACTGCTGTACAAGCGGCAGCCCCTTGATGTTTGCACTGCTGCCTCCCGTGATGACAACATAAGCTTTTTTCTTTGTCAGCTCTTCCTTTAGGTTAAAACGATCGTCGCGCAGGTACTGTGACCAGCGATCGAAGAAGTTCTTCATTGGACCGCTCATCCCATACCAATATAGGGGAGTGGCAAATAATAAAACGTCATGTTCAAGCATCAGGTGAACAAGTTCTTCGTACTCATCATTTACAGGGGAAAAACCTTCTTCGGTATGCCTCATGTCAATAATCGGCTCTATATGTTTATCCGCTAACTTCACGACCGTATGCTCTGTGCCTTCGAGTATTTTCTGTGAAAGGTACTCAGAGTTCCCATTCTTCCTTGTGCTTCCCAGCAAAGCTAAAATCTTCATCAGCATACACTCCTCTTTCTATTCATATGTAGTATATTTCAAAAAGCCTATTCTGTTTCCAATTGTTCCGGATTCTAATTAAAAATAACACAAAATCCCTATATTGGCCTGACTTATGCCTGACTTCATTTTCCTCAAAAGCAGGATTGTCATTCGGAACACTCCTATTGTTTAGAATGTCCATATAAATAACAACCAAATTTAAGCTGTTTTTGAAAGACATTTTTTTAGAAAAGGTTTTGTTAAGGGGTTCAGTTGTTTTTAGAAGCCTATTGAGTTTATGTTGCCTGATTTTCGCTCCAGGTGTGCGACTCGCGGGGCGGGCATTGAACTAAAAAGCGGAAGCGGCCGTTCAGCGGCGTACACATTATTGGGTTCACGCATGAGATTAAAATAACTTAACAAGTTCACTGATTCAAAATTGCCCCTTTCTTCAAATTAAGTCGCTCCCTTTGTTAAATAAGCGATTCTCAATTCATGTCCCCCCTCCAACATAAAAGCGAGAACCAATGAAGAACCAGTACCATGAGCTAACACCATAAGGGAAGAAATTTCCCTTATGGAAGATATGTCGAGGAAAACAGGTCAATTAAGGGAAAAATTTTCCGTTATTTACTTGAAAATCATCAAAATTGGGTTACTAAGCATGGTTAACGGAAAATCCTTCCCTTATTTTCCTCTCCCCAGCTGAATTCTGCAGTTTAACGGAAAAATTTTCTCTTATTTTAAATATCCTTCTTATTGGTGACATACTCAATTAGTGAACTTTAGTACACCCAAAACAGAACTACGTAGTTTTACCAGTGATATCCTTAATAAAGGTATTGATACCCAGAAAGCTGGCGAATGGGAGTATAATAAAAAAACAAAATACACAAAAACCTCGTAACATCCGGCCTCGTCTAAATGTATGGGAGGGGAAAAAGTGGAAGAGCTAATGACTGAAATGTTTGAACTTGAAGATAAAGAGATAATGATCGATGAAATCATGAGAAATTACGGACAGGATATTCTGCAGCTTGTGTTTTCATATGTCCATAATCAAACCATTGCTGAGGACCTGACCCAGGAGATCTTTGTTAAGTGCTATAAAAATCTGCATACCTATAATCGGAAATCGAAACTAAAGACATGGTTATGGAGGATCGCCATCAATCACAGTAAAGATTACCTGAAAAGCTGGTATAACAACAAGGTGGTTTTCACAGAAACAGAAGCCACTGACAGGCAGAGCGGAAAAAGTGTAGAAGAGTCCGTCATCAGGCAGGAAGAGGATGAAGAGCTGGCGGGGGCAGTAATGAATCTGCCGGTCCAATACAGGGAAGTCATCTATTTATATTATTTTGAAGAGATGCAGATCAAAGAAATTGCCAAGGTGACAGAACAGAAAACAAATACAGTCAAGACACGGTTAAGAAGAGCCAAGAGCCTGCTGAAAGAACAATTGGGAGGGGAGCAATAATGGAAAATCGATTAAAGAATCTGAAAAGAGCAATGAAGAACACAACATTCAGGGGACTGGATTTCAATGAGGCACATCGCAATGAAATACATAGTAAACTCCTCCACGAAGAAAAAGATGAAGACATCCTGTTTGCGGTCATGCAGCTGCTGGCTTCTGAAAAAACAGGCTTTCAAGTGGCGAAGCAGTTGAGAAGCAGGGGCATTCAAAAATTTGAGGATAAAGAAGGTCTTCTTTATACGGTGCTTCACAGAATGGAGAGTAAAGGCTATCTGGAATCAGCGTGGATAGAAGAGAGCGGGAAGCTGTACAAGCTGAGCAATAAAGGCAGGAGGCTTTTGAAAAAGCAGGAGAAAAACAATGTAGAGGTTAAAAGTGTCCTTGGCACCTTGGTGGAGGTGAGGCAATAGTGGGCGGAAAAAGAAAACAGTTCTTGGATGATGTCCTGTTCCACATCAAATCCACTGAAGCAAAGTCCCTCGTCTCCCGGGAACTGAATGATCATATGGATGCTGAGAAAAAGAGATTGATTGAACAGGGTTACGCCGATGAAGCAGCAGAAGAAACAGCTGTTAAGCAGATGGGCAACCCTGCTGCACTCGGGAAGGACTTCAATAAAATCCATAAGCCGAAAATTGACTGGTGGCTGTCAGGGCTGTTGCTCATTACCATTGCTTTCAGTATTCTGCCGATGCTTACGTGGAATATGGAGGGCGCTTACTTCGCGAAATCGAAAGCCATCATTACCCTTCTTGGGATCGGGGCAGCAATCGGGCTGATGCTGATTGATTACAGAAAGCTATTCAGATACAAATGGTTCTTCTATGGAGCAGGAATATTGATTTTGTTCATGCTTATCACAATCCCCAACCAGCAAATCAATGGTGTTCCCATGCTGGCTGTTGGGCGGTTGTCCATAGAAAGTATAATGGCTCTTCCGTTCTTTTATATTGCATGGTCTGCTATTTTCGCAGAGAAAGAGTTGAAATTAGTGAAGGCGGGAGCTTTATTTATTGTCCCTTTATTGTTGTTTTTGGCAATTGGGTATTTAACAACGGCCTTCATTTATATCATCATGGTGTTCACAATGATTTGGTGGAGTTCTGTTAAAAGAAGAATCATTTCAGCGTTTCTCGCTGGAATTATCATCATGGGACTTTTGATTATGACAAGAAGCCTGGAATATAAAGAACGGTTTGTCGCGTTCTTAAATCCCGAAGAGTATGCCAAAACAAGTGGATATATGTACCTGAGGATCAAAGAATTGATCAGCCAGGCAGGATGGTTTGGCCGGTTTGGGGAAACGGAGTTCATTCCATCCGCACATACCGACTTTGTGTTTGTCAGTTTTACCTTTCAATATGGCTGGCTGCTGGCAGCTTTACTTTTTGCAACCCTGTTATTCCTAATGATGCGTATGGTTCTTATAAGTATAAAAGTAAGGGATCACTTCGGTAAGCTGCTGGTTATCGGGGGAGTATCATTGTTCACTGTTCAATTCATTTATAATATCGGAATGCTGATGGGCTTCCTGCCGATGCTCGGTATTTCACTCCCCTTCATCAGCTACGGCTTGATGCCGACATTGTTAAACTCAATAATTGTAGGAATTGTGCTCAGTGTATACCGCCGCAAGGATTTTGTTATGGCAACTGTTAATTAAACCTGGTTTTTAATTTCCAAGCAGATTTAACGGAATCTAATATCTGTGGAATGGTGAAAGAGGAAACCTTACAACTGAAATAGAATAACTTAAAAAGCTCTGAGGCATTATGCCTCAGAGCTTTTCAATTACTACTTTAAGTTTTCAGGATTCAACCCAGCCAATGACTCCACCACAAACCTGCCATCCTTACTGATCAGCACATCGTCGAAATAGATCTCCCCGCCGCCAAACTCAGGCTTGAGCATCAATACAATGTCCCAATGAATAGAAGATTTGTTGCCATTATCAGCTACTTCGTACGCTTCCCCAATGGCAAGATGGAGGCTGCCGTTTATTTTTTCATCAAATCCGATATCATTCATGATGTGATCGATATATGGATTCACTCCTATGGCAAATTCGCCGATATACCTTGCGCCTTCATCTGAATCAAGAAGTTCTGTGAGTTTTTGAGTATTATCACTTTGGCAGGAGGTGATTTTTCCGTTTTCAAATGTCAGTTCCACATTATTGAAGGTTTGCCCGCCATAGATTGATTTCGTGTTAAACGTGATTTTCCCATTGACCGAGTCCTTAATCGGAGCGGTGAATACCTCTCCATCCGGAAGGTTGATTTTGCCGTCACATTTGATGGACGGCATGTTTTTAATTGAGAAACTGAGGTCTGTATCAGGAGCTGTGATGCGGACCTTTTCTGTTTCATCCATCAATTTCACAAGTGAATCCATCGCCTCGGACATCTTGCTGTAATCCATTGTACAGGTTTTATAAAGAAAGTCTGAATAAGCGTCTGTGCTCATTTCGGCAAGCTGGGCATAGCCCTTTGTCGGAATGTTGAACAGCACCCATTTTTTCTTCAGCTGTTCGTCGTTGACCGGCTTATAAGCCTGGCGGTAAGCATTTCTTTTATCAGAAGGGATATCGGCATATTCGGAAATATTGTTTTCACCTAAGATCAGAATGACCGAATCCATTTCCTTCATTTGATCGAGTTTCAACTTGGCATCCAGCTGGAACTGTTCTTTCGTGCCGGACAGCATCATTTTCCGGTTCACTCTGTAATCACTCCGGTCAACGAATACCTGGCCGCCAGCTTTGAAGGTTTCATCTATGAAAGGAGCGATATAGTCATATTCTCCAACATCCAGAGCAATAATCAATACCTTGTCCCCCTGTTTTACATTCAAAGAATAGTGGACAACCGTTTCAGCGAGCATTTGCAATCGAGAATCCATGCTGTTTTCCTCCAAAATTCAGTTTGGTGACAGTACATATCGGTAAATACCGAGCCGCAGGCAAGAACGAAAGCGGAATGCAGCTGTCACTAAAATATACGTCATACCGTTTCATTCTAGCACAAAGCCTTCCTGATAGCCTGCAGATTATAAGCTGTATAAATCAAATCTTTTAACAGAAGATAGATAAAAAAGGGCTTATGGAGGTAAAGATGAAATACTTGAAATCAAGAGTCACAACGCTATCCATATTGGCTGTATTGTTCCTTCTGACTCCCATTCTGGCGCAAGCCCACGTGAAATGGTTTACAGAAAGGACGCCTGAAAAGGTAGCGATCGAAGAAATATTATCTCCCATGTTCATGACACTGTCACTGATAGTGGCCGTTCTATTATCTGTTATCACCCTGATCCTGCAACCGATGATTGAGAAGATTCCATTTGTACAAAGAGTGAACGATTCTCTTGATCATTATCGGGTTTCTTCACGATACATTCTTAAATACGGGACGGCCTTGGCATTGGTCGTTCAAGTTCTGTCGGGTTCGATCTTTGCGCCGGAATTTGAGATACATAACCAGGCGATGCTCATAGGAGTCTGGGCAACAATCGTCCTCTTGTGCATCCCGATTCACTATGCCACAAAGGCAGGAGCACTTGTTCTTTTGGGATTGTTTATCTATCAGCTCAGTGAAACAGGTTTGTTCCATATGCTTGATTATGGTTTCTACCTTGCCATCATCGCTGTGTTATTGATTGGGAAAACCAAGCTTGAGAATTGGGGATTTCCATTTTTGTATTTGGGAACAGGTTTGTCCTTGTGCTGGGTTGCGGTTGAAAAGTGGGTGTATCCTGCCATGAGTGTCGATATCATCCACCGCCATGGTGTTCCGACTTTTGGGTTCGCTCCGGAAACCTTTGTAGTTCTGGCAGCATTCATTGAATTTGTGGTCGGTTATCTTCTCATAGTTGGAATTTTGAACAGGGTATTGGCCTTTGTCCTGACACTCATTTTCATATCCACAACCATGCTTTTCGGGGTAACCGAGATTGTCGGCCATTTGATGATTCATATTGTCCTGATCATTTTCATTATTGAAGGAGTATCTTTCTACGACCCTCCCATCAAAATCCATAAAACAAGGTTGGATCAGATCGTCTTCATCTTCCTGAACTTTCTCTTTACGCTTTCGATTTTTGTTCTTTTGTATTATCGGTTTGCTTAGGTTTTCATTCAAGCAGAAAGAAAGCACCCATTCAAGTGAACGGGTGCTTTCTTATTATTGTTTCGTCAATTCTTCTTCGAAAAAGAAGGTGTTAGGATATTCTTTCACAATGTAAGAATATCTTTTCATGTTTTTGACGTATTGTGATTTAAGGATTGTAACTGGTTCGTTCGATGTTTTTATGTTCACTTCTTCACCGATGGTATATAGACATTTTCCCATGTCCTCATCCTTTCTGGGTATTGATTATATTAGAGCCGTGGCTGATATATTGATCTGAATAAAGTGATGAGAAATAAAGAAGGCAAGCGGTCTGTGCTTGCCATAGTCTATTGTGTGGTGCATCAAAGAAGAATTATCCGCGTCTTCCGCCTCGGCCGCCGCGTTTTGTTTCTGTGTTGCGTTTTAGTGAGGCAAGATTTTCTTCGCTGGATTTAAGGAATTTAGCCATTTTATCTTCGAAAGATTCTTTTGGTTTGAAGTTTCCTTTTGAGCGGAAGTCTTTATTTGGCCTTCCGTCTCTTCCTTGGCGAGGAGGACGCTTAGTGTAAGAAGATCCTTCTGGTTTATCTACCGCTTTTTTGATTGACAAGGCAATTTTGCCCGCATTCTCACTAATTACCTTAACCTCAACTTCATCGCCTACTTTAAGATGGTCGTTGACATCCTTAACATAGCTGTCCGCCACCTCACTGATATGCACGAGACCGGTTGAGCCTTCGGGTAATTCCACGAATGCCCCGAAATTAGTGATACCAGTTACTTTACCTTTAACCTTGCTGCCTATTTCGATTGCCAAAAAAAGTTCCCCCTTAATAATTGTAACAACGCCTTATTATAACAAATATCTCACACAATATCTAATGGTGTTTCATGGCTGCCGTTTTAGCCGGTCTGCCATTAGGCACTTATAATGAACTGGCGTATAATGTTACATAATAGAATATGCAGTCAAATCAAATTTACGCATGTAATATACTATTGAAAAAGTGGCTTTGTTAGCTGATGATGTTGTTACTCAGGTTTAGGTGCTGAATTTTTATCTATTCACAAACTGCATTTAATTCTGATGCTGCTTCTGTTATTAGTAAATAGGTATTCTGGAACCTGGTTATAAAAGCAATCATGTATTTTTCTTTTTAGAAACTAAGGTTTCAGTGGGATATTGAAACAACGGTTGATTGGAGCGGAAATCATGCAGCTTCATCTAAATAGGTCTATAAAAACAACATCACTCTTTTAACAAGGTACAAAATAAAAACCAACACGAATGAGGTCTTTCATGGATACGACAAGTTTTACAGATTACCGATTAAGTGAAGAAATCGTCAGAGCCCTTGCAGGGATGGGATATGAAGCGCCAACTGAGGTGCAGAGAAAAGTAATACCTTCAGCTTTGGATAAAAGAGATATTGTTGTTCAATCTCAAACAGGCAGCGGAAAAACCGCTTCATTCGGGATACCGATTTGTGAACTGGCGGAATGGGAAGAGAACAAGCCGCAGGCCCTGATCCTTACTCCGACAAGGGAGCTGGCTGTACAGGTCAAAGATGACATTACCAATATTGGCAGGTTCAAACGAATTAAAGCAGCAGCCATTTATGGGAAATCGCCTTTTGAAAGACAGAAACTTGAACTCAAGCAAAAGACTCATGCAGTGGTGGGTACGCCTGGCAGGGTCCTGGATCACATTGAAAAAGGCAGCCTGCATTTAGACAAAGTAAAATATCTTGTGATTGACGAGGCAGATGAAATGCTTAACATGGGTTTCATTGAACAAGTCGAAGCGATAATAACGAAAGTGCCGGGTAACAGAGTGACATTTACGTTTTCGGCAACACTGCCTGAAGATGTTGAAAATCTCTGCCATAAATATATGAGCAATCCAATGAATATTACTATTGAAGCAAAAGGTCTTACCACCGAAAAAATTGAACACTCTGTCATGGTGGTGAGGGAAGAGGAGAAATTCTCACTCCTCTCAGATGTGACAACTGTGGAAAATCCAGACAGCTGTATCATCTTCTGCCGAACAAAAGATAAAGTAGACAACCTGTTTGAGCAGCTGGATAACCTTGAATATCCCATCGATAAGCTGCATGGGGGAATGATACAGGAAGACCGGTTTGCTGTCATGAACGAATTCAAAAGAGGGGAATTCCGGTATTTGGTCGCAACCGACGTTGCCGCTAGAGGAATTGATATTGATAATATCACCCATGTCATCAATTACGACCTTCCGATGGAAAAGGAAAGTTATGTGCATCGGACCGGGCGTACTGGGCGAGCGGGCAGAACAGGCAAAGCGATTACGTTTGTAACTCCTTATGAAGATCGATTTTTACAGGAAATAGAAGAATATATCGGTTTTACCATCACAAAGGTTAAACCGCCGTCGAAAGAGGAAGTAGAAAACGAACAGGCGGCATTTCAAAGGAAATTGGATGAGCTCCCTGATGTTAAAGAGGATAAAGCTGCCAGGTTGAACCAGGATATCATGAAGCTGTACTTTAATGGCGGTAAGAAAAAGAAGCTCCGCCCGGTGGATTTTGTCGGTACCATCGCCAAAATTGATGGTGTCACTGCAGACGATATCGGAATCATTTCCATACAGGATAACCTGACATATGTAGATATCCTTAATGGAAAAGGCCCGCTCGTCCTGAAAACAATGAAGAGCACAACCGTCAAAGGCAAACTGCTGAAGGTGCATGAGGCGAAAAAATAACCTCAAAACAAAAACCATCAACCTATAAAAGGCTGATGGTTTTTGTATAGTTATTATTTTTTAATAAGTCCGATTTCAACCAAACGCTCGTATAAGAAATCACCAGCTGTGATTGCAGGGTACTTCTCTGGATTGTCCTCAGAAACGCAAGAAGGAATGGTCTCCAGAAGCGCGCTGCTGTATGGGTGAACAAAGAAAGGCATAGAGAAACGAGAAGTGTTTTCGCCTTTTGGATTCACGACACGGTGAGTTGTAGCAGGAATCACTTCATTTGTAATTCTGGAAAGCATGTCTCCAGCATCGACGATGATTTGGCCTTTTTCTGCTTTTACATCCATCCATTCGCCATCGCGAGTCAGAAGCTGAAGCCCTGACGCAGTCGATTCAACCAAAAGGGTGATCAGGTTGATGTCTTCGTGTTCACCGGCACGGATTGCATTTGGATCCATGGAATCATCCAGTGCAGGGTAATGAATCGCACGAAGGATGCTGTTTCCGTCTTTGATCATGTCAGAGAAGAAGTCTGAACGCAGATCCATATCAAGAGCCAGTGCTTCCAGCATGTTGCGTGCCACTCGTTCAAGTTCACGGTAGAAGTTTACAGCATTTTTGCGTAAATCTTCTACTTCTACAGGCCAAAGGTTTTCAGGGTACTCCCCAGCCAACGGATGCCCGACAGGAAGTTCTTGTCCAACATGGAAGAACTCTTTTAAATCCCCGACTGTACGGTTTTTAGCATGCTCTTTACCGAAGCCCGTGTAACCGCGCGCTCCCCCAAGAACACTTTCATATTGTTTCTTTGTATCTGTATCCAGGTTGAAAAATTTGTGCCACATGTCATAGTTTTTTTCGATCAGGTTCGGGTCAACTCCGTGGCCTTCGAGAATGATGAATCCAGTCTCTTTCAAGCCAGCAACAAACTCTTCTGCAAATGTTTTACGCTGTTCAGAATTACCGTATGTGTAATCCTTTAAGTTCAATGTACGAATATGTACCATATTATCTTCCCCCTTGCTATGTAAGGGCTTTCAAAACCCCATTATTATTATACAGGTATATAACTAGGTGTAAAGACATTTTTAAGAAGAAGATCAGACGTCGGTCAACTTAGTTATTGATTACACGACTGCTGACTATTTTTGTGGGGATGATTTTAAAGTATAATAGAATTGGAAAGTTATAAATATTAAGAAAGATGTGAGGCTGAAATAGTAATAGAGGTGCAATCTGATTAATCTAAAAGAATTACTGCTCCTTTTCCAATGAACACTCGCTGATTTTTTTAGGAGTATAGATGTGTTACGGAAAACAGTGTTCAATACCTTAATGGTCTTTAAGCCAGTAATTAAATTCGATTTGGTTATTTATGTGATACAACCCAATATTCAGGGTAAACTGAAGCTGAATGTTTTATTGAGGAAAGGAGGAAGGCGATGGCTTATATTTTGTTAATACTGGGCTTTGCTCTTTTGATAAAAGGTGCTGACTTCTTTGTGGAAGGATCCTCAAAAATTGCCCAGGCGCTTCATGTCTCCCCTTTATTAATCGGTTTAACCATTGTCGCTTTCGGAACAAGTTCACCTGAGGCAACAGTAAGTATTGTGGCTGCATTAGAGGGCAGTGCCGGAGTAGCGGTGGGAAATGTTGTGGGAAGCAATATTTTCAACATAACGCTTGTTGTTGGATTGACAGCTCTTTTGAATCCATTAAAAGTTGAAAATGAAACAATACGGAAAGAAATACCGTTTACTTTATTGGCGAGTATCGCTTTATTGATATTAGTCAGTGATATCGGGCTGCAGTCGCTGAGCGAAAACATCATCACCAGAAGCGACGGCTTGATCCTATTGCTGTTCTTTGCTGTCTTTCTCTATTATATATTCGAAGTTGCCAGACACAGCAGGGACAAGGTGAAAGAGGTGCATTCTCCTTCGGAACCGGTTTCCTGGTGGAAAAACATACTACTGACCATTGGCGGGCTTGCTGCCATTATTTTCGGCGGCGACATCGTCGTTAACAATGCCACCGAAATTGCTCTGTCATTTGGCATGAGTGAAACATTGGCCGGCCTTACAATTGTAGCGGTAGGGACATCGCTTCCAGAACTCATTACTTCGATTACAGCAGCAATCAAAAAACAAAGTGATATTGCAATTGGAAATATTGTAGGAAGCAATATCTTCAATATCTTATTTGTCCTGGGAACAGCCTCGGTCATATCTCCTTTGCAGATTGACAGTAAAATTCTCATCGATGTTCTGCTTATGATCATTCTCACCGGGCTTCTGCTCATCTTCTCAAGGACAAATTTCAAAGTGGGGAAATTTGAAGGGATTTTCCTGGTCATTGCTTATATTGCGTATGCGGTATTTATTATCGTGCGTAACTGAGTGTGACAGGCACGCCTCGGAATATGTCGAATGAAAGTCAAAAGGCGCAACCCTTATGTTGGGTTACGCCTTTTCTTAATCGTCCCACTTTGCGCCTGAAATGTTAGCCTATTTCAGATCAATAAGGGATTATGCTTCAACAGTCTTGCCTCGATTATTCATTCATAAGACACTAGTATATCTTCATCATTATAAAATTTATGAATCAAATCTATTGTATTCCGCCTGCATTTCATTTATCATCTAAAAAGAGAACACAATATTATGTGTTCGTTTAATATTATTATAACTACATATTGTGTATGCCGATAAATAAGGTGTCTATATAGACTTAATAGGGAATCCGGTGAGAATCCGGAACTGTCCCCGCAACTGTAAGTGCTGACGAAATAAGTGACGGCCACTGTCTTCAAAAGAGACGGGAAGGACTTAAAGTAGAATGAAGCACAAGTCAGGAGACCTGCCATATTTATAGCGTGTTATCTTCTTCGGGAATTGGGAAGGTATAACGAGGGTAAATTGGTAGGCCTGCTATTTGTCTATTAGTATATCAACGTTTAAAACCCATCCTTTGTGATGGGTTTTTTTATTTCCCATTTCTCGCTTGTAAGCAGCCATACAAACGGAAAAGGAGCATTTACATGCAAACATTATCATCAGATGTATCAAGAACAATTGTAACCCGGCTGGTACTGCCGCCCAACACGAATCATATGGGTACCATATTTGGCGGCACGGTTTTGTCCTATATTGACGAGATCGCAGCGATTTCCGCAATGAAACACAGCAGGAAAGTTGTCGTCACAGCTTCGATTGATACCGTGAATTTTTTATCATCAGCGACAGTGGGTGATATTTTGACCCTGGAGGCATGTGTCATTTCCACAGGCAGGACCTCGATGGAAGTGTTTGTGAAAGTGGAGAGTGAAGATTTGGAAAAAGGGACCAGGACCCTTACCACCACTTCCATATTAACGATGGTGGCAAAGGATGAAAGTGGAATGCCATCCCCGGTTCCGGGAGTCAGTCCTCAATCAGAGGAAGAGGAGAGATTGTTGAAAACGGCCAAGGTGAGAAAGCAGCGCAGGCTGGAAATGAGATCCCATTAATCGATAATAAGGAGGAACAACCATGTCAGTAATAACAGAAACGCTTCATCAGAGGACAGTACGGCTACTGGAAAGTTTAAAACGTAACCATCAAATCATTTCATTCTGCGAATATGAGGAAAAAGTTTCTCAAACGCTCGCAGTAAAACAGGATTTGTCTATCGACCAGCTTGAGAACACGCTGATCCTGTCAGCAGTTGAAAGGATCAGCAGCAGTGAACCTGACTGGACGTTTGCAGCATCGGAAATCTATTTGCAAAAATTGTATCGCTTAAGTTCTTTCCAAAGAGGAGATCGTTCGTACGGATCGCTTTATCACTTAATCAACATACTGGAGAGAATGGGAATTTATGATGAACGGCTCCTGAAGAGTTACTCCAAAGAAGAAATTGATTATCTCGAAACCATCATCGATCCTGAAAGGGACAAGCTGTTTACTTACATAGGGATTGTGACGCTCGCTGAGAGGTATTTGGCCAAGTCGCACCGCGGGGAATTTATCGAACTTCCGCAGGAACGGTTCATGATCATCGCGATGACCCTGTTGGCAAATGAACCGAAAGAGAAGCGGCTGAAACTGATCCAGGAGTCTTACTGGGCGCTTTCCAACTTATACATGACAGTCGCGACCCCGACATTGGCGAACGCCGGGAAAAGTTACGGCCAGCTCTCAAGTTGTTTCATAGATACAGTGGAAGATGACTTACGCAATATCTATGACTCTAACACTGATGTCTCCACCCTGAGTAAAAATGGCGGGGGAATAGGTGTCTACTTAGGGAAAATCCGAAGCAGGGGCAGTGATATCAAAGGGTTTAAAGGAGTCAGTTCGGGCGTCATTCCCTGGATGAAACAGCTGAACAATACGGCAGTTTCGGTTGATCAGCTCGGACAGAGACAGGGTGCGATTGCCGTGTATCTTGATATTTGGCATCGGGATATCTTGGCATTCCTTGACTCGAAATTAAACAATGGGGATGAGCGCCAGCGTACCCACGACTTATTTACCGGAGTCTGCCTCCCTGATTTATTCATGGAGCAGGTTGAGAACAGGGGGGAATGGTATTTATTTGATCCGCATGAAGTAAGGAGGGTGATGGGCTTCTCGCTTGAAGATTACTATGACGAACAAGAAGGGGAAGGCTCGTTCAGGGAAAAATATTGGGCCTGTGTGTTCCATCCTGAATTGTCACATGAAACCATACCGGCCATTGAACTATTCAAATCCATTATGATTTCCCAGCTTGAAACGGGAACACCATACATGTTTTACCGTGATACCGTTAACAGGCTCAACCCCAACCAGCACAAAGGAATGATTTACTGCAGTAACTTGTGTACCGAAATCACCCAGAACATGAGTCCGACGGTGCTGGAAGAAGAAACGGTCGTTGACGGCAGGATCATCACCTATAAAAAGCCCGGTGATTATGTGGTTTGCAATCTATCATCCATTTCGTTAGCCAAGGCCGTGAAAGAAGGAGTACTGGAACGGGTCACGACCATTGCCGTAAGGATGCTTGACAATGTCATCGATATCAATGACATCCCGGTTTTGCAGGCACAGCTTACTAATGAAAAATACCGCGGAATCGGCCTCGGTACTTATGGGTGGCATCATCTGCTGGCCTTGGAAGGAATCAAGTGGGAAAGTGATGAGGCTGTGAACTACTGTGATGCACTCTATGAAGATATCGCCTACTATACGATAAAAGCGAGCTGCGATTTGGCAGAGGAAAAAGGGGCGTACCCTTATTTTGAAGGGTCCGAATGGTCGACAGGCCGTTATTTTTTAAAGAGAGAGTATAAGTCTGGCAGGTGGGTTGAGTTAAAGAAGGATGTTCAGCGCAAAGGTATGCGCAATGGCTGGCTGATGGCTGTCGCACCCAACTCATCGACGGCCCTTATTGCCGGATCGACAGCGAGCATCGATCCCCTATTCAGGCTTGAATATTCTGAGGAAAAAAAAGATTACAAGATTCCTGTCACAGCTCCAGGCCTCTCTCCGCATACAACCTGGTTTTACAAAACAGCTTATAATGTCGACCAGCACTGGAGTATAAAGCAGAATGCCAAACGGCAGCGGCATATCGATCAATCGATTTCGTTCAATCTTTATGTGCGAAATGATATCAAAGCGAAAGCGCTTCTGGATATTCATCTGGACGCCTGGAAGGCCGGATTAAAAACGACTTATTATGTCCGCTCTACTTCGAACGCCGAAGCCGAAGATTGCGAAAGCTGCCACAGCTAAGGAAAGGAAGGAACCACAATGACCATTTTGAAGAAGAGAAACCTTATAGATCCGGAGGCCCCGAATGCTTCTACAGGTATAGTGAACGGAAAGAGTTCAAATATATTAAATTGGGATGATGTCCGCTTCCCATGGGCCTATCCGAAGTATAAGAGGATGCTGGGGAATTTCTGGACACCGTTCGAAATCAATATGTCTAAGGATATCAAACAGTTTCCAGGGTTAAATCCACAAGAACAGGATACCTTCCTGAAAGTGATAGGCCTCCTTGCATTGCTGGACAGTATCCAGACAGATTATGCCGGAAAGGTTGCAGATTATCTGACCGATTCAAGCATGAATGCACTGATGATCATCCTGGCTCAGCAAGAGGTTGTCCATAACCATTCTTACAGTTACGTCCTGTCCAGCATCGTTCCGAAAAAAAAGCAGGATGAGGTTTTCGAATACTGGCGGACAGAACCTATATTGAGAAAAAGAAATGATTTCATCACAAACGGCTATAGCGGGTTCGTGGAAAACCCGAATGTCTCTAACCTGCTTCACTCCATTGTGTTCGATGTCATTCTCGAAGGCCTGTTCTTCTACTCCGGTTTTGCCTTCTTTTATAACCTGGCCCGTAATCAAAAAATGGTTGCCACGTCCACGATGATCAATTATATCAACAGGGATGAGCAGCTTCATGTCGGGCTGTTTGAGAAAATATTCAAAGAAATTCTGCGGGAAAACCCTGCATATGATACAGATGGACTGAGTGTGTTTGGAAAAGAAGCATTCAGGCAGGCGGCAGAGCTGGAGGTCGAATGGGCTGAGCAGATCATTGGAAATGACATGGAAGGGCTATTAATGTCCGATTTAGAAGCGTATATAAAATTCATGGCGAACAGAAGGGCGGAGCAGCTTGGATTCCAGGCGCCCTTTGAAGGATTCAAGTCAAATCCGTTACGATGGATTGTTGCTTATCAGGAGGTCGATCTCGGCAAGACGGATTTCTTTGAACAGAAATCGAGGCAATATACGAAGACCTCGGATGCCAATGGGTTTGATGAGTTGTAGAGGGAGGATGAGATAAAAAATGTGCCAGGCACAATGGAACCTGGCACCAAAAGCTGCTAATTAAAGAAAGGCGTAGTCCTCATTCAAGAGAGAATACGCCCTTCTTTAATTATTTCACCAGCTGCTTCACAAGCTCTTTGTTCCGCTTATTAAACACTTCGTTATGAGATGAAACCATTGCAAACGCTCCGGCCTCAGGCTGGATGTATTGTTTCGCTTTATTGACGGCATTGGCCGCATCCTGGAACGCTCCGGCAATCAGGTTCAATTTTCCTTCGTGTTTCACAATGTCCCCTGCGGCAAACAACCCTGGAATGGAGGATTCGCACATCGTCGTACCTTCAATATAGTATTCATCCATCATCCGGATATCGAGCTCACTGTCTTCAAGCAGTGAGGCATCCCGGTCAAAGCCATGGTTGATGACAACATCGTCGATGGCTAGCGTAGTGACTTCTTTTGTTTCATGGTTAGTCAAATGCACTCTGTCGATAGAATCTTCTCCAGTTTTGGCGATCAATTTGGAGATGGACGTATTCATCAGGCAGACAGCCGAACTATTCATTAGCTGGGTAACCTGGGCTTCATGTCCGTTAAGCTGGCCTTTTCGATAGGTCAGGTACACCTGCTTGGCAATTGGCACCAGTTCATTCGCCCAGTCGATTGCCGAGTTGCCGCCTCCGGAAATGATGACAGTGCGGTCCTTGAAATACTTAAGAGACTTAACAGTATAATGAAGGTTGGAAATTTCATATCTGTCTGCCCCTTCAATATCCAGCTTATGAGGTTTGAGGATTCCGCTGCCTACAGCCATGATGACCGTTTTTGAAAGGTGGACATTACCTGAAGCAGCTTTTAAAAGAAAGTGTCCGTCTTCATTCCGTGATACTGAAATGATTTTCTCATTAAGAACTACTTCCGGATTGAACGTCAATCCCTGCTCAACAAGCTGCTCGATAAGCTTTGCACCCGGTGTTGGAGTCAAACCGCCGACATCCCAGATCATTTTCTCAGGATACACATGAACTTTTCCGCCAAGCTCGGCCTGAAACTCAATGATTTTTGTCTTCATTTCCCTTAGGCCGCTGTAAAAAGCTGAGTACAATCCTGCCGGCCCTCCCCCGATGATGGTTACATCAAAGCATTCGATTTCCTTCATAGCTGACCACTCCTTGTTCCCCTAAGTATATTTATCTAAGAATCTTTCTCGAAAATACGTTGACAGTGTTATTAAATAGAATTGTTAGTATCATTGTAACCGAAATTGATAATCGTTATCAATGAAAATTTTAAAAACTGTATTTACAATATCCCGCCTTCATAAGGGTCACTTATATATTGACTGGGGTGAGAAACTGATTGTCAAGGTATGTCGATTGAGATTCCAGGTGAAAAATCAATCCCAATTGACGGAGGGCTGCTCATATTCGCCGCAACCATGCCGATTCTGACGCAATAACATGGACTAGCGACAGAAAAATTTGGAATAGAGAAACTAACTGTCTTTAAAGAGGTGCAAGCTACACATCGATTTGAAGAAAAGAAACTAACTGTCTTTAAAGGTGTCCTAGTGACAGATAGATTTGGAAAAGAGAATCTAACTGTCTTTAGAAGGGCTCAAGCGACAGTTAAAAGTGGAAAAGAGAAACTAACTGTCTTTAGAAGGGCTCAAGAGACAGTTAAAAATAGAAAAGAGAAACTAACTGTCTTTAGAAGGGTTCAAGAGACAGTTAAAAATGGAAAAGAGAATCTAACTGTCTTTAGAAGGGCTCAAGAGACAGTGAAAAATGAAAAAGAGAAACTAACTGTCTTTAGAAGGGCTCAAGAGACAGTTAAAAATGGAAAAGAGAAACTAACTGTCTTTAGAAGGGCTCAAGAGACAGTTAAAAATGGAAAAGAGAAACTAACTGTCTTTAGAAGGGCTCAAGAGACAGTTAAAAATAGAAAAGAGAAACTAACTGTCTTTAGAAGGGTTCAAGCGACAGTTAAAAATGGAAAAGAGAATCTAACTGTCTTTAGAAGGGTCCAAGCGACAGTTAAAAATGGAAAAGAGAAACTAACTGTCTTTAGAAGGGCTCAAGCGACAGTTAAAAATGGAAAAGAGAAACTAACTGTCTTTAGAAGGGTTCAAGAGACAGTTAAAAATGGAAAAGAGAATCTAACTGTCTTTAGAAGGACTCAAGCGACAGTTAAAAATGGAAAAGAGAAACTAACTGTCATTAGAGGGCTCCAAGCCACACATAGATTTGGATAATCCAAACTAAGTGTCTTTAAGAGTCTCCTAAGGACACTTAGATTTAGAAAAGCCAAACTAAAAGTCCTTAAGGCCACCACATAAAAAAAGCCCGATTCAAAAGAATCAGGCTCCTGTTTCAGCAGTATTCTCTTCTTCATCAAAATCAGGAGATACTGCCTTTCTCACAAATAGGGCAATAATAAACGCGATCACGCCAAGTGCCAGGGCAAACCAATAGGCATGGTGAACACCATAAGTCATTGCTTTATTGGCAATTTCCTCTGTCACTGATGCCTGCCCTTCCAGATAGCTTTCCTGGCCCTGCGTCATGATGCTGACAAATATAGATACACCCAGCGCTCCGGCAATCGGCTGAAGCGTGTTGGCGATTGCCGTTCCATGAGGATAAAGTTTCTTGGGCAATTCATTGAGAGCATTTGTCTGAGCCGGCATCATGATAGCCGAGATCGACAGCATCAGTACCATATAGACAAGAATGAATGACCAAATTGGGTAAGAAGGATTGATATTACTGAAAAAGATCATGACTCCGACGAGAGTAAAAGTCCCGGGGATAATGAGCTTACGCGGTCCGTATTTATCGAATAGGGCCCCCATTGTCGGCGACATCAGCCCGTTCAGCAAAGCACCTGGCAATAACAGCAATCCTGCAACTTTTGCGGAGTAGCCGAGCGGTCCTTGCAAGTACATCGGCATGACGATTTCCGATGCAAACATGGCCATGATCACGATTACAAACAAGATGATTCCTCTTGCATAGCTTTTATACTTGAATACACGGACATCGAGCAGTGGTTCATCAAGCTTCAGCTGACGCAATACGAATACAACAAGGCTGATCACACTGATGGCAAGGATAATGATGATCCTTGCAGAAGTGAAACCGGCTCCCTCTTCACCGGCGCTGCTGAAGCCGTACACAATTCCGCCGATCCCGACCGACGAAAGAAGGATGGAAAACACATCGACGCCGGGGCGTGTGACTTCCCCGACATTTTGCAGGTATTTTACCGCAAACAAAATCGAGAATACAGCAAATGGAATGACGGTGATGAAGAGCCATCTCCAGCCCAGAAGGTCAACGATGACACCAGACAATGTAGGGCCGATCGCCGGTGCGAACATAATGACAAGGCCGAAGGTTCCCATGATTTTTCCGCGGACTTCGGGCCGGTACAACAGAAGCAGGGCATTGAAAATAACAGGTATCAGCAAGCCTGTTCCCACAGCCTGAATCATCCGGCCGGTCAACAGCATTGGGAAATTCAGAGCGGACGCAGCAATAATCGTGCCCAGCAAGAATATCGACATGACACCGATGAACATCTGCCTGGTTGTAAACCACTGAATCAGCAGTGCAGAAATAGGCATCAACACGCCCATTACAAGCATAAAGCCGGTCGCCATCCATTGGACTGTAGGAGCGTCGACATTGAATACAAGCATTAACTCGGTAAGAGCGATGTTTAACAGGGTTTCATTCAAGATCGCGAAGAACGCTCCAATCATGAAGGTGATGAGTATAGCTTTTGAATTTATTTTTGTTTCCATAAGATCCTCCAGTTTTTTTATCAATACAACTATCTATAATCCTCCAATTAAAATGAAATCTCAAGCAATTGAGTTTAAAAATTTCAAATTACATTAAAACCCCAATAAACACTGGCCGTAAGTAAATTATCAAAGAAAAGTAAGAGAGGAACGATTAAATGGAATGGCATCGGTCTATTAACCATATTGATGAACTCTGGAATGCTATAACGGCAATCGTATTTTTCAGATCAAAAGCATTACATCATGACTTCCATCATCAAAAAGGTCTCTCTTGGAAGTATGCCCTGAATGTGGAAGAAAAAATAACTGCAAGCAGGAGGGACAGCAGTGTAAACAGTGTTGTTGTTCATTCTGACGAGCCTTCAGGCGAAGCAAATTTGGTGAATAGTAAGCATATTGATTGTTCTCAGATTATTTAAGGTCTACAATTATTACGGTAACCGAAACAGTTTCAGGCTGTTTCTATTTTTATGAATCGGGAACTAAATGGAAAAATGCTCAATGAAGTGAAAGTTGTCATTCCGCAATTCCCTTGGAGTCGCATAGAAGATTTTATTTTCAGCAAACTAATTGAGCAGGCTTTTGGAAAAGAGGGTAAGAAAATGGAGAAGTCTCAAACAAAGGAAGAACAAAATATAAAAATTGCTCCGATTGTGGCCATATTAATCTCCGGAGCTTTCGCTGCTATCTTAAATCAGACTCTGCTGGCAACAGCACTGCCACATATAATGAGAGATCTTGACTTGAGTGCCAATACAGCGCAGTGGCTGACGACGGTGTTCATGCTGGTAAATGGTGTAATGATTCCGATTACTGCATTCCTGATTGGACGTTACACGACAAGAAGATTGTTTTTGACAGCCATGGGCCTGTTTGCATTCGGGACCCTTATATGTGCGGTTGCGCCTAACTTTTTCTTTTTGATGATTGGAAGGATCGTACAGGCTTCGGGTGCCGGAATTATGATCCCATTGATGCAGACCGTGTTCTTTGTCATTTTTCCGGTTGAGAAAAGGGGTTCTGCCATGGGGCTGTTCGGCTTGGTGATTTCGTTTGCACCGGCTATTGGCCCTACACTTTCGGGGTATCTCGTTGATCAGTATCCTTGGCGTGTTCTGTTTTACATAGTGCTCCCTATAGCGATTATCGATTTTGTCATTGCTTATTTCGTCTTGAAAAATGTTACAGAACTTACGAATCCCAAGTTGGATGTATTATCAATCATCCTTTCAACCCTCGGGTTTGGCGGGATACTATATGGATTCAGTACGGCCGGAACAGCAGGCTGGGGCAGTCTTCAGGTTATCCTATCGCTGCTGCTGGGAGTGATAACTCTGTCTATCTTTATCAAAAGACAGTCCAACCTTGAGCAACCGATCCTTGAATTCAAGGTATTCAGGTATAAGATGTTTACTTTGGCAACCATCATCGGCATGATCATGTTCATTGCAATGATCGGCGGAGCGACAATCCTGCCGATTTATATGCAGAACATGCACAAGTTCTCTGCTTTTGAATCGGGTCTGATGCTTCTGCCCGGGGCTTTACTGATGGGAATCATGAATCCTGTCAGCGGCAGGATATTTGATAAGTTCGGCGCCAAGATGCTGGCGATAGTCGGACTGACGATCGTGACGATTTCTACGTTCTTCTTTACCAATCTGACGTCAGAAACATCCTTTACCTATATGGCCGTCGTGAATGCGGTGAGAATGTTCGGGGTGGCGCTGGTGATGATGCCTGTAACAACGGCCGGGCTCAATCAGCTGCCTTCAAGGCTCATTCCCCACGGAACAGCGATGAATAATACGATGAGACAGATATCTGGTTCAGTCGGAACTGCCCTGCTTGTCACCATCATGACGAACAGTGCACTGAACCCTGCTGAATATGGAATGGAAGGGTTGATTCACGGAGTCAATGTTTCCTTTATAGTTGCGGGAGTCGTTGCCGGAATCGGCATCATCCTTGCCTTTTTCCTGAGAAAGACGAGTCCTGAGGAGGAATAGATCTTCCCTGCGTGACAGGCACGACCCGGAATTTGTCGAATCAGAGCGAGTGTAAAACCATGTCGGTTTTACACTCGTTTTTTTGTATACTGTAATAAAGGGGTGTCCGCTTTGCTATTATGCGAACTGAAAGAAAAGGCAATACATATCGGTGAGATCACCAGCGAATTCGAACTTGAAATCGAGGATTATAATGAAGAAACACAGACCGCCGTTTTTTCCTGGAAGCTTCGGGATGAGGATACTATTGGCGTCTGGCTGGAACTCACCGCAGATGGAATGTTAAGAAGTTTGGCCAGGGATGGATGTCTTAGCAGTAAGCAACCTGTTCTGGAACCCGAAGAATTGAAAAGCAGGGCTTTAAGTTTTGCTAAAGAAAACATGCCCGACCAAATTGAATCCTTCCGGTTAATTGAGTGGAGAGCGCTCAGAAACGGTAAGTACCGGATGGAATATACGCAGTATCACCTCGAGATGCCGCTTCCTTTCACAGGATTTTATCTTGATATCCTGATTAGCGGGGAAGTCACCGGCTATCGTTATTATGGTCTAGCAAAAGATGTTCACGAGCCTGTGAAGTTTATCGATAAAGCGGAAATTAAGGCCGAATTCTTAAAAGGATTGAAATTGCAACTGATCATTGCCGATTTAAGCAGGGATCTTTATCTCAATGGTGACGGGCTGCCTCATTTAGTTTATGAGCCAAATTGGACTATTTTTTTCAATCCTGAAACGGGAGAACTGGAATTGCGGGAAGAAGAGGAGGAACCGGCACAGCTCCAGTCACTGAATCCTCCGCATACTGATGATAAAACCCTTCATCAACTGCTTGGGTTTGATGAAAATCAGTTCGAAAAAATCCGTGAAACAGATATGGGCGATACAATGGGGATTGTCTGGAGAAGAAGAGGATATGAAGGGGAAGTGACGGAATCCAAGACATTTGATGATTACCTGCATAAACGAAACGATGAAACGTTGAAAATGACTGTGGATAAGGAGACGAACAAGCTAAAGGGCTTCTTTTCATTTGTTGAAGAAAAGGGACCGCATCAATTATCCCATGATGAATGCAGGGATATTGCGACTCAACTGTTGTTTAAGTTATTTCCTGATGCCCGGCACTACTTCAAACTTGCCTTAGAAGAACATGACGGGGAAAGTGGACGATATCATTTCAACTATCATCTCTTCCTCAACGACCTTCCTGTTCACTTCGGTTTTGCAGGTATTGGTGTCAACCGGACTACAGGGCTGATTTCACACTTTTCAAGTCCTGACCTCGATCTGCAAGAACTTAATCGGGTTCCTTCAATTGCTGAGATTTCCGAAGGGGAGGCAATGAAGAAGATTGTTCGGGAACTGGAGATAGAGGTTAAATGGGTTAAACAATCTGAAGAGAACCAGGAATCATATTATACTATTACATATAATCCGGCATTTCCAAGGCTGAACGGCGCCCTTTCGTTTGTCGAGGCGGTAACGGGTGAATTGATTGAAAATGCAATAAAGTAATGGGAGGAATTCATATCACAGAATGGGTGTTAACGACTATCTTTGGTTTGATCGTTTTGATTGTGAACATCGTCATGGACAAAAAGATGAGAAAGAAATATAAAATTAAACAGACAAAAGGGATGTACAAACTAGTCAATTTGATGCATAGAATTGGGGAAACATCGCTGCTCCTTATCATGATTACAGGAGCCATATTTTTTGGGCTTATAAAAAAGGATATTGTGGATTCAGGGGCATACTTTCTGTTATTCTTCATTATCGTGTTCGGGTTTCGTTTCTTCATGGAATGGAAGTATGCAAGGAGCTCTAAAGAACATATACTGACGTTCATTTCTTTAATGTCATTCATTTTCTTCCTGTTATTTGTATCGATCTTGAAGATATTGGAGATAAGCTAAGAAGGATTTATGATGAGAGAATTTTTATAAGTGTCCGTAATTTTCACTTCCCTGGAATTACGGACACTTATTTTTTTGTGCCGTTAAATAGGTGTAACTCCTCTGATACTGGTGAGTAATTTTCTGTGCTGACCATTAAAAGTACCAGTTATGCAAACCTGCACGGCGGTCGATGATGTCATCTTTCAGTTTTTTGACTTCAGGGTCGTTATGCTTACCGGAAAAGATCTTGAGAATCGCTAACATGTTGAATACCTCCCAATGAGTTTTTTTGATTAAAAGTACTTGTTATGCAGATTGGCACGGCGGTCGATGATGTCATCTTTCAGCTTCTTGACTTCGGGATCATTCTGCTTTGAAGTGAAGATTTTAATAATCGCTAACATATTCAATTCCTCCTTTGTTTTAAGCCTCCGGGTCATTATATATCACCAGGATGGTTGTAATAAACGCTGATAATGTAAAGTTCATTTTAAGATTTTGTTAGTAATATTTATTGTGCAGGCTGGCGCGGCGGTCAATGATGTCATCCTTAAGCTTTTTCACTTCCGGGCTGTCATTTTTTTCGATGAACACCTTGATGATGGCTAACATGATATATCCCTCCTTTTAGAAAATCAGATTATACAAGCTTGCCCTGCGGTCCGTGATACTGTCCTGCAGGCGTCTTACTTCGGATTCATGGTTCATTTGCGGTTTGTTCTTCGTTTTGCGTTTCATCTAATCTCTCCTTTCTACAATCATTGTAGTCAGAAACTGGTTTGGAATTAACATTCGTTAGGATGTTTTTAATTCAGCCTTTAGTTGGAGACTCTCTAAGCCAACGCAAAAAAAGGTATAACCGCCCTTATGGATGGTCATACCTTTTGTTTTTGTCGGCTTCTTCTGCCAAGCGGCCACTATTTCAAGTGAATCCATACTCAGCCCCCATCAGCTGTATTGGCTGCAACTGCCGCACTGGAAATGGCCGCTATGGAGGCTGCCTGCTGTGCTTGGATAAGGGCCTCGATGGTTGTGTACAGGCTTGTTTCCAGCACTGAGGAGTGTTCAATTTTATCACTGATGAAAAAAGTGACCGCCATCATGAAATTGATATCCTTGTGCCATTTGAATAATTTCTCTTTATTGAGAGTTTCCTGTATTTCTTTTACCTCGGGAAGCTGCGCCTTACTGTCTGACATGAAAGAAAGCAGAGCAATTTGGGGATAAAACATTGCTTTCGGCCTGATGCCATGACTTTTTAATGTATCGTACAGTCCGGTGCACCGGGAAATCAATTCGTCCTGATTCGCCACTTCCTGAAGCGAAAGAATGTGGCTCATGCTCTGCAGGTCATTTCCTTTCCGCAAGCCTGCCTGGTCGAGTTTGTTATAGAAACCTTCCACATAGGCAATGAGCTCGTCGATATTTTGATTTCTTTGCGCAAGCAGGACTGCCAGCGGGTAATCGCTCTGGCCGGTGAGAAAGAAATGTTCTTCCCTCATTTTTTTGTATACTGTTTTGGAAAGAGCGGCAAGCTCCTGTTTATTTCCTTCATGAGAATGCAGGACCATGGCTGCAATATAACTGAAGATGCCTCTGCTGAAGCCTTCTGCGATGACCTTTTCATAGGTATCAAGAAAGCCGGTGAAGTGGTCCTTGGGATTTTCAAATCGGGTATCGAGCATTGCAGCAATTGTAAAGCGGGTCTGTCCTTTAAGTGTTGAAAACATGCCGACTTCACTTTTAATGAAGTCACTGAGGTCTTGGAATCGGTTCATTGAAAACTCACGTCTGCTGGTCACATAAAGCGAGGCTGCCATCATCAGGATTCTTGAATCAGAAACTTTCCAGCGCAGATTGTTCTTTAGTTCTGAATAAATCTCCTTGTACCGCTCCACTTTGTTCTGTACCTCATTCATTAAAAAGCACACCCTTCCTGATTATCTGTTAGTAGTATTTACGCTCAGATAGGAATAAAGTTTCTTTTTATCTGCAAAAAGAAATCATGATAGAATAATAGTAAGAATTTTTAGACTGAAATGGAGGATTCCCATTGAAGAATACTGCTATGCTTTCGGAAACATTCAAGCGATTTGCGGACAATGAATGCAAGGGATCAAGTGATTTATATGAACGATTATCTTTGGAAATTGCCAATGATGACGAGATCCTGGAGTTGAGTGCGAATGCAGGAGAGGGCCAGCCGGTGCCCAATCTGTTATTCGGTGCCGTCCACTATTTGCTGCTGAAAGGGAAGGACCATCCTTTGAAAGACTACTATCCAAGCATCGCCGGTTCTCCTAAAAGTCCTGAAGAAGCATTTTCCGCTTTTAAAAATTTCAGCCGGATCCACAGGGAAGAAATTATCAAGCTGCTGAAGACGAAACTCGTGCAGACGAATGAGGTCAGAAGGTGTGCTTATTTATATCCAGTATTCAGCCATATTTTTAACAAAACCAATAAGCCGCTGGCAATGATCGAAATCGGGACGAGTGCCGGGCTGCAGCTGCTATGGGATCAGTATTCCTACTCTTATGGAACAGGCAAAAGCTATGGCAATCAAGCATCAGATGTAAAAATATCTGCCTCTATAAAAGGCAGGAATGTGCCAGACTTCCTCGATGATTCACCGCCTGTTTCTCATAGGATTGGGCTGGATTTGCATATAAATGATTTGGCGGATGAGGAGGATTATCTATGGCTGAACGCATTGATTTGGCCGGAACACCAGGATAGAAGAAAATTATTCGAAAAAGCAGCAGAACATGTGAAAGCCGCCTCCATTGAATTTATAGAAGGTGACGGTATAGAGATGCTCCCTCAACTTTCCAAAAATATACCGGCTGACTCTGTGCTATGTGTCTTTCACACTCATGTAGCCAACCAGATTCCGCGTGAAGGAAAGGAGAAACTGTTGGAAGAGATTAAGAGAATCGGACAGGAAAGGGATGTATTCCATATCTATAACAACATCACCGACAGGGACCTTCACCTGGATTATTATTTCGGGGGAGAAGAATCCAAAAATACAATTGGACGAACAGAGGGCCATGGAAAATGGTTTGAATGGAATCTTGTGTGACAGGCACGACCCGGTTTTTGTCGAATACCCAGCAGCTTCTATAAGGGAAGCTGTTTTTTTTTTGCAGTATTAATTGGATACTATAGTTGCATTATCCGGGAATATCTGTTTTAATATCTGCATAAGGTTAAATCGTAACAATTACGTTTTAGTGAAAACAGGAGGTAGTTCATTATGAAACAAGGCATTCACCCAAAATATGAAAAAGTCGTATTCATGGATACAAACAGCGGATTCAAATTCTTAACCAGTTCAACAATGGGTTCATCCGAAACGATTGAGTGGGAAGATGGGAAAACCTATCCTCTGATTAAAGTGGAAGTCAGCTCGGACACACATCCGTTTTACACTGGAGTACAGAAGTTCGCCGACCGTGGAGGACGTGCAGACCGTTTCTTGAAAAAGTACAATATGGAACGTCCGAAATAAAATTTTTCAATCAGGGGTGTAAGGGATGAACGAACACTTGATGGAGATCCTGGCAAGAGATATTGTTGCCAACTTGTCCCCTTTTAAGAAAGAAGTGTATCAATATGTAGTTGGACTTGAGGAAGAGCTTGCTTCCAAATCTCATACTTCTGAGCAATTCATGTCGCTGCTCGTCAAGCATTCGCCGCACAGACAGGCTGCAAGCAAGTTCAACCTCACTTTTGCCCAGCTGATGGCGCTGATGCGGGAAATTGAAGAAGAAATCGATGACAAGCTGAACATTCAGAGCGCCAGGGCACAGTGGTTTGACTGTACAGAACATTTACAGAGAACATCTAGAAGTGATGGCGCATCCGTAATGAAATTTCTATTTATGATTTAAAAATTTTTAAATCATAAATCGTAATGATTACGAATAAAAAAGGAGGTAGGGTAATGGCTAAGAAATCTAAAGTAGTTAAAGAGAGAAAACGGCAAGCAATGGTTGAACGCTATGCAGAACTGAGAAGAGAGCTGAAGGAGAAAGGTGATTATGAAGCGCTGAAAAAACTGCCGCGTGATTCTTCTCCGACCCGGTTGAAAAACCGATGCGATGTGACAGGAAGGCCGCGCGGATATCTGCGCAAATTCAAAATGTCGAGGATTGCATTCAGAGAATTGGCACATAAAGGCCAGGTTCCCGGAGTGAAAAAATCCAGCTGGTGATCTTTGTAACGTTGCTAGCTAAATGAGTATGTATGAACAGGGATGGACTGGCAGGCGGTTGAGGAGAGTCTGGATTATTGCCTGCTGAGAGAAGAGGAAATGAAAGGCGAATGGAGCTTATTAGAAGTTAAACTTCCCGCTTCTTAAGGGAACAAGACATTCAAAATGACGATCAGGAGGAAAAGAAGATGAGAGTGAAAATCACATTGGCATGTACAGAGACAGGAGATCGAAATTATATTACAACAAAGAATAAACGAAACAATCCCGACCGGATAGAATTGATGAAATACTGTCCACGTCTTAAAAAACGTACTTTGCATAGAGAAACAAAGTAGGAAGGGGGTTTCAGCGGCACCCCATTGATAAAACGAAAACACCTCCATTTTTCAGGAGGTGTTTTCGTTTTATAAATTCGACATATTTCCGGATATTTCGGGTAGTCCCTGTCACCATCAGTGAAGCACTGCGTGTTTACGTTCAACCTCGTCATTTCCTCCGCGTGCTTTTCTATTGGCAATTGCATCTTTGATGAAAGGAATCGCAAATCTGTCAAGGCCAAAGTAGTAAGCTCCGCCTCCAGCGAACAGGAGGATGATTGCTGCTGTGTATAAAATAGGGTTCGTGCTTACAGTTCCTGCGAGCAGGAAGTTCAAGTTCATGAAAGCACCTGCTAGTAAAGCTGGGATTGTGGCAGCGCCTAAGATAAGTCCAAGTCCAACAAGTACTTCACCCCAAGGAATCAGGAAATTGAAAATTTCAGCGTTTGGGAGAGCGACATTTTCAAGGAAGCCTGCGTACCATCCTTGAACCGCCGGATGATCTCCAGTTGCTTTAGCGATTGCCCCATGTAAGAATCCTGTTGTATCAAATCCATCAGTTACCTTGTGCCAGCCGGCTTCAAGCCACTGGATACCGAGCCAAATTCTTAGTATTGTCCAAACAGTAGCAGCTTGAGGAGTTTTCCACCATCTCATTATAAACATCTCCTTAGTATTGTGAGGTATTTCACATATGATTGTAAAAAAATTGAGATAAAGCCGGCCAGCTTCTGAATTTCTGAAGAGAGTACGGTTTATTGTTTTGGCTTTGTGAAATGTTTCACTTACTCTCCACACTTATAATATACTCCCGTCCTATCCATTTGGCAACGCTTTTCACAATTCTTTCACAAAGTATTTTTCGGTGTGAATAGCAGATGAATTTCTTAAGAGCCATCTGAATGGAAGGTGGAAGAGTCAGCTGGTGAATAAAACGCCTTTAAGAGCCATCTGAATGGAAGGTGGAAGAGTCAGCTGGTAAATAAAGCGCCTTTAAGAGCCATCTGAGTGGAAGGGAGAAGAGTCAGCTGGTGAATAAAACGCCTTTAAGAGCCATCTGAGTGGAAAAAAGAAGAGTCAGCTGGTAAATAAAGTGTCTTTAAGAGCCATCTGAATGGAAGGTAGAAGAGTCAGCTGGTAAATAAAGCGTCTTTAAGAGCCATCTGAGTGGAAGGGAGAAGAGTCAGCTGGTAAATAAAACGCCTTTAAGAGCATCTGAATGGAAGGGAGAAGAGTCAGCTGGTAAATAAAACGCCTTTAAGAGCATCTGAATGGAAGGGAGAAGAGTCAGCTGGTGAATAAAGCAACTTTAAGAGCCATCTGAGTGGAAGGTAGAAGAGTCAGCTGGTAAATAAAGCGCCTTTAAGAGCCATCTGAGTGGAAGGGAGAAGAGTCAGCTGGTAAATAAAGCGCCTTTAAGAGCCATCTGAGTGGAAGGGAGAAGAGTCAGCTGGTGAATAAAGCAACTTTAAGAGCCATCTGAGTGGAAGGGAGAAGAGTCAGCTGGTGAATAAAGCGTCTTTAAGAGCCATCTGAATGGAAGGGAGAAGAGTCAGCTGGTAAATAAAGCAACTTTAAGAGCCATCTGAGTGGAAGGGAGAAGAGTCAGCTGGTGAATAAAGCGTCTTTAAGAGCCATCTGAATGGAAGGGAGAAGAGTCAGCTGGTAAATAAAGCAACTTTAAGAGCCATCTGAGTGAAAAAAAGAAGAGTCAGCTGGTAAATAAAACGCCTTTAAATACCATCTGATTTGATGAATAACATTATAGATGGCAAAAAAACTCTTTATTCCCATGAAAGCCAGTCACCCCTGCGTGATCAAGAGAGGCTGCTTGGATCCGATGACGTTATTTTCGACAAAATCCGAGGCGTCCCTGTCACGAACATACACCAACCATACCCAAGAACCCGAGTACAATCCCGAAAACCGGGTATATGTTTTGTATTCCACTATTAGGAGGCTGAGTATGAAAGCTGTTACGTATCAGGGTTCGAAGGATATTCAGGTGAAGGAAGTCGAGGATCCGAAAATTCAGCAGCGTGATGATATCATCGTCAAGATTACTTCTACCGCGATTTGCGGTTCTGATCTCCACTTGTATCAAGGAAATTTGCCGTTGCGCCCCGGGTATATAATTGGACACGAGCCAATGGGGATTGTGGAGGAAACTGGGCCTGATGTCACAAAGGTAAAGAAGGGTGACAGAGTCGTCCTTCCGTTCAATGTTTCATGCGGGCACTGCTTTTATTGTGAAAATAATATGGAAAGCCAATGCGATAATTCCAACCCGCATAAAGATACTGGCGGCTATTTTGGTTATACCGAACAGTATGGAAATCACCCCGGCGGCCAGGCGGAATACTTGCGCGTGCCGTACGGAAATACCATGCCATTCAAGGTCCCGGAAACATGCGACCTGGCAGACGAAGCGCTGCTGTTCATGTCTGATGTTTTGCCGACAGCATACTGGAGCGTTGAACACTCAGGCATGAAACCCGGAGATACTGTCATCGTGCTGGGCTGCGGACCGATCGGATTGATGGCACAGAAGTTTGCCTGGATGAAAGGCGCAAAACGTGTCATTGCAGTCGATAACCTTCCATATCGCCTTAATAAAGCGAAGCAAAACAATAACGTGGAAATCTTTAATTTCGATGAATTCAAGGAAATGGGGCAGCACTTGAAAGAGATAACGGAAGGCGGAGCTGACATCGTCATTGACTGTGTCGGCATGGATGGTGAAAAAAATGCGGTTGAAAAAGTGGAGCAGAAATTGAAACTTCAAGGCGGTACATTAAGTGCGATTAATATCGCAAAAGATGCTGTCCGCAAATTCGGTACAGTACAGCTGACAGGTGTTTACGGCATGATGTACAATATGTTCCCGCTTGGTAACTTTTTCGAACGAAACGTAACGCTGAAAATGGGACAGGCCCCGGTCGTCCATTATATGCCTGAGTTGTTTGAAAAGATCACATCAGCCGAACTGAACCCGACTGAAATCATCTCCCACATCATGCCGCTGGAAAAAGCAGCAGATGCCTATAAAATATTTAATGACCATGAAGATGAATGTGTAAAAGTTGTCTTAAAGCCATAGGCTTTTCCAATAAAAAAAAGCACTTGCCCTATAAATCTATTGGCGAGTGCTGTTTTTATTCGACATAATCGAGGCAATCAGGGATTTTAAATGGACAAAATAACGGTTCTAACCAATCAGAAGGGATAAAAAAATTGTAAGAAAGCAGCAGAAATTAATACTTTTGAGATAACAAATGAGCTGTAAACACATTTATGAGCGTGATATCAAATATTTGAGCGAAATCGAGCATATATGAGCATGAAATTGCATTTATGAGTGTAATTCCAATTTTTATGAGCCAAATTTTAGATATATGAGTTTTTACCGTTTTTTCAAAGGCTCTTTTCTAAAAGATTGTTGCTTTTAATGCTATTTTACCCTCTACCCTATAACGTAGGAGGATTGGAGCGGAAGGCGTGCGACCTCCTGCGGGACTAGCGGGACAGGTGAGACCAAGGTTACGTACCCACTGGAACGTAACCCCGCAGGCAAAGCCGAGGAGGCTCAACGCCCGCCCCGCGGAGTCGTGCGCCTGGAGCGGAAAGCCATCACTTTTATACAGCCACAATCATTGCGAATAGAGCCTTTTCAAAAAAGAGTGAATCTGTGTTAGACCAGTGCGTGCCAGTCACTTAACCGGAATCTTAAATGCCCACATCATAAAAATGATAATCAGCACAGATGCAAAATAGGTCAGGAAGGGACGGGTGAAATGCAGGCGGATACTTCCATACATGGCGATATAGAAGAAGGCATCCATCCAGTATTCATAGCCGTTTTGCAGTTGAAGCCGGCCGTATTTATAAAAAGGATACTCCACCAGCATAGAAGCACCCACCCAAATTAATATGAACTTGAGTTTTTTCTTACCAGACCCGGAAAACGGATAAAAGGTGAGAAAAAGCAGTGTGAGGGCAGGGAGATTAATAAATGAATACAAGATATCCACAATGATATGTGACTTGGGATAAAAATCAGGCTGGTATTCCCAGAGCATTTTGTTCCGGCAAAGATGATTATATAGAAGGTTGCAGATAATCACATAAAAAATGGTCAAATGGTACTTATCCCACTCACGCCAGTTGCCTTTAATGTAAGCAAATAACAGCAGAAGGACACTTAATATGATATGCATAGATTCACCTGTAATCATTTTTTTGTATACAAGTAGCTTGCACCAAAAAAAGAAATATATGTAAAAACAAGCATATCGCAATCAATACAGCCGGCTTCTAATCTTCCTGCCGGCTGTATTTCAAAAAGGTATGAGTGAGGCAGCTGATTCCGGAACCAATCGCAGCACTTCCGAAAATATCAGAAGGATAATGGAGTCCTGTCCAAATTCGGGATATTCCTGTCAGGAGTGAAAGCCAGGAAAGCACCTTTCCTAGAACCTTATGGCGAAGGTGAACGGCAGTTGAAACTGCAAAAACTAGAAGTGTATGCTTGCTTGGAAAACTGGAATTTCGCTTAGAGGGAATCAATATGCCGACCCTGTTCTTTACAAAAGGGCGCGGCCTGAAGAAGAACAGCTTGATGATGCTACTGACAACCAGCGAAGCACCACTGGAAACCAAAGCGTCTATAACAGTTCTCCTGTTTTTAAACAACAGAAGCAAAAGAATAAATAGATACACATATCTGGCCTTGTTTGAAATAAAAATCATCAAATGGTTCAGTAATGAAGAGCGCTTGGAAAACGAGTTGACGGCCCAGAAGATTTTATCATCCATACATGCTCATCCTTTCGTACTTACTCAAATTGATATTCATAGAACTACTCTGCCCCAAAAAGGGCTAAACATTTAAGGAATTATTATAAAGTGACTGGCACGCTCCGGTTTTTGTCGAATGATCGGTGGGGGGAAATAGCAGAGATACATTCTTGTCCAAAAAGGTATTTTTTAAAAAAGGGAAAAATTATCGGAAAAAGAAAACAAATTACCGCTGAATTAACATTGACTTAGACGACGGGCCGTTTGAACAGGAAACGGCCTTTTTCATTTATATAAAAAGGCCAGTTGTCAAAAGTGATAGAATACCGTAGTATTTCATAGGTATGAATAGTAGTTAACCAGTTATATAGTGAAAGGAAGATACATAGATGGTTTTACATATAAAGGAATCAGAACCTCTTTCACCTGCCAACGATCCTTGGGAAGCATACAGGGATATGGAAGAGCACGGGAAAATGACATTATCCAGCATTGAATTCACAACCACTACGTTGTGCAACATGCGCTGTAATCATTGTGCTGTTGGCTATACTTTGCAAAATAAAGATCCGGAAGCACTGCCGATGGACTTGATCCTGGCAAGACTGGATGAAGTTCCTCACTTGAGGACAATCAGCATCACAGGCGGAGAGCCGATGATGTCCAGGAAATCGGTAGAGAATCATGTACTCCCGCTCTTGAAGTATGCTCATTCGCGAGGAGTAAAAACACAGATCAATTCTAATTTGACTCTTCCTTATGAGAGGTATGAACCGATTGTTCCTTATCTGGATGTTTTGCATATCTCACATAACTGGGGAACGGTGGAAGAGTTTGCCGAGACCGGTTTTGCGAGGATGGAGCGGAAGCCTACGGAGGATCAGCGTGCCAATTATTTTCATCGCATGGTTGCTAACTCGAAGCGGCTTTCCAGCGAAGGTGTCATGGTATCCGCGGAAACGATGCTGAACGGCAGGACATTTCCGTATTTGGAAAAAATCCATGACCATATCATCGAGATGGGCTGCACGAGGCATGAAGTCCATCCAATGTATCCTGTTGATTTTGCTAAAGATCTGGAGACGCTTGATCTTGAAGAAGTTCGGGTAGCGATTAAGAGGCTTCTCGACCACCGTAACGAGGATATTTGGATGCTTTTTGGAACGCTGCCGTTCTATCCGTGCAGTTCCTCTGGAGAAGAGCTTGAATTATATCAACGCCTTTTAAATGAAAAGAACGTGACAGTCAGAAATGATCCCGATGGGCGCTCACGCTTGAATGTCAATATCTTCAGCGGCGACATCATTGTTACAGATTTCGGAGATGAACCTGGTTTAGGGAATATCCAGACTACATCGCTGATTGATGCCTACGATAAGTGGAACCAGACCAAAACAGCGCAGTCATTGAGCTGCCATTGTCCTGCGGTCAAATGCCTAGGCCCTAATGTACTTGTGAAGAACACATACTATGAGGATGTTGATTTTCAAAGAAGACAAACAAAAATCGGGCGGTGACAGGCACGCCTCGGAATATGTCGAATACACCCTAGAGACAGTTATTTTTCAATTCCAAAAACTAACTGTCTTTACAAGCCCTCTAAGGACAGTTAAACTCCAATTCCGAAAACTAACTGTCTTTAAAGGCCTTCTATGGACCCCTAGATTTCAATTCCGAAAACTAATTGTCTCTAAAGGCCTTCTATGGACCCCTAGATTTCAATTTCGAAAACTAACTGTCTTTAAAGGCCTTCTATGGACCCCTAGATTTCAATTCCGAAACCTAACTGTCTTTAAAGGCCTTCTATGGACACCTAGATTCCAATTCCGAAACCTAACTGTCTTTAAAGGCCTTCTATGGACCCCTAGATTTCAATTCCGAAACCTAACTGTCTTTAAAGGCCTTCTATGGACACCTAGATTCCAATTCCGAAAACTAACTGTCTTTAAAGGCCTTCTATGGACCCCTAGATTTCAATTCCGAAAACTAACTGTCTTTAAAGGCCTTCTATGGACACCTAGATTCCAATACCGAAACCTAACTGTCTCTCTAGGAACACCTAAATTCCAACTCCAAAGAATAGAAAAAAAGATACCTTCCCCAGAAGTAGAAAAGGGGAGGGATCTTTTTTTGAAGGAGCCTTTACTGCTCCTCCTCAAACTTTTTAAGCTTAGCCAGTATTTCGTTCGTTTTAGACAAGATCGTTCCATTAAATATAATCGCCGCAACCAAACTTAATAAAGAGAAAAAGATCAATACGACGAAGTGGTTTTCAGTGCGCATTCCATAACCTCCGGAGAAATATGATAAGGTATATTATTCCAACCCAGCCGCCTTTTATTCAATTGAAATCCTCGATAACAGTTTCTTTGTTACAAGCCCGCTGATGCAGACAATGGTGAAAATGAAGAGGTATTTCATGGTGGAGTAAGGGAGCTTCCAGCCATCAAACTTAATGACCGAAGCTTGAAGGAGCCCCCATTCAACCAGCGTCAAAAGAAAAGACCATAGTAAAAGGTAGGTGATCTGAGCGATTCGTGAACGCTGAAGCGGAAACAGGCTCATGAAAATCAAGCCTGTTAATGGATAGAGACTCAAGCGGAAGAAAAAGTCGGTATAATGCACACTTTAGCATGGACGGGATTCTCATTGATCTATGAATGGACGGCTGCCAATTATTCAACTTTCTTCACCTATACCGGCTGGGTTTAGTATCACTATATCCAGATGTCTGGTTCTTCATACGAATTTCGACAATTTTCGGGGTGTGCCACCAATAAATTATTTACCTGGGTAACTAATTTATGATATACTTCTTTAGGATTTACTTACCCAGGTAATTGAATTGAGGTGTTGGTTTTGCAGGATACTCATGAATTATTTCATGCGGTGAATCAGCTTTCGAGGAGGCTGACGAAGCATTTGAATGAAGCACTGGAACCTTATGGTCTTTACGGTGCACAATGGTCGGTACTGTATATACTGAGGGAAAAAGGTCCATTAACACAAAAGGAATTGTGTGAATATCTTGCGGTGGAAGCCCCCCCAATGACACGGACGACTCAAAGGCTTTTAAAGCAAGGATATATTCAGCAAAATTCCAGTAGTGAGGATAAGAGAAAAAAGATCATTTCCTTATCGGAGAGTGTGGAAACTCAGTTCTCTATTTGGGAAAAAGCAGTATTGAAGAAAAATGAGGATTTGGTAAAAGAACTGACCACGTCTTCACAAGAAGAGTTGAAAACTATTTTAACAGACTGGCTTAAACAGATTTAGAAAGAGGTCATACATCATGAACAATAGAAAACCGCCGTTATGGACACGAAATTTCATCGGCATCGGCATAAGCAATTTCTTTTTGTTTATGACATTTTATTTTTTACTTGTGACAGTTCCTATCTATGTAGTCGACCACTTAAATGGTGCAAAATCACAGGCAGGCTTAATGATCACGGTCTTTCTTATTTCGGCAATTATTATCCGTCCCTTCTCTGGAAGATGGATTGAAAGGTTCGGGAGCAAGGTTATCCTGTTATCTTCCTTATCCCTTTTCTTCGGAGCCACATTGCTTTACTTTTTTGCGGACAGTGTCGGGATACTGCTAGTTGTCCGGTTTTTGCATGGAATCGGTTTTGGGATGGCTACCACTGCAGCCGGCTCGATTGCCGCCTTCACAGTCCCGGACTCCAGGCGGGGGGAAGGGATGGGCTACTTCATCCTATCCTCAAATTTTGCTATGGTTATCGGACCGTTTCTAGGATTGACAGCTTTGCAAAACTGGGGAGTGAGCGCCATGCTGCAAATTGCCGGCGGGGCAGCGTTTGTCGGACTTTTATCAGGATTGTTGATCTCCATGAAAGAAGATAAGAGGGCAGAAGGAAAACTGGCTCCAATGAAATTGAAGGATGCCATCTTTGAAGTCAAGGCGATTCCGGTTGCCTTGATAGGTGCATTTTTCGCTATCGTTTATTCATCCATTCTTTCCTTCGTTTCCGTCTATGCAGGAGAGCTGGGTCTCAGCCATGTGGCCAGTTACTTTTTTGTTGTTTATGCAGTGGTGCTGTTGCTTTCCAGGCCGTTCACAGGCAAATGGTATGACTTGCATGGACCCAATTTCATTGTCTATCCAGCGATTCTATTGTTTGCAGCAGGAATGATGATCTTGGGTACAGCTAATTCGGCGGTTTTATTCCTGACTGCAGCGGCCTTTGCGGGATTGGGCTGGGGAACACTGTTTCCAACCTTCCAGACAATCGCCATTCAGGCATCTCCTCCCAAAAGAGCAGCCATGGCAACTGCTACATTCCTATCAATCTTTGACATAGGAATCGGGCTCGGTTCATTCCTTGTCGGTCTGGCAGCTGCCAAGATCAGTCTAGGCGAACTGTACACTTACTGCACGGTTTATGTCCTGGCAGGAATTCTTCTTTACTTTCTATTGCAAGGACATAAATATAAGAAAGATAAACGAAAAGAAGTTAACGCCGCTTAAAAATCCAGCTTTCACAGCTGGCTTTTTTCGTGACAGTCAGTCCCCGGGTGTTGTCGAATTGAGAACAGCCTTTCAATGAGTTTCTGGAAGTGAAAGAAGCGATTCTTGTTCGAGATATTTCGGGGAGTGACTGTCACACATGTTAAAAAGCAATCAATGATTTTATTGAAGATTGTGTGTTCCGTTGATTTCAACGTTGATCTTTGGTATGACCTCAACATGTTGGTAGTCCTGTTTCCACTTTTCAGGACTCCAAGCATCAGGATACTTCGTAGAAAATTCTTTGGCGATACTTAACGCGTCACTATCGGCTTTGATTAAGAGGTCGGTAAGCTCCTTCGCTTTTGTGGTGAGCTCTTTTGAGGCCAGTTTATTGAGCTTATTAATATCCATAGAAGTATCACTTTCATAATAACTTAGTAACTTTGCATTCAATTCAGCATTAATTGTACAGGAGATTTTACCATTTTCTTTGGTGACATCCATCTTTGTTTTAGCATTGCCAATGCCGATAGTAAAAGGCTGGCTTAATTCCTCTGCTTCTATTGTTAATTTTGCCCCCGACCCCAACTCGTCCCTCAATATTAATAACAGTGAAGTTTGGCTGGTTGTGAGAGTTTGACCAGTGAATTTATCCCCGTTGAATAAAGCTGATCCTGCCAGCAGAAGATTGCTGGCTTCGTCTTTTTTTATGAAAGGGAGAAAAACATCGGTCGTGTTGTCTGATAAAGTATTCCAAACAGTAAAGACTGTTTCTTTTGGGATATAAGTCTCTTTTGTTCCGCCGATAAGCAAGTTGTCTATTTCAAAAACAATCGGGCTCTCTTTCTGTTTCAATGAAAGAATTTCATTACCTTTCCCCTCGCTTATGACAATTCGCGAGGCTATATATCCATTAACGGATCGAAAAATCGGTTCTAATAATGAGGTAATGCCTTTCGTTTGTGCCAATTCATCACCAACAATGATAATAAATGCTTTTCCCGCATCCATATTACCGGAAACCTTATTTTGAAGGTCCATTTCAATCTGGGCAACTGTTTCCTTCTCAGAAACATAAAATTCATCCTTAATCTCGAACTTTCCTCCACCAGAGCTGCGGATATCAATCGCCCTGACTGTACCAAGAACTTTATCGGGCTCTTCAGCCGTGTCGAAACTGATACCATTAACAATACGATTGTCTTTTAATTGTTCTTGGTCCCAGCATCCTGTTAAAAGTATTACGGAAAATAATGGAGATAGTATTTTTCTCAATTGGCTGCCTCCTTTTTAGTCTTCTTAGAAAGGAAAGAGAAAAGCAGCAAAATACAGGGGATCGCAAATACAACTGTATAACTTAAGTATTCTACATAGCTTGCATACAGCTTTTCGGAATCGGGGTCTTTCTTTGCGATAGCAAAAAGGCTGAAAACAAATGCACTGCTAAAGATGACCACTTTATAAGGTTTCCACTTAAAAAATGTCAGGCTCTTGCTGCACATATATAAGTAAATAACGATTGAGGCTGCCAGTGGAACAATCCATATTGAGATGAAAAGGATATCGAGGCGGTCTACCATTTGAAAGTGCAGTGGCCGCAAAAAATAAATAACTGGATATTTAATTTGTTTCAGTACGGGTTCGCTGAAAATAAGGATGCAAATAAATACAAAATAAGTGCTCAACCCTGTTACAAAAACATTGGCCAATGTTATGGATTTTAAAAAAGAAGTTCCTTTTTTGGCTGCCAGTGGATATACAAACAGGATGATTTCAAATCCCAAGATAGCGAGCAGGCATTCTTTGCTGCCAATGCCGATTTGCTTAATGCCATTGGTCCCAATCGGCAGAATATGATGTATATCCATAGGGAGAAGAAAGGAAAAAAAAGAGATTCCAAATAAGACAAGGAAAAGAACAGAGATAATACCAAAGAACCTGGCGATAATCCTAATATCACTAATTGCCAAATAAGTACACGTAAGAATCATCAACAGGCCGATGACCCAATATGGAGTGAACATCAGCAAATGATCTTTAATGATAGAAGTGAACTGAAGCAATACAAAAGATGCTGTAATGATTAAGTAAAGATAAATCAGAAGGTTTACAAAACTGCCCAGGTATTTGCCAAATAAAAATAGGGTGATTTCAGTGTAAGTGAGATCTGGAAACCTACTTAGCAACAGCCAAAGAATCACCAGGAAGAGCTGGATACCCACTCCTGCCAAGAGGACTGATATCCAACCATCCCCTTTACTCGTACTTTGCAACGTGTTTGGCAGAACAAAAATGCCGAATCCGATTTGAGTTTGAATGATAAGAAAAAATATTTGCCAGTTTGTTAGGGATTCTGTTTTTGACATTGATTATTCCACACTTTCTTGTCTGAGTTTCCTAAGATTGTTTTATAGAGTTATTTCTTTTTTTGGTTCTAATAATTGAATCCTTTAATCTCCTGAAGTGAATTGGGGCAAGAGGTTCCAAGTATGGTTTTTCAAATGATTCCAACCTGCAGAGGTGTATCAGCAATAGTGCGAGAGAAAGGACAATCCCCAAAAAACCAAAGAAATTAGCCGACAGCATAATCGGGAAAGCTATTAACCTGGCGCCCGTCCCCATTTGGTTGACAGGAGCCACAAATGAAGCAATTGCTGTCAGAGCTATAATTACAATCATTGTGTTTGAAACAAAGCCGGCTTCCACAACAGCAGTACCGATTACCAGCCCTCCGACAATCCCGATTGTTTGAGCAATGGGAGAGGGCAGGCGGATGGCTGCCTCTTTCAACAGTTCCAGGATGATTTGCATGGCCATGGCTTCGATAAGCGGAGGTAAAGGAACGAATTCAATTTGAACCCTGATTGCATAAAGAATCCCAAGGGGCAGAACTTCTGAGTGGAATGAAACAACAGCAATATAGGTCGCGGGCAAGCTGATTGCCATTAAAAAGCTGAAGAACCGGATAAGCCGGAAGAAGGAACCGATTAACCACCTGTTGTTATAGTCATCAGGTGACTGATAGAAGCTGAAAAAGGTAATAGGGGAAACCATTCCATGCGGATTTCCATCGACAATCACGAGAGATTTTCCTTCTAATAAATAGGAAGCCGCCCGGTCTGGTCTCTCAGTTGTTAACAGTTGAGGAAAAAGAGTATAACTGTTATCTTCAATCAGTTCCTCGAGTTCCCCCGCTGATTGGAGCTCATTGACATCTACTGCCTCTATCCTTCTTTTTAGAACTACTAAAGGACCATGATCCACCAGTTCATCAATATATAGAACGGATACTTTTGTATTTGTTTTTGTTCCAAGAGTATAACTTTTTATTCTTAGATTGGGATTCTTAATTCTTCGTCTGATGAGAAAGATGTTCTTATTGATATTTTCAGAAAAACCGTCATGAGCCCCTTTTATGATATGTTCATTTTCAGGCTCCTGAATGGCTCGTTCATCACCGGCAGCTACAGGAAGCAACAGAACTGAATCTTCCCCTTCTGTAAGCAAAGCGCAACTGCCCTCGAGAAGGCTTTTCACTGCGGCTTCCAATTCTGTTGTTCTACTATATTCGGCATTTTTTATGACAGCTTCAGGGATGGTATCGGTTTTGCAATCCAAGAGCGGCTCGATAATATTTCTTTCGATCAGCTTTTTATCCACAAGGGAGTCAATATAAACAAGTTTGCAAGAGGTATTTAGGAAGTGCAGATCCCTCGTCTTCATGTCTTCGGTTTCACTAAAGGCAGACTTCAGTGCTTCAACTTTATCGTCGATAGTTTTGGTTTTGGACATATTTTTGGAAGAACTCATGTATTATTCACCTGCAGCTAAGTATATGGTTTCTTTTATTCTTACCTGAAATGGAATTTTTATGTTCGATAACACTGTAAAAAACCCCATTATTTCTTGAATATACCAATTCAAACAGGGTATACCATTAAAAGTAATGATAAGGGAGGTAATCTTTTTGGCAGAAAACAAAGATAAGAATCAGTCCAAGGGACATCAGGCAAGCGATGAGACTCTGACTACGAGGCAGGGCCATCCTGTTTACGATAATCAAAATATGCGGACTATCGGTGACCGCGGTCCGGCAACACTTGAGAATTATCATTTCATTGAAAAGATATCCCATTTTGACCGGGAAGAGGTACCAGAGCGAGTGGTTCACGCACGCGGATCTGGAGCATTCGGCTATTTCGAAACGTATGGGAAAGCCGGTGATGAACCCGTAGAAAAGTATACACGCGCGAAAGTATTTTCCGGAGCAGGAAAGAAAACGCCGTTAATGGTCCGTTTCTCTACAGTTGCAGGAGCGAAGGATTCACCGGAAACAGCACGCGATCCTCGCGGCTTTGCGGTGAAAATGTATACGGAAGAAGGAAACTGGGATCTTGTCGGTAATAACCTGAAAATCTTCTTTATCCGCGATGCGATGAAATTCCCGGATATGATTCATGCCTTTAAAGCAGATCCGGCTTCCAATGTTCCTAATCCGGAAAGGATGTTTGATTTCGTTTCCCGTACACCTGAGGCTACGCATATGATTACATTCCTCTTCTCCCCATGGGGCATACCCGCTACATACCGCCATATGCAGGGCTCTGGCGTTAACACTTATAAATGGGTCAACGACAAGGGTGAGGCTGTCCTGGTGAAGTACCACTGGGAGCCCAAGCAGGGAATACGCAATTTAACACAAGATGAGGCTGACTCCATTCAAGCAAAGAACGTGGCACACGCGACACAGGATTTATATGAATCCATTGAGCGCGGTGATTATCCGGAATGGGAGCTGTTTGTCCAGATCATGGAGGATGATTACCATGAGGAACTCGATTTTGATCCTTTGGATGATACGAAGCTTTGGCCGGAGGATAAATTCCCTTGGCTGCCTGTAGGGCGGATGGTCCTCGATCGCAATCCAAAGGACTTTCATGCGGAGATCGAGCAAGCTTCTTTTGGTACCGGGGTCCTTGTCGATGGAATGGATTTTTCAGATGATAAAATGCTGCAAGGGCGTACATTCTCTTACTCAGATACACAGCGTTACCGGGTAGGGGCAAACTATCTGAAACTTCCTGTTAACGCTCCTAAAGCACCCGTTCATACGAATCAGCAGCGCGGACAAATGGATGTGCGTGATCCTGAAGAGTCCGGGGAAAACCCGCATATCAATTATGAACCATCTATGCTTGGCGGATTTAAGGAAGCCGACCCGGCTGGCCGCAAACCGCATCGGCCGACTTACAATGCAGCGGCTATGACGGCGCCGATCGACCGTCCTAACAACTACGGGCAAGCAGGGGATACCTACCGGAGCTTTGAAGATTGGGAGCGCGATGAATTAATCAAAAATCTTTCCGAAGCACTTGCAGTATGTGATGAAAAAATTCAAGATGCCATGCTTGAACACTTCACACAAGCTGATGAAGACTATGGCAGGCGTGTGAAGGAAGGCATCCAAATGAAAATGAAAGAAATGAAGGAAATGAAAGATGTTGAACTGGATAAAGTCCCAGGCCGTGAATCAGGAAAGACTAGATATGGACAAGGATCACTGGATGCAAACCAAGCAGCAGAAGATGCTGTAAACAAAGGCCACAAAGCTGATCCTTACTAATAAATTTAGAGGCTGGATCATAAGTTGAAAACAAATTGATTTAAGTAGAAATAATCGAAAATAAAACCGCATGAGATCAAGATTATATCCTTGACTTCATGCGGTTCATTCATGTTATTAGGCTCTTATCTTAAAGATGTTACTTTTAAGGTTATTTACCGCTGCATCCCGAACGTAGGCGGATTGGAGCGAAAATCCATTCTTTTTACTTAGACACATTCTTTGCGAAAAGAGCCTTTTTTAAGATTTTGTCCCAGCATCTTTATTTTTGACTGTTTCCTAAAAGGTTGAGGTTTTAAGTCTTATTAACCACCCGTATGATTGGAGTCGCACGCCTGGAGCGGAAATCATTTTATGTTCAACAATATTTACAAATACAGCCTCATTTTTTTCCTTGATAGACTTAGAGAATTGGAATATAATGGCGTAATATTTATTTTTAATAGGGGGAGTTCAGGTGAGACAGGAAAATGCGGTACAAAGCATCTCAGAAAGCTTAAAGAATGACGAGCTGGTTCAGGCGGTATTTCTGAAAGGTTCTATGGGAAGAGGAGAAAATGATGAACACTCTGATGTCGACATGTATGTGATGGTTAAAGAAGAAGATGAGAAAGAGTTTTTGAAGCACAGGGTGGAACATCTGAACGCCTACAGAAACCTATTATTCTATGATGATATTTTCATAATCGCTCCACAAATTATTGCCGTTTATGATGACCTTCTTCACGTGGACTTATTTACTGTGACAGAAAAGAGTTTCAAAGAAAAAGACTACTTTCGCGTCATCTATGATCCAAACAATATCATGAAAAAGTATGAAGCTACCCAAAATTTATTACTATCTCCGGAGGAATTCAGCGAACTGGCCATTGATGTGCCATGGTTCCTGTTTCAATACAGAAAGGCATTTAACAGAGGGAATGATTTATGGGGAGTGGAAGTGCTGCAGCACCTGATGTTTGTATTCGCCAAGGTATTGCTGCACCGGTACTATCCTGAAAGAGCCCAGCTCGGAATGAAAGCAATCGGCTCATTGCTGCCAGGCGACAAGCTGAAAGAAATCAATGAAATTTACAAACATCTGAACCCGGAAGGCCATAAAAAAGCAGCCGGTCTGATAATAGACTTATATTCCAAAGAACTGCGCTGGATTGAAGGAACCCTTGAGGAAGATAAATGGAACCCTTTTTTCAGAAAGATGGCCGAAGAACTTTCATAATAATAACTGCAGCCAAGCCATGGACTATGTCGGAAGACCGGGCAAAAATAAGGAAATGCCTCTTGCTTTTTAGAGGATGATTTCCATATTTTGTTGTAAAATAATCATTTTATGAAACCAATTAGAGGTGGGAATCGTAAATATGAAGAGGCTGATTTTTAACCTGATCTTGATTGTCGTATTGTTCATTTTGGCTTATTTGACGTATCCCTCGGAATTGGCCCGTTTTTTTCTGCTTGCAGCTGGAATAGGTATATTCATAACAGCAGGCAAAGCGTTTCCTATGAAATGACAGAAGAACGGCCTTATGGTTGGGGGCTTGATTACAGAGGGTTTTCCCATCGTGTAACGCTTGGTTTGGATATCGTTTATCGGAAGGAGAAGGAATATGGTTGACTTACTATTTGTGTTGATCTTTATCACAGGTGTCTACTATTTAGTTCAATATCGCTTGAATTTGAAAAAGGCTGCGGATACGGCCCGGACTGCCATATATCCGGAGAGTGCTGAAGAATTTTCAGGGATTCTTCTTCCAGGTGAATGGCTGGAGATGGAGCCATTAACGAAAGACTCCAAGTCTTACAGGATAGTGAATTGGGGGACTTATGCCGCGCTGGTATTGCTGTCACTGCTTTTGTGGGCTGTGCTTGCTACGGATTGGGGAGAGACTTCTTTTTTTAGTGTAGCCTACATCTTTTTCATCCTTATCAGTGCGATCCGGCATCGAGGTAATTTTTTTATCCTGCCTAAAGGCATCATTCTGAATGCCAGATATTATTCTTTTTCGCAAATCAAGTGCTACGAGACAGAAAGGATCATCCGCTGGCATGAACTCTACGGTCTTGATTCCCGGGCGGATAACGGATATAAAGTAGCATTTAAGATTAAAAATAAGCTCTTTCAACCTAATTTCATAGTGGTGGAGAATGCCGAACAGCTTCAGAAAATCTCCAGCCTGCTTGAAAAGAACGGCGTGGAAGGAAGGGAGACCAAAACTTCATGAATCCAATTATCTTGACGGTATTGTTGACAGCTGCTTTGGCGGCATCTGGATTGTATGTTTATAAAAAAAGAAAAGCAGCCGGAATTACCGGGGTTAGATCGGCTTTGACATCTATTTGTTTTTATCTTATTGCCATTACGAATTTGCTTGCCTATTGGCTTGATTTTATCGGTATCATCAGCTGGGGCATAACCTTGTTGCTCGTAATGGCCGGAGCTTACTTTACCAAGTATCTTCCCCGGCATGCGTAAAAAAGGATTTGTCACCAATCGACAAAAACCGGGTCGTGCCTGTCACTAAGAAAATATTGAATATTTTTCCATTCCTTTATATAATTAACGAGATTCTTATATTGAAAGGAGGTTCACCCTGTGATGAATGGTATCCCTGAAAGTATGCACGCTGTGAAAATTTTTGATACTTCTCTTGCCAAAGGGACAGGTCTGTCCTTTTTTAAAAAGGAGACAAAATCAACTATTTTCAAAGCATGCGCACAGGGTGGACTTAGTATAGACGCACTCCTTTAGCTGAAAGACCGGCTGGGGAACTGCAGACACCTATCGTGGGATAGGTGTCTTTTTTATGAGAAAAAATGGGGATACCGCCAAGTTACAGGGTGGCCGGCATAGGAGGAAGATGAAGATGAATTTATCAATTTACAAAAATAAAAGTTTTCTATTGTATTGGATCTCTACCTGGATTTCCTCTCTCGGTGATTCCATATTTGTCATAGCACTAACCTGGCTTCTTGTTGAAGAAACACAATCCCCCTCAGTGGTGGGGACATACCTGCTGATTCTTGGGGCTTCAAAATTAATATTCGTTTTGATTGGCGGCGCTGTCGTTGACAGAGTCGACCCGAAAAAACTGCTGATTCATTCTAATATGCTAAGGGCCCTGGTCATTATTCTTGCTTTGGTTGTCTTATTCTTGAACAAAGAAGCGATTTGGATTTTCTATATCATCGGGGCAGTTTTCGGTATGGTCGACTCAATAGCTGAGCCGGCAGGGATTTCGTTCCGGACAAGGATAGTGGAAAGGGAGTACTACACTCAATCCATGGGGCTGTTAATGACTGCCGGAAATGTTTCTGCCGTCATCGGCCCTATGATTGGGGCGGGGCTTGTTGCTCTTGGCAGCACAAACTTCGCTATTATGGTTAATGCGGTTACGTTCCTGGTCTCCGCGGTGTTATTGATAGGGGTCAAAGAGGTGAAGAATGAAGAGGAAAATCCGGAACATGAACCGATGTGGAAAAGTGTAAAATCGGGATTCCATTATTTTCTGACAACCCCAATAATCACGACAATGGCTGTTTTCGCTTTCTTTGCCAATGCAGCGGTGGGAGCGACATTCATCAGCATTCCCTTTTTGGCGGATGAGTTAGGATACGGGGTCGAAGGTTTCGGATTGATGAATACAGCCATTGGTGCCGGAAGTGTTGCGGGCGCGGTTTTATTTTCTGTTTTTACAATAAAAAATCCAAAACCTTATATGACGCTGCTGACATGCTTCTTGCAGGGGATTGTCATCATGCTGATTGGATTCACAGGGAACATTTGGGTGATTATCACATTGATTGCCCTAATGGGTTTGCACGAAACGGCTGTCAATGTCATTGCACCGAGCGTGAACCATACGATTATTCCGCCAAGAATTTTCGGCAGGGTTATCAGTGTTATGATTCTCGTTATGTCCGGGTCGGTCCCGATTGCACAGGCGGCAGCGGGCTGGATGATGGAATGGACTGCGCCGCAGAACGTTTTCATCTATGGCGGAATTCTCGAGATGGGAGCAGCCCTGCTGACGTTTTCGCTTCCGTTTGTCAGAAATTATGGAAGGGAAACCGGAATTTCTGCCGAACAATAAAGTAAAAGCATCTGTCACAGATGAGCAATTGCTGACAGGTTTGCCAGCCGGCACGGTGCTAAACTGAAGGAGCAAGGGGGGGCGTTGGGATGGAAATACTGCTACGCATGAATGAGTGTCTCGGCTATATTGAAGACAACCTGCAGCAAAAAATTGAAATGGATGAACTTGCAAAGCTTACCTTCAGCAGCAAGTTTCATTTTCAACGGATGTTCAGCATGCTGACAGGATTTACAGTGGCGGAGTATATTAGGAAACGCCGACTGACACTGGCAGCACAGGAACTCTCCAACACCGATGCAAAAGTAATTGAGGTTGCTCTTCGGTATGGCTACGAAACACCGGAGTCTTTTTCCAAAGCATTCAGGCGCGCTCATGGTGTTTCGCCATCCCAGGTGAGGGAACAGGAAGTTTCTTTAAAGGCATTCCCTCGCATCTCTTTTCAAATTCAGTTAAAAGGAGAGAAAGAAATGAACTACAGAATCGTTGAAAAAGAAGGCTTTAAAGTTGCAGGGATCGGCAAGAGAATATCAACTTCCAATGGTGAAAATCATAAAGAAATTCCAACGTTTTGGGGCGAAGTGAATGAAAAAGGCATCGACAGGGAGATTTATGAGGCAGCAGAAGCTGAGGATATCCTGGGATTCTGTATGGAGTTTGATCATGCCAACGAGGAGTTCACTTATTTCATCGGTGCAGAAACGGAAAAGGAACAGAAGAAGTTCGAAGTGAAAGAAATTCCGGCTGCAACATACGCTGTGTTTGAATCTATTGGCGCGATGCCGCATTCGATTCAAAACGTATGGCAGCGGATCTATTCCGAGTGGTTCCCGTCTACAGGTTACGAGCATGGAGGAGGTCCGGAATTTGAATTGTATCCTCCAGGTAACGTGGATAGCGAAGATTACCGCTGTGAAGTTTGGATTCCGATAATGAAGAAATAAAAATAAAAGGCTTTCTCCTAAGGGTTGATATTCAGGAGAAAGCCTTTTTGCTATCTATAACGTTTTTCCAGGAGATACCTTTGCATGCCTTTTGTCAGGTCGACAGCCTTCGATCCTTGGACTTTTGCAGCGCCGGCCTCTCCCTTTTTCTGAAGCAACTCTGCTTTTACTGCTTCTTTCATCCATTCTTTCTGCAAGGAAGGAATCATTTTATCAGCATCATCCCACTGACCTTCCTCTACTTTTAACAGGACTTCGTAGTATTGCCGTGCTGAAAGATCCTTGATAAGCGGAATGCTTTCCTTTGCAGATGCCAGGTTCTCTTGCTGGGCAGCATAAGGCACAGTGAACATCGCTGTCATCTGTGGGGATTTGTATTTCTTTTTTAATATAGTAATAGTTTCTTCCATCTGCTCCACATGTGAATTTGCCAGATGGTAGTAAAACTGCAGGATTGGCTGCTTGGTTCGCTGCTGCAAATACTTGCCTGTACTCTCGGTATTTTTTGAAAAATACATATACCAGACAAACGGGACGTAAACGATTAGGGTCACGCTTAAAAAAATCAGCACCGCAGTCAACCAAAATTGAATTTGCCAGATGGCTGTCAGAACTCCCAGCAGGATGGCCAGGCTGATGATGAGAAAGTATTGCTTCTTGGAAAGCATCATTTTTCCTCCGCTCTTGTGAAAATCAGAATATTCATAGATTATTATAATGGAAGAAATTTAAAGGGTATATAAAATTTTCATTGAAGGTTGTCCTATCTGATGACGGAAAAAAGATCGGAGAAAACTTAATATTGGTTAAACCGCCTTTCTTTATTTCTTGCCCGTTATCCTTTATTCTAAGTAAAAAGTTTTTTTGTAAAAGAGGTTATAAGAATGAAACAAATCTACAGTGACATCATACAGTTCCGCGGAACGCATTTTGACTTTGGGTATATGCAGGGCGAGAGGATAAAAGATTCTCTTACCGTTATCAACAGGGAAAACCAGTGGAAGGTCCGCAAACCCCGTTTTTCTATTGAAATCGATGAAGTGAAGCAGGCAGTAACAAAGTTTGCTCCCGGTGTGTGGGAAGAATTGCTTGGTTTGCAGGAGGCCCTCCAATGGCCGATGGAAAAGGTTTTAAAAGAATTCGGGGGATACCGGCTTGATTACGTGAAGTCAGGGTGTTCGATTTTGACGGGCGATAATTATCTCATCCGGAACTATGATTACCACCCGAAAACATATGAAGGAAGATATACTTTTTTTCAGCCTGCCGATGGCCAAGGATATGCTATTATCGGACCGAGCCAGCGGGTGACTGGGAGAATGGACGGAATGAATGAAAAGGGGCTGGCATTAGGATATAACTTTATGCATCGTAAAAATCCTGGAGACGGTTTTATCTGCTGTATGATCGGCCGTTTGATATTGGAAGCCTGCGCAAATGTGGAGGAAGCGGTGGCGATGTTGAAGGAAATCCCTCACCGGCACTCATTCAGCTATATTGTGCATGATGCAAGTGGTGAAACTTATGTGGTGGAAACTTCGCCGCGCGGTGTAAAGGTGAGGCAGTCCAATGCCTGTACGAACCATTTTGAAATGATGCTGGAGGAAAACCGGAATCATCTGGTGGATTCGAAGCGCCGCCTGGACATCATTCAGCAAAACACAGGCAGTACCACGGATGCTGCTGCAGCTTTCAGACTGTTTAATGACAGTGACAAAGGGGTCTTCTCTGATTTATATGGAAGCTGGGCGGGGACAATCCATACATCCGTTTATTTCCCGAGAGAGCTAAAAGCCTGGTTCGCGCTCGGCGGTGACCGCAATCCGATTGAATTTGACTTCGGGAACTGGCTTGCTGGTGAAGACCTGAAGATGGAGAAAATCACGGGTGAAGTCGATACAGACATCCCATTTATCCATATGGACGAAAATGCTGATTGGAGTAAGCGATAAAGTATAAAAAAGCTCTTGCCTGTCATCATAAGTGTATCCCTTTACCCTTCTCAAAGTTTTTTAAACCAATTTATGATCCAAATGAGCTTTTTTTTCGTTGGCTGACTAATAAATTGAGTTGCTGTCATTTGTCGGGTATCCTTAAATCATCTATGTCAAATATAACTAGAGGGAGCATTTTATGTCAGAAGAACTTAAGGATATTGATTTATATCAAAGGGTTTTACAGAACAAAGATTCCTCGGCGTTGCGGAAGCTTTACCAGAAGTACGAAAAACTGATCTATTCATTTTCATACAAAATGACCGGTGATCGCGAGGTCGCAGAGGAGGTCATTCAAGAGGTTTTTCTTAAGCTTTGGAAGAAACATGCCCCTTACGATGACAGTAAAGGAAAGTTTTCATCATGGCTGTTGACGATGACCCGGAACACAAGCCTTGATGCTTTGCGCAAACGGAAAAAACATGAGTCGGTCGAATATATAGAAAAAGATTCTTTGAGAATCACTCATGAAACGCCTGAAGATATCATCGAGTGGAAGGAAAAAGGAAGTGCTGTGCGAGACTGTATTTCGCTTTTGAAAAAAGATCAGCAGCACATCGTAAATCTCTTCTACTATAAAGGACATACCCAGCAAGCCATCTCTGAATCAACGGCAACTCCGCTTGGGACCGTCAAGGGAAGAATCAGGCTTGCCTTGAAACATCTCCATCAATGTCTGAAAGGGAAAGGAGGGCATTTCGAGTGACGCAAAAGCAGTGTGATCTTTTAATGGACTATTACAACGGACATTTATCAGATATAGAAAGAACCCGGTTCGAAAAACATCTGTCCGAATGCGGCGAATGTAAGGAAGATTTGCAGCAGCTTCATGAGCTGGAGGAGTATCTCCCATACGCCTCCGAGCCTGTTGAACCTCCGTTTGGGTTGGAGGACAGGGTTTTCGCGAACATCTTGAATGATGACAAAGCGAAGGAAGTGCATCCGCAATATAACCCAAGGCGGAAGAATCGCTGGATGTTCCCGTCTGTAGCAGCACTCCTGGCCCTGTCATTGATCGGAAATGCTTACTTCCTTTCCCAGCTTGGAGAGGAGCCGGAGGTGGCAGAACAGCAGGAACTAGTAGACCAGGTTGTGAAATATGTGGACCTGGGAGCGGTTGAAGGCAGTGCACAAGGTACGGCCAGTATCGTGAAACAGGGTGGGGAAACAAGGTTAGTTGTTCAGGCTTCGGAACTTGAGGAACTCAACAATGATGAAGTCTACCAGGTTTGGCTGATTAAGGACGAAAAACCCGAAAGAGCCGGAACCTTTACTATAGAAGATGGAAAAGGATCGGTTGTCTTCAACTTTAATGAAGAGTATGAGAACGTCAACTGGGATATGGTCGCCGTATCACAGGAACCAGATGCCAGCAGTCAGCTTCCACAAGGAAATATTGTATTAGCATCTGAACTATAAATAAGCGTGAATCCAGCACAAACCATTGTGCTGGATTTTTTTCTTTTTCTTGCACAAAAAAGCAAATTGCGTTTTTAAACATTGGCCAAGGCATCGATTGTCTATTTTCGGAAATCAACGCCGGCGGCTGTATGGGGTTGTTGATTTTCTGATTTTGGGAATTGATGCCGTCATAGCGGCTGTGTTTTTTCATTTTTAAAGAATCGGGACGTCAAACCGGCCGGTCTATGAACTCACGTAAACAGAATCATTCATCCAGCGGCAGTAATATTTACCTGTAGAAAAAAATCTATAAAAAAAGTGATCCAACTCTCAACCAGTAACGTTAGCTCTATGAAAATATAAAAACGAGAAAAAGGAGGGCCGAAAAGATTTTTTAAAAAGAGTGATCCAATCCGTAAACCCTCACGTTAGCTCTATGAAATGTTAAATGACGAGGAGGGTTACCATTCAGCCTTAACAAAAAATAAAAAAATCACAAAAGAGTGATCCATTCCCGAAAAGAGTTCGTTAGCTTAACAGCAAAACAAAAATAATAGAAAAGAGGAGAGTTATACTATGAAAAAATCAAACTTACTTAAGAAAGTCGCAGCACCTGTATTAGGATTATCATTATTAGTGCCGGCAGCCGCACAAGCGGAATCTGAGCCGACAGTGGTGACACCGGCATCTGATTTGCGTGCAACATTGGATCAGCTTTTATCTGAACACTTTGTATTGGCTGTAGATGCGATGATAAAAGATTATAACGATGCCCCGGATGAAAAACAGGCATATGACGCGCTTAATCAAAATGCTTTGGACATGACACCGGCGATTGCCTCCATTTATGGTGAAGAGGGAGCGAAAAAGTTCCAGGAGATTTTTGCAGGGCATCTTGATTACTCAGATGACTTTGTAGAGGCAGCTCAATCAGGAGATGAGGAAGCAAGGAAAGCCGCAGAAGCAGAAGTCAAAGAGTTCGTTAACGAATTCTCAGCATTCTTAAGCACGGCAACTGAGGGGAACCTTCCGGAAGAGGCAGCTAAAAAAGTGCTGACTGCACATGAAGAAGATGTTATTGAGGCGTTTGATAGTTACGTAGAGGAAGACTTTAAAGAGTACTACTCCAATTTTCTCGAAGGTTACGACAGAATGTATGATATCAGTAAGGCGCTGTCTGGTGCAATAGTCATGCAGATGCCGGAGAAATTCAATAATACAAAGGTGGACGCACCGGCTGCAGAATTGCGTTCGACTCTTAATAACCTGGCAGCAGAACACTTTGCACTGGCTGCAATGAGCATGCAAAAAGGAGTCAATGGTGCACCTGACTATGATATTGCCACTTGGGCGGAAGATATGAACACAGAAGAGTTTACTGCCGCGATTGAATCTATCTATGGCGCAGAGGGCGCTGAACAGTTCAAGAAACTATGGACCAGTGAGCACATCAATGCACAAGCTGAGCTTGTCGCAGCAACAGTAGCTGGTGATGAATCGGCAGCTAAAGAAGCAAGAGAAAGCCTTGGGATGTTCACTGAAGAATTCGGTGCCTTCCTTGCAACAGCGACTAAAGGAAATCTACCAGAAGATGCAGCCGTTTCTTCACTGAAAACTCATGAAGATCAAGTTCTTAAAACGTTTGACAGCTACGTGGCAGAAGACTATGAAACTAGCACTGCAACATTCCGTGAAGGATATGCTTTCATGTTTGGTGTGGGGAAAGCTCTAGGCGATGCAATCGTGATGCAAATGCCGGATGAGTATGCAGCAGAGATGGCTGCAGATATGCCAGAACAAATGCCGAATACCGGAATGGGCGGTGCAGCAGAAAAGCAGATGCCGATGGAAGCATGGATTGCCTTCGCAGCAGCGTTATTGCTTGCGGGTGGATACGTGATCAAGAAGAAAGCTGCCGACCAACAATAATTCCATATGGAGAAGAGTGTAAAAGCTCTTCTCTTTTTCATATAAGATGGAGGGGAAAGCTCTTATGAAAAAACGTTTGCTAGTCTTAGTGATTTTCTTACTTGCCGCTGGAATCGCCGGCTATCAAGTATTGGCTCAAGACGAGCCGAAAACAACAATGCCCCAACAGAAAGAGCTGCAGACAGAAGAACAAGAAACAGAAGTTGAAGAGGTAGAAGAAGTAAAGGCAGAACCTGGAGGAGAGGAATTTGTTCTTCTTGGCTCTTTAAAAAAGAAGAAGGCAGAACAAGAAAAGAAAATAGAGATTCAAGAAGAGGGAATTATTCCTGCAAGAATTAAAATACCGAGTCTTGACATTGATACAGAGGTGATCCCTGTAGGATTGCTCGAAAATGGGGAGATGGAAGTGCCAAAGGGAACCGAAGTTGCAGGATGGTACAATAGGGGAATTAAAGCCGGGGCGAAAGGAAACGCGGTGGTTGCAGGACATGTTGACAGCAAGGAAGGACCTGCCATCTTCTTCTATCTAAAAAATATGGAAATCGGTGAGAAAGTAACAGTAACCGACACGGAAGGGATAGAACAAACATTCGTCGTAAAACAAAAGGAGAGCTACCAAGCTGAAGAAGCGCCGATCGAAAAAATCTTTGGTCCTGATAACAGCAGAAATCTTAATCTCATAACATGTACTGGAACGTTTAATTATGAGGAACATTTATATCCTGATCGGCTGGTCATCTACACTGAACTCATCGACGAAAATAATAATGAGCAAACTCTCCCGCCACCAGAGCCGCCAACCAATGTGGAATATGATCTGGGCTCAGTGTCCTGGCATGCTGTTCAAGACGAGAACATCATTGGCTACAGAGTCTACAAAAAAGGACCGGGAGAAAAGGAGTTTAATCATATTGCAAGCATTTCAGCACACGAGCGTAAAAACTACTATGATGAAAATGCCGAAAAAGGTACCGCATACTATATAACAGCAGTAAACATAGCAGAAAAAGAATCGCCGCCATCCGAGATAGTCAAGGCACGTTGAAAGGCACACAGCCTTGACATTGTCGAAGATGCTTGGCTGCTGCAAGAATTGCGTAAATAATAGAGCAGCAGTTATTAATACAAGCAAAGTTAAAAATCCTGTAGATCGTACCGTTGCAGAGCGGTGCGATTTTTTTATGCAATAGAGAGGCACCATCAATCTACTGGCGGAGCAGGATGTTATAATAATAGAAGAAGGCTGGTTAGGAGCATCTTTATATGAATGATAAATTACTCAATATCAAAACAGGAACGATACAAAAAGGGTCCTATGGCTCACAGCATTACAACCGATATGAGCCGACTCCATACTCCGTGTTGGAAAGATTGTTTGAAATAGTAGAATTTGAGAGTACAGACCGGGTAGTCGATTTTGGCTGTGGGACAGGCAGACTTAATTTCTGCATTCACCATCGGTTTCAATCTACAGTTTTAGGTGTAGAAATGAATGAGTTTTACTATCAGGAGGCTATTGAAAACCGGAAAAATTATCTTAATAAATTTTCTGGGAGCAGTTCCGCAATCAAGTTTGAAAACTGTCTTGCCGAAGAATATGTTATTGATCCGGGGGACAATGTTTTCTATTTTTTTAATCCGTTTTCCGTTCGTATATTTATCAAAGTAATTAACAATATTCTGCAGTCACTGGAAGAGAAGAACCGTGAAATCCAGTTGATCTTGTACTACGCCCCAGAAGATTATGTCTTCTGCTTGGAAGATCAAACTGCTTTCCTATTGGAAAGGGAAATTATTCTGCCTGGAAATGTTTATGAAAAAATTCTTATTTATACATTGAGAGGAGTTCATCCTCAAATTGAAAGGTAGATTCTATTTACTATTCCAAGTAATAATGTAGAGTGTGTTCCTCTGTAGTTTTTAGAGTTGAGGAGATTAGCCTGATTATTTTGTGAAACATTAAAAATTTTCAGGATAGAGAGTAATTTAATTTCTATAGAGCTTATATTTTTCAAGTAGATTAATTGATTCATAAGGAGTTTGATGATGAAAAAGAGTTTGAAGTGGGGAAGCATCGCAGTCGGTGTGGCTGTAATCTTGTTTATCGGAGCAGGCAATTATTTTTATAATGTAGCCATTAATCGCAGCCATGAGGCGGTCGACTTATATGGGGGCACCGAGGAAGCGAGCGCCATGGTCGATGAGGAAGAGCAGGCTAAATTGGAAGAAGTGCTGAAGTGGACGGAGGAGCAGACCTTTGAAACGGTCGAGATCGAATCCCATGACGGATTGACGTTAAGTGCCGCTTTGTTGAAACAGGAAGACCCTCAAGGGAAGGCGGTTATTCTGGCTCACGGATATAAAGGGAATAATGAACAGATGCCGGGCATAACCAAGTTTTATTACGAGCAAGGATATGATGTCCTGAAGCCGGATGCAAGGGGGCACGGCGACAGTGAAGGCGAATATATCGGCTATGGCTGGGATGACAGAAAGGACTACCAGAAATGGGTGAATCTATTAATCAATGAATATGGAGAAGAAGACATCTACCTTCATGGTTTCTCGATGGGAGCGGCGACTGTGCTTATGACGAGCGGGGAAAACCTTCCGCCAGAAGTGAAAGGAATCATTGCAGACAGCGGTTATACTTCTGTGGAAGAAGAACTGGCTCATCAATTAAAATATTTATATCACCTTCCGCCGTTCCCACTAATGGAAATCACCAGTGCGGTTACCAAAGCACGTGCAGGCTACACTTTTGCAGAAGCCTCTGCTGTTGAACAGGTGAAGAAGAACAAACTGCCGTTGTTCATCATCCACGGAGATCAAGATGAGTTAGTCCCGGCAGAAATGGCGGATGAGCTTTATGAAGCAGCCTCAGGGGAAAAGCAACTATGGATTGTACCGGGTGCTGGACATACAGAAGCCTATACTGTGGCAGAAGAAGAGTATCAAAAGCGGCTGAAAGCATTTCTAAAATAACTTGGCGTGACTGGCACACCCCGGAATTTGTCGAAAACGATTCGACCTAAACCGGGGAGTGCCTGTCACCATAAGGAGTGGAAAAGATGAGCGGAAACAAATCATTGGTTGAGGCATTTAAAGAAACGTCCTACAAAACCGGTGGACATGGTGACAGAAATATCGGGGTGCTGAAAGAGGCGTTTGAACAGGTATCTCCTGATACGGACAGTGATATTTATGGTGGTGGAAAAGTCATTGAAGACTTTCAGGTTAAGATGGCGAAGCTGCTGGGGAAGGAAGCTGCCGTCTTTTTTCCGAGCGGTACGATGGCACAGCAAATTGCTTTAAGAATCTGGTGTGATGAAAAGGGCTTGAAGAAGGTGGCTTACCATCCACTTTCCCACCTGGAAATCCATGAAGAAGATGGAATTAAAGAGCTTCATGGGATTGAAACGGTTCTGCTGGCAGATGAAGATAGTGTCATCTCGCTTATTGATGTAAAAAACATGAAAGAAGAAGTTGCAGCCATCCTTTTGGAATTGCCCCAGCGCGAAATCGGCGGGCAGCTTCCTGATTTCGAAACACTGAAGGCGATTTCTGAGCACTGCAGGGAGCAGGGGATCCGCCTGCACTTGGACGGAGCGAGGCTCTTGGAAGTCCTGCCTTATTATGAGAAAACTGCAGCAGAGGTTTGCGAGCTGTTTGACAGTGTGTACATATCCCTTTACAAAGGAATTGGCGGAGTCGCCGGAGCCATCCTTGCAGGCGATGAAGACTTCATGAAGCAGTCAAAAGTATGGAAAAGACGGCATGGCGGTGACTTGATCAGCCTTTATCCATATATCATCAGTGCCGATTATTATTTTGACCGCAGGGCGGAAAAAATGGGTCAGTACTATGAAAATGCGAAAGAACTTGCAAGCTTTTATAATAGCTGTGAAAATGTCTCGACCCTGCCCGAAGAACCTGTTTCCAACATGTTTCATGTTCACTATGCAGTTGGAAAAGAAAAACTGGAGCCCCTGCTGGTGGATCTATATGAAAAAACTGGTGTCGGCTTAAGCGGCTATCTGAGGGAAACAGGAGAGGATACATGTTATTATGAGGTCAGCCTTGGGGACCTGTATGGCAATATCCCAAAAGAAAAGCTGACAGAAGCTTTCAATATGCTGAATGAGAGTTTGAAGGGGATATAATGGATGAGAGAGCGGCGCATATGCTGCTCCCTTTTTTGTATTCAACAGATGGAATTCAATCTTTGCATGCTGTCTAGGGACATATAGATTTTAGAGCGGCAGATTAAATGTGTTTAGAAGCGGTTAAGGGACATATAGATATAAAAATTCAAAACTAGATGTCCCTAGAAGCAGTTAGGGGACATATAGATATAAAAATTCAAACCTAAATGTCCCTAGAAGCGGTTAAGGGACATATAGATATAAAAATTCAAACCTAAATGTCCCTAGAAGCGGTTAAGGGACATTTAGATATAAAAATTCAAACCTAGATGTCCCTAGAAGCGGTTAAGGGACATATAGATTTAAGAATTCAAAACTAGATGTCTTTAGAAGCAGTTAAGGGACATATAGATATAAAAATTCAAACCTAGATGTCCCTAGAAGCGGTTAAGGGACATATAGATTTAAGAATTCAAACCTAAATGTCTTTAGAAGCGGTTAAGGAACATATAGATATAAAAATTCAAACCTAAATGTCTTTAGAACCAGTCCAGGGACATCTGGATTGTGAGAGTTCAATCCATGTGCCCCTGACACCCCTGCACCCCAAATTTCAAGCTAACGGGCGACTCATTATTATACCTGCACGAACTACTCCTTAAGACGTAGCTCACTTTAATTCTGTGGTGCGTTTTACCAATTCATTCTTTTGTATAAGATTAAAGTATAAACAGAGTGATTGGGAGGAACTAAAATGAAAAAACAATTATTGGCTGGTGTCTTACTTAGTTCAGTACTAGTGATAGCAACAGGCTGCAACGCCTTGGAATCTGTAACATTTGGCAAGGGTGATGTGGAAGAACACCAAATAAAGGTAGAAAAAGATTCTGCGAAAGAATTGAAAGTTGATCTTCAGCTGGGTGCAGGGGAGATGAACGTATCCGGCGGTGCAGTTGAATGGGTTACAGGGGAAATTGAATATAATAATGATGATTTGAAGCCTGAGGTGGATTATGATCTCAACGGCGATAAAGGTGAAGTCGTTATCAAGCAAAAAAAGAATATTAATGTAAGCGTAGGGTTCGGCAATATGAAAAATGGCTGGGACCTTCAGCTTTCAGAAGAGCTGCCGATTGACCTGCACGTCACATCAGGGGCATCAGATACAAATCTGGATTTAAGCGGCATGCAGCTTAAGGACCTGAGAGTGGATGCAGGAGTGGGTGATGTCGAGGTGGATCTTAGCGGTGAGTGGAAAGAAAGTTTTGATGTCGATATCAATACAGGTGTTGGCGAGACGACTGTCATTTTACCAAAAGGGACCGGAGTCAAAATCCAGTCTCAAGAAGGCATTGGAAAGTCCAATTTTGAGGGATTTACTTCCAAAGGAAATAATACCTATGTCAATGATGCCTATGAATCTGCAGATATCATTATTACAGTAAAAGTTGATACAGGCGTCGGTGAAGTGAACTTCAGAACCGAATAGCGAAAAGCGCCCAGGGAGCGAATTCCAGGACGCTTTTTCTCTTTAGTGCAAAGACTATTCACCGGGTGTGTTCTTCTGATGTAAAATTGAAATTAATAACGACGTCACTTTATAATGATGATAAATGGTTAATGTAATTCCGACCATGCTCAGTATAGTAGATAATATTGTACTTTTTAGAAGCCTGTCCATGACGTTATGATTATTAAAGCTAAACATTCAAACATCCTCCTCATTCAAATTCTCATTGAAATTATTATCTCTCCAAAACGAAACAACGATTCCTTAAATTAGATTATTGCTTACAAGGGGGCTTTCCAAAAGGAATTTTGCCTGGCGTCCAGCTCCAGCTCCCGAAGCTCCTTACACCGCCGGAATGTACCCGGCCACTCGAGTTATTTGTCTGTCGGGATTAATCAAGGCGCTTCAGCTTTTGATGATATAATAAGGATAAAAGTATTAATCAAACGTTTGATTAGTTTTATTTGGGAAGGTTTTTATCATGAGTGAAAAGAAAAAGATATTGGAAGTCGACTTGTATAAGCCGATACAAAAACATTTCACGAAGGAAGGCTATAAAGTCAATGGTGAAGTGAATGATTGTGATTTGACGGCTCTCAAAGAGGATGATCTCGTTATTGTGGAGCTCAAGCTCAATTTGACTGTCGACCTGCTGATTCAGGCGGCCAAACGCCAAAGGCTGTCAGACCTGGTTTATATAGCAATCCCGCGGCCGAAAAATATGAGATCACGACGATGGAAAGACACCTGCCATCTTGTGAGACGGCTCGAATTAGGTTTGATCACCGTCTCGTTTACGACGAAAACGCCAAAACTTCAATTTATCCACCATCCAGAACCCTTTGATATGATGAAAAGCAAAAGGGGAGGAAGCCGGAAGAGAAAAGCTCTGCTGGCAGAGATTGAAGGCAGGAGTGCTGATTACAATGTGGGCGGGAGCAATAAAACGAAAATCATGACGGCTTATAAAGAAAATTGTATCCAGATTGCAAGTTATCTTGGCGAGTGCGGGCCTTTACGTCCGAGGGAACTTGTCAAACTTGGAACCGGCAATAAAACACAGTCGATCTTAAGTAAAAATTTTTATAAGTGGTTTGAGCGTATTGACCGGGGCATTTATGAGATTTCTGAAAAAGGAAAGCGGGACTTAAAGGAGTTTCCTGAACTAAAGGAGCATTACTTAAGGGAAATGGAAAGCAGACAACAGGAAATCAGTCCGTAAAAATAGTTTAAATATTCTTCTAAGTTATATTGCGCCAAGGACTAAATACCTATATAATTAGTTTGTAAATAATTTCAAAAAAATTTGATAAAGGCAAACCCATCGAAAGGTGGCGACGCAAAGCTAAAGGGGCTAAAGTCTGAAGACGATGCCAGCCAGCTGCCGGATTTTCACATGTCTAAAAGACTGTTCCGGAAGAGGAATGGTCTTTTTTTGTCTGTAAAAACTTCACCACCCCTTCAAGCGGCGGACAAACATCAAACTATCTGATTAGGAGTTTTTTTCACACCATGGGATTAACATTATCTGATATCATCACTGAAGAAAAATTTTGGAATGTCTTTCAGCCTGTCTATAATCTGAATAACAACAGCATTATCGGTTATGAGAGTCTCTTTCGATGCGACTTTGATTCTAATCCGGAACTGGTATTTTGCCATGCCAAGAAATACGGCATTCTTTATGAACTTGATACTGCTGCCATCAAAAGGTCGATTAACGTGTTTAATGAATTCTTTTCCCTCAACAACAAGAGCTTTCCTTACCTGTCTGTCAATCTATTTCCTTCGACCATTAAGCACCCTTTTTTCATAAAGTTTTTAGAGAATCTTCTTGAAAGAGTGGATCTTCCCCCTGAAAAGGTCGTTCTCGAAATAAATGAAGCAGAACAAAATGATGATTTTGTACAGTTCAGGAAGGTACTGCATGACTTGAAATCAAGGGGCTTCCTGATTGCGATGGATGACTTGGGAAAAGGGAACTCGTCATTGAAAATGGTTCTGGAGCTCCAACCGCAAATCATTAAATTTGACCGGTATTTCTCAAAAGACTTATCGGTACATCCTAAAAAGCAGGATCTTCTAAAAGCGATTCTTGATTTTGCAAAAGATGAAACTCGATTTATCCTTGAGGGGATTGAAACAGAGCCCGACCTCCATACAGCAAGGGAAATTGGTATTGAGATGGGACAGGGATATTTGCTGGGCAAGCCGGAGAAATTAGAAGACTGCGAAAAGAAATTTAGAAATGTTATCACTTCATATAACTTGTAGGCAAGGAGGTTGTCTATGGATGCATGGACATTAACGGCCGGGGTTGCGGCGGGTATTTTACTTCTGAAAAGCTATGATTATATCAAAAACTCCAGTGCAAGGGAAAACGAAAAAAGAATTTTTCAGCTTGTCGAACGGTCAAAGGATATCATTTATTATTGCGAAACAAAGCCTGTCCTGAAGTTCAGTTATATGAGTCCTTCCATTGACAGCATCTTGGGGACGGGGGTCTTGAAAAGGCTGATGAAGGATGCCCGGCATTCACTTGAACTCCTGCATCCCGATGACATGGAAGTTGTCAGCAATAAAATGTCCGGACAGCTTGACTACAGCGACCCAATCATCCAAAGGTGGAGAGATGCAGAAGGCAGTTATAAGTATTTCGAAGAGTATGCCACCCCGATTTATAAGAACGGTGAAATGATAGCGATCCAGGGGGTTATCCGCAATATCGATGAGAAGATGCGGCTGCAGGAAGAATTGATGTATAAGGCTCACCATGACAGTTTGTCTGGCTTATATAACCGTGGCTTTTTTGAAAAAGAAGCCGATCATCTGAATGAAAAAGAAGATATGCCGGCCGCAATTCTACTTTGTGACCTGGATGAACTGAAATACTATAATGATTATCATGGACATAAAACCGGCGATGAATTAATCAAAGAAACGAGCAAAATTTTCAGGTCACTTCAAAATGACAATCTCATCATTTCCAGAATCGGCGGCGATGAATTTGCTGTGCTGATAAAAGATACAAACCAGCACTCTCCTGAAGAAGTAAAGAAAATCATCCTGCAAAAAATAGCGAGTTATAACCGCTTCAGCAGGACGATCAAAATCATGATCTCCATCGGTTTTGCCTCCAGTTCAAGTTCCATCGGCAAAATGAATGAGTTGTACACATCAGCCGATAAGCATATGTACGAGGAAAAAAGGAAGAAAAAGAGAGTGCATTCCTGATTGAAAGGTGCCTGGTATAATAGGCGGATTAAGTATCATGCGCTCACATCCAGAAGAATAGAAGATCAAAAAAGATGGCCGGAAATGTTCACGGCCATCTTTTTGTATTCTTATAATCCTAACGAAATATATTTCACTTCCAGGTATTCTTCAATGCCGTGATGTCCGCCTTCCCGGCCGAGCCCGCTTTGCTTGAATCCTCCGAATGGGGCCTGCGGGGTCGAAGGCAAGCCATCATTCAAACCGACGATCCCATACTGCAGAGCTTCACAAATTTGAATTCCTTTTGTGATGTTTTCTGTGAAAACGTAGGCTGCCAGGCCATATATGGAATCGTTGGCACGCTGCACGACTTCTTCTTGTGAAGTGAAAGAAGTGATGGGTGCCAGCGGTCCAAAGGTTTCTTCCCTCATGCAGAGCATATCGTCTTTTATATTGGAGAGAATCGTAGGCTCAAAGTAAAGTCCATTGTCAGTATTGCCGCCATATTCGATAGATGCCCCTGAGCTCACCGCATCATCAACATGGCTTTTCACTTTTTCTACAGCACGTTCATCAATAAGAGGGCCGATGTCCACACCGTCTTCCAGTCCGTTGCCGACTTTCAGTTCTTTAACTCTCTCAACGAGTTTTTCAGTGAATTCTTTTTCAATCGACTCGTGAACATAAATCCGGTTGGAGCAGACACATGTCTGCCCGGCATTTCTGAATTTAGCTGCGATGACACCACTTACTGCCTTCTCTATATCACAATCGTCCATCACAATCACCGGGGCGTGCCCGCCAAGCTCCAGGGAGACTTTCTTAACCGTTTCTGCTGCACCTCTCATCAAGAGTTTGCCGACCTGCGTCGAACCTGTGAACGTAAGCTTGCGAACCCGTGTATCGGCAAGCCATGTTTCACCAATTTCTTTTGCATCTCCTGTGACAACGTTAATGACCCCTTTTGGTATTCCGGCTTTTTCTGCCAGCAATGCCAGCTTTAATGCCGTAAGAGGTGTCTGTTCAGCCGGTTTGATGACCACGGTGCATCCGGTAGCGAGAGCGGGCGCTACTTTTCTGGTAATCATGGCAGCCGGGAAATTCCAGGGAGTAATGACAGCCACAACTCCCACAGGCTGCTTTTGGACAAACAGGCGTTTATTCCGCTGAGTGGCCGGGATCGTCTCGCCGTACACCCGTTTACCTTCTTCGGCATACCAGGAGATGAAGCCATTGGCGTATTGAATTTCGCCCATTGCTTCTTTTAATGGTTTTCCCTGTTCCATTGTCATGGTCCTGGCAAGATCCTCTTTATTTTCGTCAATCAGTTTGTGCCATTTGAACAGAAGCTCACTTCTTTCATAGGCAGAATATTGAGACCAGTCAAGAAAGGCTTCATGGGCAGCACCGACGGCCATTTCCGCTTGTCTTTTCCCACCGTTAGGAATAGTAGCAATGATCTTGGAGTCAGCCGGGTTGGCCACTTCAATTTCCGGGAGATCATGTCCGACATCTTCTCCGTTGATTCTCATAGAGTATTTTTCCATAATAGCCCTCCTGAAATAGATTTTCTTTATCTGAGTTCATTATATCAATTTAAAAAACACTGATAACAGAAATCAGCCCTGCATTTAAACCAGAACGTTTTAATGCAGGGGCAACCGGGGTATATGAATCTTTGGTTGTGGGGGTGGGAGTTGGCTGCTGCAGTCGACAAATTCCGGGTAATGACAGTCACCAAAAAGTCTTTTGAAAAAATGAAATAATGCTTCAATTTTTTGCTCATGCTAAAGGGGAATCAAGTTAAATTCTCCTTTAAAGGCTTATTTATCCAGTGTTTTCCATCACCCATGGCACTTGTCATATTTTGTCATGACAGATGTATCTGCCATTATTTTTATTATTTCTTTTTACAACATCAACAGAAAAAGAGGAAAGGAACTAAAAGTAAATGACAAAACAAAAGACGAATTTATTAAGAAAGCAGGTGTCTCCGTTTGAGGGTTCGGAGACGGCTAAAAGTGTTTTCCAGCTGGTAACAACATTAGCTCTGTTCATTTCAGTATGGATTCTTGCTTATTTAAGCCTTTCTGTTTCATACCTGCTGACCCTTGCTGCAGGAATAGTAGGGGCAGGTCTGCTTACACGGATTTTCATCATCTTTCATGATTGCTGTCACTACTCATTTTTCAAAAATCGCAAGGCAAATCAACTAATAGGCACCATCACTGGCGTCATTACACTGTTTCCGTTTTATCAATGGCAGCATGAGCATTCCGTCCACCATGCGACGAGTTCAAACCTGGATAAACGCGGAACCGGTGATATCTGGATGATGACGGTCGATGAATACAAGAGCGCACCATTCTTGAAAAAAGTCTCTTACCGCCTTTACCGCAATCCGCTTGTAATGTTCGGGTTAGGCCCTATTTACGTATTTTTGATCACAAATCGTTTCAACCGTAAGGGAGCACGCAAGAAAGAACGGATCAATACATATATCACGAATATTGCCATTGCCGCCATCGTTGCGGTACTTTGCTATAGTGCCGGCTGGCAGGCATTCCTGCTCGTACATGGAACCATCTTCTATATTGCCGGCATTATGGGCATATGGTTATTTTATGTTCAGCATACATTTGAAGATTCCTATTTTGAAGAAAATAAGGAGTGGGATTTTGTACTCGCTGCTGTAGAAGGAAGTTCATTCTACAAGCTCCCGAAAATCCTTCAATGGTTTACAGGAAATATCGGTTTTCATCATGTACATCATTTGGCACCGAGAGTACCGAATTATAAGTTGGAGGATGCCCACCGCAGTAATGAGCCGTTGCAGCATGTTCCGACTATCACCCTTGCTACGAGCTTAAGATCGCTCAGGTTCAGGCTTTGGGATGAGGAAAAAAAGAGGTTTGTCCGTTTTAAAGATATTAAGTCTGTTTCAAAAGTAGAAAATGTAACCGTCACAGATTAAGCTTACTTCTGCGATCCAACTCTCCGGTTGGATCGTATTCTTTATGGAAAAATGATGTAAAAGAAGATAAGATGAAAGTAATATAGTTTCCAAGATCACAATAGCTGGTTTATTACATGTACTGCAACCAGCTGCCAGACAAAAAGTCGCAAAAGAAGAGGTTCTGCAATGCTGAAAAGATATCTTGATTTTCAACGCAACAGCGGGGTTTCCCCATATATATGGATCATTTTATACATACTGCCATTTTATTTTATATTCCAGTCTTCCTCGATGATCGTGATGATAAGCGGAACGATTTTGACCATCCTGTTCTTTGTCTTCTATCAAATCGCTTTCTTCTCAAAAGGGTGGCCGGTTTATTTATGGACGTTTATCCTGATTGGGATTTCAACAGCTTCCACATCACTGTTCAGCTATGTGTATTTTGCCTTCTTCCTTGCTCATTACATCGGGAATATCAAAGAGCGAAAGACATTTCTAATCCTTTACTTCGCACATCTGATCAGTACGACGGTTTCGATCAATATTACGATTGTGCAGGATGAGGCTCTGTTCATTAAGCAGTTCCCGTTTGTTATCATCATCTGGATCAGTGTCATTCTGCTTCCGTTTAACATCCATAACCGCAATGAACGAGGGCAGCTTGAAGAAAAACTGGAGGATGCGAATAAGCAGATTTCGGAGCTTGGCAAACTTGAGGAAAGACAGAGGATCGCCCGTGACCTGCACGATACCCTTGGCCAGAAATTGTCATTGATTGGGTTGAAAAGCGATCTGGCCAGAAAGCTGATCAACAAGGATCCTGAAAGGGCTAAGCATGAACTGAAAGATGTTCAGCAGACAGCAAGAACGGCATTGAATGAAGTCCGGAAAATGGTCTCTTCGATGAGGGGCATCCGGCTGGAAGATGAGCTCATTACAGTGGCGAAAATTCTTAAGGCTGCAGAAATCCAGTTTGAAGGGGTAAAAGAATTGGATCTGAAAAATGTTTCCCTGCTGACAGAAAATATTCTGAGCATGTGCTTAAAAGAAGCGGTCACGAATATTGTAAAGCATAGTGGGGCAACTGCTTGTCAAATAACGATTGAACAAACGTGGAAGGAAATCACCATGGTCATTCAGGATAACGGCCGATTCAGGGAGCCGGCAGAGGATGAACGGAAAGGCCATGGCCTTCTCGGGATGAGGGAAAGGCTCGAATTTATCAATGGCGACATGGAGGTTCTGAAACAAGAAGGGACCACACTCATTATCACGGTGCCAAATGATGTTAAACAGACAGAACAGGGGGAATTGGTATGATTAAAATCGTGATTGCTGAAGACCAGCAAATGCTGTTGGGGGCATTCGGTTCATTACTCGACTTAGAGGATGATATGGAAGTAGTCGGCAAAGCGTCAAATGGAGAGGATGCATTGCGGCTTGTTCAGAAATTCCGCCCTGATGTCTGTATCATGGATATAGAAATGCCCGGTAAAACCGGATTGGATGCAGCAGAAGAACTGAAAGGATCAGGCTGTAAAGTGATCATCCTAACGACCTTTGCCCGTGCAGGATACTTTCAACGGGCTCTAAAAGCGGGGGTGAACGGTTACCTCCTCAAAGACAGCCCCAGTGAGGATCTCGCCAATTCGATACGCAGTGTCGTCTCGGGCAAAAGAATCTATGCCCCTGAACTTATAGAAGATGCCTATGGGGAAGGAAATCCGCTAACAGTCAGGGAAATCGAAGTCCTCGAGCTCGTCGCCGATGGCAAAAACACAAAAGAAATCGCCGATGAACTCAGCATCAAAACCGGGACCGTCAGAAACTACATCTCTGCCATACTCGACAAGCTGCAAGTGAAAAACCGGATCGAAGCCATTACCCAGTCGAAGGAGAAAGGCTGGTTTAAATAATACTCGATAGGTGGCTGGGACATAAGTTGAAAACTAATTGATTTAAGCAGAAATAATCGAAAACAAAACCGCATGAGATCAAGGGTTATATACTCTTGACTTCATGCGGTTCATTCATGTTATTAGGCTCTTATCTTAAAGAGGTTACTTTAAGGTTATTTACCGCTGTTTCCTGAACGTAAGCGTACACCTGGAGCGGAAATCAGGCAACATTTATATATAAGCCTATAAACACCATCACTCCAAAACATGCAAATAGACATAAAGGCACAGATATATTTAAGTAAGAACGGGTAAATAGATTGAGCCGAAACTTGTGAGGTCAATTTCATAAAGAATATTACATACATAAGAGAAATTGTTGTAAAATTGCAATCTTTCATGGGGTGAAGTTTGTTAAAATAAAGTAACTGAAAAAGTATATGACTATACTTAGGCGGAGGATTGTCATGAATGCAGAGAAACATTACATAGATAAGACATCTTATCAAACATTGATGAAGACGAATGAACAGAAACACCCGATTGCCAGTTTGGGTGAAGCCTATCTTGCGGAACAGCAAAAAGACCTGCCGGACCTGTCTTTTATTCGCTTTGCCCAAGGGGAAGTTTATTTCCACCACAAAGATTATGAAGCGGCAATCTTTAAATGGGAAAATATCAATAATGAGTTGGCAGGATGGGCACAGAAAAACACGGCAGATGCTTTTTTTGAACTTGTTGAATTGTCGACTGCAGAAGAAGTATACAAATCTGTAAATACAGACAGTCCTTCTTTAAAAGCAGAAGTGGCTTTGCAGCTGTTCTCCCTTTACTTAAAACAGGAACGATTGGAGAATGCTGATGCTGTAATCAAAAATGCCATCTCAATGAACCCTGATTATCCAAATATGACTTCGATTGCCCGAAGTTTTTTTGAAGAGAACAAAGATTGGCACAGTGCAGTGGAGCTGGCGGTCAATGAAGCAATCAGGACCGAGGAACTTTTCTGGTTCGAAACCTTGAAGGGATATATTGATTCAGATGTAACAAGGGATATTACGCCAGGCTACTTTGTGGAAGCCCTATTTACACTTTCGAAAATGGATAAGTTCTTATTCGAAGAAATCGTTTCCTCCCTATGGGCCAGCTACAAGGAAACGGATCTATTTGATGAGTGGATCGAAAAGGTCAATTTATTGATCCTCGATGTCGAGATCCAACGGGAAGATCATTGGTCCAAACTTTCCCCGCTCTACCATGAATCGTTTGAACTCCTGGTGAAAGGGGACCGTTTCATTAAAGAATTGAGAACAACCATCCCCGATCTTCTGAAGGCATGGGTCAAGATTACCGATTCAAAGCATGCGGTTTATGCATCATCGGCCTTGCTGGCATGGGCGGAAATGTATTCAAAGAGCATTGATGCCTGGGCCGTGAAAAATGCGAGAGAACTGATTGCAAAAACGGGTGAACAAAGAAATGGCTTTGCCGCTTCGTTAGGCTTATTGGATGAGATTGTTCAGTGGGCGAAGAACCATGAAGTCAAAGTGGACAGCCGATATCACTGGATCATCAACGAATTGAAGGATCTGGCAGTCCACAGGATGCTGATCTTTGGTTCGTCCGAACAGGAGATATTCACTTTGACAGGACGTGCTGCAGGAGAAAACGTGATATCTGAGCTGCCGACAACTCCTGTACTGATCAAAAATAATAGCAGGGCCGTATTCAGGAAAATTTCTGAAAAAGGAATTGAAACGCTGGACAATGCGGTGGAATTCCAGGAAGAGACAGCGCTGCTCAGGCAGCCCGGTACAGTATGGCTGCAGCAGGAGCAGCCTGCGCCGCTGCTGCAGGAACACAGTTTGAAACTGCTGCTAGCTTCCAACGCAGCAGGAGACAGTGTGCTCAACATGGCAGACAGCATACTGTATGTCATTGACGGGGAACAGCGGCTTACTGAGCAGGCTTTTCAAGGGCTTGTTAAGCTTAAGGAAAAGAATCAGGATTTGAAGGTCAATGTACTGCTTTCGATGACAAAGGGGAAAGCCCAAGACAAAACAGTAGGAGAGACGAAAGCACTGCTTGGGAAGTACTTCCCTGATGCCAATGTTTTTCAAGCTGCTTCAAGCGATGATTTTTCAGCAATTGCCCGCTATCACTTCACCACCCCTGAAGCCGATGAGCGAACGGAAAAGCTGCTGTTTTTTATCAAGGATATCTTAAAGGACCTTCTTCGCCAGAGGGTCGACAGAGAAAATAATTTGATTGATTCCATCCAATGGAACCGTGATATGGAGAAGAAGCTTAAAGGTGCTCACCTACAGCTTCAGGAACTGGAATCTGATAAAATGGCAGCTATTAAGGAATCTTTCCTGGAAAAAACAGCAGAGGTTCAAGCACGGATCGTTGAGGATATCCCTGGGTTGTTGAAGGATTGTACGAATTTTATTAAGGAAGACAGCGATTTTCGCACCCTTCACCTCGCCCTGAATGATGAGATGAACAGGCGGTTGGAAGAGTATTTGACAGATACAGCGATGCCTCTTCTCAAGGATAACTTGCAAGAGTGGATTTCCTTCTCCAAAGCAGAATTTGAAAAGGGACAGTATTACTTGGAAGAGATGAGAGACAGCTTTAATGCTATGTATGGGGAAGAAAGGCTTCATCTATTTTGTGATTTCAAAGTGCTGAACGATTGGCGAAGAGATGCTGACAGGATGACAAGCAAAGTCATGAAGGATCATGTCAATATCCTGCTGCGCCGCAATCCTTCTCAAGTGCTTTTGAAGAGTGTCGGGAAAATATTTGGCTCGATCGGCCAGAATAAACAGCTGCTCCATAACCAGTATACAAAGTTCATTGAAAACGAAAATTATGATGATATTGCGCAGGCTGTTATGCAAAAATTCATGGGTCAGTTTCAGCTGTTTCAGCAGTCCATTGAAAGAGATGTTTCGATTTTCTTCAGAGGGCCGCTGGCGGAACTCCAACAGAACTCATTAGACACAAGGACATTGATTGAAGACAGTGAAGCTGAATTAAGCAGGTTGAAGTCCAATCCGGAATTTGTCAAAGACCCGCTCAGCCTCTTTAACATCAGGCAGCGTCAATATGAATTGATTTATAAAGAAGACAAGAAACCTGTCCTGGCATCTGTATAAATGGAAAAAGCATGGCTCCTTATAAGGAACCATGCTTTTTCTTTTGCTGTTTTTGGTTTCGTGTTTTATGCGGATTGTTATCAGGCATTCCTTTTTTTAAGGTGGTAGAGCCGATATTATTATTCGGTGCTGCCTGTTCATTCCAATCAGACATCAGAAAGCCTCCTTATACGCAAGAATTTTTATATTCAAGTGTCCGGAAATTCTCCGAAGTTCATTTATTGCGGCCGATTAGGGAGTCAAGCTGTTTCATTTCTTTATCTTCCTTTAAATTGACAGGGAAGGGATTCTCCTGCCTGGCAAAGTCCTGTTTTGTATCCATGGCTACTCCCATTTGGGCGCCTGTACTGTCATTTACAACCGTTTCATTTTTACCGTCAAAATGAGGAGTTGTTTGTGAATGCTGGTTACGGTTTTCGTTTGGCATGGTCTCATCTCCTTTGATATTTAGGATGATGTATTAGCGGTGCAGATATTCTCCTTTTTTCTATTTGTTATAATGAAGAAAAGGAAATGAATTTTTTATAGAGAATTACTAAGTAAACGCTTTCACAAAGGGAGGAAAAAAGTGTGGATTTTAAAAATTATGAAGAGTATTGGCCGTTTTATCTGTCACAGCACAGCAAGTCTTCCACTAGGGCCTGGCACTTTGTCGGGACAAGCTTTGTTTTCGTCTTCATCCTACTGGCAGTGGTGACACTCAATTTCTGGTTCTTGCTGCTGGCACCTGTTGTGGCTTATGCTTTTGCTTGGATCAGCCACTTTTTCATCGAAGGGAACAAGCCAGCCACTTTTGGGCACCCTGTCTGGTCATTAAGGGCAGACTTCCGGATGAACCGTTTAATCTTATTTGGCCAGCTTCAAAAAGAAATTGCTAAATCCCCTTCAATAAAAGCAGATGTTAAGTAAAAAAGCGGCCAATGTAAAAGGCCATGTAGTCAAAGGCGTTGAAGTTGATCCGCAAACGAGATGCAGGCACTACCATTCTGACAGGGATATCATAGCCATTAAGTTCAAGTGCTGTAATACCTATTATCCCTGCCATTTATGTCATCAGGAAACAGCCGGCCATCCCGCAGAGGTATGGGAAAAAGAGCAGCGTTCAGAAAAAGCGGTTCTTTGTGGAGCCTGCGGAAATGAACTGAGTATCAACGAATACATGATGTGTCATTCGCAATGCCCGAATTGCTCTGCTGCTTTCAATCCGGGATGTGAACTGCATTATGATCTATATTTTAAGGTATGAGGCTGCTGTACAAGGCCTCTTTTTTTTGTGCTTCTTGTTGAAAAGTACTTTCAGGTAGTAAGATGGTATAAGAATGCAGACACTGCTGATTAGCAAATAACTAAACCTGCAAACCTAAAATCAAAATCCAATGAGGTGAGACCATGTACCTGACAGTTAAGGAGATAGCGGATCATTTATCGCTGCCTGAACATTACATCGAGTCATTGATTCAACACAAAAAGATCAGGGCGGTCTTTGACGGCGAACAATATCTTGTGAACAAGGCTAACTTTCAAAACTACCGAGAACAAATGGAGAATTACAAAAAGCTTCTGGAACAGTGGCAGAATGAACCACTGCCGGAGGATCCCGATATAAAGGATGAAGATTAGTTTAAGCTTAACGTGAAGGACATCAGCCTGCAGATATGATAAAATACTGTCGTATGTTATGATTTGGCTATTGAAAATAAGACTACATAACCTAAAAGAAAAAGGAGAGTAATCATGGATAAAGTATTGATTTTTGGACATAAAAACCCTGATACAGATTCGATTTGTTCAGCTCTTGTTTACGCTGACCTGAAAACACAGTTAGGCATGGACGTTAAGCCTGTCCGCCTTGGTGAAATCAATGGAGAAACTCAATATGCACTTGATCACTTCAAAGTCGAGGCGCCTGCACTGGTTGAAAAGGTTGCTTCTGAAGCGAAGGAAGTCATCCTTGTCGACCATAACGAGCGCCAGCAAAGTGCTGATGACATAGATGAAGTGAAGGTTCTTGAAGTAATCGACCACCACAGAATCGCAAACTTCGAAACAAGCGATCCGTTATACTATCGTGCTGAGCCAGTTGGCTGTACGGCAACGATTTTAAATAAAATCTATAAGGAAAAGGGATTGAGCATCAGTAAGGAGATGGCTGGCCTTATGCTGTCTGCGATCATTTCCGATTCACTGCTGTTTAAATCCCCGACTTGCACGGATGAAGATGTTGAAGCTGCCGGTGAACTGGCACAAGTTGCAGGAGTGGATGCAGACGAGTACGGATTAGAAATGCTGAAAGCCGGAGCAAGCCTCGGCGACAAGACTGCTGCTGATCTCATCTCCCTTGATGCGAAAGAATTCCAGATGGGCAGCTTCAAAGTTGAAGTAGCGCAAGTGAACGCCGTAGACACAGATGAAGTCCTGGCGCGCCAAAGCGAACTTGAAGAAGCGATGTCCAAAGCTGTATCTGAAAAAGAACTTGATCTGTTCCTGTTTGTCGTGACAGATATCCTGAACAGTGACTCCATCGGATTGGCATTAGGCGGCAAAACAGAAGCGGTTGAAAGAGCATACGGCGTCAAGCTGGACAATAACACGGCTGTCCTAAAAGGTGTGGTTTCCCGCAAGAAACAAATCGTGCCGGTATTGACTGACACATTGAAAAATATGTAATTTGAGGAGAGTTAACAACTTTGGTTGTTAGCTCTTTTTTTGTGTATGTAAATTATGGGAGCAGGTTCCGGCTGTTTTCGGATGCTGGATTTGTAATTAAGCAGGATCAGCAGGAAAACAAGGCAAAAAAAGCGGATCCTATTCGGAATCCGCTTATTTCTCCAGGTGAACCGGAAGGATGATCCGTACTTCGGTCCCTTTTTCAACCTGGCTTTCATATTCTATTTTTCCATGCATTTCCCTGATTAATTTATTGGTGACCATACTGCCGAGCCCGGTCCCCTTGGATTTTGTTGTATAGAAAGGAAGGCCGATCTTGCTTAGCTGTTCCTGAGTCATTCCGTTGCCGTTATCCGAAATATTGATTTCCACTGTGTCCTGAGTTTGTCCCGGACCGATGTCAATATTGACCGTTCCACGTTCACTTGTTGATTCGATTCCATTTTTAATGACATTCATAATGGCCTGCTTGAGATGCTGCTCATCCCCATGAATAAAGTAATTCTTGTCTTCTGCAAAAGTGATGGTAGTGTTTGAATAGGCCGCAAAAGGCCTGAGCAAATCAACACAAGTCTGCACAATGTTGGTCAAGTTGATTGTTGCCAAATGGAACTGTTCCGGCTTTGCAATGTTCAGATAATCAGTGATGATTTTGTTCGTACGGTCCAGCTCATCAAGGATGAGAGGAGAGAACCTTTTCAACTGGCCATCTTTTGTATCTTCACTAAGATGCTGAATGAAGCCTCTTACAGTTGACAGCGGATTCCTGATTTCATGTGCTATGGAAGCGGCCATTTGACCGACCATATTTAATTTATCCAGGTATACCATTTCTTCAATCTGCTTATTTGTTTTAATCAGCCTTTCAATAATCATCACAAGTGCAATGAAAGTCAGATAGAAAGTGCTGAAATAAACAAAGTAAAAGGTCAGGTTGAGAAGGCTGATGCTAAAATAAATGATGATGATGTATATCGTCGAATAGACAGTAAGTATGAGTAAGCTCATAAGAATTTTATGCTGAGATTTTAAAAGCAGCTTTCTAAACAGAAGGCCGATGGCAAAGGCGATAACAGAAACGGCTAACCCTACATATACGAACGGCCCGCCTATCAGCGCTCGAAACACGCAAACAACCAATAGGACGATACTTCCAGACTGCCACCCTCCATAAATGGTAATAATCATGATCGCAATCATGCGCAGATCAAAATGGGTCTGCCCTAAAGTCTCTATTGGATAAAACATGCAAAACATCGCCCCGAGTGAACCAATAAGCCCGTAGGTGATTTTATGCTTTAAGGGAAGCGGCTGCTTTGACTGAAATGGGAAAAATATATTGGCGTTGAACGTAAATGAAAATAAGATGGTTATATTGATTAATAAGGTCTTAACTAAGATAATCAAAGAAGACGAGCCTCCAATATAAAAAATCCAAAAACACTTAATGATATCTTTTTAGATTTCCCTGAATGTGGGAATCTATCTATTCTTTTTGAATACAATACCCGCATAATAGCATACCAATCATTGAACAGTTGGACAATGATTTTTACTTCCCATGATGAATAGTAAAAACGCCTGGATTCAAAAAGATCCAGACGTTTGTATCTGCTTATTTGAGGTTTTCGATATCGTCGCGCACATGCGGTTTATGTTCTTCAAGTACACCGATTTTTTCAATATGCTGCCTGGTCTCCCAGTCTCCCAGCTTATAGATCATGGCATAGATCTTCTGCATTGACCGGTCATACGCAGCATCCTGTGGGTCATCATGGTATTGTTTAAAAGGGATGTGGGAGCGGATGAAAGTTGAAACATCATCATCATAGTTATCATCAAAACACTTCTGTAATTCTGTTTTTTCCTCAGGAGTTGCAGAGATCTTTAAACCGGCACTTTCTTCAAAAGATGGTTCTTCCAGTATGTCTCCGCTTCTCATATCTACATAATAGGTCCTCTTCGCTTCCATCATATATTGCCTCCTTGATATCTATTGTTATGATTTAGTTGAGCTAACCCATAAATTGCTTGTGCTTGTGTATATTGTGTAATTACCTCTTTTAAGAGGAAGGTAAACGATGAGTATTTGTAATTTTAAAATCATAGAAGGAAAAAAGGTGTTTTTCCGGGAAAGTAATACATCAATGGGAAGGATGAATGTTATGGGATATATTGAAGAGCTGCGGGAATTGGTCGGGAAACGGCCATTGATATTTCCTGGATCTGTCGTTGTTATATTGGATGATAGAGGAAGGATATTGCTTCAGCAAAGGAGGCATCCGGAAGGAGCGTGGGGGCTGCCGGGCGGATTGATGGAACTCGGGGAGTCAACTGAAGATGTTGCGCGCCGTGAAGTCCTCGAGGAAACAGGGCTGACCATCGGAAAGCTGGACTTAATCGACGTCTATTCAGGGGGAAAATATTTCATTGTTGCAGCCAATGGTGATCAATTCTATGTCGTGACAACCGCCTACAGCACGGCTGATGTAAAAGGGGAGTTGGTGGTAGACCAAGTGGAATCCATTCAATTCCAATACTTTGAACAACATGAACTGCCGGAATACATAGTAAAGAGCCATCGGGAAGTGATAGAAGATTTTTTGAAAAAACAACCAGGATAAAATAGGAGGTAGCTAAGAAGTTGAAGTTACTGATTGCACCTGATTCTTTTAAAGAAAGCATGACGGCAGAAGAGGTTTGTGAATACATAGAAAGGGGGTTTCGAAAGCTATTCCCGGAAATCCACACCGATAAGCTGCCAATCGCAGACGGTGGTGAAGGAACAGTTCGGTCACTGGTGAGTGGGACAAATGGTGAGTTTGTCACGTTATCTGTAACAGGTCCATTGGGTACATCGGTGAAGGGAACTTATGGAAGGCTGGGAGATGGTGAAACTGCCGTTATTGAGATGGCGGCAGCTTCTGGGCTCCATTATGTCCCTATTGGCGACCGTAACCCGATGATCACCACTTCTTATGGTACGGGAGAACTGATCAAGCATGCCGTAACCAAAGGAGCCAGGAAAATCATTCTGGGACTTGGAGGCTCCTCTACCAACGATGGAGGAGCAGGAATGGCGGCTGCCCTTGGAGCTGTATTCTTAAAAGGAAATGGAGACTCCTTCATCCCTGTCGGGGGAACCCTCGGTGACATCGATTCCATATCACTTCTTAAAATCAAGGAGCTGTTGAGAGGTATTGAATTCGAAATCGCATGTGATGTCGATAATCCGCTGACTGGCCCTGACGGCGCATCCAAAGTATTCGGTCCCCAAAAAGGTGCTACCCCGGAAATGATAAAGGTGCTGGATAACAATCTAAACCATTATGGACAAAAATTAAGTGAGGAGTCCGGGTTGGAAGTCAGAAGCTTTCCAGGTTCCGGGGCTGCCGGAGGAATGGGGGCCGGAGCAAAAGGATTCTTAAAAGGAAACTTTCGTCCGGGAGCAGAGATTGTGTTGGAGGCGGTTCATTTTAAAAAAGCCGTAATTGATGCAGACATTGTCATAACAGGTGAAGGAAGGATGGATGCCCAAACGGTTCACGGAAAGGCACCTATTGCGGTGGCCCGCTGTGCAAAACACTTCAATAAACCAGTGATTGCTATAACAGGAAGCATTGGACCAGGCTATGAAAAGGTTTATGAAGAAGGAATAACCAGTGTCTTCGGCATTGTCCCCGGAGCAGTAACACTTGAAGAGGCATTGCTCAATGCGAAAGAAAATATTGAAAGGACAGCTGAAAATATAGCCAGGCTGTTATCAAATGAATGGATAAGGAAATGAAAAGTCTGAAAGAAAAAACTTGTAGACAAAGTCTGTTTTTAGACTTTATCTACAAGCTGTCTGGTTCTAATGTTTACTGTTTTCATAGACTTTCAGGTTGGAATAAATGATCTTCAGATTCAGAGCCTCAATGTTAAGTTTATCAGCGGCGTCTAACAAAAATCCATATAAATGATCAGCTTCAATCCCCATCCCCTTTTCCATATCCCGCTGAAGGGAAGACTTCATTTCATAGCCCATACCGTTCAGTTTTTCCAGTTGTTTCTCTTCAATATCACCGGCTACCGGTGCTCCTAAACTTCTCATGATAGAAGCAGTTTCAGCTAAAGTTTGCTTAATAGCCGCGGCACCTTCTTCCGTTTCTCTTATAGGACCAATCGGCGAACGGAAAAGAGAGGTCACCCCGGAAAGAGTGGTAATGAATAAGTACTTATGCCACATATCCTGGACAATATTTTTAGATAAAGTGAAGTTGGCTTTAGTGCCACTGAAAGCATCCTGAAGTCTCAAAATGCGATCTGTTTTCTCTCCTGTTCGTTCACCAAAAACCACATCCTGAATCGGACTCGACTGCAATACGCGTCCCTCTGAGTCTAAAGTTGACTCCACAAAACACAGTCCGCCGATCACATTATGCTCTCCGAATGTTTCAACAAGCTTATCCACATGGGACATGCCATTCAACAAAGGAAGAATCATCGTTTCCTCGCCAACATATGGCTGAATGCTTTCTATTACACTTTCCAAATGATAGGCTTTCACTGATAGAATGATAACATCAAATGGATCGGGGTTTTCCCCAGTCAGAAGTGTCTTCGGCTTAAACTGGACATCCCCATGTGCACTCTGGATGGAAAGGCCGGTTTCAGAGAGCTGCTTTTTACGTCCCTCACGGACAAGAAAAGTCACATCCTCGCCCTTCTCTGCAAGCCTTCCGCCAAAATAACCGCCGACCGCGCCGGTACCTGCTATTAATATTTTCATTTTAGATTCCTCCTTGGTGGTGATAGTGTGTACAGGTGTACACTTTAGTGCTTTAAAGGATGAAGAGGGACTGTCCCTCTTCGTACTTTAAAGCACTAAAGCATCTTCTTTAAACATAAAGCCCGGAAAAAAGCTTCCGAGCGCTAGATTGCTAGATAAGTATGATGGCAATGAAGGAAGCTGCAGCTACAAGTATCAAAAGTATTTTCAATGACAAAGGGAGCATATCGCTTCCTTTGTCATTGATTTGTTCTTCTTGTTCATTAACCGCTTTACGGTAGTTGGGACTGCAGCAGCCCATTAAGCTGCGTTGTTCCAGTTTGAGATATCTTCTTCAAGCGGAATATTGTTCGCTCTTGCTTTTTTAGCAGTTGTGAAGAAGATACCGATAAGGATAACGGAGATGACGGCAGCTCCGATGTAAGAAGTGCTTAAGGCCATACCGAATCCGATTGGTGCATTCAGGATATACGTTGTTGTTGCCATCAGCATGAAGATACCCGGCAGCAATGGAATCCAGAAGTTCTTTTTCGCAATGTACAGATACATAGCACCGACAAACAATGCGATAACGGCTGTTGATTGGTTTGCCCAAGAGAAGTAACGCCATAGAAGCGTGAAATCAATTTTAGTAAGAGCAAAGGAAAGAACGAATAATGGAAGGGCAATCCACAGACGGCTTGTCACTTTCTTTTGAGAGAAATTGAAGTAGTCAGCGATAATCATACGCGCACTTCTGAAAGCTGTATCACCAGAAGTGATAGGAAGGATGATAACACCCAGAATAGCTAACGTTCCGCCGATAGCGCCAAGCATCAACGTGGAAGCTTCACTTACTACTGCAGCAGGCCCGCCGCTTGCAAGCAGTTCGTTCAATCCAACAGAACCATCGAACAAGCTCATGGCAGCAGCAGCCCAAATCATCGCAATGACACCTTCAGCAATCATCATGCCGTAGAAAATTTTGCGGCCGCTCTTCTCATTTTGTGTTGTACGGGAGATGATCGGTGTTTGTGTAGCATGGAAACCTGATAGTGCACCGCAAGAGATCGTCAAGAATAACAATGGGAAAATCGGTGCGTTGTCAGGGTGAAAATTCGATAGTGATAATTCTGGAATTGGAGCACCTGTGAATACAAGCATACCGCCGACTCCAAGGGCACTGATTAACAGAAGTGCACCGAAGATTGGGTAAAAGCGTCCAATGATTTTATCGATAGGCAGCAGAGTAGCCAGGATGTAATAAACAAATATTGCACCAAGGATCAACCCCATAGTTGCCCAGCCGTTCATCAAGTTATGAAGCAATCCGGCAGGAGCTGTTACGAAGACCGTACCAACTAATAATAGAAGTAAAACAGCAAATGCATTTACAACGTGCTTCATGAATTTTCCGAGGAATTTACCTGCCAGCTCAGGAAGATGAGCTCCTCGGTTGCGGATGGAAATCATGCCTGTAAGGTAGTCATGGACAGCACCTGCGAAGATACAGCCAATGACAATCCAGATGAAAGCAACTGGTCCGTAAAGCGCTCCCATGATCGGTCCGAAAATCGGGCCGACACCAGCGATGTTCAATAACTGGATCAATGAGTTTTTAGGCGTATTCATAGGGAGATAATCAACATTGTCCTGATTAGTGTAGGCAGGTGTCGTTCTGCCTTCGTTTACACCGAATACTTTTTCAACAAACTTACCGTACGTAAAGTACCCAACAATCAATAAAGCGATACCGGCTAAAAATGTATACATAAGTTCATCCTCCTTAAGATTAAAAAATGAATGCGTTTACATAGATTATAAGTTTGATTGTGTCAAAATGGTGAAATATTAGAACAAGATGTAGAAAGGGGGGGCTATGATGTTTGAATCGGGGATTAAAATGCATGAAAATTGAAAACCTTTACATTTGAGCAGAAATCACTTTGAAAAGAAAATCGGCCATCAATAAAGGCGAAGATAGCGAAAATAAAAGGAACCGCTCCCTTTGGAACGATTCCTCAAACAAAATGTATTACACCCCCTATAGTTCGAGCTTCTGCCGGAGTGCTTTGACATAGTTTCGGCTGACCGCTAGTTTTTCACTTTTCCCCTCGATTTCTAACTGGAAGGCTCCGTTGAACCAGGGTGTCAATTTGGTTACATAATCCAAATTTACGATGTAGCCCTTGTGAATGCGAAAGAAAGGATAGGCTCCCAGGCGGCTTTCGAGATCTTTCAAGGGTGTTTTAACTTCGTATTCACCAGACTTTGTGATAATTTTTGAGACTTTTTCTTCGCGGTACATAAAGAGAATATCATTCGGGTCGAGATATAATATTTCTCCTTCTCCCTCAACTGCCAGCTTGCCAAGATGTTTGGATGTGTCTGCGGCAGGGGGAGGAGTGAGCAGTTTCCTTATTCTTGCCACGGTCTGGGCAAGCTGCTTTTCATCATAGGGTTTCAATAGGTAGTCAACGGCTTCATACCTGAAGGCTTCTGCGGCAAACTGTGGATAGGCAGTAGCAAAAACGATGAGCGGCGGCTTTTTTAATTCTAAGAGAGATTTGGCCGCTTCCATGCCATTCATCTTCGGCATTTCAACATCGAGAAAGACTACATCCGGGCTATGTTGGAGGGCCTGCAGGATGGCGTTTTCTCCTGAGTCTGCTTCGCCTGCAACCTGTATGGAGGAGTAATCTCCCAATAGATGCTTCAGCTCATCGCGGCTGTACCGTTCGTCATCTACTACCAGTGCTTTTATTGTTTTTTTCATTTTGTTTCCTCCATTTCTGGAATGAAAAAGGAGACTTCTGTTCCTTGTCCATATTCGCTTTTTATTTTCAAGGCAGCTTCCTGTCCGAACATCATGGTCAGTCTGCGGTTGATGTTATAAAGGGCGAATCCAGTGCCTGTTTCGGACTCCAAACTGTTTTGCCCGAGTTGTTCAAGGCGTTCAGGCGGGATGCCCTCACCATTGTCCTCTACGATGATTTTTACGCCTGATTCCTGTTTATGAATAGTGATTCTCACCAGGCAATTTTCTTCTTTATTTTTGATCCCATGTTTAATGGCATTTTCAACGATTGGCTGCAGGGTAAGAGGTGGAATCATTTGCGACAAGGAACCCTCGTCAATGTCGTATTGAACCTTCAATCGATCTACAAACCGGGCTTCTTCTATCTCCAGGTATGCTTTTACGTGTTTCAGTTCCTGTTCCAGCGATGTTATTTTGACTGTGGTCCCGGTCAGATTCTGTCTGAGAAAGTGTGACAGGGAGATCAGAAGTTTCCTCGCTTGGGCAGGGTCTATACGTATCAGTGAGCCGATTACATTCATTGAGTTAAATAAGAAATGCGGGCTGATTTGAGCCTGCAGTGCTTTAATCTCAGCCTCTTTTGCATACTGCAGGGCGTTATCAGCTTCGGCAATTTCCAGCTGGTTGCTGAGAAGGACACTAAGGCCTGAAATCAGTTCCAGGATGACATTTGAAATCTCCTTTTCAGATGAAAAATAAAATTTTAATGTCCCGATTGTTTCACCGCGCTGCTTTAAAGGAGCGATGACTGCTGCTCCAAGTGGACAATCCTTATTCACACAGTGAATGGTTTCATCGTTGGCCACGACCAATTCTCCATTCTTAATGACATCTTTTGTAATGTGGGTTTGCAGCGGGCTCCCGGGACGGTGGTGGTCATCGCCGAGTCCTGTATGGGCGAGAATACTTGTTTTGTTCGTCATGGCGACAGCAGAAGGCTTGATTTCTTTGAAAAGAATATCACAGACTGCCTGCGCGGATTCACTATTCATCCCTTTCCGCAGGTAGGCGAGTGTCTGGTCAGCGATCCTGAGGGTCTTCTGCGCTTGAAGGGCACCCGCTTTTTCTTCTTCATTGACGACGTTTTTGATGACTAACAGAAACAGCGCACACCCAAGGCCATTTGCAAGAATCATTGGGATACCGATCATTTCGACAAGAGTGAGGGCTTTATCATAAGGCTTGGCAACCAGTAAGATGATAAGCATCTGAATCGTCTCTGCCAATGCCCCGATCAAAAAGGCGGTTGGCAGTTTTACATGTTTATTTCGCTTATGGAAAGCTCCGGAGATGACCCCGGCGATAATCGCAGCAATTCCGCAGGCCACATCGGTGAATCCTCCAAGGGTGAAACGGTGTATACCTGCAATGAGACCAGCCCCGATACCGACTCTGTAGCCGCCGAGAAGGCCGGCAAGTACAATTCCGATGACACGGGAATTGGCAATCGCATCATCTGATCCGAGGTGCATAGACCATCTGTTAAAATCAAGTGTATCCGTATTGAAGGTCAATCCGGAATACGTACCGATAATACCGAAAAAGCCAAAGAACAGTATAGCGACAAATTGCTGTCTGCCCCGTAATTTATCCTGGTAAACCATGCCTTGAAAAAAACGGAACCGCGTGAGGATGAAGGCGATGGTCACGATGATTCCAAGCCTTTCAAGCATGGTGAATAATAATCCGAACATGGTGAACTCTCCTTAAAGCCGGCTTATCCGGAAAGATAGTTAATATTATATCAAAATGTGTAACGATTCATCTGAAGAAGATGTTTTCTGGCTTTACAGATGTTTGACCGCCTTTCTTATAAGGGAACTTATATAAAAGGAACGTTACATAATGAAGGGAAGGGGAAAGGTGGAGGAAAATATTCAGGAATTGCTGTCAGATCCTTTTATCAGCAGATTGTTCATTGTCATTGCGGGTGTCATCCTGCTGATGCTGATTGTCCGGCTGATAAGGAAGAGCTTGAATAGATATGTGAAAGAACAGGACAACCGTTATAAGACAAGGAAGATGATTAACAACATTGCTTATGTGGTCGCGATTATTTTTATTTCAATCATTTACAGTGATAAACTGGGCGGCATTACCGTCGTGTTAGGTGTTGCCAGTGCCGGTATCGCATTTGCCCTGCAGGAGGTCATCATCAGTATTGCCGGGTGGATCTCCATTCTGGTGGGCCATATTTTTAAAACGGGCGACCGAGTGAAGTTTGGTGGAATCAAGGGTGATGTCATCGACCTGGGCGTGCTGCGGACGACCATCATGGAAGTTGATGAATGGGTCGATGGTGATTTATATAACGGCAGAATCGTCAGGGTAGCCAACAGCTTTGTTTTTAAAGAACCGGTATTTAATTATTCAAGTGACTTTCCATTTCTATGGGATGAAATAAAAATACCTGTAAAGTACGGAAGCGATTATAAGGCAGCAAGGGAAATCATCCGGAAAGCAGGGTATGAAATAACGGGTGAATATGCAATCCAGGCACAGAAAGAGTGGGACAAGATGGTTCGCAAGTATTTGATTGAGGATGCTACAACACAGCCGATGGTGCCGTTGACGGCAAATGACAACTGGGTGGAATTCACACTACGGTATGTGGCCCACTACCGAACCAGAAGGACGACAAAGGATGATCTTTTTATGAAGATTTTGCAGGAGGTGGATGAAAGTGATAAAAAAATCGAGTTTGCTTCCGCTACCTTTGACATCGTCAATGTCCCTGAGTTGAAAGTGAATATGAAACAGTGAAAATTTTCATGACTTGTGAGAGGTGCCTGGTACAAAACATCCGAATTGTACCAGGCACCTTTCACATGTTAATGATAAAGAGATGGAATAAAAGAAGGGTTTTCTTCCTTTAATGATACATGAAGCTCCAGTTGTTTATTGATGGAGGCGAAGAAGACTGTATTGCTGTCATGGATGCCTTTGGTCTTCAGCTGCTGTTCCAGCCATTTGTGATTGACGTTATATTCATGAAGCACATTCTGATAGATCTTGCCTTCCATTATGACCGGGACGGCTATGCCCGGGGAAGAAGTGATAATGCCGAGGTCACCGGCAGTCGCCGTTTGCCTCGGGCGCTTTTTATATACACTTATTGCTCCGCTCGATTCAATAATAGCCGTCTCAACATCATCAACATCAAATATATCCTTTTCCCTCAGCATTTGAAGCACATTATCAATCGAATAATTGATTGCCTTCAAATTGTTCTTCAGCAGTTTTCCATTCTGGATGATGATGGTTGGTTCGAAGGTTAAAAACCTGCCGATTTTTCTATTCGCAATCTTTAATTTGGACACCATCTTCTGTAAGAGTGCAATCACGATTATGGCCGCACCGGTCTGGAAATGCTGAACCTCTGGATCAGCTATATCTGCACCAACGACAGAACCCAACGTTAGTACAATTAGAAAATCAAAAATAGGAAGTTCGCCGATTGCCCGTTTCCCCATATAGATGGCCACGAACAAAAGCAGGGGCAAAATCGTTACAATCCTGCCGATGACAATGAGTGTTTCTTTCGCCGTTTCAACCATTTTCTCAACCTCCCGTCCTATAGAAGACTCCATTTAAAGATAATTTTTCCAATAAGGAGGGAATTATTCGACTTCACTTGCAGGGGAGAGATTAACCAGGTTGGCTCCTCCGGACAGTCCTCGCCTGCAGCTTGTTTCTCCCGGTTGAGATAACAATGCCGTTCTCGTCAGTAATCGCTGCTCCAATTGGAAATGACCCTCTGCAATACGGCTTCCAAGCTTGCTCAAAGCAGTCTTGCCATGGTTTAGACAGGTTGTTCCACATAATGACTCCCCCTTTTATTCCTGGATTATATACCAGAAACCCGCTCGGTGACAGGCATGCCCCGGTATTTGTTGAATGAAAATACCCTTACGGTTGTCAATCACCCTGTCATATCGCCTGAAGAAAATCTGTACCAGGCATCGTATAATCCCTTCATTTTTACTCATCCTAATTCTATAAAGCAAAGGAAGATATGTTGAAGGAGGAAATTCGAATGGATCAGACACTTGCTTACCTAAGAGAAATATTGTCGAACTATACAGAGGAAAATGAAATGATGCGGGAAATCAATCATAAGATCGAGCATGGACATTACGCATCAGAGGGTTCATTCGTAAGAGACTTAAGCGAAGAAGAAATCAGGTCGCTGGAAAACATCCTTGATAATGAGATTAACCATGCGAATGATGCCGGAGACTTAGAACGCGGATATCAGCTGAATGAAGTATATGAATTGCTGTATTGAATGAGGAGGCGCGAAGCCTCTTTTTTCATGGTCCTAAAAACCCTTACTATGCCGGGGGTTCCAGAGGGGTTATAGCATGCTATAAAAAATTCTCCCTTCATGATAGGGTAAGCAGATTTCTCTAACACTTCATGTCATTATAGCAGGAGGTGTGCCCTGTGAAAGACATGGATAATCCTATCTAAAATAAGTGGAAATTTTCCCGTTAAGCTGTGGAATAGCATTCGATTTAGGGTATATAAGAGGAATTTTTCCCCTTAAGTTCATTAAAATGAACCATTTTCCCATCTTTTTAAGAGAATAAGGGGAATTTCTCCGATTATTTTAGTTATTTTTCGTGCTTTTTCTTAAATAAGAGGAATTTTTCCCCTTATTTCTCAAAAATTTTAATGGAAAAAAATTGTTGAAGTAAATCATTCAGTGGGTCTTTTAGGCCGAGCCTGGCAAGAGAGGCTTCAAGCGGCAGAGTAAACCATCAGTTCACACTGGTGGTTTTGATTTATTTTAGACAAAACCTTTTGTTCGACAAATTCCGGGGAGTGCCTGTCACCAAAGAACCAATATGTTACAATTAACCCAAAAAGAAGGTGAACGGTTTGGGAGTTCAAGGTGAGACGGTATTGGCAATCAGGGAACTTCAGAAGAGTTTCGGTTCTAAGCATGTTTTGAAAGGGATCGATCTGGAGGTTCAGAAAGGGCAGATCATCGGCTATATTGGCCCGAATGGAGCTGGGAAGAGTACGACGGTGAAAATCCTGCTTGGCCTGGAGGAGGCAGACCGCGGCGAGATCGAGGTTTTTGGAGAGAAAATTTCTGATAGTAACATAGATTACAAGAAAAAGATCGGGTATGTACCAGAGGTTGCTGAGATTTATGATAACCTGACGGCAAGCGAATACATGACTTTTATAGGCGAACTCTATGGCTTGCAGGCGGAAGCAGCAGAGAACAAAGCGTATAAATTAATGAATATTTTTGGTTTGAAGGACGTTTTTCACTCGAAGATTTCTTCTTATTCCAAAGGGATGAAACAAAAGGTATTGATTATCTCAAGTCTGCTTCATGATCCGGAACTGTTGTTTTTTGATGAACCGATTAACGGGCTGGATGCCAATAGTGTCATGGTATTCAAGGAGATACTTGCGAAGCTGGCTGCAGAAGGGAAAACAATCTTTTATTCCTCCCATATCATGGATGTGGTGGAGAAGATCAGCAGCCGTATCATTCTGCTGCATGACGGCCGTATTGTCGCAGACGGTACTTTTGAGGAACTGAAGGGGCAGAACATGGAAGGCACACTGGAACAAATCTTCAATGATCTAACCGGTTTCAATGAGCATGGTGAAATCGCCGAGCGGTTTGTTGAAGTGGTCAGAGGCGGTGAGTGAAAATGAAGAACTTTGCTACATTGCGTTTCCTTGATTACTTCGCCTGGATTTTTAAGAGGCAGGGGATTGATTACAGGGTCCTTCGAAAGATTTTGCAAGTTAAGTTGACGATGGACGGCAGAAGGGTTCCGACTGTTTTCAATCAATCCAACAGTAAAAAAAAGAAAGACGACAATAATCGTTTTATTAAATCATTATGGATTTATGCTTTATACGGAATTTTTCTTATTCCCATTTTGTTAATCGGGGAAAATTATCTTTTTCAAATGAGCCTGGTTTTCGGTGTCCTGATGTTCATCATCATGACTTCTATGATATCTGATTTTTCTTCCGTTCTGCTGGATGTCAGGGACCGGGATATCCTGCACACAAAACCGGTTGATAAAAGAACCATAAGCTTGGCGAAAGCATTACATATTTGCATTTATCTCTTCTTTCTGACAGCAGCCATTGCAGCGCTTCCGCTAATAGTCAGCCTTGTTAGATACGGGATCGGTTTTTTCCTGCTGTTCCTGGCAGAAATCATCCTGATGGATTTTCTGATTGTGGTGATTACAGCCATCCTCTACTTCACGATTTTGCGATTTTTTGATGGTGAAAAACTAAAGGATATCATCAATTATGTCCAAATTGGATTATCAATCGGGCTTGCGATCGGTTATCAGTTCGTCGCGCGGTCATTCGAGCTTGTTGATGTCGATTTCGTATTCTCGCCGGCCTGGTGGCAGTTCCTGATTCCGCCGGTCTGGTTTGCAGGACCTTTTCAATTGTTTTTGAAGGGGGATACGAGAACCTATATCATTGCTTTTACTGTATTGGCCTTCCTGGTACCTCTCATTGCACTGGCCGTCTATTCTAAAATGATGCCGTCTTTCGAGAGGAATCTTCAAAAATTGTCCAGCCACAGCGGGAAGGAGAAGAGAACAAAACAGAAATACTTTAACTTTGAAGCAAAACTGTTTTGCCGAACTGAAGAAGAAAGAGCTTTCTACCGATTTGCGAGAGCGATGATGAAGAGTGAACGTGACTTCAAGCTCAAGGTGTACCCATCGCTTGGCTTTTCCTTGATCTTTCCGTTTATCTTTATCTTCAACCAGCTTCAATTCAGCTCTTTTGAAAGCATTGCTGACAGCAAATGGTACCTGTCACTCTACTTCTCTGTATTCATGGTGCCGAACGTGTTGATGATGTTAAAATTCTCAGGAACATATAAAGGTGCCTGGATATATAGAATAACGCCGGTTACTAAACTCAGGAATGTTTATACGGGAACAATCAAAGCTTTTGTCTCCAGGCTCTTTCTCCCTGTATACGGACTGCTGAGCATCATCTTTTTGTTCATCTTTGGTATCCAAATTGCTGAAGATATTGTGATCATTTTCCTCAGCAGCATGCTTTACCTGATTATCGGCTTTGGTTTATTGAAAGGGACCCTGCCGTTTTCCCGTTCTTTTGAAGCGGCCCAGGATAATGAAAACTGGAAATTGATTCCGTATTTCCTGCTGATTGGCGTGTTTCTCGGAGTCCACTTCCTGTTTACAAACATTAATTTTGGAACATTAATCTACTTACTGATCTTGCTCATTGCAGTAGGGGTATCATGGAAGTTTTCTTTTAAAACTTCTTGGGATGAATTGGAGTAATATAGTTTATATTCGGAGAATTCTTTTGCCAGTTTTTTCAGGCTGAAGGTTCTCCTTTTTGTTGTTCCAATTTCCAATGGGCTGTGCTATTATTTAGTAATCCGAAATATTGATATGATGAAAGATAATCTTTTCTGTGGGGAGAAGATTGTTTTTTATTTTTCTAGAAATATTAAGGCCTGGACTTATTCAGGCCATGTAAAAGGAGGGGCTGACCAATGAAAAAAGAGACTCTATGGACAAAGTCATTCATTATGCTGATGGTCGGAAATTTATTTGTGTTCATGTCTTTTCAAATGCTGATACCCACTTTACCTCCATATATTAAATCCCTCGGTGCGTCCGGGTTGGAGATAGGGCTTGTGACAACATTATTTTCTGTTGGAGCAGTGCTGAGCAGGCCGTTTATCGGTTATATGCTTGAATATAGGACACGGAAGCCGCTCGTTTTGATAGGAGCACTGGCGCTTTTACTGATTACCGCAATTTATCCGCTTTCTCAGATTGTCGTCATTTTTCTTTTGTTCCGTTTCGTCCATGGGCTGGCATGGGGCTGGTCCACGACGGTAAATGGAACAGCAGCTGTAGATGTCGTACCCAACTCAAGGCTGGGTGAAGGAATGGGTTATTATGGTTTATCGATCACGATCGGTATGATTGTTGCACCCAGCCTCGGCATCTATCTGTTCCAGGTGACATCATTCACCAATCTGATTTATATTTCAGGTGCATTGGGCGTCATTGCGCTCATATTATTGGCGACGGTTCACTATCACACACCGCAATCGGTAAAAGAAACAAGCAGGGAACAATTAAAGTTCTCTTACATGGGTTCACTAATAGAAAAATCCAGTTTGTATCCTGCGCTCATAACAATAATCGCTACTTTTGGATACGGGTCGATTGTGACATTCATCGTTATTTTCGGTGAGGAGCGCGGGATTGAACAAATCTTCCTATTCTATTTGTTTAATGCCATCATGGCATCTCTTTCACGTCCTGTGGCTGGAAAGTGGTTCGATGAGAAAGGCCCGATTGGACTGGTGTTGTTCTGTACGGCTGTAACTTTTGTCGGCATGTGGGTATTATCCTTTGCCCATTCCAACCTGCCGATTATCATTGCGGGAGTCCTGTTCGGTGTCGGATTCGGCTCACTGATTCCAACCCTGCAATCGTGGGTGCTTTCGAAAACCCCTGCCAACCGCAGAGGGGTCGCAAACGGAATGTTCTTTTCGTCCATTGACCTTGGAATTGGGTTAAGCGGCCTTGTCTTTGGCGTGCTGGCGCAATTCGTTGATACAGGGACACTGTTCCAGATCTCAAGTGCCTTCCTGCTGATTGCGATGTTTCTGACCATAAAGGAAGCGAAAAACAAGAAACAAGTACCACAACAAACTCAAGTATCACCTTCAGCATAAATAACTTTGAGAGGGGCAGTCCTTCATCACTTTAAAGCGATGATGGGGACTGTCCCTTTTCGTGCGTTAAAGCGGTGAAGCGAATTCATTTTTCTTGATATTTACGGCTTTAAAGGAGTATGGTTTTCAATATGATAGAGTATTGAAAGATACATAAATGAGACGGAGGAATCGAGATGGATTTTGAAAGAAACCTTGATAAATATGCTGAACTCGCGGTTAAAGCAGGAGTGAACATACAAAAAGATCAGTACTTATGGATTTCGGCGCCAATGGGGACGGAGCGCCTTGTCAGAAAAATTGTCAAGCAGGCTTATCTTGCCGGCGCCGGTGAGGTTCATGTTCAGTGGTATGATGAAGAAATCAAACGTACACATTATGAGCTTGCCCCTGACCATGCATTTGAAAAGTTTCCTGAATGGCTTGCAGCTGCTTTCGATGCAGTTGCCGAAAAAGGAGGAGCGTTTCTGCAGGTGGAAGCCGATGATCCTGATTTGCTGAAAGGAATTCAGCCTGAACGATTATTAGCTTTTGAAAAAGCAAAGGGAACAGCGCTTGAAGACTTTTACGATGCGATTGAAACAGACCGGATCAGTTGGTCGATCATCGCCATGCCTTCGCAAAAATGGGCTGAAAAGGTCTTTCCGGATCTGCCTGAGGAGGAAAGGGTCACTGCGTTATGGAACACAATCTTCAAGGCAGTGAGAATCAATGAGGAGAATCCTGTTGAGAAGTGGCGTTCGCATATTGAGACTTTGCAACAAAAAGCAGCACAATTAAATGATAAGCGCTTTCGGAAGCTGCATTATTCGGCACCGGGCACCGATTTAACGATAGAACTGCCGGAACAGCACCTTTGGCTGACAGGCAGTTCTACCAATAAAGAAGGCACCACATTCATTGCCAATATGCCAACGGAAGAGGTCTATACAGTCCCTCTAAAGACAGGGGTCAATGGATATGTAACGAGTACGAAGCCGCTGGCGTATCAGGGGAATGTAATTGATGGGTTCAAATTGACATTCCAGGAAGGGAAAATTGTAAAAGCAGAAGCTGAGACTGGGCATGAACTTTTAGAAAAGATGATTGAAACGGATGAAGGGGCAAAGTATTTGGGCGAGGTCGCTTTAGTTCCGCATAAGTCGCCTATATCTGATACAGGCATCCTGTTTTTCAATACGTTATTTGATGAAAATGCCTCAAACCACCTTGCAATCGGTTCTTCGTATCCAACTTGCTATGAAGGAGGGGCAAACCTTTCAGAAGAGGAAAGGAAATCAGCCGGTTTGAATGACAGCATTGTCCATGAAGACTTTATGATAGGCTCTGCAACCATGGACATAGACGGCATCCATGAAGATGGTTCCAGAGAAGCTGTTTTCAGAAAGGGAAACTGGGCGTTTTAATTAAATAGGTTTCACTGGAGAAGGGTGCTTCCGGGTTGTGGAGCACCCTTCTTTTTGAAATTTAGATATATAAGAAAATCCTGAAGAAAAAATCACGTTTAGTAAGAAGCTGTGCGGGAATTAAAGTAGTGAAAGCAAATCTTTGAGGAGGGATAAATGTGAACAAGACTATTATCGGTGGAGTATTCAGAAATCATGAAGAAGCAGTTCGTGCAATTGAAGCCTTACATGATATGGGTTATACAAAGGAAGATATTTCAATATTTGCCAAAGATAACGATGATGTAAGAGACATTCAGCATGAAACAGACAGCGAAGTGACTGAAAAGGACAGCGGACGCGGGAAGAACGCAGGTAAAGGTTTCGGAATCGGTGCCGGAACAGGCGGTGTTCTCGGCGGTATCGCAGGTATCATTGCCGAGGTTGGATTATTGACTATCCCTGGAATCGGTGTATTAGCGGCAGCAGGACCATTGGCTACAGCCTTGAGCGGTGCAGCAATTGGTGCCGGCGGCGGTGGACTTGTCGGAGCATTAACAGGAGCAGGCATTCCGGAAGAACATGCCAAGGAATATGAAGATCATCTAAATAAAGGCCATATTGTCGTACTTGTCGATGCAGATGAAGAGCGCCAGGATAAAGTATATGGCCACTTCTCTAACAATAATTCCTTGAATACTCACACGTATCCAGAACATGTTCATGTAAACAATGGTAACAGTAAAACAAATCTTTAAAGATAATGAATTCCCCGGCAGAGTGCCGGGGAATTTTTTTGAGTCAAAAAGCTGAACATTAATGCCGCTTTTTATTTAATGAACATCTGTGTCCAGTAAATCCCCATGCCGCCGTCTTCCGCATAACCCACACCAATATGAGTCACTTGGCTGTTCATGATATTTTTACGGTGACCAGGGCTGTCCATCCATGCTTGAACTACTTCTTTTGGTGATTCTTGTCCAGCTGCAATATTTTCAGCTGCTGTGCTGTATTCGATACCAAAGTTCTCCATCATTTCAAAAGGAGATCCATAAGTCGGTGAAGTATGGGAGAAATAATTTTTGTTGACCATATCTTCTGACTTGATTCTGGCTACATTCGATAGTTCAGCATGTGGCTTAAGTGCAGGCAGGCCATTCTTTTTACGTTCTCCATTTGTCAGGTCGATAACCTGCTGAACGTATTCATCCATGTTTGTTGCTGTATCGCCTGCGTTTTCATTTGCCGGCTGCTGTGTCTGCGGTGTTTCAGGTTCCTGGTTAGCTTGTTCATTGCCTCTTCTGGCAGTTTGTCTCTGTTCCTGAGTTCCTGTTCTGGGATCGATAGGAACCATATACCGCTGTGTGAAAAGGTTGCGTCCCTGGCGCTGTACCCCGGGATCTGTAGCATTGCGGTCTGTTCGAGCCTCGCCATTGCCATTCTCATTCATATTTGGATTCTGTCCGCTGAAGCTTACGGGATCATAATTAACATCCTGTGGATCCGCAAGTTCGTTGTCGCCATTTCCATTACAAGCAGTCAACATCATCAAGGGTGCAAGTGCGCATATAAGAAAAGACTTTACTTTAATCTTCAATGTTATTACCTCCTTTTTAGGTCCGTGACCATTACTTAATATGCGCGCCCTCAAGGCAATTAATCAAGGTAAAATCCGGGATTCACGATCAATGTCGACCGACTCTTGATTTCGCCGGATAGATAATGGAAAGATTCAAATAATAACCTAAAAGGGAGATTGAGCTGGAGAGTATGGATTCATTTGAAGTTGAAAAGCGAAAAAAATGCACCTCCTATTGAAATAGGGGTGCAGATCGGCTCTTTCAATATTCTTTAATTAGAAGATAATGTGACCTCAATGATTTCCGGGCGGTTAAACAGGCGCTGGGGAATATGGAGGGGCGTCAAGGGAGTAGTGGGAACCGGTTTTTATTTCCTGGTATTTTAGCCAGTCTTCTGTAAATGAAGGAGTGTTTTCAATCAAGAATTCATGTAAAGCATGGGTTTTTGTCCACATAAGATCTCCTTAAATAAATATATGTATGGTTATATTTTCGAGAAACAGATAGAGATTGTCAAATTATTTCAAAAAATGTTATGGATTGTAACAACCAATTATAGTACAAAGTTTTTCGGTCGCTTTAAGGAATTCATTTCACTGTTTTGTAGAAATATGTTTAGAACTGGCCGCCAAAGAAAAAAGCATCGGTCCCAGCGTTAATCGGGGGTAGCCGTATATTTTCTCTGGATGCATCTGCTGAGCCCCAGTACCGGAATGATCAATACGTTCCTTTCATGGTTTGGGGTCGATGGACCGGCCTGGCTGTTTGATCCGGAATGGACCAAGCCTTCCCTTATTATTATGAAATTATGGAGTGTTGGAGGGGGGATGCTCCTTTACTTAGCGGTGCTGCAAGGTTTTTCAAAGGAAATGTATGAGGCGGCAGAACTTGATGGAGCGAGTATTTTTCATAAGTTCTTCTACATAACACTGCCGATGATCACGCCTATCATTTTCTTTGACATTGTGACGAGTACGATCGGTTCACTCCAAATCTTCCAGGAAGCCTATGTCATGACAGAGAACGGAAGCGGCGGACCTGCCAATTCATTGCTTTTCTACAATCTCCATATGTGGAATAATGCCTTTGAAATCTTTGATATGGGTTATGCTTCTGCTATGGCCTGGTTCCTGTTCATTATTGTCCTGATATTGACCTTCATTAATTTAAAACTCGGGAAGAAATGGGTTTACTATGAAGGAGGGGACAAGAAATAATGGAAAGTACGGAAAAGATCAAACTCAGACAGTCCAAAAAGGTTCAGGGAAAAACTGCACAGCTGGTTCATTCTCTTCATATTAATTGCGGGGAGTGTCGTGATTCTTTCTCCTTTATTTTGGATGATTTCGACCTCTTTAAAGACTCCTCAGGAAATTGCCCAGTATCCGCGTCCATGTCGGTCATGGTGCTTGCCCCCGTCATATTGCTATTCTTCTTCTTCCAAAAGCACTTTATCGAAGGATCCAATATATCGGGCGGAATTAAATAACAGCCAAAAGAAGAAGCCGTGGTGCTTCTTCTTTTTTTATCGTTTCGCTTTAACACTTTAAAGTACGATAAGGGACTGTCCCCTATTTCGCTTTAAAGTGTTAAAGTGTTAGGGCGTCAGCCTTTTCTCCTTTTGTTTGGTTCTATTATTGCTTATACAAACACTTTTCCTTTAGAATTGTACCTACATAAAACTTAAAGGAATTAATTGTTATTGGAGAGATCGAATGGAAAAACAAATGGAAATTAAATATGACATTATGGAGGTTTGCCTTCTTGCAGGGAAGATCATGCTTCAAAGCGGGGCGGAGACCTATAGAGTGGAAGATACGATGATGAGAATTGCGGCCTCGTTCGGAATCAGAGAGTCACACAGCTATGTTACTCCGACCGGCATAATCTTTTCGATAGAAACATCAGAACCGACTAAGACAAAGCTGATCAGGATTTCAGAAAGGACGACTGATTTAAAGAAGGTTACGGTCGTCAACAGTATTTCAAGGAGGATCAGCAGCGGTGAGCTTACCATTGATGAGGCTTATGAGCTTTTAGATGAAGCAGACGGGGCTACCATGCCTTTTCCGTTTTATATTCAAATTCTGGCTGCTGCCATTGCAAGCGGCTGCTTCCTGATCATGTTCCAGGGGAACTGGCATGATTTTCTTCCAGCAGTAATAACCGGGGGACTTGGTTTTCTCAGTTTGATTTATTTTCACAGAGTGGTGCCGATTAAGTTTTTCGCGGAATTCCTGGCTTCTTTTTCAATTGGACTTCTTTCTTTTGCTTTTGTTTGGAGCGGGATCGGTTTTGAGTTGGATAAAATCATCATCGGATCGGTCATGCCCCTTGTTCCGGGACTGCTCATTACGAACGCTGTCAGGGATTTGATGGCCGGCCACCTTGTGTCAGGGCTGTCAAAAGGAGCCGAGGCCTTTTTGACTGCTTTTGCAATAGGATCCGGAATTGCGATCGTTTTTACTTTTGTATAAGGGAACTGAGCAGTCGTCGGATCACTATTAGAAAGGAGGCGGACTTTCATGTATATAATAGAACAAATTATCACAAGCTTCATTGCCAGTGCGGCCTTTGGCATCATTTTTAATGCCCCGAGAGAGTCACTTGTCAAATGCGGCAGCACAGGGATGTTTGGGTGGATCATCTATATTGTGATGACAATGAAGGATGTGGACTTAGTCCTGGCGACCGTCACCGCTTCATTTCTAGTCGCGGTCCTCAGTCAAATTTATTCGAAAATCTATAAAACACCGATCATCATATTCAGTGTGGCCGGAATCATTCCTCTTGTACCAGGCGGAATGGCTTATGACGCCATGAGAAATTTCGTGCAGAATGATTATAATGCTGCCATCAATCTTGCGGCAAAGGCGTTCATGATTTCGGGGTCCATTGCCATCGGGCTTGTTTTTTCCGAGGTCATTAACCAGGTGATCAGAAAGCGGAAACTGAGTACATTAAAAGGATAACAGGATTGAAGGGGAGAGCCGAAGGTGGAGACAGAAATACTTACTATTTTTGATGAAGAAGGAAATCGCACTGGAACAGCATCACGGCAGGACGTACATAAGGAAGGATATTGGCATGAAACATTTCACTGCTGGTTCATAAAAAAAGAAATTGAAAAATGGTACCTCTACTTTCAGCTTCGAAGCAGCGGGAAAAAGGATTATCCAAACCTGCTGGACATTACAGCAGCAGGACATCTGTTATCCCATGAATCGTGTAAGGATGGGGTCAGGGAAGTAAAAGAAGAAACAGGAATAGAGGTTAAGTTTGAAGACCTGATCCCTTTGGGCATCATTCCATATGAGGTGGTCATGGAAAACTTCATAGACAGGGAAAGAGCGCATCTTTTTCTATATGAATTCAGCCAAACGATGAAGGACTTCACTCTGCAACATGAAGAGGTCTCCGGAATCTACCGCGCCGATGTAGAAAGCATATCGGGATTGATAGACGGTACAGTGAGCTCGATTGATATCGAGGGATTCACGGTCTCGGAAACAGGTGATAAATTCTTTACGGTCAGAAGAGCAAACATGGCTGACTTTGTTCCACATGAAAAATCGTATTATAAGCAAGTTTTATACAGCATACAAGTATATATGAAAGAGTCTGCTAAAGATGAGAGATAGATTGATGAAGCGAATAGCAGGCTTTCTATTAATCATCGCAGCAGCCATCGGGGGATACGGATATTATTACACGACCCAATATGATGTCGAATTGGATGATCGATCTGTGCAGACGGGTGTGAAAACTTTTTTACAAAGAGGAGAATCTGGCATTGATCCTGAATTGATTGAAGTGGTTCAAATCGCTGATACCAGTTCCCGCATTGCCATGTTTCAATTGAAAAATGGGAATATGGGGTATGCCCATTTGATCAGGGGATTCAATAATAAATATAAAATCGATCATGCCGGATATGGAACGAATACAGTCACGTATGAAAGTGTAGAGACAAATAAGGGGCTTTATGGAATGCTCTTGGGGGGAAATCGGGAGTTGGAGATCCAACATATTAAAGCAGATCTTATCCATGAAGATTTCAGCTTTACAGCAGATGTGTCTGGGGAACGAATCATCACTCAATTTATTAAACTACCTGAGGATCTCTCAATACCTTTTCCTGCTGAATTAACTTTCTTTAATGAAGACAACCAGATTATTAGATAGAAAAAGAATCGCCATCAAAGCGGTTCTTTTTTTGCTGTTACAGCAGGATTGGTTTATAAAATTTAGGCTTTGTAGGTTCATAAGGTTGTTATTTGTTTAAGAGGAAAAACCTTATCTCCATTGGATATAAAATAGCAGAGAATATACTGATTTTCCTCTGTTATTTGCTTTATGAAGTCTGGCTCCAATTGAATACAAAGTTGATTGGAACGGAAGGTGTGCGACCTCCTGCGGGAACAGCGGGACAGGTGAGACCAAGGTTACGTACCCACCGGAACGTAACCCCGCAGGCAAAGCCGAGGAGGCTCAACCGCCCGCCCCGCGGAGTCGCGCACCTGGAGTGGAAATCAGGCAAAGTATTCTCCATAAAAACTTCCCAGCCTGTACATAGATTGTTAATAATTTCGTAATATTTGCCCCTTATGATGGTATCAAGCAACAAGTTAACACAAACAACAAGTGAAACTAATTCGATAAATCAACTGACAGTTTTTTAAATATAGAGGAGGAAACAGAATGCTAGAACATAACAATCATAATGAAGAAACTCAGAACATCGAGAAAGAACAGCAGGAGCCGATCATCCAGAGAGAAGAATTTCAGCGGACTGAGAAGGTCAAAAAACCTTCAAAAGGAAGAGGCTTTCTATCAACAGTAGGCGCAGGTATTATCGGATCGGTCCTGACTCTGACAGTGCTTCCGCAAACGGATTATTATCAGGATCTTGCTCAAAACAGCACAGCAGGCATTACCCAGCAGGCAGACAGTTCATCTGTCGCAGGAATCAACGCAACAAACGTATCAGCCAGCGGCGATATCGCAAGCATGGTTGAAGATGCCTCCAAAGCGATTGTCGGAATTGTAAACTATCAACAGCAGTCAAACAGATATACAGGCGTTGCTGAAGAAGCCAAAGCAGGAACAGGTTCCGGGGTTCTTTTTAAGAAAGAAGGAGACAGTGCTTATATCATCACAAATAACCATGTCATTGCAGATGCTTCCAATATCGAAGTTTCTCTTCATGATGGTGAGAAGACAGATGCTGAATTAATCGGGGCGGACCCATTAACAGACCTTGCTGTACTGAAGATTGATGCTAAATACGCAGATAACCTGTTACAAGTGGGAGATTCCAGCGCCTTGCGTGCAGGTGAACAGGTCATCGCCATCGGTAACCCGCTTGGCCTTGATTTATCAAGAACCGTGACTCAAGGAATTGTAAGTGCGGTTGACCGTACGATTTCGGTGCCGACATCCGCAGGGGAGTCAGAGCTGAATGTCATCCAGACTGATGCAGCCATCAATCCTGGTAACAGCGGCGGTGCCTTGATCAATACAAACGGAGAGGTCATCGGGATCAACAGCTTGAAAATTTCAAACACCGGAGTGGAAGGCCTGGCGTTTGCGATCCCAAGTAAAGAGTTCATGCCAATTGTTAATGAAATTATTGAAAGCGGAAAAGTAGAGCGTCCTTACATTGGTATCGGAATGACTAATCTGTCAGAAGTTCCGCGAAACTACCTGCAGAATCTTCCTAATGAAGTTCAGGCAGGAGTCATTGTTGCCAACATCGATGAAACTTCAGCTGCAGCTGAAGCCGGGGTCAAAGCAGGCGATGTCATCACTGAAATTAACGGAAAACCAGTTGAAGATTCAAGTGAATTGAGAAGCTACTTGTATTCTGACCTGAAAATTGGAGACGAAATTGACCTGACAATCTATCGTGGTGCAGAAAAAATGGCGCTTACGGTGACACTGACAAGCAATGCAATGATTAACTAATGGACGCCATCGGGTCGGAGGTGCCTGGTACATTTCGGCCGAATTGTACCAGGCACAAATGAAACGAACCAGCCAAACACCATAAAGGAGAGCGATGAAGTGAGCGAAAAAAAGAAACATACCAAGTTGTTAGGTTTAATAGGAAGTGTAGTCGTTGTCAGCCTGATCATTACTGGATTTGTCTATTCTAAACAAGAGGTTGTAGCAAAAGTAGGCAGCCAGTCCATCAGCAAGGATGACCTTTATTCCATCCTTGTGGATCAATACGGAGAAGCTGCACTAAATACATTGATTGCCGATAAAATTGTCGAGCTTGAAAGTGAAGAGAATAGAGTAGAAATTAAAGATAGTGAAATCGACGAAGAGCTGCAAACGCTGATAGATTCTTATGGTGATGAAGCTGCATTCAACGAGGCTCTCACATCAAGCGGATCAAGTCTCGAAAGTGTGAAAGAAAATATAGAATCGTATTTACTGACTGAGAAGCTCCTGCAAGACCGAATTGACATCTCTGATGAAGAAATCAAAGAATACTTTGAAACAAATAAAGATTCTTTTTCACAGCAAGCACAGGTAGAAGCAAGCCATATCCTCCTTGAAGATGAAGAGACAGCCAAAGAAGTGAAGGCGAAACTTGACAGCGGAGAGGATTTTGCAGAACTGGCTAAAGAATATTCCACTGATACGTCGAATGCAGAAGCAGGCGGAGAGCTTGGGTTCTTTGCAAAAGGTGAAATGGTCGCTGAATTCGAAGACAAAGCATTCTCCATGAACAAAGGTGATATCAGTGAGCCGGTAAAAACAGAATTCGGCTATCACATCATTAAAGTCAAAGATCAAAAAGAAGCAAAAGAAGCAACGCTGGAAGAGCATAAAGAGGAAGTAAAGCAGATTCTGTTCGATCAAGCCCTTCAATCGGAATACCCTGTATGGCTTGAGGAACAAAAAGAGGCCTACGTCATCGAAAATCTTTTGAAAAATTAATGAACCGGAAATGAATCGTTCATAGTTTGGCAATAACTTCTGGACATACTGACATTGCAGGTGTTGAATCTTCCATTCCTCAAGTCAGTTACATAAATAGATTCAATACTTCAATACTAATAAAAAATGGAGGTAATCAAAATGATCAAGAAAAAAACACTTACTTATGTAATGGCTGGTGCACTGTCTGTCGGAATCCTGGGAGCCCTTCCTGCATTAGCGGCTGAAGATACGAGGGCGAACACAACCGATTCAACTGAAGTGAAAACAGAAGCAGCCTTTGGAGGCCATCATGGAAAATTCAAGTTTGATGAAGAGAAACTGAAAGAAAAAGCAGAAGAGCTGGGGATCGATGCGACAGATAAAGATACACATGAACTTGCTAAAGAAATCATGGACGCAGAAATAGCAAAAAAGGCGAAAGAGCTAGGCATCGAAACGGAAGGGAAAGATCACCGTGAGATCATGGAGGAAATCCATAGAGTCCAGTTGGAAGCAAAAGCGAAAGAACTTGGAATTGATACTGCAGGAAAAGAACAGGACGAACTTGCACAAGAAGTCAGAGAAACGCTGATAAAGCAGAAAGCAAAAGACTTAGGAATTGAAACAGAAGGCAAAGATCACCATGAATTGAAACGTGAAGTTTTTGACGCTTCAATTTTAAAAGCAGCAAAAGAACTAGGTGTTGAAACAAAAGGAAAAACAACAAAAGAATTAATGGAAGAAATCATGACGGACCATGCTGAAGAAGCAAAAGACCTGGACATCTTCCCATTCAATAAAGATGACGGATTCTTCTTCCACGGTAGCAAAAGAGGCCATCACGGTCATGGACATGGAAAAGGGCACCATGGTGAAGGGTCTGCTCCTGAATCCCAACAAAATACTGAACAGTCAGCTGAAAATACAGGAGAAACTCTGTAAGCTGGCCGTGTTTTTAAAACAGCCTGACAGTAACGGATTCAGTTATCAAAGAGAATAGTGAAAACATCATAACAATGGGAGGACGAAATCGCTTAAGGTTTCGTCCCCTTTTTGTTAATAAAGAAGGTTAGGTTAATTTGTAATTGTAATGGTGCTAAAGAGGGTGTTACTGTGCATTCATTTTTCTCTGGGAATAGAACAGAAGCGCAAACTATGACTGATTGGAGCGGAAGGTACACGACCTCCTGCGGGATTAGCGGGACAGGTGAGACCAAGGTTACGTACCCACTGGAACGTAACCCCACAGGCAAAGCCGAGGAGGCTCACCGCCCGCCCCGCTGAGTCGTGTGCCTGGAGCGGAAATCATAGCACCCTTTTAGTAGCAAATATTGCTACTGCATAGCTTGGAAAACTCCAAAGGGATCCCTTTCCAAATCCGAAGAAGTTAGACTACCAGTCGGAGTTTTTAGTATGTTTTAAAGGGAAAATTAATAGAAGAGAACTGTATAAAATACTATACTAAATAAAAGAAGCATTATCCGGGAAAGGAACGATAGTAATGAAAGTACTGGTAGTAGAAGATAATGAAAGCGTCACTTCCATGCTTGAAATGTTTTTTATAAAAGAAGGCATACAAGGCGAATTTGTCCATGATGGAGCCAAAGGATACGAACGCTCTAAAGAGGGCGGCTGGGACCTCATTATATTGGACTGGATGCTGCCGGGAATGGATGGTGTCACCATTTGCAGGAAAATAAGAGAAGAAAGCACCGTTCCGATTATCATGCTGACGGCAAAGGACAGTGAATCAGACCAGGTACTGGGGCTGGAGCTGGGGGCTGACGATTACGTCACCAAGCCGTTCTCTCCGCTTACTTTGATGGCCAGGATCAAAGCTGTCTCTCGCCGTTACCAAAGTGAAAAAAGCAGCATGTCCGGCAGCCCGGATGTTTCAACTGCTGATTTTCAAATCAGCAAGGAAACACGCGAGGTACTCTTAAAAGGCGTTCCTCTTACAAACTTGACGCCGAAAGAATTTGATTTACTGTATTACCTCTCACAGCATCCCCGCCAGGTTTTTTCAAGAGAGCAGCTCCTTGAACGTGTTTGGGGATACGACTTCTATGGAGATGAACGGACAGTCGATGTGCATATCAAGCGGCTTCGCAACAAGATTGGCAGCAAGGAGCAGCCCTACCTTCATACGGTCTGGGGAGTAGGCTATAAATTCGATGAGGCGGCGGCCGGTGATGAAAATTAGATACCTGTTTCAGCTGCTTCTCAGTCATACAAGCGTCCTGATCATCGCCTTTTTAATTCTTGGACTGCTGTTTTCCCATTATGTCGAAAATCTCGTATATGAAAATAAAGTAGATGAATTGAGCGCATATGGAGAAAAGATTTTATCTGACCTGGAGAGGCCCAGCCCAAGAAGGCCGCTCCATCTAGAAGAATACAGCAACCTGCTGCAGGCCCGAAATATTGATTTGATCACCTTCAACAGGGAAGGGGTTGTATCATTTTCCCGGGGAGGAATCTACCCGAAGATTGAGATATCCCAAGAGGAGTGGCAAAAGATTGAGAGAGGCGAAACCGTCGCTCTAAAAAAGGACCTCGGCCGGTTCAACCAGGCTGTTTCCCTTGTCATCATGCCGCGGATTGTCAATGATGGGCTGACCGGCGGTCTGATTCTTATCTCACCGATCAGCGGAACAAGAGAAATGCTGAGTGAAATCAATAAATACCTTTTATATATTGTCCTTATCTCATTAGCTATTTCCCTTTTAATCAGTTTGTTTCTATCACAGCTTCATGTCAAAAGAATTCAGCGGATCAGGGATGCTACATCACTCGTTTCTTCAGGAAACTATGATGTTCACGTTCCAAGCACGAATTTCGATGAAATCGGCGAACTTGCCGGTGATTTCAATAATATGGTCGACAAGCTGAAAGAGTCGAAAGAGGAGATCGACAGCCTCGAAAACCGCAGGCGCCAGTTCATGGCGGATGTCTCCCATGAATTGAGAACGCCGCTTACGACCATCAGGGGTGTCATCGAAGGAATTAAAAATGACATGATCCCGGAAGAACAGAAGGACAAAAGTTTCGATCTTGTCAGCCAGGAAACACGGAGGCTGATCAGGCTTGTAAATGAAAATCTTGATTATGAAAAAATCCGTTCAAACCAGATTTCCATCACAAAAGTAAGCATTCCGCTGCTGGATATCTTTGAAGTGATTAAAGAACAATTGGATTTTCAAGCAGAAGAAAAGGAAAATGAAATCAGGATCGAGACAAGCTCAACTGGAAAAGTTTACGCAGACTATGACCGCCTTACCCAGATCCTGATCAATATCACAAAAAACAGTATCCAGTTCACCAACGGAGGAACCATTTGGTTGAGGGGACAGTCTTTGGACAAAGAAACCGTCATTGAAATTGAAGATACAGGTATAGGCATGGATCCGGATGAAATCAAATCGATCTGGCGCCGCTTTTATAAGGCTGACCTTTCCCGGACCAATAATCCGTACGGTGAATTCGGTCTCGGGTTGTCCATCGTCAAGCAATTGGTACTTCTTCATAATGGATCAATTGATGTGACAAGTGAAAAAGGAAAGGGCACGAGGTTTGTCATTCGGCTGCCGTTGGTATAACAAGAGAATTGCTGATGATCTTGCGAAATCATAAATAAACGCTTAGAGCCGTTGAGCTCTAAGCGTTTGTTTTTATATGGTTACACCGCTGAGTGACAATGGGTGAAGGGCTTCTGTTTCGTCGATGTAAATAAAAGCATCATATCTCTCAGACATGAGTGATGGCACATAATTGCCGTATTGTTCGTACTGAGGCCTGTAGACAACGCCGATTGCCCTGTGTCCGAGGGGAGTATGAAACAGCTTGCGATTTTCATCATTGAAGATGAGAATCTGATTATGGCTGCCAGCCTTGTGCATCGCATCTTCCCAGCTGCCAAGCCTTGCCGGCGGAACTGCCATCCTTTCAAGGTCACTGCCCCATTCGTCGGCAGCGATCACCGTTCCGCGGTGAGTGCCAAAACCGACAATATATACATCCTCTCTTGAATTCTGCTCGCGGACAATCTGGCCGACATTCGTCATTCCAGCTTCCATCATGTCAGTGGCCCTCGCGTCTCCGACATGTGTATTATGCTCCCAGACAATCACTTTCGCGTCCTCACCGTAGGATTTCATGACAGCATTCAATGCTTCGACCATATGCTCATCCCTGACATTCCAAGATTGCTCATCGTTCGTCACCATGGCGCGGTAATAATGTTCAGCATTGGCCGCAACCATCGCATTTACTTCGAGGTTCAGTTCTTGTTCATGGCCAGTGTCATAATGTTCCTTTTTAGATCGGATGGAAGACAGGAGTTCGACTACCTCGTCTGTACAATTATCGTTCAACAGCCCTGCGGAAACTGCGTATTCCTGAGGTTCTTTATTAAAAGGTTCAAAGCAGGAGAAAGCCTTTTTAGCCTTTTCCAAATCAGGTGAGTTGGTTTTCGCGAGATAGTTGATGACTTCCTCCATCGACTCCCAGAGGCTGTACACATCGATCCCATAGAAACCGACTTTCTGTTTCAGGCCAGTGTTCGAATTATATTCCTTCAGCCAGGAAACCAGGTCTGCAACTTCTTCATTCGCCCACATCCATGTCGGCCAGCGCTTGTACGCCTTAAGGACATCACGCGGATTAATGGTTTCTTTATAGCCCTTGATATATTTGTTTACGCTTTGCGAAGCTGGCCAATCCCCTTCAACGGCAATGATGTTGAAGCCTTTTTCTTCAATCAGCCTTTTCGAAAGCTCTGTTCTGATCTTGTAATATTCCGAGGTTCCGTGAGATGCTTCCCCCAGAAGGACAATCCGGGAGTCTCCAATTTCATTAATAATTTTATCCAAATCATGGTCGGAGTTATATTCAGAAGAATATTCTCTTATCGCTTTAATGATGGATTCATTCATAGCTAAAACCTCCAGGAAATAATTATATTTGGCATCATATTTTCATTTTGCCCTACTAGTATGTGTTTAGGCTAAAATTGTTGAAGGTAAACGGAATTTTGGTGGAAATAAATGGAGTGTATATGAGTTTTTGAGGTAAATGCTCATAAAATCAAAAATTGGCTCATAAAACCTAAATCGTGCTCATAAAATTTAAATCTGGCTCATATAATGAAAATTACGCTCATAAAGCGGAAATCTTGCTCATAAATCTATTTGCTTTCGAAAAAAAATCTTTTAGTAAGCAGGATTACTAGCAATGTTAAGAGAATGACAATAAAAAACGAAAGGAGTGATAGATTGATAATAAAGAAACTAACTGTCCCTTTAATAATTCAACAAAATGAAGCTTTATTAGGAAGGTTAAGAAGCAATCATCCTAAAATTCCTGAAATCAAAGATGATTTAGGGAAAAAACTGGCCGGTTACAGGGGAGAGAAATCCATGGAATATTATCTTAGTTTTCTCCCAAAGCCGTATAAAATTCTTCACACTGTCCGCTTACTGGATGAGCAATATTACTTTCAAATGGACATTATTCTTTTATCTCCAAGAGGGATTCTAATAGTCGAAGTGAAGAATCTAAGCGGTACCGTCATTCTGGGCAATCCGTATGACCAGTTGATTCAAGTAAATAATGATAAGGAAAAAGGGTATTCGGATCCTGTAAACCAGGTCAAGCATCAGAAGTTTCAACTCCAAAGATGGTTAGCCCGCCACCGCCTCCAAAACATCCCCATCGATTATTTAGTTGTTTTCAGCAACCCTTCCACAATCATCAAATCGTATTCCAATAATATAGAGTCTCTAAAGAAAGTTTGTCGTTCCAATCAATTTATAACGAAAATTAATGAATTTGAGAAAACTAGAGGAAGATACCCGATAGATGAAAAAACAATCAAAAGAATAGGGAAACTGTTACTCAAGCACCATAAAGAAGCTGAAATTGATATTTTGGAGAGGTACGGTATTCATCAGAATGAACTTATTAGAGGGGTGCTGTGTAAGAATTGTTCCCTACGCTTAACAAGAAACTTTGGCAAATGGCATTGTGAGGCATGTCAGTCTAACTCCATCGATGCCCATGTAAGAGCCATCCATGATTATTTCCTCTTGATAGACTACTCAATAACCAACAAGGCAGCCCGTGATTTTCTTCAACTATCCTCCCGCAACACTACTAAGCAATTGCTCCAGGGGATGAATCTTAAAAAAACTGGTACAAAGAAAGGGACAGTTTATCACTGGGGGTAACGATGATTACCATGCCCAAAACAAGGGAAAACAACAATCAAAAAAGGAGGCATGGAGATGGATTGGATGCCGCTGGTGTTGGCACTTGTATTGGCTGCGGTGCATCTGTCTGCTAAAAAGATGATTTTCCTGGACTCGATTCCAAGAAGCAAGTTTCTTTCGATTGCAGGCGGAGTGTCTGTTGCCTATGTATTTATTCATATACTTCCCGAACTGAATGAGCATCAGCAATCGATTGCCGAAACGGCTCAGGTGGTTGAGTTTTTGGAACATCATGCCTATTTGATTGCAATGCTCGGACTGATTATTTTTTACGGATTGGAAAAAGTAGTACAGGATTCAAAGAAGAAGAATGATGATCCCGGTAACAAGCCAAGGGAGGAAGCCTTTTGGCTGCATATCAGTTCTTTCTTTGTTTACAATGGGCTGATTGGCTATCTTCTTGTACATAGGGAGACGGAAGGTGTGCTGAATCTGCTTTTATACGGGATTGCGATGGCGCTTCATTTCATTGTGGTCGATCAAGGGCTGAGGGAGCATCATAAAGAGCGTTATGATAAGATGGGCCGCTGGACTCTCGCTTTTGCCATCATTGTCGGATGGGGAATCGGTGTAGTCACGGAAATTCCCGAAGCACTGCTGGCATTGCTCTTCGCTTTTTTATCAGGAAGTATAATATTAAACGTCTTGAAAGAAGAGATCCCCCAAGAGAGGCAGAGCAGTTTCTGGGCTTTCGCGCTCGGCGGAGTCGGTTATGTCATATTGCTATTAAGCGTTGTATAAGGCTGTTTTCGTATAGATTGTTGCTTTCGGAAAAATCCCAAGTGCCGGATTTTTCCCCTGGGTACAATGTTTTTTCTCTCTGAACAGAGAGAGTAGCTCTTTTCTTTCTTGCTTACTAAGTTATTTCCTGTGGATAATGGCTATATTTTTTGGGGATTCATGTTAAATAGCAACAAAGTTTAAGAAAAGAGCCTTGTATAAAGAAGGGCAGCCTTGGCGGCTGCCTTTTTTGTGTGTACTTCATCACTTTAACGCACTATAGGGGACAGTCCCTTTTCGTGCTGTACCGCATTAACGCGCTAAGAGGGACAGTCCCGCTTAGCGCGTTAATGCATGAAAGTACTTCATTATTCAAAAATACAAACTATTTTAAAAAATAAGGAAAAACTATTATAATAAATAGGATAAAATACGGATTCCGAAATAATTGTGAGCATCCAGAAGTATGGGGGAACAATCATGAAGAACATGCTGTCTTTTTTGAAGAATTACCGTCTGGCAATGGGGATTGCCTGGACGTTGATGTTAATTGAATTATCAGTGGAACTCCTGCTGCCATTATTTATGGCGAAGGTTATCGATGAAGGAATTTTAAAAGAGGATATGTCGGCCGTCTGGTATTGGGGCGGCATTATGTGCGGGTTGGCGCTGACGGCGTTTGCAGCCGGTGTGACGAACTCTTTTTTCGCTGCCCATGTCAGCCAGGGTGCCGGCTATGACATAAGGAAAAGTGTCTATGAAAAGATCCAAAATTTCTCGTTTGCCAACTTCAGTAAATTCCCATCATCATCTTTGATAACCAGGTTGACGAACGATGTAACACAAATTCAAAACACGATATTCACGTCGCTGCGGATTATGATGAGGGCTCCTCTGCTTGTCATTGGGGGGACAATCATGGCACTGATCGTCAATGTAAAGCTTGGCATCATCCTGCTTCTTGTCATTCCGTTCATTGTATTCTTTCTGCTATGGGTATTGAATTCAGGCTGGACGATGTTCAAGTTCGTGCAGCAGAAACTGGATTCAGTCAACGATGTCATCCAGGAAAACCTTAGGGGAATGCGTATCATCAAAGCGCTAATAAGGGGTAACCATGAGAACAACCGTTTTATTGAGGCCAACAAAACACTGATGAAAAAAACGGTCAGTGCCCTTCGGTTGATGGAGACAATCATGCCTGTGCTGTTTATCGTCATGAACGGAAGCATCCTGTTCATTCTCTGGATGGGAAATATCCAGGTATCAGCGGGCAATTCCGCTGTCGGGGATGTCGTTGCCATCGTCAATTACGCAACGAGAATCACCGGTGCTTTTTCAGTCTTTGCCTTTATCATCATGAGTTTTTCGAGGGCAAGGGCGTCTGCCGGAAGGATCTCGGAAGTACTGGAAACTGAAATTGATCTCGTCGACTCGGAGGACAGTGACTCGGCGCTGGCTGTAAAGGAAGGCAAGATTCAATTTAAGGAAGTTTCCTTTCACTATCCAGGAACAAAGACAGATGTACTCGACGAAATCAACATGAAGGTGGAGCCGAAGCAAATCGTTTCTATCCTTGGAGCGACAGGTTCTGGAAAAACTTCTTTGTTTCAACTGATTCCCAGGCTTTACGATGCTACAGGAGGCAGCATAATGATTGATGATGTCCCTATCAAGAACTATAAGCTTGAAAGTCTCAGGAAGAGTATCGGGTTTGTTCCGCAGGAAGCCCTGTTGTTTTCCGGCAGTATTAAAGACAATATTGCTTGGGGAAAAGAAGATGCCTCTATGGAGGAAATCTTTGAAGCAGCTAAAAGTGCCCAGATACATGATTTGATTGAGGGACTTCCGGATAAATATGAAACCGAATTAGGGCAAAAGGGTGTAAACCTGTCGGGAGGACAGAAGCAGCGCCTCTCAATCGCAAGGGCCCTGGTAAGGAAGCCGAAAATCCTGATCTTAGACGATAGTACAAGTGCACTGGATTTGAAAACAGAATCCAACCTCATACAAGCTATTGGAAAATACTCATGCACAATTCTAATCGTGACCCAGAAGATCAGTACCGCGATCCAATCTGATAAAATCTTCCTGATAGAAGACGGTAAAGTGATCGGAGAAGGAAGGCATGAGGACTTGATTACGGAATCCCCCCTTTACTGTAAAATCTTTCAATCTCAATTCGGAGAGGAGAATCTGCAGCATGCCAAGGCCATCCAATAGAAACGCACCGAAGGCAAAACCGAAAATTAAAAATTGGAAGAGTACGGTCAGGAGGATATGGGGGTACCTTTCACAAGAAAAAGGATTGCTGAGCCTTGTTATCCTCATGGTCGTCATCAGTTCTTTCTTAGGGTTGCTGGGACCATTTTTAGTCGGTATGGCGATTGATGAATACATCGTCACCAGAGACCCGGACGGACTGCTTCAGCTTATTTTGGGCCTGATTGTGGTGTATATTGTCTATTCTGCAGCGATGTGGCTCCAGGCTTATTGGATGATCGGCATTGCCCAAAATACGGTATTCAGAATGAGAACAGAGCTTTTTCAGCAGCTGCATAAGCTGCCGATCCCATTCTTCGACCGCCGGCAGCATGGGGAATTGATGAGCCGGGTAACAAATGATATGGAAAATGTGAGTTCAACGCTCAACAGTTCTGTCATTCAAATCTTTTCAAGTGCCCTGACCCTTATAGGAACCGTGGGGGTGATGCTGTGGCTCAGTCCACTGCTGACACTTATTACGATGCTGATTATTCCTGCGATGTTTTTCGGATTGAAATGGATTACAAACCGGACAGGGAAGCTGTTTAAGGAAACCCAGAAAAATCTCGGAGATCTTAACGGCTACATAGAAGAAACGGTTTCCGGCCAGCGCATCGTCAAAACGTTTTCACAGGAAAAGAAAGTGATGGACGATTTCCTGGTAAAAAGCGATAAGCTCAAAGCATCTGCATATTGGGCTGCGACTTATTCAGGATTTATCCCCAAACTCATGAATATGCTCAATAATTTGAGTTTTGCTGTTATTGCGGGTGTCGGAGGGGTGCTGGCCGTCCAGGGTGTGATCACGATTGGGGTCATTGTCATCTTTACTGAATATGCCCGCCAGTTTACAAGGCCGCTGAATGATCTGGCTAACCAGTTCAATACTTTGCTGTCCGCAGTGGCAGGTGCGGAACGGGTCTTTGAGATCCTTGATGAGGAGCAGGAAGAGAAAGACGAAGGGAATGCTGTTTCAGTCGAGGACATAAAGGGAGAAATTGAATTCTCTGGCGTCACTTTTTCTTACGATAAGAAAAATAAGACTGTCGAAAACATCTCGTTTAAAGCGAAACCAGGGGAGACCATCGCACTTGTCGGTCCGACTGGAGCAGGGAAAACGACGATTACGAACATCTTATCCAGGTTTTATGATCCCGATGAAGGCAAAATTACCATCGATGGCGAGGATCTCTTGAACATTAAACGTACAAGTTTAAGAAGTAATATGGGATTTGTCCTGCAGGATTCCTTTCTTTTTCAAGGAACCATCAGGGAAAATATCCGCTATGGGAGACTGGATGCGAGTGATTTGGAAGTGGAAAAAGCAGCCAGGGAAGCAAACGCCCACTCCTTTATCATGAAGCTGCCAGAGCAGTATGACACTGTGCTTTCGCAGGATGGGGGGGGCATAAGCCAGGGGCAGAAGCAGCTGCTGTCCATTGCACGGGCGATTTTGTCTGATCCATCCATGCTGATTCTCGATGAAGCGACCAGCAGCATAGATACGGTGACAGAAGTGAAAATCCAGGAAGCCTTGCAGCGCCTGATGAAGGGCAGAACGAGCATCGTCATCGCCCACCGCCTGAACACGATTCAATCGGCAGACCAGATCCTTGTCCTGCAAAGCGGCAGGATTACGGAAAGAGGCTCGCATGCCCAATTGCTGGAGCAAAAAGGATTCTACTATGGCCTTTATAACAGCCAGCTGCGGGAAATAAGTTAACAAAAAGGATGTTCAACACAATCGTTGAACATCCTTTTTTATTGTGCCTTTCTTTTATATACCAATAAAAGCACCAATGAAACGACCATTGCGGCAATCAAAGCCAGGTAAGCCCGTTGAAAGTCTTCTTCTGCGAAATGGTGTCCGTTCCACTCCAGCAGAATTGCTCCTACAACAGATCCTGAAGCACTCCCGACAAAATGAGTGAGCTGTTTCATGCCGATCCCGGAACCGACATATTCATTAGAAAGGATCCTGGAAGTTTCATTCGTCGAACTGGATGAAAGACTGGAGAATCCGAAACTGGTAAACATATAGCCGGCCATGATCCAATACTCGCTAATCGGGGAGAGGAAATAAAATATCCCGGTCGAAATCAACAGTAACAGGTGGGCTCCAAACATAACCGAGTAATTCCCATACCGGTCAATGAGCCTGCCTACGTAAATAGCTGCCACAGCTGAAAACATAGCTCCCGGGAAAATAATGAATCCGATGGAAGCAGGTGCTTTTGAAAAAATGTCCCCCAGCATCAGCGGCATGAGCAATAGGATGGCAAAATGCGTTAAGAATCCGAGAAAACTGATATACAGCAAAAGCCTGTATTTTTTATTTTTAACAAGATCAGGCTGGATGAACGGCAGGGCTGCACGATTCATGCGCATCCACAATAGTATTAGCAGCAGGATTCCTCCCAATAAGAAATACCATGTGAACGTCGACAGAAACAATAGAAAGGCTGTCACAGAACATCCTGTCAGGACAGCACCGAGGAAATCAAAGCGCCCGCTCTGTACCTCTTCTTTGGGGAGAATCCTGACCAGCACTGGAACCAGCAGGATCACCATAAGTGTCACAATGAACAGATAGTTCCATGCTAAATGCTCAGTGATAAGTCCGCCGGCAACAGGTCCTAAACCAAATCCTAGAGAGGAAGCCGAGGCAATCATCGCCATGGCCCGGCCGCGTTTGGAGATGGGGATGAATCTGCTGGCAAACACCATGGATAAGCCGGGTATTGCTGCCGCACCGGTTGCCTGCATTAAGCGGGCCAGCAGGAGCATAGAATAGCTTTGAGCAAAGAAACCGAGAATGGAAGATACTCCAAACAGCAGGATGCCGATGGCAATTAAGCGGCGGATCGGCAAGTAATCTGACAGTCTCGTATACGTAATCGTGAAAATCGCCAGTACAATTGAGTAGCCTGAAACAACCCAGGCACCCTCTGAAGCTGTAATGGAAAAATCATTGAGGATATTCGGCAGGGCTACATTGAACATCGTTGTATTCATAACAACGAGCCATATCGCCAAACTCAGGATGGATACGGTCTTAAAGTAGCTTCCGCTTTGTGCTTCGGCTGGCTTTTCCATCGAGAAACCCCTTTCTATCTATGAAAATATTTATTTAGTTACTCGAAAAACTATATCATAAGATACTTCTCAGGAATAAAATTTTGCCTTGTGACTGTCACAACCCGGAATTTGTCGAATTGATAAATTTAGAGAAGGTGAGTGAGCCAATTGATATTAAAAGGGCAGAGAGTGTATTTGCGGTCCTTCGAGGACGCTGATGCGGAAAACCTGACAAAGCTTATCCTGCGTAATAAAACGTTCTGGGGTAAGACTGAGCCTGAATGGCATGCGGAGTATTATACGTTTGAAGGCCAAAAGCAGAATATAAGATATTTCCACAGCGGCTTACAAAAGGGAACTTTTTATACGCTGGGGATTTTTGCGAAAGAAACTCATACCCTTATTGGCATCATCAATTTATATGAGGTGAAAAGCGGTCCATTCCAGTCGGCTTCCGTCGGTTATTCAGTCGACAGAAACCAGACGGGAAAGGGAATCTGTACGGAGAGCCTGAACTTAGTTCTTGCCTTTGCTTTCCAGCAATTGAACCTTAACCGTGTGGCAGCAGAAGTCATGCCGGGAAATTACCCATCGGTCAGGGTTCTTGAGAAAGCCGGCTTCCAAAAAGAAGGCTTCGCCCGTGAAAACCTATTGATCAATGGTACCTGGGAAAATCACTTGCAGTACTCCCTGCTAAAAAAGGAATGGAAGTAAAATTGAAAAAAAGTCGCAAAACTAATGATGTTAGTTATAATAAAACTAATTTCATTAGTTTTATATGAGGGGGAGAACTGACTATGAAAGTCACGAAAAGAAATAACCTTTACCAATTGGCATTCATGCCGAACTTTTTCCCGGTGAATTGTTATTTGATTGAAGAGGAAAGCAGCCTGACACTGATTGATACCGGCCTGCCTTACTGTGCTGATGCAATATTAAAGACCACAGAAAGGATTGGAAAGCCCATTGCGCGCATCCTGCTGACTCATGTTCATGATGATCATGTCGGTGCACTTGATAAGTTAAAAACGAAGTTGGCTGATGTAGAGATAGGCGTTCCTGAAAGAGAAGAGAGGCTGATGCGGGGAGACAAAAGCCTTGAACAGGGAGAGCCACAAAAACCGATAAAAGGCGGAGTGCCGAAGAATCTCAAAACAAGGGCAGACTTTTTGTTAAGGGAGGGTCACAGAATCGGTTCGCTGATCGCCATCGAAACACCGGGACATTCTCCGGGTTCCATGTCATACCTGGATACAAGGGACCAGTCATTGATTGCCGGTGATGCCTTTCAAACAAGAGGGCGCACAGCGGTTTCCGGGCAGTTGGTGATCTTATTCCCTTTCCCTGCCATGGCCACATGGTGCAAGGAGACGGCAATCAAAAGCGCCCAAAAAATTAAAAGCCATAATCCTTCTCTATTGGCTGTCGGACATGGTAGAATGCTTGAAAACCCGTCTGAAGAAATAGAAAAGGCGCTCAAAGGAGCACAACTTACAATGTAATGAAGCCACTGGAAGGAAGGGATTCTATGTCACCAAGAATGGGACTTACACGAGATAAAATAATGGAAACAGCAGGGGAAATTGCCGATCAAAAAGGGATTGAAGAAGTCACGATTGCCAATTTGGCAAAGACGCTGAAAATCCGTCCTCCTTCTTTATATAATCATATAAAAGGGCTGAACGAACTTCGGACTGTGTTGGCAGTCCATGGCCTCGAAAGTCTTTATAAAAATATGGAGGCGGCAATTAAAGGGAAGGCAGGAGATGAAGCAGTCCAGGCTCTGGGCAAATCGTATCTGCAGTTTGCCAGAAAACATCCTGGTTTATATGATGCTGCACTGCTTTCGCCTGACCCGAACGGCGCAGCAGTTCAGGGTGCCGGAAACCAGATCGTCGAGCTTGCGCTGGGTTCAATGGCCTATTTGGACCTGCCGAAAGAGAACGCTTTGCATGCAGTCAGGGGGTTGCGCAGCTTATTTCATGGATTTGCATCTTTAGAGCAAAAGGGCGGATTTGGATTGGAACTGAGTGTCGATCAAAGTTTTGCTATAATGATTGACTCCTTTCTCACAGGAGTGCGGCTAAAGCAAGAAAAAGAACGTTAAGAAAGATTTCCTCTCTTTCTTAACGTTCTTTATTTATGGGCGGTCCGTTTGTCTATAAAGAAGTGGTGAAAGCCGTACATTAACACTGATTTTGTCAAAAACAGAAGCAGCAATTGAACTTGATTCATTCTTATCAAAGTCCATACTCCAAGTTTTTTGAACCATGTGTAAAAAGGATAAACAAAGAAAGCATCAATTGCCAAGTTAAGCAGGAAGAATAAGAAAAACCTTCCGTATGTAAACTTTAAAATTAAAATACTTCCTGTGAAAAAAGGTCCAAGTGCAAATGGAGTCATTCCCCTCAATTTCTTAGAAATATTAGGATAGATCACCCACCATCTAAACTTCTCTGCAATAATGTCCTCAATAAAAAGAAAAACACACATGAAGATCGAAGCAGGCAGAAATTTCTTAACAGACCTCCAGCCGGCAAGTGGGAAAGCAAGCCAGGATAAGATAAGCATCAATAAGATCAAAACGCGTGAAAGCCTCATCATTCATCCTCCTTGCACTTAATTTGCCTGAACTGGAAGGAATTATACATATAAAGTTTCCGTATGAGTGACTGTCACTACCCGAGATATGTCGAAATAGAACGATTAGTGTCCCGTAGCTAAAAGTATGGCCTTCCCCTCCCGTCGTCCACACAATTTTACAGCACCTGGATAAGTGGAACTCTCCCTTCATCCATTAAAAAAAACGGCTGGAAGCCGCTCTTGAAATAGAATCATTATTTATGATGGAAAGGACATTTACCTGTTATGGGTTCAACATCATCACCGATGAAATATTGCTTCCACTCCCGGTGTTCCGGATCGCCGTAATGGCTGATGTTCGGATGCTTAGGCAGGTTATCCCATTTCTCAACTCTTTCTCTTACTTTTTCACGTGACATCACTCCGCCTTTTGAAGTTCCTTCCAGCCCTTCAAATATTCTTCGCGGCTGAAAGCCAAGGACAAGGGAATTGCCAAGGTCTCTCGTTTTTCTTTGTTTATAGGCAGGAGTGTTCCCGAAAACAAAGTAAGGCTCTTCCGCAAAAGAGAATGCCCATAGATGATGATCCGGATCCTGCGGATAATCTTTCGGCCATGGCTTCTCATCCTGATCATGCAAGAACTGAAGGATTTTCCAGAAGTACTCCCGGTAATATGGGATATCCTTTTCTTCTTTCTCTGGTTCGACGAATAAAAATAGGCCGTGGCGAATCAGCTTGGGACTGTCAAACAGTGAGTTGAACTCTTCCAGTGTCTGAGGCAGGGTGGACCAATCATCATGAGTGATATAAGAGTATCGCAATTCTCCCTTTTTTTCCCCGGACATTCCAAAGTAGCATGGAAATGTCTTGTCTGTCACAGTGTCCCTGAATGTTTGATACTCCTCAATCAGCCATTGAGGCACTTTATCAGGATTTGTCATATCTTCTTTTGTAAACAAACGGTGTTGTGTTGAAGTTTTCATAGTATCCCCTCTTTTATGTAAAGTTTTCCATATCGGTTTCATTACCCAAGCTTACAGTAAGCTAAACGAACAGTCTCTCTTTGCAGAAGGATGAATCTTCCTGAAGGCAAATAGTTTACGTTCCGATAGGAAGGGTATTTTTATAATGAAACTAAATCGCAGGCAGCATCACTTGCTTGCAAGGAGGTAAAACTAATGGAGAAAACCATAGTAGGAGCATATGATTCAACAACTGAAGTTATGAATACAGTAGACAGCCTGACTAAAGAGGGATATTCTAGAGATGATATTCTGGTGATTTCGAGAAGAGGCGATTTTCAGTCGTTGGACAATACTTCCGGCCTCCATGTTGAGCATCCGGATTCCGGTGATGAATCCAGGAGTTTGTGGGAGAAAATCAAAGATTCCTTCATGGTGGCTGAACATGAACAAACAGACAGGGATATCTCACAATACGATATTCCGGTCAATCAGGTTGGAACCTATCAATCCAAATTAGAAGAAGGTAAAATTCTTGTCGCAGTCACTGCCCAAGATCAATCCGAATTGAGCCACGGCGGAGACGTTGAGAGCGGTGCAAACATCAAGCCTGTTGCCGAAGGGGAAGAAAGCACAGATCTCGACATGAATACAATTAGAAACCAAACAACAGTTGAAAATAATTATCGCAATTCCCCAACAGCCGGTAAAAGTATCGGTAACCATGGGGCTGAACCAGGGGATGTGCGTTCAGGAAACGTCGATACATCCGAAGACACGATTGGAGGAAATGTCGGCAATACACTTGGCGGAAAGCTCGGCACATCAGAAGGATATCCAACCGGACAGGAGGGACTGGAGAGCCACTCTTCTGATGAAACCGAAAAAGAAAAGCGTGACCATAAAAACACGAAGAATCTTGATGGAGAAGACTATAAAGTGAATGATTACAGAGGCGACATGTAGTCCCTTCAAACCCGCTGTTACTTCCACAGCGGGTTTTTTGAATGAAGTATCATTCTGTCATCCTAAAGGCGGACGGCGGCACGGGAGATACTGCTGCGAGCTTTCCTGAAACTTCACCAGCACCTTCACTTCAACCACTCCTTGAGAAGGTGAGCATAATAAAGCCCCAATCTATTAAAAACAACTCCCTATTAAAGACTGCTCTATTGATTCTTTTATCCGCCAATATTATTAATATTACAATTGAACTATGCGCTATTAAGAAATATTTATCAGTTTTATAAAAAAATCAAAATTCTCCCAAAAAAAGATTGTCTAATTGTATATTTATGAAATATAATTCAAAAAGAAACAAAATTCTGAAAGTTTAGGGGGAGTATGTTTGGAGACGGTAGTAGGCTGGCTTAATGGGGTGTTATGGAGTTCACCGGTCATTTATTTGATTCTGGCACTCGGACTTGTATTTTCTATTATGACTCGTTTTCTTCAAGTAAGGCACATTAAGGAAATGTACAAATTGATGTTCCAAGGCAAGAGTTCGGATGCAGGGGTGTCCTCTTTCCAGGCATTGGCCTTGTCTTTATCCGGGCGTGTCGGTACCGGTAACATTGCTGGTACAGCGACAGCAATTGCCTTTGGAGGGCCGGGGGCGGTTTTCTGGATGTGGACCATTGCCTTTATCGGGGCAAGCTCGGCTTTTATAGAATCCACTCTTGCCCAGATTTATAAAGTAAAGCAGGATGGGCAATATCGAGGCGGACCGGCCTACTATATCGAAAAGGGAATGGGCTGGAGATGGTATGGAGTCATCTTTGCAGTAGCTTCCATCCTGGCTATGGCTTTATTGATGCCGGGAATCCAATCCAACTCCATTGCCCTTGGTTTAGAAAATGCATTCGGCCTCAATACTTGGGTCACAGGAATCGGGCTTGTCGTCCTTCTTGGGGTCATCATTTTCGGAGGGGTCAAGCGTATTGCCAAGGTTGCTCAGTATGCGGTTCCATTCATGGCAGTAGGCTATATCTTCCTCTCTTTGATCATCATCATTATGAACATAACGGAATTGCCTGGAGTGTTCGTATTAATTTTTAAAAGTGCATTCGCCCTTGATTCGGCATTTGGCGGTATCGTCGGTATGGCTGTTTCATGGGGAGTGAAACGCGGAATCTACTCCAATGAAGCTGGTCAGGGAACAGGTCCTCATGCCGCAGCTGCAGCGGAAGTATCCCACCCTGCTAAACAGGGGTTAGTGCAATCGGCATCTGTATACATTGATACACTGCTTGTTTGTTCGGCAACAGCTTTCATGATTCTTTTTACAGGCATGTATAATGTGGAAAAAGAAGATGGCACAATGCTTGTCAATAATCTGGAAGGTGTGGAAGCAGGCCCGGCTTATACACAGGCCGCAATCGAAAGTGTACTTCCGGGCTTTGGCGCAGGATTTGTTGCAGTGGCTCTATTCTTCTTCGCATTCACAACAATCATGGCTTACTATTATATCGCTGAAACAAACGTAGCTTATATCTTCAGAGGGAAAAATAATAAACTGGCTATACTAGCCTTGAAATTGGTCCTTCTTGGAGCGACATTGTATGGCGCTGTTAAGACAGCAGAACTTGCATGGGCGATGGGTGACGTCGGCCTCGGAATCATGGTGTGGCTGAATATGGTGGCGATCGTCCTCCTTTACAAGCCGGCCTTGAAAGCACTCAAAGACTATGAACAGCAAAAGAAACAAGGTCTTGATCCTGTGTTTGATCCGGTTAAACTTGGAATCAAGAACGCTGATTATTGGGAATCCGAAGCGAAGCCGGATCACGAGAAGGTATCTTAAAGAATACCTTTATATGTTAAAAGAACTTCCTGGTAGGAGGTTCTTTTTTCTTTTGTGTGAAATTCTGCTAAAACCGCATATTTTAATAGCTAATTTGTAATTCTTTGCAGGTGATTGCCCAATGTTGTCGTATTTTAAAGGTATACCTACAAGAGATGAGGAAGATTTAATGCTTGCAGAAAAACTGTTGTTACATGTTTTTGTCATTCTGGCTCCGATTTTGTTGTACACTTCCTTTTTTGAGAACCGGCGAATTGGACAATCACCATATTTTATCGGAATGATGTATGGCATTTCAGCAATATTATGTCTCACAGTCTCTTTTTACAGTTACGGACTATATTGGGATCTTCGCTATGTTCCGCTGGTACTGGCCATTTTATACGGCGGGCCTGTGGCTGGATTGATTACATTCCTTTCAATCCTTGGCGCGAGGACTTTCATGAGCGGTGATGCATTGTTGTTTGGATATGTAAGTGCAACACTTGCTGCCTCCGTTCCCTTTTTATATGTTAAGAGATTTTGGAAGTTTCAAGCTAAGAAAAGAATTATCACAGCAATAGGGCTTGGAGTATGGCCATCATTGATTATGCTGTTCATCCTGATTTCATGGCTTCTCTTTTCAGAAAATCCGGTCAGCAATACGAATGAGTTATTGGTGTATGTCATCTTGTTCGGCGTCATACAAATTATCGGGATCGGCTTTGCCGCGATGCTTCATGAAGCAGTCATTGAAAGAAGATTGATGAAAAAGGAAATGCAGCGGGCGGAAAAGCTGAACACATTAGGGGAGCTTGCTGCCTCCATTGCCCATGAGGTCCGAAACCCTCTTACTGTTGTGAAAGGTTTTCTCCAGTTGATGAAGAGTAAGGAGAAGGATGATAACTATCAATATCTGACTCTTATTTTGAGCGAGCTGGGGCGTGCAGAAGCCATCATCAATGACTATTTGAACTTCGCCAAGCCTCAATTCGAAAAAATCGAGAAGCTGGAGTTGTCATCCACGATGACGGATGTCGTTGCTCTTTTGCAGCCTTTGGCCATTAAGCAAGGTGTTGAGTTGGAAAGCGACCTGAAATCAGATGTGTATCTGCATACAGACCGGAATCAGTTCAAACAGGCCCTGGTGAATATTATTAAAAATGCAATTGAAGCAACTGAGCATGGAGGGAATGTCCATGTCAGACTGACAGCTTCCTCCCATCAAGCAGACATCAGAGTCAAAGATACGGGAAAAGGAATGACGAAAGAACAGCTGAGCCGCATCGGCACACTATTCTACACTACGAAAGATAAAGGGACCGGGCTCGGTACCATGGTTTCTCTTAGAATAATAGAGGCGATGGAAGGCAAGATCACTTATAAAAGCGAATTAGGAAAAGGTACTCATGTACAGGTGCAGCTGCCGTTAAACAGGCAAGGGGCAGTGCCATCAGAAAACATGCAGGCAGAAGAAATCAGTTGATAAAGCAGGGACAGGACAGGAAGGCCCATACACTCGAACGGCTTGCAGACAGATCCTGAACGAGTGCTGTCCTATATAATTCAAATAAAAAGCGGAGATCCCACAAAGGAATCTCCGCTTTTCTCATGCTGAAATCCTTTAACACAGTAACGCACTAAGAGGGACAGTCCCTCTTAGTGCGTTAAAGTATTAAAGCAACTTATGCATTTGCTTTGTCGCCTTCTTTGTTCTTGATGAACATATAGAAGGAAGCGCCAAAGATGATGATGTAGCCGGCTATGCTCAGCAAGTCAGGAATCTGTCCGAACAGAACAATGCTGATGAGGGCTGAGTATACGACTGTTGAATAAAAGAAAATTGAAATTTCCCGTGCCGGTGCATATTTATAGGCCATCGTTATGCCGAACTGCCCGAGAGTTGCAAAGATACCGGCAAGAATCAAGTAGATGAACTGGTCAGTTTCCATCGGCTCATAGAACATGATGACAAACGGCAGCAGGACGACAGTGGAGAAGAATGAAAAATAGAAAACGACGGTATAGAACTTTTCCTTTTGTCCAAGCACCCTTAACACTGTGTAAGCACCAGCCGCAAATACAGCTGACAGAATCCCGGCCAGGTATGGAATGGTGTCCACTGAGAAAGCCGGCTTAATGATCAGTAAAGTCCCGAGAAACGCAATGATGATGGCGGCGATTTGGAACCGCCGAGCTTTCTCTTTCAGAAATAGGGCTGAAAAGATGATCGTCAAAAACGGACTCAATTTATTCAGCATATCCGCATCTGATAACACGAGATTATCGATGGCGTAGAAGAAAAACAGAATACCCAATGTCCCTAAGGCTGAGCGCAGGAGAAGGAACTTCTGATTTTCCTTTTTACCGAATAGCCTTTCCTTGTAGTACAGGACAAAGCCGAAAGATATGATAGCAGAAATCAGGTTTCTGAATAACGTTTTCTGAACAGTCGGCAATTCGCCTGACAGCTTCACGAATGCTGCCATCATGGCAAACCCGAATGAAGACACGAGCAGGAGCAGGATTCCTTTATTTCTGTTTGTCATGTTTGTCCTCCATAGTAAAAGAAACTGCCATCCACGGCAGTTTCAGTCAGTTCTTAATTTCCAAGAACACTATATCAAATGAGTCACTTAAAAGAAAGTTTCTCGCTCCAGCCTTCAAGCAGCTTTTCGAATTTCGGGAAGAAATACTGCACAATGAATCCGAGTGTCAATGTGACAATCACCGTCCCAACTCCCACAGCGCCTCCAAAAGCAACTGCAAGCGCAAGGGCGAGCCCTTCACTGATAAGGCGGGAAGCGCGAAGGCTTAAACCAAACCTTGTCGAAATCGCAATCATGATTGTATCCATCGGACTCGCAGGGAATTTTGCCTGCAAATAGACCGCCACTCCAACTCCAAGTGCCAGGATTCCGACTGCCAGAGTTGCTGATTGAACCCCGATCCCGTCAGGAGCAAAATTTTTCAAGCCAATCAGCAGCCAGAAGTCGATCAGTGCACCGATAATAAAAATCGAAACAGCCGCCAGGACCTCAGGCCGCTTTTTTAATAAGAAAGCATTAATGAAAATAAGGATGATTCCATTAATGAAAACGCAAGTACCGACGGTTATGCCAAAGGTAGTCGACTCACCGACTGCAAGGGCATCCCATGATGAAGCGCCAAGGTTGGCTTTGATGACTAAAGCCACCCCGAGTGTCAGGATGATTAAGCCGACACTGAAAAAGACCGATCTTTCCCTCATATATATACATTCCTTTATCAAATAGTTTTTTAGCACACTAAAAAATGCGATAATGAATATGTTACATTTCTCAACTGTGAAAATCAATGGAAAATCCAAGGGGGAGAGGATTATACTTGTCCCTCTCTGTGAAATATATGTAATAACGTTCAAAATATACAATAGATAGGATGAAATTATGAAAGACATCATACTCACTGTTAATCCGAAGTTTGCCGATAAATTCAAGAATGGCTACCCGCTGATCAGCAAGGAAGGGTTGTCCTCCACTTCAGGACTTGAAGAGGAGGGAAGCATTATTAAATTGATCGATGCCCAAAAACGCTTCATTGCCAGAGGGTATTATGGAAAACAAAATAAAGGCCTTGGCTGGATTCTCAGTTGGAAAGAGCAAGAACGAATCGATCAGGGTTTTTTTGAAAGAAAGCTGAAAAATGCGATAAACCAGCGACTTCACTTTTTTCAAAATGAAGATACCACAGCTTTCCGCGTGTTTAATGGTGAGGGAGACGGTATTGGGGGGCTCACCATTGACTATTTCAATGGCTATTACTTGATCAACTGGTACAGCGAAGGCATCTATCAGTTCAAGAATGATATTATCCTCTCCTTGCAGCAGCTTGTTGATATTAAAGGTGTATATCAGAAAAAGAGGTTTGCACAAAGCGGTACATATATCGATGAAGATGACTTTGTTACCGGAGAACGTGCCGAGTTTCCTCTCATAGTCAAAGAAAATGGCGTCAATTTTGCTGTTTATTTAAACGAAGGTGCTATGGTCGGGGTATTCCTTGACCAGCGTGAAGTCCGTAAGCTGATCCGTGACAAATATGCGGAAGGAAAGTCAGTCCTCAATACCTTTTCATATACTGGCGCTTTCTCGGTTTATGCAGCCCTTGGGGGGGCGGTGAAAACGACCAGCGTCGACCTTGCCAACCGAAGTGAGGCCAAGACGATTGAACAGTTCAGTATTAACGGTGTTGATTATGAAGCACAGGACATCATTGTCATGGATGTTTTCAACTATTTTAAATATGCCGTGAAAAAAGAGCTTAAATTCGATATGGTCATTCTCGACCCGCCGAGCTTTGCCCGCTCGAAAAGACATACGTTTTCCGCTGCAAAGGATTATACAGATCTGTTAAAACAGACAATCGAGATCACAGAGAAAGACGGCGTAATCGTCGCTTCCACGAACGCAAGCAACTTCGATATGAAACGGTTCAAAGGATTCATAGATAAAGCATTTAAAGAGTCCGGCAGTTCGTACAAGCTGATGGAAGAATTTTCATTGCCTGAAGATTTTAAGACGATCAGCCAATTTAAACAGGGTGATTATTTGAAGGTCGTTTTTATCAAAAAGACGAAATGATTTTCCACGATTTTTTGTAGTGCACTTAGTAACACCCAGGAACAGACATGAACAGCTCCAGCGCCCTTGATTACGTACCCACTGGAATAGTTGCCTGTCGGGTCTTGACGGGGCGCTTGTACTTTTTAGAAGGGAGGAGACCGTATGAGAGATGTGAAATTATCAGTGCGGAACCTGGTTGAGTATGTCTACAAAAGCGGAAGTATCGATCAGCGGTTTCAGAACTCCTCGTCCATGACAGAGGGTACAAGGCTCCATAAAAAACTGCAGCGCAATTACAAAGAAGGGGACAAGTCTGAGGAGTATTTGAGCATAGAAATTTCTCATGAGGATCTGACTTTTAAAGTGGAAGGGCGTTGTGACGGCCTCCTTTTTGATGGGGAAGATGTCATCATCGATGAAATCAAGTCAACCCGCCAAAGCCTTGCCGATATTGATGAGGATTCCTACCCTGTCCATTGGGCACAAGGAAAGGTTTATGCCTATATTTATGCGAATGACCATAACTTGGAGAAAATCCAGGTCAGGCTGACATACATACAGGCAGATACGGAGGAAACCCATCACTTTGACCAGAATTTCACCCTTAAGGAGCTCGAAGATTTCGTGGAAGATACCATCCGGGAATACTATCCATTTGCCAGGCTTCTGGCTGACAGCAAAGGTAAACGCGATGAGAGTATAGCCGATCTTCAGTTTCCATTCAAGGGTTTCCGAAAAGGTCAAAGAAAATTTGCAGGTGCAGTTTATAAAAAAATAACCGAGCAGAAGAACCTGTTTGCCAACGCCCCCACCGGTACCGGGAAAACGATATCAACCATCTTCCCAAGCCTGAAAGCAGCTGGAGACGGCCACATTGACAAACTATACTACCTGACAGCCAAGACCATTACGAGAACAACTGCTGAAGAGGCATTTGCACTGTTGGGAGAAAACGGCTTGTCAGCTAAAACCTTGACGATTACGGCAAAAGAGAAAGCCTGCCTGAAAGAGGAAACCATTTGCCAAAGTGATTTCTGTCAATATGCCGAGGGCTATTATGACAGAATCAATGGAGCGATGCTGGACATTATTGAGAATGAAGACAATCTGACGCGTCCGGTCATTGAAGAATACAGCCGCAAGCATAAGGTATGCCCATTCGAATTTTCTATTGATCTCTCTTACATTGTGGATGCCGTCATTTGCGATTATAACTATATTTTTGATCCGCGAGTCTCTTTAAAAAGATTATCGGACTCTCAGAAGAAGAGGACCGTATTGCTTACGGATGAAGCCCACAACTTAGTTGACAGAGGAAGGGAGATGTTTTCAGCCGACCTTGCCAAGTCAGTTTTTCTGGAATTGAAACGCACCTTTAAGGGGAAGAATAAGGAATTACATGACACTGCCAATGAAATTAACCGTTTCTTTATCGACCTGAGAAAACAGTTTAAGGAAAGCGGGAACAGCGTCTTTAAAGAGCCTTTTGTGGAATTGATCGATAAGCTGGAAAAATTTATTGCTTCAGCGGAAAAAGAACTAGTGGGCCAAAGCGGAGAGAGCCTGCTGCTGGAAGCTTATTTTGCGGCGAATAACTTTGTGAAGATTGCCGCCCTTTACAATGAGGATTATGTTACCTGCATCGACATCGGGAAAAATGAAGTGGTCATCAAGCAGTATTGCCTGGATCCGTCTGAACTGTTGAGCAGGACCGCAAGAGGTTTTTCATCAGCTATATACTTTTCAGCAACACTTTCCCCGTTCCCTTACTACTTTGATATGCTGGGCGGAGATGAGGAAGACTACCGCTTTAAAATTCCATCCCCGTTTTCACGCGAGAATTGGGAAATATACATCAAACCGCTTTCAACAAGATTTAAAGACCGAGAAGAAAGTATAGCCCCTCTGGTAAAACTTCCCCAGGAATTAATGAAACAGAGGCCGGGAAACTATTTGTACTTCTTTCCTTCTTACCGCTACATGAATGATGTTCATGTAGCATTTATGGAAAAAGACCCACAAGCAGAAGTCCTTTTACAGTCTCCCCAGATGACAGAAGAGGAGCGGGAGGACTTTCTGAAGGAATTTCAGCCTGGACGGGAGAAGCCGCTGATCGGTTTTGCCGTATTAGGTGGAATCTTTTCAGAAGGGGTCGACCTAAAAGGAGACCGGCTGAATGGTGTGATTGTTGCCGGAGTCGGACTGCCGCAGATTGGCCAGGAGAGGGATATTATCAAAGACCACTTTAACGAGAGGCAAAAGAATGGGTATGAATATTCCTATGTATATCCTGGCATGAACAAGGTACTTCAGGCAGGGGGAAGACTGATTCGTACAGAGGAAGACAAGGGCATAATCGTGCTCATTGATGATCGGTATTTAACCCCGAAATATCAATCGATGTTTCCGGAGGAATGGGGTGGGTTTACCGTGATTTGATTTGGGTTCAGACTGTATGCGGGGTGCAAGTTGGCGAAAAGGAAGAAGATGAACCTTGATTAACGCCTATGCGGGGTGCAAGAAGTGAAAATGGTAAAACTCGGACCTCGATTGACAAGTCTATGAGTTGCATTAGAAACAGCTCAATTATCGCCCCTGGCCAAGCCTCTAACCAAGGAACAGCAATCAGCAAGCATTTGTTTTCCACAAGGGGCAGGACTATCTGAACACACATTAAAAGCTTCCTCCCAAAAATGGAGGAAGCTTTTTGTTCTAATTATTGAAATACAGGGTCCATCAACATACGGTCAAGTTCTTCCATATGATGAGTCTCATCTGAAATCAGGTCCTCAAGTGTGACGACCAGTTCTGTGTAACCAAGCGCATCGGCCTGTTCTTTACGCTTTTTGTAACGGTCAATCGTTTCCTTCTCGGCTTTACGCGCTTCCTGAAGCATTTCTTTTACATCATCTGTCTGCTTGACAGGTGCCGGAGTTGTTGTCGGTGTACCGCCGAGTGTTTTAATTTTTTCCGCCAAGTAAAGAGCGTGACCCTGTTCATCGCCGATTTCACTTTCGAAAAATGGCTTCAATACTTGACGGTGCAAGCCTGAAACGACTGCGGCGTAGTTGGTGTACATGATCTGAGCTGTATATTCATTTGCTAAATCTTCGTTTAAACCATCAATTAATTCCTGTAATTGTTGATCCATTAATATAACCACCCTTTATTATTTTTTTGCATATATAGTAAATACCCGCTTCTCAGTGAGTTAAACACCTGATAGAGAGTTGGAACAGACTTATAATTCATGAAGAATCTGCAAACACTATCCTTGATACATTGATTTGCCGTATGGCTATATATCGGAGGAGGATTAGACATGAGCAAACCAGGCAGACAAAATCTTGAACAAACTTCAAAGCAGCTTGCCAAACAGCAAGGCAAAAATGATGTGGAATTCAGTGCTGACGATTTCCAAGTGGGCAACAGCACCAGCCAGAGCCAAAAGAAAAGCGGAAGACAAAAAAACAAAAAATAAATGAATACCAATGCTTGCGGATGAAAATCCTATGAGTATGTTAAGGAGGTGTGGAGACATGTCAAGAAGAATTGGAGTGGAAGAATCCCTTCAAAATGTTGTACAAGCACTTCGTGAAAAAGGTCATGATGTTGTTGAACTGAAGCAGGAGTCGGATGCACAAGGCTGTGACTGCTGTGTAGTAACTGGACTGGATTCCAATGTTATGGGGATCGCCAATGTGGTAACGCAAGGTTCGGTTATCGAGGCCAACGGATTGAGCGCTGATGATGTATGTCAGCAAGTAGAAAGTAAACTCCGCTAATGATAAAAGCGAAATCGAAGGGTTAACTTACATAACCTTTGATTTCGCTTTTTTCTTTATTGGGTCAACGTATCTGTGCCAGGCACAACCAACCTCATTATACCGTAAGAGACAATTGATTCTGCTGAAGGTATTCTTTAAGCAGTTCCTGAGCAGTCAGGTACAGCAAGCCATTTCCTTCTAAGGTTTTAGGATAACTAAGTGGTATTGTTCTTCTGACGAGCTGGGCATAGAGTTCACACTCTGACAGCTTGCGGTCAAAATTATTTTGTTCCAGTATTTTAATCAACGCCAAAGCGCCGGATACATGTGGAGCTGACATAGAGGTCCCGCTGAATTTGGCGTATTTTCCGCCAGGTATAGTGGAAAGGATGTACTCTCCCGGTGCGACAAGGTCCACTTCATTGTTCGAATTTGTAAAGTAGGATGACTTTCGGTCAAAATCAATGGCTCCGATTGAGATGACTTCATTGTAGCAGGCAGGATAAGAAAATTCATCGGTCTCAGCATTCTCATCACCTTCATTTCCTGCAGCACAGACAACCGGAATGTTTTTATCCACAGCTTGCTGAATCACTTCATGAAGCGGCGGGTAATCCGTCGGTCCGCCCAGTGACATGGAGATGATATCGACACCCTGATCGATGGCATATTGAATGCCATCAACGATCCAGTCATATTTCCCGCTTCCTCCTTCACCTGCCAGCACTTTGATAATCAACAAGTTTGCTTCAGGAGCGACGCCAACGACACCTTGTCCATTTTCAATCGCAGCGATGGTTCCAGCCACATGTGTACCGTGCCCGTTGTAATCGGTGACATTATCTTCGGCACCGCCATCATCACTGGTGAAGTTCCTAATTCCGGTAATTCTGCCTTCAAGATCCGGATGCGTTAGATCACAACCGGTATCCAGTACGGCAATGGTCATGCCGCTGCCTTTAATTCCGGTTGTCCACAATTGAGGGGCCTGTACAAGATCGACTCCTGCAGGCATTTCTGATGCAGTTTCCATGATTTCTTCTTTAACATAAGGAATTAATCTTACTGAACCATTCATAAGTATTCCCCCTAAATCATATTAAAAACTGAACTTTCTGAAAATATAACATAAAACCGTAAAGGATAAAAGTGTAAAAAGGATTAGTCCATAAGTATAAAACTGGTGTTATCATTAAGATTAGTACATAGGATCACTGTGTAATATTAATAAAAGGCTTTTTTCGCAAGGATTGTGGCTGAATAAAAAGAATGGATTTCCACTCCAGGTGCACGACTCCGCGGGGCGGGCGGTGAGCCTCCTCGGCTTTGCCTGCGGGGTTACGTTCCAGTGGGTACGTAACCTTGGTCTCACCTGTCCCGCTAATCCCGCAGGAGGTCGCACACCTTCCGCTCCAATCCCTCTGCGTTAATTGAAAGCAGTGATAAATTAACCTAAAAAATAAAACTTCTTAGAAAAACTTCTATGGCGGCCCTTCTCATACAAAGAGTCTTTTATTAAGCTCTTTTCCTAAGCTTTGTTGCTATTTAATATGAAATTTGAAAAATACCGCTATAATTCACCGGAAATTTTCTGGTAACAAGAAAGGTAAGAGTTGCTTCGCTGTTCTGAGAGAACCCTCCCTAGTACCTTGTGATATCCGAAAACAGCCTAAAACAAAAAAGGTGGTGAAGTAAGTTGATAAAACGATCGATAAGTATATTTCCTCAATTTGAAAACAGCGGTCCTATCCATGAACTCAGGAAAAAATATGATCCGCTTCATAACTTGATCCCGCCTCATATTACTCTTGTTTTTCCGTTCATCAGCAATATCACGACAGAAGAATTGACCATGCATTTTAAGTGCGTTCTGGCAGGAGAGAAGCCGTTCTCTATTAAACTGACAGGAATTACAGGAGAAGGGAACGGCTATTTATTTTTAAATGCAAAAGAAGGAAATGACGGAATTATCCGGCTGCATGATAAGTTGTATAGCGGACTTTTAACAAATTTCTTATTTCGAAAAGTAACCTATAATCCTCACTTGACCGTGGGTAGGATTTCAGATGAAGTCCAGTTTGAACATGCTTTGAAAGAAACGGAGGGGTTTAGCGAAGTTTTTACAACGACTGTTTCAGAAATTGTTTCGGAAATTATAGATGAAGAGGGAAGGTCACATCCCGAGATTGATTGGAATCTGGGATAATACTCTCGAAACATGGCGTGTATTTGCGGTATAATAGAAGAGAAGTATAGCTACAATTCGAAAGAGAGTGGAAATTATATGGGTCGTAAGTGGAATAATATCAAGGAAAAGAAAGCTTCAAAGGATGCAAATACGAGTCGTATCTATTCTAAATTTGCAAAAGAAATCTATGTTGTCGCAAAGCAGGGAGAGCCTGATCCTGAGTTAAACCAGCCTCTGAAATTCGTTCTTGAACGTGCCAAAACATATAATGTACCGAGAAATATTATTGACCGTGCCATTGAAAAGGCAAAGGGCGGAGCTGAAGAGAATTTTGACGAGCTTCGTTATGAAGGTTTCGGTCCCAATGGGGCGATGATCATCGTAGACGCTCTGACCAACAACGTTAACCGTACAGCCTCTGAAGTTCGTGCAGCATTCGGTAAAAACGGCGGAAACATGGGCGTGAGCGGATCGGTTGCTTATATGTTTGATGCGACAGCTGTTATCGGCCTTGAAGGAAAAAGTGCTGAGGAAGCCCTTGAAATCCTGATGGAAGCTGATGTGGATGCGCGCGACATCATTGAAGAAGATGATGCTGTGATCATTTATGCCGAGCCTGATCAATTCCACGCCGTACAGGAAGCGTTCAGGAATGCAGGCGTAACAGACTTTACAGTAGCGGAACTCACCATGCTTGCCCAAAACGATATCAGCCTCCCGGAAGACACGCAGGCTGAGTTTGAAAAACTCATTGATGCCATTGAAGATTTGGAAGATGTCCAGCAAGTCTACCATAATGTAGACTTAGACTGATCCGGTTGAAGCCCCTCGAATGTGAGGGGCTTTTCTATTCAACTTTAAGCCTGAAGGACTTTACGACAATCCCGTCATTGCTCGGTTCAAAGTCCAACTCAGGCAGATGTTGAAAACCGAGCTTCTCATACAGGCGGATGGCACTGCCCATGAACTGGCCTGTATGCAGACCTATATATGCAGCCCCTTTTTTCCGGGACCGGTAGATGCATTCTTCAATCAATTGCCTGGCAACCCCTTGCTTCCTGGTATTCTTATCGACAGCCAGCATCCGGATTTCCGGGTGTTCTGAAACGTTGAATAACCCCTTGTAGGCGTCCGTATTTCCGGGACATAAAACAACGCTCCCAACAATTTCTCCATTTATTTCAGCGACCAGGACTTCAACGCCGTCTTCTTCATCAGCACCGGAAGAAATGGCTTTTTTCAAGCCTTTCCAATGTTCAGGTGATACTTTTTCAGCATGTTCTTCATAAGCCTGTAATCGCTGCTTCTGTATAAATTCGAGTTCTTGCGGTTCAGACAATCGTATTTTCAACTAATACCCTCCAATCAGAATCTTTCAACCTGGTTTATAGCAGTCTGCCAGTCTATAACTGTTTTTATTCAAAATGCTTCTCGACATAGGCCCTTTCCTCGTCTTGAGACAACAGGCCAGTAGCTTTGCCGATAGTACCGCCCTGCAGGCGCCAAATCGTATTGTGATCTTTATCTGCTTCTGAAAAGTCTCCATCCTTCCATCCATATAAGATATCGAGATAGACATGGGCATGTTCATAGCTGCCGCTCTCGACTACGGAAATAAGACCTTCAATCCTCTCAGGTGTTATTTGCAGCCTGCCCCATTTAGGGACTGCTTCGACCTTTTGATGGCTCATATCGTGGATATGCTGTTGTACAGCCTGTTCGCTCATGGAAACAGGGAGAGCCACTTCGTTGTCAGTGTTGACTGCCGTCTCTTCTGTTTGATAAAAATTTTCTTCATTCTCCTGCGATGATGATGAAGCTTCGTGCCAGAAGATAAATCCTAAAATACCTGCAATCAAAAAAACAGAAATACCGGCAACCCATTTCAATTTCACTTTATCAGCCCCTGTTCGGTAGTTTTATTGATAATCAAACTTTTTAGCTGCCTTGGAAACTTAGAGAATTTTTTACGGTTCTGTAAGCCGAAGGTCTGCGAAGATTTTGGCTCCTATCTATTATTTATCCATCTAATGCCATTTTACCTGTTAACCTAGTGAAAAAAAAGGAAAGGCCCTATTATTGGTATGAAGTGTTAGTTGAAGTTATTGACATGAGGTTTTATTATTCAATAGACAAAGAAAAAAGGTAAGCTGCCAAGGTGGCTGCTTACCTTTTACGATTTACAGGTCGAGTACTTTAGGTTCCTCGCCATTCTTATTCATCAAACGATATTGTTCAGGGTGGATCTCAAGAATGATTAAATCCGGATCATCCGGCCCCTTGAACCATTTCTTCATTTCTTCGTTCCAGAATTTTTCTTTCAGGCTGTCATCCTTGCTGATAACGGCTTTGCCTTCGACTTCCACATATGAATCGCCGTATCCTTTTCCTTCATATCCAAGCAGTACATGGACATAAGGGTTCTCATCAATTTCTTCCGCCTTATGTGTTTCCCGGCTGGTCGGGGTGAATAATGTCAATCCGTCATTGAAAAAAGTCATGTATCGAGAATGAGGTTTGTTCTTCACAACAGTTGCCAGTGTTCCAACCATGCTGTTTTCCAGGACATTAAGAACTTCTTGCTTTACATCATTTTGTGACAAAATCTCATCTCCTTTTAATTTGAATTCACTTCTACCTATTCCTTTGAGGGAGAAACCATAAACATTTCGGTGTGCTGCTGAAGACAGAAAGGTGCCTGGTACAAACCGCCTGCTTGTACCAGGCACCTTAAAGGTTATCCTACTATATTCTTCACACGTCCAACCTGGCCATCCGCCAGTCGAACTTTAATGCCGTGGGGATGAGTAGGCGAATTGGTAAGGATGTCTTTCACCGTTCCCCTTGTAGTAGTGCCTGTGCGCTGATCTTTTTTTAGTACGATGTCAACTTCGATTCCAGGTGAGATATTGGCGCGCTGCTGGCCGTTCATATTAAACCCCCGTTCTTTTCTTTTGGTTGTTCGGCTTTTTGGTAAGCTGGCTTTTAAGAGGCTGCGTCGATTTTACCATCGCTTTCTGCTTGCCTTGAGCCTGATTCTGTTTTTGCTGTGCCAATTTATCTTTCATTGCCTGTGCGAGGCTGATTTTCTTTTTATCCGTATTCATGATGTAGTCTCCTTCTATCCGTTTCTATTCATTATAGTCTAAATGCCTGCCGAAAGTAAGCAGTCACGAATCTGGGCGGGCTGACATACGATAGTTGGCAGAAATACTTCTTTAGGAGTGATAGTATGTCTTACTATTATTATGGAGCGCATCCTGCTTATTATTACGGTTATCAACCTTACAGAAATGTACCTTCCATTTCCTTTGCCCAAATTGAGGGAGGACCGTTGGCGCCTGATCTTAAGGGATACGTGTTCTTTAGAGAGGTCCCAAACGGAACGGAGGTTCATGTCGAGGTAAAAGGCCTTCCTGATTACAAACCGGGAAAAGGGGATCAGAACCCGATTGGACCGCATGGGTTCCATCTGCATGAAAACGGAAGCTGTGAGGTGGGGGATGAAAAAGAACCGTTTAAAGCAGCCGGCGGCCACTGGAATCCTGATGACCAGCCCCACGGAAACCATGCCGGAGATTTTCCAGTATTATTTTCAAACAACGGTTACGCAAGAATGAACTTCTTTACAAATAGATTTAAACCAGAAGATGTAGTCGGCAAAGCGGTCATCATCCACCAAAGCCCCGACGATTACAGATCGCAGCCCTCAGGAGATGCCGGAAAGCGTCTCGCCTGCGGGTTGATTATGAAGTATCAATAAAAAAATGAATCATTGAGTGCAGACGATTTTGAGTTTGTGCTCTTTTTTAGTTATATAGAGAGGAATCAAATGCCTTGTTTAGCAGAGCATTTTTATTAGAAGTAGTTCTTTAAAAGGGTTTGGGTTTATTAGTTAGTGATGTTGTTATTCAGGACTATGAGGAGAAGTATTTTACCCTTTGATAATACAAAGTATATCTGTTCTCATCCTACCTTTGTTAATTGTTGATTAAGTAAGCTGGAATCCGTTTAGTGGATATTAATTTTGATTGGAGCGGAAGGCGTGAGACCTCCTGCGGGATTAGCGTGACAGGTGAGACCAAGGTTACGTACCCACTGGAACGTAACCCCGCAGGCCAATCCAGCTCCAGCGGCCAGCGACTAGCAGATTTCGGTCTCTCTCCTTGCGATAAGTCAACATCAACTCACTGCGTTCGTTGTGTTTCCTTTATCTCATGCGAGAGCCCTCCAATCTGTACGTCGCTGAACGGCCGCTTCCGCTTTTTAATCAGCCGAGGAGGCTCACCGCACGCCCCGCGGAGTCGCACGCCTGGAGCGGAAATCAACCAGCACACTTAATATTAATAGCACTTCACAATTTTTTCACAATCTTATTATATAATCTTGCAGACATAGACTGATACTTCTGTAAGATATACAATAGAGTATCAAATTAATATGAAACAGAAATGATGATAGAAAATGAAAGAAGGAATTGAATCATGAATTCAAAACTGTTGATTATATTAACGTTAATAGCCATAGCCGTGATTTTTGCGGCCTGCAGTAATAAAGGAAATGAAAGTCACTCAAACGATGAAGCACCTGAAATGGTCGAAGTGCAAATCAATCTTGGTTCAGAAAATCTTCAGCCTGGCAGGGAGGCAGCCATTGAAGCTGTTGTTACCCAGGGAGATGAAAAAGTCGAGGATGCCGATGAAGTGCTGTTCGAAGTATGGAGAGACGGGCAGGAAGTACATGAAGAAATAGAAGGTAAGCATGAAGGAAATGGAGTATACGCTATATCCCAAACGTTTGAAAAACCGGGTACCTATTATGTCATCGCTCATGTTACTGCCAGGGATATGCATACTATGCCTAAGAAAGAATTCAATGTCGGGGATACTTCCGAAGAACAAGAATAAGGAGTTCTGAAAGCCTGGCAAGGAAGGGGGGATGAAAGGTGAAAAGAATCTTTTTCTGCTCGGCGTTGCTGTGTCTGCTGCTGACAGGATGCAAGACGAAGGAAATAGCCGTTCCTCCCTCACTGGACGGCCAGTTGATGGTATCCCACTTGAAGGAGCCCGCTTTATCTTTTGTCAATTTGCAGGATCATAAGATTACTGAAGGCAATCTGGATTTCCGCATTACAGCTATGCAAAAAACAGGTCCAAGCCGGGTCATCATAGCAGGAGAAAATGAAAAGTATTTATTCGAACTGGATTTGAAAGATGGCAGCTATAAAGAACTGGTTGATGCAGGGACGGGAATCAATGATTTGCTCTACATCCCTGAGAGACAACTGCTGATTTTCTCCAATGGCGAAGAGAATACAGTTGGAGTGTTTGATTTAATGCAAGAAAAAATAATAGCTGAAGTGCCGGTTGGAACTCTGCCTATCTCAATGGCTTACAACCCTGATCAAGAAACGGTCTTTGTTGTCAACGCGAAAGGCCCATCCTTATCCGTAATAGATTTGGAAGCTATGAAAATGGAGAAGGAATTTCAGATAGCCGAGCGGCCAAATGGGATTTACTATGATGGGGAATATGTCTGGATAGGCGGACATGGAGAGTACGGAACTCTCAATAAAGAAGTCTATGTGTATGATCCCGGAAGCGGGAAGGAAGTTGACAGGGTGGAGACGGGCGTGATGCCTGTTGACTTTTATGGTGATGTTTCAAATCCATACTTTTATGTGGTCTGCCACGGTTCAAGCAGTGTATATCAAATCAATAAACAAACAAGAGAGGTCAGCTCCCCGATTGAAGTGGGCAGTAACCCTTATGATATTATCGGAGACAGCAAAAGAATCTATGTGTCCAGTATCGATGGCAATTCGCTGACTGTGATCAACCAGTCAACGTTTGAGATAGAAGAGAGCATCCCATTGGAAAATGGACCCCATTTAATGATTTTAGGTGAGCGTAATGAATAGATACAAAATTTTATTAGCGGATGACGAAGAGCAAATGCTGACGCTGCTCCAGTCCTATCTAGAGAAGGAAGGGTATCAGACCACTTCTGCCCGTGACGGAAAGGAAGCCCTCGTCCAGTGGGAGGATGGCTCCTTTGATTTGGTGATACTGGATATTATGATGCCGGTGATGGACGGTTTTTCTGTATGCAAAAAAATTCGCCAAGAATCGAATGTGCCCATCATCATGCTGACTGCCAAGAGCGAGGAGCTGGACAGGGTACACGGACTGAAAATAGGTGCTGATGATTATATCGTCAAACCATTCAGCCCGAAGGAACTGGTCGCCCGTGTAGAGGCTATTTTAAGAAGGTCCCATAACTTCAGCCAAAAGCAAAATCTAATCGAAACAGACGGGCTGATTATTGACATTGAAGGGCATACGGTGACTGTCAATGGGAATCAGATTAATTTAACGAGAAAGGAATTCAACCTTTTGCATTTTCTCGTCAGCCATAAAGGACAGGTGTTTTCCAGAGAGCATTTATTGGACAGCATCTGGGGGATGGAAAGCACAGGGACGCTAAGGACGGTCGATACGCATATCAAGACGCTCAGGCTTAAATTGAAGTCTTGTGGTATCTATATCCAGACGGTGTGGGGAGTTGGGTACAAATTCGACACTTCGAAAAAATGAGGGGATATGGTCTTAAGCAGAAGATTTGGTTGACGATCGTTATCGTTTCACTGATTACGATTGTAACCGGAGCCAGTCTGACCTATTATTTGTATGAAACATTCTATGTGGACAAACAGAAAAGCTTGTTGACCATGCAGGGGCAAGAGCTGAAGACATTCTATCAATCCGATAGCACCAGGCGGGAATTCCTCGAAAGAATAGAGTGGACGGACAGGACATCCGATGCATCCGTCATTTATACTGATGATCCGATGATGCTGAGTGCGGGCATCCCTTACGAGGAATTCACCAATAATTTGATTACATTTGAAGAGAGACAACGTCTGCTTCAGGGGAAAGAAGTTATATTCGTACGGAAGCATCCGCGCTTCAATCAGGATATTCTGGCAGTTACCATTCCGCTGATTGAGGAAAGTCAGCTGGAGGGAGCAATCTTCCTTTATATGCCCATGGCGAATGTTTATGAGCCTTTCCAATCAATCCGGATCATCCTGATTGGAGCCCTGATAATCCTTTTGTGTATCGTTGTTTTTGTTGGGCATAAAATGACAAACCAAATCATCAGGCCGGTAAAAGAGATGGAAAGAGTGGCACAAAAAATGTCTCAGGGTGATTTTTCAAAAAGGATCCTGGTGAAAAAGCAGGATGAAATAGGCAATCTTGCAACCTCTTTCAACATTCTGGCTTCCTCTTTGGAAGAAGTCGATAAAAAAAGAAGAGAGTTCCTGCAAAACGTATCCCATGAACTAAGGACGCCGTTAAGTTATATGCAGGGATATACTGAGGTGATTCTGGAAGGGACTGACCCGGCCAAGGAGCAGACGGATAAATATGTGTCGATCATCCACAATGAGGCTGGCAGAATGAGCCGGCTGGTCCACGACTTGCTGGATTTGGCTCAGTTAGAGGATGATTCTTACCCAATGAAATGCGATCCCTTGCCTTTCGCACAATTGGTATTGGATGTGGTGGAACGCTTTAAGTTGCCAGCAGCCCAAAAGAAGATGAATATCTCTATGGACCTCGATGACGATATCATTGTCAACGGGGATGCTGACAGGCTGGAGCAGGTGGTAAGCAATCTTCTTGATAATGCCATCCGCTATACCCCTGAAGGAAAAACGGTGAACGTACATTTATCAGCAGAACAAGAAACAGCGAAATTAATCATCCAGGATTCCGGACAGGGCATTCCCGAAGAAGACCTGCCAAGGGTCATGGAACGCTTCTACCGTGTCAATAAGGCCAGGACCCGCAAGGAAGGCGGAACCGGGCTGGGACTATCCATCGTTTATCATATTGTGAAAAAACATGATGGGGAAGTGGAGATTGAATCGGAATACGGCAGTGGAACGAGTATTGTTATCAAACTGCCGCTGTTTCCTGAATTTGAATAGAAGTGAAGAGGACGGATATAAGGCAATGAAGCCTATATCCGTCCTTTTATCAACGTAGTTATCGGAATAGTATGTTAACATTAAAGGAATGAAGGAGTTGTAAAATCAAGCAATAAGTCACCATTTGAGTTGACTTCAATACAGGAGGTGTTCTGTTGGATAACAGCTTTGTGTTTTATTCCGTATCATTTATCACGCATATCATACCCGTCAGCCTGGCTTTAGCTATATTGATGTCAGTATATATGAAGAGCAAACGAAATGGCCTTATTCTGCTTCTGGTTTTCATGGTACTGCATTACTATACACTATCCCTCGCATTTGAAGATTCTGCTTTACTGGGCACTGGTTTCTTGCTTATAGATATCGTGCTTGCAATAGCTGCATATTATACGATACAGCGGAAGAAAAGGCGTTTAAAGGAAGAGAATAATTAGGAAAAAGAATCGTGTTGTAAAAAAACAACCGCTTAGAGTATAAACTAACGGGTTCCGTATTGGGAGAGAAAATTACATATAATATTATAAATAGCAGGCTGACTCACACATGATTAGACCTGCTCTATTTATTGTTATAACAATGTTTTTACTTGATTTTGGGTTAATTAGCACTTCGAATAGCACATTATTTAACAAGCGTACAATAATTATTGTGCAGATAAAAAATGAATTGCTAATTGGGCTTCTAAACGACTTGCCAATTAGCATCCTGTTCTTGCGGAGCTATTAACAGATACGGTAGTTGGGTAAATGAAGATTGAGTAACCAGTGATAGAAAATAAGCGGAGTTTTTACCGTTAAATGCAGACTAGAAGTGGTTTTTGGGGAAAATAAGAGGAATTTTTCCCTCTATACAAAGTGAAGCTGCCTATTTTTACGTTTTTTTAGTCGAATAAGAGGAATTTCTCCCTCTATTTAAGCTGTTTTCAGTACTATTTGCTAATTAAGGGGAATTTTTCCCTCTATAATTCTCAATCAGCAGAGAACCTGCTGTTCACCTATTCAGCGATTGGGGTAATAGAGTAAGAAGTTTAGAAAAAACCAAGAACCGGATCCTTTTGAATCCGGTTTTTTTGATTTTAAATACAGTGTTATTTGCACTGTTATTTCTGCTGCTGATTAGGGTGTGATTTAAGGTTTTCTCTCCTTAAACGGACCCCTTAGAAAACAGCTTTCCATTATAAAAGATAAATAATCATTACAAGGCTGATCATCGAGACTGTCAAAGAGGCAACAAGACCAGTGATGAGCGGCTTAAAGCCGAGCTTGGCAAACTGTTTGAGATTGACCTGCAACCCTACAGCGCCCATGACCATAATAATGATGAACTTGGCGGTGTCAGTCACTGTCTCCTCAATGAATACAGGGATGATGCCGAATGAATTGACGATGCTCACAACCAGGAACCAAATGACAAACCATGGAAATGCTTTCTTTGCTGCGGCCGCTCCTGTAGGTTTATCACTTTTTAACAGAAGGGGCAGGACCATGATCAGTGGCAGCAGAAACAACGTCCTTGCGAGTTTAACGGTAGTCGCAACCTGCCCGGCTTCATTTCCATACACATAACCCACGGCGATTGACGACGATGTATCATGAACCGCAGTACCTGCCCAGATTCCAAAGGCCGTTGAACTGAGGCCAAGCAAATGACCGAAAACAGGATAAAGAAAGAACGCAATCAGATTGAAAAAGACGATGATGGAAATCGCATAGGCGGTCTCATTGTCATCAGAATCAATGACGCCTTTAACGGCGGAAATAGCCGTTGCCCCGCAGATACTTGTTCCAACGCCGATCAGCAATGCGAGCTTTCTGTCCATTTTTAAAAGCTTTCCAAACCATATGGTCATTCCAATTCCCAATACCACAGAGACGAGAATGACCAGAAGAGACTGTCTTCCGATCAGAAGAATGTCAGCGAAGCTTAAGCTCACACCAAGCATCACGACGGCTGCTTTTAATAATTTTTTTAATGTCAGTTTTAATCCGGGCTGAAACACAGCATGGACACCAATTGTATTGTTAATCACAATTCCTATAATTATGGCAAACAGAATACTGCCGACAAGGGGAAAGAGAGTGCCGAAGTATTTGGCAATCCCAGCTATAATCAATAATAACAGCACGCCGCTGCTCCAATCAGGAAGGCGTGCTGTTAATTTATTTTTTAAGACATATTGCAATTTATCCACTGCTCCTCTTTGGTGCTTTAAGAACCTTCCTTTAGTATCTTATCAAAAACCGGAGAAAATTAGTTCAAATTCTTAATATCGGCAATAATTTCTTCAAATGGGGGATCCATGACACCTTCGTACTGTTTCAAAACAGTTCCACTTTCACTGATCAGATAAAAAGAAGTACCGTGGACGAATTGATTTGAACCTTCCACTTTGGCGGCAGGTGTATTAAAGGAGCGGTTGGCAAACAGCTCAATTTCTTCTTGTGAATAGCCTGTGAGAAAATCCCATTGATCCAAGTCAGCCTCATAGCGGCTGCTGTATTCTGTTAATGCTTGTGGTGTATCGTTTTCAGGATCGATGCTGAATGAGACCAGTTTGACGTCTTCGCCCAGTCCGCTTTCCTTAAGTTTTTGCTGCAGCTGAGCCATGTTGGCGGTCATCGGCAGGCAGATGGTATCGCAATTGGTGAAGATGAAGTCAGCAATCCAAATATCGCCTTTTAGGTCATTCAGCGTTACTTCATCACCGCTCTGGTTTACGGCAGAGAATTCTTCGACCTCCATACTCATTGGGAAGGACTCTTCTATTTCCGCTTGATTAGAACAGCCCGCGAAGATGACTCCAGACAATAGTAAGATACCCAATTTCATTAGCTTCATATTTTGTCCCCCTTAAAAACGGCTGATCCTAATTTTCGGATCAGCCGTGAATGATTATTGGATGAACTGCTTATCGATCAAGTCAGAGAAGTCAGGTTTTTCTTTTAGGAATTTCAACTCGTAAGAAGAATCTGCAAACGCCTGGATGGCATCGGAGTCCACTTCATAAGTGAAGCCGATTCTTTCCCAAGCATTGTCTACTACTTCTTTGCTCAGTTCTTGGTTTGTTACTTCTTTTACATCGTCGATTGTAATTTGTTTGGCTTCTTCAGGATTTTCCTGGATGAATTCTACAGCTTTCTTATGGGCATCCACAATGTTTTGAATGCGTTCAGGATTGTTCTCGATCATTTCACCGGAAGCAACCATCACAGATGCCGGCAGTGTTTCACCAAATGAAATTTCATCTGCATTAATGATGACTTTCGCGCCTGTTTCCTGTTCAAGTACGGCTGCCCAAGGTTCAGGAGCAACCGCGATATCCACTTTTCCTGTTTCAAACATAGCCTGGTACTGTGCCGGGTTACCGGTGATATGTTTCATCGTACCGCCGATTCTTTCAGAAGTGATGCCCATATCTTTCAGGAATGTCTCTACTTGAACGTCATGAGTACATCCGACACGTGGTGTGATGAATGTTTTTCCAGAGAAGTCTTCAACAGATTCGATTCCGCTGTCTGCACGTGCCAATACGACTGTACCGCCAGTTGAACCTCCGGCGATGATTTTCACGTCAGCACCAGTAGAGTAGTTGTTCATGGCAGGGCCTGGTCCGACAAGCCCTGCATCGATATCACCTGTTTTCAGTGCGGTCATGAATGAAGCGCCATCAGGGAATGTCTTGTATTCAACAGTCGTTCCATCGCCAAGCTGCTCTTCAAAATAGCCTTGGTCTTTTGCGACCATCGCTGGAACATGGTTGATGTTAGGGAAGTATCCGATTGTAACGGTTTCTTTTTCACCAGAGCCGTTAGCCGAATCAGAAGCTGTTCCACAGCCGGCTAACATCCCTGCAAAAGTAAGTAACATTGTAAATAATACTATTGCTCTTTTCATAGTTGTACCTCCTGTGTATTTAAAGTGATTATGATTGAAGTCCCCAGCGTTTCAACACGGATTTTTCAATTCGTGAGAAGATGAGCTGGTCGACGATTGCACCGATGACACCGATGATGATCATGACACCAATCACAAGTGACATATCACCGAAATCTGAAGCGTAGCGAAGGGTATATCCAAGGCCGGGGCCTGTGCTTAATAATTCCCCTGCCATCAATGCTCTCCAGGCAAATGCCCAGGCAAGCCTTGCTCCTGTCACCGCATAAGGCACGGAAGCTGGAAGGGTCACCCTGATAAATAAATCAATTCCTTTTGAGCCCATCGTCTGCGCCGCCCTTGTAAAAAGAGGAGAAACGTTTTTGATTCCTGTTCGGATATTAAGCGCCATGACGAATGTTCCGCCAAGTACAACAACAAAAATGACGGCTGTTTCGTTCATTCCGAACCACATGATGGCGAGCGGGAGCCAAACGATACTTGGTACACTTTGGAATGCCAGAAGCAGAGAACCAAGAGTTTCATCCGCTGTTTTTGACTTGGCAAGAAGGACTCCGATCGATGTTCCGATCAATAAGGCAATCCCGAGACCGATGAACAACCTTCTGAAACTGGCAATCAAGTCATATACCAGCGTCATATCAGAGAAGCCTATTTTCAGCGCCTGATACACATCCGTCGGGGCGGGAAGAATGATTTTCGGCCACAGCCCGAGTCGCGCGCCGCCTTCCCAAAGCACCAGAACGACAGCAAAGAATATTAACTTTTTAACTATTGGCTTCATAGGCTAATTCCTCGCTGACTACTTTATCGATTTCTTTTTTGAGATGAACCATGATTTCCTTTTCAATGGCGAGCATCTCTTCTTTGTGTTCATTCCTCGGACGGGGAAGGTCGACTTTGATGTCGGCAATGATTGTTCCAGGGCGGGTCCCCATCACAATGATCCTGTCTGAGAGTTTGATAGATTCAGAGATGCTGTGAGTGACGAACATAACCGTTTTCTTTGTATCCATCCAGATTTGTTCAAGCTGCTCATGCAGGCGGGAACGCGTCTGTTCATCGAGTGCGCCGAACGGTTCATCCATAAGCAGAATTTCCGGGTTCATTGCCAGGGCGCGGGCGATGGCAACACGCTGCTGCATACCGCCGGAAAGTTCGTGCGGATAATGATGAAGATAATTGCTTAGCTGCACCATTTTTAAATACTTTTTGGCCTGTGCAGCCGCCTCTTTTTTGGAGAGATCCTTTTTTAAAGGAAACGTAACGTTATCCAATACGTTAAGCCACGGAAACAATGCTGCCTGCTGAAAGACCATCCCTCTGTCTTTTCCTGGTTTCTTGATGGAACGGCCAGCTGCTTCGACCACGCCGGAAGACGAGGATGTCAGACCGGCCACAATGTTTAACAGGGTGGATTTACCACAGCCTGAAGGCCCTAGAATAGAAACGAATTCCCCTTGTTGGACCTTTAAGTCAATGTCTTTTAAAACAGTAACCGGGTTCCCGTCTTTATCGTTGAAATACTTATTGAGATTTTCTATATTAATGAACATTTAATCACCTATTCGTATAATTCATATAAAACAACTCGGAATACCTTGGTTAATTATAGTCTATTCTATAAAAATGTCAAGGTCAGCCTATTTTTCTATAGAAGCCAGTCCTTAAACTAAGAGAGGGAATCCTGTATAATGGAAGGTACTATGCGTCTGTACGCAAAGGAAGGGATTGTTAGGATTGAGCAAAACGTTAGTGTTAGCTGAAAAACCATCAGTCGGCCGCGATATCGCTGCTGTGCTGAATTGCCATAAAAAGGGTAACGGATTTATTGAAGGAGATAAATATATTGTGACATGGGCGCTCGGCCATCTTGTGACGCTGGCTGAACCTGATATTTACGACAGTAAATACCAGACCTGGAGGATAGAGGATCTCCCTATGCTTCCTGATCAACTGAAGCTGGTCGTCATCAAGAAAACGGGCAGGCAGTTCAATTCGGTGAAAAGCCAGATGAGCCGCAATGATGTAAAAGAGATCGTCATTGCAACAGATGCGGGGAGAGAGGGAGAGCTTGTCGCCCGCTGGATCATCGAAAAAGCCCGCGTCAACAAGCCGATAAAACGGCTGTGGATCTCATCCGTAACAGATAAAGCAATTAAAGAAGGGTTCCGCAAACTGAAAAACGGCAAGGAATATGAAAACCTTTATGCTGCAGCCCAAGCCCGTTCTGAAGCGGATTGGTATGTCGGGATGAACGCCACACGGGCACTGACCGTAAAACATAATGCCCAGCTTTCCTGCGGAAGGGTCCAGACTCCTACACTCGGAATCATCGCGCAAAGGGAAGAGGAAATCAAAAACTTCAAACCAAAGCCTTTTTATGGTTTGAAGGCAAAAAGCAAGGATATAACGCTGACTTGGCAGGATGGAAAAACAAAGGAATACCGTACTTTTTCAAAGGATTTCATTGAAAAAGTATATGCGAAGTTAAAAGGTGAGAAGAAAGCAAATGTCACTTCCGTCGACAAAAGTTTGAAAAAGAGTTTCTCGCCGCAGCTCTATGATTTAACGGAACTGCAAAGGGATGCCCATAAAATTTTCGGCTACTCTGCAAAAGAAACGCTGTCCATCATGCAAAAACTTTATGAACAGCATAAGCTTCTAACTTATCCGAGGACGGACTCCCGCCATCTTTCCAGCGATCTTGTCGACACGCTGAAAGACCGGATCCAGGCAGTATCCATCAAGCCGTATAACCTTATTGCGGCAAAGGCGATGAAAAGTTCAGGGAAGCTTGGAAAAGCATTTGTCGATGACAGCAAAGTGTCGGACCACCATGCGATCATTCCGACAGAGCAGACCGCTTTCCTTAATTCTCTAAGTGATAAAGAACGGAAAATCTACGACCTGGTGGTGAAAAGGTTCCTTGCGATGTTCCTGCCGCCGTTCCAATATGAGCAGACGACAATAGAAGCAGAAATCGCTGGGGAAAAGTTCGTCGCGAAAGGAAAAAGAATCATCGAGCAGGGATGGAAAGAGATTTTCGACCGCCACAATTCGAATGATGAAAGTGGGGAAGGCTTGGCTGACCAGACACTGCCAAAAATAGAAAAAGGCGACACACTGCAGGTTTCATCTATTAATCAAACGTTTGATGAAACAAAACCGCCGGGCAGGTTCAATGAGGGAACCCTTCTGTCAGCAATGGAGAATCCGAAAAAGTATATGGAAGGCGAAAATAAGGATCTGCTGAAAACAATAAGCTCTGCCGGTGGATTGGGTACCGTCGCAACCCGGGCGGATATCATTGAAAAATTATTTAACTCCGGTTTGATCGAGAATAAAGGGAAGTCGATCATGATCACTTCCAAAGGAAAACAATTGCTGGACCTTGCCCCTGATGAGTTGAAGTCCCCTGCACTGACCGCCGAGTGGGAACAGAAGTTGGAGGCCATTTCTAAAGGGAAACTAAATAAGAATGCATTTATCAGTGAAATAAAAGATTATGCGAAAAAATCGGTGCATGAAATTAAGAACAGCAACAAGAAGTTTGCCCATGATAACATCACCGGAACAAAATGCCCGGACTGCGGAAACCTCATGCTCGAGGTCAAAAACAAACACGGTAAAAAGCTCGTCTGCAAAGACCGTGAGTGCGGCTACCGCAAGAACGTCAGCAAAAAAACCAATGCCCGCTGCCCGAACTGCCACAAGCGCCTCGATCTCCGCGGAGAAGGAGAAGGCCAAATGTTCATGTGCGTATGCGGCCATCGTGAAAAGCTCTCCACCTTCAATGAAAGAAGGAAAAAGGAAAAGAACAACAAAGTCTCCAAACGCGATGTGAACAAATATATGAAAAAACAAGACGACGCACCAGTGAATACCGCTTTGGCGGATGCGCTGGCTAAGTTGAAACTGGATAAGTGATTTTTAGTTTGTCTGCCCCCAGGCTTTGGCCTGGGGGTTTGATGTTTGGCCTGCTATTGGTGCGTTCTTTCTAGTTGAGGACCCTGTCGAAAAGTGTCGTTTGGCCGATAAGTCGTCCATTTTCGCCGATAAAATCGAAAAAGTGCCGATAAATGGTTGGAAACCGCCGTTAAAGTAGTCGGAACCGCCGATAAATACCAAAGAACCGCCGATAAAAAACACGAACAAAATTACATAACAAGATCCTTCAATAATATTAAAGGATTTTCTACGATTAGGACGAAATTTACAAATGACAAACTAAAGGAGTGGTGCAATGATCATTAAACAGAGGGAAATACCGATTCATATTATTAAACTGGATGCTCTCAATGAACGCCTCTCGAATAACCATGAAAAGAAGGGCTTGGTAACCAAGCAACTTTCAAACAGGATGACGGGATATAAAGGAGAACAAAGCCTGGATTATTACCTGAGTTTTTTACCTGAAGCGGATTATCATATTTTTCATGGATTACGCCTGTTTGATGGAACTCATCATTTTCAGATTGACACACTGCTTGTTTGCCGGAATTTTATTTTGATTTTGGAAGTGAAAAGGATGGCGGGAGTATTGAAATTTGAACCAGAATTCAACCAATTTACCAGGACCACAGAGGATCATCTCATTGAGCCCTACTCTGATCCAATAACTCAGGTGGAATGGCAGGCGTTTCAACTGGAAAGGTGGCTTCGTAATAAAAAAGTTACAGCATTACCGATAGAATGCCTTGTCGTAAGTACCTCCAACAAAGCAGTCCTGCAAACCTCCCCAGGAGATAAAACAGTACAGGATAAAGTGATCCATAAGGATGTTCTTCCTTTTAGAATCAATAAATTGGAAAAATATCATCACCAACCAATACTTGAACTGTCAGAGCTAAAATACGTCTCCAACCTTCTTCTTAAATCCCACTCTCCTCTAAATCCTGATATTCTCAAAAATTATGGCATTTCAAAAGGTGAACTATTAACAGGTGTTCAATGTCCTGAGTGCAAATATCTTCCCTTAACCAGAGATAGAGGTATATGGCGCTGCCCCAAATGCAATACACACTCGAAAACTGCTCATATAAAAGCTTTAGCAGACTATTCGCTACTGATCAGTCCTAACATCACTAATGAGCAAGCCCGCCATTTCTTGCATCTAACATCACAATCCGTGACGAAACGGATTTTAAGAGCCGCATGTACCGGGTTTGAAGGTGATAAAAAGAGCAGAATTTACTTTATTGGAAGCAAGAAATAAGTACATTTGATTGTCTGCCCCAGGCTTTAGCCTGGGTGTTCTGTTGGAGATGTGGGATTAACTTGCACTGTGTGCCTTCGTCTGGTCGTAATGCAGTTTTCGTCGAAGTGTGTCGTTTGGCCGATAAGTTGCCCATTTCCGCCGATAAAATTGAAAAAGCGCTGATAAATGTTTGGAAAGCGCCGATAAACATCCTGAAACCGCTGATAAAACTCAAGTTTCCGCCGATAACCCCGTACAGACTAATCCGCAGCTCTCCGTGTCCACACCTGCAACCCACACCAAAAAAACCGCCAACAAGGCGGTTTTCCACAAACTCACAAAGCAATCCCGGTTTCAAGAAGTGATAGGGTATCATTGATTCTATTCAGAAAATTCTCATTGCCGTTCCGTTCATCGAAGTCATCGGCAATTGCAAGTACGATTTCCTCCATTTCATTCAGGGAGAAGGGAACTCGCTGTCCCTCTTTCTTTAGTGCTTTTCCCCATGCCAGTGAAGCAAGGTAGAAGCAAAACTGCCCGTATGGGTTTTTATCGGCATCTGCCGTTCCGATATGCTTTTCAAATAGTTTTCGGCCGGCTTTTGGCGCGGTCAAGGCGAAAAACAAAAGGTGTTCGGAGGCTTCCACCAGCATATGCGGCTTTTGATAGATCATGAAATAGCCTTCACTCTGGAAGGTCTGCGCTTCCTCTTTTCTACCAAGTTTGAGGTAGGGCAGTAACAGCTTGGAGTAGGTAAGGTGCGGTATTTCATCGCAGGTTACTTCCCTGTTCAACAGCCTTTCAGAGATTTGCAGAGCTTCTTCTGTTTCATCGACTAGGAATAAATACTCCATCTGTGACTGCAGTTCACATGCAGGACAATCCGAGAGGTCATCTCTTGAAGAGCTTATCCAGAGCGCATAGTATTTTTCAGCATTTTCAAAGTCCCCGGCCAGGAGGGAGGCTTTATGCTGGAATTGATATAAAGGACGTTTGCTATATTGATATTTTTCAAGAAGTCCATCAAAATCAGAGAATAAATTCAAGATGGTTTCTTCCTCAACATGGGGAAACTTGACGATATGCTCCAGCGTCCACTTGAATGCCCACAGTATCTGCAGTGCCCAGTCCTCCAAGTGTTCTTCGTTGTGCTGGAAGAAGTCGAGACACCAGAAATAGTGATCGAAGAGCAATTCATATTCACCGAGAATAGTAGCGCAGTGAAGCAATTCAAACCTTGTGGCAAATTCCTCGTAGGGCTGCTCATTTTTAAGAGACCAGCTTAACAGGTCAATGACGAGATTGTATTTTTCATAGCTGTGTTCCATTTTAGTCAACTCTTCGTACCGCTCCCAAAACTCATCTAAATTCATGATGCTTCACTCCATCCTGCTAAAATAAATCCATATTAAAGAAATACCATTTTTTGACCAAAAAGAAAATAAGAATTTCAGGTTTGAACAATTGTCATTTTGTGGTACTTACAAGAATAGAGATTGTAAGAGAACGGAAAATAGAGAAAGGGGTCAGTTTGGCAATGTGGACTATGATTTGGATTGCAGTCGGAGCACTGTTATTGTTAGGAATTCTTGAAGAAGTGACTTACTTTGTGTTGAATAAACAGCTTGGCCTGTCCCGGAACTGGAGTTTTAAAAAGCTGAAGCTTCCAATAGATAAAGTTACTTCCCTTTTTAAAAGAAGAAAGGAACAAGAAAGCCATTCCGCATAAAAAAGCTTGAGGCTGCCCTCAAGCTTTTTTATATGGTTACTTTCATGAATTTGCTTACATCCTGAAAACCCATTTGTTCATAGATTTTCATAGCCGTTTTGTTATGGCTATACACGTTGAGCCTGACGTCGCTGTAACCATTTTTCTTGAATTCTTTGAACGCTTCTTTTATTAACGATTTGGAGTGCCCTTTCCCGCGGTGGCGGGGTTTTACATATAGATCATTGATCCAGCCGATTTCCTCTCCTGTGAGATAATCGAAGGCTTTGTCGATCATGATCCAGCCGAGAAGTTCATCTGCATCTTTTAGACAGAGAAAATAGGCTTGGTGTTTAATGGAATGCTCGTATGCTTCGATCATTTTCTGCCTGTTGTCTTCAGATTCCATATTGGTTGCTTCTCTTCGGTTTTCGCCGGCAAGCTCATAAATTTCCTCAAGTTCTGTTTCTGAAGCTCTTATGAATTCCATGTCAGCTTCTCCCAACTAATTTTATTTTGATTTTAGCACAAGTTTCGCTGGAAAAGTTAGCTTGGATTTTTCGGCATTTTCATTCAAAATAAATTGTGCAACCCCTCCTAGAAGCAGCAGGGAAGCTGAAAGGAGAAACAAGGCTGCGCCACCCCATTCGACTAGTACAAGTCCCCCTAGAAATGGTCCTGCCATTCTGGACAAATCCCAGTGGGTTCCGTAAATGGAAAAGTAAAGCCCCCGTTTGTTCGCGGGCGCGATTTGGGAGATATGAGTCAAGAAGCGATTCAACCCAAGGCTTTCCGCAATGGTCAGCATAAGTTGAGTGAATATGAGCAGTGTCAGAGAAGCGGAAAAACCATGTGAAACAGCCGCTATTAAGTATAGGCTGTAGGATATCACGATAATTTTTCCAAACGAGTAGCGGTTGCTCCACCTGACGAGAGGAATCTCAAGCAGGATGCTCATAACTGCTTTGACGGAAGCGAGGATTGTCAGAACAGCAAGAAAATCAGGAAAAATGTCTTCAAGGTAAATCCGGTAATTCGTTTCTGTTTGCGCATAGAAAAAACTGATCGGCAGACTGAATGCCATCAGGCCCAGGACATACCGGTGGCTGGTAGTAAAGGCTTTCAGGCTGAATCCCTTTTGTGCGCCTTCTGATTCGCTTGTTTCCACAGGAACGGTTTCAGGAAGTTTAAAGTAAACAAGTGCTGAGTAAAGTGCCAGAGTCGAAGCCTGCAGTCCAAACATGAGAGCAGGGTCCTGTGTATAGACAAAATATCCGATAACCGGTCCAAGTGCCATCCCGGTGGAAGCAACGGTGTTGATAAGTGCGAACACTTCTGATCTAATGCTGTCATCCGTCGAATCAGCGATTTGCGCCCTCTGGGCAGGAATATAAACAGCGCGGCCCATGCCATTCAAGACATAAAACAAAGCAAAGAACCACACAGATTCAGCAAATATGAAGCCTGCCATTGCGGCGGATTGCATCAGGAGGCCGAATAAGATGATTTTCTTTCTTCCCAATCGGTCGGTCAGCCCTCCTCCTGCAATTGTAAAAAGAATTTCTGCCAGAGGCTGCAGCCCGACAATGATCATTGGCAGAAGAACATTCCCATCCAGCTTGTCGTAAAGATAAATAATCAGAAAAGGTGCGAGCATAGAACCGGTGACACTAGTCAACATTTCCCCTAATACTCTAATCCAGACTACAGTCGGATAGCGTTTCAGTAATTTACCCTTCATTTTCATCCTCCCTTTCAATACCTTCATTTTATAAAGGAGGAAAAAGATGAAAAAGTGTAGAAATACATACTGTATTACTTCATCTTTTAGAGAAAGGACAATACTGATGATTATCTTGGAGCATTATCTGCGTTTATATATAGCTTTAGAAACCGAGAACAGAGAGGGAGTGTGTGAAGTGTCACTGTCTTCCATTTCTGAGGTGCTGTACTGTACGGCAAGGAACAGCAAGATGACAATCGGGAAATGGGAGAAGGAAGGCTGGGTGAAATGGTCACCAGGAAGGGGAAGGGGGAATAAGTCGAGATTGACGTTCCTAAGAGACCCCGTTGAGCTTTTATTTGATGAGTGCAAAAGACTTGTGAAAAATGGGAAGTTGGAAGCTGCACAACTGCTGGTCACAGAATATGGCATCCACTTCACTGAGCTGGAATCCACCTTTGGGAGGTGGATCGATACGATGTTCGGCTACAAGGCAGAAAATCGGAACAATAAGCAGCGGGATATACTGAGGATGAAATTCGGCAAGCAGCCGTTTGCTCCTCTTGACCCCGCGCGTGTCAGCCTTCGCTCAGAGTGTCATATCGTCAAACAGGTGTGTGATACGCTTATCTATTTTAATGAAGAAACCCGCACATACGAGCCGCGGCTTGCCTTTTACTGGGAGCATAACCGGGCGGGGGATGAATGGACATTTTATCTCCGGAAAGGGGTGAGATTTCATGACGGAAGCATCATGACAGCCCATGATATCCAGTACACCTTTGAGAGATTCTTAAAACACGAGGAAAGCCATTTTAAATGGATGCTATCAGACCTTAAAGAGTCGCGGATTATAGATGATCATTGCGTTACCCTTATTTTTGATAAGCCGAACTTTCTGCTGCCGGATATCTTGAGTGATGAACACTTATCGATTATAAGCTGCAGCCGGAAGGCAGAATTTTATAAAGACCATTTGACAGGGACAGGGCCGTTTCGGTTGAAAAGAAATGATGGGACGATGCTGGTGCTGGAAGCAAATGAAAATTATTTTAGAGAAAGGCCGTTCCTGGACGAAGTGGAAATATGGAATGTGCCTGAGGGCGCAGACCGAAGTCCCGGAATAACAGAAGTGGAGTTCGGGTACAGTACCGGCAAACAAGAGGGAGACAGCGGCCGTCAAAAGCAGAAGCGGATGGAAAAGAATGTCCAATTCCTTTCATTAAATAGCAAAAAGAAAGGACCGATGAGCGACCGGCATCTTCGTAAAGCGATCAGGATGGCGGCGAACCCTTCCCTGATTGTAAAAGAACTGGGCGAATTCCGTCAGGAGGCAGCAAGCTCGTTTTTACAACCCGGTATGGATTTCGAAAAGGGAGAACCGTCAGAGTGGCTTGCTCGAAGTACATATAATGGTGAGGAGCTGCATCTATACAGCTTTCAGGACCGTGATCATGTAGAAGATGCTTCCTGGTTAAAAGAAAGGTGCTCCAAGTTTGGAATACACATAACCAATCATTTTGTTCCAGCGGATGTTTTCCTGAAAAAAGAAACGCTGGAAATGGCGGATTTGATCCATGACAGTGCTACATTGACGGAGCAGGAAGAATTGAGTTTTCTACAGCTTCTGCTTGCGGGGAACAGTCCGATTTATAATCATCTGGGCGAAGAGTTGAAAGGCACAGTCTTAGATAAAGTGGATTGCTTAAAAGGAATTCCAGACAAGTCCGTGCGGATGGATATCCTTGAGTACATTGAAAGACTGTTGACAGATACCTGTGTGGCAGTACCTCTATATAAGAATCTTTCTGAATTGAAAAGCGATGAAATCATTCAGCAGGCACTTATTAACTCGCAGGGGTGGATTGATTTTTACCGTATCTGGTTTAAACGAAACTGAAGGGCAGCCGATTCTGATTCGGCTGTTTTTTTATGTTACATGGTACTCGGTTGTTTCCGCCTCTTTAGGTGTGCGATTTCCTTTGGAGCAGCTGATGAATAAAAGGAGTTTATCCGCCATCTGGTTGTCTGTTAAAGGGCATAGCTGGTGAATAAAAGGGGTTTATCCGCCATCTGGCTGTCTGTTAAAGAGCATAGCTGGTGAATAAAAGGAGTTTATCCGCCATCTGGGTGTCCGTTAAAGATCGTAGCTGGTGAATAAAAGAGTTTATCCGCCATCTGGGTGTCCGTTAAAGATCGTAGCTGGTGAATAAAAGAGTTTATCCGCCACCTGGCTGTCCGTTAAAGATCGCAGCTGGTGAATAAAAGGAGTTTATCCGCCATCTGGTTGTCTGTTAAAGATCGTAGCTGGTGAATAAAAGAGTTTATCCGCCATCTGGCTGTCCGTTAAAGAGCATAGCTGGTGAATAAAAGGAGTTTATCCGCCACCTGGCTACCGGGTAAAGAGTCCTGCTGGTGAATAAAAAGCTGTTATCCGCCATCTGGACAATGGTTAAAGTGTCCAGCTGGTCAACAAAAGGGTTTTATCCACCAATCCTCACCCTAAAGCAAAACTGCCCCCCATATAAAATGAATCTCCCCAACATCATAAAATCCCATCCAAAAAAGCAGTCATTGCAACCCAACCCAAAAGTTTCTGTAAAAATATAAATTTTCAGAAAATATATTGACTTTTAATGGGTTTCACGTTATCTTTTGAATGTAGATGTATAACAAAATAATAACATTACGAATTAAAAGCGTTATATAAAAATAGAGAGTATTGCTGGGAGAGGGTCATGGTCTATTAAAAGGGGGACTCACTGAGTGATTTTACATGATATTGAAACATCTGAGAGACGCGAGATTGAAGAAGTTCAGTTGAAACGCCTTAAGGAGACAGTAGGTAATGTGTACGAGAAAGTACCTTTTTATAAGAAACACTTTGAGGAAAAGCGGATTCGACCGGAGGATATCCATTCACTGAATGATATTGCTCTTCTTCCTTTTACCACCAAAGCAGATCTCAGGGATCATTATCCGTTCGGGCTTTTTGCCGTCAATCAGAATGAACTGGTGCGGGTACATGCTTCTTCGGGGACAAGCGGAAATCCGACAGTAGTAGGGTATACGCAGAATGATATTGACATGTGGAGTGAAATTGTTGCCCGCGCGATTGCCATCGGAGGCGGACAGCCGGGGGATTTGCTTCATAATGCATACGGATACGGATTATTCACAGGCGGTCTCGGGCTTCACTATGGAAGCGAGAGGCTGGGCCTGGTGACTGTTCCTGTGTCCGGGGGGAATGCAGCCAGGCAAATTACACTGATTGAAGACTTCAAACCTGCCGTCATCTGTGGAACACCTTCTTATATCCTGAGCCTTGCTGAGAAGATGGAAGAGCAAGGGAAGGATCCCGCTGCTACTTCCGTTCGTTACGGAATCTTCGGGGCTGAGCCTTGGTCAGAAAAGATGAGGCATAAGATTGAGGAGAAGTGGAACCTGAAGGCATGCGATATATATGGATTGAGTGAAGTGATCGGCCCTGGTGTCGCGATGGAGTGCCATGAAGGTCAAGACGGCCTGCATATTGCCGAGGATCATTTTTTTGCAGAGGTGATTGATCCGGTAACATTGGAAGCCCTGCCCCCTGGAGAAGAAGGGGAATTGGTTTTTACATCGCTGACAAAAGAAGCCTTTCCGATTATCCGCTATAGAACGGGGGATATTGCCTCCCTTTCTTATGGGAAGTGTAGATGCGGGAGGACAACCGTTAAAATGACCAGGGTAAAGGGCAGGGTGGACGATATGCTGATCATCCGCGGAGTGAATGTATTTCCTTCTGAAGTAGAACATTTTCTTCTGACGGTGGAAGAGCTTTCCCCCCATTACCAGCTCCACCTTACAAGGAAAGGAACCCTGGATTCCGTAGAACTGCATGTTGAGATCAAGGAAGAGGTTTTCCTAAGCTTCGGGAGTGATCCTGAACATGAAAATATTTTTCTTCTAAGTAAAAAAATTCAGCATATCATGAAGAGCAGCTGTCTTGTATCGATGGATGTCAAAGTGAATATCCCTAAGTCACTGCCGCGTTCAGAAGGGAAAGCAGTACGTGTCCTTGATAAGCGGGAAAGAGAACTCGAAGTATAAAAAAATTTGCAAACCAATAGTATGACATCATAAATGTAATACGTAATAAATACGTTATCTAAGGAGGGTTTTCCATGAGTGATACAGCATCTTTTGCAGCATTGACAGAAGAAGAGAAAATGGCGCATTTTATGAAGCGGATTGAAGCGGGAGAGAAAATCGAGGCAGACGACTGGATGCCGGAAGAATATAGAAAAACATTGATTAAGTTGATTTCGATGCATGGAATCAGCGAAATTATGGGAGCGCTTCCAGAGAAAGAGTGGGTACCGAAAGCTCCTACATTGGGCCGTAAACTGGGCATCATGGCAAAAGTACAGGATGAGATGGGACATGGACAGCTGTTGCTGCGTGTCGCTGAAGATTTGATGAAGCCCTATGGCAAGACCCGAGAGGAAATCATGCAGGATTTATTTTCAGGAGATTTGAAATTTCATAATGTCTTCCATATGGAAGCTCCGACATGGGGAGATGCAGGCTTGATCGGCTGGCTTGTTGACGGCGCAGCCATCATCACGCAGACCAACATGCTTGGTGCCTCTTACGGTCCATATGCGAGAGCTTTAAAACGTATCTGTGCCGAAGAGGTTTTCCACGCCCAGCATGGAGAGGCGATCATTATGGCATTAGCAGAAGGAACACCGGAGCAGAGAGCTTTAGTGCAGGATGCGGTTGACCGCTGGTGGGAATCTCTTCTGATGTTCTTCGGCCCGGGAAGTGCTACTACGACTGGTTCTTCCAAGCAGGATATCACCATCAAGTATGGCATCCGTACGAAGACAAATGAAGAACTGAGACAGGACTTCTTCACAAAGTACGTACCTAGAATTCTTTCGTTGGGACTGACGATCCCTGATGAAACTATGCACTTCGACCAGGAGAAAGATGAGTGGATCTATCAGCAGCCGGATTGGAACCGTTTTAAAGAAATTGTCAAAAACAATGGTCCGAAATCAAAAGAGAGACTGAATCTCAGAAGAATATCTTATGAGAATAATGCCTGGGTCCGTGAAGCATTAAGTGATGACACAGCGGCAGGATAAAAGGAGGGGGCGGTGACATGTCTGAAAAGGGAAGGAACTTTTACCAGGAATATGAGGTATTCAGCAGAAGAACTGATAATTCGCCGATGCAGCACCAGTTCAGCCTGCTGGCTCCAAATAAGGAAATAGCATTGGTGATGGCGCAGGAGAATTTTATGAGAAGAGAGCCAGCGACAGATGTCTGGGTCGTAAAAAGATCTGATATCCGGAAGATGGATCAGGAAGAAAAAGAGTCGCTGCAGCGGCTTGATAATAAAGATTACCGAAATGCCAAAGGCTACGGGTACCTTAAGAAAAAATGGCGTCATTATGAGCAGGAAATGCTCGACGAAAAAGAAATTCTATCCTGGGAAGGAAAGAAGGTGAAAAAGTCATGACGGTAAATACTGCGGCAGAAGTGAAAGATGCAAAATATAAAGCAGCATTGGTCGAACTGTTATATCAACTGGCAGATGACGATTTTATCATCGCCTTCAGAGGGTCGGAATGGCTTGGCCTTGCCCCCCATATTGAAGAGGATGTGGCATTCTCTTCGATTAACCAGGATACAATGGGCCATGCCTCCATGTTTTACAGGCTGCTTGATGATTTGGGAGAAGGCGATATGAACAGCCTTGCTCATGCAAGAATAGCTGATGAGCGCCGAAATGCGATTATCCTGGAAGAAGTGAACGGGCCGGGAACCTACTTGGTGGAGCCGAATTATGACTGGGCGTTTGCGGTGGTCCGTAATTACTTTTATGCACAAGCAAAGAAAATCCGCATCGACTCTTTAAAGAATTCCTCTTATCAGCCACTGGCTGAAGCGGCGGTCAAGGTGAACATGGAGCTCTATTATCATCTTCTTCATTGGAAGACATGGTTCTCTCAATTGATCAACGCAGGCGGGGAAGCCAGGGAACGGATGATGAAAGCTGTTGAAAAAACAGCGGCCGATTTTGCAGGAGTCCTTTCGCTTGGTGTCCAGGGTGAAGAAATGGCCAAAGCAGGATTGATTGAAGGTGAGGAGATGCTGGTCAAGCGGTGGAAAAATGCAGTAGAGCCAATCTTCGAATCTTGCAATCTGCCACTTCCGGAATTGGAAATGAAGAGAGGGAACGGCCGCAACAAAGTACATACTTCTGATCTGCAGCAAGCCATTGAAACTTTGGGCGAAGTCTACAACTCAGATCCGGCAGCAGCTTGGTAAAAAAGGACTGTTTCTATTGATTACAAAAAATGAAAGTATACTGAGAATCCTTCAGCAGGTGAAAGATCCGGAAATTGATTCGGTGAGCATAGTTGAACTGGGGATGGTAGAAAAGGCAGAATTGCATGAAGGCAAAGCGACTATCAAACTATTGCCTACTTTCATGGGCTGCCCTGCACTCGAAATCATCAAAGGAAATGTCGAAAAGGCACTTCTTGAAGATTCGGCAGTGCAGCAAACAGATGTTGATTTCCTGTTCAGTCCTCCTTGGACATCAGATAGGGTATCCGATGTTGGCAGGGAAAAACTGAAGGAATTCGGCATTGCCCCGCCGCCGGAAAAACTGGATGACGATGGCGGCTGGAAAGTGAATTGTCCTTACTGCGACTCTCCATATACAACAATGGAGAACATCTTCGGGCCGACTGCCTGCCGAAGTATCCTGTACTGCAAGCAATGCAAGAATCCATTTGAAGCAATGAAGCCGATTTCTACATTAATGTAAAAATATAATTGAAGATAAAGGGAGAGATACAAATGGTAAAATTGATCGCACTTTATAAACATCCGGAAAACAAGGAGCAATTTGACGAACATTACTTCAATACGCATGCTCCAATCACAGCAAAGATTCCGGGCTTAAAAGAAATGAAGGTTACAAAGGTTGTCGGCTCGCCAATGGGCGGGGAAGGCAAATACTATTTAATGTGTGAAATGTTCTATGACAGCCACGAAGCTTTGAAGGCAGCCATGAAATCTGACGAAGGTAAAGCTTCCGGAAAGGATTTAATGTCTTTTGCCGGTGACCTTGTCACATTGATGATCGGTGAAGAAGTGAATGAATAAAAACTATGAATATATCAATGTGAGCGTGGAGGGCGGCATCGGCCATGTGGAACTGAACCGTCCGAAAGTCCTGAACGCGATCAACCGCCCGATGGTGTCGGAAATACTTTCTGCATTTGAAGGTTTTGACAGGGATGATGAAGTGAAGGTCATCCTCCTATCCGGAAAAGGCCGGGCGTTTGCAGCTGGAGCCGATATCGATGAAATGGCGAATGACAGTGCGATTGATTTTGAACTGATGAACCAGTTTGCGGATTGGGACAGAATCGCTGTCGTGAAAAAACCGATCATCGGGGCCGTTCAGGGGTTTGCGCTTGGAGGCGGGTTCGAACTCGCTTTATGCTGTGACATGCTTTTCGCCGCTGATGATACCGAATTCGGATTCCCGGAAGTCGGCCTTGCCGTCATGCCGGGTGCAGGCGGAACTCAGCGCCTCACTAAACTTATCGGCAAAACGAGGGCGATGGAATGGCTGATGACAGGCGATAGGATGACTGCATCTGAAGCGCATCGGTTGGGAATTATCAATCGCATTGTAGCGAGGGAGCTTCTAATGGAAGAAACGAAAAAATTTGCTGCAAAGCTGGCCAAACAGCCGGCCTTGTCGATCCGCCTCATTAAAGAGTCGGTCTTGAAGGCAGTTGATTACTCTTTATATGAAGGCATGCAGTACGAACGCAAGAACTTCTCATTGCTTTTCGCTTCCGAAGATCAGAAAGAAGGAATGAAAGCATTTATGGAGAAAAGAAAACCACAGTATAAAGGAAGGTAAGGAGGTATCATCCATGTTTGAAACGATCCTCTATGAAGTCAGCAATGGAGTGGCCTGGATCAGAATGAACAGACCCGATAAGCTGAACGCCTTTATCGGACAGATGAACAAAGAAATCGCCAAGGCGCTTAAGCAGTCCTCAAGGGACGAAGAAGTCCGTGCCATTGTCATTACAGGTGAAGGCAGGGCATTCTGCTCAGGCCAGGACTTGAGTGAAGTCAGCGAAGATATGGACCATGGTGAAGTTCTTAGAAATAACTACGGTCCGATGGTCAAAGAACTGGCAGCCTGTGAAAAACCTGTCATCGCTGCCGTCAATGGGGTAGCGGCAGGAGCAGGGATGAGCCTTGCTCTGGCATGTGACTTCCGTTTGCTATCAGAAAAAGCTAGTTTTGTAGAAGCATTCATCCATGTCGGTTTGATCCCTGATTCGGGAAATCTCTATTATCTGACAAGGCTTGTCGGCCATGCCAAGGCACTGGAACTGGCTGTGTTTGGTGAGAAGATTCCAGCTGCTAAAGCAGAAGAGCTGGGCCTTGCCAATAAGGTGATTGCACTCGATGATTGGGAAAGCGAAGTGACAACTTACGCGGAGAGGCTGGCAAACATGCCTACAAAAGCGATCGGCCTGATCAAAAGGTATTTGAATGAAAGTTATAATTCCAGCTTGGAAGAGTACTTGGATAAAGAAGCGTACGGCCAGAGAATAGCCGGACAGAGTGCGGACCACCGTGAAGGTGTCGGAGCATTCATGGAAAAAAGAAAGCCTGTATTCCAAGGCAAATAAAAATTGAGGAGATGAGAAAATGGCGACTGTAAAAGAACAAAATTTCGAAGTCCTTGAAACAAAACGTGAACATTATGGAATGATTATCAATGGTGAAAGAACGGACAGTGCATCCGGAGAAACCTTTACTACATACAACCCGGCGACTGGCGAAGCAATTGCCACTGTAGCCAAAGCGACGACAGAAGATGCAGAGCGTGCCGTCCAGGCGGCAAGAGACGCGTTTGATAAAGGGAAATGGAAGAAGTTCCCCGTAAACAAGCGCCAGCGTGTGATGATGAAAATTGCCTCAATTATGAGATCCCGTTTCAATGAATTGGTATCACTTGAAATCATGGACAGCGGGAAGTCGCTGTCAGCTGCGCAAGGCCAGGTCATGCAGGCAATTGAAGATTTTGAATTTTATGCAGGGGCCATTGTCGGCCACCGTGGAACAGTGAATAATGTTCCGGGTCAATTCTCGAACGTTGCAGAGAAAGAGCCAGTGGGTGTCTGTGCGCAAATCATTCCTTGGAATTACCCAATGATGATGGCAGCATGGAAGATCGCGCCGGCAATCGCTGTTGGATGTTCAGTTGTCGTTAAACCGGCTTCCCTGACTCCACTGACGGCAATAGTACTGGGAGAAATCTGTATCGAAGCGGGAGTTCCTCAAGGGGTTGTCAACGTAATCCCTGGATCCGGTTCTACAATCGGAAATTACCTTGTAGAACATGATCAAGTGGATAAGGTTGCTTTCACTGGATCCACTCCAATCGGTAAAAATATCATGGAGAGAGCGTCTCAAACATTGAAGCGCGTAACGTTGGAGCTTGGCGGGAAATCGCCTAACATCGTATTCGACGATGCAGACGTTGATGCAGCTGTCGATGGTTCTCTGTTCGGTATCTTCTATAACACAGGCCAATCCTGTGAAGCCCGTTCCAGACTTTATGTACACGAGGACATCTATGATGAGTTCATGGAAAAATTCGTTGCAAAAACAAAGCAGCTTTCGCTAGGAGATCCATTCGATAAAGGAACTCACATCGGGGCTATCATCGATGAAAGCCAAGTAAAAACGATTGACAGCTATGTTCAATCCGCCAAAGAAGAAGGAGCGACAATCCTTGCAGGCGGAAAGCCGGCAACAGTGGAAGGTTTTGAAAACGGCCACTGGTATGAGCCGACGATCATCACGGATGTAAACCATGAAATGAAAGCGGTAAGAGAAGAGATTTTCGGGCCGGTTGTCGTTGTCATGAAATTCAGTGATGAGAAGGAAGCAATCAAGCTGGCGAATGACACTGTATATGGACTTGGCTCTGCACTTTGGACGAAGGACCACGCGAAGGCGACAAGAGTTTCCAAATCCATCCAGGCAGGAATCGTAATGGTTAACTGCCCATTCTCGGCATTCCCTGGGACTCCATTCGGAGGATACAAGCAATCCGGATTCGGCAGAGAGCTTTGTATTGAAACGCTGGACCTTTATACAGAAACGAAGAGTATCATTTCATACTTTGGCAGCCGTCCATTGAATCCTTTCGGCTTGTAAAATAAATTAGTATGAACGGGACTGAGGGTCCATTCAGCATCTCGCTGGATTGCCATCAGTCCCTCTATTCCTTTTACAGGTATATTAATGAAGAAACTCGACTGACAAGGAGGCAGGATGATGAAGAAACTGGTCGTAATCGGTTCCGGTGTAATGGGCAGGGGGATTGCATATGTAAGTGCAGTCGGAGGCTTCCATACAACACTGGTTGATATCGAACAAAGGCAGCTGGACAGTGCTGAGGGTGAACTCTCTTCTATTTTTCAGAAAGGTGTAGCCCGCGGGAAAATCTCTGAAGAGGACATGCAGGCTGCAAAAGGGAGAATGAATTATTCTACGGATATGGCTGCAGCAGCACAAGATGCAGACCTTGTTATCGAAGCGGTCCCGGAAAAGACAGAAATCAAGAAAGCCGTCTTCGAAAAAATTGATGAACATGCTCAAGAGTCTTGTTACTTTGCCACAAACACTTCAACGATGAGCCCTACAGAAATCGCTTCATTCACAAAGCGGCCTGAAAGGGTTATCGCGATGCATTTCTTTAATCCCGTACATAAAATGCCGCTGGTGGAAATTGTCCGCGGTCTTGAAACAAGTGATGAGACAGCTGAATTCGTTGAGGCTGCAGCCAGGCAAATGGGTAAAGAAACTGTGGTGATCAATGAGTTTCCTGGATTCGTGACAAGCCGTATTTCAGCACTAGTCGGAAATGAAGCTTTTTATATGCTCCAGGAAGGGCTTGGGACGCCAGAAGAAATTGATAAAGCCATCAAACTCGGGTTGAACTATCCAATGGGTCCATTTGAGCTGGGAGATCTTGTGGGCCTTGATGCCAGGCTGAATAACCTTAAATACCTGCATGAAAAGCTTGGTGAAAAATACCGTCCTGCACCGCTGCTTGAGAAGTATGTAAAAGCAGGAAGATTGGGCAGGAAATCCGGCCGTGGGGTATATGACTACGAACGCTAAAAAGGAGGAACTGCAATGAAAGAAGTAGTGATTGTCGATGCAGTCCGGACACCTATCGGAAAATATAAAGGGGCCTTAAAGAAAGTCCGCCCTGATGATTTGGGAGCCATCGTAATAAAAGCAATATTAGACCGTAATCCTGATTTGCCTCCAGCTCAGGTTGAAGAAGTGGTATTCGGAAATGCCAATGGGGCAGGGGAAGATAACCGCAATGTAGCGAGGATGTCGGCTTTGCTGGCAGGTATGCCGGTCGAAACAGGGGCAACCACGATCAACAGGCTTTGCGGTTCAGGCCTTGATGCTGTCAATTATGCTGCCAGGGCCATCATCGCAGGGGAAGGAGATATCTTCATTGCCGGAGGAACAGAAAGCATGACCCGCGCTCCCTTCGTCATGGCAAAGCCCGAAAGTGAATACCCAAGAGGCAATATGGAGATGTTTGATACAACGATCGGCTGGAGATTCGTTAACAGCCGTATTGCTCAAAGATACGGAACAGACAGTATGCCGGAAACCGCAGAAAACGTGGCAAAGCAATTTGATATTTCAAGGGAAGAACAAGATGAGTTTGCACTGCAAAGCCAGATGAGAGCCAAAGAGGCAATGGAGTCTGGTGCATTCGAAGAAGAAATCGTCCCTGTGGTCTACAAGGACCGAAAAGGAAATGAAGTTATTGTAGATAAAGATGAACATCCACGTCCGGATTCCAGTATGGAGAAACTCGCCAAACTTCGTCCGCTTTTTGAAAGTGGAACCGTAACGGCCGGGAATGCATCCGGTGTTAATGACGGCGCATCTGCACTTCTCTTAATGAGTGCAGAGAAAGCGAAACAGCTTGGCCTTAAGCCGCTTGCCAAATATGTTGTTTCGGCCACAGCCGGCCTGGAACCGTCCATTATGGGGCTGGGGCCTATTTATGCGACCCGCAAAGCGTTGGACAGAGCAAGCCTGGGAGCGGGCGATCTTGACCTTATCGAATTAAATGAAGCGTTTGCCTCTCAATCACTGGCATGTATGAGAGAGCTTGGGCTTGATTCAGCGCGCGTCAATGTCAATGGCGGGGCGATTGCATTCGGCCACCCTCTTGGAGCCAGCGGAGCGAGGATATTGACAACCCTTTTGTACGAGATGAAAAAGAGGAAGGTCCACAGGGGACTTGCAACCATGTGCATCGGCGTCGGCCAGGGGATTGCAACCATCGTAGAGCGGATTGAATAACATTGAAAATCATTCCATGGGGACGTCTGTCTTTATGGAATTTTTTCAATATAATGATTGACTGATATCCATTTCCATTGAAGTTTTCATAAAAGTGCCAAAAGTCATGTATTTCATTTAAAAATCAAAAAAATCTGTGATAGAATAATCCTTAACGTTAAAATGACGTCACAGATATATTATTTTGAGAAAACATCATGTGATGAAGGTAAGAAAGAGGCGAACAGGTTGAATACTAGATCAATGATTTTCACTTTATATGGAGACTATATCCGCCATTATGGAAATAAGATATGGATTGGCAGTCTCATTAAGCTATTAAGAGAATTCGGCCATAATGACCAGGCGGTCCGGGCCGCGATATCCCGTATGAATAAGCAGGGATGGGTACAGTCTGAAAAACAGGGAAACAAAAGTTATTATTCATTAACAGACCGTGGCCAGAAGCGGATGGAAGAAGCTGCCCAGCGTATCTTTAAACTGCAAAATGAAAAGTGGGACGGGCAGTGGCGGATCCTTATGTACACCATTCCTGAAGAAATACGCAATGTACGGGATGAACTGCGTAAAGAACTGGTATGGAGCGGATTCGGTACACTGTCAAACAGCTGTTGGATATCTCCGAACAACCTTGAAAAGCAGGTTTATGACCTGATCGATAAATATGATATCAAGCAATATGTGGATTTCTTTATTGCGGAGTACGACGGGCCAAATGAAGACCAGCATATCATCAGCAAGAGCTGGGACTTGAAAGATATTAATGACAGGTATGCAGAATTCATTTCAGAATACAGCCAGAGATACATTATTGATAAAAATAAAATTATGAATGGTGAGATGTCTGAAGCGGAATGCTTCGTGGAAAGGACCAAACTTGTCCATGAGTACCGGAAGTTTCTTTTCGTCGATCCGGGGCTTCCCGAGGAACTGCTCCCGGAAAAGTGGCTTGGAGGGCATGCAGCTACCCTATTCAGTGATTATTATAAGGAATTGGCAAAGCCTGCTTCTCAATTTTTTGAAGAAGTGTATCAAGAAGGAAATGAACTGACGAATAAGGATCAGTCATATAACATGTTTGACCATCCTTTGATTTTAGACTAGTGAGGAGGAGTGTCAGTGAGTAAAATAACTGAGATTCTTGGAATTCGATATCCAATCCTGCAGGGGGGCATGGGGAACATCAGCAACGCGAAGTTGACAGCAGCTGTTTCGGAAGCTGGCGGACTGGGGACTATCGGTGCTGGAACGATGCCGGCAGAAGAAGTTGATGAGATTATTGCAGCTGCTAAAAAACTGACGAAGCAACCGATTGCACTTAACATTCCGATTTCTGTTACAGATCACTTAAAACCCTTGGTGGAGCTTGTATTAAAGCATGAACTGGCAGCAGTCTCGCTGTCAGCAGGGAATCCGGCACCGCTTATTCCTGTTTTCAAAGAAAAAGGGATCGCCGTCATTTGTGTGGTTGCTTCGGCAAAACAGGCAATGAAAGCCGAAAAAGCGGGAGCGGATATTATTGTCGCAGAGGGATACGAAGCAGCAGGCATCAATTCAAGCATCGAAACAACCACCCTTACATTGATTCCGCAGATTCTTGAAGCCGTCCGTGTTCCAGTTGTAGCAGCGGGAGGAATAGCCGACGGAAGAGGACTTGCATCCATGCTTGCCCTTGGCGCGTCTGGTGTGCAGATGGGTACAAGATTGATCGCCACCAAGGATGCTCCTTTTCATGAAAACTATAAAAATACCTTATTGGAAGCGGATGACCAGGGAACCGTTATTGTCGGAAGGACGGTCGGCCGGGTCCGCCGCATCATGAAGACACCTTACGCAGAGCAACTGCTTGGACATGAAAGAGAAGGAATGAGCCCTGAAGATTTTGCCCGCATTACATCAGAAGACTTTCACAAAAAAGGAGCTCTGGAAGGCAGGCTTGATGAAGGCTTCATCAACGGCGGACAAGTCAGCAGCCTGATCAACGATATTCCAAGCGTGGCCGAATTGTTCGATAGAATGATTGCAGATGCAAAAGTATGTCTGTCTGCAGGTGCGAGAATACTTGATTGAATGATAAGATGGGCTTAATGCCCGTCTTTTTTTGTGTTTGAATTGGAATTAAAAGTGTGAAATGCTCATAAATCTTAAATTTGGCTCATAAAATTGATATCTTGCTCATATATTTAAAATTTGGCTTATAAATTTGAAATCCCGCTCATAAACTGAAAGCTGTCTGGATGTGCCGGCAGCACAACGGCCAGGATGAAGGATGGACTCTGATTCCATCCTTTTTTGATGGGAAAATCATCCGAAGTTCTCATGATAAACGAGTTACCGGCCCAATGAGAAAGGGGAAACCGAAAGTCAACGGCCCGCAAAATGAGTTATCGGCCCAATGAGAAAGGGGAAGCCGAAAGTCAACGGCCCGCAAAACGAGTTACCGGCCCAATGAGAAAGGGAAAACCGAAAGTCAACGGCCCGCAAAACGAGTTACCGGCCCAATGAGAACAGGGAAGTCGAAAGTCAACGGCCCGCAAAGTGAATTACCGGCCCAATGAGAAAGGGGAAACCGAAAGTCAACGGCCCAAATAGCAAGTTACCAGCCAATTGAGAAAGAAAAGACAAAATCACCGCCTTCCACAAACCTTCCCAACTGCAGATTTCAACACTTTCATCTGAATAAAGCATGTCAGTTCGACATTTATATAAGCAAGGAATGCAAAAAAAGTGAAAAAGAATACAAAAAGCCATAGCATTCAAAAAGGAATCATTATATAATTATACTAATTTTTTAATTTTCGGAATATTGTTGACTTTCTTATAACTTCGGTGATACTATAACGTTGTAATTACGCAGGGCGTGATATTTATCACACTTTTCAAAGTTACATAGTTAAGTAGTTGCAGCAAAGAGTTCTTTCCAGCAGAGCAGAAGGGGTGTTTTCAGGATATAGAGGGGTACATGCCCCTGTATATAAATAATTTGGGATAGAACAAAGGGGGATTTCAGTTGAGAAAGAGTTTGCTGTTATTAAGTTCTGTTTTGGCAGGGTCGCTGATGCTTGCAGGGTGCGGAAATGAAAAGGATGCCGCATCAGGGGATAAGATGTATGAAATCGGTGTTACCCAGATTGTCGAACATCCTTCATTGGATGCTGCGTTTGAAGGATTCAAAAAGGCTCTTGCTGAGAATGGGTACGAAGAGGGGAAAAATGTAGAGTTCGATGTTCAAAATGCTCAAAATGACCAAAGTAACTCGCAAAGTATCGCGAAAAAACTTGTTGGTGATAAAGTCGATTTGATTTTTGCAAACTCGACACCAAGCGCACTTCATGTACTGAATGAAACAAAGGAAATTCCTATTGTGTTTACATCAGTTACAGATCCTGTGGGTTCAGGACTTGTTGAGGCTTTTGATAAGCCTGGCGATAACATTACAGGGACAACTGATACTAACCCGAATGCAATCCCGCAGACTGTCGAATTCATGATTGATGAAGTTGGAGCGAAGAAAATCGGGGTTATCTTTAACTCAGGTGAACAGAACTCCGAGGTACAGGTAAAACAAGTAAATGAAATTGCGAAAGAAAAAGGAGCAGAAGTTGTAGAAGTGTCTATTTCAACATCTGCTGAAGTAAAACAAGCAGCTGAGTCTCTTGTCGGCCGTGTAGACGCTATTTACATTCCGAAAGACAATACAGTTGTTTCAGCTCTTGAATCTGTAATTTCAGTTGCAAACGATAAGGACATTCCATTGTTTGTGGGTGAATTGGATTCCTTGAAGCGTGGCGGTGTTGCTGCCAGCGGATTCAGCTACGAAGACCTTGGATACCAGACAGGCCTGATGGCAGTGAAGATTCTGAACGGTGATAAAAAGCCTTCTGAGCTTAATATCGAAACTCCTGAAAACGCTGTGCTGACATTTAATAAGGCAGCAGCTGAAGAACAAGGGGTAGAAATTAAGGATGAGTGGGCAGACCTTGTAGAGTTTTTAGAATAGGGAAGGGTGATACATCGTGTTTACTGCAATTTTCGGTTCCGTTGAGTCAGGAATCATCTACGCTATCATGGCATTAGGAGTATACCTGTCTTTCCGAATATTGGACTTCCCGGATCTAACGGTTGATGGAAGCTTTGTAACAGGGGCGGCAGTTGCTGCCACCCTTGTTGTAAGCGGGGTGAATCCTTTTGTGGCTACCATTGCTTCAATTGCTGCCGGGTTTATAGCTGGGTGTATAACAGGTATTATTCATACATTCGGAAAGATCAATGCTTTATTATCAGGAATATTAATGATGATTGCCCTGTATTCGATTAACTTAAGGATCATGGGAAAATCGAATGTCCCGCTTTTGAATCAAGAAACTTCTTTTACTTCAGTGGAAAGTGTGTGGTCAAAGCTCGGGGTTGATTCGGCTCTGAATAATATGCTGTCTGCAGTAGGATTAGGCGGATTCCAGCCGAGTACCTGGGGGATTTTGTTTTTTATGATCATCGTCACTTTTCTGATCAAGTTTCTTACTGATAGGTTCCTTCGCACTGAAATCGGGCTGGCATTGAGAGCGACTGGAGATAATCAGCGAATGATCAGAAGCCTTTCAGCCAATACCAATGTTCTAATCATTTTGGGTCTTGGAATTTCAAATGCAATGGTAGCGCTTTCAGGAGCCTTGATTGCCCAATACAGCGGATTTGCTGATGTAGGAATGGGAATCGGGATGATTATCATCGGTTTGGCATCGGTCATTATAGGTGAAGCGTTATTTGGAACGAAAACGATTGTCAGAACCACACTGGCGGTAATCGGCGGTGCCATTATCTACCGTATCGTCGTCAGCATGGCACTGAGAGTCGAATTTTTGGAAACTGGGGATATGAAGCTGATCACAGCCACGATTGTAATCCTCGCATTGATCATGCCGAAAATAACGGCCCATTACCGGGAAAAGAAACGCAAGGCTGCCAAACAGGCCCAGCGGCTGCAGGAGCTCGCATTAACTCCAGAGGGGAAGGATGAGAGCAGTGTTACAATTAAATAGAATTCATAAAATCTTTAATGAAGGCACCCCTGATGAAAAAGTTGCATTGGGCGATGTCAGCCTGACGATGAATCCAGGTGATTTCGTTACAGTCATTGGAAGTAACGGTGCAGGCAAGTCTACATTGATGAACATGATTTCGGGAGTCCTGACACCCGATACAGGTGAAGTCATTATCGATGAAAATGATGTAACAAGGATTTCTGAATATAAACGTTCGCGTTTGATCGGACGGGTCTTCCAGGATCCAATGGCAGGAACGGCTCCGACAATGACTATTGAAGAAAATCTGGCAATGGCCTATTCCCGGAATAAGAATAGGACTCTAAAAAAAGGTGTAACCAGAAAACGAAAAGAGTATTTCAAAGAAGTATTGGAGTCACTGCACCTGAACTTGGAAAACCGCTTGAATGCAAAAGTCGGTCTGCTTTCAGGGGGAGAACGCCAGGCACTTTCACTCTTGATGGCCACCTTTACAGAACCGTCAATCCTTCTGCTTGATGAACATACGGCTGCGCTGGATCCGTCCCGTGCGGAGTTGATCACCAATCTGACGAAGGAGATCGTTGCAAAATATAACCTGACGACACTGATGGTTACCCATAACATGCAGCAGGCGATCGATTTGGGGAACCGCCTGATCATGATGGACAAAGGCCAGATCATCCTGGAAGTGAATGAAGAGCAGAAAAAAGATTTGACAGTAGAAGGCCTGTTAAAAGAGTTTCAAAGAATCAGAGGAACACAAATGGCAAGCGATAAAGCAATACTTGCCTGATGAGAAAAAAGGATGGAGACCCCATCCTTTTTCTTATGGGAAATTATTGGGAAAGGGGAGCTTGTTTACATCGGTATCTTTAAAACTTAGAACTCGATGCCGTTAAAGAGCCTCAATGGCACCGTGGAATCACAGAATAGAGGAATCGTCGTCAAACAGCCCCTCAGAAAATCCCGAAAAAATTACGAATAACAAATTCATACTACTCTTCGAATACATAGAAAGGCAGGATCTGAAATCGAGACTTTCCTAACCCTCCGCCAACTGTATTGATAGACCATTTCCATAGCAGAACAAGTATTTATTAAAACTTTTTAAATCTTTACAATTTATTGACTATTCATTATACAAAATGTTATTATATCGTTGAATAAACGTTATATGTTTTGTGTTACTAGAATAGTATGTTCAAAGGAGGAGCAGTATGAAACCTGGCATGAGTGTGGGGCAGACAGCTTCCATCACTGCCGCAGTGACTCCTGATATGTTTGCCCAATTCGAAGGGGAAGTTGTTCATCCGGTCTACTCGACTGTTTCTATGGTTTATCACATGGAATGGGCATCAAGGAAAATCATCCTTCCCTATTTGGAAGAGGATGAAGAAGGAATGGGCGGAGCTGTTTCAATGAAGCATATTGCTCCAAGTGGTGAAGGAACTGTGGTGACAGTGACTGCGACACTATCTGAATTGCGGTCAAATATAGTAATGACTAAAGTAGAAGCTAGAAATGAAGAGGGAATCATCGGCATTGGGGAAGTCAAGCAGGTGATCCTGCCAAAAGAGAAAATCAGGTTGATGGGGAATAAGGGAGAATAATTGCGACTTATTTTGTCGGAATTTGTAAGCGGTTTCAACTAAAAGGGTATGAGGAGATGAATTTCATGGATATGTTTGAAAAAATTCGTGAACATGAACAAGTAGTTTTCTGTAATGATGAGGAAACAGGTTTGAAGGCGATTATCGCCATACATAATACTACTCTCGGGCCAGCTTTAGGCGGGTGCAGGATGAGACCATATAAATCAGTTGATGAAGCTTTGGAAGACGTCTTAAGGCTTTCAAGGGGAATGACTTATAAATGTGCTGCAGCAGATGTCGACTTCGGCGGAGGCAAAGCCGTTATCATCGGAGATCCAGAAAAGGATAAGAACCCTGAATTATTCCGTGCTTTCGGACAATTCGTAGAATCATTGAATGGAAGATTTTATACAGGTACGGATATGGGGACGACACCTGAAGATTTCATCTACGCATTGAAAGAAACGAACTGCATTGTCGGTGTAGAAGAGGAATATGGCGGAAGCGGAGATTCTTCTGTTCCGACAGCAATGGGCGTCATCTACGGTTTGCAGATTACAAATAAGACCGTTTGGGGTTCTGAGGACCTGGGGGCGCGCAGTTATGCCATCCAGGGGCTGGGAAAAGTAGGGATCAAAGTAGCTGAGCGCTTGATGGATGAAGGTGCAGAACTTTACATCACAGACATCAACCAGCATGCGATTGATGATCTTGTATCCAGAGCAAAAGAAAAAGGGGTAGGAATCAAGGTTGTTTCAGGGGAAGAAATCTATTCCGTGGATGCTGATGTATTTGTGCCTTGTGCCATTGGCGGAATCATCAATGATGACACAGTCGAAAAATTAAAAGGCAAAGCAGTAGTAGGCTCAGCTAATAACCAACTGCTTGATATGAAACATGGCAAAAGGCTGCATGAGAGAGGCATTCTTTATGCACCGGATTACATCGTCAATGCAGGCGGTCTTATCCAGGTGGCAGATGAGTTGTACGAGCCGAATAAAGAACGTGTTCTCCAAAAAACGAGAACCATCTACAATTCCCTTCAAAGAATCTATGCACAAGCAGAGAGAGAAGGAATCACATCTGTTGAAGCGGCTGACCGCTACTGCGAAAGCCTGATTCAGACACGTTCAAGAAGAAACAGCTTCTTTTCTCATATGAAGAGACCTAAATGGTCGGTACGCACTTAAATAAAATGGTTGAGGTGAAGAAATGGAAGAGCAGTTCCCAATCAAAAGGATGATCGATAACGAAGGAAACCTCATTGGTGACATGGACGAACGCATAACTGCACAAATGGCAAAGAACTTTTACCGCCATATGATCAGGATCAGAACGTTTGATAAGAAATCCATCAGCTTGCAGAGACAGGGACGTATTGGTACCTATGCTCCGTTCGAAGGACAGGAGGCTTCACAGGTCGGAAGTTCTGTAGCCCTGAATGAAGGTGACTGGATGTTCCCATCTTACCGGGACCATGGTGCGGCAATGACTTTTGGCCACTCACTAAAAAATATTCTATTGTTTTGGAAAGGCCGGAATGAAGGGTGTGTACCGCCGGAGGGGAAGAAAATTTTTCCACCAGGCATACCGATTGCGACCCAGCTGCCACATGCAGCAGGTGCGGCATATGCGGAAATGCGTAAAGGGACAAAGAATGCAGCCATCGTTTATTTTGGGGATGGCGCCACTTCGGAAGGGGATTTTCATGAAGGCCTGAATGTAGCCAGTGTCCTGAATGCTCCTGTCGTCTTTTTTAATCAAAATAACCAGTTTGCTATTTCTGTACCCATACAGAAGCAGATGAAAACAAAGACCATTGCCCAGAAGGCTTTGGCTTATGATATTCCTGGAGTCCGCATCGATGGAAACGATATTTTTGCTGTGTACGTTGAAACACTGAAAGCGTTGGAACGTGCAAGGAACGGTGAAGGCCCTACTCTCATTGAAGCTGTGACATGGAGATACGGTGCACATACGACTGCGGATGATCCAACTAAATACAGAGACCAGGCGGAAAGTGAAGAACGCAGAAAGCTGGGTGACCCGATTGACAGGCTGGAGCGCTTCATGGACAAACAAGGCTGGTGGGATCAAGAGTGGGCTGATTCTGTAAAGAAAGAATCAGCAGCGGAAGTCGATCAAGCTGTTGAAGAGCTGGAGAGTTATCCTGAAGCAGATCCAAAGGTTATTTTCGATTATGTCTTCGAAAAACCAACATGGACCATTTCAGAACAGAAAGAACAGCTTCTTCAGCATTTAAGAGGTGAAAGATGATGAAGACAGCGGTGAAGACTAATAAGCTGACCATGGTGGGAGCCATTACGGATGCTATGAGAACAATGCTTGAGGAGAAGGAGAATGTCCTTCTTCTTGGTGAAGATATTGGCAAAAACGGAGGGGTTTTCCGCGCGACGGATGGATTGCAGGAAGAGTTTGGTGAAGAGAGGGTACTCGATACGCCTTTAAGTGAAGCTGGATTTATCGGGGCGGCAATCGGAATGGCGGCTAATGGGTTCATTCCTGTGGCAGAAATTCAGTTCCTCGGTTTCATTTACCCTGCCTATGAACAGCTGATGACCCATGCTTCAAGGCTGCGTGCAAGGACACTTGGGCATTTTACCTGCCCGATGGTCATCAGGGCACCATATGGCGCGGGAGTCCGTGCTCCGGAAATACATTCAGACAGCACTGAAGCTATTTTTACCCACATGCCTGGCTTGAAGGTTGTGTGCCCGTCAAATCCTTATGATGCCAAAGGGCTTCTTATCGCGGCGATTGAGGACCCAGATCCAGTTCTGTTCCTTGAACCGATGCGGATTTACAGATCTGCTAAACAGGATGTGCCGGAAGAGCGATATTCCATCGAGCTTGGAAAAGGGAAGATTGTCAAACCGGGTGAAGATGTAACGGTCATTGCCTGGGGAGCGATGGTACCGGTAGCCTCACAAGCGGCTAAAGAGGCCGAAAAGAAAGGAATCAGCTGTGAGGTCATTGACCTGCGGACACTGTATCCAATCGACAAGGATATCATTGCAGAGTCCGTCCAGAAAACAGGAAGAACAGTGGTTGTTCATGAAGCTCATGCCACAGGCGGTGTAGGGAATGACGTATTGGCCATTATCAATGATACTTCCTTCCTGTATCAAAAAGCCCCTGTTGAAAGGGTGACTGGCTTTGATACGCCGGTACCTTACTTTGGATTCGAGGATTATTATTTGCCGACAGCAGAGCGGGTCCTCAAGGCCGTTGAAAAAGCCGCAGAATTTTAGGAGGTGAAGAGGATGGAAGTAAAGCTGCATGATATCGGGGAAGGAATGACAGAAGCACATATCAGCCATTTCTTTGTCAAAGCCGGCGATACCGTCAAGGCAGACCAGCCATTAGTAGAGGTGCAGACAGATAAGATGACGGCCGAAATCCCTTCACCGTCGGCAGGGACGATCAAAGAGATCCTTGTAAAAGAAGGGACTACGATTGAAGTCGGGACAACTGTGCTGGTAATGGAATCAGCCAGCAGCGTGAAATCGGCACAACAGGTGGAGAGGAAGGAGACGGTGCCGTCAGGGATGCAGAAATCTTTTTCAACTTCTCCGCGTAATAGAAACCGTATCCTTGCATCACCTTATACAAGAAAGATTGCAAGGGAAAATGGTATCGATATAACGATGATAGAGGGAACTGGTGCAGCTGGAAGAATAACAGATGAGGATGTTGAGAGATACATATCCGGCGGAAGGCAAGCAGAACCAGCCCAGCCAGAAAGGGATCAGGCACCCGTTGTACAGGAATCACCAGCTTCTCAAGAGAATGAAAGCATTCCTTTCCGGGGAAGGCGAAAGCAGATCGGCTTGAAGATGAAACATTCATTGATGACGATTCCGCACTGCACCCATTTTGAAGAAATCGATGTGACGAACCTCATCGAGCTTAGAGAGCAGTTGAAGAAAACGGATACGAACATCTCTGCTTCAGCATTTTTTGTAAAAGCTCTCTCCATTGCTCTTAAAGAGTTCCCGATTTTCAATGCAAGGGTGGAAGAAGACAAAGAGCAAATCACGTTTATGAAAGAACATAACATCGGAGTCGCGACAGATACAGACGATGGCCTGATAGTGCCCGTTGTAAAAAATGTAGAGAACAAGTCATTAAAAGCGATTCATTCTGAAATGAAAAACTATACATTGAAGGCAAGGGAAAACAAGCTCGTATCCAAGGATATAGCAGGCGGAACCTTTACAATTTCCAATGTCGGGCCAATGGGAGGATCGATTGGGGCCACGCCAATCATCAATCATCCAGAAGTCGCATTGGTGTCCTTCCATAAAACAAAGAAAAGGCCGATGGTAAATGAAAACGATGAAATCGTCATCCGTTCGATGATGAACATCTCGATGTCATTCGACCACCGGGCGGCAGACGGGGCAACAGCAGTGGCCTTCACGAATCGGTTTGCGGAGCTGATTGAAAATCCAAGTCTGATGATTGTGGAGTTGATGTAAATGGTAGTAGGTGAATTAGCAGAAGCAGCTGAGCTCGTCATAATCGGCGGCGGACCGGGAGGCTACCATGCGGCCATCAGGGCAGCCCAGCTCGGGTTATCAGTCCTGTTGGTCGAAAAAGAAGAGCTCGGCGGCGTGTGCCTGAATAAAGGCTGCATACCCTCCAAAGTCTTTACTCAAGTAGCCAGGAAACATAAAGAGATGGACCATTATCAAAACATGGGGCTGGAATCACAAGGCCATGCTATTAATCTAGCAAAGCTGCAGGAATATAAAAGCAGTCTGATAACACAGTTGAAAAACGGTGTCGCCTCTCTTTGCAAAGCAAACAAAGTGGAAGTAGTAAAAGGGACAGCTTCATTCCTGGCCGAAAACAAGATTGGTGTTGAAAATGGTCACCAATTTACGGTGTACTCTTTTGAAAGTGCCATTATTGCGACAGGAGCGAGCAGGGAACTTCCCTCATTTATCACACAAGACAGCAGCCGCATCTTAAATGAGTTTTCAATTTATCAGCTCAGTGACCTGCCTGAAGATATGATTATTTTCGGGAACAGCTATACTGAACTTGAAGCTGCCTCCAGTTTCGCTGCAATGGGGACGAAAGTGACCCTCGTAACGGACAGTGATTTTCCTTTTGATGACTCGGTCAACAAGGAATTGACGAGAGTTTTAAAGAAAATGAAGGTGAAGCTGATGAAAGGGTTTGTTCCCAGGGAGGTTTCGCCATCAGAGGATAGAGTTGTAGTCACGCTTCTGAAAGAGGATGGAGATTCGGCAACGATTGAAGCCTCTCATTTCTTTGCAGCGTGTATAGCGAAAGCCAACGTCGGTGACCTAGGGATCGACAGGTTAAAAATGGACATGTCTGAAAACGGCTTCATACATATTGATGAAGCATGCAGAACATCCATTGAAAATATTTATGCCATCGGCGATGTGACAGAAGGAGCAGCCTTGGCGGTGAAAGCGATTAAACAAGGAAAGGTCGCGGCAGAAAGTGCAGCAGGTTTGCAGTCGGCTTTTGATGATATGCTCCTTCCGACGATTGTCCAGACAATCCCTCCTATCTCTGCCATTGGCTTAACGGAAAAGGAAGCAAAAGAGGCACATGCCATTACAGTAAGTTCCTATCCTATGGCAGGGAATGGATTTGCCCAGCTGGCCGGGGAGAAAGAAGGTCTTGTAAAAGTCATTTCCGACAGCAATACGGACTTAATCCTGGGAATCCATATGATCGGCAGCGGTGCTGTCGAGCTTGTATCCGCATCTGCAGTTGGGATGGAAATGGCAGCTAGAGACGAGGATTTCTCGTATCCCTATTATTCTCATCCCAACACAAGCGAAAGCCTTCAGGAGGCAATGGAAGCATTGAAAGGCAGGGCGGTGCACCTGCCACCTGGAAAACAGAAAGAGTTATCAAAAGTATAAGCGCTTTAACGCGGTAATGCGTTTCTGCTTTAACTCCCGCTCTTGAGAACAGTGACAATAATAATTATTATAAAATTTAGAAAAGTATTAAAATATCAATTGGAGGTTGTTAATATGCAAGGTAAAATGGCTGAAGCTAATCAAAATCCAAAGGTAGAAGATTTCTTTCCGGTAAGAGATGTCGATTACTTAGAGTACTATACAGGAAATGCAAAACAGGCAGCACATTATTTCTGTACGGCATTTGGTTTCAAGATGGTCGCTTATTCAGGACTTGAAACAGGTAACCGTGAAACCGTTTCCTATGTATTGCAGCAAAATAAAGTCCGTATGCTGATTACTGGATCACTTAATGAAAGCAGCCGTGTCGCTTCATTCGTCAAACAGCATGGCGATGGTATCAAGGATATCGCCTTAGCAGTGGATGATGTTGAAAAGGCTTACAGTGAAGCAGTTTCCCGAGGCGCAATAGAAATTACGCCTCCGATGGAACTGTCGGATGAAAATGGAACAGTGAAAAAAGCGATTATCGGTACATATGGAGACACAATCCATACTCTTGTAGAACGCAAAGATTATAAAGGAATTTTCATGCCGGGCTTTGAAGCTGCTGAAATGAAAGCACCTTTTAGAGAAGCAGGAATCATAGCGGTCGACCACGTAGTCGGAAACGTTGAAAGAATGGAAGAGTGGGTTTCTTACTATGAGAAAGTAATGGGCTTCAAGGAAATGAGACACTTCACAAACGACGATATCAATACAGAATACTCCGCCTTGATGTCTAAAGTAATGCACAACGGCGGCCGAATCAAGTTTCCGATCAATGAACCTGCTGACGGAAAGAGGAAATCGCAAATCCAGGAATACCTTGATTTCTATAACGGACCTGGTGTTCAGCATATTGCCATCCTTACAGAGGATATCGTAGAGACGATTTCGATCCTGAAAGAAAACGGCGTGGAATTCCTTGATACACCTGATACTTACTATGACATGCTTTCAGAGCGTGTAGGGGAGATCGACGAAGAAATTTCCAAAATCAAAGAGCTGAAGATTCTTGTAGACCGCGATGACGAAGGATACCTTTTGCAAATCTTTACTAAGCCGATCGTTGACAGACCGACATTGTTCATCGAAGTGATCCAGCGTAAAGGAGCACGCGGATTTGGCGAAGGAAACTTCAAAGCGTTGTTTGAGTCGATCGAGCGTGAACAGGAACGCCGCGGAAACTTATAAGCAAAAAGCGACAACTGCCTTGGCGGCTTAAAAAAAGGTGTTTCACTATAAGGGCTGTCCCGAATAAGAGTCAGGATCTATTCTAAATTCAGAGAAGGTCGGACACTTTGAAGGGGCACCCTTTCATTTTAGAGAAAGCGGGGGTCAAACGTGGTCGTGAAATTCAAAACTAGAAAAAGAGTCGAAGAGATTGCACCTTATGTCCTTGGTAAAAGCATAAATGATATTAAGCTTGAGCTGGGACTCTCGGAAATTCGCAAACTATCGGAAAATGAAAATATATACGGCTGTTCGCCAAAAGTACAGGAATACCTAAGTACGGGTGGAACGGATATTTACCTTTATCCAGACGGGATGGCCAAGGAGTTGACTGAAAAGACAAGCGGCTTTTTGAATGTCAGCCAAAATCAGCTTGTATTCGGCAATGGTTCTGATGAAGTGATCCGTTTGCTGACAAGAGCCTACATAAGCGAAGATGATGAAGCTGTTATGGCAGACGTCACATTCCCGAGGTATCAAACAAATGTCTTTCTTGAAGGCGGAACGCCAGTCATCGTGCCTCTTGTAGAAGGTGTACATGATCTGAAGAGCATGAGAGAGCAGATAACAGACCGTACGAGAATGGTATTCGTCTGCAACCCAAATAATCCGACTGGAACGATAAATGGGAAAGCCGAGCTCCTGGAATTTATCGAAAGCGTGCCTTCAGATGTGCTTGTCATCGTTGATGAAGCATATGTGGAATATGTAAGTACCGAGGATTACTTACATTGTATCCCGCTGCTTAACCAATTTGATAACTTAATCGTTCTGAGGACCTTCTCCAAGATATACGGCCTTGCCGGGCTGCGTGTCGGTTTTGGTGTCATGAATGAAGAAATCGCCACACAGTTAAGAAAGGTGAAAGATGTATTCAATGTAAGCAGGCTTGCACAGGGAGCCGCAATTGCAGCACTTGAGGACCAGGAATTCATAGAAAAGTGCACGAAGCAAAACGAAATGGGGAGAACCTTTCTTCAGGAAGAGTTCGATAGAATGGGACTCTCCTATTTTCCATCTCAATCGAACTTCATTATGGTGGACTGTGGCATCCGAGGGGATATTGTGGCAGCAGGCCTGTTAAGGCATGGAATTATCGTCCGCGCCGGGACGCTGCTTGGCTATCCGACAACCGTCAGGGTCACAATCGGTACAGACAGTGATAACCGCCAGTTCATTGAAGGTCTGAAACAAATAATTGCAGGGGAAAAGGAGGGATACGATGGAAATTAAACCGGATACTTTGCCATGGAAGGATGCATATAAGCTGCTTGTAGGATCCATTGTCCCGAGGCCGATTGCCTTTGTATCGACGATTGATGAAGAGGGCAGGGCGAACCTTGCTCCTTTCAGTTTTTTTACAGCGATCAGTGCCGATCCAATGCTTGTTTGCTTCTCGCCGATGAGAAGAGGTACAGATGGCAGCAAGAAAGATACATTGAATAATATTGAAAACACCAAAGAGTTTGTTATCAATGTTGTCAGTGAGGAATTTACGGAACAAATGAATAACACGGCGATTGAATATGAAGCAGGGGTAGATGAATTCGAAGAAACAGGACTCACGAAGCTTGAATCAGTTACTGTTGCTCCTCCCGCAGTTAAAGAAAGCAAGGTCCAGCTTGAATGCACCCTTCATCAGGTTCTTCATTTTGGAGAGGAAGCTGGTTCCGGCAGTCTGGTGATTGGCAAAGTGGAATATGTAAGAATAGCGGATGAACTCTATTACAGTGGAAAGATTGATACAGAGAAACTGAATCCCATCGGCCGTATGGCTGGGCAAATGTATACCAAACCAATGGCAGAAACGTTTGAAATGGTAAGAAAAAGGTGATGAAATGAAGTTCATTAGTTTTCAACAAAGCGGTGAAAAGGTAAAATTCGGATTGCTTCGCGACAATGAGACCGTGGTCGACTTGCAGGAAGCAAGCGGCGGGGAGCTGCCGGATACTTTCCTTGCCTTCCTGGAAGACAAGGAAAAATATATGAGTATTTTGAACGAACTTGAGTTTACTGATAAAGGAATCTATTTACTGGAGAATGTTTCTATCAAAGCGCCACTACCGCGCCCGGTCAGTTTACGTGATTTCTATGCTTTTGAAGAACATGTGAAAACAGCACGGAAAAACAGGGGGCTGGATGTCGTTCCGGAATGGTATGAGCTGCCGGTCTTTTATTTTACCAACCATTTAGCTGTTAAAGGTGAAGGGGATGAGATTGTCCGTCCGGCAGGCTGCAGCTGGCTTGATTATGAACTGGAGATAGCGGTGGTGATCGGGAAAGAGGGCAGAGACATCAGGAAGGAAGATGCTGAAGAATATATCTTTGGCTACTGCATCATGAACGACTGGAGTGCAAGGGACCTTCAGCGGGAAGAAATGAAAGTTGGTCTCGGCCCTGCCAAAGGCAAAGATTTTGCGACATCGATAGGGCCCTATGTGGCCACAAAGGATGAGCTTGAGCAATTTCGCAGCGGAGACCGGTATGACTTGAAGATGACCGCAAAGGTGAACGGGCGTGAATTGTCCTCAGGTAACTTCAAAAGTATCTATTATACTTTTGCTGAGATGATCGAACGCGCATCAGCTGGTGTTACCCTGTATCCGGGAGAAGTCATAGGATCTGGAACTGTGGGGACGGGCTGTATCCTCGAACTGGGTACAGAGGTCCATCGCTGGCTTGAACCTGGTGACAAAGTCGAACTGGAGATTACCGGCCTTGGTACATTGAGAAATGAAATTAAGGAAGGAGGATATTAATGTATTATCGTACATTGGGGAAAATCCCGCATAAACGACATACGATGTTCAAGAAGGAAGATGGGAGCCTTTACCGTGAACAGGTAATGGGAACAAAAGGGTTTTCAGGGACTCAATCAATTTTATATCATCACCATATGCCTACTGAGGTGGCGAAAGCCGAATTGATGGGATCCTATCTCCCGGAATATGAGGAAAGCCAGGCACTGAAACACCGCCATTTATTGACTGATAAAGTTACAAAGTCAGGGGATGCCTTGAAAGCAAGGGAATACCTGCTAGGGAATGAAGACTTACTGATTGGGACAATTTCAGTGACAGACAAAATGGAGAATTATTACCGTAACGGTGACGGGGATGAAATGCTTTACATCCATCGCGGAAAAGGAACCGTGGAAACAATGTTCGGGACACTGACTTACCGCCCCGGCGACTATGTAGTGATTCCGATCGGGACCATCTATCGTGTCATTCCGGAAGAACAGACGAAAATCCTTTTCGTTGAATCATTCAGCCAAATCACTACCCCAAGAAGATACCGGAATGAGTACGGACAACTGCTTGAACACAGTCCATTCTGCGAGCGCGATATCCGCGGACCGGAAAAGCTGGAAACATTCAGCGAAAAAGGAGAGTACGAAGTCATTTCGAAATCCAGAGGCCTCCTGAATTCACATGTGCTTAATCATCATCCACTTGATGTAGTTGGATGGGATGGCTACCTTTACCCTTGGGTATTCAATATCGAGGATTTCGAACCGATTACCGGGCGTGTTCATCAGCCGCCGCCGGTCCATCAGACATTTGAAGGCCATAATTTTGTTGTCTGCTCCTTTGTGCCGCGCCTTTATGATTATCATCCGGAATCGATTCCGGCTCCTTATTATCACAGTAATGTGAATAGTGATGAACTTCTCTACTATGTAGAAGGCAACTTCATGAGCAGAAAGGGAATCAGTGAAGGGTCGATCACTCTTCATCCCAGCGGCATTCCGCACGGCCCCCACCCCGGCACAACGGAAAAAAGTATCGGCAAGAAAGAAACCCTGGAACTTGCCGTCATGATCGATACCTTCCGTCCATTGAAGATTGTGAAAAAAGCCCATGATGTCGAGGACGAGAATTATATGTACACTTGGATGGAATAAACAGAATTAAGGGACTTGGCTTTCAAAGCCAGTCCCTTTGTTCTTATTCAATGGCTCTGTTAGTTGATGATGTTGTTATTATCTTACCCATTAATAAGTATCAGGGGAAAATTTCTTCGGGAGATTTTGATTTTATATTAGGTGAAAGAATTAGGCTGCGTTTTAAGGGAGAATCCTAAAACGCAGCCTATCTCTATTACTCTGCTATATTAACAAAAATATCTTCGGTGTTCGGCTTTTCTTCGATCAGGCCGGAGTCTTTCAGCCAGTCGATGGTTTCCTGCCAGGAATCTTCACTTTGGCTTCCAAATGCTTCATTTTCTGTTTCCATTTTAGGAAGCAGGATGTCGATGCTTTCTTTTTCAACTTCCTCTACAAGGGGGAAGTTTGCCTCATCCTGGTTAGAAAGAAGGACTTTCAGTGCTTCATCCGGTTTTTCCTTCATGAACTCATAGCCTTTAGTAGCAGCACGCCAAAAAGCGCGGATGTTATCTTCTTTTTCATTCCAGGTATCATCGTTTGTGACGAATACAAGCTCATAAAAACTCGGCACACCGTAGTCAACAGGATTGAAGTAACGAGTTTTAAACCCTTCATGCTCCAGGACTGGAACCTCATGGTTAATATATGCCCCAATTACAGCATCCGCTTTTTCACTGACAATGGAAGAACCCAGTTCAAAACCTACATCAATCGTATCGACTTTTTCCGGGTCTCCGCCATCCGCTTTCACCATCGTATCAAGCAATGCTTCGTTTAGCGGGATTCCAGGATATCCAACCTTTTTACCTTCTAAATCTTTAGGTGACTGAATGGTGCTGTCCTCCAGAAACACAACATGGTTAAGGGGAGAACGGACAATGGCTGAGACTGACTTGACAGGGATATCCTCATTGGCTCTGGCGATGATCACGTCAGGCTGATAGGAAATGCCGAGATCGATCTGTCCTGCAGCTGCGAGATTGATAGGGTCTGTCGGGTTTGCCGGAAATTTGATTTCGACATCAAGCCCTTCTTCCTTGAAGTAGCCTTTTTCTTTCGCTGCATATAGATAGCTGTGGACGGCATTTGGGTACCAGTCGAGCATGATTGTCATTTTTTCCAGCTCTTTGTCTTCTGTGGTGGCAGCTGTGTCTCCCTGGGAGCACCCTCCAACAAGAACAAGAAACAGACTTAATGTTAACAAAAGCATTTTTTTCATAATGATTTCCTCCATTTTAATAAAATGTTCTCAAGCAGCGTTACAAGCAAAAATAATAGAATACCGGCAATGGATAAAAGAACAATCGGCGCAAACACGGCGGCACCGTTGAACTGGGTCATCATCCTGCGGCTGAAGTATCCCAAACCAGCTTCGGCCCCAAGCCACTCCCCGATAGCAGCTCCAATTACGCTCAGGGTCACAGCTACTTTCAAACCTGAAAAAAAGTAAGGGAGTGCTGAAGGGACACTGAGCTTCAGAAAGATTTCCAGCTTTCCTGCTCCCATCGTCAACATCAGTTCACGAAGATCCTTGTTGATCGAGCGGAGTCCATCAAAGGTACTGACCGTTATCGGGAAAAAGGTAATCAAAATGGTGACAACGACCTTGCTCCAAATTGAATAGCCGAACCATAATACAAAGATAGGGGCAAGCGCAATGATCGGGATGGTCTGGGATGCGATCAGTATCGGATAAAACGCCCGTTCAATTGTTTTGCTGAAATTCATGGAAACCGCCAGGGCAACTCCTAAAAGAATCGACATAGCCAACCCGATAAGGATGATCATCAGCGTGGCGGGTAAATGTTTGGTGATCAGAATCTTCTTCAAATTCCAGAGCTCGGCGAGAATACCACCAGGTGTCGGCAGAATAAAGGGCTTATTGTAAGAATTCGCCCCCACTTGCCATACAATCAGCAGTGAAGAGACCACAAGAGTGGAAGCGATATAATAATTCCAATTTCTCATAGTACATTCACCATTTTCCTCAGCTCAGAAATCAGATTGGTTTTAAGGGTTTGGATCTCCTTTTCCGCCATGTCTTCAATTTTTCGAGGCCGTGGAAGTGGAACCGTGATTTCTTTCAGTTCGGAAACCGGCATCTGGGTGAATACAAATATACGGTCAGAAAGAAATAATGCTTCTTCCACATCATGGGTTATGAACAGGATTGTCTTCTTCCGCTTGTACCATTGATCGAGCAGCCATTCCTGCATGGAAAGTCTGGTAATCGCATCCAACGCACTGAATGGCTCATCAAGTACAAGCAGATTCTTTCCGCTGAGGACGGCTCTCAAAAAGGAGACTCTTTGGCGCATGCCACCGGATAACTTATGGGGGAAACGGTCCTCATATCCTTTCAGGCCGAATTCGTCGAGCAGCCCGCGTACTATTTCATCTGCCTGTTCCCGTTTCATTCCTTGCAGCTGAAGGGGCAGGGCAGCATTTTCCATGACCGTTCTCCATGGCATCAAGAGGTCCTGCTGAGGCATATATCCTACCTGCCCCAAGCGGTTTTTGACTGCTTTCCCTTCAAAAAGAATGCTTCCGCCTGACGGTTGTTCAAGACCCGTAATCAGACGGAACAGTGTGCTTTTCCCGGATCCGCTTGGCCCGATGATTGAAACAAATTCACCTTGTTCTATAGAGAGTGACAACCTTTCCAGCACTTGAACAGGCAGCTGTTTTTTCTCTCCTTGGTAAGTGAAAGAGACGTTGTCCAGTTGAAGCAGGGAGTTACTCATCGGTAGGCCACATTTCTTCGTTATAAGCCATATCCCAGAACATGTACTCAAAGCGGCTTGTGTTCAGGAAGATTTCTTCCAAGTGATTGAGCTCTGCATCACTTTTTCCGGCCGTTATTTCATTGAGCAGGGAGATCAGCCATTGAGATAAAGATCCGAATTCATCGGAAGAATACATCGAAACCCATTCTCCATAAAACTCATGGCTGGTCGATCCTTCTATCAAACTTAACTCTTTTCCGATCTCCCAATAACTCCACATGCAGGGAAGGAGGGCACAAACCAATTCTGCGAGAGTGCCATTTTCAGAGACATGAAGCATGTAGTGAGTGTAAGCCAGTGTGATAGGAGAAGGGTTCGCGCTTTCCAATTCTTCTGCTGAGATGCCGAAACGTTCCGCATATTGGCGATGTAATGACATTTCTTCATTAAGAGTGGAATCCAGAAGCTTTGCGAATTCTCCCATTGTTTTCGTATCCTTCGCTTTTACTGCTCCCAAAGCGAACAGTTTGGCAAAATCTATTAAATATACATAATCCTGTACCATGTAAAATCGGAATTTCTTTCTGTCCAGCGTACCGAGACCAATTCCCTGCACGAAAGGATGCTGGTGGTTTTTTTGCCAAATAGGCTTCACCTTCTCAAACAAGCGGTCAGTAAACTGCATTATTCATCCTCCTTCTTTGAACGGGTCCAATCATAAATAAACTTGATCATCACCTGAGTGAATTGAACCAGCTGATCTATTGAAACTTTTTCATTGACACTGTGGGCATTATTCAGGTCACCGGGTCCGTAAATGACGGCCGGGATACCAGCATTGCCGAGCCAGCCGCCGTCAGTGACAGTCGGCGATACATCTATTTCTGCCTTCTGGTCGAGCAGTGAAGTATGGGTGGAAGATAACGTCCTTACCCCCGGATGATCCGGGTCAACTTCCAGCGACGGGAAAATCTCACCTCTATCTTCAATCATGGAGGTTCCTCCCCAAGTAAAAACCGGCGGGTTATCCCTCATCCAAATATCTGCTTTGGCCACTTCCAATATGTGATTCTCTACTTCTTTTGCCACTTCTTCATGAGTTTCATCCGGGTAGAAATGGACAGTAATCCATAATTTGCACTCATCGGCGATAAAAGCTGGATGTCTGCCGCCTTCAATAACAGCAGGGTTGATGGTGTTGGATCCTGCTGGGAACCCTGGATAATGCTTGGTGACTGCCCAATGGCGCTCCAGATCCTGTAGACCGTGGATGAGTTTCATCATTTTTTCAATTGCGCTTGCTCCATTCAAACCGCCGCCGGCATGAATCATGTTTCGCCTGGTTGCATCATGGTGGGTCGTCGGGCTCTTAATCGTAATCCAGCCGGTGATTACACCGCCTTGCCCTTGTATATGAAGATCGCTGGTGTCCACCACTACAGCAAAGTCGGCCTTATAGCCGCGTTCACAGCACTGAAGAGTGCCGGCTTCTCCGACCTCCTCCCCAATGACCGACTGGAAGATCAGATCCCCGGGGAGTTCAATGCCGGCTTCAGTCAATAACTGAATGGCAAACAAAGCGCCGGCAATACCGCCTTTCATGTCTGCTGCCCCGCGTCCAATGACATAGCCTTCCGTTACCTCTGGCTGAAATGGACCGGTATGCCAGGTTTCGCTTTCATCAATTTCAGCCACATCGATGTGGCCGTTGATGATCAGACTCTGGTGCCCGGCTGGTTCGGTTCCTTTTTTTATCCCAACTACATTTGGATCACCCGGGTAAACATCCCACTTATCGATTGCGAATCCATTTTCTTTCAAGAAAGAAGCAATGAACTCCTGAGCATGCTCCGTATTTCGTGCCGGCGGGCTGGGTGTTTCGAAACGAATCAGTGTACACAGAAGATCAACCAGTTCTTCCTTTCGGTTTTCAGCATCAAGAATGAGGCTGTCAATCAGTTTCTGCAAAATTTCCATCCCCCTTTTTATAAGGCTCTTTTCTTAAACTTTGTTGCTATTTAACATGAATCCCCAAAAAATATAGCCATTATCCACAGGAAATAACTTAGTAAGCAAGAAAGAAAAGAGCTACTCTCTCTGTTCAGAGAGAAAAAACCTTGTACCCAGGGGAAAAATCCGGCACTTGGGATTTTTCCGAAAGCAACAATCTATACGACAACAGCCTTTTAAAACAACAAAAAGCCACTTTCTGTCAGAAAGTGGTTTGGTACAAATTTAAGTATGTAAAGAGAATACAGCCAGCAGGAACCTGCTGCTGCCCATATGCATACATATGTCCGCCACTTCCCTTCGCTAGTATTACCTAGATCAGGTAGTCAGGGTTAAGACATAGAAATGTCTCTCTCAGCTTAAACGCACCCCTAGTGTTGTGAAAAAATATGAAATTTATCGTACATTACATATCTATCATACAATCAATCTTTCTGCAACTTTAAATAAAATAAAAATTAATATTGAAATCGAGCAGGAATACACTGAAACTTGCTGAATACATTTTTAAAATATATGAATCGAGAACTGGAGGTTAAGGATTGGAAAAGATTTCGATAGGCTTGCTTGGTTTTGGGACTGTAGGTTCAGGAGTAGTGAAGGTGATTGAAAACCATCAGGATAAGTTAGTGCATGGAGTTGGCTGCGCCGTCAAAATAAAGAAAATTCTTGTACAGGATCCGGGAAAGTGCAGAGATGCTGAAGTTGAGCCTTCATTGCTCACAGTCAATCCCGGGGATATATTGGATGATGAGGAGATAGACATTATTATCGAAGTGATGGGAGGAATAGATTATACCAGAACACTTCTTCTGAAAGCGCTCCATAATAAAAAACATATTGTGACTGCCAATAAGGATTTGATGGCCCTGCATGGTCCTGAACTGCTGAAAGCTGCTTATGAGAACGGCTGTGACCTTTTTTATGAAGCCAGTGTGGCAGGAGGGGTTCCCATTCTGCGGAGTGTGGCAGATGGATTTGCATCTGACAGGATCAATAAGATTGTAGGCATTGTCAACGGTACAACAAACTATATCCTGACGAAAATGAGTGATGAGAACAGGTCCTATCCAGAGGCGTTGAGGGAAGCGCAAGAACTTGGTTATGCCGAATCTGATCCAGAAGCGGATGTAGAAGGAGTAGATGCTGCAAGGAAGATGGCGATCCTCTCAACCTTGGGATTTTCGATGAATGTCGGACTGAATGATGTGAGCTATAAAGGGATCACCAGTGTAACAGAAGAAGATATTGACTATGGGAAAAAACTTGGGTATACGATGAAATTGATAGGTGTAGCTGAGAGGGACGATGACAAAATCGATGTTACCGTACAACCTGCACTGGTCTCGGATACCCATCCGCTTGCAGCGGTCAAAAATGAGAATAATGCCGTGTATGTGTATGGAGATGCAGTTGGCGAAACGATGTTTTATGGACCGGGAGCAGGGAGTATGCCGACAGCCACCGCAGTGGTATCAGATCTCGTTGGAGTCATGAGGAATATAAGACTGGGTGTAAATGGCCGAAGTGCCGTCTTTCCGCAGTTTCCAAAGAGAATCAAGGGAGCGGATGAAGTGTTCAAAAAGTACTTTCTCCGCCTGTTGGTTGAGGATGAAGTAGGCACGCTGGCAGAGGTGACGTCGCTTTTTTCCCAAGAAGGAATAAGTGTGGAAAAGATCTGGCAGAATCCTAAAAGAGGGAGCATTTCCGAAATTGTCCTGGTTACTCACAAGGCATCGAAGAAGAGTTTCGAAGAGATCCTGGTCAGACTGAGGGACTCCAGGGTTGTCAGGGATGTAGGCAGTTCATACAGAATAGAAATTTAGAAATTTAATTTGTTTTTGTGGGAAACCAGTAAAGGTACTGGTTTTTGTTTTTGAAGGGTAAATTCTCTATATGGGACAGTGAAAACCAAGTTTGGCGGCGATCCAATGGACCGATAACGAGGTTTACGGCCCAATGAAAACGAGGGAATGAAGTCTCACTGGCCCGATAACGAGGTTTACGGCCCAATGAAAACGAGGGAATGAAGTCTCACTGGCCCGATAACGAGGTTTACGGCCCAATGAAAACGAGGGAATGAAGTCTCACTGGCCCGATAACGTTCTTTGCGGTCCGGTGAAAACGGGGGAATGAAATCTCACTGGCCCGGTAACGTCTCTTGCGGTCCGGTGAAAACGAGGAAACGAAATCTCAATGGCACGGTGGCCGGTCCCGGCACCTGTCAGTTTCCCTGTTCGCAGAGTAAGGAAAACAAAGATAGGAATGGTGTACCTCCAAAGGAGATATATTCCCAAGAAAGTTTAATTTCCTCTGCCGCCGGAATATCTGTTAATATTTCCGCAAGCAATAATTGACAAAACAAGAACAAAACAGCAATAATAGGAAGCATAAAGGTAGAGGAGGGGGTCATTAAATGTTTTCTGAAGAGAGAAGGAAGAAGATCCTTGAAACCCTGGATAAAGAGGGAAGAGTGCTTGCGAAGGAATTAGCGCAGGGGTTTGATGTTTCTGTAGATTCCATCCGCCGCGATTTATCGATCATGGAAGAAGACCAGCTATTGAAGAGAACACATGGAGGTGCAATTCCTCTGCCGATGGTCCGGTCGATGCCCAGGTCAAATGAAGAACGATTTGGTGAGAGTACACCTTATCAGAGCCAGATTGCAGAAAGGGCAGCCGCTTATATCAATCCGGATCAAACCGTTTTCATTGGCGGTGCATCCATCCATTATGCCATGATTCCCTACTTGCCAAAGGATTTTTCTTTTACAGTCGTGACCAATTCGGTGGAAATCGCTTATAAGTTAAGAGACTTCGACAATATCCAAACGTATATGATTGGCGGGAGAATGAAGAGCTCCGGGAATATAACCGATCCGCTTGCTGCCCAGTTTGCAGAACGGTTCAACTATGATTTGTGCTTTGCGACCGGAGGAGGGCTTACGGCCAGAGGGCTGAGTACTTCGACTCCCGAGGTAGCATTGTTTCATGAAAAGGTGTATGAGAATTCCCGCAAGATCATTACACTTGTTGAGCATACGAAAGTCGGTGTGGATCTGTTCACGACAATGTTTCCGCTCAAAAAGCTTGATATCATTTTAACGGACGAAGAAACGACGTCTGAGCAAATAGATGAACTGGAAGTGTATGGAGTAAAAGTAATAAAAATTGCTAATGACCAATAAAGCTTAACCTGCAGAAGTGAAGTGATATGTTGCTTCACTTTTTTATATAACTTTTAGAATAAAACATTTATCACGCTCATCCACAAACAGACAAAATTCCTGCTGCGGCTGTATACCGCTAATTTCACGGATTTCCTTTGGGATATGGATTGCGCCTTTTTCTGAAATATAGCGTTTATTGTTTGTGCTGTTTTGTTCAGGTCTTTTGATGATGATGGCCTCCTGGTCATAACATATCTCCGCCTGCCGGCCGGGAACGAGTCCGAATTGCTGTCTCCACTGGTTGGGCAGCGTTACATTGCCGGTTTTGCTGAAGTCCTTGCACCTGTATTTCTGCCACATCTTTTATCACCCCGCATATCTATTAAATATCCGTCATTAAAGGTATTGAAACGTCTTTTAATTTTGCAGCAATCGGGTAATTTCAACATAAATAGGCTGAAGTGAGGTATTATAGGTGTATAAATCTTACCAATAACAGGTGAAGTCTGCTTATGAATGAATCAAGAAAGATAGCTGCCAGAATAGCGGTAACTTATATAATAATAGGAGCATGTTGGATCATTTTATCAGACAGGCTCTCCCTGATGATGGCACATAATGAAATGCATATCTTCATCTTCTTTCAGCGCTATAAAGGCTGGCTGTTCATATTGGTAACGGGAATCCTTATTTACTTTCTTGTCCACAATCGGGCATTGAAGCTCCTGGAGTCAACGGAAGAGTTGAGGAAAAAAGAACGGCTGCTCCAAATGAGCAATCAGCATTACCAGTCCTTATTCAAACACAATCCGGATGCTGTCTTTGAAATATCTAAAAAGGGCAATCTGGCGGCCTTGAATCCTGAAGGGGAAAAAATCATCGGCTATTCTGCGAATGAATTAAAGGGAAAGCCAATTGATTTTCTCGTACACCCTGAGGAAAGGGAACAGGTCACAGCCAGTTTTATGGAAACATTACACGGCAATCCGGAAAAATTTGAAATGAAGGTCATCAATAAAACTTCTCAGGAAAAGTTACTTCGTTGTTCCTTGCTTCCTATTATCGTGAATGAAGAGATCATCGGTGTGTTTGGGATCGCCAGGGACATCACGTTGTACAGGAAGAATGAAGAAATGATGATCGCTTCCGAAAAGCTTTCGGTTATCGGCCAGTTAGCTGCGGCAGTGGCACATGAAATCAGGAATCCCTTAACTTCCCTGAAAGGCTTTGTGCAGTTGATGCAGGTGACAAAAAAAGCCGAAGACAGCCACCTGGAAATCATGCTGTCCGAAATAGAACGGATTAACCTGATATCAGGTGAAATGCTGATTCTAGGGAAACAGCAGGATATTTTATTCGGGAAAGAAGATATCAATGATATTATCAAACAGGTTATCGTGTTAATGGAAGCTCAAGCGAACCTTGATAATGTAAAAATTGAATACAATCCTGCCGAAGGGGATAAGATGTTTGTCAACGCTGACCAGAATCAACTAAAGCAAGTATTTATCAATTTGATAAAAAATGCTGTGGAGGCCATAGAGGATACGGGAACGGTAAGGGTCGAAACATCCAACAGTGAGGATATAGCGATTATCAAGATTGAAGATAATGGAGTCGGAATGGACGAAGAATGGATCTCCCACCTTGGTGAACCATTCTATTCAACGAAGGAAAAAGGGACAGGCCTAGGCCTTGCCGTATGTAAGAAAATCATTGAACGTCACAAAGGTGAAATCACTTATTACAGTGAAAAGGGCTCCGGCACGACGGTTATCATTACTTTGCCGCTGTGCTGATGTTTTTTCTTTTCGACTTCGTGTAAAATGGACTACAGCAATCTTTTAACAAGAGAGGAATTATAGAATGGACTATATTACAAAATTAAAGCCTTTTTTACAGGACGCATGGAACACTTCAGAATTCGAACAATTGACGGCTGTCCAGGAAAAAGCGATCCCTGCGATTCTAGAAGGAAAGGATCTTGTATGTGAATCCCCAACCGGGACTGGAAAGACGCTTGCCTATCTTCTGCCGATCCTTGAGGGGATTGATGAAAAGAGAATGCAGGCGCAGACTGTAATCGTCGCACCTTCCCGTGAACTGGTTATGCAGATTCACCAGGAAGTGCAGAAGTGGACGAAAGGGTCCGGAATCAACAGCATCGCTTTAATCGGCGGAGCTAACGTAAAGAATCAAATTGAAAAGCTCAAGAAAAAGCCGAAAATCGTCGTTGGTACAGCAGGGCGAATCATCGAACTGATGAAAATGAAGAAGTTAAAAATGCATGAAGTAAAAACAATTGTCGTCGACGAATTCGACCTGATGATCGGCAATGAGCACATCAACAATATCAGGCAGATCATCAAGTCTACCATGGCGGACAGGCAGCTCCTGTTCTTTTCGGCAACCCTTTCAGATGTTACGGATGAAGTGGCGGCTGAGTTAATGGAGAACTATGAGGTCATTCGCGTGAACGAGGGGGTCGTCTCCTCATCTAAGGTGGAATATGGTTATTTGCTGACAGAACAGCGGGACAAGATCGAGGTTCTGCGCAAACTTTCAAATGTACAAGACATCAAAGCTTTAGTCTTTTTTAACAGTTTGGAAAAACTCTCTGAAATGGAAGAAAAGCTGAAGTACCAGAAGGTTTCGTTAGAAGTGCTGGCTGGTGAATCGAAAAAAATGGAGCGAAAGCATTCATTGGATAAATTCAGGGCAGGGAAAGTACCTATGCTGCTGACGACAGATGTTGCTGCCAGAGGCCTTGACATTAGCGGCGTCACTCATGTTGTTCATTTTGAGTTCCCGACAGATACCAAACAGTTCATCCATCGATCAGGCAGAACCGGCCGAATGGGAGCGGAAGGGAACGTGCTTTCCATTGTAACCAAGAGAGAAGAAAGCTTTTTGGAGAAAATGGCTGGAGAGTTGAACCTTAAGGTTTCCAGAAAGAGAATTCACGGCGGCAAGATAGTAGAAGATTAATGAAAAACAAAACCCGCAGGTTGATGACCTGCGGGTTGTTCATGTTCATTTAACGGCGGTGGTCGTCCTTTGCTTCACCGATTGTCTCGTGTACTTCGCCTTCACCTTTATCTTGTCTTCCTTCACGCTGCATTTCAGGTTTGTCAGCGGCCCTGCCCGCTTTTTCCTTCATTTCGCCTTCTGCTTTCTTAGCATAGCCTTTCATCTTATCTTTCATGCCGTTATCTTTACTCATTGAAATCACCCTTTCAAAAGTATTTGCTTGTTGATTTCCCTTTATAGAAGGCAGCTAAACAAGTAAGAAATAAAGGGTTAGCTTTTTGTGAAAAAGGGAAATGGACCAGATAGAAATATTTTAACAATGGCCATTATTTTGAATGGGTTTGCTGGCGATTCCTGTTAAGAGATATTTGGGTCAGGAGAAACATATCATTATAAAAGAAGAAACCAGGTGTAATGGTGCGAATAGCGAAGAAACATACCATTATAAAAGGAGAAACCAGGTGTAATGGTGCGAATAGCGAAGAAACATACCATTATAAAAGAGGAAAACAGCTGTAATAGTGTGATCAGAGGAGAAACACGCCAAAATAAAAGGCGAAAACAACTCTAATAGTGTGATTAAAGGAAAATAGAGACTCAAATAAAATTTGTATATGGAATCAGATTTTCCTGTCCGACTTTCGAATCAAACATAAATATGAAGCGTACTTACCTGAGTAATGTGAAACACTAGTGGTTAGATTCTCTATAAACTGTTACGCAAGGTACTTTTTAAACTAGGGGAATGGTCAGATGAAAAAGAGAAGATTGGAATTTATATTTGTCATTATATTGATTGCCTGTGTATATATATTTCTGCAAAACGGTTTCAATATCTGGGTCAAAACAGGGGCAGCCGCAGTATACATAGTCATAATCCTTATCAGTGTTTTCTCATTAATATTGGAAAACCGTTCTGCTCAGCATACTTTGTTATGGATATATGTCCTTGTCTGCTTTCCGGTGTTCGGCTATTTTTTCTACTTATATTCAGGGCAGCTATATTTGAAAGGTTACCTGTTTAAAAGCAAGCGCAAAAATGACCGGGAGGAATGGCAGAAGTTATTAAAACGGGAGAATTCGCCTAACTTGTCCTTCCTGCAGGATAATCAAAGGAGCTTCGCAAACTTCGCCAACAGGGTAGCGTGGTCTCCCATCAGCACTGCTTCCACAACGAAAATCCTGAAAAATGGCGAGGAGACTTTTACAGAAATAAAAGAAAAGCTCCAAAGTGCCAAAGAGTATATACACATGGAGTATTATATCTTTCGGTCCGACCGTCTGGGGAAAGAAATTATTGATATTCTGATCGAAAAGGCTAATGCGGGCGTTGAGGTGCTGTTTATTTTTGATGCTGTCGGAAGCATGCACCTGGCATCCAAAGACCTTCAGGAAATGGAGAAAGCAGGCATACAGGTTCAGCCTTTTCTGCCTTTGAAATACGGTTTCTTTAACCAGAAGTTCAACTTCCGAAATCATCGAAAAATCATTGTTATTGATGGGAAAGCCGGGTTTGTCGGAGGATTGAATGTAGGAATTGAGTATCTTGGCGAGGATCGGAAATTTGGGTTTTGGCGGGATACCCATATGCTGGTGGAAGGAGAAGCAGTCTATACTCTCCACACGGTATTCCTCTTAGACTGGGAATATGTTTCCGGAGATATGGTGTTGGAGAAGTTTCAAAATCAGCATTCTGTCCCTGCAGAAGAACTTGACGGGGCAGTACAGGTCGTCGCCAGCGGACCTGATACACAACAGGGGATCATGAGTGATCTCTATTATTCGCTGATTTCCTCAGCAACGAAATCAATCTGGATTGCCACCCCGTATTTTGTGCCGACTGAATCGATCAGGACGGCCTTGCGGGTGGCGGCCTCAAAAGGAATCGAAGTCAGAATCATGGTCCCGGAAACCAATGATGGATTCCTCACACAGTATGCCACAAGGTCTTACTTCTCTGAACTCATCCGCTGCGGGGTAGAAATATACTCTTATAAGAAAGGGTTCATGCACCAGAAAATTATCATTGTCGACGGCAACCTCGCTTCCGTCGGAACAGCCAATATGGATATGCGGAGCTTTCACCTTAACTTTGAAGTCAACGTTTTTCTTATGGGGAACAGTTCCATCCGTGACCTGTCTGCGCATTATGAAGATGACATGAAGGACAGCATAAGGATCCGGCCGGTTGAATACTATAAAAGAGGGATTGTGGAAAGAACAAAGGAATCATTTGCGAGGCTTTTTTCAGGAGTATTATAAAAAACCGCTCTGGAATGGTGCTTACCCCCAAAAGTTAGAGTTTTTATTATGCAGCTGATTGGCTGGAGTGAGTTCGATATTCAACAGGACTCATCCCAGCCAATTTTTCTTTTGAACGCTCATGATTGTACCAGTGAATATATTCTTCGATTCGGCTTTTTAAATCTTCATAACTCACTAGTTCTTCTCCATAATACATTTCTTGCTTTAAAATCCCAAAGAAATTCTCCATCGAAGCGTTGTCTGCGCAGGTCGCCTTACGGGACATGCTTTGAAAAACTTTATTCCTTTTTAACGTCTTGACCCACTTGTTGTGCTGATAATGCCAGCCTTGATCGGAATGGATGGTGGTTCGATAGGTTGCCTGATTCTTTAATACTTCTATAGACTCTTCTAAAGGTTCCATGACAAGATCTAAAGTTGGACGTTCCTTGATTCCATACGCAATAATTTCTCCGTTATAAAGGTCAAGAATTGGATTTAAATATAATTTCTTTTCTCCAAGACATTTAAATTCTGTAACGTCGGTTACTAATTTTTGAAGGGGAATAGGTGTGCTGAAACGGCGAGATAATCGGTTTTTCGCTACCTTTCCAATAGTCCCCTTATACGAATTATATTTACGAGATTTTCGCATGAATTTTATACATTTCAATCCTAGGTCTCGCATAATACGATAGACTTTTTTATGATTGATACGATGCCCTAGTTTCTTTAATTCCTTTGTGATCCGTTTATAACCAAACCGTTCATGAAACACATTAAATAAGGTTGTAATGGTTTCTTTTAATTCTGTATCAGGGTCTTCCTTACCAAAATTTTTCGCATGATAATGATAAGTTGCTTCCGGAATTCCTACTACAAAGAGAATATTTTTTAATCGAAATCCTTCTTCTTTAAGTTCGAATGCCATTTTTGTTTGTGCTTTTCGTGAAAGGCGTTCGGATTCTCGCGAAAAGCTCTTAGCTTTTTTAAATACGCATTCTCCAGTCTTAGTAGTTCGTTCTCACGTTCTAATTCTTCCTCGCGTGTTAACCTTTTTTCTTCCTTTTTCTTCTGATTATTAGGTTTCTTAGACATAGAAGGCCGCCCCTTTAAATTTAGTTCCAGGCCTTCTACTCCCTGTTCACGAAATGTCTTCATCCAGCGTTTGATTAAGGAAGGGTTGTTCAAGTTAAATTGAACAGCAGTTTCTAAATAAGAAGCACCTGTCTTTAACATGAATTGTATCGTATCTAATTTGAATTGAACAGAATACTCCTTCTTCGTCTTTCTTCGTTTTAACCCTTGCATCCCCTGAGATTTATAGGTATTTACCCATTCAACTATCGGCGTTTGGCTACCCATATTATATTTTTTGGCCAAAGATCCGTACCCTAGATTTCCATATAAATACTCGGTGACAAGCTTTATTTTAAATTCCTCACTATATTTAGCCATAAAAAACACCCCCGAAAGTTAGTTTTTTAACTCTAACTTTCGGGGGTCGGTACCAATTCGAGCGGTTTTTTGATTTCAGACAGTGTGATACTACATTGTTTATTTGTAAACAACTCTGAATTCCTCACAAACCACAAGCATACTTTCATCAAGCTTCAGGTCATGCTCTGCCAGTTCCCGGGTAAAGAATCTCCTGTGTGCATCATTCCAATAGGCAAGCGACTTGTCCCCTTCGCCTTCTATTCTTGCAAACTCCTCTGTAACTTCCCTGAATGGAACGATATCAACCTTTACTGTTTCAATGATGCATTGTGCTTCTCCTTGCCAATTCGTAATAATGCTGAGACATCCTTCTTTTGGAGGTTCTTCATTATGTACGGCAAAGTGTAAATGAAGGGAGGCTGTCCCGCGTTTAGTTCCTTGCAAGACCAATTGGGCTAATTGATTGGCATCCTCTTCATTATCGCAAAAGTACCAGCTGTCATACGATTTCGCTGTCTCCTCCTGATTCTCTCCAATGGAGGATAAATAGTTTTTCCACATGTTCAAGACGGATTCGTGTTCGCGTTCCATAATCGTTTCTCCTTTACTGAGGGCTATTGCTCAATTCACCTTTGATATACACACCTGCCGTCCATGATCGTCAGCACTACTTTGCTTTCTTTGATCTCTTGGGGATCACATTCAAACAGGTTTCTATCCAGAATCGTGATATCGGCTTTTTTGCCCACTTCTATTGTCCCTAGTTCATTTTCCCGGAAGTTTCCGTATGCCGGCGATAGTGTATAGTGTTTCAATGCTTGAGCAAGGGTGATTTTGTGCTGGGGGTTCCAGCCTTCAGCGGGTGTCCCGTCCTCATGTTGTCTGGTGACTGCCCGGTAAATCCCCAACAATGGATTCCAATCGACTATCGGGTAGTCACTTCCGAAAACAAGCTGCGCTCCACTTTGTTCCAGCAATCCAATCGGCCACGTATTCTGGATTCTCTTCTGGCCAAGGCGGTCAAGGTATTCATGTGTTTCCATGGAGCTGGAAGTTAAATGCTCAGGCTGCATGGAAGGAAGTACACCTAACTTAGAAAATCTTGCCATATCATCAGGGTGAATGACTTCAATATGTTCGATGGTGTGCCGCGAATCTCTTTTTCCATTGGCCGTTTCGGCGTTTTCAAAAGCATCGAGCCCCAGCCTGACAGCTGCATCCCCGCAGGCATGAAGCCTTATTCGGTAACCTTGTTTGTCTGCTTCTTCAATCCATTTAAAATAAGTTTCCCTTGAATAGATGGTTCCGCCTGATGTTGAGGGACGGTCACTATAAGGTTCCAATAGATAGCCTGTATAGGTTAAGGGAACGCCGTCAATAAATTGTTTAAGACCGGCAAATTGAAGCTTGTCTGAGTGAAAATTTTCGTAATATGAGACATTTTCAAGCTTTCCATCAAGGGGAGCAAGAAAGTGGATCCGGACAGTCAGCTTGCCGTCTTCATCATATTTCTTATACTCTTCAAGGTCTCCCAGTGTAAAGCCTGGCAAAGGAAGCATATCACCTATAGAGGTAATTCCGTATTCACCAGCTTTCTTCAGAAACGAATCCATCAACCTGCTCTTTTTATGCGCAGGAAGTTCGAAGGCTTTGACTGCCAAGCCAACAGCCGTTTCGTAGAGAAATCCAGTAGGCTTGCCGTTCTCGTCTTTTTCGATTTTTCCGAAGGGAGGCTCGGCAGTGTTTTCATCGATCCCCAATACTTCCAATGCCTTGGAATTTACCCAGGCACTGTGGGCTTCTTCATTCAACAGAAACACAGGCCGGTCATCAATCAAGCGGTCGAGCGAATGCCGTGTCGGAAGCTGTTGTCCCGGCCATCTGACATGATGCCAGCCAAATCCCAGCACCCAAGGGTCCTCAGGGTTTGCTTTTGCAAATTCAGAGGCCTTTTCAGCCGCTTCTTCCTCATTGCTGCAAAAAGTCAACGAGAGATATTCCTGGAACATCGCTCCCAGCCACAAGTGAACATGGAAATCATGAAAACCAGGCAGGACCAGCTTGCCGGCAGCATCGATTTCCTTGGTTTGTTCCCCGCGGTATTTTGAGATCTCTTTTTCCGTCCCAACGGCAATTATTTTATCCCCTCTAATGGCAATCGCGCCGGTAAAGGGTGTATCACTCACACAGGTGAAAATCGAGTCACTTTTAATAATCGTATCGGCACTATTAATATTCAAAATACATTTCTCCTTTAAGAAAAGAAAATAATGGAAGAACCTTGTAGAAACATGTTACTATATTCTCGAAACTATTTGAATAGAAAGGAAATTGTTCTATGTTTGTTGTTCAAGGAACGGGACACTTTCCAGCAGAAATAAATGAGGTTCACCAGGACTTTGATGAAGGTAGTTCGATTACAAAACAATATCGCTTCTTAATTTTAGATAATCATGGTTATTGTAAAAGAAAACAATGGTTGATTGTAGCGGAAATCAGTAGCACTATTAAGGTCAAAAATGAATAGAAAAGTTTTTACCACAATAGAAATAAGACAATGGTGTTTGAAAGGAGTATGCCAAATGAAAATCATCAAAGCAGAGATCGGCCAGCTGGAACTAGTGACAGAAGTGTTTAACCAGTACAGGGTTTTCTATAAACAGGAAAGCGATGTGGAAGGGTGCCGCAAGTTTTTGAACGACAGAATGGAAAATGAGGAGTCCATCATATTCCTTGCAGTAGAGGAAAGGGAAAATGGTCTGGTTCCACTCGGCTTTACCCAGCTGTATCCGATTTTTTCTTCCGTTTCATTGAAAAGGCACTGGCTTCTGAACGATTTGTTTGTCACCGGGAATGCAAGAAGAAGAGGGATCGGCGAGGAACTCCTTGGCCGTGCAAAGCAACTGGCTGAAGAAACAGGAGCCAAAGGTCTTACACTGGAAACGGAACACCATAACCACAACGCTCAAAAACTTTATGAAAAATTTGGATTCAAGAAACATACAGAATTCCATTATACGTATTCATTGTAGTTCCATAGATAGAGATAATAAGAAGAGGGCAATCCTTGTCGATTACCCTCTTTTCTATTCTGTCTATTTTTTAAAATACTTTTGTCGTCCAGGACTCGCAGTTCCACAAGTCAGTCGCAATATCCTGGTAGAATTCAGGTTCATGGGAGATGAGGAGGATGCTGCCTTTGTATTCCTGTAAAGCTCTCTTCAACTCAGCTTTCGCCTCGACATCAAGGTGGTTTGTCGGCTCGTCAAAAACGAGAAGATTGGTTTCTTTATTAATCAGCTTGCATAGTCTTACCTTCGCTTTTTCCCCACCGCTCAGGACTTCCACTTTGCTCTCGATATGCTTGGTCATCAATCCGCATTTTGCCAGAGCGGCTCTGACTTCGTATTGAGTAAAGGAAGGGAATTCGCTCCACACTTCTTCAATGCAGGTATTATAGTTGGCATTTTTTATTTCCTGCTCGAAATACCCGATATGAAGGTGTTCTCCCAGTTCAACTTCCCCGGATACAGGCTTGATTTCACCAAGGATGCTGCGGAGCAAGGTGGTTTTACCAATACCATTGGCTCCATAAAGCGCAATTTTCTGGCCGCGCTCCATCCGCAGGTTCAACGGCTTCGAAAGCGGTTCGTCATATCCTATAACAAGATCCTTCGTTTCAAAGATTAATTTACCTGAAGTTCTCGCAGGCTTGAAGTGGAATTCAGGCTTCGGCTTTTCTCCGGCAAGCTCGATGATATCCATCTTATCGAGTTTCTTCTGGCGGGACATGGCCATATTGCGTGTGGATACTCTGGCTTTATTTCTGGCAACGAAGTCTTTCAGCTCAGAAATTTCCTGCTGCTGCTTTTTATAGGCAGATTCCAGCTGCTGTCTCTTCATTTCGTGAACTTTCTTAAAGTCATCGTAATCACCGGCGTAGCGGTTCAACTCCTGATTTTCCATATGGTAAATCAGATTGATGACGCTATTCAAGAACGGGATGTCATGGGAAATAAGAATAAAGGCATTCTCATATTCCTGCAGATACCTTTTCAGCCAGACGATATGCTGTTCATCAAGGTAGTTGGTCGGCTCATCGAGAAGCAGAATATCGGGTTTTTCAAGCAGGAGCTTTGCCAGCAGGACTTTCGTTCTCTGCCCGCCGCTCAAGTCTTGTACTTCTCTGTCGAGTCCGATTTCATCCAGTCCCAGGCCTCTTGCAATCTCCTCTACCTTGGCATCTATGATGTAAAAATCGTTATTTGTCAGTGCATCTTGAAGAGTACCGGTCTCTTCAAGCAGCTTTTCCAATTCTTCAGGGGAAGCTTCTCCCATCTTTGCGAAAAGTTCATTCATTTCCGTTTCCATGTCAAACAGATATTGAAAGGCCGTCTTCAGGACATCTCTGATGGTCATGCCTTTTTCAAGGGAAGTGTGCTGATCCAGATAACCGACACGTACCCGTTTCGACCACTCGACTTTGCCTTCATCCGGCTCAAGTTTGCGGGTGATGATATTCATGAATGTAGATTTACCTTCTCCATTCGCGCCAATAAGGCCGATGTGTTCCCCTTTTAACAGGCGGAAAGATACGTCGTTGAAAATGGCTCTGTCACCAAAGCCATGGCTTAGATTTTTTACCGTTAATATACTCATGTAAATTGCACCTTTTCTGTTGAATTCTTTTTACCTCATTTCATTATAAAGGTGTTAAAAGAAGATGAATAGAGGATGGAAAAATTTAATTGAGGGAAGGAGATGAAAAACTGGTGCCTTGTACAAATCGTTGGATCTGTACAAGGCACAAGCTGATGGGAACCGTCAGTCAATTTTGGCTTTTTCGCCTGTTATATTGTTCCTCTGAGCCAAGCTCCCTGTTCAACAGCAATTCCATTGCTTCCAAGTCTTGACGAGTAACTATCGGATCTTGGGAGGACCAATACACATTGTATATAAAATAATAATCCTTGATTCTTCTGAAGAGTACGGTGGAATGGGGGAGGGTGTCAAAGGTTGCTTTGATATTGAACCTTCTGGAATAGCTCCATTTCTCTAGTTTCAAGCCGTCAGATGCCCCCTTCTTCGATAACATTTCCATTCCCTCGGTGCCTCTCCCAGATTATGGGCACCCGTAAGGAAAGTATCTATCCAGTTTGTTATTCCCGAACTATCAGTGCAGCAAAACGCCGGAATGTGCAGGGAACTGTTTTAATTTTTCGTTTGTTGTGTAAATTATAATGAACGCTATAGGTAACTTATATCCTTACAGCAGGAGAAAAATATCGCTAAAATGCCTTACCGAACCAAGCAAATGATGGAAGGGAGAAAAGGAAATGGCCATAGTTAACAGTAAAGGTGATAGTAATTGGGTGATGACCCAATCATGGGATGAACTGCTTTTTCTGCATTGGGAAGTACCAGCAGACATTCTCGGCAAGAAGGTTCCGCCTCAGCTTCAATTGGATACCTATCAAGGGAAAGCATGGCTTGGGATAGTCCCGTTTGCCATGAATCACATCAGAGCAAAGGGATTGCCTGAAATTCCATTTGCCCGTTCCTTCCTTGAATGCAATGTCCGCACGTATGTAACGTATAAGGGTGAGCCGGGTGTGTATTTTTTTAGTTTGGATGCGAACCATGCTCTTGCTGTTGAAGGTGCGAGGAAGCTTTTCTCCCTTCCATATGTTCATGCCGAAATGAGCATGAAGGTAAAAGGCAGAACAGTAAGCTATAGGACGAGAAGGACACATAGGGGCTCGGCCAACGAATGCCTTGAGATTGACTACACTCCCGGGAAGCGCCTTCCTTCAGAAAAGGGGTCCCTTACAGAATGGCTTACGGAGAGGTATTGTTTATGGACAGTTAAAGATGAGGATGTCTACAAAGGGGAGATTGCTCACGACCCATGGGAGTTATATGAAGCCAAGGCGCATATCAGGGAACAGTCTTTATGGCCCGGACTGCAGAATCCTCAACATGTATGCTATTCTTCCCGGCAAAAAGCTTATATCTGGCGTCTGCAGAACATGAGTCATTGTAACTAATACTAAAGTTGTGTATTTAGTTTTGTTTTCTATCTTGGGGGTATAAAAGCAGTAGTGTTAAAAAGTTGAATAATATACGTGAATCTAGGAAAATAAAGTTATTTCTCATAGGTAAATAGACCATGGGAACACTAAAGCGGAATAGGGCGATGACATGAAGGAAGCGAACAATTTAAAATGGTTACTAATAGGAACGGCAGCATTCTTTCTCTTTTTCTTCCTTTGGGTCGTTTTGGCAGAAGGAAGTATAAAAGCCGGTGGTGTCAGTGTCTTTGCAGGTTCTGCTATTCTTTTTACTTTGGTTCTGCAAGTTTATACACTTCAAAAGTCAAAGGGATTGCAGCAGAAATTTGTCCTTTTGCTGCTGCTTGGAACTTTAAGCTACGGTGCAGGCGAGGTTATTTGGTTTTATGAGGAAAAGGTCAGGGAGAGCTTGATGTCTGTCCCTTTTTGGAGTGACTTATTATACATAATTAATTTGCTATTATACATTTCAGCATTTGCGTTATTAACACTTGCTGTGAAAAACCGTTATCAGGTTGTCTACTTTGCAATTGATATTCTCATAGTCTATTTTTCACTCATTGCAATATTATGGGTCTACTGGCTTCATCCCCTCTATAATGAAGCCGGGGTGGCGTACGGCAATGGAGTAACTTCATTTGTTTACCCTGCATTAGAACTGCTGCTGCTGTTTGCTTTGTCGGCAACGATGTTTTTGAAGAAGTACTTTTTCCCTGCAAGGGCAATGCTGTTGTTTGTAATTTCTTTCGCTATATTGTTTACAGCTGATAGTGGATATGTGCTGGTTCTATATTACAATGCGTTTGAACCGAACAGCATACTTGAAGCGTTATGGAGTTCAGCCGTTATCCTTCAGGGGATTGCTGCTCTGGAGCTGCTGAGAAGTAATGTATCATTTAAAGCAGGAGAAAATGAATTCAGTTATGAGGCCGGCTCGAACCCTGCTGCAAGGACTGTTATCAGCATTTTCAGCATACTGATCTTGTACGCTATCTTTACCATAAGCGGGGATGTTGCAGCAGGTGGATCATTGCTTCTTATTATATTCCTTGCCTATTCCAGGCAGCTTATGACGAGCTCGCAGCTGTCCCATATGACGGCTTCTTATCAGAATCTTGCCAGGAATCTTGAAGAGCAAGTAAATAAAAGAACAGAGGAGTTACGGAAGAAAAATACCGAGCTGGAAAAGTCTACTGCGCGCCTTAAGTATATAGCTCTGCATGACCAGCTGACTGAAATCTGGAACCGAAGGGCTTTGGAAGGAAGGCTGAGAACATTATTCGAAAAGTCTCTCGAAGAAGAAGTGGAATTCGCCCTCATCTTTATAGATATTGACAAATTCAAGGAAATTAATGACCAGTATGGACACTCGTATGGAGACGAGTTGTTGATCCAGTTTACAGAAAGAGTCAGGAAGGAGTTTCCTTCTGATGCTTTCATTGCCAGACAATCAGGTGATGAATTTGTCGTCATCATTGAAGATGGACATTCCAAGGAAGAAATAGAAACCACGATTCAGAGATTCTTTTTTGCAAATGAAAAAGGGTATAGGGTTTTTGGTGAAGAAATCCGCATAACCTTCAGTCTTGGTGCTTCGTTCTTCCCTGAAGACAGCAGGAATGTAAATGAACTTCTGCAGGCAGCGGACATGGCAATGTATGCCGTTAAACAGCAAGGGCGCAACAGTTACCAGTTCTATTAAGGGCATGGGATAATCTGGTTGAATTATTGTGGATTAACATAAATAGGTACAATTAGTTGGTGCTTATCAGTAAGAATTGGAATATAATGATACCAATACTTTTTTTGAGGGGGCTGGCCAGTGAACAGGTATGTATTTATTACAGGCTTCATCATATTGGCAATCCTCACAAACAGTATTGAATTCGGGCACATCTCGGTTAGTGCTGTCCAAGAGAGCACGCTGGCGGACCATCATGCATTCGACGCCATGCAGCCGGGAGATGAACATGACTACGGAAAGAATAAATCGTTTTTCTACGATTCTCAGGTACTGTTAGTATTCCTGATTCTCTGTCTGGCGATTGCCTGCAACCGGAATTCGGTGTTTCTTCGGAGGCAAATTTTTTTGACGCCCGTATTTTATCAGTCCAACTACGTGGATAATAACCTCTTGAATAACTAATCTATTTGATTATTCAAGGGGGGAAAGAATATGTGGATTAGATTTTTGATGATGGGCGTGTTTTCGTTTACTGCGTTAACGCTTTTATCTTATCAAGCTATCGAAATCTTCAACGCTTTCGTTGACTTTTTCCATCAAAAATAATAAATTTTCTAAGAGTGTAAGAGTTCTCTTTTTCTTACACTCTTTTTTATTTCAGGCTGTTTTCCATGATGAGTGAATGGTTGGAAGTCGCATATAAGAGCAGAAACCAACCTGTCATAAAATATGTGAAAGCAGAGTTACTTTAATTTAAGCAAGGTGATTGAAGATGAATGACTTTTCAAACAGGCCATTTGGTGTTTCGGGTGAAGCGATACCAAATGCAGAAATCTACAATAAGGGTGATCTAAGAGCATTCCAAACTACTGATGAGGATGCTTTCTATTATCGCCTTCTTGAACAAAGCGGAATTTCTCTTAACCCCCGCCAATTAGAAGCAGTGCGGCATAGTGATGGCCCATGCCTGACATTGGCCGGTGCGGGATCAGGCAAAACCTCGGTACTGGTTTCGAGGACAGGGTACCTCTTGCAGGTCAAAGGCATAGCTCCGGAAAACATTCTATTGCTGACGTTTTCCAAAAAAGCGGCAATGGAAATGAAGCAGCGTGTCTCACTTCTGCCGAACATGAACAAAAGACAAGTGAACAAAGTACAAGCCGGTACATTTCACTCCTTCTTCCTTTTTATTCTCAGGAGCCGGGGAGTCACACAGGAGATACTCGGCAATGAAAGATATAAGCATATCATCTTAAAGCAGCTGCAAAGAAAACTTGGCATTCAAGACCTATACCAGCCGGAAACCCTTCTTTCCAGACTGTCTGTTTTGAAAATGGCAATGGATCCCCTTGAAAAGCTTCCAGATAAAACTACGAGTGAAAAGGAGATGAAAAATATTCTCCTTGCCTATGAAAAGTGGAAGGAAAGCAATCGGAAGATGGATTTTGACGATATTTTGGTTAAAGCCTATGAATTGCTTAAAGAGAACAATAATCTCCTTGAAGCCCTTCAGAATAGATTCCGCCATTTGATGGTAGATGAATTTCAGGACACCAATTGGCTTCAATACGAGCTCATCAAGATGATAGCCGGACAAACGAGAAACTTATTTGTAGTCGGGGATGATGACCAGACGATCTATTCCTTTAATGGAGCGGATAACACGTTCATTCTTGATTTTGATAAAGAATACCCGGATGCCAGAATTATTACGTTGAACGTCAACTACCGTTCCGCCAGCAATATTGTCGGGTTGGGAAACGAAGTGATCCGCGGAAATCGTTTCAGGAGAGAGAAAACACTTCAATCCGTAAGAGAATCAGGTTTCAAACCGCAATACAGCCGGCCATCCAATTCAGATGAAGAAGCCGAATGGATCATTGCACGGATCAAGAGAATGGTAAAGGAGGAAAAGAAAAAGTACAGTGATATCGCTGTTCTTCACCGGACGATCAGCAGCAGCCGCGCCATCTTTGAAAGGCTCCTGCTCGAGGAAATTCCCTTTTTCTCATTTAATCTGGGCGATCAGCATTTTTACGACCAGTGGATCGTCAAGCCGTTAATTGATCATTTACGCCTTTCCCTTGTACCAAGGAACTTTGAAGCTGTGGAAGGCATTCTGCCTACGCTATACATCAACAAGGAAACAGGTATGAAAACGATCAAAATTAACGAAGAAGCAGCCAGAAAAAAATACCCGCTCATCCATTTGACGAAAATGAGCACCCTTCAAGATTTTCAAAAAGAGAAGGTAAAGGAAAGAATCAGGTTAATTAAAAGCCTCGCTGCAGAATCGCCGGCATCGGCAATCAAGCAGATGAGAAGGGACTTTTATGAAAACTATATGGATACAAATGAACGGCTGGCTGTGACGGAACATAAGGAAGCCATTAAAGAAACACTCGCAGAACTTGAGTCATCTGCTGCCCGATTTGATTCAATTTCCGCTTTTATTACGTTTATAGACAGAATGACTGAGAAGCACAGGCAGATGCTGAGTGAGGAAAAAGCGTCGGAAAGTGACTCGATTTCACTGATGACCATCCACCGCGCTAAAGGGCTTGAATTTCCGGCCGTGTTTGTCATTGGTGCCAGCGAAGGAAACCTCCCGCACTCATCTGCACTCAATGCGGAAAAGTTGGAAGATAAAGTTCATCAAGATCACAAAAACAAACAAGTCCTTGCAATTGAAGAGGAAAGAAGATTGATGTATGTTGCCATTACACGGGCAAAAGAGGAACTGTTCATAAGCTCCCCTGCCTTTTATCAAGGGGAGAAGCGGGAGATTTCACGATTTTTGAAGGAAGTGTTCGGGGAGAAGCCATTATCTCTTCCATCGAAAGTGACTCCACGCCAGGAGAGGAAACAAGTTCCAAAAATTAAAGTGTCCGCGTGGCTATGCAGCCAAGACGATTGCATAGCCTGGTCGAGAATCAACTCAGAAGCAGAGCAGAGACTGAAGAAAAAGTCTTGTCCGATGTGCGAGCGCCCGATGGTGAAAGGTGAAAAGCTGGTGAGCGGCAAATATATTAGTTAAATAGAGAGTTGTTTGGCGATAGAAAAAAAGGGTGTCCACTGGGACGCCCTTTTATTGTGATGTATGATGATCATCATCCGGAACAGGATCAATAGTTTTACTGTCTTTAGTATTCAATGATGATTTCAAGAAATAAATAAAGAAGCCGCCAATACCGAGTAACACAAAGGCCAAACCTACAACCACCAAGATGCCCACTGGTTTCTCCCCCTTTGTTGAAACCTATGATACTTCTAACTTATGAAAGTTTGAGGGGAGATATACTTTGTTAGTTAATGATGTTGTTATTTAGTAATGATGTTGTTATTTAGTTTAAAAGGATCTATTGGTTAACAGACTGCATTGTCTAGTTAAACTTCTGTAATTTTTCGCCTGCACATTTTGGCATCTGATGATAAAATCAAGCATGTTTTTTTATTTAGCATACTAAGTTTGATTGCACCTGGAGCGGAGGTCATGCAGCACAATCTAAATAGTTTCATACAAAAACAACAATACTCTTTAACAGAGCCTAATAAATAGATGAACAGAAGAAACAGGTAGATTAGGACTATTTTAGTGAAAACGCGAACAAAAATAGAACATACGTTCCTGTTTGTGTTAAAATGATGATATAGTATTCATGGCTGGATTGGCAGCGGCTGCTCCCTTTTTCGAGGGGAGGTGATTACCACTGATGATAGAAGTAGCTGACGTTCTCCAATTAATGATAGCATTCGGAACATTGACTGTAGCGATAATTGCCGTCACACAAAAAAAGAAGTAACCCACCCGCTATGGCTCTCAACCTTGGGTAGGTTACTTCCAGTCTAAACAAAAGCCGCTGCTTCCTGAAATGTATACTTGCATGAGAGATCTGGTGGCAGCCGGAACTCTCATGTCTTCCGTTTTCTTATACATTCATTATACCGAATATCTCAGTATGAAGTAAAGGAACTTGAAGAATGAAATAGCGTGTATTTTCCCTGTCTACCGGTCGATCAGTACAGCTCTCACCGGACAGCCGTCTCCTTCTTCCACCGGAAGGGGAAAGGCTGCCAGTTCATATGTTTTCGTTTCGATTCCATCGAGTATGATTCCTTCAAGGATCCCGATTCCGTTCTCCATGAGGGAATGGTGTGCAGAGAGCTCCTTGCTGTCAAGGGGATCGACTGAGGGAACATCGACTCCGACCAAGTCAATTCCATTTTCTTTTAAAAATGGTCCGATGTCTTCCCGAAGCCATGTTATTGTGGATGGGAAGGAACTCCTGTCATTCCAGCTGTTTGTACGGATCAAAAGCTTTGTGACATAGGACAGGTCGAAAGCCTCCAAGTCTTTGGCACCGATAGACTCCTTTTCTGAAACCTCTACGATTAAGGCATCCCCGAAAAATTGCTCAAGCGGGAGCTGAGCAACTTTCTTTCCGTCGTTATCAAAATGAAACGGAGCATCGATATGTGTGCCAGTATGGGCACTGAAGGTGAATTTTCCGACGTTAACCGAGCCGGTGTCTGCTTTTGCCCAGTTTAATGTGAAATCAAAAGGTGTATCACCCGGCCAAATCGGTGTAGTGCTGTTAAGCTTTTGTGATATATCAATGATCTTCATCAGGTCTTCCTCCTTATGCAACTACATTTCTGCCTTTTTCAAATTGCTTATACTGTTCCTCAGCCATTATCGTCCTTAGGATTTCCGCTGTCTTCCATACATCATAAAAAGATGAGTAAAGAGCGACAGGGGCAAGCCTGATGACATTTGGTGCCCGGAAATCAGGAATGACACCGTTTTTCTTTAAGGCCTTGCATATTCGGGCGGCTTCTTCGTGCTGGAGACAAACGTGACCACCCCGGCCTTGGTCATCTGTTGGATTGGAAATCGTAAACCCGTATTGAGACAGGCTGTCCTCGATCAACGCCATTAAATAGGCGGTCAGCTGCAGGGACTTTGAGCGAATTTCTTCAATCCCGGCCTCTTGGAAGATTTCCAATGATCCCAGGAGGGGGGCAATGCTGAAAATATGGGGCGTTCCGATTTGGTAAGCGCCTGCCGTGTCAGCATGTGACATTGTGTGCTCCATATCAAATTGCTTGTCTTTTTTAGATCCGAACCAGCCGGCCAGCCCAGGCTTCCTGCCGAGATGGCTTTCATGGACGAACAGCCCCCCGACTCCTCCGGGGCCGCTGTTTAAATATTTATAATTGCACCATACCGCAAAGTCGACATTCCAGTCATGAAGCATATGGGGAATGGCGCCGATTGAATGGGCGAGGTCAAAACCGATGACAATTCCCCTTTTATGAGCTTCCTCAGAGAGAAGTTTCATATCAAGCAGCTGCCCGGACCTATACAGAACAGAAGGTAGCAGAATCAATGCAATGTCATCTGTCATCGCTTGGATAATATCTTCTTCCTGCAGTGTAAGGCCGTCCCTGCTTTTCACTTGGACAAGGTGCTCATCGGGAGAATATCCTTTCAGCTTCAGCTGGCTTTGAAGAGCATAGATATCAGAAGGAAACGTCAGTTCATCCGCAAGTATTTTCGTCTTCTTTCCTTCAGGCTGATAGAAGGTTGAAACCATTTGATGCAGATTTGTTGTTATCGAGCCCGTGACAATTGTCTCTTCCTCTTTCGCGCCGATAAGGGGGGCCGTCATTTTCCCCAGTTTTTCAGAGTAATAGAACCATGGCTCCTCGCCATCCATCCAGCCGTCTATGCCTTGCTGCTTCCAGTCCTGCAAAGAAGTCAGCAGTGCCTTTTCAGCTCTTTGTGATAACAACCCCAGTGAATTCCCGTCCATGTAATACCAATCTTCTTTTATGTAAAATTCATCCCGGAAACGTGCCAGTGTATCTTTGCTATCGAGATCTAACGCATATTCTTTAGTGTTGTCGAAACCCATTCATACCCCGCCTTTTTTTGTTTTTATAGATTAAATGTTAATGGAAATTGCGGGAATAGTAAAATTATTTTGGGTGTTTTGGATGTTTATTTCATTTTTTATGTGTTATTGAAGGAATAAGGACAAAATGAAAGGAGCAGAATCTATGAAAAAATTATTTACAGTCATGGCATCATCAGCCCTCCTCGCATCCGTTTCCTTATCTCCATCTGATACACAAGCTGCACCTAATAAGGGTGATATTTTGCTGGTAAACAAAGAGCAATCATTATCTTCTGACTATGTGCCCAGCAATCTTGTCGTACCGGATGTGCCATTCGTAAGCGACCAGGAAAAAATGAAGAGCTATGCAGCGGACGCGCTGGAGGAATTATTTGCAGAAGCTGACAGTGAAGGAATCAATCTTTATGCATCTTCTGGTTACCGTTCGTATGACTACCAGCAGGATGTCCATCAATATTATGTGAATCAATATGGCGAAGAATATGCCAACCAAATTAGTGCCAAACCAGGAGAAAGCGAACACCAGACAGGCCTTGTCATGGACGTAACCTCCCCAAGCGTTGATTATCAATTAATCCAGGAGTTCGGAAATACAGCAGCTGGAGAATGGGTAGAAGAAAACGCGGATGACCACGGATTTATCGTCCGATATCCAGAAGGAAAACAATCCATAACGGGCTATAAATATGAACCTTGGCATCTGCGTTATGTTGGTGAAGCACATGCAGAGGATATCATGAGCCAGAACCTGACACTGGAAGAATACCTGAATCAGGACTCCAATTCAGGTTCAGCGGGATCATATGTCGTGCAGCCGGGGGACACTCTTTGGGAAATCGCCCGCGATCATAACGTTTCACTGAGCAAACTGAAGTCATTGAACCCAGATATCAACCCTCGCTACCTGCAGGTTGGCGAAACGGTTCAGCTTCCGGGTGGAACGACTCAGCCGGACAATCCGGATGAAGGACCATCAGGCAGCGAAACCTATGTCATCCAGCCGGGAGATACATTCTGGGAAATTGCAGCTTCTTATGACAATGTGACAACACAAGAATTAATGAATGCCAATCCGTCACTCAGTGCAACAAGCCTTCAGGTAGGGGATACTATTACAATTCCAGTGGAAGGTGACAATAATCAGTCATCAACACTCATTTCTACCGGCAATGTATGGATTCATTCAGAACCAAACTACGAAGCATCCACAAGAGCAGGGGTTTTCTATAAAGGTGAAACCGCACAACTCCTTGGAGAAACAAATGGTATGTATGAAATCCAGGATGGTTATGTTTCAAAAAACTATGCAGACGTTCAATAGATTGATAGGAAGAGGCTGGGCCCAAGAGCCCGGTCTTTTTTTGTGGCTTGCTTCGGTTTGAAAGTTGAAAACTGTTTATTTTTTTGAGTAGGTACGGGCTTTACCAGTGCCTTGATGGTGGAGTTCCATGGATGTCAAGATCCTCTGCATGACACTTCTTGAAGGAAGGTGAAGGAAACTTCTCAGTTCCGAATTAGAAGCCTGGGGAGCGATTAAAATGAAGTAATCAAAAATAGCTTTCTCATGAGCCTTTTTGTGAATGTCCTTGCATTGATAACAAAACCAGCCGCCATTTACCCGCTTCAGGGGCAGTGAGGAGCAGGTTTGGCATTGAACGCCGGTTCTGATTTCTTCTTTACCGATATTGAACTGAGATAAAACATCACTGGTGTGAGGTGTATGATCTTTTTGGAGCATTTTGAGTAACTTTTCTAACATCTTTTTATCCATCTTTGCATCTCGATAACGGTTTTCTAATTCTGATAGTTTTTCCAAAAACGCCCCTCCGTGGATGACCCGTTGATAGACAACTCTGTTCTTGCTTTCATTACTCAAAATCGAGGAGGAGTCACTCTGAATGACAAAGTATTCGATTGGCAGTTTTGGGAATTTTTTTAATTGGAGCCATTGGTTTAATTGAAAATAATGTCGTTGAACTTGAGAGAGAGGATAAGCATACCCTTTTTCGATATCATTGAATGTTCGGGTGAGCTGTCTGAAAGAGTGGTCAAAATGGAGCTTGCCAGAAAGGTTTTTGATTTCAAGAATTAGAATGAGTTTTTCTGAAATGAGGAGAGAGTCGATTTGAAAAAAGGTGGATTTGTAGGGAAGTCGAAGGTGGTTCAGAATATAATAATCATCGTCAGGCAGTAGTTTTAAATAATAATCGAAGGCCAATTCACCTTTGAAACCTCTTCGCCTGGACCGTAATTCATTCTGGATTTTTTCGCGTTTTTCATGATGTGCTGGAATTCTTTCCAATAAAGCTTCTAATGCCGCTATTTTTTCTGGAACTTGTCTCTCTTTGACAATCATATTGCCACTCCTTTGGTAAAATACTGGATTTCAAATTACTAATTCTTCACTGAAGGTGAGATACCTGCATGGAATGGGGAGATTTTATAATGTATTAGAAAATGTCAGGTGAAATAGCATCGGGAAAAGGGATTTTTTTAGCGAAAATAAAATCTAGTGGAATTTGCGCACGGGATATACATATATACGCACGGTTTATACAGAAATACGCACAGGTTATGCAAGTATACGCACGCTTTATACAGAAATACGCATGGGTTTTAACAGAATACGTATACAATCCCACTATTTGGAAATACGTCGTATATTCCACCCACAATAAAAACAGGATTTCCCCCGCACTCCCGAGAATACTTATAAAAGAGTAACTAAAAGCAAAGGAGGCAGCATCCGGATGAGCAGAATATTGAGAGGGCACCATCTTCTGTGTGTCCATGGATTCAAAGGGATGGGGTACAGTCCTGCCTTTGTGGAGAGAATGAAGGAAATCGTCAGTGACATCAGGGATCCTGAACAGGATTTCGATATAAGAGTGGTGGAGTCATTTGACGAAGCCTGTATGGCGTGCCCACATAAAGGTGAGACACTCTGCAGCGGCACGATAAAGTCCAATGACAAAGTCGTCGGGCTCGACAGAAGAACAATTGAACACCTGGGTTTGGAAACGGGTGGGTCATACAAGAAATCCTATCTTGTGGGGCTGACTGCTGAAAAAGTGGAGCCGGAGGACCTCGATCATATCTGTGCAGGCTGTTCCTGGCTGGAATATGGAGTTTGCAAGGAAGGCATTGCTCAATTGAAGGCGGGCCGTCTGGTATCTGGACAGGGGTGACCTCATTCCAAAGCAGATATCAGTGGTTTTTACTTTCCAATCACAGATAGTCATTATGAAAAATGTTCCCCATAAGAAAACTGAGACCCATGAAGTCTCAGTTTTTTTATTGTCCAAATTAAATTATGTCTTCATTAAAAACTGCAGCTGTTCAGTTGATGGATACTCCTTAGGATTATGCATCTTTCCTTTTTAAAAGCGAACAGAGGAGTAATCGGGCCAATGAAAACGAGGAAGAGAAGAGTCACTGGCCCGCATACTTCAAAGGAGACTAACTTTCCCAATAAGATAGTGGGACCTTCGTAAAGGCAATCAGGGAAACGAGTATTGCCTTCAGTGTTAAAAAAATCCTAAACCCGGTCCCTCCGTCATATGATAGGGCATGTACTAATTTCGGAGGTCGAAGATACAATGAAACTATTTATAAGAGGAATTTCCTTTTTAATCATTACCGCCTTTTTGGGAGAGTGCCTGGAGTTCGTCATCAACATGATATTGGCAAGGGAGCTGGGGGAACGCGGGATGGGAATCTATATGTCGATCCTTCCTTCAATTTTCCTGATAGCCATTATAGCCAGCCTGGAGCTGCCGGTTTCTCTTTCAAAATTCATCGCGGAAAAGGAAGTTGATTATCATCGAAACATCCTTTCTCAAGTGTGGAAACTGACGATTATCTTCACGTGTATTTTCCTGCTGGCAGCTGCTTTGCTTTACTCTTTGTTTCCTTTTTTGGCAGAGTACCATCCCGGCGTCCGCTGGCTGACATTGCTGCTGATTCCGATTATCGCCTTTTCGTCCATTGCAAGAGGGTATTTCATGGGAATTCATAATATGGGGAAAATTGCAGCCGCCAACTTTTTAAGGAAGATAGCTCAGCTGATCCTTCTCGTAGTGGTCTACCAGCTCTTCTCGTTTGAAACCAATACGGCCATCATCATTGCCCTCTGTACATTTATCGGTAGTGAAATGGTTGTGTTCCTTTACTTCATGCAAGCTTATGTATTTTCTGTAAGGAAAATCAGGCACACCTCTTCAAGGGCAGCGGACAAGAGTGAAGTAGGGAAGGCGCTATTATCTGTTTCATTCCCTACGACCGTTTTACGGATTTTTCATGCGGTCTCCCATGCAATCCAGCCGTTTTTGATTAAAGCAGCACTTCTGCATTCAGGCATGACCGAGATTATGGCAACAGAACACTTTGGCGTGATGGCTGGCGTCGCATTGACTATCGGTTTTTTCCCTGCTTTCATTGCCCATTCCCTGCTCGTCGCCTTGATACCGATTGTGTCAGAAAAGGTTTCGAAGAACGATATTAAAGGTATACATTCTATACTCAGACAGGTTATTTGGATTACGTTAGGGTATGGGGCCCCGGCCGTTTTGATTTTTTATATGTGGGGAGAAGAATTGACGAATCTCTTTTTTCATTCAACCTCGGCCGCTTACTATCTGAAATTGCTCTGGCCGTATTTTTTCTTCCATTTCTTTGTCATGCCGCTGCAGGCTTTCATGATCGGTTTTGGACTTATAAAAGACGCTTTGTATCATACTATATGGGCGACCCTCGTTTCTTTTTCAATCATTTACTTTCTGGGTTCGCTTCCCCAATTTGGTATGTCCGGTGTCCTCATCGGAATGAATACAGGTGCTGTGTTACTGACGCTGATGCATTATCATACAGTGTGCAGCCGCCTTGGGCTCACCTTTTGGTTTAAAAGCTCTGTCAGGGTATAAGGTAAGCTTTTAGGCAAAGTGAAAGAACATTGCAGAAACACATAAATTTACATGAGTAAATAGGAAGGATAGAATAGGCTTAAGTTTTGAATCCTTTTTAAAGGAGAGACTCAATGTTTCATTCGATATTATTCAACTTGATGCTGATCGGACTGCTGGGAATCTTATCGCAGTGGGCAGCCTGGCGGTTCAGGCTGCCGGCAATCGTTGTCATGTCCATTGTCGGCCTCCTGGCAGGCCCGTTTTTAGGAATCATTCATCCACAAGAAGAGTTTGGAGATTTATTTAAACCGATCATTTCGATGGCTGTTGCCATCATTTTATTCGAAGGCAGTCTGAATCTGGATTTCCGTGAAGTAAAAGGACTTGGAAAACCTGTATTTCGGATTGTCACCATCGGAGCTTTCCTTGCCTGGATCCTCGGATCATTGGGAGCCCACTATGTAGCAGGGCTTTCATGGGCTGTTTCGTTTGTCATCGGCGGATTGTTCATTGTGACCGGCCCAACGGTCATACTGCCGCTTTTAAGGCAGGCCAAACTAAAGCCGCGTCCTGCAGCCATATTAAAATGGGAAGGAATCGTAGTAGATCCCTTTGGAGCCCTTTTAGCCGTTTTTGCTTTTGAAATCATCCTGTTTTTAACCTCTGAAGAAGGAGCCGCCAATACGCTGCTGATGTTCTTTCTGGCTTCCCTTTTTGCAGTTGTATTCGGATGGCTGTGCGGCAGGGGGATCGGCTGGATGCTTGAGAAGGGCCATGTTCCCGAATTTTTGAAGTCTCCTGTCGTTTTTGTTGTGGTGCTTGCGTGTTTCACCATCTCGGATGAAATCACCCATGAGACCGGGCTCCTTGCAGTAACAGCAATGGGGATGACTTTGGCAAATATGCATATTTCCTCCATCGATGATATGCGCCATTTTAAAGAAAATATATCGGTGCTTTTGATTTCGACGATTTTCGTAATGCTGACCGCATCTCTGTCTCTGGAAACGTTGATCGAAATCTTTAATTGGAAAATTATAGGGTTTGTTCTGTTGATGCTCTTCGTTGTACGTCCGTTATCGATTTTCATTTCTACTATAGGAACGGATCTATCCTGGCAGGAAAAAACACTGGTCGGATGGATTGCCCCGAGAGGGATAGTGGCGCTGACCGTTTCAAGCTATTTTGCTTCGGTACTCCTTGATACAGGCTTTGAGGATGCGGCGGTTTTAACCTCAGTAACATTTGCCCTGGTGTTTGGGACTGTCACCGTCCATGGATTTTCAATCGGCTGGCTTGCCAAGAAGCTGGATCTTGCCATCAACGACAGGCCTGGTGTTCTGATTATAGGCGGAAGCAGTTTTACTACTGAGCTTGCAAAAATCTTTATGGAACTGAAGACACCCGTAATGATTGCAGATTCATCCTGGAAGAGGCTTTTCTCAGCAAGAAAGACCGGAGTGCCATTTTACAAAGGAGAAATACTGTCGGAACAAACGGAGTATCATATGGATTTAACCCCATATGAGTATTTGCTTGCTGCTACCGAAGTGGATTCTTATAACGCTCTGGTTTGTACCACATTTGTTCCTTCTATTGGTAGGAACAACCTCTTTCAGCTGACTTTGAAGGGGAAAAGAAGTGATGATATCGAGGACCTTGTCCATACTCTTGGCGGCAGGATCTTGTTCCAGGAGGATGCAACCTGGGATGAGCTGAACAAGAGGGTGGAACGAGGAGACATTATCAGAAAAACCAATATCACTGAAAAATATCCATTCGAAGAATATCTCCATGAAAGAGAAGAACATACCATCCTTCTCTTTGTTTTGAAACCTTCCGGGAAGGTCGAATTTTTCACTCCGGACGGATCTGCCAAGGCAGAAGCAGGAGATATTGTCGTCAGCCTGACTCAGCCTTGCAAAGAATATAACAAGATTCAAGAAAAACTGGTTGAGCAACGGGAAAAGCCGGCAAAGACAGAAAATGAGAATTAAATAAAATTTAAAAACGGATTCTTCCTGGTGGGAGAATCCGTTTTTAACTGCGATTTATTTTTTATGGTCCATTTTTTCAGCAAGCATCTGTTTAACCTGATTATAGGACAACCCGGATTGTGCATTAAGCCTTTTTACTTCCTCTATATCAGTTCCAGATGCCGTTACCTTCTTCTCTTGCATGGTAATATGGCCACCTCCATACTCCTATTTTGTTCAACAAGTAGTTAATTATGATTTTTTATGCCTCAAGAACAGGACTGCCAGAAAAATCAATAAGGCTACAGAATAACTTAAAGTTGAAAGTATGGGGTGCTGTTCCTGATTGTTAACACCAATCCCGATAACGGCCCAAACAAACACCAGGGGAAAAACCCAGTCATGTTGTTTGAATCTGAATGTGACTGCCAGACCCAATGCAGCTGCCAGGGACAGAATTGACCAGAAGGTATCACCTAATCCGAAACCGTTCCACTCGATATAAGTAAGGTAATAACTGATATTGGCGACCGAGGCCACGCTGATCCAGCCCAAGTAAATAGAAAAAGGAAGAACATCAAAAAAGTTTGATTTGAGGTCTTTCACCTTTCTGTAAATAATAATCAATGTAACGAGAAGGCACAGCATTACGATGACTGAAAGCAGGAAGTAGTTATAGTGCCACATGAAAATCCATGCCGTATTCAATAGGCAGGTAATGATGAAAAACGGACTGATTTGCTGATAATACTCTGAGTCCCGCTTCTTCTTAGGAATCTGCCTGATAATCCAGATGCCAAGGAGCAAATAAATCAGGCTCCATATGGAAAACACATATCCGGCAGGCGTGAAGAAGACATCAAGCCTGTTTGAAATCTCTCCGGTGCTTTGACCATTCAGTGGAAGTGTCACTGATAAAGTGTTGACGACCAGGACCAAAATAAATGATCCAATATTTAGAATAAGCTTGCCCACAATACACCCTCCATTCATTATAGTCAGTACTAATACTATTCCACCGTTATAACCTTGAAAACAAAAACGGGAGTATTGAGGCTTTTGGCGCAATTTTTTTAAAAAATCCAGAATACAATATTCGGTACATCAATCATTCATTAAAATAAAAGCAAGAAAAGTCGGAAAATGATAAACTGTAAATATACATATGTAGAATACATATTTAAAAGGGGAGATATATAAAATGACGTATTCTGATGTTTGGGATTTAGATGTATTTTTCGAGGGAGGAAGCAGCTCGCCTCAATTGAGGCAACACCTTGAAACACTGGATAAAAAAAGAAGTGCCTTTGCAGAAAAAGAAAAAGGATTTCGAGCACCAAGTTCGAAAGAAGACAGCGGGCAGGTAGCTGACTTGATTGAGGAAGCAAAGGAAGTAATGTTGTACCTTCGCCAAGCAGGAGCGTTTATCGGCTGTCTTGAAGCACAGGACATGAAGGACCGGAAAGCCAATGCTTTGCGCGGCGAGTTAACAACTGCAAGTGCGGAGTTCCAGGTTTCGTTTAACAGCTTTCAGCAAAAATTATCGGAAGCACCTGAAAACACTTGGAATGAACTTTTGCAAACAGAGGACCTTGGCCAATTGACATTTGTTCTTAATGAATGGCGTGAAAAAGCAAAAGACAAGCTGTCCAGCGAAGAGGAAGCCCTCATTCAGGCGCTATCCATCGATGGCTATCATGGCTGGGGACAAATGTATGACACGATTGTCGGCAGCATGGAGATCCCTTATGACGGAGAAATGCTTTCAATCGGGCAGGCCAATAACCTGAGTTCCCACCAGGATGAGAAAGTAAGAAAAGAAATATTCGACAGTCTTGAAAAAGCCTGGACAGACAAAGAAGAGCTATTCGCAAAGACATTGAACCATCTTGCCGGTTTCCGACTGAATGTCTATAAAAAACGTGGCTGGGATGAAGTATTGAAAGAGCCGCTTGAATATAACCGCATGAAGAAAGAAACTCTGGATGCAATGTGGGGAGCCATCACCAAGCATAAAGCACCTTTTGTAAAATACTTGGACCGCAAAGCCAAAATGCTCGGCAAAGAAAAAATGGACTGGTACAACATGGATGCACCGGTGGCAGAGTCAAATTCCACAATGTCCTATAATGAGGGAGCAGAATTCATCTTAAAGCATTTTGCGCGTTTCGGCGATGAAATGGCTCAGTTTGCCCAAAAAGCATTTGAAGACAGATGGATAGAAGCAGAAGATCGTGCAGGGAAGAGACCTGGCGGATTCTGTACATCATTTCCTCTGAGTGAACAGTCACGTATTTTCATGACATATTCAGGAAGCATGTCCAATGTTGCGACACTTGCCCATGAACTGGGCCACGCGTTCCATTCTTACGCTCTTAGGCCAATGCATACATTGAACCGAAACTATGCAATGAACGTGGCGGAAACGGCTTCCACGTTTGCAGAAATGATTGTTGCAGATGCAGCTGTGAAAGAAGCGCAAACAAAAGAAGAGAAAATCGCACTGGTTGAAGATAAATTGCAAAGAAGCGTTGCCTTCTTCATGAATATCCACGCCCGCTTCCTGTTTGAAACACGCTTCTATGAAGAACGCAAAGGTGGTCTCGTTTCAGCAGACAGGCTGAATGAATTGATGACAGAAGCACAGCAGGAAGCCTTCGCAGGAGCACTGGATGAAACTCATCCTCATTTCTGGGCATCCAAGCTTCATTTCTATATTTCCGGTGTGCCGTTCTATAACTTCCCGTACACATTCGGGTACCTGTTCTCACTCAGCATCTATGCAAAAGCGCTTGAAGCTGACGAGAATTATGAAGAAAAGTACATGGCGCTGCTTCGCGATACAGCTGTCATGAGCGTCGAAGAGCTGGCGATGAAACACCTTGGAGAAGACATCACGAAAGAAGCGTTCTGGGAAAAAGGAATCGCACTTTGTATCAATGATGTTGATGAATTTTTGAGCTTAACTGAATAATATAGTAAACCCGGTCCTGATTGGTGGACCGGGTTTTTTGCTGCTGCCGAAAAACTTGAGGTGCTGATATATTTTTGAAAATAGATGTTAGCTGATGCAAATTCGTTCGGATTTTAAGTTGTATCAAGGAATGAGTGTGGATACCTATTATGACTGCTCTTCAAGCTCCATCTGGATATATTTTCGTGTATTCGGCCCGTAAATACCGTCATTCTTCAGCTCGGCATATGTCTCCTGAAACCTTCTTATTGCATCCGCAGTCAACGGGCCATAGATCCCATCTATCGTTCCGGGGTCAAAGTTTATTTGCTTGAGTGCCCTCTGAACTAGGCGGACACCATTCCCTTCATCCCCTTCCTGCAAAATTCCACTTGGAAGAGGAAAATCATTTACAGGCTTACTGGTTGTTAAAAGTTGATTTAATTTTCCGAGGGTTTGCGTGCCTGCAAGGCCATCCACTCTGAGACCGTATTTCCGCTGAAACCTCATGACTGCCATTTCCGTTTCAGTGCCATATATTCCGTCGGCCCCAAATCGAGGCAACGGAATCCCGGCGCGAAGCAGTTTGTTTTGTACTTCTTTTACCAGCGGCCCTTCATCTCCTTCTCCTAAAGGCAGGCTCAGGGCCCCCCCGCTGGCGGCAGAGCCTGAGGAATCTCCATTTTGAAAATAAGTCGAATAAGCACTTTCTACATCCTGCAAAAATTCTTCCCACGAGATGCCATAACGATTAAGTGCATTTTGAGGGTCGGTCCTTCTGGAGGGATCCAGTGTGCTGTGGGCGACGATATCCTCGCGGGGGTTTAATCCATATTTATCAATTAGATAGGCATGGTACCAAACATACCTGTCATAGGCCCGATCAAAATTGATATTTCCGCCCCACGCAAGTTCCACCCCTATGGCATGGTCGTTAGCATCCGCCCCATACAGCCGGTTATCCGTATTGACATCATAGCGGACATGCCAGGCTTTCTCGCTCAGCGGAATGATTTCCAAAATATAATTATCGTCGATGAACGTATGTGCGGAAGCTGTCGGATCGACATTAGCAAAGTAATTTCGATTGGCATAAGCGGTAGAACCAGGATTTCCGGTATCATGGCTCACAATGAACTGGACATGCCCTAAAGCCTCTCCTGAACGGGAATTCCCCAAATCAATGTAATCACGTGTGATGTTGTATTTCATATCGTTCCTCCTAATTAATAATGAAACACTGGAAAGACGGCAGTAGTAAATCAACAAGATAGTATATGCATAGAGCAGAATGCCTGGCACATGAAGAATATGGTAAAAGATAAAAACCATGTCCACCCATGGTTTCCTGTCACCAAAGAAAAGCCAAGACTTAATCCATCTAAGCCTCAGGTCTTAGTCGAAAATAAAGCTCAGGCTCGTTATGAAAAATCCCTGAGAAAGGTACGATAGAGACAAGAAAACGGAAGAACAAAAATTCTTTCGAAAACAGGCTGAATATCCAGCCGCAAGGAGGAAGGAAGTTATGAAAAAGTTTGGTTTAGTTATTTTGGGAGGAATCGGGGCGATTGTGCTTCTGGCAAATATGGGGCCGATGATCGGCCTTGCGATCAGCCTGCTGATTCTTTACTACTCATTCAAGCAGTTTGTGAAAACAGATTCGACCTTTGCAAAAGTCATCTGGGCAATCATCGGGTTGGCGGCACTTAGTGCATCAGCATCCAATTTCCCGGCGATCATCGGCTTGGCTGCCATCTACCTGCTGTATGTGGTCTTCAAGAAGTGGAATGAAGAGAAGCCTGTAGTCATGGAAAGTGATGATCCATTCACAAACTTTGAAAAAGAATGGGCTAATTTGAAAAATAATTAAGTTCAAGGTTTTCAAAGGAAGTTAGTGATCTTGAATGTCACTATCCCATTCAGAGATTGCTTTTTAAAGTGAAAGGTAGTTGATTCTCTTAACTTTAGATGCCTGTTTTGTTTTACAGGACTGATTGGAGCGGAAGGTGTGCGATCTCCTGCGGGATTAGCGGGACAGGTGAGACCCCGCAGGCGAAGCTGAGGAGGCTCACCGCCCGCCCCGCGGAGTCGCGCACCTGGAGCGGAAATCAGTAACCATTTTCAAAAACGCAAATGTTTGAACACAATATCTTAATAACAAGGAGAGATTTTACAATGGCAAAATTATTTAACAGACTAAAAAACTCAATTACTTCTGATTTTCATGAAATGCTGGATGAAAAGGAGAAAAAGAATCCAATCGCATTGCTGAACCAGTACCTGCGTGAATGTGAAGCGGAAGTGGAAAAAGTGAGAAAGTTAGTTGAACGCCAGTACTTATTGAAGCAGGAGTTCATGAAAAAACTGGATGAGGCCCAAAAACTTGCAGATAAGAGAAGATACCAGGCTGAAGTTGCCTCCAATGCAGGTGAAACGGAGCTTTATAAATTTGCAATCAGTGAACATGAGCATTTTGCAGAAAGAGCAGAACGCATTGAGAGCTCTCTTAACGAAGCAAGCAGCGGGTTGGAAGACCTTGAGAAAAAATATGAAGAAATGAAGCATAAGCTTAAAGATATGTATATCAAGCGCATGGAATTGATGGGGCGTGAAAATATCGCCAGAGCGAATCACAGAATGAACAAAGTGCTGGAATCTACTGAGGGATATTCTGAAAAATCATTCTCCAGATTCGAGGAAATGGAAGCATACCTCGAGCGCCTGGAGCATGGTGTGAACACTGAATATTACCGGAACAGCATCGACGGCCGCATTGCTCAACTGGAAAAAGAGATGAAAAAAGAAGAAACCCATTCTATTTCATAGTAAAAACATGGTATTCTAAAAAGGCGCAGGACTCTGCGTCTTTTTAGAAGTTTATCAATGTCAATCAGAAAAGCGTTTGTTTTTCAAAAGGAGATTGTATTTCAGTATATTTATATCTTGCTTGCAAAGAATTGATCGGGGAAGAGTTACATCCTCCGGCGAGAAACAACAATACATTGAAACAGCAACATATATTGTGACCTTTAAAGAAGAGTTTCAGATGATTCCTAAAGGCTATTATCAAAAAAAATTTTCCTTTCTTTTATCCCTGTACTAGTTTCAGTGATTTCCGTTCTTCCTGAACGTAGGCGGAGTGGAAATCCATTCTTTTGAATCAGCCACAATCTTTGCGAAAAGAGCGTTGAAAAAACGTATTCGGAATGCATACTTCCACAAACAACTTATTAAAACCGAGAGGAGGATTCCCCCATGTTGAATAAATTCAGGACCGAAAGATTCAGTTGGATCTTATTAATCGGTGTGATCTTGCTGTTGTTTGAAATGTCCTTTTATGATGGGGGAGTTGTATTCTTTCTATTCATCACCTTTGGATGCATATATATAGGGAGAAAAAGACTTCCGAGAACGTCGGGGAAAATCTTATTCTGGTTTGGCGTCATCAGCCTTTCCCTTACCATATTGAATACTATGGCGTTCAGGTTCTTTCTGCTCGCTTTGCTTGTAATGATCATTCTCAGGTTTGCTGATTCAAAAAAGAATCCTGCCAAAGTAGAACCGCAGATAGAGCAGACATTGAATGATGGCGAAAAGCCTGTCTTCATAAAAAGAGCAAACTTGCAAAATGTCTGGTTTGGCCGCCAGCAAACACCTGAGCATGTATACGAATGGAATGATATCAATATTCAGGGCGGGATTGGTGATACTGTCATTGATTTGGGCAATACGGTTCTGCCTAAAGGAACATCTGTCATTTCTGTGCGCCACATACTCGGGAATATCGTGGTCATGGTGCCATATGATATAGAAGTCAGTATTCATCATAACGGCCTGGCCGGGGCTGTCACTATCTTTGACAGTGTTGAGCCAAAATCTTTTAACCAGTCGATCTACTATCAAACAAGTGACTATGACGGGTCTGCTCAGAAGGTGAAAATCATTACCTCTTTGGCTGTCGGGGATTTAGAGGTGAAAAGGATATGAGCCTTCTAAAGCGCATGGTATTCAGCAGCCTGGCATTGTCTATCGTTCTGCTGATTGTGTTCACTGCTTTATTTACATCCATTTTTCCACTGCCCGATTGGCGTTTTTTTATAAGAAAAGAAATCATGGATATTCCTTTGATCATTTATATCCCTGTCATTACAATCGTACTGGGGATCGCCGCCGGAATATGGTCAGCCCTGCCTGTCCGAAAAAAGCTCAATGAGATAAAGTCGGGAGTCATGGATATTGAACAGGGACGCTCCCTTGATCCAAACCAGTCCTTTAATGTTGCAGAATTAGCTTCCGTTTGGGAGGGGCTTGTTAAAATTCAAGAACAAATCAATAAGAGAACGAAGCAGTCTCAAAAGCTGGTCAATGAAAAAGCTGAAGAGCAGGAAAAGCGGATTCAGGAAATCGTATCACAGGAACGAAACCGTCTGGCAAGGGAACTTCACGACTCTGTCAGCCAGCAGTTATTTGCCGCCTCCATGATGATGTCTGCCATAACGGAGACGAAAAGCGGGGAATCGAATCCCAGAGAGGCTAAACAACTGAAAATGGTTGAAGAAATGATCCATCAATCTCAGCTTGAAATGAGAGCGCTTCTTCTTCATTTAAGACCGGTTGCGTTAAAAGGAAAGACACTGCAAGAAGGAATTAAGGAGCTTTTGGTGGAATTATCTAATAAAGTGCCAATGGAAGTTGACTGGAAAGTAGAGGAAATCAGCCTTGATAAAGGAATCGAGGACCATCTCTTCCGAATCCTTCAAGAATCAGTATCCAACACACTCAGACATTCCAAGGCCTCTTCCCTGGAAGTACTATTAATCAAGCGGGATTCACTCGTCATTCTTAGAGTCATGGATGATGGCATCGGCTTTGACAGCGAAGTAGAAAAAACAGGTTCATACGGCTTGCAGAATATGCAGGAGCGCGCATTGGAAATTGGCGGTTCATTCAAGATTGTCAGTGTGCCAAACAAAGGAACAAGGCTTGAAGTGAAAGTTCCTATGGTGGAAGCAGAGGGTGATAAAGAATGATAAGAGTATTGTTTGTAGATGATCATGAAATGGTAAGAATCGGGGTGTCTTCGTATCTAACCGCACAGCCTGATATTGAGGTGGTGGCGGAAGCGGATGACGGAAGTGCCGCAATAGAGCTTGCGCTCGAACATAGACCAGACATAATTCTAATGGATCTGGTCATGAAAGAAATGGATGGCATCGAGGCTACCCGGCGAATCATCGAAAAGTGGCCGGAAGCCAAGATCATCATCGTGACAAGTTTTCTTGATGATGATAAAGTTTATCCGGCTCTGGAAGCAGGCGCTACAAGCTATATGTTAAAGACATCAAAAGCAAGTGAAATTGCTGATGCAGTCCGCGCCACTTACGAAGGGCAGACCATACTGGAACCTGAAGTGACCGGCAAGATGATGTTGAAGATGAGGGGCAGAAGTACGGCGCAGCCTCACGAAGAGCTGACAAACCGCGAAATGGAAATCCTGCTGCTGATGGCAGAGGGGAAAACGAATCAGGAAATTGCTGATGAGTTATTCATCGCATTAAAAACGGTTAAGACACATGTAAGCAATATTCTTGGAAAATTGAATGTGGCAGACCGGACCCAGGCTGTGATTTATGCGTTCAAGCATGCGCTGGTGGAATGAAAAATCCTGTACAACTTCTTGTGCAGGATTTTTTCTATTAAAGTTGAAATTTATGTGCAAATAATAAGGGATATTCATCCACTGGATGCCTGCTCTTTATTCCACTTTTTCTTTTTCATAATAAAGGCAGCGATCGCTATCAGAGCAACCAGAATCAGGCTGATGAAGAAGCCAAGCCTTATTTCTTTTTCCATTATCGTTCCGCTCACTGCAGCCAAAATGAGTATCATGCCAGCAATGGCAAGCACTTTAGCCCAAATTTTACTTTCAAGTATTTTTAGGGCGGAAATGATGATGAACGCCCAGTTATATAGTATGAGGATACCTGCGGCTGTTGTAATATATTCATAAATTTTCCCAGGGACGAGCAGGGCGGTAATAACAGATAGGAGAAGGCCAATTGCAGCCAAGCCTAAAGAAGGAAGGGGTAGTTTTTTGAACTTTTTTAATTTCTTTGAAAAGAGTTTTGGAGCATCTCCTTCTTTGGACATTGTGACAAGTAGATTCGTGACGCCAAACAGGGCTGCTGTCATCGTCGAAAACCCGGCAATAATAATGGCTCCGTTGAATACATGCGGGAAAAATGCCAGATTGCTGCCACCCAACGCTGTCACAAACGGACTTTCATCCGGAGTGAATTTTTCAAACGGAACAAGCAGAACTGCCAGCCCAAGTGAGAGAACATAGATGATCAAAAGCAGGATGAGCATGATTTTCCCTGCTTTCGGAGCGTCCTCTTTTTTTTTCAACTGCATCGCCATCAGCCCGATAACTTCTATTCCTCCGTACGCATAGAATGCATAAATCAAGGAAGACCAAAAACCCTTATATCCTTCTGGAAACAGCTTTCCCATGGAAGAAGGAAAGTCAGGCTTGTCCCCTCCGCCGTTAATCCAGCCGAAATAAGCCGCCGCAGCCAGGATGATGAACATGATGATTGCGGCAGTTTTAATAACGGCTAGAATATCTTCTACCTTATCAAAGCCTTTTGTTCCTAATAAAACAACGAAAATGGAGAGTATGGCATATCCAGCTGCAAAGACCCATAGCGGAACCTTTTCAAACCAAAATTGGGACAATAGCGAAAGCGCCATGAGCTGGCTTCCCATGATCAATATATTAGATGACCAATAATTCCACCCGCAGCTGAAGCTTGCCCATTTTCCATATGCTTTCCCCGCGTAGTAACAAAATGAACCTTCTTGAGGATCTTCGGCTGTCATTTTAGCAAGAAGATTAAAAACGATATAAGTTCCGATTGCAGCCAAAATAAATGCAAAAACGATCGATGGCCCGGTATTTTTAATTCCGATACTCGACCCAAGAAAGTAACCGGTGCCAATCGTACAACCAACCCCCATGAGTGACAGCTGCCACCATTTTAAATCTCCGCCGCCCGAACCGCTACTTTTGCTTTGTGCCCCGTTCCCGGGACTGCAGGTATTCCCCATAATAATCCTCCTCTAATAATCAGACAATCAGTCAACTCTATATTGTGCATTAGGTTAAATGAATATTAAAGGTAAAATCATCCGCGCAAGTGGTAGTGCTGAGCTTCTCTGCTCAAATGGCAATTTAAGGGCGTTTGTATTGCCACCTGGCTGTTTGGACGTCGGTGCAGCTGGCAAATAGGAGAGGTTTGTAAACCATCTAGCTGTATGGACGTCGGTGCAGCCGGTACATAAGAGAGGTTTGTAAACCATCTAGCTGTATGGACGTCGGTGCAGCTGGTACAAAAGAGAGGTTTGTAAACCATCTAGCTGTATGGACGTCGGTGCAGCTGGTACAAAAGAGAGGTTTGTAAACCATCTAGCTCAATGGACGTCGGTGCAGCTGGCAAATAAGAGCGTTTTATATACCATCTAGCTCAATGGACGTCGGTGCAGCAGGCAAATAAGAGCGTTTTATATACCATCTAGCTCAATGGATGTCGGTGCAGCTGGTACATAAGAGAGGTTTATAAACCATCTAGCTCAATGGACGTCGGTGCAGCTGGCAAATAAGAGCGTTTTATATACCATCTAGCTGTATGAACGCCGCCCCAGCTGGCAAATAGGAGCGTTTTATAAACCATCTAGCTCAATGAACGCCGCCCCAGCTGGTACAAAAGAGAGGTTTGTAAACCACCTAGCTCAATGAACGCCGCCCCAGCTGGCAAATAGGAGCGTTTTATAAACCACCCAGCTCAATGAACGCCGTCCCAGCAGGCAAATAAGAGCGTTTTAAATACCATCTAGCTGTATGAACGCCGCCCCAGCTGGCCAAAAAGAGCGATTTATATATCATCCAGCTCTTTGATCATCCGAGAGTGAAACAATGACAGACATTTCAGAAGTATGTGATAATGGAAGCGAGGTGATAACCGATGAGGAAGTTACAGGAGAAGACAATAATGCACAGTTATCCGGGAATGGTCGCACTGGTTACAGTGTCACATGATGGAGAAGATAATATCATGGCTGCAGGCTGGCATTCCTACATTTCTTATTCGCCGCCAATCTATGGGGTGGCAATAGGTAGTGAAAGGCATACTCATCAGCTGGTGAAAGATGCCGGAACGTTTGCCATCAACTTTCTGAAGGCAGAGGATGCGAAGTTCATCCAGGAGGCGGGAGTATACTCAGGGAGTGATACCAATAAATTAGCCCTGGGCCAAATGAAGTTTGACAGAGGAATACATACCAATGCTCCAATTCTTAAGGATGCTTATGTAGCGTATGAATGTAAAACGATGGATGTCAATTCATATGGAGATCATGATTGGTTCGTAGCAGATATCAAAGCTTTTTACCGTGATGACAATCTTTTCAATGAGAAGGGACTGCCTGATTTTGAGAAGTTATCCATTCCTCTGTATCTTGGAAGATCGCTTTATGCGGTCATGGACAGCTCAAGTAAAATAGAGGACCATGAGGTAAAGGACAAGAAATGAAAACAAGCCGGATAGTTGAGTATCCGGCCTCCTCATTACTCCATTCCTGGAGCTTTTTTAATTTCGAGGATCAATACGATTGCTGCGATACCGTGGGTGAACATCCGGACATAAGGGAAGAAATTTGTGAATGAAGCGATGACACCCAGAGCACTGCCGAGTACAGGCTGGTCCTCAGACTTGGATATAAGTAAGACACATCCATGCCAAACAGCTATAAAACAAAGGTAAAAAGGCATCAGTTCAGAAGCTATGGTACCGAATACAGGTAAAGCGAGGAACAGTTCAATAGAGAAAGACAGCCATTTTATGCGTGAAAGCAAAACACCCACCTCCTTCTCATTACAATATGATGAAAGATGAATAGTGGTGTATGGAAAAAATGAATGACGAGGTCAAAATTAACAAACAACAATTTTCTTATGAAAGAGCCATAAAAATGAAGGATACTCAAAGGAGAAACGGGAATTTCTTACTATTACCTAATTAAATAGAGGAGAAAATCGATGGAGCCAAAAATAATAAAAAGAGATGGATTTAAAGCACTCGGATTCAAGTGGCAGGGGACGTTTGAAGAAGCATCACAAGGAGGCATCCAAAAGCTATTCGCCCAACTGAGAGACGTTTCCGAAAGTATTGAGAATAAGGTGGAGCCGGGGATTGTAAAAGGATTATCTTATCATAATCTTAGCAATGGACTTACATTTTACCTATGTTATGAAGTAAGCGAGATTGAGGACATAGAATACGGTTTGGATATCATTGAAGTCCCTGCCTATACGTATGCAGCAATGGAACATGAAGGAACAGAAATTATGCAGTCTTACCAGGCTCTTTACAGCTGGATTGAAGAAAGTGAATACAGCCTGGACCAGCAGATTCTTGAACATCTTGAAGAATACCCATCTGATTATGATCCTGCTGAAGATGATTTGAAATTGAAGATATATATTCCGGTAAAAGTGTAAAAAAAGAATCCCGCCCACGCGGGATTTTTTCTGCTTATCTAAGATGCATGCCGAGCTGCTGTATTTTTTGTTCAACCTCATGCGGTGTGATTTTTGCCTGGTCATATGTAACCTTCACTTCTCCAACTGCCGTGTCAACAAGCGCTCTTTCAATTCCGTTTAGATCCAGTAAAGCGGTTTCGAGCGTCTGGATCGAAGCCCTGTTTGTTGCTTCCTTAACATATAGCGTCATTTCTTCCATTTGGAATCCTCCTTTCGACTTGTAGTGTACTAATGTATATATACCCAGTTTTGCAGAATGTATGTGAGTGTCCATGGGGCAGACTGAAAAAACTCCTATCCGGCTGAGTATTGTATAGACAATAGGAAAAATAAAAAAGAACAGCCATTAGCAGCTGTTCTTCAAACTTAAAGTCTATTGCTTAGTCTCTTCATACCCGGAAGCCACAAGGTCCAGTTTACCTGTTGCGGGATCGATGACCAGTCCATGAATAGGTACCTCTGAATGCATCAGCGGGTGGTTGCGGATCATTTTCACACTGTGTGCAACGCTATCTTCGACACTTTGGAAACCTTTGAGCCATTCATCAAGGTTGATCCCAGCATACTCAAGGGTATCGAATGTATCTTCGCTGATGCCCCTTTCTTTCATGCTTGCCTTAACTTTATCCGCACTCAAGCCGCCCATGCCGCAATCATGATGTCCGATGACAAGGACTTCATCTGCCTGAAGTTCATAAACAGCTAGAAGAAGGCTTCTCATGATACTGCCAAATGGGTGTGAAACAACTGCACCTGCATTGCGGACAATTTTCACATCACCGTTTTTCATGTTGATGGATTTTGTCACAAGTTCGACAAGGCGTGTATCCATGCAAGTCAGGATTACAAGTCGCTTGTCAGGAAATTTCGTCGTGGCATAAGGCTCGTACATTTTTTCAGAAACAAATTTTTCATTAAAGGATAAAATATCATTCAAAAGAGACATACGGATAACCTCCATCTTAAGTTAAGTATCATTTTATATTATTTTTAAGTGTTTTTTCAATTATTGCACATTTTCTTAGCAAATGCTTTTTGGATTCAGGCAGGCTGCCTCCCAATTCTGATTGCAGATGTCTAAGCTGTTTTACAGCTTCCTCGATATTGTTTTCCTGATGCCGGATTTTATCAGCGGCTGTATCCAGGTGGAACGAACTGGGGTGAAGCTGCTTCTGGATTGTGTCCTCCTGATTGGGATTCCAGAGATGCTTTTGGATCCTGTCCAGCTTTTTGGAGATATCTGAGTAGTTTTTCGCTTTACTGATAAGGGCAACATAATACTTTTGCTTCATTTCGGCAAACTGAAAATAGGCATCATAAAGAACAGGCATAGGGGGATTTTCCCTTGATTTGATATTGATCTCTAACGTACCCGACATATGGCGATGAAAGTATTTAGAAAACTTCGTGCTGCTTTCCTCTTCAATCATATCGAGAAAGCTGGTACCTTGTATCATCTTTGATCCCGATTCGGATGCATCAAGGATCGAAAGTTTGGCATCCAAGATGAAAAACGGCACAGGAACATAGTGGATTTCTTCCATTATCATTCTCCTTCAGGCAGTACTGGTGCATTTTTCTTCAATCCGTTCCTTGCGAAAGTTTCAATATCTCTTAGATCGTTACAAAGATGGACATTTCCGATTCCGAATTCTTCGAGATTATACAGTGAGACGACTCTTCCTCCGATGAGAATTTTAACATCCTCCTCAAACTGTCCGATCAAAGTTAAGCAATCTTTCAGTTTGGGCAAAAGCGGTGAAAGTGAAATCGATATTCCGATGACATCAGGTTTCCACTTGCGGATGAACTTGGTGACTTCTTCAGTGGGCACACTGGAACCCAGAAATTTGACGTTCCAATTGGATTCCCTGAATACATCTGAAACCATCTTTAATCCGAGGGAATGCTGTTCACCTTCAATACAGAAGAGCAGAATGGAAGGGGATTGTTTCAAAAGGCCGGGGTGTACAAGCTGGTAGCGCAGCTGAGTCATGAGGTAATCGATGCTAGCTGTTGCCAAGTGTTCTTCTGCAACGGTGATTTTATTCTTCTCCCAAAGTTCACCGACCCTTTCCATGACTGGCTTTAAAAGTTTTTCATAAAATTCTATAGTAGAAAGTGATTGTTCATGGTTCTCCTGGTACCATTTATGAATCTCAGGAAGATCTCCGGCAATCGCCAATTCGGTTAGTTTTCTCACTTGTGTTTGCAAAGGAGACACTCCATTAATATGACTTGTAATCATCTTAACATGATTTTGATTATTATACTTATTCTAGTACGTTAAGCAGTAAATGAAAAGCAGGAGTGCAACCTGCAGACAAACCGTTTCCAAATTTTTCGTCATGTTGACAATTCATTCACGCTGCCATACTATTATAGTAATAAATTAAATAGTTTCCTATCGAAGGAGAGGTTCATAGCCCAAACCCTCTATAAAAAACTATGGATGAGTCTTACATTTCGTGACCATATCCATGCCGGATATGGTTTTTTATTTTTCTCATCACATTGGACTGGCTGTGATTTCTCCTAATAGGTACCAATATAAGGAGGATTTTTTTATGTCTGGAAGAAAAGATGAAGAACTGCAAGATGTAACATTACTGGGAAATCAGGGGACAGATTACTTATTTGAATATGCACCACAAGTGCTGGAAACGTTTGAAAACCAGCATCCTAATAGAGATTATTTCGTGAAATTCAATTGTCCGGAATTCACAAGCCTCTGTCCGAAAACAAGGCAGCCTGATTTTGCGACCATTTATATCAGCTATATTCCTGATATCAAAATGGTGGAGAGCAAGTCACTTAAGCTCTATCTATTCAGCTTCCGAAATCATGGGGACTTCCATGAGGACTGCATGAATATCATCATGAACGACCTGATCGAATTGATGGACCCTAGATACATCGAGGTATGGGGCAAATTCACGCCACGAGGCGGTATTTCCATCGATCCTTATTGCAACTATGGTAAACCAGGCACGAAATTTGAAAAAATGGCTGATTACCGGATGATGAACCACGACCTTTATCCGGAAACTATCGATAACCGTTAAGGAGGTTTGACAGGATGCTGATTTATTTAAACTCTCTCTTTGTCGGTTTATTGATTCTTTCGAATATATTAGCTGTGAAACTGTTCAGCCTTGGTGAATGGGCTGTACTTCCGGCTGCGGTCATTGTTTATGTATTCACCTACCCAATTACAGATGTCATCGGGGAAGTGTACGGGAAAGACGCTGCACGGGCAACGGTGAGAGCGGGACTGCTTACGCAAGTCTTTGCTCTGATCTTTATTGCGGCTGCCATCAACTTGCCGTCTGCACCATTCTTTGAAATGCAAACAGAGTTCGAATCTATCTTGAGCGGCAGCTTCCGTATTACGTTAGCAAGCCTGATCTCATACTTCATCAGCCAGAACCTGGATGTTTCTGTGTTCCACAAGTTAAAAGCCAAACATGGCAATGACAAATTGTGGCTGCGCAATAACTCTTCTACATTGTTGAGCCAGCTGGCAGACACGACAATTTTTATCACAATAGCATTCTTCGGTACTATGCCGCTGACTGCATTGCTTGCTTTGATCGGTACTCAATATTTGTTCAAGCTGGTTGTGGCCATTGTCGATACACCGATTGTTTACCTGCTGGTGCGCTTCGCCCGTAAAGAAAAGGATAGCGGAGTCAGCTTGGCGGGGTAATCCTTAAAACCATCCATTTTGGGTGGTTTTTTTTTCGCATTTTATCCCTTTTAGAGGATAGAAAAAAATCCACTTTTCATTAAACATCAGTGAAAACCTTTGCAATTTTTTAAATAATTAAACCTTATGAATATCCCTTTACAAAGGTATCTATGACCTTTATAATCCCGTTGTCTACGAAAATAATTATTCTATTTTTCAAAGGTAAGAAACATAAAAATTTGGATTTAGAAAAAGTAGCGGTTCTGAATCCAGCTCCAGCGCCTAGCCCCTCGGGTCATAAGCCAATCCGTCAAGAAGGTTAAAGAGCAACCTTCTCGCCGGCTTGTCTTATGCCTGTTGAGGCTGAACAAGGCGCTTGCGCTTTTTTTAATATAAAGGAGGTTGCGGTGATGCGAAAAAAGCTGATGTCATTCTTTCTGATGAACCTGGGTGCTTTTTTTGTTGCGGTGAATGTGCATTTCTTTCTTTCACCTAATAATTTGGCGACAGGGGGAGTCAGCGGTTTATCTATCCTGCTGAATTATGTGATGCCGGGCATGTCGATCGGGATGTTCATGATCCTTGTGAATATCGTGTTGTTTATTATCGGGATCATCTTTCTGGGTTTCAGTTTCGGAACAAAGACAGTTTATGCCAGTTTCGCTTTATCTGGATATGTATGGCTGCTTGAAGCAGCAGCACCGATTGAAGCCCCGCTGAGCGATGACATTCTCATCCAGCTGATCATCGGGCAATGCATTGCTGCAACCGGTATGGCGCTTGTTTTTAACCAAAAAGCATCTACCGGCGGAACGGACATCATCGCCATGATTCTAAATAAATACTTCAATATTGAAATTGGACGGGCTGTCCTGTTTTCCGACCTTGCGATTGCCTTGTCTTCCACTTTCTTGTTCGGGACTCAGGTCGGAATGTATGCGTTCTTTGGAGTAATTTTGAATGGATTGGTTATTGATTACACGTTGCAGCAGTTTAATACGAATAAAGAAGTCGTCATCATCAGCAAAGAAAGTGATGAAATCCGTACCTATATTGTCAAAGAGCTTGGCAAAGGCGCGACGATCCATACTGCTAAAGGTGCCTTTACTTCAGACAGCAAAGAAGTGATCACAACCATCCTAGGCAGAAAAGACTTTTCAAAATTGAAGAGCTTCATAACAGAAGTCGACCAGACAGCATTTATCACGGTGCATAACATGAATGAAATACTAGGCCAAAACTTCAAACGCCTGGTTTAAAAAAAGGGATTCGCTCAACAGCAGCGAATCCCTTTAATATTTTGCGGTCATAATCCAGATACAACAAAAAACCAGCCTCTTTCTCGTACCTGCGCAGGTTAATCTGATTATTGTGCAATACAAGAACCAAATCAGAGCTGCATTACGGAAGAAGCCAGCTGTTAGAAAGGATGGACAGAACTATAGCGTTTTAAACATTTTAAGAACAACTTCTTTTTCTAAAACAGAAGTGGCACTGAAGGAAACCAGCTTAGTAACCAGGCAATTGAATCAAATTCAAAAAACACTTGAATTAAGTTTTCGAAAAATTGTATACTAATTATGTAACTATTGAATTTTAAGGAGGTGTGTATTGAGATGAAAAGTTCTGTCGGGTTGCACGGTCAATTTTTAGAATATATCTACATTTGCCGCGCAATTTTTCATGGTTTTGCTTACAACGGGATACGTATGCCCTTTTTTAGCAATTCCATATAGAACAGAACAGTAAGAGGTCTCAATACCCACACTTTTATAGAAACGGGAGGAGAGCGCGTCATGCTCTCCTTTTTATATACCCGATTTTATTGTAAAAGCCATGGTATAAGTCTTACTTATACATGGCTTTTTTCTATACAGAGATCCTCTTACTCATTATAAAAAAATAATGAGATCAAGAAAGGATAGAGATAAATGATAATATGCAGCGTACAGCAAATCAGTAAAATGTTCGGAGGAAACCTGGTTTTTGAAAACTTATCTTTTGAAGTGCATGAAGGAGACAGAGTCGGTTTTGTCGGCCGCAATGGGAGTGGAAAGACGACAGTATTCAAGTTGATTGCAGGTGTTGAACAGCCTGACACAGGGGAAATCCATTTTAAGAAGGGAGCCCAAATTGGCTACTTATCACAGATTCCCCAGTATGAGGACGCGATGAGCGGGGAGGATGTCTTAAAATCTGCATTCTCAGAGCTGATCGATATGGAAAGACGATTGAAGGAACTCGAAGCAAAAATGGGAACAGAAGAGGATGCTGATAAACTTCAGCGCATGCTGGAAGAGTATGGGCCCCTGCAAGATAAATTTACTCTTGGCGGCGGCTACGAAATAGAATCTGAAATGGCGAAAGTCGCAAATGGGCTGGAAATCACAGACTTGCTGGACAAGAGATTCAACTCATTAAGTGGAGGCGAACAAACCAAAATCTGCCTGGGGCTCATTCTCCTGAAGAAGCCTGACCTTCTGCTGCTTGATGAACCGACCAACCATCTTGATATCGGGGCGGTTGAGTGGCTTGAAAGTTTTCTGAAGGATTACAGCGGATCGGTAATGGTCATATCGCATGACCGTTACTTCCTGGATGAAACCATCAATAAAGTGATTGACCTGGAGGATGGAGAGGTTTGTCTCTATCATACGAATTATTCGCAGTTCATCAAGGAAAAAGAAGAAAAGCTGCTGCTCGAGTTCCAGCACTATCAAGAGCAGCAGAGAAAAATAAAGAAGATGAGAGAAGCAATCAAAAGGCTCCGCGAGTGGGCAAACCAGGCAAATCCGCCGAATGCTGCCCTTCATAAAAGGGCCAGAAATATGGAGAGGGCTTTGGAGAGGATGGAAAAACTGAAGCGGCCTGTTCTAGAACGGAAGAAGATGGGACTTGAGTTTGAGAATGGAGACCGCAGCGGCAAAGTGGTTTTTACAATGAAAGAAGTTCAGAAATCCTTCGCTGACAAAACACTCTTTCAAAATGCCTCCCTCGATGTCCATTTTAAAGACCGGACGGCTATTGTCGGGAAAAATGGAACGGGCAAATCGACGATCATTAAGCTGCTCCTTGGCGATATGAAGCAGGATGAAGGAGAAGTAAGAGTAGGCAGCAACGTTAAGACGGGTTACCTGTCACAGCATTTCACCATTGCCGATCCGCACATGAGGCTGATTGACGCTTTCAGAGAGGAAGTTGCGGTAACAGAAGGAGAGGCAAGGCATATTCTTGCCGGATTCTTATTTTATGGAGGAGCTGTGTTCCGGAAAGTCGGACAGTTAAGCGGAGGAGAGAAAATGCGTCTTCGCCTGGCTCAGTTGATGCATCAGGATATTAACTTCCTTGTATTGGATGAACCGACAAATCATTTGGACATCGATTCACGAGAAGTCCTTGAAGATGCTTTAGAGAGTTTCAGCGGAACAATCCTTGCTGTCTCTCATGACAGGTACTTCCTCAATAAGCTTTTTGATAAGACCTATTGGATCCATAAGCAGAACTTATATTTCTTCCCGGGCGGCTATACGTGGGCGAAAGAAAAGCTGAATGAATTTTCTTTAAGAGAAGAGCCCGAAATAATGGAGGCAAAGCCAAAAGTAAAGCAGGAAACGAAAGCGAAGGCTAAAGAGGAGAAAACCGCCATTTCAATCGATAAATTGGAAGAGGAGCTTCTCGTTATAGAAGCCGAGTTATCCACGATCGAGCATCAGCTTTTACAGGAAACCGATCTTGATGCTCTTCAAAAGCTTTATTCTGAAAAAGAAATGAAGGAACAAGAAAGAGATACCAAGTATGCGTCTCTTGAACAGCTTCTATAATGACCGATGTGCTCTGATAAGTTTCGGATTTTCCTCGTGAGGGAATAACCAATTAAAAAGACTGGAGGTTTTCCATCATGAAAGAAATCCGAGGAGGAAACAGGGCAGAAACACTGACGGAGATCCACGAAATTCTCACAGACGGTTTGCAAAGGGAATTGAAACCCGATGAGGATAAGCTGATTACCGAGTGGACAGCGACATTCAATCAAGAAGAAAGAGCGACGATCATCAATATGCTGAAGGAATTGCTCAATAAGCATAAACGACACGATTAACCTGGAAGACCTGCAGCTATCTATTGCTGCAGGTCTTTTTGATAGAAGGCTTTGGGCATTGTTAAAGAGGAAATGTTGTCTAATAAATCTATTTAGGGAGTGTTGCCTGATTCCCTCTCCAGGTACGCGACTCCGCGGGGGAAGCTTAGGCCCCTACAATGTGGTTATGTGCCATTTGTTCTGTAGTGAAGGAAGGTAGCTGGATAATAAAAGGAGTTTATGTGCCATCTGATCTGTAGTAAGAGGAGATAGCTGGACAATAAGAGGAGCTTATGTGCCATCTGATCAGGAGTAAGAGAGTCAAGTCCTGATTATTGTGTAAATTAATTTATACAACGTCTCAACCTAATATAGTGTTTTTGATTTTTTTGACAGGAAAGGGGGTACCCCCTTTCCTGTCAAAAAAATTCGCGCTTCGCTTTACCTGTCATTACCTTTTTCTTTTGTTCAATTGTAAGTTCTCATTTTCCATGAGAAGTGCACCTATTAATCGAAAGGCTGATTGAGTATTTGGAAAGATTCTGATGACTCTTTCACGCCTCCTGATCTCCTGGTTTAAACGCTCTAAGGAATTCGTGCTACTTATATTTATTTGATACTTGTCCTCTTCATTTAGGTACTGAATAGAATCTTCAAAGCCCTCTTCCAAGGTGTCTAATGCCTTTTCAAGCTTCTTATTATCTCCGTACTTACTGATAAACTCTTCTTTGGTAGCTCTTGCTTCAGCACTTGAAGCAGATTGATAAATTTTTCTCAGATCGGATATGACTTGTTTCATATCTTTTTTCGGCAGCTTATCTATTATATTCCGCTTAAAGTGGACAGTGCATCGCTGCCAAGAGGTTCCAATGAACTCTCGTTCAATTGCTTTCTTTAACCCGGCATGAGCATCAGAGATAACCAATTTTGGGGATTGTAACCCACGTGATTTTAACTCTTGGAAAAACCCCTGCCAAGCTTCAAAGCTTTCAACATGGTCTATTTTCAACCCAATCACTTCACGATTCTTCTTCTCATTCATGGCAGTCATGATATAGACTGCTTTAGATACTACTTTATTATGTTCCCTGACCTTTATATACATGGCATCCGCATAGAGATAAGGGAAATACTGAACATTGAGGGGACGGCTTGCCCATTTATTTACGATGGGATCTAGCTTCTCTGTTAATGATGAAACAAATGACTTTGAAACACCTTCTCCGCAAAGCTGTTCAACTATGTTCGTGACTTTGCGAGTAGATACACCGTTTACAACCATTTCAAGCATAGATAGTGTGAGTGCTTGATCGACGCGGGAGAATTTTTCAAATATAGACGGAGAAAAATCACCTTCTCTTGTACGTGGGACTCGCAATTTAATCTTTCCAACACCAATCAGGAGCTCTCGCTCATAGTATCCATTTCGATAATCTCTTCGTTCGGAAGAACGTTCATAAGCAGCGGCTTGTAAGTATTCATCTCTTTCTTTTTCCATGAATTCATTCAACACTAATACAATTGAAGATTTTACTATCGTATCAAGGTTAGAATTCATAACAGAATCTTTTAAAATATCCAAATCTAGGCTAAACTGTACTTGAGTCATTTTTATTCCTTCTTTCAATGTTTATCGTGGTTGAAAACATTGTTGACAAGAAAGATAAAAATGACTCTTTCTTTTTACACAATTATATGGACTTAATCGAGTAAGAGAGTATAGCTGGACAATAAAAGGAGTTTATGTGCCACCTGATCAGGAGTAAGAGAGTATAGCTGGATAATAAAAGGAGTTTATGTGCCACCTGATCAGGAGTAAGAGAGTGTAGCTGGATAATAAAAGGAGTTTATGTGCCATCTGATCTGTAGTAAGAGGAGATAGCTGGACAATAAGAGGAGCTTATGTGCCATCTGATCTGTAGTAAGAGGAGATAGCTGGACAATAAAAGGAGTTTATGTGCCATCTGATCTGTAGTAAGAGGAGATAGCTGGACAATAAAAGGAGCTTATGTGCCATCTGATCTGTAGTAAGAGGAGATAGCTGGATAATAAAAGGAGTTTATGTGCCATCTGATCTGTAGTAAGAGGAGATAGCTGGACAATAAGAGGAGCTTATGTGCCATCTGATCAGGAGTAAGAGAGTATAGCTGGATAATAAAAGGAGTTTATGTGCCATCTGATCTGTAGTAAGAGGAGATAGCTGGACAATAAGAGGAGTTTATGTGCCACCTGATCAGGAGTAAGGGGAGATAGCTGGACAATAAAAGGAGTTTATGTGCCATCTGATCAGGAGTAAGGGGAGATAGCTGGTTAATAAAAGGAGTTTATGTGCCACCTGAACCGGAGTAAGAGGAGATAGCTGGTCAAAAAAACGTTTGCATGCCATCTGATTTTGAGTTTAAGAAGAAGGATAGTCAATAAAACTCAAAATAACCCCAGTATTCACCGGGATACATTTGCCACCGGGGCTAAACGTTGGCACTTCAACTTCTTCATTATCGTAATAAAATGAACACATACCTCTTTATTGAAAACACCATTAAGATGATATACTCTTTGTAAAGGTCAGCTTTTGAAAGGAAGTTTATATTGTCACAAATATTGCAGGAAGCCATATCTTTTATAGAATTTTGCCACAGAGAACTTGGAAGGAAAGAAGAAGAGATTAAAGATCGAATCCTTCAGGTTAAAAATGAAATTGAAAAAACAGGTACTTATGAACATACATTTGAAGAAATCGAACACGGAGCCAAAATGGCCTGGAGAAACAGCAACCGCTGCATTGGCAGGCTGTTTTGGGACAGCATGCATGTAAGGGATGCCCGGTCTGCTTCTACTGAAGGAGAAATTTTCTCTGAGCTGGAGGCGCATCTGAAATATGCCTCGAATGGAGGGAAAATCCGGCCGACGATTACGATTTTCCGGCCGTCCATGCAAAATGAACCGGATATCAGAATCTGGAACCATCAATTGCTCCGATATGCAGGGTACAGAGATAAACATGGGATCATTGGTGAGTCATCATCGCTGGATTTTACCCAAAAGTGTGAAGAGATCGGCTGGAAGGGGAAAGGAACCCATTTTGACATTTTGCCATGGGTTGTTCAAATAGGTGACAGGAAGCCTGTGTGGAAAGAAGCACCAAGAGAAGATATTATCGAAGTCCGATTGAAACACCCTGAGTACAGTTGGTTTACCGATCTTCACTTAAAATGGTATGGCGTACCGATCATATCGGATATGAGGCTTGAAATTGGAGGGATTTCCTATAAAGCAGCCCCTTTTAATGGCTGGTATATGGAAACGGAAATCGGAGCGAGGAACCTGGCGGATGAAGGCCGCTATAATATGCTGCCTAAGGTCGCCAGTTGCATGGGCCTGGATACTTCTAAAATGTCAACTCTATGGAAGGATAAAGCCCTGGTTGAATTGAATATTGCTGTTCTCCATTCGTTTAAAGAAGCGGGTGTCAGCATTGTCGACCATCATACGGCTGCCCAGCAATTCAAGACATTTGAAAACAAAGAAAGACAGGCCGGAAGAAAGTTGACCGGTGACTGGACATGGCTCATTCCACCTGTATCACCTGCCACTACACATATCTTCCACAAGGGATATAAAAATGAGTGGAAATCGCCCAATTATTTTTATCAGGAAAGAGCTTTTTAACTATTGAAGCTTTTCCTGGTGATAAGAAAGTACTGAAACCAGTATTTGAACTCATCGAAAAGAGGCTGATGATCTTCGAATGAAAAGTTCTCAAAGAAGTCTTCCAGCTGTTCAGTGCTTGCTTCATCCAGGAGCCCGGTGACATAGAGCGGTGTCTGAAATCTTTTATACAAATCATTGTAACCGTAGAAGTCAAATAAATCTTCTGCTTGCTTTTCATTCATCAGGGATCATCCTTTCTGCTTGCTAGTACTAGTATGACCCCGAAACAGCGCCCGATTCTTTATTCTGAGAAAAATGGTTAGAAGTACAAGCACGCGTTGTCTGCTTTCATATTATGTACTATGAAGAACCTCCTTTCATCTTCATGACCGGCTGTGGACCGCTATGCAGCCGGTTTCTTAATTTGTGAGCTATGATAAAAGGGTAGAAAAAAGGTGTCTTGAGCAGCGGGCATTAGACCGCCGCACCAAGACACCATCATTCGTTATCTGGCAACTTTTTGAAGCTTATGAATCACAGAAAGAGAACGGCCGGTACCGATTGCAACCGATTCCAGCGGATTCGGAGCAAGGTGGACGGGTACGACAATTTCCTCAGAAAGCCATTCCTGCATTCCGCCAAGAAGAGCTCCCCCCCCGGTCAAGATCACTCCACGGTCAACGATGTCTCCGCTTAGTTCCGGAGGACAGTTTTCCAATGTTGAGCGAATCGTCTCCAAAATATGAAGAAGGGATTCCTTCAATGCACTTTGAATTTCATTTGAATCGAGAGTGATCGTTTTTGGCAGCCCTGTAACAAGGTCGCGTCCCCGGATATCCATCGATAAAGTTTCATGGGGGATCAGGGCATAGCCGATTTCCATTTTAACTTTTTCTGCTGTACGTTCACCTATCAACAGGTTATATTTTTTGCGTACATGCTGAATAATATCGTCATCCATCTGGTCGCCGCCGATGCGAATCGTATTGCAGGAAACGACACCTCCGTACGAAATGATTCCAACCTCAGTCGTCCCGCCGCCGATATCTACAATTACGTTGGCAACCGGCTCATCGACAGGCAGGTCTGCGCCGATTGCTGCTGCAACCGGCTCTTCAATCAATGTGACTGATTTTGCGCCGCTGCCTTTTACAGCGTCTTGGATAGCTCTTTTTTCAACAGAAGTAGCACCGGATGGCGTACAAACGACAACGCTCGGCTTCCGAATGGACAAGCCCATTTGTTTGTTCACTTTTCTCATTATTTGCTTGAGCATTTCAGTGGTCACATCGAAGTCCGCAATCACGCCGTCCTTCAAAGGCCTTACGGCAACTATTTTTCCAGGCGTCTTACCGATCATGCTTTTAGCTTCCGTTCCGACAGCCAGCACATTTTTCGTTTCCGTATCTATGGCAACAACGGAAGGTTCGTTAAAAATAATTCCTTTATTCTTGCTGTATACCAGGATATTCGCAGTACCTAAATCAATACCGATTTCAGAATTTGATAGCATGTTTATTCCTCCAACTGTTTGAAATTCAACTAGTTTTCATTGTTAGTAAAATATTTGTTTTTCAATCTATCTTTATATACTTCATAAATTATAGGAGATTTTTGACGGTTTTTGTCGCGGATAAATATTCCAGAAAACCAATGTTACAGCCTGTTACAAAGTTATCAGCTTGAAAAGCATGTGAACAATACTGTCTTATCAGCCTTATCTTCACAAATATATACAAGAATGGCTTCTTACATGTTTTACCCTGTCAACAAAACTTAAACTCTCTGTAAAGTTGTAATGATAAGGTTTTGGAATTTTGTGTTGTAATAAAGGTGAATATGAGTGGGGAAAGTACCGAGGCGGATAGAAAAGTGTATCGGCATCTTGGAATTTAGTAAAAGTAAGAGCGAGGAGTAGTAGGAGCCAGATGGGGGCTTAGAGGGTATTGTTGAATAGGGGTCTATGGAGGCGTTGAACCGAAAAATCAATCCGATGCAGTCAAACTCAATGATCCGCAATTAAATTTCACTGCCGACCTGAAAGTCGGGCAAAGCTTAAAATATAAAAAAACTGCCATCCGTTTATTAAGGGTGGCAGCTGTATTTTTAAATTTGGAACTTCTTCATTTCACCATTAAGTTCTTCTGTTAATTGATGCAATTGCTGGATTTTCTCGTTCATCTGATTGAAGAAATGCATTTGTTCTTCCGTGGAAGCAGATATTTCTTCCGTTCCTGCAGCTGTTTGCTCTGTCACGGCTGATATATTCTCAACTGCTGAAATGACCTGGTTTGTCATTTCATTAGACTGATTCATGCCGTTGACTAATGAAGTCAGCTGGTTGAAAACCAGGGAGATTTTATCTGAAATATTTTCAAAGGCAGTTTCTGTTTCATTCATTGAATGGAGCTGATCTTTTGACAGCTGGTTGCCTTTGTTCGTCAGTTCGATGATCGAACCAATGCCTTCTTTAATACTATGAACCATTTTTTCAATCAGCTCGGTAGCCTTTGAAGAGTCTTCTGCAAGTTTCCTTACTTCCTCAGCGACAACAGCAAAGCCTTTTCCTGCTTCTCCGGCTCTTGCCGCTTCGATTGCCGCGTTCAAGGCAAGGAGGTTCGTCTGGTCGGCGATACTTTGTACTGAAGTGGCAGCTTGTTCAATTTCATCTGTGTAGTTGGCAAATTGCTCAACAGAACGCATGATATCTTGTGATGAGAGTGACTGCTGTTCTGTAAAAGCCTTTTGTTTATCCAAGGACATTTTTCCAGACTGGACAAGGCCAAGGGCTTCTTGGCTTGATTGAACTGAAAGGTTGCTTTCTGCCATGTTTTTTCCGAATTCTTCACCCATTGTGCCCATCAGTTCGGCCGTTGAACTGATATCTTCGGAAATGGACTGACTGCCGCGGGACAGCTCTTCAGTAGAAACTGCCACCTGGTTACTGCTTTCTGTCAAGCTGTGCATATGTTCACTCACTTCGTCGGTAAAGGTTTTGACTCTGCTCCCTGTTGATTCAATGGAGAGAACCGTTTGCCTTAAATTATCAACCATTCCCAGAAATGAATTTTGGAGTTTATCGATTTCATAATGACTGTCGGGTTTACGGCCGGATTGAGTGTCGATCGTTAAATCGCCTTCAGCCACCTTGGCCGCATTGGTCACGATTTTGTTGATTGGATGCACAATCCTGCTCGATAAGAACCAGGATAGGCATACAGACATCAGAATCAATAAAGCGGAAGCTCCGATAGAAGAAAAGATGATGAAAGCAATTTTCTGCTCGGTTTGTTTCAGGATGCCTTCATACCATTCATCCGTCTGCTTATTCAATAAGTGCATATCATTCAGAATGCCTGAAATCCGGATGGACTGCCTTTTCACTTCAGCGCTATTATCATTTTCCAATGCTGATTGTGCTGCTTTTTTCAGGTCAATGAACTTGTTTTCCACCTTTGAAAGTGTCACTTTTTCTTTTTCAGTTTTTAACAATTTTTTCAGATTGGCGATTTCCTGTTCTGTACCTTGTATCAATGAAAGAGCCTCTGTTTTATTAGCATCAGAAGCATTAAACGCATAGTTGGACAGTGACTGTTTGGTAACAATCAGATCTCCACTTAAAGCTTCCGTGGATGTTAATACTTGCACATCATCTTTAGCAGAACTTTGGATATTAACAATCTGGAAAATCATATAGGCAATGATGCTGATTGAGAATACGAGTGGAAGTATGCCCATGATGATCAATCTGCTTCGTAGTTTCATTTATCTGGCTCCTTGTCAGTTTAAATTGATAGATATGCTGCCGGAAATCATTTCCTTCTTGGCTGCTTCAATTGCTTTCTTTTGTTCGGAGGAGAGGGTGATATTGCGAATCGGCGCCAGTCCAACTCCGTCTTCTGCAAGGCCCAATTCGTATACATCCTGACCGATTTCCCCTTGTTCTACCAGACTTTCTGCGATGTTAAACACTGCTACATCGATATTCTTCATCATAGATGTAACGACAGCTTTCTCTGCTACGAAATATTGGTCAGAGTCGACACCTGCCGTGAAAATATGATGATCCTGGGCCGCCTGGATGGCCCCTACACCTGTGAATCCTGCTGCTGGATAAATGAAGTCGGCCCCTTTTTTGATTTGTTCCAATGCCATCTTCTCACCCAGTGCTGCATCACCAAAATTATTGGCATATTCACTGATGATTTTTATATTAGGATTTATATATTGAGCTCCTTGTATAAAGCCTTTTTCAAATCGGTGGATAACGGGAACATCTGCCCCGCCTATGACACCCAAATGCTGGTTTTTGCTGGTCATCGCTGCCACCATTCCAACCAGAAAGCTGCCTTCATGTTCCTTAAAGGTGATGGAAGTTACATTCTCAAGTTCCGATACCCCGTCAATGAGCAGAAAACTTTGCTCAGGGAACTTTTTTGCTGTGTTCTCCAATGCTTCCTGAACGGAGAATCCAAGGCCGATGACAAGGTCGTTTCCTTGTTGTGATAACTCTTCAAGAGGAGTTTCGAAGTCCCCATCCGGCGCTTCCCGGTAATCAAATAGAATTCCTAATTCATCTCTTGCTTTTTCTAATCCCCTGAAGGCAGAATCATTAAAGGATTCATCTCCCAAGCCGGTATCAGATAATAGTATACCAATTTTGTATTCGGTTGTTTTTTTGTCAGAAGTGCTTGCTGCTGAACATCCTGCCATCATCAAGACGGTGATCAACAGAGGTATAAATAATATCTTTTTCACTGATGCTCCTCCTAGAATGTTGTCGGCACCTCAAAGATGTCCGTACCTCTTATATCGGCAGTTTTTAAGGTTTTATTAGAGAAATAATCGATTTTAAATATGTAATAGTTGGAACCAGGAAGAAAGACAGCCAATAGGGGCTGCCTCGTTTTAATCCAATTCTTCTTCAGTTGTATAATTGTGCGTACCAGATTGCATGAGAAGTGTATTTTCGAGCTGCTTAGAAGTGTAAGTAAAAAGCCCGATATTATTTTTTGTTTCAAAAATGGAGGAATCTTTAACTTTCAAATAATCAATCGTTTCTTTCCACTCATATTCGCCAGGTATTTCCCCTGCGTCATGGGAGGTAATCATATCATGCTCTTTTGTGCAATAGCGATATAGAGTCCGGTTTGTTCTCTGGCGTGCGTTTAACATGATCAACAGTTTCATGAGGTTTCCGGCAATGCTTGAGTAACTCATGTTCTTGATCGGGCTGCTCGTATATTGATGGATGGTGAAGCTCCTTCCATCGGGCAGGCCCACAGCCGACTTTACGGCTGATGCTGAGTGCACATCGCCTGATAAAACGATGCAGTCGGAGGGACTCCAGTCAGCAATCCGGCAGAGGAATTCACTAAACCCTTTTGCATTGTATTTCCATGCTTCCAAATCAAAAGATTGTTGTACAGGTACACCCAGTGATCGCAGGGGAAGAATGAATTTCTGTAAAAAGTTCTCAATCAATCCGATCCCATATAAAGGAGTTGGAGAGATGATGACTAATGGATCGCCGGCTTTCCAGGATGTTGTGAGTAGAACCTGGTAGAGCGTATCCCATGTTTCTGCCCCAATGAGGTTTGGGCTGACTTTCTCTTCATCTATTTTTCTTCCAATCTTGACCGGCTGAGGGGTATCGAAATACTCTCTCTGGGTTCTTGTGTCTAGAAAGAGTGCAGCAGGAGCAGTTGGAGCAATGAAATGCCAGGAAGAAAATGCCCATAAGGATTCCATCCAGTCCGAATGAGATGAGGAGGCAGGTTTATATACATCAAGATATTCCTGCATCGGCTTTTTAAAATATTCATAGGTTGCCGGAGCATTTCCCCACCCCTGGAATAACCAGTATGAGGCAAGGCCATTGCTGATGACATGCCGCCCAAGTGCAGAGTCATGAACACGTGATTTCCAAGTCTTTGTCAAATTCCAGTCATCGGTGATATCGTGATCATCAAAGATCATATAAGTCGGAGTGTTGGCCAACACCCGCCGGGCAGCTGACAGGGTCTCCTGGAAGCTGGATAATTCAGTAGATTGCTTGTTATATCTTTCTTTTAACAACCGAAGTTCAAGTTCAAATTCCTTCTTGTGCATTTCCTGATGATTGAATGAAAAATGAATCTTGTCATCTTCCAAAGCTTCTTCAAAAGAAGGGAGCAGGTTCTCATCCTGGGCGAGCTTCCACAGCTCAGGACTCCACGAAAGTAAGTACATTGCTGCATATTCCCCGATTGACAACAGGTGGTTATCCGCTTTATTGGAAGTGAAGCTGCAAAATTGCTCTGTTATATATTGTCTGCCATTAATTTGCTGAATTCTTTTTTGGAAATCTTTTTCTTTCAGGTTTGGTTCGATATCCCCCAAAGTCTCTTCCTTGCCGATAAGCTGCCGGCTGAGCTTAAGAATGAGAGGGAAGACCATGTCTGCAACATCATCCGCATAAATTTGATCACCCATAAGGAATAAGGCTGCTGGTCTCCCGGATGTATCAAAAGAAGAAGAGAGAGCTTCGTCCGCTTCTGCAAGAGTGTCGGCCCCTTCTCCATGGAGCTTTCGGCATGAGCCATAAAGGAAACTGCTGCTGCGATCACTGAGATAAAATGTAGGATATTCCAGATTTCCGTAGACGATGGAAGAAGAATGATGAGGAGAAAGGAGGTCGAATGCTGCTAAATCAAAACTACTATTCTCATTTTCAAAAATCAGGTTGTAACCGATCAGAGTTTCCAAAGGCAATGCCCCAGCATGCGGAGTTAATTTAATCAGGTGGACAAATAATTGCTTTCCTGCGTGAATTGAATCAGTTTCTGAAGAACAATCTATTGTCTCGTACTCGCAGGCTTCCGCATCAGGCGGCTGATGAACGGTATAGATCCTGCCCTTGACTTGAAGAGGCTCACTCAATGCTATCCAGATACAGACCTGATTAGAATCTGCACGGCGTATGATCGGCCCGCTTAATATGGTAGGAAGTTTAATAGAGTTCAATGTATCGCCCCCATTTATTCATTCGTACCATCGTATTCACAGAAGGGGGATATGGTGTTAACAGAAGGAGTTGAGCTTTGATCTTATGAAGCTCCAACTTATTTTGGAATGATTTGTGCATCCTTCGAATAAAGGCAATAAAATAAGAGAAAACAGTCCGCCGGCTGTTTTCTCTTTTAGTACACCACGTTAATTGTTTACCACAGTATGTCGAATAATTGCCGGGTTGCCAGATTTGTATTGATTGGGCAGGCTTTAGGATCTCTTCCATATTGCCAACTCCACACATTTCCTTTGGATGATGGCGACCTGGGATTGAAGCGGGGGGCATTTCCTGATTTTGATGGACCTCTATCTGGAACGGCACTCCATAATATTGTATCGATGGGAATTCGTTCGCTGTTTTGTGCAGCTCTACTATAGGCTGAGTTGAAATTGCCTTCCGAAGGATCATTAAAGTAACCTGCCAAATATCCTCTTGACTGAACTCCTTCATACCAGCCGTGCAGCCATTCAGCATCGAACTCTAACGATTGTTCTCCTTTTGCAAAGATAGGGACACCTTTTGGAATGCCTAACCTCCTTGCACTTGAAACAGCATCGACGGCAGATGTCATGCCGCTCCGATAGCCTTCAGAAGAAGCAAAGTTATTATAGATAGGCAACACCTTTGTGGCGCTGTTGTGAAGTAATTTTATCTCCTCTCTGGTCAACCCTTCAGAGGCATCTTCAACAGTCGTCAAGTACCTTCCCCAAAATAAGGGCTTGCCAAAGTTCTTCAGCACACTGTTATATAAATCCCTGGTTACGGTTTTGGATGAGTCTACACCCCAATATGTTTTAACCACCGGGCCATTCTCCTTCCCTGATCCATTTCATATTATTTATATTGTTTGGAAAGGGAATTAGACCATCTAGTATCGGAAGTGTATGTACTAATTTTCCTTATATAGAAAGTGGATATACTTTATAACTGAAAAAGGGAAGTAAGGATGAACCTAAATCAAAAAAGCCGTCACCATAGGAGTTACCGGTAACGGCTGAAAGGACATACTAGTGTTTGGCGAAAAACTCGGCAAGCTCCTGGCTGTGCTTTCTTCTGGCTTTCCTGTGGGATGCGCGGTTATCGGCCGTTTCATTGAGCCATTTTTCTTCATCAGATTCGGGGATGACTTTGGGGACTGGAGCCGGTTTTCCGCCTTGGTCAAGTGCCACGAAGGTAAGGAAGGAAATAGCGGCAACCGCCGTTTCTCCTGTTAAAAGGTTTTCAGAAGTCACCTTTACACACACTTCCATGGAACTGCTCCCAGTATAAGTCACCATCGCTTCAAGTGTTACTGCATCTCCCACTTTTATCGGCTTGAGAAAGTCCACCGAGTCTGTCGAAGCAGTGACCACAGGGTTCCTCGCCAGTTTATAGGCGGAAATGGATGCGACATCATCAATATAGGACATAAGCTTGCCGCCGAATAATGTACCGTGGTGGTTTGTATCAGGCGGCAATACATGACTGGTTTTTATCGTCTTCGTGTCTTTCATTCGTTTGGTTTCGCTCATATTGATCACCTTTCAAATTTGGCTTTGTTTTATATAATCCACTAAAATATTCAAAACAAACACTCAAGGTGAAATATATTAAAGAAAATCGGAAAAATTCCCCTGTGTAGGTTGAGGGGGATATCCCGCCGAACCCGACATCAAAAAGAGAATATTAAAAAGCCGGAGAGCTGTGCTCTCCGGCTGTAAGTGTTATTGATATTTCTCAAGTAAGGTAGCTAAAACGTGCTTTTTGTAGGATTCAACTTTGCGTTCCTCGTAACGGCGAACACCTTTCTCCTTCAGTTGTTGAACGTACCAGCCTTTGCTTCCTGTATGCATTGAAAATACACCCTTTCTTTGCGATTTGTTGAATGGAGTCAATCGGCTATTTCCGATGAAAATGAATCTTATTATTTCAACCGGGTCCCATTGTAACATCTATAAATCTATGGCGAAAGGGGTATGCAAAATTTTTTTGAATTCTTTTTTCAGACTGCCTATTAAACTTCTGTTTCGACTGTCACCTGTTGTTTAATTAGGTTTTGCTTTTCTATTTGCGAGAACATCACATAATATAAAACAGCGCTCAGGCCAGCCAGCAGTGCAAGAATTACAAAGGTTGCCTGATAGCCTGCCCAAAGGGAAAAAGTGATGGATAATGGTGCAATCGTCCTGGCTAGCGTAAATCTCATGCTCGCAGCCGCAAAGTATTGCCCGCGCATATTCTCGGGTGCAAGCTTGGAAATGAAGCTTTGCTGGATGCCGACTGTCATTAGTTCGGCAAAGGTGAAGATCGCCATTGATACGATGAACATCCAAATGGAAGCGGTCTGGCCAAAAATAAAGATCGACACTGCATAAATGAGAGACGAGAGCATAAATACATTTTTTTCTTTGTATTTGGTCATCCATTTCGTCACGATGACAGTGAATAACGCAACAAGCAATCCGTTCTCCGAAAGAATTACTCCAAAGATTTGTTCACCTGTCAATGTGAACGAGAGCACTTTGGCGCTTTCCAGAGAGTCTTTTATATAGACCGGTATAAGCAGATCAAGCTGCATGAAGGTTTGCCCGACCAGCACACCTGCCAAAATGAACAAAAGAAACGTTCTGTCCCTGATAATGACTTTGTAGTCTTTAAACTGATCCGTTAACGCATGGTACCAGGCTTTCGGCTCGCCCTTGGTGACAAGCTTCCTGTCCTGGTTTTCCGGTGCAGTCTCACGAGTCATTTTTGCAAGAAGCAAGCCCAGAATCATACATATGATGGCTGAGACAAGAAGCAGTTCAAAACGATAATGTACATAAAAAATACTTCCTAAAATCGGTCCGATGACAACGGCAATGTTAATGGACGTATAAAAAATCGCGAACACGTGGCTGCGGTCTTTTTCATCCACGACATCGGCCACCATTGCCTGGCTGGCAGGCCAATAAAACGACCCGAAGACGCTGGCCAGCGTAAAACAGATAAATCCGAGTGCTGCCGATTCCAGCCACGGCGAGCTGGCAAAGGCGAAAACCAGAAAGGCAAGACCCTGCCCAAAGGAAGAAAGGACCATCATGGTTTTCCTTCCGAACCGGTCAGCACAATAACCGCCCATCAAGTTGGCGAAAACTGCAAACAGCTGAGAGGCAATAAGCAGCAAGCCGGCCATCTGCTTTCCGAATGCTTCTGTAAAATAAATCGTCAGAAACGGGAAAAACATCCAGAAAGTGATGTTCATCATCGCTTCCCCAAAAAGCCTGACCTTTAAATTTCGATCCCAATCCCTAATCCTCATAAAAAAATCTCCCCGTTCCCCTAAATTAACCTTTAATATCATACTTTCATAACCAGAAAATTACAAGGAGATTTTATATCCATATAAAAGAAGGAGTACGGGTAAAAAAAAGAAGCCATTCGCCCGAAAGCAAAATGACTTCTCTTCTTTAATATTACGTTAAATTAAAACGCCCAGTCTCCGTTGCGGAAGACTGCTTCTGTTGTGCCGTCTTCTTTGATTCCGTCAATGTTCATTTCTGAAGAACCGATCATGAAGTCAACATGAGTGATACTGTTGTTCAAGCCGGCTTTTTCAAGTTCGTCTTTAGACATCTTTTTGCCGCCTTCCACACAGAAAGCGTAGGCGCTTCCGATTGCAAGGTGGTTGGAAGCATTCTCATCAAATAATGTGTTGTAGAAAAGGACATTCGATTGGGAAATTGGTGACTTGTGAGGCACAAGGGCAACTTCTCCAAGGAAATGGGATCCTTCATCCGTTTCCACTAAGCGCTTCAGGATATCTTCGCCTTCTTCAGCTTGGACTTCGACGATACGGCCTTCTTTGAATGTCAACTTGAAGTTGTCGATGACGTTACCGCCGTAGCTTAATGGTTTTGTACTGGAAACAGTTCCGTTCACGCCTGTTTTCAAAGGAACCGTGAACACTTCTTCAGTCGGCATATTCGCCATGAATTTAACGCCTTGCTCTGATACGCTGCCAGCGCCAACCCACATATATCCTTCAGGGAATTCAATTGTCAGGTCAGTTCCTGGAGCTGTATAGTGAAGCTTTTTATAGTTTTTGCCGTTTAAGTAGTCCACTTTCTCATGCAGATTTTGGTCATGGTCTTTCCAAGCTTGAACAGGGTCTGCCTGGTCTGCACGCACTGCCTTGAAGATAGCGTCCCAAAGCTTGTCGACTTGCTCATCAGCTGGTGCGTCCGGGAATACCTTTGCTGCCCATTTTTCAGAAGGTGCTGCAAGGACAGACCAGCTTACTTTATCCGATTGGATGTAAGATCGGTATTTGTCCATTGCTTGGCCTGCAGCTTTCTGGAAGTTGGAGATGCGTTCAGGATCTACACCTTTTAAAAGATCTGGGGATGCAGAAACGATGGACATGAATGCTGCGCCGTTTTCCGCCAATGTTTCCATTTCTCTTGCTTTCCACTCAGGGAATTCTGTGAATGCTTCATCAGGAGCCAGGTCGTATTTGTAACGGTTGACTGTGTCATCGTTCCAGTTTACATACACATGCTTTGCGCCGGTCTCATATGCTTGTTTTACGACAAGTCTTACGAATTCAGCCGCATCAATTGAAGCGTTTACAACAAGTGTCTGCCCTTTTTGGATGTTGACACCGACCTTTACAGCCAGGTCTGCGTATTTCTCAAGATTTTGTTTGAAATTATCCATATGTATTCTCCTTTAATTCAGAATCTTTCTACCTCATTTTAACAATCGCACGACGTTTTGCAAATGTTTTCAACTTAGTATTCCTTGAATTCAAATGTTGAGTCGGCACACGAATTATTTATATGTAGAAGAAAGTGAATTATAATATATTAATAAACATTGTTTTGTGGTAAAAAGAAATAAACAGCCTCTTAGCACTCTAAGAAGGAAGGGGTCGACTAAAGTGGAAAGCAATAATGGAATGCTATCACTGAAGAGAAATACAGATTTCTTAAGAAAGAACGATATCAACTTTTTTATTCTTGATTATGCGATACACAATAAGCTGTCCGGGGAGGACAATGTTCTTGCTTGGAAAGCAGTGAAAGACACTCTGCCTTATAATTCATTCTTCCTTGAACTCGGGATTCAGCGTGCAGCTGTCATTTACCCGACGGAATCGGCTTCGGAAGCGGAAACACTTTTCAAGGAAAGCATTGATTCGGTGTTGAAAGAAGTTCAAAAACCGCTCTCTATTGCAGGAAAAGTTTACAGCGATATCACGGAGGGCCTTGAGCTGCAAGGCATCATCTATGAATCAGCCGAAACTGCACCCGTTGATGATTCAGAACTCTTAGTTGAAGACGAGCAGACTGAGGGTGGCAATGATAAGAAGATATTGAGACTTTCCATATTGGATGACGATGAAGTGATCCGAATGTTCCTTGGAGACCAGCTCGATGCGGTTGACTGGGGAGAGTGGGAAGTGGACCTCGAAGTATACAGGGAAGGGGAATCATTCTTTAACAGCGGAAGGCTGAATGATCACGGCAAGCATATCATTGTACTTGATGGGATCATGCCTCGCATGGATGGAATGGAAGTACTGAGTGAGATTCGCAAGGAATATTCTGAGAATCAGGTTTCCATCATAATGCTGACAAGCAGAAACAGGGAAAATGATATTGTTTCCGCTTTTGAAGCAGGGGCATTTGATTATGTTACAAAGCCTTTTAAAATCAATGAATTGATTGCCAGAATCAAGAGGGTTGCGAAGAGGATGGAAGACGCTGATGCTTAATATATCATATTTTCAGCTTGCAGCGGCCATAATGGGTATGCTGGCTGTGCTTATGATCATGTTGATGTATTTGCTCATCAGAAAGAAAATGGAGCAAAAGAGGATCAGGAACATCACTTCAATGAAGGAATCTTTAAGGCCTTTGCTGATTGAAGAAATGATCAAGGGTAATGATTCCGGCACGGACCGTTTTAAAAAGGATGCTGTTTTTGTTTCAGCCGTTGAAGATAATCTGAAAGAATTCAGTTCCAATCTGGATTCTTCCTCTTATAAAAAAACAATAGCGGAGACTGCTGAAAAATACCTGGCTGACTCAATTGAAAAGGATCTTTCCAGCTCGCGATGGGGTGACAGGATCAATGCTTTGACAGCAATTAAGGATTTTCAAATGTACAGTTTTGTCCCGCAGTTGTGGACGCTCTATGAAAAGCAGCGAACCTCTGTCCAGGAGAAAAATCTGATACTGCAAACAGCTGCAGGGGCTGATGATAGCCGGCTGTTGGAAGTGCTTATCTCCTCTCCTCCCTATCAATCTACTTTTTTTTATAAGCAGATTATCCGAAGGGTTTCCCCTGAAATGCTCGATACGATCATTTCCCGATTCACGGGGTTGCCTCCAGGTTTCAGAGTGGCGGTCTTATCTTATATCGGGGAAAAGCGGGAGCTGCCATTATTGCGTTTTGTCGAGAACTGCCTTGAGTCTGAGGATCATGAAGTCCGTGTAAATGCCCTTAAGGCAATAAGGAGTATCGGATTTATCACAAATCCGCAATCACTCCACGCATTTTCCTTTTCTGAAAGCTGGGTGGAACAAATGAGCTTTGCACAGGCAGCGGGTGAGCTGGTGCATCCGATCTATAAAGAGAGGCTGATCGAATTGCTGGCATCTTCCAATTGGTGGGTTCGTTATTATGCTGGAGAGGCATTGTCAAAATATAAGGACGGGAAAGGTATATTAAAGGAGTCGGCCGCGAATCATCAAGATGCCTTTGCCAGAGATATGGCCTCCCAATGGTTAGGAAGTGTATAAATGTTTCACTCGATCATGAGCAATATTTTTTATACTGCAGGAATTTTTTTGATTTTTTATATGCTATTTGTCTTTTCCTTTTACCTGTTCATCTTTTTCGTATCAGCCATTGAGTTAAGAAAGAAATTGGGGCTTGAAGATGATCAGCATGAAGAACTGTTATACTCATACGACACTAAGCCCGTGACCATTCTCGTCCCCGCTTACAATGAACAAATGGGGATCGTCCAGAGTGTAAGGTCCCTTCTCAGCATGAACTATCCCGAATACGAAATTGTCGTGATTAATGACGGTTCGAAGGACAAAACCCTTCAGGTTATGATCGAGCAATTTTCTATGGAGAAGATTCCGCTCGTCATCCGGAAATCGCTGGACACAAAGGAAATCAAAGCAGTGTACCGGTCAAAGGTGTACAAGCATGTATATCTTGTCGACAAGGAAAACGGAGGAAAGGCCGATGCGCTTAATGCCGGCATTAATGTTTCAAAGTTCCCTTATTTTTGTACACTTGATGGCGATTCGATTCTGGAACGGGATGCGTTTTTACAAGTGATGAAGCCTATCATTGATTCCAACGGAGAGGTCATTGCAGTAGGTGGGTCGGTCCGTATCGCTAACGGCTGTAAGATTGAAAGGGGAGAAGTCGTAGAAGTAGGCCTTTCCCGGCGTCCGATCGTCATTATGCAGGTAATTGAGTACTTGCGTGCCTTCTTGATGGGCAGAATCGGTCTGAGCAAGTTCAATATCCTGTTAATCGTCTCGGGTGCATTCGGTGTCTTTCATAAAGACTGGGTGCTCAAAGCAGGAGGCTATAACCCCCATACAGTCGGAGAAGACATGGAATTGGTCGTACGCCTCCACAGGCTTCTGAAAGATGAAAAAAGTGCGAATCGGATTCAGTATATTCCCGACCCGGTCTGCTGGACAGAAGCTCCGGAGTCGATAAGGGTGCTTCAGAGGCAAAGGAGCCGCTGGCAAAGAGGGCTTTTTGAAACGTTATCCATCCATAAAGGAATGCTGTTCAATCCAAAATATAAAAGTGTCGGGCTGGTTTCCCTGCCTTATTTCCTCTTTATTGAGCTGCTTGGTGCAGTGGTGGAATTTCTAGGTTATGCCATTATCATCATGGGAATTGTTTTTTCTCTTATTTCATGGAAGATGGCGATCCTGTTATTCTGCTTAAGCCTTCTTTATGGCTCCTTTCTGTCAATGTGCGGAGTTTTGCTTGAGGAATGGAGCTTGAGGAAGTATCCCAATTTGAAAGATGTTGTAAAGCTTTTCTTTCTCGCTTTGTCTGAAACGTTTTGGTACCGTCCAATGACGACCTTCTTCAGGGTTCAGGGACTGCTTCAATCAAGAAGCAAGAAACATCAATGGGGCGATATGGAGAGGAAAGGGGTTTCATCTTGAATCGGTCTGACAAAAAAGCACTTCCACAATGGAAGTGCTTTTTTGTTTAATAATCTAGCAATTAGTGTTTTCTCCATGTTCCGTTTTTGGAAAGGAATAGTTGATTTCCGCTCCAGGCGCACGACTCCGCGGGGCAGGGGGGCGAGAGAGCTTTTTGCGGGGTATAAATTCTCCCTACATGAAAGGATAAGCAGGTTTCCCTATCACTTCATTTCATTGCAGCAGTAGGTATGCCCTGTGAAGGACATGAATAATCCTATTTAAAATAAGCGGAAATTTTCCCGTTAAGCTGTGGATTAGCACTCGATTTAGGATATATAAGCGGAATTTTTCCCCTTAAGCACAGCAAAATGAACCACTTTCGCATCTTTACAAGAGAATAAGGGGAATTTCTCCGCTTATTTTAGCTGTTTTTCGTGCTTTTTCTTTAAATAAGCGGAATTTCTCCCCTTATTTCTCAAAAAAATTTTTAGGCCGAGCCCGGCAAGAAAGGCTTCCAGCCGCATAGCAAACCACCAGTTCACACTGGTGGTTTTGATTAGTATTTCTCATAAAGCTCCTGAAGAATATAATAGGATTCTTTCAGTCTTTCCTCAGACTGAGGCAAGTCCCATTCCTGCCAGGTGTATTCCTTCACTGCAGAACTGCCATTTGCAGGGAGCATATCTGAAGCTTCAAAAGTTTTGAGCTCCATCATATCAGGATTGCTGTCCAGGCCGCTTCCGGACAGAACTGCTACTTCGATTCCTGCTGTCTCGGTCGAAGCCTTCATGCCGCCATGCCAAAGATCACCGATGATTTCCTGCTGGCTCGGATCCCTGTAATTCAACATCAGCCAGGGAATGCGAATTTCAATCATGCCGTCTTTTTCATTTACATAGAAGTCAGAAAGGGAATTATAATCAGTATGTTCAGGATTTCCAATCCCGTATCGTAATTTGCCTGTTTCGTAAGCTTGAAACGGAATGCTTTCTCCTGTGCTCGGAATAGAAAGAGGCTTATTCAGAGCAAGCCTGATTGGATGGAAGACTCCTGAATTTTCTGCCCTGTGATGCGGCTGCTTTGGAAGTAGTTCCAATTGTTCACTGTATTGGTAATAAAATGGATCATAGTAACTGTCGACCAGAAGGCGTGAATCCTGTTTTCCGTTCAGATGAAGCGCGAAATCGATGCCTTCGAATGTTGAATTCGCCGCAGAAACAGTATTGCCGCCCTCCATGCCGCTATCAAACAAGAAGAGGATATCTTTTTTGTCCCAGTCTTTTACAGCAGAATCTGTCATCTGTAAATTCATGTACAAATATCGTTCATCCTGATCCATTTTTAAACTGTGGAGTTCAGACTGCTTTCCGGCAGATCCTTCATAAATGATCGTTGAATCTTCCCAATCAGCGGCATCTCCATCAATCTTGATTTTGTGCCTGTCAAAGCTTAATAATCCGAATTGCTGCTCGTTTGTCTGTGCATTCGACCAGTATGGCCTTCTGTCACTGTCGTCAAGTTCCATGGTATTCCAGGTTCGCTTAAACCATTCATCCTGCCATGTAAAGACGAGGCCGCCGAGTAATCCCTCGCTGATTATATCCTCATAAAGCGAGGCATCTGTCAGCCCCTGTTCTTCTTCACTGTGAAACCCCTGATTCCAGCCGAATGGATTTTCATGGGTCAATCCCCTTGAAGCCGGGACTCCGAACTCTGCTATCAAAATCGGAAGCCTATGTGCCTCATGCAATTCATTCAAGTAGCCGGCATAATTGTTTTTATTTCCACGATGATCCGTATAGTTGAGATACTTTTCTTCATAGTTCAAGAAGTCCGGATAATACGGATAAACGTGATAAGAAGCAAACTGGCCTGTTTTTACACTGTCTTTCAAATAGATGACGTTGGGATCGACGCTCACGAGATCTTCCTGTTCAGAAGGTTCAGCAGGATGTTCAAGCAAATCGGTCGTCACCCAGTTTGTGAATGAGACAGGGCGCATCGTCCCATAGGTTTCTTCATCATAGGCCAAGATGGTATCCATCATGTTCGCAAGCCAGTGTTCAAAAGGAGCAGCCCCCTTTGTATAAGTGAACTTACCGTCATATTCGCCTTTCGAAGCGTGGACTTTATTCGTGTTTTCAACTGTATAAGGATACCACTCAATCCCTAATATCCAGCCAATTACATAGTCGGAAACATCAGCTGTGTATAAGCCGCTGGCATGTCCTGGCTTTTCCACAACATTGGCATTGCCGTGAACGACATCCACAATCCGCTTCATTTCTTCTGTAAAAGGTTCTGTATTTTCCGGTGAGAATGCATCAAGCGTCTCTTCTAATGGTCCTTCATCTATCCAGACACCGTGGAACAAGTAAAGCGGATCATCTTTATGGCCGTCATTAAATTGTTTCAAGGCCTGGTAAAATCCAGGAGGGTGAAGTGTGTAGACCCTGATGGCATTTGCATTCATCTCGTGAATCATCTCAAACCAGCGGTAATAATCATCGCGTGTAATCGCGGTTTCGCCCGGGAAGTAGCCGGGTTTTGCAATCCCCATGTTAACACCTTTAACGGTAAAGGGTTCCCACTTGCCATTTTTCAGGATTTGGTACTGCCCGTCTCTCACCATAGAAGGCATAGGTTGAGGTTTCTCTGTTTGTTGATCTTCACCTTTCCCGGTTTGAATTTCACTCAAGATTGCTTCCATCATGGGAACATAAGCTTTCCAATAGAAGGTTTGTGGCCTGTTGCCTTTTTCAAATGAAAACATTTTCTGGATGGAATCAAGTCCGGCATATTTATGAATGGCCGGTGTGGTGCCTGTATCGACAAAATCGCCGGCAAAGTAATAGCGTTTAGAGTTATCCTCATTGAATAAAGTGACAGCCGGAAACGCCAGAGGAATATTATATTCCTGTAATCGGGCCTTGCCTTCCTGAGTGAGATCCATTTGATAATCTCCCAGCACCTCGGCGGAAGTTGTCTCAATTATATCGAACCAATATCCATAAGCGGGCGACTGTTTAAGGCCGAAGAATTCGGTGCCTTTATCATTAAACTTGATCCACAATCCTTTTCCGTTATAATGGTCTTTCTCCTCCAGGATAAATAATGTTCCGTCTTCATGAGAGAAAACAAAGCCTGATCCTGAGTAGGTCCACGATCCTGACTGAGATTGATAGGCATCAATGATCCAGTTTGGAATTTCAGAGCTTTTATTAGGGTCCAATTCGTTAAAATGTCTTCCGGTCCAGCCGGTCCACTGAATGCCAAGGAGGCTGTACATTGCATTCTTGGCCTTTTCCTCAGTCGGGCTGGCGAGTGTATTAAATTCAGTGACTAAAGTAGAGTTGTTTTCTGTTAGGGACTGTTCTATCTGATAGACTTCATCCTGTGTAAGCCCGCCATATAGGGGGTCATTTCCACGCTCGGAGTTATCTGCCTGCTCGGGATATACGCCGTAGGTATCCGCGATATACAGGAGGTCCGGCTGCAGATTTGATAAATCCAGCTCTTGTATTCTGCTGTCTTTATCATTTTCCGGGTGCCATCCTGCATAGTCAGTCAATTGATAGGAGGTCCCATCGTCTGGCTCAACAATTTTCCGATGGTTAAGAAGCCAGGTCAGCCCGCTGTGTTCCCTGTAATCGGTCTCTGGCACTGTTTTATCAAGAATGACGATACTAAGTGGCGTTTCATCTTTCAGCAGCCATAAAAAATAGGGAAGGACAGGAATGAGAAGAAATAGAAACCAAAGATATTTTTTATTCATATAATCACCTTGTCATTTTTTTTATATGTGTTGATTGTAGCTTATTCTATCTAAATGTAAATAGATTGATAGGTTAGTACTTTTCCCTGTATGCTTGCAAAAAATCCCGGCAATATAGAGTAGTTGCCGGGAAGGTCTTATTCGTTGTCTGCCGGATTGTTGAGGGCGAACAGCATGCGGTAGTCTTCAGGACTTTGGACAAGGTCTTTCAGCGTATATTGATCGAGGACATTTAAATAGGCAGCCAATGCTTTCGCAAGAACATGCTTAAGGCCGCAGACAGGGGTAATGATGCAAGTGTTATGTTCCGAAAAACATTCCACCAGCTGGAAATCTTCCTCTGTTTTCCTAACAAGTGCGCCTATGTTGATTTCACCAGGAGTTTTGGCGAGTTTTATTCCGCCATTTCTTCCACGGATTGTTTCGATTACACCCATTTTTCCAAGCTCGTAGGTAACTTTCATTAGATGGTTTTTCGAGATTTTATAAGACTCGGCGATTTCTTTGATATTGGCGAGTTTACCATCCTGCCTGGAAGCAAGGTATATCAGTACTCGGAGGGAGTAATCGGTATATAAAGTCAATTTCAATGTATTCACCTTCAATTAATAGCCAAAATAAGGCTGTATAGATAATTACATTATACAAGTTGATGGAGAGGGTGTCTAAATGTGTCCATTTTATTAAAGATGTATTTAGAATATTGCTTTAGGTATCAGCGGGCGTTACCATAAAGATGTATTCAAAATATATCTTTAAGGAGCGATACAATGTTAGCTCAAAAAACAATCGACATTATCAAATCTACAGCACCTGTCCTGGAAGTAAAGGGGACTGAAATTACTACTGTCTTTTACAAAAAAATGTTCTCGAACCATCCGGAACTGTTAAATATTTTTAATCATGCCAATCAAAAACAAGGCCGCCAGCAAACAGCATTGGCGAACACTGTTTACGCAGCTGCACAGAACATTGACCGCCTTGAGGTCCTGCTCCCGGCAGTGAAACAGATTGCCCATAAACATAGAAGTCTTGGAATTAAACCTGAACAATATCCGATTGTAGGCGAACATTTACTAATGGCAATCAAAGAAGTTCTCGGAGATGCTGCAACGGATGAAATCCTTACAGCCTGGGGAGAAGCATATGGTGTAATAGCACAAGTCTTCATCGATGTTGAAGAAGAAATGTATCAGGAGGCCGAGGCGAAAGAGGCAGGTTGGAGAGACTTCAAAGACTTTACAGTAGTGAGAAAAGTAGAAGAGAGTTCTCTGATTACATCCTTCTACTTAAAGCCAAAGGATGGACAAAAGGTACCTTCTTATTTACCAGGGCAATATATCACCATCCGCTTGAGTATTCCTGGAGAAGAAAACCTGTTCAACCGCCAGTACAGCTTGTCTTCAGCTCCTAATGAAGAGCTTTTCAGAATTTCCGTGAAGCGTGAAGCTGAACATTCTCCTGAAGGGAAAGTTTCCAATTACCTTCATGATGAATTAAGCGAAGGAGCTTCAGTTGAGATAAGTGCTCCAGCAGGTGATTTCTACATGGAAACAAACGAACATTCGCCAGTAACACTCATCAGCGGCGGTGTAGGGATCACGCCAATGTTCAGCATGCTGGAATCGATCGCCGTAACAAACCCTTCAAGGCCGGTCCGATTTGTCCATGCCAGCCGAAATGAGGAAGTTCACGCTTTTAAAGCTGATGTGAACGAGCTTGTTGAAGGACTTGAAAATGGAAAGTCATATTTTGTCTATGAAAACCCAATTGATCCTGAAACAGTATGTGATTTCAAAGGCTGCATCAATACTGAAATCCTTGAAGAAATCGTTGACCGGGACAGTACCTGTTATGTATGCGGACCGGCTCCATTCATGAAAGCAATCATCGGTTCATTGATGTCTATCGGTATTCCTGCGGACAAAATCAGATATGAATTCTTTGGCCCGGCAATGAATTTAGAGTTGCAAGAAGCATAAAAAGAGAAGAACGCCCAGAATTGCTTCTGGACGTTCTTTTTTGGTTTCTAAGAATTCTTATTCTTCATCCACACGATTCTTAAATGCTTCTTGTGTCACGATATATTCTTCATCCTCAATTTTTTCTTTAGTATGTTTTTCAGTCAGTGAATCTGAAGGATAGTTGCCAGGATGGCCTTTCTTTTTATGCTGAAAAGATTTTCCTCTGCTCATACTCAACACCCCTTTCCGCTGTAACCTTCTGTTAGTTTTTCCAGCGTGCTCATTTTTATGAAGGCTCTTTTCGTAAACTTTGTTGCTATTTAATATAAATTTCAAAAAATATCGCCATGATTGTCCTGAAATATATCTTTAAGGATGGAAGAAAAGTGCTGCTCTCCCGATTCAGAAAGAAAATCCTCTGTATCCAGGGGATATCCGAAAGCAACAATCTATGCGAAAACAGCCTTTATGAAAAAGTATTGGGAATATCATCAGTGAAGATAATTTTCAAAAAATTGCCTTATTAAGAAGTCCGTCTGCAAATTGAAAATGGATATAATAGAAGAAAGGACTATTGAAGCTGGAGGAGGGGATTATATTGGACTTATTTACAATACTTTCTGAACAGAAAATTAAAAAAGCCTATGAGGATGGAGAGTTTGACCGTCTTCCTGGTTTTGGAAAACCTCTTGTATTAGAAGATGATTCAAGTATCCCGGAAGAGCTCCGCATGGCACACCGCATCATGAAAAATGCCGGTTTCTCCACAGAAGAAAACTCACTTAGAAAAGAAATGATGAGGGTTGAAGATCTGATCCGGGATTGTGAGGATCAGCTTGAAAAAGAAGGTCTGAAAAAAGACCTCAATGAAAAAATGTTAAAGTTAAACGAATTGATGTCTAAAAAGAGAATCAATACGAACAGCTCCATTTTTAAAAATTATGAAAGCAAGATAGAGAAAAAGCTTCTATAATAGAAAAGAGTATCCCAGCCTGTCGGGATACTCTTTTCTATTATTTTTGATTTTCTATATTTTCCTGGATTTTTTCGGCACTTTTTACCGTTTCATTTACATAACTTGCGATTGTGTTGGTATCGTCATTAAGGGTTTCGATGGTTGCACTTACTTCCTCAAGGCCGGCTGATGCCTCTTCAATCACAGCTGCCAGTTCTTTTGTTGACAGCTCTGCATGGACCGTTTGCTCTTTGACAGAGTTTGAATTGCCTGCCAGCGTCTGGAATTCTGTCTGCAGAATCTGCAGCTTTGACTGTAGTTCTTTAAAAGAACCGCTGACGTCTTCAACGGCTTGGACGTTGTCTGTTAATTTGCTGCTGCTTAAGTTCATTTTTTGGAGGGCAGTGGAGTTTGCATGGTTGACTGAAGCCAGGTTTTCGTTAATCCGTGTAGCCGTATTGCTGGTCATTTCAGCAAGCTTCCTGATCTCGTCGGCTACAATGGAAAATCCTCTTCCAGCTTCTCCTGCCCGCGCAGCCTCAATTGAAGCATTAAGTGCCAAAAGGTTAGTCTGCTCGGTAATTCCCTGTATCGTACCAATAAAGCTGTTGGTTTCTTCTATTTTGTTGGTAAGTTCTTTAAAAGTGAGGCTCAGTTCATCAATAAAGGTGTTGAGCTCATTCATGTTCGTTTGAAGTTCACCAGCCTTTTCAGTTCCATTTTCGGCGGTTAGATTTGCTTCTTCGGAATGCTGGAACAGTACTTCTGCCATAGAAGCCATGCCTTCCATTTTCCGCATTGTCGTTTCCGAGATGGAGGCAATGCTGCTGATTTGATCGCTTTGAGTCTGGCTGCCGGCGGAAATTTCCTGCAGCGCTGTTTTCATTTCATTGTGTGAAACTAAATGGTGCTGTATTTGGTCGTTTACCTTTTTGATGCTTGCAAAAATTGTTCCCAATTCAGTTTCCAGCACCATTTTTTGCTGTTCCTTCTTGATTGACTCTGCCTCCGCATCTGCAACAAATTTCTGCAGCTGTAAGGATTGATTTGTGTTGAGTTTTACGACAATGGTGAGCAGTACTCCAAGCAGGATATAGACAAGAAGGCCGGGAACGAAGATACTGTCAATCTCTCCGGGACCTTGGAAAAGCATCTTATTAAAGATAAACAGAAACAGTCCTGAAACATACCCTACAGCAAAAAGTGAAAGTTTAAAGTGCAGAGCAGAAATGACGGCAAGGAAAAGCAAAATGATCAGATTGTTTCCTGATCCGCCGTTAACGAAAATGTCAACACCAATAATCAGATAAATGACTGGTATTGTAAAGAAGGGGAATAAGTGAATCTTTTTTAAAATGACTTGAAAGAGAACGAAAAAGACAACCATCGCACCCAGCTGGCTTGAATACAGAATGGTTTCAATCAAGGGATTTTGGTTGATAAGGGTATAGGATATAGCAGCAAGCAAGGATGCTGAATATAATATCAGCATTAAAATATTCTTCTTTTTAAAATCTTGCAATTTCAATTGCTCAATCGTCATGATATGTCTCTCCTGTCAATATGTAATTGAATGATTAGTGCTATATACTTATTCTATCGTCAAATTTCCTGATTTTTCAATACTATAATTGGAAAATTGTGAAAAAAAAGGACAGGTTCAAGAGAAATGAAGGAATTTTACAGACCTGATTATTTGAAACGAAAAAATAACAGAGATTTTGTCCTTCAATATTTGAGATCCCTTCCGATATAAATAGTAAGAAAAAAAAGTTTAGGGTGAATGAATATGGATAAAACATCGCTTATTGGAGTAATAGTTGGAGTTCTTGCTGTCGGAGTAGGGATGGTTTTAAAAGGAGTTCCAATAGACAAGATTTTTAATATTCCGGCTATTTTAATAATAATTCTCGGGACTATTGGAGCAGTCACAATTGCTTTTCCTACCTCTGAAATTAAAAAGGTCCCTAAGTTGTTCGGAATAATATTCAAGGAAAATAAATTACAAGAGCCCAAAGAAATTATTGCAATGTTTTCAGAATGGGCGGAGCTGGCTAGAAGAGAAGGGCTATTAGCACTGGAAGCAAAGACTAATGATATTGAAGATCCGTTTTTGAAAAATGGAATGGCGCTTGCAGTCGATGGGCAAGGTGCTGACTACATCCGGGATGTACTTAATGAGGAAATTGACGCCATGGAGGAACGCCATCAGGGAGGTGCTTTAATATTCACACAGGCAGGTACTTATGCACCAACCTTAGGTGTTTTGGGAGCGGTAGTTGGTTTGATTGCGGCATTAGGGTATATGGATGATATTGCTCATCTTGGCTCAGCGATTCAAGCCGCATTTGTTGCTACACTACTAGGAATATTTACAGGTTATGTACTCTGGCATCCCTTTGCGAATAAGTTGAAAAGAAAATCGAAGCAGGAAGTCAAACAGAAAATGATGATGATCGAAGGAATACTGTCTATCATTGAAGGAGAAGCACCGCGAGTAATTGAGCAAAAGCTAGCATCCTATTTGCCGGCAAGTGAGAGGAAGAATATCACTGGCGAGGAAGTGGTTAAAGATGAAGCGGCGGCGTAAAAAACAACATCACGAGGAACATGTAGATGAATCCTGGTTGATACCTTATGCCGACATCCTGACGTTATTATTAGCATTGTTCATTGTACTTTTTGCCTCCAGTAATATTGATGCTGCAAAATTCAAAGAGATGTCCGAAACATTCAATGAAATTTTCGTTGGAGGCTCATCGGTGATGGAGTATCCTGCGCCAGATTCATCTAATGCTCTTCCTGAAAAGAAAGAAGAAGAAAAGCCTATGACGGTCGACGAGGTGGAGGCAGCGAAAAAGAAAGATCGAAAAGAACTGGAAGACCTGCAAAAAAAGGTGAATGGCTATATAGCCGCAAATGAACTCCAGAAGCAATTTGCCACAGAGTTGACATCGGAAGGATTGCTGCTCACCATCAGAGACAATGTCCTCTTCCAGTCCGGGTCTGCTCTCGTCGGATCAAAAGATGAAGGTGTGGCCAAGGAACTGTCCGGATTGCTGGAAATGGATTCACCAAGAAGTGTCATCATCAGCGGCCATACCGATAATATTCCGATAAGCAATGCAAGCTATGAATCGAACTGGGAACTCAGTGTCATGAGAGCGGTCAATTTCATGAAGATCATCTTAAAGAACCAAAACCTGGACCCCCGCTGGTTCAGTGCCAAAGGCTTTGGTGAATTCAAACCTTTAGCAAGCAATGATACCAATGAAGGAAGGGCAAAAAACAGAAGAGTCGAAGTTCTTATCCTTCCAAGGGTCATTCAATAAGACAATACCCAAAAAGACGTGTCTGTGAGAGCAGGCACGTCTTTTTGTCTTTGCTATAGTTTATCGATTGGAGGAGATATCACTATTAAGAACTTATTCAACCAACAAAACAATACCTTATCCTGACAAAATAACTGTATAACATTTCCAAACAACAACACAAATCGCACCTTAAAATAAAGATTCGCCACCTCTCTCTATTTTCCGGGAAATAATTTAAAAACAATTGGATAAACCCTTCAGCAATTGTCGTTTTCTGCATCCTCCCTCACCAACACATCCCGTGGTTTCAGAAAAAGCGAAAGAGGATAAATATCCTTAAAGGCGGTGATTAGAATGAAAACGGATGTATTTATATCAGGGGGAGGCATTGGAGGACTCACGCTTGCTCTTAAACTTGCCAAATGCGGTATAGATGTAACAGTGATTGAGCGTCTTCCAGGACCGACCCCTGTATATAAAGGAGAATTGCTGCAGCCTAAAAGCCTGGAGATATTTGATGAATTGGGGCTTTTAGAAACTATCCAAAAAAACGGCCATGTCATAGAAGAATTGAATCTCATTGAAATAGATAAGAATTCAGGCACAACGGATGAATCCAATATGAAATACAGTGTGGTGCCCGGCCAATATTCATATTCGCTGATGATTCACCATGAAAAATTAAAAGAAATCATCAGAGCTGCCGCATTGCAATTTTCTTCATTTCATTATAGATCCAACAGCAGTTGTAAAGGATTCTCTGATGGAAATGCAGTAGTGGAGAATCGTAAAGAGAAGAAAGAAGAGCATTATGAAAGCACCTTTTTTATCGGAGCAGAAGGCAGGGTCTCCGTTACAAGAAAGGAAATGGGCATCGAGAAAGAAGAAAATGAATACAATCACCACTTTCTTACGGTTACATTTCCACGCCCGCCTTCGTTTACTAAAGGAAAAATCATTTCTACCTTTGACAGATTTTTAGGTTTGTTTCCCTTGCCGAATAATGAGGTTCGGTCTGTATATCTGATCCCTGCAGGAGAGTATAAAGAACTCAGGAAAAAGCCGATAGAGTACTTTCACGAATTGTACACTGAACTTTGTCCGGAATTGGAAGGCTATGTCAACCAAATAAAGGACTGGAAAACGATTCAGCTGATGGTACCCGTAGCATATCATACTGAACGGTATGTGAAAGGAAACATGGCGTTAATAGGAGATGCTGTTCATACCGTCCATCCGATGGCAGGCGAAGGAATGAATATGGCTATACAGGATGGAGATGTATTAGGGGAGCTTCTATGTGATATGTTTTCACAGAATAAATTGAGCCATGAAAACCTGAAGTGGTTTCCTCACGTACGAAAAGGCAGAGTCAAGAACCAGATGAAACTCAGTCACCTTTCAGCTCTCGCTTATTCATATCCATACAGGGCTGTAAGCAAATTGAGGAAAAGAAGCCTGATGCGGATAGAACAAGATCCTGTCCTCCATTTTAAGCAAATGCTCAACATCTCAGGCCTTGGGATGTGGCAGGACACGGTGAAAGACCGCCTTATCCAAGGCGGCTTGCTGCCAAAACGAAATTCACCACTGACCGAACAGGAGAGAACAGCGAAAGTATTTTCAGAAAGAGAAGACTATCCGTGGAAGTGGAAGGAGCTACTAGTATGATCAGAGAATATATAAGAGTTTGGCGGGCAAGGGGCTGGATGAAGAAAAACATGCCTTTTTTGCGGAGCTGGCATGCCTATGTGGGTTATGAACTCGATCTTTTCCAATCTTTTAAAAAACCTGCATCCATAAAAGAGGTAGCTGCTGAGAGGGATCTTGAGGCCGACCTCCTGAAACAATGGGTGGAAGTAGGGCTTATCCTTAAGCATTTTAAAAGAGTTTCATCAGAAAAAGTGAAAACAATTAAAAGGTGGAAGCTGCCTAAATCAAAATCGAATCGCTTCTCGTCAGGAATTATATTGAAAGAAATGATGGAGCTCCACATTCCATCTCTGCTTGCCTACCCTGAGCTCCTAAGGAATCAAAGCAAACAGCACTTTGATTCCAGTGTCCATGGCCCGACAGTCGCCAAAACCTCTTCTCTTCTGGAACAGCTTGCTTATCCTAAGGTAGAGAAGGTCATGAAAAAGTATAAAGTGGATGCAGTACTGGATGTCGGGTGCGGAGAAGCAGGCTACTTGGAAAAGCTGGCCAGGAAATTCCCTGACAAGAAAATGGTCGGGGTCGAGGTGAATGGGGAGGTGGCTGCGAATGCAGAGGAAGCAGTTGCGGAACATGGCAATATCGAAATAATTAATAAAGATATTAACGAGTATAACCCTAAGGATACATTCAAGATGGTGATGGCCAATAACTTGCTGCATTATATAGAACCAAAGGAAAGAGACAGTTTTTTTCAAAATGCCGCAAAATGGATCAAAAAGAATGGAACCTTATCCATCATTACTCCGATTCAGAGGCCAAAGCACGGCAAGGAATTTTCCAGCGCTTTTAACAGCTTCTTTATGACATTTGATAATTTGTACCCCGTACCTACAGAAAAAGACTTAAAAGCTTTCGCTAAAAGAGCTGGATTGAAGACAATGTCGATCGATCCGATAGTGAAAGAGGGCGGCTGGTATATTGCCGTTTTCAAAAAGTGATTCCAGTATTTTACTTTAGGGATTAGGTTTTTTGAAAGTGACAGAGGGAATATATGAACTTGTAAAAAGAATGCTAATCAAAGGAGAGGTTACAATGGCTAAAATCGCATGCTTAGTGACAGATATGTTCGAAGATGTAGAGTATACCAAACCTGCTGGTGCATTTAAGGATGAAGGACATACAGTTGTGACGATTGAAAGAGAATCTGGTAAAACGGTTGAAGGAAAGCAGGGAGAGGCTAAGGTTACCATCGATGAAGGGATCAATAATGTGAACCCGGGTGACTTTGATGCTTTATTCCTTCCGGGAGGGTTTTCTCCTGACCAGCTTCGTGCGGATGAACGATTTGTACAGTTTGCCGAAAGCTGCATGAAAAGTGATAAACCTGTACTTGCCATCTGCCATGGCCCGCAGCTTCTGCTCACGGCCAAGACTCTGGAAGGCAGGACAGCTACCGGTTTTAAATCAATCAAAGTGGATATGGAATATGCAGGAGCAGACTACAAAGATGAAGAAGTGGTTGTTTGTAAAGACCAGCTTGTAACAAGCCGCAATCCTGATGATATTCCTGCATTTGTCCGTGAATCGCTGAAGCTCTTAAATAAAGTATCATAATATATGGACAACAAAAAAGAGACCGACTCCCGGTCTCTTTTTTAGGCCTATTAAAACAGCAGGCTTATTATTAAGATTGCTTTCGTAAATTGCCAAGTTCCTCGACAATCGCCTGCATTTCACTCGGGCTGAAGTTGTTCTTCCGCTCGACCATTTCATAGATATCTCTTAATTCTTCGTACATTTCTCCGTCAAAGTGGGAAGGCTTTATTGCTCCAACATTTACAACCCTTAATTTTGTTTTGATTTTTTCAATCATAAATTCTACGTTTTCTGATGACTTTTGTGAAAGATCCATAAGTTATCTCCTTTTATACTTTAATTATTATTAATATCTTTTCATTATTATCACAGGTTGTCAATCTGAACTCCCATGCTACCGGGATTACAGCCTGTTCAAATGTTTGATATTTTATCAGGATGGATAAATAATACTATTGTTCAAATACTTAAAGGTTGGAAGGATAACCTTTATCTGCTAAAGTTTATTGATTGGAGCGGAGATCACTCTTCAGAACTTGTTCAAAAGCTAAAATATTTGCTAAAACACCTTAAAAAAGCACCTGAAAAAAAGGAAAACAAGCGTGTGAACAAGAAGTAGAAGAAGATAAACAATGGTGTATGTACAAGAATTACTGGTCTTCACATTTCATGATTATAAGAAGTTAATCAAGTGCAAGATAACAACATTAATGTAACGGAGGATGACTATGGGAACGAAAAGGTTTGTTAAAGGCTTGGTATATGGTGCTTTGGCAGGGGGATTCATTACACTGCTTAATAAAGAAACGCGCGAAGATGTGATGGACAGCACGAAGAAAGGCGGAGAATTTATTGGCCGTTACGCCCGCAATCCCCAGCTTCTCGTAGAATCCAGCAAAGAGGTGTATGAGAAAGTCAGAGAAACGGCTCAGCAAATTGGAGAAGATATGGAATTCATTAACCAGAAAGTAGAAGAAATTAAAGAGATTTCCCCTCATGTGAAAGAACTAATAGAAGACACGAAGGAGACCATCCATTCTTCTTCTGAATCGTATAAAGAAGTTTTTTCTGAGGAAGAAGGTTCTCCTGCACAAGAAAAAGTAGAGTAATCCAGCAGGACAAGAGGTGAAAGGATGACTAAGAGAAGTAAGGAAGGCGGCATTAAGGGGTTCTTTAAAAAGTTATTCCAAAAAATAACGGATGGTGATGTTACGGGACTGGCAGCACAGCTGGCATATTTCTTTCTTCTGTCACTGTTTCCGCTGCTGATTTTCATGGTAACTTTACTGCCTTATCTGCCTTTTTCACAGCAAGACATTTTGAATGTGATAAGAGATTTTGCACCCGGTGAAACAATGGAAATGATCCAATCGACCATAAATGAAGTCATGTCTAATAGAAACACCGGGTTGTTATCATTCAGTATTATCGCGACAATCTGGTCTGCTTCCAATGGAATGAACGCTATTGTCAAATCACTCAATGATGCTTACGAAGTGGAAGAGACCCGTTCCTTTATCGTGACAAGATTGATGTCGATCGTCCTGACGGTCGCAATGATTTTTGTATTTATCATCGCGTTGCTGCTGCCTGTTTTCGGCAGGCAAATCGGGTTGTTCTTGTTCTCGCAATTTGGCTTTTCGGAGCAATTTCTGACAATCTGGTCTGGCATCAGATGGGCAATATCGCCGATCATTTTATTTATTGTCTTTGTCGGACTATATTTTATCGCCCCAAGTAAAAAGCTGAAATGTTTAAGCGCTGTCCCTGGTGCTGTATTTGCCACACTTGGATGGGTGGGCGCATCGTTGGCTTTTTCTTATTATGTTGGGAACTTCGGCAACTATTCAGCGACTTATGGAAGTATCGGTGGTATCATTGTCCTTATGATCTGGTTTTATCTGACGGGCATAATCATTATGTTCGGAGGCCATATCAATGCAATCATGAACGTGAAAAATTCTTCAGAATGCTGATGTAAGATATTAAGGAAGGTGGCTGGGACCTAACCAGCCTAAAATCATGAGAGTTTACCGGTTATTACCGGTAAACTCTTTTTTAATTTGGAACAGACTATATTTGAAGAGGCTTTTAATACAAAGCCTTTGAATAATTGCAGGGAGGAAACGGTCATGACGAAACACACAAAAAAAGATGGCGGCACAAAGCAAAACAGCAAGCAAAAACCAAAACATAAAACATCCGGTTCTGCTAACGGGCAAAACGGATATCATTAGAAACAACAAAGGGGATTCCAGTGGAATCCCCTTTGTTAGCTCTGTTATGACCGCAAAAGACGCAGCCCATTAAGAATCACTAAGATTGTACTCCCCTCGTGGCCGATTACACCGAGAGGAAGATCCAGTATCTGCAGAAAGTTTGAGGCAATCAAGATAAAAATGACAGACAATGAAAAGATGATATTCTGCTTTACAATCCTTTGCATTTTTTTTGATAACTGGACGGCATCTGCAATTCGTTTTAAATCATTTTTCATCAGAACTATATCGGCTGTTTCAAGTGCTACATCAGTTCCTTCTCCCATCGCTACTCCAACGTTGGCCGTTGCCAGGGCAGGAGCATCGTTAATCCCATCTCCCACCATCGCCACGGTTCCGTATCGGGTGATCAACTTCTTCAACTCTTCCACTTTCGTTTCAGGGAGACATTTGGCGGTGTAATCATCTATTTGAGCTTCCTGAGCAATGGCTTTAGCTGTATTTTCACTGTCGCCGGTCAGCATGACAGTAAGGATTCCTTCGTTTTTCAATAATTTCAAAGCCTGTTTTGCCTCTTCCCGGATGATATCCTTAAGTGCAATGAGTGCTGCAATTCCATCATTATTCGCTACAAACACGATCGTTTTTCCTTCTGACGCCAGCGATTCTGAACTTCCGCCAGCAAAGCTCTTGGCGTCTGCCTCTCCGACAAATTCGGCTTTACCGATCTTCCATACCTGCTGATCAATCACCGCTTTGACTCCCCAGCCTGATACATCTTCCAGTGAATGGGGTTCAGTTAATTGAAGTTCAGGATAGGCTTTTTTGGTATGAGTGACAATCGCCTGTGCAAGCGGATGGGTCGATTGATTTTCAATAGCTGCGGTTACAGCCATGATTTCTTCTTTAGAAAATCCTTCAGCTACAATGACATCCGTTACTTGAGGTTTTCCTTTTGTCAGTGTTCCTGTTTTATCAAAAGCAATCGCTTGAAGATTACTAAGGTTTTCTAAATGCATCCCGCCTTTGAAAAGAATTCCGTTTCTGGCACCATTTGATATTGCAGATAGTGTAGCGGGCATAATCGATGCTACAAGTGCACAGGGAGATGCGACAACAAGCAGAACCATTGCTCTGTAAAATGTTTCAGTCCAGCTCCATCCGAAAAGGAAATGTGGGACAAACATCATTAGGAGCACTACTAGCAGGACTGCTTTTACATATGTTCCTTCAAATTTTTCAATGAACAGCTGTGACGGCGATTTCTCACTTTGCGCGGAATGGACGAGGTCGATAATTTTTTGGAACAAGGTTTCACTGCTTGGCTTGGTGATTTCAACAGTGATGGCACCATTCAGGTTAACTGTCCCTGCAAAAACCTCATTTTCTAAAGTCTTGCTAACAGGGATGGATTCTCCTGAAATTGCTGCTTCATCTATTGTGGTGGATCCTTTTATGATACGTCCATCAGATGGAACCCTCTCACCTGGTTTGATCAGGATATGATCTTTTACAGCCAGTTGGGAAATATGGACCCTTTCTTCAACTCCATTTGTTACCCGAAGCGCTTCTTCAGGTTGAAGATCCATAAGAGAAGAGATTTCCCTCTGGCTCTTATTTAGAGTATAGGTTTCAAGTGCACCGCTGACGGCAAATATGAATATCAGGATGGCACCTTCTGTCCAATAACCAATGATAGCAGAACCGATTGCAGCAAATACCATCAGCATCTCAACATTAAGCTCCTTATTTTCAATGGTTTCTTCGATTCCCTCTTTTGCTTTGGCAAATCCCCCGATCACAAACGCAAGCAGGTAGAAAGTGATGGAGAGTGAAGAGGATTCATTTGCCAGAAGCCAGCCAAGCAAGATGAAGACCCCGCTTATAAGTGCTGCTATCAGTTCAGCATGCGGTTTGATCTTTTCCAAAACAGGTATTTCCGTTTTCTCTGTATTATCGTGGGCAGCCATTGACTTTGCGTGTGAGCTCATATGGATTTCTCCTTTTCCCTTTTTTTAAGGGCTCTTTTCTAAAAGATTGTTGTTTTTGAAGCTAATTTACCGCTGTTTTATTGATGTAGGGTGATTGGAGCGGAAGGTGTGCGACCTCCTGCGGGACTAGCGTGACAGGTGAGACCCCGCAGGCGAAGCCGAGGAGGCTCACCGCACGCCCCGCGGAGTCGTGCACCTGGAGCGGAAATCCATTATTTTTATTCAACACAATCTTTGCGAGAAGAGCGTTTTTAATTGATAACAATAATCAGCTTCATTTCCCCTATAAAACGACGAAAGCTGTCATCTTTGAAAGATGACAGCTGTAATGCCTAATTTTTACACAGAACTTGCCTATTTGTTTGTTAAATTCATACTACCATACAGTCTATGCTTTGGAAAGATTAAAGTGCAGTTATTCAGTTGGTGCCGGCTGCATTTCCGGCTTTTCTTTCCCATAGATCATGATGGCAAAAAAGATGATCAGGAGGGTAAAACTAATGATCATAAAAAAGCTGATATTTTCAAAGAAATCGATAAAGATTCCGCCGGTGTAGGGGCCGATGAGGCTTCCGATGCTGAAGGAAACGCCGCAAAGCAGATTTCCTGTCGGCAGATATTTATTGGGCATCAAGTCGGCCATGTAGCTGATTCCCAGTGAAAATGTTGAGCCTACAACCATACCGGCGATGAACAAGACAGCCGTAAGGGCAGGGATATACGATTCAAGGAAACTGGCAGCTGTAAAGCTTATAAAACCAAGCAGCAGAATGCTCAAAAGAATTTTTCTCCTGCCGTACTTGTCACTTAAGATACCGAGCGGAAGCTGAAAGACAATGCCGCCGATCGCAAAAGAAGTCAGCAACAATGAAACACTTGTGACATCTATGCCGTTTCTCAATCCATATACAGGGAAGCTGCCATTCAATGAAGCTTCAAGGAACCCATATCCCAATGGCGGCAGGAATGCTACCCACCCATATTTCAAAGCCTGCTTAAACCTCGACATGGTGCCGCGGAAAGAGCTGACTTCCATCGACTGCTCAGGATATTCATTTTTCAAGATGAAAAGAAATACCCATGCAGACAAACAAAGAAGGGAAGAAATGATAAAAGGCAAAGCCTCATTAATTTTCACCAATGGCGTCATTAAAGGTCCAACAGCAAAGCCGACTCCAAAAAACAAACCGTACAGAGAAATATTCCGTCCTCTTTTGTTCTCAGGCGAGAAGGACGTAATCCAGGTTTGTGTTCCAAAATGCAAGGCGTGGTCTCCAATGCCGATCAGCAGCCTTAAGAAGAACCAGAACCAGAAGGATTTCCATAAAGGAAAGAATACAAGGGAAAGAATTACGAGAAGTCCCCCGCCTATAATGATCGGCTTGTACCCAAATTTCCTCAGCGGATCTTCCATAAATGGCGAAATCAGCAGTATTCCTATGTAAAGTCCGGCTGCATTTAAACCATTATGGGAAGAAGACAGTCCGTCGCCTTCAAATATGACAGCAATCAAAGGAAGCAGCATTCCTTGAGAAAAACCGGAAATCGCGACAATGCTTATTAATATCCAAAAACGGAATTTCATTTGTTTATCCATATATCTATCTCCAAACGTTCCTTATTTCCTCTTCGATGGTATCGTCATTTCACAATATTGGCAAGATAAAACATTATGGAGTACACTTTTTCTAAATCTGAATTATGAGGAGTGAATGAAATGGAATTTAAAATGAAAGAGGGCGGATTCTACACCGACCTCCCATTTGGAAAATTAGAGGTATCTGGAAACGAGGAGTTTGGGTTCCGTCCCTATCAACTCATGGTTTCTTCGCTGGCAGTTTGCAGCGGCGGTGTGCTTCGAAAAATCCTGGAGAAGCAGAGGATAGCCTTCGAAGACATATCGATCAGTGCTGATGTGATAAGAAACGAAGAGGAAGCGAATAAAATCGAAAGTGTCAAACTCCACTTTGTCATTAAAGGGGAGGGATTGAAGGAAGAAAAACTCCAAAAAGCAATGGACCTGACAAGGAAAAACTGTTCGATGGTTCAATCGGTGATTGGAAGTATCGAGGTAGAAGAAACGTTTGAGATTCAATAGAATAAGTAAATAAAAAAACGCGGGTGTTTACTAACGGGTTCAGTTTTGAAGTACAAACATCTAATTAACAAATGAAATTGTGGAGCTTTTTGTAGTTGAAATTCAATCATATCTGAGTAAAAAAATGGTCAGAGGCTGATGTGCACCTGACCGGTTTTTTTTATTGCCGGTTATTCAATTAACGCCCCAGATGGCTGAATAGTTGAGCATCAGATCCACCGTTCACCTTTTGCATTCTTAAAAAAATGAAATCAGGTTCTCTGCTAGTTGAGATTTATAAAGGGAAAAATTCCCCTTATTTAGCAAATTGTGCTGAAAACAGCTTAAATAGCGGGAGAAATTCCTCTTATTTGAATCAAAAATTGTAAAAATAGGTACCTTTGACTGAAATAGAGGGAAAAATTCCCCTTATTTTATCAAAAACTACTTCTAATCTGCATTTAACGGGAAAATTTCCCTTTATTTAAGCTAACAGCATTTTTAGCCAACTCGTGAGTTTCTTCAAGTAATCTGCTCCGTTAATGGAAGATTCTGTTCTTTTCATTTTATCATACATACTGACCTTTTTTTAAAAATATCTGTCACTTAAATGTATCGGAAACCGCACAACAAATTTAGAAGAACAGAAAGTTCTGTCACCTGCATTTTGGGTTACATTTTATAATACAAAAAGAGCATAATTATTGGCATAAACACCGCTAAATCAAGAAAAAACAAGTGACAAATTCGATGCGAATTGTCACTCATTTTGATGTGCATTTTTTAGTTGTGTACTCCAAAACCGAACCCGTTAGGTGTTTACCGCGTTTTTTGCATTGGTTGTTTATCAAAAGATTGCAGGGATGTAATAACAGCTTTCGAACTACAGACTTAATTCCTGAGGTTCTTTTCCTGTCTTTTCATAATAAAGGATTGTTTTTGGTGTCAGCTTCAGCAGCATGTATTCCGGGTCATCTGGTGCAGTGATCCAAGGCTTCAGGTAGTCATTCCAGAATTTCTCTTTAAGTTCCTGAGACTGTTCAATCTCAGCAGCAGCTTCAATTTCTACATAGTGTTCATGGCTGCTGTCCCTGTCATGGCCAAGCAATATATGCACGTGCGGGTTGGCAGCAATATCCTCTGCTTTATGGGCATGTTGGTTTGTAGCCGTGAAGAGGGTAAGTCCATCATTGTAAAACATCATAAAGCGGGAATAAGGTTTATTATCACGGATTGTGGCCAACGTTCCTATCTTATGATTGGAAAAAAGTTCGATTACTTTTTCTTTTAATGTATCGGACATGTTCATTCCTCCTTTAATTGTACGATATTAATCTGTGTTAATGCCGATACTTTTAATCAGACTTTTTGGGGGGAGCGGTATTGTGGCTCAAAAGGGGAATATAAAAACCAAGGAGAAAGCCGAGTGCTTTCTCCTTGGTTTTTATTAGGGAATTTAGGGAATGAAAAATTTGGTAGGCCGGATCAACCAGCCTTTCAATGATTCAATTATAGTACAAATATTGAATTTTGTAAATATTCAATTTAGTTGCAAACGGAAATTTTTAAAAATGGTTGGATAACTATGAAAACAAAGGAAAAACTAACAGCAGAAAGTATTAGCAAGAAAGGAGCAAAAAAGTATGAAACTACTACGCATCGTTCTTATGATGTTCCTCATTTCATCGCTTGCTCTTCCGGCTGTGTCGGCACAAAAACAGGAAGAGAAGGAGCAAGCACCTAAGCAGGAAAAAGTTCAAAAAAAGGACGAGGAAAAGCAGGCTGAAAAACCGGCTGAACCAAAAGTGAAGATGCCTTCATCCGTTTTGAATATCGCTAAGGAAAACACATATCCGAATCCAACTCAGGATCTTCCTTATCTCCAGCCCAGTGAGTTAACGAGTGAGTTGATAGAGACATCGAATGTCAAAATTGAAAATCCAAATTTAATTCGTATGTTCAACGAATCGACGATGAATAAATCACCTTTTGCACTGGGTTTGAGAGCAACCATTTATCTGGGAGAATGGCCGCTGAACTATGAATCGACGGAAACAGCTCCGAATTGGGAATACCAGAAAATCAACACCAACTATTACGATAACAGAGGCGGCAACCAGAACTACCAGATTCATTACGTCCAGGAAGCCCAAAAAACTATTAAAGGCGGCCTGACAGCAAAGGTCCCTCATTCAGATGACGTACAAAAAATGATGCTTTTAAAAGCAATGGAAAACTCTGAACTCCCGCTTTCCTTCCAAACGATCGTTGGTGCAGGGACGAAGAAAGATCATGTCTACAACATCGCTCCTAAGCGCCTTGGCTACCTATATGGTTATGCACCTGCAGTTAATGAAAAAGGAAAAGTAACCTATGGGGAAGTTTATCTGGTCATGAAAGGATCAAAACGTTCAATTGTGGTCAAAAACGTTACCTCCCAGGGCATCGGTGCATGGATACCTGTACAGGATCATGTATCATTCGGTTTCGTCGCGACAGACAAACCCCGGTAGAACCATAAAAGCTGACCCGTTGCAGGGTCAGCTTTTTTCAGCGGCAGGCTAATGGTTAGTACAAGTATTTATCTGGACATTTACTTAATCTGTGAGGTAAATGGAACGGAGAAACAATCCTTGGGAGCCAAACACCTGCTGTAATGGAAATCGAGCTTTTTCAAAAAACTGTTTAAAAATTGTATCTATTCTTTTGTACTCCTATTATAGATTTAAAAATTGTCGATTGGAGCGGAAGGCGTGCGACCTCCTGCGGGACTAGCGTGACAGGTGAGACCCCGCAGGCAAAGCCGAGGAGGCTCACCGCACGCCCCGCGGAGTCGTACGCCTGGAGCGGAAATCACACTCGAAATTCCGTATGAAAAAGGGTTTCTAGAGTTGAGGGAAGAACCTGTTAAATGGGCCGAAGCTTGTCAATCTATCCGGAATTCGGTACGATTAGAAAGGAAATTTATTTAAAGGAGCGAACACATTGGGTAAAGCTGCAAGCAACAGAGATGATCAAGTATTATACCTGAAACAAAGACTGAACATGTTCCTGGAGGTATTGGATTCAATCGACCCTGAACATACGGATTTGGAAGATATCGACCGATTAATCGGAATGATCGACGATCTTGAAATGAAAGTCGACCAATTCAAAAAATAAAGAGCAAAGAGCCTGTTGAGGGCTCTTTTTTTATGGTTAAATGAAGAGAGATTCAATATTACATTGTGAATGTGAGGATAATGCCATGGACATTTCCCCTATAAAAGAAACTCATGCTGAAGAAGCTAAGCAGATTGTGCTGGAAGGGTTTAAAGAACGTTTCGGACATATTATTGAAGGATTGAACCCCGATCTTGATGATATTAGCTCTTATTATCAGGGGGATAAGTACTTTTACATAGGCGTGCAGCATGGAGAACCTATCGCAACCGGTGCGCTAATATTCGAAACACCGGATGAGTGCAGGATTGTAAGGATGTCTGTCCGTACACCTTACCGCAATAAGGGCTTAGGAGGAAAGATGCTGTCTTTTCTGGAGGGAGAAGCTTTTTTGAAAAAGGCAGGGAGCATCATTCTCGAAACAAATAAAGAATGGGACGATGCAATTGCTTTATATGAGAAAAATGGGTATAGTGCGTACTTTGCCGAAAACGAAAGAATCCATTTTCGTAAAAAATTGAATGTTTGACCTGTAATCGTTTACAATCAAGTCTTTTTTTCTCCTAATTATAGGAGTATAATGAATTGTGGAAAATTCAAACTTTTAATCATTGAACTATCTATAGAGAGAGATAATTTCGGGAGAAGGGGATTTGTATATGAACATGGAAAAATTGCAAGAAAGCATGTATCAGTTGATTGTTGAAACTTCAACCAACCTGCCTAAAGATGTAAGAAGGGCGATCAAGTCCGCGAAAGCAAGAGAGAGTGCCGGCACTCGGTCAGCGATGAGCCTTGCAACAATTTCCAATAATATCAAAATGGCGGATGATAACGTGTCGCCGATCTGCCAGGATACAGGACTGCCGACATTCAAAATCAAAACACCGGCCGGCGTTAACCAGCTTGGGATTAAAGATGCCATTTATGCAGCAATGGTACAGGCAACAAAGGATGGAAAGCTCCGTCCAAATTCCGTCGATTCACTGACAGGAGCCAACAGCGGGGACAACCTTGGCCTTGGTACTCCGGTTATCAAGTTCGAACAGTGGGACAAAGATTATATTGATGCCCGTTTAATTCTTAAAGGCGGCGGCTGTGAGAATAAAAACATCCAATACAGCCTGCCGTGCGAGCTTGAAGGATTGGGACGAGCAGGACGTGACCTGGACGGCATCCGCAAGTGTATCATGCACTCGGTATACCAGGCTCAAGGACAAGGGTGCTCTGCAGGATTCATCGGAGTCGGCATCGGCGGAGACCGTTCATCGGGATACGATCTGGCTAAAGAGCAGCTTTTCCGGACCGTAGATGACGTTAACGGCAATGAAGATCTTCGCAAGCTTGAAGAATATGTCATGGCAAATGCCAATGAACTTGGCATTGGAACAATGGGCTTCGGCGGAGAAACAACATTGCTTGGCTGTAAAGTCGGAGTGATGAACCGCATCCCGGCAAGTTTCTTCGTATCTGTGGCTTATAACTGCTGGGCTTTCCGCAGATTGGGCTTCAAACTCGACACCGAAACTGGCGCTGTACAGGAATGGCTGTACCAGGAAGGCGACCTTGTCGACCTTTCAGAGAGCGATGCACAGAAAGAAACGGCAGCTGCATCTGAAGGAGAAGCAGATATCATTACACTGCAAGCACCGATTACCGAAGAAAAAATCCGCAGTTTGAATGTTGGGGACGTTGTCCGCATCGATGGCAGAATGTATACAGGTCGTGATGCAATCCATAAGCATCTGTCCGACAATGAATCGCCTGTAGACCTGGACGGGCAGGTCATTTACCACTGCGGTCCTGTCATGATGAAGGACGAAGAAGGACAGTGGCATGTAAAAGCCGCCGGCCCGACTACTTCTATTCGTGAAGAGCCTTATCAAGGTGATATCATGAAGAAATTCGGTATCCGCGCCGTTATTGGAAAAGGTGGAATGGGACCTAAAACCTTAGAAGCTCTTGGTGAACATGGCGGGGTCTACCTAAACGCCATTGGTGGAGCTGCGCAATACTATGCTGACTGTATCAAGTCAGTAGAAGGTGTCGACTTTATGGAATTCGGTATTCCTGAAGCGATGTGGCATCTGGAGGTCGAGGGATTCACCGCAGTTGTGACAATGGATTCACATGGCAACAGCCTTCATAAAGATATCGATAAATCATCACTGGAAAAGCTTTCTCAATTCAAAGAGAAGGTATTCAGCTAATAATATCATTAGGACCGCTGCCTTTGTTGGCAGCGGTTTTTTCGTCAATCCCCAATCCATGTTTCAATGTGCTTTTTTCCATCAATTAGAAGGCATGATACTCGCTCTCTTTGTAAAAATAAAACTAGCACCTAAAAGAGAGAAGGTAGAACGTATGAGAAAATTATCTGTCTTAATCGCTGTTCTTTTAACTCTAAGTATCATTGGCGGAAACAGTGCGTCGGCTATATCGAATAAAAGCATAGGCTGGGGCTTTAAAAAGGGTGGTGATGGCAAGCAGGCAGAAGCCGGAAAAGCATATGATGATCTGCTTGAAAAGTACGGGGCTTTTTATAAAGACTCTCCCGAAGAGAAAATTCTATACCTTACGTTTGATAACGGATATGAAAATGGATATACAGAGAGGATCCTTGATGTATTGAAGGAAGAGAAGGTGCCGGCTGCATTCTTTGTTACCGGACACTACTTGAACAGTGCACCTGACTTGGTGGAGAGGATGGTGGATGAAGGCCATATTGTAGGGAATCATTCCTGGAGCCACCCCGATTTAACGTCGGTATCTGATGAGAAGCTTAAGAAAGAATTAGATTTAGTCAAGGAGAAAACAGCAGAGATCACAAAACAGAAAACGATGAGTTATCTACGGCCGCCGCGCGGGGTGTTCAGCGAGCGGACGATGAAACTTGCAAAGGATGCAGGCTATACCCATGTCTTGTGGTCGCTTGCTTTTGTCGACTGGCATACAGATGGCCAAAAGGGTTGGAAATACTCATATGATAACATTATGAAACAGGTACACCCTGGAGCTGTCATGCTTCTGCATACTGTGTCAAAGGATAATGCCGAAGCGCTGAAGAGAGTGATTCAGGATTTAAAGAAGCAGGGGTATACATTTAAAAGCCTGGACTATTATGAGATGAGTAAAGGTGGCGGGAATCCGCTGCTTACTCCGTGATTGTGTGATAAATGGGATGAAACAGATTTCTTGTTTCATCCTTTTTGTGAATATTGAGCGCTCTTAGATTTTTGGCTCATTCGAGTGAAACTCTGTTTCACTCGCCTTTCAGCTGTGCTGAAAGGTTGCCTGTGAAAGGGGAAACGGCAGGAGCAAATTTATTTGCTCTTCCGTTTCCCCTTTCACAGGCAACATGAGCCAAAAATCAACTAGGATACCTTTCTACAAAGGCAATCTCTTATCCCTCCGCTTGGGAAGTGCTATAATACGAATAAACGCTGAAAAAGTGAGGGTGCCATGAGAGAAGAGAAATTAATCGTATCACCTCCTTATAATTTTGATTTGGTTTTGGACAGGCTGTCTTTGGATCCATTGAATAATGTTGATATAGGAGATCGAAGTGTGAAGGTGCCTTACTATGGTGAGAAGGATGAGGTTCTTGTCGTAAAGGCAGCCGGAACTACGGATGAGCCTTCTTTTTTAATAAAGCTGGAAAGCAATGATGAAGATAACAGCAGAATGAATTTTTTGAAGAAGATTTTTCAATGGGAAGGCACACTGCAGGATATTCACCAGCACTTTTTAGGGACGGACTTGAAGCCGATATTCATTGAACATTCGGGGACACCGGTAGTATTGGAATTCAGTCCTTATGCCACATTGATGAAAAGCATTATCCACCAGCAGCTCAATCTGTCCTTCGCCCATACGTTAACAGAAAGGTTTGTCCATACATATGGGAGGTTGAAGGAAGGGGTATGGTTCTATCCCCGGCCAAGTGAGATTGCCGCTCTGGATGTTTCTGAGCTGCGTGACCTCCAGTTCAGCCAGCGAAAAGCAGAATATGTAATCGGCGTTTCGAAGGAAATAGCAGAGGGACGTTTGAGCCTGAAGGAATTAGAAAAGAAAACCGATGAAGAAATACTCAAGGAATTGGTGAAGTTAAGGGGAATCGGTCCGTGGACAGCTGAGAATTATTTAATGTTCGCTCTTGGCAGGCAGAATCTGTTTCCGAAAACTGATATTGGCATTCAGAATGCTTTGAAAAAGCTCTATGGGATGGATAGAAAACCGACTCTTGCTGAAATTGAGAAAATGAGCACAGCATGGGAGCCTTATTTAAGTTATGCCTCATTATATTTATGGAGAAGTATTGAAAATAGGAAGTGAAATAGTGAAGAATGATAAAACAGTAAAAATCAAAGAAAAACAGCAGTTTCCCCTGACAATCAAGAGACTGGGCATCAATGGAGAAGGTGTCGGCTATTTTAAAAGACAAGTTGTGTTCGTACCGGGGGCTTTGCCGGGTGAAGAGGTTGTCGTGGAAGCAGTTAAAGTTCACCACAAGTTTGCAGAAGGCCGGGTGAAAAAAGTCAGAAAGAGATCAGAACATAGAACAAAGCCGCCTTGTCCCGTGTATGAACAGTGCGGGGGCTGCCAACTTCAGCACTTAAGCTATGAACAGCAGCTGGTCGAAAAACGGGATATCCTCCTTCAATCCCTGGAGCGGCACACAAAGTTTGACCTCGAAAAGCTTGAAGTGAAACCGATGATCGGGATGGTCGAACCGTGGTATTACAGAAATAAAAGCCAGTTCCAGCTGGGATTCAGGGACGGCAAAATAATCTCTGGCCTATACAGCTTAAATTCCCATAAGCTCGTCGATATTCCTGAATGCATTGTCCAGCATCCATCAACCAATAAAGTGACCAATGAAGTAAAGCAGATATTGAACGATTTCAAGGTGCCGATTTACAATGAACGGACAAAAAAAGGCATCGTGAAGACAGTGGTAACTCGCGTTGGTGTAACGACAGGCGAAGTTCAAGTTGTGCTTGTAACCGTCGGAAAAGATCTGCCCGGAAAAGAAAAGATTCTCTCCGAAATCAACAAGCGTCTACCCGAAGTCAAATCAGTAGCTCAAAATATTAACCCAAAATCAACTTCATTGATATTTGGCAGAGAAACCATCCACCTTTATGGTACAGAATCAATTGTCGAACGGTTGGATAAGTTTTCTTATGAGTTATCGGCAAGGGCCTTTTTCCAATTGAATCCTTCACAGACAATCAAGCTTTATAATGAGGTCCGCGATGCAGCAGCGATGACCGGTGAGGAAAAACTCGTCGATGCTTACTGCGGTGTTGGAACAATCGGGATGTGGCTCGCAAGCGGAGCAAAAGAAATCCGCGGTATGGATGTTGTTGAAGAAGGCATTGTAAACGCCAGAAAGAACAGCGAGAAGTTCGGAATGGATCAAGCGGTATATGAAGTCGGAACTGCAGAAGAATGGCTGCCAAAGTGGAAGGCAGAAGGCTGGAAACCTGACGTGGTAGTAGTAGATCCACCCCGTACTGGTTGTGAACCGAGCTTTTTGAACACCATCCTTAAAGTGAAGCCGAAAACATTTGTTTATGTATCCTGTAACCCTTCGACCCTTGCCAAAGATCTAAAGATGCTTAGCAAGACGTATGAAGTAGAATATATCCAGCCTGTTGACATGTTCCCGCAAACGGCTCATGTTGAAAGTGTCGCAAAGCTGGTGTTAAAAAAATAATATTAAAAGCTGTCCCGAAAATAATGGGGCAGCTTCTTATTGTTAGGATAACTGTTTGACACGTTTTGATATTGATATGGGGGAGAATTCTCCTTAAAATAGTGTGTTTCTAATGTAATCACGCTATTAGAAGCTGAACTTGGTTTTATAATAGTGCGTTTCTCAAGTAATCAAAGTATTATAAGCGGACCTCCGTTTTATAATAGCATGTTTCTAGTGTTAGGCCCCAATAATAAACGGAATTCAATTTTATAAATGTTAACACAATAACACAGCAGTGGTACTCCCCACTGTGTGGTTAGTCTTAAAGTTATAAACATAGTTATACACACTTCAGTTATTAATATTATCAATATTCAGAAAGTTATCAACAATATCCACACCCTGCTGTGGATTATTATCAACAGGTAATTCACAGACTTTTGTATGTGTTTGTGGAAAAAGATGGTCCCTTTATGGGACCATCTTATCAATAACTATCTTTTGTTTCGGTTGACTACCTGCTGACGCTGGTTAGCTGCATTTGATCGTGCTTGTGCCTCCATATCAGCCTGGTCGGCAAGCTCGCGTGAGAATTCCTCGTCGATACCCTCAGTTTTCATGTTTTTAGGAACCTGAGGAAGTTTATTTTTGTTTTTATCACGTGTTTTATGTCCATGTGCTCTGCCCATTACAACCGTCCCCTTTCATAATTAGAAAGATAAAGGAGCGAAAACGCAAAATGTTTTCGCTCCTTTAGTATTAGCAATGGACCTCTTTTTAAAAGAGGTATATTTTGATACAAACTTCAGGGTATAGTGACGGGAATTAGTGTTTTTTCTGAGTATAGCCGCCAGCTCTGTCTGCTCGTTTGAACTCACGGGAATATGTGACTTCCTGCATTGAAGACAGTACTGATTTCGTTTTATCTCTTTTCTTTTTATCCGCCATAATAGCTTCATCCTTTCTCAAATGAGTATATGCCTATTTTTTCCTATCATTTGAGGATTCATACTTCAGTTTTTATAAATTGCTTGAAGGGCTGCCTTCAATTCAGGGTATTCAAATGGATAATTATGCTCAAGAAGTTTTTCTGGAATGACCTTCTGCCCTTTCAGGATTAACGTGCTCATTTCGCCCAATGCCGCTTTGATGGCAAATGCAGGTGCTGGTATCCAGTGAGGGCGATTCAATACATCTCCAAGTGTTCTCCCCATTACTTTCATCGTGACAGGGGAAGGTGAAGTGACATTAACAGGTCCTTCAATTTCTTTGGTTTCAATCACAAATCGAATTGCTTTTGCGACATCTGAGATATGCACCCAGGACATCCATTGCTCCCCGGAACCAACTGTACCTCCGGCAAACAATTTGTAGGGAAGAGCCATCTTTGGAAGGGCGCCTTCATTTTTACCCAAAATGATCCCAAAACGTGTAAACGCCGTCCTTACACCTGAGTCGGCCGCTTTGCCTGCTTCAGACTCCCATTTTTTTACTGTTTCAGCGAGGAAATCAGAGCTGGTATCGAGGGAATTCTCAGTATGTGTTTTAGTTTCTGATGATTCGTAAATGCCAATGGCACTAGCGTTAATAAAGACAGAGGGTTTGTTTTCCAAGGCCTGGAGGATTCTGATCATCTCCCGGGTGGCATCTATACGGCTGTTCAATATCCGTTTTTTTCGTTCCTCTGTCCATCGCCCGCTGTTGATGGATTCTCCTGCAAGATTGATGAATATGTCACAGTCATGGAGTTCATTTTCCGGCTGCGCTCCTTCCGACAGCCATTTAACATAGCTCACGTTCTGTCTGTTGTCTTGATGTTTACCCGGATTCCTTGTAAGTATCGATACTTCATGACCGTTTGCGAGCAATTCGTCTGTCAGGGCATTTCCAACAAACCCCGTACCGCCTGATATCACAGCTTTCATGTTGTACCTCCTTTTAGTTGTGCTTTGTACTTATTTTACCTCTCTCACTGATAAAAAACATTTTGGATGTGTTACATTAATAATGAGGTGTTCAATATGGGAGTCATCACAAAAATAACGAAACAAGTTAAAAATGATGAGCGGTATAATATTTTTATTGATGGAGACTATTCATTTAGTGTAGATGAAGAGATACTTGCCAGGTTTCAACTCGGCAAAGGGAAAGAAATTGATGAAATAGCCATCGCGGAAATTGGTTATGAAGACGATGTACGTAAAGCCTTTAATCTCGCAATCCACTATCTGTCTTTCCGCATGAGAACGGAAAAGGAAGTTACGGATTATCTTAAGAAAAAAGAACTTGGAGACGCGGTTGCCGGCGAGGCAATCCATAAATTAAAGAAATACAAATATTTGAACGATAAGGAATTTGCAGAGGCCTACGTAAATACACAAATCAATACTTCTGATAAAGGACCTGCTGCAGTGGAAAGAGAGCTTGTTGCAAAGGGTGTGGATAGGAATTTCATTGAGGAAGCCCTGGCTTCATTCCACAAGGATATCCAGTTGGAGAAAGCGATCGTGTTGACGAATAAGTTATTTAAGAAATACAAAAAAGATTCACTTACAACAGCCAAACAAAAAATAGAGCAAAACCTTGTGCGCAAGGGTTACTACTTCTCAATCATTAACCTTGCCTGGGAAGAAACAGACAATCACAAATCTGAAGATGAAAAATTGGAAGCGGTCATGGTGCATGCAAAGAAAGCTCACAATCGTCTCAAATCAAAATTCACTGGCTACGACTATGTAATGAAAATGAAGCAGAACTTATACCGGAAAGGTTTTGCGATGGAAGAGATTGACCTTGCGATTGAGAAGTTAAAAGAAGAATAAGGAGGCAGCATATTGCTGTCTCCTTATTCTTCTTACTTTTTGGATTCAATGATGATGTCGGTTGATGACTTGCTTTCTTCGTAGATGATTTCTGCGACTTTCTGAGGTGACCGGAGTTTGCTCGGGTCCTCGACATGGTCGGTTTCCTCCCAAAAAGGTGTATTCATTCCACCCATGTAGGCATTAATAATTCTGATGCCTGTATCTTCGAACTCCTTTTGCAGGCTTTCTGCAAAGCCTCTGAGTGCAAATTTACTTGCTGCATAATAAGACTCATTTTTTTTGCCGCGCAATCCTGCAGTAGAAATAATGTTAATGATGATTCCATCATCTTTTTTAGACATGTAAGGAAGTAGTGATTTAGTAAGATAAACCGTTCCTGAGAAATTGACGGCCAGCATCTGGTCCATTTTTTTATAAGAGGTATCAAGGAACGGCCCGAAATGGCCGACGCCTGCGTTATTAATCAACAGCTGTACATCATGTTGTTCAAGTATCTCCTTGCTTGCTTCTTCCACGTGTTCAGAAGAGGTGATATCGACTGTGATGAAGGAAGCGGTGCCCCCATCAATCACAATCTCATCTTTGACAGCTTTCAATTTGTCTTCTGTTCTGCCGAGCAGCAGGACATGGTACCCTTCATTGCTGTAAATCTTGGCAAGTTCCCTTCCGAGTCCGGAGCCTCCTCCGGAGATGACTGCAGTTTTCATATGTACTTCAACTCTTTTCTGTTAATATTCGACAATGCATGCTATACCGTAATTTTTTCCTTCGACAATAATTTTAAACCAAACTTTATTTATCATGCTAATTTCCCTATAATGAAGGGGAATGGAGTGAACATTGTGGATAAAGAAACAAGATATAGTGAAATGAATGAATACGAATTAAGGCAGGAAATTTCACAGCTGAAAGAGAAGGCGAGAAAAGCCGAGCAGCTGGGGATTGTAAATGAGTTTGCTGTTTTAGAACGGAAAGCTTTAATGGCACAGGCCTATCTGCTGAACCCTGATGATTATAAACCAGGGGAAATCTATGGAATTGAAGGAGATCCGGGTGTGTTTTTCAAGATTGACTATATGAACGGTGTCTTCGCCTGGGGTTATCGCCTTGGCGGGACAGGGAAAGAGGAAGCGCTGCCAATTTCATTACTGAACAGGAAAAAATAAAATGGAAACAAGGGGCCAACGGCCAGCCTTGTTTCCGTTCTTATATTACGATCTTTTTCGGGTCTGTCTTTCCAGAATGATCAAGTCCTGAGTTTGAGTGGTATGTCCATTAGCTTGTGAGTGCGCGTGTTTTGCATTGTAGAATGCCTGGTTAAATGGACTCTGATACGTTCTGTCAAATTTATTGGTATTGTTCTTTTTGCCCATACCCAATACAATCGCCTCCTTAAAAATGGATCTTACTCGAAAACTTAAACAGAATCGCTTTCACGCTGGTTGGATGCAGCCATGCGTTCCTGAGGGTGAGTATTGATTGTCCCGTCTGCCCTTTTGGAAGCATATTCCGGCTTTGCCCGCGGTTCACCTTCGAACTTATTGTTATTCTGGTTAGGGAAGCCTCTTTCTTTATTGCGCATCGTATTCCTCCCAACAATAATGATGGTCACCTCGCAACCAGCAAATCCTCTATGGGTTATGCTGATTGCGTATTATTAGTATGGGACTTAAATGGATCAGTTATCATTAAAAATATTGGGAATGGAGGAGATTTAAATGGACATGTATCACGAGGATTTAGCCAAGATATTGCTGGAAAAAAACGAGGAGTTATCATATGCAAGAGCACGCACATGGGTCGAATTATTATGGGAAGATTTTGAAACTACCTATGCAAAAGCACGCGGAGAGTATCTGGGCAAAGAAATGACAAGCCGGCTCGTTAAACAATGGATTGACAGTTATGGCGGCAGGCTGCATGAGTTTGCATCAAGGAATCCGAAATACAGTCACATGCTTGATGATGAAAATGATGTAAGCCATTAAGAAAGGTGCCCGAAAGTGCGGCACCTTTTTGATTAGATAAGAAAGTAAAAAAATAGATGGTATGGAAATTAGGTGGCGGTTCTGAATCCAGCTCCAGCGCCTAGCCCTTCGGGTCATAAGCCAATCCGTCAAGAAGATTAAAGAGCAACCTTCCCGCCGGCTCGTCTTATGCCTGTCGGAGCTGCCCAAGGCGGTTGCGCTTTTTATTAGTCTGGAATGATCTCAAGTTTTTTCCTCAGCTTCTCTTCGCTGTAAATCCATCCTGTGTATGAACTTTCAATTTCGTAATCATCGTTGAGCTTAACCACTGCTACAAATGGATAATGTCCGTTGCTTCGATACCTCAGGTCGATAAACCTAACCTCATAGCCGTCATCTTCGAAATCTTCAACCTCCCACCTATATACAGGTGAAAAGGAAAGAAATGCGGAAAGGTTTTTATCTTTCTTGGCGGCATTGATGACCGGACTATCCGGAACCGTTATCCGTTTATATTTTTCAAAGAATGTAATGGAGCTTCCATATGCTCTGGCAACGTAATAGTATTCTTTCGTGATGATCGCCAGTCTCCACTGGTAAAAGTGCATGGTAGAAGAGACGATGATCTTCTCGGCATCAGGAAGTTTTTTCCGGACAGCGGATTTCACTGCATTCTGGACAAAAAACCTCAACACATAGTAGACAATTATTACAAAGTACATAATCAGGAAAGTGGGTCCGGGATCGAAGCCGAACCCCCAGAATACCAATCCAATAACATGGATCCCAAAGATGATTGGGTCAAATGTATTAATGACGCCCAATGCGACCCATTTCGACGAAAACGGCCTCAATGCCTGTGTCCCATAGGCGTTGAATATGTCGACAAAAACATGAAGGAAAACGGCGAGAAATGTCCAAATCCATAAATGAAGCAGATTGGCTTCCGGGTAGAATGGATAGAGTACGGCCAATATTGCCAGCGGCCACAGCAGGACAGCCGGGATTGAATGTGTAATTCCACGGTGATTGCGGATGTATACTGCGTTATTTCTTAACTTCAATACTGTATCTATATCGGGTATTTGCGAGCCGATGATGGCACCGATCAGAACACTTTGTGAGGTTGCAGCGCTTTCTGCTACAACAGGATCCAATGTCGCCAGGCCGCCTATGGCAAACCCCATTACTACATGTGTACCTGTATCCAACGTTAATCCTCCTCTAAAGTAGGGTTCATCGTTAATTAATTCCAATAAGAATAGTCTTGTTTTCATGAATGAAAATGATATGGTATAAAAGGAGATTATTTCAATGAAACATTCACTTCAAATGTATATTCAGTATGAAATCAAGGAATCATCGATCGAACATTATGAACAATTAATACAAAGCATCCTTCATACATTGCCCTATTACGATGCCTTTAATATTCAGTGGCAGTCAGTTCCTGAAAAGCCGAATCAATTTACGGAAGTGTTCACATTGCCGACTGAATCGCACTATCACGCTTTGAAAAAGTTGCGAAAGTCCCGCCAGCACCTTCTGTTCGGCATGCTGGATGGTTGTATTTCAGGCGGTCTTAAGCAAATGGACTGCTTTGCTTTGAAAAGTGTGCGTTAATATTATATATTCCCTCATTAAGTGAAGGTTTAACATCTTGGAGGTACAAAAGTGGAGAGTAATCCTTTAACACATATAGAAGAAATTGACACAGAAGCATTCAGAAAAGATTTGTTGAGCTGGTTCAGTGCAGAACAAAGGCAGCTTCCCTGGAGAGAAGACAGTGATCCTTATAAGGTCTGGGTCTCTGAAATCATGCTGCAGCAGACAAGAGTGGATACGGTCACCCCTTATTTCCTTAATTTTATCAGTAAATTTCCTACAGTTGAAGCATTGGCTTCTGCAGATGAAGAAGAAGTGCTTAAAGCGTGGGAAGGGCTGGGATATTATTCCCGAGCCAGGAATCTGCAAACTGCAGTCAGAGAAGTAAGGGACACTTACGGCGGGATTGTTCCATCAGAACCAAAGGAAATCTCAAAATTAAAAGGGGTTGGGCCCTATACTGCAGGAGCGATATTAAGTATTGCATACGGAAAGCCTGAACCAGCCGTGGACGGAAATGTAATGAGAGTCCTGTCTCGGATATTGTCCATCTGGGAAGATATTGCAAAGCCTTCTTCAAGGAAGGTGTTTGAAGAGGCAGTCCGAAAGTTGATCTCACATGAAAATCCATCCTGGTTTAACCAGGCATTGATGGAGCTTGGGGCGTTGATCTGTACCCCGACTTCTCCATCCTGTCTGTTATGTCCGGTCAGGGAACATTGCACTGCTTTTCACGAAGGGGTCCAGGACTCCCTTCCGGTCAAAACGAAGAAGAAGAGTGTGAAAAAGCTGCAGATGGCTGCAGTCGTATTGAAAACAGATGACGGGAAGTATCTGATCCATAAGAGGCCTTCAAAAGGCTTGCTGGCTAATCTTTGGGAATTCCCCAACTGTGAAGTCGACAATTTTGGATCTCAAAGAAAACAGCTTGAACAATATCTTGGTGAAGAATATAACGTGAAAGCCCAGATTGAAAATGGGCTGCTGACAAAAATTGAGCATGTATTTTCCCACTTGGTATGGAACATTGATGTGTACGTCGGTTCTATCACCGATTATGAAGAAGTGCCAGAGGGATTTAGAAAAGTAGATGAAGAAGCACTGATCCAGTTTGCCTTTCCGGTTTCACACCAGAAAATATGGAAAAGCTATTTAAAAAGCTGCCCTGGAGAATAATATCCAAGGCAGCTTCCTTATTCAATCGTAGGTTACTTTTGTTCCGTGTGTCCAGTCAGCTTCATTTCGTTTCAGGCCGCCGCGGTTTTCAATTTCCTCAACGATTTCCCTGTGGATGGTCTGCCCTTCTGCATTTAAATATGGAACCATCTGCTGTAGTGAATGGTGAAAAAACGCAAGTTCACTTTTGTCCCATTCTGTTTTCGGGACCATAGAGAGTTCTGTCATGTCTCTGCCAACATACATAATGATTGTCCTCCTTAGCGTCATTGAGTATAGTTTTTCTGTAAACGTTGTTGATTATGCCAGTAAAGGCTAAAATGAAACTTATCAGAAAGGGGTTATTTTATATGAATAATAAAGTTGCATTAGTAACGGGAAGCAGCCGCGGTGTCGGAAAGGCACTGGCCATCAGATTGGCTGAAGCGGGGTACGATATCGTCGTTAACTACGCAAGAAGTAAAAAAGCAGCACTTGAAACAGCAGAAGAGATAGAAAAGCTGGGAAGGAAAGCATTGATTGTCAGGGCCAACGTAGGCGATGTGGAAAAAATTAAATCAATGTTCCAAACCATCAAAGAGGAGTTTGGCAGACTGGATGTCTTCATCAATAATGCTGCATCCGGAGTGTTGAGACCCGCAATGGAACTGGAAGAGTCCCATTGGGATTGGACAATGAATATTAATAGCAAAGCGCTTTTATTTTGCGCACAGGAAGCAGCCAAATTAATGGACAAGCAGTCCGGTGGTAAAATTGTCAGTATCAGTTCATTAGGTTCTATCCGTTATCTTGATAACTACACAACAGTAGGAGTATCAAAAGCTGCGGTAGAGGCACTTACACGTTACCTGGCAGTTGAATTATCCCGGGAGAACATTGTAGTGAATGCCGTTTCAGGCGGAGCCATCGACACAGATGCACTGACTCACTTTCCAAACCGTGAAGAACTGCTTGAGGATGCGCGTACGAAGACACCGGCGGGAAGAATGGTGGAAATTGAAGACCTTGTGAACTCAGTCATGTTCCTCGTTTCTGACCAGGCATCAATGATCCGTGGACAGACAATCATTGTGGACGGCGGACGTTCTCTTTTAGTATAAAAACTGGTTATAAAGTCCATCGAGAAGAAATTGATTTTTAATAATTTTTTTTGGAATAGTAACTCTCCACCTTGGTTAAATTAACTTTCGTGGAGGTGATTACAATGGCAAAACGCAACCAAACGCAATCAGGTACTAACGTACAACACGTAAAACAACAAAACGCTCAAGCTGGACAAGGGCAAGCTGGCCAATACGGCGCTGAGTTTGCTTCAGAGACTGACGTACAACAAGTGAGAAAGCAAAACGCTCAATCTCAAGCTAAGAAGAACCAACAATAATCTTAAGAAAAGGCATCCTGCTGGTAACAGGGTGCCTTTTCTCTTTTGCTAAAGTGGCTTTTTTACATAAAAGGGTAAAGTTTGCGTACGTACATAAGTATGTATAATCTGTGCGTATAATTCCATAAGCTGCGAGAATTCCGACAAACAATCCCGCAAAGCGACATAACTAGTCAAAGGAATTAAAAAAGTAATATGGAATGCTAATAGAAGTACTACTGAGAGGGTGGGAATTAGCAATGTCGCAATTTAACAAGCTTATAACAGACCAGCTGAAAACGATGGATAAACTTTTATTTCTTCAATCGGAAATTGAACGATGCCAGGAGATTGAAAAGGAATTGGCTGAACTGCAGCAGCAATCGAAACTGGAGTCCATCCATAAAGAAATTGCTGCCATGAAAATGGAGCTGAAAGAAATCCAAGAAGTTTTTCAAGAGCAGACAAATGAGGTCATCCAGATGTATGCCGAAGAAAAGGTAGTCATTTGATGAATAAAGAAATTTCAAAGTAATTTTTCTAGGGCCATTATCATAATGATGGCTCTTTCTTTGAATTCTGACTACTCCCCCATTATTCCATAAGGACCAGCCAGTCCGAATCCCCTTGTTTACTGTCCGCAATCCACAGAAGAACGATAATAATGGCTCTTTTGTTTTAAAATTATTCTTAAAACGTTATAATAATAAAATATAGACTTAACAGATTTGCGGAATAATCTGCAGGAAGGCAGGGGAGACTGATGGCGGTTCCCAGCGAAGGGCAACCAATACAAATACATAGTTACAAACATGATGGGAATATTCATCGTGTCTGGAATGAACTTACAGTTTTAAAAGGAACGAGAAATCTCGTTATCGGGGGAAACGACCGGACAATGGTAACGGAGTCAGACGGAAGGACATGGATTACTCGTGAGCCGGCCATCTGCTACTTTCATGCAGAGCTTTGGTTTAATATCATCTGCATGATTCGGGAAGATGGAATTTATTATTATTGCAATTTAAGTTCACCATTTGTATATGATGATGAGGCGCTGAAATATATTGACTATGATCTTGATATAAAAGTGTTCCCGGATATGACTTATACTTTGCTTGATGAAGATGAATATGAACAGCACAGAAAGCAGATGGGTTATCCTGATGTCATTGACCAAATTTTACAGAGAAATGTGGACAAGCTGGTCCGCTGGATCCGCCAGCGAAAAGGACCGTTTGCTCCGGATTTCATCGATGTATGGTATGAAAGATTTCTTTACCATCGAAAATGATCTGTTCTGGGAAAAACCTGTTGGGACTGATTCAACAGGTTTTTTTATGTTCCCAAGGGGAAAAATGTTTGAGAGGGGGAGTGACGTTTGGACAGCATTAAACGATTTATGAAATTTGTAAAACCATATAGATTGCAGATTATCGGGACGCTTTTGATTGGAATCATCAAATTTGCCATCCCGCTGTTAATACCCATTTTAATTCAGTATGTCATAGATGATATTGTGGGAAGCGACACACTTTCTACAGGCGAGAAAACGGATAAACTGCTGATGATCATGGGAGTCATGATATTTATCTTTGTTATTGTCCGTCCGCCCGTTGAATATTACCGCCAATATTTTGCCCAGTGGACAGGGAGCAAAATTCTTTATGACCTGCGGGATAAGCTGTACAGCCACACGCAGAAATTAAGCTTCAAATTTTATTCAAATACACGAGCTGGAGAGGTTATTTCCAGAGTGATCAATGATGTCGAGCAGACAAAGAACTTTGTTATAACCGGATTAATGAATCTATGGCTGGATGTAGCGACAATTATCATCGCCGTCACGATTATGTTTACATATGATGTCGGGCTGACACTTGTGTCACTGATTGCCTTTCCGTTCTATGCTGTTTCTGTAAAGTATTTTTTCGGCAATCTCAGAAAACTGACCAGAGACAGGTCGCAGGCACTTGCTGAAGTCCAAAGCTATCTGCACGAACGGGTACAGGGAATGTCTGTGATCAAGAGTTTTGCTGTAGAAGACCATGAGCAGGAACAATTCAGAGGGCATAACAGCCGCTTTTTAGATAAAGCATTAAAGCAGACAAGCTGGAATGCCAAAGCATTTGCTGTTGTTAATACGATAACCGATATTGCTCCTCTGATTGTTATCGGTTATGCCGGATTGCAGGTTATTAATGGAAACTTAACGATAGGTGTAATGGCCGCTTTCATTGCCTATATTGACAGGCTGTACAATCCACTAAGAAGGCTTGTGAACTCTTCAACGACACTTACACAATCGATTGCCTCAATGGACAGGGTATTTGAATATATGGATGAAAAGTATGATGTCGATGACTTGCCAGGCGCAGTTGAATGCAGAAATGTCAAAGGCGAAATTGTATTTGATAAGGTTCACTTTCAATATAATGAAGAAGATGAAGAGGTACTGCGGGATATTAACTTAACGATTCCTGCAGGTGAAACGGTAGCGCTTGTCGGAATGAGCGGCGGCGGTAAATCATCACTCGTCAGCCTGATACCAAGGTTCTATGATGTAACCAGAGGCCGGATCACGCTTGATGGGAAGGATCTGAAAGACTATCAAGTCAGGAGCCTGCGCAATAATATCGGGATGGTTCTCCAGGATAATATCCTGTTCAGTGAATCAGTTAAGGAAAATATTCTATTTGGGGCTCCTCATGCATCAGATGAGGAGGTAATCGCTGCAGCTAAGGCGGCAAACGCCCATGACTTCATTATGAACCTTCCACAAGGGTATGATACAAAAGTAGGCGAGCGGGGGGTTAAGCTATCAGGAGGCCAGAAGCAAAGGGTGGCCATCGCGAGGGTGTTCCTGAAAAATCCTCCAATATTGATACTGGATGAAGCGACTTCAGCTCTTGACTTAGAGAGTGAACATCTTATCCAGGAAGCGATGGAAAAACTGGCGAAAGACAGAACTACGTTCATCGTTGCTCATAGACTCTCAACCATTACGCACGCTGACCGGATCATCCATATCGAATTTGGAGAAATTGCCGAATTGGGCACTCATTCAGAATTGATGGAACGACAAGGCCATTATCACAAACTGTTCCAGGTTCAGCAGCTTGACCAATAAGGTGAAACAAATTGAAGCGGATACCCCCTTTTCAGTGATAAGGGGACAGGATGAAATTTCGTAATCCATTTTGACTAAATTTTATCTTGGGATAAAAAAAGATAATTTGATTAATGACTTTCTAAAAATTTTATGTTTGAAAGAAACAAAAAAGCTGAATCATCTTTGATTCAGCTTTTTTGTCGTATATAAAGCGAAATTTAGCATATTTTGTCTATTCATGTTTTATTAGGGGGAAAAAGAGCGGGAAGTTCTCAATTTTTTCAAAACACATATATATTAGGGTGTATGAAGTTGTGGTGAAAATTACCCATAAAATTGATATTAATGAGTGTGAATAAATATTTACTATTGATTCTTTTTTTGGGCTATGTATAATAAGTTACAAGTATATGTCAGAAATATTATAAAATTCATAATTGTTTTAGAGTCAGGGGGTTATGGGGATGTCAGCGAATACTCCAATTTTAAAAGTGGAAGAGCTTCAAACCACCTTTTTTACAGATGATGGAGAAATCCCAGCAGTAGATAGTGTGAATTTTCATGTCAATGAAGGTGAGGTTCTCGGAATAGTAGGGGAATCAGGGTGTGGAAAGAGCGTTACCTCCCTTTCGATAATGGGACTGGTGCCAAGTCCTCCAGGTAAGGTGACAGGAGGGAAAATCCTCTTCAAAGATGAGGATTTGACAAAGGCAACGGAAAAAAGGATGAGGGAAATCCGCGGAAATGATATCGCAATGATTTTTCAAGAGCCTATGACTTCTTTAAATCCTGTTTTCACAATCGGCAATCAGCTGACAGAAGCAATTCGCATACATAAAAAGAACAGTAAAGCACAAGCGAAAGAAGATGCTGTGAGGATCATGCAGCTTGTCGGGCTTCCTAGAGCGGAAGAGTTAATGAATGAATATCCTCATCAGCTTTCCGGTGGAATGAGGCAGAGGGTCATGATTGCGATGGCCATGGCCTGTGATCCGAAAGTCCTGATTGCAGACGAACCGACGACGGCCTTGGATGTGACGATTCAGGCGCAGATCTTGAAACTGATGAAGCAGCTTAACAAAGAAATGAATACCGCAGTCATCTTAATCACTCATGATCTCGGGGTTGTGGCAGAGACGTGTGAAAGACTCGTCGTCATGTATTCAGGAAAAGTAGTGGAAGAGGGAAGTGTTGAGGATATATTCAACGATCCTCAGCACCCATATACAAAGGGGCTTATCCAATCTGTTCCTGATATGCGCTTTAAAAAGCAAAAGCTATACTCCATTCCTGGAAGCGTTCCGAAACCGGGATCTATAAAACACGGATGCCGCTTCGCTGCAAGATGTGAATATGCATTTGACCGCTGTCTGGCAGAAACGCCGGAATTGTATGAGACAGCACCGGGGCACAGAAGCCGATGCTTTTTATATGACAGCAAGGAGGGGATCGCACATGGAAGCACCGCTGTTAAAAGTTGAGGGGTTAAAAAAACATTTTCCAATCACAGGCGGAATTTTGGGACGACCTGTCAACCATGTGAAAGCCGTTGATGGTGTTTCATTTCAAGTGACCAAAGGGGAAACCCTTGGAATTGTCGGCGAAAGCGGCTGCGGGAAGTCGACCACTGGAAGAATGTTAATGAGGTTGATAGATCCTTCAGAAGGCAAAGTCACTTTTGAAGATAAAGAGCTTACCAGTCTTTCAAAATCGGAGATGCGAAAGGTCCGGAGGGATATCCAAATGGTGTTCCAGGATCCATACGCATCGTTGAATCCGAGGCATACTGTTGAGCGGATTCTCGAAGAACCGCTGATCGTCCATGGGATGGGGTCAGCAAAAGAAAGAAAAAAGAAGGTATATGAATTGCTTGAAATTGTCGGCCTTAGCAGCTACCACGCCAAAAGGTATCCGCATCAGTTCAGCGGCGGGCAAAGGCAGAGAATCGGAATTGCCAGAGCGCTAATGACCCAGCCGAAGCTGATCATTGCTGATGAACCTGTTTCTGCACTTGATGTCTCCATTCAAGCCCAGGTGCTTAACCTGATGAAAGAACTTCAGCAGGAATTTGACCTTACCTATATATTTATCGCTCATGATTTAGGAGTGGTCAGGCATATAAGTGATAGAGTGGGTGTTATGTATTTAGGAAGAATGGTAGAACTCAGCGAGAGTGAAAACCTCTATGAGAAACCGCTTCACCCCTACACCCAGGCCTTATTGTCAGCAGTGCCGATTCCCGATCCGGCGTTTGAGAGGGAAACGATTCTTTTGCAAGGTGACATACCAAGTCCATCAAATCCTCCTGCAGGATGTGCGTTTCACACAAGATGTCCGCATGCCATGGACGTTTGCAAGAGCCAAACACCGCAATTTAAAGAACATTTACCGGGGCATTATGTTGCTTGCCATCTATATGAAGAGGGCAAGTAATGTAAGTATATAAAATTTTTTTGGAGGGGATTTATTTGAAAAGAAGGAGCTGGGCAGTACTTTTAGTCCTGCTGATGGCAGTTTCCACTGTGCTTTACGGCTGCGGCGGGACAGAGTCATCAGGCGGATCTGGGGACACATTGATTTTCGGACGTGGAGGTGACTCTGTCGGACTGGACCCGATCACTGTCACTGATGGTGAATCATTTAAAGTAACAAAGAATATCTTCGAGACGCTTGTTAAATTCGGGGAGCAGGACACAGAAGTGAATAAAGGCCTTGCGAAAGAATGGGAAGTTTCTGAAGATGGATTGACTTACACATTCATGCTTCAAGAAGATGTTAAATTCCAAGATGGAACAGACTTTAACGCAGATGCGGTAGTGTTCAACTTTGAGCGCTGGATGAATGGAACTGCGGATGAATTCCCGTACTACGGTTCAATGTTCGGCGGATTTAAAGCAGATGAAGGCCATGTAATCAAAGAAGTGAAGGCAGTTGATGAAAATACAGTTGAATTCACTTTGAAACGCCCACAAGCACCGTTCCTTAAGAACCTTGCAATGAGCCCGTTCTCGATCGCAAGCCCGACTGCGGTTGAAGAGCTTGGAGACAAATTTGCAAAGCAGCCTACTGATGCAGGAACTGGTCCTTTCAAATTTGTAGAGTGGAAAGAAAATGACAAAATCGTCCTTGAAAGAAACGAAGACTACTGGGGAGAGGCACCTGCGCTTCAACAGGTTATCTTCAAATCGATTCCTGAGAACTCTGCACGCTTGAATGCGTTGATCTCTGGGGAGATTGACCTTGCTGATGGTATCAACCCAAGTGATGCTGAGAAGATTGAAGCAGAAGAAGGACTTCAATTATTTGAGCGTCCATCATTAAACGTTGGATACTTAGGATTAACTTCTACAAGAAAACCATTTGATAACCCGAAAGTTCGCCAGGCGCTTAATCACGCTGTGAACAAAGAAGCGATTGTCAACGCGTTTTTCGAAGGAAAAGCTACACCTGCCAAAAATCCGATGCCTCCTGTTATCGCAGGTTATAACGATGATATCGATCCATATCCGTTCGATTTAGAAAAAGCGAAAGAATTGCTTGCTGAAGCAGGTTACCCGGATGGATTTGAAATGGAACTATGGGCTATGCCTGTTCCACGTCCATATATGCCGGACGGCCAGAAGGTAGCAGAAGCTATCCAAGCTGACTTTGCAAAAATTGGTGTTAAAGCCGAAATCGTTTCTTTCGAGTGGGCAACTTACTTGGATAAAGCGAGTAAAGGTGAAGCTGATGCATTCTTGCTGGGATGGACTGGTGATAACGGGGATGCCGATAACTTCCTTTACACATTGCTTGATAAAGACAATATCGGAAGCAATAACTACTCTTACTACAGCAGCGATGAACTTCATGATGTATTGATTGAAGCTCAATCTGAAGTAGATGAAGACAAACGTGCAGAGCTTTATAAGGAAGCACAGGAAATCATCCATGAGGATGCTCCATGGGTTCCATTAGCTCATTCCACGCCGCTATTGGCTGGAAGCTCGAAACTTAAAGGATTCAAACCGCATCCAACAGGCTCTGACTTGCTGAGCGGCGTATCATTCGAATAAAGGTTTAAACAAAAGGGGGGATCTCTCAGATTTCTCCCCTTTTGTACATATTGTTGGTTTATAAGTGGAAGGGTCAGCAGAAATTACTGTCATGCCTTTCGGGAATTGATAAACCACTCCATTTTTGGATTTAACAAAATAGAAGAGCATGTTTTCCATCAACACAGGTAATAAATAATGCCTTACTAAAAGAGGTGAACAAGTATGTTTCAATATACGATAAGAAGATTGCTTCAGGTTATTCCAGTACTTTTCGGTATGACATTCATTGTATTCATGATTATTCGGGCGATTCCTGGTGACCCTGCACAAACCATACTGGGGCAGCAGGCAACGAAAGAAGCAGTTGCCGCATTAAGAGCCAAGCTGGGCTTGGACAACCCATGGTATATTCAGTACTTTGAGTATTTAGGCGGGCTGTTCCAGGGAAACTTGGGAGAATCAATCAGGACAAAGTCAGCTGTTGCCAGTGAGATTTGGCCTTACCTTGCAGCCACATTTGAACTTTCTTTAGTGGCTATTATCATAGCGGTCGTCATTGGGGTGAATGCTGGCATCATAAGTGCCTGGTTCCAAAATTCCTGGTTTGATTATACAGCGATGATTTTGGCTCTGGTAGGGGTTTCAATGCCGATTTTCTGGCTCGGGTTAATGGAGCAGTGGATCTTCGGGCTTCAACTTGATATCCTGCCTACCACCGGGCGGGAGGATATACGGAATCCAGTTGATGCCATTACAAACCTTTATATTCTTGATACCTTGATTCAAGGGGATTTCCAAAAGCTAGGTTCGGTAATTCAACATCTTATTCTTCCGGGGATTGCGCTTGCTACGATTCCTATGGCCATCATTGCCAGGATGACACGTTCAAGCATGCTTGAAGTGATGAGGTCTGACTACATCAGGACTGCTAGAGCCAAAGGCCTGAAAATGTTCCTGGTCGTTTACAAACATTCGCTGAAAAATGCAGTCATTCCAGTACTGACTGTTATCGGTTTGCAGATGGGCCTGTTACTAGGAGGGGCAATTTTGACAGAAACCATTTTCGGATGGCCAGGCATCGGAAGGTATATCTTTGATGCAATCAGCTTCAGGGACTATCCTGTCATCCAGTCAGGAATTCTTGTTGTTGCAACAATCTTTGTTACCATCAACTTGATCGTCGACCTCTTATATGCAGCAGTCGATCCGCGAATCAAATATAATTAAAGAGAGGTGTCTAATATGGCAGAACTGGCACCAAATACAGGTGAAATAAAACAAAGTGTTCCAGAAGAAACAATCTCTCCATGGAAAGAAGCATGGAAGAGTTTCCGTAAAAATAAGACGGCATTAGTCGGTTTGGGAATTGTGCTGTTTTTTATAGTCATTGCCCTAATCGGACCTGCCATTGCTCCTCAGGGAATCAATGAACAGGATTTTGACAAGAGGCTTGAGGCTCCTTCTGCAGAGCACTGGCTGGGCACTGACGACTTTGGCCGTGATATATTATCGCGAATCATCCATGGTGCAAGAATTTCATTATGGGTTGGTTTTTTTGCAGTAGTCGGCTCGGCAGTTGCGGGAAGTCTCTTGGGGATTGTAGCTGGCTATTATGGCAGGTGGGTTGATACCATCATTTCAAGGTTCTTTGATATCTTGCTAGCCTTTCCGAGTATCCTGCTGGCCATCGCGGTCGTAGCAGCATTGGGACCTTCCTTGCGAAATGCTTTGATCGCCATCGCCATCATCAATGTACCGAACTTCGGGAGATTGATTCGGTCACGGGTACTCAGTGTAAAACAGGAAGAATATGTGATGGCCGCTAAGGCAATAGGAATGAGTGATAGAAGAATTCTATTCAGCCATGTTCTTCCAAACAGTATGGCCCCGATCATCGTCCAAGGTACATTGGCGATTGCAACAGCCATCATCGAAGCAGCGGCACTTGGTTTTCTTGGTCTCGGTGCCCAGGCTCCAGACCCTGAGTGGGGGAAAATGCTTTCAGATGCCCGGCAGTATATGCTGCAGGCACCATGGACAATGATTTTCCCAGGGTTGGCAATCATGCTGACTGTATTAGGTTTCAACCTTATGGGTGACGGTTTGAGGGATGCGCTTGACCCGAAAATGAAAAATTAAAAAGGATGCCGACCGGCATCCTTTTTAATTTGTTAATAAGTTTCTTCCGTTTCCCTGACTCCTACTTCATTGTCTTCTTTATGATAGGATTGAAAACTGGTTATCAGTGTATCCAGATGTTCAAGTTGCTCATCATATTCAAAGATGGCTGAGAAAATATGCAGAATATGAAACGTATTCAGGTCGCTTTCGTTATAGGACTTGTTAATTTCATTCATAAATAAATTCATCATTTCCCGCCTGTTCAAACAGACTGTATTGGTATGGTCTGTGTCAGGGGTGGAATGCATTTTCCCGATGAACCGGAGCAACTGCTGTTCATGGTATGTTAACAGACAGTCAAGCTGTTCCGTTATCGAATTCCTCAGCTGTTCCGGCAAGTGGTTGAGCTCATTTTCATAGCGGTTGAGCCGTTTTAAGATTTCAAAGCTCCGTCTTGAAGCAGAAATCATTTGCCTGTAAATGACCAGCTTTCGGCTTTTTGCTACATCGCTTGATTTCAGATAGTTCCGTTCCTCTTTATAAAGGAGGTATAATTGTTCCGTCTTTGTCAATTTCTCCCTGATTTTTTCAAAGTCCTTTTTAAGGAGGTGAAAGTCAGCAGAATGCCTGTTGCTGAGACGGATCCACTTTAATATCTCCTCGGTGATGTTCTCAATTTTATGATAGAGCTTCGTTTCATATTTGGGCGGCAGGAATATCAGATTTACAACGAAAGAAGCAAATACTCCCGTCATGATCGTTGAAAATCTGATCAGTGAGAATAGAATGAAGTCATCCTGCGGCGCTTCCATAATGGCAATGACAGTAACTAGAGCCAGCCCGATTGTATTCTCGATCTTTAGTTTTAATATGATTAAGATGGCTATAATGGCGGCGAGTCCTATCACCAATATATTATGACCGAAAAGCAGCACAAGCAAAACTGCAAGAATAGCGCCAATCAAGTTTGCTTGAACTTGTTCAATTATCGTAAGGTAAGACCGGTATATAGTGGGCTGGACAGCAAAAACGGCTGCGATTCCCGCAAACACAGGGTTGGGGAAGTTAAACAGCTCGGCTGCCAGAAGAGCCAGCACAATGGCGATTCCGGTCTTGAATATACGGGCACCAAGCTTCATTAGAAATAATCCTTTCTGTAATACTTAAAAAGTAGGTTATATTGTAGATTTAACACAAAGAGAGAATACTAAACAGTTTTCCCTCTTTTGATAAACCCTATTTTACTATAAGGCTGTGAAAAGGGAATAGGTATTTTCAAATAGAAATTGAGTGCTTATCAATAGGGCATTGTGTAAAAGAGTGCGGCATACTTGGTAAACCTCGTAGATACAAGAAATTAAGCATGGACTCGAACGACTAACTAATTGAATAAAATTGAAATTTAACTCCATACACAGATAAAAAGGCTGTGCGGAAGAGACATCCGGCACAGCCTTTTTAAGTATTACTCTGTTGATACAGACGGATCTGCCTGTTCTTTTGAAGGAATGACCTGAAGGAAATGCTCACTCGGTGAGTCCAATAGCTTCCTCAGGTTTTCTGCTTCTTCAGGCTGTTCTGTCTCAAGTACCTTGATATAGTTCGATAGAAGTTCATTTACATCTTCTAATCCTTGTTCATTTAGAGGCTGTAACTTGACCTTGGCGCCTTTTGCGATCCTTCTTGTCAGTGCGTCTTGTGTAAGGCCCATTTCCGGCTGGTGACGCAGATAAATGACACCGCCGGTCATTCCGGCGCAAATCCATGGTCCCGGATCACCAAGGACCAATCCCCGTCCGTTCGTCATGTATTCAAATGCGAACCCTTTAATATTTGCATTTGCACCGATATTGCCATATTCCTGCGCTGGAATCGGCTTTGTTACCTGGCCGCCGATTACCATATCCGCACCTGAGAGCCTAATTCCTGCTCGTGCATCGGCATTGCCTTGGACCATTAACAACCCTTTTTGGGCACCATAACCAAAGCCTTTCCCAGCAGAACCATTGTAGAACATGCCGTTCTTGGTTCTGCCCTTCGTGACAGTTATGCTTCCGCCATAACTTGATTTACCAAGCCCATCCTGTGCTCCGCCGCTTACCGCGATATCGATTCCCTCCACATTATAAGCACCGAGGCCATTCCCTGGGATGGAACAATCTTTATAGCTCAGTTGAACCGGCTGTAATTCATTATTCACATTTTGAAGTTTTGAACGGACACGATGTCCGGATGCGCGGCTTCCCAGCACACGCTGGTTGGAAATAACCCCGGAAAATTCTCTGGACAAATGAAGGTCTTCAATACTGCTGTCCAGGTATTCTCCTGCTACTGCCTGCAGCATATTCGGCTGTTCAAGGGAAGCGGCTGCCTCCTTATGAAGCTGTCCGATTTCAAGCGGCTGAAGCAAGGTTGATAGGTTCATGGATTCCTGTCCGCTTATTTGCTCCAATAGGTCAGATCTGCCGACTGCATCCTGGAGACGCTGAATACCAAGGGAAGCAGCAAGTGACTTAAGCTCTTCACCAAAAGCAGTGAACATGTTTGTCAGACCTGACACAGCAAGGTCAAGCTGTCTTGGTACGAAACGGCGCAGACCGTGGTCTTTTGCTTGTGCCTCTGATTCAATTTGGGTAGCAATTCCTACATGGCAGGTATCCAGATGACAGCCGCGGCAAGTGGTACAGCCGATGGCAATCATTGAAAGTGTACCGAATCCGATACGGTTGGCACCGAGAAGCATGACTTTCATGACATCCTGCATGCTTTTAATACCGCCGTCTGCCCAGATTTCCACAGTATCCCTGAGTCCGGCTTCAAGCAAAGCATTATGCGCGGCTTTTATACCGATCTCAACTGGAAGGCCAACATGCTGAAGTGCATGAATTCTGGCTGCTCCTGTTCCGCCGTCAAAGCCGCTCAGGGTAACGATGTCCGCACCAGCCTTGGCGATTCCGACAGCGATGGTACCGATGTTAGGGACCACAGGTACTTTTACAGCGACCTTTGCTTGATCGTTTGCTGTTTTCAATTCATGGATCATTTGGGCAAGATCTTCAATTGAATAGATATCATGGTTGTTTGAAGGCGAAATAAGGTCAGAACCGATTGTCGCATTACGGGCCTGTGCGATCTTCGCGGTAACCTTAGAGCCCGGAAGATGTCCGCCTTCCCCAGGTTTCGCCCCCTGGCCGATCTTAATTTCCAGCAAATTAGACGAATTTAACAATTCTGCGTTGACCCCGAAGCGGCCGGAAGCAACCTGCTGCCCTCTCGTTTTCGGGTATTTGCCGATCATATCTTTTATTTCGCCGCCTTCGCCATTCAGGCTGACCATGTTCAGCCGGTCTGCAGCTTCTGCATATGCACGGAAAGCAATTTCATTTTGCGATCCGAATGACATAGAGGCAATAGCGAAAGGAAGACTGTGCTCACCAACGCCAATGTCAACCTTGGACGGGTCGATAGGATTTTCTGATTTTTTGAGAGATGTTAGATGCCTGATTGTAACGGGTTTCGACTCTTCCTGTTCTGTTATTTTCTCTCTGTAGCCAGAATAGTCCCCGGTTCTTGCAACATCTCCAATTGCTTTCCAGATTCGCGGGAATAAGTGGAAACTTTTAGCGATTCTTTGTTTTTCATCAAAGTAATCAGCTGCACGCTGAATTGCATCCTTCTTCATTTCCTCAAAGTTGAAAGCAAGGCTTTCGGAACCGAAGAAGTTTACGATATTCAAGGTATTGGCAACTTCTTCGCTTAAGCCGATGGCCGAGAAGAGCCTGCCGTACCCTCTCAATTCATGAATCCCGATTGTTGAAATGACTTTTTCCAGTCCTTTTTGCAAAGAAGTATACAAATTTATTACCGGCTCATTCGATTCCTCTTCAAGTACTGTCAAGAACATGTAATAGGGGCTGATAACATCTGCTCCAAACCCGTAAGCGACAATCACGTCATGCAGAGACCGGATGGCTGCAGAACGGAGCAGCAAGGAGCAGTCCCTTCTGGCAGAAGCCTCAGTCAGTTTCTGGTCGATTGCTGACAGGGCAAGATGAGGGTCCAGCCATAACTTGCCGTCATGATGAGAGTCGCCATCATCCAGGACAAGGAGACTTTTTCCAGAAGAAACAGCTTCAAAAGCTTCCTCTGCTAATCTATCTAAAGCTTGTGAGATAGATTCTTCCTCTGTAAAAGTGATAGAGATAAAATGACAGAGATTCTCTTGCTGGAAGTGGTGGACAAGTCCGTCATAACTCGGTTGATCCAACGCCTCTGAAGCCTCCCAGCCAGCTTTTCCTTCAATGACAATAGGGGTAAGCAGTTCAACAGCAAGGTGTTTCTCAGTCTTGCTGTTGTAGTGCGGCCTCTTTCCGATAATTGTTCTGGTAGAGAAGTGTTCTGTCTCCCGGTCCCTGTCAATGGCCGGATTGGTGACGACCGCTACACTTTCTTTAATAAAGTCCGACACATTTTTTCGGTTTGGATTGATAGCGGCAAGAGGGGAGTCGTGCCCAAGCGACCTGATAGGTTCTGCGCCTTTTTCCGCCATTTGTTCCAACAGCTGGACCTGTTCCCTTTCCCATCCGAAAGCATTATATTGTCCATTTTCAATGCTTGTCGGATAGCTCATCATTATGTGTTTAGGCAGATTTAACGTTTCCAATCTGTTTCTGTATCCTGAAAAACTTAGCCTGTTTCCAAAACGGCTGAATATTTCTTTTTGAAACTCGCTATATTCATATTTTCTGATTCTGTCATTTTCCCATGAGAAACCGACTTTTTCACCAGGGGAAAGAGGCTTTGGATCTGCTGTGAATTCTGAAGAGTTGATGATACCAGGTTCTGAAGCGAAAACATAAGCACTTTCGATTTCAAGCATCCATAGTGGACGCAGGCCCAATGAATCCACACTGAAAACAGCTTCCTCACCAAATCTGGACACAATTCCGGCAGGACCTTGAGCGAAATGGCCCCATGTTTCTCTTAAGTAGGCATACATATCCTGCATGTGTTCAGGGTATTGCTTGATTTCATTAATAATTGGAGGAAACACTAACTCCATCGCTTCGAATAAAGAGTATCCATCTCTTCCAATCAACGTTTCAATTGTTCTGTTGAGATCCTGGGAATCACTGCCGTTTTCCACAAGAGGAACATCTACCTTTCGTGCTTCCGCTCTCAGTTTGCTTATTGTGTTGATCTCACCGTTATGGCCGATTACACTGAAGGGCTGCACTCTGAAAAAATTAGAAAGTGTGTTGGTTGAATAGCGGTTGTGGCCCAATGTCATTGTCGAGGCGATCAGCGGATTAGCCAGATCTTTATAATACCTCTGCAGTGAGGCGCCTGCTCCCATCACTTTATAGACGGCATGGTCAGGGCTCAAAGATGCTACATGGATACTGCTGTTTTCCTCGATAGACGCAAGAAGAACAAACAAATCTTCATAAGTTTCAGATCTCCCTTGGGTGTCGGGAGCGAGCAATGCAGTCTGTAAAAAGTGGGGGTTTTCTTGAGCAGCAATCGGCCCCAATGTGTCCGGCCTGGTCGAATCAAGAACGTTATGCAGCACTTGAAACCCTTTGTCTTCAAGCTTTTCGACAATTTCCCGCTTGCCTTGGTTTACTGGAATGCCTTTAATGAAAAAGTGGCCGATAATGAATCGGGGCGATAGTGCTAATGAGGGATCGATAGAAGCGGCTTCCAGCTTTTCAGACCAGACGGCTCTGGGAATGTCGATATGTATTCCAGCACCATCTCCTTCGCCGTTTATAAAGCCTGCCCTGTGATCCATGGTCACCAGCGCTTGGATACAACGATCGATATTTGCTTTTGTTGGCTTTTTATTTTTTTCTATAGATGCAACAATACCACAGGCGTCATGTGCGCCATTGTGAAATTCCTTAAAGAGTTCAGGACTCCATTGAGTTCTTTGTTCTTTCAATAAAAGCACCTCCGTAAATAATGCAGAATTCGATTACTAAATATTCTGAACAATAACTATATAATATCACAAGAATATTCAGAATTCAATTTTTTATTCAAGATGATGGATTGTTATAGGGGGGAGGCGACAATGAAATTGAGTGAAAACGCTTACATATTAAGGTTAAATAAAAACAAGGAGGGATTCCTCCTTGTATACAGATGAATGTTTATGCGTTTTGTAGTTGTTCGAATGCGTTATCGACAGCTTTGATGGTTTGCTCGATGTCTTCTTCTGTATGAGCTGAAGTAATAAACCATGCCTCATATTTGGAAGGAGCAAGGTTTATTCCCTGGCGCAGCATCAGGTTGAAGAATTTCGAGAACATTTCTCCATCAGTGGCCTCAGCCTGGTCATAGTTCTCGACTTTTTCAGTTGTGAAATACAGTGTCAAGGCACCTTTTAACCTGTTGATGGAAATAGGCGCGCTGTGTTTTTTGGCAGCCTGTAAAATGCCTTCCTCAAGCATTGCCCCCAACTTATCCAATTTGTCATAAAATCCTTCTTCGCTCATGACTTCCAGGCAGGCAATCCCAGACAGGATCGAAGCAGGGTTGCCTGCCATTGTCCCAGCCTGGTATGCAGGCCCTAGAGGTGCAACCTTTTCCATGATTTCCGCTTTTCCGCCATAGGCCCCAATCGGCAGTCCGCCGCCGATGATTTTACCCATAGCTGTCAGGTCCGGTTTAATGCCGAGCATATCCTGAGCGCCGCCGTACATGAAACGGAAGGCCGTGATGACTTCATCGTAGATAACCAATGCTCCTGCATTGTGAGAAATATCATTAACCTGTTGAAGGAAGCCTTCTTTAGGTTCAACGATGCCGAAATTGCCGACAATCGGTTCCACCAGTACACCTGCAATTTGGTCGCCCCATTTTTCCATTGCTTCTTTAAAAGGCTCGATATCATTAAATGGAACAGTGATGACCTCATTCGCGATGCTTTTCGGAACCCCGGCAGAATCCGGTGTTCCCAGCGTAGAAGGGCCCGACCCTGCCGCAACCAGTACAAGGTCGGAATGTCCGTGATAGCAGCCTGCAAATTTAATGATCTTGTCGCGGCCAGTATAGGCCCTGGCAACACGGATGGTTGTCATGACGGCTTCTGTGCCTGAATTGACGAATCTCACTTTATCCAGATTCGGCATTGCTTCCTGCAGCATCTCCGCGAATTTAACTTCGAATGGTGTTGGCGTTCCATATAATACCCCACTTTCAGCTGCTTTCGTAATCGCTTCGGTAATATGTGGATGGGCATGTCCCGTGATGATCGGACCGTATGCTGCAAGATAGTCAATATAGCGGTTGCCATCCACATCCCAGAAGTATGCTCCCTTGGCACGTTCCATGGCAACAGGTGAGCCGCCGCCGACTGCTTTGTAAGAGCGGGAAGGGCTGTTGACGCCACCGACTATTCTCTCTAATGCTTGTTTATGTAAACGTTCAGAATTGCTGAAATCCATCTTGGTATCCTCCTTCATTTTCTGAATCTCTCAACCATTTTAGTATGATGCAAGGCATAGCGCAAATCGGGAGAGGATAAATGAGATGATGAGCTGCAGGGGAATTAGTTGATAAGCATATGCAGCTGCTCTGTCCTGAGGGGTGTGTTACACTATTCCATGGTTTAGTTGAAGGAGGAGTCATTAAATGAGCAACGCTATAGAGGTGCACAATCTGCGGAAGGATTTTAAAGCCTATTCAAGCAGGTCAGGGCTGAAGGGTGCTTTCCGTGATTTGTTTACCCGTAACTATAAAATTGTATCGGCCGTTAACGATATAAGTTTCACAGTTAAACAAGGTGAGATGGTCGGCTATATAGGAGAAAATGGTGCCGGGAAATCAACGAGCATCAAAATGCTGACCGGTATTTTGACCCCGACGGCTGGTGAAGTGACGGTAAACGGAATGAACCCTCATAAAGAGCGGGAGAAGTTCGTCCAGAGTATTGGGGTCGTATTCGGGCAGAGATCCCAATTGTGGTGGGATATTGCCGTTCAGGAATCCTTCCAGCTGTTAAAGAAAGTTTACAAAGTTCCGGATGCCCAATATAAGGAACATATGGATCATGTGATCGAAACATTAGGTATCCAGCCGTTACTGGACAAGCCTGTCAGGAAACTGTCTTTAGGACAGAGGATGAGGTGTGAACTGGCAGCTGCATTGGTCCATAACCCGCCGCTTTTATTTCTTGATGAGCCGACCATTGGGCTGGACGTACTAGTGAAACTGAAAATCCGCCAATTTTTAAAAGAAATCAATGAAAAATATAATACCACCATCTTGCTGACAACGCATGACCTTTCAGATATAGAAGCTCTTTGTGAGCGGGTGGTTATGCTTGATGAGGGAAGAATCATTTATGATGGAGCTCTTCAGAATTTAAAAACAGAGTGGGGAGAGCATAAAGAAATTCAATTTCAATTCCTGGATCACCCTTCTGTTGAAGAATTGAATTCATTGACGGCAACGCTTGGAGCGGAATGGGAGCTTGATGATAAAGAATTAAGGTTTTCAGCCATCATTGAAGCGGATGACGATAAAATCTCAGATCTGATTGGGATTGTGGTGTCAGCTTTTAAGGTAAGAGATATGAAAGTTAAGGAAACAACTACGGAAGAAATCATCCGGAACATTTATGAACAAGGCGTTGTCGATATAAAAACCGCCGAAAAAGAAAAAGTGGAAGTCTAGGGGGTTCGGCAATGTCAAAATATCTTGAAATGATTCGCATCCGCTTTTTGATGATGCTTGCATACCGCACAAATTATTACAGCGGCATTCTGATTTACAGTATCAATATCGGTGCCTATTATTTCCTTTGGCAGGCGATATATGGAGGCAAAGGGGAAATAGAAGGGTTATCGGTTATCCAGATGACAACCTACATCGCTGTGGCGTGGATGGCGAGGGCATTCTATTTTAATAACATAGACAGAGAAATAGCGGCTGAAATAAAAGAAGGGAAGGTGGCCGTGGAACTCATCAGGCCATACAGCTATCTTGGCATGAAGACCATGCAGGGGCTTGGGGAAGGGATCTTCAGGCTGCTGTTCTTCTCGGTTCCGGGTATGGTGATTGTCGCGCTTGTCTTTCCAATAGAAATATCGGCAAATGTGTCTACGTGGATATTTTTTACCTTTTCGATTATTTTCAGCTTCATGATTAATACACAGATTAACCTCCTGACCGGAATCACGACCTTTTTCTTATTTAATAACGACGGACTGATCAGGGCGAAAAGGGTCGTCATAGATTTATTCTCGGGCTTGCTGCTGCCTATCAGTTTTTTCCCGTTATGGGCACAGTCCATAATGAAATTCCTGCCATTCCAAAGCATCAGCTATGTACCGAGTATGATATTCACAGAAGGATACACAGGCTTTGAAGTGTATGAAGCCCTTGGCCTGCAAATTATCTGGGTGATTGTGCTGCTGATCCCCATAGGTGCTCTTTGGCATATTGCCAAAAAACAAATGATCATTCAAGGAGGGTGAGACGTGTTTTATCTATCAATGTTCTTTCGGTATGTATCACAGTATATGAAAACAAGGCTGCAGTATCGCACAGACCTGGTCGTTGAAATACTGTCTGACCTGCTGTTCCAGGCTGTCAATCTGGTGTTTATCCTTGTCGTCTTCGGGCATACCCAGCTGCTGAGCGGATGGAACCGCGACGAAATCATTTTTATCTATGGTTTTTTTCTTGTGCCTTTTGCGCTTTTTTCAACATTCTTCAATATTTGGGATTTCAATGAGCGGTATATTGTCAAAGGAGAGCTGGACCGCATTCTGACCAGGCCGATTCACAGTCTGTTCCAGGTCATACTGGAAAGGATGGAGCTTGAGTCCCTTTTTGGTGTTTTCACTGGTCTGTTTATTATGTTCTATGCAGGAAAGAATCTTGGGTTATCAATAGGCTGGCTGGATCCCATCCTTTTCATTTTGTTTGTGCTGGGTGGAGCGCTGGTGTATGCAGGTATCTTTATCTCGCTTGCAAGCATCGGGTTCTGGTCTGATGCCAAGACATCGCTTATGCCGATGATGTATAACATAGGGAACTACGGAAGGTACCCTGTTGATATCTATAACAGCGTCATCCGGTTTGTGCTTACATGGATACTGCCGTTTGCCTTTGTGGGTGTCTATCCTGCGGCCTATTTCCTCGGTAAAGAGGAATGGTACATGTTTTCTTATTTAACGCCGGCAATCGGAGCTGCATTTTTTGCCCTCTCTGTGTTTTTGTGGAATGAAGGGGTGAAAAGGTATCGCGGAGCCGGAAATTGATGACTGAGCCATCCTTCTTAAGGGTGGTTTTTTCTCTGAACATTTTTTAAGGAATCCGTACGTAAGATGTAGAGACAAGTTAATTGATAAGGAATGGTGCGTGATGATCTATACGATCTTGGCAGCGATTGTTTTCTGCATGTTTATGAGTCTCAGAACCCTTTTCTTTCCTTCCAAATGGAGAGAAAAGCACCTTTCAATAAAAAATTTTCTATTGCTGGGAATCTCCTATTTTGTCTTGATGCTCGGATTTGGGCTTGTTTATGTTCTGCTCGAAGTAAAAGGCCTGGATATCTTGATCGAGAACGGCGATATTATCCAGGGGGGATTCCTTGAGCACTTATTTACCTGTCTGTACTTCAGCGGTGTCACCCTTTTTTCTGTAGGCTATGGAGATATCACTCCAATTGGGGTAGGCAGAGGGATTGCATTGATTGAGTCGTGGCTGGGTTATACCATTCCGGCAGCGTTTGTGATCAAAACATTTATCGTAGAAGGCCAGTTAAACAGCACCTCCAAAAAGAGAAACAGTTGAGCGGGACAGTGATTTTGGTTAAGCTAAAGATAACCAAAATGTATAGGAGTGTTCCGTTATGACTGTCGAAACAGGGAATCAAGCACCGCAATTTGAATTAGAGGCTAACAATGGAGAAATAGTGAAGCTTTCTGATTATAAAGGCAAAAATGTTGTTCTCTATTTTTACCCGAAGGATATGACTCCGGGATGTACAACTGAAGCATGTGACTTCAGGGATCAGCATGAACAATTCCAAGAGCTTGATGCTGTCATACTGGGAGTGAGTCCCGACCCGCGCAATAAACATGAGAAGTTTGTTGAAAAACATGGACTTCCTTTCTTGCTCTTAGTCGATGAGGACCATAAAGTGGCTGATGAATACGGAGTATGGAAGCATAAGAAAAACTTCGGAAAAGAGTACATGGGGATTGAGCGATCAACCTTCATTATCGATAAGGAAGGCAAAATTGCAAAGGAGTGGAGAAAAGTAAGAGTGAAGGGACATGTAGAAGAAGCCTTGGAATATATTAAAGAAAACCTTCAATAAAGCCTATTTTCACTAAGAGGAGGCTTTTGTCCATTCACTTTTCTTCTTCTTACATAGATTAAAGTAGGGCATACCTCCTCAATAAGTCTCGGATCGTTGACGGCTGCAAACGTGCAGCCGTTCTTTTTTTGTAATGGTGCTCTCTTTTCGTGAGAATCCTTAAAGTTGAGCTGTATTTCAATGAAATGATAAAATATTCATACAATAACTAAGCTCTATTATTAAACAGTCAGAGGTGCACTAATGAAAGTATTATTCACATTCATTCCTCCACAATCCCTTTTACAGGACATAGAGGCCAGCTTTAAGAGCGTGGAGTTCCAGTTTTTTGAAGACATCATGTCGGCGGAAGGGTGTTTGGGAGAAGCTGAAGTCATCGTCACGTTTGGGGAAGATCTAACAAACGAACATATCCTTGAAGCCGAAAACCTTCGGTGGGTCATGGTTGTATCGGCAGGCTTGGAGCTGATGCCTCTTGAAATGATCAAACAAAGAAACATTCTGGTGACAAATGTAAAAGGCATCCATAAGATTCCGATGGCTGAATTTACATTTGGGTTGATGCTTCAATATTCCAAGCAGCTGCCGAGAATCAGAAAGCAAGAAGAAAACAGGATTTGGGAACGGGACTTTCCAGGGGCAGAGCTTTGCGGCCGGCGAATGCTTGTTTTGGGAGCCGGGGCAATTGGGGGAGAAATAGCCAGGCTTGGCAAGGCGTTCAGGATGAAAGTTTCAGGAGTCAATACGAGCGGTGAAAAGGCAGAGTACTTCGATGATATGTATACAATGGATACCATGATAACATCTTTAAAAGAGGCTGATTATATCATTTCTGTTCTTCCGAGCACCAAGGAAACCCGCTACTTGCTTAAAAAAGAGCATTTTATATGTATGAATGAATCAGCAGTTTTCATAAATATAGGGAGAGGGGACTTGTTCCGCGAAGCTGTGCTTATTGAAGCCTTGGAGAATAAGGAGATTTCACATGCCTTCCTGGATGTATTCGAAAAAGAACCATTGGAAAACGTTCATCCATTCTGGAAAATGGAACAAGTGACGGTCACTCCGCATCTATCAAGCAGAACGGAACATTACCTGCCCAGGTCTTTTGAGATCTTTAAAAATAACTTAACGACATATATTAACAATGGGAATGATTATATAAATGAAATTGATGCAGAAAGAGGGTACTGAGAAATGAAAATATATACTAAATCAGGTGACAAAGGGACAACATCTTTGGTCTACGGCCAGCGCGTTTCAAAAGCGGACAGCAGAGTGGAGGCATATGGTACATGTGATGAAGCGAATTCTTTGATAGGTCTTGGGTTAAGCTACATTAAGAATGAATATTTTGAAGGACGGGAAGAATTTGAAGCTGCTTTCCATAAAATTCAGACAGCGCTGTTCCATGTAGGGGCTGAACTTGCAACACCTGCAGGGAAAGAAGTGAAATGGAAAGTTACTGAAGAAGATGTTGAAGAATTAGAGAAAACAATAGATAAATGGGATTCTGCACTGACGCCCCTGTCTAACTTTATACTCCCCGGAGGACACCCGTCTGGAGCCGCGTTACATACTGCACGGACTGTAGTAAGGCGGGCGGAAAGAGAGGCGGTAAGTATTGAAGAAGGAGTGAATCCTCTGGTTCTTTCTTACTTAAACAGGCTATCTGACTTCCTCTTTGTAGCAGCAAGATATATTAATAACCAGTTGGGAGAAAAAGAACAGCACCTTCATGAAGGGAAATAAATTGGTGATTTATTGACAAAACAGGGCTTTCGTTAGTACACTAATTATAAATATTATAAAGTAATAATCTTTATGGAATAGAGGTGCATGACGATGTCAGATGTCCAATTGAAGGAAGCGATCGACACACTGAAGGAAACTGGAGTCCGTATTACTCCCCAGCGTCATGCGATTTTGGAATTTTTGATACATTCAATGGCACACCCGACTGCTGATGATATTTATAAAGCATTAGAAGGAAAGTTCCCGAACATGAGTGTAGCGACAGTCTACAATAATCTTCGGGTTTTCAGGGAAGTGGGCCTTGTGAAAGAATTGACTTATGGAGATGCATCCTCCCGCTTTGATTATGTAACATCAGATCACTACCATGTAATCTGTGATGAATGCGGAAAAATAGTTGACTTTCACTACCCGGGACTGGATGAAGTTGAACAGTTGGCTTCCCATGTCACGGGTTTCAAAGTTCGCACCCACAGGATGGAGATATACGGAACATGCGATAATTGCAGTACAAATACTGAAACGCATTAAAAAAAGGAATTGCCGCCGGCAATTCCTTTTTTAAATATTTTATAGTAGAAACAGGGATTAACCTTTTTTATTGTAGTCTTCTTTGAACTCTTTTCCTTCTAAATTTTTATCCAGTGTGAGCGGTTCGTTGCAATACATGCACATATCAACGCGTCCAAGAACTTTTGTCGGTTTGCCGCAGTTGGGGCAGACAACCTGTACGGCTTTGGTTGATAACATGCCGATCCAAAAGTATACGACAGTACTTGCGACAATGGAAAGAAGTCCAAGCAGCATAAAAATGGTCATCACTATAGGGTGTTCCCTGAAGAATATTCCGCCATACATAATGATGAAGCCGATGAAGATAAGACTTAGTGCAAAAGTGCGGATTTTATTAATTTTATTAGAATATTTTTTAGCCATTATTGTCCCTCCTAAAAAAATACTATACCATATTTACTTAGGAATTAGTGCACTTTGGAGCACCTTGTCGAAAATTGACTAAAAAGTAGGAAGGATATTTATTGTTGCCGTCGAAATAGTAACCCAATGAAAGTAAGTGGAGGAATTATAAGATGGAGGATATATTACGACCCATATACCAGGAAAGAGCAAGTCACCCTAATACTTTAGGTGTCCTAATGATCGATCAGCGAAAGAAATCAAGCCCCGTAACAGACACATTTGATATTGTGCTGCTCATCATTGTTAAGAATTCAGAAAAACCGGTGTTTATAAAGCATTATTCATATGAACAACAAAAAGCCGCCATGCATATGGTGAGTGAGGATAAACTCAAAGAGTGGATACTGCTAGGCACCAACAGAAAAATTGTTGAATGGTTATTCAATGGCAAGATTATTTTTGACAGAAACGAGTATATAAGCAACCTGAAAGTAGAATTAAGGGATTTCCCTTTCTATGGAAGGAAAATTAAAATCGGACTTGAATTCTCTAAATTAATTCGCAGGTATCTTGATGGAAAAGCATTTTTTGAAAATAAACATTACCTTGATGCCTATAATCACGTTGTGCATTCCCTGCATCATCTCGCCAGGCTTGCGGTGATAGAAAATGGATTTCACCCTGAAGTGACTGTCTGGAATCAGGTGAAACAAATTGAACCGGAGATCTTTAAGCTGTACGAGGAGCTCTGTAACAGTGAAGAAAATCTTGAAAAAAGACTAGAACTGTTATTCCTCGCAAGTGAATTCCTTATTCATTCCAGGCTGAAAATTGGTTCGGAACATCTGATAAGTGTACTGGAAGAGAAAGAGAAGTGGAGTTTCAGTGAGCTTCAGGAGCATGAGGAAATCCAGCCTTATTCTGTAGATCTCAGCGTGCTAATTGAATATTTGGCAGAGAAGAACATTATAGAAACAGTCAATGTGGAGACCAAAGGACAAGGATTGTTCCATAGGTATTACAGGGCTTCGAAAAAATTATATTAAAATATTATAAAAGTGTTGACTTAAAATCAGATACTTGTTATATTAATAAACGTCGCCGCTGAACGAAATTACATTTTTGGTCGGTGGCGACTGAGATTTCCCAAAAAACAATCTCAACACCTTCTAAATTTTTTTGAAAAAAGTTATTGACGCAATAACAAAGAGGTGTTAAGATAATAAAGTCGCTTCAAACGAGCGGCGCAGATTGAACCTTGAAAACTGAACAAAACAAGACAAAACGTCAACGTTAATTCTAGTAAGAACACAGTTCTTACAAAGTTGCTAACACTTTAAAATTAGCAGGCTGAAACACAGTTTCAGCATCAATGAGCAAGTCGAACTTCTATCGGAGAGTTTGATCCTGGCTCAGGACGAACGCTGGCGGCGTGCCTAATACATGCAAGTCGAGCGGACTGATGGGAGCTTGCTCCCTGAAGTCAGCGGCGGACGGGTGAGTAACACGTGGGTAACCTGCCTGTAAGACTGGGATAACTCCGGGAAACCGGGGCTAATACCGGATATTTCTTTTCCTCGCATGAGGAAAAGTGGAAAGGTGGCTTTTAGCTACCACTTACAGATGGACCCGCGGCGCATTAGCTAGTTGGTGAGGTAACGGCTCACCAAGGCGACGATGCGTAGCCGACCTGAGAGGGTGATCGGCCACACTGGGACTGAGACACGGCCCAGACTCCTACGGGAGGCAGCAGTAGGGAATCTTCCGCAATGGACGAAAGTCTGACGGAGCAACGCCGCGTGAGTGATGAAGGTTTTCGGATCGTAAAGCTCTGTTGTTAGGGAAGAACAAGTATCGTTCGAATAGGGCGGTACCTTGACGGTACCTAACCAGAAAGCCACGGCTAACTACGTGCCAGCAGCCGCGGTAATACGTAGGTGGCAAGCGTTGTCCGGAATTATTGGGCGTAAAGCGCGCGCAGGCGGTCTCTTAAGTCTGATGTGAAAGCCCACGGCTCAACCGTGGAGGGTCATTGGAAACTGGGGGACTTGAGTACAGAAGAGGAAAGTGGAATTCCACGTGTAGCGGTGAAATGCGTAGATATGTGGAGGAACACCAGTGGCGAAGGCGACTTTCTGGTCTGTAACTGACGCTGAGGCGCGAAAGCGTGGGGAGCAAACAGGATTAGATACCCTGGTAGTCCACGCCGTAAACGATGAGTGCTAAGTGTTAGAGGGTTTCCGCCCTTTAGTGCTGCAGCTAACGCATTAAGCACTCCGCCTGGGGAGTACGGTCGCAAGACTGAAACTCAAAGGAATTGACGGGGGCCCGCACAAGCGGTGGAGCATGTGGTTTAATTCGAAGCAACGCGAAGAACCTTACCAGGTCTTGACATCCTCTGACAACCCTAGAGATAGGGCTTTCCCCTTCGGGGGACAGAGTGACAGGTGGTGCATGGTTGTCGTCAGCTCGTGTCGTGAGATGTTGGGTTAAGTCCCGCAACGAGCGCAACCCTTGATCTTAGTTGCCAGCATTCAGTTGGGCACTCTAAGATGACTGCCGGTGACAAACCGGAGGAAGGTGGGGATGACGTCAAATCATCATGCCCCTTATGACCTGGGCTACACACGTGCTACAATGGACGGTACAAAGGGCAGCAAGACCGCGAGGTTTAGCAAATCCCATAAAACCGTTCTCAGTTCGGATTGCAGGCTGCAACTCGCCTGCATGAAGCTGGAATCGCTAGTAATCGCGGATCAGCATGCCGCGGTGAATACGTTCCCGGGCCTTGTACACACCGCCCGTCACACCACGAGAGTTTGTAACACCCGAAGTCGGTGAGGTAACCTTTTGGAGCCAGCCGCCTAAGGTGGGACAGATGATTGGGGTGAAGTCGTAACAAGGTAGCCGTATCGGAAGGTGCGGCTGGATCACCTCCTTTCTAAGGATATATGAGACGTGACGATTTGATTTTGTTTTGTTCAGTTTTGATGGTTTAATTAGGTTTTTGCGACAGCAAAATAACCCTCATTAACATCGCGCAGCGAAGCGAAGCTTTAAAAGCTCCTTTGATAAGTGATGACCATCAAACATTGTTCTTTGAAAACTAGATAAAGATATATGAAGAAAGTCAAGAAAGAACCGAGAATTCGCCATTTTAGGATATCTCTTATGAGATATTGTTTGATTAACCATTTGGTTAAGTTAGAAAGGGCGCACGGTGGATGCCTTGGCACTAGGAGCCGATGAAGGACGGGACTAACACCGATATGCTTCGGGGAGCTGTAAGTAAGCTTTGATCCGGAGATTTCCGAATGGGGGAACCCACTGCACGTAATGGTGCAGTATCCATACTTGAATACATAGAGTATGGAAGGCAGACCCGGGGAACTGAAACATCTAAGTACCCGGAGGAAGAGAAAGCAAACGCGATTCCCTGAGTAGCGGCGAGCGAAACGGGATTAGCCCAAACCAAAAGGCTTGCCTCTTGGGGTTGTAGGACACTCTATACGGAGTTACAAAGGAACGAAGTAGACGAAGAAGTCTGGAAAGGCTCGTCACAGAAGGTAATAACCCTGTAGTCGAAACTTCGTTCCCTCTTGAGTGGATCCTGAGTACGGCGGGACACGTGAAATCCCGTCGGAAGCTGGGAGGACCATCTCCCAAGGCTAAATACTCCCTAGTGACCGATAGTGAACCAGTACCGTGAGGGAAAGGTGAAAAGCACCCCGGAAGGGGAGTGAAATAGAACCTGAAACCGTGTGCCTACAAGTAGTCAGAGCCCGTTAACGGGTGATGGCGTGCCTTTTGTAGAATGAACCGGCGAGTTACGATCCCATGCAAGGTTAAGTCGGAAAGACGGAGCCGCAGCGAAAGCGAGTCTGAATAGGGCGAATGAGTATGTGGTCGTAGACCCGAAACCAGGTGATCTACCCATGTCCAGGGTGAAGTTCAGGTAACACTGAATGGAGGCCCGAACCCACGCACGTTGAAAAGTGCGGGGATGAGGTGTGGGTAGCGGAGAAATTCCAATCGAACTTGGAGATAGCTGGTTCTCTCCGAAATAGCTTTAGGGCTAGCCTCATGTAGTAAGAGTCTTGGAGGTAGAGCACTGTTTGGACTAGGGGCCCTCATCGGGTTACCGAATTCAGACAAACTCCGAATGCCAAAGACTTATCCATGGGAGTCAGACTGCGAGTGATAAGATCCGTAGTCGAAAGGGAAACAGCCCAGACCACCAGCTAAGGTCCCAAAGTATACGTTAAGTGGAAAAGGATGTGGAGTTGCTTAGACAACCAGGATGTTGGCTTAGAAGCAGCCACCATTTAAAGAGTGCGTAATAGCTCACTGGTCGAGTGACTCTGCGCCGAAAATGTACTGGGGCTAAACGTATCACCGAAGCTGTGGATTGACACCGTTTGGTGTCAGTGGTAGGAGAGCGTTCTAAGGGCTGAGAAGCTGGACCGTAAGGACTGGTGGAGCGCTTAGAAGTGAGAATGCCGGTATGAGTAGCGAAAGACAGGTGAGAATCCTGTCCACCGAATGCCTAAGGTTTCCTGAGGAAGGCTCGTCCGCTCAGGGTTAGTCGGGACCTAAGCCGAGGCCGAAAGGCGTAGGCGATGGACAACAGGTTGATATTCCTGTACCACCTCTTTTCCGTTTGAGCAATGGGGGGACGCAGGAGGATAGGGTAAGCGCGCTGCTGGATATGCGCGTCTAAGCAGTTAGGCTGGTGATGAGGCAAATCCCGTCACCGTGAAGGCTGAGCTGTGATAGCGAGGGAAATATAGTACCGAAGTTCCTGATTCCACACTGCCAAGAAAAGCCTCTAGCGAGGAAAAAGGTGCCCGTACCGCAAACCGACACAGGTAGGCGAGGAGAGAATCCTAAGGTGAGCGAGAGAACTCTCGTTAAGGAACTCGGCAAAATGACCCCGTAACTTCGGGAGAAGGGGTGCTCTGTTAGGGTGCAAGCCCGAGAGAGCCGCAGTGAATAGGCCCAGGCGACTGTTTAGCAAAAACACAGGTCTCTGCGAAGCCGTAAGGCGAAGTATAGGGGCTGACGCCTGCCCGGTGCTGGAAGGTTAAGGGGAGTGCTTAGCGCAAGCGAAGGTGCGAACCGAAGCCCCAGTAAACGGCGGCCGTAACTATAACGGTCCTAAGGTAGCGAAATTCCTTGTCGGGTAAGTTCCGACCCGCACGAAAGGCGCAACGATCTGGGCACTGTCTCAACGAGAGACTCGGTGAAATTATAGTACCTGTGAAGATGCAGGTTACCCGCGACAGGACGGAAAGACCCCGTGGAGCTTTACTGTAGCCTGATATTGAATTTTGGCACAGCTTGTACAGGATAGGTAGGAGCCTTGGAAACCGGAGCGCCAGCTTCGGTGGAGGCGCTGGTGGGATACTACCCTGGCTGTGTTGAACTTCTAACCCTCGCCCCTGATCGGGGTGGGAGACAGTGTCAGGTGGGCAGTTTGACTGGGGCGGTCGCCTCCTAAAGAGTAACGGAGGCGCCCAAAGGTTCCCTCAGAATGGTTGGAAATCATTCGCAGAGTGTAAAGGCACAAGGGAGCTTGACTGCGAGACCTACAAGTCGAGCAGGGACGAAAGTCGGGCTTAGTGATCCGGTGGTTCCGCATGGAAGGGCCATCGCTCAACGGATAAAAGCTACCCCGGGGATAACAGGCTTATCTCCCCCAAGAGTCCACATCGACGGGGAGGTTTGGCACCTCGATGTCGGCTCATCGCATCCTGGGGCTGTAGTCGGTCCCAAGGGTTGGGCTGTTCGCCCATTAAAGCGGTACGCGAGCTGGGTTCAGAACGTCGTGAGACAGTTCGGTCCCTATCCGTCGTGGGCGCAGGAAATTTGAGAGGAGCTGTCCTTAGTACGAGAGGACCGGGATGGACGCACCGCTGGTGTACCAGTTGTCTTGCCAAAGGCATCGCTGGGTAGCTATGTGCGGAAGGGATAAGTGCTGAAAGCATCTAAGCATGAAGCCCCCCTCGAGATGAGATTTCCCATCACTTTATGTGAGTAAGATCCCTGAAAGATGATCAGGTAGATAGGTCTGAGGTGGAAGCGTGGCGACACGTGCAGCTGACAGATACTAATCGATCGAGGACTTAACCACAATTATAGCGAAACTCGGAATACTTTCTTTTCTTCATAACTTTATCTAGTTTTGAGTGAATAATTTTTAAAAAAACACTTGAAAAAATTATAAAACTCGTTATAATAGTACTTGTCCCTAAAAAAGAGACAATGTCTGGTGACTAAGGCGAAGAGGTCACACCCGTTCCCATGCCGAACACGGAAGTTAAGCTCTTCAGCGCCGATGGTAGTTGGGGGATCTCCCCCTGTGAGAGTAGGACGTCGCCAGGCTTACCATTCCGCAGTAGCTCAGTGGTAGAGCTATCGGCTGTTAACCGATCGGTCGCAGGTTCGAGTCCTGCCTGCGGAGCCATAATGGAGAGCTGTCCGAGTGGCCGAAGGAGCACGATTGGAAATCGTGTAGGCGGGTAACCCTGTCTCAAGGGTTCAAATCCCTTGCTCTCCGCCATTATATCTTAACTGGCCCCTTGGTCAAGCGGTTAAGACACCGCCCTTTCACGGCGGTAACACGGGTTCGAATCCCGTAGGGGTCACCAGGTTTTTTACGAAGCAAAGCGGAGTAAATAAACTTCCTTAAAAAATCATCAGCGCAAGGATCTTAAATAAGATTTATTAAAAGTTAAACTTAAAACCCATTACGGAGGATTAGCTCAGCTGGGAGAGCATCTGCCTTACAAGCAGAGGGTCGGCGGTTCGATCCCGTCATCCTCCACCATTAAGTTTTAAAAAAAGATTAACATCGTCGCGGGGTGGAGCAGTTCGGTAGCTCGTCGGGCTCATAACCCGAAGGTCGCAGGTTCAAATCCTGCCCCCGCAATACCATGGTCCGGTAGTTCAGTTGGTTAGAATGCCTGCCTGTCACGCAGGAGGTCGCGGGTTCGAGTCCCGTCCGGACCGCCATTATCTTTTAAAAAAATCTTAGTTCAATCTAAGAGGGTTTCGATAACTGAGAAGTTCAAGGAAGCAACTGAGTGAACACCGGAGTGCACTGACAGGTACATGAGGATGTGAGCAAAGGCGCTGACGAAGTAATTCGCAGCTTAGCGGAAGCCGAAACCAAATATGGCTCAGTAGCTCAGTTGGTAGAGCAATGGACTGAAAATCCATGTGTCGGCGGTTCGATTCCGTCCTGAGCCACCATTTTAGATAGTGCCGGTGTAGCTCAACTGGTAGAGCAACTGACTTGTAATCAGTAGGTTGGGGGTTCAAGTCCTCTTGCCGGCACCATCGGGAATATTTGGAGGGGTAGCGAAGTGGCTAAACGCGGCGGACTGTAAATCCGCTCCTTCGGGTTCGGCAGTTCGAATCTGCCCCCCTCCACCATTGTTTTTTCGCAAAGCGAAAATAACAGTCCTTAGCTTTACGAAGCGAAGCGGAGTAAAATAACTGTCCTTGAAAATCGCGTATCGAAGCGAAGCAAGGTATACTGGTAAAGACAGCAAATACTTTAATATTTCATAGGGGTATAGTTTAAAGGTAGAACAGAGGTCTCCAAAACCTCCAGTGTGGGTTCGATTCCTACTACCCCTGCCAATTATATTTGTGGCGATTGTGGCGAAGTGGTTAACGCATCGGATTGTGGTTCCGACATTCGTGGGTTCGATTCCCATCAGTCGCCCCACTAAATATTTTGAACATATTTAAATCAAAAACATATAATATATCAATGGGCTATAGCCAAGCGGTAAGGCATCGCACTTTGACTGCGACATGCGTTGGTTCGAATCCAGCTAGCCCAGCCAATTTTGCGGAAGTAGTTCAGTGGTAGAACACCACCTTGCCAAGGTGGGGGTCGCGGGTTCGAATCCCGTCTTCCGCTCCATTGATGGCGGCATAGCCAAGTGGTAAGGCAGAGGTCTGCAAAACCTCTATTCACCGGTTCAAATCCGGTTGCCGCCTCCAAACACATGCCGGTGTGGCGGAATTGGCAGACGCGCACGACTCAAAATCGTGTTCCTTCTGGAGTGCCGGTTCGACCCCGGCCACCGGTACCAATTTCATATGTATATTGCGGGTGTAGTTTAGTGGTAAAACCTCAGCCTTCCAAGCTGATGATGAGGGTTCGATTCCCTTCACCCGCTCCATACATACACATTCAAAGCCTTTCTCATAATGAGAAAGGCTTTTTTTACATTTTATCGATCTCCCTCCAATAAAGATAAGCCATTCGACAAAACTCCTCAAAAAACGGGTAGTGACAGTCACCGAGCACATCCAGCACTCCTCCTTATCCCAACATAACTAATCAAAATTTTTCCCCTTCTTTGTCAATTTTGTTGACCTATTAAAGAAAGCGCTTCCATTATAATACAAGAAACTGATTTTAATTAGGCGGTGATAAGGGTGGAGACGAAGATAGAGACCGGTCCGGCAAGTCCGGAGATGAAGATACAGCCGGCAATGAAAAAGAAGAAGTACAAAGGAGTATTGACGTATGCTGCATTTGTGGGACCGGCACTGCTGTTTTTCCTTGTGATTCAAATCGTTCCGTTTTTGATGGGGCTTTATTATTCTTTTACTTCTTGGAATGGAGTCAGCTCAGCTGTTGAGTGGGTTGGCATTGAGAACTATACGAAGATCTTTACGAATGATCCGGCTTTCTATGAATCATTTAAATTTACGACAAAGTTTATGATAGCTGCAGTTGTTATTAGTAATTTAATAGGTTTCAGTTTTGCCCTGCTTTTAAATGCAGCTTTGAAGACATGCAATATTTTAAGAACTGTTTTCTTTATTCCCAATGTAATCGGGGGACTGTTGCTCGGGTTCATATGGCAGTTCATTTTTGTTAAAGGTTTTGCCTCCATTGGAAAGATGACGGGTTTCTGATTTTTCGAAATGCCATGGCTCGGGGATGAGAAGACCGCCTTCTGGGGAATCGTCATTGTTTTTGCCTGGCAGATCAGCGGAGTACTTCAGGCAATGACGTGGTAAAACTGAATTTCTTCCAATTCAAAGTTGAGATTGCCGACTAGCTTGCTGAAATGATCAAGGAATTTGAAGCAGAGCACCCGAATATTAAGGTGAAGCTTGAAACAGTTGGCGGAGGTGCCGATTATGGTGCTGCTCTTAAGGCAAAGTTTGCTTCAGGGGAAGAGCCGGATATTTTCAATAACGGCGGTTTTAAAGAGCTGGAGCTGTGAAAAGAAAAATTGGCTGATCTATCAGAGGAGCCTTGGGTGGAGCATGTACTTCCTATTGGCAAAGTACCAATGACAGATGAGGACGGCAGAAAGCATGTCTCCATAGGCATGCTTTCTATTTATATTAAACTTATCGGAATTTTTTAGAAAATACTTCCAAGAATAATATTCTACACTCTATACTATTGTATAAGTGAGACTTGGAGGTCGTCCCATGCTAAAAAACAGCATCAGAAATAAACTGATTGTCCTTTTAATGATTACAACAATCATTCCATTCGGCTGTTCCATCATGATTACAATATTTGTATACGAAGAATTCAATAGAGGAGGAAGGCATCCAGGAAAGCAGCAACCTGCTGTTGAAATCGGAACAGGAGGGTATCCGGGAAGTGCCAACTGTGACCTTGATTCTCTATTAGAAATGGTCCCCCGCTGTCCCTGAAAAGCAATTGACGACCGGAACCTTTAAGAGCCCGGCCAGCTTTATTGTTTTTTCCAGAGCGGTATGAGATTCTGCAGCAAATGCATTATCTGGGGTGAGCGGATTTCCATGGCAGCTGAAAGCGCTGATTTCCAGCCCCGAAGGAGTGAAACATCCAAATTGGCCCGTATCTCCCTGGCCGAATGAATATGGTGAAATCTTAAAATGGCAGTGGGAAGAAAAATTGATTCCCAATTGGAAGAAGATGGGCAAGCTTGCCGAAGAGAATAATGTCAAGGTCGGCCTTGAATTGCATGGAGGTTTTCTTGTCCATACACCTTATACCCTGTTAAAATTGCGGAAAGAAACGAGTGATGCAATAGGAGCCAATCTTGATCCAAGCCATCTGTGGTGGCAGGGAATCGATCCTGTTGCCGCGATTAAGATCCTTGGGAAAGAAGAGGCCATCCACCATTTCCATGCAAAAGATACGTATATCGATCAGGACAATGTGAACATGTACGGCCTGACAGATATGCAGCCGTATGGAAGTATCCAAACCAGAGCATGGTCTTTCCGTTCAGTGGGATGTGGACACAGTCTGCAGCAATGGTCTGACATGATGAGTGCCCTAAGAACGTGTAGGTATGATTATGTGGTCAGCATCGAACATGAGGATCCAATCATGTCCATTGAGGAAGGTTTTGCACGAGCGGTGAAAAATCTTAAGTCCATATTGATAGAAGAGCAGCCTGCTGAATTATGGTGGGTATAGATACACGCAAAAAAAGAGAATCCAAAAGTGGGTTCTCTTTTTTGGGTGTTAGCTTAAAATATTTTCACTTACACAACTGAAAACGATCCTTCTCCACCATGAATGGAGAGAAACATATCCATCAATGATTTTGTCAGCTTTTCACTTTCTTCCAATGACAGGGACGGCTTTAAATAGATTATTTGGACAGCATTCTTGGTTCCCTCGCCGACAGGAGCGCGGTCTGAATCTACAAACGGGCTGCCGAACGGCCCTTCTTCATCACTGACAACAATCAAGTTCTCTAATGAGTTTTCGCGGCCGTTTAACCCTTTGTAACTTTCCCCTTCAGCACCGATCCTCAGCTCAACTTGGTTTCCTTGCAGCTGGTCGCTGTTATAGATTCCTATTGGTACTTCGTACTGAAGGGAGAAGAAGTTATTCAGGTCAATCGCTGAATTAATTGATTGCAGGTAGTTTTGTTTTTTAACTCTTCTGTATAAGGCTTCAGCTGAATGGCGGTATCTGTTCGGATCTTTTCCAGTCTTTTTCAAGATGTCTCTCCATTGAGCGACTCCTTCTATCTCCGTCACGTTTTTCTCTTGAAGATCAAAGAAGATGGATTCCTGAAAGAGCTGCAGCCGGCCTTTCAGCATTTGGGGGGACGGTCCGACTTCAATATCACGATACTGGATAAATCCGGCTTTGAAATTCTCAACTTTCGACATAATTGCAGGGTTTATCGTAATTTCCACTTATTTTCCCTCCACATTTATTTTAAAATAGTTTATCATAGGACACGGCTCTATTTCATATCAGACGAATTAACGTTTTACTTATATAGATACTTACATAGATAAGAAAGGAGGAGAGAGTGATGGACTTTAATCAGTTGAAAAAGGATATTATCGAATACAGTAAAGAAATTGGCATTGATAAAATTGGATTCACTACTTCAGATACTTTTTCCGAAATGAAGAACCGGCTGCTGAGGCAGGAGATGCTGGGTTATCAATCCGGCTTTGAAGAAAAAGATATTGAAAAACGAGTAGATCCTTCCTTAATATTCGATGGACCGAAATCGATTATTGCGATTGCTCTCGCCTATCCTTCAAAAATGAAGAATGCTCCCCAAAGCAAGCGGGGAGAACGAAGAGGCATCTTTTGCAGGGCGTCGTGGGGAACGGATTACCATGATGTGCTGAGAGACAGGTTATCGAAGCTTGAGAGCTATATCCGTTCCAGAGTTCCGCAAGCCCGCTTTAAGTCGATGGTTGATACAGGGGAACTTGTCGACCGGGCCGTTGCCCAGCGAGCCGGGATTGGCTGGAGCGGGAAGAACTGTGCGATTATCACCCCGGAATTCGGTTCCTATGTTTATCTTGGTGAAATGGTGACAAACCTGCCTTTCGAGCCGGATGAGCCGATGGAGGACCAGTGTGGCACATGTAACAAGTGTGTGGACGTATGTCCAACCGGTGCGCTGGTGGAAGGCGGGCAGTTAAATGCCCAGCGCTGCATTGCATTTTTGACACAGACCAAAGGATTCCTTCCCGATGAATTCCGCACAAAGCTTGGCAACAGGTTATATGGTTGTGATACCTGTCAGACGGTCTGCCCCGAAAATAAGGGGAAAGACTTCCATAACCATTGGGAAATGGAGCCTGACCCTGAAATTGCAAAGCCCCTTCTGAAACCGCTATTGACGATCAGCAACAGGGACTTTAAAGAGAAGTATGGACATGTGTCAGGTTCCTGGAGAGGAAAGAAGCCGATACAGCGAAATGCAATCATTGCACTGGCTCATTACAAAGATGAAACGGCTCTGCCAGACCTTATTTCTGTTATGGAAAATGACGTGAGACCAGTCATCCGTGGAACGGCTGCCTGGGCGTTGGGAAAAATCGGTGGAGATGAAGCAGAAGCAGCCCTTCACCGAAGCTTGGAAAAAGAGAAAGAACAAGAAGTGATCAATGAGATCAATAAAGGGCTGGAAATGATTTCAGCAAATTAAACAGTCTAAGCTCCTGCGCTTAGGCTGTTTTTATGATGGTCCTGAACCCCCTGGCTATGGCGGGGGATTCAGAGAGCTTATGGCGTGGTATAAAAAATTCTCCCTTCATGGTAGTAGGATAAGCAGGTTTCCCTATCACTTCATTTCATTGAAGCAGGAGGTATGCCTGTTGAAAGGCATGAATAATCCTATCTAAAATAAGGGGAGAAATTCCCCTTAAGCTGTGGATTAGCATTCGATTTAGGGTATATAAAGGGAATTTTTCCCCTTATCACAGCCAAATGAACCACTTTCACATCTTGTAAAGAGAATAAGGGGAATTTCTCAGCTTATTTTTACTGTTTTTCGTGCTTTTTCTTAAATAAGCGGAATTTCTCCCGTTATTTCTCAAGTTTTTCAAAGGGAATAAATGGCCTAGAGTAAATCATTCACTTCTGGTTCCATACCAAAAAGAGCAAATCAAATTGATTGTCTCGATAACATCTTCTTTGCTAGAATCAATTGAACTTAAGGTATGAACAGATAGGAAGGAAGTTTGAACCAGATGATTCAGCAACCTACAGGCAAGGAACGGATCGGGCTGGCATTTCTGCTTGGAATGCTCGGCATATTGGGACCGCTTAATATTGATATGTACTTACCGAGCTTTCCGGAAATAGGAGAAGATTTAAATGCGGCGGCTTCATTGGTACAGATGAGCCTGACAAGCTGTTTGCTGGGCTTGGCTGCAGGCCAGGTAGTAGTCGGGCCGATCAGTGATGCAAAGGGGAGAAGAAAGCCGTTATTATTATTTATCTTTTTATTTGCATTGTCATCCATACTCTGTGCACTGGCACCGAGTATTTCGATTTTAGTGGCTGCCCGCTTTTTACAGGGCTTCACAGCATCAGCAGGGATCGTACTGTCAAGGGCTGTTGTCAGGGATGTTTTTAGCGGAAGGGAGCTTACCAAGTTTTTCGCCCTATTGATGGTCATTAATGCTACAGCGCCAATGGCTGCACCAATAGCTGGCGGAGCTATTTTGCTATTGCCGTTTGCGACATGGAATACGATTTTCTACTTTTTGGGCTTTCTCGGTTTTATTATTGTGGCTGTCATTGCTTTTAAATTAAAGGAAACGCTGCCTCCGGAAAAACGTATCCCAAGCACAGCCGGGAGCTCCATTCGAACCATGGGGAGCCTGTTTAGGGACAGGTCCTATATCGGATACGTCCTCACAATCGGACTCATTCATGGAGGAAGCTTCGCTTATGTAGCCGGAACACCTTTCGTCTATCAGGGAATATATGGAGTGTCGCCGCAGGCATTCAGTATCCTTTTTGGCATCAATGGCCTGGCAATCATAAGCGGGAGCTTTATCATCGGACGTTTCGGCGGAATCATCCATGAAAGAAGGCTGTTGAAAATCGCCGTGATCACCGCTGTCAGTGCAACGTCATTCCTTCTGGTAATGACAATCATAGAAGGTCCTCTGGCAGCGATTGTTATGCCGATATTCATTTATATGACTACGATGGGAATGGTTTTGACGAGTACTTTTACCTTGGCAATGGAGCATCAGGGACACCGGGCAGGGAGTGCCAGTGCCTTGCTTGGGATGCTGCCATTAGTTGTCGGGGCGATTGTGGCTCCACTGGTTGGGATTGATGAATCGACTGCCGTGCCAATGGGGGCGGTGTTATTCATTACTTCTTTTCTTGGGGCATTGACTTTCTTCAGGATGACTCAGGATGGGCGAAAAAAAGAATATAATACACAATAAAGAAAATATTTACATTTAAGCAGGATTGTCAACAAACGGCAATGCATTTATCATTACAGGATTATCCTACATCGTCTATTCTGGCTTATTACATTCGTTGTTGAGTACGTTCGGAATTGCTGCCGGTAATTCAGCACCTGGACTTCCTGTGAAATTCTTTGATTCTCTTACGATATTAAAAAAGGATAGAGTTCTAGTTTGCTTTTCGGCAGGGGGAGGCTTGACCCAAATAGCTTTTGCACCGCTTGCGCCGCTTTCCAGCCACCTTGCAGCAACTTTTGAAGAGGGTGTCCTGGTCTTCAGTTGGCTCATGACGGTGAATGCTGCGGTAGTGGTGATTACACAAAGCCTCTTTCGGCCGTTTTTGAGCGATTCCCGGCGATTTGGAGTACCTATATGGGGAATATGTTTTATGCTATTGGAGGCATCGGATTTGCGTTCTGAGAATGTTGCAGGCTTGATTTTGGTGATGGTCGTCTATACATCAGGGGAGGTCCTTTGTTTTCCTTCTGGAACGATATTGATAGACCAGCTGGCGCCGGCACATTTGAGAGGAAGTTATTATGGCGCCCATAACTTCAAGGAGTTAGGAAGGTTTATATGTCCCTCCTTGGGAATGTTCACCCTCACTGACTTCGGAATCAGGCCATTGTTTTGGATTATCGCCCTCATTCTCGTATTAAGCAGCTTGGTTTTCTGGATGGGGGATCGGAAAAGAATGAGGAGGAAAGAAGTGAGGGCTTTACTTAAAGAAACATTTTGATTTATCATACTTGATGGGAAGAAAGTTGATTGCAAAAATATTCATAACCTGAACATGAAAAGGTGAGCCGCCTTGGGAGGAGCTCACTTTTTTATTTGATAAAAAAACATGTGTTTAGAATCTTGGCGGCGGTTCTGCATCCAGCTTAGGCCCCACGGGGTTAAACGAGCCGCTTTTGCATTTTATTGAGGCTGGTCGGGTTCGAGGGTTTCTGTTCCTTCAACCGCTACCTGATAAGCATCTAATAGTGAATGATAATCTTCCTGGCTTTTAATATTAACGAGGTACTGCTCTTCATCATCTTCTTCGACTTTCATAACAATTGTCTGGTTTCTGGCCGATTTCAGCATGGCGTATGAGTGCCCCTTCATTTCGAATAAGGCCTCTACTGTGAATTCTTCCTGAATGCCGCATCCATCCTCAACCGTTATCGTATCCCTGTATATATCATGCATGATCGTTCCCCCAGTGTATTGGATTTACCTTTCTATTTTGTCCATGGTTTCTTGGTTAATGTGCTGTGAGGATAATTCAGGAATGAAAGAATATTCCACCTGAAAGTAAAGGTTGTTTTATAAGTGAAGTGAAAGTCAGCCAACAGCTTTTTCACCAGCAGCAGAGGGTCAGGCTAAAAATGAAAAAAACATGGAAGGACATACTATGAAAAAACACTCAAAAGGAGGGGGCAGTACATGAAGGTAGATGACAAAGAAAGAAATCAGCTCAGCCAGGCAATCGATCAACTATCGGAAGGCCTTGATACGGTTATTGAACTCTATAATGAATCAGTCGAAGATAAACCTTTGCTGCAACTGACGGAAGAAAATGAAGGACTTTTGGGCAAAGCGGTCATTAAATATGGTAAAGAAGAAGTGAATGGAAAAGTGAACAAAGTGATTGCTGAGCTGTTAGAGTGGCTGCCATTGGATGATGTGAAAGAAAAGGATGAAGAACCTGAAGAATAGGCTGAAATTGATATCATCCACGGCAAAAAGTAGAGAATAGGGTTCTCTACTTTGACATCGGGACAGGGTTGCCATTCTTAATGAAAAGCCAGATGGACTATTTTCTCCACAGGAGCATAAAAAGGAACGTAATGGCACTTATCAGGAACGAAGCTTGGTTCAGTGCATTATCAGAACCGAAGTAGTTTTCAGCAGGGTAATCGGTGACAATGCCGTTTACATTTAATCTCTTTAGGTGGTTTGCAGTTTTTGAGTCGGCTACTGTCCAACTGAAAACATTCAGGTTCTTTTCTTTAGCTTGTTTCATAAAACTTTCAGTTACAAGTGAGGCATTAGGATTGATAAAGGAGGCAAATCCATCAACTGCAAACAAGTCCTCCTCTGAGGCATAATCTGTTGAGGTCCCAACAATTATGCCAGTTGGGATTGAGGGGTTCAATTCATGAAATTCAATAATCGACTGCTTGTTGAATGACTGTACGATGATTTTTGGAGCAGGACCTCCAGGGGTGATTCGTTCAGCTAAGAGCTTTGCGAGCTCCTCTTCAATCTCGGGGTAAATAGAAGGTTTCTTCAATTCAATAAGGATGCCGATTTTTCCTTCATATCGATCCAGTACAGTTTGAAGTGCAGGGACTCTTTCTCCTTGGAATTTAGGGCTGAACCAGCTGCCAGCATCCAGATCGGCTATTTGTTCATAAGTGAGGTTCTTTACCCTGCCAGAGCCATTGGTAGTACGGTCAACGGTCACGTCATGCATGACAATAATCTCGCCATCCTTCGTCATTTGTACATCGAGCTCAATATAGTCGGCTTTCAGGCTGACTGCTTTATCAAATGCAGATAACGTGTTTTCAGGGGCTAATGAAGAGGCTCCGCGGTGGGCGACGATTAATGTGTTATCTTCTTTATCAGCGGCAAAGGATTCGGTTATCCCGTTTAAGAAGCAGAAAACAGAGAAACTGAGCAAAAAAGATAAGAATATCCTAATAATCATTCCTCCTTTCCATTTGTTGATAAAATAGTCCTTTTTAAAGTCTATACCCATGAGAGGAAGGTTTTTACACATATTTTGTATTTAATACAAGATATGCAGAAGTGATAGGGTTGGTCAGCATGAAGACTTAATAATAGCGAAAGAGCTTCCTGATCTGAAATAGTGGTTTTGTTCCGTCTCCTATTAACATAAAAATGAATGAGAGAAGGAGGCGGGCAAATGAGAAAGAAACTGATGGCAAAGCTGGAGGACAGAATCGCATGTTTTGTGGATGGAAAAGGCTCTGATAAGATACAGAGAAAAAATGACTTATTAAACCGAAGAAACGGTGAAATTGTAAAGGTGGAGGGGACAGGTAAAGTTTACCGGATAGAGGCAATTGAAAATGGAAGCCGCGTTGATTATTCCGTCCATATGAAATATTTAATCAAACAAAAAGATCTGATGCATATCGAGGAAGAAGCTGAATGGAGGGAAGCTTTTTTTTATGGTGACGACCTGGTCAGTGACGAAGAAGCAATGGTTCAGTACCCAACTGATGTGCAGCCGGAAATCTCCTTTCGCGAACAGGAGGATGAGCGTTATACTTACCAATATGACAGGCTGAAGGCAGTGCAATATGCCGAAAAATGGTGGAACAGTTATAACCCGGCTTACAAAAAATTTGAGGTCGACTGTACTAACTTTATCTCACAATGCCTTCATGCCGGCAATGGTCCAATGAGGGGATACCCGAACCGGGGGAAAGGGTGGTGGATGAGGAACAATAACTGGAGCTACAGCTGGTCGGTGGCCAATGCCCTCAGGAGGTATTTACCTGCATCTGAGACAGGAGTGAGGGCAAGAGAAGTGAACAGCCCGGATGAACTGAAGCTTGGAGATGTGATCTGCTATGATTTTGAAGGAGACGGCCGATACAATCATAATACGATTGTGACTTCAAAAGATGCATTCGGCATGCCATTGGTGAATGCACATACAACGAACAGCAGACTGAGGTATTGGAGTTATGAAGATTCGACTGCCTATACACCAAATATTAAATATAAGTTCTTTACGATCGTGGATGACCGCTAGAGTGTTGTCCGCGGGAAGGACAGTGGTATAATGTCACTTAGAGTTTATTGATGAGGTGACTGAAAAGTGGGTATACATGTAGTTCTATATCAACCAGAAATTCCGGCAAACACAGGCAATATCGCCAGGACCTGTGCTGCGACTGGTACGACTCTTCATCTGATCAGGCCATTGGGATTTTCCACAGATGATAAAATGCTGCGCAGGGCTGGTCTCGATTACTGGCAGTTTGTAGAAATAGTCTTTTATGATTCGCTTGATGAATTCTTTGAAAAAAATGCTGGCGGAGAGTTCTTCTACTTAACAAAGCATGGCCAGAAAGTCCATTCGGGATATGATTACAGTCAGAAGGATAAAGATTATTACTTTATTTTTGGTAAAGAAACAAACGGGCTCCCGGATGAAATCATCGCCAATAACCAGGACCGCTGCCTGAGAATACCGATGAATGACAATGTCCGTTCACTGAATCTGTCGAATACAGCAGCCATTGTTGTCTACGAGGCGTTGCGCCAGCAGGGTTTTCTGCGTCTTAAATAGGTTTTCTGGATAATCTTTAACCCAGCCTGAATAAAAATAAAGGCATTCAAAAGAATCGAGTCCTCTCGGTTCTTTTTATTTGTAATGGCAATAGGGCAGCCTTAACATAGAGAATAAAATGATAGATGGAGGCTGTAAGAAATGAATTCAACAATTGATACAATCTTATCACATAAATCGGTCAGGAAGTTCACAGATGAAAAGCTCAGTGCGGAACAAATTGAAACCCTGGTCAAAAGTGCACAATCTGCATCCACTTCAAGCATGATACAGGCCTACTCCATAATAGGTATAACTGATTCTGATAAAAAAGCAGAACTTGCTGCCATTGCCGGTAATCAAAGCTATGTCGAGAAAAATGGCCACTTCTTTGTATTCTGTGCTGATCTTTACAGGCATGAAGTGATTGGTGAAAAGGAAAGTGCTGAAGTAATCGAATCCCTGGAAAGCACGGAGAAATTCATGGTGGCACTGATTGATGCCGCGCTTGCTGCCCAAAATGCAAGTGTCGCTGCAGAGTCGATGGGACTGGGAATCTGCTATATTGGCGGAATACGTAACGACCTGAACGCCGTCAGTGATGTCCTCCGCCTTCCTGACAGGGTGATTCCGTTATTCGGGTTGGCTGTGGGAGTTCCGGATGAAGACAACGAAACCAAGCCAAGACTTCCGTTACATCACGTTTATCATGAAAATAAATATGAATCTGACAAAGAAACGATCCACCAGGAGTTAGAAGAATATGACGAAGTGGTATCCAAGTACTATCACGACCGGACCAATGGAAAAAGAAACGATACCTGGTCCTCGCAAATGGGAAGAATGCTGTCTGCCAAAAAGCGGATGTACATGAAAGAGTTTGTTGAAAAGAAGAAATATGATCTGAAGTAAATGGTACAAGAGGCGATTGAGCAATATGAGGACTCTGCAAATACAAAAGCCCTGCCGGCAACCGGCAGGGCTTTTGGGTGTTTGAATCAGTCTTTATTTGTTCCTGGTTTGTTGTTATAGCCTGCAGTGAAGATCGCTGAAAGGAATGCAGCAGTAACGCCTAGAATGATAATTGTACCCATATCTATGTAATCCTCCTTAAGTAGTGATTCGAGTGTTTTTTCCTTCTCTTAGTATAGCCTATTTCCCTGATGATGTGAATGTTAACCCCGATTTTTTTGATGTGATTTTATGACAATTTTTCAAACCCGGCTCACATTTTTTCCAAGAAGCACTTTAGTTAGCATGTTTGTCTGAATGAGGGCATAGAGTATAATAATCGCTCTCAACAAGTGACAGGGGAGGTCCTTTATGGATATTTTAAAAAAGATTGAAGGCTATCGAGTTGAAGAAGAAAAGTTGAAATGGGAAGGCACATTTGCAGATTATCTTGAAATTATTAAAGAGAGACCGATTGTTGCTCAGTCAGCACATTCACGTGTGTTCAATATGATCAAGGATGCAGGGGTAGAAGAGGTTAATGGAAAAAGAAAATACAAGTTTTTCAGCAACCAGCTGTTTGGGCTTGAGGAAGCATTAGAAAGACTGGTGGAGGAATACTTTCACCCGGCTGCCAAAAGGCTGGATGTACGCAAAAGAATTCTTCTGCTGATGGGGCCGGTCAGCGGCGGTAAATCTACATTGGTATCCATGCTTAAGCGGGGACTGGAAGCCTATTCCCGTACTGATCGCGGAGCAATTTATGCGATTAAAGGATGCCCGATGCATGAAGATCCGCTTCACTTGATTCCCCAGCATTTAAGGGAAGATTTCTTTAATGATCATGGAATCAGGATTGAAGGCAATCTATCTCCATTGAATACGATGAGGGTTGAAAAAGAATACAGCGGCAGGATAGAAGATGTTCTGGTCGAGAGAGTGTTCTTTTCAGAAGATAAACGGGTGGGTGTCGGTACTTTCAGTCCATCCGACCCTAAATCGCAGGACATTGCCGACCTGACAGGAAGCATTGATTTCTCTACCATTGCTGAATATGGATCAGAATCCGATCCAAGGGCCTATCGGTTCGATGGTGAATTGAATAAGGCGAACCGCGGATTGATGGAATTCCAGGAGATGCTCAAGTGTGATGAGAAATTCTTGTGGCATTTGCTCTCTCTTACACAAGAGGGTAATTTTAAAGCCGGAAGATTTGCACTTATCTCAGCGGATGAACTGGTGGTTGCCCATACGAATGAAACGGAATACCGTTCATTTATTTCAAATAAGAAGAATGAGGCTCTGCATTCAAGGATTATTGTCATGCCGGTGCCATATAATCTAAAAGTGACCCAGGAAGAAAAAATCTATGAAAAAATGATAAATGAGAGTGATGTATCGGATGTCCATATTGCACCGCACACTTTAAGAGTCGCAGCCATGTTTACCATCCTGACAAGGTTGAAAGAGCCAAAACGAGGAGACATTGACCTTCTTAAGAAAATGAGGCTATATGACGGAAAGAATGTGGAAGGTTTCAATTCTGCTGATGTAGAAGAAATGAAGAAAGAGTACCAGGATGAAGGGATGAGCGGAATTGATCCCCGCTATGTCATTAACAGGATCTCATCAACGATTATCCGAAAAGAGGTTCATTCAATTAATGCCCTTGATGTGCTGAGATCCTTGAAAGAAGGACTGGATCAGCATCCATCCATTACCCAGGAGTTGAGAGAGAAGTATCTCAATTTCATCTCAGTAGCACGGAAAGAATATGATGATATTGCGAAAAAAGAGGTTCAAAAAGCATTCGTCTATTCATATGAAGAATCCGCCAAAACGCTTATGGACAATTACCTGGATAACGTTGAAGCATACTGCAATAAGGCTAAGCTTCGCGATCCTCTGACAGGGGAAGAAATCAATCCTGATGAAAAGTTGATGCGCTCAATTGAGGAGCAAATCGGTATCAGTGAAAACGCCAAGAAGGCTTTCCGCGAAGAAATTCTTATCCGAATTTCAGCTTATGCCCGCAAAGGCAAGAGGTTCGATTATAATTCACATGACCGTTTAAGAGAAGCGATCCAGAAGAAGCTGTTTGCTGACCTTAAAGATGTAGTGAAAATAACGACTTCCTCCAAAACACCGGATGAACAGCAGTTGAAAAAGGTCAATGAAGTTGTGGCGCGCCTGATTGATGAGCACGGGTATAATTCATCATCAGCCAATGACTTATTGAAGTATGTCGGAAGCTTGTTGAATAGATAATGATAGAAAGAGCTGGCAGCCCTGGTAACCGTGGCTGTCAGCTCTCTATTTTTTATCGAAGCAGGATGAGGCATCCGCCCATTTTTCAATTTTTGACTGATTTTACTCATAAGAAGCCTGTCACTTTAATACTTATTTATACACACCTGATTACTCAAGAATTGCAGGCTTGTCCATTTTATAGGTATTCGTACAATTGTCGAAATAATTTGTAAATTTATCGGCGCTTCTGCATAGTATAGAGTAATCAGCAATAGTTTTATCTTTGTTGAATTTCTAATTTTGGCACTCAAGACAGTATATGCAACCAGTTGTATCTTTGTGAAAAAATTAAATAAGGAGGGGAATAGAATGAGTCAAATGGATAATCATCAGTTTGTGATTTCGAAGGAAGACTGGTCCCTCCACCGCAAAGGCTATGATGATCAGCAAAGGCACCAGGAAAAAGTTCAAGATGCCATAAAGAACAATCTGCCAGACTTAATCTCCGAAGAAAATATTATTATGTCAAACGGCCGTGACGTTGTGAAAATTCCAATAAGATCATTAGATGAATACAAAATCCGCTATAATCATGATAAGAACAAACACGTCGGGCAGGGGCAGGGAGACAGTCAGGTTGGAGATGTGGTAGCGAGAGACGGCTCACAGCAAAAAGGTCCTGGGAAAGGCCAAGGTGCAGGGGATCAGGCTGGAGAAGATTACTATGAAGCAGAAGTTTCAATGATGGAAATCGAAGAGGCGCTGTTCAGCCAATTGGAACTGCCCAACTTGAAGAAAAAAGAACAAGATATCCAAACGGTGGAGAATATAGAATTCAATGATATCCGTAAAACTGGATTAATGGGCAACATTGACAAGAAGAAAACGATGATGTCAGCTTTTAAACGAAATGCCATAAGCGGAAAACCAAGCTTTCATCCGATTACGCAGGATGACTTGAAATTCAGGACGTGGAACGAAGTAATGAAACCAGAATCAAAAGCGGTCGTGCTTGCGATGATGGATACGAGCGGATCGATGGGCGTATGGGAAAAGTATATGGCAAGAAGCTTCTTCTTCTGGATGACAAGGTTTCTCAGAACGAAATATGAAACGGTGGAAATCGAATTTATTGCTCACCATACAGAAGCAAGAGTAGTGTCGGAAGAACACTTCTTCTCCAGGGGAGAAAGCGGAGGAACCATTTGTTCTTCAGCCTACAGAAAAGCATTGGAACTGATAGAAACCAAGTATCAGCCTTCAAGATATAATATCTATCCATTCCATTTCTCAGACGGCGACAACTTGACTTCCGACAACGTCCGCTGCGTGAAGCTTGTAGAAGAATTGATGAAAGTATCCAACATGTTCGGCTATGGCGAAGTGAATCAGTATAACCGCCATTCGACTCTGATGAGTGCCTACAAAAACATGAAAGATGAACAATTCAGGTACTTCATCCTTAAACAAAAAGCAGACGTATTCCATGCCATGAAAAGCTTCTTCAAAAACGAAGAAAATAAGATGTACGCTTAAAAGACAGGGAAACCTGTCTTTTATTTTTCCTGAACCTTTAATGCTTTAAATCACTAAGAGGGACAGTCCCTTATGGCGCTTTAAAGGAGTAAAGCGGATAGCCTTGGAGGAGATTTCTTTATCATGGCGAACTTAGTAGGGAATGAAAAATGGGAGGTACATATGATGGAAAGATGGGTAGAGGATTTGTTTTCAAAAGAAGTCTTACAGAAAGCTGCTGAATTTTATGGTGCTGATATTGCAAACGCAAAAAAGCTTGGTGACTTTGAAAACTATGTTTTTGAAATACATAAAAACGACAGGCCCTACATCCTCAGGCTCACGCACAGTTCTCACAGATGCAAAGATCAGGTAGAGGCAGAGCTGGAATGGGTGAATTACCTTCATTCACAAGGTGTCAATGTCTCGCTTGTGAGCCACTCGGAAAACGGTAATATTGTGGAGGAAATCCCTGTGGATGATACTTCTTTCTTTGTTTGCCTGTTCGACAAAGCACCGGGTGAACCTGTCAGTGTTAAATCCGAATGGATGGCCCCTGCACTCTATAAAGAATGGGGCAGGACAATCGGGAAAATGCATAGAGTGACGAAAGACTATCAGGAAGGAGAAACGGCGAGAGAGCACTGGTATGATGATGACCTCCTGAAGAATATGGAAATCTACCTGCCTTCAACAGAAGAGGCAATTGTTAAAGGAGGAAAGGAGCTTGTCAAACAGCTAACCTCGCTGTCAGCAGGAAAAGAGGAATATGGTCTTATCCATTCCGATATCCACTCCGGGAATTTCTTTTATCATGAAGGGGAGGTCCATGTCTTTGATTTTGATGACAGTTCTTATCACTGGTTTGCCAGTGATATCGCAATCCCTCTTTTTTATTCAACGTGGGCAAAGATGAGCGGTGAAAATTTGAATGAACGATCTGGGTTCGGAGAAGAATTTCTCACTCATTTCCTGAAAGGATATTTTGAAGAAAACAGCCTTGGTGATGAGTGGATTAAGAGAATTCCTCTATTTCTCAAGTTGAGGGATTACGTATTGTTCACTGTGTTCAATAAGAAGTTTGATGTTGAGAATTTATCTGCACGAGAGGCAAGTGCCATCAGCGGGATCAAGGAAAGATTGGAGCGTGACGAACTTATGGTCAGCCTTGACTATGAGCAGATTCTAAATAAAGTTAAAGGTGAATAAGCTCTAGATGCGCAGAAAATGTGTTGGTAAATTTGCTTTTTCTTGAAATGCCAGGCTCGTTATAATACGGTATCAGTAGTGCCATTACGATACAGGATGTGAAGATATGCAAAAGAAAATTGGATTTATTGGGAGCGGGAATATGGCCAAGGCCATTCTCGGCGGTTTGCTGTCCTCTGAACTAACGGCAGCGGGTAATATTATTGCAAGTGCTCTTACTGAGAAAACAATAACGGCTATTAACGAAGAATTCAATATTGAAACAACAAGGGATAACAAGAAAGTGGCTGGTTTTGCTGATTATCTATTTCTCGCAGTTAAGCCCGATCAGTATGAAGGAGTAATAGAGGAGATAAAGGACTCGATTCATGAGAATACCATCATCATTACCATAGCGGCAGGAGTGACACTGGATTCGTTAGGTGAACAATTTGGCAAAAGCGTCAAAATAGTGCGCACGATGCCGAATACACCCTCCTTGGTCGGGGAAGGGATGAGCGCACTATGTCCGAACAAAAATGTAACCGAGGAAGAGGTTTCAGCGGTTGTAGAACTGTTCAAAAGCTTTGGAGACGCAGAGATATTAGAGGAAAGCCTGATGGATGCGGTGCCTGCAGTGAGTGGGTCTTCCCCTGCTTATGTCTTCATGTTCATTGAAGCTTTGGCAGATGGAGCCGTTCAGCAGGGGATTCCCCGTGAAAAAGCCTATAAATTGGCATCACAGGCTGTACTGGGAGCTGCAAAAATGGTGTTGGAAACAGGAAGCCATCCCGGAGAGCTTAAGGATGCAGTATGTTCACCAGGCGGGGCAACAATAGAAGCAGTTAATTCTCTTGAAAAAACAGGCTTCCGCGCTTCTGTGATATCTGCAATGGAAAGCTGTTTCAAGAAATCCAAAAACATGATCGACTAAAGAAAGGATTTCCCAATGGAACGTGGTCAGTAATCGAGGGAAAGAACGGAAGAATAAAAATATGAAGGATGACATGGACCTGAATCTCAGCTTCCTTAAAACAAGAAAAACACCGGCAACCGGTGTTTTTTCTATTACATCAGCTTATACTTCACATTCAGTCTTGCCATTATGCCGACTTCCCCGGGCGGTACAGGAGTGGAAGCTTCGGCAGCCAGCACAAATGATTTTCCAGGTTGGGGAATCGAAGGTATGCTGGTTTCTTCAATGATCTCGACAGGCTGGGGATTAAGGTTCATTCCTGCTGATCGGGCAAGCACTTTTGCCTTTCGGAAAGCATCTTCATAAGCCTTTGAAAGTGCCTGCTGATAATAGACGCGAGGTTCCGAAATGGCGAATTGGACTCTTTCAATGATATTAGCACCGCTTTGGACAGCATCGTCGATGACTTTTCCGATTTTATCTATGTCTTTAATTTTCACAGAAAAAACCTGTCTTACTTCATAGCCTTTGAACATCTGTTTCCCGTCCTGGTAATCGTATTGAGGATAAATTTGATAAGTGGATGTCTGAATGTCTTTTTCAGCTATCCCGTTCTGCTTGAATGAATTAAGAATGGCTGTACTGATCTCGTTATTTTCATTTTGTGCAGTAACCAATTCTTTGTCACTGGTGACAACGCCGATCTGCGCTATGGCCATATCCGGCTGTGCATCTACCGTTTTTTCACCCGTGACACTGACGGTCCTGGCATTCTTCATTTCAGAATGATTCCTCATAGGTTGTTGATAATACATCGTCATCACCTAAAAGCATTGGAATGACCTGATTCTTCTTAAATCAGTACCAAAATAGATCCACATGAAACCGTTCCATCTAAACCCTGAAATTGAGCGGCGCCCGATGAATGTTGGGTAGAACCAGAAGGATCTTCCATTCCGCAGCCAGATATACGTATATCGGTATAGACAACCTCTTATTGCACCTGATTCAACTGCGAGTGTACTTGGCCCTTGTGCTCCTTGTGGAGAACCAAGGGATTGTGCTGATGCCTGGGATGGTGTAAAAGACGGAGGAGGACCTGAAGGAGGCTGAGCCTGCCCCTGACCTTGACCCGGCTGTCCAGGAAAACCCTGGCCGCCGCCTGGTGGAAAGGATGGAAAACCTTGCCCCCCTTGGCCGCCTCCTGGAGGAAATCCGGGAAATTGGGAGAATTGACGATAATCGTACATAAACATACCCCTCTCATATATAGTCAATTTCACTATATGCGGAGGGGGAATTATCGGTGCCATTTGTCGAATCAGCTTACTCTTGGAATGCTCTGTTGATTACATTTTTCAAGGTTTGGGCAGAATGGGCAAATTGCTCCGTTTCCTTTTGGTTCAATGGCATCTCAATCACTTTTCTGATACCTTCACGATTGATAATCGCAGGGACGCCGATATAAAGGCCATTTGTGCTGTACTCGCCATCTAACAATGCGGAAACGGTAAGAATGCTGTTTTCATTATTAAAGATAGCTTTTGTGATCCTCACCAGTCCCATCGCGATACCATAGTAAGTGGCACCTTTTCTCTCGATGATATGGTAGGCGGCATCCCTTACATTCACAAAAATCTCATCCAGTTCTTTTTGCGTTTCAGGAGAATCCATATCAATCATCTCACGCAGTGGACTTGCTCCAATGGTGGCATGGCTCCAGACAGGGAATTCAGTATCGCCATGTTCTCCCATTATATAGGCATGGACATTCCTGGCATCAACATCGTAATGGTGCCCCAGAAGATAGCGGAGACGAGCTGTATCAAGGATTGTGCCTGAACCGATTACACGCTCTTTTGGCAGGCCTGAAAAATGCCATGTAGCATAAGTCAATATGTCTACCGGATTTGTTGCAACAAGGAAGATGCCGTCAAACCCGCTTTTCATTACTTCTTCCACAATGTTCTTAAAGATTTTGATATTCTTGTCTACCAGGTCAAGTCTGGTTTCACCAGGCGCCTGGTTAGCTCCGGCGGTAATGACTACAATATCTGCATCAGTGCAGTCACTGTAGTCACCTGCCCAGATTTTCATTGGAGAAGAGAAGGGGAGTCCATGGTTCAAGTCTCTGGCATCGCCATCTGCTTTTTCTTTATTTAAGTCGATTAATACCAGTTCCTGTGCCCCGCCTTGGTTAAGGAGAGCAAAGGCATAACTTGAACCTACAAAACCAGTTCCGATTAATGCGACTTTGTTTTTGTGCTTTGTCATTTTATATCACCCTTATTTTTGGCTTGTTATGTTAGTGATTATTGATTGTGAAGTTTTTCACAATATTAATATATCATAGAAGAATAAAAAAATCATGTGACAAAAATCACTTGAGTTCAAAAACTTTTGCAGGGTGGGGAGAGATAAAGACCATCTGGCCGTGCCCGAAAGCAAATAGCTGGTAAAAAAGCGAGAGATAAAGACCATCTGGCCGTGCCCGAAAGCAAATAGCTGGTAAAAAAGCGAGAGATAAAGACCATCTGGCCGTGCCCGAAAGCAAATAGCTGGTACACAAACGAGAGATAAAAACCATCTAACCGTGCCCGAAAGCAAATAGCTGGTACACAAACGAGAGATAAAAACCATCTAACCGTACCCGAAAGCAAATAGCTGGTAAAAAAGCGAGAGATAAAGACCATCTGGCCGTGCCCGAAAGCAAATAGCTGGTACATAAACGAGAGATAAAGACCATCTAACCATGAACAAAAGCAAATAGATAGCACACAAACGGCGGTAGACATCAATTAAACTGTAAAAAGTGAAGGCATCAGGCGGATGAAGGAACTTAAGCGATGTCAGCAATCCCCATGTATGCAATATGAACAACTCACCCTAAAAGAGAAAAAATTTGACTGATCCATAACAATCATTCCCGCAAATGAAGAAGACGATTCCTGAAAGAAGGGAACCGCCTAATCAGTTTTACATCGTTACTTCTGTATCTGACACCGTTTCTTGTGTCATGCGCTGTTACTTTGCTTTCCTGAAATGCAGCAGGTCATAGATGACGGCCGCATGCCTTTTCCCTCTCAAAATACGTTATAATCTTGTCTAAGAGATTTTAACGCTTTAAAGCGAGAAAAGGGACTGTCCCTCTTAGTGGTTTAAAGCGTTAAAGTATTGGTATATAAAAACAGCCTGGACCGGTGATTTAGGTCCAGGCTGATATCGTTTGAACGTTTGGTTAATGAGGCAGGAATGCCAGCTGATAAAGGAATAAAACAGCGAAAAGGTACACAAGAGGATGAACCTGTTTCCATTGCCCTTTTACCACTTTCAAGAGAGGATAGGAAATGAATCCAAGGGCAATTCCCGTTGCGATACTGGAAGTCAGCGGCATGCTTAGAATGATTAAGAAAGCAGGAAACGCTTCATCAAGCTCACTCCATTTGATATGGGAAATACTTCCCATCATAAGACTTCCAACGATAATCAATGCGGGAGCCGTGATAGCAGATATACCTGACACCGCACTCACCAGCGGGCCAAAGAAAGCAGCCACGATGAATAGAATTGAAACCGTCAAGGATGTTAAGCCGGTTCTTCCTCCTGCAGCGACACCAGCGGATGATTCAATGTAAGCACTTGTCGGGCTTGTTCCAAACATAGAACCGACCGTAGTGGCCACTGAATCGGCAAGCAGGGCTTCTCTTGCACGAGGCATAGACTTTCCTTTCATTAAACCGGCTTGTTCGGCTACACCGATCATTGTTCCGGTTGTATCAAAAATAGTTACTAATAAGAAAGAGAACACGACAGCATAAAGGCTGTGTTGAAATACATCTGCAAAGGCAGTGATTGGGTTTGCTACAATCAAGCCTTCTGGAAGCGAAGGAAGAGAGGTGATTCCTTCAAACTTTAATTCTCCGGTGAAGAACGCAATGATACCAGTGACAATCATCCCTAGGAACAAGGCGCCATTGACTTTGCGAACCATTAGAATCAAAGTAACGGCTAGGCCGATCAGTGCCAAAACAGCTGATGTAGAGTGCAGGTCACCCAGTGCCACAAGGTTTTCGGGATGTGAAGTAATGATTCCTGTCAGGCGCAAACCGATAAAAGCAATGAATAAACCAATTCCGGCGGTTATTCCGTGCTTTAGATTTTCGGGAATCGCTTCAATTAAGTTTTTTCTGAAAGGCGTCAGGGAAAGAATGATAAAGATAATACCGGCAATAAATACAGCTGCAAAAGCTGTTTCATAGGAAATGTTATCATTTGCTCCTACCACCGAATAGGTGAAGTAAGCATTCAGGCCCATCCCGGGAGCGATCGCAATCGGATAGTTAGCAAATAATGCCATCCAAAGTGTTCCGACTATCGCCGAGATGATGGTTGCGGTGAATACCTGTTCAAAGGGGACACCTGCATCGGAAAGAATGACCGGATTGACGATTACAATATAGACCATCGTTAAAAAGGTGGTTATACCTGCAATGACCTCAGTCTTGGCATTGGTGTTGTGCTCTTTTAATTTAAACATGAAGAAACCTCCAAAAAGACGAACGATTTTTAAACACAAATTCTATAATATTCGTTTATGGTTCATTTTTCAAGAGGGTTCTGAAAAACTCTGCATTTTTTTGAACTGAATCACTTCCAAATGAGAGGGTACTTCGATAAGATGGTAAAAACACAAAATGAAAGGATGTTCTGGACATGTATCGTCAGCTCCAAGGGAAACCAATCCATGACCAAATTGACCTGTTGACCAGAACTCTGGTTGCTATGGAAAGCTACAATAATACGGAAGGTGAAAAGAGGAAGGCTGAGCTGATCAAGGAAATCATTCAGGAATTTCCTTATTTTCAGCAGTATCCGGAAAACCTTTGGATTCAGCCCATTCCCGGTGATGAACACAGTCGTTTCAACGTCTTCGCCAAAGTGAATGGAAACTCTGACAAGACACTTCTGTTTCATGCCCACTATGATACTGTAGGCACGGACGATTATGGAATCATAAAGGAGCAGGCTCACGACCCCGATCTTCTGGAAAAGTTCTTTTCGGATTTTGAAGGTGATGAAAAAGTAAAAAAAGATGCCCAGTCAGGCAAGTGGCTGTTTGGAAGAGGTTCGCTTGATATGCAGAGTGGTATCGCCGTCCATTTGGCCAACCTGCTTCATTTTTCAAATGACCCAGGCAGCCTTGATGGAAACCTTCTTTTCCTGTTTAATGCAGATGAGGAAAGTGAACATGCAGGAATGATTGCGGCCATTAATGAACTCTACCGTCTGAAATCGGAAGGGTTACAGTTTCTCGCTGCCATCAATAATGATTTTATTTCCCCAGTCTATGACGGGGACTGCAAACGATATATTTATACAGGGGCCGCCGGGAAACTCCTTCCTTGTTTCTATATAGCGGGCCGGGAAGCCCATGTAGGGGACATACTGACATCCATCGATCCGACAAGGATAGCTTCAAAAATCAATTTGCAGATCAACCAGAACATTGAGCTTCTCGAGGACATAGAAGGAGAATTTGTCCTTCCGCCATCCTGCCTTTATTTTAAAGATAAGAAAACGGTCTATAACGTGCAGACGCCGCTGGAAACGAGAATGTACTTTAATTACTTTGTATACAAAAAGACATCCAAAGAAGTGCTGGAGGAGTTATTGAAAATAGCGGAGGATTCAGTTCAGGAGCTGGAAGTATCCTCCAAAGGTAAATATGAAAAATACCGAAGCCTCCACAACTTTCCTGAACGTGAAGTATCATGGAAGGTGGAAGTCACCACTTTTGAAGATTTTGTTGAACATCTCACCGAAAAAGGCCTGAACCCTGAAAAGGTAATGAAAGAAACGCTCAACAAGATGGCAGGAGAAGACAACCGTGAAATAGCATTTTCGATTGTGGAAGCGCTTCAGCAGCATGATCCTGATAAAACACCGAGAGTCATCCTGTTCTTCGCTCCGCCGTTTCTGCCGCATAACTACTTAAGCAATGAAAATGAATACGGTAAAAAAGTGAATACGGTGTTAAGGGAATGTCTGCAGAAAACTTCTGAAGAAACCGGTGAAGAATTCGAAATCAAGCGGTTTTTCCCTTACCTGGCAGATGGAAGTTTTCTTTCCCTCCATGAAAGCGATGAAGAAATTGAAGCTTTCAAAGATAATATGCCAATGATTGAATCGCTGTATCCGGTACCGATCGACCGCATCCGCGAACTGAACATTCCATCCATCAATATTGGGGTATATGGAAAAGACGGGCATCAGTGGACAGAAAGGGTTTATAAGCCCTATACCTTCTCCACACTCCCGAAAATCATTCAGGGTGTGACCAGAGAACTTCTGAAAATAGAGTAACTTCAAACAGCTGTCAACTATGTTGATGGCTGTTTTTTTATGGAGGCAAGAAAGCTGTCATGCATGAAGAGATGTGTCTAAATATGTCCGTGTTGGCTGGGCAAAGACAGCTCACTGCAGGCGGCGTGGAGTAATATGACCGGAGCAAAAACTACCATTCAAAACTTGGAGCGGTTTTTAAAAAAGAAGCTGAACAATATCAGCTTCTTCTCCACAAATTTATTTAGCCCACGTAATAAGGCTTTTAATATCCAGGCGGTCTGTCTTCCGTGCTTCTTTAACCGGCTTCCCGATTGTAATCAACATGATGGGAATGTAACGGTCGGATACATCGAAATCTTCCATAAGCTTTTGAGGGTTAAAGCCTCCGATCGGGCAGGTATCCCAGCCCTTTGCCTTTGCTGCGAGCATTAACTGCATTGCTGCTAATGAAGCATTGCTGAAGGCAGCATCGCGCGGGTATTGCTCACGCGAGTAAGCACCTTCAATTTGCCCGGCAAGAATATCTTTCAGCTCTGCTGTCATATCCCCTTTTTCAATAGAAGGATCGAAAACCGGATCTATATTTTTATTAGCTTCTAAATCGCCAAGCACTGCAATTACTGCAGAGGCATCAACTATTTGTTGCTGATTGTAGGCGATTGGCAGGAGTTTTTGCTGTGCTTCTTTATTGTGGAACGTCAAAAAATGCCATTGCTGCAAATTCCATGCGGATGGAGCTCTTCCCGCATATTCAAGAACCTCTACTAGTTCATCTGTGGATATTTCAATTTCAGGATCATAGTTTTTCGTTGATCGCCTTTCTGTCATGGCCTTCAGGATGTTTTCCAAGATGTTGTACCCCCTGTTTGAAAATATTGTGAATATGTGGTATCTTTTTGTAAGTTACTTACTTTTAGTAAGTTTGGACATGTACATCTTATTATTGTTGTATCTGTTGGTCAAGTGAAGAAACTTAAGGAAGTGTTTTTTATGAGTAATACAGTACTTTGTCCCCGGTTTCAAGCTGCTTTCAGCTTTCTCGGAAAAAGGTGGGTTGGCATCATTATAAAAGTATTATTTGACAAGCCCTCCCGTTTTAAAGATATTAATGAAAAGATTCCCGGTATCAGCCAAAAAGTATTAACAGAGAGACTGAAGGAGCTGGAAGAGGAAGGGATTATTAAAAGGGTAGTATTTAATGAAAAACCTGTAAGGATAGAGTATTGTTTAACTGAAATGGGAAAAGAGTTAAAACCGGTTCTTGAAGAAGTGCAAATCTGGGCCGCGAAATGGATGAAACAGTGCTAGAAAGGATGTTTTCGTTGCTGGGAAATAAAGAGGAAAAAATTCTCGTCATTGTCATGTTCGCCGTTGCGTTTTTTCTGTTAATTGCTATTATGAGAAAGTTTTTCTTTTAGATTGAATGTTATCATTGGAATTTTTTAAAAGGCTTTGTTAAACAGTGATGTTGTTTTAAATTCCTATTTGGATGGTGTTGAAAGATTTCCGCTCCAGGTGCGCGACTCCGCGGGGCGGGCGGTGAGCCTCCTCAGCTTCGCCTGCGGGGTCTCACCTGTCCCGCTAATCCCGCAGGAGGTCGCACACCTTCCGCTCCAATCAACTGTTGTTTCTATATTCAATGAAACATTGAGGTCTTGAATTAAGAAGCTTATATACTCCAATAAAAAGGTTAAAGAATGCCATCCATGATTTTATAGGCTATATCTTGGTGTATAAGGGAATCGCAAGCCTTGCTGTCACACACTCGCTGAAATACGCCAAAAACGCAGCTGTCATTCTTGCCATTTTCTCCATCCTTGAAATCTTCGGATTCTCAAATATCAACCTAAATGAGTTGAACCAAAATATCACTTTAGAGATATTGGTGGTAGGAATTGTGTCGATTATTTCCTTGTTTTTTCATCTTAATTTGCTGTCGGGCCTCCTTCAATTGGTGAACGAGAGTATCAATCAGGAACAATACAGGTCCTTAGCGAAATTCAAGACATTCTATACAATTTTCAACTTAATGGTGATTTTCAGTTTCCCAACAGCCCTGGTATTCAGGGAAATGTTTATGATGTTCCTTATTGCCATCGTTGTCGCTGGACTAATTGTTCAAATTGTCTATATTGTAAAAATAAATTCATTCAAAGGGTACACTCCAAAAGGAGAACATACTTCTTAAAGGGCTTCTTTTCGCATAAGTTAGTACAAGGTATTGTCGTGATTTTAGCCAGGCATACGACAACGGCCTAATACTTTATATGGGTGAGGAAACCGGATGTGGAAAGAATTTAAGGAGTTTATGTCAAGAGGAAATGTGTTTGACCTTGCAGTGGCGGTGATGATCGGTGCTGCTTTTGGAAAGATCGTTGAGTCTCTTGTGCAAGATATGATGATCCCCTTTTTGGGCATTCTTTTCGGAGGAGTGAATTTCGCCGGGTTAAGTTATCCCATCGGTGAAGAGGTTGTACGGTATGGAGCTTTTATACAAACCCTTGTCGACTTCTTTTTGATGGCATTCTCAATCTTCTTGATGATAAAAATCTTTAACAAACTCCGCAGAAAAGGAAAAGCGATTGAAATCAAACCGACGACCAATCTTGATGTCTTAATGGAAATAAGGGACTTGCTGAAGAAAATTCCTGTAGAAGATGAAAATGAAAATTACCGCTGGGGATATCCACCGGAAAGAAGACGGACAACAATACGCTTTAAGAAAAGAGACTGATACAGAGGGATACTTTGTGCCGGTCTTGTTTTTTTATAAAATTTGCAGATTGAAAATTAGGTTGCCTGTTGAGGCTTACCGGGGGCTTGCGCTTTTTTGTGCAATCCAGCTCCAGCGCCTAGCCCCTCGGGTCATAAGCCGATCCGTCAAGAAGGTTAAGAGCAACCTTCTCGCCGGCTCGTCTTATGCCTGTCGGGGCTGAACAAGGCGCTTCCGCTTTTTTGTGCAATCCAGCTCCAGCGCCTAGCCCCTCGGGTCATAAGCCGATCCGTCAAGAAGGTTAAAGAGCAACCTTCTCGCCGGCTCGTCTTATGCCTGTCGGGGCTGAACAAGGCGCTTCCGCTTTTTTGTGTAATCCAGCTCCAGCGCCTAGCCCCTCGGGTCATAAGCCAATCCGTCAAGAAGGTTAAAGAGCAACCTTCTCGCCGGCTCGTCTTATGCCTGTCGGGGCTGAACAAGGCGCTTCCGCTTTTTTGTGTAATCCAGCTCCAGCGCCTAGCCCCTCGGGTCATAAGCCAATCCGTCAAGAAGGTTAAAGAGCAACCTTCTCGCCGGCTCGTCTTATGCCTGTCGGGGCTGAACAAGGCGCTTCCGCTTTTTTGTGCAATCCAGCTCCAGCGCCCCAACGGCTAGCGTACTGCCCGTCCCCTCCTTGCGATAAGTCATCATCGAATCGCTTTGCTCTTCGTGATTCCTTTATCTCATGCGGGGCCGGTACAGTCCGTACGCCGCTGAACGGGGAGCTTGCGCTTTTTATGTTGTCATCGTTGAACTTTTCTGATAATATAATCTTCTGCTCCAAAAACGCCTACATAATTGTCAACTTTCTCCATTGCGGCTGAAAACACATGGAAAGGAGAAAACGATGACGAACGAAACACAAAACCACCCCGAATTATCAAAGGAAAAAGACAGACTTGAGTTTACCAAACGCTACATTGACGTTGTCATTCAAACCGCCCAAACAAGCAAAGACAAGTTCAAAGAGAATATCGAAAGTGCATTCGGTGATGTTGACTGGCTGGAATCATCTGCAGCCTATATCGATATTTTGACGAATGCCAGCTTTTTCGAAATGTCAAAGGAAGAACTGGAAGCGCTGCAAAAGGCCAAGAAGAAACCGTATTTTGCCAGAATTGATTTCAAACACGACGAATCACCTGAAGAGGAAAAGCATTATATCGGCAAAACGTCTTTATACCAGCGCGAGAATCAGGAACAAATCATAGTTGACTGGCGCTCGCCGATAGCCAATCTCTATTACGAGGGCAGAATCGGTGAGGTATCTTACGAAGCGGAAGATGAAACCTATCACGGCAACCTCTCCCTGAAAAGGCAGTACATGATTGAAGAGGGAAGCCTTGAAGAAATCCGTGATATTGATTTGACGACCACCGATGAACTGCTTCAAGAATCGCTATCCAAAAGTTCCAGCAACCGTTTGACAGAGATTATATCGACGATACAAGAAGAACAAAACAGGATCATCCGTGCCGACCTGAATAAGCCGATTATCGTCCAAGGGGCGGCAGGAAGCGGTAAGACAACGATTGCACTTCACAGAATTTCCTATTTTATCTATAACTATAAACAGCATTTTGATCCAAGGCAGCTGATGATTTTGGCGCCAAGCAGATTGTTCATTGATTATATTTCTGAAGCCCTCCCTGAACTTGGGGTCGAAAAAGTCCGACAGTCGACATTCAGTGATTATGTGATGACATGCCTGGAAAAGGAATTGAAGCTGGCAGACGACAATAAACTGATCCGATTGATAGAAAAAACGGACGATGAAGCAAAACAGGCTGCCTGGATCTCGGGCTGGAAAGGCTCCAGGGATTTCAGAAAGATTTTAGATGCCTATATCGCCGATATTGAAAGCCGGTTTTATCCGACAGAGGATTTCGTGGTAGACAAATACAGGCTTTTTTCTGCCAAAAAATTCACTTCTCTTTTAAAAGAAGATTATACCTACATGCCCCTTTATCGAAGGGTTGAGAAGTTAAAACAGCTGTTGCAGAGCTACGTTCGTACCAATAAAAAGATGATGGTTGAAAAGGTAGAAAAGTTTTTTGATGAGAAAATTGAAAAAGCTCTCTATCATAAAAAATATGCCGCCAACCGCAAAGAGTATATTTCTCAGGCACTGGATAAAAAGGCAGCAAGGATGAAGGAAGTCCAGAAAGCCATTCGTACTGGTGCATCACAATATATGAAGCAATTCGAAAAGAAGTCGCTCCTTCAGTATTATGAAGAGTTGTTTTCTGACTGGGATAAGCTTTCTGAGTATAGTGAAGCCCGTCTTTCAGAAGCGGAAGCCAGAGAGATTTGTGAGTACACATTGAAAAGGTTGAAAAAGAAAACGTTTGAAATGGAAGACCTTGCGCCGCTTCTTTATCTGCAAACATCCCTCTTCGGAATAGACTCTTTCTATAAAGCGAAAAATATAGTCATAGACGAGGCCCAGGATTACAGCTATCTGCAGCTTTATTCCTTGAAAACGGCCTTGCAGACAGATATGTTTACGCTCGTCGGCGATCTGGCACAAGGAATCCATTCCTATCGGGGGCTCGATTCGTGGGAGTTGGTCTATAAAGATATCTTTCCGAGGGCGACGTATACAGAACTGCAAAAAAGCTACCGGACAACAATCGAAATTATGGAGGAGGCTAACAAACTATTAAAAAAGCTTCCTTACGATTTTCCACAAGTCAATCCAGTCGTTCGACATGGGGATAAACCCGAATTTTATGGTTATGAAAATGAAGGAGAGCTGACACGTGAGCTCTCAGACTTGATTGCTGTGTTAAGGGGGGAAGAAGACTTCCAAACGTTCGCGGTAATCGGAAAAACGATGAAAGACTGCGAGCGGATTGCCGGGCTGTTGGAGTCTCAATTTCCAGGCGGCGTCAAGCTTCTTGCCGAACAGGAAAGCATACCGAAAGATAAGATCGTTGTCGTTCCTTCTTATCTATCAAAGGGGCTGGAGTTTGACGTGGTCATTATTGCCTCGATAGATGAGAAATATAGTCATGCCAATGAGCTTGATATCAAACTGCTCTATGTCGGGATGACAAGGCCGCTGCACAGGTTGTACTTCTTCGGAAAAAATAAAGCTGATTTCCTTCTGGAATAATCTTTTTCAAGGCTCTTCACTCTATTTTTGAGCAGAAGAGCCTTTATTTTAGCGTTAAATCAAGAAGATTTGTAAAATGGAGAAAAGGAGTGAATTCGATTGATTACTAATTTGCAAAGCACATTAAAGCTTCATACCGGTGTGGAAATACCTTATGTGGGACTCGGGGTCTACCAAATGAAAGACCGCGATGAAGCAGTAAGTGCGATCAAAACAGCGATAGATCTGGGTTACAGATCTATTGATACCGCTTCTGTTTATAAAAATGAAGAAAGTGTCGGCCATGCGGTGCGTGAGTCTGGTGTCCACCGAAAAGACCTATTCATTACATCTAAAGTCTGGAATAAGGAGCAGGGGTTTGATTCCACTCTCAGGGCATTTGAAAACAGCTTGGAACGATTGGGTATGGATTATCTCGATCTTTACTTGGTTCATTGGCCAGTTGAAGGAAAGTACAATGAAACTTGGAAAGCCCTTGAAAGACTGTACGACGAAGGTATGGTCAAAGCAATCGGCGTAAGTAACTTCCAGCAGCATCATTTAGAAGATTTAATGAAGGGGGCCAGCGAAAAGCCGGTTATCAATCAGGTTGAACTTCATCCAAGGTTGAGTCAGGAACCCCTGAGGGAATATTGTCAAGAAAATGCAATAGCTGTTGAAGCTTGGTCTCCGATTGCCAGAGGGAACTTGCTTGATGAGCCCACGCTGAATCACATTGCCGGCAAATACAACAAGACGGCAGCCCAGATCATCCTGCGCTGGCATTTGCAAAATGGGACTGTTATTATCCCAAAATCCGTGAACCCTGGCAGAATCAAAGAAAACAGCGAAATCTTTGATTTTAATCTTTCGCTTGAAGACGTCACCCAGATCAACGGATTGAACATGAACGAAAGATTCGGTCCGGACCCTGACAACTTCGACTTCTGATACTTCACCAAGTTAACGCACTGGGGGACAGTCCCTCGGTGCGTTAATGAGTTAAGAAATACATTTCATATTTGACAGACAGGTGGAAAAGAAGATACAATTATCTCGAATCAAAGATAAATATTTTCGAAATACATGAAATCAAAATGTTTAAAAGCTCTTGCACAGGGAATTGTATGAAGTGGCGACAATGTCTAGAACAGGAGTTTTGTGGAAAGAATTTAACCTGTTAAAGGTTAAAATATATTAAAAGAGGAGAGGTTTTTACATGGCTAATATTGCAGTTATTTACTACAGTTCTACAGGAACAAATTATCAACTTGCACAATGGGCTGAATCAGCGGCGAAGGAAGCGGGCGCAGAAGTTAAATTGCTGAGAATCGAGGAAATTGCACCTCAAGCAGCTATTTCTTCTAATCCTGCATGGGAACAACACCTTGAGAATACAAAGGATGTACCAGTAGCTTCTACGGATGATCTTGAGTGGGCAGACGGCATCATCTTCAGCGTGCCGACTCGTTACGGAAACGTTCCAGGACAAGTAAAACAATTCCTTGATTCCACTGGCGGACTTTGGGCACAAGGAAAACTGGCAAACAAAGTTGTCAGCGGCATGTCTTCTGCTGCAAACGCACACGGCGGCCAAGAGCAGACCATTCTTGCCCTTTATACAACAATGATGCACTGGGGAGCAATCCTTGCTGCACCTGGATACACTGATCCATCATTGTTCGCTGCAGGCGGAAATCCTTATGGAACAAGCGTAACCGTGGACCAGGAAGGCAACATGGTTGAGGATGTAGAAGCAGCTGTCAAGCACCAAGCTAAGCGAACAGTTGCTGTAACGGAAGCTGTTAAAAACGGCTTAAAATAATTCAAGAGAGGCAGGTATCCATTGCGGATGCCTGTTTTTTTTATAAATACTCCAGTTCCCAGTTCCAACAAATGAAGCTTCATGGCTTTTGAGAAGTGTAACTTTGAGTCAGGTACCCATGGAAGATACCTGACTTATTGTTAGTTGAACAGGGCCGGAAAAATAGGGGGATCGTCTAAAAAGGGTGCTTCAAAAAACATCCTCTCTTCGGTCAAGGGATGTGGCAGTTCGATATACTTAGCATGAAGGGCCTGCCTGCTCACGACTGGTTTTCCTCCATATAAAGTATCTCCTGCAAGCGGATATCCCATGGAACTCAGATGAACTCTGATCTGGTGGGTCCTTCCGGTATCCAATACCAACTGGACCAAGCTGAGGTTCCTCGCTTTATTTTGTTCCAGCAGTTCAAAATGGGTTGCTGCCGGCTGTCCGGAAGGTGAGACCCTCCTGCGTGTATTATGGTGCCTGTCGCGCCCGATCGCTTTATTGATGGTGCCTTTCTTTTGCTTGATTAAGCCATGCACAGCTGCCCAGTAAGTCCTTTTGATGTTTCTTTCAGCGAGCATCCTGTCCAGTATTCCTTTCACCAACGCATGCTTTGCAAATATGACGGCTCCGGTAGTATCCCGGTCAAGACGATGGATATGCTGGACTTCAACTTTTTCCCCTTTTTGCTGTAAATGCCATGCAGCCGCATTAGCAAGCGTATCTTTTTCAGCTGCCGGGTTATTAGGATGGGTATTGATTCCGGCCGGCTTGTTGATGATCATCAAATGGTCATCTTCATAAAGAATATTGATGGGGATCTCCGCAGGAATCACCCCATAATCTTTTTCAGCTAATGTGAATTCCAACCTATCTCCCGCTTTTAATGGACTTGTCCAGTTAATCGGAGACCCGTCAATACTGACAGCTTTATCCATTCGCAGTTGATGAACCGTCTTTTTCGGAGCCTGCCAAATTTCCCGCATTAAGGCTTCGGCTGTAACATTATCCCATTTTGCCGGAATGGAAATTATAAAACCAGGACCTTCTTCAGGTGATTTCATCAAAAAACTCCTTTTTTATTGTATTTACTCCCTTTTTATAGGTAATTATATCTATTATTCGATTGGTACCGATGTCACCATGGCTATAATTACCACCCAGAAAGAACTATAATTATGGTATTCTTAGAATAACTATTACATAGAGATGACAATCGTTACAAAGGTGGGTTAGAAGTGAAAATCCTATTAGCTTCCACAGAGGAACAGGAAGATACTATTCAAGAACTGATAAAGTACATTTATTGTACTATTTTCCCTCGTTATTTTACAGATGATGAAATTGAAGAATTTGAAAACCTGGAAGTATTGCATACTGACACGGAGCACACAAACTACAATGGTACTCTAAAAGAAGCTTTTCAAGTAATCTCCAGTCTTCAAACGCTGATCTCTTTAATAGAGGCAGATACAACAGAATCTGATTACGAAGAAATGTATGAGCATAACTTATGCATCCTGAAAAGCTTCAATCTATTTTTCCCATTCGAGCTTGACCATTTCCGCAAAAGCTTCGACTGCCAAGACAAACTCAGCCTCTACGCCAGACCGGCAAACCAGCTGCTAGTTTAAAAAATATTTTCCTATCTATGAATAAAAATAGCAGGAGAGAGCATACTTATTACTAATCAAAAAGAGATCATCACCAATCTCTTTATTGATTCATCTTGTAATTCTCCTCTATATTCTGCTGCGTGCAGGATGATTAACCACTGAGTGTTTAGGCGCTTGGTGGTTTTTGTTTTGTTTGGGGAGATGAGTGTGAATTAGATAGAACAAGATGAGACTTCGGAAAAATACAGAATACTAAACCGTAAAAATTCGAATAGTAGTGTGATTAAGAGATAAACACAGTATTATAAACGGATACAAGCGGTACAGTAGTGTGATTAAGAGACAAACACAGTATTATAAACAGATACAAGCGGTACAGTAGTGTGATTAAGAGACAAACACAGTATTATAAACGGATACAAGCGGTACAGTAGTGTGATTAAGAGATAAACACAGTATTATAAACAGATACAAGCGGTACAGTAGTGTGATTAAGAGATAAACACAGTATTATAAAACAGATACAAGCGGTACAGTAGTGTGATTAAGAGACAAACACAGTATTATAAACGGATACAAGAGGTACAGTAGTGGGATTAAAGTATAAACACACTAATATAAACGACAAACGCTTTATAATAGTGTGTTTAAGATAGAATTATGCTGTGAATCCAGAAAAAAGTTCTTAAATATGACACTTAAGGAAGGAATATCTCTTTTCTAACATAATGAGAACTTCTTCCTGTCTTGATTAGATTAAAATTACTTTTAAGAATTCTTTGCAAAGTTATAGGACTCTTAACTATTGAACACCAGTCTATTGCTTGAGAGATCGTAATCTTCCTATCAGGAAATAGCAACTTAAACTCTTCCAAGCTCCTCAGAACTGCTGAGTGGGCACTTTCGCGTCCTCCACATTGATTACATGTTAATGTTGAACGTACATAATGAACATAAAATTCTCCACATCTAGGACAAATAATCCCTTTTCTCAACTCATCATAACGGTATTCAGGCAGCTGTGCATATGGGTTTTTAGCCGTAGTCTTGGAAATCAATTTTTGAGCAAGTTCAGTCTGGGGCCTTTTTATAAAAGAGGGATTTTGTTTCAGGTTTTTGATAAAACGATCTTGCTGAGTTGGATAAATGATCGGGAGGTCCTTTGGGGCGTTATAGAGATGGAAGCGGGGATTTACAAAGACGGCGAACGATTTAATGGGAAGGTTGTAACCTAGTCCCTGTAATATTGTACGAAACACAGGTTCATTTCTTTTCAGCTGAAGAATGGGATTTTTTACATCAGAGCCATCGGTCCTGTAAAAGTTATCTCCTTCTAAAATGTGGTCGCCTTCAAAATTTTTGACCTCAAATAAATAGATTAACTTAGAAGTCAGAAGAATGGTATCAATTTGAACATAAGTGGTGTTAGGCATATACTGCATATCGGGTAATAAGATTCGATTATCGAGGACAGGCTCGAGCCAATCATCGAATCGTTTCTCTCCAATAAACCCTTTATCCAAACCAGCATAGTAGTGTTTCTCTTTTGTACTTAAATTTTTTCTGGAATTAAGAGATTTATATATCCTTAATTCATCTGATTCCTTACGTTCTTTTATCATCAATAAACATCACTCCTTTTCTAAATTTTACCACAAAAAAACAGCCCTCACTACGAGGACTGTTTTTATCTTACTTCACATTTTCATTGAAAAATTGCTCGAACGCTTCTGCTGATTGAGAGCTGACGATTCGCGCTGTTTCTTTTCCATCTTCGTAATGGACGATGGTCGGTGTTGCTTCAATATTGTAGTCATTCCAACCCTGTTCGAATTCAAGAATATTGTACTTCACTAAGTCAATTCCCATGTCCTCAGCCAGTGGCGCTAAAATTGGTGTTGTGGCTAAACAATGAGAGCATTCAGGGCTGAAGAAGTAGACCGTGACATCCTCTCCGTTTTCCAGCTTCGTTTCAAGCTCATCCGGCATGATCAAGTTTTGATAATTGGGATCATCAAGCAGGTCGATAGTTGAAGCTCGAAGATTTTCTTTATCGTACGGATTTCCTTCCGCTGCTTGGTCTTGCTGCATCTTTGTCACGACAGCGATCGCCGCAAAGATACCGATAATGGCAACTAAAAAGATAATGACTTTTTTCATATTAATTCTCCCTTGCTGTTTTTAATAGTAAGAAACTGCATACGAAAATGATGATGAAAGCTGTTAATGCTAGAAGCGGGATGGTGATGAACCCCAACCAGTTGATATATTCACCCGTACATGGAACGCGTCCACAGGAAGGTGCTGAGTTATTTAGAAAATCTACTTTTTGCAAAGAATAATGATAAAGAGATGTTAGTACGCCTATACCTGATATAACCAGAGTATAAATGGCGATCGAAGCATCTTTTTTTACTGCTGCAATACCGAGAATCACAGCCATCGGATACATCATGATTCGCTGATACCAGCACAGAACGCAAGGCTCGTACTGCTTGATTTCAGAGAAAAACAGGCTTCCAAGCATGGCAATCAATGCTGCCGCAAATCCTATGAATAACAGGTTTTCAATTTTTTTCTCCATAATTGTTTCCTTTCCTCTAGTACTAACTCAGATTATATTATGTACCGTTAAATAAAGTAAAACCTCCAGCACTAATTTTATCATAAAAATAAGCAGGGAGGACATAGGTCTGACACATACGGCGCAAAACAGGAGCTTTGTCCCGTTTAGTATCTGACTTTCCTTTCTTGAGTGAAAAAAAAAAACTATATACTGGAGATATAATAAGGGAGGCGGACGTATGAATGGAAAGAAAAAAATAGTAATACATGAGGAAATGGATGTAAGTGAGATAATGTTGTCATATCTTCGAGCGGGATACACCCATGATGAAATAGCGCAGGATATAGATAGACAACTGGGTCATGTATGGGAAAGAGTGCAAAGAGAAACTGCGGAAAGAATCAAGAAGCTGGAGCAATTAGAACAAGAAAAAAACAGTTGATACTTGAAATGAAGTGAATAAAACAACCTATGAACGCTCTCTTTACGGGGGCTTTTTTTGTAAGAAAGGTAGGCGGGTTCAGCCATGAAAAAAACTCTCGTAATCAGCGGCACTGGTATGCTTGGAGGAGTGGTTGAGTATCTGGTGAAAAAAGGTGGCCAGGTAACGGTGCTGGCGAGGTCAAAAGATAAATTCTATAGAATGCTTGAACGGCAGCAGCTTTCACAGGAAGCTGTATCTTTCATTTCGGCAGATTATTTTAACAAGGGCGCATTGATACAAGTCTTGAATGAGCATATTAAAAGGAATGGATCTTTTGATCAGGCTGTGATTTGGATGAGAAGTAATGCGGCAGAATCATTCGATGCTATAGTGGGAATTTTGAGTAACCAACGAAATGGTATAGAAGTTTTCAGGGTGAATGGAAGTTCTGCCTCAAGGAGTTCTCTGCCGTCAAACCAATATCAATCATTAAACATGCATCATATCATTTTAGGGTTTAAAATAGAAAATGGAGAATCCAGATGGCTGACTGACTCAGAAATTTCCGAAGGGGTCGTTTCAGCATTGAGAACCAGGGTTCCCGTTTCAATTACAGGAGTCACAGAGCCTTGGGAGGAGCGGCCGGGATATTAGTTTGAATCCCGCAGCTTGCAGGGTAAAACGTAAAGATGAGTGCAAAAGGAGTGTTACTATAAATGTCAGAAAAACTGGATTTATCTCAGTTTGAGAAGAAAATGATTATTAGGCAGATGGAACATAAGGATATTAACAATATCATTAAAATGCAGAGCCATTGTTTCCCTGGGATGGAGCCGTGGAAACCCGAGCACATCGAGAGCCATCTTGAAGTGTTTCCGGAGGGACAGCTGGTCGCTGAACTTGAAGGTGAAATTATCGGTTCCTGTTCAAGTCTGATCATCAACTTTGATGAGTATGATGACCGCCATTCCTGGGATGATGTAACGGACAGCGGGTATATCACGAACCATAATCCCGATGGTTACAATCTTTATGGAATCGAAGTCATGGTTCATCCGGAATATCGCAGGATGAAAGTCGGACACAGATTGTATGAAGCAAGGAAAGATCTTGCCCGCCAGCTGAATTTGAAAAGTATCATCATTGGAGGCAGGATCCCGAACTACCATAAACATGCGGATGAAATGTCACCAAGGGAATATGTAGATGCTGTATCCAGGCATAAGATCTATGACCCTGTTTTGTCATTCCAGTTGATGAATGCTTTTACCTTGATGAGGATCAATCCAAATTACTTGCCTGATGACACGAAATCGCAGAAGTATGCGACTCTGATGGAGTGGAATAACGTCGATTACCGTCCATCAAGCAAAAGGCATTTTAAGACAAGCTATCCGGTCCGGATTTGTGTCGTTCAATACATGATGAGAAAAATTACTTCATTTGAAGAATTCGCGAACCAGGTTGAATACTTCACAGATGTGGCATCAGACGCAAAATCCGACTTCGTTGTGTTCCCGGAAATTTTCACATCACAGCTGATGTCCTTCCTTGATGAGAAATCACCCAGCTTGGCTATCCGCAAGCTGACTGATTTTACAGAGGATTACATTGAAGTATTTACTGATCTTGCTGTCCGTTATAACGTCAATATCATCGGCGGCTCACATTTCGTCAAAGAAGAAGATGATGAGATCTATAATATCGCTTATTTATTCCGCCGTGATGGTACGATTGAAAAGCAATATAAAATCCACATCACGCCGAATGAACGCAAATGGTGGGGAATCAGCCCGGGAGACCGTGTCAAAGTATTCGATACTGACTGCGGACGCATCGCAATCCAGATTTGTTATGATATCGAATTCCCTGAATTGGCGAGGATTGCGACGGACAGAGGTGCAAAAATTATCTTCACTCCTTTCTGTACGGAAGACCGCCAAGGCTACTTGAGAGTCCGTTACTGTGCTCAGGCACGGGCTGTCGAGAATCAGATCTATACAGTCATTTCAGGTACAGTCGGCAACCTGCCGCAAACTGAAAATATGGACATTCAATACGCGCAGTCAGCGATTTTCGCTCCATCGGATTTCGAGTTTGCCCGTGATGGCATTGTGGGTGAAACCAACCCTAATATCGAAATGGTGATGATCGGGGATGTGGACCTTGAAGTCCTAAGGCGCCAGCGCCAATCTGGTACTGTAAGGCAGCTGAAAGACCGCCGTCATGACGTGTATGAAGTGAAATATAAGAGATAACCTGCGGAGGCCGCTTTTTAGCGGTCTTTTTTGCTATGACAAGTTCTGATCTCCTGAAGGGATGCTTACAGCTTGGAATCAGAGAAGACCAAAAATCAGTGCACTCGGAATCCTAATTAAATGGAACCAAATCCCAAAACAACTTGTCACTGGATATCTCTGTGATAATATAGAAGTGATGAAAAGGTTGTCATAAAAAGGCGGATTCTTTTAAAAGGAATATTGCAATCCACCCAGAAATACATATACTAAGTCATCAATAGGAGGAGATTAACTTGAATTGGAAATCAGCTTGGCAAAAGTGGGATTCATATACTGAACTTGACAACGAAATGAGGGGCCTTCTTACTGAAATGAAGGATAATGAAAAAAGCTTGGAAGATGCTTTTTATAAAAATCTCGAATTTGGAACTGGCGGAATGCGCGGTGAGATCGGCGCAGGCATCAACCGCATGAACATCTATACTGTCCGCAAAGCGTCCGAAGGCTTGGCACAATACATAATTTCTCATGGAGAGGAAGCGAAAAAGCGTGGAGTGGCGATCGCATACGATTCGCGCCATAAGTCCCCGGAATTTGCCATGGAAGCGGCAAAAACGCTGGCAACAAACGGAATTCAAACCTATGTTTTCGATGAGCTGAAACCGACACCGGAACTGTCTTTTGCAGTTAGATACCTTAAAGCTTTTTCGGGAATTGTTGTAACGGCCAGCCATAATCCTCCTGAATATAACGGATATAAGGTATATGGTGAAGATGGGGCTCAGCTGCCTCCAAAAGAAGCCGATGAAGTAATCGCAAAAGTGAATGAAGTGGAAAACGAACTTCAAATTTCGGTAAAATCAGAGGAAGAGCTTAAGGAGCAGGGCCTTATCAAAATAATCGGTGAAGACATCGACCGTTCTTACCTGGAACACCTCCTTTCCATTTCTGAAAAACCGCAAATTGCGAAAGAAGTCGACTTAAGCATTGTGTTTTCTCCATTACATGGAACTGCTCTGAAGATGGTGGAAAAAGGCTTGGATGCCTTAGGGTATTCCAATGTCCACATCGTAAAAGAACAATCGCTGCCGGATCCGGAATTCTCTACAGTGAAATCTCCTAATCCTGAAGATAAAGCAGCGTTTGAACTTGCGATCCGAGATGGGAAAGAGCAGAATGCGGATATCCTCATTGCGACAGACCCTGACGCTGACCGCCTGGGTGTCGCGGTGAAAGATCAGAATGGTGAGTACATTCTTTTAACAGGCAATCAGACAGGTGCCGTCCTGATTGATTATATCCTAGGGAGAAAAAAGGAAAAAGGCATGATCCCTGCAAACGGCCGAGTGTTTAAGACAATTGTTACTTCCGAGTTAGGAAGAAAGGTTGCTGAATCCTACGGTGCTTCTGTAGAAGATGTCCTGACGGGCTTTAAATTCATTGGTGAAAAAATTAAAAACTATGAAGAATCCGGTGAATATCAGTTCCTGTTCGGTTATGAAGAAAGCTACGGATACCTGATCGGCGATTTTGCGCGTGATAAGGACGCGGTTCAGGCAGTGCTGATGGCAGCAGAGGCGGCGGCCTATTTCAAACAACAAGGAAAAACCTTGTATGACGCCCTGTTAGATCTTTATGAGCGTTTCGGTTACTATCAGGAAGGCCTTGAGTCTCTTACACTTAAAGGAAAAGAAGGTGCTGAACAGATTCAGTCAATTCTGTCGACCTTTAGGGAAGAGCCGTTAAAGGAAATCCGGGGACTGGCTGTTGCCAAAAGTGAAGATTATAAAACCAGACTGAGCACGACTTTCACAAATGGAATGGAAGAAACCATTTTATTGCCGAAGTCCAATGTCATCAAGTATTTCCTTGAAGACGGGTCTTGGATATGCCTTCGTCCTTCAGGGACAGAGCCGAAGATTAAATTCTACTTCAGTGTTGTTGGAAAATCACTGGATGAAAGCCAGGCTAAGTTAGAAGGATTGAAACAGGCACTGATGGAAAAAATAGATTCTATGGTTAACTCATTTGCAGGATAGGCTTAATGCCTTCCTGTTTTTTTTTCTGGGAACATGGAAAAAATGTAAATGATTAAGAATCAAGCGGCACTTGTCACGGGCGCATCAAGGGGAATTGGTGAAGAAGTTGCCTGCAGTTATTAAAGAACTCAGTGAGCGTTACAATCGTCGGCAGTTCTGCTCAGATCCATAAAACAGGTGAGCGATTAAAGAAAGAGGGATTTGATAAACTGCATTCCATTCAAGCGGATGTAAGTAATGAAAAAGATGTAGTGAAAGCTGTTGAAGAAACAGTCAGACAGTTTGGGAAAATTGATATCCTGGTCAATAACGCAGGGATTGGATTTTTTAAACCGACAGAAGAAGTGACAGCCGATGAGTGGCGAAAGCTTTTTGATGTGAATGTTCATGGCGTTTTTCACTGCTCTAAAGCGGTACTTCCCTATATGAAAGAACAGAAATTCGGTACGATCATCACTATTTCATCCGATGTTGCACGCTATACGATTCCAAACGGATCTGCCTATGTCGCCAGCAAGTATGCCGTTCAAGGTTTTTGCGGATCATTGGCACAAGAGGTAAGAGAACACGGAGTTCGCGTAGGGACTGTCAATCCTGGAATGGTGGATACCTATTTTGCCGAGTCAAAAAAAGGACTGCCTGAAAAAGAAGACTGGCTTAAGGTAGAAGATATCGCCAGTGCAGTTGTCTACATGGCTGCTGCACCAAAACATATGATGATTGATGAAATGAAAATTCACCCGTTTGCACAAAACTATCCGATCAGTTAATTTGATCAAGCGTACCAGGCTGCCGATTTATCGCCTGGTACATTTTTTAATTAGATGATGATGTTGGTATTCAGGTTTAACAGGGGAATATCTTATTCGTTAATAAACTGCATTGGTTCTGATGCTACTTCTGTTATTAGTGAATAGGTGTTCTGGACCCATTTTTAGAAGCAAATCCGTTTCTTCTTTCTAGGACTTTATGATTCAGTTAAGTATAGAAACAACGGTTGATTGGAGCGGAAGGTGTGCGACCTCCTGCGGGATTAGCGGGACAGGTGAGACCCCGCAGGCGAAGCCGAGGAGGCTCACCGCCCGCCCCGCGGAGTCGCGCACCTGGAGCGGAAATCATGCAACACTATCTACATAGGTTTATAAAAACAATATTACTCTTTAACTAAGCCTTAATAAATAAAGGAAAAACACTCAGGATTAGTCGAAATACTTAATAATGCCTAAATCTACAGCCAAAGTCGTATATAATTTCATACATAAAGCCATATCAACAGGCTTGGCCTGCCTATATACTATCAAGAGATAAGGAGGTTGACCTCTTGGATAATTTTGAAGACCGCCATAATTCCAATATACATTTATTAAAAGAAATCGCTGAGCTTCTGAATGAAGAAACGGAGCTGAAGCAGATGCTGTCATGTGCACTTCAGGTTCTGTTAAATGGGACCGATTTTACGACTGGATGGATCTTTTTCATCGATGAAAGCGGAGGACACACTCTTGAAGCATTTCATAAATTGCCTTCATCGCTTTCGGCAGACGGCTGCCAATTAATGAAGAATGGCAGCTGCTGGTGTGTAAACAGATTCCGCGGGGGAAAGTTGACCAAAGCGTCAAACATCATTGAATGCCAGCGCATCGAAAAGGCGAATGCCGAAAACAGGGGGGATACCGGGGATATTGTTTATCATGCTACGGTACCTCTTCAGTCCGGAAGTGAATCATTTGGTCTGCTGAATGTGGCAGCGCCTGGAAAAACTCATTTTCACGATCATGAACTTGCCTTATTAGAATCGGTGGCATTTCAAATAGGTTCGGCAATAAAGCGGATAACATTAACTAAAAAAGAGCAGGAAATGGCATTGATACAGGAGAGAAACAGGCTTGCGAGAGATTTGCATGACTCGGTCAACCAGCTGTTGTTTTCGTTGACGTTGACTGCCCGGGGCGGAGCAATGTTAAGTGAGGATAAGGATGTTAAAGAGACTTTTTCGACCATTCAAAGCCTTGCCCAGGAAGCTTTAACTGAAATGCGAGCCTTGATTTGGCAGTTGAGGCCCCACGGACTTGAGAATGGCTTAAGCGACGCAGTCAAAGGGTACGGGGAAATGATTGGAATGGATATTAACGTTACGATAGACGGGGTTGTGGCTCTTCCTTCAAAAATAGAGGAAGCCTTGTGGAGAATTGGACAGGAAGCGATCAACAATGCGAAGAAACATTCAGGTGCAGATTCAATGGATTTTATTCTTAAGACTTCAAGCAAAATGGTGGAGCTTTCTTTAGCAGACAAAGGCACCGGCTTCCAGTACAGTCCTTCGCAGCGTATTCCATCCGTAGGTATTGAGGGAATGAAGGAAAGGGTTAGAAATCTGGGTGGGTGTTTCGATCTGAAAAGTAGCCCGGGGGAAGGGACAGAAATAAATGTGGAGATTCCATATTAGAAGTGGGGAACATATATGACAATCAAAGTATTGATAGCGGATGACCATCATGTTGTCCGAAGAGGGTTGGTTTTCTTTTTAAAAACACAAAAAGATATCGAGATCATCGGAGAAGCGAAAAACGGAAAAGAAGCGGTTGAATTGGCCGGGGAACTGCAGCCGGATATGATTCTGATGGATCTTGTCATGCCGGAAATGGACGGAATCCAGGCAACGAGGCTTATCAAAAAATCTTACCCGGAAATAGAGATCATGATGCTTACAAGTTTCTCCGATCAAGATCATGTGATTCCGGCCATTGAAGCCGGTGCTGCCGGATACCAGCTTAAGGACATTGAGCCGGATGAACTGGTCGATTCGATCCGCAAACTCTTCAGGGGAGAAAATTCACTCCATCCCAAAGCGACAAACCATCTGTTGAAGAGGGTCTCAAGAAACAATCGGCCGCCTCATCAGATACACCAGCTCACCAACAGGGAAAAAGATGTATTATCAGAGCTGGCGAAAGGAAAAAGCAATAAAGAAATCGCCTCCAGCTTATTTATAACCGAGAAAACAGTTAAAACGCACATATCCAATATCTTTACGAAGTTAGAAGTGTCGGACCGCACACAAGCAGCCTTGTATGCAGTCAAGCATGGACTCTCCAAGGAATGATTTACCCTGCATTTTCAGGGGAGTTATTCCTCTTTTAAAAATGAGAAAAGGATACACTCAATGAACGTTACTCTCTCATAGTCAATTGATTCAGTTTTCGTCAGTACCCCCAAATGCAATGCAATACCCATCAATATCTTTTACGGCAAACTCTTTCCAAGGCCCATTGTTTTCATCAACCCAAGGCTCAATGGCAACTTCTACGCCATTATTATTGAATTCACGATAAAGTTCATCAAGTGCGGCCCAGTTTTCAATATAACAATACATATCAAGAGCTTTTGCAGACCCTTTAGCCGGTTTATTAGGCTGAACATCTTCGATAGACTGGGCTTGCAAATGCTTCAGTGCCAAGCCTTCAAATCCATCCCGTATCACCCACCATTCTGTTGCTTCGCAGCCCAGTTTTTCCTGATAAAACTGTTTTGACCTTTCTAAATCAGAAAGGAGAAGTACTTTTAAGGAACTATGTATTTGCTTCATTATAATCCTCCTTTGCCTTCTATATTAGAAAAAACTGCTGGAAGTCCTTTTTCAAAAAGTTTGCAAATATAAAACGGGCTGAACGAATCAGCCCGTCAGGATTGGTGGAATCCTTCTATTCATTAGATTTTCATTATATGCTCTTCCATTGGCTCTAATTGACTGGCAGTCAGGTTTGCATGTTCGATATATCTGAGAAGGGTATACATATTTGTTTCAATGTTCGAGTAATCACGGGAAAAATGGTAAGCGTGAAGGAAATGTTCGATCCTTTTCGCTAATAGGTCATCTTTTGTCCGAACCATAAGAATGAGCAGGTTATCCCATTCGCTTCGGTGTGTATAGTACAAAGCTCTGTCATAATCAACTTTGTTCAATTGAATCCCTCCTTCTGAAGGGTTAATACTAGTTTGGTCTCATTTCAGCATAATTTCCGCAGTAAAAGTTGGTTGTCCTGTATTGCTGGGCTTTCCTTCTATTGGATGAATAGTTATCAGAATAAAACTGCATATTATATATGAAATTATATGCAGAGGTGAAATAAAGATGAGAAAATGGATTATTATTTTTGCTGCCTCCCTATTCCTGGTCGGCGGGCATGAGTCGATGGCTCAGAAACCGGATTATGAAAAGTTCGGAAGGATTGCGACATCAGTGGTCAAGGAAGATTACACGGGAGACAAGCTCCAGGATTATAAGTATGAAGGACGCAAAACCCTTTCAGACGGAAACGTGCAGGATTCCTTTACTTTCGATGTAGTGAAAGATGGCAAGGAAGTGAACGTTCAAGTACTTGTCGTTCATAATCCTGAAAAACCTAATGAGTTGAACATTTCGGTTGATGAACTGGAATAGGAAAGATCAAGGGTCAAGGCTTGCTTCTCTTTTGGAGCAAGCTTTTTTCTCTTAGGAATGTTTGCCTGTCGGTGCTAAACTGGGCGCTTGCGCTTTTTTATTGGCAATACAGTTTGTTTGATACTATACTGATTATGTATTTATTTTACATATAACTGAGAGGAGCCTGTCCCTTGTGATATTCATTCTTTTCCCCAATCAACTGAATAGAACGTTAAGGAGGAAGAATGATGAAAACAAAAGCATTTCGTTACTTGTGGGCAGGCCAGGCATTAGCTAACGGAGGAGATGTTTTCTTTATTGTTGCCCTGATTGCGGCAATTTTCGAGAAAACACAATCGCCTTTTTTTGTAAGTATCGTTCCGGTGGTTGTTACTTTTTCACGTTTTGTAAGCAGTGTTATGGCACCATTAGTGTTAGACCGGTTTCATCTCAAGAATCTCTTGTTTTACTCTCAACTGGTGAAAACCATTCTGCTTGGAATCATGTCCTTATTGTTACTTGCTGATGCAGGGAGCATGTTCCTGCTTTTTGTTTTGGCAGGCTGTGTAGCTTTTTTGGATGGAGTTGCTTTGCCGGCACGGAACGCGTTTGTTCCTTCAATTGTCAGGAGAGAGGATTTGATGGGAGCAAACGGGTTTTTATCCACTATCGATCAGGGTGTTCAGTTCGGCTCTTGGGCTTTGGGTGGAGTAATTGTAGCCATAGCTGGGGATGAGTGGACGATGGCTTTGACAGCGTTATTGTTTCTTGCAAGCAGTGTGATGATGTACAGTTTGCCGGTGAATGGAGACAATATCCCGCTTAATCAAAACAAAGATATGAAGCTGGCGGTGAAACTGGCAGAAGGTTGGACGGATGTCTTGCGAAACTCAACACTAAAAAATATTTTTCTTGTTTATGCAATAGAAGCGGCTGCAAGTGTGGTTTGGATTGCCGCCATTCTTTATGTCTATGTGCAAGAACAGCTTCTTCGGGGAGAGGAGTGGTGGGGCTTTATAAACAGCGCCTTTTTTATTGGACTGATTGCAGCCGGCATGCTGTTATTAAGGGTTCACAGACTTTTTTCAGGTCATATGTACAAGTGGCTTTTCATTGCGATTGTCAGCGGTTCCCTCGCAACCTTCTGCTTCGGCTGGAACAGCGGTGCATTGCTGGCGCTTATATTCTCTGTGATTTTCGGCTTCTTTGATGGAATAAAAGTCATTTTGCTGCAGACGATCGTTCAACAGAGTGTAAATCCCGAAAGGCTGGGAAAGGTTTTCGCAGCGCAGGGAGCCATGACGACATTGATTTTTGGGGTCTTTTCCTTGGTTGCAGGGTATGTCTCGGAGGAAATCGGAGTCCAGGCTGTTTTTACTGCTTCAGCCATTCTGTTGATTTTAGCCGTTCTGCCTGTAAGAAAGCTACAGGTCAAATATTCTGAACAGTAAGTTTTAGAAGAGTCTCTATTCAAGAGGCTCTTTTTTTAATAGGAATGCCTAGAGACCAACAGAGAACAGCTTTAGGGAACATCTGCCTGTCGGGATAAAACAGGGCGCTTGCACTTTTATTCTCATGAATCCCTGTCCCTGCTCATACATTTAAATAAGAGTAAATTTGTGAATCGCGTGTGGGCAAATTTTTACTGGGGGGAAATGGGATGAGAGAAGAGGAACAAAAACAATTACAGCATGCTATAGGGGAAATAACTGAAATTGCTAAAGGATTCGGTCTCGATTTTTATCCGATGCGTTATGAAGTCTGTCCTGCAGATATTATTTATACATTCGGTGCATATGGAATGCCGACGCGATTTTCCCACTGGAGCTTTGGAAAACAGTATCACAAGATGAAACTTCATTATGATCTTGGCCTGAGCAAGATCTATGAGCTTGTCATCAACTCTAACCCTTGTTATGCTTTTCTGCTTGATTCAAACTCACTTATTCAAAATAAGCTGATTGTCGCTCATGTGCTGGCACACTGTGATTTTTTCAAAAACAATGTCAGATTTCAAAATACAAAGCGGGATATGGTTGAAAGTATGGCAGCTACTGCGGACAGAATCCGCCAGTATGAAATCGAGCATGGAAAAAAAGAAGTGGAAACCTTCCTTGATGCCATTCTCGCCATCGATGAACATATTGATCCTTCCCTCATGAGGCCGAAGCTTACATGGAGCATGGACGATGTCGAGTGGGAAGAGGAAGAAGTGCCTGCTGCTTCTCCTTATGATGATTTATGGAATTTAGATGATGGAGCAAAAAAAGACAGGAAGCAAAGGAAGAAAGTGAAGAAAAAGTTCCCGCCTAAGCCCGAAAAAGATATTCTCCTTTTCATCGAACAGTACAGCAGGGAGCTTGCCGACTGGCAGCGGGATATCCTGACGATGATGAGGGAAGAGATGCTTTATTTCTGGCCGCAGCTTGAAACAAAAATCATGAATGAGGGCTGGGCATCCTACTGGCATCAGAGAATTATAAGGGAACTTGATTTAACAAGCGGGGAATCCATAGAGTTTGCCAAGTTGAATGCAGGCGTAGTGCAACCTTCAAAAACGAGCATCAACCCGTATTACTTAGGATTGAAAATCTTTGAAGACATTGAAGAGCGTTATGATAATCCGACGGAAGAAATGATTAGGCGCGGTGAGAAACCGGGGTCCGGAAGAGAAAAAATGTTCGAGGTAAGGGAAATTGAATCGGATATATCTTTCCTGCGCAATTACCTGACAAAGGATTTGGTGACAAGGGAAGATATGTACCTGTTCCAGAAACAGGGCAAAGATTATAAAATTGTCGATAAAGAATGGAAGGAAGTAAGAGATCAGCTGGTCGGCATGCGGGTGAATGGAGGCTTTCCATTTATCACAGTCAATGACGGCGATTATATGAAAAATGGAGAGCTTTACTTAAAGCACTGGTATGAAGGGATTGAACTTGATCTTAAATACTTGGAAAAAGTTCTCCCTTATATTCACCAGCTATGGGGACGTCCCGTCCATATCGAAACTCACGTCGAAAACCGGCAAATGCTGTTTACCTACGAGGGGCGCAACGTTCAAAGAAAATACTTGTAGTCCTTCCTATGAAAACACTGTACGAAAGCGTGCAGTGTTTTTTTGTATGATTGCTTTAGTGCTTTAACCAGAGAAAGGGGACTGTCCCTCTTCGTGCTGTACAGCGTTAAAGCGCTGGGGGACTTTCCCCGGGTGCGAAAGGGATAAAGCGCTTGAACTATTCTCCTTTGAAAATGAGGATTTTTATTCGGAAAACCTCTCATACTAATTTCAAAGGAGGATTTATCTTGGACTCATTTACTTACAGGCAATCCTGGTTTGGAAATATAAAGGGTGATGTATTATCGGGGCTGGTGGTAGCTCTTGCTTTGATTCCTGAAGCGATTGCTTTTTCGATTATTGCAGGAGTCGATCCAATGGTAGGTTTGTATGCTTCTTTTACTATTGCGGTCACGATCGCTTTTACAGGAGGGAGGCCCGGGATGATATCTGCCGCCACGGGAGCGATGGCCTTGCTGTTCACTAATTTAGTGGCTGACTACGGCCTCCAGTATCTCTTGGCTGCAACAGTTTTAACAGGTATTTTACAGATCATTTTTGGTATTTTTAAACTGGCGAGATATATGAAGTTTATTCCTCGCTCGGTTATGGTCGGATTTGTTAATGCTCTGGCCATTTTGATTTTTACATCACAGATTCAGCATTTTGAAGGGGAAGAATGGATCATGTTTGCACTGGTTGGATTGACGCTGGCAATCATCTATTTATTTCCCTATTTGACCCGAGCTGTTCCTTCGACATTGGTGGCTATTGTTGTTGTGACTGCACTGGCAATCTTTATGGATTATGGGGTAAGGGCAGTCGGGGATATGGGAACGATTTCCCAGTCGCTCCCTCAATTCTTTCTGCCTGATATACCTTTGACATTCGAAACATTTATCATCATATTCCCATACTCGGCAGCATTGGCAGTGGTCGGTTTGCTGGAATCCCTTCTGACGGCAACCATTGTTGATGATATGACTGAGTCTGATAGTGATAAGAACATGGAGAGCCGGGGCCAGGGAATCGCAAATATCATCACCGGCTTTTTTGGAGGGATGGCCGGCTGTGCGATGATCGGACAATCCGTCATTAATGTAAAATCCGGGGGGAGAGGAAGATTATCTGCACTGGTGGCCGGAATATTTCTTATGTTCCTTATCGTTGTACTTGGCGAAATTGTCGTCCAGATACCCATGGCCGCTTTGGCGGGTGTCATGATTATGGTGTCAATCAGCACCTTTGACTGGAATTCATTGCGTACGCTCCATCTTGTTCCAAGGAGTGACGCAGTGGTCATGGTCGTTACCGTTCTGACTGTAGTGTTGACCCATAATTTAGCTATAGGTGTTTTCACAGGAATCTTGTTGAGTGCAGTTTTCTTTGTATCAAAAATATCAAAAGTACGGGTAAATAGAACAAGGGAAGGCAATAAAAGAATATATAACATTAATGGAGAGCTGTTCTTTGCTTCGGTTACGGAACTTATGAACCGGTTCGATTATATGGAGGACGTTGCCGAAGTCGAAATAAACTTAAGCAGGTCACATGTTTGGGATGATTCAGCTGTCGCTGCGGTTGATAAGATTGTATCTAAATTCGAGGCAAATGGAATTATTGTGAATGTGACAGGATTAAATGAGGACAGTACAGAATTAGTAGGGAAGCTTGCTAATAAACTGGGATCACATTAATAAATGGGGTGAAGGGATGTACAAGAAAATCTTACTGGCTACAGACGGCTCTGAACATTCAAAGCGTGCTGCCGAGAATGCGATCCATATCGCTCAATGCTCTGAAGGTTCTGCCATAGAAGTGGTATATGTAGTGGATGCCGGCCGTGCTAAGTCTGATGTGTTAGCGAATTGGAACTCCTCAGAAATGAATGATTTTCGTAAAGAGCGAATGAAGGATGTAGAACGGAAGGCGAAGGAAGCAGGGGTCAGCTATGATATCAAGGTACTTCACGGGGAACCTGGACCGGCGATCGTGGAATATGTGAATGCCAATGAAGTCGACCTGGTTGTCATCGGCAGCAGGGGATTGAATGGACTCCAGGAATTTGTTTTGGGCAGTGTAAGCCATAAAGTGGCAAAACGCGCGAATTGCCCTGTGTTGATCGTTAAGTGATCAGGCGAAGAACCTCTGTTATATGCAGGGGTTCTTTTATCTGTTTGCAGCTTTGGCGAAAGGTCCTGCTAATTGACTTTAACTTACTTTAACGCATTAACGCATTGAGAGGGACTGTCCCTCTCAATGCGTTAATGCGTTACCGTACTGATGGGGACTGTCCCTCTTCGCGCTTTACAGGGCTAAAGCGGATCAAAGAATAGGCTTTCTTTTCTTTGACAAAAGGGAAGTTGGAGCCATATACTAATATTCAAATGAATGTTTGAATGAAGGGGTGATGATGTGAAGCCAAAGCCCAAAGAAGATGTTTGTGAGGTCAATTGCTATGAGCGTGATAAAGTTGCCTTTGTCAAGGAAGAATTATCGGTTACGAACACAAATGGTGCTGCGAAAATATTTAAGGCCTTATCGGATGATACTAGAATGAAAATAGCATTCGCCTTAAGCCGTGAAGATGAGTTGTGCGTGTGTGATGTCGCTCATATTGTGGGTGCGACAACTGCCACTGCATCCCATCATTTACGTCTGCTCCGAAACATGGGCCTTGCCAAATACCGTAAAGAAGGGAAACTGGTTTATTATTCCCTTGATGATGAACACGTCAGAAGCTTGATTGACATCGCGATTACACATCATAAGGAGGTGGAACAACGTGGCTGAAGGACTGGAACAGACAACTGCTATAACAACCTACCGTGTATCCGGATTCACCTGAGCAGGCTGTGCCGCAAAGTTCGAAAAGAACGTGAAGCACCTGGATGGTGTTTCTGAAGCTAATGTAAATTTTGGAGCTGCCAAGCTTACAGTCTATGGTGAAACAACAATAGAAGAGATCGAGAAAGCGGGAGCTTTCGAGAACATCAAGGTGATTCCCGAGAATGAACAATTTTCAGAGAACAAGGAACCTTTTATCAAAAAACATTTCAATGTTTTGGTTTCTGCATGTTTCCTGGTTCTTGGATGGATATTAGGCGAATTTTACGGAGAAGGAAGCATTTATTCCGTTGGCGCTTATCTAGCGTCTATCTCAGTCGGAGGTTACCGCCTCTTCACAACAGGATTAAAGAATCTGCTTCGCCTTGAATTTGATATGAGGACCCTCATGACGATAGCGATTATCGGTGCCGCTTTGATTGGGGAATGGGGAGAAGGCGCTACAGTTGTCATATTGTTTGCGATCAGTGAAGTGCTGGAAGCCTATTCTATGGATAAAGCCCGCCAGTCCATCCACTCATTGATGGATATCGCACCGAAAGAAGCGCTAATCAGAAGAGGCGTCCAAGAGTTGAAGGTTAAGATTGAAGATATAAAAATCGGCGATATCATGATCGTCAAGCCAGGACAAAAGCTCGCCATGGATGGAGTCGTTGAAAAAGGAAGGTCGGCTATCAACCAGGCTGCCATTACGGGAGAGTCCGTGCCTGTGGCAAAAGAAAAAAATGATGAGGTTTTTGCTGGTACGCTGAATGAAGATGGGCTTCTGGAAGTTAGAGTCACAAAGCTTGCTGAAGATACAACGATTGCCAAGATCATTCATCTAGTGGAAGAAGCGCAGGCGGAACGTGCTCCGTCACAAGCATTTGTTGATCGTTTTGCCAAATACTATACACCAGCAGTCATTCTTGTTGCCCTGCTTGTGGCGGTTGTTCCACCGTTATTATTTGCCGCTGATTGGAGTACCTGGGTGTATCAGGGGCTTGCCGTACTCGTCGTAGGCTGTCCTTGTGCACTTGTCATTTCAACTCCTGTGTCGATCGTTACGGCGATAGGAAATGCTGCCCGTAACGGAGTCTTGATCAAAGGCGGTATCTATTTAGAAGAAACCGGTGCTTTAAAAGCAATTGCGTTTGATAAAACAGGAACACTTACAAGAGGGATTCCTGCTGTGACCGACTTCATTTCCCTTGATGAAGGCAAGGCAGGGGATCATTTGAAAGTGATTGCTGCACTGGAAAATGGTTCACAACATCCTTTGGCCTCTGCTTTAATGAAGAAAGCGGAAGAGAATAGCCTGGATTATCAATCCCTGTTGATTGAAGAATTCACATCTGTCACTGGAAAAGGAATTAAAGGCCTTATTCAAGGAACCCCCTATCATGTAGGAAGCCCATCATTTATGTCAGAAGTTATGAGGGCGCCTCTTCCTGAGGAATTGCAAAACCGCATTCAGGCCCTGCAAGCGGAGGGGAAGACAGTCATTGTGCTAGGTACAGATTCAGAAATCCTTGCCTTGGCAGCAGTGGCAGATGAAGTCAGGGACAGCAGTGCTGAAGTCATCGAAAAGCTTCATGAGCTGGGCATTGAGAAGACAATCATGCTTACGGGAGATAATAAGGGCACTGCAGAAGCCATAGCTAAAAGGACGAAAGTAAGTGAAACAGCTGCTGAATTACTTCCTCAGGATAAGCTTGATTATATTAAACGCTTGAGAAAGCAGTATGGCAAGGTCGCAATGGTCGGAGACGGTGTAAATGATGCACCTGCTCTTGCCGCCTCCTCCGTTGGGATTGCGATGGGTGGAGCCGGAACGGATACAGCTTTGGAAACAGCCGACATCGCTCTGATGGCTGATGATCTAAGGAAGCTGCCATTTACAGTGAAACTGAGCAGAAAAGCACTGGCGATCATCAAGCAGAATATTACCTTCTCTTTAGGAATCAAATTGCTCGCCCTGCTCCTGGTCATCCCGGGCTGGCTGACGCTTTGGATTGCCATCTTTGCCGATATGGGGGCTACCTTGATTGTTACCTTGAATGGTTTAAGATTGCTCCGTGTAAAGGATAAGTAATTAGTTTTTCAAAAAAGCGCTGTATAATTAAAAAGAAGAAGCCGAATAAGATCCGGCTTCTTCTTTTATTTATCCGATAATAACCCTTTCTTTCGGATAATGGAAGTGAGTTTCTTTTTGCTTAATACCCAAGATGACAAGGAAAGTAAGCAGTCCGATCCTTCCTATGAACATCAGTGCCATAATGATGATTTTTCCTATGGAACTCAGGTTAGGCGTGATTCCCATCGAAAGACCAGTTGTACCGAAAGCGGAGCATACTTCAAAAAGTATCTCAGTCGTGGAGAACGGTTCCGTGATAGAGAGTATGATCACCGATGTTGAACATAGCAGTGCAGCCATTAGTGTAACAGCAAGAGATTTCATAACGTCTGTTTGATCAAGCTCCCTGCGGAACACTTTAATTGTAGAACGTCCTCTTGCAAAGTTGATAAGAAACAGAATGTTGATAGCAAAAGTCGTCGTCCGAATCCCGCCGCCCACTGAACTTGGTGAAGCACCAATGAACATTAACATGCTGATGATGATAAGGGTCGGTTCTGTAAACTGGCTGACGTCGATTGTCGCCAATCCACCGCTCCGGGTACTGGTTGATTGGAAAAAAGCATAGAAAAACGATTTGTGCCAGGAAAGTCCGGCGAATGTGTGATTGAATTCCAAGACAAGAATCAGGATGGTTCCCGCTGCCATTAAAGAAAAGAACGTAACCGTGGTTATTTTGGTATAAAGTGAAAAATGAAACCTCACCCGTTTATCATTCTTATTCAAGAGAAAATCCTTCAATTCAATTAAAACCGGGAACCCGATAGCTCCTAGTGTAATTAATATGATATTTACACATTGAACGAAATAATCATGCGCATAGGGGATGAGGGACTGCCCTGTGATATCGAATCCGCCATTGGTAGTGGCACTGACGCTCGCAAATAAACCTTGTAAATAGGCTTCCTGCCAGGTTGGAAAGTATCCCAAGAAATATGTACCTAAAATGAGGGCGCCTATTACCTCAATGAGGAGGATGATAGAGAGTATCTGTCTCATCAGATTGACCAGTCCTGACAAATTGGATTGATTTTGGTCAGTCATGATAAGGCGCCGTTCTTTCAGTCCGATTTTTTTACCCAGAATAAGCCACAAAAACGTACCCAATGTCATAATCCCAATTCCGCCGATTTGCAGGATGAACATGAGGATGAATACTCCGGCATTACTGAAAGTCTCTGCTGTATTGACAACGGTCAGGCCAGTGACACTGATGGCACTGACTGCTGTGAACATAATATCCAGGAAGGACCATTCGACCCCCGGATTGATAGTGATCGGGAGACTTAGCAACAGAATGGAAATCCCTACAGCCAGACAGTAGAAAACAACAATGATCTGGGCAGGCGATAATCTGTCAATTTTATCTTTGAAGTTGGATATATTGAAAATCATTAGTAAACTCCTTTAAGGATAATGGCTATTTATCACTATACCATATGACATGCGGAGGAACATCAATAAAGAATGAAATAAGAATATCCTCATTGGAATATACTCCCTACTCAAAAGAGGGATTCTTGTGGTACAATTTTAAAGATAAAAGAATGGTGTATGTTTGAAAGGAGTATCAATATGGCGAACGTTTTCAATAATAATACAATAGTTGCTATTATTATTGCTTTTTCCGTTTATTTTATCATCAGGGGAATAGCTATATTCTTTGGTAAAGCGGGCAAAGGCTATATGGAGAGAAGAAATTTGACTACGGAAAGATTATTCTTCCACCTAATCGGGGCTTATTATATTTTCACCGGCATACTGGGGATGTTCATCCCGAAGCTTGACTGGAAAACAGTAGATATCTACTACTCAATCGGGATCTATGCTTTAGTGTCCGTTTTCTTTTGGCTGGCAATAGACCTGTTGATGAAACGAAATAGTGATGTAGAAGAAAAGCTTGCCGAGTAGCAGGCAAAAAGGCCTCATGGGCCTTTTTTTTGTATGTGGGGCGTATTGGATAGACTATTTCTATAAGAAGAAGCCAAACCAACATATCCAATCCTTATAACAACAAACATTATTGAAAGATTCCGTTAATTATGATTGCTCATTCCTATGTTCACTTTAAACCTGAATTTCGATAGAATAAGACTCAAATATATCAGATGGAGGTCACGGATGAACAACAAAACAGGCATCAGGACATTAATTGAAATCCTGCTGGTTTCCACCCGGCTCGGTTTAACATCGTTTGGGGGACCGGCAGCCCACCTGGGATACTTCAGGGAAGAGTATGTGAAAAAGAGGAAATGGCTGGATGAAAAGAGCTATGCGGACTTAATTGCACTCTGTCAATTTCTGCCCGGACCTGCCAGCAGCCAGGTAGGTATTTCAATTGGAATCGTCAGAGGGGGCATTGCTGGCGGCATTGTTTCCTGGTTCGGTTTTACAATGCCATCTGTGATTGCTTTAATTCTGTTTGCCTATTTTCTTTTGGGGACAGATGTGGTGGATTCAGGATGGATCCATGGATTAAAGCTTGTCGCCGTTGCGGTAGTGGCGCACGCCGTCATCGGAATGGGGCAAAAGTTAACCCCGGATAGACAGAGAATCACCTTGGCATTACTGGCTGCAGTCCTGACACTGTTATTCCCCACGGCAATTGGACAGATCTTGATTATTATCGGTGCGGGAATCGCAGGATATTTATTATATAGAAAAGCAAAAGTGATTCCGGTCCCTGATCTTCCTGTCAGGATCAGTAAAAAAGCAGGCGCGGCAGCATGGATATTATTCTTTGGGCTGCTTGCCGGCCTTCCAATATTGAGAGCGCTCTTTCCGGGGTTTTATCTGAGCTTATTCGATACTTTTTACAGGGTAGGTGCAATCGTATTCGGTGGTGGGCATGTGGTTCTTCCGATGATTGAACGTGAAGTCGTGCCGACTGGATGGATCAGTGAGGAAGTCTTTCTTGCAGGCTACGGGGCGGCTCAGGCAGTTCCAGGACCGCTGTTTACGTTTTCAGGCTATCTCGGCGCAGCAATTGAAGGCTGGGAAGCGGCAATCATAGCGGTTGTTGCAATGTTTCTGCCGTCATTCCTGTTAGTCATCGGTGCCCTGCCTTTTTGGAATGCAATCCGCAGAAAGCCTGCTGTGCAAGCTGCTTTAATGGGAGTGAATGCTGCAGTAGTTGGAATCCTTCTGGCAGCTCTCTATGATCCGGTGTTTACGAGTTCTGTTTTGGAACCGATCGATTTTGCTGTAGTTTTAATCTCATTTGGAATCCTTTATTTCTGGAAGGTTCCAGCTTGGGCGGTCGTTATCATAACAGCAATTCTTGGTTATGCAGTTTCCTTTTTATAAAAAATGCTAAAGCTCTTTTCTCTTTGAGAAGGGCTTTTCGTTTTATTACTGGGAAAATAACAGTACTTTAGTCCTCTGCGAATGAAAGCTTTTCTGCCGATATAAGAAATAGCAGAAACGACAGCTTAAGATAAAAAATGGCAGCGAATTATTTGGGATTTCAGAAGGTTAGTAAAGGGTTTTCTATACATAAGAACTCATATTCGAATAATGCAAAATTACCTATTTCCCTGATGGGACTTTTGCTATAGAATTAACAACGTCGAATATTAACGAAATGCTATGTTAGAGAACTATTTACAGCAAGCGGAGGCAGCCATGTTAAAAAATATTAAAGATTCAACTTTGATTTATGAAGAGAAGAGAACACTGAAATGGTTTTTGATATTGTTTTTGTCGATTTCCATTATTTATGATGGTATTTATTATTTTATCAGCCCTATATTCCATACAGACGGGGAAATTGGCTTTCCCTCAGGATTCGGATATGCCCTCTATTTGCTGATGTTTACCTTGATTCCGGCACTATACTTTTTTTATAAAGATCGCAACCTTAGAAGAATTAAATATTTTGCCGTGATCCTTTATATTTCTTTAACTCTAATTAATGACATCAGTATATATTGGGGAAATGATCAGCCATATGCGGTAGGTAACGTCGCTGAATTGTTTATTTTATTATTCTCTCCAATATTTGTTAGTGAAGTGTTTTTCTTTGTTGTAGTAATATCTATTTTCCTCAAGTATATAACGGTAGGGATTGTTACAAGTTCCCCAGAGGTGGTACTTCCTATCGTATTAATTTTAGTGCTTGCATCTATTGCTTACATCTTATTAAAGAGGTTTTTAGGCTATGTATTAGCAATTAAATCTTCTTACAATAAACAATTGGAAGGTATAGTCAAAGGAATAATAGCTACTTTAGAATTGAAAGACCCATATACAAAGGGCCACAGCGAAAGAGTCGCATTCTATTCGATTTCACTTGCAAAGCGATTGAATATTTATTCTGAAGAAGAACTTAATTCTTTTTATTACGCTTGCTTACTACACGATATAGGGAAGATACATATTCCTGATCGAATCCTCATGAAGCCAGACAGACTCACAAAGGAGGAATTCGAAATTATCAAGACTCACCCAAAGGTTGGGGCTGAAGCAATTAAGAAAATAGAAAAGTTTAATGACAGCTTAAGTATTATTTTATCCCATCATGAGCGGTGGGATGGGAAAGGGTACCCCGAGGGGTTGAAAGGTGAAGAAATACCAATAGCAGCCAGGATCACCTCCATTGCCGATGCCTTCGATGCAATGACCTCTACCCGTTCATATAGAGAAGCTCTGCCTGTTGAATCAGCTCACTATCGAATTCTTGAAGGCCGGGGGACGCAATTTGATCCGGATCTATTAGATATTTTTAAGAAGGTATATCCAGAATGGGTTGAACATGCCAAGAAGTTCAAGTCAGAATTTAGCGCTCAGGAACCTCAAGAATTAAATTCTTTGAGAAAAGGGGTGAATTTATGAAAATCAAAAAGCTAAAGTCTTTGAAAACAACTTGCTGGTGGTGCTTATTTATTAGATAAAATATATGAGTTATGGGGGTGCTTGCTTTTGTGCAGCATCCCTTATTTAATAGAGTTCTTTTTGTTATGATAAAACAATCTTTAAAGGCGGGCGACACTATTGCTTACTAGAGAGAGTAAAGTATTTCTGCAGCCATTTGTTATTAGAAAAGATAAAAGTAGTTACATATTGGAAAACAAGCAGACTAATGAATTTTTTGAGATGCCTGTAGTTTGTATAGATGCAATAGAGTTGTTGGAGAGGGGGCAGAGTTTAGACGAAACAGAAAAAATACTGAAGCAAAAATATCCGGATGAAAGTATAGATGTAATTCAATTTATAATTGATTTGAAAGAGTTAAATTTACTTAGACGGATTGATGAAGAAGAAATAACAGTGAAAAGCGAAGCATCTAAACCTTTTATGTTCTTTTGGGTATCACCCTATTTAGGAAAATTCTTTTTTAATAAGTTTAGTATGAGGTTCTATATATTCATTTTTTTAGTAAGTATGATTTTTGTAGCTTTTAAACCATCTTTGTTTCCTAGTTATGAAGATATATTTATTTTTGAGACAATGCTCTATAATATTTTTGTTTTTATGGTGATTTCCCTTTTATTAATTCTGGTTCATGAAACCGGGCATGTCCTTGCTATAAGGTCGTTCGATCTTCCTACCAGAATAGAAGTTGGGCACCGCCTTTTCTTCATTGTATTGGAAACTGACATGAGTGCAGGGTGGAAGCTTAATTCAAGTGAGAGGAATACTCTATTCCTGGCTGGCGTCTGCTTTGATATTACAGTCCTGTTTTTCAGTTTCACTGTAACATTGTTAATTCAGCCTCTAAATAATTCCTTACTTTTAGATATATTAGCGTTAATTAATCTTAATATATTCTTAAGGCTCTTATTTCAATGTGGTTTATATATGAAAACGGACTTCTATTACTTGCTGCAAAACATGACAGGTTGCTATAACCTAATGGAAGACTCTATCACTTATTTAAGCAGGAAGTTCGCTTTAGTAAATAAAGAAAAAGCTGGGCAACTTGATGAAGAAAAAAAGATTATCAAATGGTACAGCCTCCTATTTATTTCTGGAACAATAATTTCACTCATAATATTTGCCGGCTATCTTATACCTCAGCTGATTTATACAGTTAACAGAGCTTATCATTCTTTGCAGTATCCATTTGGCACTCTAAAATTCTGGGATGGTTTAGCCGTTATTCTACAAATTATTTTTATAGCGATTGTACTTGTATACTCATGGATGAAAAGTATAAAAAGTAACTTTCAACAAAAGAGTTAAAACTAAATTTCTACAAATTTCTACAAATTCAACCCAAAACGTGTATACTATAATTTAGTTGAACGGTAATGAAAAGTTATTTTGTTGTTGTCCAGGAGGCTGGTTTGATGGAGTTTATCTCCAAGAATATTAAGATGCTGGAAACAGAAGAAATTAAAGCTCTTAAAATGTTTATCCCATTATTCTTTATAATATATATTTTTTATGATTTTGCTTACTACTATTTACTTCCTTACATAAGTGGAGAGAGGCCTGCCTTATGGGAAGGCATTTCTGAAGGGATAGCTCTTTATATCTATATACTGGCCTATCTTCCAGTTGTCATCCTATTGGTTAAAAAGGGTATGGCATATTATGGTAAATATTTGTTGTTTGCAGCATATACTTCTGCAGAAGTTTTTAATAACTTTCTCTTTCACTTTGGGAGTGCATTAGAATTAAGGAATGGAAACATAGCCGAGATATTTTTTATTTTATTTGCCCCTATTTTCATTAATAAAAAATATTTTTATATTGTCTTTGGAATAACAACTATTAAATATGTTTTTCTTTATATTTGGGTTTATAATAATGTCCAGGTTATTCTGGGTTACGTGTTAGTGTTTATATTTGCTTTACTGGCTTTCTTACTGTTGAGGCGTTTCAGTTCGTACGTAAAGGCTACTATAGAAATAAGTAACGAACTGCGCAACACTGAAAAGCTGGCAACCGTAGGAAAGTTTGCGACGTCTATCAGCCATGAAGTTAGAAATCCATTGGCCTCTCTTAAAGGGTTTACGCAGCTGCAGAATGAAAAGCACCCGGAGGATAGTGAGTATTACAATATAATGACGAAAGAAATAGATAGAATCACTTCCTTACTGGATGATCTTTTGGTTATCGGGAAGCCAAAAGGGATGGATGTTGAGCCTCATGACTTTAACAATATTATTGAATATACTCTAAAGGTTATGGAGAACGACGCAAACCATCAGGAGATTCATTTCGAAAGCGATCTCGAGGAAGGGCTTCCGCAAATTGAATGTGATGCCAAGCATATCAAGCAGGTGTTGATCAATTTGATCAAAAATGGAATTGAAGCAATGCCAACAGGCGGAAATCTAACAATCAAAACGGAAAGCCTTGAAGAAGCGAGTCTCGTTAAGCTTATGATTCGAGATGAAGGAGATGGAATTTCTGAGGAGAATCTTAAACAGCTGGGAACTCCATTCCACACAACCAAGTCAGATGGAACCGGTCTTGGGCTTATGGTGAGCTTCAAGATCATCGAGGAACACAATGGCACCATCCATTATGAAAGCAAGGAAGGTACAGGTACAACCGTTTCTATCGTCTTACCTGTCACTCAGTCTTTTTCATAGAGTTTATGGTCAGAGGTTAGAAAAGCAGAAAAGCGGGTATACTCTTCTCGGAGGGATAAACCGTGCATCAGAGAAATACAAAAACAACAGAAGATTTCTATATTAAACAATTATTAAGAATAGGAATTTATAAAATATCTGACAAACAACTATATGAACTGAGCAAGAATGAACTGCAGAGAGAGTATCTGGAACATTATGTAGAGGGTTCTTTGAACAAGGTTATGGGAAATCATCTAAGTGAAGCTTGAAACAAGGAAGAATCCTGCCGATTTCGGCAGGATTCTTTTTGAGTTGATGACACCTTTGGGTTATGGTACGTCATGTCCCATAGAGCTTTGCAGGATCTCAAACCACTGGTCATGATCCAGCTTGATATCAAGAGAAGCAACAGCTGTCTGGATTCTCTCAATTCTTCCGGACCCGATGATAGGAAGAATTCGTGCAGGATGGTTAAGCAGCCATGCAAAAATAATCTGGTCGATTCCCCCTGCATTTGTTTCTTCTTTGATTTTTTCAAGGGTGTTCAGCAGGCGGACTGATTTTTCATCCTCGCTTGCAAAAATTTTACCTCCCGCTAATGGGGACCATGCCATAGGCGGGATTCTATTTTGCAAAGCGTGATTCAACGTGCCGTCTTCAAAATTTTCAAGTTCATATGGTGACAATTCAATTTGGTTGGTCACCAGTGGGAAATCCAGATAAGATTGAAGCATGCTGAACTGGTGATCCTTAAAGTTTGATACACCAAAATATCTTATTTTCCCCTCTTTGTGAAGCTGGTTGAAAGCTTCTGCCGTCTGCTCAGGGTCCATGAAAGGGTCCGGCCGGTGAATCAACAGGACGTCTATGTAATCTGTTCCTAAGTTCTTGAGTGAGTTTTCCACAGACTTCATTATGTGTTCTTTACTTGTATTATAGTGATGTGTTTTGTGCTGGGGACGGTTCTTAGAAGGCAGTACAATGCCGCATTTAGTGACGATTTCCATTTTCTTGCGTAAAGAAGGTTTTAAGGAAAGGGCATTCCCGAATAATTCTTCACATGTATAGCTTCCATAAATGTCTGCATGATCAAATGTAGTGATTCCGGTTTCCATTACTTCTTCGATCAACCTTAACGTTTCTTCTTTGGATTGCTGCCAATCCGATAGGCGCCAGAGCCCGTGGACAAACCTTGAGAATGTAAGGTCTTCTGCCAGATGTATTCTTTCCATTTGTGATCCTCCTCGTCAACATTCTTCGGTTCATTATAACCTGTATATACCCAACATCAAAACAAGAGGGCCTGCAACCTCGCTTCACCGCGTTAAAGCGCAAAGAGGGACAGTCCCTCTTAATGCTTTAAAGCATTAAAATACTTGAAATACCGGGATGTTTATGTCAAAGTAAAGAATGGAAAATAATAAATATGCGAGAATAGTGGGGGGACCAGTGAAGCTGGTTGAGATAGTATCCTTGATAGATACTGACCCTTGGAACCTGATCTGGTTGAAGCCAGCGTAGGGAACATATTCTAAACGGTTCATCTGTTTTCAATATGCGTCCCGGGTTCTTTCCCGAGGCGCTTTTTTATTGTCAGAAAGCTTGCAATCAAATTAGGGAACGTCCCTATTCTCTCGTAAATCTTTACTTTATAAAGGTGGAAAATAAAATGAAAAAAGCTTTATTAGCATTATTCTCAGCGGTTCTGATTACTGGCTGCGGACAGACAAATAATTCAGGACAGAATGACAACGCAAACGATGGCGGAGGGGAAACGGAAACTTTAGAAGAGGTATCCGTTGTGTTGGACTGGACACCTAACACCAATCATACGGGGCTGTATGTTGCGAAGGAAAAAGGTTACTTTGAAGAACAAGGTCTTGATGTGGAAATCATTATGCCAGGTGAAGCGGGAGCAGACTCTATTGTTGCTTCCGGACAAGCTGAATTCGGGGTTGGTTACCAGGAAGGTGTGACACAGGCTCGGGTCCAGGATGTCCCGCTTGTATCGATTGCCGCTGTTATCCAGCATAACACGTCAGGATTTGCTTCTCCTGCCGAAAAGAACATTGAAACACCTGAGGACTTTGAAGGAAAGACTTACGGGGGCTGGGGATCACCAGTTGAAGAAGCTGTCATGGCTTCCATCATGAAGCAGGAAAATGCCGATGTCGAAAAAGTTGATTTCGTAAATATGGGTGACAGTGATTTCTTTACTGCCGTTCAAAGGGACATTGATTTTGCTTGGATCTATTATGGATGGACAGGAATCGAAGCAGAGCTTAGAAATGAAGATATCAATATGATATATTTAACAGACTACTCAGAGAAACTGGATTATTATACTCCTGTACTGACGACGAATGAAGAAATGATCGCTGAAAATCCTGAAACGGTTGAAGCGTTTGTTGCTGCTGCATCTAAAGGATATAACTTTGCCATCGAAAATCCGGAGGAAGCTGCTCAGATTCTGATTGATGCGGCACCTGACCTGGATGCGGACCTCGTGAAGAAAAGCCAGGAATGGCTTGCCTCAAAATATACAGATGATGCTCCAAGATGGGGAGAACAGAAGCTGGCAGTATGGGAAAACTACGCAAATTGGATGTATGAAAATGAACTTCTGGAATCAGAATTGGACGCTGAAAAAGCATTCACGAACGAATTCTTGCCAGAGTAAAAGGTGGGTTTAAGATGGAGAACAGTTTAGTAAGTATTCAAATATTACCTAAAACAAAAGAGGGTGAAGATGTCATTCCATATGTTGATGCGGCGATTTCAATTATTGAGGATTCAGGGGTTAAATATGAAGTGCACCCGCTTGAAACAACAATGGAAGGAAATTTAAGCGACTTAATGAAAATCATTGAAAAAATGAATGAGAAAATGATTGAAATGGGAAGCAGGAATGTGATCTCCCAAGTGAAGATTCTTTATCAGCCAAGCGGGATTTCCATGGGAGAATTAACGGAGAAATATCGATGATAAACAGATTCCTTCAGAGAGGATGGCGGCCAACCGTGGTCATCATCCTTTTGTTCATTATATGGGAGGCAAGTACAAGGATCGCTGACATACCAAAATGGCTGCTCCCTTCTCCAACAGGTATCGGAACAGAAGCAATTGCTGTCTGGCCGTCATTTCAGGAACACTTGACTTCCACTGTCTTTTTAACCGTTTTGGGCTTTTTGATCGGGTGCGGCATCGGTCTTATAGTAGCAGTAGGACTTCACTTGGTGCCGGTTTTGAGGGAGTCCGTTTATCCACTGTTGATCTTGTCCCAAAACATTCCCATCATTGTACTGGCACCCTTGTTGGTGGTATGGTTTGGATTCGGTCTTCTTCCTAAAATGATCGTCATTACACTTGTATGTTTTTTCCCGGTTGCCGTAGCAGCATTGGATGGATTCAGGCAGACGGGCAGTGAACTGAAACACTATATGCAAATGGCTGGTGCGAGCAAGATGCAGATCTTCCGGAAACTTGAGTGGCCGCACTCTCTTCCATCCATTTTTTCTGGATTGAAAATTTCCGCGACCTATAGTGTCATGGGGGCTGTCATATCTGAATGGCTTGGGGCGAAGCAGGGAATTGGTGTATTCATGACCCTTGCTTCTTCTTCCTTCAGGACAGACCGCGTTTTTGTCGCTATTTTTGCGATCATGCTGTTGAGTTTATTATTTTTTGCCCTCATTATCGGTTTGGAAAAGTGGCTGATTAAGTGGAGGCCGAAAGGAGAAGAGAAGGATGGAAAAGCTCAAAATCGATAATTTGCATAAGTCGTTTGATCACCAGCAGATATTGGATGATCTTTCCCTTTCAGTCGGGGATGGAGAGTTTCTATCCATTCTTGGTCCTTCAGGAAGCGGAAAGAGTACTTTATTTCATCTCATTGGCGGTCTGTATTCTCCTGAAAAAGGAAGCATTAGATTAGACGGGCAGAATATAAATGGCCAAAGAGGATATATCAGCTATATGCCTCAGGCGCCTTCCCTCTTACCGTGGAGGACTGTGGAAGATAATGTACTGCTTGGCCAGGAATTATCTGGAGAGAAAGATAAAGAGGGAGCCCGTAAAATGATTCAGAGGGCCGGTCTTGAAGGCTACGAGAAGTCCTATCCTCATGAGTTATCGGGAGGAATGAAGCAGAGGGTAGCCTTTATTCGGGCATTGCTCAGTCCGCAGCCAATCATCTGCCTTGACGAACCTTTCTCAGCCCTGGATGAATTCACCCGGCTGGACATGCAAAAGTGGCTTTTGTCCATGTGGGAGGAAAATAAGAGAAGCGTCATATTTGTCACCCATAATATTGAAGAAGCTTTATTCTTATCTGACCGACTGATCGTTCTGTCTCAGAGACCGGCCACAGTGAAGAAAGAGTTCAAGGTTCCTTTTTCCAGACCGAGAGATGAGAAGCTTGTGCTGTCGGAAGAATTCCTTCAATGTAAAAAAACCATCTATAACGAGCTGGTAATCAATGATGAAAGCTGACTATGGCATCATTGATTCCCATATAACCTAAAAGCCTTTCCAAAACGGGAAGGCTTTTTTTGCTTCATTTGTACCAGTCACTGTGGTGTTTGAAAATTCCAGGCGTGCCTTTCACCCAAATAAAACCAGATATAAAAACCTGGCCCTGAGGGAAAATGAGTTTATACTGTTTTAAGGAAAGGGTGTTATGTATGGAGCTGAATAATGAGTTGACTCCTTATCGGGCGGGGGATATCGTATATGTGATTTATCGGAATCCCCATACGCAGAGTGTAGCAAATGTACAGGAAGCTGCAGTTGTTCATGATCCGGAGGACCCTTCACAGCTTGCTTTATTTTTGTACGAGACCTATTACCCATTAAATGATGAAATTGCTGTATACTCGACGGCTGACCAGGCAGAGCAGGCTTATTCGAGTTATTTTGGCGGATTATAGGCGGTGGCAGGATGATAAAGCCGTTTGTACCGCAACTTGTATATATTGAACCAGGGGCACTGGAATACCCCCTTGGCAAGCAGTTGAAAGAGAAATTCGAGAAGATGGATATTGAAATCCGCGAGACGACTTCTCATAATCAGGTCCGCAACCTGCCGGGGGACAATCACTTTCAAAAATACCGGGTCGCCAAATCCACCTTGGTAGTAGGGGTTCGGAAAACGTTAAAGTTTGATACATCAAAACCCTCTGCAGAATATGCAATCCCGTTTGCCACGGGCTGTATGGGGCACTGCCATTACTGCTATCTGCAAACAACGATGGGGAGCAAGCCGTACATAAGGACATATGTCAATGTTGATGAAATTCTTGATGCGGCAGATAACTATATGAAAGAAAGGGCACCTGAAATTACAAGATTTGAAGCAGCATGTACTTCTGACATTGTTGGGATTGACCATCTTACCCATACTCTTAAACGGGCAATTGAACATTTTGGCGAATCTGAACACGGGAAACTTCGATTCGTCACAAAGTTTCATCATGTCGACCACCTGCTGGATGCCAAGCATAACGGAAAGACACGATTCCGTTTCAGTATCAATGCTGATTATGTGATAAAGAATTTTGAGCCGGGGACTTCTCCGCTCGCCAAAAGAATCGAAGCGGCTGGCAAGGTGGCGAGGGCAGGATATCCGCTTGGATTTATCGTCGCTCCCATTTATCTGCATGAAGGGTGGGAGGAAGGATACTACCACATGTTTGAGCGATTGAATGATGAGTTGCCGGATTATGCGAAAAAGGATCTTACCTTTGAATTCATCCAGCACCGTTTTACCAAACCTGCCAAACGGGTGATCGAGAAGAATTACCCAATGACGAAGCTTGAACTTGATGAGAATCAAAGGAGATATAAATGGGGGAAATATGGAATCGGCAAATACATTTACCAGAAAGACGAAGAGCAGGATATCAAAGATAATCTATATGAATATATGGAGAAATTCTTCCCTGACGCCAAACTTGAATACTTTACTTGATTAAAGGGGCCTGGCCCTCTTAGTGCTTTAAAGGGATAAAGTGATTTGTTAAAAAGAAAACCACCTGGCCAGCTTTCTGACTAGGTGGTGTTTTATGTCATCGTAGTTAGTACGTCTTTAAGATTTTTTACCTTCATGGCAATGGAATCACAGATTTCCTGATAAATGACCCACTCTTCTATAAGGGAATCTGCTCTCTTTTCTGGATTTGGAAGGTTCCAATGGACGACTTTCTTCTCACAGTGGTGAGGGATATTGATATCCTCATCTTCCTCAAAATCGTGAATGGCAATAATGACAGAAGCTTCGTCTAACTCAAGAGAATCAGCTTTCTTTTTTTCTTTTCCTGATATATCGATACAAAGCTCTTTCATGGCTTCCACACTCAAAATACTGTTTTTGGTGTCAGACCATCCTCCGCTGTCGAATTCCCACCCGAAAATATCCATCTTTTGTGCCCAACCCTCAGCCATAAGACTTCTCTGGTGACTAGGAGACAAAAAGTATATTTCGTTTTGTGTCATTCTTATGGAGTCCTTTCTTATAAAGTTATTATTCAATACCCGTTACAAATTCGTTATACTCACAAATTGAAAGAAATTTATTGGAATTTACTTCCTTATGCTTTACGATATAATCACAAAAACCACTAGCAGGGCAGGCGGTTGTAAAATGAATTGGAAATTACTCGAAGGATCAGGATATTCCACAGTTGAATGGGCGAATTTGGATACTGGCATCCGCATTGGGGATGTACATGAATTGCTCGACATCCTCGAAAGGTTACCAGATGAGAATAAAGTGAGTGTAGTAGTGCCCATTCAGGAAGGGGGAGAAGGATTAGTAGAAAATCTTCTGAAGACGGGGTTTCATATGGTTAAGGAAAGGAATGTTTTTGCAAGGAGTTTAAGGGATATCACTGAGTTTCCTGATACTCCAGTTACTTATATTCCTGAAAATGAGAGCAGGGCATTGAGTAGTCTGAGCAGTATACTCGGAAGCCAAAAGGAAGCCCGCACAATGCTGAATGCTCTTCATGAGGAGATAGAACTGGGAAAATTCTGTATGTACAACGCAGTGATAGAAGGGGAAGACGCAGGAGTTTTTTTATCACATATCGAGCCGTTTACAAGAGCGGAAGGGCGCTTGTTTTTCTTTGGCGTGGTTCCTGAATTTCAAGGGAGGGGGCTGGCCGCATCCATGCACAGATTCGCTTTAGCTACTCTCAAACTGGATTTAAACGCCAAATCATACATAGGGGTGACGGATGGGGGAAATCAGGCAATGAAGAAGATATTTCTTCAGAACGGCTGCTCGCAAATTCATACCATCCGAATTTATTCCCGTTAAGAAAAATGAAAAAAAGGCTATCTTTCTAGTGGATTCTCGCAAAGATAGTCCTTTTTTATTCGGCTGGCAATATTATCGTAAAAGAAGTGCGTTGTTCAGTAGAATTACAAGTTAATTTTCCATCATGTTTTTCCACTATTTCTTTGCAGATAAACAGTCCCAGTCCTGTACCATCTTTTTTCGATGTTACGAAGGGCTCAAAGATGCTGCTCAGGATTTCTTCGGGAATTTTATCCCCATTATTGCTTATGCATAGAGTGAACTTATCCCCATCTTGCTTAGATTCTATCCAGATTGTCGGCTGACGGGAACTGGAGCTCAAGACATCAATGGCATTAAAGATAATATTTATGATGACTTGTCTGAATTCTTCCTTCCATCCCCTGATTTCCATGTCCCCTTCAAGATTCTTTTGTATGGATACATTAACTTCAAGAATTCTTGGATAGAGGAAGGCCAAAGCTTCTTCCATTAATTCATTTAGGAAAAAGGCTGTTTTTTCCCTGCCGACTGTAGATTTCTTTGATAACAGCAAAAATTGGGAAATTCTGAAATTAAGCTGATCTAATTCAGATGCAATGATATCCAGATAAGATAAATCAGGATTTTCAGCTCTTAACAGTTGAATGAATCCGTTGATGGATGTGAGGGGATTCCTGAATTCATGTACGAAACTGGACGTCATTTTTCCTAGTAATGATAGTCTGTCTTCATGGTGAGAATCAATATATTCTTTTTTTCCTTTATGATCTCATCCTTCATATGGGTATAGTGAGAAACAGTATAGTATGTAAATTTATCGAAGAAGTAGTTGATTTTGTTTATGGTTTTTTGCAGATTTACCCAATCGCTGCTTAAGCCATCCAAGTATTTTAAGGCTTCCGAGCGGCCCAGGTTCAAATTATAGACAAATTCTCCGATGTTTGTTTCAGACTCGAATCGCTGTTTTGCAACTTTATAAGCTTCAGACTGGATATAGGGATCCATTTCTGATTGAGTCATAAGAAAACATTTAATGAACTTATCAAATACTTGTAAGCCGTTTTCAATAATTTGGTTTTGGGTGAATTTCATATCAGAAGGAGAAAGCTGACTTACCCAGCCTTCAATGATTTCCTCTTTATGATCGTTAAAAAAGTCGATTACTTCTTGTTTAACAGGAGACATCATTTCACCTCTCATCACGATTTATTTATTTTTAGAATGATAGGGATAGACTTTCTATCTTTATATAATGGTTTCAAATTAAATCGTATACTTCTAATATATCTTTAATGGAAGACTTTTTATAGGGTAAATTGGAAAAAACAACACATTATTATAAAAAATGTTGTGAAATCCTATTATGTGGAAGGTTTCTTTTAGACTAGGCTGTATTCTGAAAAAAGTTTTTTAGAGAATAAGAGTTTTGCGCAACTAACAAAGGGTTGGTTGATTGGAGCAATGCGTCCTGCAATGTAAATCAACCAATATCTTTTCTAATGGCCGTATGTTGAATGTAAACTCTTTGAGGTTAAGTCCTCCCTCAATTGGATATTAGTAAAGAAGGATAAAGCCTTTTATATCGCCCATTATTGCCATAAGCAGGAAATATAGGTTCAGAAAGATATTATATGATAAAAGTAAATTGGAAAAATAGTCAATGGTGGTGTAAAATTACACTATGAATGAGCTGGAAGGTGTTAACAATGACAAAGGAAGAGCTAATATTACTGGTTTCTGAAAAGCTTAAGATTGTAAGGACTGAAGCTGGTTATACCCAGGATAGAATGGCTTCTGTGATAGGTATTTCAAAGAAGACGCTGGTGCAAATTGAGAAAGGGCGGATGCTGGCAAGTTGGACGACAGTGATTGCTGTTTGTGCCCTGTTTCCCCATAGCGAGACATTGGTGAACTCTTTGGGCGGTGAACCTCTTGAAGTGGTAGAGGTTATAGCCAGGGAAGATGTTGATTACCGAAAAGAAAAGACGATGGGTGGAAAGGTATGGTGGAAGGAAGTGAACAAAGATGGTGGTTATATTCTTCAGCAGAATATAATCAGCCACCATTACCGGATTCTGGATGAGGACTACTATCGCATTTACAGTACTTTCGATGAACAACAGGCAAAAAAGCGCATGAATGAACTGTTGGCGCTGCATGAATAAAAAGTGATAGTATCTAAAAAATGCGTCTTCTATCTAAAAGAAGACGCATTTTTTATTCAGTTATTTTACGATTAAAATACTGCTGGAACAGTTATGTGAAATCTTCTCGCTGACACTTCCTAGGAACCACTTTTTAATTCCGGTTTTGTTACTGCTGCCAACTACGATGATGTCAATATTATTGTCATTGGCATAGTTGCAAATGCTCTCAGCTTCAGAGCCTGTCAGCAATTCGTAGTTTGCATGGATACCACGGGATTCCAAATCCTCTCTGAGTGTCTTGAACTGATCAGCCGTTTTGTTCTTTTTGATGGGATGGCGATCCTCAATTTTATTATCGTAACTGTGAGGCAGGTTCTGTGCTTCAAGAGAACTTAATCCAGTATTGACGACATCAAGTGAGCGTGTAAATTGCTCAGCGCCTTCTTCTTCTCTATAATCACTTCCATCCGCTACATGAGCGACTGTCAAGTGGGCCTCTCTATTATGAGCCATCAATTCAATCGCCTTCTCAAGAGCGTTCCGGCTTCCGTCACTCTCATCATAAGCAAGTAAAATATTCTTAAACATTTACAATCACCTCTGCTATAGGATTTATATCTACTGTGTATATACCCGTTATTCTGAATTAAATGCTTGTATGATCTTGATCTTGAAATTTAAAAAGGAATGATGACAGCCTGAAGCGTACATCATTCCTTACTTTAAATTAGATTAATGCAAGAATTACTCCGATAACCACAATAGCTCCGATGATCATCAATATTGTACGAATCATTCATACTCACCTCTGCTTTGAATTATATAGAATCAGTCAAAATGTATTCATTCTATCTCATTTAATAGAGTAGTACCCCGCATAAAATCCATTTAAACCTTGTAAAAACCTGTAAAAAACACTTTAATGCTTTTAAGGAACAGGGGACAGGCCCTCATTGCTTTAAGGCAGGAAATTTTTTGTGGGTGGAGGATTAAATGCGCTTTGGCAGAATATGTATGAGTGGATATTGAAAGGAGAAGTGTTATGAATCTAATCTTAGTGGAAGGCATTCCGGGAACAGGGAAAACATCTGCCTGCGATTACATAGGAAAGCGGTTAAGGAACGGTGAAAGCCATTGTGAAATTTACTCGGAGGGGGACCTCGATCATCCTGTTGATTATGAAAGCACCGCATTTGCAGGATTGAATGAGTTTGAAGAATTAATAAACAACTTTCCTGACTTAAAGGAGGAAACATTCCAGTTTCATCATTTTAGCAGAATGGAGGGCTTCTTCATACCTTATGAAAAGTTAAAAGCAGCAGGAAGGATCACACAAGAATGTGCAGAACAATTGGCTCGGCACGATGTTTATGAAATGCCTCCTGAGATTTATAAAGAATTAATCCTGTTCAAATGGAAGGGATTTGCTGATGATTTTCGCAGGGCAGGTATATCGGCAGTGACAGATTGCTGTTTTCTGCAGAATCCCATGACCATGTTGATGGCTAAATATAATGAATCACCAAAGTCCATCACGGCATTTGTACTGGAAATTGAAAAGATTATTAAGGAATTGAACCCGGTGTTAATCTATTTTGATCCATTGTCAGTCAAAGAAGTGATAGAGGATGTCAAAAAGGTCAGGTCTCCTCAATGGTTTCAGCATGTTTCAAACTATTATACAGGACAGGAATATGGAAAAGCCCACTGCCTGCCAAAGGGAATCGAAGGAGTGACGTCTCTTTTGGAAGAGCGTGTGGAACTGGAAAAAGGAATTATATCCTCTCTATCTATAGAAACTGAAATTATTCCAGTCTCAGCTCAGGACAGAAGCAATGTAAACGGCAGGCTGAATGAAATGATAGCTGGAAAGCTCTTAAAATAAAGCTGGCCTCATGAAATTTAATCTTGGTGCAGTTTTTCGATTGAAGCGGTAGGCAGCGGTAGCAGCATATCTCCACAATGAGCAAAACAATAAGTCTCAAGCGCAATCCGCCTTCAGACGGATATAGAAACCATCATCAGCCTCTGATAAGTATCCCGCCATTTTTTTACAATGTATATATACTAAATAACTGGATGGGAGAAATATATAATGAAAAACTTTAAAAAGATTTTCCGAAACCCAACGTTCACTAAATTGTTTTTCGCCAATTTCACATCACATATGGGAAGTGTCATCGGGCTGACGGCTTTTATGTTTTACTTGCTGGATCGCTTTTCAGAACAGCCTGTCTACGCTTCGATAACCGAAATGATGTATTCACTGCCGACTCTCGCTGTGTTTTTCCTGGTGGGAGTTCTTGCCGACAGGATGGACCGCAAGAAAATTGCCTACTACTGTGATACCATCAGCGCCTTGTTGTCAGTCATTCTGCTTGGAGCGATTTTCATTGGCTGGATGCCGTTCATTTTCTTCATACTTTTCTTAAGAAGCGCTGTGCAAAAGTTCTTTTTCCCGGCCGAACAGGGAATCCTGCAAGGAGTGTTGACAAAAGACGATTACTCAACTGCTGCCGGGCTTAATCAGATGGTCATGAGCTTATTCATGCTGTTTGGGAATGGTATTGCCATCCTGATTTACTGGCTCGCGGGAATTTACGGGGCAGTTATCGCAGACACCATCACTTTCCTGATCAGTGCCATCTTAATTAAGAAATGTGAAGTTTCAGAGGATGCAAGACTGCCTAACGGGCCGCACAAATTGAAGGACCTGAGTATCTCTTTCATTATGAAGGATTTCAAGTTGGGAATGCTTTATATCTTCAAACATAAATTGTTGATGAGCCTTATCGGCGGATTCTTTGTATTTGGAATTGTGAATGGCGGTTTTTCAGTCATGCCTATTTTTATCTTAAAATACAAATTGGCGCCTCAAACATATGAAGAATATTCAATCCTGCTTGGCGTAGCATTCGGTGCGGGAGTTCTGATTGGGAGTGTCGTTGCGTCGATGCTTTCCCAGAAGTTCAAGTTTCATCATCTTATCGTTGCCGGTCTGACAATTTCCGGAAGTTTCATTATCTTATCTTCCTTTGCGGCAACGACCTGGATGTTTCTGTCAGTCATCTTCATAGCTGCGCTGGGCCTCCCTCTAGTGAACATAGCAATCGGAGGCTGGATGCCGAGTATCATCGAACCAAAAATGATGGGCCGGGTACAAGGCTGGATCAGTCCCTTAATGATGTTGTCCCAGTCCATCACGCTCGGTTTCATTGCCATCAGTTTCCCTGCAATATTATCAATAGAAATGCTGTACTGGATAGTCGGCGGCTGCTTGCTGCTTGTTGGCGTATTCTACACCATCATTCTGCCTAAATACATGAAAGAAACCGAAGAGATTCAGCCAGCAGTCGTTTCTTGATATATGTTTACAGTAAAAGGTCTTCTGCGGAAGTCCTTTTACTCTTGTCATACTCTTAAATTAATCCAGATATAATAAGAAGAATAATTTATATGAACAGAAACTATTCACAAAAAAATTTCTACATAAAATTTGAACGAAATGCTGAGTTAGCCGTCTTATACTTGAATGGGCTGAATGCCGATTAATAAAGTGAGGAATTTAAGGGATGGAAGAGAAAGAATTGATAAAAAAAGCTAAAAAAGGTGATCACAAGGCTTTTGCTGTGCTTTTCAGAGAAAACTACCCTTTCCTTGTGAAATATTTGGTCAAAGTAACGATGAACCGCGATATGGCTGAAGAACTTGCCCAGGACACAATGGCAAAGTGTGTAGAAAAAATTCATCTCTATAATGGCAAGTCAAAGTTCTCATCCTGGCTCATGACCATTGCCACAAACCGTTTTATCGATCTGCAAAGAAGACGGAAGAGAGAGCGTGAATGGCAGCAGGAAGAGGTAAATATCAGAAAAATGAAATGGGACATGGAGAGCCGCAATGAAGAGTGGAACGATTTGCTGGAAGCTCTATCAAAGCTTTCCGAAGATGTAAGGCTTCCAATCGTGTTAAAGCATTACTACGGTTTCTCTTATGAAGAAATATCAGGGATGGTAAAGCTGCCGGAAGGAACAGTGAAGTCACGTATTCACCATGGCATTAATTCCCTGAGAAAGGAGTTAAAAGTCGATGAACGAAGAAAAACAGGAACGGGAAAATGAATGGGATGAACTGCAGGATCTTTTAGATGGCAGTTTCAAAACAATGGACCAGGAAATAGAAGAAAGCACACCGCCCGAGCAGTGGTTCGAGCAATTCACATTGAACCAGCAGGATGCATTGAAACATAAGTACAGGAAAGAAATGGCCGCGTTCCTTGCCATCGCAATGTTGACCATCAGCAGCATTCTTTTTGCACTTTATGAAAGTCCGATATTGTTTGCTGTGATCCAGGGGACAGCCTTCATTGCCGCAATCAGCTATGGCAGCCTTTCTAATTATAAGCAGGTGAAAAGAACATGACGGAAGAAGAGGTGCTCATACTCCTTATTGTAGCGCCGATCATGCTGCTGCAAAGTCTGTTTTTATTTACAGACGCAAGAAAAAGGGGTCATAAATATTGGTTTTGGGGAATCTGGGGATTGATACAATGTCCACTTCCGTTAATCTTTTACTTTATATTTGCAAGGAAGATATTCACAAAAAATAAGAGTGTCCAGGAGGAAAAAAGATGATTATTGTTACAACTGAAGCAGTGCCGGGAAAGGAAATTGTCGAGTTAAAGGGGTTTGTCAGAGGAAGCACAGTCCAAGCTAAGCATATCGGAAAAGACATTATCGCCAGCCTGAAGACGATAGTCGGGGGAGAAATCAGCGAGTACAGTGAATTGATGGAGCAGGCCCGCCAGCAGGCACTTGACCGAATGATTAAACAAGCGGAAGAAAAGGGCGCAAACGCCATAGTGACCGTTCGCTTTGAAACCTCAGCCGTCATGCAGAATGCATCTGAAATTATTGCGTATGGTACAGCCGTTGTAGTGGCATAAGGCGGAAAATGAAGATTGCCCAATCAAATAATTAATTCGAGAATACTATGAATAGTCAGAAAAATAGCAATTGACACTCGTAAACCTTCATGGTAAGGTTATCATGAATTAGAAAATTATTGTAAAAGGAGGGTAACGTGATGATTGTAATTATGGATAATAATACATTTCGTTTTTTACAATTAAATAATCACGTAACCTGTCTGGAGATCGATCCAGCCTTTTAATCGTCTTTTCCGATTATATTCATTCAACTATAACGGTGCAGGTTACGTTTGTAATCTGTGCCTTTTTATGTCCATAGACATACTGCATTGGTGCGGTATGTCTATTTTTGATGTTTTTAATTGGAAAACTTTTCCTAGTTAGTGGCAGGAGACTGTTCACATATAAAAAAATGATCAGGAGGAATGCAAAATGTTAAGAGTTAAATTTGAAATGATGATGCCGATTGTGGAGACAGAAGGCGGATAGTTAAGATCGACTATGGAAGAGAGAGGAATGAGGGTTTATGTTTAGTGTGTTAGGGAAATTAAGCTGGTTTTTTAAAGAAAATTGGAAAAGGTACACCTTGGCAATCAGCCTGTTAATTATTGTTGGCATTCTTGATGTCCTGCCTCCGAAGCTGGTAGGAATGGCAATTGATGAGATTCATATAGGCGGACTGACAATGTCCAGCTTAAGCAGGTATCTTATTTGGCTGGGCATTATTTTAGTAATATCATACGGACTCACTTATATCTGGTTGTACCAGCTATTTGGCGGGGCATTCCTGGTAGAAAGGAAGCTCCGTACTAATTTTATGGGCCACCTGTTGAAAATGACCCCGGCGTTTTTCGAGAAAAACCGGACAGGGGATTTGATGGCAAGAGCCACAAATGATTTGAAAGCCATTTCCGTTACAGCCGGTTTCGGTATATTAACCTTGATCGATTCCACCGTTTTTATGTTGACGATTTTATTCACAATGGCCTATTTCGTCAGCTGGAAGCTGACACTGGCGGCAGTGCTTCCTTTACCCTTTATGGCCTGGCTGATGAAGGTATATGGGGCAAGGATTCACAAACGCTTCACAGAAGCTCAGGATGCGTTTGGCGAACTTAATGATAAGGTACTTGAGTCCATTGCCGGTGTCAGGGTCATAAGAGCTTATGTTCAGGAGAGAGCCGACGAAGGAAAGTTCGCGGATATGACAGAAGATGTGTACAACAAGAATATTAAGGTGGCTGTCATTGACTCCTTATTTGAACCAACAATCAAGGTCCTTGTTGGTCTTAGTTATTTAATTGGATTGGGGTACGGGGCATACCTGGTTTTCCATCAGGCCATCACTCTTGGTCAACTCGTCTCTTTTAATGTTTATCTAGGGATGTTGATTTGGCCGATGTTTGCAGTTGGTGAGTTGATTAACGTCATGCAAAGAGGGAATGCGTCGCTCGACAGGGTAATGGAAACGCTGAACTATGAAGAAGACGTGAAAGACCCTGTTAAGCCCCAAATTGTATCTGCCCCTGAGGATATCACATTCAAAGAAGTCTACTTTAAATATCCGTCCTCTAAGGTAAACAACCTTTCGGCAATCAACCTGAAGCTGAAAAAGGGAGAAACTCTAGGTATCGCAGGCAAAACGGGCAGCGGAAAGACAACGTTCATTAAACAGCTGCTGCGGGAATATCCGCATGGAAAAGGAACACTTGCGATCAATGAAGTGCCGATAGAAGAGCAAAGCCTGAAAGATGTCCGGGATTGGATCGGGTATGTCCCGCAGGATCATGTGTTATTTTCACGAAGTGTCAAAGAAAACATTCTGTTCGGGCAGCCGGATGCTACAGATACTGAGCTGGAGAAAGCAATTGAACTCGCTGATTTCAAAAAAGATCTTGAAATGCTGCCGGAGGGCTTAAAAACACTCGTTGGAGAAAAAGGAGTTGCGCTTTCAGGAGGGCAGAAACAGCGGATTTCCATTGCCCGTGCCTTAATCAAAAATCCGGAAATCCTGATATTGGATGACTCCTTGTCAGCGGTGGATGCGAAGACAGAAGCGAAAATCATTGAAAATATCCGAGAGGAAAGATCCGGGAAAACAACGATCATCACCACTCACAGATTATCTGCAGTGGAACATGCTGACTGGATTATTGTTCTGGATGACGGAATGATTGCAGAGGAAGGCGTCCATGAGTCGCTGATTAAGAAGAACGGCTGGTATAAGGAACAACATGACCGCCAGCAAATCGAAGAGTCCTCGCTCGAGGAGGTTAAATTATGAGTACAGGAAAACGTTTAGTAAATTACGCATTATTATATAAAAAAGTCATTATCGCAGCTCTCCTTATGCTGACAGTATCGGTGGCAGCCGACCTGGCAGGACCCTTTATCGCTAAGAAGATGATCGATGAACATATACTTGGCATAGAAACGGCCTGGTTTGAAGCTGAAGAAAGTAAAGATGCAGTAAATTATGAAGGTAATTGGTACAAAAGGGAGAAGTATTTCTCGGAAGATGAAATGAAAGGTGACGAGGTAAGGATTCTTGCAGTCGGCAGGGAATTTTATTTTATTGATGAACCAGTCCCGGCAGATGGTGAACGGAAAGTACAGGACGGAATGCTGGTTGTTACAAAGGGAGGTACGTCCTCCTCTTATCAAGCGGAAAGAATTACGGCAGGCCGGCTGATTGATTTTTATAATCCGGAGATTCCCCGGATCATTACACTGCTTGCCCTTTACTTCGGCTTGCTTGTTGCGGCTTCCTTTTTCCAATACGGCCAAGGTTTCTATTTGAAGAAAGCGGCCAATCGGGTGATTCAAAAAATGAGATCGGATATCTTTGAACATATTCAACGGCTTCCAATCCGTTACTTTGATAATCTGCCGGCAGGGAAAGTGGTTGCCAGAATAACCAACGATACAGAAGCAATCAGAGAACTATATGTGACTGTGCTGTCCACTTTTTTTACAAGTATCATTTACATTACAGGTATCTATATTGCCTTGTTCATTCTTGATGCAAAACTGGCAGCCATCTGTCTCCTGTTGGTGCCGATTATTGCAATCTGGACGGTGCTTTACAGAAAGTATGCATCAAAGTATAACCATGTGATCCGTTCAAAAGTCAGTGACATCAATGCAATGATCAATGAATCCATTCAAGGGATGAATATCATCCAGGCATTCGGCCGTGAAAAAAAGTCACAAGAGGAATTCGAAGAACTGAATGAAACACATTTCAACTATCAGAATAAAATGCTCAGCTTGAATTCGATAACTTCCCACAATCTCGTAGGAGTACTTAGAAATATAACGTTTGTCGCTTTCATCTGGTACTTTGGAGGAAGTGCTGTCGGAGGGGGAGCTGTCGTTTCTCTGGGCGTGCTTTATGCTTTCGTTGATTATATCAATCGCTTGTTCCAGCCGATAACCGGAATTGTCAATCAGCTGGCAAACCTTGAACAGGCACTTGTAGCCGGAGAGAGAGTCTTTGAACTGCTGGATGAGAAGGGTATTGCAGTCGAGGATGAAAGAATGGAACGCTATAAGGGTGATGTAACATTCAACAATGTTTTCTTCGGCTATAAAGAAAATGAGTTTGTTTTGAAGGATATCTCTTTTTCAGCCAGACAAGGCGAAACAGTCGCTCTAGTTGGTCATACAGGTTCAGGCAAAAGTTCAATCATGAATCTCCTTTTCCGCTTTTACGATTGCAATGAAGGAGAAATTCTAATTGATGAAAAAGATATAAAGGACATTCCTTACCAGACAATAAGAGAGCATATGGGCATCGTGCTTCAGGATCCATACCTGTTCACAGGCACCATTGCTTCCAATGTAAGTCTTGATAACCCAAGGATTTCAAGAGGAAAAGTGGAGGCGGCCCTGAATGCTGTCGGAGCACAAAAGGTATTTCACAACCTGGAAAACGGATATGATGAACCGGTGATCGAGAAGGGAAGCACATTATCTTCCGGGCAGAGACAGTTGATTTCCTTTGCAAGAGCTCTTGCATACGATCCGGCTATCCTGATTCTTGATGAAGCAACTTCAAGCATCGACACTGAAACTGAAGCCACGATCCAGGAAGCAATGGAAGTGCTGAAACAAGGAAGAACCACATTTATCATTGCACACCGTTTGTCGACTATAAAAAATGCCGACCAGATCATCGTCCTTGATAAAGGAACCATAGCTGAAAAAGGGTCCCATGATGAACTCATGGAACTTAAAGGAAGATATTATCAGATGTATGAGTTGCAGCAGGGGAAACAGATGGGTCAGGCAGGTTAGTGAATAAAAAACCAACACTTAATTTTAAAGTGTTGGTTTTTTAGGTTTTAAGCAGTATCCAGAAACAACGTCAGTAGCTGATTCCAACCCTCATGTTAAAACTGCGTGTATCTTCAACCAAGCTGGATGCAAAATCTGCTGTATCATAAATGGAAATCTTTTTTCCTCCCTCGGGCAGCATATTTTGATCCGTACGGTAATTTCCTTTTCTTTCTCCTTCTGGAAGGTAGGTTGGACAGACGATTGTCCAGTTCATCCCCGACTCTTTCAGCATCAAGTAGGTCCTCAGATGATCCTCGGCAGCCGTTGTGCTTTTTCTTTTTGATTCATTTGTCTGAAATCTGAAGAGTGATTGTGTTTCTCTCGCTTGCAGAATTCCTGCTGTTCCGATCGTGATGATTCTTTTTATATGATTATGCCTCATCGCTTTCAGGATAAGGGGCATGCTCTTTGAGAGGACATCATTTTTGTCTGTTCCTAGCGCGCTGATTACAGCGTTACATCCTGAAAAACAGCTTTGTAAATTAATTTCATTCAGAACATTCCCTTTAAACACGGAAAGTCCCGCATGATCCTTCTTCACATCACTGCGCACCAGTGCATTCACTGCATGTCCTTCTTCCAACAAATTTTCAAGAATAATGGAGCCAACTCTGCCCGTCGCTCCCAATAAAGCGATTTTCATAATTCGCCCTCCCGTGTGATTTTCTAAATTAATTATAACGAGCTTTCATGGTTTTATCACTTTTTGAGAAAACTAAGACATAAACACATTTTAATTGACAGAAAGGGTATAACAATTTATGATAGCAATCGTGATATTTAATTCCGATAAGAATAGTGAGGTTTTGTAAAATGAAAAAGTTGACTTTAAGTATCTTTTTATTGATAGGTGCCGTCTTTTTCCTTGCCGCATGCGGTAACAATACAGAAAATAATGAGTCTGCAGGTGCAGGAGACGAGCAAGCGCAAGAAGATCAATCTTTATATGAGCAGATCCAGGAAAATGGCGAGCTGCTGATTGGGACGGAAGGGACCTATCCACCATTCACTTTCCACGACGAATCTGGAGAACTTACTGGATTTGATGTGGAGATTGCCCGTGAAGTCGCAAACCGTCTGGACGTTGAGCCTGTTTTCAAAGAAACTCAATGGGATGCAATGTTTGAAGGGTTGAACTCGAACCGTTTTGATATGATTGCCAACCAGGTTGGAATCAGGGAAGACCGCCAGGAAAAATATGATTTCTCCATCCCCTATATTGAATCTTCAGCTGTACTTGTAGCTAAAAAAGGCAATGAAGATGTCAACACTTTTGAAGATATTGAAGGAATGACTTCAGCTCAGTCACTGACCAGCAATTACAAAGATATTGCCGAAAGTTACGGAGCGGAAATTCAAGGTGTGGATGGCCTTGCTCAAGCGATTCAATTACTGGAACAAGGACGTGTAGACGTAACTGTCAATGATAAACTGTCCATCCTTGATTACATCAATACCAAACCAAATGCCGGAATTGAAATTGTTGCAACTGAAGAGGATGCTTCAGAAAGTGGATTGATGTTCAGAAAAGGAAACGAGCAATTGGTAGAAGAAGTGAACAAAGCGTTAGAGGAAATGATGGAAGACGGAACATACGCCGAAATTTCCGAGAAATGGTTTGGCGAAGATGTTTCTCCTCAATAGTATTTTCCAAGATCCTGACCGGATGATGGATATCCTGCAAAGCTCCCTGCTTCCAATGGTGAAGGGAGCTTTGTATTATTCCATTCCTCTAACATTGATATCCTTCTTTTTCGGGATGGTACTTGCAATCGTCACAGCTCTTTCAAGGTTATCCGGGAGTAAAATATTAAGGGGAATTGCCCGGGTATATGTATCAGCTATAAGGGGAACACCTTTGCTGGTACAATTGTATATTGTATTTTTTGGCCTTGGGAATCTAGGGGTGGAAGCATTGAAATTCGATCCATTTCCATCAGCCGTGATTGCCTTCTCATTAAATGTCGGGGCATATGCATCAGAAATTGTGCGTGCGTCGATTCAGTCGATACCAAAAGGGCAATGGGAGGCAGGCTATTCCATCGGAATGACTTACACCCAGAATCTTAAAAGGGTAGTTTTGCCCCAGGCGGCCAGAGTATCTGTTCCCCCGCTTTCAAATTCTTTCATCAGTCTCGTGAAGGATACATCGCTTGCTTCCTTGATCTTTGTTACAGAGATGTTCAGAAGAGCACAGGAAATTGCGGCGACTACGTATGAATTCCTTCTCCTTTATATGGAGGCGGCTGTCTTATACTGGATCATGTGTTTCGCACTTACTCTTATCCAGGATAGATTAGAATCGAGATTGGACCGTTATGTTGCAAAATAAGAAAGGAAGGGGAACGATGATAAGTATAAGAGGATTAAAAAAGCGTTTTGGGGACCTGGAAGTCTTAAAAGGGTTTGATATTGAAGTTGAAAAGGGGCAGGTCATTGTGCTGATCGGCCCTTCGGGTTCAGGGAAGACCACCTTCCTCCGCTGCCTGAATTCACTTGAAATCCCTGACGAAGGGAAAGTGGATATAAGCGGAACAACAATAGATTTCAATGTTAAGTATTCAAAAGCAGCCCTTCTCGAAATGAGGAGGAAAACCGGAATGGTGTTCCAAAATTACAACCTCTTCCCTCACAGAACAGCTCTTGAAAATGTAATGGAAGGGCCGGTTATTGTCCAGCGAAAATCGAAGGAAGAGGTAAAGCAAAAAGCTGTATCTCTCTTAGAAAAAGTCGGACTCGGAGATAAAATCGATTATTACCCTTACCAGCTTTCAGGCGGCCAGCAGCAAAGAGTGGGTATTGCGAGAGCCCTGGCAATCGAACCTGAAGTCATGTTGTTTGATGAACCGACCTCTGCCCTTGATCCTGAATTGATCGGTGAGGTATTAAAAGTCATGAAAGACCTTGCCGAAGAGGGAATGACGATGGTTGTAGTGACTCATGAAATGAAATTCGCCAAGGAAGTAGCCGACGAAGTCATCTTCATGGATGGCGGTTATATCGTGGAAAGGGGAACGCCTGCCGAAATTTTTGAAACCCCGAAGGAAGAGCGTACCCGCCAGTTTCTTAATTTGATTCAATAAGACTTATTAAAGCTTGGCCTGAGGGCTGGGCTTTTTTTATGTGGTTTTTAGGAAATGTACAGGTACAAAAAGCCTTAATTGTACCAAGGCACCAGCCGAGCATTCCTCATGGAAAGGGTATTGTTCCTTCGCGATTTACATAGGCTACAGTAGATTGAAAAAAATCTACATTATTTTGGCAAATATGTTATTTCTCATGCTTAAGTGGAAAAATAGAAGTATGTACTATTATTTAAGGAGGAGATGGAATGGGTTACAGAACAGAACGAGATACCATAGGAGAAATCCAGGTCCCTGCTGATAAATTCTGGGGAGCACAGACACAGCGAAGCAAGGAAAATTTCAAAATCAGCCGTGAAAGGATGCCCCTTGAAGTTACATACGGTTTTGCACAGCTGAAAAAGGCGGCTGCCATCGTTAATAATGAATTAGGGAAGCTGTCTGAAACTAAGAAGGATGCCATTGTAAAGGCCTGTGATGAAATCATAGCAGGAAAGCTGGATGAGCATTTTCCACTCGTTGTCTGGCAAACAGGGAGCGGGACTCAGTCAAATATGAACGTGAATGAAGTCACTGCTTACAGAGCCAACCAAATGATTGAGGATAGCGGGAACAAGGTCCACCCGAATGACGATGTTAATATGTCACAGAGTTCCAATGATACATTCCCGACAGCCATGCACATAGCAGCCTATAAAGAAATTGAAGAAAAACTGAAGCCTGCATTAAAACAATTTCATACGACTCTAAAAGAAAAAGAAAAGGCGTTCATGGACATTATTAAGATTGGGCGTACACATCTTCAGGATGCCACCCCATTAACTTTAGGACAGGAAATCAGCGGCTGGAGAACGATGGTGGAAAGATCGCAGCAGATGATTGATGAAAGCAGTAAATATCTGTTGAATCTGGCTATCGGGGGAACAGCTGTGGGAACAGGAATCAATGCCGACCCGAAATTTGGAGATATGGTAGCACAGCAATTGAAAAAACAGACTGGATACCCATTTGTTTCTTCAGATAATAAATTTCATGCACTCACCGCCCATGACGAAATTGTTCACGTCCATGGCTCGTTGAAAGCGCTGGCAGGAGATGTCATGAAGATTTCCAATGATGTACGCTGGCTGGCAAGCGGCCCTCGAAGCGGAATTGGGGAAATAACCATTCCGGCCAATGAGCCTGGCAGTTCAATCATGCCAGGGAAAGTGAATCCCACTCAAAGTGAGGCTCTGACGATGGTATCAGCCCAAGTCTTTGGAAATGACGCAGTCATCGGGTTTGCGGCCAGTCAGGGGAATTTTGAATTGAATGTCTTTAAACCTGTCATCATCCATAATTTACTTCAGTCGATCAGGCTGCTGGCTGATGGAATTGTCTCGTTCGATGAAAAATGTGCCCAAGGAATTGAACCTAATAAAGAAGTCATTGAAGAGTTTGTTAATAAATCACTGATGTTGGTAACTGCATTGAATCCTCATATTGGTTATGAAAAAGCTGCCGAAATCGCCAAAACAGCACACAAAGAAGGTTTGACATTAAAAGAAGCTGCTGTCCGGTCAGGATACCTTTCAGAACAACAGTATGATGAATGGATCGATCCGATGAAGATGGTTAACTTAGAAAATAAATAAATTGCATCAGCTGAAAACAATAAGAGCCCCTGACAATGTCAGAGGCTCAAGCCATATTATTATTTAGTTGAAATTATTGTTGTTGGTAACCGCCGATTTGTTGTTCAGCCATTTGTACAAGACGCTTAGTGATTTCTCCACCTACAGAACCATTAGCACGTGCAGTTGTGTCTGCTCCAAGTTGTACGCCAAACTCAGACGCGATTTCGTACTTCATTTGATCGATTGCTTGTTGAGCTCCAGGAGCTACTAGTTGATTTGAAGAGTTTCCACGAGATTGTTGTTGGTTTTGCATGTTTTGTCATCTCCTTGTTGTTTTTATGGTTGGGTCAACTGGACTTGCACCAGTCCCGCACACTTTCTGCGGCCATCTAATTTGGTTAACCCAATGCTGTTTGGTGAATGTTTTTGTGTTGCTGTTACTCTGTATTATGGAACTTTTTAAAAAATATATACAAGATTGCAATAGGCAATTTATTCCTGACAAGATGGAGACGTTCTACACATAAAACAGGTTGAAATAGAGAGGATAGTAATGAATTGATTCTGCAGAAAAAACGGTGATAAAGATGAAGGTATGTTCTTTATGTAACGGTGTCATCCGAATGGAAATCGATTGCTCCAAGTGCGGGTCCAAACTTACTGATCAAGGCAGGATCTACGATTATTATGATGATTACAGCGCTTATATGGACATCGATGAGATTAAGCTTGCGGACGGCATTCCGGACAGTTCGCAAGCTGAAGAATGCATCCATTTATTCTCCGGCCAATGCGGACATGAAGAAACGCGCATTATAAAGTTTACCGAGCTGTAAAATACTTTAACACATTAACGCGTTGAGAGGGACTGTCCCTCTCAACGCGTTAATGCTTTACCATGATGAAGCAATGTACAGAAAAAGACTGCCAAACTAAGATTTAGTGGCAGTCTTTTTGTTTAATTACCGGATACGCTCTTCTGTTTCTGCATCGAAGAAGTGGGTCTTGTTCATATCGAAAGCAAGTTCGATCGTTTCGCCTGCTTTTACATCAGAACGTGAATCGACACGGGCCACGAAGTCCTGGTTGCTAAGGCGGGAATATAGCATAGTCTCAGCACCAGTCAGCTCGGATACTTCAATTTTGGCATTGATTTTAGATCCTTGAGAAGAGTCGATGAATAAAGGTTCATCATGGATGTCTTCCGGTCGCACACCTAGAATGATATCTTTCCCTACATAACCTTGTTCACGAAGCACTTTCATTTTTCCCTCAGGAACTTCAACAGAAGTGTCGCCGAACGTGAACTTGCCATCTTGAAGCTTTCCGCTGAAGAAGTTCATAGCAGGAGATCCGATGAATCCGCCTACGAAGACGTTCTCCGGCTTGTCATAAACTTCTTTAGGTGAACCGACTTGCTGGATGACACCGTCTTTCATGACGACGATACGGGAAGCCATTGTCATCGCTTCTGTCTGGTCATGGGTCACGTAAATCGTTGTTGTTTGCAGGCGCTGGTGCAGCTTGGCGATCTCTGCTCTCATTTGAACACGAAGTTTCGCATCCAAGTTGGAAAGAGGCTCATCCATCAAGAATACTTTTGCATCACGGACAATCGCACGGCCTAATGCTACACGCTGGCGCTGTCCGCCTGACAATGCTTTAGGCTTACGATCCAATAATGTTTCAAGGCCAAGGATTTTAGCAGCTTCCTGCACACGGCGGTCAATTTCCTGTTTGTCAAACTTACGCAGTTTCAAGCCGAAAGCCATATTATCGTATACGCTCATATGAGGGTATAGTGCATAGTTTTGGAAAACCATTGCAATGTCACGGTCTTTTGGTGCCACATCATTCACACGTTTACCATCGATGTAGAAATCCCCTTTGGAGATTTCCTCTAATCCTGCAACCATTCTCAGCGTTGTAGACTTACCGCAGCCGGAAGGACCAACGAAAACGATAAATTCTTTATCTTTGATATCAAGATTGAAATCTTTTACAGCTGTTACGTTTTTATCATAAATTTTATAGATATTTTTCATTTGTAATTCTGCCATATTAACTGCCTCCCCGATTTTGTTTTGTTAAAACCATTGTAATGGATGGGAAGCAATGAATGTAATGGTCAGGTTGCATAAAAAAACATGGAGGGTTTGGGCATGTTGCTCACCCCTCCATGTGGTCCTGTTCCATTTCAAGGCATGCAAGGTAAACTGTTACTGCTCCTTGAAATGTTTTTATATCGATTCCGACTTTCTCGATGAATTTGTCGATTCTGTATTGAACACTATTCCGGTGCATGAAAAGCACTTTTGCCGTCTGGCTGGTATTTGATTGATTCTCTAAATAGGTCTTAATGGTTTTCTTCAATTCTTCATCTTCTGAAAAGATCTCAAGCACATCTGAAAACATTCGCTCCTTGGTCTGTTTTGGGACGTAATGCAGTGCAAAGGATGGAAAAGTAGATGGAAATGTGTAGATCTTACCCTTGGTGATATTTTTTTCAGCAAAAGAAAACAGTTTCCTTTCCTCTTTAAAAAGAGGGAGAAAGCCTTCGTCCACAGAATGGAACCTTCCAATGAAAAATTTAGGAGTTGAGTAAAAATCACTTTCAATTACAACTGCTGCTGAGAAGAGTTCTTCTTCAGGAAGAGACCATTGCGTCCTTCTCTCAACAATTGCGCCTGATGAAGGGGAAGTGAACACAATGACAGCCTGTTCAGCAAATATGTTTCGAAGAGCTTCTTTTAATAAATCAGCTTCGACCTGTTCCTTGATAGAGAATTGGATAATCCGATAGTCGTCTTTTTGGGAAACAGGTATATGGAGAGGCTGTCCATTATACAAAAAGCCATGCCAGCATCTGCTTTCTTCCGAATCGTTGTACCATTCTTTAGAAGGAGACGCTTCAATAAAAAGGGAGCAGAGTAAATCACTTTCTGATTGGGTGAGGCTTGCTTTGGGTATCGCAAGAAAATTCTCCCTGGAAGCAGTCGTCAGCCAAAGGTGAAGAGGGTCTTCTTTTTGCGGCGGTACATTTGTAAGAATGGATTCAGGGTATCTTTGTTTTAGTTTTATCAGCATCATTTAACCTCTTTTGATTATTAACGATTATGTCTCATTTTACGAAATCGAGGGATAGATTCAAAGTGTTTGGACATTAATTGTCAGTTTTTTTTTGAGTTTGCTGTACAGGATGCCGAAATGGGAACAGAAAAAAGGACCAGCCATCGGCCAATCCCCACTAATCTAATTCAACTGGCGGTTCTTCTTCTTCTAAATCCATCGCCTGTTCAATATTGGCATTTTCCTCACGCATATGGACTGATCCTCCGCTCATGCCTTCGTTAATGATCCGGTCCACATCCAAGTAAGCTTTGTCTTTCCCTTCATACTGGGTGTCCGGCAGGAATTCGATATCTTTTTTCTTCTTTTTCACAGCTACTCCTCCTTTAGAGATAGTGTGCTACCTGTGGGGAAGTTTATACTGTGTACTCTTGTTATTCAGGCTATTTTCGAATAGTGCTATATTTTTCGGAATTCATATCAAATAGCAACCAAGTATAAGAAAAGAGCCTTATTCATACACGTGAAAAAGCATCAGTTCATGAATTTGTTTCTTTATTATTTCTTCGTCTGAAGCAGGTGGTGCTATATCTTTCCATTCAATGGTGCCATTTTTATGATAGCTGCCTTCATACCTTTTTCGATCGTGATAGAAAGAAAAAGTCCAGCCGGGTAATTTTTTGTTTTCATACATACTCTTGAATTGGAAGTGCTGTATCAACTGCAAGTCCCCCTTGTCTGCTGCCGATGGTGGTTGATGGGCAGCATATCTCTTTTCTTCTATTCTAAACGTTCAGGCGGATTTTTTACAGGGGGACGCAATATAACAATCTGTGCGGAAAATCTCTTTGATATGACATATGCTTGTATGTTCTGTCATATGTTTTAGTAATTCATATGAAGGGGACGAGTTATATGCCGTTTATTTTGAACCTGCAAACAGCCATCACTAACTCATTGGCTTCGGGCCATTTTTATAAAGAGTTGAAAAGCAAAACCAATAATCCGATATATCAGGAGTTCATAGAAAAGGCAGAAAGCGACAAGAAAAAACACTATGAACTGCTTCAGTATGTTCATTACCTTTCGACAGGGGCTTACTTTCATGCTAAAAAAGAAAAAAAGAACTTCTCTAATTTCAGGGAAGGAGTTTTGATCGCCCTGAAATCAGAGTTGAGGGAAGCTGAATTCTTTCGGGATCTGTTAATGGATATCCCTGATTGGCAAGCACACAAACCAATCTTCATTGCCATGGCAGATGCTCCTGTTAACGCAGTGAGATTCAGTAGTATTTATAATGCCCTTAAGTAGACATTCTCCGGGGTTTCTGTGAAAAATAAAAGAAAGTATCAGAGAGGGTTTCCAACCGTTTGTCTTCGATATCCGTTTCATCAAACCTCATAGGTTTCGCGTTTATCTCAAAAATGATGAGCTCATTATTGTCTTCCTGGATTCCAAGATCCAGCGAAAATTCTCCAATCAGTCCAAAGGTGGATTGAAGCTGTTTTCCGCATTCTTCTGCGATGGATCCAACTTTTTCAACCAATGCTTTCGATTGAATGTGTTTGAACGGCAGGATTTTCCCTCCCTGAGGTACATGGGTGGTTACTTCCTGGCGTTCAGACATACGGATTCCAATGCCGCTGATGATAAAGTCACTGCCTGAGAAATGGACGAGCACCCGAAGGTCATATCGGTGGTTGTTCATTTTTTTGCACTGGACAGCTTCCTGCAAAATATAATCACCAGAGGTGAACCACTCAGGATACTTTAAGGCCAATCGATCAAGCCTCCTGAACTTTTCAATTTTTTTCGTGCTTTTGCAAAGAATTTGACCATCCCCACAAAGCTCGACAAGCCTTATCCCTTTTCCTTTGGAAGAGAGGACAGGCTTGATATAGATTTTTTGTTTTATCGTAAGAAAATCCATCAGTTCCTTTTCAGTTTCGACCAATCTTGTTTCAGGGAGAAAAGGAGTCAAGGATGAATTTTCAGAGAGCGATTGATAGACCTCCCACTTATTGAAAAAGTGGGGGTTGAAAAAGTGAATCCGCATCTCTTCAATCCAGTCCAGGCACGCAGAAAACTCATCTGTTTTTTCTATGGAGTGGGAAGGGATTCGATTGTAGATGACATTCGGGATTGGAAAGATGCAAGGGACCCACATGTTTTTTTCCTCATGAAAACAAATGCCTTCCACTTTTTCTCTGCCAATATCCTCAATCGAAAAGACAAAAGAGATACCTCCTTTGGACTGGATGACCTGCTGAAGCTTCTGAAATAAAGGGAAATTTCCTTGATAACTACCCTTTTCTTTCCCTGCAATTATGCCGATGATCGGGCCGCATACATTTCCATCGACAAATATATCAAAGCAATACTTGTAAGGTTCATTATCTCTGTAGAGTATATAAGAATTTTTGCCGAAAAGCAGTGATGATAAGGAGGGGTCGCTATGAAAGAATATTTTCTTTTGCGGCTGATAATAGATTTTCATCGAAAGGTCTCCTGAGGTTCGCGGAGAGATCTCTGTGTCAAATAAAGACCGAAAGATAAAGACAATTTTCTGGTCAGGAGTTCGAATGATTTAAGATCCGGGTGGGAAAAAATCGACCGTCCCGGCTTTGAATTCGCTTCAAACAGCCATACTCTTCCCAGTCTGTCAATTCCAAAATCAAATCCAATTTCCCCTATATACCCCTCCATGTTCTGCTCTAATGCAGAAGAAAGAATGATCGCCGCAGACCTTAACTTTTCTTCCATTTTATTGAGTGTATCCTCATCATCAAAAATCTCAGGAAGGCTTTTAATTTTCCCGCCATTATGAAGATGTGTCGTTACACTTCCTTCACCAGCCACCTTTGCTGCAGCGGCACTGACCTGCCATTCCCCGTTTTCATCCTTATTGGTGTGGACCCGGAAGTCCAAAGGGCGGTCTTCGAAACGAAGGAGGTGAATACCCTGCTGGATGATCATTCTGTTCAGGACTTTAGGAGAGATGATTCTTTGCAGCAGCTTTTCAAAAGAAGCAGATTTGACCCTTCGGTTAGTTCCTGTCTTATCTTGAAAAACACAGGTATATGCCTCTTCTTTCCGATCGTATTTGAATTGATGGACACCGATTCCGAGGCTGCCGTTTTGCGGCTTGATGAATACCTGGCCGTACTTGGAAAGCATTCGTTCAATTTGCGAAAAAGACTGAAAGGAATGGGTTTCGGGAAGGTAACGAAGGGCCTCTTCATCACTTTCCAGCCTTTCAAAGACGTCCAGTTTATTGAAGAAGCCGGGGTTATACCAGGGAATTCCATATTCTTTTTGGAGCCTTGCTTTCATTTCCTTATAGCTTGATTTCTTTTCGCTTTTCCTGTTTGGGAGGCGGTCATATATCACATTCGGAAGAGGAACGATCTGTGTTTCCCATTGATTACGATAATAAAAATGTCCTTTAACAAGTCCGTTTTCCCAATCAATATGTTTTTCACCAAAAACAAAAGGAATAACCCCCATCGATGACTGAAGGGACAGCAGCTTGGCAAAAAAGGAAGAACGTTCTCCAATAGGTTTCATTAGAAAAGACGTAAAACCAGATGTGAAAATACCGATAAGGGGCCCTAGTATAATGGTCTGTTCATGAAAAAACATATAAATATTCTTGATTGAACCTGGCAAGTGCAGTTCATCAGCAAGTGCCGAGCTGACAGCTGCCACATTTCGGCCATTAGGGTGCTTTTGGCACAAGGCGGGTACCTGGGTTGAACCGAGTGAAATGGTACGGGTTTCAGCTTGGCGCTGCATACTGACTGGATAGTATAAGATTTTTTCGCTGCTTGTGAATCTTTCCAGTTTAAAAGGCTTAATCAAGATGAGTCGCCTCCTGTCGCGGGCATTTTTCGTTGAAGAGCCTTGCAATAGCGCAATGGCATGGAGTATAAATGCTGAACTTCCTCAGGTGACAGCAGTTTGAGCATTTTATGGCCAGGCTTGGAATTCATATCGAGAACCCAAACAGAGCTGTCTCTGCCGATAATGATATCAAGACCTATTTCGAAAAGGGGTGCAAATTCAATTTCTAAAAGGGAAGGCAGATTATGAATGATTTCCTTCAACTCAGATTCGATATAGTCCCAATTGTATTGTTTTTTATTTTTTTTCCACTCATTATAGGGAACAGCCTCGGCCCCTGCACTTAAATTGGTCAGGAGACTGCCGGTATTACCTGCCCTGAAACCCTTACAGGAAACCGTCCAGCGATCTTTCTCGTCTTTCTGGAGAAGCAAGCGAAGATCAAATGGCCGATTAAGTTCATCGAGATTATCAAGCCTTTTCTGCATAATGAATTTCTTCTTTGTGGTAACCCCTTCCAGCCAGTTGCAGAAGGTGTCTTTATCCATCTGTTTCTCAATGATCTCCCCTTTTTTAGTCGTACGTACCGCCATGGTGCCGTTCTCAGCTGTAATTTCATATACGGCAATGCCATGTGCCCCGTCAAAAGGCTTGATGATGACATTTTTGTACCTCAGCATCTTCGAGAGCGTGTCAGGAATGGATTCTATCAGATATGTTTTCGGGAGATAAGGAGACACTTTCGCATAATCTTTTAATGCTTGATAAATAGTCCACTTGTTTGGAAGGCCGTACCCTAAAAAACATAAATCATCTCTGTTTTTAAGCCATTGCACAATGGCTTTCGCCTGCTTGGAAGTGAAATCGTCCTGATAAAAGGTTCTGTCATATATATATTCTGGAATCGTAAAGATATCTTTGACCCAGCAGAAGGAATCTGTACAATAACGGAATCCTTGGATCCATTCAGTATGAGGATGGATTTGGAGGGGGGAAAACATGAATACTTCAACATTTTGATCTTTGCTCCATTGGGCCATGCCAGAATAGAAGGAATGCTCAGTGTCAGGTTCAAGCATCATAATACCCAGTTTAGTCATGGTGATGTCTCCTTTCTTCCCAAATGCTTTTTGATAAGTGATAAAGTGTTTTTACAGACGGCCTGATTTTGTTATTTTCAAAGTAGGTCTGTTTGGATGGTTTGGAATTGATCTCAATCAACCAGGGTTTTCCCGTTTCATCTATACCGATATCAACGCCCAATTCTCCTAAATTAAGAGGGCAGCGTTCCGCCAGACACGTACAGGCTGACAATGCGAGTTCTTCCATCACCCTGAATATCCTGAGAGCATCCCTCTTGCCGAAGAATTCACTTAATATGGCCTTTGGTTTTACCAGCTCTCCTCCCTGGGCGACATTTGATACAAACTGCCCTTCACCTGAGACTCTTGCTGTTGCTGAAATCAGCTGCCATTGCTGCGGATCGGTCAAGTGGCAAAGAAATCGAAAGTCCAAAGACCTTCCTTCAGCTTCTATTAAAGGAATCGTTTCCTGAATGATGAAATGAGAAGAAACTTTAAGCCTGTTAAGCTCATCGACTGTTTCTTCATAAGTAGCAAAGGAAATCTCCTTGGAATCGCTGCCAAGGTTTTGTTTTAGGAGATAGGTGTTTTCTAAGTAAGAAAGCCTTAATAGTTTTTTTCCCTGGCTTCCGGCTATATGCTTAATAAAGACATCGCTGTGCTTGCTCAACATGCTGCGAAGGCCGGAGTAAGAAAACGTTTCTGTATTCGGCAGGTATTCTATTAGATGATGTTCCTGTGACAAAAACTGATGCACATATTCCTTTGTTAAATAGGAAGTATTGAACGTGAAAACCGACTTTTCTTCCAGTTTTTGTTGAAGTTGCTTTGCAGCCTCGCTTCGGTCTGTTTTCCTTGAATGGATCCGGTTGTACAGAAGGTCAGGCAGCGGAACAATTTGTTCGACCCATCTTTCTGTTTTTTCATCAAAAAACAACCCTTTCTGATCATTAAGCAAAGAGCATCCAGTTAAATAGAATAAGCCGCCTTGATCTTTTGTCAGGTAACAGAGCTCATCATAGTACTTTTCAAGTCTGCCAATTACAGGTTTCCCTGATGCGGACATATCGGTAATTATGGCAATGACCGGTCCAAGGTAAAGAGTTTCTTCTGATGGAGAGAAGTAAGAAGACAGGTTAAACTTTCCGGAAAGCCGGCTGGAATGATTTTCAGGAAATACAAGCTCCGTTGTGTCTTCACTAAGTATGACAGTAGAAATTTGGACCTCATATTTAGATAGCCCAAGCTGCAATATTATATTTTTTCCGGCAAAACCCCGTAATTCTCCAGAATAAGAGGATGGAATCGATAAGACCGGCCGTTCGGTGATTTCCTTCGTGATGCTGCATTTGATCATCATCATAAAAAACTCCCTGTTTGCGCTGCCCGCAGACTAAATTTATAATATTAAAATGGGCGAATGTTGATATAGCATATTATGTGAGAACCTTTAAAATGTTCAGGGACATACCAAATTAAACCTTAAAGCATCTCAGGGTTTTTATAAAAACTGGCAGCTTGCACCAAGGCCGCTAAGCTGAATGCATATTTGAGCCCTTATTAGAAAGCCTTCAGGAAGGATGAAATAATGGAAATTATTATTACTTTTATATTGATGATTGCTATCGGTGCCCTAATCGGGGGGATGACCAACTCCCTCGCAATCAAGATGCTCTTCAGGCCATATAAACCTGTGTATATTGGAAAGTGGCGGGTCCCCTTCACACCAGGACTGATCCCGAAAAGAAGAAGTGAAATGGCAACTCAGCTGGGCGATATGGTCGTTCATCATCTTATCACCCCGGAGAGCCTTCAGAAAAAATTAATGAACAGCCAGTTCAAAAAAGATGCAATTTCATGGATAGGCGAAAGTGCTGAACCGCTGCTGGAGTCTGACGAAGCGATAGAGGTATGGTTCGAGAAACTGCGAATCCCGATGAATACAGAGAGTATCGAGGCTGGGATTGAGAAGTGGATCGACCAAAAATATTACAGTTTTAAAGAACAGTTCCGATCTCAGACGGTTGAGGCAACAGTACCTCTGCAATGGCAGGAGAAAATTGAAGACTCAATACCAAAGGCGGCAGATTTTATAGCAGAAAAAGGCGAAGCATACTTTTCAAGCCCGGAAGGAAAGCGAAAAGTCAAAGTGATGATCGATGATTTTTTGGAGGGACGAGGCATGCTGGGAAATATGCTCGGAATGTTTCTGGGGAATTCCTCGGTGTCTGAAAAAATCCAGCCTGAAATCATCAAGTTCATCAAACATGAGGGGACAAAGGAAATCCTGCGGAACCTTCTCAGAAAAGAATGGGAGAAAATAAAAGAGTCTACCTGGGAGGACCTCTTACAGAGTGTAAAAGACGAGGATGTTCTTCCTTCCTTGAAAAAAACGCTGCTTGAGGTTATTTCAGTGGATAAGCTGATGTCAGCGAGTTTAAAAGATTTCGCGGCACCATTCAAATCAAGAATCGTGAACATTATCGTGCCTCACATATTTGACATGAGCGTAACGGCAATTTCTAAGAGAATTGAGGTCATCATGGAAAAACTTCACCTTCAGGAAGTGGTCCGTGAGCAGGTGGAAACCTTCTCTGTACAGCGTCTGGAAGAAATGGTTCTCGGAATTACCTCAAGGGAACTGAAGATGATTACCTATCTGGGGGCCTTATTAGGAGGAATCATCGGATTGGTTCAAGGTGTTATTGTTCTGCTGATTGCATAGAAATAGTACGGAGAACCCGGTATCCTCGCATTCCTCTTACAGGTTTGTTATAGTGGTAGAGGATTGAGCTAAAGATTATTAGGAGGTATGGATTTTGTCAGTAAACTTATATGATTACGCAAATGAATTGGAAAGTGCTTTAAGAAAAAGTGATGAGTACAATAACCTGAAAAAAATGTATGACGAAGTAAACAATGATGAGCAGGCTCAAAAAATGTTTGAGAACTTCCGCAACATTCAAATGAACCTGCAGCAAAAACAAATGAGCGGACAAGAGTTGACTCAAGAAGAGGTTGAGCATGCTCAAAAGACAGCTGCACTTGTTCAGCAGGATGAAAAAATCTCCAAGTTAATGGAAGCTGAACAAAGAATGAGCATGTTGATCAATGAACTAAACAAAGTGATCATGAAACCATTGGAAGACCTATACGGCTCCATGCAGAAATAATGACAGTGACTGCCCTGAAGCGGGAAAGCTTCAGGGTGTTTTTTTGTTTTTATATGAGTGCCTGAATAGCTGGAGTAGCTCCAGTGCTATTTGGGAAGGCTTGCTAAGGGCATCAAAAGAAGGGAAGAACGAAAATGATGCAGCCAAAGGGCGTGGTGCAGGACATCAAAGTAAGAAAAGATAGTTAAATAATGTAACAAAAGAGAGAGAACCTTGACTTTAAGATTCACCCCTCAAACTTGTCATATTTATTCCTGCCGTTTCATATCAGTATACAAAGGACTAGAGTGGACATGATTTATGACCATTCCCATATCAATAAATCCACGCAGGTTTAAAATAGACAACAATCGAGGAGGGCGCATCCATGATTTATCGTATGTTAGCTATGAATATTGACGGCACCTTACTGAACAATGGCCGAATAAGCAAAGAAACAAAAGAGGCTGTTGAATATGTCCAAAGCAAGGGGATATTTGTGACGCTCGTTACCGGAAGAACATTTCCTTCTGCTAAAAGGGTCGCAAAAGCATTGAAGGTCGACAATCCGCTGATCACCCATCAAGGAGCCTATATCGGTACACAGGCGGATAAGCCGCAATTCGTAAATAAAATACAGGAAGAAATTTCTTTTGAACTTGTGAAGTTTCTGGAAGAGTTTGATTGCCAGATGAGGGTAGTCCAAGATAAGACGGCCATCATGAACAGAGTGAAATTGTCTGGTTCATTACGTGAGAAAGTGCTGTTTAATCGGGAATCCAGTTTTATGTACAGTACACACTATACGGACTCATTAAGTGAGTACTTGTTCGAAGATCCTTCACCCTCACTTAAAATAGAAGCAAAATTCGGTTCTGAAAATGAGCGGAACGACGCAATTAAGGCGATTAAAGGGATGTATCATGAAGTCGATTGCATTTTGACAGCCGACAACAGAATCGATATCGTTAAAAGGGGCGTCTCCAAGCTAAGAGGATTGCTTTACGTCTGTGAGCGTGCAGGCATCACCCGTGAACAGGTCGTGATGGTCGGAGCCAATCAGGATGATAAAGATATTCTCAATTGCTGCGGATTAGGGATCGCGATGGGGAATGCAAGTCAGGATGTCAAAGGTGAAGCTGACTGGATCACTCGAACAGACAAACAAAATGGTGTTGCATATGCAGTCAAAGAAGTATTCCGTAAACAGCAGCCTATTGAATTTTTGAAAAAAATGAATGTGATTAAGTCTTAGGCTTTTCTGAAACTGACCTTGTTCATGAGGTCGGTTTTTTATTTGGTAATAAAATATGAGGTCGACCAGCAAACCGGCAAAAGGAGTACCTTGAGTGCGAATGCAGTGTTGATTCGGACAGAACCTGCCTTTGGAAGTCGGTTTGAGTCCGAATTGACTCCCTATTCGGACAGAAACGAACGTCGAAAGCTGGTTTGAGTCCGAATTGATGCCTTATTCGGACAGAAAACCGGCAAAAGGAGTAACTTGAGTCCGAATTCAGTGTAGATTCGGACAGAAACGAACCCTGGAAGCCGACTTGAGTCCGAATCGGTATCTGATTCGAATTGAAAAACCAACCCCACTCCTTATAATCGGTGAGATTGGCGCGGACAGCAGCACTTAAATCCGAACGCCGCTGAACGGGGCACCTCCGCTTTAGATTCATCCAGCTCCAGCGGCCAGCGACTAGCGGATTTCCCTCTGCCTCCTTTGCGATAAGTCAACATCGACTCGCTAGTGCTCGCCGAGTTTCCTTTATCTCAATGCGGCAGCGGTAAAATCCGTACGTCGCTGAACGGCCGCTTCCGCTTTTGATCCATCCAGCTCCAGTGCCCCAACGGCTAGCAAACTCCCCACCTTCTCCTTCCGATAAGTCATCATCGAATCGCTATCGCTCTTCGTGATTCCTTTATCTCATGCGAAGGCGGTAGAGTTTGTACGCCGCTGAACGGGGCACCTCCGCTTTAGATATTGACCACAATCCATTCCTTCTGTACACTTAAACAAGTTGAAATTCGTTTTTGAAAGGTGATTTAATTGAAGATTACATTCAGTGGTTTGAGTGATGAGCGGTTTAACCGTCCGCTTCAGCTTATCGCCAATTTATTTTTTGAAGAGCCGTCCGTTGCACCCTTTTATGATGAAAAGGGCGACCTCCATATAGAGTTCCAATTAAAGAAAGCAGGAATGGTATCTGCACAAGCTGTGTTGGAATCAGATAACCAAACCTGCACTTCCAGCTATCAGAAAGAGGTGCCAGAAGAGCAAACGGAAAAAGAGCTTTTCCGCAGCTTTAAAAACGCTCTCTCACATGTCTATCTGAATGTCCTGCAGGATTATACCGGCATCATTCAGCCTTGGGGGATCCTGACAGGCATCCGTCCAACCAAGCTCTTTCATAAAAGTGTCAGAGAAGGGATGAAGAGAGAAGACATCCGCAGGAAACTAAAAGAGGATTACCTGATCACTGATGAGAAAATCGATTTAATGGAACGCATTGTCGACCGGCAGCTGTCTGTTGTCCCTGATCTGTATTCTCTTCAAAAAGAAGTGAGTATCTATATAGGCATACCTTTCTGCCCGACCAAATGTGCCTATTGTACATTTCCTGCCTATGCGATCCTCGGAAAACAGGGGCGGGTGGATTCCTTCCTTACCGGCCTGCACTATGAAATCCAGGAAACCGGCCGCTGGCTGAAAGAGAATGGAGTCAAAATCACGACCGTTTATTACGGCGGGGGAACACCTACATCCATTTCAGCAGAGCAGATGGATTTATTATACGAAGAGATGTACCGCTCTTTCCCTGATGTGGAAATAGTTAGGGAAGTTACGGTGGAAGCAGGGCGTCCCGATACCATTTCACCTGAAAAATTGGATGTTTTGAACAAATGGAACATCGACCGCATTTCCATCAATCCGCAGTCTTACAAAAATGAAACCCTGAAGGCAATCGGCAGGCATCATTCTGTGGAAGAAACGATTGAGAAGTTTCATCTGGCAAGGGAAATGGGAATGAAGAACATCAATATGGATCTTATTATCGGCCTGCCGGGAGAAGGTGTGGAGGAATTCACTCATTCACTCAATGAGACAGAAAAGCTTATGCCTGAATCTCTGACAGTCCACACTTTATCGTTTAAAAGAGCGTCAGAAATGACCCGGAATAAAGAGAAGTATAAAGTGGCAGGCAGGGAAGAAATAGAGAGAATGATGGCCCTTGCTGATAAATGGACCCAAGAGCATAATTATGCGCCATATTATTTATACCGCCAGAAGAATATTTTAGGAAACCTGGAAAATGTCGGTTATGCGCTCCCTGAACAAGACAGCATCTACAACATAATGATCATGGAAGAAATGCAGACCATCATCGGGATCGGATGCGGTGCAGCCAGTAAGTTCATTGATCCGGATACAGGGAAAATCACACACTTTGCAAATCCTAAAGAACCTAAGGCATATAATGAAGGCTTTAAAAATTATACTGAAAAGAAATTGCAGATTCTTGATGAGCTGCTCAATAAATAATAAAAAATCCTCCTTCTTGGGAGGATTTTTTTTAGACCATTTTCTAAAGGCTCTTTTCTAAAAGGTTGTTGTTTTTAAAGCTATTTTAGCCTCTATCCTATTACGTAAGAGGCTCACCGCCCGCCCCGCGGAGTCGCACGGCTGGAGCGGAAAGCCATTACTATTTAACAGCCACAATCATTGCGAAAAGAGCCTTTCTAAAAGAGCATGTTAGAATACATTTTTTCTGAAAATTAAATTAATTATAAAGGGAATACAAGATAAATAGCGAATGAGAATAGTAGAGGCAAGCATATATTCTAGTGAAGTGATTTGAAAGCGATTTCAATAAAGTTGGGAGAGATGTCAAATGATGAATACTCCTTTGCTGCTTACACAAATGATTGAGCGTGCTGAAAAGTTTTACCCGAAAAAAGAAATTATTTCAAGGACAGAAAGCGGCATCAACAGGTTCACGTATAAGGAAATGGCATCGAGAACGCGCAGGCTCGCAAGTGCCCTAGAGAAAATTGGCGTTACAGAAGGGGACAAAGTCGGTACACTGGCCTGGAACCACCACAGACACCTCGAAGCCTATTTCGCTGTTCCCTGCAGCGGGGCTGTACTGCATACCATCAATATCAGGCTGGCACCACAGCATATCATTTACATAATTAATCATGCTGAAGATAAAGTGCTGCTGATAGATTCTGATATTGTCCCGCTTATTGAAAAAGTGAAGGATCAACTGAAAACAGTTGAAGCCTTTGTCATCATGACGGACAGCAAGGAACTCCCTGAGACAACCTTGTCGCCTGTCTACCATTATGAAGACATGCTGTCTGAAGGAAAACCAGACTACAAGTTCCGCGATGACCTTGATGAGAATGCCCCTGCAGGAATGTGCTATACCAGTGCGACGACTGGAAACCCTAAAGGTGTGGTTTATTCCCACAGAGGCATCGTTCTGCACAGTATGGCACTGGGTCTTGCGGATACTACCGGAGTCTCTGAAAAAGATATTGCTCTGCCTGTTGTGCCGATGTTCCATGTGAATGCATGGGGTCTGCCTTTCGCAGCAACCTGGTTTGGAACGTCGCAAGTCCTTCCCGGGCCGTATTTCACACCGAAACTGCTTGCAGAATTGATGCAGGAAGAGAAAGTCACGATTACGGCAGGCGTTCCAACCATTTGGCTTGGATTATTGAAAGAGCTTGAGGAAAATGAGTATGATCTATCAAGTGTGAGATCCATTCTCTGCGGAGGATCTGCTGCACCGCTTGGCATGATCAAAGCTTTTGAAGAAAAACACGGAATTCCTTTCATGCATGCTTACGGTATGACAGAAACCAGTCCATTGGCTGTGGTGACTGGTGAAAAAAGTTATATGGAAGAATGGAGCAAGGAAGAGAAATACAACGTAAAAGCCAAGCAGGGCATACTGGTTCCAGGATTGGAAATGAAAATCATCGGCAAGGATGGAGAAATTTCATGGGACGGAAAGGAAATGGGAGAGCTGACCCTAAGGGGGCCATGGATTGCTTCGGAATATTATAAAGATGAAAGAACAGATGATGCATTCAGGGATGGCTGGCTTTATACAGGGGATGTCGTTACAGTTGATGAGGAAGGCTTCATCAAAATTGTCGACAGAACCAAGGACTTAGTTAAATCAGGAGGAGAGTGGATTTCTTCCGTCGATCTGGAGAATGCGCTGATGGCGCATGAAAGTGTATTTGAAGCAGCGGTCGTTGCTGTTCCTCATCCGGAGTGGCAGGAACGGCCTGTTGCCTGCGTGGTATTGAAAGAAGGAGACCATCAAAATACCACTAAGGAAGAAATCTATGAATTCCTGAAACCTCAGTTTGCCAAATGGTGGCTTCCTGATGAAATATTATTTTTGGATGAAATTCCAAAAACATCAGTCGGCAAGTTTCTAAAAAGAGCTTTGCGGGAACAAGTGAAGGAAAGGGTTCAGCAATAGGCTGTTGAATTTACTCAGAAGAAAGCCGGTGTGAATCGGCTTTCTTCCATTTTCCTGCAAAGGTTGATATAACAATATTTTTTTACAAGGAAATGTTATATAATTTGTATTAACAATATTTTAAAAATTATGAACTTTAGTACATAAGGGGTGTTTTAATGAATACAAATGCACTTTACCAAACCATCAAACTTGATAAGGACGGAAAGACGGCCACCATTACCCTTAATCGTCCTGAATCTCTAAATGCGTTGAACACGCAAATGATGAGAGAGTTATTGAACTGCTTAAAGGAAGTTGAGAAGGACGAAGAAATTTTGGTGCTCATCCTGAAGGGAGAAGGAAGGGGGTTTTCCTCAGGCGGGGATATTAAAGAAATGCTTAACTTAGGCGGAAAAGAAGAGTTCTCTTCGGTAATGGACGTTATCAGCGATTTGGCGATGACTCTTTATACAATGAAGAAACTAACGATTACAGGTATTCATGGAGCGGCAGCGGGCCTTGGATTAAGTCTGGCATTGGCGACTGATTATATCATTTGTGAAGAAGACAGCAAGCTTGCGATGAACTTCATCGGCATTGGCCTGATCCCGGATGGCGGAGGCCACTTTTTCCTTGAGGAACGTCTGGGGACTGGAAGAGCCAAAAAGCTGATGTGGACGGGAAAAGTGATGGAAGGACAGGAAGCATTGATGAAGAAGCTTGTGGATGAAGCAATTCCATCAGGCAAGCTGGATAAAGCGATTGATAAATATATCACAGACTATCTGCAAAAGCCTTTAAGGTCAATAATTGAGTCCAAATCGATATTTGCCGAGCTGAATCGGGAAAGACTGGAAAAGGCACTGCAGCTTGAAAAAGAAGGACAGTGGAAGATGCGCCAGACACTTGATCATCAAGAAGGAATCAGGGCGTTTGTGGAAAAACGTTCACCGAAATTTACGGGGAATTAAAAAAACGGGATGAACAATGGTTCGTCCCGTTTTTTATGTACATTAAAGCTTTAAAACTATTGGTTTGGAAGTTTGGCGGCCTGCGCTTTTTATATGATCATGGATGGAAAAGGATCAACTTTCCAAGCGGGGAAGCACAGCGGTGTGTATGATCTTCGTATCCTTTTTCCTCAAGTATGCGTTTTCCGATTTCTTTTGCTTCATCATCGGATTTGGCTTCAAAGGAATCCTCAAAAACATTTTCCCCTGTTTGTTCAAATACAGTCAATTTGTAAACTCTCATGTCTCTATCCCCTTTATGAAAAAATTCTGATAGTTACTATTATTCTTGCATAATTTCATAAAATAATAAAGTTTTAAATTTTTATAGAAAGAGGGAACCTTTTTCCCTATATAATCGTAGAAGTAGTTGGAAATAAAAGAAGAGAAATTCTGCGTATTGTACAAACAGACGCATGCAGAGGGAGAAAGGGAGGATAGCATGACACTAGTGCTAAAAGATGTCACGAAACGATTCGGAAGCTTTACTGCTGTTGATAATCTGTCGATCAGCATTCCGGAGAAAGAAATGTTCGGTTTCCTGGGTGGAAACGGGGCGGGAAAAACAACGACATTCAGGATGATTCTCGGACTGCTTGACCCGAGTGGGGGCGCGATCACTTGGAATGGAAAAAGTATCGATTATTCTACAAGTCCTGAAATTGGATATCTTCCCGAAGAGAGAGGGCTGTATCCGAAAATGAAGGTGAGCGACCAGATTATCTATCTGGCCCGCTTGAGAGGGATGGATAAAAGAGAGGCTGCAAAGGAACTGGAATACTGGCTTGAGAGGTTTAAAGTTCCAGAATATGTGAATAAAAAAGTGGAGGAACTATCTAAAGGGAATCAGCAAAAAATTCAATTCATTGCTTCCATCATCCACAAACCGAAACTGCTGATTCTCGATGAACCATTCAGCGGTCTTGATCCGGTCAATGTTGAACTCTTAAAAGACGCTGTAGAGGAAATTAAGGAAAAAGGAACGACGATTGTGTTTTCGAGTCACAGGATGGAGCATGTGGAAGAGCTGTGTGAAAACCTGTGTATTATGCATAGAGGTTCTCCGGTTGTTCACGGCGGGTTAAAAGAAATCAAGCGTTCCTTCGGCAAGAAAAACGTCACCATCCATGCTGATTTCGATTTACGTTTCCTTGAATCAATCCACGGAGTAACGAAATCGAAAAAAGTGACAGAAGGAGTACAGCTGCAGGTAGAATCAGAGGATATTGCACAAGATGTATTTAATGAAGTTGTGAAAAAGGGGTTTGTCCGGAAGTTTGAACTAGAAGAACCTTCATTAAATGATATATTCATTGAAAAGGTAGGTACTTCATATGAATAATTTTTTACTAATGCTGTCACATTCGTATTTGAGCAAGCTTAAAGCAAAGTCATTCATCATTACCACTTTGATTGTGGCTGCCGGGATTTTGTTATTGACGAATCTACAGGATATTATTGAAAGCTTTCAAGGTGATGAGCAGGAAACAGTAGCAGTGGTTGACCAAAGCGGGAAACTGTTTTCCCCATTTGCCGCCCAGTTGGAGACATTGAATAAAGATCTGGAATTGGAAATGTCGAGTGAAAGTGAAGAAAGTTTGAAAGAAAGTACGGAAGAAGGGACTTACAAAGGCTATTTGATTCTTTCGGAAGATGAAAGCGGACTGCCGCAGGGTGTTTATAAGTCTCAGTCAATCTCCGAGTCCTCGATTGCAAATGACCTGCAGAATGCTCTTCAGGGAATCAAGTCTGCAAAGGCAGCAAAGAATCTCGAACTCTCTTCAGAAGAATTGGCTTTCTTAAGTTCACCGGTTTCCTTTGAGAGGGAGGCTCTGGTAGAAGGAGCCAAATCGGAAGAAGAATTGAATCAGGCGCGCGGCATTGTATATGTCCTGTTATTTTTCATTTATATATCCGTGATTGTCTACTCAAACATGATTGCCATGGAGGTTGCAACTGAAAAGTCTTCCAGGGTGATGGAAATCCTGATATCAAGTGTATCGCCAGTCAAGCAGATGTTTGCAAAGATATTGGGAATCGGCCTCGTTGGTTTAACACAGTTGTCATTCTTACTGGCGATAGGCTATTTTGCACTGACAAGCAAAGGAAACTCAGAAATCGGGGGAATGATGGAATTCTTCGGATTCACTGATGTTCCCGTCGGAATCATTGTGTATGCAGTCGTGTTTTTCCTTTTAGGTTATTTTCTATATGCGACACTTGCAGCTCTTCTGGGTTCACTTGTCAGCAGGATAGAAGATGTCCAGCAGATGGTTATGCCGATGACTTTCCTTGTCATGATCGGTTTCTTCATCGCTTTTTATGGATTGGCAAGTCCTGATGCGACGTTCGTATCGGTGGCATCATACATTCCATTCTTCACACCGATGGTTATGTTCCTGAGGGTGGGAATGTTGAATATCGCTGCCTGGGAACCGATTTTGGGAATCGCCGTCCTGCTTCTCTCCATTCTGCTTTTGGGCTGGTTTGGAGCAAGGGTATATCGTGGCGGTGTATTAATGTATGGCAAGTCGAATTCCTTTAAAGATATTAAAAAGGCCATAGAGTTAACGAAGAAAAATTAAATTTGAATTCATACAAGGCGGTTCTCTAATAGGGGACTGCTTTGTTATGTTAATGGCTGTTAAAGAGTGTTGTTTATTATAGGACCCTTTCAAAATTAGTGTTGCTTGATTTCCGCTCCAGGTGTGCGACTCCGCGGGGCGTGCGGTGAGCCTCCTCGGCTTCGCCTGTGGGGTCTCACCTGTCACGCTAATCCCGCAGGAGGTCGCACACCTTCCGCTACAATCCACCTTAAGTCCCGTAGTAGCCAGATGCTTGACATTAACAAGTCCTGGGTTATTGCTTATATCAATGCTAAAAATGTCCTATCCTATAATTTTTAAAAACAACATCAGTAACTAACGAAGCCTATGTTAAAAAAGGTATTTGCCGTTGAAAAGGCGAACATTTAAAAAGGCTGAGTAAATTATGAAGGTAAAGGTTGCTGAATCAAAATGGATATTATCAAGATAAATGAGTATGAGATAGATTTACAAAAATCTGCGGAAATTCAGAGACTGCTTACAGAATGTTTTCCAGGCATCTATCCTGAAAACAGAATTTTCTTCAAGCAGGCTCCTCATTTCAGGCTGTTGGTTCATGATGAAAAGGACGTGCTGGTCGGGCAAGCCGGACTGGATTATCGTGTGATGAACCTGGATGGAAAGCTTGTCAGGGTTTTAGGTATCATAGATCTCTGTGTAAAAAAAGAATATCGTTCGCAAGGGATTGCATCACAGTTATTAAAGTACCTTGATGAATTTTCTGTGAATAAAAACATTGATTTCAGTCTGTTATTTGCAGATGATCCTTCAGTATACAGAAGAAACGGTTATGTATCGGCAGCCAATGAATGCAGGTGGTTAAAAATAAATGATGAAAACCTGATGTCGTTTGCAATAGGGGAGGAAGTCATTGGTGAACTGATGGTCAAGGAGACCGGTTCAATAAAATGGAATGAAGGATCGCTGGACTTGCTGGGTTATTTGTACTGAAAAATCAATAATGGCAGAGGGGGGAAGAAATGAAACGAATTATGGTGATAGGGATATCGGCCGGGGTTGGAAAATCGACGTTTGCCAGAAAACTCGGTGAACTGCTGGATATTGAAGTCACCCATTTAGATGCTTTGTTTTGGAAACCAGGCTGGGTTGAAGCGACATTAGAGGAATTTTCCGAGCCGCAAAGAAAGATTGTAAAAAAACAACAGCACTGGATTATCGAAGGAAATTATAGCAGCACGTTTGACATAAGGATGGAGAATGCGGATACGATCATCTATCTTGAGCTCCCTTTATATGTATGCTTATACAGGGTCTTGAAAAGGTGGATTACCAACCTTGGCAATAATAGGCCGGATATGGGGGAGGGGTGCCCGGAAAAGATGGAGTGGTCATTCCTGAAGTTTATTATCACGACTTACCATTCCCGTAAACGGAAAATGGATGAACGAATAAAACGGTTCCAAGCTAAAGGGCACGAGAAGAAGGTATTCAAGCTTAAGAACAAGAAGGAAATTGCCGGCTTTTTAGAATCTCTGGAAATAGAAAGAGGGAAAGTGGATGGACATATATCTTGATAGGCTGAAAATGGAAGATGCAGAACAATTATTTGCCTTTGAGCTTGAAAACAGGGGATTCTTCGAAACGATGGTGCCAAGCCGCGGGGCTGACTATTACAACTATGAAACATTTCTATCGAAGCATAAGCTCTTGCTGAAGGAGCAGGAAGAGGAAATCTCGTTTTTTTTCCTGATTAAGAATAAAGCAGGTGAAATCCTCGGTAGAATGAATTTGGTTGATATTGATCCAAGTACTAAAATCGGCCATATCGGCTACCGCGTAGGAAAAGCTTTTACAGGGCAGGGAATAGCTTCGGCAGCTTTAAAACTCCTTTTTTATGACATAGAAAAGCTTCAAGTAAATGAGATACATGCTAAAACGACAGAAGATAACCTTCCTTCGCAGAAGATACTGATAAAAAATGGGTTTAGCTTAGTGAAAAAAGATGAAGAATCCTCAGGAATAAATGAAAGGTTCTTGCACTATGTGCGTAGCGGATCTTTAAAGAAATAAGGTGGTATCATATGGAGTTCATTATCTTTTTAACAATGTTTCTATTTATATTGATTGGATTTTATTTTGTAATTAAAGCGGCAGTTACTGACGCAATCAATTCATCAAGTGAAATGAAGAAGCTGAAAACCGAACTAAGAGAACTGAACAATCAGATCAAGAAAGAAAGCAGTTATCGGGTTAATACAAAGATCTGAAAAATTCACTGCGTTCGATCCAGAGGAGGTCGGTAGACATGTTTGACATTACAATAATCGGTGCGGGAGTGAGCGGTGTTTTCACGGCTTACAAGCTTATGCAGGAAAGTGAAGAGTTAAAAGTACATATAATCGACCTTGGTAAAGAGCTCTCACAACGTGTTTGCGACCTTGACAGCGGCGGTGCCTGCACATGTGAGGGGATTTGCAGTAAATATATAGGCTTTGCGGGGCTTGGGAAGTCAGAGGGCAAATTTAATTATACAAATGATTTTGGAGGGGAGCTTGGCCGTAAAGTCGGTGAAGCCAATGCCATGGAATTAATGAAGGAGGTCGACTCCATCCTATGTTCCTTTGGCGGTGATGCTGTTGAAACATACTCTACCAAAAATGAAACTCTGTCAACAAAGGCGGAGGAACATTCTTTCCGGGTGCTGTCCACTGAAGTGCGCCACTTGGGAACCAGGCTGGCGAATAAGGTTTTCCAAGGGATGTATGACTTTCTGAAAGACAGGGTTACCTTTTCGTTTGAAACGGAGATAGAGTCTGTCTGTAAAGAGAAGGATGGATTTATGCTGTACACATCAGAAAGGACATTCTCAACAAAAGAGCTGGTTATTGCTACCGGAATGAGCGGGAGCAAATGGCTGAAAAGGCAGACCGAATCTTTAGGGATCGTCCATGCAGAGACAAGACTGGACCTGGGTCTCAGGGTAGAAATGAAAGGATGCCAGCTGGACTCCATTTTGAAGGAGACTTTCGAAACAAAGCTGACGTATCTTGGAGATTCATACACTGCGACTACCTATTGCATGAATCCAGAGGGAAGAATTATCCGTAAGCATCAGCATGGACTTGTCATGCCGGACGGCCAGAATGCCAGGGAGAAAGAAATGCCAAGTCCAAACCTTAATTTCACTTTGTTTGTTCCCCGATACTTTCAATCCTATAACCAAGCCCAGCAGTACGCCCAATCTGTTATTGGCACAATCAACAGAGGGGCCGGCCGGATTGCCGTCCAAAGGCTTGAGGATTTAAAACTTAATAGAAAGACAGTTGAATTCACAACAAATGTAGTCTCTCCTTCACTGGATGCGCAGGGAGGAAATCTAAGGGAGGAGGTCCCTGAACTGTACACGAAGGCTTTATTGGAAATGCTTGATGCATTAGAGGGGCTGATTGGCGAGCCGGTACATGAGGATACTTTGATTTATGGAATCAATGCAAAATTTTACGAACCCAAACTTCTTACCAATCAATTCTTTGAAACAGAAGTCCCCCATCTGTATTTGGCCGGAGACTGTTCAGGTGAAACTCATTCCTTATCCCAGGCTGCAGCCAGCGGTATATTTCTGGCGGGTCACCTGGTAAAGAAACTTTCGGGTACATTGCAGTATTAGTGTTTAAAAAACAAAAGCAAGGTTGTGTACTGAAAACGTTCATGGCGGAAAAGGAAGTCTAAATGACTAGTTCATTAGGGCTTTTTTTTTGTCTTTTTTATTATCATGAATTCTTGGAAACGAGTAGAGGCACAATATTGACACAAGCTGGAAATGGAAGGGCTGGCAAAAATCAAATGGATTGTCCAAAAGATAGAGAGAATTGAGAATGGGGAGTAACGGCTATCCAATACACAATCTTAATAAGCTTAATCGGACCATAGCAGTAAATTACAGCTAAGCAAGGTGGACAAGGATATTATGAAACCGCAGGAACCCAGTTATCCACGAAGATACCGATCTTTTGTAAGTCCTTACGGGGCGAATATTTTGCACTCTCAAAATCCGCATGTAATTGCCTGGTGGTCGGCAGCCTTTCCCGGTTTCGGCCATATTCTGCTTCAGCAGCATATACGGGGAACAATCTTAAGTTTGTTTGAAGTGACACTTAACTTTCAAATTAACCTGAACCTGGCAATGGTCTATTCATTTACTGGTAAATTTGAAATGGCAAAGTCTGTACTGAATATCCAATGGGGACTGGTTTATGTATGTCTGTATCTGTTTACGATATATAATAGCTATCAGGTTGCCTCATTTATGGTACTGACCTCGAAACTTGCGAAGAGAGAGCACTATCAGCTTAGAGTATTTTCAATGAATACCTTAGAGACCTATGTCTTAAATAAACTCAGTCCCTGGACCGCTTTAGTATGGTCGCTTCTTATTCCAGGAGCCGGACAGATCTACACACAAAGATATCTTTTAGGTTTTTTCGCCCTGATTTGGTGGATGATCTATGCCTATCTATCAAATGCCTATACAAGTATACAGCTCCTATTCTTAGGAGATTTTTTAAAAGCAAGTACTGTGTTAAACCCGCAATGGTTTATGTTTATGCCTTCTGTCTACATGGGAGCAGCCTATCACTCCTACATTACGGCGGTCGAAATTAACAAGCTTTTTAAAGATGAACAGAGGTACTATTTATCGCAAACGTATCAAAAAAAACCATTGAAAATGCCATAGTCAGGTGAATCGTATGCATATTGTTTCCACTTTCGAACACAACTTATCATTGGAATATGCTCTTACTGAAATTGAGGAAATCGGGATCTCGACTGATGACATCTGGACGATTCCGCTGGAAAATCAATTTCCACACGCTGATTTGCTGGATACTGTCCATGGTTCTGATGGTATATCAATCATTAGCACAGGCTCTGTTTTTGCGACGGTATTTGCCGTTTTAGGGGCAAGTTATGGTTTTGTCCTTTACTGGGGACCGATTATCTGGGGAATTATTGGTGTGGGTATCGGGTTTTTCCTCGGTTTTGCCATTCAACTGTTCCGCAAAAAAAGAAAGCAGATGACTGCCAGAAAAACGATTGAGAGAAGTACAGAAGTCGTAGTCATCATTGAATGTGAAACGGAAGCTCAGTCTGAAAAGATACACTCTATACTTCAAAGCGCGAAAGCCTTAGGGATCGGCAGGCTGGAGCCTAAGTGAAGATTAATATTCAGGAGCCTGCTCTTACAAGAGGCTTCTTTTTATTAGTCTTTGTTTAAAGTGGTTGATTTAGTCTATAATGGAAGAATAAGAGAACGTGCATTCGTATAACGGGGAGAATGATTACATTATGAAAAAAATCACATTCATACATACTGCTGATTTACACTTGGACAGTCCTTTTAAAGGGCTGAAACACCTGCCGGAAGAACTGTTTCAAAGGGTGAGGAACAGCACTTTTTTATCTTTCGAAAGAATAGTAGATAAGGCTCTCGAATTACGTGTGGATTTCGTTATCATTTCCGGAGACCTTTATGATGAAGAGGACCGGAGTATACGGGCACAAGCAAGATTGAAAAAACAGTTTGAACGGCTTCAGCAGGAAGGGATTGCCGTTTTTGTCATCCATGGAAATCACGATTATCTCGGTAACCAATGGTCTCATCTGAAGATGCCTGAGAATGTTAAGGTTTTCCGGAGCGATGTAGAGGAAGCAGTCTGCCTTACAAAGTCGGGAGCAGAAGTCCGCCTGCATGGCTTCAGCTATGATACCCGCCATGTTCATCAACGGAAAATAGGAGAGTACCCTCCCGCCGCAACCAACGATGATTGTTTTCATATTGGTATTTTGCATGGAAGTTTGGCAGGCGAAGCTTCTGCTCATGAGCCTTATTCCCCTTTTACTTTAACTGAATTGAAGGAAAAAAACTATCATTACTGGGCCTTGGGCCATATCCATGTCAGACAGGCATTGTCAGAGGAGCCGCCTGTTATCTATCCTGGAAACATTCAAGGCCGGCACCGTAAAGAAACTGGCGCCAAGGGCTGTTATGCCGTTACGATAATGGAAGAAGAGACAACAATGGAATTTGTGGAAACTCAGGAAATCGTGTGGGAAACAGCATCCATCTCTCTTGATAACATTTCCGAGTTAAGTGAAGTTTTTGAGGTGTGCAGAACTGTAGTTGAGAATCAGAGAAGAGATAAGGGAGTCTTTCTTGAGATCCAATTCACTGATACAGAGAAATTAAATGAGGATATTCAATATAAAATACAAAACGGAGAACTTCTGGAGGCATTCCAGGATGGGGAAGAACACCAGGGAAAATTTGTATGGACCCATTCGATTAAAATGGTTAATGATAGCCAATTTGAATTGCCTGGAGGACAAGAAACGTTTTTCACAGAATTGATTCACACTGTTCAAAAGTGGGATGAGCAGGACTGGGGCAGGGCTTCATCCGAGTTGTTTCTTCATCCGCAGGCGCATCGTTATATCGACTCGCTGAACAAGGAGGAAAAAGAAGAAATTAAACAAAATGTCCTATTAATGCTTGAAGGGGCGTTCTTAAGCAAAGAAGGATAGCGAATTGGAGGTGGTTCGATTGAAAATCATTGATATACATATTTACGGATTCGGGAAGTTAGAGAATCTATACGTGAAGGATCTTAGAAATTTTTCAGTATTTTACGGAGAAAATGAAGCCGGGAAATCAACTATCATGGCATTCATTCATGGGGTACTATTCGGTTTTCCTACCAAACAGCATTCAGAACAAAGGTATGAACCGAAGACACATGCCAAATATGGCGGCCGACTGACACTTGCTGCGGACAACGGTACTTCTTTCACAATTGAACGGGTGAAGGGAAAAGCATCAGGAGATGTAACGGTTATTTATGCCGACGGTTCTACTGGTGGTGAAGAGGACCTGAAGAGAGAACTAAGGGGCATCGACAAAAACGCTTATCAGGGGATTTACTCTTTCAATATACATGGCCTGCAAGAAATCTCCAAATTGAAAGAGGAAGACATTAACCGCTACCTTTTCAGTTCAGGGACGACAGGTACGGACGCCTTGTTTAAATTAGAGGGACAGTTGCAGAAAGAGCTGGACAGATTATTTAAAAAAACCGGGAAAAAGCCGGATATCAATCAGAAATTAACCGAACTCAGGCAGCTCGAAGCTCAATTGAAAAAAGCCAAAGAAAAAAATGAAACGTATAGTCTCCTTCTTCAAAGTAAAGATAGAACGGAAGACGTACTTGCAGGCCTTCAAAGCGAAATAACCCAAAAAGAAGAAGATTTGAAACAGACAGAGGCTTTACTGAATTCATGGGAGCTTCTAAATGAATATGAGAATATTCAAGAAAAATTGGAAGCGATGAAAGGGATTGGTTCATTTCCAATAGACGGGATTGACCGTCTGGAGAGATGGCAAAGCAACTATGCCCAGCAATCGACTGCCTTGGAGGTTACAAGTTCCCGGTTGGCGGAATTGGCTGAAAAAATGGAAGAAGCAAAACCAAGCCAGGCTTTCATAGAGCGAAACGCTTTACTTACCAAAGTGATGGAGAAACGGGAGCTTTTTGCCAGATGGAAGGATAAGTCAGCTGATCATGCACAATTAAGGCGGCAATTGAAGGCGAAAATGTCCCATCTTATGAGGGAACTGAGTATCGGTGATACCGATGAAATCGAAGGCATCAATCTGGATATTGTGACAAAAGACAGAGTCAAAAGCGTTGAAGAAAACTTGAACAGAATCCAAATGAAAAAGGAATCTTTACTGGAGGCTATCCAGGAAGAAAAGAAGCAGTTCAACTTTTTGGAAAAGCGGTGTGAAGAACTGGAAGAAAAACTATTGGAAGAATCCCAGTACCAGGAATTGCAGAAAAATATCAGGCAAGCCAATGATACCGATACACTGAAAATTCAGTACGATCTTGTACGGAAGCAGTTGAGTGAAAAAAGGGATAGCGGCAGTAAATTCAAAACTAATGGGTCCTTTTTGCTGCTCTCGATCATTTGCGGGGCGGCGGCAGGGTTTCTTGCCTGGTCTTTGACTGATTCCCTTTTACCTTCTGTGTCAGCCTCAATAGTAGTACTTGCTGTTATAACCTTTATTGTGCTGAACGTTAATTCAAAAAAGGACAGCGGTTATTGGGATCAATTGCAGAACCAGGCAGATGCAATTCAAGAAAGAATTCAGCAGCAGGATAACAAAACGGATGAAAGGCAAAAAGCTTTATTAAAAGAGCAAACTGAATTAAGAGAAACGTGGAAACAATGGATTCTAAAGTTGGAAGATAGTGAACATACTATGGTGAAATTGCAAGAAAACGAACAAAACATCAAAAAGCAAGAGCAGAAAGCACTTGAGGAATTTGACAAGCTTGCAAAGGAACTTGCCCTGCCTTCAGACCTCCACTGGAAACTGCTTGGGGAGGCTTTTGAAAAGCTTAAAGAATTAACGAAATTAGTTGAGGAAGAAAAAAATGCAGCAGAGGTTCAGCACTATTGCCGTGAAAAGATTTCTCTGTATGAGAAAGAGATTAATGAGGCAGTCGATGGCCTTCCTGTACACTTTACAACTATTGAAGAAACCTTGTTGAAAATTAAAGCTGCATTTGAGGACAATGAGCGCAAAATGCTTTCCTATGGACAATTAGGAAACCAGAAGGAGGATTTATCCAGGGAACATGATTTAATCAAGGCGCAGCTAAAGAAAAGCGAAACAGAAATCTCCGAATTGCTCGCAGCGGCCTCCTCAGCCCATGAAGAAGAGTTTCGCAAAAAAGCTTCTGCGATCAAGGAAAAGGAAAGTCTGGAACAGCAGGAAGCCATGTTGAAAAGCAGGCTTGGACAAAAGTTGATGACTGCTTATAAAGAAACAAAGGGAAAACAAGTGGATATTGGCCTGGTCAGTAAACAGCTGCAAGAAACCATTGCAGCTTTAAAAAGAAAAACCTATAAAGAAAATGAAAAACTTGCAGAGATTCTCTATGAGCTGTCGGTACTTGAAGAAGGTGACTCATACAGCAGGCTGCTTTACCGTTACCAGGAAGAGAAAGCTGTCCTGAATGAACTTTCACGAGAATGGATGAAATACTCCCTGGCCCGCTCAGCACTTAAGAAAACTATAGAAGAATATAAAAAAGAGAAACTGCCACGAGTCATCGAGACCGCAGAGGAGTATTTGAAAATATTGACAAACGGGGAATATACGAAGCTGATGTCCAGGGAAGATCAGAATTTTATCATCAAAAGAAAAGACGGAGTCATATTCACTCCTGATGAATTGAGTCAAGGGACAAAGGAGCAGGTCTATATTGCCTTAAGGTTTGCCCTGGTTAGAATGCTCAGAGGGGTCTATTCTCTTCCTGTTATCATTGACGATGGATTTGTCAATTTCGATAAAAAAAGAACAGAGGCAGTGATAAAACTTATCGGCCAGCTTAAGGACGAAACGCAGGTGTTGTTCTTTACGTGCCATTCTCATATTCTTCAACATATAGAAAGTGAAAATCTCATACATCTTCAAAACGGACAGCTTAGAGACAACTTGGCTGCCGCTGGCAATATCCCTGGGTAACCGGTTAAGAATAGTAAATCATGCTCCTTTCCGGTACAATACAGTTTAGAATGAGAATTACTGGCATAGAGAGGACTAACTAGTATGGATAGAAAAGAAGGAATCACTAAAAACAAAGGTCCTTTAGCCTTGTTAAGTTTTAATCTGTTTATCATTATGGTTGGAATCGGTCTGGTGATCCCAATCCTTCCATTTTATGTAGAAAAATTCAATGCGAATGCCCAAGTTCTTGGAGCGCTAGTGGCAGTCTTTGCTTTTATGCAGTTTCTGTTTGCCCCCGTCTGGGGACGGCTTTCCGATAGAATTGGGCGGAAACCGCTTATTACGATAGGCCTTATCGGTTTCGCAATAGCGGAGTTTATTTTTGCTTTTGCTTCAGGTCTGTGGATGCTGTTTTTATCCCGTATTCTGGCTGGGATTTTCGGGTCTGCATTGATGCCGACTGCCATGGCATACGTTTCTGACGTTACGGAACCAGAGAAGCGGGGACAAGGAATGGGTATACTTGGAGCTGCCATGGGAATGGGAATTGTCATTGGTCCGGGAATAGGCGGCTGGCTTGCCGAATATGATCTTTCTTATCCCTTCCTGTTTGCAGGGGTAGCGGCGTCCATTGCTGCGGTTGTTTCCATTCTGATATTGCCGGAATCCTACACAAAAGAGATGAGAGAAGAGCAGGAACTTGAAGAAAAAGAGAATCAATTTATTTTAATGAAAAAAGCACTTTCAAGTCCGGTCGGCTTTTTGCTCGTCCTGGTTTTTATTATGAGTTTCGGGCTGGCGAACTTTCAGTCGATTTTCAGCTATTACGCACTTGAAAGGTATGGATATGGGCCTCAGGAAGTGGGCTTCATTATCTTGATCATCGGCTTGATCGGCACTGTGGTACAAGGTGTCGGTGTCGGAAAGATGACACAGTGGTTTGGAGACCAGAAGGTAGTTACCATATCGCTCCTGATCAGCGCATTCGGTTTTGTCATCATGACACTGGCTGTAAACATGGCATGGGTACTAATCACGACTGCTGTTTTCTTTATTGGGAATTCCATGCTGCGCCCATCTTTGAATTCATTGATTTCGAAGCTCGCAGGAAAGAGACAGGGAATGGTGATGGGGCTGAATAACTCGTTCCTGAGCCTGGGTAATGTGGCAGGCCCTCTACTTGCGGGAACATTATTTGAATGGAACATTCACATTCCCTACCTGTTCGGAGCTTTCGTCATGATCGTCGGTTTGATCTCCACGAAGATTTGGATTGCAAGGAAGGGGAAAGCTGAAGCAGTGAGCTGATTTATCCAAAAGACAAGCATGGGATTCCCTGCTTGTCTTTTTTCGTGGGATGGAATTGGAGCGATTGGGATTTTTCAGCAAGCAGAAACAGGGATTGTAGACAGATTATACAAAAAATATCTGTATATTCCAGCAACCTATTTCAAGTCCTTTCCTGCTAATCTGGCATCAGTAATATGATATACTAGCAGAAACGAATAATAGGGAGGAGTTAAGGAATGCAAGGAATTGCTCAATATGATGTCGGCTCATCAGTAGACTTATTCATGCTGATCAAGCAGATGACAAAAGGAACGACGAATACAGGAAAACCGTTTTTGACCCTGATTCTTCAGGATAAAAGCGGAGATATAGAAGCCAAGCTCTGGGATGCCAATGAACAGGATGAAGTGAACTTTCAACCTGAAACAATTGTGAAGGTTTCCGGGGATGTTCAAAGTTACAGAGGGAAGAACCAGCTTAGAATCAGGCAGATCCAGCCAAGTTCCTCAGGTGATGGTTTTGAATTGAGCGACTTTCTCCAGACTGCACCATTAAGCATCGATGAAATGACAAGCAAGATTACCCAATATATCTTTGAAATGAAAAATCCGAACATCCAGCGTATTACGCGCCATCTCCTGAAAAAATACCAAAAGCCTTTTCTTGAATATCCTGCAGCTACAAAGAATCACCATGAATTTGTGTCAGGATTGGCTTATCATGTTGTTTCAATGTTGGATTTATCAAAAGCGATAGCCGCTCTGTATCCAACTCTTGATTCTGACCTGCTTTATGCCGGAGTCATCCTTCATGACCTTGGAAAGGTATTCGAACTGTCAGGCCCTACCTCAACAGCCTATACGGTTGAGGGCAACCTTCTCGGCCATATTTCCATCATGGTCAATGAAATCGGCAAAGCATCGGAAGAGCTTGGGATAAAAGGAGAAGAAGTCATGATCCTTCAGCACCTGGTTCTCTCCCATCATGGTAAAGCAGAATGGGGAAGCCCGAAACCTCCAATGATTAAGGAAGCAGAAATGTTACACTATATCGATAACATTGATGCCAAAATGAATATGCTCGATAAAGTTTTGGAAAAAACGAAACCGGGTGAGTACACAGAAAGAGTATTTGCTCTGGATAACCGTTCTTTCTATAAACCGGCTTTTCATAAGTAACAACCGGAAATGACTTTCAAAATGAAAGTCATTTTTTTTATAGAGCAACATATATTGTAATAGCTGGACAAACATTGGAGGGGATCAAGAAAATGACTTTGCCAATTTGGATGTATTTCATTGTAGCAGGAATTTTTGTCAGTGCTTACATGGCCATGAGGTCGGCAAAAGAAGATCGGGATGTCGAGAATGAATGGATTGAACAAGAGGGAGAAGTTTATATAAAGCGGATGGAAGATGAGAAAGAAAAACGCCGCCAGACATCTGCATAGATAATCAGAATACAAAAGGGGAAGCACTCAATGTGCTTCCCCTTTAAGTGTTACTCTTCAGTTGTTTCCCCTTCAGCAGGCGCTTCTTCTGCTGGAGCCGGAGTTTCCCCTTCAGGCATAGCTGGTGTTTCCGGAGGATTCAAGATTTGTTCGAAGCTTTTTTCAAGGTCTTCATCTTTGATTTCCAGGTTGGCATCTTCAATTACTTGTTTCATTGCCTGCTGGATTTTTTCAGGAGTGACCTTGGACATCTTAAGAGATTTTTCAAGGTCATCTTTCATTTCATCAAACGATGTCTTCTCTTTTTTGTCTGTCACTTCAATAATATGGTAACCGTATTGTGTTTTGATCGGTTCACTTACTTTTCCTTTTTCGAGGTCATCAAGAGCAGCGGAGAATTCAGGAACGAAATTCTGTCGGCCTTCATAGTCGACCCATCCTAAGCTTCCGCCATTTTCAGCAGAACCTGGATCATTTGAATATTCTGTGGCAAGTTCAGCAAAATCGCCGCCGTCAGCAAGTTTTTGTTGAACTTCTTCAGCTGTTTTTTCATCATCTACAAGGATGTGGCGGACTTCAATTTCCGGCTTCCAGTTTTCGTAGTACTCTTTCAATTCATCTTCAGAAATTTCAATGTCTGAAGTAGCAGCTTTTTCTTGAAGCAGCTGCAGCTTCAGATATTCCCTGAAAGATTCTTCATTAAGGTTATATTGAGATAAGAACATCTCGAATTGAGGCCCAAGCTGATCTTTGGCTTCATTCAGTTTCTCATCTACTTCTTCTTCAGTGACTTCATATTTATCGCTAAGAACTTTTGTAAGTACCAATTCCTGCAGAGCTTGTTCCATTTGAGGAGTGAATTTTTCTTTCATTGATGTATATAGTTCTTCCTTCGTTACATCTCCTGCTTTTGTCTCAGCGACTACTTCGCTGTTCCCACCGTTTTCGTCAGCATTATTACAAGCAGAAAGCCCGATAACGCCCACGGCTAAAGACACTGTCAAAATCCATTTCTTCATAGGTATAACATCTCCTAAAGTTTGTATTGTCAGAAAGGTTTGTCTAAAAACTACAAACCATACTATACCATACATTTGATTAGAAAATAAACATTTTAATGGGTGGATTTCTAAAAAATGGGCGTATATAACACCCAAAATGTCACTTCCTACATAAGATATCTTGACTAGAAAAAAGGAGGTAATAAAAATGGGCTACGGTTATAATTCAGGATTTGCGTTGATTGTAGTGCTGTTCATTTTACTAATTATCGTAGGTGCAGCTTACATTTGCTAAGGAAGTTTTTTCAAGAAACATGTTAAACGCCTAAACAAAAATTGATTGTTTGAATAGGATAAAGTAACGCTTCTAAAAGGAGGTGGAAAGTTATGGGTGGCTCATACGGATACGGCGGAGGATTCGCTTTGATCGTAGTATTGTTCATCTTGTTAATCATCGTAGGTGCGGCTTGGCTATAATTGAACCTCGATAAGCATAAGGCAATGTTTTGCCTTATGCTTCATTAAGAAAGGAGGAAGCGTTTAATGTCAGGTGGATACGGATATGCAGGTGGATTTGCGTTAATCGTAGTATTGTTCATCTTATTGATTATCATCGGTGCTGCTTGGGTATAAGAGCCCTTGCGCTATAAAAGCATAAATGCAAAAGGACGGACTGCTCAATCGGGCGGTCTGTTTTAATTTTGGAAGGTAAATGTGCACAGGAAATAGAGGTATACGCACGTAATTACATAAAATGGATATTGGGAGAGGGGACCAGGAAAAAAATGGAGGAAGCCCAAAAGCAGGCTTCCTCCATCTTCCGTGCCAGCGCATGTCGGTCTGATAAGGCGCCTTCCACATTTCATTGTCCAGCTCCAGCGCCTAGGGGCTCGAGTCGCTTCACAAAAAAGAGAGGAATCCCAAGTGCAGGCTTCCTCTCTTTTTTGCTCCAGCGCTTGTCGCCCCTGAGCAAGGCGCTTCCGCTTTTCTTTTAAGCATACAATATTTCTATGTATGATGAGATTAAGAGTATGGTTATGAGTATGTTGATTGTTCGGAATACTTTTGGCTGTCTTTCTTCCGGTATTTCTTTTTGCAGACAAAGTGAGTTTGTCATTTGGTTTATAAAATAAAGGATAAATACTGAAAAAATGATAAAAATGGAGATCATTTTATCCCCTCCCTATATCTCCTATATGCTATACGATACCAAATTATCCTTGAAAATGGTAGAACGAAGTCTTGAAAATAAAGAAGAGGCGCAATAGATGTATTCACAGCGTAAAAGAATTTCTCTGTTTTTCAGCTGTTTGATCTATATACTGCCTCTTTGTAAATTTAAAATTTCATATCCTTCTTCATTTTCTTCAATCATCGCATCCCGTGGAGAGTAGAGCAAGCATTTTGCATATAGGAAGTCAATTGTACAGATTCCTGTATGGTAAGCTGTCAAAATCGTAAAATAATGTGAGTAATGAGGCAGCATGATGCAGCCCGAAACTAACACAGAATTAATAATGACAAAAGGAAATATCAATGCAAGAATGAATCGATATTTCGAAATAGGCTCAGACACTCGAAACGAAACGACAGGAATGAAAAATAAATGAAATTTCACTTTGAATCTAAGTTTATTAACATAGGTCAACACCGGCACAATATGCAGCAGCTTGTGTAATGGATACACCAATAACATACCAGTCAGGAAAATATAAAAGTGAGTATCATACAGATCCTCAGATAAAATGAGATTGACAGGTACATAGATAACGGTAAAAACCATCATCATCACAAGGCATGAAAGCAGTATGACACGGCTGTGGCCAAATTGTTTTTCCAGATTGATTGTTTTCCAGCAATGCATAAAAAAATCGCCTCCATAGACGACAAGTTTTTAATTTAATCCTTCGCTTTCCATACTTTACGATTTTCAAAGCAAAAAATCAATAGAAAAATAAATATTAATTTGTAAAAATATTATTAAACCCTTTTTCTCATTTTATCCAATCCAGGTGAAGGCTTTGTGATCAGGCCGATAGCATGTTCTTAAGGACTTTGCTATTATGAAAGCATCCATTGATTAATGATGCTTTTCTCGGCATGAAATCGGTTAGTGGATGTTTCATTAATATATAAGAAGGTGTAGGAATTGAGTGAATTACTTGAAAGAATTGAAAAACTTGAATACCAGCAGAAACTGCTCATGGAAATGATGCCTGAAAGGGGATATGAATTTTACAGGCTTGTGATGAAGTATGGGCTTTCTGAAAAGGAGGTAAATGGCTTCTATCAATTGTGTGAAGTGCTGAACAAGCAATGCCAAGAACAAAAAGCGGAAGGATTTGTCTTTTTTGCTCCGCTTTTTAAGGAGTTTGTTGGAAATATGGACCCGCGTCTGCCAGCTGAAGAGGTTATTGAGGCGTGCCTTGCTCAACGGCTTTATCCATTTTTGATGGAGCAGTTAAAGCGAAACCTCTAGTTGGATTCATCTTCAGTTGATACCTTTTGGAGCTTTCCGTCTTCTTCAGTGAATTCACTTTCGATATTATGGAAAGATTTTTCGAAGATTTCCATAAAATCATTGCCATAAATATTTTTAACAACTGCCATCATTTCTATCATATCCGGGAAGCGTCCGTACAGCTCCCTTAATGGAGTGACTCCCTGGAAAATGGAATGTTTTTCAGGCTTATAGTTGCTCATTAGCTCGAGTAAAACGCTTTCACCTTTCTCCGTTAATTGAATGTACGTATTGCGTTTGTCATTTTCCCTCTTGGAGAACTGGAGAAGTTCTCTTTCTTCTAACTTCTTTGAAAAATTAAATGCAGTCGATACATGCATGACACCGAACTTGGCGACATCTGATATGGAGGCACCTTTTAAGTGATAAGAAATCCATAATATATGATGTTCATTTATATTAAGATCATAAGGTTTAATCCATTGCTGCCAATCTTTTTCAATCGCCTTCCACAATGCTTTGCTCAGTTGGGCCATTCTCTGGCTGAACAACATTGCTTCCTTCATAGAAAATTCTCTTTCTTCCATTCGATTCACCCGCTTTCCAAATGTTGATTGTTTCCCATGTCTTTTAGAATCCTATTAGTTAAGTTATCTCTCTATCTTTTATTATGCCAATAAAATAAAAATTAATAAAGGTTTAAATTTACAAAATTTTTAGAAATGAAGGATTTTCTTGAAAAAAAACGTGATTTTATCAACTTTTAATAATTGTTTTGGTGATGAAAAGAGGCCCGGCAAGAAAAATGCCGGACCTCTTAATGTTATTGTTTGCTGATTTTTTGTTCCATTTTTTCGGTAAGCTGTTCAATCTGCACGATATCATCTTTAATGTGCTGGATATTAGGTTCCGTGCTTCCCTGCCATGTTTGAATGGAGTGTTGCATATCGTCTTTGATTGTTGAAATGGTATGTTTTCCTTCAGTAGACAGTTTGGAAACCGAATTTTTCACTTCAACTGCATTTATTTTGATTTCAGTCAGGACAGCCTTCCATTCATCTTTATTCTGTTTTATTTGCAGCTTCAGGTCCTTCCCTGATTTTGGCGCAGATAGAAGCGTTGCTAATGCACCAATTGCGCTTCCGGCAAGGATTCCGTAAGTTACTGACTTAAACTTCATATTATCTCCCCCAAAAATGATTCCTGCATTTTCATTTCGACATTTAGTTTATAATTCCTTTTTACCCTTTTTGGCAAAACACTAATCAACTTTTCTCATAACGCTTTTTTTGAGGCATAAACATAAAATAAAGGGTTGTTTTGGGAAAGTCTGTTTTCGTATAGATTGTTGCTTTCAGATATCCCCTGGGTACAAGGCGGCTCTTTGAATAGGGAGAGTAGCTCATTGCTTGCTTACCAGGATATTTCCTGTGAATTATGGCTATATTTTACACACTTCATAGTAAATAGCAACAACGTATAAGAAGGAAAAGAGCCTTGAGAAAAGAAGGGGTGGAGGCTGTGGATGGCATAATATTTGGCTTTTTCGCTTTAAGTGCGATTTTATTCTTTGGAATGATCCACTATTTTATGGCGACACAAAAATCTGGGATGTATCCACCGAAGAATATTTTGCGGAGGAGAGCGGGAGTGCTTGGGACGGGTGGAGTTATTGCCCTGCTTCTGGGGATCCTGTTATGGCTTGCGGTCAAATAGGAGAATAAGGGATAATAGTCAGCACTTTACCACTTTAAAGCGCGAAGAGGGACTGTCCCTTATACCACTTTAAAGCGGTAAAGCGGATGGATACAATAAAAAGGAACCTCCAAGGTTCCTTTTTGCATTTATATTATGATTTTGTTAGCGAGACCGTCTGGGCGAAGCTTGTTCGCTTTAGGATAGACACGACTACTGGGTATACCACAAACATGGCTCCGGCATTTACAAGTGCAGCTGGCAGTACGACTGCAGCAAACAACCCAAGGAAAGCTCCTGGAAGGCCGACTATAAAGTAAGCGGAAGTCAGGAAGAAGATACCTGAAATAATTGTTCCGACAGCAGTCAGTGTTACTGTACCGGCGATAGATCCAGAGTATTTCTTAATTCCCAGCACCATCAGATAAAAAACAAAAGCTGTAAGCGGTTTGTCAATCAGGTTTGGTATAAATCCTCCTGGGAATGCTGTAGTGAGGCCAGAGATAATCCCTGTCGTAATCCCCAAAAGAAGCACATTCTTTTTCTCAGGAAATAATAAAATGCCAAGAAACATCATCGTCAGCATCATGTCAGGCTTCATCCCAAGGAAAATTCCCGGTATGACAGCATGCAGTACAGCACCAATCCCTACAAGCAGTGATAGTGCCACCAAAGTTTTCGTATTCATTTCTCATCTCTCCTCATCTAATCTTTTCTCTGCTTTGCTTCTCCCGCCGTGCACTCATTGCCGGCAGCGAAAAGTTAAAAACAGTATACCACAGGCAGAATTATTTTAACAGACATCCGCTTGAAGATTTTTGAAAATAACAAAAACTCCTCAGACAAGGAGGAGTTTTCGTTCTATTGTGTAATATTAACTGTAAGTTAATTATAGGTGTTTGCTGATTCCGTTGGCAATTTCCTTTAAATCTTCGGGAGTGTATTGGTCAGTATGGGTTTTCCAAACAGCTCCAAAGCCATCGCCCTTGCCATAGCGCGGGATGATATGCAGGTGGAAATGGAAAACAGACTGCCCGGCATCTTCACCATTATTGTTCAGGAGATTCAATCCGATTGGATTATATTCTGCTTTGATAGCATTGGAAATCTTCGGTACAGCAGAGAACACCTTTGAGGCAATCTCGTCAGTAAGTTCGTATACATTTTCTTTATGTACTTTCGGGATCACGAGGGTATGTCCTTTAGTTACCTGGCTGATATCCAGAAATGCGAGAACATGTTCATCTTCATACACTTTGGACGAGGGGATTTCGCCGTCAATGATTTTACAAAAAATACAGTCGCTCATAGTATACCGCCTTTCAATGTTTTTTTGATTTTATCATAAGAAGTGAAATGATGGAAAGTACAAAGAAAAGGGGCCGGCAGAAAGGTAATATCAGCATCACCCTTTGCCAGCCCCATTTGAAGGGGGAATTACATTAAAGGTTTTTTGGAACGTCTAAATTCTCTGCGATAAACACCTCATTTTGCATTTTTTTGCAAGATCAGTGATTATACATGAGTGTTGTTGTCTGACTCTGGTTCAAAGCGACCATCCCCTTATCTTATAGCTTTTTATGCTTTAAGAATTCAATGATAGTCCGTGTTCTTTGATAAACACCTCATTTTTAAAGTTTGTTAAAAATTTTGGTGTGAGTTCAGGCCAAAACTATGCAAGACGACCATCCCCTTATTAATGATGGAAGCAAACGTATAATTCGGATACCGGTCTTTAACAACCACCCCGTTTTAAGTTTTGCTGTCCCCTTCCTCCATTATGATGGCCAATTTTCAAAGAATTAATCAGGAAAATCGTGGAATTTTATTTTTTTTTAAGATGCATTCAAAAAAGGCAGTGTATACAGCTCCCATTATGGATAGCTGTGCTGTGCTTTGCTAAAATGAGATGAGAGTACATATAGAAAGGACGTTGCTTGTGTCACTATTGGAAATTAAACATTTGGTTGGTGGATATACACGCAAACCTGTTTTGAAAGATATCTCTTTTTCCATCCATTCTAATGAAATTGTCGGGCTTATCGGCCTGAATGGAGCTGGAAAAAGCACAACCATCAAACATATCATTGGGTTAATGGAGCCCAAGGAGGGGGATATCTCCATAAATGGACTGAAATTGAACGCTGAAACAGATGAATACAGAAAACAATTTGCCTATATTCCAGAGACGCCAATTCTCTATGATGAATTGACCTTAGAGGAACATATGAGGCTGACGGCCATGGCATATGGAGTGCCGGAAGCTGATTATAAAAAGAGGGCAGAAGGGCTATTGAAGGAATTCAGAATGGAGAAGAAGCTTGGCTGGTTTCCTTCTCACTTCTCAAAAGGCATGAAACAAAAAGTGATGATCATGTGTGCATTCCTGGTGGAACCGAGTCTCTACATTATTGATGAACCCTTTGTAGGTCTGGATCCGCTGGGCATTCAGTCCCTTCTGAACTGGATGGAAGAAATGAAGAGCAATGGTGCAGGTATCTTGATGTCCACTCATATTTTGGCAACAGCAGAAAGATACTGTGACTCCTTTATCATTCTTCATGACGGGCAAATCAGGGCGAAAGGCACACTTCAGCAGCTTCAACAGGAATTCGCGATGCCGGGTGCCACCCTGGATGATATCTATATCGAACTGACAAAGGAAGACAGGGAACAATGAAAAGCATCGAGGAGATTTGGAAAAGACGGGTTACAGAATATAATGCAGAGTTAAGGAAGTATCTGCGTTACATGTTTAATGACCATCTATTATTCGTCCTGATTTTTGCTTTGGGAGGGGGAGCTTTCACCTATAATCAGTGGGTGGATACACTAGACAGTTCATTTCCGGCTGCAATCATCATGGCGGTGCTTTTGGGGATCATCCTTTCCTGGAGCCCGGTATATACCTTTTTGCGGGAGGCAGATGCTGTCTTTTTGCTGCCGCTTGAAGGCCGGATGAAATCCTTTTTCAAAAAAGGAATCTGGGTCAGTTTTATTTCCCAATCGTATGTTTTGCTTTTGGTGCTGGCAGCAATGATGCCGATGTATGTAAAGGTGACCGGCAGGGGTTTTCAATCCTTTTTTCTTATTCTTGCTGTTCTCCTGCTTCTGAAGATCTGGAATCTGTATGTCAGATGGTATACCTTGAAAAATCAGGAACGGGAGACACATCTCGTTGACTATATTATTCGCTTTGCCCTTAATACGGTATTTTTATATCTCCTGCTTAATGAAGCAGCCATTGGGTTAATAGCTGCAGCGGCGGTCATCCTTTTGGGCTATTTATTCTACTTTATGGCCTCTGTAAAAGACAAGAGCCTTAAATGGGATGTGCTTATCAGTTTGGAAGAACAGAGAATGCTGCTGTTTTACAGGCTGGCGAATATGTTCACCGATGTACCTAAGCTAAAAGGGAAAGTACATCGACGCAAATTGCTTGATGTTTTGCTGAACATGGTGAAATACGATCAAAAGGAAACGTTTAAATTTCTATATATGCGTTCACTTATTCGGACTAGTGAATATTTCGGATTGTATATCCGGCTGACCCTGATTGCAATGGTTATCCTCTTATTGAATGATTCACTCTGGCTGAATCTTGCAATCGGTTTGTTATTCATGTATTTAACAGGTTTTCAGCTCATCCCGATGTTCAAGCGTTTTGATTATAAAATATGGGTATCGCTTTATCCTGTTGCGTCAACAATCAGAAAACAATCCTTCCAGCAAGTGGTGCTTTGGTCACTGATTTTCCAGTCTGTTTTATTTTCACTGACACTCCTGGTAAGCGGCCAATTGATACCGGCTCTTGTGCTTCTGGGGAGCGGCCTGGCATTCTCTTATGGATTCTCTGCCTTTTATCTGCTTCAAAGATTGAAGAAATTCGAATACTGACTGAAACTTCTTTAGTGTTTATTCCGTATAGTACGGTAAGTGTTTATTACATGCCATCATAAGGACAGGTGTTTGAAATGGACAGCTTTGATCGTAACGCACAAACCGATATGGAAATATGGAAGAGAAAGAAGCTTAAAAGAGCGGGAATACTTAATCGGACGGCTAAAAGAGCCCAGTCGAGGATTAACTCAGTCATTCCTGAAAAGATACACAGGCTGGTGACAGACAGCATCAAAAACATGGTGAAAGTCACATTGGCAGGGTCAGGCTTTGCCTCAAATGAAACCAAAGCAGTACCTGAGTCCCTGGAAGAAAAGGAAAAGTACATGGCAGACAGACTTGCTTTTTACAGGAAGGCTGCAGCACTGGAAGGAGCCGGCACAGGTGCCGGCGGAATATTCCTTGGAATGGCAGATTTCCCGCTTCTGCTTTCCATCAAGATGAAGTATTTATATGAGGTGGCAAGAGTTCATGGATTTGACGCCAAGTCATATGAAGAGAGGCTGTTCATGCTCTATGTGTTTCAGCTGGCATTTTCGAGCGATGAACATCGCCGTAAGGTATTCATGATTATTGATGACTGGGATACTGTTAAACAGGAAATGGCTGACCTGGACTGGAAGTCGTTTCAGCAGGAGTACCGGGATTATATCGATTTTGTAAAAATGCTTCAGCTTGTGCCTGGTATTGGAGCAGTTGTGGGAGCTTATGCAAATTACGGCCTGCTTGATGAACTGGGTGAGGCAGCCATCTATGCTTACAGGAGAAGATATTTCAGCTCAAAGCCATAAGGGGAGCCGGCGCCATTTAAGGATGGACGCCGGCTTCTGTTTTTTTGGGCCAGGGGAATTTTGTCCCCTTGCTCGGTAAGATAGCCCTTAAGCTAAGATCAATCAATATTCACTTACTTAATGGAATAAGTGATAGCTGCTTTTGCCATGACCTTGGCAGCTGTCAGCATCGCTCTTTCGTGAAAATCAAATTTCGGGTGATGGTGAGGATAAGGCTGGTCGATACCCTCAGGCTGTGCACCAGTAAAGAAGAATGTGCCGGGTACCTTTTGCAGATAGTACGCAAAATCTTCCCCGCCCATTTGCATTTCACATTCTTCAATTCCTGAAACCCCGGTAATGCCTTCTGCCGCTTCTACTAAATGATCGGTTTCACTCTGGTGGTTCACCACGGCAGGATACCCTTTTTCATAATTGAACGTATAAGAACATTGTGCAGAAATACAGGTGCCTTGGATGATACGTTCCATTTCAGAAATGATGAAGTCTCTCGTTTCCTCATTGAAAGTCCTTACTGTTCCGATCAATTTAGCTGAATCGGCGATTACATTGAAAGCATTATCGGCGACAAAGGAACCGATCGTTACCACCGCAGGATCTATTGGATTGACTCTGCGGCTGACAATTTGCTGCAGTGTGCCAACAAGCTGGGAGGCAGCTACAATAGAGTCTTTTGTTTTGTGAGGCTGAGCACCATGACCTCCCGCCCCTTGGATTGTAATCTCAAACCGGTCAGCGGCTGCCATGATTGGCCCCGTCCGATATTGGATTTTTCCAAGTGGTTCAGTCGCCCATAAATGTGTTCCGAAAATAGCATCCACCCCTTCAAGACACCCGGACTCCACCATTGATTTCGCTCCGCCAGGTGCATATTCCTCAGCATGCTGATGGATAAAAACGAGCGTTCCAGGCAGTTCGTCCTTCATGTCATTCAATGCTTTTGCCAGGACTAGAAGGGTGGCGGTATGGCCATCATGGCCGCATGCATGCATGACACCGTCAATCTTAGAACGGTAAGGAACTTCTTTTTCATCATGAATCGGCAAAGCATCAAAATCGGCTCTCAAAGCGATGGTCTTGCCGGGTTTTCCACCATGGACTCTGGCAACTAAACCATTGCCCCCTACACCGGATTCAACTTCAATGCCCAAGCGCTGATAGTAGTCCGCTATGTACCTGGCTGTTTTAACTTCTTTAAAAGAAACCTCAGGATTCTGGTGCAGGCAGCGTCTGATTTCAACCATTTCATCCCAATCGCTTTCCAATCTTGCGTACAATTTTTCAAGCATCTCCATGTCCCCCTAAACAATAGTGTGTTCCGAAAATGAAAAGTAAAAATTAAGAATATTATATCATTAGTTTCCTTTAATGAGACTCAGTATTTCTTATAGCTGTATGGGATGAAAGTATGATAAAACTGAGAAGGGGGAGGTGAAAGAGTTGTTAAAAAAGAGATATACATCGGCATGGTTGTCTTTTGCTGTGTTTCTGGCAGTGCTGATGCTGGTGGCCACCGATTACATAAAAGGATTTGACCGGCCAGTCTTTGAATTAATGGAACAGGCTTCCTTTTTGAAGCACTTCTCCATCATCGGGACAGAACTGGTCATAGGTACAATCAGTATACTGTTGATTCTTTGGCTGGCATTGAAGGAAAGGGATTTTACAGGAATAATTTTTACTGTTTTGGCAATAGGCGGAGGGAATTATATCAATAAATTTTTAAAAGAAACAGTCGAGAGGGAGAGACCGGCAGCCCTGCATGGGGAGGAAGGTTTCAGTTTTCCAAGCGGCCATGCAATGGTAGGGGTGATTTTCTTGCTGGTAATGGCTTTCTTTATTGCCAGAATGGTTGATTCATCAAAAGGAAAACTGTCTATTTATATATTGGCTGCAGCACTGGCTCTGCTTACTGGCATAAGCAGGGTAGTTGATGCAGCCCATTATCCATCTGATGTACTGGCAGGTTTTCTGATTGGCTTCTCGTACTATATCCTATGTGAGTTTATCTATGTGAAATTGAAAACACGGAAATAAATAAGGCTGGAACCTACGGGGAAGAAATGATCTCCATTAGGGTCCAGTCTTGTGTTATATCAAAAACATAGCCACGATTGTGGTCACAACCAATCCTGTAATAACCGGGACCAGATTTCTTCTGGCAAGCTCAAATGGATCAACATTACAAATCGCTGCAGCAGGTATTAAAGCCCATGGGACAAGCGTACCTCCTCCTACCCAGATAGCAGAGATCTGGCCGAGGGCCGTTAAGGTTGCAGCTCCGGAACCGATACTGTCAGAGAAGAGTGATGCTACGGATCCTGCCAACGAAATACCTGAAAATCCAGATCCGTCGAGACCGGTAATTGCGCCTACCGTGGTAAGAGTGACAGCCCCAACTGCTTTGGACAAAGGGACGACTGACGCCAGCGCACCTCCAAGGTCATTTACAATTCCGGAAGACCCATCAGGAAGGAACCCCTCACCAATGATAGACGTAAAGCCTGAATCTCCGAGATAAAAGAAGGCAGCGATGGGGATGACGGGACCGAATACTTTAAACCCAAACTGAAATCCTTCGATTAAAAAACTTGTCGTCTGTTCTAGCCCTTTGGATTTATAGCCTGCAAGCGAGATGATTAAAAGAATGAATATTGATGTGCCTCCAATCAGAGCTGTAGCATCTCCTCCTTGAAGGTCAAACAAGTACATAGCCAATATATTTAAAGCAAATAAAACAGGAATCATCAATGCAAACAGCTTTTTAGAAGCATCGCTTAGTAATTCGGGTCCTGCTTCTTTTTGAACTTCCTCAATTTCAGATTCTTTCACCAGCAAAACGCCTTTTTTCATATCTCTTTTCAAGAGCAGGAACGCTGTTAAGGTTGTTACAATCCCCATCACGGCGACTAAGGGAATACTTGCGCCAATAACTTGGGAAACATCCAACCCAGCTGCATCAGCTGTAAGCTTTGGTGCGGCCTGGATGACAAAGTCTCCGGAAAGGGCAATTCCATGGCCGAACAAGTTCATCGCCATCGCAATGCCAAGTGCCGGGAGACCTACACGCAGTGCAACGGGAACTAGAACAGCTCCCAATAAGGCTACGGCAGGTGAGGGCCAGAAGAACCATGAAATCAGCATCATCACGATCCCGATCGTCCAATAAGCGAGTGCAGGTGTTTTGATCAGACGGGCAAAAGGCCTGATCATCACATCATTGATGCCGGTCCTGGTAAGGGTTTTACTCATTCCAACGATGATGGAGATGACGAGAATCGTGGATAATAGCTCTGTGATGGCATAAATGAAGCTGTTGAACACACTGCTGACGGAACTGGTCAAAGATCCTTTTGCAAGCAAAGCAATCAGGAATATTCCGGCGATACACACAATGGTTGTATCCTTCCTGAATACCATAAATAGAATGATCAACCCGATAAAAACAATATACAGCCAGTGTAATGCCGTTAATTCCACTAGCATAAAGATACCCCCTCATACGAAGTGCGGTTCTAAAAAAGGGCTTTTGCCTTTTTTGGTATTACAGAATATTCACTTGAACAAGGAAGGTGAGCGGGTAAAAGAAAAAAATTCCGTCCCTGGACGGAGACGAAATCCTGCCGGTGCTCCTCTTAAAGTAAAGGAAATCCAAGTAGAATAAAAAATAATAAAAGGATTTTGATGGTAATCATCGAAATGAAAAAAGAATGGTAAAAGGCGGTGGGGATTTTGAGACATTCTGGCGGAAAACAGTGGTTTTTCTCAGCTATTCTATTATTTACCGGCATAATATTGCTGCTTATCAATATTGGTGTCATTTCCTTGGAAATAAAACAGTTATTTGTCATTTCCATTCCCTTTCTGATTGCTCTTGAAGGGTTGAAGTGGGTCATTAATAGCATCAGGTGGAAAAGAACAGGAAAATTCACAGTGGGATTGTTCCTATTTATTTTTGGAATATTATTGATACTTGATGTTTTTGACTTTATTTCATTCAGTTATGGAGACTGGTTGAAACTGTGGCCGGTTATCCTGATCGGGATTGCTTTCATGGTGATATGGAAGAAGAATAAGATTAAATTCAGTGTGTCCAGTGATTATCCCTTTGAAAAGGAGAATAGTGGAAACCGCGAGGCGGACGAACAGCATAAGGCAGACAAACATGAGAAACAAAGAACGAAAGTGAACAGGGGATTAATCATTGGCGATGTGAAATTCAACCAGCCGAATTGGCCGCTTGAATCGATGCGGTTATACAACGTGATAGGAGACTATTACTTTGACCTGAGCAAAGCTTATATTCCAGAGGGAGAAACACCGATTCATCTAAAAGGCTGGATAGGTGATGTGAAAATGCTCATTCCGGAAGACATCCCAGTAGATATAAAAGTGGAAGGGAATGTCGGCGATATTAAAGTTTTTGATCAGAAGTCATCAGATATTAAGCCAAGCTTGCATTACCGGTCGGATGATTATGAAGAGGCAGAGAAGAAAATCAGTATTGTAATAGAGTTTAAAATAGGGTCGGTAAGAATTAACCGGGTATAAGGAGATGTTTCCATTGAATAAATCATCCAATATGCGTTTTTGGTTTTTTAGAAGCTTCTTTATGATGGGATTAATGGGAACATTGTTTTTCTTTCTTATTATCCAGTTTTATATTTTGGTAACGGACGATCAGCACATTACGTTAGCTGGTTCACTGTATTTGACTTTGCTCATCTTTGTCATCTACCTGCTGCTCAGTGTTTATTTCGGATTCCGTACAGGCTATTTGTTTAAAGGAAGACTAGATGACATTTCCACATTTGTCTCCATTTTAAGAAGCGGTCGGTTTTCAGCGAGAGTGGATGGTTTCAAGCAGGATGAAATTGGAGTCATTTCGGACGAATTAAACCAGCTTGCATTCTATATACAAGAACAGGTAAAGTCGCTCCAAAGGCTTGCGGACGAAAAGTCGGAACTGGCTGACCAGGCACACCAGGCAGCTGTAATGGAAGAAAGGCACCGGCTGGCAAGGGATTTGCATGATTCAGTCAGCCAGCAGTTGTTTGCTCTCAATATGCTGTCATCTGCAGCTGTCCGCACGGTACAAAAAAAACCGAAAGAGGCCGAACCAATTTTAAATCAGGTAGCTGAAATAGCCTCAAAGGCCCAGGGGGAAATGCGGGCGCTGCTTCTCCACCTAAGACCGATTGACCTTAAAGGAGAAAGCCTTGTTCAGGGGCTGAAAAAACTCATTTTGGAGTTGAAGGAAAAGACACCTATTGAAATTACCGCCGAATTTGAAGACCTCGATGGGTTGACCAAGGGAGCAGAAGCACACTTGTTTCGCATAGTACAAGAAGGGATATCTAATATTCTGAGACACGCAGATGCGAGCCAAATTAAAATTTCTGCCAAAAAATTGGATTCAAACCTCAATCTCTACATCAGTGATAATGGAAAAGGGTTTAGTGTCAACCAGCAGAAAATGACCTCCTATGGCCTTCAGACAATGAGGGAGAGATGTGAAGAAATCGGAGGTATTTTCCAAATTCGCTCAAAAAAGAATGAAGGTACATATATAAATATAAGAGTACCTTTAAGGGAAGAGGGAGAGAGCTTGAATGGATAAAATCAAAGTGATGATCGTAGATGATCATGAAATGGTCAGACTTGGCATGAAAACGTACCTCTTAACTGAAGAAAAGATTGAGTTTCTAGGAGAAGCAAGCAGCGGGAGGGAGGCTGTGCAACTTGCAAAGCTGTATCAACCCCAAATCATTCTGATGGATCTATTAATGGAAGACGGCAATGGAATTGAAGCGACACAGGAAATTCTAAAGTTTCTCCCGGAATGTAAGATTATCATACTTACAAGCTATTATGACGATGAAAAAGTTTTTCCTGCCATTGAGGCAGGTGCACACAGCTATCTGTTGAAAACGGCCAGTGCCGATGAAGTCATATCAGCTGTATACAAAGCGGTTAAAGGGGAAAGTGTGATCGCCCCTAAGGTTGCCGATAAAATGATGAACAGGTTCCGTCCTCAGGAAAAGAAGCTCCATGAAGAGTTGACAGCAAGGGAATTGGATGTATTAAAATGTCTTGGTGAAGGAATGACGAACCAGGAAATCTCTGATGAACTGTTTATAGGGGTTAAAACAACAAAAACCCATGTCAGCAATATCCTCAGCAAATTAGGGGTGGCGGACAGGACACAGGCAGCGATTTATGCAAACCGTAATGGCATATTGATGAATAATCCGGAAAAGTGAACGCAGTGCCGCACAATGGCATTACAGGTGGGCATAAAAAAAGATTCACTTCGGAGAAATGGACAAAGGCCAAGCCATTCAAAATCGAATGGCTTGGCCTTTGTGTTTATAAAATCAAGAAAAATTTGTGGGTTTAGGGATTCGGTTCTGAATCCAGCCCCTCGGCACGCTTGCGCTTTTTACTCTTCATCTTCAGCTATGCTGTATTTGGAGACATAGGAAGGGCGCGCGAACAAGTTACGCTGGGCATCCACTCCATCTTCGGTGCCTCTTTTTTCATGTGCTTTGGCATATTGCTGTGAATCCTGCCACTGCTTAAAGGAATGCTCATCTTCCCATTGAGTCAGGATAGCGTATGTGTCTGTTTCAATGGGACGCAGCACCCTGATTGCGATAAAGCCGTCCACCTGTTCAATAAGGCCCGCGCGGTTTTTAAAGCGGTATTCAAAAATCGGACGGCCCTCGTCGGAAACCGGAATATTGTTGATCACCACAAAGCCGTGCTTTTTCAAATCGCCGACAGAATCGATGACTTCATATCTTCTAGGCTCCTGGAATACCGATTTACCTTCCGTTTCATGTACAAGGACAGATGTGTCGGCATTATCCATAAGAACCATTGTCTGGTCTGTATGTTTATTTTCCAATGTCTTCAAAAACTCGTGTGTTCCGCTTGTCATAAATACATACATTTCATTTCACTCCTGCTACAAGTTTTTTATTATTATCTTTCCCTTTAAACGGCAGCATAAACTGAATCAATTTACTGCCCTGCTATGTAAAAAATCGTGATGGATCAGCTTTTGGTAATTATGATACCGTTTTCATTTCCCGTGGGCAAATAAGAGCCTTTAAATTTGAACAAACAGTCATGGAAAAATCGGCAAATTTATGACATTTAAAGTCCTTAACTATACTTTTATAGTGGAAAAGTCTATAGTGAAAACGTGATATAAGAACGGATAGGCTCATATAGCTACTTCATTTTTTATTCTTTAGGCAAAATATAATACAATGGGTGTTACATAGTCGATTAAGAAAGGTGGACATATAAATCATGAAAAAAATGAATGATACGTTTTTGAAAGCTGCAAGAGGTGAAAAGACCGATTACACACCAGTATGGTATATGAGGCAGGCGGGGCGTTCCCAGCCTGAATACAGAGAGCTTAAGGAGAAATATTCTTTATTTGAAATTACTCATCAACCGGAAATTTGTGCTTATGTAACAAGGCTGCCTGTGGAACAATATGATGTCGATGCGGCAATCCTTTACAAAGATATCATGTCTCCTCTTCCGTCCATCGGTGTGGATGTCGATATCAAGACAGGGATAGGCCCGGTAATTGATAACCCGATCAGGTCGCTTTCTGATGTAGAAAAGCTTGGAGAAATCGATCCTGAGAGTGACGTGCCTTACGTCCTGGATACAATCAAGCTTCTAACGCAGGAACAGTTATCTGTGCCGCTGATCGGCTTTGCGGGTGCTCCATTTACACTTGCCAGCTATATGATAGAAGGCGGCCCTTCGAAAAACTATAACAAAACCAAAGCGTTTATGTACGCAGAACCGAAAGCCTGGTTTACTTTAATGGACAAGCTTGCAGACATGACGATCGCATACGGACGTGCCCAAATCAAAGCGGGAGCTTCTGCCTTCCAAATTTTTGATTCCTGGGTGGGTGCATTGAATGTCCAGGATTACCGGACATTCATCAAACCGGTGATGGAAAAGATTTTCACAGAATTGAAAAAAGAAAATGTGCCATTGATCATGTTCGGTGTAGGTGCAAGCCATCTTTCCATGGAATGGCATGAACTTCCGATTGATGTCGTGGGTCTCGACTGGAGGCTGCCGATCCAAGAAGCACGCGGAAACGGCATCAACAAAACAGTGATGGGGAACTTAGACCCTGCCATCCTGCTTGCTCCTTGGGAAGTCATTGAAGAAAAAGCAAAAGCGATCATTGATCAGGGAATCCAGGAGCCTGGTTATATCTTTAACCTCGGACATGGGGTTTTCCCGGAGGTCAAGCCTGAAACATTAAAAAGGCTGACTGCTTTCATTCATGAATACAGCTCACAACAACTAAAAGGATAAACTATAAATATTTTTCTAATGAGGTGAACGGAAATTATGGCAAAGAAAAAAATGGGCCTGCTTGTTATGGCTTATGGAACCCCTTATAAAGAAGAAGACCTTGAACGTTACTATACTCATATCCGCCATGGCAGAAAGCCATCACCGGAGCTGGTGGAGGACTTAAGAGAACGTTATGAAGCGATAGGCGGTATATCCCCCCTTGCTAAAATCACGCTTGATCAGGCTAAGTCTTTGGAAGAAAGGTTGAACGCTGCCCAAGAGGAGATTGAGTTCAAAATGTACCTCGGGCTTAAGCATATCGAACCTTTTGTTGAAGACGCTGTGAAACAAATGCATGATGACGGTATTGAAGAAGCGGTATCTATTGTTCTTGCCCCGCACTTCTCTACATTCAGTGTCAAGTCTTATAACGGACGTGCCAAGGAAGAAGCAGCTAAGCTCGGCGGACCTGAAATCACATCGGTTGAGAGCTGGTATGATGAGCCGAAATTCATTGATTACTGGGTAAAGAAAGTAAAAGATACCTATGCAGAAATGACAGAAGAAGAACGAAATGGAGCTGTTTTGATTGTCTCAGCCCATAGTCTTCCTGAAAGAATATTGAAAGACGGTGACCCGTATCCAAATCAGCTTCAGGAAACAGCTGACCTCATTGCCAAAGGTGCAGGAGTCGAACATTATGCTGTCGGCTGGCAAAGTGAGGGGAATACCCCTGACCCATGGCTTGGGCCGGATGTTCAGGATTTAACAAGAGACCTGTATAAAGAGAAAAACTATAACACATTTGTCTATGTTCCTGTAGGTTTCGTTTCAGACCATCTGGAAGTACTTTATGACAATGATTATGAATGTAAAGTGGTTACAGATGAAATCGGTGCAAGCTATTACAGGCCGGAAATGCCAAATGCGCAGCCTGAATTCATCGATGCAATGGCAACTGTAATCATGAAGCATCTGAACAAGTAACCAGCAAGTAAAGAATCAAAACTATAAAAAGAAGGCGATAAACCGTGGAGAAACAAAAGGTAGTAATAATAGGCGGGGGAATAACTGGCTTAACTTCAGCTTACTATTTACAGAAAGAGGCCGAGAAAACCGGACATCCGATCGAGATCAAATTAGTGGAAGCGAGCCATCGGCTTGGCGGCAAGATTCAAACTGTGAGCCGGGACGGCTTTATCATCGAAAGAGGCCCGGATTCATTCTTAGAAAGAAAGACAAGTGCTGCCAGGTTAGCGAAAGAAGTCGGTGTAGATAATGAACTGGTCAATAACTCTACAGGGAAGTCTTATGTTCTGGTAAATGAGGAACTTCATGCAATGCCAGGCGGCTCTGTAATGGGTGTTCCGACACAAATGGCTCCTTTTGTTACTACCGGTTTGTTTTCCATGCAGGGAAAAGCAAGAGCTGCAGCGGACTTTATCCTTCCTAAATCAAATGTGAAGGGCGATCAGTCACTAGGCCAATTCTTTAGAAGAAGATTGGGTGATGAGGTTGTCGAAAACTTAATTGAGCCTCTATTATCAGGAATTTATGCCGGAGACATCGACCAGCTCAGCCTGATGTCGACATTTCCGCAATTTTACCAAGTGGAGCAGAAGCACAGAAGCTTGATCTTGGGAATGAAAAAAACGACTCCAGCTCCTGCGACTAAACCTGGTGCAAAGAAAAAAGGAATATTCCTGACACTGACAAAGGGTTTGCAATCATTGGTAGATGCCATTGGATCGAAGCTTGATCATGACTCAGTTTTAAAAGGAGTCAGAGTGGAGCAAATAGAAAAAGAAGAGGGACGTTATACACTTCTATTGAATAACGGGGAAAGGCTTGATGCAGACAGTGTCATTTTAACAACTCCGCACCCGGCCATTCCATCCATGTTCCCTCAATATAACTTTTTTGATCACTTGAAGACGACCCCTGCAACATCGGTTGCTACCGTGGCCATGGCCTTCCCGGAAGAAGCAATCAAAAAGGATATCGACGGAACAGGATTTGTCGTATCACGGAATGCAGATTACACAATAACAGCGTGTACCTGGACCCATAAAAAGTGGCCGCATACCACTCCTGAAGGAAAAGTCCTCATCAGGTGCTATGTCGGCAGAGCCGGCGACGAAGCGGTTGTCGATCTTTCTGACAGCCAAATCGAGAAAATCGTCCTTCAGGATTTAAATAAAATCATGAATATAACAATGGATCCGGAATTCACAATCGTCTCAAGATGGAAGGAAGCCATGCCTCAATATACAGTGGGACATAAAGACCGTTTAGAAACAATGCAGAACAAAGTGCGGCAAGAACTTCCAGGGTTATTTATCGCCGGAAGTTCATTCGAAGGCCTCGGCCTTCCAGACTGTATCGACCAGGGCGAAAAGGCAGTCAAAAATGTACTCGAATACTTGTCTTAAATGATAGAGCATGCATGCTGGCAAACAGCCTGCATGCTTTTTCTATGTAGAGACCCTTTACCGCATCACCGCGCTGAAAGGGACAGTCCCTCTTAGTGCGTTAATGCGGTAAAGGGTTTTGTTGAGAGGAATATGTCTGGAGCAGGTACCAAGCAACCTGCTAAAAAGCATACATCTCTCCCTTCCAAACAACTATTTTTGAACTTTTTAAGAAATTTGTTTGACAAATCTGTGAACAAACATAAAATAGAATATAAAGGGGGAGAATCGGATGAGTAATAAACAACAAACATTAGCGGCTGTAAAGTGGTTTTCTGCGGCAGGTGGCGCGATCGGATTGATGCTGACAGTCTACAGCTTTTTTGTAAGCGGTGTCAGCCAGGACTATTTCCTTTCGATTGGAATCGGTGTAATGGTAGGGTTCATGTTCATCTTTGGAACAATGATTTTCTTGCCGCTTATCGAGGAGTTTTCAATGAAAAGCAAACCAGAAATGAATGGGATAGTAAAAAATCGAATTTAAAGTCAGGCTTATAGCTGGATGGGTTAGAGTGCAGTCTTGAGGATTTTTATCCTGCTGAGGTTTCCAGAGGAGTTTGCGGAGCAGAAGTTGTTCAACGCCTGCAGAGGGAATGGGCAACTTATCTAACTGACAGAGGCTGAAAAACAACAAATAAAAAAAGGCTTGGAGAATTTTATTCTCCAAGCCTTTTTTGTATGCCCGATTATTAGTGGGCAGCGTGGCCGGAAGTCAATACCCAGATGGAACCGACAACAATCACGGCGGCACAGAATACGGCATAAATGATATTGATAATCTGTACTTTACCATCTTCTCCTTCATTTACGTGCATGAACATGAATAACTGAAGACCTGCCTGCACTACCGCCAGCGTTCCAATCACCCATAAAACTACTGTAAATGACAGAGTTGTTTTTAAAGCAACCCATGCTGCTACAAAGGTAAGGACGAGTGACATGATGAAACCAACAAAGTGGCTTATTGGGTAACTTGTTGTACTCTTTTCCATTATAGCATCATCCCTTTCAAGTAAACGAATGTGAAGATAAAGATCCAGACAACATCAAGGAAGTGCCAGTATAGGCCGATAATAAAGACCTTTCGGGCAGTGACCGGTGTCAAACCTCTCTTAACAAGCTGGATGATGATCATCACTGCCCAGAAAATACCGAATGTCACGTGGGCTCCGTGTGTCCCCAGCAGAACAAACAGGCTGGAAAGGAAAGCACTGGTCTGGATGGTCGCACCTTCATGGACGTAATGAATGAACTCATTGATTTCCATGTATAAGAATCCGGCACCAAGGCCAAGTGTAATGATCAACCAGGTAATCAAGCCTTTTAAATTGCCTCGCCTCATCTCAAAGATGGCTAATCCGCATGTAAAGCTGCTCGTAAGCAGCAATACAGTCTGGATCATGACTTCTTTCATCATAAAGATATCCTGATGTGTCGGGCCGCCGGCATAACGTTGGCTTAACACAGCATATACAGCAAACAATGTAGCGAAGAGGGCAATTTCAGCTCCAAGGAATATCCAGAAGCCGAGGATATTCAAACGGTTTTGTTCTGTCTGATATTCTAAAGGCAGTGAAGTATCGACTTTAGCTGACATGTTTGTTCACCTCTCCCTTTTTGTTTCTCCATGAACGTTCCACTTCTTTGATTTCTTCAGCCGGGATGTAATATCCATCGTTATATTCGAATGAACGATAAATCAATCCTGCGATAATACCGAGTGATGCAATAATCGTTGCAATCTGCCACTCGAATACAAGGAAGAATCCTGCGATTCCAAAGAATACACACATGATGAATGGCAAACCAGAGTTGCTTGGCATGTGAATCTTCTTGATCTCAGAGTCACTTAGTGATAAACCTTCGTCATTCTTTTTCATATGCCAGAAAGCATCAATCGCTTTAACTTCAGGCTGCTTGGCAAAGTTGTAATATTGAACAGGTGAAGCAGTTGCCCACTCCAATGTTCTTGCATCCCAAGGATCGCTTGAGATATTTCTGTCTGCATAGCGGATGCTCCAGTAAATGTTGTAGCAGAATACAGCAAAACCTGCTGCAAGAATGACAGATCCAAGTGCAGATAATAAGAACAAGTTAGAGAACCCTGATTCAACCGAGAACGTATAGGAACGGCGTACCGCACCTTTCAATCCAAGGAAGAACAGTGGCATGAATGTTACGTTGAAACCGATATTGAACAACCAGAAGTGCCATTTACCGAGTTTTTCATTAAGCATATGGCCAAACATCTTCGGCCACCAGTAGTACAAGCCCGCGAATACAGCATATACAACACCAGGAATCAATACATAGTGGAAGTGAGCAACCAGGAACAATGTATTATGATACTGGTAATCGGCTGCCCCCATTGCAAGCATGACGCCAGTCACTCCGCCGATTGTAAATGTCGGAATGAAGGCAAGTGCCCAAAGCATCGCCGTCGTCATCTTGATGCGGCCTTTTCTCATTGTAAAGAGCCAGTTAAATATTTTTACTCCTGTAGGAACCGCAATCATCATCGTCGTGATCGAGAAGAAAGAGTTAACCGCAGGGCCTGAGCCCATTGTGTAGAAGTGGTGGACCCATACGACCATACTCAAGACGGCAATTCCGACAATCGCATACACCATTGATTTATATCCAAACAATGACTTACGTGAGAAAGTAGCAATGACCTCAGAGAAAATCCCGAAAGCAGGCAAAGCTACAATATATACTTCAGGATGCCCCCATAACCAGAATAGGTTGGCCCAAAGCATATCCATTCCTCCGCCTGATACAGTGAAGAAATGTGTTCCGAAAATACGGTCAGTTGTCATCAGCGCCAAAGCTACTGTAAAGATTGGGAAAGCAGCGACGATAATGACTGAAGTGATCAGTGACGTCCAGGTGAACATAGGCATTTTCATTAATCCCATGCCTTTTGTTCTCATTTTTAAGATGGTTACGATAAAGTTAATACCTGTCATCAATGTACCGATACCGGCAATCTGAAGGGCAACTGCATAATAGTTATTCGCTATTCCCGGACTGAATTCTTTACCAGCAAGCGGGAAGTACGATGTCCATCCGGCATCAGGGGATCCTCCGATGACGAATGAAATGTTAAACAGCATTGCTCCCACAAAGAACAACCAGAAGCTTAATGCGTTCAATTGAGGGAACGCAACATCACGTGCACCAATTTGCAGCGGGATGACAACGTTCATTAAACCTATCAAGAAAGGCATCGCCATGAAGAGGATCATGATTACACCGTGAGTAGTGAAAATTTCATTGTAGTGCTGTGAACTCAGGAATTCCATCTCCGGCCTGGAAGTCTGGGCTTTCATCAGCAGCCCGTCAATTCCTCCGCGGAAAAACATCAGGACAGCGGAGATGATGTACATGATTCCGATCCGTTTATGGTCAACGGTCGTGATCCATTCCTGCCATAACCATGTCCACTTCTTTAAATAGGTGATACCAAAAACCAGACCAATCATTGTCAGAGCAATTGAGACTTGTGCCCCTAGAATGAGCGGGTCACCAGTTACAAAAAATTCATCCCATTTAATGCCCATGGTGTTCACCTCCGTGTGATTCATCTGCATCTTCTTTATGCTCACTGTGTGAAGAATCCTCATCTTCGTCTTTGTCAGATTCATCTACATTGTCAGCGTTCTTATAATTGTCTTCTTCTTCAAACGTTTTTCCCTGATATCCATGATAGCGGTATAATTCAGGGTTCGTGTAGGTTTTAGAATCCATATCGGCATGATTCACCCATGCAAGGTGAGTATTGTTGAATGTCATTCGACCTAAGTGAGTAGGCTTTAATAATTCTTCATATTCGTCTTCTGTAAGTTTAGGAGCGGTATCCTTTACTTCATCGACCCACTCATCATAATCCGATTGAGTTTGAGCAAGAACTTCAAATTCCATTTCAGCATAACCGCGGCCGTTGAAATTTGAGTTTTTCCCCATATAAGAACCAGGATTGTCAGCTGCAAGGAAAAGTTCGGTTTCCATTTTGGCCATTGCGTATTTCTGGCCGCCTAATGCAGGTACCCAGAATGACTGCATCGTACTTGCGGAAGTAAGCTTGAACAAGATTGGAGTATCTTCAGGAATGTTGACATAGTTGACTGTCTCGATACCTTCCTCAGGGTAACTGAAGATCCATTTCCAATCAGCAGCAGTTACATGGATTGTAATTGGTTCTTTTTCTTCAAGGCTTTCCGGTACTTCTTCCAGCGCGTAAAGTGTTTTAACAGTTGGTATTGTCAGAGCAATAACGATCAGGATTGGGATTCCTGTCCAAATGACCTCCAGCAATGTGCTGCCATGTTCTTCAGGAGGCTCATAATCTTTATTTTCAGGTGTTTCTCTGTATTTCCAGATGATATAAGCAAACAATGCGAACACGACTACTACGACGATCAGCATCCAAATTAATGACCAGTTAATCAGGTCTGTGATAGATCTTGCCACCGGCCCCTGCGGCTCAAATACAACCATATTTGTTTCACAGCCGCTTAAGAAAAGCATCAGTGATAATGAAAGAAATATCATGAAAGGCTTTAGTGATTTCATTCTGCTCCCACCTTTTTAAAGAATGTCACAAATTGTTCAAAATTTGTTCAGTGTTTCACAAACTTACCTAAAAAAATTTATTAATTGATAGAAGAGGGACGAGAGATGCATAGTCGCGTCTTCTAGTAAGTGAATAATATCACAGGTACGTAGGCCAATTTGTTACAAAAAAAGTAAGGTTGATTTTTACATAACGCATCCAAGAAGAAAAATACCTTGCGAGACTTGATATAATAAGGATTTTTGAATCTGTGACAAGAATTCGAACGTTTCAATCCACCGTTTTGCCAGCATCCAAATGGATACTTGAGATGAAAAATTCTTTGTGAAATCAATAGGGCCTGACTTAAATTCAGTCATCTTCCACTAGAAGTATTGATAATGACAAAACGTTGTGGTAAAGTACATATGAACCAAAAGTGACCGTGTTTCATTTTTGGTCAATCGGTCAAAAAGGGTGAGATGATGTCAGTTGATCGCAAGAAATTAATTGTAGAGGCAGCAACTAAATCTTTTTCTTTATTCGGATATAAAGCGACGACAATGGATCAAGTGTCGAAGCTTGCCAATGTCGGAAAAGGGACCATTTATAATTTCTTCAAAAATAAAGAAGAGCTGTTTGATGAAATTATTGGAACTCTGATTAAGGAAATGAAAGAGGCTGCAGAGGAAGTGATTGTTCCGGCAAACTCTTTCTATGAAAATGTCCATGCCGCCTTATTCAGGATACTAGAATTTCGGAAAGAACATCAATTAACGATCAAGCTATTCCAAGAAGAACAGGAAATGGGTACACCTGCTGTTATAGAAGTTAGAAAAAGACTTGAAGATGCGATTATCTTCTTTATTAAAGTGAAGATTTCAGAAGCCGTTGAAAAAGGTGAAATCAAAAAGTGTGATCCTGAGATTACTGCCTTTGTCATGCTTCAGTTATATGTCTCTTTAATCTTTGACTGGGAGCAAGGCCATGAACCTCTTGGAAAAGATGAAATTGCCAGGTTATTCGAACTCTACTTGTTTCAAGGATTATCACCTAGATAATTCTTTCTTTTTACACTAAAATGACCAAGTGGTTAATTTGGTCATTCATTCCGAATGGGGGATAAAAATGAAGAAATCATTATTTAAAGCAGAATTCAAAAGTATCTTAAACAATCGTAAGCTGCTTATTCCAATTCTGGCGGTGTTATTTATACCGATACTTTACAGCGGAATGTTCCTATGGGCATTCTGGGATCCTTATGAACAGTTGAATGATTTGCCGGTGGCTGTTGTCAATAATGACAACGGAGCTGAATTGGATGGAGAAGAGCTCCAACTGGGTGATGAACTTGTAGACAAATTGAAAGAAAGTGATCAATTTAATTTTCAATTTGTAAATGGAGATGCAGGATATGACAATCTGAAAAATCAAGATTATTATATGCTTGTTGAAATTCCTGAATCTTTCTCTCAACATGCAACAACTCTCTTGGATGAACATCCAGAAAAGCTTTCTTTAAAATATGTACCCAACGAAGGATACAACTTTCTTTCTGCGCAAATAGGCGATACAGCCATGAAAGAAATTAAAGCGAGTCTTTCTGAATCGGTTACTGAAACCTATGCCGAAACGATGTTTGAAAGTATCGACAAAATGGGACAGGGATTCGTTGTTGCAAGCGAGGCAGCGGACCAGCTTGATGAAGGAACCCAGGAGCTTGCACATGGAGCAACTCAATTAAAAGATAAACTGGTCGTTCTTGCAGAAAAAAATCTCGAATTCAATAACGGAGTGGATGATGCCAAAAGCGGTGTAGATCAACTTACCGCGAAAACCTCTGAGTTATCCAAAGGCCTTGGTCAACTTTCTGAAGGGTATGGCCAGTTATATCAAAAAGCAGAGAAGCTGCAAGGCGGAGCTTCGGAAACAGCTGCAGGAGCTTCTCAGCTATCCGGCGGTATTGATGAAGCCGCTTCGGGATTGGATCAAATCATTAGCAATGCAGGTGCTTTAATTGATGGTGCAGATGCTATTGCAGATGGCACGGAGTCCCTTGAAGAGGGTGCTTTAAAAGCCAGCACAGGGGCTTCAGATCTCAACAGAGGAATTAATGCACTGAATGGTGCACTTACAGCTGTATTGCAATCGATGCCTGAAGAAAAGAAAGACCAAATACTGGCTCTATTAGAAAGCCTGAAAGCAGGAAGTGATGAACTTGCCGGCGGAACAGCCGGCTTGGCAGGCGGCGCAGAGAAATTACAAAATGGTGCATCTAAACTAACAGGCGGTCTAGATGCACTAAACAAAGCACATGCGTCTTTAAGAAACGGCTTAACTGAACTGGAAACAGGTTCAGCTCAACTTGCCGCTGGAACACAAAGTGTGTCAGATGGGCAATCGGCATTTATTTCTAAACTCGCTGAAGCCAATGGAGAACTTGCAAATGCTGCCGACGGTTCGAAACGGATCGCAGCAGGGGGAGCAGACTTGCAAAGCGGGCTTGGTCAACTAAAAGAAGGTTCAGCTAAACTGGCAGAAGGTTCACAAGGCCTAGCCCAAGGATCAAAAGAACTTGAGCAAGGAACGTCTAAGCTTAGTTCCGGAACATCCGAATTCAGAGAAGAAATGAAGGCTGCTAAAGAACAGGCAAATGAGATCAATCCGACTGAAGAAACATCAGATATGATGGCGGGTCCGGTTAATGTTAAAAAAGAGGCAATCAACCACGTCCCTAACTATGGAACAGGATTCGCTCCCTATTTCCTTTCTCTGGGATTATTTGTTGGCGCACTTTTAATTTCAATTGTATATCCATTAAAAGAGCCTGCACAGGTACCTTCTTCAGGTATGGCCTGGTTCAGAGGGAAATTTGCCGTTTTGACACTTGTAGCTATAATTCAATCGTTAATTGCTGACAGCATCTTGCTGCTGGGATTAGGCATTGAAGTAGAGAGTGTCCCTTTGTTTATCCTTACTACCATAGCGGCTAGTTTAACCTTTATTGCCCTTGTTCAAGCGTTGGTGACAATTCTTGGCGATCCTGGGCGGTTTGCGGCAATCATCATATTGATTCTGCAACTAACCACAAGCGCGGGAACGTTTCCGCTTGAATTGATTCCTGCCCAGCTGCAGCCTATCAGTGCCTTGCTGCCAATGACTTACTCGGTAGCAGCTTTTAAAGCAGTGATTTCGAGCGGTGACTTTGCATTTATGTGGCAGAACATCGGCATTCTTTTGCTGTACTTGATTGCCTTTGCTTCCCTGACAACGATTTATTTTTCCGGTTATTTCAAAAAAATGTATAACAACGAAATGGCCATGTCTGAATAACTGAAAGCGCTGGGAGCCGATCTCAGCGCTTTTTTTATGAAGAAAACAATTTCTATGAATCAATTTACATTTTTTAGTATAAATAGGCTTATAATAACAACACGATAAAGTGTCCAAGAGGTGAACTATGAAAACAAATCATCAGCCTGACATGACATCCGCTGAAATCGCCATGCTTTGGAATACTTATATGGCTGATACGATGGCGTATTGTATTTTACATCATTTCCTCAAAACGACTGAAGATAAAGAGATAGACCCGGTTATAAAGTATGCTTCCGAAATTGCTAAAGAGCATATCGAAGTCATCAGAGACCTTTTTCTGAAAGAAAATCTGCCTGTTCCGAACGGATTCGGCAAAAGTGATGTCAATTCTGAAGCCCCAAAACTTTTCTCGGATGTTACCTATTTGCGTTACATTCACCATGTAGGAAGAAGCGGTTTGAATGCCTATTCTCTTGCAAAAGGAGTATTGGCCAGAAAGGATTTACGTATTCTATACAGCGAATGGCTGCAGCAGTCTGACAAGCTGTTTGATATGGCGTGTGAAATCATGTTGGAAAAAGGTGTGTTTATACGTTCGCCTTATATGGCCTATCCTGAAAAAGTTGAGCATGTAAATGATAGTGAGTTTCTCGGGAAGATTTTTGGTAAACAGCGTCCATTGCTTGCTATGGAGGTTGCTCATCTTGGCACCAATATTGAAGTATCCAATGTAGCTAAAACGCTGCTGCTCGGATTCAGCCAGGTGGCCCATTCAAAAACGGTGAGTAACTACTTCAAGAAGGGGTATGATGCCACAAGGAAGCATAACGAACAATTTATCTCTTGTTTGAAGGACGATGATAATTCTTATCCATCCACTTGGGATTCAACCATTACATCATCAACCGAGAGTCCATTTTCGGATAAACTCATGATGTTTCAAGTGTCAACGCTTTCCTCCCTTGGCCTTGGAGATTATGGGATGGCAATAGCCGCCACTATGAGAAAGGATATTACATTGCTCTACGAAAGGCTGATTTTGAACCTTGGAAAGTTCGCTGAAGAAGGAGCCAAAATCATGATAAAAAATGGATGGTTCGAAAAGCCGCCACAGAGCCCTGACCGTGAGACTCTCCGCCACCAGAGAAATTGAAAATGATAATAAACAGAAAATAAGAAAAAGTGTATGATAAGCTTGTTAGGAAATATAATCCAGAAGGAGGCTGATATTGTGATACGCAACCAATGTTATTCAAAACGAAAGAACACCGATATCCTTTATTTTCCACCTTTTCATCCGTCATATATTTAATTGAAACTTGTTTGTTCAGGTGGAGGCTGTCGTTGAATCGGCAGCTTTTTTTATGGGCTTAGGTGATCCTGACACCTTTCGTTCTGTAACAGGAGTATGAGGCTGATATAGCCTTTGCGCTTAGAGATCTGTTTGAAGAAGGGGTTGATTTTAGCAGCCGGAGTGTTCGGATGTTCCTGGATGGGTACCGAAAGTCTGCGCCGTTATCAGATTCGGAAATCGAGAGAACCCCACAGTTTTTGAGGGTTCATAATCTTATTACCTATCAAATGCTTAGAGAGGCATTGGATGAGAATGCAGGACCCAAACAGCCGGAATGGATAAATGAACTGATTGCAAAATTGGAAAAAAAGCTGCTTCAATACGAAGAAGAAGTTAAAGCTTTTCACTCTTAGAATAGATATCATTTCAGTATAGGAGAAAAGAAATGGACGTTAACCAAATTAAGGAATACCTGATTGAAAAGGAGATATTGCCTGTTGGCACTGAAGTATTGAAGAAACTGCAGGGCGGTACTGTCAGTCAATTGTACACGCTAGGCAATGGAGGAAAAGCGGAGTTTGTCATCAAAGCTAATGACCCTGCTGTCATAGAATCAGAGGCATCATTTTTGGAGTTTTACAAACAGATGGACTTATTACCCCGTCTACTATATCAAGATCAATCAAATCGCTATATTGTCTATTTGTTCAGGGAAGGCGGTGTTCAAAAAAACCTTGAAAACAAACGGGCTGTTCTGTCATCGGCTGTATTGAATCTGTTGAATGGATATCAGGAGGTGCCGGTAAAGAAGGGCTGGGGCTGGAGAGACGTTCCTGTAGATTCTTGGGAAGAGTTCTTGTTACTGAGGGCAGAGGAAGCCTATAGAACAATGTCTTCTCATCTTGGCAGAAATGAATATGAACTGGTCGTTGAATTAATCAGGAAGTCGCCATTGGCCAAGAGGGGTGATGCCTTCTTGCTTCATGGAGATTGTGGAATTCACAACTTTCTTATCGATGAAGGCAGTCTTTCGGGTGTTATTGATCCCACACCAGTCGTGGGGCCGCCAATATATGACCTGCTTTATGCTTTCTGCTCATCTCCTGATGATTTAACAGCAGACACGATTTTGCATTGTACCTCTTTACTGAACCCTGCTGAACAGATCAACACTTGTGACCTGTTTGGTGAAGTATTGATTATACTATTTATCAGGCTGTCTACATGTCTGAAGCATCACCCGGAAGATTTCAGGGAATATGAAAAAGCGTGGACCGATTGGAAGGAAAAAGTAATAGGCTGCTGAATCGCAAACATTGATACGAAGGCGTACCTTCAGCAAAGCAACCTTTGGAATAAACCTTTTTATGGTTAGCATCTCTTCTCTTTAGAAAGTGGTTAGGCAGGTGAGCGTCCACTGATGCAAATGCAAGGTGGACCTGCTGCGAACCCGGCGAAATCGCCCATAGTGCAGCAGAAATCATTTTTTAAAAATTTGAAGAGATAATTATTAATTTACTAGTCTGAATGGCGTCCATTGAATTCCAGGAGTTTCATGAATGTGAGTAATGCGGACTGTGTAACCAGATAAATACAAAATGAATAGAAGAGGTTAAAACCATTTTTATAAGTAAACACATTGGCCAGGGTAAAGATGCTTTCAACAAAAACGGATAGAAGAGACCATGCCAAAATGAACAAAGCATTTCCCAACATGTTTATATGGAAGCTCCGGTGGATATAGGCGAAAAAATAGGAAAAAGGAGGATAGAGAAGGTAGACTGCCCCATCCATAAGGGTATAAGCGGGACCGTCCATGATATTATAGTAGTCAAATGCAGCAGCACCAAGGGAATTATCAAAAACACTGGCAGCGGTTAATCCGAATAACATAATAAGTACAGTATATTGAACGCTGAATTTTTTCGGCAGAAGAAAAACCGCCGCCCAAATAACCAGGATACTGATGAGCACAGTCCAGTCATTCAAATCAAAGGCTTTCTCATAAATCATTGTACTGTCGTTCCCCCTTGGCAGAAAAGAAATATAGTAGAAGAAAAGAAAAGCAAAACAATCCCCAAAAATAAAACAGGGACCAATAAAAGTTCCACCATTCATACTTATAAATCCCCAAAACTTCCCCTGTAAAATGAAAGACTCCCATTACAAATGCATAAAAAACAGAAGAGGAGAGAAAGGTTTGTATCTGATTCATTTTGTTATAAAACACTCTGAAAACAGCTACCAGCAAGGATGAGGCCAACAGTGTCCTATTCAGCAGGTAGGTTATATACAACTCCTCCTGGCTGCTGATTTCAAACCCTTTGAAATTTTCCGGTATCAAAGTGAAAGCATGAGTATGGATCAGGCAGGAGATCATAAATAGGAAGACAGAGTTCTTCAATAAAGAAATCTTATTATATGCAATCAATAAAAACAGGAGTAACCAAGTGAAAATAAAATAGATTGAGAAAATCATTGCAACTCTCCCACGCTGAATTCATTAATACTAGTATAACCATTAGCACCATAATTCAACGGGGAGTTATTGGACAAAAAAGCTTGGTTTCACGGATTTCCAGAATGCATATGCATTAATAACCGAAGAACAGCAAAATCTCATCCATTAATGGAAGTGGAAGAAAGCGAAAGAACAGGTTGTTTGAAAATCGTAACAACCACCTCACACTTATTTCACATTTTCCTATTATACTGAAGCAAGATAAACGTGAATAAATGTTACAGGAGGAACCTAAATTGAAGAAATTATTAGCTTTATTTATACTAATTGGCTCACTGATCTTAGCTGCATGCGGGAACCAGGAGGAAAATCATGAAGAGCATGGAGACGGGCATATGGATGAAGGTGGAGAGTTAACAACAATCAATGCCGAGCTTTCTGTACCTGAAACAGCTGAACCTGGTGAAAAAGTAGTGTTCAATACTCATGTTACAAAAGGTGAAGAAAATATAACAGATGCTACTGAAGTGAAATATGAAGTATGGATGGACGGCAATAAAGAAGACAGTGAAATGATTGAGGCAGAGCACGGGGAAGAAGGAAATTACTCTGCAGAAAAGACGTTTACTGAAGATGGAGTTTACTATGTTCAGGTGCATGTAACGGCCAATGACATGCATACGATGCCAAAAACACAGATTGCTGTAGGGGAAGCGGAAATTGCCCAGGAATCAGACTCTGAAGAGAAACATCATCATGAGCACGGTGAGGTCTCTATCCACTTGATGAAACGAGAAAATGTACAGGCAGGCGCGCAAACTGAGTTGACGGCAAGTATCGAGCAAAGCGAAAGCCCATTGACAGAAGCACAAGTGCGCTATGAAATCTGGCTGGAAGGACAAGAGGGGCATGAGTGGGTCGACACTGAAGAGTCTGAAGAAGGAACTTATAAAGGAATGTACAAGTTCACTGAAAAGGGTATGTATTATATAACAGTACATGTTGAAAATGATGAAGGTGTACATGAACATATAGAAGAAATGATTACAGTTCAATAAAATGGAAAGCTGAAGCGTGAGTACGCTTCAGCTTTTTTTACAAATCGTGATCCGTTAGACAGTTATCACAATGGTTTCCGTAGCATTCATGCTGCTCCTCGATATGCTCTCCGCATTGAACACATTGCTTCTTAGGTAAATTCCTGAAAAATTCCACTACATTCGTTAACATGTTGATCACCCTCCAGTTTTAGTATACCCCTTTGTTATATAACTGATTTTATCCTTTGTTATATTGTATTATAACAGCGGAGATTTAGTCAATCAATTTTGTATCTAATTCTAAAATAATGAAAAAATAGGCGTATTGAAGTATAGTGGATATATGAATGAAAACTATTCTCACAGTGACGGGAATGATAATAGAAAGGAGAGAGTTTATTGAAACTGACGGTCATCGGCCAGTGGGGGGGCTACCCGAAGAAAAATGAAGCCAGCTCCGGCTATCTGCTGGAAGTTCAAGGGTTCAAACTGCTGATTGATTGCGGCAGCGGGGTTCTATCTTCTCTGCAGGAACACATCGAAGCCTATGAATTGGATGCAGCTGTGCTGTCGCACTACCACCCTGACCATACGGCAGATATCGGTGTGCTCCAGCACGCTCTGCTCATTCAGAAGTATCTTGGCAAGCATAGCAAGACTTTGCCGTTCTATGGCCATTCCGAAGATCAGAATGGCTTCCAATCACTTACATATAAGGATTTGATGAAAGGTATTGCGTTTAATCCGATGGAAGTTTTACAGGTTGGCCCGTTTGCGATTACTTTCCTGCGGACAAAACACCCTGTGCCATGCTATGCAATGAGGATTGAAGCAGGCGGGAAAACAGTCGTCTTTACCGCAGATTCTGCCTACCAGGATTCCTTCATATCATTTGCCAAAGATGCTGATGTTCTTCTTTGTGAATGCAATTTTTATGGAGACATGGATGGAACTGGAGCAGGCCATATGAACAGCCTTGACGCTGGGAAGGTCTCTCATGGAGCAGGGGTGAAAAAGCTTATACTGACCCACCTTCCCCATTATGGAGAATTGGATAAATTAATCCGGGAAGCGGCAAGCATCTACAAGGGAGAAATTATGCTGGCAAGAAAGAATCTTCAAATTCATTTATAGGACAATCATAAGGAGGACATACACAATGAAATTTATTGATAATAAAGGAATTACAGATCCGCGAATTAACTTGGCAATCGAGGAGTACGCCTTGAAGAACCTCGACATTGATGAGGATTATTTGCTTTTCTATATTAATGAACCGTCTATTATCATCGGGAAAAACCAAAACACGATTGAAGAAATCAATACTGATTATGTAGAGTCCCAGAAGCTTCATGTAGTGCGCCGTCTGTCTGGAGGCGGAGCTGTTTACCATGACCTTGGAAACCTTAACTTCAGCTTTATCACAAAGGATGATGGTGAAAGCTTTCACAACTTCAAGAAGTTTACTGAACCAGTGATCAAGGCGTTGAAAAAACTGGGTGTCAATGCTGAATTAAGCGGCAGGAACGATATAGAAGCGGAAGGCCGCAAAATTTCCGGTAATGCTCAGTTTTCTACGAAGGGAAGAATGTTCAGCCATGGAACCCTTCTGTTTGATTCTGAAATAGAGAATGTCGTATCTGCTTTGAAAGTCCGCAAAGACAAAATTGAATCAAAAGGCATCAAGTCAATCCGCAGCAGGGTCGCAAACATCTCTGAATTTTTGGAAGAGAAAATCTCTATCATTGAGTTTCGCTCCATGCTGCTGAGTTATATCTTTGATGAAAATGAAGTTGAGGAGTATGAACTGACAGAAGAAGACTGGAAGAACATTCACGAATTATCCCGTGAGCGTTATCAAAACTGGAAATGGAACTATGGAAAATCTCCAAAGTTCAATCTTCAGCACTCTCACCGTTTCCCAGTCGGACAAATCGATATCCGGCTTGATGTTAATAAAGGGATCATTGAACAATGCAAAATTTTCGGCGACTTCTTTGGGGTCGGGGATGTAAGTGAGATTGAAAACAAACTGACTGGCTTGAAATATGAAAAAGCCGAAGTGGAACACGCACTTGAAGGGGTGGAAATCCAGCACTACTTCGGAAATGTGACGAAGGAAGACATCGTCAATTTACTTTATTGATGGTGAAATCACCCCATTAGAATTTTCACTGAAAAAGGTTAAATCTGCCTCTTAATGGATAAAACAAAGATAAGAGCAGATTTGAAGAAAGCGGTGAATTCAAATGGAAAAAGCTCAAGTGAAAAGGTATTGTGAAAATGACAAGAAAGAAACCCTTCATGACGCGGTTGAGGATGCACTTGAAATACAGTATAAGTGTACCGTTTGCGGCCGTGAGGAACAGATTGTGAAGAACTTTTTCTAAAGAAATCCCCCAACAAAAAACGTATGGACCTAAGGGGGTCCATACGTTTTTTTGTTGGCTGTTTTTGTAAATGTTGCGGTGCTTCCACTCAACGATAAGTCGAGCGGCCATGTTTAACTAACTGAAAATCCTCTGTCTTGACAGTATGAGCAGATCCCGGATTTGGTTGGATTTGCTGTTTCTTTCTTTTTCCGAACAGGCCGGTTTTGTAGGTTGTTTTTGGTGTCAGTCCCTTTTCAATTCCGGCGCCCATCATGTTGGTTGCAAGGATGGCTGCTGTGAAGCAGAGAAGAGGTCCCAGTGCAAGCCACCATTGGTAATTGATCTGTTTAATATACATGCCAAGGAGTCCGGACCATTCATTGGCAATCGGCATTGGCGGATCGCAGAATACATCGTAGCAGACAGAAGTTCCACCAAAATAAATCTGGAATATTCCAAGATGTGCGATGATTAACAGTACTTGTACGACGATCCTCGGAAAAATGATGAAAAGCCTTGGGCGTAAATGGACCAACACATGTTTCCTGAAAATGAAAAATGCTGAACCGCCGAGTGTGATGGAACTCTCAATAAATTCCTTTTTTAATATTTCTCTCGTTTCCTCAGCAATCAGTAAAGCGGTCGTCGGAATGAGAATGAGTGCAAGCATTACAATTTCATATATTATCCGTTCGGTAAGGGAGTATGCAAAGCCTTCGGGCGGTTCCCACAGAATCGGATGCAGAATATTATAGGCAATGATGGACTGTGGAACGAAATAAAAAGAAGATGCCAGACCGGTAACGACTTTTCTTGATTGATTTTTCTTCCAGAATGCCAGCAGCACTCCAAAGATAAAGGAAAGGCCGAATCCAAGGAGAGACGTGAGAAAAGCAGCTCCTATCGTGAACTTTGCTCCTTGGAGCAGTTTAAAAGCCATATGGTAGCCGAATCTGTCCGTTCCAAATAGATACTCAGAATCAGGCTCCAATGGCGGGCCTGCAATCAATTTTCCGCTGCTGTCTTTAACCCATTCAGTCTGTGGAATGAATGAATCAAACCTAATGGAATGGATGATGCTCGCCGCAAGCAGGGAGGCGATGACGATAAAGCCTATTATGAATAAAGGCTGCCTGATTACCCGCATCATAATTCCACCTCATTTCCAGTCATGTTACCCGCAAGCTTCTGAATGAACTTCAAGAACAGATAGACGGGCATAAACAGCAGGATGGATGAAACGGCAAATAGTGCAGGAGTGTTATAGGAAAATAAGAAAGTCGTTACACCAAGCATGTTAAAAAGGTACTCTAATATCAATAGGTTAGACAACATCAGCCACATTACATTTTTCCCGTGATAAGAAAGGCTGATGATTGTATTTCTGAACATATGGACAAAGAGAATCTTAAAGTAGCCTATTCCTTTGCTCTTGGCCAGCTCAACATACTGCTTTTCGTATTCTTCTTTCATCAGTACAGTTAACGTTTTAATGAAGTACATCGTTGGAAGTACTGACAAGCAGAGGATTGGAAGCAAGTAGGCCCGGTCTTCACCAAGTGACACAAAATCAAAAAGGTATATACCTGTCTCTTTAAAGAACCACACAATAAGCAGCTGGCTTCCTACAATGATGAAAATATCCGGCAGGGAGCTAATGAAGAATGTTATTGAATCTATCACTAGCTGCACCGGTTTTCCGAGCAGGAAATAAAAAAACATGACAAGGATTGAAATTGAAAGTGAAAGAAATAGCGCAGAGAAAAAAATGATTAACGTATATTCATACGCTTTCCAGAAAAACGGAAATAACTCTCTTTCAATTCCGGATATGGGGTTTACATAGACCAGGCTGTTCAATGAGAAAAAGCCTGCTACGACCTCCCATACCTCATTGATAATAGAGGGCAGGATACTAAGAGCAATGATGCCGGTCAGGATCATGACGACCTGCAGAACGGAGGATTGAACCTTTTTCATAAAATACCTCATTTAATAGTTGGATTATTTAAAATAGTAACATAATCATAGTTAAAATTCCCTCTAGAATTGAAAATTTTACTAGCTAGAAGAATGAGAGCTTGAATTAATACTTTTCTTTATATAAAATATATTTTGAAAACTTATAATTTTTAGATGAATGACCATTCATTCATTCATCTTTTTGAAAAGGGGAGGGAGAACGTGAATCTTTCAGCACGATTAGAAGAGACGGCAAAAATCCATGCAATGAAGCCTGCATACTATTTTATGGGGCAATCCAGTACATATGGTGAATTGAATGGGGCGGTCAATAAGTTTGCAGACGGTCTTGGGAAGCTAGGTATAGGAAAAGGGGATCATATCGCCCTGGTGTTGGGGAACTCACCTCATTTTATTATCGCCTTATATGGGGCAATGAGGCTTGGAGCTACTGTCATCCCAATCAATCCGATCTATACGCCTGATGAGATCGGGTACATCATGAAAAATGGTGATGTGAAGGCAGTGGTGACGTTAGATATCCTGCTGCCGCTTGTAGAAAAAATGCATCATCATCTTCCTGAAGTTGAGCACTTCATCTATTGTGAGACAGGGGATGAGCGGGCTAAGGGGATTCAGCCGGAACAGCTTTCGGCATCTGCAAAATTGAAATCGTTTTCACAAGTCGTCGGTACAGGAGCACTTGATTTTAAAGGCCCGGTGCTGGATGAAGAGGATACTGCTGTGATCCTGTATACTTCCGGAACGACTGGAAAGCCAAAAGGTGCCATGCTGTCGCACAAAAATCTTTATTCCAATGCCAGAGATACCGGAGAATACCTCAAAATGAATGAGGATGACAGAGTGATTACGACTCTTCCGATGTTCCACGTATTCTGTCTGACGGTTGTATTGAACGCACCGTTGATGACAGGAGCAACACTGTTAATTACGCCAAAATTCAGTCCTCAGGATATTTTCAAGCTTGCAAAGGATTACAAGCCGACAGTATTTGCAGGAGTGCCAACGATGTACAATTTCCTGTATCAGTATGAGGAAGGGAATCCTGAAGACCTTTCTTCCTTAAGGCTTTGTATATCAGGAGGCGCCTCACTTCCGGTTGCACTTTTGAAAAACTTTGAACAAAAGTTCAATGTCCTGATTTCTGAGGGATATGGGTTATCTGAGGCATCACCGGTTACTTGTTTCAACCCTCTGGACCGCCCTCGAAAAGCAGGTTCCATCGGTACGTCCATTGTTAATGTGGAAAACAGGATTGTAAATGAACTCGGAGAAGATGTTCCTGTCGGGGAAGTAGGGGAATTGATCGTAAAAGGCCCTAATGTAATGAAAGGCTATTATAAGATGCCTGAAGAAACGGATGCTGCAATCCGTGGCGGCTGGCTTTATACCGGTGATTTAGGCAAAATGGATGAAGAAGGATACTTCTTTATTGTCGACCGAAAGAAAGACATGATCATTGTCGGGGGATACAATGTCTATCCTCGTGAGGTCGAGGAAGTACTGTACAGCCACCCTGAGGTAGTGGAAGTGGCGGTCATAGGAGTGCCTGATCCTGAAATGGGTGAAGCTGTAAAGTGTTTTGTCGTAAGCAAAAACAGTGAGCTTACAGAACAGGAATTGACTGCATACTGCAGTGAGCATCTCGCAAAATATAAACTTCCGGGTTCGATTGAATTTTTGGAAGAGCTCCCTAAAAACACAACAGGGAAAATCCTGCGAAGGGCATTGAAGCAGCAGGCAGTACGTTCTTAAGTAAGTATCGATAACAAAGCTGGCTAAAGGCTTATTTCCGTCTTTTCGGAAATGAGTCTTTGTCTTTTTTCTATGAAGTTGCAGTATTTGCACTAATTGGATGCTTCTTATTATGATTTGGTTGGAGCGGAAATCCATTACTTTTACCCAGGCAAAATCTTTGTGAAAAAGAGCGTTACGAACGAAAAGGATTTTAAGAGATCTTGTCGAATGGAATAATGAGACGGCTTATGCAGTTGAACAAAAGGGGGATACATATATGGAATCAATTTTATTAGAGCAGAGGGAACATCTTGGGATCGTGACGATTAACAGGCCTGGTGCAATGAACGCATTCAACTATGATACTCTCGTCGAGCTTGAGAAGGTTGTTGAATCGATCCGCATAAATCCTGATATTCGTGCGGTGGTATTCACTGGGGCAGGGGAGAAAGCCTTTAGTGTCGGAGCGGACTTGAAAGAACGGAAATCGTTAACAGAACAGCAAGTGAGAAGAAATGTAATAAAAATCGGTGACGTATTCAATTCAGTCTCTACTCTGCCGCAGCCTACAATTGCAGCAATGAATGGCTACGCATTCGGCGGCGGAATGGAGCTCGCCCTTGCCTGCGATTTCAGGATTGCTGTCAGCGGTACGGTAATGGGACTCACAGAAACGAGCCTGGCTATCATTCCAGGAGCAGGCGGGACTCAGCGCCTGCCGCGTTTAATCGGAGAAACAAAAGCAATGGAACTGATACTGACAGCAAAAAGGTTACAATCGGAGGAAGCGCTGGATATCGGAATGCTGACAAAAGTGGCACCTGTAGAAACTTTCATGGAGGAAGTCTTCGCATTCGCTGAAAGCATGCTGGCGAATGGGCCGGTAGCCTTGCAGCAAGCGAAATTTGCCATTAAGAACGGCATGAACACCGACCTGCAGACTGGTTTGCAAATTGAGAGAAAAGCCTATGAGATCACCATCCCTACTGAAGACAGAGTAGAGGCTTTGATTGCTTTCAGTGAGAAACGCAAGCCCCAATTCAAAGGGGAATAAACATGATAGAAGAAGCATACCGATACCGGTATGCTTCTTTTTTGGCTCTATTATATTTGTTGGGGTAGGTTTTAAGGCAAAAAAATACACGCAAGCTCCTTAATCTTTTACACTTGAGTTGACTAGAAACAAGAAAAAAGAGGAGTTGCGTGTACATGCATTTTAACATGGTTTTGCCTGGTTTAGAAGAGGTTAGGGTTTTGAAAGCTGAGGAAATGGGAGAGGCGTATCACCTTCATATTGAAGTATTAAAGCGGAAACACAAGTGGCCAGCTTGCGGGAATTGGACATCCAGGGTTCATGATTATCGCCTTCAAAAGATTCAACACCTGAAGCTATTTGAACGGACTTCCTACTTGTTCTACCGTAGACGAAGGTACAGGTGCGACTGTGGGAAACGATTCGCCGAAGATAATAAGTTTGTACAACGGTATCAAAGACATACCATTGAATGGAACCAAGCTTTAGGGCTTAGAGTTATTCAAGGGAAGAACTTTAAAGATACAGCCGACCAGTTTCGTACGTCTCAAGCTACCGTTATTAGGCGGTTTGATCATATTTCTGCCTCCCAGTTAAAAGAGGTCCATAAACTCCCGCCTGTAATTGCGATCGATGAATATAAAGGAGATACCAATGCAGGTAAGTACCAATTAATCATAGCTAATGGGGAGACTAGGGAGCCCTTGGATATACTTCCAAACCGGGCAGTAACGACGATTAAGAAATACCTTCGGGAAAAGGGTTCAGAAGTTAAAGTGGTCGTCATGGATATGAGCCATGCTTTTAAATCTGCGGTACAAAAAGCATTGGATTCGCCTATTATTGTGGCTGACCGTTTTCACTTTTCTCGTTATATTCATTGGGCTTTAGAACGGGTGAGAAGGCGTGTTCAAAACGATTTTCATCCGTATGATCGCAAAAAATGTAAGAGAATGAAGCACATTTTCCATAAAGCATATAATCAATTAAACGATAGACAGCGCTGGTATTTAGAAAGGTATCTTGGTTTATCTGAAGAGCTGCGCACAGCCTATGCATTTAAGGAAGCATACAGTTTATGGTTTCAAGAGGCAAAGGAAATTGGAACTTCAGCTCCTAATAAGGTAAAAGAGGGTTTGTACAACTTTTACCGACAGGTTGAAAGTTCAAGCTTGAAGGAATTTCATCAAGCTATCCAGACCTTTAAGAATTGGCAAATCGAAATCTTAAATAGTTTTGCCTTCAACTATAATAACGGTTTCGTCGAGGGGTTAAACAATCAAACTAAGGTTATCAAAAGGAATGCATTCGGGTTTAGACGATACGATCGCTTTAGACTTAGGGTATTACTGCATCACCAATATAAATCTAAAGGAATTAATGTGGGATAAGGAGCATGTGCTCCTACCCCAACATTTGACGTAGAACCTCTTTTTTATGCTTCTTCTAGTCCTCTTGTATACTAGTATTGAATGTGAAAATATTTGTAAATCCACATAAATTGCAAAACAAACGGAACGTATATGTATGGTCATCTATCTTTTCGACCAGATCGACTATCTGGGGACCATTGCTTAAACTGAATACTGCAAAGCTGGGTGAATCCACAAGAGGAGAAAGAGGGTATATCCAGGGAAGGATCCGCCGGCAGTTATCACAATTATAGATACTTGAAATTTCTTTCATAAAACACCATCCAGTTTATGTAAAGTTGATATACTTGCTCAATTTTATCATCTGCCTCTTTGGACAATCTACTGATATTCCTATAGTTATATAATTTTTTCGGTTATGAAGAGAAGTTGGAATGCTCCATCCAAGTTGATAATGGTAAGATTAAGGTAACACTAAAACTCAAGGAGTATATGATGAGAACGAATCCTTTATCAATTTCTGCACTATTTTTAGCCGTCATCCTTTGCTTTTTTGTCCTGTTTTTCGGAGTGACGTTTGGAATCATGTTCATAGCGGCAAATTTTCTGGCGTGCATTTTTCTGTATTTATCCTATCAGTCTCTTAAAAAAGGTAACAAAGTGATGAAAGTTATACATAGAGCAGCTTTAACCATTTATGCACTTTTTCTTTTATCATTTGCAGCAGTGCAGCTAATGCTGCTGGCGGAAATCAATAATGCTGATCCATCCGGGAATGCTGGTCATGCCATTATTCTAGGTGCAGGACTTAAAGGGGAGGAAATCTCCAGAACTCTGGAATCAAGATTGGAGGCAGGATTGAAATTCCTGCAGGATAATCCCGATGTCCCCGTTATAGTATCAGGAGGCCAGGGGGAAGGCGAGGATATTCCCGAATCGACCGCGATGTCGAGGTACCTGGTCTCCCATGGTATATCGAATAACAGGATTACAGAAGAAAGCAAATCGACTACTACCTGGGAAAATCTCCATAACTCAAAAAAGATTCTTTTGAACAAAGGAACCGGTTTGGAAGGGGTAGTCATAATTACGAGCGATTACCATCTATTCAGGGCCAGGCAGATAGGTGAAAAGCTAGGTTTTGAAAGTACTGGAGTTGCCGCTGATTCAGATTTTTTCATTAAGGTGAACTACATGATCAGAGAATATTTTGCAGTATTGAAAATGATGGTGTTTGGGGGGAGAGAGGGTGCTTAAGCATACGCATTATGATGATATCCCATTCTATCAAGTGAAAACTGTCTTGCTGATGAATGCATTCTTTTGTACCCTCTGCGCGGCAGCTTGCTCTCAAATGATTGGCTTGAAGTTTTTTACAGTTATTCTTGTATACTAAAATAATCACAGCTATAATATAATGAAATTATTTATTTCGAAATCTGATACAAATGAGGTGAAGCTGTGGAAGCCTTAATGAATACAAGGAAGCAGAGCGACTTCCGTGTCGGTCTCCAGGCGGGAATCAGTATCGCAGTCGGATACTTTCCGGTCGCGCTAACGTTCGGTCTTCTTGCCCGGACAACCGGTCTGACTTTCTATGAAACTGTGATGATGAGCTTACTTGTTTTCGCAGGTGCCGCTCAGTATATCAGCTTAAGCCTGATTGCTATTGGAACCGGTGTATTTGAAATCATATTGACCACATTCATAGTCAATATCCGGCACTTTCTTATGTCTGCTTCTTTGAACGAGAAGCTTGAAAAAGAAAAGGGATGGATCAAGGCGATCTATTCATTTGGCATTACAGATGAAACGTTCACAGTCATCTCGGTGAAAGATGGAAAAGTAAAAACATCTTTTGCATTCGGGGTTATACTTATTTCTTATGGCAGCTGGGTATTGAATTCCGGCTTGGGATATATGATTGGCCAGATATTGCCTCAATTTCTTCAAGTGAGCATGGGTGTCGCCTTATATGCGATGTTTGTCGGACTGCTCGTCCCCTCTATGAAGAAAAGCATCAAGGTGGTCTTTCTTGCAGCCACGGCTGCAGCTTTTAACAGTGTCTTCCTTTTTACCACTGACCTTTCAGAAGGCTGGGCGATTATGGCTGCGACAATTATTTCTGCTGTTCTTGTTGAATTTGTTGCAGTGCAGAAACGGAAAGGGGAGAACAAGGTGTGAATGAGACAATTGTAATTATGATTATCGGTATGGCGGTTGTTACATACATTCCACGGCTTGTCCCTCTTATTATGTTTCAGGGAAAAGAACTTCCGGCTTTTCTTCAAGGCGTATTGAAGAATGTGCCGTTTGCCGTATTGGGAGCGTTGATTTTCCCTAAGATTTTACTGATAAGCGAAGGGGATATCTGGTTTGGTGTTGCCGGTGCAGCTTCCGCATTCCTGATTGCTTATTTAGGAGCCAATGTTATTGTGGTTGTTTTGGGCGCCATTGCCGTTCTATCCGTTTATTCATTACTATTCATGTAGAGAAGTGCCGTCATCGGTTCTTCTCTTTTTTTTGTTCACCTTGAGAGGAATGGTAATATAGAAGAAGACTGCCCTTTTGACAAAACTGGATGTTCTAATTAATGGGACATGTCATTACATATAGTAAAGAGGAAATGAAGGGAGGAAGAATGAAGATGAAGAAATGGGCTCTCAGAGCTGTTTTGCTATATTTGCTGCTGGGGATATTCTTTTATATGTATCTTTACTTTATGGCGGATTCAACTTTGCCTGATGCCTATAAAGGCAGCAGTGCCGATCCAGAAACATTTATGAATGGCCGGGAATTGATGCTGAGTGAAGAGTATTCCAAGATTAAAAATTTGCTGTTTTTTCTGTCCACTCCGTATGAATGGCTGTTTTACTTCTTGATTTTAATACTTGGTGTTTCAAGAACATTTGAACGCTGGTCACAATCGACATCAACGTTCAGGATTCTTCAGACAGCGATTTATTTATTCTGGTTATCGCTGTTGTCCAACATTGTTATTTTTCCTTTTCAATATATTTCTTACAGGATTTCGAAAGCATACGATATTTCCACCCAGGATTTTTCACAATGGATGAAAGATGAATTAACCGATTTTTGGGTGAATTATTTGACCATGTTCATCATTATTTCTGTTCTTTATTGGCTCATCAGGAAGTTTCCGAAACGCTGGTGGCTGGCTGCGTGGTCATTGTCCGTGCCGTTTACGATTTTTATGATGTTTATCCAGCCAGTCTTGATCGATCCGCTGTATAATGATTTCACAACGTTACAAGATAAAGCTCTGGAAGAAAAAATTCTGGCGATTGCAGACCAGGCGGAGATTCCGGCTGAACATGTATATGAGGTTGATATGTCATCAAAGACGAATGCCTTGAATGCATATGTCACGGGTGTAGGTTCAAATTCGCGGATTGTCCTCTGGGATACCACACTGAAAACACTGACAGAAAAGGAAATACTGTTTGTCATGGCGCATGAGATGGCCCACTATGTAGAAAAGCATATTTATATCGGCATTGCCCTTTATTTGGCGTTTTCATTTGTCGGGTTGTGGCTTGCCGCCAGGGTGATGAATCATTTGGTGAAGAAGCATGGAGATGATATAAAAGTGAAGAGGGTATCCAGCTTGAGTTCCCTGCCGCTGTTTCTGCTGATTACGTCGATGATGATGTTTACAATTAGTCCTTTTTCCAACATGATCTCTCGTTATGAGGAAACCAGAGCTGATCGCTATGCCATTGAATTAACTGGTGATAAGGAAGCGGCCATCTCCTCATTTCAGGAGCTGTCAAGAGTGGGGTTGAGCCAGGTGAACCCGCCAGTGCTCGTGAAAGTATTCCGTTACGGCCATCCTACCATGCTTGAAAGACTGCTTATGCTCCAGGAATACGAAACAGAATAATGAAACCTATGGCTCCTTCCATTCGTATGTAGAATAACAGACAATGGGAGGAGTTTTTTTTGTTGAATGAAATGAATGAACGTCTTGATCAAATCAAAGAAGAACTGAGGCTGCATAATAAATGGACTAAACAACAGAAAAGCCTGGGTACTGAAATCGAAGACGCCACTACAAAGCTGAATGACTTGAAGGCAAAATTTCATAAGGAAAACCGGGATGTTGAAAAACTGGAGGGCTGGACGGTGACCGGGCTGCTGCTTTCGATGACAGGCAAAAAAGAAGAACGTCTTCAGCGTGAAAAAGAGGAGGCAGTAAAAGCAAAGCTGAAATTTGATGAGTGGAAGCTGAATATAGAAGAACTCGAACAAGATCACAGGGAGATAACGGAAAAACTTTTGGAATTGAAAAACCCGGAGCAAAGATATGAGCAGCTTCTTCGTGAAAAAGAACAAATGATTCACGATTCATCCTCACCTCTAAGCGAGCTGCTCTTCAATCTAGCCCAACAGTCTTCCGAATATAAAGCTCAGCTTAAGGAAGTCAAGGAAGCAAAGGATGCAGCGGAAATGGCCCTTTTAAAGCTGGAGGAAGCTCATGACCTGCTCGGAAGTGCAAAGAATTGGGGAATGCTTGACCTTGCTGGAGGGGATCTCCTATCCACTTATGCAAAACGATCCAAAATGGATGATGCACAGCGAACCTTGCATGCAGCACAGAGATACTTAAGAAGGCTGGAGAAAGAATTGGCAGACCTTAACATTGAATCTGCCCAAACTCTCCAGGTCTCCGTCTTCCTTAATGTGACGGATATGTTTTTCGATAATATCTTCTCCGACTTAATGGTTCAAGACAAAATCAATCGTACAATCCACCAGGTTTCTGAAACGAGGAACAAACTCCGCGGCCTGTCTTCAAGGTTGGATCAAACATCCATCGGACTTGTTCAGGATATCAATGAAACGGAAGATAAGAAAAAGAGGCATTTAGAAGATGCCTGAGAAACATAAATGGACTGACAGCAAGTCAGTCCACAGTTATATTCCATATTCCTCTGACAGTTTTTTTAACTGAAGTGATAGTGACATGAATTTCTTTTGATCACGCTGGTCCAGAGCCGTATCGACTTCTTCTTTCAGTTTTCTTTTCTGGTTTAAGAGATGCAGTTCATTCAATACCATATCAACATAAATCTCTGTTAAAGTCATTTCGGTGGCTGTCTTTCTTGTCATGGCACTTGCCTTCATTAACTCTGAATAAGTCTTCTTTTTATCCACTATAGCTCACCCCTGAAGTCTTTTTTATAAAGCACATTACATAAAAACCGTTACTTTACCATGGCAGCTGCATACAAATTTGCATTAGGGTCATTAGGGTTTCGGTTTATGCGTGAACAAGTGATCGATTGCTGATTGGGATTAATTGTAAGGGTTTTTGGACTGGGCATTTGCACTGGACAGTGGTTTTCCTTGCCCTTGAATTTTGGGTTGTAGTAAATAGCAATGGAACTTAATCCTTGCTGTGTTTATAAACAAGCTCCTTTGGGCGCCCCCCGTTATCCGGTGAGAAGAACTTTTTTATATTATATGAAAAAAGCCAGGGAAAAACAACGAAAATAATTAAATTTTCTGAAAAATTATTAGAAGGCAGAAATTTGGAAAAAATGTGCTATTTATGGGATATTATGCTATTATATTATCAGAATATGAAGAGGAGGCGAAGATATGGTCGAAAAATCTCGTATAATAGAAGAATATGAAATAAATCCTTATACGATGCTTATCATGCCAGTGGAATATGGAACAAGAACGTATACAGAAATACAAGAGGTGAATGAAACATTGTTATCACCGTTCAAGCCTTTTGATATTATCAAGAAAAGCTGTGAATACTTTGGTTCCTCTTATCAGGGACGGAAAGATGGCACGAAGCGTTTGACAGGCATCACCCATAAAGCCCCCATCATTGTAGATCCTCACTCATCCATTTACTTGTTTCCAACTACTTCTCCAGCTAAATCAGAATGCATCTGGGTATCCCATGATCATGTACTTTCCCATACTAAGAAAAACAGCAAAGAAATAAGTGTTATGTTCCGTAATCGAAGCAGCTTTGACCTGCCGATATCTTACGCCAGTTTTGAATCTCAAATGATGAGAACAGCTATGCTCAGAATCAACTTTCAGCACCGTATCGCTAATGCGGACATACAATCGGCCAACCGAAGCTTCATGATGTATCAGGGGAGTGCTTCCGAACCGATTCCTGCCTATGGCTGGAAGCAGAAAAGGACAAGAGAAGAATTTTAACTGTAAGAATATTAATCTCAGTAATCTGCCATTGAATAACGTTCTTAATTATTCTCTGTATTTAACCGTGTGTCAGCGCAAAAAAGCGTGAGCTTGACTTACGCTTTTTTGCTTTCGTGTGTCTCGAATTTCACAAAACGCTGATAGAGATAATGCCTCAACAATTCCTCGACCCGGTTGCGCAGCCGCGGGTTAAAGTAATTATGATGCTCTTCATACCCTTTATAAAGAAACAGGTACATAGTGAAGGCATCATCCGTTTTGATTCTTTCCACTTTCATTCCGTTCAATTTCATGTGCTTTTTAACACTTGCAAGTTCGCTTTGAATAGCCTTCATCGTTTCCTCGATCAGTTCGAGGTAGGGCCTTTTCAGTTTGAATGGGCTTTTTTCCACCACAGTGAAATCCCTGTCCAGCACAGTCAGGACCATTGGCAGGTATATAGCCTGCTCTAAGATGTTGCGGTCTTCCTCAGATATCCTGGTCATAATTATGCTCCTTTGTATAAGGAAATTTAAGAACATATGTTCGATTTTAATTTTACGTACTTTTTCATTATTTTTCAATATCCAATATTGAAGAATCGGGTCGAATTGCCATTCTTTTTTCTATAGTATGGGTGAAAGCCCCTTGCATTAATCATCACGACTGTATTCCAGCAGCTGCATATTCTGGCAAAACAAAGGATTTGAGTCCACGCCGTCGAATTTTTAAAATAGTATCGAAGAGATTTTTTAAAAAAGGAGCTGGCATTTTGGAAAACAAAAGAGGAATCACTGCAGAAGATTTGTATGAGTTAAGGTCTGTTTCCTCCCCTGTCCTTTCCCCTGATGGCAAGGAAGCGGTTTATGTCATGACTGAAATGGACATAGAAGAAAATGAGTACATATCAAACTTGTATCATCTTGATATTGAAACGGGCAAAAGCAGAAAGTGGACATTCGGTAAGGATCGTAACACATCACCCAAATGGTCTTCCGACGGACAAAATATTGCCTTTGTTTCAAGCCGCTCTGAAAAGAGCCAAGTGTATGTCCTTTCCAAAACGGGAGGAGAGGCCAAACAGCTGACCTTTTGTCCAAATGGTGCTTCACAGCCTGTGTGGTCTCCTTGCGGAAAGAAAATTGCTTTTTCCACATCCATGAAAGAAGGGGAAACATTGACGGAAGGAAAGGAAGAAGCTGAGTTTCCCCAACCGCTTGAAGTGAAGAAAATGAAATATAAGTCAGATGACAGCGGATTTTTCAGCGGCAAGAGAAATCACATTGCGGTGGTTGACCTGGAGACTCTTGAAATGAATTTGATAACAGAAGGGGATATTGATTATTCATTGCAGACGTGGTCTCCGGATGGCAGATACATAGCTTATGGAGCGGATAAGAGCATGGACCTTGATACATCATTCCAGACAGATGTTTTTTTATATGATGTTGAGAAGGGCGTTGAGAAGAGGATAACAAAAGGGAGCGGTTATTTTGGCGGAGCAGCCTGGTCGCCTGACAGCCGGACCATAGCTCTTCTTGGGCATGAAAGGGAATATCAGAATGCTACACTGACAAAGGTTTGGCTGTATGATTTAGTGACAGAATCCTTTAACTGCCTGACGAGTGAACTGGACAGCCCAATCGGTGATTTCATGGTCATTGACTTCCAGCAAGGTGTATCGAATCCGGGGGTTCAATGGGCTTCTGATAATGAAAGTTTCTACTTTTTAACCTCTGATAATGGAAATACTGTACTTTATTATGGCAGCAGAGAGGGCGCCATTTACCCTGCATTGCTCGACGATCAGCATATATACGGGTTCGACCTGGATCCGCACAACCAAAAAGCAATCCTTGCTATAAGCAATCCGACAGAGCCGGGAGATTTGTATATGCTCGATATCCCAAGCGGAGAATTGAATAGGCTCACTGCAGTCAATGAGGAATTTCTATCCAAAGTAAGCCTGTCTAAACCTGAATCGGTCCAGTTTAGAAGCAAAGATGGCTGGGAGATCAATGGCTGGATCATGAAACCAGCGGGGCTGAAGGAAGGAGAAAAGTGCGGCTTAATCGTGGAAATTCACGGAGGTCCCCATATGATGTACGGAAATACGTACTATCAGGAGTTTCAGATGCTTACGGCAGAAGGGTACGCGGTCCTGTTTATCAACCCGCGTGGAAGCCACGGCTATGGACAGACATTTGTCGATGCAGTCAGAGGGGATTACGGCGGTGGTGATTATGAGGATGTAATGGCAGCAGTCCATCATGCCATCGGCCAATATGACTTTGTTGATAGGGAACGGCTGGGGGTAACGGGCGGCAGTTACGGCGGTTTCATGACCAACTGGATTGTCGGACACACGGACTTATTCAAGGCAGCGGTTACCCAAAGGTCGATTTCGAACTGGGTAAGTTTTTATGGAGTCAGTGATATAGGATATTACTTTTCTGAATGGCAGATTGATGCCGGCATGAACGATGTTGAAAAGCTTTGGAAGCACTCGCCGCTGGCCTATGCAGCGAACATTAATACGCCCTTATTAATCCTTCATAGTGAAAAGGATTACCGCTGTCCGATTGAGCAGGCAGAGCAGCTATTTATTACTGTAAAAAGACAAGGAAAGGAAACTGAAATGGTAAGGTTCCCGGAATCCAACCACAACCTTTCCAGAAATGGAAAGCCCAATCTCAGAACAGCGAGGCTGAACTATATTAAAGATTGGTTTATGAAATACCTTTGATATACCCGGATAGAACGAAAGCTTAGCAATAATCGCAAGGTAAAGCATATTTCATTTTCGTGACAATATGTAGTGTGATAATTCTGTATGATATACTTCAGTTAAGGTTTGACAAGCTTTTTTGATTTTGGAGCCAATGAAATCGTCAAGCTCGATTTCATGCGTTGCCACGGATTATTAACAAGGCTGTTCTTTCCCGGAAGAAAGAGTTTGAAAGAAAAAAATAATTAAAACGGGTTTTGTTCTGCGGATATTTAGGGGAAAGATATAGTATGGATATTGAGATGATAAAAGCATGGTTCACATTAGAAAATATAATGAATTTAATAGATGAATACCGTTCTTTTGGTCCATTGCCGGGAATATTGCTTCCGATGCTGGAGGCGTTTCTGCCGTTTCTTCCGCTGGTCGTCTTCGTTCTGGCGAATGTTAACGCATTTGGCTTATGGTTCGGGTTTTTATTCTCCTGGATGGGCGCATCTTTAGGGGCCCTGATTGTGTTTCTTCTTGTCAGAAGATATGGACATACGCGTTTTTTTCAATTCTTGAAAAATAACAAACAGGTTCACCGTCTGACAGACTGGGTGGACCGCCATGGATTTGGTCCGCTGTTTTTACTTTTATGTTTCCCTTTCACTCCTTCAGCGCTGGTCAATATCGTTGCGGGATTGTCGGGAATCAATGTTTTCCAATATATGCTGGCCGTTGTGGCCGGAAAGATTGTCATGATTTTTACAATTAGCTTTATCGGACACGATATTGTATCATTATTTCAACAGCCATTGCGCACCGCTTTGGTTTTGGCAGGTATCTTTGTTCTTTGGCTTGGAGGAAAGCGGGTGGAGGCCCGAATCAATAAAAAGGTAGAAAAAGATCACTCCCGCGGTTAACAAGGGTAGGAGGAATTAGGTTGAGAGACAGCATAAAAAAAGAGAGTGTAGAATGGATCAAAGCTTTAGGCATAGGATTGATTATATTCGTCGTCATCAGAACTTTTCTGTTTTCCAACTATGTTGTTGAAGGAGAGTCGATGATGCCTACGCTCGAAGACGGAAACAAGCTGGTTGTCAATAAGATCGGCTATCAGGTTGGCGAGCTCCACAGAATGGATGTCGTTGTATTCCATGCGAATGAAGACGAAGATTATGTCAAGCGGATCATCGGACTGCCTGGTGATACTGTTGAATATAAAGATGATAAGTTATATATTAACGGAGAATACCAAGAAGAGCCTTATCTTGATAAATTTAAAGAAGAAATGGTCGGCACCAAATTGACGGGAGATTTCACATTAGAAGAAATCACCGGAAAACAAACCGTGCCTGAGGGCAAAGCCTTTGTCTTGGGTGACAACCGACGCAGCAGTATGGACAGCAGATACTTCGGTTTTGTCGACCAGGAACAAATTGTAGGAAAAGTTAATATGCGTTACTGGCCGCTCAATGAATTTGATGTCCAGTTTGGCGATTGATAAATGATTAATTAAAAACGCTTGATTCAGAGATGGATTGAGCGTTTTTTTGTTTGTTTTTTGCTAAAGCGGGGATGGGTCTGGGGATTTTCGGTGGTTAGTGGAGAAACGTATCATTATAGAAGGTGAGAGAGTTTGTAATAGTATGAATAGCGCAGAAACGTACCATTATAGAAGGCGAGAGAGTTTATAATGATATGATTAGTGCAAAAACGTACCATTATAAAAGTAGGATGAATTTATTATGGTACGATTCGTGTACTAAACATCTGAAAATAGCCGGCAGAAAAGTAAAACACGTCATTAACCCCTGAACAGGAGAAATGCCGTGTTTTTTTGTTCACTATAATCAGCTGAGGGCCGCTTTCGGTTTTGTATCATCCAGCTCCGGCGGCCAGCGCCTAGCAGATTTCGGTCTCTCTCCTTGCGATAAGTCATCATCGAATCGCTAACGCTCTTCGTGATTCCTTTATCTCATGCGAGAGCCCTCCAAATCTGTACGGCGCTGAACGGCCGCTTCCGCTTTTGTATCATCCAGCTCCAGCGGCCAGCGCCTAACGGACCGCTTCCGTTTTTGGTTATTCCTCATCATTGATTTCGCCATCGCCAATTTCATCTTCGCCAGGGGCGTCGTCACATGCTGTCATGGTTGTTGCAAGCATAGCAGCTAGCAGCATATAAAGCAGTTTTTTCTTCATTGCTATCCCTCCAATCCATAAGGTGTTTTTATAAAATTCTACTCATAGAGTGCACCAAAACAAGGAGAATATCCGAATTGCACATTGGCAGAGGTTGACAGTATAAAAAAGGAGGGAAAATGAGGGTTATTGTCGAAATATTCAACCATAAGGGTGTTTAATTGTTAGGAGGATACATAATGAGATTGAGTAATAAAACTGCCGTCATAACTGGAAGTGCCAATGGAATCGGTCTGGCTGCAGCCAGGAAGTTTGCCCAGGAAGGCTGTAAGGTGGTTATGGCAGATTACGACGGCAAAAAGGGAAATGCTGAAGCCCAAAAGTTAAGGGAGCAAGGCGCTGATGCAGTCTTTTATCAAGTAGATGTTGCCAGCCGAGAAAGTGTTAACAGATTGGCTGAAAGCGTTATCCAGGAATTCGGAGGGATTGATATCCTGATTAATAATGCCGGAATCACAAGGGATGGCATGATGGCAAAAATGAGTGAAGAGGACTTCAAGCAAGTTCTCGATGTTAATCTCACAGGAGTCTTCCATTGTACTCAAGCATTTCTGCCGGCTCTGATAGACAGCGGAAAGGGGAAGATCATCAATACGGCTTCTGCCAGCGGACTTTTCGGTAATGTTGGCCAGACCAATTATGCTGCTTCCAAAGCAGCAGTCATCGGGATGACAAAAACGTGGGCAAAGGAATTTGGTCCAAAGGGCATCAATGTCAATGCCGTGGCACCTGGAGTAATTGAAACGGAGATGACTGCCAGGATACCGGATAAGGTGAAAGCACAGATGAATGCTTTGATTCCCTTAGGGAAGTTCGGAAAACCGGAAGATGCAGCCAATGCCTATTTATTCCTGGCTTCAGATGAGTCTGATTATATAAATGGAGTGGTTATTCAAGTTGATGGCGGAATAATGATGTAAATTGAGGAGATGAAGAAAAAATGAAAAATGTAGTGATAACATCTGCTTTCAGGACTCCAGTAGGAGCGTTTGGAGGGGCATTCAAGGACTTGCTGCCGACAGATTTGGTTGTACCTGTAATGAAGGCAGCAGCAGAAGACAGCAATTTGGGGACAGGGGATATCGATGAGGTCATTCTTGGCCATTGTATCCAAAGGACCGATCAGCCCAATACAGCCAGGACGGCAGCCCTTTTGGCAGGCTTTTCTGACACGACTACCGGTTACACCATTCAAAGACAATGTGCAAGCGGAATGCAGGCGGTCATTTCTGCCTATATGCAGATTCAAACGGGCATGTCGAACATTGTTCTTGCGGGCGGCGTGGAGGCGATGAGTTCCAGCCCATATGTCATGAAAGGGCATCGCTGGGGACAGCGTCTTCAGCACGGGGAAATCCGCGATTCCGTATGGGAAGTTCTTGAGGATCCGATTCACGGAATCATGATGGGGGAAACGGCCGAAAACCTTGCTGAGATCCATAATATATCGAGAGAGGAACAGGATGAACTGGCAAAGCTCAGTCACGAGAGAGCCGTCAAGGCTGCTGAAGAAGGCCGCTTCGACAGCCAGATTGTTCCTATAAGCGTTAAGTCAAGAAGAGAAACGAAAACAATTACTAAAGACGAAGGACCACGTGCAGAATTGACGATGGAAAAGCTGTCAGGTTTGAAACCTGCTTTCCGTCAAGGAGGGACCGTTACTGCCGGGAATTCCTCAAGCCTCAATGACGGAGGGGCTGCCCTGATTCTAATGTCAGAAGAAGAAGCGGAAAAGCGGGGACTCAAACCACTTGCCAGAATTTCAGGCTGTTCAGTTGCAGGAGTTGATCCGAAGTTGATGGGCAGGGGCCCTGTGCCAGCAGTGGAAAAAGGCCTGGCTCAAACGGGCTGGTCTCTCGAAGAAGCTGACCTCATTGAAATAAATGAGGCTTTTGCTGCACAATATATTGCTGTGGAAAAAGAACTGGGTCTTGACCGGAACAAGACCAATGTGAATGGAAGCGGAATTAGTATCGGTCATCCTGTAGGCTGCACAGGTGCAAGGCTTGTGGTTTCCCTGGTTCATGAATTGAAAAGAAGGGACCTGAAAAAAGGGATTGCATCCTTATGTGTCGGTGGAGGCATGGGAGCCACCGTTTTTATTGAATCGTTATAAATTTACGTTAAGGAGAGCCCGGATTATTCCGGGCTCTTGGTGTTCACTCTACATTCAGAAGGGGCTCCTTTGGTTCAATTATCGATGGAACTTTCAGCAATTTTACTTTCCTTTATTCCTTCATGTGGTCTTGTGGCTAAACTGAACTTCCGGATGTAAAAACCGGGAATCCCCTGGATGGCAAAAGCACTGATCAGAAGGACCAATGACTGCTTATACGAGAGCTGCATCAACAATAACGGAGATAAACTTGCGCCGGTCAGGAGGATAAATGAGTATAAGCTTAAAGCCTTCCCCCTGTCAGCTTCAGCCGAGTTGCCGATAAATGTAATAATTGTGGGGATCAGCAGTGAAATTGCAGACACAAATGTTATTGAGGATAAAAGATAAATGAAGAGCTGTGAGAAAAATAGGAGCGCCAGGATACTCAGGCTTCCCAGCACGAGACCCAAGAAAAGTGTTTTGGTCTCCCCGAGCTGTTTAATGAAGAAACCTGTAAATAAGGACAATGAAGCTCCCAATAACCCAACAGAACGGATGGCCAGCAATTCACCGGACGTTCCAGGGTAATAGCGGGACAAGCTTTCATAATAGCCTACAAAGGTGAAGAGAAGGAGAAAAACAACTGCATAACATATTAAGAGCGGCGGCCGCTTCAAAATGGAAATGTAACCGGAAATGGACAAGCCTTTAGTGTTAGGCTGCTTAGTCGCGGGGAGTTCACTGAACCCAAACAGAAACAGGCTTCCATAGATAGCTGCAAAGAAATAAAAGACCGTTTGCCAGCCAAACCAATTTGAAAGAGAGCTGCTGATAATTTGTCCCAGTATACCAGCTGCGAGAAATCCAGAGTTTATTAGAGCCAGCAGCAGTGTCCGCTAATTGGTTTCAAACAGTTCATAGCTATAGGCAAAAGCAACTGGCGCAAAGCTTCCAAGGAAAAATCCTTGTACTCCCCTGGTGATATATAAGCTCCATTCATTTGTCGAAAACGCAACGAATGCCGTGGCGAGTGCTGAAATCCCCATACCGAATACAATGATCGATTTCCTTCCAACCAGATCTGAAATGCCCCCAAACAAGAATAAACCGGCAGCATAGCAAAAGGTAAATATGCTTCCTGCAAGAACCACTTTATCAGCTGCAATGGAGATGGATGATCCGACAACTTCATAAATCGGGATCAGGGTATAGATATTGCAGGCAACGAACACAGCCATAATCACTAACAGGGCTTCTACACGAAAAGAAGAATGTTTCAAACTATATCCCTCCCTGTTTTAAAATATGTCAGGCAGGCCTGCCCCGTTTTCGGTATTTCACAGGCCAGGAAATTTCCAACTATTAATGAACCTGCCGCTCCCGACAGAATGGACTCAGTGTATTATAATGGACCTAGACAATTTTTTAACATACCTAATGGATATAATGGTAAATGGTTAACTTTTTATTTATTAAGACAGTAAAAGGTGCTGTGGAATCATATGTCCATATCACGCACCTTGCAATCCGCAAGCACTATTCAAAATATGAAAACAACAAGAGCTTATGATTAGATAAATAGATGAAACAGGGAGTGGGAACATGTCGGTCAGATTTATTTTGGGACGTGCCGGAACAGGCAAAACCAATATGATATTGAATGAAATCAAAGAAAAGCTGAGACAGGAACCAAATGGCAGTCCTGTCATTTACTTAGTTCCTGACCAGATGACATTCCTTTCTGAATACAATTTAGTGAACGAAGAAGGGATAAACGGGATGATCCGTGCGCAAGTCTACAGCTTTACAAGACTTGCCTGGAGAATTCTGCAGGACACAGGCGGACTAAACAGATATCACTTATCAAACATCGGTCTGAATATGCTGATCCGAAAGATTATCGATGATAAAAAAGACCAGCTTAAATTATTTTCAAGAGCTTCAGATAAGTCAGGCTTTATTGAGCATGTAGAAGTGATGCTCACTGAATTCAAGCGTTATTGCATCTCTCCGGAAGAACTGGCGGAGAGACGTGAGAATGCGGTGCAAAATGGGCAGGAGTCTAAAGCATTGTCTGACAAACTGCACGATCTGCAGTTGATTTATGACAGCTTTGAAGAAAACCTGTCTGGAAAGTATATAGATTCGGAAGATTATTTCAGCTTATTGGAAGAGTCAATAGAGAAGTCTGATTTCCTGAAGGATGCAGAGATTTTCATAGACGGCTTCCACAGCTTCACTCCACAGGAGTATGCAGTCATCGGGAAGTTGATGGATTATTGTCCAAAAGTCACGGTTTCATTAACCCTTGAGCAGTCCTTAAGTCAAAATAACCAAACAGAATTATTCCGAATGACTTCTGAAACTTATGAGGCGCTTTCACAAATGGCCGAAGTTTCCCGTGGAGGAATAGAAGATACAGTGGTTTTGGACAAGGCGATCCGGTTCACTGATCCGGGACTCGGGCATCTAGAGGCTGAATTTGAGAATAGGCCGGCATTGGCATTTGAAGGAGAAGCCGGGATGTACCTGCTGGAAGCTTCCAACCGGAGGGCTGAAATAGAAGGAATCGCCAGGGAAATCAGGCGGCTTGCCCGTAAAGAAGATTACCGATATAAAGACATGGCTGTCCTCGTCCGCAATGGGCAGGAGTATCAGGAGATTATTGAGACGGTATTCTTTGATTATGGAATTCCTTACTTTATCGATCAAAAGCGGAAGATGCTTAACCATCCCCTGATTGAACTTATACGGTCCACGCTGGAAATCATGAACAGCAACTGGAGGTATGAGCCGGTATTCAGGGCGGTCAAGACAGATTTGCTGTTTCCTTATGATCGAAATCCACAGCAGTTAAGGGAGAAAATGGACAAGCTTGAAAACTATGTCCTTGCCTATGGGATACAAGGTGACAAGTGGACGAAAAAAGACAGGTGGATCTATAGAAGATTCAGAGGACTTGAACAAGCGGATGTTCCTCAGACTGATAAAGAGAGGGAACTGGAACATGAGATAAATGAGCTCAGGTTATTTATTTCTGCACCTATCCTGAGATTTGGACGCCGATTAAAGAAAGGGAAAACGGTACAGGACTTATGTGAAATCGTGTATTTATATCTGGAAGAGCTTGATATTCCATCCAAGCTGGAGAGGCTTCGCCAAGATGCTGAGAACAGGGGTGACATCATCTCTGCACGGGAACATGATCAGGCTTGGAATGCAGTAATGGATCTCTTAGATCAATTTGTAGAAATATTAGGAGATGAGGAGCTGTCGGTAAAGAAGTTTGCCTCCATCATGGATGCAGGAATTGAATCGATGCGGTTCTCCCTGGTTCCCCCGGCAGTGGACCAGGTGATGATTGCAAACCTGGAGCAGTCAAGGCTGGCTGATTTACGGGCGGCTTTTGTAATTGGAGTAAATGACGGTGTTCTGCCTGCCAAGATAACCGAAGATGGGATTTTCTCCGATGAAGACAGGGAGAAGCTGTCCGCTTCCGGTTTTAACATCGCGCCAAGCAGCAAAACGCGCCTGTTGGATGAAGAATTCATTGCCTATAAAGCTTTTACGGCACCATCAGAGAAACTTTATGTATCTTATCCAATCGCCAATGAAGAAGGAAAGGCACTGCTGCCTTCACCATACATCAAGAGGTTGGCAGAGTTATGTCCTCATTCAGAAATTAGCTTGCTGGTCAATGACCCTTCAGAGCTTCCAAAAGATGAACAGCTTTCCTATGTATGTCACCCGAACGTGACGATTTCTTATCTGACGTCCAGTCTACAGGCCAAAAAAAGAGGTTACCATATACATGATTTTTGGTGGGATGTGTATAACTCTTATATTTCTGACTTGTCATGGAAAGAGCGTGCAAAACATATTCTTTCCAGTCTTTTCTACCAAAACAAGGGAAAAACATTAACGGAAGCAACAAGTCAGGCATTATACGGGGATGAAATACTGGCCAGTGTTTCCAGGATGGAGCTGTTCCATGGGTGCCCGTTCTCCCACTTCGCCAATCATGGGCTTAAACTGCGCGAGCGGGATATTTACCGTTTGGAGGCACCGGATATCGGTGATATGTTCCATGCAGCATTAAAATGGATATCAGAGGAGATCGATAAGCATGGTTTATCCTGGAAACAGCTGACAAAGACACAATGCCTGGAACTCGCAAGGGAGGCTGTAATGTCGCTTGCGCCAAAACTTCAGCATCAGATTCTGCTCAGTTCCAATCGCCATCACTATATAAAGAAAAAGCTGCAGGATGTAATCGGAAGAGCCTCTTTAATATTGAGTGAGCATGCGAAGGCAAGCGGATTCGCACCTGTGGGGCTGGAACTCGGTTTTGGACCGAAGGCAGAACTCCCGCCATTTTCGTTTACTTTAAAGAATGGTACGAAAATGGCCCTGCAAGGACGGATTGACCGGGTGGATAAAGCAGAAAGTGCTGAAGGGGTATATTTGCGAATCATTGATTATAAATCCAGTGCAAGGGACCTTGACCTCACTGAAGTCTATCATGGGTTATCATTGCAGATGCTGACCTATCTGGATATTGTTCTGACGCATTCCCAAAAATTGATCGGAGCGGAGGCCCACCCGGCAGGTGTTTTCTATTTCCATGTCCATAATCCCATGGTGAACAGCAAAAAAATTCTCACCCTTGAGGAGATAGAAGAAGAAATCTTCAAAAGTTTCAAGATGAAGGGATTGGTCCTCGGGGAGACGGATGTTGTGCGTATGATGGATGAATCACTGGAATCCGGAAGTTCAAATATCATTTCAGCAGGTTTGAAAAAAGACGGCACATTATCCTCCCGTACAAAAGCGGCAGACAGGACCCAATTTGATTTGATGAGGTCGCATGTCAGGAAGCTCTATAATAAGTCGGGAAATGACATAATGGCCGGGAAAACGGATATAGCCCCATATAAATTAAAAGACAGGACACCCTGCCAATTTTGTTCGTTTAAGTCCGTATGTCAATTTGATTCCTCGCTTGAGGAAAATGAGTATCGTATCTTTCCAGAAGAAAAACCTGCTGATCTAATGCAAAAGATGAAAGGAGATGAGGGTGTCCATGAATAATAACGTGCCTGTTAAACCAGAGAATGTGACCTGGACGGATGACCAATGGAAGGCGATCTGGGCGAAAGACAGGGACATTCTGGTGGCTGCGGCTGCAGGATCCGGTAAAACGGCGGTACTTGTAGAACGGATCATCCAGAAGATCCTCGCGAAGGAAGACGGAATTGATGTTGACGAGCTGCTTGTCGTTACATTCACGAATGCTTCAGCAGCAGAGATGAGGCACAGGATCGGGGAAGCATTGGAAAAAGCGATTTCTGCTGATCCGGGATCTTACCATCTGAGAAAGCAGTTGAGCCTGCTGAACAGGGCATCCATTTCAACTCTCCATTCATTCTGCCTTGAAGTGATCCGAAAATATTATTATTTGATCGACATCGATCCCGGCTTCAGGATTCTCGATGATACTGAAGGTGAACTGCTGAGAGATGAAGTGCTTGATGAGCTGTTTGAAGAAGAATACGGAAAAGAAAATAACGATGCTTTTTACAAACTGGTAGATACCTTTACAAATGACAGGAGTGACGCGGCTCTCCAGGATATGATCCGCAAACTTTACGACTTTTCCAGGTCCCATCCAGACCCGGATGCCTGGCTTGGCGAGCTGGTGAAGATGTATGAGGTGGAAGAAGAGGATAGTATCGATGACCTTCCTTTTATAGAAGCATTGAAGTTTGATATTTCCCTTAGTCTAAAAGGAGCGGAATCACTGTTTCAACAGGCATATGAAATGGCAAAGGAACCGGGGGGGCCATCGCCGCGTGCCGAGAATTTCCTTGATGACCTTGCGGTTACGGAGAGGCTGGCCACTGCCTTTCAAGCATCATGGAGTGAAGGGCACAGCCAATTTCAGAATTTAAAGTTCTCCAGGCTGAAACCGTGTAAAGGCGATGAGTATGATGCTGAATTAGTCGAGGAAGCGAAGGGCCTGAGGGATAAAGGAAAGAAGATGATTGAAAAGCTCGCCGAGGATTTCTTCATGCGCAAACCTGAAACCTACCTGAGGGATATGAAGAAAATGAGAGGGACCGTGGAATCACTTGTTGAAGCAGTGAGAGGATTCAGCAAAAAATTCAATGACCTGAAGAACGAAAAAGGAGTTGTGGATTTTGCGGACCTTGAACATTTTTGTTTGGAAATCCTGAACGACAGAGAAGCGGCAGAGGATAAGGGACTTAAACCTTCCTTTGCTGCATTGGAATACAGAAAACAGTTTAAAGAGGTCCTTGTCGATGAATATCAGGATACCAACCTTGTACAAGAATCTATTCTGGGACTTGTAACGGCTGACGGAGAATCTACAGGGAATCTGTTTATGGTGGGAGATGTGAAACAATCCATCTACCGGTTCCGTTTGGCAGAACCAAACTTGTTTCTAGGCAAATATAACCGTTTCACAGTTTCCGGGTTGGAAGCTGGAATGAAAATAGATTTATCCAGAAATTTCAGGAGCAGAAGGGAAGTCCTTGAAGGGACAAACTATTTGTTCAAACAAATCATGGGAGTTAACGTCGGTGACATTGAGTATGATAGTGAAGCTCTGCTTGTGAAAGGGGCAACGTATCCAGAAGATGAAAAATATCCAATTGAGGTTGCCATTATTGATCAGTCAGATGATGAAGCTCCGGCTTCCGGTAATCCGTCAGACAATGAAGGAATCCTCTATGATGAAGGGGATCTGGAAAAATCAGTAATTGAAGCACGCTATATGGCTCGAAAGGTAAAAGAGCTCATCAGTGAGGGAAGGGAAATCTATGACCCGAAAGCCGGGCGATATCGAACGCTTCAGTACAGAGATATCGTCATTCTCCTCCGTTCAATGCCGTGGGCTCCAGAAATAATGGAAGAATTCAAGAAACATGGAATTCCGATCTATGCCAATCTTTCTTCTGGATATTTTGAAGCGACCGAGGTTGCGATTATGCTTTCCCTGTTGAAAGTGATTGATAATCCCTATCAGGATATTCCGCTTGTCTCGGTCCTCCGCTCGCCAATAGTCGGATTGGATGAAGAAGGGCTTGCGGAAGTAAGGATTCATTCAAAGTCCGGAACGTTTTATGAAGCGGTCCAGAAGTATATAGGCAAAGAGTCTGGCGGTGTCAGCAATGAAGAAGTCCATGAGAAGTTAAGCAGGTTTCTTTCTGACCTCACAGTATGGCGCACAAAGGCAAGGCAGGGAGCACTTGCGGAACTCGTCTGGCAGTTATACAGGGATACCCGCTTCTATGATTTTGCAGGAGGGATGCCGGGAGGAAAACAAAGACAGGCGAACTTAAGGGCATTGTATGACCGTGCACGCCAATATGAAGAGACTTCCTTCAGAGGGTTGTTCCGCTTTCTTCGTTTCATCGACAGAATGAGGGAACGCGGGGATGATCTGGGCGCAGCCAGAGCATTAAGTGAGCAGGAAGATGTTGTCCGCATGATGACTATCCATTCAAGCAAAGGTTTGGAATTTCCCATTGTCTTTGTTGCAGGATTGTCGCGCCAGTTTAATTTAATGGATCTGAACCAGGCATATCTGCTTGATAAGGAATATGGATTTTCATCGAAATACCTTGATCCAGAAAAACGGATCAGTTACCCTTCATTGCCTCAGCTTGCATTTAAACGCAAGAAGCGGCTTGAAACAATTGCAGAAGAGATGAGGGTTCTCTATGTCGCTCTGACACGGGCTAAGGAAAAGCTCTATCTATTGGGCACTGTAAAAGATGCAGAAAAAGCAATGAAACAATGGAAAAGTGCTTTACGCCATCAGGACTGGCTGCTTCCAGACTTTGAAAGGGCCAAGGCGATGAGCTTCATGGACTGGATTGGTCCTGCATTAGTGAGGCACCAGGATTGTGCCCATTTAAATCAAGGCGCAGCCATACCGGCTTTTGTTTCCCCTGAAATCAATTCCCATCCCTCCTGCTGGAAATTGGATATATATCCTAAATCATACTTCCTAATGTTAGGGGATGAGGATGGAGCAGAGGAAAACGAGTGGCAGGAAAAAGTGAAAGAAGGCTTGCCTGTTGAGAAGGAATCAATGGATAAGGAAGAAATAACCGAAAGGCTTAACTGGAACTATCCATACGCAGAGGCATCGGTGCTGCCTTCGAAACAATCTGTTTCTGAAATCAAGCGGATGTTTGAAATTTCGGATGAGGCAAGCAGCGACAGGATGGTCAGGAAAATTCAAAAACCGATTTTCAGGCGCCCTAAATTTCTGCAGTCCAAGAAGTTGACACCAGCAGAAATTGGGACAGCCATGCATATGGTTATGCAGCACATCTCTTTCTCAGAGATGCCGGATGAAGGGTCATTGCAGCAGCTTCTGGAGGATCTTCAGCATAAAGAGCTCTTAACAAAAGAACAGGCTGCATCCATTGATGCATCCAACATTTTGGCGTTTTTCAGGAGTGATATCGGAAGCAGGGTGCTGAATGCAGCGGAAGTCCATCGTGAAGTGCCTTTCAGTATGGCTGTGCCTGTTAACGAAATTGACCCATCTGCAGCCAGTGATTCTGAAACCGTTCTGGTTCAAGGGATTATCGACCTGATTTTCAAAGATGAAAAAGGTTTGGTTTTAGTGGATTATAAAACGGACAGTATTCATGATCGCTACAAAGGCGGTTTTGATGAAGCACGTCCAATACTGCGGGACAGGTATCGAGTTCAGGTAGGTTTATACACGAATGCAGTTGAAAGGATATGGAAGGAAACGATAAATGAGAAGTACCTATTCTTCTTTGATGGCTCCCATATTTTGAATACAGACGAATGATAACAAAAAGGTCCGGGGGATTAATTAAAGCCCGCGGCTTTTTTGTTAACCGGCTTGGAAATGAGCATACTAGGAAGAAAAAACATTTGGCCAGGAGGTGACCGGATTGGGAAAGAGTTCTGTCGGGACTTGTGAGCTGTGTTTGCGGGATGAAGTGGAAACGACCAAGCATCATTTAACTCCTAAGGAAGAAGGCGGAACCTTTCTGCCCACTGCACAGTTATGTAAAGCCTGCCATAAGCAGATTCATTCATTGTACACAAATGAGGAGCTTGCTGTGAGACTTAATACCATAGAAAACCTTCAACTGGATGAAAGAATCGGGAAATTCCTGAAATGGATCCGCAAGCAGCCGGCAACGAAGCTGGTCAAGTCAAAAAAATCGAACGATCGAAAACGAAAGGGAAGGCGATGAAATCATCTGCCTTCCCTTAATTATTTCCTGCAATAGGCTGATCAATCACATTACAATCAAAAGTCGTGTTAGCACTGAAGACATTATACGTAAGCTGGAAAGGGCCGGTATTAAATCCTCCGGAGCCTCCAGTCGTCTTCTGGCTGGATTTGGGGGAGATGATTCCGGCATCACCGAATTGGACATTCCCTCCGCCTACACTCAGAATTTGGACAGGGCCTATAATAGCCGGCATATAAAACATCCTTTATATTCAGATTGATCTATAGTCTTACTTTATGAAACTGTCAAACGAAATGTTCATTCTTCTTCTCTGGGCGTCAACTGCCTGATGTTTTTAACTCTTGATTCCATATAAACGTTACAGGTTTGGCCGATTTGTACCACAGAAGAAAAGGAAATACCGGTGATGTTTATTTTGTTGACCTTGATGGGCCTTTCATCAATTGTTGACACTCTTACAGTTTCAGGCAGTGAGGGCAGAGGAATTGGTTCATGGTATATAGGATACTGGCTGAAATCGCCTTCACTGGAAAAAAATAGCTCTCTTTCTCTTTGAACGGCAAAAGCTTTCGTTTCAGAATTGATCCAGTCAGAATCGCCAATTTCCAGTACTGAGCTGAAAGAGAGGGTTCTTACCTTCATATCATTGACAATCGAATAACGATGACTCATTCAGTATCACCCTTTTGGTGTGAGAGGTACAAAAGGACCTATGATAAGCGACTCTGCTGGTGTATCGAATGTAGAAGCCAGTTGAATGATGTTGGCATCTCCGACTAGAAGAAGGGATGAACTTGATACGGCTTTGACATCCATGATATCTACACATAACTCACGGTTGATCACTTGCAGGTTCATTATTCCCGGCTCCTTTCAGGTTTTCAGGCAGATTTGACATAAATGAAAAAATCGCTGTATTAATATCGTTTTTAACCTTGGAAAAAATCTTATCCTCCCAGGAAACGTCGCTAGTGTTCCTGTCCTGGTGAACAGGCATTGACTGAAGGTAGAATTGTATTCGCTGAGGAATTTGCTTTCTGATATCTTCTTTTATCAACTGATGATACGAAGCATCGATTGATGTTCCAAGCTGTAATTCCGTATCACTGATAATTACTGGGACGTCTTTCTCGATGTAATCTTCTATTCTCGGAATCAGGACCTTTTGCATGTTTTCTAAATCCCCTCCTTGAGGAACAGGGGGGACGGGATAAGGTGAAGGGACCTTATCTTTAACAGCAAAGTCTTCAATGCTGTTCTCAAGATCACTGGGGTTCAGTCCAATGTTCAAGGTTCCTTCCAGTGTCTCTACTTTAAGCTGGTCGAACTTATATTCAATTCTTTCAACATTGATTGAAGGTTTTTCTTTAAGAGAAGAGACTTCTTGCTGCAGCCCGGCAATCAGCTTTTCCAGATTTTTAATTCTGTTGTCCTGCTGGGAAATATAATGGTAAAGCTGCTGATAAGAATAATATTGCTGCAATGCAATCACCTCTTTCTATTATATTTAGCTTGGAGAAGGGGAGGCCAGGGGAACCAGTACTTCTCCTGAACCAAGTTCTGCAGTCGCGCCATTTTTGACAGGTTCAGGAGCAGGCTTGACAAATCCCCCGGTATTATACAAATATGAGGCAGGAAGAATCTGCCCTGATGTTCCAATTTGAAATACAGAGGAATTCGACATTCCCCCTATCTTGATCATTTGGATATGAATGGACTGTTGAACATATAGTTTCATCTACATCACACTCACAAGTTTAAATAGTTTCCTTGGTCAAGCGTATCATCATCAATCGTGTAAGTCAGGGAACTTTCGTTGTAAACGGAGATTCCGTCGCCGGTAATGAAGGACCCCGCTCCAGCAAAGGTTTTTGCTGAAGATACAGGCCTGATTTGAAATACATCCCCGATATGGAAGACGCCGCTTGATCCTACACTGATCACTTGAACAGCTCCTACAAATGCCGGCATACTGTTCACACCTTTTCTCCTTATTTAGATAATGTATCTTATGAAAACATGAGATGATTGTGATAATCGCCTAAATGATTAAAACCAGTTACAATGAGTAGTAGATGAACTTTGAAGAAGGAGACAGGATTATGCAGATACTTCAGCCAGTCAGGCAAAAGGAACGGATCCTTTCACTGGATGTGATCAGGGGATTTTCATTATTAGGAATATTCATTATCAATATGATTTCTTTTCATTCACCATTTTTATATGTTGATCACTATACATGGTGGAAAACCCCTGGTGATCAACAATTGTATCCATGGATTGATATTTTTGTGCAGGCGAGCTTTTACCCGTTATTCGCTATGCTCTTCGGATATGGACTTGCGCTTCAGCAGGAAAGGTCTTTAGAAAAAGGGTCCGGCTTTTATCCGCTGGCAGTCCGTCGGCTTCTTGTACTGCTCGTGATCGGGTGTATTCATGCATTTTTGGTATGGTCAGGGGACATTTTGATTAACTATGCATTAATCGGTTTGCTGCTGCTGTTGTTTATGAAACTGCCAGGCAAAGCATTGATTTGGACTGGGGCACTTTTATTTTTGCTCCCGCAGGTGTTTTTCAGCATTCTGCTTATTTTGGTGAGCTTGACAGATCAAACCGGGGTTGCATTTTATTCAGACATAACAAATATCAAGGATTCAATCTCCGCCTATAGCGGCGGCAGTTTTCAAGAAATCTTTCTTCAGAGATTTGAAGATTGGTATAACGTTAACGGTCCGGGAAATGCATTGTTCCTGATGCTTTCAATCCTGCCGATGATGATAATAGGAGCAGGGGCAGGGAAGCTTCACTTTCTTGAGAGGCTGCCCGATAACAGGAAGCTTTGGCTGTCCTTATTGACTGTTTTTCTGGCAGTGGGCATCTTCTTGAAATCTTTGCCGTTCCTGATTGATGCCAATGTTGCCTACAGCTATATACAAGATATGCTCGGGGCTCCATTCTTATCAGTATCATATGCGGTTCTTCTGGCATTATTAATGATTAGCCGAAAAATTTCAGTTGTCCTTAGGCCTTTGGCAGCTGCCGGAAGGATGTCTCTGACAAACTATTTGATGCAATCCATTGTCGGAACGTTGATTTTTTATAATTATGGACTGGGTCTGTACGGCGAGGTCACTCTTGTAACAGGTACCTGGCTTGCCATTGGAATATTTCTTATACAAGTGATTCTTTCGGAATTGTGGCTCTCCAAGTTCCAGCAGGGCCCAATGGAGAAGTTATGGAGAAAGCTCACTTATAAGTCTGTTTCTTCCTACGGATCGCAGAGTCAAGGAGAAAGAGGATAAATTCCGCCCGCTCCAAATAAAATAATCTTTAATTAAAGCCGGTAAAAACAGACTAAAAAACCATAATCTTTTAATGAAAATTATGATAAAAAGGCAGGGTGGAAAAATGAAGCTGCTATCGTTTAATGTTAATGGTCATGAGACATATGGGGTTGTAAAGGAAAACGGGAAAACCATCTGGAACCTTGCAGAGATGGAAAGGATTTATGACGGAAAAGAGATACTCCCTTCATCATTGCTCGAAGGAATTCAGGAAGGACAAGTATTTACCAAAAGGGTGGAGAAATTAATTATTTTTGGAGAGTCTTGTGAAGAACGATCGAATTTCCTCTATTCATGGGATGAGGTCAGTCTGCTTGCGCCGATTCCAAGACCAGTGAAAAATATTATGTGTGTCGGCAAAAATTACCGCGACCATGTCCTGGAGATGGGAAGCGAAGCGGATATCCCTGAAGATATCATGATTTTCACCAAGGCTCCAACCTCGGTTATAGGAACAGATGCCAAGATTCAATCTCATGCGAAATTGACCGATCAGCTTGATTATGAAGGAGAACTTGCTGTTGTGATTGGCAAAAGAGGTGTTAATATTAGTGAAGAAAATGCCTTGGACCATGTGTTTGGTTATACTGTCCTCAATGACATCACGGCAAGAGATCTTCAAAAGAAACATAAGCAATTCTTTATGGGCAAAAGCCTGGATACCACCTGCCCGACAGGCCCTTGTATTGTGACTTCAGATGAAATAAACCAGCCAGGAGCGCTTGAAGTGACAACATACGTCAACGGTGAACTCCGGCAGGATGGAAATACAAAGGATATGATTTTTCCGGTTGAGCGAATTATCTCTGAGTTATCGGCCGGCATGACACTTGAATCAGGTGATATCATTGCGACGGGGACTCCATCCGGGGTTGGAAAGGGTTTTAAGCCGCCTAGATTTTTAAAGTCTGGAGACAGAATCGAAATCAGCATTGATAAGATCGGCACTCTGGTCAATACAGTCGAATAGAAGTTACAATTTTATGTCGGGACCAGCTATAATTCGTGTTGATGAAGGCGAGTATGGTAAGATAATGAAGATGTAAAGTAATATTCAAGGAGGATATAACATGTTTGATAATACCCATGCCCACATAACAACCTGGGTGATCGGAGTTATTTTGTTCTTTGCAGCAGTGTATCTACATAATAGCGGCAAGAAAAAAGCGATGAAAATTGTTCATATGACATTGAGACTGTTCTATCTATTGATTATCCTTACCGGGGTGCTGTTGTTCTGGAAACACCAGGGGGTCTTCCCAATGCAATACGGTTTGAAATTGCTTGGAGGACTATGGGTAATTGCTATGTTTGAAATGATTTTGGTACGAATGAACAAAGGCAAGAGTACAGGGCTATTTTGGGCTCAACTGATTATCGCCCTGATTGTAACCATTTATCTTGGAGTTTGGCTTCCACTGGGTTTATGGTCTATGGCTTAAGGTTTTGAAAGGCTGTTCCGTCACTGGAGCAGCCTTTTTTGTATCTTCCCTATACCTCTCCACTAGAGAGGAGGACTGTGAGATTGAAGATAAGAAATAGAAAACCCTTGAATTCTTCAAAATACCTCAAGAATCAGCAAAAATATCGAAAAATATATACATTATATCTGAAAATTATGGTATTTTTTATATAAGATAGAAACATATACCCGTTTAAAATTTATATACATATTTATTAAGTAATAATCATACATAGACAGGGTCCGAGAGTGGTGATGAGTCAATGGCTAAATCGTTAAATTGCATATATTCTTCTAAAGAGAAGCTGTCTGATTACATCAGCAGCCATAATGTTGATTTGTATCCGACAATTTTCGTTCAATTGTTCCTGGGGCAGGTGCCCTTGGAAAAAGCAAAACAAATCAAATCGGAAATACTTTCATTGTTACCTAAAGCTGTCATCCTTGGATGCAGTACAGAAGGACAAATCATTAATGGAACAATTGTAAATGATTCTCCTGTTATATCCTTCACGCTGTTTGAGTCGACTGAAATTAATTCCAAACTTATTGATATGGCAGATGCCGCAGATGGGTATGAAACTGGCCGGATCCTCTCGGCAGAGCTGGTCGATATGGAAACCAAAGCGGTGATTTTATTTGCGAGCCATTTGGATATAAATCTTCGTGAAATTCTCGAAGGTTTTCACGCTGTCACTCCCCATATTCCGGTAGGAGGGGGCGTCTCGATAGATGTTGCAGATAAGAAACAATCCATTGTCCTGACTGAACAAGGTGAAACAGAAAGAGGTATTGCAGCTGTAGCATTGAACAGTTCAATCCTACAGGTGCAGACTTTTATTAATGAGCAATGGAAGGAAGTCGGCCGGCCTTTAACTGTAACGAAGTCAACGGGTTCCATTATTGAGAAAATTGATCATCAGAAACCATTGAAGGTTCTGCAACATTATTTAGGAGACAGCTTTGTTTCCCGTCTGCCTGAATCAGGAGTGGAGTTTCCTTTCCTGTTGAGAAGAAATAAAAAAACTTCAACACTGTTCCCTATAAGGGTCCATGAAAATGGATCTATTGAAATGACTCAGGCAGTGAAACAAGGGGAAACACTGACCTTCGCTTTTGCTGACCTCGAATCGATTGTAAATTACTCAGTAAAAGATTTAAATCGTCTAAGAAAAAAACCGGTCGAATCATTATTTGTTTTTAATTGTGTTGCAAGAAAGCAGCTATTGAAAGATTTTACTGAGACAGAAATGGAAATGATGGCTGAAATTTCTCCTGCTGCAGGTTTCTTTTCCCATGGGGAAATAGTGGTGGACGATGAAAGTGGACCCAACCTTTTCTCTCATTCTCTAACATATCTCGGCATATCCGAGGCAAATAATCTTCCCTCTCTGGAGCGGGAAAGGTTTCAATATAATCTTACACCGGAAGGGAACACAAGGGTGTCCCTGACGCACTTGATTAATGCATCTTCCCACGATATTCAGAAATTGAATGAGAACATTCAGATTTCAGAAGAGTACTATCGTTCTTTATTCGACAACAACACAGACTTTGTTTATTCTACCGATTTAAAAGGAAAATTTAATTCAGTTAATCCTACCTTCCTCAAGACTTTTGGTTATTCTGAAGAAGAGCTGATTGGCAAACTGTCGATTTCATTCATTTTTGAAGAAGATATTCCAAGAGTGAAAAGGCACTTTTACCGTACGTTATCGGGGAAAGAGCAGTTTTACGAGCTTTGGATTCCTTCAAAGACAGGTGAAATTCAGTTATTTCATATTAAAAATATCCCTATTACCATTGATGGGGAGTGTGTTGGTTTATTTGGAATTGGAAGAAACATCACGGAACAAAAGAAGACAGAAGAAAAGATAACTCAATTGGCATACTTTGATCCTGAAACAGGTCTGCCTAACCGGGTGAAATTCAGGGAGTTGTCGGAGGAGTTCATCTCCAGGGCAAAAAAGAAGAAGAGACGCCTTGCTATCCTGTTTCTTGATATTGACCGGTTTAAGCTGGTGAATGATACATTGGGCCATTCAGCTGGAGATCGGATTCTTATCGAGCTTGCTGAAAGAATCAAAGCGGTTCTCCCCAAAGGTGCATATCTGGGCAGATTTGGAAGCGATAAATTTACAATTCTAATCAGTAAGAATGTTTCAGATGATAAAATCAAACAGATTGCAGAAATGGTGGCAGACCATATTCAAATGCCCATTATACAAGGCAATCAGGAATTCTACATTAAAGCCAGTATAGGGATCGGCGTCTATCCAGAACATGGTACTGACCTGTCAGATTTACTTCGAAATGCAGATACAGCCCTTAACTGGGCAAAATCAAATGGCGGCAATCAAATCGTTTTTTATACAAATGAAATGAATGTGAAGGCCATGGAAAAATTAAAGATGGAAAATTATCTTCGAAAAGCTTTGGACAGAGAAGAACTCTTCATCTTATATCAGCCAATTGTTGAACTCGGTGAGAGACGGGTAATCGGTGCAGAGGCGCTGATCCGCTGGAGGCATCCATACTTAGGTATCGTTTCGCCGATGGAGTTCATTCCCCTTGCAGAAGAAACCGGTTTGATTGGGCCGATTGGGAATTGGGTGCTTCATCAAGCATGTAAACAAGCGAAGAAATGGCAGGAAAAAGGATTCGACGACTTTTACATTTCTGTTAACGTATCAGCGAACCAGTTTCAGCAGCCATCCTTCACAAGCGAAATTACCCAGGCGCTGAAAAGCTCAGGGTTGTCTCCTCATTGTCTTTGCCTGGAATTGACTGAAAGTGTCATGATCCGTGATACAGGCCATTCAATTGACAGGATGGAGGAGCTTGCGGCAATCGGTGTGAAAATAGCGATTGATGATTTTGGAACAGGTTATTCATCATTAGGTTATTTGAAACATCTGCCACTTCATATATTGAAGATTGATAAATCATTTGTTCAAAATATTAAAGAAAGCAGTCCGGACTTTGCCATTGTTCAAGCTGTATCCATGATGGGCCAGGGACTAGGGCTACAGGTCATAGTAGAAGGAATTGAAACAGGTGAACAGTTGGAGCTGCTGGATAATTTGAGGTGTGATTTAGGGCAAGGTTATTTCATTTCCAGGCCAGTGGAAGCTGAAGAGTTGGAAAAATGGATGAAAGTTTCTCAAACTTATTTATTAAGCAATAGCTAAAAGATTCGGAGTGTGAACCAATTTGGGAGCGTGGATTATATGTATTGTGATAGCGGCAGTCTCCCTTTTTGCCCTATCTGTAAAAGCTGCTTTCAATCATCGCCACACACCTTTGCTCAGTCAAAAAGAATTGAAAGAGGCTATCAAGCGTCAAAGGGAAGAAGATGAAAGAAAAATTTCAGGTTGAAAATGAAAGGAGCAAAAGCCTGATTAATGGCTGCTGCTCCTTTTTTCTAAAGTTTTATAGCTGCTCTTCTTGCCGGAGTTGATCCTCGGGCCTCCATTATTAGTGTGCAATCCAAATAGCTGCACCCAACCCCTCTGTGTTCTTCCTAAACCGAACCATTTACTCGATTTTTTCAATTACAATTCTTTTTCCGGTACTTAAAGTGAATTCAAATCGGTCACGCTGTTTCTTGAAATAAGTAAAATGATGTTGTACCGCACAAACATTTTCTCCATTATCAAACGTCAAAAAATTCACCCCTTCCCGGATTTTCCTGTCTTCCAGAAAAGAGAGGTGATTATGGCAGAATATGCAGTCATATAAAGAAAACTCAAGTGAGTTCAAGCTTGTCAGGAATTGAAAAAATGAATCGTCATTTAATTCTTCAATCAACATTTCGAGTGAATAGATAAGAGATTTCTTTATCCGGATTGTTTCCGTATCTTTAAGATTCATTTGATCATAGTCTGTTTTGACAATGCCTTCAGGCTCCAAAATACCTCTTTCCCATCCTTGATCCCGGTAAACCTCGACCTCCTGCTGTGTGTAAAATTCTAAATCAGTTGCCTCATCCAACTCATCATCAAAGAATACCCATTGATTATGAATGAATTCTACAGTTCCTAGTGTGAAAGAGCGGTTTTGCCGCTGTAGGAGCTTTTTTCTATACAGGTTATTCACCTATTTCCCCCCTTATTGAAAATGTTATATCAACATTATCTACATTTTGGGTCTAATTTAGCATATTCATTTAGAGTAAAAACGAAATAAGACAATTAACCATTTTCTGAAGATTGCATAAGATAATCCATATTGCATCTAGCCCAATTTGCCTTGACAGAAAGGATGAAAATAATGTGCGGAATTACTGGATGGATCAACTTCAAGAAAGACCTAAGAGGTGAGGAAAAGACGTTAAACTCCATGACAGCAACACTTTCTAAAAGAGGACCGGATGATACGAATGTATGGCTGGATACACATACGGCTTTTGGACATAAGAGACTGACGGTTGTTGATCCGGTGGGCGGAAAACAGCCGATGGCAAGAGAAGCGGCTGGGTATAGGTTTGTCATTTGTTATAACGGAGAACTCTATAATACAGAAGATATACGAAAGGTCCTTCAATCAAAGGGCTATACCTTTAAAGGACATTCAGATACTGAGGTACTTTTGACAGCATATATTGAGTGGCGTGAAGAATGTGTCAGCCACTTAAACGGGATTTTTGCATTTGCTGTCTGGGACAGTGAAAAACAGCAGGTGTTTATCGGTCGTGACCGTATGGGTGTCAAACCATTATTCTTTGCAGAAAAAGACAATGGCATCCTGTTTGGTTCTGAATTAAAAGCGCTTTTGGCGCATCCATCAATGTCGGCGGAAATCGACCGGGAAGGATTAGCCGAAGTTCTTGGATTAGGGCCATCTCGTTCACCGGGAAGCGGGGTGTTTCGCGGTATCAAGGAGCTGCGACCGGGTCATGCCATGATTTTTTCAAGAAACGGAATAAAGATCTGGCGTTATTGGAATGTGAAGAGCGAAAAGCATACCGATTCTTTCGATGAGACCGTTGAGAAAGTCGGTTTTTTAGTAAAGGATAGTATTACCAGACAGCTTGTTTCTGATGTGCCCCTTTGTACATTCTTATCCGGTGGCCTGGACTCCAGTGCGATAACGGCCATTGCTGCCGAATCCTATAAAAATGATGGGAAGGGCAGGCTCCACACGTACTCGATTGATTATGAAGGAAATGATAACTACTTCAAATCCAATAAATTTCAGCCAAATTCAGACAGTAAATGGATCAATTTAATGACTGACCAATTCAGTACCGTGCATCATAATTCTGTCATCACACAGGAAGAACTTAAAAACTACCTTACTGAAGCGGTTCATGTAAGAGACCTGCCGGGAATGGCAGATGTGGATTCTTCCTTGCTCTGGTTTTGCAAAGAAATCAAAAACGACTTCACCGTTGGATTATCCGGGGAATGTGCAGATGAAATCTTTGGTGGCTATCCCTGGTTCCACAATGAAGAAGATTTCAACCGAAAAGGATTCCCGTGGATGAGATCTGTTGAGGAAAGGCAGTCCTTGCTCAAATCCGATTTGCGTAAAAAATTGAATCTGGAAGAATATGTCCTTGCCAAGTATAACGAAACAGTAGCCGAAACTCCGGTACTGGAAGGCGAAACTCCAATTGAAGCGAAGCGGAGAGAGTTATTCTATCTGAATATCATTTGGTTTATGACGACCCTGCTCGACAGAAAAGACAGAATGAGTATGGGAGCGAGCTTGGAAGTGCGGGTGCCTTTTGCAGATCACCGGCTGGTTGAATATGTTTGGAATATCCCTTGGAAAATGAAAATGCACGAAGGAAGAGAGAAGGGGATTTTGAGAAAAGCACTGGAAGGGACCCTGCCGGATGAAGTGCTTTACCGCAAGAAAAGCCCATACCCAAAAACTCATCATCCTGTGTACACATCTTTAGTTAAAAACTGGCTTGATGAGATCCTCCAGGATAAATCAAGTATCCTATATGAACTATTTGATCAGCAGCAGCTGAAAGAACTTGTGGAGACGAACGGAGAAGCATTTAAAACACCTTGGTTCGGCCAGCTGATGACAGGGCCACAGCTGCTCGCTCATCTGGCGCAGATTCATGTATGGTTTAAAGATTATAATATTAATATTGTTGATCGATGATATATGGACTCATACCCTTTTGGAGGGTGTGGGTTTTGTTTTTTTGGGGAAGGGGGCATATAAGGCAGTTAAAATTGCTGAAGTGCGTCGGAGATGATCATAAAGTAAGAGAGATGGCATTAAACTCTGGTATATATCGTCCCAGGGAGGTTGTAGCCGCATTAAAATACTTTAAATCGTAAGAGGATGTAGTCAGAAAAGGTCATTGACCAGTCAAGATCCCCGATGGCTGGAATGATGTGGTTAAAGTTAGACTAAAGCGGCATCAAATTAACTTTATGTGCCATCTGTAAGGGAGAAAATTGAGGTAGGTGGCAGTAAAAAGCTTTTTAAGTACCATCTGTAAGGGAGAAAATTGAGGTAGCTGGCAGAAAAAAGCACTTTATGTACCATCTGTAAAGGAGAAAATTGAGGTAGCTGGCAGAAAAAAGCACTTTATGTACCATCTGCGAAGGAGAAAATTGAGGTAGCTGGCAGAAAAAAGCACTTTATGTACCATCTGCGAAGGAGAAAATTGAGGTAGGTGGCAGTAAAAAGCTTTTTAAGTACCATCTGTTAAGGAGAAAATTGAGATACGTGGCAGAAAAAAACACTTTATGTACCATCTGTAAAGGAGAAAATTGAGGTAGCTGGCAGAAAAAAGCACTTTATGTACCATCTGCGAAGGAGAAAATTGAGATAGGTGGCAGAAAAAAGCTCTTTAAGTATCATCAGAAAAGGTGAGGCAAGTAATAGTAATAGCCATTCAAGTACACTCCAAATAGGTCCATCAAATGAATAGAATATACAGTCATAGTCAGGTTATGGCACTGATAATAAGAATAATCCAGCCATTAGAAAAGCAGCCAAACAAAATCAAACAACAATGACCCCCTTCAGCACTCTGAAGGGGGTCACTCCGTTCGTTCAGTGGTATTGTTTCTTCGTAGAGGTAACACTCAAACCGTCGAGTCTCCGTACCAGCTCTTTACCGAATGCCGCATTCGGCTGATTAGCATGTGAAGTCAATACAGTTTCGCTTAGTTCATAAGCAGTGGCTCCGTGTTCAGAAAAGTCGAGGCCTGCTAATTCGTCCTCACTGGAAACGCGGATGCTGTCCGCTTTGTTTACAAGATAGATGACTGCACCTGTAGAAATTGCCACCCATAGAATTACAGCTGCTACACCCAGAGCCTGAGTTCCCAACAACGAAACGTTGCCTCCGTAGAAAAGTCCATTTGAAACATCGAAGAACCCAATGGCAACGGTTCCCCAAATACCGCAAAGGCCATGAACAGCAATCGCTCCCACAGGGTCATCCACTTTGAGTTTTACCTCAATGAATCGTACTCCCTCTACAAGCAGAACACCTGCGACTAATCCAATCACGATGGATCCGCCGATGGATACATTCGCACACCCTGCAGTAATTCCGACCAGTCCTCCTAAGGCACCATTTAAGGTCAATGAAGGATCGATTCGTTTATACCTGAAAGCTGTGTAAAAAGCTGAAGAAAGGACTGCTGCTGAAGCTGACAGCAAAGTGACAGTGATTACACGCGGGACAAGTTCAGGATCGGCAGCCAATGTGCTTCCTCCGTTAAACCCAAACCATCCAAACCATAAGATGAATACACCCAGGGCGCCGATCGGAATGTTGTGGCCGGGAATCACATTTATTTTTGAGTTTGTATATTTTCCGATGCGCGGCCCGAGGAAAAGCACCGCTACAAAGGCGGCTACCGCACCGCTTAAGTGAACAACTGTTGAGCCGGCAAAATCGATGAAGCCAAGTTCTGATAGCCATCCGCCGCCCCAAACCCAATGGCCGACAACAGGATAGATAATGCCTGTGATGACTACGGTGATAAGCATATAGCTTCTCAGTTTCATTCGTTCAGCCACTGCACCTGAGATGATGGTCGCGCATGTTGCAGCAAATACTGCCTGGAAGACGAAAAATCCGATATCTTCACGTCCCGCCAGCAGGAATCCGTCCGTACCGGCCAGGCCATTGGCAGTATTTCCAAACATTAAGCCAAAACCGACAAGGAAATAAAGGATGGAGGCGATTGATATAGTCAGAAAGTTTTTCATTAAAATGTTAAGAGTGTTTTTGGAGCGGGTGAAGCCGGATTCAACCATTGCAAATCCTGCATGCATGAAGAATACTAATAACGCGGCTACCATCACCCACATGCCGTCAACTGACGTTTGGACACTCTGGGCGGTAGGAGCAGCAAAGGCGGGAGTGGCGGTTAACAAAAGAAAAGCAGATAAGCAAGACACTTTTTTCAGCATTATTTTGTTCCTCCTGATTTTGTAATTGTTCAAAAGCGAAAGGACGGATGAGAAGTTTCTCTCTGTGGAAGATCATTGATGTGGAATTTGCTGGGATAATTTTAAATAAAGGCTTGTTTTCCGCGTTCCTTAGAACGGATCCGGACAACTTCTTGAATATCGGATATGAAGATCTTTCCATCTCCAACTTCTCCAGTTGAACAGTATGCACAAATTAAATCTACGATCTCTTCCGTTTCAGAATCCTCTACAATCATTTCGACCCTCACGCGGGGAGAAAGTGCAACCTCAAATGTGTTTCCGCGAAACAGTCCCTGTTTTCCTTTTTGTTTTCCGCAACCGGCAGCTTCAGAAACAGTCAACCCATTAAATCCATTGGCAGCCAGCCCTTCTCGTAATGCTTGAAAGACTTCAGGGCGGATGATTGCTTCAATTTTTTTCATAACTTCAACTCCTTTTATTATGTTAGAAAATCTAACATGAATTAGTTATGTTTTATATCATATTCTGAATTGTTGAAAAAATCAACTGATAAATTTCGTTGAAAGCGTTTTAATGTAAAAAAACTTAACAAAAAAAGAGTGGAGAGACTAATTCTCCACTCTTTTTGCCGATTAATTTGAATTTGGTCTTTCAACAAAGTGCATTTTCATCCAGCTTCTTGACTTCCATCTGCGGAGCATGATCAATCCTCGCAGCCATTCATCAGCAATAAATGAAATCCAGACTCCGATCAATCCTAGTCCGAATACTATTCCGAGCAGGTAGGAAAGAGCGACACTCACTCCCCACATAGATAGGATTCCGACATACACAGGGAATTTCACATCGCCGGCAGCACGCAGTGAACTGATGACAACCAAGTTGAAACTTCTCCCCGGTTCCAGGATGATGGTAAGCCATATTAGAATGCTGCCCAGATAAATGATGTCCTGATTATCTGTGAAAATGGCTAATAGCTCTCCCGAGAACAGGGCAAAAATCACAGCCATTGTTAAAGAAATGATGATTGAAATTTTTAAACTCTTGATACATCGATCATATGCCGATTTGTAATCTTTTGCTCCAACCATATGCCCGATCATGATCTGTGTACCCTGACTGATCGCAAGGCTGAATAGAAAGATGAACATCATGAGATTCTGCGCATATACCTTTGTGGTCAAAGCTTCCGTTCCAAGTATCGCAATGAAATAGGTGATAGCCATTTGTGAACCGTTGTATGAAAGATGTTCACCTGCGGAAGGGATTCCAATTTTTAATAAATCTTTGACATGCTGAACAGGCAGAAAGCGCTTGATTGAAAATAGTCCAGGGATTCTTTTTACTAACACAAAAAGAATCGCTGCCAGTCCAAGTGTGCGGCTGATGACGGTAGAGATTGATACCCCTTCAACTCCAAGGACTGGTATACCTAATGGCCCGAATATAAATAAATAATTTCCAATTACATTCAGTATGTTCATTCCAATGGTGATATACATTGCATCTTTGGTAAATTCATAGCTTCGGAGAGTGGCACCCGCCGTCATGATCAATGCTTGAATAAAAGAGAACCCGCCTACAATTGTTAAGTAGGATGAAGCCTCACCTCTCAGCTCCTGAGGGATGTCCATTAAACTTAATATTTCATCATTGAAAATAAAAATAGCTATGCTCAAAAGGAATCCAAAGGCGAGATTGGCAATCAAAGAAACGACCGCCACTTCCCTCGCTGTACCGATTTTGTCAGCCCCTAAATTTTGAGATACAAGGATCGATGTCCCGGTAGCTACAAAGCCGAACATCACGATGATGAGGGAGAGGACCTGGTTAGATACCCCGACTGCTGCGACTGAATCATCCGAGTACTGGCTCAGCATCAGGGTATCAGCGTTCCCCATAAGCATATGTAAAAAAATCTCAACAAAAATCGGCCATGTCAATGCATAGAGGCTCAGCCGCTTCTTATCAATACTCATGCTGTACCAGCTCTTTTCTAAGGGATTTTAAATAACGTAGTCGTTATGTACAACTTACTATTATACTCTCAAAATATATTTCGGAAAGTGAAAAATCTTTACAGCTGCCTGAGTCTTCCATTCCACACAAAAGAACCTCCCGGAATTTCTTTTGATTACCGGGAGGAGATTCTTCAGAATTTAAGGATGCTAAAGCCCAGCGGCGAAAGTTCTACACCAATATCCGCTGATTCAGCCGCAAATTCCGTACCGCTCCAAATATTCGTGATTTTCCTGCCTTTTAAATCGAAAGGCAGAGGGTATATTTCTGGTTCATTTGTTGTATTCAATATAACAATGATCGTTTCTTTACCGTCTGATTTAGTATAGGCAATACAATTTTCATTAATTTCAACTGGTAAAAAGCTAAAGGTCCCTTCATTAGCTAGCAGACGGTGCTTCTTTCTTAATGAAGTCAGAGTCTGGATGTGATTCAGCAATTCCTTGTCCTGTTTTTCTGTATCCCATTCCATACACTTGCGGCATCCCGGGTCGGCTCCACCGCTCATACCAATTTCATCTCCATAATAAATGCAGGGAGAACCGATGAATGTGAGCATTAGAGTGAATATCTGTTTCACCTTGGTTTTGTCATCCTTGCACTCAGTAAGGATGCGCGGGGTATCGTGGCTGCCGACAAGGTTGAAGGCCACATCCATAACATTCTTTGGGTACATATGGATTACCCGGGTCATACTTTCCACAAACTGTCTGGCGTTTATACTCTCCTTGGCGAAGAGGTCTAAAATGTTGGTTGTAAAAGGGTAATTCATGACAGCATCGAACTGGTCTCCTCTTAGCCATGGCATAGAATCATGCCAAATTTCCCCCAAGATATATAAATCAGGTTTCAGGGCTTTTGTTTCTCTGCGAAAGTCTCTCCAAAATGCATGGTCTACCTCGTTGGCAACATCGAGTCTCCATCCGTCGATGTCAAACTCTTTTATCCAAAAACGGCCAACCTCCAGGAGATATTCCTTTACTTCGGGATTTTCTGTGTTCAGCTTCGGCATGGATGGTTCAAAAGCAAAAGTATCATAGTTTGGGAGCGGTTCCTTCCTCAATGGAAACTCCTTGATGTGGAACCAGTCTTTATAAGAGGATTTTTCTCCATTCTCCAACACATCCTGGAATCGAGAGAAATAAAGGCCGCTGTGATTGAAAACGGCATCCAGCATCACTCTGATTCCATTATCATGGCAAGTCTTGACCAGTTCTTTCAAAGTGTCCTTATCACCAAATTGAGGGTCGAGTTCGAAATAATCAATCGTATCATATTTATGATTGGAATAAGCTTTAAATATAGGAGTAAAATAAATTCCGGTAATGCCCAGTTCCTTTAAATAAGGGACGCCATCAATGACACCCTGAAGGTCTCCCCCGAAAAAGTTATCAGGCTGGGGATCGGTGCTTCCCCATGGCAGGGTGCCCTCAGGATCCCAATCCTGGTTTCCGTTAGCGAATCTCTCTGGGAAGATCTGATACCATATTGTATCTTTGACCCAGGAAGGAGCTTCGAAGACATCGATTGAATTTAAGAAAGGAAAACAGAAATAATCGCCAACATCATTTGAAGGTTGAGGAAGGAAGCCTCGGTCCCCATAGAAATGAGATTCGCTCTCGTCTTCCAATAGGAAGCCGTAGCGCAGTCGTCTGAATGGCGGTTCAATGGAGGCGAACCAGTAGTCAAAGAGCTGGTCCGAGCCTGTATGCACCATCTTTACTGATGAGTACAACCATTTTCCATCTTTCCATTCGTATGGATCTCCATGCAGGAGGGATACGTTTTGTACATCTTTCTTTTTGGTGCGAATCCGGATATGTATGGCTTTATTTGTGCAAGCGTATGCATAATTATCTTTTGGCCGATGATAAATCGCTTCTAAATGCATATAAATCCCCCTATATCAATTTTCCATTAAAGGTTATTCCAAATCATAGATAAAGTCAACGCAGATGGCTGTTGGGAAAAATAAAATTAATATAAAGAAAAAGTAAAAAAGTATTGTCAAAAAAAATATAGGCATTATAATAGGGGTAGGTTGTGCAATCGGTTTCACAAATTTGAAAGCGGTATCTTTAACCCTTTATTTTTTGTCTATTTGTGCAAACGGTTGTGCAATAAAATATTAATAGAGTAATCAGGAGGGGTCAGAATGAAAAAAGCACTATCATTGCTGATGGTTATCATGCTTGTTTTAGGCGCATTGGCTGCTTGTGGTCCTAATCGTGAAGAAGGAACAGGCAATAACAATGAAGGCGAGAAAGAAAATACTGCTGATGATGCCAATAAACCAGAAAAACTGGTAATCTGGGAAGATGAAAAGAAATCAGGCTGGTTAGATGAAGTAGGTGCCAAGTTCACTGAAGAATATGGTATCGAACTTGAAGTCAAGGAAGTTGAAATGGCTTCAAAAATGAAAGAACAATTACGCTTAGATGGTCCTGCTGGGACAGGCCCGGACGTTCTTACACTGCCTCATGACCAAATCGGTGAAATGGCGCTTGCAGGCCATATCGCAGAACTTAATGTAGAACAGGATCTAACAGACCGTTTTACAGAATCATCTGTATTAGCACAAACTTACAATGGAACACTTTATGGTCTTCCGAAGTCTTCTGAAACACCAGTGTTTGTATATAATAAAGCATTGATGGAAGAAGCTCCTGCCACAATGGACGAAGTATATGAATTCTCTAAAGAATTCACTACTGGAGATAACTACGGATTCCTTGCATTGTGGGATAACTTCTACTTTGCCCATGCTCCTATCGGCGGTTACGGCGGATATGTTTTCGCTGAAAACGATGGTGCATTAGATCCGGCAGATCTTGGACTTGCTAACGAAGGTGCTGTTGAAGGTACTGAATATATCGAAAAATGGTATGAAGAAGGATTATTCCCTAAAGGTATCGTTGGTGAAAACGGCGGAGCTGCTATGGACGGTCTTTTCAATGAAGGAAAAGTAGCTTCTGTAATGAACGGGCCATGGTCTTTCCAAAGCTATAAAGATGCCGGTATCGATATCGGTGTTGCCGCTATGCCTAAGCTTCCAAACGGAGAGCCGATGAAGACATTCATGGGTGTTAAAGGATGGCATGTTTCCGGTTATTCTGAAAATAAAGAATGGGCTCAGAAGTTCATCGAGTTCATCACTCAAGATGAATATGCAAAACTTCGCTTCGAGCAGACACAAGAAGTTCCTACAAATGCAGCTCTTATCGACGATCCGGTAATCGCTGAAAATGAAGGAGCTAAAGCTGTAGCAGAGCAATCTCAATATGCGGTTCCAATGCCGAACATTCCTGAAATGGGAACAGTTTGGGATCCTATGGCAGATGCACTTCAAACAGTTGTCACTGGCAAACAGGAACCAAAGGCTGCACTTGAATCAGCTGTAAGCCAGATTGAGCAAAATATTCAAGCAAACCATTCCAACTAATATAATAGAGGGGACTGACTCGGAATCGAGTCAGTCTTCTACATTCCAGATGGTACTGAATATTTCTGGAAGTAATAAAATTGTTTTCAGGATCTTCTTGAAGACAGAAATGCTTCTTTCTTGATGAAGCTTCTGAAAGCTTAAGGAATCTAAAAATATAAAGAGAAGAAAGGGGAATTTAGGATGGCTGCTAATTCCTATCAAACAAAACACCGAAAAACAGCACTTGCCCTTTCCTTAATACCCGGTTTGGGACAATTCTACAACAATCAAAAGCTTAAGGGCGTTTTTTTCCTTATAATGGCTGCAGCTTTCATTTTTGTATTCAGGGATTTAATTGATTACGGCCTTTGGGGGATTTTCACGCTCGGTGAAGATACGGGTGCTCCATACTACGATCATTCCATCTTCCTGATGGTTTATGGAATTCTTGCTATCATCATTCTTATATTCGGATTGGGATTCTATGCATATAACCTCTATGATGCCTTTAAAAATGGAGAAAAGAGAGACCGAGGAGAGAAGCTCAGTACAATCAGGGAACAATACCGCAACCTTGTGGATAATGGGTTTCCGTACCTGATTATGTCTCCAGGCTTCTTATTGCTGGTATTTGTCGTTATATTCCCGATTATATTCGTTATACTTCTGGCATTTACAAATTATGACCTTTATCATTCCCCGCCGGCAAAACTGGTCGACTGGGTAGGTATTCAAAACTTTATAGATATTTTCCAAATTGATATTTGGAGAAGTACTTTCCTTTCAGTATTGGCATGGACACTTGTCTGGACATTCGGAGCTACTACAACACAAGTGGCATTGGGTATTTTCCTGGCTATCCTTGTCAATCAGAAAGACTTGAAAGGAAAAGCCATCATCAGAACGGTATTCATTTTGCCGTGGGCGATTCCAGCATTCGTTTCAATTCTTGTATTTGCCGGTATGTTTAATGAATCATTCGGAACGATCAATAATGATATACTGGCGTTTTTAGGAATTGGGGATCTTCCTTGGATGACAGAAGCGATGTATACAAGAATCGCCTTGATCTTTATCCAGACATGGCTCGGCTTCCCGTTCATTTTTGCTATGACAACAGGAGTCCTTCAATCGATTCCTGATGAGCTGTATGAAGCTGCCACAGTGGACGGAGCTTCAAGTATGCAAAAGTTCAAAAATATCACCTTGCCGCTGGTGTTGTTTGCAACTGCGCCAATCTTGATCACACAATACACATTTAACTTCAATAACTTTAATGTTATTTACCTGTTTAACGGTGGAGGTCCCGCTCTGACCGGACAGAATGCAGGTGGAACAGACATCCTTATTTCATGGATATACAGCTTGACTATGACGTCAGCTCAATATTCTAAAGCAGCCGCTATCACATTATTGCTTTCCATTATCGTTATAACAGTGGCAGTATGGCAGTTCAGAAGAACAAAATCATTCCAAGAAGAGGATATGATGTAATATGAATTTTAAAAAACAAAAACTCATAAGACTTACATTTTCGTATATAGCGATTGCCTTTATGTTCGCGATCATCCTTTATCCAGTTGCCTGGATTATTGGTTCATCTTTTAACCCGGGACAAAGCTTATCCGGCTCCAGCATTATCCCGAAGAATGCCACACTTGCCCACTATAAAGAGTTGTTTGATTTAGAACAAAGCAACTACTTGATATGGTATTGGAACTCTTTGAAAGTCAGCCTTTCCACGATGGCACTTACTGTATTGATGGTCAGCCTGACAGCATATTCTTTCTCCCGTTACCGATTTGTAGGGAGGAAAAATGGATTGATGACATTCTTAATCTTGCAGATGATTCCCAACTTTGCTGCATTGATCGCCATTTTTGTTCTGGCACTTGTAACAGACTTGCTTGATACACATCTTGGGCTGATCCTTGTTTATGTTGGCGGTCAGATACCGATGAACACCTGGCTTATGAAGGGATACCTGGATACGATTCCGAAAGAACTTGATGAATCTGCGAAGATGGATGGGGCAGGCCATTTCAGGATTTTCTTCCAAATCGTTATGCCGCTGGCTAAGCCTATTATTGCAGTAGTCGCATTATTCTCTTTCATCGCCCCATTTGCGGACTTTATCATTGCAAGCATCCTGTTAAGAACGGAAGAGAAATATACACTGCCTGTAGCCTTATATGATATGGTCGCAAAACAGTTTGGAGCAGAATTTACCACTTTTGCAGCAGGTTCAGTATTAATAGCAATTCCGATTGCATGCTTGTTCCTGTACTTCCAAAAATACTTTGTTTCCGGATTGACGGCTGGGGGGACAAAAGGATAATCTTAAAGGCGTAAACTTATTTTTGAATTTAAGGAGGAGCGGAGATGAAAAGAAGAGTATTATCTCTCATTCTTATTCCGTTTCTTCTTTTTTACGCCCTCCCTGCAGGAGCTGCTGAAAAAGAAGAACGCAATTGGCAAGATGAATCAATTTATTTCCTAATGGTTGACAGGTTTAATAATGGAGATCTTTCAAATGACTTCGATGTAGATAAAGATGACCCGAAAGCCTATCAGGGCGGAGATTTTCAAGGGGTTATCGATAAACTTAATTACATCAAGGAAATGGGATTCACAACCATATGGCTTACGCCCGTTTTTGATAACCTTGAAAAAGGATACCACGGCTATTGGATTAAAGACTTCTATAATACAGATGAACATTTTGGTTCAATGGAAAAGTTCAAGGAACTTGTGGACGAAGCGCATAAGCGGGATATGAAAATTATTTTGGATTTTATTGTTAACCATGTTGGACCGGATCATGAGTGGCTGAATGATCCTGAAAAAGAAGATTGGTTCCATGAACAACAGCCAATGAACATGAATGATGAAGAAAGTCTGCAAAATGCATGGCTTTATGATCTTCCGGACTTGAACACTGAAAACCCGGAGGTAAGAGAATATTTATTGGATGCCGCCAGCTGGTGGATCGAGGAAACAGGCATTGATGGATACAGATTGGATACTGTCCGGCATGTTCCACAGGAATTTTGGGATGAATTTTCCGAAGTGGTGAAAGCTGAGAAAGAGGACTTTTACCTTTTGGGAGAAGTGTTTGATTATGACCCTAGGAATATTGCCAAATATGAAGGAGTCGGAATTGACGGATTTGCAGATTTTCCTCAGGCACAGGAAATGAGAGATGTTTTCCAAAGACCTGATGTCGATATGGACAGACTGTTTAATTTCTGGCAGTATAACCAGACCTATTTTGAAAACCCATACCTTATGGGGACATTTATTGATAATCATGATATGACAAGGTTCACTAATTTAATTGCTCAAAATAATGAATTCCCCGGGACCCGCTGGAAGCTGGCTCTTGCTTACATGTATACAGTTCCCGGCCTCCCGATCATGTATTATGGTTCAGAAATAGCATTGAACGGCGGGGAAGATCCTGATAACCGGAGAATGATGAGTTTTCGGGCAGACGAGGAACTGATCCAGTACATTTCAAAGCTTGGTGAATTAAGAAACACTCATCCTGCCCTAACAAGAGGGTCGATGGAACTTCTTTTTGAAGAAGATGGGATGGCTGTTTACAAACGTGAAGCAGAAAGTGAAACAATTATTGTCGCTATCAACAATACGAGTAAGTCGCAGAGTGTTAAGCTTGAATCGCCGCAGCTGCCTGAAGGTATGGAGCTGAGAGGATTAGTGGAAGGTGACCTGGTCCGTGCAGAGGAAGGCAAATATGACATAATCCTTGATCGTGAAAAAGCTGAAGTATACCAGCTTTCGCCAAGAAGCGGCTTGAATTATGGCTTTATCGGAGCGCTGGCGGCAGTTTACATCATTTTCCTCATTTTTATTTATTATGTTTGGAAGAAAGGCAGAAATAAACGCAAAGAATAGATGATATAATAGTGATACTAACCAAAGAAGACTGCCATAATATTGGCTTTTTGATCGGTGAGCCGTTATGTACAATAACGGACCATTTCTGTTAAAGGTATCACCATTTCAGGCTCCAGTTACAGGGAAGGGGAGAAGCATATGGCTGTAACAATCAAAGATGTAGCAAAGCTTGCTAATGTTGCTCCATCGACTGTCTCCAGAGTGATAGCCAACAATTCCCGCATAAGTGACAGTACCAAGCAGAAAGTAAGAGAGGCAATGAAGGAGCTGGGGTATCACCCTAACTTTATAGCCCGCAGCTTGGCGAATCAATCGACGCGTGTGCTGGGTCTTGTACTGCCGGGATCAGCTGATAAATTTTTTCAAAACCCGTTCTTTCCGACAGTGTTGCGCGGTCTGAGCGAAGGTGCGCATGAAAAGCAATATGCTCTGCAAATGACCACAGGTCAAAGCGAGCAGGAGATATATGATGGAATCGTTCAAATGGTTCAAGGCGGAAGAGTAGACGGAATAGTACTGCTTTACTCTAAAGTAGAAGATAAAGTGATGATGTATTTAAAGGAAAGGGAATTTCCCTTTGTAGTCATTGGCAAACCTTTCAAAGCAGCTGAAGAAATTACTCATGTCGATAATGACAACTTCAGGGCGACTCAAGATGCAACAGATTATCTGTTAATGGCAGGTCATGACAGGGTTGCATTTGTTGGCGGTGATTTAAATCTTGTTGTCACAGTAGAACGCCTGCTCGGTTACGAAAAATCACTTCGAAACGCCGGAATTCCCCTTCAGGATGAATACATTGTTCATGAAGAATTTCTGAGAGAGGGCGGTCAGGAGGCCGTTAAAGAATTGATGAGGCTGGAACACCCGCCAACCGCATTGGTGGTGGCCGATGATTTAATGTCATTAGGCGTTCTGAACACTTTAAATGAAATGGGGATCAGTGTGCCTGAAGACATTTCAATCATCAGTTTTAATAATGTTTTGCTTTCAGAAATGTCGCGTCCTCCTTTGACTTCGGTGGATATTAATATTTTTGATCTTGGTTACCAGGCAGCCCGGAGCCTTATCCAAAAAATTGAGGATCCGCGTGAACCTGTCAAACGGATTACCATCCCACATAAAATTGTTGAACGTGCTTCGTGCAGTGATGTAGAGGTTCAGCCTGAACTAAACAGATAATAAGCAACGTCAATATATTTAAGCAAAAGAGACTCAATTTCATAATTGGGTCTTTTTTTGCTATTACGTTTTTTTCCTAATGCTCTTTTCTAAAAGATTGTTGCTTAATCCACTAAGGAAACGCTGTTGAAAATATCAACAGCGTTTCCTTAGTGGATTACGATATTCTGGATTGAAAAGATTGACTTATAGCTCCTGATGCTCCTGGAACTAATTTTACCCATTAACGATCTGGCCGCCATTTACGTGAATGATTTGTCCGGTGGTATATGGTGAATCCCCGCTTGCCAGATAAACATATGCAGGTGCGAGTTCAAAAGGCTGTCCGGCTCTCCCGAACGCTGTATCTGAACCGAACTTTGCAACTTTATCGGCATCGAAAGTTGATGGTATAAGCGGTGTCCAGATAGGACCCGGAGCTACACCGTTTACTCTGATTCCTTTTGATGCCAGCTGCTGTGAAAGTGATCGGGTGAAGGTAACAATTGCACCCTTTGTTGAGGAATAATCAAGCAGCTGTTCATTTCCCTGGTAGGCGGTTACAGAGGCAGTATTGATTATTGTGCTGCCGGTCTTAAGGTGAGGCAGAGCAGCCTTTGTTAAATAGAAGAAGGAAAACACATTTGTACGGAATGTTTTCTCCAGTTGCTCGTCTGATATATCAAGGATGCTTTTTTGAGGATGCTGTTCTGCGGCATTATTCACAAGGATATCGAGTTTTCCAAAACGGTCAACTGTTTGTTTGACAACATCAGCACTGTAGGAGGAATCTCCAAGGTCACCAGCGAACAGCAAGCAGGTTCTTCCTTCTTTTTCAATCAAGGCTTTCGTATCCTGGGCATCCTGGTCTTCTTCCAAGTAAGCGATGGCGATGTCTGCCCCTTCTTTGGCAAAATAGAGAGCCACTGATTTTCCGATACCGCTGTCGCCGCCGGATATGAGAGCTACTTTGCCTTGGAGCTTTCCGCTCCCTTTGTAATTTTCATCCATGTATTTCGGCTGCGGGTTCATCTCTTTTTCAGTGCCAGGTTGATGGTCTTGATGCTGAGGAGGAAATGTGTTTTTGTTTTGAGACATAGTGAATATCACTCCTTAGTTTTTTTAAAACGAAACAATCCTTTACATATTTTCATTAAATGTATTTACCCATTATTTTAAGGATTAACCTTGCTGGTCATTCAACATGGTTTCTGCCTTATAGCCGATGATATTGAGAAGATCTTTTGGTGAAGAGTATGGAGGAGAGTACGCTGTCTCAATCTCCTGAAGCTCATTTACAGTGATATTGCCTTGTATGGAGGCTGCTAGTATATCGATCCTCTTATCGACTCCTTCTCCACCGATAATTTGAGCCCCTAATATTTTGCCCGTATCTTCACTAAAATGTACTTTAATTATGACTCTTGAAGCTCCAGGATAATATCCGGCATGGGATTTTCCAGTATGAGTGACCGTTTTATAGCCGATATTTGCTTCTATGAGCAGCTTCTCATTTAGGCCGGTGGAGGCAGCTGTCAAATCAAAAATTTTCACAATGGAAGTTCCGAGCAGTCCTTTGAAGGGGACAGCTTCCCCAGTAATATGTTTTGCTGCTATATAGGATTGTCTGTGTGCAGGCCAGGCAAGAGGAATCCGCAAAGGCTGTCCTGTCACAGCACTTTTCGTTTCAACAGCATCCCCAACAGCATAGATGGACGGGTCAGATGTCTGCATATACTCATTCGTTGAAATACCGCCTGTTGTGCCTATGGAGAGACCGGCTGCTTCTGCAAGACTTACTTGCGGCCTGACACCTGTTGCTACAATGATCATCCCGGAATCAACTTTATTCCCTTTTTGTGTCAGGATGGAAAGACTTTTGATTTCCTGTACTCCATCATTCAGGATGAGATTGACGCCCTGTCTCTTTAGCTCATCTTCAATTATTTCACTAATATCTTCATCCATCATCCCCATTACATGAGGAGAAGCTTCTATAAGATTCACCTTCAGTCCAAGCCCTAATAGATTTTCCGCCATTTCCACACCTATAAAACCTCCACCGATTATCGAACAGGTAGAAGGTTTATGTTGATTAATGTATTGCTTGATCTTATCCATGTCAGCAATGTTTCTAAGGGTAAAGAAACTGCTCTCTTTCAAACCCGTGATAGGAGGAATAAACGGAGCAGATCCGGGAGCGAGGACAAGAGAGTCGTATCTTTCCTGATATTCCGTGTCCGACGCCAAATCTTTAACTGTGAGCAGCTGTTTTTCTCTGTCGATGGAAATGGCTTCGGCAAATGTCCGTACATCTATATCCAGGTTTTCTTTCATTGATTGAGGAGTGGCGGCAAACAGGTGATCTCTCTCTTTGATGACATCGCCTAAATAATAGGGCATTCCACAGTTTCCGAATGAGATGTATTCATCTTTTTCAAACATGAGAATTTCACATTCTTTATCCAATCTTCTTAACTGGGCAGCAGTTGTTGCCCCGCCAGCCACGCCGCCGACTATGAGTATTCGTCTTTTCAAAGCCAATCCCTCCTAAAGTGTTTTCTGTATCGCAAGTTATACACTTATTAAAAAGTCGGATGGGCTTATTTTACCCATCCGACTTTATCTGAAAACTAATACTTTTATCGGAAATTAACAAACTGCACGTCAACGGACAAATCCGTTTCTCTGATGGCCGCCATGATTTGCTGAAGGTCATCTCTGCTTTTACCTGTTACTCTGATTTGATCATCTTGAATCTGGCTTTTCACTTTAACGCCGGAATTCTTAATAAGCGTATTGATTTTCTTGGCATCTTCTTTTCCGATACCCTGCATTAACTTTGCTCGTTGGCGGACGGTGCCGCCAGATGCGCCTTCAATCTTGCCGTAGTCAAGATTTTTTACCGGCACTCCCCTTTTAATCAGCTTGCTCAATAATACATCTTTAAGCTGGTCCATTTTGTACTCATCATCTGATACTAAAACAATTTCCTCTTTGTCTAAAGAAATATCACTCTTGCTTCCTTTAAAGTCATATCTTGTCTTGATTTCTTTCAAGGCAGCATTTATCGCATTTGTTACTTCTGGAAAATCAACTTGTGAGACAACATCAAATGAGTTTTCTTTTGCCATGAAAAAACCTCCTTATGTATTCATAATGCTTTTTGCACCACCATCAAAGAGACATGGAGTGATGGGGGTATGTGCATCTTTCTTTATTATAGACAACGAAATACACCCATACAACATTTAACAATTGCAGTCTGGCAGTGTGAAGGATCAGAACCGAAAAACAGGGCCGGGATTCGGTGGATACCACCCGAGACCCGGCCCTGTTTCGCTCTTGATGAAACAAAAATTAAATGTGATCTGTTTTTTTTGAATACTGGCGTTTGCCTGCTTTTCGGCTTTTTTCTCTCATCATGTTTTTTTCATGACGAAGTGCGTTATTATCTTTTGCTTTCTTGTCATTATCAGAAGTATGTGGCAAGTCAGGACTCTCCCTTCTAAATCTTGGTTTTCGGATTTAGTTTTTCCGGAGAGGAGCCGGGTTATTACTAATTAATCGGATATTCATTAGAAAAGAATATTGCCAATGTCCCCGGGCCTGCATGTGAGCCTACTGCTGCGCCGATAATATTGACATAGACTTCTTTTGGCTGGAACTTTTCCTCAACCATTTGTTTCATTTGCTGTGCAAGTTCTTCATCATCTCCATGGCTGATGGCAATGATTTGCTGATTGAGGTTTTCCCCTCTTTCCTCCATTAAATCAAGGATACGCTTGAGCACTTTCTTTTTGCCGCGGACCTTTTCAATTGGCACAAGCTTTCCATCTTCCACATGAAGAAGCGGTTTAACATTCAGAAGGCCGCCAAGGAATGCAGAAGCTTTCGAAACCCTTCCGCCTTTAGCGAGATAATCGAGGTCATCTACAGTAAAAAGATGTTCCATATGAAGACACATATGCTGCACAGTTGAAATGACTTTATCGGAGCTGGCCCCTTGCATCCTGAGTGCGGCTGCCTGTTTCACAACCAGCCCATACCCAAGTGACGCGCACTTGCTGTCTATGATCGTCAAGTCCAAACCAGGGTATTCGTCCTTAACCTGATCTCTTATCATGACAGCTGTTTGGTATGTTCCCGATAATTCTGAAGAGAAGGTAACATAGATTCCTTTTTGTCCACTCTTTGCAAGATCCATAAAAATTTGCTGAAATAGTAATGGAGACGCCTGAGAGGTTTTTGGCATTTTTCCATTTCTGATTCCTTGAAATACATCTTTAGGCTGGATAGTTACCAAATCTTCATATTCTTCGCTGTCGATCAAGACACGAAGAGGTATAAGTGTGACATCGTGTTCTTCAAAGAAAACTGTTGGCAGGTCGGAGGCACTATCAGCTAATAAACGAAAACTCATTAGAACGATCACCCTTTTAGATTGGATTATATAAGCATGATTTATCGAGGCTTTATATTCTAAGTCTAGCCATTTATAGAAAAAATGACAATCATTTGTTGTTTTTTGCATTTTTGGGTTAAATAGAGAGTAGAGATTTTTTTTAGTAGGAGGTAATGCAATGTCTCGAGATTTTGTTTTGCTCGAAACAAAAAAAATGGTCGTCGTTTTATTTGGTGCCCTGCTCAATGCTCTGGCACTTAATTTATTCCTCATACCGGCTAACGTGTATGCAAGCGGCTTTACAGGAGTAGCACAGCTGCTGTCAGGTATACTTACTGAGTATACTCCTATAAACGTATCCACAGGGATCCTGCTTCTCTTGCTCAATATCCCCGTTACGATTCTGGGGTGGTTAAAGGTAGGAAAGTCCTTTACTTTTTACAGCTTTGTATCTGTATTATCTACAACTGTATTTCTTGGATTCATCCCTATTACGCATCTGTCACCGGATATCTTGCTGAATGCTGTGTTTGGCGGTGTCATTGCAGCGGTTGGTGTTGGGGTCACTTTGAAATGGGGGGCATCGACAGGAGGGATGGATATTATCGCCATGATCCTTTCCAGGTTAAAAGATAAGCCTGTCGGTACATACTTCTTCCTTATGAATTCAGTGATCATCATTACTGCCGGGCAATTGTACGGCTGGGAGAAAGCACTGTATACTTTAGTAACCTTGTATGTTTCCACCCGTGTCATTGATGCTATCCATACAAGACACGAAAAGCTGACAGCGATGATTATTACGAAGAATGCAACCGTGCTGAAGGACGCAATTCATTCGAAACTTGTGCGTGGGATCACAACTCTCCCTGCCAAAGGCGGCTTTACAAACGAGGAAAAAGAAATGCTGATTATCGTCATAACCCGTTACGAGTTATATGACCTTGAACATATTATTAAAGAAGTGGATCCAACCGCATTTACGAATATAGTTGAAACAGCAGGGATATTTGGTTTCTTCAGAAGAGATTAAGTCTGGCAAAAATGAGAATAATAAAAGGTGCAACCAAAGTGAAAGGGGTACAGCCTTTGAAAAAAATAATTATCACCGTCTTATTCTCACTACTATTGGCAGCTGCATTCCCACAGGTTCAATCTCTCTCAGCAACTCCGGCAATAAGCTGGAAGGTGAAAGTGGAGCCGGCGGAAGAATATGCGGATATCCAATTGATGGCCACTAATACAAGTGCTGAAACCGTGACCATGGAATTCCCTTCAAGTAAATTCTATGATTATGAAATAAAAAACGCAGAAGGAAAAACAATTTACAAATACAGTGATAATAAATCGTTCCTTCAGGCCATCCAGCTCATTACTTTAAAGAGCGGGGAAACGAAAACCTGGCGGGATAAATGGAATTTTCTTTCTAACGGGAAAAGAATACCTTCAGGTGTATATTCAATAAAAGCTTCGATTTTTGTGAAAAGCATTAATGGTAAACCAGCTGATATAGAGAGGGTCAAACAAGAAGAGTTTAGTGTTGGTGATGAGAATCCTTCATTTAAGGATGTAGGGTTGTCCAAATCCGGCCAGACCTACAAGTTCAAGGGGAAAGCAAAAGTTTCCGCAGGATGTTTCTATTATATGGTGGAAGATGGCCATAACATTGTTATTGAAGAAACACTTGTTAAGGTGAACAAAAAGCGCCCAAACTGGGCTGATTTCAGTTTCTCATTTGAGTTGGATCCCGAAAGCATATCTGATAACAATCGCCCGCTGATACTCAATCTATACGAAAGGGATCTCAAGGATGGTACAGTTTATCACAGTTATGCAAAAAGGATAAATTAAACGTAAAGAAGCATTTGGCGATAGCCAAATGCTTCTTTATTACTTAAATAAAAACTGATTCAGCCATGATTCTTAGGTTGATTATTGCAGCTGATTCAGCTCTTCCTGCAATTCACGCAGCTGCTGCTGCTCTGCTCTAGTAGTATTGGCATAAGCCGATGAAAGAGCATTTTTGGCACGTTGAATGGTTTGCTCGGTGTTTTCGCCGCCTGAAGATGTAGCTTGCTTCGCCAGTTGGACATATTGACGGGCTTCCTGGAATAATCTGTTGCCCATCTTATATCCCTCCAAGTGAAGATTTTTCTACGTTTTCCAGCTTTTTCGCTTCAGCTTCAGCTAGTGTGGAGTGGTAGGGAATACGATCATCATGTTTAGAAACCGCATCTTTCCCTTGTTGAACAAATCTTTTGGATTTATTGCTTCTGCCCATTACACAGCACCCCTTTGTCAGTTTAAGCACCACCATTGTGCTCCACCTTAGTATGAACGGAACAACAGGGGATTAGTGAACAGAATTTTTTCCAGCACTGTCAAAGTCTAAAGAAGGTACTGCACTATTATCTTAAACGAAGATGATTGTTTAAGAATACGGCAATACCGTCTTCTTCATTGGTTAACGTAATGTCATCTGCAACGCTTTTCAACGGTTCGATTGCATTTCCCATCGCGACACCGATACCGGCATATTTAAGCATTTCGAGATCATTGTCCTCATCGCCGAATGCAATGATGCGGCTTGGGGGGATTTGTAAATGGCTTGCTGCTTTCTCAATCCCAACAGCTTTATTTAATCCACTCTTGACGATTTCAATTACATGCCAAGGAGCTGCCCAGCGGCGGTGGTCAATGACTTCAGCATGCACACTGCTTAAGTGCTTTCGGATTTCGGTAACATGTTCTTCATCTGCATGAATCAGCATGCTTGTAGGAGAATCTTTAAGGTAACTTCTTAAATCTCCTGTCGTTACATTCGGCTCTCCGAAATTGAAAACATCAATTAAACGTTCATCATGGTAATGGAAATATACTTCATCCATGACTTCGGCAATAATGTTTCTGAACTCGAAGTCGAAGTCATGGCATGCCTGAACGATTTCTTTTGCAACATCTACTTCCATCGGCTCATGAAACATTCCCCATTTTTCATCAAGTGGGTGATGGACAAAGGCCCCGTTAAAATTAACGATAGGTGTGTTTAGCAGTAATTCTTTATAATACATTTCACTAGCGCGATAAGGCCTTCCAGTGGCAATCATGACTTCATGGCCATGTTCTTTTGCTTTATGTAGTGTTTGTTTGGTTTTTTCAGATATTTTCTTATCATCAGTCAGTAATGTACCATCTAAGTCCAGAACGATTAAATGCTTCTCCATAGAATCAATCTCCAATCCATTTTTAAGATACATGTATAGTGTATATGTTTCGTAAAACAGAAGTCCACCATGGTAAACTAATTTATATAAACATTTACTGAAGTTAAATATAAATGAGATGAATTAATAAAGGAGTAATGATCATGATCACAATCCAAAAAGATAAAATTGAGAGTATACCGGTATTGAACATGGCATTAGAGAACCAGATGGAACATACTCTTCCAGCAATATTCTTCATTCACGGTTTTACAAGTGCAAAGGAACATAATCTCCATTATGCCTATTATCTCGCGGAAAAAGGATACAGGGTGCTTATGCCTGACTGCTTATTGCATGGTGAGAGGGAAGAAGGTCTGGATGAGCAGCAGTTAAGTGTGAATTTTTGGGAAATTGTCCTGACGACCATAGAAGAACTAGGAACGTTGAAAAGCCACTATAGCCGTCACAGTCTTATTGAAGATTCTCGTATAGGAGTGGCTGGGACTTCAATGGGTGGAATTGTCACTTTGGGGTCGCTGACAAAGTATTCCTGGATCCAATCTGCGGTAAGCCTGATGGGCTGTCCTTCTTATGTTGCACTGGCGAGTGCGCAAATTAATTCATTAAAATCAAAAGGGTACAGATTGCCCTATTCCGATGAAAAAGTGGCATCCTTGATGGAGATGCTTAAGAAGTATGATTTAAGCATGCAGCCTGAGGTACTTGAAAACAAGTCGCTGTTCTTCTGGCATGGAAAGCAGGATACAGTGGTCCCTTACCAGCCTGCTTATGAATTTTATAAAACTCTTGCAGAAACAGGCAATCCTGCACTTCGCGATTTGCAATTTATGTCTGATGACCTGGCCGGACATAAAGTTTCCAGAGAGGGTGTATTAAAGAGTGTGGGGTGGTTTGCTGAAAACCTTTAGCCAATACTGAGCATTCATATGGATTGTGATGGTCTATAAAGCCTGTTTTCGAAAAGATTAGCTTGTGGTTTTTAGTCTTTTTTATTTGGCTGCAGTTAATTCAGTATTGATTGGAGCGGAAATCATTCTGCTCTTTTAAGAGCCGTATCACTTTCTATACATAACATTCTTTGTTAAGATAAAAATAGAATAAGGGACAGAGAAGGAGTGATTCTGGAGCATGGATCAAGATATGAAAGACAGTATGATGGGGACTTTGGAACAAGTAGTCGACCCTGAATTGGGAATAGATATAGTCAACCTTGGCTTGGTATATGATGTAGACTTAGATGAAGAAGGAAAAGCGACAGTAACAATGACGCTTACTTCTATGGGCTGTCCTTTGGCAGGAACCATTGTCGACCAGGTAAAAGCAGCGTTGGCAGACCTTCCGGAAGTCAAGGATACAGAAGTCGATATTGTCTGGAATCCGCCATGGAGCAAAGATAAAATGTCCAGGTATGCAAAGATTGCCTTGGGAATCCGATGATCAAAAAAACACCCAAAGTTGGAGCTTAAGGGATTCCGTTTAAGGAGAGAAAACCTTAAATCACACCCTAATTAGCAGCAGAAATAACAGTGCAAATAACACTGTATTTAAAAGCAAAAAACCCGGATCCAAAAAATCCGGTTTTTTTGCTTTTTATATACTTCTTTTTCTATTACCCCGATCGCTGAATAAGTGAACAGCAGGTTCTCTGCTGATTGAGAATTATAGAGGGAAAAATTCCCCTTAATTAGCAAATAATACTGAAAATAGCTTAAATAGAGGGAGAAATTCCTCTTATTCGGCTCAAAAAACGTGAAAATAGGCAGCTTTGCTTTGTATAGAGGGGAAAACTCCCTTTATTTTCGCCAAAAGCCACTTCTAGTCTGCATTTAAGGGTAAAAACTCCGCTTATTTTCTATCACTGGTTACTCAATCTTCATTTTCCCAACTACCATATGCTCTCCAAGAACAAGATGCTAATTCGCAAGTCTTTTAGAAGCACAATTAGCAACTCATTTTTATCTGCACAATAATTTTTGTACGCTTGTTAAATAAGGTGCCATTCGAAGTGCTGATTAACCCAGAATCAAGTAAAAACCTTATTATAAAAATAAAAAGAGCAGGTCTAATTCATGTGCAAATTAGCCTGCTATTTGTAATTTTCTCTTCCCATACGGAACCCTTAGTTGAAGCTTTGGATGTTTTTTTATTGTTGTTCTAATTAGAAAATCAATACTGTTATACCTACAACCAGGCAGTAAATGGCAAAAATCTTTAGGTTTCCTTTTGCCATAACATTCATAAACCACTTTAAAGAAAAATAAGAAGCAACTAATGAACCAAGAAAGGCTACCGTGTAAGGCATAAGCATGGTTTTCAGGTTTTCGTCATCCAGCAGGTCTGATAAACCGAGAATCATTCCACCGAGACTGACTGGTATATAGAGAAGAAATGAATAACGCAGTGCAGTTTCCTGATTCATCCCTCTGGCCATTGCGGCAACTATAGTGGCACCGGAACGGCTGATTCCCGGTATTAAAGCGATTGCCTGAGCAATACCGACAATCACTGCATCTTTGTAGGTGAGATCTCCATCATGCTTTTTCCCGCGCAAATTACGGATCAGCCAAAGAGCAATACCTGTTATGATGAGAGTGATGGCGACCGTTTTTATAGACGAGAGGTTATCGGAAATGAAATCCCCGAATAATACTCCAATCACTCCAGCAGGAATAGTACCAATGATTAAGTAAATAATAAAGTGAAAATCACGTTTGTTTTCCGGGCTTTTATCAGTAAAATAACCAAGGCCGTTCATCATCAGCCGTAAAATATCGGCGCGATATATGATGAGCACGGCAAAGAGCGAAGCCGTATTAACCAGTATCTCAAAAGTGAGGCCTGGAAGGTCAATGCCAAGGTAGTGCTGGGCAAGCTGCAGATGTCCACTTGATGAAATCGGAATAGGTTCTGTAAAGCCTTGAAATAATCCAAGAAAAAGAAATTTCAGAAGCTCATAAGCAGTTTCAGACATTTAAGTTCCTCCATAGATAAAATTCTTCACATCTTTCTATTTAACATTAAAGAGGAGCCCCCTGCAAGACAAAAGTGAAATCGGAAGAGGGGATGTTCGTCTTATAAGCTTATTGGCAATAATAGCCTTGAATTATTTCTGTCCATTAATCCAATAGTAATAATGAAGCGATAAATATCGCCGATGTTTCAGGTACTCTCACATAAAGGAGGGGCTGTTATGGGCCAGTCAAGACAATTCCGTGCAGGGCAAAAAGCACCGAATAATGGAATATACCTTGAAATAGGGGAAACCGGGAGCGGCGTCATGAACCCGAAGAAAGTGAAGCTTAAAGCGGGAGACCGCTTTCCGGAAACCTCAAACGATAAACGTTATTGGACATACAAGCCTAAACCATAAAAAAGTAAAGCCATCCATGGGCGGATGGCTTTACTTTTTTGTGGGAATAATTATAATGAAGTTAAAGGTCAATAATGGTCAGGATATGGAGGAGTGCTATGAATATCGATGGTTTCACCTATAAAGTGCAGGATGCCATTGTGGCTGCAGGCCAGCTTGCTGCCGAGCATCGTCATACAGACATTACAATTCTTCACCTTTGGAAAGCATTACTGCTGCAGGAAGATGGATTATTAACTTCTATATATATGAGATGTGATTTGGATACCAGTGAACTAAAACTATATATCGAACAACTGCTGAATGAAAAGCCGGCAGTCTCTGGAGAAGGAGTCGCCTATGGCCAATATGCTTCCCGGGATATCAACATTGTGTTCCAGGATGCAGAGAAAACCAAAACCGTAATGAAAGATGAGTATGTATCTGTAGAACATTTAGTTCTGGCATTATACAGGCAGAAACAGCATAAGTTGACAACCTATCTGGAAGAGCGGGGAGTTACAAAGGAGAAGGTCACAACAATTATCAAACAAATAAGGGGAGGCGAAAGTGTGAATACCCAAAACCCTGAAGCAAAGTATGAAGCGTTAAAAAAGTATGGGAGAGATTTAATAGCGGAAGTTAAAACGGGTAAGATGGACCCCGTTATTGGAAGAGACAGTGAAATTCGCCATGTAATACGAATTCTGTCCAGGAAAACCAAAAATAATCCTGTGTTGATAGGAGAGCCTGGTGTTGGGAAGACAGCAATTATCGAAGGCCTTGCTCAACGAATTGTGAGGAAGGATGTCCCGGAAGGCTTAAAGGATAAGATGATTTTCGAGCTGGATATGGGAGCGCTGGTTGCAGGCGCAAAATTCCGGGGGGAATTCGAAGAAAGGCTAAAAGCAGTGTTGAATGAAGTCAAGCGGAGCGAAGGGAAAATCCTGCTTTTTATCGATGAACTCCATACCATTGTCGGTGCCGGAAAAACAGAGGGGGCAATGGATGCAGGAAATCTGTTGAAGCCAATGCTGGCAAGAGGAGAACTTCATTGCGTTGGAGCCACGACGCTGAACGAATACAGAAGATATATAGAAAAAGACCCGGCATTAGAACGCAGGTTTCAGCAAGTGATGGTCAAAGAGCCTGATGTAGAAGATACCGTCTCTATTTTAAGGGGATTAAAGGAAAGGTTTGAGATCCATCACGGGGTCAATATTCATGATAAAGCAATTGTCGCAGCCGCGTCTTTGTCCGACCGGTATATAACTGACAGATTCCTCCCGGATAAAGCAATTGATCTGGTGGATGAAGCTTGTGCGCTTATCAGGACTGAAATAGATTCGATGCCTTCTGAGCTGGATGAAGTGACACGAAAAATCATGCAGCTTGAAATAGAAGAAGCAGCATTGTTGAAAGAAAAAGATGAAGCAAGCCAAAGCCGCTTATCCCTCTTACAGGAAGAACTAGCAAATATTAAAGAAGAGAGAGATACCATGAAGGCAAAATGGCAGCTGGAAAAAGATAAAATTAGTTCACTTCAGGAGAAGAGGGAAGAACTGGACCGGCTTCGCAGAAAACTTGACGAAGCAGAAGGGGAATATGACCTCAATAAAGCTGCCGAACTCCGGCATGGGAAGATACCTTCTGCAGAACGTGAACTTCAAGAACTTGAAAGTGAAATGCTGCAGGAGCAGGACAGCCGGTTGCTGCGGGAAGAAGTCACAGAAGAAGAAATTGCCGGAATCGTCGCAAGGTGGACTGGAATCCCAGTAAGCAAGCTCATTGAGGGGGAAAGGGAAAAACTCCTGAAACTCGAAAGTATTTTGCATGAAAGGGTCATCGGACAGGATGAAGCGGTCCAGCTCGTTAGTGATGCAGTATTAAGGGCAAGAGCCGGGATAAAAGACCCCAATAGACCAATCGGTTCATTCATCTTCCTTGGGCCAACCGGTGTCGGAAAAACTGAATTAGCGAAAACCCTTGCCCATACCTTGTTTGACAGTGAGGATCAAATGATCAGAATAGATATGTCTGAATATATGGAGAAACATGCAGTATCAAGGCTGATTGGTGCACCTCCGGGTTATGTGGGGTATGAAGAAGGCGGACAGCTGACAGAAGCCGTTAGAAGAAAACCATATTCAGTCATACTTCTTGATGAAATTGAAAAAGCTCATTCTGAAGTATTTAACATCCTGCTTCAAGTTTTAGATGATGGAAGAATCACTGACTCACAGGGCAGGACCGTGGACTTTAAGAATACGATTATCATAATGACCTCCAATATCGGCTCTCAATTTTTATTAGAGAGAGAAGAGGGGGCTGGAGAAATCGATGAGAAGACAAAAAATCTGGTAATGAGTCAATTACGATCCTCCTTCCGTCCGGAGTTCTTGAACCGTATTGATGATATTGTCCTCTTTAAACCACTGAGTATAGAAAATATCAAAGGAATTGTTGAAAACACTGCTAAAGAACTTCAGGAACGTTTGAAAGAACAGGATATTACAATGAAGATCAGCGAAGCTGCAAAAGCATTCATTGCGGAAGGGGCATACGATCCCGTATATGGTGCAAGGCCGTTAAAACGTTACCTTCAGAAGAATATCGAAACGAAATTGGCACGGGAAATCATCTCGGGCCGCATAAAACCGGGTGATATCATTACAATCAATGAAAGTAACGGTGAGATTGTTTTCATATAAATGAACATACCCAGATTAGGTTGGATATATTACTAAACCAAGTGATTAATCAGCGATTGTCAATTGGAGTCACATGCCCGAGCGGAAATCACGCTGACCTTGTTGATAGTAACAATATAAACGAAACAAAAGGAGAACCCGCAATAGGGGTTCTCCTCAGCTTGTAGAGAAACCTAGTGTTTTTCTCTACAAGCTTTTTTTGTGGTTAAATATATTGTTGAAATTACCCTCCAAATTTTACTGAAAATAGCCTCCCACACACCTAGCCCTTCTTGGCTAGGTGTGTGGCAATCTTTTTCATGTTCTGGCAAGCTGCAGTAAGCAACACCTGCTCACTTGCATTTTGTATTCCCCTTAACCGGCAATAGCGAAGCCCATGCAGTTGTTTTGAATCTGCAAAGCTTCGCTCAACTTTTTCTTTTCTAAATTTATAAAGCTTTTTTCCGGACTTTGACAACCGGTTCAACCTTACTTGTTCTTTATGTTCCTCCCAAACATGGCGTGTCACTACCTTTTGGTGGTTTTTTGAACGTGTACACTCTTGTAAAAGAGGACACTGTGCACATTGTTTAGGATCGGATTTGTATTCTCTATACCCCTCACGGGTTGTCGTGCGGTAAGGCAAAGTCTGGCCGTTTGGACAAATATAGTGGTTTTCTTCTGAGTTATAAATAAACTTCCATTTTGGAAAAAGCCCCTTTGTAGGATGGTATCTTCTATGAGCTATTACTCCGTATATTGTACGATCAGCCAACCCCTTACAAATCGGATTCGTGAGATACCCGGAATCTAATGCGACAGCTTCTACTTCTAAATTGAATCGTTCAATCTGACGGTCAAGACGCTGAAGGTAAGGTACAGAATCATGGACATTACCAGGAGTGACAAAGGCATCGGTAATAATATTGAATTTCATATAGGTCGTCCGGTGATCTAAATAACAAAACATCTCTTGTTTTTGGTCACGCGACATAAATCCACTCTCTGGGTCTGTGTTACTTTTTCTTATTTCTTTTGTATCCTTCACCTCCTCGCGGTCCTTTAGTTCTTTTTTCCGTTATTCTTCCTGTCTTCTTCAATAGCTTTGTTTAAATCTTCCACATATTCCCGTGTTTCGACTTCTACGACTTTTTTGGTGAATTTGTGTTTGTTAGCATTCGCTTTCAGATGCGTTGAATCAGTAAATAGAACTCTTCCGCCGACCATTTTATGATTGATGGCCAGAAGAACGATTTCATCAAAGATCTCTTGAAAAATATTCGTTCCTTTAAACCTATGATGACGATTCCAACTGATGGTGGAGTGATGAGGGACGGAGTCACCGAGTCGAAGACCCAAAAACCAACGATAAGCTATATTCATTTGAATCTCTTTTTCAAGTTGGCGTTCGGAACGAATTCCATATAAATAACCTATAAACATCATTTTAAATAAGACGAGGGGATCTAATGAAGGACGCCCGTTGTCTTCACAATAGTAAGGACGAACCTTTTCGAGGATAAAGGAGAAATCTATGTACTGATCGATTTTTCTTAGAAGGTGATCTTGGGGGACTAACTCTTCAATTGAGATAAATTCGATTTCATTTTGCATGTCTTTTCTAGTATTAAACACGATAACACCCACCTTTGTTTTATAATTATATTTTAACATATTAACGCGGTGAATTATTAAAGTATTCAAACAAAAGGAAAGGCTGTCGAGACTTTCTCGACAGCCTGAGGAGAACCCGCAATAGGGGTTCTCCTTTTTGTCTGCTGTTCACTGTCAGAAAGATTAATGTTTCTCAACAGGGTCGTTCGGAATGATCATTGAAACGATAAAGATCAAGATTGTTGCTGCAACAGCCAATATTGCGCCAGTCTCGAACTCAAAGTGAGCGCCAGTCATTGAGCTGACTACATACGTAAGCATTTCTACCAGCAGAAAAGTCCAAAAGAAAGTCCAAAAGTATTTCAAAACATTCACCTCAATTCCTTGCATCTATGTATAGTTATCATCATAGAGATTCAAGAAGGAAGAAAAGCCCTTCATCCTTCAACGATAATTCTTTTTCTGTATTATAGTACCATAAGAGAAACAAATAATAAATCTTCATATTTATTATTTGTGAAGAAAAATAAAAATTAACGTTGAAAAAATAAATTAGACACATGTCCTCATGTTAAAGAATTAAGCAGATACCTGTTGATCTGACTTATCAAGAGAAATTAAAGATTTATACTTTCTTAAGGCAGGAGAAAATAACCAATAGAAGGCAATTAAAAAGTTACCTATACAGCCGAATAAGAAAACAGTCTCTGCACCGAATATTTTTGCGGCTGCTCCACCTACCAGTGCACCTGCCGGCATTGATAGGACTGTAATACTCCCGATAAACGAAAACACTCTTCCAATTAAATTTTCTGGTGTACTAGCTTGTAAAATTGAAAAAATATTAACGTTCAAATACCCGATGGGAATAAAGGAGAAACCGAATAGAATAACCGATACAAAAGTGTGTTCAACCATTGCTGAAGCAAGCCAAAGAAATGCAGAGAAAAAGGTGCCAATTATAACTGTAACACCAATTGGCAATTTTTTAAGGATAGCAGCACCCAGTGAACCTACTAAAATTCCTCCTGTTAAGGCTGCCAGGTAAAAACCTAAGTAGGCAGAGCTTCCTCGGTAATCGGCATAAGCAGGAAGGATTGCTTGGATGGAGCCAAAAATAAAGTTCGCAAAAATAATTAGAATTAGGAATTTTGAAATGAAACTATTTTTAACTGCGTTAAATCCTTCAATTAATTCTTGTTTATAATTCTTTGGCGAGTCGCTGTCGTAAAGGGAATCTTGAGATTTTTGTTTTGGAACTATTATTAACTTAAATAGAAACGCTGCTAAAAGAAAAGTAAAGGCATCTACAACAAAAAGGTTAATAGCTCCAAAATAAACGATCATAATACCTGATATACCCATGAAAAGTAAATCTGTTCCCTGATAAGCAAAAGACATCAAAGAATTTCCTTCAACCAAATCATCTTTTAACAATATTCTTGGCATTGCTGACTGTTGGGCGGGATATACAAATTGTTCAATAAATGCAGCGATGGGCATTACAATTAAAACCAGCCAGACATTTAATACGCCAAGATAATAAGCTAAAGGGATAAGAGATATGAGAAAGAATTCAAGAAGTTGTGTCCTTACTAAAATGTTTCTTAGTGACCATTTGTCAATAAGTGGGCCAATTAAAAATGTGAATACTCCTGGAGCCATTGTTAATGCTGCCGCAATCCCGGAAAATAGGGGATCTTTAGTTAAGTCATACACAAGCCACATAGCCGCGATCGCATAGATGCTGTCTCCGATGTTGGTAATTAATCTTCCTAAAAATAGGAGGAAGAAATTTTTGTTTTTTAATGGTTTTAGCATAATGATTTCTCCTCTTAATTCCCTATTTTAGAATAGGGTTTCATTAATTGTTGTTTGTATTTAGATACTGCTCCGAAAATCCATAAAATACAATTAAATAAGATTATTAATAAGGTAATTAAACCGTCAATAAAGTAGAAAGTTGATGAATTAATACTAATAATTTGATTATATGTATTCTTTATTAATAGTAAGGATCCTGGTATCGTATATAAAAACAATAAGGTTAGGGCTATAAAAGATCCCAGAATATAAATTGTTGAATACCCTTTTATATAAAAACGTTCTTTTTTACTTAAACTTACAGTTGGTGATTCCATTCTTTTCCATATTAATGAATTTATATATTCTTTTGCGTGATCATGAAGACTGGGTATGTTTAATAAGTTCATTATTACATAGTAAATATCCGTTCTGAGAAAAATTAGACAATGAAAACCAAATGTTAATATCAAAAGCAAACTAGACATAGCAAAAAAGCCAGGAAAAAACGAAGGGAACAGAATTTGAATAGTAAGTGCTAAGAATAATAGCAATCCATCAAAAGCCATTCCAGCCAGGTAGGGGACGTATCTTGCTTTCTGTGGAACAGACCATAATCCACTAACATCTGCTTCCACAACAAGCCAATATAGTCTTAGCGATAACTGAAACTTTACTGGAACCCCCAATTTTATTGTAGCTAGGTAGTGTCCTAACTCGTGAAAAAAAGTCAAGAACCATGTTGTAGCCGTTAGAATTAGAAGGCTTATTCCCATAGTGTCATACACGAAAATATCATTATAGGTAGGGAAAAGGTCTTTTCTAATAATAAAAATACCAAAACAACTTAAGAATAATATAAGATATAAAATATTTGTGAATTTGTTAAATGCCATAGATGAGATTCCCACCAGCCAGTTATTTTGTTTCTTCACATTATTATGTAATCTATTACCGTCTATGGAGAAGATTAATTCCAGCTCTAATAAATCCTGAATAAAGTCGATAATATCAATATCAAGCTGGTGTTCTACTTTAAGTATATTTCTAATTTCATCAATTGTTTTACTCCCATCCAAATATCCGATCAGAATAACAGCTTCTTCCGGGACTCTAATGAAAACGTTATTAAAAACACTTCCAATAATAAATTCTTCAGCATCTTTTTGAATGGAAAGTTGAGTGCAAACCACAGAATTATCACTAATATTATTCATATTTTCAAGCCCTGCTTTTGTTTATTGGCGATGAAAATTAAAGTGTCAAGATCAACCGGTTCACTGTTTTTTTCTGTGTTTCCACAAGTTGGACAAATATTTAATTTTACCCATTCTTTCGAAGCAGTTTCTTTCATTGTTATAGAGTTGTATTCAGTAGTTACACTTGATTCTTCCGTATTGTTATTGAAGTTACATAAAATATTGGCCGTCTCATTGGATATTAAACCAGCCAAGAAGGCAACGTTAGGTGCAAATGCAGTATTTCTGCCTTCCAGGATTTCTCCATACATATACCTTAATTCTTGCTCAAAATCTGGATTTTCCTTAAGGATTTGAATAAGGTAGCAATCGAAACAACCACCTTTGTTAGGCATAAATCTCTGTAAAAGCAATTTTTTACTCCCTGTGCCGCCTTGAAGTATTGGAATATTATGTTTTACTGCCGCAAAATTCACCCACCTTGTCGATAGTATACTTGGCTGGTCTATACTGTTGATGATAATATCGGAATTTTCAATTATCATCGATAATTCTGCTGCACTAGTAATTTTTTGATTATACACATTTATGTTTATATCACTGTTCATTTTACTAAGAGCGGTTTTGGCCGCCGCGGTTTTCAAATTGCCGACATCGTTTTCATTATATAAAAATTGCCTATTTAAGTTGCTGAGTTCAATTTCATCGAAATCTAAGCCTACAATACTCCCTATACCCATACCTGCCAAACAACTCAAAATAATACTGCTGCCACCAAGGCCTAAAACCGTTACTTTTGAGTCTTTCAACTTCTCTTGGTAAGAGTATCTGCTTACTTTTAGATTTGAAAAATTACTAAAGTAATTTAAATTTGAACGATATCGTTCCCTCTCTTTATCTGTTAAATCAGTTTCTTCATTATGTATAAAATCCTCTATTAGACCATACTCATTTAAGTCAAGAATTACATCAAGAATAACCTCAGTAGATGAATTTAATTTATTGGCTATTTCCTCAATACTTTGAGTACCGGTTAATTGATCAATAAGTAATTTAAATTCTTTGTCTGGATCTTGAATCTCCAAGCAATCATCTTCAAAAAATAATAGTATGCTTTCATTATTCTCTATTAAGGATGTAAAAGATTTCTTAAATTGAGGCTTCATGAAAACCGCCCTTTCTTAGTGGTTATTTAAAAAGGCTAAAGGATGTTGAATCCTTAAGCCTTTTTTAAAAATATTTTGTTTCTTAATAGAAATGTGGTAGTGGTTTTAATGGTACAAGCTTTTCTACTTTTTTAATCGAGATCTTTTTCAAAATGTATTCCTCCTTTTCATTATGTATTAGTATCTCCTCTGTTGATTAATAAAAGTGTGGAAGAGGTTTTAAAGGAACTAATTTCTCTACTTTTTTAATTGAGATTTTCTTCATATTAACACCGCCTTTTTTCATGTATTTCTTACAATTTATATAATACAACATGATTCTAAAGTATGAATTTAGGATAATTTGTCACTTTTAACAGTTCAACCTAAGCATTCTTCGAAAAACTAACTTAATTGCAAATTTTTATAACTATAGGAATATACTGAATTTTTGGTGTGATTATTGAGGAATTAGTTTTTAGGTATTAAGATTAGAAAATTATCAAAAAATTTTGATATTAAAAATTGTGGGCTGACATCTATACATAGATAAATTTTCTTCATAAAATATTATGACAAATTGTGTTTTGCATCTTGCGATTATGTGCAAATGTAAATTATCTATTGAGATGACAGCTTGTTAAAAGGGGAAATTTTAAATGAGCCAACGAATTTTTAAAATTGAAAATGAACATTGTATTATACATTACCCTTTTCAACCCAATGGATTTGCCGTTTTTATTCTTGGGGATGTCAATCATTATGTTGATGAGCAGAGCAGCTTCTGGCTGCAGCAGGAAACAAGGAAATCAATCATTAAGGAACTGACAGACAAAGGGTATCTTGTTTTTTACTCGAATTTATACGGTACGAACTGGGCAAGTGATAAAGCTGTCAGTCTTGCCCGGCGGCTGTATCACTATATAAAACGGACAGAGATCATTAATGAAAAAATTCACATTTTAGCCGAAGGGATGGGAGGGTTGATAATTGAAAAACTTCTTCCTTCATTAGAAAGTCAGATTCGGTCAGTTGTAATGCTCACACCTTGTGTATCTCTTTATGAACATTTTTCACAAGAAAAGGAACAAAAATTTTTTTATAAAAAGTTAAAAAAAGAAATTTCAAAAAGCTACGAAATTAGCGAAGAGCAGTGTGAGAAGATAATAAGTGAGAAAGTAAAAGATGGAGAATCGTTTATTCAGGCAAAAACCCCGTTATATACAATCCAATCGATAGCAGGCTCCCGTTATAAAAATCAATTTCCTCTCATAAAAGATATATATATGGAGCGGAACAAAAATCAGGTACCGGGAGAAGTATTCTTCATTCTGCCTGAAAAAAGATACAAAGCTTCTTTGAAAATCGTATCTTACTTTTCCAGGCATGAAGACGAACTATAACAGAAGCGGGAGGAGAGTTAAACATGACAAGAGCAATAGTGGCTGGCAGCCTAGGGTTTCTCGGCTTTGAACTGTGTTCGGTCTTGTTGGAAGAGGGGTATGAGGTTTTGGCTGTCGATCAACATGATGAGGCGGGAGAGAGGTGGCTTGAAGTTGGCAGGAATTCCAATATCACCTACCAGCCCCTCCATCAAGATTTAACAGGCAAAGACGGAAAGATTGTTTTCTATATAAATCTATATGACATTCTAACGGAGGACAAGAAAGAGAAGCAGGACTTTTACGATGGAGTCATGAACGTATTGGGGAAAAGCGACAAGAGACTGGGAACAGCAGTGGTGCTGGTACCAACCGTTCTTTCCCATAGAGTCGATGAAGAAGAGCTGTCCGGATTCTTGACATTCCTTGATGAAGAGCCATTTGAAGTTCAATCGAAGGTTTATGTTCCGACTTTGATTGGACCTCATCAGCCCGAGACCTTTTTATTTCAACAGCTGATTACCAACCAGGAACAAAATTCACCATTTATCGATGACACCCGTAATGCAATATTCGTAAGAGATGCAGCGCATGCTATAATAAATAAGAAAAAAGAATCAAAGGAATACCTCTTGATCTCAAGTACTCCTGACAGCTGGCAGAAAACTCATCAATTATTGGATAAAGACCAGGCAGCAGATATGAGAGAAAAGCAAAACACTAAAAACTTATGTCCGGAAGGCCTGGAGAACATTAAAGTTGAGTTTTCTTCAACGCTCGAGGAAATAATCGAGTTTCAGCGAAATATCTAACGAAGAACACACTGCTAAATTTTTCTTTTCAACATACTTATTCCCATGTAAAATAGAGAAGTCAAACCCTCCCTGAAAGAAATCCTTTTTGCGGAAGGGATTCGCAGGATTTTCGCTGCGAATGAAGATGTCAATACTTAATACAGGAAAAAGAGTCCTGTGGGATGACATCCTTAAGGAGATGCTATAATGAAGAAAAAAATTTACGTTGTCCTGCTTCTGCTGCTTTCCCTGGCCGGGTGTGCTCAACAGGGAGATAACGGAAGCCTGCAAAAGGCTGGACTGCTTGTTCCTGAAACGGTGAGTGATCAAGTATGGGGGACAAAAGGGTACAAAGGATTATTGAAAATTCAATCTGAATTTGGTGTGGATGTCTATTATAAAGAGGGAATGGCTTCCGAAGATGCTATAAAACGGGCGGTTGCTGAATATGAGAGTAAAGGTGTTAACTTGATTTTCGGCCATGGGCAGGAATATGCCCCTATCTTCAATGAACTATCCAACGAATATCCGGAGATACATTTTGTCAGCTTTAATGGTAATGCAATCAATTCCAATACGACAAGTGTCAATTTCGAAGCATATGCAATGGGTTTTTTTGGTGGTATGACAGCCGCTCATCAAACACAAACGGATAACATCGGTATTGTAGCTGCTTTTGCGTGGCAGCCTGAGGTAAAGGGGTTCATTGAAGGTGCCCGTTATCAGGATACAGACGTGAAAGTTCATGTTGATTATACAAATGACTGGAATAATAATGAAGCGGCGATGGTCCTGCTTTATAGGCAGTTGAAGAAACAGGTTGATGTTGTCTACCCAGCTGGTGACGGATATAATGTTTCAATTATTGAAGAACTTAAAGAAAGAGGCTTATTTGCCATTGGGTTTGTTTCCGATCAATCGGATATGGGAGAATCCACGGTGTTGACCAGTACTGTGCAGCATGTGGACAAGCTTTATAAATTGATTGCAGATAGGTATTCCAAAGGTGACCTTAAAGCGGGGAACATCCATTTCGACTTTCAAGATGGTGTCATCTCGATGGGGAGGTTCAGTCCTTTAGTCGATCAAAAGTTCCGTGAAGACATTGAAAAAGATATTGACCATTATATTAAAACAGGTGAATTGCCTAATGAAAGGAAGGAATAAAAATGCAGGATAAGAATATGGAGTTTATGCAAATCGCTATGAAATACTTACCTGAAGCGAAAGAACAGCTCGAACAGTCTGGTGTTGAATTATCTATGGAGATGATTCAGCCGTTCATGAATCTCTTCACGCAAGTAATGAATGAAGCATATGAATTAGGGCGCGAAGACGCACTTCAGGAAATGAAAAAAGATTGATCCTTATAGGGTCAATCTTTTTTTAAATTTACATTGAATCATTTCATCCATTTATTTAGCAGCGGCAAGAATTTATTAAAGATTGGTTTCAGTTCGGAAGCAGCCCCCATGAGTGTTTCAACATGAGCCATAAGATCCCCATAGTTAATATCTTCTTCCGAAGTTTCGCTCAATACGTTCTTTTCGCCGTGCTCATCATGAGAGTGTTCCTGCCTTCTCCCTCTGACCATGATATCAAAAGGATGCTGTCGTGATGTATTTTGATCCATATGCTTGACTCCTTTCATCTTGTTTTCCCTTTTTTATTAGAGTATGTATATGTGCCCCGGGTGTATAGACAAACGTATATTAGTTAAAGGATTTGTTAGTTAATAATGTTGTTATTCAGGTTTAAATGTGGAATGTTTTTTTATCTATTAACAAACTGCATTATTTCTGATGCTACTTCAGTTATTGGTGAGTTTTCTGGAACCCGATTATAGAAGCAAATTTGTTTCTTAGTACTAGAAACTAATGGTTCAGTTAAATATAGAAACAACGGTTGATTGGAGCGGAAGGTGTGCGACCTCCTGCGGGATTAGCGGGACAGGTGAGACCAAGGTTACGTACCCACTGGAACGTAACCCCGCAGGCGAATCCAGCTCCAGCGGCCAGCACCTAGCGGATTTCGGTCTCCTTCCTTGCGATAAGTAATCATCAACTCACTTTGTTCGTTGTGATTCCTTTATCTCATGCAGGAGCCCTCCAATCCGTACGGTGCTGAACGGCCGCTTCCGCTTTTTATGAAGCTGAGGAGGCTCACCGCCCGCCCCGCGGAGTCGCGCACCTGGAGCGGAGATCATGCACTTCCATCTATTTAGGTTCCTAAAAAACATCACTCTTTAACAAAAAATTAACTCAGTGGATTCCTAAAAAATCTTGCAACAAAAGAAAATATTCGTTAAAATTAGTACCAAGTCATAATAATTGATATAAATATTAACTCATAGTTGGGATATAAACATTTACATACGCAGTTATTTGACTCTGGGGAGTCAGACAGCCTGCGCCAATAAAACCAGAAAGAAGGGGAAGTTTATGAATGCTGGGGTTATCGGAATTGGAAGATACGTACCTGAAAAAGTATTGACGAATGCTGATATGGAAAAAATAGTTGATACCTCTGATGAATGGATCCGTACCCGGACAGGGATTGAAGAAAGAAGAATTGCAAGCGATGATATTAACACCTCCGATATGAGTTATGAGGCAGCGAAAAATGCTATTAAGGATGCCGGGATTGAACCGGAAGAAATAGACTTGATTTTGGTAGCGACAGTGACACCTGATAAACCTTTTCCCTCTGTCGCAACAATGTTGCAGGAGAGGCTGGGGGCAAAGCGTGCTGCCGCGATGGACTTGAGTGCGGCTTGTGCAGGTTTTATGTACGGCATGATAACAGCCAAACAATTCATTGAGAATAATGCGTACAAACATATTCTGGTTATTGGTGTGGAAAAATTATCTAAAATCACAGACTGGAACGACAGGAACACGGCAGTTCTTTTTGGCGACGGAGCTGGAGCTGTAGTGATGGGCCCTGTTTCCGAAGGAAGAGGAATCCTTTCCTTTGAACTGGGGGCTGATGGCTCAGGTGGAAAGCATCTGTTTCAAGACAATGATTATATCTATATGAACGGCAGGGAGGTTTTCAAATTTGCTGTAAGGCAAATGGGAGAATCAAGTCTCAATGTAATTGAGAAAGCTGGACTGAAAAAAGAGGATGTCGATTTCCTCATTCCTCACCAGGCTAATATCAGAATCATGGAAGCATCCAGGCAGCGTCTTGAGCTGCCTGAAGAAAAAATGTCTAAAACCGTTCAAAAATACGGAAACACATCGGCTGCATCAATCCCCATTTCGCTGGTTGAGGAATTGGAGGCCGGCAAGATTAAAGAGGATGATGTGCTCGTAATGGTAGGTTTTGGCGGCGGATTGACATGGGGTGCCATTGTTCTTAAATGGGGCCGTTAACTTTTTGGATAACAAATTAATTTTATCGAGATACAAACTAAATCTAAATCTTCCAGGACCGGATAAAGGAGATGGAATTCAATGAATAAGCGCAGAGTAGTCGTAACAGGATTAGGTGCAGTGACACCGCTTGGCAATGATATAGAAACAACGTGGTCGAATGTTTTGGCAGGGAAGAGCGGGATAGGACCGCTTACAAGGTTGAACCCTGATGAGTACCCGGCAAAAGTAGCGGCAGAATTGAAGGACTTCGACCCTGAACAATATGTTGAGAAAAAAGAAGCGAGAAAAATGGATCGCTTTACACAATATGCTGTTGCCGCTTCCATGATGGCAGTAAAAGATGCCAATTTGGAAATCACTGACGAAATTGCTAACAGAGTTGGTGTTTGGATTGGATCGGGTATCGGGGGAATGGAAACATTCGAGAACCAGTTCGAAACTTTCCAAAAGCGCGGATACCGCCGAGTCAGTCCGTTCTTTGTGCCTATGATCATTCCTGATATGGCTGCAGGACAAGTATCCATTCTGTTGGGGGCAAAGGGTATCAATTCATGTACTGTCACTGCTTGTGCAACAGGAACCAACTCCATCGGAGACGCCTTTAAAGTCATACAGCGCGGTGATGCAGATGTAATGGTTACGGGAGGAACAGAAGCGCCGATCACGAAAATGTCTATGGCCGGTTTCTGTGCCAACACTGCCTTATCGACAAACCATGATCCAGAAAAAGCTTCTCGTCCATTTGATGCAGATAGGGATGGTTTTGTCATGGGTGAAGGGGCAGGTATTGTCATTCTGGAAGATCTCGAGCATGCACTGGCACGCGGAGCGAAAATCTATGCAGAAATCGTCGGCTATGGTTCCACTGGAGATGCCCATCATATTACTGCACCAGCTCCAGCCGGAGAAGGCGGAGCGCGTGCAATGAAAATCGCCATCGAAGACGGCGGGCTCACTGCAGAAGACGTGGATTACATCAATGCTCATGGAACAAGCACACCGTATAATGATAAATATGAGACAATGGCGATTAAAGAAGTATTCAAAGACCATGCATATAAATTGGCTGTAAGCTCGACCAAGTCCATGACGGGCCATTTATTAGGAGCTGCAGGCGGGGTTGAAGCGATCTTTTCGGTTCTTGCACTTCAGGATAATGTGCTTCCTCCAACAATCAATGTTGATACACCTGACCCGGACTGTGACCTCGATTATGTAACAGAAGGATCACGAAAGACAGAAGTCAATGTGGCAATGAGCAACTCCCTTGGCTTTGGAGGCCATAACGCGACAATCGTTTTTAAAAAATATAAATAATTAAAAAGACTGTTTCATAAGGATATACAAATCCATTATGAAGCAGTCTTTTTTGTTTGCCTTAGTAAAAATAGAAAGGAGGGCAAGGGATGGGAGTGGTGGATACAAGCAAATGGCTGGATAAAGATTATAAAGATCCTGAGAAGCTGCTGATGAATACAGGGCTCTCAAGAAAAAAAGCAGAAGATCTATATGAATACCTGAAGACATTTGGGATGTACATTCCATCTTACAAAACAGAGGAGCAAATAAGCTCTCTACAAAAACGTGGAGCTTGGCGGAAGATAAATGTTTATTTTAAAAAGTACCGTTCCCTTTGGAAGGGGCCTGATGTCCCAATATATATATTTCCAGTACAATCTTCAAAAGGAATTTTCACAAGTACCATTTCAAAGTCAGGTGTTTCTTTTAAAAATGAAATTTATTTATTTCTTTCAGATGAAGAGGATCCAAAAGAATGGGAAGCTTTATTTATTCATGAGTATCATCATTGTACAAGAATGAACAGGTTGAAAAAGGACACGGAAGAGTATAACCTTCTTGATTCCATCATATTCGAAGGGTTGGCGGAGGATGCAGTCAACCAGTACTGTGGGGAAGAATACGTTAGCAGCTGGGCAAAAAAATATAGTGAGTTTCTGCTTCAGAAGCTATGGAACCAGCATATTAAAAATGAGCTCCATTTAAGGAGAAAAGAAACGAAACACGATCAGCTGTTACTCGGAAAGGGGATGTACCCAAATTTAATCGGCTATTCAATTGGGTATTATATCGTCAGGAAATTCAGGGAGAGCCATGGATTATCAGCAATTGATATGATGGATCTTGAATCCGGCCGCTTCATAACAAATGAAAAAATGATTGAGGAATGAAGCCTTGTTGCTTCATTCTTTTTATAATTAAATGGTCGCCTGCCGCTGTTGTAAAATTATAGACCGAATTCAATAACCCTCATATATTTGTTAGAACCTTCATAGAATCTACTACATGGACAAGCAGAAAAGGTGAGAAGATGAATATATTGAAAATTTGGACGGTAAAGGCGGAAGGAATGATGTTCAGAGTATTTATTCTCCTGGTCGGATTCGGGTTCTCGGTTTCCGGCGGAGTAACCTTGATTATGTATTTGAATTTGCTTGCAACTGGATTATCCTTTCAGGACTATTTTCTATTTATTGCCGGGAGAGTAGAGTGCTACCTCCTTCTGATAGGAATATTTTTAATCACCCTCTCCATCTATTCACCCCAGAAAAAGTAACAATCCTTTCAAACTCATTACCCAAATAAGGAATAAACTGCCTGTCATTTGCCTATACTGATTGACAAATAGGTTGAAGCGAGGGGTCAATCATGCTATATCTTCATGATGTATGGGTAAATTGGTTTGAAGGTGAAGAAAACGGTTATAATGTCTGTCATTTTCATGAATGGAGAAAAGAGGATGTCATTGAACTCCTCGATCAGGTTCCGCTTGTAAAAGTGACACCTGAACTGTTTCATTACATAGAAAATGACCTATCAGAACTTCCTCAGTCACTGTTGAATGATATCTATCAAAAAGCATACTTGCGAAAAAATCATGAGCGCATCCAGCTTGAATATTGTTTCATTGTTACAGATGGGACAGGCATTCTCGCGGTAGATACTATCGGATATTCAATCCCCATTAGAAAAAGCAGGATCATACCAAGACAGGAACAACTTGTTTATGAGATGACAGAAGATCAGGAAGCTTACAGTTTCAATTTCCAATTTGAAAAGCAAGAAAAGGATTACCATATTCTTTCCCCGCGTCCAACAATCATGAGCGGATTGACAAGAAGGGAAAGACAGCTGAAACAGCTTATGTTCATGGCACTCGATCAATTGCATTCTTCCAAGAATACTGCAGAAATTCGTTATTGGTGCACAGAGTGGGCTCCTGAAAACTATGAAAGCATCCAGTATATGGATTTTGAGGAGGCATGGCAGAACTTGTTTGAGGAAACAAGGGAAGGGTGGACGGACAAGCATCTGTTTTTTTGTGAAAACTTAATCAAAGGACAGCCATTTTTTGAAAAACTCTGGGAAATGGAGAATCGTCCGAAAGTAAATTAAAAAAGGCAGCCGAGGCTGCCTTTTTTGTTTTACTTCCGTTTTCTTCCGAGTCCCATTGCCTTTTCCATTTTCTTCACCATTTTGTTCGCTGTAAAGTTCGCTTTCTCGGCGCCTTTATCAAGAATTTGATCAAGTTCTTCCGAATTGATCAATTCGTTGTATCTTTCCTGGATAGGCGCTAAGGATTCAATGACAACCTGTGCGAGGTCTCCTTTAAAGTCACCGTAGCCTTTTCCTTCATACTTTCCTTCTAACTCCTCAATGCTTTCACCGGTTAATATTGAATAGATGGAAAGCAGATTGGAAACACCCGGTTTATTTTCTTTATCATATTTCACAATCCCATCTGAATCAGTTACTGCACTCTTTATCTTCTTTTCAATTTGCTTGGGAGTATCAAGAAGGGTGATAAACGCTTTTTGGTTCGGATCGGATTTGCTCATTTTCTTAAGGGGATCTTGAAGAGACATCACCCTGGCTCCGACTTTTGGGATTCTTACGTCCGGTACAGTAAATATATCATTGTACTTCTTGTTGAATCTTTCAGCTAAATCCCTTGTCAGCTCCAGATGTTGTTTCTGATCTTCCCCTACAGGCACAAGATTCGTTTTATATAGCAGAATATCTGCCGCCATTAATGGAGGGTATGTCAAAAGTCCGGCTGAAACAGCTTCCTTTCCATGTGACTTGTCCTTAAATTGCGTCATTCTTTCCAGTTCACCAATATAAGCGACACATTGCAGCATCCAACCCGCCTGTGCGTGTGCGGGAACTTCAGACTGAATGAAAAGGGTTGACTTATCTGGATCAATACCGCTTGCAATATATAAAGCGGCAAGGCTTCTGATATTCTTTCTGAGTTCAATCTTATCCTGGGGTACTGTAATCGCATGCTGGTCAACAACACAGAAGTAGCAATTGTAATCATCCTGCAGCTCGGCAAACTGCTTTAATGCTCCGATATAATTTCCTAAAGTAATTGTCCCGCTGGGTTGAATACCGCTAAAAATAGTTTCCATACTTCTTCCTCCAAATCGATAAGTAATTTTTAGTATACATTGTTTAATATTTTCCCTCAGTAAATTAAGAGGTAAATAAAAAAATCCATCCATCCCTAATAAATATTAGGGACGAATGGATTATTCCGCGGTGCCACCCTAAGTTGCCCCGAAAGGCCGCTTGGTCCATGGTAAACATGGTGCCCGGTTAACGGTGGGCTGCCGTCACAGACTACTCCATTTCATCTGCAATGCTCGAAAGTCCATTCCATACACAGGCTGTTTGTTCACACCATCCACAAACTCTCTGAAGAAACCTGCTGTATGTACTACTCTTTGTCTTTGCAATTTCATTATCGCAATGATTATAAAAGAATAAAGTGCCAGAATCAAGTATAGAAGAGATATGATGCAATCAAATCTGCCGCTACTGCGATTCCGCCGCTAAGCAAGAATGGGAGGGTGAGGGAAAATGATCTAACCTGATTATATTCTTCATGAGCATCTTTGGTATTATCCAGGTCATCAAACTGGGCGATATATTTTCCTTCTTTAGTGCTTTTGCGAAAACGCTTGAAAGCATATTGAATGCCGTTAAAGAAGCCTGACTCCACTACTTTCATCAACGCTCCGATCACAAGTACACACATCCCGATCAAGAATGAAATGTTTATGGTCCCCAGCACAAATCCATAATCATAAAAAAAAGATAAGATCCCGGCAACCAGGTAAATAATAAAAACTGCAAGAAAAACTTTTTTCAATAAACTCACCAACATTTTTTTATTAAGTATAACGAAACTGAAATAAGTTAATCAAGCTAAAGATAAATATATATACAGATATGTAAGAAGGGATTTTCAGGTCTCAAACTTTAAAAAATTTCTCTGAATTCTGACAATTACTTATAGTAGAGAGGGGTGCCAGGCTGAAAAGAGAAAATAGTAAAATAAACACGACTCAATATACATTCATACCAATGAATAAAAATGTGAACAAAGGCAAGAATGCTATGAATAAGAAGTAGTGTTTAACTGGAAATTTATGCTTTTAATACATAGATTGTAAAGATTGTAACAGTTAAAAAGAAGAAAAAAACGAGCTTGAAACGTTGATGTATAAAGCTTTCTGGTGATGATGAGTCAATTTTGTGAAAAAACTGTTAAATTAATATTGCAATAATTTCTGTATGTTGTATAATAGAAAACGAATCTTCTGACAAATCGGAAGATAAATAAATATGAAACACGAGGAGGTCAATTTCAAGATGAAGAAAAAGTTTTCATTTCTTCTAGTGCTTCTACTAGCACTAACAACTTTCCTTGCTGCTTGTGGCGGTAACAACACAAACAACGCTGGAAACAACAACGGGAACACATCTGGAACTAATGGCGGCGGAGATGAAGAGCCGGCAGCAGAACAAAGAGAACAGGTACTTAACTTGCTAGAAAGCTCAGAGATCCCTTCAATGGATTCTTCTCTGGCTACTGACGCTGTTTCATTCTTAGTAATGAACAACGTATACGAAGGTCTTTATCGTTTAGGTGAAAACGATGAAGCAGTTCTTGGTATGGCCGCTGAAGAGCCAACTGTCTCTGAAGATGGTAAAACTTACACTTTCAAAATCCGTGACAATGCTGTTTGGTCTAATGGTGACGCTGTAACAGCTAACGACTTTGAATATGCTTGGAAAAAGACTTTGAACCCGGATACAGCTGCTGAGTATGCATACATCATGTATGACATCAAAAACGCTGCTAAAGTTAACGCTGGTGAACTTCCAGTTGACGAACTTGGTGTTAAAGCTGTAGACGAACATACACTTGAAGTTCAATTAGAAACTCAAGTTCCTTACTTCAATGCATTGCTTTCTTTCGCGACTTTCTACCCGCAAAACGAAGCATTCGTAACTGAGCAAGGCGACCAATATGGTCTTGAAGCTAACACTACTCTTTACAACGGTCCTTTCGTTCTTAACGAGTGGAAACATGAGCAAAGCTTCCAGTTGACTAAAAACGCTGACTATTGGGAAAGCGATGTAGTTAAACTTGAGGAAATCAACTTCAATATCGTAAAAGACACTGCTACTGGTGTTAACCTTTATGAAACAGAAAAAGCTGATATCGCTGGTCTTTCTGCTGAATTCGTTGACCAATACAAAGGTGACGAAAACTTCAAAACACGTGCGGACACTGCAGTATACTTCCTACGCTTGAACCAAGAGAACGAAGTATTGTCTAATGTTAATGCACGTAAAGCAATCGACATGGCTTGGGATAAGCAAGGTCTTGTAGACGTTCTTCTTAACAACGGTTCTACTCCTGCTTACTACCTAGTACCAACTGACTTCGTATTCGGTCCTGATGGAACTGACTTCCGTGAGTCTAATGGTAACTTCAACGAAACTGACGTAGCTGCTGCACAAGAAGCTTGGGCTACAGCTAAAGAAGAAGTAGGATTTGAAGAAGTATCTCTAGAATTGTTGAACTACGATTCTGAAAACTCTAAAAAAATCGGTGAGTACCTGAAAGAACAATTAGAGTCTAACCTTGAAGGTCTTACTGTAACAATTTCTCAACAACCGTTTAAGCAAAAGCTTGACCTGGAAACAAAAGGTGAGTATGACTTCTCATTCGCTGGCTGGGGTCCTGACTATCCAGATCCGATGACATTTGTTGATATGTTCGTAACTGATGGTGCTCATAACCAAATGGGTTACTCTAATCCAGAATATGATAAGTTGATTGAAGATGCTAAAACTACATTGCTTAACGATCCAGAAGCTCGTTGGGAAGCAATGCTGAAAGCTGAGCAAATCTTGTTTGAAGATGCTGCGATTTCTCCAATGTACCAAAGAGGTGCTGCTTACCTAGAGCGTCCTTACGTACACGGAATCCTTCGTCACGCTTTCGGTGCTGACGCATCTTACAAATGGGCTTACATTGAGTAAATAAAATAGAGCTCAATGGAACAAACTTTCAAAGGAGAGTGTATGCATTGGCATACACTCTCCTTTTCCACTGATTGTCGAAAGAAAACGAAATTTAAGAAATAGATTGAAAATTTGTCGAAATGCGTTATAATGTTTTAGGTAGCCAAAAAAATAAAAAAAGAAAAAGGGGGGCTAAAGAGTGATCAAGTATACATTAAGAAGACTAGCTTATATGCTTATAACGTTAATCATTATTGCCACAGCCACATTCTTTCTGATGAAGCTCCTTCCTGGGTCACCACTTACAAACCAAGAAAAGCTATCACCAGAGCAGCAGCAAATCATCTTAGAAAAATATGGTTTGAATGATCCTCTCCCAGTACAATACGTAAACTACATGACGAACTTAGCACAAGGTGATTTAGGTTTGTCCTTCCAGTACGACAACCGTCCGGTTACACAAATTATCGGTGATCGTATTGGTCCTTCCGCACAACTAGGTTTCCAAGCAATCGTACTAGGAACATTTATTGGTTTAGCCTTAGGAATTATTGCGGCATTAAGACATAACTCATGGTTAGACTATAGTGCAACTATTATAGCCGTTCTGGGTATTTCGATACCTTCCTTCGTTTTCGCCGGATTGATGCAATATTATGTCGGTGTAAAACTTGGCTGGCTGCCAGTAGCACTTTGGGGTGAATTCAAACACACCATTCTGCCGACACTGGCACTCACCGTGGGTGTTGTCGCAACGATCGCTCGTTTTATGAGAACAGAGATGCTTGAAGTACTTGGTTCAGATTATATTCTTCTGGCAAAAGCAAAAGGTATTTCCAAAACAGCAACAGTTTTAAAACACGGAGTAAGAAATGCGATGATTCCAATCATCACAATATTAGGGCCGATGACTGTAGGTATCATGACGGGTACACTAGTAATCGAGCAGATCTTCGCAGTGCCTGGTCTTGGTTTCCAGTTCGTCAGCTCAATCAACACAAATGACTACACAGTAATCATGGGTGTAACATTATTCTTCAGTGTATTGTTCATCGGAGTTATTTTCCTAGTGGACATTCTGTATGGAATAATTGACCCTCGTATTCGTTTGGCTGGAGGGAAGAAATAATGGAAACTAACAAAAGAAAAGACCTAGAAAACATTAATCCTGACTTCTTCCAACCAAGACGCGCAAGTGAAGATGAGTCAGAAGTAATAGGAAGACCAAGCCTTAGCTTTTGGCATGATGCTTGGATTCGTCTATTTAAGAACAAAGGTGCCATTGTTGGACTGATCATTATGATTGCAGTTACCATCATGGCAATTATCGGGCCTTTCATGAATGATATGTCTTACAAAGACCAAAATATCCGTCATGCTAAATTACCGCCTAAAATTGAAGCGCTTTCAGGCCTTACATGGTTTGATGGTATAGACCAAAATGGTATGGATGTTTATGAAACACGTCAAGTAGAAACCAATTACTGGTTTGGTACTGATGATTTAGGGCGTGATCTTTGGACTAGAACATGGCAAGGTACCCGGATTTCTCTTTACATCGGTGTACTTGCAGCCGTAATTGATTTAATTATCGGGATTGCCTATGGTGGTGTATCTGGTTACTATGGCGGAAGAGTCGATGACTTCATGCAGCGTATCATTGAGATTCTAGTCGGTATTCCGAACTTGATCGTTGTAATCTTGTTCATCCTTATATTTGAACCGGGAATTTTCTCGATTACCATGGCGATGGTTATTACCGGATGGACGGGAATGGCCAGGATTGTACGTGGACAGATACTGCAGTTGAAAAACCAAGAGTTTGTTTTGGCTTCTCGTACTTTAGGTGCAACAAGCAACAGATTGATCTGGAAACACCTGCTTCCTAACGTAATGGGACCTGTTATCATTACCACAATGTTTACAGTGCCTACCGCAATCTTTACTGAAGCATTCTTGAGCTTTATCGGATTAGGTATTGCTGCACCGCAGGCTTCATTGGGTTCATTGGTTAATGATGGTTATAAATCAATCCAGACATACCCGCATATGATGTTGATTCCTTCAGTAGTTATCTCTCTAATCATTTTGAGCTTTAACTTACTGGCTGACGGATTGCGAGATGCACTAGATCCGAAGATGCGTAAATAGTGGAAGGAGTAGAAAAAATGAGCAGATTATTAGATGTGAAAGATTTACATGTCTCCTTCACGACATACGGGGGAGAGGTAAAAGCCGTCCGCGGTGTGGATTTTCATCTGGATAAAGGTGAAACTCTTGCAATCGTAGGTGAATCTGGTTCAGGTAAGTCTGTAACGACTAAAGCGATTATGAGACTATTGCCTCAACCTGCTGGCTTTATTAAAAATGGTGAAATTAATTTTGAAGGAAAAGATTTAGGGAAAGCTTCTGAAAGAGAGATGCAAAAGATTCGTGGTAAAGACATCTCGATGATCTTCCAGGATCCTATGACTTCTCTTAACCCGACTATGACAGTCGGTAAACAAATCATGGAGCCGCTTCTAAAACATCAAAATATGAGCAAATCGGACGCCAAAAAGCGTACGATTGAGTTATTAAAACTTGTTGGCCTTCCGAATCCAGAAGGCCGCTTCAAGCAATATCCTCATCAATTTTCTGGCGGGCAGAGACAGCGTGTAGTTATCGCGATTGCACTTGCTTGTAATCCTAAGATTCTAATCGCTGATGAGCCTACAACTGCACTTGATGTTACAATCCAAGCACAGATCCTGGAATTGATGAAAGACTTGCAGAACAAAATTGAAACGTCAATCATCTTCATTACGCATGATCTTGGTGTTGTAGCGAATGTTGCTGACAGGGTCGCTGTTATGTATGGCGGGCAAATAGTGGAATCAGGAACTGTAGATGAAATATTCTACGATCCGAAACACCCTTATACATGGGGATTGGTTGCATCCATGCCTACATTGGAAACAGAAACTGGCCAGCAGCTTCAAGCTATCCCAGGAACACCTCCTGACTTAATGAATCCGCCTAAAGGCGATGCTTTTGCGTTAAGAAGTGAATATGCATTGAAGATTGACTTTGAACAAGAACCGCCAGTCTACAAAGTTTCTGATACACACTTTGTGAAATCTTGGTTGCTGCATCCTAGTGCACCGAAAGTTGAGCCGCCTGAGGCTGTTAAACTTAGACAGCGCAAGATGCCTTCCAACTATGATGAGCCGGTATTATTTGAGGGGGTTCGTTCATAATGGCTGAAAAGTTGCTAGAAATTAAAAATTTAAAACAATACTTTAACCCTGGTAAACCAAACATGGTTAAAGCTGTAGATGATATTTCATTCGATATTTACAAAGGGGAAACGTTGGGTCTTGTTGGTGAGTCCGGGTGTGGTAAGTCTACAACTGGCCGTACAATCATCCGCCTTTACGATGCCACTGACGGACAGGTACTGTTCGAAGGAGAAGACGTCCATGGCAAAAAATCCCGTAAAGAATTAAAGAAATTCAACCGTAAGATGCAAATGATCTTCCAGGATCCTTATGCATCTCTTAACCCTCGGATGAAGGTTTCTGACCTGATTGCAGAGGGAATTGATATCCATGGCCTTGCGACTTCTTCTGAAGCCCGCTTGGCGAAGGTCCATGAACTGTTAGAAACAGTTGGTCTTAATAAAGAGCACGCTAATCGTTATCCGCATGAGTTCTCTGGCGGACAGCGCCAGCGTTTGGGAATCGCCCGTGCACTTGCGGTAGATCCTGACTTTATCATTGCCGATGAACCGATTTCCGCTTTGGACGTATCAATCCAGGCACAGGTCGTTAACCTGATGAAGGATCTTCAGCGTGAAAAAGGTTTAACATACCTGTTTATCGCCCATGACCTTTCAATGGTTAAATATATCAGTGACAGAATCGGAGTAATGTATTTCGGAAAGCTTGTAGAACTCGCTCCAAGTGAAGCTTTGTATAAGAACCCGCTTCATCCTTATACACAATCATTGCTGTCTGCGATCCCTCTTCCGGATCCTGATTATGAGCGTTCACGTAAACGTAAGACATATGATCCAGCAGTCCATAACTATTCTGAAGATGATAATGTTGAACTTCGTGAAGTTGCTCCTGGTCATTTTGTTTACTGCTCTGAGAAAGAATTTGCTCAATATAAAGCACAGTACAAAAAGTAAATTAACAAAAAGCCCTCTGAAAATTCCTTTTTTTGAGGGCTTTTTTAGTTTATTCCCTGCTAAATTACTGTTAGAATGAAGATGGAAACATTTCCCCGGAAATTTCGACATTTATCCATTAAATACCTTTTATTAATTTATCATCCATTGATAAAATGTACTATATACTATAAATGAGGGTATTAAGTCTACGATTCTGACAAATATACATTTCTGACATAGAGGAGAGGGTAACTTGAACTTTAAAAGAGCCATGGCAGCTGTAGGTATGTCTGCACTTTGCCTATTGCCGCTGCAAACCGTGAATGCCGAAGAGACAGAAACGAAAGCCGTTACACATCATACAGCTTTGAAGATTAATTTACAGGAGAAAACCCTGCCTAAGCAGGTCTCCAGATTTATCTATGATTCCGGTTTAAACTTTACATATCCGGATGCGGTAAGGGGAGTTTATGTAACTGGACATTCGGCAGGGGGAAGCCGTTTTGATAGGTTGATAGATTTAATTGATAATACAGACCTCAACTCGATGGTAATTGACATTAAAGACGACTGGGGAAATATTACGTATGAAACTCAGCAGTCAGAATACAAAGATATAGGAAAGTCCTATATTAAAGATCCAAAAAGTATGCTGAAAACATTAGAGGAAAAACAAATCTATCCAATTGCGCGAATTGTTGTTTTTAAGGATTCCGTGCTATCTGCTGCCAAGCCGGAACTTTCTTATATGGAAGGAAGCCAGGTGTGGAGTAACGGCAGAGGAGAATCCTTCGTCAATCCTTTCTTAAAAGAGGTATGGGATTATAATGTAGGGATTGCCATAGAAGCAGCGAAAATGGGCTTCCAGGAGATTCAGTTTGATTATGTCCGTTTCCCTGAAGGCTTTGAAAAAAGAGACACTGAACTGAAATACAGTATGGGGGAATATGAAGATATGGACGCAGACAATGTCCAAAAAAGGGTTCATGCTGTAACGGACTTTGTTGAATATGCCAAAAGCCAATTAGAGCCTTATCGAGTAGATGTTTCGGTTGACATCTTCGGCTACACAGCTACCCTTCCAGAGGCACCGGGAATTGGTCAGAATTTCTCCAAAATCTCTGAACATGTGGATGTTATTTCATCTATGATTTATCCAAGTCACTGGACATCCTATTTTGGGATCTCTCGTCCTGATTTAGAGCCATATAAGTTGATTAGTGAATATGCCAAGCTCGAAAATAAAAAGCTTGCAGAGCTAGAAACTCCACCGACTTCACGGCCATGGATTCAGGATTTTACTGCCTCATGGTTAGGAGCCGGAAATTATAAGGTATATGGAAAAGCTGAAGTTGAAGCCCAAATCAAAGCACTTCAAGATCAGGGGATAAATGAATACCTGCTTTGGAATGCAGGAAATAGTTATACGGAGAATGTGGACTTCACTCCATAATGTCCTTCGGGCAGCAGAAAAATCTGCTGTCCTTTTTCTTAGATTTCGCTTTTTACATAAGGTTTTTTGTTAATGATTGTTGTTTTTACTTCAATGATGATTGGAGCTGAAATCAAGTATCATTTCCCAAGCTTTTGGTTTGACTTTCATCTTCTATAAGGTAAAATTAAATTGGTAAGAAAAACCGCTTTACATCCACTTATTTATTCCACATACTGCTTTCGTATCTTCTTGAAAGCAACTGAAAAATCCCTGAAAATTACAATTAAGAATATGACTTTGATGCTGTGTTTATTATCGTAACATGTTAGGAAATAATAAACGGTGTGTATTGTAATGAATGGCGAAAATAAGTTGACTTAATTGAAAACAAAGGAGTAGGTTTATGCATTGGTATGAAAAGTTAAATCAATATTTCCCTGTAGAAGAAATGAAGTCAAAGGAACATATGGAGACACTGCTCAAAGAACGCAGCGATATTTATCATAAGGATGAAGATGAGTTTCATGTATTGATGTATGCTGAACTTAAAGACTTTATCTTCATTGACTACCTATTTGTTTCTTCTAAAGCAAGGGGACAAGGCCTCGGACACAAGTTAATTGAAAAGCTAAAACAGAAAGGGAAAGCCATTATCCTTGAAGTAGAACCGGTGGATTATGAAGACACTGATACTGAGAAACGGTTAAAGTTTTATAAACGTGAAGGTTTTGAACATGCCTCAAGTATTGGTTATCGCCGAAGATCTTTAGCCACCAATGAAATCAATGAAATGGAAATCCTTTATTGGGCACCGAACAACGAATCAGAGGAACTGGTATATGAGTCCATGATTAAGACCTATGAACTGATCCACACATATAAGGATGAAAAGTTCTATGGAGCATCGTACCAGCCTGCAGATGAAGTCCTTAACATGGAAGAGGATAGAGAAACCGATATTCTTAAAGATATTTAAAATAAAAAATAACCTTATTGAAGTTAATTCAATAAGGTTATTTTTACAGGTGAAACAAATACAAAAAACTTTTTAAAAAAAGTTAAACTTTATGTTTAATCGTAATATAAACGGGTAAATGTAAACTGTTGATAAAATTACTGTTTAACTTATGTATATAAAGTTGACAATTTATTTAAAAGTATATTCAATTGAACCTTTTTCATGTATAATACATAATAGAGATTTCTTCTTTAAAGTAATTATTATTTGAGAAAGTTATTTTTAAAGAAACCTCTAATTATAAAATAAGTCTTAATAATATAAGGGAGTGTGAATGGTTCATGGTAACTTTGTTCACTTCACCTAGTTGTACATCATGCCGGAAGGCGAAAGCTTGGTTAGAAGATCATGAAATTCCATATAAAGAGAGAAATGTTTTCTCAGAACCATTAAGTATTGATGAAATTAAAGAAATCTTGAGAATGACAGAAGACGGAACAGATGAAATCATCTCAACCCGTTCAAAAACATTCCAAAAGTTAAATGTTGAACTTGATGCTCTTCCTCTTCAAGATCTTTTTGAACTGATCCAGCAGAATCCTGGTTTGCTGCGCAGACCAATTATCATGGATGAGAAAAGGCTGCAAGTGGGATATAACGAAGACGAAATCCGTCGATTCCTTCCAAGGAAGGTCCGTACATTCCAGCTTCTCGAAGCCCAACGCATGGTTAACTAATATACAACTGTATTTCCTTCATGCTTAAACCAGGCATGAAGGATTTTTATTTAGAGCTAAGCGAATGTTTTAAATTCCTGCTCACAGGATATTCAGTAATAAGGAACAGTAAATCTAAAAACTTGAATTGTAGATGTTTTTAAGCTAAAATAGCCAAAACACTGGAATATTATAGTTTTAACCTAATTGAAAAATAGGCATATTTTTAATTCCATTTCATGATGTTTTATCATAAAATGGGAGTACAAGGTATAAACTAATTCAACTGATTCATTATTCAATTAAGGTTCTTTATGCAAACTTTTTAGCGTTTTCATTAACCGGATTGACTCCAGTATAAAGAAAAAAGAGCAAAAAGTTGGCTATTAGGAAAGTGCCTTTAGAAAAGATAAAATGCAAATAGCCTACATCATTATCAGAGCTATTGCTCAGGGGTGCAGTCCCTTCACCAACATTGAATAGAAGGGAGAGGTGTTTGATGGAGATAGAACGTATAAATGATAACACTGTAAAGTTTTATATTTCATATGGCGATATAGAGGAAAGAGGCTTTGATAGAGAAGAAATATGGTATAACCGTGAAAGAAGTGAAGAACTGTTCTGGGAAATGATGGATGAAGTCCATCAGGAAGAGAATTTCACCATCGAAGGTCCGTTATGGATTCAGGTACAAGCTCTTGATAAAGGACTGGAAGTGCTGGTAACCCGGGCACAAGTCACAAAAGACGGCCAAAAGTTTGAATTGCCGATCCCTGAGGACAAGATCAAAGACTTGCCGGTAGATGAGCGTATAGAAGATTTCCTTGATCAGCACTTCCAAATGAAACAGGATCAAAACGAGGAAGAAGGTTCTTTGGAATTCACCATCAAATTCAGGGATTTTGAAGATGTCATTTCACTTTCTAAAAAGATGAGTGCCTCCATGTATGAACATCATTCTTCTAAACTTTTCTCATACGAAGATACGTATTATATACACATAGAGTTCTCCGATGAATATTTCACAGAAGAAGAAATTGATAATGTCTTAAGTATTATGCTGGAGTTTGGAAATGAATCGAGCTTAACTGTACATCGCTTAAGCGAATATGGAAATTCCATTATGGATGATGATGTGTTTAACACCGTCTCGAAGCATTTCAGTTAAGGAAAAAACCATCTCTATCCGCATTCTCAGTATGAGAATGCGGTTTTTTTATTGAATTCAGGAGTCCCTCTGCATATTCACAATTAATTTCCATACTTTTTAGAAAAAACGGCTTTAATAAAGAGGATTTGATGTGACAGACAGAGAATTGTATTGGCAGGAGGTGAAGAATGCTAACAGCTCTTAATGACAATCAGAAGCTCATATCATTGATCCATCTATCTTCGGAAGATATGGTTTTATTACAGAAAACAGAAAAATTCTTCTGTCCGGAGTGTAAGTCCCCGTTGATCCTTAAAAAGGGAAATATTAAAATTCCTCACTTTGCCCACCAATCAGGCGGTGCCTGTACAGGGACCCATGAACCTGAAACATCTATCCATCTTAAGGGGAAAACCTCTCTATATCAGCACTTCTCTAAATCCGATTTCAAAGTTAACCTTGAACACTACCTTCCAGTTATTCAGCAAAGGCCGGATCTATTCATTCAGGATAAAAACAGGCAGTTTGCAGTTGAGTTTCAATGTTCAGAAATCAGCAGCCTTGATTTCATTTCCAGAACCAGGGGGTATCAGCAAGAAAAAATTATTCCTATTTGGGTACTTGGCAAGCCGATAAAGAAATTAGGGGCTGGCCCTGTGATATCCTTATCAAATTTTCAACAGCATTTTATTCGTTTCAGCCCCCACACAGGGTTTTGGCTCGCTGTATTTGACACCGTTAAAGATACCATGTTTTTTTACTATCACCTTTTCCCGCTCTCCTCAAAGAAATTCACTGCAGTCACCACCTCAATCCCATTACATTCCCTAACTTTTCCTTTTCAGCTGCCAATTCAGCAAGCAAATCACCATAATTCAGAACGGTTTTTTGCCGGGAAAGCTTTATGGGTAAAGAACAAGATGAAATACAACAGAGGAGTTAATGACCGTTTTTTAAGGACACTTTACCTGGCAAGAGATCATCTTATTAAGCTGCCTGATTTTATTGGCTTGCCAACAAAGTTTATGATTGTGTTCAAGAATCATCCAGTCGAATGGCAGTACTATATATGGAATGATATCTTGAAGAAAAAGACCGTTGGAGAGAGAATTGGAATGAAGGAAATACAGAACTGTATCAACCAAAGGAAAATTTCCGGTTATCTTCAATGTAGAAGCATGCCTTTAATTGATGAAGAATTTCAAATGAATGCAGTTGAAGAATATTTAGTTATTTTATGTAAAAGAGACATACTAAAAAGGAACAGTAATAGAGAATATATCTTGGTCCTGTCAGCTCTTAAAAAGCAATGAAGCTACTTTTTCCCATATTGCTGCATATACTATATAAGTCAATAATCAATTGGAAGTTCAAATCTCTGATGAAAAGCCCAATTCTTGCAGGAATTAAGCTTTTGATAGAGAATGTAAGAGGGAAGGAATAATTCGATTAGCGAAAGAATGGAGGATACATATGACAAATGAAACAGCGGTAAAGAGTCTTCCGAACCGTAAAGACATTAAGGAAGAACTGACATGGAGACTTGAAGATATTTTTGCTAATGATGATTTATGGGAGAAAGAGTTCAAAGAAATACAGGAATTGATCAAAGATGCAGGAAAGTACAAAGGAACGCTCTCACAAAGTGCCGATCAGCTGTATAAAGCTTTAAAATTCCAAGATGAAATAATGGAGAGAATGGGGAAGCTCTACACATATTCCCACATGAGATATGATCAGGATACGACTAATTCTTATAACCAGGGGCTGGATGACAGAGCGAAAAGTCTTTACACACAGCTTTCAAGTTCATTTGCCTATCTGGTACCTGAAATACTTACAATTGACGAGAGCAAATTGAACAGCTTTTTAGAAGATAATGAGGATCTTAAGCTTTATAAGCACGCTTTAGAGGAGATCAATAAACAGCGTCCTCATATTCTTTCAGCTGAGCAAGAAGCGCTTCTTGCCCAGGCATCCGAAGTGTTGAGTGCATCAAGCAATACATTCGGGATGCTGAATAATGCCGATATGGAATTCCCAAGCATTAAAGATGAAAATGGGGAAGAAGTGGAAATTACACATGGCAGGTATATCCGTTTCCTTGAAAGCGATGATCGCCGGGTCAGGGAAGAGGCTTTTAAAGCAGTTTACAAGACATACGGAAAGTTCCAGAATACCTTCTCAAGTACATTAAGCGGGACTGTGAAGAAAGATAATTTCAGTGCCCAGGTACGAAATTATGATTCTGCACGCCAGGCTGCCTTGTCTGCAAACAATATACCGGAAACAGTGTATGAGAATCTTGTCAAAACGGTCAATGATAACCTTCATTTGCTGCATAGATATGTAAAGCTTCGCAAAAAAGTACTTGGTGTTGATAAGCTTCATATGTATGATCTTTATACACCGTTAGTTAAAGAAGTGAAAATGGACATTCCTTATGAAGAAGCGAAGGACATGATTTTAGAAGGGTTGACTCCCCTTGGCGAAGAGTATAAGAATGTTCTTAAGGAAGGCTTTGATAACCGCTGGGTGGACGTGGTTGAAAACAAAGGAAAACGAAGCGGGGCATATTCATCAGGAGCCTATGGCACGAATCCTTATATCCTGATGAACTGGCAGGACAATGTGAATAACCTGTTCACTTTGGCCCATGAGTTTGGACACAGTGTACACAGTTATTATACGAGAAAGCATCAGCCTTATCCATATGGCAATTATTCAATCTTTGTTGCCGAGGTGGCGTCGACTTGTAACGAAGCATTGCTGAACAATTATCTCCTTAATACCATAGATGATGAAAAGAAGCGTCTATATTTATTAAATCACTATTTGGAAGGCTTCAGAGGAACAGTATTCCGCCAGACAATGTTTGCTGAGTTTGAACACATCATCCACAAAAAAGCTCAAGAGGGTGAAGCGTTGACTGCAGAGATGCTGACAAAAGAGTACTACGAACTCAATAAAAAGTATTTTGGTGAAGAGGATATCTCCATTGATGAGGAGATTGGCCTGGAGTGGGCACGTATCCCGCATTTCTATTATAACTATTATGTTTATCAATATGCTACAGGCTTCAGTGCAGCTACGGCATTAAGCAAGCAAATCCTTGAGGAGGGCCAGCCTGCTGTGGAAAGGTATATTGAATTCCTGAAATCAGGAAGTTCCGATTATCCAATTGAAGTATTGAAAAAAGCGGGAGTGGATATGACCGTTTCCCAGCCTATCGAAGAGGCTATGAAAGTTTTTGAAGAAAGCCTTAACGAAATGGAAAAAATGCTTTCTTAATAGACCAAGACTTTTTTCTGAGTAGGTGAAACAGAGGGACAGAAAGATTCAGGATCATGAATTCCCTGATACGATTTTAAACAAGAAGGTCATGATTGAATTCAATCATGACCTTCTTGTTTTTTTGTTTTTTTAAGCGTGATGAACAAGTATGTCTCTTAATAAAGTATTCAGAGTTTGAATCCCTTGAATCTTTTCCGGTTATTAATATAGAGGAACAGCATCAGTAGTGACAGGAACAAGAGTGGGGACGTCACAAGGATCGGATAAAGATTCATGAGTCCGAAGATATTTACAGTAAATGCAAACAGTATAAATAAAATCAGGAGAATTAACTTAAATCGAGGATTCATTTCAGTCCTTCCTCCTTATTATTGTAGTTGTAAATTATATGACTTGTCATGCTGTTAAATACATGTTGTCTATCAAGAGGTAACTTTCAAACATTTTGACAATATTGTGAAATAATATACAAACAACTTGCACATACAAGTTGCTCCGTGCTATATTATGTACATGAAGTTGATCACAACAAACATATACCCCTTTGTTTGACCGTGAAAAATTTCTCCCATCCCCTTTGTTTGTATAAGAAACCCCGTTGTCTAAGGACAACGGGGTTTCTTTATATTATCTTAATATATTATTTGTTAGGAAGACAGGTATCTCCAAAATGTTCCATGCTTGGCCGGAATCTTTTCCACTTTGTTTTGAAGTATCCATTTTTTCATGTTTTTCTCGACTTGAGGAATGCTCAAATCATATACGACTGCGATTTCCTTTGTTGCAACGAGCTGATAATGCTGCATGAAGTTTTCCAGTGTAGGCAGAGGCTGCGGTTCCGGTTTAATTGAAAGCATTTCTTCAAGAATCTGTACATATACCTCAAAAGGATACATCCCCGTTACTTTGATTCCTTCATCTTCAATATTTTCATTAAAGAATACAAGAGTAGGGATTTCATCTACATCCATTTCGGCTGTAATCTTCAAATCACACTGAAAGGCTTTTGAGGCAGATTCTGAATGGATGTCATTTTTAAATTCCTGTAAATCCAGTTTGCTGCTGGCGGCAATATCAGTCAGTATCTCCAGGTTAGATACGTTTTGCTTTCCGAGAAACAGCGTTTCCTGTAATTTTCTAAAGAATCGAATCCCTGCATGTCTTCCTTGCAGTTCGGCTGCCTTAATCGCTATTGATGCGAGTGAGGGGGAGTCGATCGGATTCTCGAACCAAAGGTTCCCATCACAGGACATTCCCGATCTGCTGGCTGTCTTTTCCCATTGATTTGCAATATTTTCTTGTTTCTTTTTATTCGTCAAATTCAAAGATGTCAGCTTTCCGCTTAATACATTCTTTATTCTGAAGTATTGGCCATATTGAACCTGAAGCTTCTTTAGGATAGGCTCCAATGCCCAGCATTCCGGACATAGAGGATCAATGAACATATATATTTCTAAAGGTTTCTTGTCTCTGCACTTTTGAAGGTGTTGGATATTATTCATGCTGCTCACTTTCTTCTCCTTGTACTGTGTCGGGCGTATTTACCATATGCCTGGCAGTTAATACAAGCCTTGAAAATAACTCGTCCCTGAAATGCCCTTCAAGGCCGACCTCATCCATAGCTTCACTCATGCATTTCAACCATGCTTTGGCTCTTGTAGGTGTGATTTCAAAATTTAAATGTCTGGCCCGCATCATAGGATGCCCATGTTCTTCTGTATACAAAGGGGGCCCGCCTAAGTATTGTGTCAGAAACTGTTTTTGTTTTCTTGCTGTTTCTGACAAATCATCAGGAAATATAGGTATTAATAAAGGTTCTTTCCCCACTCTTGCATAAAAAGCATCTACAAGCATTGAGAGCTTTTCTTCGCCAATCGTTTCATACGGCGTCTTATGTTTCTCCATAAGTAGACTCCTTTTTGCATTGATTGTTTGTTTTATTTTAGCAATCGCCGAAAAATATCTCAAACAAATAGCCTTTGTCAGTTCTTCTTACTGATAGTATCCGCTAAATTCGGACTGGCAATCCGGGGTCTGGAGTTCATTTATAATAATCATATTTTTCCGTAGTAATACACAAAAAGAGCAAAAGAAAAACACTCACAAATTGAGTGTGAGTGTTTGATACTTTATGCGTAAAACTTCTGAGAGACCTTTTGTACGTATTGAATGGTTTCTTTAAAAGGGGGTATTCCGCTATATTTATCGACATTGCCCGGTCCCGCATTATAAGCTGCCAGTGCCATCTCAAGATTTCCGTCATACTTGTCCATCATTTGGCGAAGATATTTGGTGCCGGCCAGGATGTTCTGTTCAGGGTCGAAAATATCTGTTACTCCCAAGCTCCTTGCCGTAGCAGGCATTAATTGCATTAATCCGGAAGCTCCAGCATGGCTGACCGCGTTGGAATTGAAATTTGATTCCTGGCTTATGACAGCGCTAATTAATTTTCGGGGCAGCTTATATAATTCAGCAGCCTTGCTGATGATGGAATCGATGGAGCTGTCCGATTTATTGTTTGAAGAAAGTGTCTCAGCCTTTGACATATATGATGCAGCCGTTTTGCTCATAAGGAAATTGCCATTGTTTAATAAAGGAAACAGCTGGTTAACAGAGCCCAGTTTTTCTTGAATCGGCTGCTGGTTAACATGGCTGGATAAAGTTTCATTCAGCATTTGTTGAAAAAGTGAAGTTCCGCTGTTTGTCTCTGTTGGTGCTGTAGTCGAATTAAAGTTTTGCAGAGCTTGGAGTTCAATCATTGTTTTTAAAGCCTGGATGTTCATGTGATGCAGCTCCTTTAGATAAATGGATCAGTTGGCATTGGCAGCCTGCAGAAACCTTTTGATTTTATTTTCCGCCGGCCGGAAAGGTATGTTCATATCTTTTAGAAAGCCCAGAAAGATTTCTTGTCCTGATTGCTTGTCTTTTACTTCATATTCTAACTCATAATCTTCATTGTTTAAATAAAAACTGTAATCCAATACCATTAATCCACCTTTATAATGTGTTTCTGCCCTGTTGGTGGATAATGTCCCGAAGTGATTGAACTTCACCGAGGAAACCCCCAGGCTATCTAGTGCCGCTTTGACTTCTCCAGCGGGAAGGGATCCTTCAGTCAACATACTCGTTGTGTCTTCGCTTGTAACCACCTGGTTTGTTTCCAGTAAACCATCTTCAGCAGGCTGTTTCAGTGTCAATTCATATTTATCATTCTTTTCCCTGATCCGCAGAGCACACTTTAGCTTTTTTAAATCATTCGAAGAAGTATCGAAATAATGGTTCTTTTGCAATGTGAAGTCTTCTTCAGCAATCGAAAGCCGATTTTTTATTGTATTAAATTCTGGCAGGGTCAATAAATTCTTAAATTCAATTTCTAATTCTTGTGGCATGATCAGCTTCCTTTCTATCTGCTCTACATAATAAATAGGCAGAAACTTACTAGTTACTGACTATATTATCCCTTTCTGAAGTAAGGACTTCAATCCTTAGATGAATTTAAGGTGAATGTGTTAAAATAATATCTATAAAGCTTTGAAAGGGGAACCAACTTCATATGAGAAAAAATATACAATTTAAAAAAGCTGAACTCCTTCAGGATAAATTACTATTGCATGGGAATGAGGGTGCTGATGAACTGACTCTTAAGCCTGCAGGCCAAGTAATTGTGGACTCTGAAAATTTTTCTTTTGTTTATCTGGCTGAGTCTGAAAAAGATTATGTTCTTTTACATATACAAGAAGAGTGCTGGCCTCCTTTAAAGAAGGCATTTGAACTGAAACTGCCGGTATTCGCAGGCATAGGCAATACAGAATTTGAATTAGAAGGCCTCTATCAGGAATTGGACTTTCTAATAGAAAACATCGAAGGGAACAGCAACTACGGAGAAGATATGGTGAAAAAAGTGGAAGCTGTATTTCTTGAAAAAGCGTAATTCAGAACAGCAAACAAATACTTTAGCGGCCGTTTAGCCGCTAATTAATAGTCAAGTCGTTCGCTGAAGAAGCTTATCTTGATAAGCTTTTTGCGAAAAGAGGTGAATGTGTTGAATCATTGGGATCAGTTTTTGGGGCCATACAAACAGGCAGTTGATGAGTTGAAAATCAAACTCAAAGGAATGAGAGGACTTTATGAATTAGAACGCAGCCATTCTCCCATAGAGTTTGTCACTGGAAGGGTAAAGCCCATAGCCAGTATTTTGGATAAAGCCAACCAAAAAGGAATTCCGCTCGATAAGCTCGGCACTGAAATGCAGGATATTGCCGGTTTGCGGTTAATGTGTCAATTCGTGGATGATATCCATTCAGTAGTGAATTCACTAAGAGCGCGTAATGACTTTCGGATTATTGAAGAGCGTGATTATATTTCCCATAAGAAACCGAGTGGTTACCGTTCCTATCATGTAGTCATTGAATATCCAGTACAAACCGTTCATGAAGAAAAGATTATTCTCGCTGAAATTCAAATCAGGACACTGGCGATGAATTTTTGGGCTACAATTGAGCATTCTCTTAATTATAAATACCGTGGACAGTTTCCGGATGAAATCAGGATGCGGCTGATGAGAGCAGCTGAAGCAGCATTTCGGCTTGATGAGGAAATGTCTCTGATAAAAGATGAGATCCAGGAGGCTCAGAGGTTTTTTTCGAACAAGAAAGATCAAGATGAAAAGAGACGTGAGTCCCAGGATGAATAAGTTTTGCTTTAGCGGGATAGGGAAATAGAAACTAAAAAAGGGTGTAGCTGTTATGAAATTTGCAATTACTTCGAAAGGCGATGCAAAGTCCAACACGTTGATGCATAAAATGCGTACTTACTTACAGGACTTTGAACTGGTGTATGATGAAGAAGAGCCTGATATTGTCATTTCTGTAGGCGGCGATGGAACACTTTTGTATGCTTTTCACCGCTATAGTTCCAGGCTTGACAAGACTGCGTTTGTAGGAGTACATACTGGGCATTTAGGATTTTATGCTGACTGGGTGCCTGAAGAGATAGAAAAGCTTGTTATTGCGATAGCGAAAACACCATATCAAATCATTGAATATCCTCTGTTGGAGACGATTATCCGTTACCAGCATGGAGGTAAAGAAACAAGGTACCTCGGTTTGAATGAATCTACTGTTAAGAGTGTCGAAGGGACCCTTGTGATGGATGTTGAAATCAGGGGACAGCATTTTGAAAGGTTTAGAGGAGACGGCCTGTGCCTGTCCACTCCTTCAGGAAGTACCGCTTATAATAAAGCATTGAGCGGGGCAATCCTGCACCCCTCGATTCCTGCCATCCAACTGGCGGAAATGGCATCGATTAATAACAGGGTATTCCGGACGATTGGCTCACCTTTGATCTTGCCTGCCCATCATACCTGTATGCTGAAGCCAGTCAATATTCCAGACTTTATGATTACGATTGATCACCTGACATTGCTTCATAAGGATGTTAAATCTATTCAATATAGAGTTGCAGATGAAAAAATCCGATTTGCAAGGTTCCGTCCATTTCCATTTTGGAAGAGGGTCAGAGACTCGTTTATTGCAGAGGATTAAGTGAGATTAGTATATGAACAGGTATGAAATGGATTGGCACATAACAGAACAAGCAGGCAAAGATATCAAGTCTTTCCTAAATGAAAAGCATATCTCAAAGCGGATGCTGACTGACATTAAGTTTTCCGGTGGGCAGATCAGCGTTAATGGCAAAGAGGTGACGGTCCGTTATTCGCTTCAAGAAGGTGATCGTTTGTCCGTCGTATTTCCTCCGGAGCCAAAAAGCGCGTCTTTAAGAGCGGAAACAATGAATTTGGAAATTATTTTTGAAGATAAGGATATTCTTGTACTTAATAAACCGGCAGGGATGAGTACCATTCCTTCAAGAGAGCATCCAAATGGAAGTCTGGCAAACGGCATCTATGGATATTATAAGGACACAGGTGTGGATACGGCAGTACATATTGTTACCAGGCTGGACCGTGATACCTCTGGCCTGGTGCTGATTGCAAAACATCGGCATATTCATCATTTGTTCAGTTTGCAGCAGCATAATCGTGAGATCAACCGATCGTATGAAGCATTGGCGGAAGGTGTTTTCCCGTTAAGTGAAAAGGCGGGTGTTGTAAATGCCCCTATTGGAAGGAAGGACAGCTCGATTATTGAGCGGGAAGTAAGGCAGGATGGCAAGCATGCCGTCACCAGATTCCAGGTAATCAAACAATATGCAGAGTTTGCACATCTGAAGCTCGATTTAGAGACTGGCCGAACTCACCAAATCAGGGTGCATATGTCTTACAAAGGGCATCCTTTGCTTGGGGATACTTTATATGATGGAAATACAGACAAGATTAACAGGCAGGCTCTTCACTGTTTTTCCCTATCATTTATTCATCCGATTACAGGGAAAAGACTTCGTTATACAGTACCACTGCCATTCGATATGAAAGAAGTCTTACAGAGGTCATAGAAGTGTTCTACCTTCCAAAAGACTCTGCCTGCAAACAAAAGCAGCCGCATTGAGACGGCTGCTTTTGTCATTAAATTGTCTTCTCACAGTAGTTTCTCGATCTGAAGTTCAAGACAGAGGAAAGGGCTCCTCTATTAACGATCGGGGTTTATATCCCTGAATTTCTCTGCAACATAAGGCATATTGGAATTGACACTTTCAATAGTAAATTCCGGGTATGAAAGGGAAGACAGCTTCCCGCCAAAAACTGCCCCGGTGTCGATATTATAGGTGCGGTTTATATTCCGGACTTCTGAAAACGGAGTATGCCCATAAACAACATAGGCCTCTCCTTTATAGTTAAATGCCCAGTCCCTTCTGACAGGGGTGCCGTCTTCATTGGTTTCTCCAGTGATATCCCCATAGAGTACAAAGGTTTTTACACGCTTGCTTTGTTTCCCGATAAGCTCTTCGGTGATGCCTGCATGGGCGATGATTAACTTGCCTGCATCTAACTGAAGATAAAGGGGAGACTGTTCATACAGTTCTTTGAACATGGTACTATAACGGTCAATTTCATTTTCAGGCAGGAAGCCTAGTTCCTCCACAGTCGTTTCAAGGCCATGAACGATCTTTACATTATTTCCAAGAAAGTAACGATAGAGCTTATTGCAATGGTTTCCAGGTACGTAATAGGCCAGATTTTGCTTCCAAAGTTTCCAGACTGTCTCAATCACTTTTAAAGAATGGGGGCCGCGGTCTGTCAGGTCACCGACAAATCCGAGCAGCCTGCCGTCAGGGTGGACAGGTATACCAGTATCCCACTGGTACCCAAGCTTACCAGTCAATTTTTTAAACTCATCAAAACACCCGTGTATATCTCCTATAATATCCAGTTTCATAATGGACTCCTTTCTTCGTCAGAAACTAAGCTAAAACGTTTTCATTAATTAAATGATTTTTATGAGGCGACAATTTTTTAAAGATTTGCTAGTATTATTAAGACTATAGTTATGGTGAAAAAATATTGTTTATTGAAAACTCCCATTAAATTCAGGAGAATGGACTGATCATATAAAAAAGTCCTCATAATAATAATTCTCTTATATTCTTATTTTAAACAGCAATGGATAAATTGAATATAAACCAGCGACTTGGCTTTGTTAACATATAAACCTTTAAAAAGGGGGGTATGCACATGTCGATTGAGAACATTGATAAAACAGAAGTGCAGCTTAATGAAGATTATTTGATAGCATCCCTTCAGAATGAGGAAATGGATAAATTCAGGGAAGAGTTTACCGCGCTCCATCCATATGACAGGGCAAAGTTCTTTGAAAGGGTAGATGATCCTTTACGGCACATCATGTACCAGTACCTTTCTCCAGAGGAAATGGCTGAGTTATTTGAAAGCCTTGATATTGATGAATCAGAGTATCAGGGTATACTTGCTGAAATGAATCCATCGTATGCTGCAGATATGTTGTCCAATATGTATGCCGATGATGCGGTCGATGTTCTGAATGAATTGGATAAGGACCAGGTCGCCAGCTATCTGACCATAATGAATGACGACTCGGCGCAGGAAATTAAAGAGCTTTTGCACTATGAAGAGTATACTGCTGGAAGTATCATGACCACGGAATTCGTTGCGATATCTGCAAATCAAACGGTACGTTCGGCAATGAATATCCTAAAGAGTGAAGCACCCAATGCCGAAACCATTTATTATATTTTTGTAATAGATGAAGGAAAGCGCCTGGCAGGGGTTATATCGCTTCGTGACTTAATCGTCAGTGATGATGAAGCAATGATAGGCGAAGTGATGAGCGATCGGGTAGTTTCCGTTTCAGTAGGCGAGGACCAGGAAGCGGTTGCCAGAAAAATGAGGGATTACGATTTCCTTGCCCTGCCGGTAGTCGACTTTCAAAATCATTTATTAGGTATCATAACGGTCGATGATATTATTGATGTTATTGATGAAGAAGCTTCTGATGACTATTCAAAGCTTGCCGGTATTTCCGATATGGATTCTGTAGATAGAAATCCCATAACAGCGGCAAAGAAACGGCTGCCCTGGCTGATTGCACTGCTTTTTCTTGGAATGTTTACAGCGAGTTTAATCGGCAGGTTTGAACAAACTTTGGATAAAGTCGCTATACTAGCCGTATTTATTCCTCTTATTGCAGGGATGGCTGGTAACACAGGAACACAAGCACTTGCAGTAGCTGTACGCGGAATTGCCACTGGCGGTCTGGAGAATGAGAGCAAATGGAAGATCGTTCTGAGAGAAGCGGGGACTGGTTTAATAACTGGAACTGTTTGTGGAATATTGGTGATGATAATTGTATACGTATGGCAAGGGAACTTATTTCTTGGCTTTCTTGTTGGTATTTCCATTCTCGTTTCATTAATCGTTGCCACATTGGCGGGTTCCTTGGTACCCCTGCTTATGCACAAACTTAAGGTGGATCCGGCTGTTGCATCCGGTCCGTTTATCACGACGATCAATGACATAATCAGCATCATGATATACTTTGGAATGGCAACACTATTTATGAACTATTTGATTTAGATAGGGGGAAATAATATGGAACATGGTGCTTCGGTAGCATCCCTTGTCATCGTTATCTTGGCTGCATTCATAACACCGATCATGCTGCATCGGCTTCGTCTGAATTTCATTCCAGTCGTTATAGCTGAAATTGTTGTCGGACTTATTATAGGAAAAAGTGGATTTGATCTTGTTCATGAAGATGTTTGGCTGGAAACTCTGTCAACTCTTGGCTTTATATTTTTAATGTTTTTAAGCGGACTTGAAATCGATTTTTCTGCATTTTCCAATGATAAAAAGAAGAAAGTGATTTTGCCGAATGGAAAACCTGAACCCAACCGGTTGAAGGTTTCTTTAATTATCTTTGTCGGCATTTTCGGCGTATCTCTACTATTATCCTATTTATTCGTCTTTGCTGGATTAATTGAAAATGCCTTCCTAATGACGTTGATTATCTCAACTATTTCATTGGGAGTGGTTGTGCCTACACTGAAGGAAGCACATATAATGAAAAGCGGTATTGGACAAATCATTCTGTTAGTAGCGGTGATAGCTGATTTGGTTACAATGATACTGCTTGCCGTATTCGTGTCATTGTACGGTGAAGGACATGGAAACATGTGGTTATTGCTGTTATTATTTGGTGCTGGTGTATTACTCTATTTTCTTGCAAAACGTTTCAAGAATAACAATTTAATGAAAACACTGTCCACTGGTACTACCCAGATTGGAACAAGGGCAATATTTACATTGATAATCCTGCTTGTTGCAGTTTCTGAATCAGTAGGTGCCGAAAATATCCTTGGGGCATTTTTGGCAGGTGTATTAGTGTCTCTGCTTTCACCTAACCAGGAAATGGTTCATAAACTCGATTCGTTTGGGTACGGCTTCCTTATTCCGATTTTCTTTGTCATGGTCGGGGTTGAATTGGAACTTTGGTCACTTCTTAGCGATAAGAAAATGTTAATTCTGATTCCACTGCTCTTGGTAGCTTTCTTACTGTCGAAGCTATTGCCGGTTTTCTGGCTGAGAAAATGGTATGACAATAAAACTACGATTGCATCAGCATTCTTATTAACTTCCACACTTTCGTTGGTCATAGCGGCTGCCAAGATAGCGGAGAGAATGGGAATCATTACAGCACAAATGAGTGGGACATTGATATTAGTAGCCGTTATCACTTGTCTGGTTACACCTGTAGTGTTTAAAAAGCTGTTCCCAAAAGAAGCGGTGGAAGAAAAACAAATTAAGGTGGCTTTCCTGGGGGCAAACCAAATGACGCTGCCTGTTTCCCGCGAATTGAAATCAGCGTTATATGTCCCGGTGTTATATCACACAAAAATGGATAAGTCGAACAAGAGCATTTCCGACTCTTTATTCCAGATAAAAGAAATTGATAACTTTGAACTGAAAACGATTGAAGAAAACAACATCTTTGATACCGACATCATTGTCATTTCCACTGGTGATGATGAGCAAAATGCCACTCTTGCCATTGCTGCAAAGGAAGCAGGCATTGAACGGGTAATCGCAAGGATTGAAGGCCCAGATCTTGAAGAAATGCTCAGAGAACAGGGGATAGAAGTGTTCTCTGTGCTGCTTTCAACGAAAACCCTGCTGAAGGCTCTTATTGAATCTCCTTCAGTCATGAATATCTTTACAAATCAGGAAACCTCTTTATATGAAATCAAAATGTTGAATATCCAGTTTGAAGGCATGACACTAAGAGAGTTCCCATTCACAGGAGACGTCATCTTTGTCCGGATATTCCGAGGAAAAGATTCCATTGTTCCCCATGGGGATACAGAACTTCATATGAATGACCGCTTAATCGTTACAGGTTCTAAGGAATATGTTGATGAATTGAAACGTGAACTGGAATTCTGTGAATATTGTTAAAGAAAACCTTCTGTCATTTCGACAGGAGGTTTTTTCTGTGAAATGAGTATTTTCAAACACAAATAGGGGATAACTTTGGTAGTGGTGTAGCAGTATTGGAAAAATCCATCAATAATTTTAGAGAGGCGATAAGTTTTTTTAGTGAATCTCTTTCTTTCCTTGAGCAAATCGGCTAAAATTAGTATCAGGTACTAATAACTTGTATTAATTCAAATAGCAATTCATTTTAGGAGGATGAAAATGACTCTTTCATTACAGGGAAAAACATATGTAGTCATGGGTGTAGCAAACAAACGCAGCATTGCCTGGGGGATTGCAAGAAGTCTTCACGAGGCGGGAGCAAGACTTATTTTTACATACGCAGGCGAAAGATTTGAAAAAGGGGTAAAAGACTTAGCGGGAACACTTGAAGGAAGCGACAATCTTTTCTTGCAATGCGATGTGACAAGTGACGAAGACATTGAGAAATGTTTCCAGACTATTAAGGAAGAAGTCGGTAGTATTCATGGGATTGCACACTGTATCGCTTTTGCTAAGAAAGAAGAATTAGCCGGAGATTACATGAACACAACAAGAGAAGGCTTTTTATTGGCGCATAATATCAGTTCCTATTCCCTGACGGCTGTTGCCAAAGCAGCAAAAGGCCTAATGACTGAAGGCGGAAGCATCGTAACGCTGACGTATCTTGGCGGTGAGCGCGTACTTGAGAATTATAATATCATGGGTGTTGCAAAAGCTTCTCTTGAAGCAAGCGTAAAATATCTTGCAAGCGATCTTGGCAAAGCGGGTGTGCGCGTTAATGCAATCTCTGCTGGGCCAATCAGAACTCTTTCTGCAAAAGGTGTTGGCGATTTCAATACAATCCTGAAAGAAATTGAAGAGAGAGCTCCTCTGCGCAGAAACACCACACAGGAAGAGGTCGGAGATACTGCAGTATTCTTATTCAGCGATATGAGCCGCGGAATCACTGGTGAAAATATTCACGTCGATTCCGGTTATCATGTACTGGGATAATAGTTATTCGTAAGTTCAAGGCTGAATGCCTTAATATTTCATTTTTTTAGTACAAAACTAGAGAAAGCAGTCCAAAACGGACTGCTTTTTACTATGAATTTGTAATAAAATCCAAAAAATTTCATGATTGAGTAGGTCACCAAATGGAAGGGTTCTTAAAATAAGGGAGAATTTTTCCGTTAAACTGCAGATTTTAGCTGAGGAAAGGTAAATAACGGAAGGATTTTCCGTTAATCATGCTCAGTAATCCATATTTCATGTTTTTTAAGTAAATAGCGGAAAATTTTACCCTTATTTGACCTGTTTTTCCGACATCTCTTCTATAAGGGAAATTTCTTCCCTTAAAGTATGTATGGCTATCCGCTCTCGTAATCGCGGTAACCGTCAGCCTGTCAAAAAATAAACCGGCGTTTCAAACGTTGAGCCTGGTACAAAAAAGGAATCTTTGCGATAAACTTTGGGAAGAATGATGTCCTTGGCATCGAGAGCGAAGGACATCAAAAAGAGTTTAGAACAGACATCCTTCTCAATCTTTGAATTCCCCTGATCTAATTCCAAGAAAAAATGAGAAACCTCTGGGCATTTATTGCATACATTGTATAAGGAATGAACCTCGGGAGGTGCAACGAATGAAAAAACAAAAAACAAGCGGTAAAGCTCCTTTATTATATATCCAGCAGCCCGCAATGAAAGAAACAAAAGCAAATATGCAGCAAAGCTACTCATCCAGAAATGCAAAGCCAAAACAAACGGCCAAGGCAGAAGCCGTACCGGAAAAAAAACAAAAGAGAAAAAAAAGAACATACTTTGAAGAGGAACTAGGTTCTTTGTATGGAGAAGCACCTGCAAAAGACCAGGTAAAAGAGGAGCTTGAAGAACCGAACACAAACAAAACTCATGAAACAGAAACGCAGCCTGAAGAAAACCAAAAAAGAACTTACTCATTTAAGCCGTTGAAACCATTCAGAGAAATGGAACTGGATGAAAAAATCAATTACCTTTCCCGTTATATCAATGGGAAAGCTCCATTCCCGTGTGAGTTTGTAACCGCGGAAGAACATTATAAGGGAATATTGCTGCAGGATGGAAACGATACTCTTGTTGTCAAAACGTTTCAAGGTGATGAAGCCGAGATAAAAAGGTCATCTTTAAAGGCAATAAAAATCATCGGCTTGTAAGTGTTTTTACCATTATAAAAAGCCAGTCGGATTATCCCGACCGGCTTTTATCTAGAGATTACTCGCAGATGTCAAGATCTCTGTCAGCAATACATTGAATCGCACAGAAGCAGTTCAAATCAACTGTGATACAGTTGTTTGTTCTGTACCAATCGTCAACTTTGCAGATCTTGCCAAAATCCAATTTACCATAATCGTTTACGATGTCTTTATCTGGTCTTAATACTCTGAGTGTTGCACAGCAGTTATCGAATACTTCTTCAACACGGAAGTAAATAGATACGCAGTTTGCATCACACTCACCGTCACGTTGTCTGAAAAGTGCCTTGAACAATTCTCCGTTCTTATTCGTCAACGTGAACACACGCGTGTCTGCACGGCGTCTCATAGCCGGACTGTTCAGATCACCAAGCGGTTCAAGGAAACAGCTTGTCGTACAATCTAAACAATCATCGTTTACTGCAGCATCTTGAATATCTTTAATGGCACGAACTACTTCACATACACAGTTATCAGTGGAAACTCCACCTACATCGTCTCTTCTTCCACAACCCATATTGAAAATCCTCCTTTTAATTGTTTATCACTACACTAATAACATATTGTAGGCAAGGACTTTAAGTTACGGATAATAGCCCTTTTTTCGCCAAAATAGGCTATCTGGGGGATTTGTTTCTGATTTTTGAAGTGGGTTTTATACTTATGTAAAGGAGCCTGATAAGTGGAGCAAAATATATTACAACTGATCATCATGGGGCTGGCTGTCTTTCGTATAACCCATTTGATTGTTTATGACAAAATTACTGAGTTTTTGAGAGCACCTTTTTTTGATGAACAAGAAGAAATGGATGAGAACGGTTTGACAGAGGTCTATTTAGTTCCAAAGACCAGCGGCCTTAAGGGCTGGATAGGCGAGCTGCTCAGCTGTCATTGGTGTACAGGAATTTGGGTTGCAGCAGGCAGTTATTTACTTTATATTTTGAACCCCTCCATTGCTTCACCTGTGATCACAATTATGGCAATTGCAGGCATTGCTTCAATAATAGAGGCAGTTGTACAGAGATGGCTTTCCTGATGAAAGGCTGGAACAAGCGTTTTATAAACTGCATATAATGATTGTATGCACCTTTTTTAAACAATAAGAGCAGCGAATTTCCATCATTTAAGGAGGAATAAGGATGATGAAGAAATCGGAACAGAAAGTGAAATCAAATCAGCCTGTGAAAAGGAAAAAAGGCTGCGGCTGCGGAAAGAAGAAGAAAACAAAATAAGTGACAGTAACTCTGTAAGTTTCTGTCAATAATTGAATGGCAAGACTTGCGCTCAATGAACTCGGGGAGTTTATATGATAGCGCAAGTCCTTTTTTTATTCATAAAAAGTTGATCAGTAGCAGAAAATAGAAGTATTCAGGGCTCTTTAAAGGTTAGTATCGAATGATTCATGGGCAATTCTTTAGATACTCTTAAGAGTCTATTTCAAAAGCAGAGGGGATTTTATGAAGAAATGGTTGTTTGTGTTGATGGCTCTTATGCTTCTTTCTGGATGTGCTGTCAATGAGGAAGAGGGAGATGACAGTAAGGGAGCACTAATTAAGGTTACAGATCCGCCGCCAGTGGAACTAATGGAGAATCCCGAAACAGACAGCATTGGCCATTCGGTTAAGAAAGAAATTGCCAAATTGGAAGAGCTTTATGATGTGGCAGTTATCCAAGGGAAGGAAGAGATTCTTGTTTCGTATAAAGTAAAGCATTCTCATCGGTTTCACATGAAAAGTATAGAAAAGAAAATGACAAAGAAACTGGAGAAAAAATATCCGGAAGAAAAATTTATTGTCTCCAGTGACTATAAGATATTTCTTGAAACGGTAAGACTTAAAGAGAAGATAGAAGAGAAACATATTTCCAATAAGGATGCCGAAAAAAGATTTCAGGAAATCATCAAGCTTAAAGAGGAGTTAACCTAGAAAGGAGATTTATATGGGCAAGAAGCAAAAGACCTCCCAGCAAAAACAATATGAGAAATTAGAACAGAAACATGAGACGAAAAGGCCTGTACTAATCAATTGTATCAAAGCATTCTTCGTAGGCGGCTTCATTTGTATGATTGGACAGGTAGTCACCTACTTCTATATTTATTTTTTTAACTTTACCGAACAGACTGCGGGTAATCCAACAGTGGCAACGATGGTGTTCTTTTCTATGCTGCTAACAGGATTTGGTATATATGACCATATCGGCCAATTTGCTGGTGCTGGCAGCGCTGTTCCTGTAACCGGCTTCGGAAACGCAGTGATTTCAGCGGCAATCGAGCACCGAACAGAAGGATTGGTGCTAGGTGTCGGAGGCAATATATTCAAGCTCGCTGGTTCAGTCATTGTATTTGGTGTCTTTTCTGCGTTTATCATCGCTCTCATCAAAACGCTGCTGATTCAATGGGGGGTCATTTAATGTTAAAGGGTAAACAGTCATGGGAGTTTCAAAATCGACCTTCTATTCTTTCAACAGGTGTTGTTGGAGGGCCGTTTGAGAAAAAAGGAAGGCTCTCTGAAGATTTCGATCGATTCTACGATGACCTTTGGATGGGGGAAGAGACCTATGAGAAAGCAAATAGGTTAATGATTGAGGAGGCTGTACAGATCGCCTTGGAAAAGGGAGGACTGCAAGACAGCCAGATAGAATTCTTTTTTTCTGGGGACCTGATCAATCAGATAACACCCTCTTCCTTTGCGGCAAGAACAAATGCCATTCCTTATCTTGGGATATTTGGCGCATGTTCCACATCCATGGAAGGGCTGGCTCTAGCCTCCTATATTGTAGATTCAGGGGGAGCAAACCACGTTTTGACAGGTGCTTCAAGCCATAACTCAGCAGTTGAAAAACAATTCCGATACCCTACAGAATATGGGGGACAAAAGCCTCCAACTGCACAATGGACGGTTACAGGAGCAGGCTATTCAGTGATCGGCAAGAGCACGGCAGGAAACAATCCTGTACCGAGGGTCACTTCAGCGACAATCGGAAAGGTTATCGACATGGGACTGAGCGACCCATTTAATATGGGAGGTGCAATGGCACCAGCAGCAGCAGATACAATCATCTCCCATTTTAGAGATTTAGGAAGAGATCCATCCTATTATGATTTGATCATAACAGGAGACTTAGCAAAAATCGGGAGGAAAACTGCTCAGGAACTACTGCAGCAGCAAGGGTTCAATTTAAGTGAAAACCAGTTCCAGGATTGTGGACTGCTCATATATGGTCAAGATCAGCCAGTTCAATCTGGTGCAAGCGGTCCGGGCTGTTCGGCGACGGTCTTATATGGCCATTTGCTGAATCAAATGAAAAAAGGGGTTTACAAAAAGATTTTAATGGTTGCTACTGGAGCCCTGCTGTCACCACTTACCTTTCAGCAGAATGAGACGATCCCTTGTATAGCACATGCCGTCTCAATTGAATACAGTTAGGCTAGAAGGAAAGGAGGAGAAGCCCATGTTGGCTATGTTTTTTTGGTCATTTGTTATTGGCGGAGCGATTTGTGTGTTTGGGCAGCTTTTATTTGACATTGCCAAATTAACCCCTGCCCACACCTTAAGTTTGCTCGTTGTAATAGGTGCAGTCCTGGCTGGGTTTGGACTTTATGAACCATTAATTGATTTTGCAGGTGCAGGTGCAACCATTCCTATTACATCATTCGGGAATGCATTGGTTCAAGGAGCAATGCAGGAAGCGGATCAACATGGCCTGGTAGGCGTGCTGACGGGAATGTTTGAAGTGACCAGCTCAGGTATATCAGCTGCCATCATTTTTGGATTCATCGGGGCCTTGATCTTTAAGCCAAAGGGGTGAGGGAATGTGTCGGAATATCTTGAAGTAGCACTCAGGAGCTTATTCATTCTGGTAGCATTATTCTTTATTACAAAACTTCTTGGCAAGAAACAGCTCTCTAAATTATCTTTCTTCGAGTATATTACTGGGATAACAGTCGGCAGCATTGCCGGTACACTCTCTATGGATCTGGACCTTAAGTTGACGGAAGGGCTTATGAGTATCCTTCTCTGGTTTTCCGTGCCGTTCATCTTATCATTGATCTCTTTGAAAAGTATAAAGTTCAGGCATTTCGTTGAAGGCACTCCCACAGTTTTCATTGAGAATGGAAATATTAGTGAAATGGCACTTAAAAAAGAAAAATACTCCACAGATGAACTACTCGAACAATTAAGAAAAAAAGATATCTTCAGGGTTTCTGACGTAGAATATGCTTCTCTTGATACCAATGGGGATTTAAGTGTCCTGTTAAAAAAAGCGAAACAGCCGCTCCTGTATGAAGATCTTTTTACAATGTCTCAAAAGGTTTTTCCGGTTCAGGCAGTCATCAATGACGGTAAAGTGGATATTCAAGGATTGCGAAAGATCGGACTTACAGAAGAATGGCTGTTGAAGCAGCTTAAACGGCGCAGGATCAATTTGGAGAACGTTTTTCTTGCACAGGCAGATGCTGACGGAGTTCTGACAATTGATTTATATGACTGGTCTGCTTTCAGATAATCATACTGCCCATACATAGGTTATTACCTCTACATATAATGGAATAGTCAGAAACAAAGAGAGGTGATAAGAATGCCATACGGATACGGTTATGGATATGGTGCAGGCTGCGGTTATCCAGCAGGCGGAGGTTACGGCTCTACCTTTGTATTGATTGTAGTACTGTTCATTTTGTTGATCATTGTCGGCGCAAGCTTCTGTTAATAGGGTGAATTTGAAAAGGCAGAATCCAGTGGGCTCTGCCTTTTCTTTTTAATGTTTTTTGGATATTCGCCCACTCAATATGCACTCTTTTCCTTTACACTTCATAAGATATATTAGCTGTAAAGGAGGCGTTTTACCTAATGAATAATAACTTCTTTAAAAATGTTGAAAAGAAAACAGGTGTCAATATGAATGATGTGCTGGAACTGGCTGGTTCACTTCAGAATGCAAATTTCAAAGATGAAAAAACCGTTAGAGGAGTCATTCAGCGAGTATCTCAGATTGCGAATAAACCAGTAAACAAAGAAACGGAAGATAAGATCGTTAAGTCCATTATCAACGACGGCAAACAGTTGGACTTCGGCACTATTTCAAAAATGATTAATAACGGGAAATAAAAACTAGTTGTTCTATAGAGCCATTGGCACTACTTCTGACGCTGAAGTAGAACCAATGGTTTATTTTTACTATCAACCCACATAAACTCATATTTTCTTCCGAAAACCATAGTAATTAACAAGAGAGTTTACAGATTTATGAAGCGGGAAAATGAATTAGAAGCAGTAGATGCTGTTTTACAATGCCAGAGAGAAATTGCGCATCCTGCAGGGAATATTAATCGACTCTTTTTTAAAAAACGAAGAAAGCTTAGAAAATAGAGAAAATGAGGTGAAATGTATGGGATATATCGCACCTGTCCCGCACTATCAATATATGCAGTATGCAGAGCGGGAGGCAAATAAAGAATATGATCCATTTACATTCATGCCAATCAACCGGATCCGGCCGCTGATGAACAAGGCACAACGCGATGATACCGGAGTGGATCAGGATACCAGTCTCTCGAAATTAAAAGACAGCAGGAAGAGGTTTCGCCAGGCAGAGGGAATTTCACCTGACTTTTTAGCCGATATTACAGGAAAAGGGAAGTACATTAACGAATATGTTTAAAAAATGGAAAGGATGTATTTCCCTTGAAAATGAAAAAAATCAATGAACATTGCCATTACTTTTCATCGGCTGTTAATATCGGATATTTATTGAAAGACGGCAAGGGTCTGCTGATCGATACCGGCCTGGATGACTCGTCGATCAAAAAAGTGTTCAGACAGCTTGAAAATGAGGATCTGCCTTTGGACTATTGCTTTATCACCCACGCCCACACTGATCATTTTGGAGGAGCGGCCTGGTTGAAGAAGCAAAAGGGGATTAAATTCCTGGCTCCTGACTTAGAAAAGGAAATTATCGAACATCCTTTATTGGAGCCTGTCTATTTATGGAACGGCGCTTTTCCACTGAAGGAATTACGTAATAAATTCCTGGAAGGGAAACCTGTTGCGATAGATGAGTATGTATCTCCGGGCAAAGCTGAAATTGGCCCATTCGAATTGGAGTTTATTTCTCTCCCCGGCCATGCACTTGGACAAACAGGTGTACTTTATAATGACGTGCTATTTGCAGCAGATGCTTATTTCGGAAGAGATGCTTTGCAAAAACATATTATTCCCTTCATTGCGGATGCAGAAACGACACTGCAAACCCTGGAAAGCTTGAAAGGCATGGGTCTGGCAGGAGCAATTCCCGGTCATGGTGAATTTGAGCAGAACCTGACTGAAACGATAACTGCAAATATTAATGTACATAGAGATCTTTTAGAGTATTTAGTGGCCACTTTACATACAAGTGAGGAAAAATATTCTTTTGAAGATTTGTTTGAAAAATTCCTGAATGACCACGGAGTGCAGGCAGGGACTATTGGACAGTATTTGTTATATAGAACAAGCTTCACTGCTTACCTTACAAAACTGTCGAACGACAATGCCATTAAGATATATATGGAGAACAACCGTATATACATTGGTGGATGAGATGGACCTGTAGTGGCTTTTTTCCAAGGTAAGAAAGTGTAAAAATGGGTTGCGGCTGAATCCAGCGCAAGCACCCTGTATAGCCATCCGGAATATCTGCCTGTCGGTGCTATACAGGGTGCTTGCTCTTTTTGAATTATTGATATCCCTGAAGCAATAAATCTTCTCCATCTTTCCATTCTCCAAATAAAATATCCTTATGTGAGGTATACCCCTTTTTTTTGAGCTCGGCAAGAAGCCATTTTTCATCTGCATCAATCATCTTTAAGTTATCATAAATAATCTCGCCATCTAAAATAATAGAAATAGGAAAGGAGGTCGAGGAGGGAGCGATATTCAAATCCTGTTTTTGGACAGAAGCATACATCGGTTTTTTTATTACGCTCATACTCCCATCTGTTTCGAGAATGGCATATTCACACTCTCTAATGGAGAAAATGTCTTTTGCCCTTAGCAGCTGCTGAAGCTGATTTAAATCCAGGTGATTTTTTTTTAAGTTGTTAAATTGAATGATACCCTTCCGGATGATAATAGAAGGGGTGTTTTCAAGAATGTGTCTGACTCTTCGTGATTTCTGCGTGAGAATCTCTGTGAAGAAAATCATTCCTCCCCACAAGGAAATGGCGAACAGGATTTCCCAGATGCCAACCTTATTATCGTAGAGAGAGTTTCCGACGAGCTCCCCCAAGATTATGGCTGAAATGAAATCGAACGGGGTAATTTGTGATATTTGGGTTTTTCCCAGAACTTTTGTCAGTAACAGCAATGCAACAAATCCTACAACAAGTTCTGAGGCAATAGCCAGTAAGTTCATAATAGTCTCCTGTAAATAATGAAGTTATTAACCCATTCTCAACAAAAGACTAACGTTTTATTCATCAGGAGTGGCGGGGATTTGCCTGAGATTGGTCTGTTGTTTGCATTTATGAAAGTAGCAAATTCGGAAAAAACTGTAGAACAAACATTTTTGCGGCAAAAAAGCTGGATCCAGTGTTAGTTAGGGGTTCTGTTTTGAAATACAAAATATGAATTAACATTGTTTTTGTATAGTAATTCGCACCAAAATTAAAAAGCAATTCGGCAAGAAAATCGGAAGAAAAATGCTTGGGGCTTGGAGACACATGCTCGAAGCATTTTTTATCCCAAGATAAGCACTTGTTAGTGATTTCCGATTATCTCTGAATCCCCATTAAATAAGCTGCCAAAATAAGAGGAGAAATTCCTCTTATTGAGGAAACAGCACGAAAAATAGAGTAAATAGAGGGAAGAATTCCCTCTATTTACTCCAAAAGCATGAAAATGGGCCATTTTAATTTGTCTTAAGGGGAAAAATTCCCCTTATTTCCCCCGCACCTACCCCTATTCTGCAGAATAACGGGAAAAACTACCCTTATTATTTATATAATCAGAGGTTAATTAAGAAAAAAATGTCCGCTTCATTTATCTGTCTCTCAAAAATTAACACATCCCCTGCTAGTTTGTAACACACCAATTGGTATAACGATTATCATGCGTATTTTTCATGTTGACAATAACCTATGACACAATGTTAAAAGGGGGTCGAAATTCCGGGCGGATTTAGCGTTCATATTATTAACCCTTATATATATCAACAAAAAAAGCAGTCTAATTCAGTTGCGAATTGGACTGCTAGTTGGTGCGCTAATTTACTCTTTTGTATTCGAAATCGGGAGCCGTTACTGTGTTCAGGATCGGGTTTTTTGCTTACTTCAATATCTTCTTCATTGACTTATGCGGAATTCCTGCATCCAGGAATTCATCCGATGTAATAGAGTAGCCTAGGTTTTCATAAAACGGAATCGCATGTGTCTGTGCATTAAGGTTCAAGGCAGGGATTTCTTTGCTTTTTGCATGATCCTCAATATAATGCATTATCAGTTTACCTGCACCTTTTCCTCGATAGTCAGCCAGTACACAGATTCTCTCAACTTTTCCTTCTCCATCTTTCAACCGGAATCGTCCTGCACCTGCTGGTTTATCGCCGTCATACAACACAAAGTGTTCCGATGAATTCTCATATTCATCGATTTCTTCTTCAAGAGGTACATTTTGTTCATTAACAAAAACTTCTTTGCGGACAAGCAGGGCATCCTGAAGCTTTTTGTCTGAGTTTGCTAGCATCATCTTCAATGGAATTCTATTCCTTTCCTAAGCGGAATGTTTCGTAAACTGTCCAAGAGCCGTTTTCAAGTTGATAGAGGAGGTGAAATCGATCCACTGTTTCCTCATGGTCAACACCCAGCATGCGCAAAGACCCGAACACATCTGAATGCTCATCATCAGACAGATTTTGGGCAACAGTTATATGAGGGACAAAAGCATATTCCGGTTCTTGTCCGCTGAATTCCGGTGAGTGCATTTCCTGGTGCAATCCTTCAAGTTCGGGTGTGGGTTCAGCCTTGAAATAGATTACATTGTTAACGGGCTGGAAGGAGCTGATTTTGTATACCTTCAGAGCAAACGGATCATACTTCTTGGCGATACTTCTCAACTTATCAGCAATATCTTTAATCTCAGTGTCGTCTGCAGAAAAAACATTCTTCAGAGTCAAATGAGGGGTAATTAAAGCATAGTGCGGATCATAGCGCTTCCGGTAGGCATTGGCCTTGTCTTGCAGCGATTTAGATGGAAAAATAACGACACCATAATTCATATAAGTATTACCTCCTTAGTCCAATAAGTTCAATAAATTCTAAATAATTTAATATATCAGTTATTATAGCACATTTTAAGAGTGTATTGACATAGAGCGAAAGATACTTTCTTTTGTTATCTATGAAAAACCAATGTTTTTTGGCTCATATCTGCACGGGGCGACTTTTCAGCTCTGCTGAAAAGCGAGTGAAACGGGAGTTTCACTCGAATGAGCCAAAAATAAAAGGGAAACCCATCAAAAAGAATCTTCTTCCCTATTATGCCATTCTTTTATCCGTACTATGAGAACATATGCTTAAGAGCACGCCTCAAATCCGGCTGCCAATACTTCCAAGTGTGATCTCCGTCAAATTCATCGTAGAATGATGAGAATCCTTGTTGATCAAAAAGCTCATGAAGCTCCCGGTTTGGAGACAGGAAATCGGCGACTTCCCCATTTGTGGTCTTAACCTCTGTTTCCCCCTTGCCGATAATATGGTAAATATTCAGAAGGTGTGGCTGCTTCTGGCTTTTCACTGCCTGAATCACTTTATCATTAACAAAAGGGGATTGCAGAATGACTTTTCCAAAAGTATTTGGATATTTTAATGCTGTCATCAATGAAACAGATGCACCAAGAGAATCGCCGATTAAAGCTCTTCCCATTCCCATATGGTATGTAGGGTATTTTTCATCTAAGTGCGGAACCAGCTCATGCGCAAGAAAGCGGATGTACGCCGCGTTTTGTTCCCCATCCGGGTGATACTTCCTTCTGCGATCCTGAACATCCTTATAAGGGATTCCGATAATGATCATATTTTCAATGTCCTGGCCGCCCAGTAATTCATCGGCAAGCCTCGGAATTCTTCCTAACTGAAAATAGTCCTTCCCATCCTGGCAAATCAAAAGTGAATATTTATATAGCGGCGAATAAGAGGGGGGCAGGTACACTAGCATATTGATTTCTTCATTCAGTTCTTTACTGAAGAGGCTGAGTTCATTGATTGTTCCTCTAGAAGCTGACATTTCTATACCTCCATTAATAATGATTTAAACGTATTGGACATTTCCGCTGAAAAGGGAAATCCACAGCGAAAAGAACCTCTCAGGGAAGATTGTACCACAATTGATTATGAAAATCCCTGCACCCGCTCATACTGCCAGCTCCACTGTGAAGTGAGAGGTTTAATGCCATATTTATTGTGAAAAATACTGAAGACTGGTAGTTTAATAATTATCAAGATTTAGCCAGTCGAATGCTATAATATGTAAAAAGCCGTATATGCAGGAGGAGAAGCAATGAAGAAAGTAATACATTCCAAAGATGTTACATATGCAGCTAAGCAGAAGCTGGAAGAAAGAGGCGTTTCAGTAGAAGATATCGCCGAGATTGTTTATCAAATGCAATACCCATATCACCCTGAACTGGATATGGAAGATTGTATAGAAAGTGTTGAGAAAGTCCTGTTAAAGAGGGAGATACAGCATGCCATTCTAGTGGGGATCGAACTTGACGTTCTTGCTGAAAATAAGCAGCTGTCCGAACCGCTTCAATCAATAGTGGAAACCGATGAAGGCTTGTTTGGGGTCGATGAAACGATTGCGTTAGGGGCGTCATTAGGATACGGAAGTATAGCTGTAACGACCTTCGGCCATCTTGATAAGAATAAAATCGGAGTCATCAGAGATCTTGATACAAAGGTGGGGAAGGGGATTCATACATTCCTGGATGATATGGTCGCCAGTATCGCAGCAAATGCAGCCTCTAGAATTGCACATCTTTTAAGGGATAAAGAGGAGCAATTTACAGAAGAAGAAATAAAAGCTCATGATGAGGAAGAAATAATAGGGTGAAAGAATAAACCGCTGAAATTTACTTCAGCGGTTTTCTTGCTCACAACTAATGGGACCATACGGGATACACCTGATCTGCCTGAATCGCGGCAAGTATATTTTCAGTTTTGAATGTGCGGTATTGCCGTCTGTAAAAACAGTAGGCTTTTATATGCTCCGTTCCGATTTTCTTAATCAGAATCGTTCTTTTCGTAAAATCTCCTTGGTCACTATGATAAATAATCTGAATGGGAGTATGATATCTATGTGATTTCTTAAAAATCTTTTCCACCCGATTCACTCCTTTTAGCTGGCTGCTTAATGCATTCAGTCATTTCTTTTGGGGGGAGTAAAGAAACCATTTTAGAAAGACTGATATCATCATTTTATGCGAACGTACGTTTCTTTATACTTTTTTTATAAAAAAAATCTTCAGGTGTATTGACAAGCGGACACTTTTTCATATAATTAGATATGTACCCATAATCGTGATCTGATAGTTCAGCGGGAGAATACATCCTTGACAGGGATGGGGTCGGGGGTTCGAATCCCTCTCAGATCATACATATAAAAAAGCACCGCTTCGATTAAGAAGCGGTGCTTTTTTATACTGATTTTAAAATCGGCAGCTGAACATTGCCTGTCCACTGCATGTACGAAAAGTACTAATACACGCTGAAACAGCATTCTTTATTACAATTTTGTCCGCACATCCCAGAGTTCCGGAAAGAATCTGTGATCAAGCACTTTCTTTAGATATCCCACACCTGACGATCCCCCGGTTCCTTTTTTGTGCCCAATGATTCTCTCTACCGTTTTCATATGCCGGAAACGCCATTGCTGCAGCCAGTCTTCAATATCTATCAGCTTTTCAGCAAGCTCATACAGGTCCCAGTATCGGTCGACATCTTTATAAACAGCTGTCCAAGCATCCTCTACTGATTGGTGGAACTGATAAGGAGCTGTAAAGTCCCTGTTTAGAACTTCGTCCGGGATTGGGATCCCTGCTTTAGACAATGCAAGAATGGAAACATCATAGATACTCGGTTTCTCATAAGCCTGGAGCAAATCTTGTTGAAGGTCCGGATCTTTTTTATAGATTTCAAGCACATGTTTGGTTTTATAACCGAGCATGAATTCAATCATACGGTATTGATAGGATTGAAATCCTGATGCCTGTCCAAGCTTTTCCCTGAATTCCATATATTCAGCAGGGGTTAAGGTTGACAGGACATCCCAAGCCTGAATGATCTGAGATTGAATTTTTGACACTCTCGAAAGCATTTTGAAAGCGGGTGATAGTTCACCTTCTTTAATCAAATCAATGCTTGCATCCAATTCATGCAATATTAATTTCATCCAAAGCTCACTTACCTGATGGATAATGATGAATAACATTTCATCGTGATGCCCTGATAGTCTTTTTTGACTGGAAAGCAGCGAATCCAGTTGTAAATAATCTCCATAAGTCATTTTTTTTAAAAAGTCGGTATGTATTTCCTTGTCAAAAATACTTTCATCGTTTTGTTTGCTCATTGCTTTTCTCCCTCCGTGTCTTTCCCCTGTTAGTACGTAAGAGCCTCGGCCGGGCCAAAGCCTTTTTATATTGCATAGCAAATAGCTATAATACAAATTTCTAGTAAAACTGCCGAATTCCTTTAATTAATTTACTTCAGACTAAATGAACGGCAGACCTATCAGATCTGCCGCTCGCTGAATCCTTATGCGTTTTCTGCTTTCATCATGTTGATAAGTTTCCTGGAGATCAACAACAGCACTATCCCAAGGAAAATGGCCACTCCGCCGATCACTGCGAAAATCTCGAGGTAACCAAGGGTGGCGGTCAATGAGGCAAGCTGTCCTGCCAGTAGACTGGCGACTCCTATAGCAGCCATCCATACACCCATCATCAACGATGCGATTTTGATTGGAGCCACTTTGCTGACCAGGGATAACCCGACCGGTGATAAGAATAATTCCCCCAGTGTGTGAAGCAGGTAGGTAAATATGATGAACATCAGGTTTGCTTTAACGACAATATTATTTTCATCTGAGCCAGTTTGCAGGACTGCGGGTATTAACACCATAAATCCAAGACCCAGGAGAATCATCCCGATCCCCATCTTTGTTGTCATGTTCAGGTCCCCGCGTCTGGTCTTTGAAAGTTTCAGCCAAACAGCAGAAATGATCGGAGCAAGTATGATGATGAACAAAGGATTGACAGATTGAAACCAGGCAACTGGAATCGTATAGCCAAAAACTTCTCTATCGATGAAATTCTTGGTATAGAGAGTAAATGAACTGCCGGCTTGTTCAAAGCCAGCCCAGAAGAAGACAACAAAGCAGGCAAGTATTAATATGGCGGTTGTCCTCTGTTTGTCTTTAGGAGACAGCGGGACATTTTCTCCATTTGTTTCAAACGCTGAAGCTTTAGCTGGCTTTAAGCCTACTTGTCCCAAGTATTTCCTGCTAAAGGTTGAAAAGATTACCTGACCAAAAATCATTCCGATTGAAGAAGCAAGGAATGCCCACTTAAAACCGTAGTGAATCGTTCCTGTATCAAGTGTGGTAAGAAACAGATCCTCTGCCAGAAAACCTGCAACAAGAGGAGCGAAAAAAGCTCCAAGGTTGATCCCCATATAGAAGATCGTAAAGGCGGCGTCTTTTCTTTTATCGTTACGAGGATAAAGTTCACCCACAAGTGTAGAAATATTCGGTTTGAAAAACCCGTTTCCGATAACGAGGAGGGACAGCCCTGTGTAAAGACCTGCTTGGGAATGGGTGAGAAATATCGTGAAGTCTCCACAAGCCATTGTAATTCCGCCGATGGTGATCGCTTTTCTGAGACCGATAAAACGATCTGTCATCCAGCCCCCAAATACAGGGAAAAAATAAACGGCACCCGTATACAGCCCGTATATTTGCAGCGCTCTTTCAGGATCCACTCCCAATCCGCCGCTGACGAATTGTGTAGTCAGGTATAGTACAAGTAACGCACGCATCCCGTAATAACTGTATCTTTCCCAGAGTTCAGTAAAGAAGAGAAGATAGAGCCCTTTAGGATGTTTTTTCCCTTGAGGCAAATCGTCTAAAAAGGTTGATTCCACAGTAATACCTCCAGATAATCATGATGTTTGATGACTCAATATATTCTTAGAATATCTCCAACCCGGGGATGGTTATTCAGATAGATGGAAATCGTGAAAATTTATCTCAACCGGCTTTTTAAGGTATAATATTACAAAAGGGGAAAGGAGAATGAAACATGAATACATACCCAAACACAAAGAGTACTATGGAGCTGATCAAGCAGTTGGTTTCAATACCAAGTCCTTCTGGTAACACGAATACGATCATTTCTTATGTAGAAGATTATTTAAAAGAAACAGGCTATGAAATGTACAGAAATCGCAAAGGCGGCCTGATTGTTACCATTCCAGGTGAAAATGACAGCAAGCACAGGATGCTGACAGCCCACGTAGATACACTGGGGGCAATGGTCAAAGATATTAAAAGTGACGGACGCCTGAAGTTATCAATGATCGGCGGTTTCCGCTGGAATGCAGTCGAAGGGGAATACTGTGAGATAGAAACATCTTCAGGAAAAAAATATTCCGGGACCATTCTCATGCACCAAACTTCTGTTCATGTATATAAAAATGCAGGTGAAGCTAAACGTGACGATGTCAATATTGAAGTCCGCATCGACGAAAAAGTGTCGAACCCGGCTGAAGTAAGAGAGTTGGGGATAGAGGTAGGGGACTTTATTTCTTTTGATCCTCGTGCAGAAATCACTGAAAGCGGTTATATCAAATCCCGCCATCTTGATGATAAAGCAAGTGTAGGCATGCTTCTTCAATTGATAAAAAAAATCAAAGAAGACAGCATCATTCTTCCATATACTACCCATTTCCTGATTTCCAACAATGAGGAAATCGGATATGGCGGAAACTCCAATATTACTGCTGAAACAGTAGAATACCTAGCAGTAGATATGGGGGCTCTTGGGGACGGGCAATCTTCGGATGAATATACTGTCTCCATTTGCGCTAAGGATTCAAGCGGCCCGTACCATTATGGATTAAGGCAGCACCTGGTCAATCTGGCCAAAGGCAATGCGATTGATTACAAGGTAGATATTTACCCTTACTACGGATCAGATGCATCAGCGGCGATCCGTGCAGGCCACGACATTGTTCACGGCCTGGTTGGCGCTGGCATAGACGCTTCACATGCCTATGAAAGAACACATGAATCTTCCTTGTATCATACAGAGAAACTTCTTTATCACTATGTACAGTCCGAAATGGTTGAGTAAATCCACAAAGAGAGGTTACATCGCTTACCGCGGTGACCTCTCTTTATTTTTGAATCTTTTTGTTAGAGAAATAAAAGCAGAGTGTGCGGGTTGAGGAATTGGTAATATAATGAAATTCGCTATAATTCGACTATTTTTGTTTATTGGACTTTTATAAGGATAATAAAACTAATGTAAGCTTCTTAAAGCTAAATACTAAACTTTTTAAAGGAGAGTGTTTAGAAGATGGCAAACAACAATAATAACAATAACAACAACGGTAAAATGTCGAGAGAAGAAGCCGGACGAATGGGCGGAAAAGCAACAAGCCGCAGTCATGATAAAGAATTCTATCAGGACATCGGAGAAAAAGGCGGAGAGGCAACAAGCCGCAGTCACGATAAAGAATTCTATCAGGACATCGGAGAAAAAGGCGGAGAAGCGACAAGCCGCAATCATGATAAAGACTTCTACCAGGACATCGGAGAAAAAGGCGGAGAGGCAACAAGCCGCAGCCATGATAAGGAGTTCTATCAGGACATTGGCAAAAAAGGCGGAAACCGCAATGGAAGCAACAATTCCTGATGAACGGAAAAAAGAGAAATAAAGAGATTATTAGAAGATCTGTGCCTGTTTCAGGCACAGATCTTCTTTACATACAAATGGCAGGTTTGCAGGAAAAAGAATGTGAATGTTGAAGTAATCTTAATAAGAAGATTTTTGACAAGGAATAATGAGGTGTAGGGATGAATAAATTGTTTTCGATAGGAAGTTTACCGAAAGGTGCACATAATTGTATAACGGATATTGAAGGGCTAAAAGTGGGTCATGTTACACTTTCAGAAAAGGGAAAAAATGGTGAGCGGGTACAAACAGGTGTCACTGCCATATTGCCTCATGGAGAAAACCTGTTTCAAACTAAAGTGAGGGCTGCAAGCTTTGTCATTAACGGGTTCGGAAAAACAGCAGGACTTGTCCAGGTTGATGAGTTAGGGTTGATTGAGTCACCGATTATGCTGACTAACACTTTCTCTGTCGGGAATATATGGCAGGGTACATTGCAATACATGTTAGAATCAACTCCTGAAATAGGGGAAAGTACAGGTTCTATCAACATAATCGTCGGTGAGTGCAATGACAGTTATTTGAATTCACCAAGGCTTCAAGCAGTACAGCCAGCGCATGCAAAGCAAGCGATTGAAGCTGCAGCGGCAGGACCGGCAGAAAATGGAGCTGTCGGGGCAGGGGCAGGTACAATGTGTCTCGGCTTCAAAGGAGGCATAGGTACTGCGTCGAGAGTAATTCATGCAGAGGATAAGGTTTTTACCATCGGTTGTTTAGTTCAGACTAATTTTGGAAAAAGAGAAGAGAATAAATATTTAGACCACAACCTGGTCCCGGCAGGTGAGAAACTTCCTGACGGATCGATAATGATTATTCTTGCTGTCGATATCCCGATGACAGACAGGCAATTAAAAAGGCTGTCCAAGCGGGCGGCTGTCGGTCTTTCCAGAGCAGGCAGCCATATCCATCACGGCAGTGGTGACATAGTCATTGCCTTTTCCACCCAGAATATAATTAAACATCAGAATGACGCCCTTTTTGAAACAGTCAGTATGATCAGAGAAGATCATCCGATTATGAATACCATTTTCCAAGCGGCTGCTGAATCAGTAGAAGAGGCAATCGTTTCATCCATTTACCATGCTGAAGAGACAGAGGGCCGAAAAGGAAGGATCGCTCGTTCTTTCAGAAAAAGTATTGGCCGCTGAATCTACACCAAAAAGCCTGTAGGAAAGAGTGCTCTTTTCCTTCTCAATTTACTGATGGTAATATAAAATAGAGATTATCTGATTTCAACACACTGTGAGGTTATTGAAAATGAATACATATGAACTGTTATCCTGTTTAAAAGTGAAGAAAACTTTTGGTGAACTTCCTTCAAATATTTTGAAACTGCACGTTGATTCACGTAAAGTGGATGAAGGAGACGTGTTTATTTGTACAAGAGGTTTTACAGTTGATGGACATGATTATGCCCAGAAAGCTGTTGAGAATGGAGCTGTTCTCATAATTGCCGAGAAGCAGCTTGATATCGATTTGGATAAGGCGGCAGTGGTCATAGTAAAAGATACGTTTAAAGCGATGGCTCAGCTGGTCAATAAATACTATGACTATCCTTCATTAAAGGTGAATGTCATCGGTGTGACTGGCACGAATGGCAAAACGACAGTCACAAATCTGATTCATTCTATATTGAGGAGGGGCGGACAGAGTTCTGCACTTTCAGGAACCATTGGGTTTGACTTGAACGGAGACCTGTTTCCCAGCGAGAATACAACTTGTGATGTCATGACAAATCAGGAGATGATCCAAAAAGCAATTGACCGTGATATTGACAATATGGTACTTGAGGTATCTTCTCATGGCCTTGCACTAGGAAGACTGTGGGGAGTTGACTTCGATGTGGTGACCTTCACCAATTTGAGTCATGACCATCTGGATTACCACAAGACAATGGAACACTATGGTTATGCAAAAGGACTTCTTTTCTCCCAGTTGGGCCAGGATCTTTCAAAACCAAAATATGCTGTTTTAAATAGTGATGATGAATGGTATGAGAGATACTCTAAAATGACGGCACATGAAGTCATCAGCTATGGGCTGGAAGCTTATGCTGACTTTAAGGCAGAAGATATTGAATATTATAATGACATTACAACCTTCACATTGCATTCCCCTGAAGGTGATTTCAAAGTTGAATCAAAGTTGCTGGGGAAATTTAATGTATACAATATCTTAGCTGCAATGGCGACGTTGTTTGCAAGGGGGATGTCCGTGCAGGAACTTGTGGATATTATACGTGAACTTCCTCCTGTCAGCGGACGAATGGAAAAGGTACATTCAGATGCTCCGTTGTCGATGTATATTGATTATGCCCATACACCTGATGCTATTGAGAACGCCATACAATCAGTACTTCCTTTTAAGGAGAACAAAATCATTTTCCTTGTTGGCACAGGCGGAAACAGGGATAAATCCAAACGACCGGCGATGGCTGAAAAGGCTTCGATTGCAGATTATGTGGTTTTGACAACAGATGATCCCCGTTACGAAAGCTACGACAGCATCGTGAATGATCTTGGCAAAGGAATGAAGCATGAGAATTTCGCCTTGATAGGCGACAGGGAAGAAGCTGTCAAACATGCTGTTAATGTAAGCGAACCTGGAGATATCATTATATTTGCAGGTAAAGGGCATGAGGATTACCAAATCATTGAGAATACTAAGTATCCCCACAGTGATAAAGAAATCGCTATCGAACACTGCAAGCAAAAATATGGAAAGTAACATTAAAAAGCCAGAGGCCGAATGCCTCTGGCTTTTTAATGAATTTACCCTGGAGTCTGAATAAGTGCGGAATCATTCCTGTGCTGCATTTCATAAATATGGGAAAGTTCTTCGGTCAGATCCTGAATGGAAAGAAGTTCGTACAGCAGGACGGTTTCAGTTGAGAAAAAATGGTGGTGGTCGGTCTCTTTTACATTTTTCAGCTCATCTTTAATATCCCAAAATTCTTCCAGCAGTTCTTTATATTTATGATAGTGTTCCTCCGAAATGTAATGCCGGGGATCCTGGATGATTTCTACAAGAGATTGAACTGCAACCAGGATTTTCTGTTGTTTTTCCTCGGCCCAAATGATATCGTGCTGGGGAAGAATCATCAGGTTACCCAAGTGATAGTGTATCTGTCTCAAGATGCTCATCTTTTTATTTTCATAATGGAAGACTTTCATATCCTGCCGGCTGTGACGATGATACTTCCATTCTTTACGCTGATAACGGCACAGCTTTTCTGTCAGGTCCATCGATTTATTGATTTCCTGAAACAGAAGGTGCGTCCTTCCTTCAGCTTTTTGATCGATTACGAGTTCCGTAATCCGGGTTTCAAGCAAATTGCCGGTCTTGATGAAAAGATTATGTGTCATCGTTGTAATTCTTGGTGAGTAGTTTGGCGGCAGGACGAAAATATTAACAAGTGTAGAAACGATCAGTCCGATGCTGGTACTGCTCAGCCTGGTGACAAATGACATAAGGTAATGGTCCGTCGTTGTGGGAATCATTGCTACCGCTGTGAGAGTCGCAACGAGCATCCCATCCTCCAGATGAAGTTTGTGGCAGATGACAATGGTAAAAAGAGTGGCAAGTGTATAGGTTACCGGGCTGTCTCCAAAGAAAAATGTAAACAAAATTGCCAAGGCTGCACCTATAGCAGAGGCTGGAAAACGAACAAGCCCTTTTCTTATAGAGTCTGCAGCAGTAGGTTCGACTGTTACGATTGCAGTAATTACGGCAAATGCCGGGGGAAGGTTGAGCCAATAACAAATTAAAGCCGTCAAAAAAACGGCTATTGCCGTTTTGATAACTCTGCCACCGATCAGTTTGAATTTCTTTCTGTTTTTCGTCATATGAATTTCTCCTTTACTCCTGACTACAGTATAAAAAAACAAGCTTCAGAAAGCAAAAGGCATTTGATTGAAGTGTATCTTTGGTATTAAAGTAAATGTGTTTTCGTTCCTCGATGGTAGTTTTCACTTATATGGTGAGTGATGGTACTTTCAAGATATAAGAGAATAATGAAGTATCTCACTCGAGCAAGCCTGAAGGAAATCGCCAGGGGAGTGAATAAGAAATGATGTATTCCGCTGGAGGAACGTAGGACATCATCGGGTAGAAAAGCAGTAATGATGTATCCCGCTGAAGGAACGCAGGACATCATCGGGTAAAAAAGAAGAAATGATGTACCTCGTTGGAAGAGCGAAGAACATCATTGGGTTGAAAGGCAGAAATGATGTCCCTCGCAGGAGGAACGAAGGACATCATCGGGTAAAAAAGAAGAAATGATGTCCCTCGCAGGAGGAGCGAAGGACATCATCGAGTAAAAAAGCAGAAATGGTGTCCTTCGTTGGAGGAGCGAAGGACATCAACGGGTAGAAAAGATGAAATGATGTCCCTCGCAGGAGGAGCGAAGGACATCATCGAGTAAAAAAGAAGAAATGATGTCCCTCGTTGGAAGAGCGAAGGACATCATGGGGTAAAAAAGCAGAAATGATGTACCTCGCTGGAGGAACACAGTACACCAACAGGCTACTACAAAAGAAAATGCTGCATTTCATCCCAGGCTGTTCTGGGAGAAAAACAAAAGACCACCGTGATTAATATTATCAATCACGGTGGTCTTTTTTATTGTATTAAACAAACATTCCTGCAATCGCTGCACTTAATAAAGATGCAAGCGCACCTGCAACAATCGCTTTTAGTCCAAGAGCGGCAATATCTTTCCGTCGGTCGGGGGCGAGGTTTCCTAATCCTCCCAAAAGAATCCCGAAAGAAGAAAGGTTCGCGAACCCGCATAGCGCAAAGCTGATAATCGCCGCGGTCTTAGGTGATAATTCCTCAATTTGAGGAGCGAAGGCTGAATAGGCAACGAATTCATTGATGACAATCTTTTGGCCGATAAAGTTACCGGCAATAACGGCCTCATCCCAAGGTACACCGATAGCAAATGCGAGCGGAGAAAAAATATAGCCGAGTATCAATTCCAATGAAAGGTTGTCCAGGCCAAACAGTCCGCCGAATAAACCCAGGATTCCATTAATTAAAGCAACTAAAGCAATGAAAGCCAAAAGCATCGCTCCGATATTTAATGCCAATTCCAATCCGACGGATGCACCTCTTGCTGCGGCGTCGATTACATTTGTTGATTCTGAATCTGTTTCCATTTCAAATTCTTTAGGTTCCGGCTTATCATCTGTTTCAGGGATGAACAATTTAGCCATGACCAAACCGGCAGGTGCCGCCATGAAGCTGGCCGCAAGAAGGTATTCTAATGGAACCCCAAGGAGTGAATATCCGATCAGTACGGAACCGGCTACAGAAGCCAGGCCTCCTGTCATGACGGCAAAGAGCTCGGATTCTGTCATCTTCGGTAAATAAGGCCGTACAACCAGGGGCGCTTCCGTCTGGCCTACAAATATATTGGCCGCAGCAGACATTGATTCTGCTTTTCTCGTTCCAAGCAGCCAGGAAAGGCCTCCGCCCAGAATGTAAATGAAAACCTGCATGATTTTCAGGTAATATAAGACTGAAATCAGGGAAGAGAAAAATATGACAACAGGCAAAACATTAAAGGCAAATACAAAAGCAATATTTGATTCCTCTGAAAATAAACCGCCAAACAGGAAGTTAATGCCTTCATTAGAATAGTTGATAATATTGTTGACTACTTTAGTGAATTCATTTAATGCTACTTGTCCCCAGTTCGTCTCTAGGACGATAAAGGCAAAGAACAACTGAATCGCCAATCCGCCCAGAACAGTCCTCCAGTTAATGGACCGTTTATGCTTGGAGAAAATAAAAGCGATGGCCAATACGGTTAAAATCCCGATGATACCCCAAATATACTGCAAACTTCTCACCTCGTATGTAATATTCTTGCTAGGATAGTAAGATTACTTTAAAATTTTCTTCATGTAAACCAATCTGTCTGATTAATATTGGTACACTTTTATTATGTAGTGTTTCATTTTTTTTATCCCACTTAGTGATGGTTTTGTTGAGAGGCTTTTACCGATCCATTTCGGTGATTCTATTTTGGAAAGGATAGTTGAAAATGAAAATCAGAAATAGCTTGGCAGGCGGCATTGAACGGAAGGTTTTTATTTATGAGAATAAGAAAGAAGAATACTTTATGGCAGCAATCCCTAGTCTGAATTGGTCTTCGGATTTCACTTACGAGACAGCAGATTTAAGAGAAATGCTAAAAGATTCGTTACAAGGAAGCGGTCTGGAAGAGGCTGAAGCAGAAGAAATCTCTGCTTGTATCTATAATTGGACGAGAGAGATGTAAACAACGGCTCATTACTAAGATATAATCACCCGGACCTATGTCATTAGCAGCTCTATTTATGAAACGCTGTTTTCTAAAAGGTTGATAATATTTAGTATTATTTTCTGTCCTAATTTAAAATGTGTCGATTGGAGCGGAAGGAGCGCGACTTCCTGCGGGAGTAGCGTGACAGGTGAGACCAAGGTTACGTACCCACCGGAACGTAACCCCGCAGGCGAAGCCGAGGAGGCTCACCGCACGCCCCGCGGAGTCGCGCTCCTGGAGTGGAAATCACTTTACTCTTTGTATAGCGACAAAATGAAAGGGGCCAAAAGAAGACACAATTAACCAATGAGTCTTCCCTCTTTATATTGCAAACAAACGGAGGAAAGAATATGATGAAGAGTGAGATTTTATAAATGAGAGGGTTTAATGAATGAATAGATTAAAGGAAGACGTTCTTTCCAGAAGAACATTTGCAATTATATCCCACCCTGATGCAGGGAAAACAACTTTAACGGAGCAGCTTCTGCTATTTGGCGGTGCTATAAGGGCAGCCGGTACAGTTAAAGGTAAGAAAACAGGCAAATTTGCCACTTCGGATTGGATGGAAATCGAGAAGCAGAGAGGAATCTCTGTGACCTCATCCGTAATGGCATTTGATTATGACGGATACCGGGTAAATATCTTGGATACACCTGGACACCAGGATTTCAGTGAAGATACTTATCGAACATTGATGGCAGTTGACAGTGCTGTCATGATTATCGATTCAGCAAAAGGGATTGAAGCCCAAACAATCAAGCTATTTAAAGTTTGCCGTATGAGAGGCATCCCGATTTTTACGTTTGTCAACAAACTGGACCGGCAGGGAAGAGAGCCTCTTGAGATTCTTGAAGAACTTGAAGAGGTTCTCGGTATTGAATCCTATCCAATGAATTGGCCAATCGGAATGGGGAAGGAATTTCACGGTATTTATGACAGGCATTATAATCGCATTGAACAATTCAGAGTGGAAGATGAAGAAAGATTTCTTGAATTGGATGAGAATGGGGAACTCGCCCAGGACCATGAGTTAAAATCATCTTCACTTTATCAACAAACCCTTGAAGATGTTCAACTGTTGAATGAGGCTGGAAATGATTTTTCTGAAGAAAAGGTTGCAAATGGCGAACTTACACCTGTGTTCTTTGGGAGTGCATTAACCAATTTTGGGGTGCAGACTTTTCTTGAAACCTATTTGCAATTTGCCCCGTCTCCGCAGCCACGTAAAGCAGATGTCGGCAAAGTGGACCCTGCTAAAGAAGAATTTTCAGGATTCATCTTTAAAATCCAGGCTAACATGAACCCGGCCCACCGAGACAGAATTGCATTCGTACGCATATGTTCCGGGAAATTTGAAAGAGGAATGAATGTGACTCTTACTAGGACTGGAAAATCAATAAAACTGTCTCAATCCACCCAGTTTCTTGCTGATGACCGGAGTACAGTCAATGAAGCAGTCAGCGGCGATATCATCGGCCTTTATGATACAGGGACGTATCAAATTGGAGATACAATCGTTGAAGGAAAAGAAATGATTCAGTATGAAAAACTCCCTCAGTTCACCCCGGAATTATTCATGAGGGTGACAGCCAAGAATGTGATGAAACAGAAGCACTTCCATAAAGGCATTCATCAGCTTGTTCAGGAAGGGGCCATCCAGCTTTACAAGACTTTGAGAACAGAAGATATCATCATTGGAGCTGTTGGACAGCTTCAATATGAAGTGTTTGAACACCGGATGAAAAATGAATACAATGTAGATGTCATAATGGAAAATATCGGTGGGAAAATTGCACGCTGGATAGAAAATGAATCAGATGTTAAAGAATCAATGTCCAGCTCCAGAAGCCTGCTTGTAAAAGACCGGCATGACCGCCTTGTATTCTTGTTCGAAAATGATTTTGCGATGAGATGGTTCCAGGACAAAAACCCTGATATCAACCTATACAGTTTATTATAAGGCCAGGCAGTTCAGAAGCAGTAAACAGAGGAGATATGTTTTCCTCTGTTTTTCTATGAGTTGAACTTTCTTTCAGTTGATGAAAGTGGTCAATAGTCTGCTTAACTGTTACACTTAGACAATAAAATAGGTAATAAGTTCTAAAAAATATGATGAATGGATGGGGGAAGAGTGCCGATGGAAAACACATGTATCAATTGCGGAATATCAATCCCTTTCTATGAAAGCGGTTTGTTGACTGTAAAAGGAAATGAAGAGCTGGACATCAGCAGTCTCTCATTTTCAGGAACAACTGAACCGGACAATAAATATCGCTTTATTTATAATGACTTCGATCAACTATTATTGATGCTGAAGGAATTTGATCCCATATTAAGCAGGGGAAGTTGGGGGGCAGGAATCTCAAACGGGAGAAATACCCCACGGGTCGTTCCTTTTCATGACTTTTATAAAAGGATGCATAAACGGGATGCAGTCGAATTTATCCAAACAGGAAAGCTTATCAGCCACTTTCAGCCAATAATCCAATTGCAGGATGACCAGCTTTTTGGGTTTGAGTCCCTGCTTCGCTCCGGGATGATAGGAAGGAAATTTCACCTGGTCTCTTATTTCAAACGGCCAATGAGACAGGCTTGCACTCCCTGTTAGACCAGAGAGCAAGAGAGGCAGCCATTCGCTGCCGAAAAGGAAATGTAGAGAACGGGATAAAAAGTTTCATCAATTTTCTACCCTCAACCATCTACAATCCGGAATTTTGCTTGAAACACACTTTCAGCATTGTAGAAAAGTACAAAGTAGATCCCTCAGACCTTGTCTTTGAAGTGGTGGAAACTGAAAAAATAGTGGATATCGACCACCTGAAAAATGTATTCGCTGTCTACAGAAGAGAAGGTATGAAAGTAGCTTTGGATGATGTAGGATCAGGATTTGCTACACTTGAGATGCTCGGCCAGATCAAGCCGGACTATGTTAAAGTAGATCGTTCCTATGTAAGCCATTGTGATTCGATTCGGGAAAACCAAGCATTCCTGAAGGAAGTCTCCCATATCTCCAAAGAGTTGGGGATCAAAGTACTGGCAGAGGGAATTGAAAGGAAAGAAGAGTTTGACTACTGTAAAACTGTGGGCATAGACCTTGCCCAGGGGTATTATATCGGTAAACCTGAAGAGAAAGCGAGGCAGCCTCTCTTGGTTTGACAGTTAAATGCAAAGAGTTTCAAGGAAGAGGATTGACGCCTCTTCCTTTTTATATGGTGGAAGTGGGATAGATTGGTATCTTTTTCATGAAATAATCTTATACTAAGTCTGTTTTCGTAAACAATTATTGGAGTGGAAGGCGAGAGTCTCCTGCTTGATGAGCGCCCGCCCTCTGAGTAGATACCAGGGATCGGGCAAAGTCATGCATATCACAGTGGGAGTCAACCAACCTTTTCCCAAAGCAACAAGGAGAAAGGGGAATACGTTGTCTTACACATACAGAAAGCTTAAATGTTGATAGAGAAGTGGACAAGAATTATAGTAAGTGTAACTTTAATAATACTTCAAAGATTGACTAAAGTTCTCATCGTTTTACAAGGGAAGGGGATTGTCCATGAAAATAAGCGATTTTTCAATAAAGCGACCGGTTTTTACGATTGTTACCATGTTTCTGATTCTACTATTGGGGGGCGTTTCGTTAGCAAAGATCCCTCTTAAACTAATACCTGATATCAACCCGCCGGTCGGCGTGGTAGTAACTACATACGAAGGGGCAAGCCCTACGGAAGTCGTGGAGAAAGTGACAAAGCCCCTGGAAGATACGTTGGCGACATTGCCTGGAATCAAAAGTATTCAATCCACATCACGCGAAGGGTCTAATTTCATTCTGCTGGAGTTCTCGTGGACTACCACGATTGATGAGATACAGGATGAAGTATTACAGAGACTTAATTCTGCGCCTCTGCCAGAAGATTCAGGCCAACCCCGCTTCCTGAAATTCGATCCGGCTCAGTTCCCGATCATCCAGGTTTCTCTAAAAGAAACTGATCAAGGCGAAAACCTTCAGGACCTTGCTGCAGATTTAGAACTCGAATTGACAAAAGCCGAGGGTGTAGCAAGTGTCAATGTATCAGGTGTTAGTCAGGAAGAGATCTCAATAGATCTGGATCAGGCAAAATTGAAGGAATTTAGGATTTCACAAAGTGATATCGTCAATACGATCAGGGCCAATAATATAACGATGCCGGGTGACACCATCACGACGGGTGAAAAGACTTTAACTACAAGGGTAGTCAGCCAGCTGCAAAATGCAGATGAAATTGCGGACCTGGTAATAGGGAAGAACCCACAGACAGGGAAAAACATTGTCCTGGATGATGTTGCCCAGGTGGAAAAGTCAGAACAGGAAAGCAATACAATTACCAGAGCCGATAGAAAAAATGCTGTACTGCTAAGCGTCTTGCAGGAATCAGATGCAAACACCACTGAAGTATCAAATGCCTTCCAGGAGAAGTTAAATGATCTAATGGAGCAGGATCGCTATCAGAGTATTGAAGCAGATATCCTGTTTGACCAGGGTGATTATATAAAAGATGCCATTGGCAATATTGCCAACTCCCTAATTATCGGGGGAGCTTTTGCAATGCTGGTGCTTTTCTTATTCCTAAAGAATATCAAAAGTCCGCTGATCATTGGCGTTGCTATTCCTTATTCAGTCATCGTTACATTTGTACTGATGTTTTTTGCCGACTTTGCCTTGAATATTATGACACTGGGGGCACTGGCATTAGGGATAGGAATGCTTGTCGATAATGCCATTGTCGTAATTGAAAATATATACAGGCATCTGTCGATGGGCAAAGATCCCAAACAAGCTGCCAAAGATGGTGCTAAAGAAGTGGGTACAGCCATTACTGCATCAACCCTGACAACCGTAGCTGTGTTTTTACCGGTTGTCTTCATTTCAGGTTTGATCGGCCAGTTGTTCACAGAATTTGCTCTAACCATTTCATTCAGTTTATTTGCCTCTTTAGTTGTGGCCCTGACCGTGATACCGATGCTTGCAAGCAGGATGCTCAAGACTCCCGGGAAGAACCAGGAAGCCATTAGAAGGCGCTCGAAATCAATGAACAGCTTCGAAAGAAGTATTCACTGGTCCTTGAAGCACCGATGGGCTGTGCTTCTGATTACTACTGTTTTCCTTGCAGGAGGTGCTTTCGGGCTAACGACAGTGGGGACTCAGTTCTTGCCGCCGACAGATGAAGGCTTCTTCAATATGAATATTAAATTAGAGAACGGCTCTTCGTTGGAAGAGACCAATAGTGTTGTCGAAGCAATTGAGGATGAATTGGAGAAAGAAGACAGTATTGATGTATTTGTATCTCTAACAGGAACGAACCAGGAACAGTCATTCAGAGGGCAGGCGAACCGCAATATTGCCGAGATCTATGTGAAGCTCAAGCCACTTGAAGAACGTGATCTCTCAGTTTTTAAGCTCGTTGATGAGTTGAAACCCCGAATTGAAAGAGCTGCATTGTCACAAAACAATTCAGCCACGATTGGGTTTAACTTGCAATCAACCTCGGGACAAAGCCCGCAAACCCTCACATTTAATGTAAGGGACACAAACAAAGAAAGATTGCAGCAAGCTGTTGAGAAAATAAATGAAAGCCTGCAGTCTGCTGACAATGTGACTGATGTAAAGACAGACCAGATGGAAATGATCCAGGAAGTCCAGTTAAAGGTTGATCGAGAAGAAGCACTTCAAGAAGGGTTGATGCCTGCTGGAATTGCCCAGACAGTCAATGACATAACCAGGGGAGTTCCTGCTGCCCAGATTGTATCTGAAAGCGATGAAGTGTATACAATCTTTGTCAGGTATGACAGGGAAATAACTGAAAATCTTGACAGTTTAAAGAAGCTGGAAATTCAAAATGCCCAAGGAGAATTTATTCCTTTGGACCGTGTAGTGGAATTCTCTATTGAAGACGGCCCTGTCAGTATTCAGAGGATTGACCAGCAAAGCTCGGTTCAATTCACTCTTAAATATTCATCAGAAACAAATTTGGGAGATATTTCAAAAGTCGTGGATGAAGAGATTGCTGAATTAAAACTCCCTGAAGAAACACAGGTTATCTTTTCAGGAGACCGTGAATTACTCGAAGATTCTATTGACGATATGGTCCTGGCCATCGGGTTGGCTGTCATTCTTGTCTATATCGTCATGGCTGCCCAGTTTGAATCATTTAAATATCCCTTTGTCATCATGTTCACCGTGCCTCTTATGGTAATAGGGGTAGCATTGGCGTTGACAGTAACCAGGACACCGATAAGTATTTCAGCTGTTATCGGAGTGATTGTATTAGCGGGAATTGTTGTTAATAACGCCATTGTGATTGTGGATTATATCAATCAGAAAAAATCTGGAGGGGTCGACAGCTATGAGGCGATAGTAGAAGCAGTTAAAGACCGTGCACGCCCGATATTGATGACGGCTTTGACAACGATCCTTGGCTTGCTGCCGCTCGCGTTGGGCATCGGGCAAGGTACCGAAATCAATCAGCCAATGGGCATCACGGTTATCGGAGGGCTGCTGAGCTCCACACTTCTGACTCTCTATGTAATACCAGTCATTTATAGCTTATTTGATAAAAAAACACGAAGAATGAAAAGAAAAAGAAGAGCATATCAATAAATTGTATTTTAAATTCTGTTATTTTAAATGATTATTAGTCCATAATCCTGCTGAAGTATATTAAGTGATGATTGGAATCGAATACCCCAAAAGGAAATAACTATTCTGAACCTGTTGAAAAGCACCAATATTTACGAAAGTCTCTTTTTAAAAAGATTGTGGTTTTTAGTCTCTCTATTCATACTGTAAGTGTTCGATTGGAGCGGAAATCACTATTAAAAGCATAATAAATAAAAGACACAAGATACCGCACCTCATGCCTGAAACATACAGTTTTTCATGCGTGAGGTGTTTTTTTCTTTCGTAATGAAGAATATTCTTTTAATAGAAAGGGAGTATAAATTATGGCTAAATACCTTTTCACAGGTTTTCCCGGTTTCATTTCTGCAGAATTAATTAAACAGCTCCTGGATGCTAACAAGGAAGATATATTTTATTGTTTACATCTCCCTTCAATGAAAGCTAAAGCCATGCTTGAAGTGAAAAAGATTGAAGAGAAAAGAGGAGGGTCAAATAGAATAAAGCTGGTCGCAGGAGACATCACTGAAGAAGGTTTGGGACTTCCAGAATCTCTAAAACACCAATTCGTAAGCGAAATTGATTATGTTTGGCACTTAGCAGCAATCTATGACCTTTCTGTTGATTACAAGGCGGCCTACAAGGTAAATGTAAAAGGCACCCAGAATATAAATGACTTCTGTCTCAGCCTGTCCAATCTGAAGCGTTACGTTTATTTCAGCACTGCTTTCATTGCAGGGGGAAGACAAGGTGATTTGTTAGAAACAGAATTAATCAGGCCGGCCGAATTTCATAATTATTATGAAGAAACAAAGTTTGAGGCTGAATGCCTGGTTGAATCCTTGAAAGATAAACTGCCCCTTACTATATTCAGGCCTGGAATTGTTAAGGGAAAGTCTGACACAGGAGAAACAACCAAGTTTGACGGACCTTATTTTATCATGAATATGTTCAACAAACTTTCTTTTTTACCAATCATTCCGGCTATAGGGGATGGAGATTCCTATGTCAACATTGTCCCTGTTGAATATATAACGAATGCATCTAGTTACTTAGGACATCACACCATGGGTATCGGAAAAACGTATCACTTAACCGATCCAACACCATATAAGGTGAAAGATGTCTACCGTTCGATTTTATGGGAAATGAAAAGAAAAAAGCCGGTTGGGAAAATCCCTCTCAGAATTGCATCTTCTTCGCTCAGGTTGGCTTCTATCAGAAAATATCTTGGGGTGGAAAAGGAAGCACTTGACTACTTTTCCTGGAATGGTCAGTTTGATTGTACGCAGACCCTTGCCGACCTGGAATCAACGGATATTGCTTGCACAGACTTTTTGGAAACTGTGAAGTACATGGTTAAATTTTACCAATCAAATTATGAAAAAGCTCAATATCATATTAAAGTCGATTAAGTACACTGAGCATTCGAAATGTAACGTGAGGTGAGGAAATCACAGCCTGACTGTAAATAAAAGTAATAAGAGTTCTATCTCTGAGCACACTATGATTAGTGAGACAAATTGGAGGAGATGGAATGAGGGTGGATGCATAACAAAACATTAAATAAACTCGAAGCCATCCTATGGAGTATAGCCCTTCCAGGTTTTCCACAACTGCTGATAAACTCATACATTAAAGGTATTTTGTTCGTCACTCTGGAATTCATTGTCAATATCCAGAGTAACTTCAACGAGGCAATCCGCTTAAGTTTTCTCGGGGAAACCAGAATCGCTGCTGAAGTAATTGATTATCAATGGCTTATGTTTTATCCATGCTTATATATGTTTGCAATGTGGGATGCGTTTAAGAGTGCTGAGGGAGAAAGAGATAAATACTCTTTTCTCCCCTTTGTCTGCACGGCTTATACTGTCACTACAGGGTTGATGTTAGCGCCAAAGGTGTTCATCAAGGATATATTTATCGGTCCGATATTTTTTCCGATGATCTGCGTCCTGCCAGGGGTTGGAGCAGGATTCCTCATTAGAAAAGTCCTCGTAACGGCCATGCACGGAAATAGAAAGTAAGACCTTTGCCTGTATTAATCTGGTAGAGGTCTCTTTTATTTGGGGTAATAATAATTCCTTATTTGACTATTTTTTTATGACAAAGAGGAAAAAAATATAATGAACAGGAAAATCCTCCTAAAGCATTTACCAATGCTGTTTCTAACTGTAATGTTGCATAGAATTACTTTATATTATCTCCCGGAATTACCCCAAACCCCTAAAAAGAATCTTATATACCCCCACAAGCCAGTTTTAAAATCCGTAACCATGTAGTGAGGCGATCGCTTGAAAACAATTTATGAGGTGAATTATTTGTCAAAACAATCAAAGTTAGCAAGAACATCATTAGCAGTATTAGTAGCAGGAAATTTTTCTCTTTCCGGTACATTAGCTCACGCAAATGAGAATGATACGGATGCATTAGAAAAAGTACAATTTCAAACAGAAAATGAAGAACAATCCAATGTGATAGTAAATGACGAGGCTGTAATGGACTCTGCTGAGGATGAAATGGATTCCCTGGAAGATGTTCAGGAATCTCCTTCTTTACTTCCTGGAGACTTCTTTTATTTTGCAAAGCTTGCCTTGGAGAAAGTAAAGCTTGCGTTTACAGCTGATGATGTAAAGGAAGCAAAACTCTTAGCAGAATTTGCTGCAGAGCGTTTAGCAGAAGCACAGGCATTATTTGAAGCCGGCGAAGAAGATAAAGCAATCGAAACAATTGAGAAAGCTCTTGAGGCAATGGAAGAATCAGATGCTCAAGAAGATTCAGAAGGTGAGGAGCCAGCTGACGCTCAAGACGAAGTGATAGTAGACAGTGAATCAGAACAATCCGAAGATGTAATCGAAGAAGATAAAATGGAGGACTCCACTGACGAAACTGAAACAACTGAAGAAGAAACAGAGTCAGAAGATTCCCTTGATGAAATTGAAGAGATCATCGCACAAAATATCATTGCATTGGAAGCTGCGCTGGAAAAGGTGAAAAATCCAGTAGCAAAAGCTGCTCTTCAGAAGAACATTGAAAAGAGCTATGCGAAACTAGCGAAGAAAATGGCAAAAATGAAAGATGAAACAGAAGAAGATGCAGATCTTTCGGAGGAAAGCACTGAAAAAACTGAAGTTGTAACTGAGGCAGAAGCTATCGAAACAGAAGGTATTGAAACTGAGGCAGCTGAAGGAACAGAAGAAGTTGAAACGGAAGAATCGGCAGCTGCCCCAGCAGTTCCAGTGAAAAAGGCTGAAAAACAACAAGAAAAAGCAGAACGCAAACAAGAGCAGGCTGATAGAAAAGCTGAACAAAAGGTAGAAAAAGCAGAAAAGAAACAAGAACAGGCTGAGCGCAAACAAGCAAGAGCAGAGCAAAAAGCAGAAAAGAAACAACAGAAAGCAGTACATAAAGCAAATAAAAAAGAAGGCAAAAAAGAAAACAATGACAAAGGTCATGGTAAGAAGGAAGATTAATCAGCAGTGAATATCTTTTATTTGAAAAGGTATTAGTCCAGAAGGCTGTCTCCGTCACAGAAGACCGTGAAAAAGAGGCAGCCTTTTCCATACTCAATTACCTTCAGAACTGCTTTATACATGATATAATAAGGGTCGGAGTGAGGTGAGACTAATGCTGAATGTATTATTAATCTTTGCAGCTAAGAAGAAAAAGAAAGACACATTGGAAGAATTGGCAGCAGAAATCCAAGCTGGAGACCAGGAAATTGTAAATAAAGTGCTTGAGGATTATAAACCTTTTGTGAAAAAGGCGGTTTCTTCGGTTTGTAAAAGATATATATATGAGAGTGATGATGAATTCAGCATTGGTCTTATAGCATTCCATGACGCTTTCTACAAGTATGACAGCAGCCGGGGAGCTTCCTTTTTAAGTTTTGCTGAAGTGATTATCAAACGGAAAGTGATTGACTATATCCGTGCCAACGGAAGGCATCAAAATGTCAGCGTCGAGGCAAACATTCATACTGAAGATGGGGAAGCGCAAAACCGAATAACTGATACACTATCTCTGGAAGAGTATGGCCGTGAAAAAGAAACTGTTGAAAGAAGGGAAGAGATTCTTGCTTTCACTGCGAAACTCAAAGAATATTCCCTTAGTTTCGAAGATCTTGTCAAGAACTCACCGAAGCATGAAGATGCAAGGATAAATGCGATATCAATAGCGGAAACGGTTGTTTCCACACCAGCATTGCTGGATTATATGGTTGCAAAGAAACGGCTCCCGATTAAACAGTTAGAAAACCAAGTTGGGTTCAGCCGCAAGACAATAGAGAGAAACAGAAAATATATTATTGCCATATCGATCATTATTATGGGGGATTTTTATTATTTAAAGGATTACCTAAAAGGGCGGATGAAACAATGAAAAAAGGGATTGTTATGGAGGTTAAATCGGACACTCTCGTTATGATGACACCGGATGGAGAGTTTATCAAAGCGAAGAAACAGCCTTCAATGGAATATGCAGTCGGCGAAGAGCTGACCTTTTTTCCAAAAACTGAAACAAAAAGTAAGTCTATTCTTCAGGAGCTAAAGAAAAAAATAATTGTAAAGCCTGTTCTTTCGGGAGCGGCAGCCCTGTTAATGCTATTCTTTATTCTGTTTCCTGGCTTACATAGTTCTGAAGTCTATGCCTATGTCTCTGTCGATATCAATCCAAGCTTTGAAATCAGTGTCAGCAAAGACAGTGATGTATTGGAAATTAAACCATTTAATGAAGAGGCGGAGAAAATCTTAAGTAGTATCTCTGATTGGAAAGGACTTTCTTTAGTAGAGATAACTGAAGACATAATCGAGCTTTGTGATGAAAATGGGTATATGGATGAACAGAAAAACGTAACAGTTACAACCGTCTTTACTGAAGAAGCCTCGAACAGTGAAAAGAGTACCTTAAAAACAGAATTGGCACAATTTACAGAAGAAAAAATTAAGGATGGAACAGCTAAAATAGCATTCATCGATTCTGATAAAACTGTTAGAGAAGAAGCTCATAAGGCGGGAATGACAGCTGGCCAATTTCTGAAGAAAAAAGATTCCGAAGAAGACACTTCCAATGGTGAAAATGAAGCTTCACAGTCTGTTGCAAAGCCGGCTGAGCAAAAAGAAAATCCCGGATCTGCAGAAAACGACAAGGAACAGCCATCTGCTTCCAAAAAAGAGAACAATTCAAGTGAAAAAGCAATTCATGCGTCACCTAAGAAAGAAGACGTACATCAGGGAGAGACCAAAGAAAATTGGCATGGAAATGCTAAAGAAGACAAACAGAATGAATTGAGAAACAAAAAGGAAGAGAAGAAGGAAGAAAAAGAGAAGAAAAAAGAAGAAAAAAAAGATAAGAAAGAAGAAAGAGAAAATAAAAAGAAAAAAAATGATCATGGTGAAAATGATGGTCATCATGGAAAAGAAAACAACAAAAATAAGTCATCCCAACAAAATAAAAATAAACAAGATTAAAAAGAAAGGCTCGTCAAAGCCTTTCTTTTTTCTATTTATTGGTTCCCTTTAAGTTGTGTTTGCGCTTGTTTTACTAAACGCTTTGTAATCTCTCCGCCAACGGAACCATTTGCTCGTGATACAGTATCAGAGCCAAGTGCCACTCCAAATTCCTCTGCAATTTCATACTTAACCTGATCCATGAATTGTTCCACGCCAGGAACAAGTAGTTTGTTTGAATTTCTTGCCATTGTATATTCCTCCTATAGTTAATTAATTGTATTTCTACTACTAGCATCTCTCTAACTTGAAAGATGATGAGTGGAAATATTTCGCACTGAAGTGTAAGTCAGCCAATTAGAGAATTAGACCGAGAGGAGATTAAATACAGCTTTGCTATAGAGCGGCATGAAGGAAAAAGATAATAACTTCTTTTTTCTCTCTTTGCATGAAATTGGAGCATAGGGAAAAACTACTTTCATAAAGACAAAAAGGAGTGTCAGCCAATGGCGAAGCGTAAAGCAGAATATGATGCGGCAGAAAAGAACAATAAAACTCCACGAAGGAACCTTGCAGAGCAAAAGGATTTCAGTGCTGAGTTTGCTCAAGAAGAGAATCCTGCCAAAGGAAAGAACCGAAATTCCAAACATGGCAGAGAAGGCAGAATGAATGATGAAAGATAAACGAAATGAAAATAAGAAGGAGTCCTTCCAGGAGGAATTTGGCATAGAGTTTGGTGACTTTAATGCAGCAAAGCATTTCGAAATTCCTGAAGCAAACAAAAAAACAAATGAGAAGAAAAAATGTTAAGCCACTCGCGGCTTAACATTTTTATTAGTCTTGTAATTGAAAGAACGCTGACTTATCAGCCAAGAACATTTGTGCTGCCCCTGATGCAGGATCGTAATAAGCTAATAAATAGGATGGTTCTGCATCCGCGGCTGGGGTATTAGGATTGACAGGAAGTTCTTCAAGTAAAGTATGTTTATGAAGATCTTTTTCATTTAATCCTAACTTCATAAAGTCTTCGCCAAAAATCTGCGGATTTTGTATAGTCAGCTGATAAATTTCAGATCGTCCCCGTTTATCAAGTGCTGGCTGCCACCATGCTTTTCTTGGTTTATAGCGCTGATTCTTCAAGTAATCATATTTCATGATCGCTTCTATTGTTGGAAGGGATTTAATCTTGCTGGCTCTAAGAAATTCATGCAGCCGCTTGAACAAGTCTTCCAGTTGATGGCCGATCCGTGACCAGCCTCTTTCTTCCCAGTAGGATCCGAAGCCTTGGAAGAAATCGAATGGTGTATCAAATACATGGGTTACCAGATATTCTATCGTTTCATCCATCCGGTGATCATTCCAGTACTTTTCAAGTACATCTTCAACCTGTTTAATTTTAACAATATCATCAAAATTTAATACGTTATTGCCAAGGATTTCATATGGGGCATTATCCATGTAAATATAGTTGTGTTTATCAGCATTGATCCTTAGGCCTGTTCCACGCAGCATCTTAAGGAATCCCAATTGTAATTCCTCAGGTCTCAGTGCAAATACATCATTGAACGTTTTACGGAAGGAATTGTAGTCCTCCTCAGGCAGGCCGGCTATTAAATCCAAGTGCTGATCGATCTTCTGGCCGTCCTTTACCATTGTGACGGTTCTTGTCAGCTTATCAAAGTTCTGTTTTCTCATTACGAGGTCGTTGGTTTCATCATTTGTCGATTGAACGCCGATTTCAAACCGGAACAACCCTGCAGGTGCTTCCTTATTTAAGAAGTCGATTACTTCGGGCCTCATGATATCGGCTGTAATTTCAAATTGAAAGACAGTCCCTGGTACATGTTCATCAATGAGGAAGCGAAACATTTCCATGGCATAGCTTCTGCTGATGTTAAAGGTTCTGTCAACAAATTTAATCGTTTTTGCTCCATGTTCCATGAGGAACCTGATATCTTCTTTGACCTTTTCCCTGTCAAAATAGCGGACCCCAACTTCTATAGAGGAAAGACAGAATTGGCATCTAAATGGGCAGCCGCGGCTCGTTTCAATGTATGTTACCCTCTTGGACAGGTCTTTCAAGTCTTCTTCGAACCTGAAAGGTGAAGGTAGTTCTTTTAAATCCAATTTATTTCGCTGAGGATTGATTTTAACCTTGCCATCTTTCAAATATCCGATTCCATTTACTTCTTCCCAATTTTTATCTCCATCAATTTGAGCAAGGAGGCTCTTGAATGTTTCCTCTCCTTCTCCAATAACGAAGAAATCCACCTCAGGCAAACGCTCAAGCCAATACGGCACATCATAAGATACTTCCGGGCCGCCGAAAATGATGATTGTATCCGGACAAATTTTTTTCAGCATTTTTACAACTGCAATGGTCTCTTCAATATTCCAGATATAACAACTGAATCCAATTACATCAGCATTTCTGGTATATAAATCAGATACGATGTTCATAAGTGGGTCTTTGATCGTATATTCGGAGAGTTCAACATTAAACTCAGGGTCTGAGAATGCCTTTAGGTTTCTAATAGCAAGGTTTGTGTGTATATATTTGGCATTTAATGTGCTTAATACAGCTTTCTTCATTTCTAAACTCCTTTATATATCGCCTGTGTCTTTACGGCGGTTAAGATTATCGGGTCATGCAGAAGCATGTGATAGTCAGACCGATAGTACTTTAACATTGTAACCAAGCAGGGCTCTAAACTCAATGTTATTCAGTATTTTGTCCTATTTCCAAATTATATGAAGGATTTTGGCTCTTAGGGTGAGAATATGTATAAAAACAAAAGACCGGCAGAAGCCGGTCTTGGTTTGTGTAATGTGAAGAGTGTGGTGAAAGACAGTTTGAAGTTTGCCGTTTAAAACTTCGTCTGCTCAGTCAATTTCTTTCTGTTGCTCCTCATTTGGTTGAACATGTTCCTAAGTTTGCTTGTTTTTAGTTCGATCAACGGCTGAGCGAAAGACGTAAGCGGCTTGCTTGATAAGATAACAGTCAAAACTAATGAAGCGAATCCAAGCAGGATGATTGATTGTATCGGCGGCAATAAGTCAGGGAAGGAACTTGCCCTGAAGAATTTAATGACAAAGCCATGAATTAAATAGACATAGAGCGTGTTGGCTCCCCATTTGGTGAAAAATGTCCTATGCTTTGGTACAAAGGCAAAAAAGCTGAAGGCCATTGATATATTTAACAAATAAACGGCTGTTCTGGCAAATGGGCTAAGAATATCCTTGCCGCCAAGCTGTTCATATGATTTAGATCCCAACAGCCATTTGTCGGAAAATTCGGGAACGGCCAACATGAAGAGAAAGACGGCTGCAGGAATAACAGCGGCTGCCGCTTTGGCTTTGGCCGTCTTCAGCCTGTAAAAATGGTCTTGTTTCAAATAAAATCCCAACAGGAACAGAGGAAAAAATACGAACGTTCTTGACAGGCTGAGATAATTGGAAACAGAATCTGCGAAGCCAATGGCTATTCCAATAGAAGCAGCAAGGAATAATGCTCTCTTTTGAGTCAGTTTCCATCTGCTGACAAAAAGGTACAACAGGACATTCCAGCAAAATAAACTTGGTAAAAACCACAATGACCAATGAGGATCATAGAAATCGAGTCTGAATGTGCTGCTTTTATAAAGAAAAAAATAATAGACTGAATAAATTATCTGAAACAGCATGTATGGCAGGATAAGCTTTTTAAATAGTTTGGATATATATCCTTTCTTGTGAAACCCTTTGGCGAAGTATCCTGACACAATAATGAAGGCAGGCATATGAAAGGTATATAGAGTTTTATAGATAGATAGAATATAAGGGTCATTTTCAATGAATGACCGAATAAAATGTCCAAATACGACAAGGAAAATCAGAATTACCTTGGCGTTGTCGAAATAAAAATCTCTTTTTTTCTGCATGATGTTCACCAACTTTGAAGTATTAGAGGGACTGGCCCTTCACTAACCAAGGTACCAAAAATATACCTTAAAGTTACCCATTCCAGGGATTCTTAAACTAGAAATAATCGGTATGATAAATAGAAATGTATCTGTAACCATTCCGAAATAAAAGAAAGTTAAAATGATAGTTGAAGAGGCTCAGAAGGAAGGTATAGGAGGAAAAGAATAATGACGAACAAACAAACAATCATAACTGAAGGAGAAATAAGTCCCTTAAATCTGATAAACTTCAGAGATATTCTGGCAGCATCACCCAATCCAATTCTTATTGTTGACGAGGCGTTAAATATAATCGAGGCCAATAATCCTGCATTGGATTTAGTAGAAACAGACCGGACATCATTGATTCAACAGCCTTTTTGCCAATACTTCCAAGCGGTGCCTTCTCCCATCCTTACACAATATGAAAGTGTAGTTAAAGACGGTGGAGAAATAGAAGATGAGACACTGATGACTGCAGCCTCCGGAACAATCAAACATATTGATTTGAAGATTACCAAACCGAAAATGAGTGAATATGCATTCTTTTTCCTTAGAGATATTACAAGTGAGAGAGAGAAACAGAGAAATGATCACATGAACCTTCATATGCTGAATAATATTTTCCAGCAGGCAGCTGAGGGCATTTTACTATTTGATAAAGAAGGCAATATTAAAGAAGTCAATCAGGCATTTTGTAAACAAGTAAGCCTGACAAAAAAAGAAGTGCTTACAAAAGAAGTCATTTCCTTCATTCCTGAAAATTTTCATTATAAAGTCATGAAAATAAAAGAGCTGCTTGATTCTGGCAGACAGGCAAGAGGGGAGATTCCTATCAATCATTCTGAGGGGGTATCAGTGGTGGAATTTACCACGACTCCTTATGTAAATCATGAACTTCATATGGCGATCCTCCGTGACATCACAGAAAAGAGACAAATGGAGATACAGTTGAAAAGAAGTGAAGAATTATTTAAAGATCTGTTTGAAGAAGCCATTGATGCGATTGTGCTTTGGGACCAGGATGGAAGGGTCCTCCGCGCCAACAGATCTGCTCTTAAGATATTTGAGTGTTCACTATCTGAGATTCTAACCAAAAAAATAGAAGATTTCGTTTACCCTTTGGAAATGTCAAAGTTTGAATCCGTTACTTCTAAGCTGAGGGAGAAAGGGGAAGTACGGGATGAAATCCTCTTCCTTATGCCCAATAATCAGTTGAAACATCTGGAGTTCACATCAAAGCTTCACTCTGTAGATGGGTATAACATGACAATTTTCCGGAACGTAAGCGAGCGCCATCAGATGGAGAAAAGATTGCGGGAGAGTGAAGAGCGATTCAGGAAGATATTTGAAGGAACCCTTGATGGCATGGTACTGACCAATCACTCCGGGCAGGTGGTCGATGCCAACCCGGTTGCACTTGAAATATTGTCAATTGAAAAAGACATGTTGATTGGCAGTGATATAAAAGATGTTTTCCTGATAAAAGAAAATGAAGATCATGAATACTTGCAGTATGACCAGAAATTGAAAGAGGAGGGCCAGGCAAGTTATATTAAATTGAAGAAGATCGATGAAGAGAGGCTTCAGCATCTTGAACTCTCCTCTAAATATAACCTGCTTTCCAATTTGAATCTGACTGTCATCCGGGATATTACCGAGGAAGTTGAACTGCAAGACCAGCTGAGGAAGTCTGACACCCTTTCTGTTGTAGGCGAGCTGGCGGCGGGGATAGCCCATGAAATCAGAAATCCAATGACTGCATTGAAAGGATTCATACAGTTGTTGGAGAGCAGTATGGGGACAGACCATGAAATGTACTTTCATGTTATCAAGTCGGAATTGCAGCGGATCGATTCGATTATCACTGAATTCTTGATACTTGCCAAACCGCAGGCCGTTCAATATCAAGAAACCGATATGGTCAAAATCATGAAAGATACATTGGAGCTTCTGAACGCACAGGCTGTCATGCACAATGTTCAGTTCAAGGAGCAGTATGCAACAGGAATACCTGCTATTTTTGCAGAACCGAATCAATTGAAGCAGGTTTTCATCAACATAGTAAAAAACGCGATTGAAGTCATGCCTAAAGGCGGCAAGATCTCTATAAATATTGAAGAAAAAGGCCCGGAGAAGGTCCGGATATCCATCAGTGACGAAGGGATCGGCATACCAAAGGAAAAGATCAAGAAGCTTGGAGAACCTTTTTATACCACAAAGGAACGTGGAACGGGACTTGGTTTGATGGTAACCTTTAAAATATTGGAAGAACATGAAGGGTCTGTAGAAGTAGAAAGTGAATTGGGAAAAGGTACGACATTTCACATTGATCTGCCATGTAAGAAAGGATGAGGCTATGAAGGAAGAAAGTATGGTGGTATCCAGTCCTCTCGGAAATTTAAGACTGACTGCAGCTGAAGGTTGTTTGACAAGGGTGGCCTTTGTTGAGGAACCAGTTTCTGCTCCGGAGAATGAACTTCTTTCTAAAGCAGCTTCCCAGCTGGAAGAGTATTTTTCAGGAACAAGGAAAGATTTTGAACTTCCTCTAAAAATGGAAGGAACCATTTTTCAAGAAGCGGTATGGAATTGCTTGCTTGAGATTCCTTACGGCAGTACTTGGAGTTATAAGGATATAGCTGAAAAAATAAATAACCCAAAAGCGGTAAGAGCAATCGGGCAGGCAAATAAAGCTAACGCGCTTCCAATTATTGTGCCCTGCCACCGGGTGATAGGCAAGGACAAATCACTGACAGGATACGCCGGGAAGCAGATTGATAAGAAGGAAAAACTGCTTCTGATCGAGAGGCAGAAGGGTAAAAGTTAATAATAGAAATAACGTCTCAAGGAAAATGGTTGGGACGTTTTTTTATTGACAAACAAAACTGATTAGATGATAATTTAATTAGATGAATATCAAATGTTATGTGAAAGAGGGGATTTTGCTTGCAACTTGATAAGCTGGTTTCTTTTTATAAAACCATCGGGGATCCGACCCGCTTGAAAATCATCATGCTGCTGAGAGAAGGCCCGCTTCATGGATTAGCGATAGCTGGAAAGCTGGGACTGACAGCTCCGACTATATCCCACCATCTTACCAAGCTGAGAGAAATTAACCTTGTGTATTCAAGAAGGGAAAAGAACTCTTTGTATTACTACCTGAATAAAAAAGTCATTACACATCATGGGGAAGTACTGTTGAATATGTCTGAAGACAGAAAGGAGGATGATGAATCATTGGAAAAACGTCAAAAAGAAAAACAAAAAGTATTGAATAATTTTTTCACAAATGACGGAAAACTGATCGGGATACCAGCCCAGCGCAAAAAGAAGCTCTTTGTATTTGAACATATAATGGAAGGCTTAAAACCGGGTGTGAAGTACAACGAGAAGGATATAAATGAATATATCAAGAAGTTTCATGAAGACTATGCAACCATCAGGAGAGAGTTCATCATTAATCATTATATGTACCGTGACAAAGGGATTTACGAGATGAATCCACGTGAAATGTGGGCAACTATAGAATAACAGGACAAAATCCTCAGGTGTGCACACTGCAAGCTGAGGATTTTGTCGTATGTCGTCTAAATCCCGATTAAGAGACGCGGTTTTATGGGAGATTTTGTCTTGTTTTAGCGATTCTATTTACATTTCTGGGGAATGTTGCGATACTTCAAATATAATTGCTTTTTTAAAAGATAAGGTTTGATATATATATCAGAGAAGTGTCAGAGACAGAAAGGTGAGAAACCCCATGATATTTCCAATAGATAAAATCTACCAAAAACTAATCCTTCATAGAATTGCAAAAAAACAAAAAGTAATGCTGAAAATCGGTGCTGAATTTGGTTTGAATGATCCAAGGACGGTCGAGTGCAGCCAGGAACTGGACAAACTGATCAATGTATATCAGGAGTTAAATTATATAAAGAGTGCTGAGCAGCATTAGGCTAACTGAATAGGTTAATGAACAAGAGAAAGGGTCCTGGCTAAATGGATCCTTTCTTTTTTTGACAGTTTGCTTAAATATAGTTGATATTTCATAGTAAACCGACAACAGATTTCCAAAAATGAATCTTACATAGAGATGTGCAGGCGTCGTCAGTTAAATGGCAGATTGTTAATTAATTGTAAATAGAATATTTATTTTGAGTCATAATTCCTGTATTAGAACACATTAATAGTCATTTATACATCATAAAGCGACAACAAATATAAAGATTTTGTAAAAATTATCAAAAGAGTGTGGCGAAATTGTCATAATTAAGTCATAATAAAATTTGTACTGAGATATTAATAGTTTTCTAGGGAGGAAAAGGAGAATGAAAAAGTTTTTCAGTTTTATGCTTGTACTTTTGTTGGCTGTAGGACTAGTTGCTTGCGGTACTAACAACGCTTCAAACGAAGGAAACAGTGAAGGCGGTAATGCGGGACAGGAAACACCTGATAAACTCGTTATGGGATTCGTTCCTTCTCAAGATTCTGAAACTATCGCTGATACGGTTGAGCCATTGGCAGAGCGTCTTGGTGAAGAACTCGGCATTGAGGTTGAAGGCCGTGTAATGACTGATTATACTGCACTTATAGAAGCAATGGGGTCTAATGAAGTTCAAGTTGGTTTCATTCCTGCTTTCGGTTATGTTTTGGCTAATGAGCAATATGGCGTTGAAGTAATCCTTAAGTCCGTACGTCATGGCAGTGGAACTTACAAAGCACAATACCTTGTTAAAGCTGATTCAGGGATTGAATCCCTTGAAGATCTGGAAGGCAAGATCTGGGCTTATCCGGATGCAGCATCTACTTCTGGATTCTTATTCCCGGCAGCACAGTTGATGGACCAGTTTGACATCGAAAGTGCAAATGCACTACAATCTGAATTTTTCTCTCAAGGAATTGCAGCCGGTGGCCATGATACTGCTGCCATTGCTGTATATGAAGGTGATGCAGACGTTGCTACAACATTTGATGATGTGCGTACAACTCTGACTGAAGAGTATCCGGACATGATGGATAAAATGAAAGTCATCGACTATACATCTGAAATTCCAAATGACACGATCTCAGTAACTAAGGAACTGGATGATGAAATGCAACAACAAATTAAAGAAGTGTTTCTATCATTGAATGAAGATCCTGAAATGATCAAAATCATGAATGAAGTATACAACTGGGATGAAATCACCGAAGCAAGTGATGAAGAGTACCAGGTAGTTAAAGACACTTACGCTAAATTCAAAGATTCTATTTCTTTCTAATTTGAAGCTTTAATTTAATAGAATCGCAATCTAGGGGGAGGTTGCTTCCCCTTTTTTTTGTCTCGAAAACCCGGTTCCTCACAGAAACTCATATATTACGCAATTATTTTTTACTTTTTGGCGGTTTATAGTAAAAGGTATATTTAGGTCTTACTAAATAATAATTTCCATATATCTGTCTTTTCTATGTGGTGACTAATATACTTTTTTTCATGGTAGGTAGTAACGCTGGGGATCTCCGTCATTTAGTTTTTCTAAAAGTTTTTGTATTTTTTATTCCTTTTGTAGTTTATATAGTGTCGATTGGAGCGGAAGGCGTGCGACCTCCTGCGGGATTAGCGTGACAGGTGAGACCCCGCAGGCGAAGCTGAGGAGGCTCACCGCACGCCCCGCGGAGTCGCACGCCTGGAGCGGAAATCACTACTTTGAATTTGTTGAATATTTACGAAAAAGAGTGTATTTTTAAGGATTTGAAGGGGGTTTCATCATGATAGAGTTCAAAGATGTTTCTTTAGTGTATCCTAATGGAACGGAAGGCTTGAAGAATGTAAACGTGAAAATTAATGAAGGCGAGTTCGTGGTCATCGTAGGCTTGTCGGGAGCTGGGAAATCCACCTTCATCCGCAGCATCAACAGGCTCGTTACTCCGACGAAGGGTGAGCTGCTTGTTGATGATCAAAACATTTTGAAATATCGCGGAGGCGATTTACGAAAACTGAGAACCAAAGTGGGCATGATCTTTCAAAATTACAATCTTGTAAAGAGGTCCAATGTACTGAAGAATGTAATGGCAGGGAGATTAGGGTACACAGGGACTCTCCGGTCAATTTTTAATTTATTTAAAAAAGAAGACCTCGCGCTTGCTTATGAAAGCTTAAAGCGTGTCAATATAGAAGAAAAGCTGTATAACCGTGCAGATGAGCTGAGCGGCGGACAGCAGCAAAGGGTGAGTATCGCTCGGGTGCTGACACAGAAACCCAAATATATTCTTGCTGATGAACCAGTGGCTTCACTGGATCCTCCTACATCTCATCAAGTAATGACTTACCTGAAGAAAATCAACAAAGAAGATAAGATTACAACTATTGTCAATCTGCATTTTATCGATATGGCAATGGAGTATGCCGATCGCATTATCGGCATGCGTGCCGGGGAAGTGGTGTTTGACGGCCCTGTTTCTGAGGTGAACGAAAAGACGTTTGAGGAAATCTATGGACGTGCGATTCGCGAAGACGACTTGCGCGGAGGTGTAGAAGAGTGAAGGCTGATTCTTCAAAAAAACAGACAAAAGGAACATTTGCCCCATCCCTTCTTCCTGGTAAGGCCAAAGCTCGCCTTACGGCAATATTTGCTGTTATTATCGGTTTTTATATTTGGAGTACGATCAAGACAAATGCAACGCTGCCTGACCTGATTGATGGTATTCCGAATATGGGAAGAGTGATTGTAAAGTTCTTTCCGCCCAACTTTGCGGCGTTTCAACATATCATTGATCCCATGGCAGAAACCATACAGATGGCAATTGTCGCAACTACTGTCGCAGCCATTCTGTGTGTTCCGCTTAGCTTGCTCGCTGCCCAAAACGTTACAACGAATAAATTTGTTTATACAACTGTCCGTACAATATTAAATATCCTTCGAACGATTCCAGACCTTGTATTGGCTGTTATTTTTGTTGGTTTGTTCGGAATTGGTATTTTTCCAGGGATTGTTGCACTCATCATTTTCTCGCTGGGAATCCTGGCGAAGTTAATAAGTGAAACGGTAGAATCAGTTGATATGAATCCAATGGAGGCAATGCATGCTTCCGGAGGAAACACTTTGCAAAGTATCTCCTTTGCACTTGTGCCTCAGGTTCTTCCGCAATTCACATCTTTCGTTTTATATGTATTTGAGATTAACATCCGGGCATCTGTAGTACTTGGACTGGTTGGGGCAGGCGGTATTGGCCTTGTGCTGAGCCAGCAGCTGAAATTCTACAACTATCCGAATGCGATGCTGATCATTCTCGTTATCTTTGCTGTGGTGGTCATTATCGAATACATCAGCTCTAAGATAAGGGAGGCGATTGTCTGATGCAGCTCACTCTGCCTCCAAAGAAAAAACGTTCGCCGTTTAAGATATTTAAGAAATGGTCTATCTTTTTAGCTGTAGTCCTTTTATATATTTGGACTTTCACCGGGATCGATATCGATTGGGGAAGAGCACTGGAAAGAATGGCCAATAACTTTGACCGGGTAATACCCAAACTCTTTGATCCTGACTGGGCTTCTATGGGCAAAGTATGGACTGCCATGGTGGAAACATTATATATTGCCTTTGCCGGCTCACTAATGGCGGCAATTCTGGCTGTTCCTCTAGGATTCCTTGCTGCTGCCAATATGACGAACAACAAGGTTCTTACAACCATCGGTAAATGGATCCTGAGTGCTGTCCGTGCGTTCCCGGATTTGATTCTTGCCATCCTGTTCGTGGTGGCAGTAGGTCCAAATCCTTTTGCCGGTGTTTTAGCTATTGCAATCGGCTCGACTGGAATGCTTGGAAAGCTTTATTCAGAAGTATTGGAGTCTATTGATCTGAAAATTGTAGAAGCGATGGAAGCGAGCGGGGCGAATAAGATCCAGATTTTGTTCCATGGGATCATTCCGCAGATTATCCCAGAGTTCCTTTCCTATGCCATTTACCGTTTTGAAATTGATGTGCGTGCATCAACGATTCTTGGTATCGTCGGAGCAGGTGGGATAGGGACACTTATCCAGTTTGCGCAAATGAATAGAAACTGGGAACAAATGGGGTTAATTCTTCTGGTCATCATTATTGTTGTTACAATAATTGACTTTGTCTCTTCTGCTATCAGAAAAAGAATTGTATAATACCTATCATCAACAGGCTGTCTTTAAGGTTTTAGGACCTTTGGCAGCCTTTTATTATTCGCGGGTCTTTAATAATGCGGTGGAAAGAAGAATAGTAAAGCCTCATGATACCTGAACGACAAGGGAATTAATATAGTACAATAAACCAGGAAATTTGATACAATAGAATTACGAGAGAGTGCTGGAGGTTAATGATGCCACAAACTAAGATGACGATAATAGAAACCAGTGATGTCCATGGAAGTATCTTTCCAATCAATTACGGTACGAATGAACTGCAGCCAGTAGGATTTGCAAAGGCTGCAGCAATCATAAAGAAAATTCAAAGTGAAAAAGAAAATGTAATAACTATAGACAATGGTGATATCATTCAGGGAACCCCTTTGACTTACCACTATGTTAAATATATGGAAGACCAGCCCAATCCCATGGTTGAGGTACTCAATCATCTAAAGTATGATGCTGCCGTGATTGGCAACCATGAGTTTAACTATGGTATGCCGATGCTGCAGCGAGCTATCACACAGTCGAATTTTCCCTGGCTTTCTGCCAATATACTTGATCAATCAACAGGAGAACCTAAATTTGGAACTCCATATATCATTAAAAAGTTTGCTAACGGGACAAAAGCTGCAGTTCTGGGGGCCACTACGCACTATATTCCTAACTGGGAAAACCCTGAACATATTAAAGGGTTGAAATTCAATGATTGTCTCGAGTCAATAAGGAAATGGGTTAAATATATCCAGGAAGTTGAGCAGCCGGACGTTCTGATTGTTTCCTATCATGGCGGTTTTGAGAATGATCTGGTCACAGGTGAAAAAACGGAGCCTCACACTGGTGAAAATCAGGGTTACAGAATCTGTAATGAAATTGAAGGCATCGATATTCTGCTAACCGGTCATCAGCACCGCCAGTTAGCTGATACTGTTAATGGCGTCTTGATCATCCAGCCTGGCTTTAACGGAGAATATGTAGGCCGTGCAGATATTGAACTCCAATGGCAGCATGGAAAATGGGAGATCGTTGACAAGCAAGCTGTTCTTATACCTGTAGGGAATGAGGAAGAAGATGAGCAGATTTTAGACCTGGTCAATCATTATGAAACGAAAACCCAGGATTGGCTGGACCAGCCAATCGGATTCATTGAAGGGGACATGACAATCACTGATCCCTTCAAAGCAAGAATGGAAGAGCATCCGCTTGTAGAATTCATCAATAGAGTACAAATGGATGCACTCGGGGTTACTATCTCCAACACCGCTCTATTCAATAATTCAGCAAAAGGGCTTCCGAATACGGTGACAATGAGAGATATCGTTTCAAATTACGTTTACCCTAATACTTTGGCGGCTATAGAAATAAGCGGGAAAGACATGAAAGAAGCACTCGAGAGATCAGCCTCTTATTTTCACATCAATGAGGATGGCGTGATAACAGTCAACCCAGCATTTTCAGAACCTAAGCCGCAGCATTATAATTATGATATGTGGGAAGGAATAGAATACACCATAAATATCAAAAACGACATCGGTCAGCGTATAGAGAAGCTGCAGTACCGAGGAGAGCCTGTCGATATGGATGCCAAGTATGAAGTGGTGATGAACAATTACAGGGCAGGCGGAGGCGGGGAGTATCCAATGTTCAAGGACCGTCCAATCACGAAATCGAGCCAGATCGATATGACTGAATTACTCGCTAATTACTTCCTGAAGCATAAGACAGTGAAAGCTGCTGTAAATCATAACTGGAAGTTAATAAAATAAATCAAAAGTATATTCAAAGGAATTGGTAGATATGGAAGACAGAAAAGATATAGAACAATCATTGAAGCTGTTTATTGTACTATCGCGTGCATATAAGGCTCTCAATGAAGATGTTCAAGTCTCTATACAGAATAATGGTTTGAACATGACGGAATTTGCTGTACTTGAACTGCTTTACCATAAGGGGGACCAGCCCCTTCAGCAGATAGGCGGCAAGATTCTGCTTGCAAGCGGAAGCATCACCTATGTTGTGGACAAGCTTGAAAAAAAGGGGTTGATCAGGCGTGTTGCCTGCCCCAATGACCGCCGGGTAACTTATGCTCAGATTACAGAAGAGGGAAAAAAATTTATTGGAGAGCTTTTTCCAAAGCATGAAATGCAAATCCATAAGCTGATGTCTGTATTAAGCAATGAAGAAAAAGAAAACGCTATAGAGTTGTTAAAGAAGGTTGGACTATCTATCAAAGATTTGTCCTACTAAAAGTTTGAAGAGGGTGTTCGCTTAGCGGATGCTCTTTTTTATTGATTTTGATAATTATGGAGGCATCTTTGATTTCCGATTCAGGTAAGTGCATAGCATGTGATTGGTGATAAGAAAGACAGGTGCATTAGTGCCACTTTTAAAAGGCTGGTATATTTAATAAGGAACTATAAAAAAAAGCCGTCCCATCTTAGGGGCGGCTTATCACTTTACTTAATAACTATTTCATTATCTTCAATTAATGCTGACAATTCTTTTTTTTCAGGATAATCCAGTATGAAATCTGCAATTGAATCCTCAAGTTTTTCCTGGATGATTCTGCGCAATGGCCTTGCCCCAAAGTCAGGGTGATAGCCATCAGCAACCAGCTTCTCTTTTGCTTCTTCTGTCACACTAAGTTTAATATCCTTTCCTTCAAGGTCGTGGCCAACATACCCGGGAGGAGAGCCGATCAGTTTAGATACACTGTGTTTTTCCATGTACTCACTCATATCAAGCCGGATCATGGCATCGGATGTTCCGAACAATTCTTCGGCAAGGGTTTTGGATAGCTCAGTTTTTCCAACGCCGGTTGGACCGATGAACAGGAAGGATCCAATCGGACGATGTTCCTTTTTAAGTCCTGCGCGGCTTCTTCTGATCGCTTTAGCGACAGTTCGAACAGCTTCTTCTTGTCCGATTACTTTATTGTTAAGATTGGATTGAAGGTTCTTCATTTTTAGCTGCTCATCTTCCTGCAGGCTGCCAACAGGAATTCCTGTTTTCTTTTCTATCAATTCCTGGATTAACTCTCCGCTTACGACAGGATAATCTGTTTTACCCTGAATTTCTAATGATTTTTCCAGTTGTATTTCTTCATCTCTTAATATTGCAGCCAGTTCATAGTTTTCTTCAGAAAGTGCCAGGTTTTTTTCAGAGGAAATTTGTGAAAGTCTGCTGCGCACTTCCTCCTTGTCTCTATGGCCATTGCGAAGGTTTTCGTGAGAGCCTGCTTCATCAAGAAGATCAATGGCTTTATCAGGGAGAAAACGGTCCTGGATATATCTTTTGGATAATGTCACACATCCGATAATTGCTTCTTCACTGTATTTGACTTCATGGTAATCCTCATATTTCTTCTGTAAGCCTTTTAAGATCGCAATAGCATCTTGTGTAGAAGGCTCTTTGACTTGAATAGGCTGAACTCGTCTTTCAAGTGCTGCATCCTTCTCAATCTGTCTGTATTCCTTCAGAGTAGTAGCCCCTATTAATTGAAGCTCTCCTCTTGCTAATGCAGGTTTCAATATGTTTCCCGCATCCATGCTGCCCTCTGCAGATCCTGCACCAACAATTAGATGGATCTCATCGATAAACAGTAAGACATTCTTTCTGTTCTGCAGTTCCTCAATAAGAGATTTGATTCTTTCTTCAAATTGCCCTCTGATTCCTGTATTTGCTACAAGTGATGCAACATCCAACAGGTAAACCTCTTTATTAAGCAGTTTTGATGGAACCTTTTTGTTTAAGGGAAATAATCCCAATAACAATCAGGCGTTTTTACTTCTGAACTACTATGCTTGTACATATGTTTAAATAGCGGCTTGTGATAAACCCAAACTTAAGTCTGGGAGCAAACAGTGAATGATTATAAACGTTAATGCCTTTAAGAAAGTGTGATAAACAGAATCGAGCAAGCAATGAGGTGATGGGATTGAAAAGATGGAGCGGTGTGTTTCAGTTAGCCGCAGTATATGTAGGTACCATTATTGGAGCTGGGTTTGCAACAGGGAGAGAAATTGTGGAGTTTTTTACACGATTTGGCTTTATAGGGTTAATCGGCATCTTGATCAGCGGCTATTTGTTCATTTTTTTGGGAGCCAAGATAATGGTGAAAGCACATGAATTGAAGGCCAAATCCTTTGAGGAGTTTAATGCATACCTTTTTGGCAAGTGGTTTTCAAAATTCATGAATATCCTGATGATGCTCATGCTGCTTGGGGTTACAGCGGTTATGTTGTCAGGGGCAGGAGCAGTCTTCGAAGAGCAGTTGGGAATGGCGAAGCAAGCAGGTGTCCTGTTATCCATATTCCTTGGATTCATTGTCATGATTGTTGGGATGAAAGGGTTGTTTGCGGTCAATACGCTTGTGGTACCGACAATGATCATCTTTAACATTTCAATCATGTTGTCAAATTTATTTCATCCTGAGTTTGCCGAATCCATCCTCAGAATTCCACATGCGGATGACGGATGGAAAGCTGTCGTCAGCCCATTTACATACACAGCATTTAACCTCGCAATGGCGCAGGCTGTGCTTGTGCCGGTGGCAGCACAAATCAAAGATGTTAAGACTGTGAAATATGGAGGGTTTCTCGGCGGTATATTACTCACTATCATTTTAATATCGAGCCACTTCACCTTGGTGATGATCCCCAATGTAACCTTGTATGAAATCCCGATGGCAATCGTTATGAAAAGTATGGCTGGCAGCCTTTATGGAATTTATATCTTTATTATTTTCGGAGAGATTTTCACTTCCATCATCGGTGGAGTGTTCGGATTGGAAAAGCAGATGGCCAACTATTGGAATGGCAGAAGGATTTTTATTACGATCATGATATTTATTATTATCTACCTCATGAGCTTTTTTGAATACAGTAAGCTTCTTTCTTATTTATACCCACTTTTCGGTTACCTGAGTTTGCTGTTCATTATATTACTGTGGATGAAACCTTGGGGGAAAAATGAATCTTAGAGAAAAGTTTCGCTCTGCATGAAATTGGAGGAAACAGCCAAAATAATGAGGGAACGCAAAGGAGGGTGAAAACCATGACAAAGTCTAAACATGAAAAAGAAAGACAGTGGAACGTAAGAAAGCAGGACCAGCACCCGCATGGAAAAGTGGAGTCATTCAAGGAGCTTGAAGGTGAAGGTTTGACAAAAGGAAAAAAGTAAAAGTATAAGTGCTTAATCGGGAAGGAATGACTGGCTTGAAGACAATAAAAAACAGGTTCAGTAAATGGAAACCTGCATTCCACAAATGTTTGCACCTGTACTCCAGGTCGAGTGATTGCTCAAACTTTTATTAACCTCTGAAGGAATAGGGTTTTCTGATGCCTTAGAAGACAATATTGAAAAATGCCTGTGCTTCCATATAGGAATGCCAGGCATTTGTTGTATTATGCTTCAATGATTTTATAATTTTTATGATTAACAACAGTTTTTTCTTCCAACTCAAGATCACGGTAATTTTCCATGAATGTTAAATCAACAATCACAGAATTTTCATTCACCTTTTCTACAATCCCTTTCAAGCCATTTTTAAATTCTATTAAATTACCTACTTCTGCTTTTTTCAAAAAAAATCTCTCCTTTGTCAAAAGTTTCAGAAACAATTAATTACAGTTTGCCTTAAAATAACAAAAAGGTAAAGGAATTTGTTAGAATATTAGTTTTATAATCTGTATTTTTTCACTTTATTCGTAAATAATGTTCCTGGAGGAGGCCGCACGCCATTCGCTACAATCAAATAATTGTACTTGCTATTTCGTTTATCCGTCTTTGAATAATTGGGCTGAAAATCATTGCAGACTATTTTCATTAGTGCTGTTAATATGTATATAGGATCCATTGAAAGGGGACAGTAAGATGGAAGATCAGGAAGTATTAACGATTTTGGAGGAACTTCGCAGCAGAGGGATTGACGAATACAGAGTGCAAAAATCTGACTTTCTTCAATTCAGAAAACTCTTGATCGCTCAAAGTGATTTCAAACAGTTTCGCGGAATCGCCCAGCAGGGTGGAGATGTTGTATATATGTATCTGGATACTCCCAGAAGTTAAGGTCTGTCTTATCCAAGACAGGCTTTTTTTATATTTTTCATCTCCAATCACCATTTAGCGGTTGAAGGTTTGCTTGTTTGCTCTTTTGGAAAAAGTAGCTTTGAAGGAGGGATATCGATGAATGAAAAAGTAGCAGTAGTGACTGGAGGAGCCAAGGGCATTGGAAAAGCGATAGCTGAAGCACTCTCCAGCCAAAGCTATACAGTGATTCTTGTAGATAAAGATGAGGAAGGCATTAAGGTAAGTGAAGAATTGTCGAAAAAGGGGCCGCCAGTTATATTTAAAAAATGTGATGTCAGCCAATACAGCCAAATCAAGAGGCTGTTCGATGAAATAAAATCTTCCTGCAAAAAAGTGGACATTCTTGTTAATAATGCAGGAATATCTAAATTCAAGAATTTCTGGGAAATGGAAGAGAAGGACTGGAATGAAGTCATCTCAACCAATCTGAGCAGCATGTTCTTCCTTTCCAAGGAAGCAGCCTTGCTAATGAAAGAGCAAGGTGGTTGTATTATCAACCTGGCATCCACAAGAGCTGGCATGTCAGAACCGAATACAGAGGCCTATGCAGCAAGTAAAGGCGGAATTGTGGCCTTAACCCATTCATTGGCCATGACCTTGAGTGAATATAATATACGTGTGAACAGCATAAGCCCCGGCTGGATTGAAACAGGGAAATATGATGAGCTTAGAAAAAAAGATCATTTTCAGCACCCTTCCAACCGGGTTGGCAGGCCGGAAGATGTAGCAAGGGCCTGTGTGTTCTTATGTCATGAGGAAAATAATTTCATCAATGGAGAGAATTTGGTTATTGATGGCGGCATGACCAGAAAAATGATCTATGAACATTAGCCAAAAGCGCTAATGCTTCCTTAGTAAGAAGATGTTGAAAACTCCGACGGATAAAATGAAGAGAAGACAAAGAATAATGTTTACAGACATAGAACTCACCCCAAATGGTTTTTTATTCATAATAGAAAACCAATATGAAAAGTGTTCTGTGAAAATCTAAATATTATGTAAATTCGGGACGAAATCGTTTTTGATTTCGTCCTCTTCCTTTTGGATGAGCATTAGGTCAAGGATAAAAAAGGGTGAATTTAGAAAATTACAAATAGGGGGATTGTTTTTTTGGTATACTAAATAAATAGAATAGGGGGAATCAATTGTGTTTGTTAAAAACCTAAAAAAAGAGATTAGTAAAGTGATGGTCGGAATGGACCATGAAGTTGAATTATTAAGCATTGCCCTTCTTCAGGGCGGCCATATATTATTTGAAAGTGTGCCGGGAACCGGTAAAACCATGCTCGCGAAAACATTTGCGGGTTGTATCCAGGCAAGTTTCTGCCGGATACAGTTTACACCTGATGTATTGCCGAGCGATATAACAGGGATTCAATATTTCAATCCAAAAGAAAAAGAGTTTGAATTAAGACCAGGCCCGGTTGTCACCAATGTTCTGCTTGCAGATGAAATCAATCGTGCAACTCCACGGACGCAGTCCAGCTTGCTGGAAGTTATGGAGGAGAAGCAGGTAACAATAGAAGGAAAGACACTTAAGCTTGATGAGCCATTTATCGTGTTGGCAACCCAGAACCCAGTGGAATCCCAGCAAGGTACATTTCCGCTGCCTGCAGCACAGCTTGACCGGTTCCTGATGAAAATCCCAATCTCTTATCCTGAATTTGATAGTGAAAGGGAATTATTGAGGCGCTTTCGAGATAAACAGCCCTTGGAAAACATTAAAGCCGTTATTAACCCGGACACACTTAAAGAGTGTGTTAAAGAGGTGAGGGCTATCCATGTGTCTGAAGATATAGAATCTTATATCCTGCAAATTGCGAGAAAAACGCGAGATCATGAACTCATCGAATTGGGAGTCAGTCCCCGTGCCAGCCTTGCGCTATTGCGAGCCTCACAGGGAATGGCCTATGTAAATGAAAGGGATTATGTTACACCTGAGGATATTAAGAAGGTAGCTTCCTACGTCCTCAGCCACAGGATTTCCTTAACACCCGAGGCCTCTTTGACAAAAACAAATGAAAGAGTCATGGAAGAGCTGATCGAGGAAGTGCTGGTTCCAGTAGAATCGAGGGCATAAGAGTGGATTGGAAAAGAGAGACGACAGATTCCCAGTTGATTTCTGCTTGTACCTTGTTAAGCCTGATACTGGCGTTTATCGGATTTTTTACACAAAACTCAATGATGTTGTTAGCCTTCCTTGTTGCTTTCCTGCTCTTTGCAGGAGCGAACCTCTACATGAAAAAGGCAGGGTTGCACCTTCATCTTCATAATAAGAGAAACAGGGAAAAATTTAATAGCGGAGACTGCGGAGTATGGTCCTTCAAGTTTGAAAATAAGGGATTGCCCATTTTGAATGGCGCTTTGATTCTCCGTTTCAATGACGTGGTACTGCCCGAAGGAGTAGAATTTGATGAATTTCCGGGCGGGATTATCGAAATGAAAATACCTGTTTCAATCAGTAAAGATGAAGTAATCGAAGTGGAGTTTCCCGTAGCTGCACAAAAAAGGGGTTTAGCTAAGGTAGAGAAGCTGTATGTCCAGATTCCCAACTTATTTGGAAACGGTGGAACCTCCATGGAGTACCTTAAACCGATCAAGTCTGATATCCTGGTCTTTCCCAAGAGCAAGACGGTAGAGGGTTTTTCCTCAGCCCATACCAGGATGCAAGGGACCTTCCCAGTCAACAATTCACTATTCAGTGATCCTTTCCAGCCGGTCGGAACAAGAGATTATTCACCAGGAGACAGTTTTGCCAATATCAATTGGAAAGCCACGGCAAGGATGCAATCACTTCAGACAAAAGTGAACTCCCCTGCTGTAAGCAGAAACTGGTTGATCACCCTGAATATATCCGCTCATTACGCGATTACAAGCGAACTGGAAAACCTTATTGAAAGAACGGCATACATCATTGAAATGGCTACAAAAAATGATATCCCTTTTTCTTTGGCCGTCAATGTACGTTCATTGAACAAAACACCATTTTATTACCTTCCCAGCGGAAATGGGAAAAAACAGAGGCAAAGAGCATTAGAAATGTTATCTGTCCTTTCGGTTGATGATGTGACATTTCCGTTCAGCTTGATGTATCAATATTTAATAATGCATCATTTGGTTCCACCTGTACTGATTTCTATCGGCAGCCAGGATGATGACAGTGAGAAATTGGTATCTATCATGAGTCAACGAGATGTTGCCGTTTTTCAATTAGAAAATATTAATGAACAAGGAGTTTTGCAGGAATGGAAGCAGCGAATCAAGAAATACGCCTAAAGCGAAAGAATGCCTATATCTTCAGGGTAACAGTAAAGTTAGCTGCAGAAGCATTGATGCTATTGGCGATTCTCACATTTTTTTTCGACAAACTCTTCTTCTTATCCGCTTGTTTACCATTCATAGCTTTATCATTCCTTCTGACTGCTCCTCTTGTCTGGATGGGGATTGATTCAAGCCGTCTTTTCAATATGATTTTTTTGGGGGAAGGCTTAATCTTGTTTCTGATCGGACAGTTCATTCTTGGGATTCCATGGTGGTTTTCGTTAGCGGCCCTCTTCCTTCTACACTGGAGAGTCTCAACTCATTTAGAAGAGGAAAGAGAAATCCTGTTTGAAATCAGCAGCGGGTTTGTCCTTGGATTCATGTTGATCAGCATCTCGTCCTTTGCCTATCAAGGTATATATCATATGCAGCCATCAGGCATCATCTTAATGGTTTTCATTGCAGGCATGTTTGTATACGCAGGCGGCACTTTTGTTGTAAGGCTTGTTGAAAGTGCTGAGCATTCCAAACGGTCGACAAGGACGGATTCGGTCAAGCTGCCTTTGATTTTCTTTAGCGGAATTATAGCTCTTACTGCAATTTTCGGATTGCTGAATAGTACGGTCAGCAATGTTCTTGCTTCTGTATTTAAAGGCTTTTTCTTTATTCTTTCTTTTCTTATCGATCCAATCTGGAGGATCATCCAATGGTTTTTGGGGCTGCTTCCGGGGAATATGCCAGAAGATATTGATATACTTAGAAGATCCGATGAAGAGCCGATCTATGAAATGACACAGGAGCAGCTTGAAAATGGCGGAGAGCTTTCTTTTGCCTGGTGGAATGAAGCAATTATCGGGCTTCTTGCCCTTATCATTCTTATATATATGTGGAGAAGGTATAAGGAAAAGGGATGGAAAGAAGAGGGAAAAGAGAAAAAATATGCAGGTTTTTCCTCTTATCGGGAGTCGGTTTTGCCTGGTAAGAAAAAGCAGAAGGATATCGAGGAATACTCGACGGCAAACTGTGAAATCAGGAAAAGTATCTATTCTTTAGAGCAGCATGCTGCCAAACAGGACATGGGCCGTATAAAAGGAGAGACACTTCAAGAATGGTTCCTGCGATTGGGATTCAAGGAAGATAATGAGTTTTACCGATTATATGAAGAGGTACGATATGGAAATAAAGAAGTTCCTCCTGAAAAAGTGCAGTGGTTTACTCAAAGTGTAGAGTGTTTGGAGGAAAAGATGAAAAGCAGTCTCTCACAAAAAAATTCTCAAGATCTATAATTCTCTTTGTGGGGTAAGAAAATAAATTAGCTTCAATTTAGAATGTGGGAATGGTGAGCTGGATTGAGCTCCGGCGTCAGGGGCGCTGGGGCTTTTTTTGGTGTATTTCCTACAATTGAATACATTTTGTTGAAAACGGTGAACAATACAAAAGAGGTGACACGATGTTCAGATTAGAGAATGTCTCCTACCATGATATTTTAACATCCATTAGCATGCAATTTACTCAAGGGGAAATCTCTTGTATAACAGGAGAGAGTGGTGCAGGAAAGTCTACAATCCTCAAGTTCCTCAATAACATGCTTCTGCCGACAGCAGGAAAGATATACTACAAGGATCATCTTATTGAAACATATGATTCCATTGAACTTCGGAGGGAGGCAGTGATGCTTCCTCAGCAACCGGTCATTTTTGAAGGAAGCATTGAAGAGAACTTGCAGATTGGACTGAAGTTCTCCAAGAAAGAGGCTGCATCCCATGAAGTTCTGAAGAAGGTTCTTGAAATGGTTTCCCTTGAAAAAACTCTAGGAGAAGAAGCAGCAAATCTATCGGGCGGGGAAAAGCAGAGGCTTGCACTAGCCAGAATCCACCTCATGAAACCAGAAGTCTATCTGCTGGATGAACCTACATCAGCGTTGGATAAAAAAACGGAAATGGATATTATGGAGAGATATATCAAAGCTATTAAAGAAAACAGAGGTACCATTGTCATGGTTACCCATTCTGAAGCCGTAGCGGATAAATTTGCAGATCAAAAGATCGTAATACCTCCTAAGCTCAAAAGCAGGTGAAATTATGAATAATGGAATTATCGATATTGACCTTGCCAGACTTATTGCTGCCTATATATTTGTGCTAATCTTGCTTCTGATTGTTAAATTCAGGAATATTTCGAGGGAAAAGCAAATTGCCCTTGCAACGTTCAGGATGACGATTCAATTGGTTCTGGCAGGATATATACTTACATTTATATTTGAAAACCCTCATCCATTGCTGACGATTGTCATCATTATCTGCATGGAGACATTTGCAATTCGGAATGTGTTTAAACAAGTAAATGAAAAACTTTCACGGCAGTTGAAGACCATTATTTCATTTTCAATGCTTTCGGGAAGTGTTTTGAGCTTGTTGTACTTCAATCTGATTGTAATCCATTTTTCACCTTGGTATGACCCAAGATATTTCATACCGATTGCAGGGATGATCATTGGAAATTCAATGACAGGAATCACACTTGGCGTAAAGACGCTTCTGCAGGGGTTCCACTCTCAAAGAGATAAAATTGAAGGGGCATTGATGCTTGGTGCAGAACCTAACATTGCTGCTAAACCATATGTAGATAATGCCTTTGATTCTGCTGTGCTGCCGACGATCAACAATATGCTGGGGATGGGCATTGTATTCCTCCCGGGCATGATGACAGGGCAGATCCTTTCTGGAGTCAGCCCGCTTCTTGCTATAGAATATCAGATTGCGATACTGCTCGGAATTTTAGGCAGTGTTTCACTGACGGTCATCATTTTCATACTGCTCGGGTATAAAACATTTTTTACAAGTGATAACAGACTGAAGATGTGACAGTTCATTTCGTTTCGGCCGGTTCTATTCTTCTAATTGAGGCATATGATTTTAGTAGAGTAGATTACTAGAAAGGGGCAGACGATGTGAATATTGAAGTGGAGCAAGCATTAAAAGTAAAAAGCATTGCCTTGGATATTATTGAAGAACTTCTAAAGGATGAAAACCATTACAGGGAGAAGGACTTAAAACAAGCTTCAGAGATGCTTTCCAGATGTATTTGTGACCTCGTCAATATCTATGCCGGGATTACAGATGTTCACGAGGCTGCATTGCAAGGAACGATTGCTAAAGCAAAAGTTAGTTACAATGCCATAATTGCCAATAAACAAAGTGTGTGATAAGTATGGCATTCAATGCGAGCATAGATTCAAAAATTTTTTGAACCCTGTGCTAAAAAAAGCAAAATACCTAACCGACCTTTAATAAAAGGGCGGTTTTTTAATCTCATTTTCCAATTAGATTAAGGGTTTATTTAACCGTTACAAGGGAAATCTAAAGGAATGGCTGCTTGGTGGAGTCAGGTTGGAAGCAGGGGCTAAAAATACCTAAAACTGGTCATAAGATGTCTAATTTATGAAAATAATAAAAATATCATGCTTTACAATTGTTAATCTTTAATTTGCATGCTATTCTTTTTAATTGAAAAGGCTTATATCATTCCGTTTAATCACGGTGGTTATCCAAGATGCAAAAGGATCTGCTGCATCTTAAATGCTAAAAATAAAACATGTTAAGGAGAAGATTATTTATGGCACAAAAACAATTTACAGTAACAGCTGATACAGGAATTCACGCCCGTCCGGCAACACTTCTTGTTCAAACAGCAAGCAAATTTGATTCAGAGGTTCACTTACAGTACAAAGAAAAGAAAGTAAACCTTAAATCAATCATGGGTGTTATGTCTCTAGGTGTAGGCAAAGGTGCAGATATCACAATCATTACTGAAGGAAGCGATGAAGAAGAAGCATTGAACAGCCTTGAAGAAACACTGACAAAAGAAGGACTTGCAGAGTAATGTCAAGCATGCTTAAAGGAATAGCAGCTTCGAATGGCATTGCCATCGCCAAAGCATATCTTCTTGTTGAACCTGACCTTTCTGTAGAAAGAAAGGAAGTGGGAGATACGGAGGCAGAAGTAAACCGTTTTAGAGAAGCACTTGCCACTTCAAAATCTGAATTGGAAGCAATCAGAGAGAAAGCAAACGAAGACCTTGGTGCTGATAAAGCGGCGATTTTTGATGCTCATTTACTAGTTCTCAGTGACCCTGAGTTGATTGCACCTATTGAAGATAAAATCAAAAATGAAAACGTGAATGCCGAAACGGCCCTCAAAGAGACGGCAGATATGTTCGTTTCCATGTTTGAAAGCATGGACAATGAATATATGAGAGAACGTGCAGCGGATATCCGTGATGTTACGAAACGTGTTCTTGCCCATCTTCTTGGTGTTCAGGTTTCAAATCCAAGCATGATATCGGAAGAAGTCATCATCATTGCAGAAGATTTAACTCCTTCAGATACTGCCCAGCTTAACAGGGAGTTCGTTAAAGGATTTACTACCGATATTGGGGGTAGAACGTCCCATTCAGCAATTATGGCACGATCAATGGAAATTCCAGCTGTTGTCGGTACAAAAGAAGTAACTTCTGAAATCAAAAACGGCGATCTTGTTATTGTTGACGGGTTGAATGGTGAAGTACATATCAATCCAACACAAGAAGTTGTTGAGCATTATGAGAAGGAACATGAACAGTACGAGAAACAGAAAGCCGAATGGGCGAAACTTGTCAGCGAGAAGACAGAATCTGCTGACGGCGCACACGTGGAACTTGCTGCAAACATCGGAACACCCAAAGATTTAGAAGGTGTTATTAATAATGGTGGTGAAGGAGTAGGCTTATATCGTACAGAGTTTCTATACATGGGAAGAAATGAACTTCCTAGTGAAGAGGAACAATTCCAAGCATATAAGGCTGTTCTTGAAGGAATGGGAGACAAACCTGTAGTGGTAAGGACTTTGGATATTGGGGGAGACAAGGAACTTCCGTATCTGGACCTTCCTAAAGAAATGAATCCTTTCTTGGGGTACCGTGCGATTCGCCTTTGTCTCGATGAGCAGAGCATCTTCCGTACACAATTAAGAGCCTTGCTAAGAGCAAGCAGTTATGGAAACTTAAAAATCATGTTCCCGATGATTTCCAACCTTAATGAATTTAGGGAAGCTAAATCCATTTTAGAGGACGAAAAATCAAAATTGGTTGAAGCAGGGGAGAAAGTCACTGATTCAATTGAAGTCGGTATCATGGTGGAAATTCCATCGACAGCTGTTATGGCAGATGTGTTTGCCAAAGAGGTTGATTTCTTCTCAATCGGGACAAATGACCTTATTCAATATACAATGGCTGCAGACCGCATGAATGAGCGTGTATCTTATTTATACCAGCCGTATAACCCAGCGATTCTTCGATTAGTCAAAATGGTCATTGATGCTGCCCACAAAGAAGGCAAATGGGCCGGAATGTGCGGCGAGATGGCCGGTGATGAAATCGCAATTCCAATCTTGTTAGGACTGGGTCTCGATGAATTCTCCATGAGCGCGACTTCGATCCTGAAAGCACGCTCGCAGATCAGGAACCTGAACAAATCAGATATGGTAGCACTGGCAAATGAAGTACTTGCTTATGATACGAATGACAGTGTGATGGAAGCTGTCAAAAAAGCAGTGAAAATATAAAAAAGAAGATTCAAATGGTGAAATGAGGGTAAACAAGTACTACATCAGTGGTAGACTTACCCAGCCTTTTCATTCTCATTTCCCCCTATTGACCAGGTGTTAGAGCACCTGGTTTTTCTTTTGGCTTATCCTCAACCATTATAAATGATGTAAGCGCTTTTTTAAAGAGAAAAATTCGTAAATCTTTTTTTGTATAAACTGTTTAGTCTTAAGATTTCTGGGTATTATATTATTAAGCATAAAGTTGGAGATTCTCTTTTTACAACCCCCTTTTCCTTTGGGCCTGCATTAGCAGGTCCTTTTTTTTGTTATTATCAGGGCAAAACGTTTATAATAGCTGTAAAATTAATGGGGGCTGAAAATGATGAAAGTTGGTTTTATTGGAACAGGGGTAATGGGCAGGAGCATGGCCCTTCACCTTATAAAAGAACATAAAGAATTATATGTATATACGAGGACAAAGGAAAAGGCGCAGGAGCTGATGGACTTGGGGGCAAAGTGGTGCTCCACTCCTGCTGAACTGGTGCCTTCAGTAGATATTGTATTCTCGATAGTCGGTTATCCGGAAGATGTCGAAGAAATTTATTTCGGGAAAGATGGTATTCTTGAGCATGGAAAAGAAGGGCTGGTAGTGGTCGATATGACTACATCCAAGCCAAGCTTGGCAAAAAAGATATATGAGGCAGGTAAATCAAAAGGGATACATACATTAGATGCACCAGTATCAGGTGGGGATACCGGAGCTAAAAATGGAACATTATCGATTATGGCAGGAGGGGAACGGGCTATTTTTGACAAAGCAAAACCTCTCCTGGAAACCTTCGGGGAGAATATCCGGTACCATGGAGAAGCTGGATCAGGACAGCATACTAAAATGGCCAACCAAATTGCAATCGCCACTAACATGATCGGGGTTTGCGAAGCGCTGGTGTATGCCCGCAAGGCAGGCCTGGATCTGGAAGACGTCCTTAGGACCATCTCTGGAGGTGCTGCTGGAAGCTGGTCCCTGTCCAACCTGGCGCCAAGAATGATTCAAGGCAATTATGAACCTGGGTTTTATGTGAAGCACTTTATTAAAGATATGGGAATCGCTCTTGAAGAAGCTGAGAGGATGGACCTTTCCCTCCCAGGTTTGTCTCTGGCAATAGATCTTTATAAAGAGCTGCACTCCAAAGGCGGAGAGAATGAAGGAACACAGGCATTAATTAAATTATGGAAAGAATAATCCTCATCACTACTTCAAAAAATAAACATACGATTGTGTGAGTATACACGATCGAAAGATGTTTTTTTCAGGAAGGGTGAATAGGATGGCAAAGCGAACGAAGAAGAATGATGCTGACCAGAAGAATAAAAAGGGGTTTGATTCGGCCGTATTGAATCAAGAATTCGCACATGAATTTGGCAGTGCCGCAACTAATAAAATCCATAAAGATAAAGCGAAAAAAGAAAAAGCTTCAAAGAATAATGGTAAATATAAGGGACAATAACGTATAAGAAAAAGGACCTTGGCTGGTCCTTTTTCTTATAGGGTTTGTTAAGGAGTAATATTGTTTTAAGTAACCTACTTAGAAGGTGTTGCTGATTTCCACTCAGGTGTGCGACTCCGCGGGGCGGGCGGTGAGCCTCCTCGGCTTTATATAAAGCCGAGGAGGTCGTTTAGCGACTTACAGCGGGGCAGACTCAGTCCGTATGCTGCTTAACGTGGCACTTGCGCTTTTTTTATCAATAATCTATTTTGTTTTAGTTTTAGTTTTTTCAACGAAGCTGGCGATTCGATCCAGGCCCTTTTCCAGTTCTTCCATTGAACAAGCATAAGAAAGCCTGAAGAAACCTTCTCCCATAGAGGAAAAACTGTTGCCCGGTACTACACCGACTTTGTAATTTTGTGCGAGGGTTAAAGCGAATGTAAAAGAATCCATATTGAAAAAGGCTGGAATCTTGACAAAAAAGTAAAAAGCCCCGTCAGGCAGAGAAATATCAAATCCCAGCGCATTCAATTTTGAGTAGACGAAGTCTCTTCTGACTTTATATTTATCCCTCATAATATCAGCATCATTAATCCCTGAAGTCAACGCTTCAAACGCTGCTTTCTGTGAAATTGACGATGCGCATGAAACATTATACTGGTGTACTTTCAAAATATGTTTTGCGATGTTCTCAGGGGCGAAAACCATTCCTATTCTCCAGCCTGTCATGGAGTGGGACTTAGAAAGCCCGTTAATAACAATCGTTTGTTCTTTTAAATATTGCGCCAGGGAGGTGTGTTTGCGGTCATAAGTCAACTCACTGTAAATTTCATCTGCCAATATGAATATATCTTTACCTCGTAAAAGATCAGCTATATCTTCTAATTCATTGGATGTAAGGCTCACTCCTGTCGGGTTTGATGGGTAAGGAATGATAATACATTTGGTTTTATTTGTAATATATTTGTTTAAGATGCGGGAAGTGAGCTTAAAGCCGTTATCTACTGTATCAGCATAAACAGGGACAGCTCCACATAAATGTATGATCGGTTCATAGCCGGGATATACCGGACCGGGAAGAATGACTTCATCTCCCGGACTCAGGATGGTCCTTAAAGTGGAATCAATACCTTGTGAAGCTCCATTTGTAATAATCACCTCTGATGAAGGATCATAAGAAACGCCGTACTTCTTGTGATAGAACTGGGAAGCGGCAGATCTTAATTGCAGGAAGCCTGCATTATGTGTGTATGAAGTAAATCCCTCATCTATGGCATCCTTAGCTGCTTCCTTGACATGCCCCGGAGTGGGGAAGTCAGGCTGGCCAAGGGTGAGAGATACCATATCTTCAATATCGGCAACCATATTAAAGAATCTTCTAATACCTGAGATTTCAATTTTTTGCACGTGTTTATTGATTAAATGTTCCATGAATAACACCTTCTTTCAAGCTTGTCTCATATTTTACCATGATAATGTATTAAAGACGATACTTAGTGATTAGCCTGGGGAAAATAAGGGTAAATATCTTTAATACATGTTATTACTGGATGTTAGGGAGTTAAAAAATGATCAGGACGACTATTGTAAAAGTAAATGGAGAGGTAAACTACAATGCCTCTATTGAAGACATAAAAAGAGATGATGTCAAATGGTATTGGGTGGATTTTTCGCAGCCCGATCAGACTGACATGGATATGCTGAAAGATATCTTTCACTTTCACCCTCTGGCAATAGAGGACTGCGTCGAAGATTTCAGCGAGAGGCCGAAACTGGATTTTTATGACGGTTACTTTTTTTTGCTGCTTCATACAATTGAACATAAAACACTGGATTTCCATGAAGTGAATATGTTTGTCAGCGATCAATTCATTGTTACTTTCCACAAAAAGCCTGTTCAAATCCTCGAAAAAATATGGGAAAGGACAAGTGAAATGAGTGGAAAATATACTACATATAACGTTATGCATGAAATCATAGATGGACTGGTAGACGATTTTTTTCCGCTGGTTTATAAAATTGAAGACAGGCTGAACCAGATAGAGGATGTACTCGAAAATACGAGTACTTCGGCCATGATGGAGCGGCTTTTTGATATAAGGCATGATATGTCCAAATTAAGAAGGTCATTGGTTCCCATGAGAGATCTTATGTACAGGATATTAAATTCGGGCAGGCTCCATTTTCTGAAAGAACATCATCTTTATTATAATGATGTGTATGACCATTTGTTAAAGCTGGTTGAAATGCTTGAGTCCTATAGAGAGTTTTCATCTGATATCCGTGACAATTACCTTTCTATCAATTCAGACAAGATGAATAATATTATGATGACACTTACAGTCATCACCACCATTTTCATGCCGCTGACATTCATAGCCGGTTTATACGGGATGAATTTTGCCTATATGCCAGAGTTGGACGAGAGATACGGGTACTTCTCAGTGCTGGGAATCATGGCGGTTATCGCAATTGGAATGTTCGCTTTCTTTGTGAAGATAGGCTGGCTTCATTTTGGAATGAAAAAAAGAAAGAAACGCAGGAAGATCCGTCTGAAATAAATCGGGAAAGAGACCGTTCATGCTTTTTTGAGGTTTGTTTTTGAAGGCTCTCTTCTAAATATTGTTTTCTTGAATATTGTGGATATTGAACAGGGGTAAAAGTGATTTCCGCTCCAATCAAATAATCTTTAAGCTGGAGAAAATTGATTTAAAAAACACAATCTTCTAGAAAGCCTGTCTTTCTAAAAGATTGTGTTTTTGTTTCTCTAATTCCTGCTCTCATTTATAGATTGGAGCGGAAAGCACCATTAGACAATTTATACCCCACCAGGATGTATTAATACAGAGCAGCAGTACTCAGAACCCAATTACTACTTAATAAATCGATTACCTTCAGAAAGTTTCTTTTCTGCCGATATAATGAGTGAACTTATAAATTTTTTTTATAACTAGACTAAATAAGTAGCAGCCGTCCAGCAAGATTGATGCATTCTGGTTCGGTTTCCGCAATAGGACAGGAAAGGATGCGAAAAAATGAGAGAAGATAAAGGAATCCTGCTCGAAACGGGCACAAATGAATTGGAGATAGTTGAGTTTGAGGCAGGAGGCAATAAATATGGCATAAATGTGATTAAAGTTAAAGAAATCATCCAGCCATTACCGGTTACGGCCATCCCTCACGCTCACCCTTATATGGAAGGGATCATCCAGTTAAGGGGAGAGGTACTTCCTGTCATTGACATGATTAAAGTCCTGGGGGCCAACCATGAGTCAAAAGGCAGCCAAGATAAATACATAGTGGCAGAATTCAATAAGCTGCGGGTAGTATTCCATGTAGACAATGTCACGCAGATTCACCGTATTTCATGGGATCAAATCGAAAAGCCGTCAAATATATATCAAGGAAACAGCTCCAACGTGATAGGGGTCATAAAGAAAGGTGACGATATGCTTCTTCTTCTTGACTTCGAAAGTATCATGGTTGAAATCAACCCGGATTCCGGCATTCGGGTTGAACAAGTGAAGAAATTAGGAAAAAGGAATCGTTCAGAAAAGAAGATTGTGGCCGCAGAAGATTCTCCATTGCTCAGAAAACTGTTGAGTGATACTTTATCAGAGGCAGGATATGAAGAAGTTGAGTTCTTCGAAAATGGAAAAGATGCCTATGATTATCTGGCATCACTTGCAGCTGGCGGAGAAAATATTGAAGATGCTGTCAACCTCGTCATTACAGATATCGAAATGCCTCAAATGGATGGGCATCACCTGACAAGGAGGATTAAAGAGCATCCTGGTCTTAAGGTTCTTCCGGTAGTCATTTTCTCCTCATTAATAACGGAGGATTTAAAACATAAAGGGGAAAAAGTGGGGGCGGAAGATCAAGTTAGTAAACCAGAAATAAATGAACTTGTCCTGAAGATAGATAAGTATATTCTTTAGGAAGAAGGCGTGAAATAATGGCTTTTTTGTTAGTTGTCTCTGGATAGGATAAACTGCACTAACAAAGGGAATGGCCCCTTCCACCTTAAAAGCGAGGACCAATAAAGAACCAGTACCACGAACTTATACCATAAGGGAAGAAATTTCCCTTATGGAAGAAATCTCGGGAAAAATAGGTCAAATAGGGGAAAAATTTTCCGCTATTTACTTAAAAAACATGAAAATTATGTTACTGAGCATACTTAACGGAAAATCCTTCCCTTATTTACCTCTTCCCAGTTCAAATCTGCAGTTTAACGGAAAAATTTTCCTTTATTATAAGTCCCCTTCCTTTGGTGACTTACTCCATTAATGAAATGTATTATGTGGATTTTATTATGAATTCACAGTAAAAAAGCAGTCCGTTTTGGACTGCTTTTTCTAGTTTTACACTCCGAAACTGAACTACTTATGCTGAAAAGTTCTGCTTCTTTTTTTATGAATGCCTATTAAAAACTGTCACCGAGTTTTTTGAAAACAGGCTTTTGGTAATTACGGCCGTATGGCTGCTGTCCCGTTTCTTTCTTTTCTTTCATGCCTGTATATTTTTCCAATATTACTTTGGCTTCACTGAGGCTCATCCGGCATTTAGGATTTCTTTTTGACTTATCCAGGGATCCAAGGTGAGGGAGTTGCTCAAAGTCAGATTTGGCTGGCGGTATATGAAAAGTATAATTTCCACAATCAACTAAAACATCTGATTGCTGCTGGCTGAAACGAGGATTGTTTGAAAAATGCAGACCTACTTTGGTTGCTTTTCCTTCCTTAATCATTTTTTGAAGTGCATGTTTCTTAAGGGAATATAAATACTTTGGATTAATAGCAGTTTTAGCGTGGCGATTGACGGTAAAAACAGCTTGAGAGAGGTTTGTTATTATTGTGGTTTGAGGGGGTGATCCTTGAGATTTACTCAAATTGTTGACTCCTTCCTTTACATGGGAATATTCTAAGATTATTATACCTTTTTTTTTATTGATTGGAAAGTTCCGAATATAACATTCATGAGAATTAGCTGGAAAAATGTCCAAAAACTTAGTTTTATCTTAACATATGAAATCATTAAATGGTTAAAGAATACCCAAAATAGGTAAATAATACAGTAAATAGCGTATGTTTCATATGAATAGAAGAATACATATTAATTTGAGTTCATTATATTATTGCAACCTAATTAAAGTGCAACAAAAAATTATTAACTAGGATGATCGATATGGCAGATAAAAGTGCAATTTTAGATATTGGTTCAAATACAATCAGGCTGGTCATCTATCAGCATTTTGAAGATGGCCGCTATAAAGAGATTGAAAATGTAAAAGCGGTGGCCAGATTAAGAACCTGCTTGACAGAAGAACAAAAACTTTCTGCAGTTGGAATTGAAAAGCTGCTTCAAATATTGAAAGGCATGAAAGAAATTCTTGCCTTTCACCGAATTTCTTCTGTTCGGTGTGTGGCGACTGCAACGATAAGGCAATCCGTCAATAAAGATTCGGTATTATTAAAAGTTAAGGAAGAGACAGGCTTGGATATAGAAATATTGTCAGAAGAACAAGAAGCTTATTACGGCTACCTAGCAGTTGTTTCAACAACACCTGTAGAAACCGGCATCACAGTGGATATAGGGGGAGGAAGTACGGAGGTAACTTATTTTGAAAATAGAAAGCTGCAGGAGTCTCATAGCTACCCTTTTGGAGTAGTTTCCTTAAAACAGCAGTTTATCGAAGGAGATTCTATTACTGAAGAAGAAAGAATAAAATTAACCCGCTTCTTGTTAGAAAAGTTTTCAGCCCTGCCATGGTTGAAAGACAAGAAGGTACCAATTGTGGGTATAGGCGGAAGTGCAAGGAATATTGCCCAGGTGGACCAGCAGCAGAGAAATTACGAAGTTGCAGGAGTCCATCAATACATTCTTTCAGGTGACACATTGGCATCCATACGAGATCAATTATTCCCTCTTTCTTATAAGGAAATAGAAAAGGTAGAGGGGCTTTCGAAAGACAGGGCAGACGTTATCCTGCCTGCTGCAGAAGTTTTCCACCAGCTGTTTCAATTAACGGACTCTCCTTATTTTATGGTCAGCCGCAAAGGGTTGCGCGAAGGGCTTGTTATTGAAATGGCCAAACAGGGCAAGCAGGAGGCAATCAATAAGGATTCTGTTATTGACCTGAGCCTCAGGGAGTTGTGCCATGAATTTGATATTGATGGCAGCCATTCCAGGCAAATGGTATTTATAGCCGACAATGTTTGGAAACAATTGTCTCATTTGGGCTACTGGGTTCTAGATGAAAGTGATTTACAAATGCTGGAATACGGAGCTTATTTGTATTACCTCGGAGACTATATCGATTCTGAATCAAGCAGCCAGCATACATTTTATATATTGGCAAACAGGTCTATCAATGGCTTTTTCCATCAAGAAAGAATAAAGCTTGCAAGTATTGCATCCTTTAAAAACAAAACTGCCTTTAAACAATATCTTGAGAATTTTCATGCGTGGTATTCAAAAGAGGAAATAAAGAAAATGAGAGAGATGGGCTCCTTGTTGAAGTTGGTTTACAGCTTGAATGCAACGAAAAGGAATATTGTAAAATCCATTGAGGTATCGGATGAGCATGACCATTTGTCCATCACGGTTTCTTGTAGTGGAGATTATCTTGCTGAGAAGTATCAGGCTGAGAAACAAAAACGCCACCTTGAGAAAGCTCTGCGAACGGATTTAATGATTCACTTTGATAGAGTTGATAAGACTTAACATATTATTTACTAAACCTTAACATGACCCTATCTCTCTTTTGATAGGATGGTATGGCATAGATAGGATACCTCAACAAAGCGGGAGTGAATATAATGAATGCCGAGATTTATGACTCACCTCGATACTATAATAATAGAGAATTGAGCTGGCTGGCTTTTAATGAGCGAGTGCTTGAGGAAGCGCTGGACCATCAAAATCCATTGCTGGAAAGAATGAAGTTTCTTGCAATATTCAGTTCGAACCTTGATGAATTCTTTATGGTAAGGGTTGCAGGACTGAAGGATCAGGTGAAAGCGAATTATCATAAGCCTGAAAATAAAGCAGGCCTGACACCCAACCAGCAATTGGGCGCCATCTCTTCTAAAAATCATGAATTGGTCGATCTTCAGGATGAAACATTTATGAATTTGATTGTACCTCAACTAAATGAAGAAGATGTCTACCTGCTGAATGTGAACGACTTAAACAGTGAGCAGCTGACATTCCTGGAGATTTTTTTTGAGGAACAGATCTTTCCAGTATTAACGCCCATGGCTGTAGACGCTTATCGGCCATTTCCCATGCTGTTAAATAAAAGCTTGAACTTGGTGGTCATTCTTGATAATCCTGACGCTGAAGATGAGGAGAATAGGGAGAAAGTGGCTTTGGTCCAGGTTCCTTCAGTTCTGGACAGGGTTATTTCTCTACCTTCTGTGGGTGGTGAGGAAAAGTATATTCTCTTAGAAAATGTAATCATCCATTTTGTTGACAAAGTATTCAATGGTTACAGCGTAAGTTCTGCGAGTGCTTTCAGGATCACAAGAAATGCGGATATGACCATTCATGAAGAAGGGGCAAGGGATCTGCTGCTCGAAATTGAGAAAGAGCTGAAAAAAAGGAAATGGGGAGCAGCAGTACGGCTGGAAGTACAGGAAGGTACCATGAATGAGAGGGTCCTGGATTATTTGCTGAGTGAATTGGAAATACATAGCAGCGATGTCTATAAAGTAAAAGGGCCTCTTGACCTTACCTTTCTATTCGGATTTATCGGCCAGCTGAAGAAAATGCGGGACCATTTAACTTTTAAAGCCTTTATCCCTCAACAGCCACAGGATTTGGACTCTCAAGAAAACTTGTTCGAAAAGGCTTTTCAGGAGGACTTGTTTTTCCATCATCCGTATGAGTCGTTTGAACCGATTGTTGATTTCGTGTCAATCGCTGCCGTCGACCCCAATGTCCTTGCCATCAAACAGACCTTATACCGGGTAAGTGGTGATTCTCCAGTAATTGAAGCTTTGAAGAGGGCTGCAGAAAATGGGAAGCAGGTCACGGTACTGGTGGAATTGAAGGCAAGGTTTGATGAAGAAAACAATGTCCAGTGGGCGAAAGAGCTGGAAAAATCAGGGTGTCACGTGATTTATGGGATGAACAACCTGAAAACCCACAGTAAAATCACGCTCGTCGTCAGAAAGACACATGGAAGAATCGACCGTTTTGTCCATCTGGGAACAGGAAATTATAATGACCAGACTGCGAAATTGTACACAGATATGGGTATTATTACATCAAAAAGGAAATTTGGGATAGATGCGACGAATTTCTTTAATTACTTAAGCGGATATACTGAAAAACCTGAGTTTCATCACTTGGTGGTGGCCCCGTTCGATATCAGGGATGAATTCATTCATCTGATAGATCAGGAAATCCGGTCACACAAATTACATGGGAACGGCAGAATCATTGCCAAAATGAATTCATTAACCGATAAAGAATTGATCATCAAGATGTATGAAGCCTCCTCTGCGGGGGTGAAAATCGATTTGATCATCAGAGGGATTTGCTGTTTGCGGCCCGGCATAAAAGGTGTTAGCGATAATATCAAGGTTATCAGTATAGTAGGAAGGTTTCTTGAGCACAGCAGAATCTATTACTTCCATCATAATGGAGAAAGGAAGATGTTTCTTTCTTCAGCCGATATGATGACGCGAAACATGGTCAAACGTGTTGAAATTCTATTCCCGATATACAAAGGGAGTATAAAAAGAAGGCTTCTCGACATCCTGGACCTGACTTTAAGAGATAACATGAAGGCGAGAGAACAGGATTGCGAAGGAAATTATCATTATGTGAAACGCAAGGAAGGCGAACCTCCTATCAACAGCCAGCTTGAACTGAAAAGAGAAGCTTATAAACATTTAATTCTTGAAACGGAATGACTATATTAAACAAAGGCTTTGTTAGTTAATTTATGATGTTGTTATTTAAGTTTAATACCTGACATTTATCTTTAACAAACTGCAATTATTTTTTGCTGCTTCTATATTCGGAGGAAGAAATTTCTTGAGATTTCTTCCTCTTCTTTTTGTATCACTTTACCATCATAAATAATATAAATACTGTAGTGGTTAGCAATCATATAATCAATCAATCACCTTGTTTTTTGGAAAACTATAAGTTGACAAACTGGCAGACTATAATTTACTTTAGAGTAATGGTACATAGCGTTGCTTGCCCAGAGTATAACTGTAAAGGAGTATGTTTATGACGAAACAGGAACATATGGAAATGATTATCCTGCCTGCAGAGCAGGGTGAAGTCAAGGTGTTCGTCTACGGTTTTAAGCCATTTGGATCTTGGGGACAAGTAGTTGTACAATTGAATGATATAACCGTTAATTCTAAAGGATATAATCGCAAAAAGACGATTATTCGAACGTTGAGCCAGCTCCATCAGGTGCTTGTCAACAACCAGGAGTAAGAAATCCTGTCGAATACGCTTAAATATAAGTCTGGAAACCGGTGCTCTCAGGGCACCGGTTTTTTGTAATTAGAGGGGTTCTTTACTAAAGGCTGTTTTCGTATAGATTGTTGCTTTCGGAAAAATCCCAAGGGCCGGATTTTTCCCCTAGGTACAAGGTTTTTTCTCTCTGAACAGGGAGAGTAGCTCTTTTCTTTCTTGCTTACTAAGTTATTACCTGACAAAAATGGCTATATTTCTTGAAACATATTAAATAGCAACAAAGTTTACGAAAAGAGCCTAACTAAAAAAGAAAATCTTTCCTTTTCCTGTTTTCATTCCGGTTTAATTGTTATATAATTCTGACATAAAGATAAATGAGTGATTATTCATTCATTTGAAGGGTGGAATAAAAAAGATGAGTACCGTAATCGTCACCGGAGGATCCAATGGTATGGGGAAATACATGGCCAGGCACTTTCTTGAAAAGGGACATAATGTAGTGATTACCGGCAGAAACAGTGAAAGATTGGATGAGGTCAAGAAAGAGTTCTCTTCATTATCAGGAACTCTTGAATCGTTTCAGATGGACGTGAGAGAACCAGAACATGCTGATAAGATGATTGAATTCACAGCTGGGAAATTTGGAAGTGTTGATACGCTGATCAATAATGCAGCAGGAAACTTCATTTGCCCTGCAGAAAAATTAACGCCAAATGGGTGGAAATCTGTAATCGATATTGTGCTGAATGGTACATTTTATTGTTCGCATGCAGCAGCAAATTATTGGAAAGAAAATAAGGCCAAAGGGAATATTATCAATATGGTGGCTACATATGCCTGGAATGCAGGAGCAGGTGTTGCCCATTCTGCAGCTGCTAAGGCAGGGGTACTCTCTTTAACAAGAACGCTGGCTGTCGAATGGGGACATAAGTATGGAATCAGGACCAATGCCATTGCCCCAGGTCCAATTGAGAGAACCGGTGGAGCTGAAAAGCTTTGGGAGTCAGAGGAAGCCGCCAAACGGACCATAGACAGTGTGCCGTTAAAGAGGCTGGGAACTCCTGAAGAAATAGCCGGTCTGGCCTACTTCCTGGCTTCTGATGATGCTGCCTATATCAATGGCGAATGTGTCACGATGGACGGCGGACAATGGCTTAATCGCTTTCCTTTTTAAATAACCTTCATAATGCCGTCATAAAGATCTTTTACTTTTATGACGGCATTTTCTTTTTGGAATGAAAATCATCAATTGATGAGAACTTTATTTTAACCCATGCCCTAACAGGATATGATATACTCAATAATATTTTATCTTATAGGAAGTGGTTGATAATGGACCCACTGGAAATATTATCAAATATTAATCGATCTGTTCCTTTTTTTCAGCCTGTGTTCAGTGCTGATGAGCATTTGGTAATGGGATATGAGATCCTCGGAAGGTATCAGTCTGAAGATGGAATAATCAGCCTCGGATCATTTTTTCAAGATGAGGACATTCCTGAAGAATACCGCTTGGAGGTAGACAACTATGTCCTTGCCAAGGCAATCGAAAAATCGTTGAAAGAGGGCATATCGACACAATTCTTTGTGAACAGAGATGCTAATCTGCTCATGATTGACCAGGGCGAGTCACTGCTGGAGCTGCTGATAGGTTTTTCAGCAAAAGGATTGAATCTGGAAAGGATTGTTCTGGAAATCTCTGAAAAAACATTCAAAGGGGATTTCGAACAGTTATTTCATCTCATTCAGTACTATAAGACCTATGGGATTAAAATTGCGATTGATAACATAGGGGGAGACAGCGACCAGTGGGAAAGACTGGCGAAGGTGAGTCCTGATATATTGAAGGTTGACCTGCAGCATTTACGAAAAGAAGTCGGCAATACCGCATTTCATAATATTTTATACAGCCTCTCGATGCTGGCCAGGAAGATTGGATCTTCACTTCTGTTTCAAAATATCGAACTCGACTATCAGCTCCATTTCGCATGGAAGAACGGGGGCCGTTATTATCAAGGCTTTTACTTGCATACCCCTGCGGAAGAGTTCATAAGAGGCGATATGCTTAAAGAAAAGCTGAAGGCAAAATGCCGCCAGTATATTGAACATGAGAAACGTCATTTAAAAGCCGTCTACCGCTTATCTCAAACTCTGCAGCGAGAGATAAGTGAGCAGGTAACCGAACTGAAAAAGCTCGGGAAGGACATCGACACCCTCCTTTTGGAACTTGCCAAAAATGTGGAAGATAAATTCTTCAGACTTTATATTTGTGATGAAAATGGCTTTCAGCTAACTAATAACTTATTGAAGACAAGTCAGGAATGGAAGTCCCTTCCTCAATTTAAAGGCAAAAACTGGAGCTGGCGCCCTTATTTTCTCGAAAATATCATGAGGATGCAGAATAGGAATACAGGGCTGCTTTCGGACGCTTATAGTGACATCGAAACGGGTGAAACGGTCAGGACTTTTTCATATCCATTAGGAGAAAATCAATATTTATTTATGGACTTGTCCTATGAATTTCTTTATGAACAGGACGGGATTTTATACTAGAAATGGAATAGAAGATGCTGTATGGGGCAACTTAACCGTAAAGCTTTATAAGGGGTGGTGTAATGAGCAGCTTTGTGTTGGTGCTTATGTTGATAAGTGCTGGATTGCTGGTTGTGTCTTTGATATATACCATTAAAGTTGCGCGGCAGCAGAAGGCCTTAAAGAATGAACTGGATACAGATTTGCCCGAAAAGGTCCAGGAGCATCCTTATACACGAAATCCTATCTTTTTGACCTATTTGATTGCGGCTGTACTTGTTATCTTGTTTATTATTTATAAGGCTATCGATTATATGTAGAAAAAATTCAATTGATGAATGCTGAAACCCCCAGACTTGTTCGGGGGTTTTTCTTTTTGAATTTGTTAGTTGATTTCCTGAAAGAACATTCATGCAGAAAAATGACTTTGAGAAGAAGAAGGGAGGGTCACCATTACTTGATATATGAATTCCATCTGTTGACAGAGTGAATATAAGCATTCCACTTTTCTCTCTTTTTGGTAATTTATTCTTTTAGTTATAAGGTGGTTTTACAAATATATATATAAGGGAACAGAATAAATGAAATATATAAATGAATCTGTCTGCTTTTGTTAGTAAAATACGAACGATTTACATACTATCGACAAGAGACCATTGCTACAATGGAAAAGAAATCCAAAGGGGAGAAGTGAGGAAGATGAAGACAAAGGTGAGAAAAGTATCAGCGGTATTACTTGCAGCAATCCTATGTATGGCCTTTATTAATCAGGCAACGGCTTTGGACAAGGGGGCATTGACAGAAACAGTGAAGAGGGCATTTGAAAAGCAGGTTTCACTGAGTGAAAAGCCGCGGACAATGGAAGAAGTTGAAGCTGTTATGGATACTCATTTTACATCTGAATTCAGAGACAAGTTCATCCTGGAAAATGTGATTCAGACTGATGAGGGATTCCAAACATTTGGTTCTGACTTTGCAGCTTATTATATCCCGAACTTTCAATATGGGGAAAAAACCAAGACTGTTAAAAAGGGAGAGGCAATATACTTATATGAGTACTTTACATATGACGATGGACCAGTTTACTTTGAAGATGGATACCAAGCAGTGAAATTGGTCAAACAGGATGGTGTGCTCAAAGTGGATGATATTTATTATTCACTGCCGGAAGAGGTCAAAGGCATCATCAGTGACCGGGAAGAATCTGGTTTTGATGCTGAACGAGAAATGGCCCCACATCCTGACACAGTGTTGGGGGAGGAGGAAGCATCCGCTCCCCTGTCACTGTATTACTGGAACAAGCAGCTTTTGATTTTCCAAGGTTTTTTCCTTGATATAGAAGCAGTTTTTACAGCTTAAGGATTTCATGCTACAGACTGAGGCTCACTCATGTCTTTTTTTTTGTTTTGCCTTTTCCAGAAAACTGAGTTACATGCTGTTTAAGCCAAGCAGGTTTGGCAGCTTTGATAACTCCGAACTTAGATGGATCTTGCCATTTATTAGGACGGCTGGTGTTGACATGGCATGATATTTTTCAACTAATTCCTGACGGGCTTTGTTATCTTTCATAATATCCTTTTCTATAAATGGGATATTATGATGTGTCAGCAATTCTTTCACATACACACAGGGAGGACAGTCGGGCTGAGTATAGACCGTGATCTTATAATCATTCATTTTCACACTTCCTTTTGTGCTCTGTCTTTTTCGATGTAGTCAATTAGACCCATTGCGGATACTTTCATATCCAAATCGAGAAGCCGTATGAATCCCTTGTTATCACTGAGGCGATGATCGGAATTCAGCACTTCCTTTTTTAATGCAAGGGTAAGGGCTTTCAGCCGGCTTTCTAAAGAATGGTAATTTCGGTGAATTTCCCTTGCCTTTTCAATAAATATTTTCAGCCATTTCTCCACTTCTGTCAAAACCTTTTGCGGCTCTTCCGAAATACCGAAATGACCGAAGTAAATTTTTTCCAAATCTAACTGCCTGTATAGATCAAGGGACTGTTGCATTTCCATAGGGTTAAATTGGTTTGGGGAAGTGGATGGTAAATAAAGATGGATACCATCGAGAATATAGCCATAGTTGACACCTGCCGTATCCCCTGTGAAGATTCCTTTTGACTTTTCATCATAGATGCTGAAATGATGGCGGGAATGGCCTGGTGTATTATAGAAAGTCAGTTCACATGTTTCGCCCAATTTGAGCTTTTCATTGTGTTTTTTTATGATAACCCTATCGGCAGGTATGGGGACAATTGGATGGAATAGCCGATCGAATTCTTCTCCATATACCTGGCGGGCGCCTGCTTCGAGCCTTTCAGGATTGATAAGGTGCCTTGCGCCTTTTTCATGGACGATCACTGAAGCGTTTGGACATTTTTCCAAAAACACTCCTGTACCGCCTGCATGGTCAAGATGTACATGGGTAACGATAATATTTTTTATCTTTTCAAGGGGAATATTCAATTCCTTAAGCCCTTTTAATAAATGGGGGACAGAGGGGCTGGCAGAGGTTTCGATAATGGTTATGTCATCCTCTTTTATAACGTATGCACCCGTTCTGAATGGTTCATTCAAATCAAATAAATCAATGACAGAAATTCTCTCTTCACTATTAATGATCATTTTTCAGGCTCCTTTTTCAAAAAGGTGTCATCCAGCTGAATAAACCAAAGATGACCTTTCCCGTTTAATAAGAAATCATCTTTAATTATAGACAATCATCAATAAAAAACAAAAAATTCTGTTTTTTGCTTGAGAAGGAAAAGTGGTGGTGTTATGTTTAAAGGTGTGATAGAGTTGAATGTGTTTTTAAGAGAGAAATCACCTTTCGGAATGATGATGATTAATGATCTTCCGGCAGGATAGAAAAAGTTATTATGCAAAAGATAAAAAGAGAATGAAGTGATGAAAGGAGAGACGCTATATGTCTCAGCTTCTGGGAATCATTCAGCGTTTGAAAACATTGCAGGATGGTACAGATACAGGTGAAACTCAACAAAGATTTTTTGAAGTGAATGGCAAGAAGTTATGTCAGGTGAAGTATTTTTCTAATACTGATACGTTTGAATTAGAAGTTTACACTGATGATAAAAAAGCCAACAAGTTTCCATTCGATGATATCGATATTACCGCTATTGAAATATTTGAATTGCTTCAAGAAGAAAAAGAAAATTCACAACAGTAATAAAAACCCGGCCGAAATTCCATTTCAGCCGGGTTTTTATTTTCCAATCATTCTCACCTTCTCGAGGCACAATGGTAACCTCAGGGACTGTACTATTTCTATCTCGAGCCGCACGCATGGAGCGGGTTCAATACAAAGACATCTGTATAGAATTCCTCCCAAATACTTAAGATAGAGGGGAGGTGATAAAAAATGACTCCTTCCGTTATCTGCCCGACATGCAAACATGAAAAGGCGATTGAAGAGGTGCTGACGGCACAGTCCAATCAAAATGTCATTTATATTTGTCCTGACTGTGGATTTACCAAAAAGAATATAACAACAAAAAAAGGGTGAATGACTGCTTTCAAACCCAACAACTCGATTAAAGTATGATACAATATAAATCGGCTTGTATTTACGAGAGTGAGGGGTTAAAAATGTTTTCATTACATAGCAAGCATTTCCTGGAAGCAAACATTGCCGACTTTATCATCCCGTCAGAGAAGGTTGCGCATGTACAGAAAGCAAATACGCTTGAACATGCACTGCTGGTATTGACTAAAAGCGGATATTCTTCTATTCCTGTGCTCGACCCTCAATTTCGCCTGGAAGGATTAATCAGCTCTGCTCTGATCACTGATTCAATCCTGGGTCTTGAGCATATTGAATTTGAGAAGTTAGATAAGAAGAAAGTTGAGGAAGTAATGGACACAGACTTTCCGACAATCTCATTGAACACACAGTTTAGAAAGGCTCTTCAGCTTCTGATTGACCACCCGTTCTTATGTGTGGTAAATGAAGAAGATTTCTTTGAAGGAATTATGACCAGGAGAGTTATCCTTAAACAGCTTAACCGCAATTTACATAATAATGCATGACTTCCTGAGCTCCCATAATGGGAGCTCTTGTTGATAGAAATAGAACCTAGCCGGAAGAGGGGAAGAATATGAATTATGCAGATGAGGGCCTGGAACAAAAGTCTCCCAAAAGGACGAAAAGGCCCTTTGTGCTGGCTGCCGTTATGCTTGCCATGTTTATGGGGGCGATTGAGGCAACAATCGTTTCTACAGCCATGCCGGCCATTGTGAGTGATCTTGGAGGCTTTTCATTATACAGCTGGGTCTTTTCAGCTTATTTATTGATGAACGCTGTCACGGTTCTCATCTATGGAAAGCTCTCTGACTTATTTGGAAGAAAACCGATAATTACTGTGGGTATTATTTTGTTTTTGGCAGGGTCAGTCCTTTGCGGATTTTCTCAATCCATGGAACAGCTGATCATCTTCAGGCTGATACAAGGATTTGGCGCTGGAGCAGTTCTGCCTATGGCCACTACCATTGTTGGAGATATTTACACAAAAGAGGAAAGAGCTAAAATTCAGGGATACCTTTCTTCTGTATGGGGCATATCAGCAATCAGCGGCCCGGCAATTGGGGGCCTGCTAGTTGAGTATGTCAGCTGGCATTATGTATTTTGGATCAACATTCCGTTAGGATTGTTATCGATAATAGTTCTTTGGCTGTTTCTCCATGAAGACGTTAAGAAAGAGAAGCATAAAATTGATTATCTTGGGGCAGCATTGCTGACAATATCGATCTCAACGTTAATGTTTATCCTTGTAGAAGGCGGAGTACATATCCGATGGGATTCCCCATTGGCTATTTCCCTTATTGCCACAGCACTGGTTTTCTTCACGCTTTTCATTTTACAGGAGAGAAGAGCTCCAGAGCCGATGATGCCTTTCGAGATATGGAAAGAAAGGTCGATTTTCATTGCCAATATTGTGTCTTTGACTACAGGTGTCATGCTGATTGGCATATCCAGCTTTCTTCCAGCCTTTGTGCAGGGGGTTATGGAGAGAAGTCCCACTGTAGCAGGGTTTACCTTGACAACAATGTCTATAGGCTGGCCAATAGCTGCCACGGTTGCCGGAAGCCTGCTATTGAAAATCGGATATTATAAAACTTCACTGATAGGAGGAGTCTCTCTTATTGCAGGAAGTATATTTTTTGTTACCATGGGTGCGGAATCTGGGCCGGTTTGGGCAGCCACAGGTTCATTCTTCGTAGGAGCCGGAATGGGACTTACTTCTACAGCCTTTATCGTTTCGATTCAAAGCACTGTCGAATGGAAACAAAGGGGCATAGCAACTGCAGCCAATATGTTCATGCGCAATCTCGGGAGTACACTGGGAGCTGCCTTGCTGGGTGGTATTCTCAACAGTTCCATAAAGCAATACCTTGAGAATAAAGAAAACACCAAGGCTGACCTTGATGTGGTGAACATGCTGCTGGATGAAGAGAAAAGAAGCAGTTTGAGTGGACCATTAAGGGAAACGTTACAGTCCGGGTTAACCTTTTCCCTGCATTGGGTGTATGCCGGAGTTTTGTTTTTTGCACTGGGAAGTCTTGTGCTGATCTTATTTTTGCCGCGTAAAAGTTAATAGAAAAGCAGAGGTCCTCCCTTAATGGGGGGATTTTTTGAATATCTTATCCTAAATCAATAAAGCAGGGAAACGATCAGTTTTATTATGAGCAGCAGGGTCATAGTGTTAAGAATAAGCTTAGCTGTTCTCAATTGGACTTTATCTGCAAATCTTACGGCTGTTTGTGCTCCAAGGATGCTGCCGATACAAAAAGCAAGACCAGCCTGCCAAATGAAATGCCCGTTGAAGAGGTAAGCCAGGAAAGCGGCAGAACAAGAGACAAATGTTTGAAATCTTGTAAACGCAATCGAGCGAATATATGAAATGCCTTTATAGAGGAAGAGATGCATTAGAATGGTAGCCTGGCCGGGTCCGAATATTCCATCATAGAATCCGATGGCCGTTAAGTAAGGACCGGTGCTTTTAAGATTTGGCGGTGTATCGGTTGAAGGTTCTGGTTTCTTTACGAAACTGATCAAGAAAGCAACAATCAGTAATAGAACAGCTATGAATTCCATAACGGCCTGCGAAATCAAGCCGGCAGTCAGGCCTCCTGCAATCCCTCCTCCAAAGGCAAAAGGAAGAATGGACAGCGACTCTTTCAACTGTACTTCTTTCCTTTTTAATAAATAGTAAAAGCTGGAGAAGGAACTGAGAGTATTGGAAAATTTGCTTGTCGCTATCGCTGAGTGGATCGGCAGTCCGGCGAGAAGCATTACGGGCATCCCGATTAGACCGCCGCTGCCGGCAATCGTTCCGACGAGTGCAGTGAAAAAGCCGGTAATAAGAAGAATAAAGAACATCGCTTTCACCTCATTTCCTAAAAGCTTAGATAACTGAAGAATCTCTACAGTTATTAGTTTATTCTTGGAAGAGTCATAATGAAATTAGATAATAGTTAATATATAATATAATAAAAACTTATCAAGATGGAGGGGTATAATGGCTTTTTCTGAATATCAATTAATGTCTGTTCTTGCGCAGGAAATGAATATGAGGAAAGCAGCAGAGAGACTCTTCGTATCCCAGCCTGCTTTATCTCAGCGCCTTCAGAACATAGAAAAGGAATGGGGAACAAAACTTTTTATCAGGTCGCAAAAAGGCCTGTCCCTTACTCCGGCAGGCGAGCTTGTAGTAAAGCTGTCACAGGAAATGCTTCAAAAAGAGGAAAAAGTTAAGGAGGAAATACAAGCTCTTCAATCACAAGTGCATGGAACCTTGAAAATTGCCTGCGCATCCATTGTCGGTCAAAATTGGCTCCCCCAGGTACTGAAAAAATTTGTGGATACCTATCCACACGCCAAGATTTCACTGATTACTGGATGGAGCAGCGAAATCCTGGAAGCATTGTATGAAGATGAAGTGCATATAGGGATTATTAGGGGAACGGCTGATTGGAAAGGTCCTAAATATCACCTATTTACAGATAGGTTATACCTGGTTGACAGGGAAATACAAAATGTGGAACAGGTGTTGGAAACAGACCGTCCTTTCATTCAATTTAAAAGTGATTCAAACTATTATCAGGAAATCCAGGACTGGTGGCACCGTCAATTTCAATCAGTACCCAGGAGGACGATTGTGGTAGACCAGATTGAAACATGCAAACAGATGACGTTTAACGGGATAGGTTATGCGATTCTTCCTGCTATTACATTGAATGGCGCAGATGATGACATTTATAAGATACCTTTAATGGATGAAAAGAAGGGTTCTATCCACAGAAATACCTGGCTGCTCGGCTATGAATCAGCTTTTCAGCTGAAACAGGTTCAAGCCTTCGTTGAAATAGTTGAAGAATTTTTAGAGGAAAATAATACATCGATTTTATAGTGAATTCTTGTCTTTTGTCCTTTAATTTGTTAAAGTGAATACTAGATTTCTGAATATATACATATTTTTTAGGGGGTTCTCTGAATGAAGCAAATGGATGCAAATGAGATTATCTCATTTATTCAAAATAGCACAAAATCTACTCCGGTGAAGGTATACGTAAAAGGCAATCTTTCCGGCATCAGTTTTGGTGAAAACGTGAAAACTTTTATTAATGGCGATTCCGGAGTGGTCTTTGGCGAGTGGGCTGAAATCTCGCAAGCACTTGAAAACAACAAAGATAATATTGAAGATTACGTAGTGGAAAATGACCGCCGCAATTCAGCCATCCCGCTGCTTGATATGAAAGGCGTTAAAGCTCGCATTGAACCTGGCGCAATTATTCGTGACCAAGTGGAAATCGGTGATAATGCAGTTATCATGATGGGTGCATCAATCAATATCGGTTCTGTAGTCGGAGAAGGAACAATGATCGACATGAATGTTGTTCTTGGAGGCCGTGCTACGGTGGGCAAGAATTGTCATATCGGCGCTGGCGCTGTCCTTGCAGGTGTAATTGAACCGCCTTCAGCAAAGCCGGTTGTTATCGAGGATGAGGTAGTTGTTGGTGCGAATGCAGTCGTTCTGGAAGGTGTTACTGTAGGAAAAGGTGCAGTGGTTGCTGCAGGTGCGATTGTTGTGGAAGATGTCCCTCCATATACTGTAGTGGCAGGAACACCAGCTAAAGTCATTAAAGAAATTGATGAAAAAACAAAATCAAAAACAGAAATTAAACAAGAACTGAGACAGTTATAATCCAGGTCAAATACCAGGATTAAATTCATAAAGGACTGAAGGCCTTCCGGGCATCAGTCCTTTTCATATATTCTATGTTGCTTGCCAGGAAAGGAGAAAGGAGAAAAACATGCCGGACATTAATCCTTTAATAAAAATCAGAAGAGAACTCCACAAGATTCCGGAGTTGGGATTTCAGGAGTATAAAACACAGCAATTTATATTATCTTATATCAGCAGTCTTCCGCAAGAAAGGCTTACCGTGAAAAAATGGAAGACAGGGTTGTTTGTTAGAATAAATGGAACCAATCCGAAAAAAACGATAGGGTATCGAACGGATATTGACGGGCTGCCTATTGATGAAAAGACGGGATTGGGGTTTAAATCCGAGCATGAAGGCAGGATGCATGCTTGCGGCCATGACTTTCATATGAGCATTGCCCTTGGGATTCTTACTCACTTTGTGAGGAAGCCTGTGGATGATGATCTGCTGTTTATATTTCAACCGGCCGAAGAAGGACCGGGCGGCGCTAAACCGATGCTAGAAAGTGATGTTATGAAAGAGTGGAAGCCTGATTTTATTATCGGCCTCCATATTGCACCAGAATATGAAGTAGGGACCATCGCGGTGAAGGAAGGTCTGTTATTTGCCAACACTTCTGAATTATTCATCGACCTGAAAGGAAAAGGCGGTCATGCTGCATATCCACATAATACGAAGGATATGGTTGTAGCTGCAGCTATGTTGGTTACCCAGCTGCAAACTGTCGTGTCTCGGAATATTAATCCTTTGGATAGTGCGGTGGTGACGATCGGTAAGATAACCGGCGGTACAGTTCAAAATATCATTGCAGAAACAGCAAGACTGGAAGGTACGATCAGGACACTTTCTATCGACGCAATGGAAAATGTAAAAGAGAGAATTGAGTCGATCGTCAAGGGGGTTTCAATCGGGTACGACTGTGAAGCTGTAATTGATTATGGCAGTATGTATCGACAAGTATACAATGATGAAGAAGCTACCAGAGGGTTCATCGGATATCTGGAAGAGAAAGAAGGCGTTAACCTTGTGATTTGTGATGAAGCGATGACAGGTGAAGACTTTGGCTATATGCTAGAGGAAATCCCGGGTTTTATGTTCTGGCTGGGCGTCAATTCTGAATTCGGTCTTCATCACGCTGAGTTGAATCCAGACGAAAAGGCAATCGAATTTGCAGTTTCCACTGTGACTGATTATATTAAAACTTTATAAAATGAAAAAAGGCTCAGAATTTTTTCTGAGCCTTTTTGTCAGGACATTATTGTTCTTTCTTCTCAATATATACTTGATGAGGATAGGGGATTTCAATTCCATTTGAATCAAGTGCTTCTTTAAGCGCTTTGCGGAGCTTCCGTTCAACACCCCATTGCTCCATGTTCTTTGTCTTGCCGATCACCCGAATGACCACATCGGAAGCACCAAGTGTCTGTACACCAATAACGTTTGGCCCATCTACAATGTTGTCATCTTCAGCAGCGACCCTGTCGCAAACTTCTTGTAAAACGGCAATGGCTTTATCAATGTCATCATCGTAGGAAATTCCGATATCGACAAGGGCTCTCATATTCCCTCGGGAATGATTGCTGAGGCTTGTAATTTCACGGTTAGGGACAAAGTTCAGTGTACCGTCAAAACTCCGGATTTGCGTAGTCCTTAAACCTACAGCTTCAACGATTCCTGAAAAACTGCCGGTTGTTACATAATCCCCGACATCAATTTGTTTTTCCAGCAATATGAAGAAACCGGTTACTACATCACTCACAAGCCCTTGAGCACCAAATCCTACCGCAAGGCCGATGATTCCGGCTCCAGCCAGAATTGCTGTTACTTCGATTCCAAAAATCTGAAGAATCGTTACAAAGAAAATAAAGATCAATATGTATGAGAATATGTTCTTCGCAAGGCTTTCAAGGGTTTGCGACCTGGCAGAGGAAATGTTATTTCTCTCGCTGTACTTGCTGAATGCCCGCTCTAACACCTTGTTGCCAGCCCCCTTGACAACTAAAAATGCGATATAAATAGCAAGAATCTGCAGAGCGGAAATACCGATGGTAATGAGGAGTCCGGTCCAGTCGAAGTCATAGATTCTGTCACTGAAATCCGTTAATCCTACTAAAAAGTCCATTTTTTTACACCCTTTCTTTATGAATGCCCGTGCATAAGGCTGATTTGCCCTTTTTAGTATATACATAACTCTAATAGTATTGTCAAAAAAGCAGATTCTATTATTCGAACTTCTATATAATATGGTAAGTATCGGCTTCTTGCCGAACACCTTTTCTTTACGCATTAGAGACCGGATTATCCATCAATCAACCATTCCTTCATTATTTGGTGGTTTTCTGATTGAATGAGCCTCCGATTCGGACTTAAATAGGTCTTCGTAATGCATCAGATTCCGAATCAATACTGTCTCCGCTCAAGTGGCGATATTTCAGTAGCACTTGCAACCAATAACAAAAGCAGCATAAAAGTAAGTAGTTCAGTTTTGGAGTGCAAAAACACTATTTGTCCCCTTAAAGAATTGCTTTTTTCATATGAAACCGCATACTAATCTGCACCCTGATTCGTAAGGTAAAGTGCAACCAAAACTGTCGGCTTACTGAAAGAAGATGATAAGAGGAAGGGAAAGGAATGTATCATTAGACCAACAGCAGAATAGTGGATGATGATTTATTAATTATAGAAAGTCCTATTCTTAAGTGAGGGGTCACAGATCCATAAATAGGGGGAGAAATTCCCCTTAAACTGCAAAACATGGCTGAGTTCGCTATAAATAAGGGGAGAATTTCCCCTAATTCCTGGCACAGCACCCCATTTTTCATGATTTTCAAATGAATAGCGGTAAATATTCCCGTTATTTCAACTATTTTTAGTGTCATTTCCTAAATAAGGGGAATTTCTCCCTTTATTTTTATCAGCTCGTGCTGCTGATTTCCTTTGGGCCATGAGATTCCGCTCTTGGATTTCGGGGTGGGGCCACCCAGTGAACAAACAGCGTTGTTACTTGAAGAAAAGCCGTCTTTCAAACAGTAAATCCGCTACATATTTGAACCCCTTATGAAGGTGCGAATTATAACCATAATGGCCAAAATTCGTGATGGTGTTTTTATGCCATTTCACAAGTTAATCCGCTACATAAATCGCAAGACTACAATATTTATTTCAGTGTTGTGTAACATGTGCGAAACTAGATGCGAAAAAACATTTGAAAGTAGATGACTTACTGTAAAACCAATAAAAAAATAGCATACGAATAAGGGTGCGAATTCGTATGCTAAAGACTTTGGGTTTTTACGTTTTGTACCTCTAAGTGAACTGCTTAAGAATAAAACAACTGTGTCTTTGATTATCATAAAAAAACACTTCATCCTTTACATCTGAATAACAACATCATTAACTAACAAGGCCAAATTTTATGAAAAGAATCATAAAGTAAATGGCATATTATCTAAATTGATAAAGGATTCTTAAAAAAGTAAAAAATTCAAATAAAAAGGTGGAAAAATATTTCGAAACCCGATATATTTAATAGTACGTGATTTTTTGCATCAGAGAGAGGGGGAAGAAAAATGGAGACATTTAAAAAATTAAAACAGTTTTACTGGCCTTACAAGAAGTTCTTTTTCACTTCGATACTATTCTTGATTGCAGTAACGGGAATTACAGTAGTATACCCTATTATCCTGCAGAAGACGATTGATGATGTCATCCTGCGGGAGCAATTCCAATGGGTGCCTTACTTGGCATTCGGCTTCATTTTTATCATGATCATCAAAGGTGTGGCAACTTATATTCATCAATATAACGGAGATATGTTCGGGATCACGAGCGTGTACAGGTTGAGGAATGAATTGTATGAAAAGCTGCAGTATCTGCCATTCCGTTATTATGATAACGCTAAGACAGGCGATTTGATGTCCAGGCTGACGGCAGATGTAGAAGCATTCAGGTTCTTTCTTTCATTTGGGATCTCGGAACTGATCCGATTCGTCATGTTGATTACAGTCTCTTTCGGAGTAATGTTCTATTATTCTCCGTCATTGACGTTTGTCACACTTGCAACATTGCCTTTTCTCGCAGTGACGGTATATAAATTTGATAAGGCAGTTCATCCAGCTTTCCGGGGCATCAGGAAATCATTTGGAAAGCTGAACACCAATGTCCAGGAAAATATCAGCGGAATCAATACTGTGAAATCCTTGTCACGGGAAGGTTTCCAAATCAATAAATTTAATACCTCTAACAGTGATTATAAAGATAAGTACTTATTGACCTCTGACGTGTGGGCGAAATACTTTCCGCTCATGGAGTTTCTTGGCAATGTGAGTGTCGTCCTTCTCCTTTCTTACGGCGGATTCCTGGTAATGGATGGAAGCCTCGATCCGGGTGAGTTGGTCGCCTTTTACAGTCTTCTCTGGTACATCATCTGGCCAATAATGAACTTAGGTTTCGTGATTAATCAATTTTCTCAATCCAAAGCTTCCGGAGAACGCTTATTGGAAATCCTTGAAGCGGACGAAACCATTACAGATAAAGAAGATGCCCTTAAGGTTGACAGGTTAAAAGGAGAAGTGGAATTCAAGAGTGTCGAACTAAAATATACTGAGGACGATGAAGAAGCGCTTGATGGCATTTCCTTTAAAGCAGAACCAGGTAAAGTAATCGGTTTGATAGGTGCAACCGGTTCAGGTAAAACCAGCATCACCAACCTTATTACACGTTTTTACGAACCTACTTCCGGGGAAGTCCTGATTGATGGAAAACCAGTTGAAGATTATTCTTTAAAATCATTAAGAAAGAATATTGGATTTGTACTGCAGGAATCCTTTTTGTTTTCTTCCACCATCAAGACGAATATTTCATACGGCAGGCCTGATGCGACTATGGAAGAGATCATAGATGCTGCAAAAAGAGCACAGGCCCATGATTTCATTGAAGAATTGGAAGATGGGTATGAAACGAAGCTTGGCGAAAGAGGGCTTGGACTATCCGGAGGGCAAAAGCAGCGTATCGCCATCGCCCGTGCCATATGTACAGATCCTAGTATCTTGATATTGGATGATGCGACAAGTGCTGTTGATATGGAAACAGAGTTCAAAATTCAAAAAGCATTCAAAGAAGTGATGGCGGACCGGACTACCTTCATTATTGCGCATCGTATTTCAGCGCTGAAGCATGCAGATGAAATTCTTGTCCTTGAAAATGGACAGATTGTTGAGCGAGGGGTGCATGACTTCCTAATGAAAAATAATGGGCCGTATCAAAGAATATATGACATCCAATATAAGGATCAGAAAAAAATACTGCAATCACAGCAAGGGTAGGTGAGACAATGAAAAGAAAAGATAAAACCAATGAGAAGATACTTAACAGGTTTCATTATTCAACCGACCAGGTAATTGATAAGCCATTTAACTGGGAGCAGCTTTGGAGACTGCTGGGCTACTTGAAGCCATACTCTAAAAATCTTCTGCCCCTCTCGGTTCTCATGGTCCTCATCACAACAGGGGTCAGGCTGGTCATTCCGATTCTTATTGGGGTTTACACTCTTGATAGGGCGATTATCGAGAAGGACGGGAGTATGCTTACGAACCTAATTGCCATAATAGCTGGTTTGTATGTTCTCAGCTATGTTGCGAATGTATTCAGGATCAGGTGGATGAATATGCTTGGGCAGGGGGTCATCTATGACTTGAGGAAGCATTTATTCACCCATGTCCAGTGGCTGTCGCACAGGTTCTTTGACCAGCGTTCTGCGGGTTCCATACTTGTAAGGATTATGAATGATATTAACTCGCTGCAGGAGCTTTTCACAAACGGGGTCATCAACCTGCTGATGGATATGATTCTGTTGATCGGAATCGTAGCCATCCTGTTTACTCTCAGTCCTGAACTGACACTCGCAGTTCTGGTCATTCTGCCGCTCATGTTCTTCATCTCCACCAGCCTTCGCAAGAAAATCAGAAGGTCATGGCAGATGGTGAGGCTTAAACAGTCTAAATTGAACTCACACTTGAATGAGAGTATCCAAGGCGTCCGTGTAACCCAGTCGTTCACACAAGAGAAAGAAAATATGGAATTCTTTGATGGAATTAATACGGAGAACTTCGACAGCTGGAGAAATGCAACGAAGAAAAGTGCAATGTTCAGGCCGATGGTAGAACTGACAAATGCTGTTGGGACAGCGGTGCTGATCTGGTATGGTGCAACTTTGATCCAGGGAGACTCAATCACATTGGGTGAATTTGTATCATTCGCGTTTTATCTCGGAATGTTCTGGGAGCCGATTTCCCGCCTGGGCATGGTGTATAACCAGCTTCTAGTCGGAATGGCTTCGTCGGAAAGAATATTTGAATTCCTGGATGAACAGCCGAATGTCGATGAAAAAGCCAATGCAAAAGAGTTAAAGGATGTTGATGGGCGTATAGAATTTAAAAATGTTGATTTTGCTTATGACAGCAAGCGCAAAGCCCTTAACAATATTTCACTTGAGATGAAAGCCGGCCAGACGGTGGCGCTGGTCGGACATACAGGATCTGGTAAAACGACGATTGCCAATCTTGTCAGCCGCTTCTATGACCCGACAGCAGGTAAGGTCAAGATAGATGGTCATAATTTAAGAGACGTTTCCCTTTCCAGTCTTAGAAGCCAAATAAGTATTGTCCTTCAAGATACGTTTATTTTCTCAGGTACCATTAAGCAAAACATTCTGTTCGGAAGGCCTGATGCATCCGATGAAGATGTAGTTGAAGCAGCTAAAGCGGTCGGAGCACATGAATTTATTCAACGGCTTCCTAAAGGTTATGACACTGAGGTGGAAGAGCGCGGTAATATCCTTTCTGTAGGCGAACGCCAGCTGATTTCGTTTACAAGAGCATTGCTGGCCGATCCAAGGATCATCATACTGGATGAAGCGACAGCCTCTATAGATACAGAAACAGAGGTTCAGATACAGAATGCCTTAAGAACACTATTGAAAGGACGTACGGCAATCATGATTGCCCACAGGCTCTCTACAATACGTGAGGCAGACAATATCTTCGTCCTTGATCATGGAGAAATCATTGAGCAAGGAAACCATGATGAATTAATGGACCAGCAGGGAGAATACTACCACCTGGTCAAAGCACAGTTTAAAATGCTTGAGGTTATATAAGGGAATAGCAGCCGTCCTTCTTTAGAAGGGCGGTTTTTTCTATTTAAATGCGCAGAGAAGGCTATGAAAGCAGAATAACAGCTCTGAATGCTCATCACTTCACAAACTCATTCATAGGTTTTATAATGGGCGATAAGTGATATCTATAAGTATAGAAGATTAGTAGGGGGGAAATGTATGGAGCTGGATAGCGTTATTTTGAGCAGAATGCTCACTTCAGTGACTCTGGCGTTTCATATTATCTTTGCGACAATCGGTGTCGGAATACCAGTAATGATCTCGATTGCTGAGTTCATAGGTATTAAGAGGAATGATGGACATTATTTATTGTTGGCAAGAAGATGGGCCAGAGGGTTTACAATTACCGTTGCTGTTGGAGTGGTGACAGGGACCGCTATCGGACTGCAGTTATCGATGCTGTGGCCAAGTTTTATGCAGGTAGCCGGACAAGTAATTGCGCTGCCGCTGTTTATGGAAACTTTTGCATTCTTTTTTGAGGCAATATTTTTAGGAATCTATCTATATACTTGGGACCGGTTCAAGAATCGCATGGTACACTGGCTTTTGACAATCCCGATCATGATCGGCTCTTCTGCCTCGGCTTTATTTATTACTATGGTGAATGCCTTTATGAATACTCCACAAGGGTTCGAACTTGAAAATGGTAAAGCGGTCAATATTGATCCGATTGCTGCTATGTTCAACCCTGCAACACCGGCAAAGGTTTTTCATGTATTGACATCAGCCTATTTGACATCAGCACTGGTGCTTGCGGCTATCACTGCTTTTGCCATCTTGAAGAACAAAGGAAGTACATATCATCGGAAGGCATTGAGGATGACCATGGTGTGCGGTTTAATTTTTGCCGTAGGAACTGCTGTTGCAGGTGATGTATCGGCAAAGTTTCTAGCTGAATATCAGCCGGAAAAACTGGCTGCCGCCGAATGGCATTTTGAAACAGAAAGCAATGCTGATTTAATTATTTTTGGTACGCTTGATGAAAATAATGAAGTTCATAACGAAATAAGAATCCCTGGATTTCTAAGTTTTTTGGCTGGAAATTCATTCAATAAGGAAGTTATAGGATTGGAAGAATTTCCTGAGGATGAACTTCCCCCATTGTTCGTACATTATCTTTTCGACTTGATGGTATCAATCGGGATGTTTACCTTATTCATCACATCGCTGTTTGTTTTATTTTGGAAATGGAAGAAAAGAAATGAATGGAACAAGCCCTTGCTTTGGGGAATAGTTGCCAGCGGGCCGCTATCGATGCTTGCCATAGAATTTGGCTGGATTTATGCGGAAGTAGGGAGGCAGCCCTGGATTCTCAGGGGATATATGAAAGTAGCAGAAGCGGCAACAAAGGCAGATGGGGTAGGGTTGACTTTTGTCCTGTTTGTAATCCTGTACATCATCTTGGCTGTATTTTGCGTTATGGTTTTAGTCAAGATGTTCAAAAACAAGCCGCCGGAGCTGGAATTTCAACAACGATTCAAAGATGGAAAACTTCAGTAGCAAATTGATAAATTCTACTACGGAGTGAACGGATTGGAATAGGAGGGACACTAGTGAGTTTAGAGGTTTTAGGGATTACAGTATTATGGATTTTTCTCTATGGTTATCTCATTGTGGCATCTATAGATTTTGGTGCCGGCTTCTTTGCATTCTATGCCAAAATAACAAATAAAAAGCATACAGTGAATGACTTGATCAGCCGGTATTTGTCGCCGGTCTGGGAAGTGACAAACGTATTTTTTGTGTTTTTCTTTGTTGGTCTTGTCGGCTTTTTTCCTGATACGGCATATTATTATGGAACAGCTTTGCTGCTGCCAGGCAGCCTTGCCCTTATTCTGCTGGCGATAAGAGGTTCTTTCTATGCTTTCGGGAATTACGGCTCAAAGGACAATGTATTCTTTCTGTTTTTGTATGGTGCCACCGGCCTTTTAATACCTGCTTCTTTGTCAACTGCACTGACGATTTCAGAAGGAGGCTTCCTGGAAGAAACTGAGGATAAAGTGGTGTTCTTGGCGGGGGAGCTTTTCACAAGTTTATATTCCTGGAGTGTTGTAGTACTTTCGATTGTATCAGTTTTATTTATTTCAGCAGCGTTTCTGACTTATTATGCTGATCGGGCGAACGATTCGGACGCAAGAGAAATTGTTCGCAAGTTTGCACTGTTTTGGAGCCTGCCGACGATACTGGCGAGCATGCTTGTGTTTATCGGTTTAAGGGAACACAACCTTGAACACTTTGAAAATGCATTGGACATATGGTGGATGTTTGGATTGTCGTTATCATTTTTCCTGATAGCCTCTGGGTTGATCTACCTGCGGAAAAAGTTTGGAACAGCCTTTATTATGGTCATGCTTCAATTCTTTTTTGCCTTTTTCGGATATGGTGCTTCCCACCTTCCTTATATCTTGAAACCATTCATAACAATAGAAAGCAGTGTGACCAGTCCTGATATGGGAACAGCCCTGGTAATCGTTTTTATTGCAGGTCTGTGCCTTCTAATACCATCCTTGATATTATTAATGAGACTGTTTCTGTTTGATGCTGACTATGTTAAAGGAAAGAAGTAACTTCACTTCACATTTTTGTGCTAGAATATTCAATATATATACTCTTATGGTGGAGGAGTTACTGTGAAAAAGGAATTTGTTGTTATAGGATTAGGGCGTTTTGGAGGAAGCATTGTACGGTCTCTTGCAGAACAGGGTTTGGAAGTTATGGCGATAGATAAACAAGAAGATAAGGTAAATGAATATGCATCTATCGCATCCCATGCAGTTGTGGCGGATACGACGGATGAATCCGTCTTAAAAAGCCTTGGGATCAGAAACTTTGATCATGTGATTGTAGCGATTGGTGATGATATTCAGTCAAGTATCCTGACAACCTTGATGCTCAAGGAGATTGGAGTCAGCAATATCACTGTCAAAGCTCAAAACGACTATCATGAAAAGGTACTAAGGAAAATAGGCGCAAGTCAAGTCGTTCATCCAGAAAGAGATATGGGTAAAAGGATTGCGCATAATATTGTTTCCAATAATGTGCTCGATTACTTGGAGTTATCTGATGAACACTCGATTGTTGAAATAGTGGCGAGTGAACACTTGTATGGCAATACTCTGATTGATTTGGATATCCGTGCCAGATATGGTATCAACATTGTTGCAATTAAACGTCAGAAGGATATTCTTGTCTCTCCCCAGGCGGATGAACTTATTCAGGAAGGGGACATCCTGATCGTCATTGGCGCAGATTCAGACATTACCAGATTTGAGAAAAAAGTTATGCCTTAAGCAAATAAATAAAAATGGAGGCTGAATCACTGTGATTCAGCCTCCATTTTTTAATTAAACCTCCATGATGATTGGTAAGATCATAGGGCGGCGTTTTGTTTTTTCGTAAAGGAATGGAGCAAGGGTATCAGTAATCTCGTTTTTGATTTCAGACCATTGGCTTGTCTTGCGCTCAAGCAGCTTGTTCAAGTGCTTGCTGATGATATTCTGCGCCTCATTGATAAGGTCTCCTGATTCTCTCATATATACAAATCCTCTTGATATGATATCAGGACCTGAAGCAATTTTGAAATCACTCATGTTAATGCTGACTACAACGATTACCAGGCCTTCCTCAGAAAGGATTCTTCTGTCACGGAGAACGATATTACCGATGTCGCCAATTCCGCTTCCGTCGATATAGACAGAACCGGATGGGATTTTTCCAGCTACTTGTGCGGTGTCATTTCCAAGAGCAAGCACTTCACCGTTATCCATGACAAAGCAGTTTTCAGGCTCTACACCACAGTCGACAGCAAGCTGTGTATGCATTTTCTGCATTCTGAACTCACCATGAATCGGCATGAAATACTTAGGCTTAATCAGTCTCAGCATAAGCTTTTGTTCTTCCTGGCTTCCATGTCCGGAGGTATGAATATCATTAAGGGAGCCGTGTATGACATCAGCACCCGCGCGGTAAAGCATATTAATCGTGCGATTGACACTGATCGTATTGCCTGGGATAGGTGAAGATGAAAAGATAACCGTATCCCCAGGGTGTATTTGGATTTGTCTATGTGTACCATTTGCAATTCTTGAAAGGGCAGCCATTGGTTCGCCTTGGCTTCCTGTACATAGAATTGTGACTTCATTTGCCGGAAGCCTGTTGATTTGGCTTGAGTCAATGAAGGTATCTTTAGGAGCCTGGATATAACCCAGATCTTGTCCGATCCCAATATTATTTTCCATGCTCCGGCCGAATACAGCGACCTTTCGTCCATGCATAACGGCTGCATCAATTACTTGCTGCAGACGATAGATGTTAGAGGCGAAGGTTGCAAAGATGACTCTTCCATCGACTTTGCGGAAAATATCATTGATGCTTTCTCCGACCTTGCGTTCAGACATTGTGAAGTTAGGAACCTCACTATTAGTACTGTCAGATAGAAGGCAAAGGACTCCCTCTTTTCCGATCTCAGCCATTTTAGTCAAGTTCGCAGGCTCTCCTACAGGAGTGAAATCAAATTTAAAGTCTCCTGTATGCACGACATTTCCTGGAGGCGTCTTAACAACTACACCATAGGAATCAGGAATGCTGTGAGTCGTCCTGAAGAAGCTTACAGCTGTTTTTCTGAATTTCACTACATCATCTTCCTGGATGATGTTCAGCTTGGCTGAACGCAGCAGACCGTGTTCTTCAAGCTTGTTTTTCAATAGTCCGATAGCAAGCTTGCCGCCGTAAATCGGGATGTTGATTTCTCTTAGGAGATATGGGATCCCGCCTATGTGATCCTCATGTCCGTGTGTGATGAAAAGGCCTTTGATTTTATCGGCATTTTTCACCAGGTACGTATAATCGGGAATGACATAGTCGATTCCCAGCAGTTCATCTTCTGGAAACTTGATCCCAGCATCAATTAAAATAATTTCGTCCTGAAATTGTACACCGTAAGTATTTTTGCCGATTTCGCCCAAACCGCCAAGTGCGAAAACAGCTGTCTGATCATTCTTAACAAATTTCATAAGTGATTAATTCTCCACCTTAAAATTTTCGGACTCTTTTTCATACTCTAGATGTGAGTCATCGAGCAATTGGACGAATTCAATATTATACGGTTTTTCTTTCAATTTCAGGCGGACTTCACGTTCGGAATCAGCTTCTACATACAGTGTCATTGTGCATTCACGCACAGGGACTTCCTGTTTGCTTTCCTGGTAGTAGACTTTGTAAATCATTTTTTTCTCTCTCCTTATCCGTTTTCAAAAATGTAACTTTTTCTATTATATAAAAAGTTTTAAAAGTTTTCATGCATCCAACATAGCGAAATCCCGTTATGTATGAATGCCTATATAGTAATTGAAGGGAGTGTGCAGCTTTATCTGCCGTTTCCCCAATTTATATACTAACAATAAACAAAGAACAGCCCTCCTAAACGTGAGGGCCTGCACATTTAAGCGATCGTTTTTTTTCTGAGTACATCCTTCCATCGTTTCAAGAGCTTCTTCCTAAGCTTCTTTAACATCTGGATCACTCCTTAATTAGTAGTTTACCTAGAATTGGTCTTAAAGTAAAGTTTACCCGAGTTTCACCTGTCTCTTTTTCGATATTAGTATATGGAATACTGAACAGCTTTTACGTGGTTATGTTTGGAAAATGTTGAGATTTTGCGGTTTGATTGACATTTAAAATAGAGAGGTTTACCTTTATGAGAAGAAATGGGCAAGGCGGCTATCTACTCAGCTCTGCCGAAAAATAAGGACTCTGTATGGAGTGAAAGCATGGAAAGGAGACAAGCAAATGTCCAAAATAGTCTTTTTTGATATAGATGGGACTTTACTAGATCATGATAAGAAATTACCTGATGCTACCAGGAAGGCAGTCAAACTTCTCCAGGATAACGGTACATATGTAGCAATTGCAACGGGGCGGGCCCCCTTCATGTATGAGGATTTAAGAGAGGAACTGGGGATTGAATCCTTTGTTTCATTTAATGGCCAATATGTTGTATTCGAAAATGAAGTGATCTATCGAAATCCATTGGACAGGGGTGAACTTGAACAGCTTTTAGAGGAGGCGGGCAGCCAACATCATCCTGTTGTCCACTTGAATGAAAGGACTATGAAAGCAAATACCCAGCATCATCCTTTCATTGAAGAGAGTATGGCAAGCCTGAAATTTCCCCACCCTGATTGTCAGCCGGATTTTTACAGCGATAAAGAAATCTATCAATCATTGCTGTTCTGCAGGGAAAGTGATGAAAAGTTATATCGGGATAAGTTCGGCAAGTTTAATTTTATCAGATGGCATGATTATTCCATGGACATCCTTCCAAGGGGCGGTTCAAAAGCTGAGGGGATAAAAAAAATGATTGCAAAGCTCGGCTTTAATATAAGCGACGTATATGCATTCGGTGATGGGCTGAACGACATTGAAATGATAGAGTCAGCAGGAACGGGCGTAGCTATGGGAAATGCTGTCCAGATAGTGAAAGATCATGCTGATCTTATAACGAAGCCTGTAGATGAAGATGGGATCTATCACGGACTGAAGGAGTTAAAATTAATTTAAATTAAAGAAAGAGGCTGGGACAAAACCTTTAAAAAAAGCTCTTTTCGCAAAGAATGTGTCAGAGTAAAAAGAATGGATTTCCGCTCCAGGTGCACGACTCCGCGGGGCGGGCGGTGAGCCTCCTCGGCTTTGCCTGCGGGGTCTCACCTGTCCCGCTAGTCCCGCAGGAGGTCGCACACCTTCCGCTTCAATCCGCCTACGTTCAGGAAGCAGCGGTAGATAACCTTAAGAGTAACATCTTTAAGATAAGAGCCTAATAACATGAATGAACCGCATGAAGTCAAGAGTAAATAACCTTGATCTCATGCGGTTTTATTTTCGATTATTTTTACTTAAATCAATTAGTTTTCAATTTATGTCCTTTATTATCTTTCAATGGGTTTAGCGTCAGGAATCGGCTGCAGAGGATTTTTATGGTCGATGTGATCATAAAACATCACCCCGTTAAGGTGGTCGATTTCATGCTGAAAGACGATTGCAGGCATTCCTTTTAGACGGACCTTCACAGGTGTGCCATCAAGATCGATTCCTTTTACTGTGACTCTTGCATAGCGGGGTACATATCCAGGAACCTGCCTGTCAACTGATAAACAACCTTCCCCTGTTGTTAAATAAGCCTTTTCAACTGAATGGCTGATAATTTTCGGATTGAAGAGGGCGTAGCTGTGCAGTTCTCCTTTATTGTCAGTGACATGGACTGCCAGCATGCGCTTCAGTACATTGATTTGAGGTGCAGCCAGCCCTACTCCTGATCTTAACCCGTATTGTTGGGCGATTTCGGGATCCTGGCTGTTCTGTACGTACTCCAGAAGGCTCCTGAGTATTTCTTTGTCTTCCTCAGAGGGCGGCATTGTCACTTCTTCGGCAACTTTCCTTAAGGAAGGATGGCCCTCTCGTATAATATCATTCATTGTAATCATACTGTTTCCTCCCGCTTTATCCGCAATTTTATGTTTATAGTCTAACAGACCAGTTTCAAAAAGTTAACTATATTTTATGAAGGGATATTCCTTGACATATATTTACGTATTTATCATAGTAATTAATTGAGGACAGGCAGTTCTATTCACTGTTTTGAGTTAATTCCCTGCTTATTCAAATCCAGCAATATTTTCTGATATTTCCATTGTCAAAGTCAAAAAGGACCGATATAGTAGTAAATGTCATTATTATAAGGGGGACTGCAAGTGTATAGACTTCGAGGAGTTTTAGCTGCTGCAGGTGTAATGTTTCTGCTTTCTGGATGCATAGGTGGAAGTACACCTCAAGAACTGGTATACGATACATTAGAAGATACAGTTAAGAAAGAAGAAAAACTGAAAGAAACACAGGAGCCTTTAACTAAGCTTGAGAAAGAAGAGCAGGAGCTGTTTGATAAGGCGATCGGCCTAAGCATGAAAGAAATTGATGAAATCAATAAGATTGCGGACCAGGCACTGGAAAATATCAGTGAAAGGGAAGCTCTGATAAAAGAAGAAGCACAGGCTATGGCAGAAGCGAAAGAGGCTTTTCAGGCTGCAGAGTCATCAATTGAAGAAATTGAGGATGAAGAACTGCAAAAGGAAGCTGAAAATCTTGCGGATTTAATGAATCAGAGATTCCAGGCACATGAATCTATGGCTGACTCTTACTTAACATCACTCGAGAGCGATAAAGAGCTTTATACAATGTTGAAAAAAGAAGATTTGACAATGGAAGAACTTCAAGCGCAAATCGAGAAAATCAACACCAACTATCAAACGACAATGGAGCATAATCAGAGTTATAACAAGTTGACAGAAGAAATCAATTCATCGAAGCTTTCTTTTTATGAAAGTGCGGAAATTAACGTGGATGCCGAAGCTTAATGAAAGAAAACCGCTTGTGGAAAGGGACCACCCTTTTTGCAGGCGGTTTTTTGTTTTTTGAATTAGTGTGACATACAAACAATTTATTGCGCTTGATTAATGTATAACAGATAGAAAAAAATACTCGTTTTATAATACAGTTTATTTGGATTCATTGATACAGTTCGGAAATCTAATGGTAAGGGCTAAAGATAAAAACCAACGATTCTGCTTATATATTAAAAGCTTTTCTCGTTGACTTCTATAAAAAATGTAGTGTAAACTATGTAAGGTAATTACATATTGTATTAGTCGTCTGTTCAGAAAGATTAATACAGTTTATAAAAATACTGTTTAAAGAGTTTTCTTTCAGGTGAAATGTGGAAACATATGTTTATAGATGTATATTTGCCAAAAATGCGGTTGTCGCAGCTTATTCTGGACACCCTAATCACTGTATGCAAAAAAACTCTAAAATAAGTGGATAAAGAAAGGAAGAGGTGACTTCGATGGCTTCTAAATCTAAGAAGGCACAATTTGATGCGAAAAAAGCGCTCGAAAATATTGAAGCGCAATTCGAAATGGTTCAAATTTTAAACGAAGAAGGCGAAGTGGTGAATCAGGATGCAATGCCTGAGTTAAATGATGAGCAAATGCAGGAGCTTATGCGCCGCATGGTCTACACTCGTATTCTTGATCAAAGGTCAATCTCATTAAACCGTCAAGGAAGATTGGGATTCTATGCTCCTACAGCAGGACAGGAAGCATCACAAATTGCTTCACATTTCGCTTTGGAGAAAGATGACTGGATTCTTCCTGGATATCGGGATGTGCCACAAATTGTCTGGCATGGACTGCCTTTATACCAGGCATTCTTATTCTCTCGTGGACACTTTAAAGGAAACCAGCCGCCGGAAGGTGTAAATGTATTGTCTCCACAAATCATTATCGGTGCACAATACATCCAGACAGCTGGTGTAGCTCTAGGCTTGAAAAAACGCGGAAAGAAAACTGTTGCTATCACTTATACAGGTGACGGCGGTTCTTCACAGGGAGATTTCTACGAAGGGATCAACTTTGCAGGAGCATTCAGTGCCCCAGCGATTTTCGTCGTGCAAAATAACCAATTCGCAATCTCCACACCTCGCGACAAGCAGACAGCTGGTAAAACGATTGCTCAAAAAGCAGTTGCAGCCGGAATTCCAGGCGTTCTTGTAGATGGAATGGATCCATTAGCGGTTTATGCTGTAACACGTGAAGCACGCGACCGGGCAGTGAACGGGGAAGGTCCTACATTGATTGAGACTCATTGCTACCGCTACGGCCCTCATACAATGGCAGGGGATGATCCAACTCGTTACCGTTCTTCTGAAATGGATACAGAATGGGAAAGAAAAGATCCACTTGTTCGTTTCCGTAAATACCTGGAAGGCAAAGGCCTCTGGAATGAAGATAAAGAAAATGAAGTAATCGAGCAGGCGAAAGAAGATATCAAACAAGCCATCAAAAAGGCAGATGGAACTCCAAAACAAAAAGTGACGGACTTCATTAACAACATGTTTGAAACTCTTCCAAATAACTTGCAAGAGCAATTAGAAATTTATAAAGAGAAGGAGTCGAAATAAGCCATGGCGCAAATGACTATGATTCAAGCTATCACTGATGCACTTCGCACTGAACTGCGTAATGATGATAATGTGCTTGTTTTCGGTGAAGACGTAGGATTGAACGGCGGTGTGTTCCGTGCAACTGAAGGCCTTCAAAAAGAATTTGGAGAAGACCGAGTATTTGACACACCTCTTGCAGAATCTGGGATTGGCGGTTTGACAGTCGGGCTTGCTTTAGAAGGCTTCCGTCCTGTACCGGAAATTCAGTTCTTCGGATTCGTTTATGAAGTAATGGATTCTGTAAATGGTCAATTGGCCCGTATGCGTTACCGTTCAGGCGGTACCTATACAGCACCTGTGACGATCCGTTCACCATTTGGAGGAGGAGTACATACACCCGAACTTCATGCTGACAGTCTGGAAGGCCTTGTCGCTCAACAGCCGGGACTCAAAGTTGTAATTCCTTCTACTCCTTATGACGCTAAAGGTCTTTTGATTGCTGCTATCAGAGACAATGACCCGGTCATTTTCCTTGAGCATATGAAGCTTTACCGCTCTTTCCGTGAAGAGGTTCCTGAAGAGGAATATACAATTGAACTTGGAAAAGCGGATGTTAAGCGTGAAGGAACAGATTTATCTATCATCACTTATGGCGCAATGGTGCATGAATCTCTCAAAGCAGCCGAAGAGCTTGAAAAAGAAGGACATTCTGTAGAGGTTGTAGACTTGAGAACTGTCAGCCCTCTTGATATTGATACAATTATTGCATCTGTTGAAAAAACGAACCGCGCAATCGTTGTTCAAGAAGCACAAAAGCAAGCTGGAATCGCTGCTAATGTCGTAGCGGAAATCAATGACCGTGCAATCTTAAGTTTGGAGGCTCCTGTACTTCGTGTAGCTGCACCAGATACTGTCTATCCGTTCTCTCAAGCAGAGCCTGTTTGGCTTCCTAACTTTAAAGATGTTATTGAAACAGCAAAGAAAGTACTTAACTTCTAAGAGAACAGATTGAATAGAGCGGAAGGGGGGAGTCCCCCTTCTCTTTTCCAATCTGTAATAAATAATCAGCGAAAACAATAACAGGAGGTAGAACCTATGTCATTTGAATTCAGGTTGCCGGATATCGGTGAAGGTATTCATGAAGGTGAAATAGTTAAGTGGTTCGTCAAGCCCGGAGATAAAGTTGATGAAGATGATGTGTTATGTGAGGTTCAAAACGATAAAGCAGTCGTAGAAATCCCTTCCCCGGTTGCTGGAACGGTTGAAGAGCTTCTTGTAGATGAAGGAACGGTTGCTGTAGTAGGAGATGTACTGGTTAAGTTCGATGCTCCAGGATACGAAGACCTACAGTTCAAGGGCGATCACGGAGATGAGAAGAAAGAAGAACCAAAGGCAAATGAAGTAACAGAAGGACAAGTCCAAGGCGTGGCGGAAGAAGGCCAGGCAGTCTCAAAAGATCCTTCTCAAACCAATACGGATAAACAGACAACGAGCGCAGGCGAACAACAGGGTGACACGGGAGAAGAAGTTGATCCTAACCGCCGTGTGATCGCAATGCCGTCTGTACGTAAATTCGCCAGAGAAAAAGGCGTGGATATCCGCAAAGTTTCCGGTTCAGGCAAAAATGGACGCGTAACGAAACAAGATGTCCAGTCATTCCTGGAAGGCGGAACTAAAGCTGCGCCTGCAGAGCAGCAGGAAACTGCACCAGCAGCAAAAGAGGAAGCGGCTCCAAAAGCGGCTGCTGCACAAAAAGTTCCTGAGGGAGAATTCCCTGAAACTCGTGAAGCTATGAGCGGAATGCGTAAAGCAATCGCCAAGGCAATGGTTAATTCCAAGCATACTGCACCTCACGTAACATTAATGGACGAAGTTGATGTTACAAAACTTTGGGCACATCGTAAGAAGTTCAAAGAAGTGGCTGCTGAAAAAGGCGTCAAGCTGACATTCCTTCCTTATGTTGTAAAAGCTTTAACAAGTGCTCTTAGAGAATTCCCTGCACTTAACACTTCTTTAGATGACAGCACAAGCGAAATCGTTCACAAACATTACTACAATATTGGCATTGCGGCCGATACGGATAAAGGGTTGCTTGTCCCTGTCGTGAAAAATGCGGATCGCAAATCAATGTTCTCTATTTCAAATGAAATTAATGAACTTGCTGGAAAAGCGCGTGACGGAAAGCTTTCCGGTGACGAAATGAAAGGTGCTTCCTGCACAATTACGAATATCGGCTCAGCTGGCGGCCAGTGGTTCACGCCTGTAATCAATCATCCTGAAGTGGCGATTTTGGGAGTTGGACGCATTGCTGAAAAACCAGTGGTTAAAAATGGTGAAATTGTAGCCGCACCTGTGTTAGCATTATCATTGAGCTTCGATCACCGTATGATCGACGGAGCTACTGCTCAACATGCACTTAACCATATCAAGCGCTTGTTGAACGATCCAGAACTTTTATTAATGGAGGCGTAATGCAATGGTAGTAGGAGATTTCCCAATTGAAACAGATACTATAGTAGTCGGTTCAGGTCCTGGAGGATATGTTGCAGCGATTCGTGCAGCACAGCTTGGACAAAAAGTAACAATCATCGAAAAAGAAAATCTTGGCGGTGTGTGCTTGAATGTGGGATGTATCCCGTCTAAAGCACTTATTACGGCAGGGCACCGTTTTCATCAGGCGAAACACTCTGATGATATGGGAATTGTTGCAGAAAACGTTAAAGTAAACTTCGACAAAGTCCAAGAGTGGAAAGGCGGAGTCGTTAAGAAACTTACTGGCGGTGTTGAAGGCCTTCTTAAAGGGAACAAAGCTGAAATCGTTCGCGGTGAAGCTTACCTTGTAGATGCAAACACTCTCCGTGTTATGGATGAAAATTCCGCACAAACATACAAGTTCAAAAACCTGATCCTGGCAACAGGTTCACGCCCGATCGAAATTCCGAGTTTCAAGTTCTCAAAACGTGTACTTGATTCAACTGGAGCGCTAAACCTTTCTGAAATTCCAGAAAGCATGGTGGTTATCGGTGGAGGATACATCGGCACAGAGCTTGGAACAGCTTACGCCAACCTTGGTACTAAAGTAACGATCCTTGAGGGTGCTGACGATATCCTAAGCGGATTTGAAAAGCAAATGACTCAGATTGTTAAAAAAGGCCTGAAGAAAAATGGTGTTGACATCGTAACCAAAGCAATGGCAAAAGGTGTAGACGAAACGGACAGCGGTGTTACGGTTAAGTATGAAGTGAATGGTGAAGAGAAAACAGTTGACGCAGAATACGTTCTTGTTACTGTAGGGCGCCGCCCGAATACTGATGAAATCGGCCTTGAAGAAGCAGGAGTTGAAATGACTGACCGCGGCTTGGTCAAGATTGACAAACAGTGCCGCACGAATATTTCAAACATCTATGCAATCGGTGATATCGTTGATGGACCACCGCTTGCCCACAAAGCTTCTTATGAAGGTAAAATTGCAGCTGAAGCCATTTCTGGTGAGCCGGCTGAAATCGATTATATGGGTATTCCGGCTGTATGTTTCACTGATCCTGAATTAGCGACTGTAGGTTATACTGAAGCACAAGCTAAAGAAGAGGGACTTGACATCGTAGCCTCAAAATTCCCGTTTGCGGCTAACGGCCGTGCATTGGCATTGAATTCTACTGATGGATTCATGAAGCTGATCACTCGTAAAGCTGATGGATTGATAATCGGTGCACAGATTGTCGGTTCAGGAGCTTCTGACATGATCGCTGAGCTTGGATTGGCTATCGAGTCAGGAATGACTGCAGAAGATGTTGCTATGACAATCCATGCCCATCCTACACTTGGAGAAATTTCTATGGAAGCTGCTGAAGTTGCCATGGGAAGCCCGATTCACATTATTAAATAGTAGCAAGAAAAAACCTCTTGGACTAGTCCAAGAGGTTTTTTGTGTTTCAATCTCTTCTGGAAAACGATCTTACCCCTCCAGCATGATGACACTTATATTGCAGCTTCGGAAAGACTGTCGCGGTCCGTTTTTCCTACCAGTTTTCCAGGGTATTGCTGACAGGTTTGAGAATATCCTCTTTAGTGGCATTGCCAGTCACTTTGAAGACGACTTTATTTTCCTTTATGACAAGGAGAGCGGGATATACCGAGTTTAGAGAAGCTAAAGCGGGATCATTTCCTTGATTTTTGGCGATAATTGTATAGTTTTCAAATTCATCGGGATAATCCTGTTTCAATTCAATTAATGCTTCATAATAAGAGTCCTCTTCCAGAAAGTTGTTTTCATCTGAATAAAATAGAATCCCTTTTTCAATATTGAGCCCTGCTGCAGTCCGTTCGCTATGTAAGCTGCAGGATGTAAGGAATGCTATATTACCCAGCATAAGAATGATAAGAAAAGAATATTTCATCTATAAGCCTCTTTTCAATATTGTATTCAATATTAATCCATATCCTTTAACCCCTTATCTAAGGCTAATTTATCAATAAAATGTAAAATTATGACTAATTACTCAATTGAAATCATTCTAACATATGAAAATTGATTAATGTGCAAAATAACGAATTTGTTACATAAATGAAAAATCACTTGAAAGAAGAGGTTTTAAAAATGGGAGGGAAGAGAATATACTTATATAAATTCTATAAAACCGGGTGAGAGAATGAAAAATTACATTGCATTTTTGTTGCAGTTGATTATTTGGAGTGCCTTTTCGTTTGCTCAATGGTTATCACATAAAGATCATTTAGAGTACAAGTGGATTATGTTCATTGTATTTTTTTATCTGGGCTTCATTGTGGCAAAGAAAATTCTTCAATCATCCAAGAGCACATTAATTATTACTCTGATAAGTCTCAGTACTTTTTTTTCTTTAAAACTTTTTTTTGAACAAATAGTCGTGTCCATCTAATATAAAACTTAGTGATATAATAATATTTGTAATACAGCTAGAGAAAGGGGTAAATCATGAAGAAGTTATTATTCAGCTTTATCCTGCTGGGATTATTGGCAGGCTGCGCTGAGGAGCCGCAGGAAAATACGGCAAGTGAAAATGTAAACGAGGAAGAAACGGTTAAAACCGAAGATATCGCTTCCGAAAATACTGAAACAGAGGAAGAAAGTGATCAGGACCAAACAGAGCAAGCCGGGGAAGAGAGTGCAGAAAAGGAAGCTGACCAGGAAGTGAAGGAAAAAGAACCGCAATATACAGTTAACGCAAATAACTGGTCAATTCAGCCGATTACTGATGCCAATGAACAAGTTGCATTGCTGACAATCGATGATGCTCCGGATATGTATGCAGTTGAAATGGCAAAGACACTGAAAAGCCTTAACGCACCTGCTATATTTTTTGTAAATGGACATTTCTTAGACACCGAAGAAGAAAAACAAAAGCTTAAAGAGATTTATGATATGGGATTCGCCATTGGCAATCATACTTTTAACCATCAAAAGCTGGATGATGTTTCTGAAGATAAACAAAGAGAAGAAATCATCAAACTAAATGAGTTAATCGTGGAAATAACCGGTGAGAAACCGAAATTTTTCCGGGCACCACATGGGGTAAACACTGATTTTGTAAAACAACTGGCCAAAGAAGAAGGCATGGCGTTAATGAATTGGACATATGGCTATGATTATTTCAAGCCTTACATGGACGCTGAGAAGTTGAAAACCGCTATGATTTCAGGTGAAGCACCAGAAGTTGATGTACCGTACTCTCTGTTAAAGCCTGGAGCCAATTTGTTAATGCACGACCGGGAGTGGACAAATGAGGCTCTTGCAGACATTGTCCAAGGCTTAAGGGACAAAGGGTATGAAATGGTCGATCCTGAACTGATCCAGACACCGCAATTGTAAAAAAAGCTGTCAAACGTTAGCCGTTTGACAGCTTTTTTTCAGGAAACAAACCTCAATCATTGCCTGGGCAGCAATTCAACTGCCATGGGTAGGAGTGAGCCAATAGAAAATTATTTTAAGGGTAACCTTTTGATGATAATAAACACAATAAACCCAACATATAATTAAAACAACAAACAGAATGTTACATTAAAATTTTATTGTGACATACAATTAGTGCTTGATATTTTAATTGTGTTATATTATTATATACTTAAAGAAAGTTAAGCGCTTTCAAAAAAACGTTAATGATGAAAGGAGTTTTAAGATGGGTACAATTGTTTGTCAATCATGCTTAAATACTATTGATCACTTTGAAGATGAAAAGGTATCGGTTTTATTCTCCACTGATTGTGACTGCAATAAAGAAAACGAATTGGATGATTAAGAGATTTATATAAATTAAAGGGTCTTGCTGATGCAAGGCCCTTAATTTTTCATGCTTAGTAATAAAGTGTAAAAATGATTATAAAAGGAGGGGATTTCCTCCTGAAAAGCACCCTCCAATTTAGAAGGGTGCTTCTGGTTTTATCTGATCGCCTTGTGTTCTTTGATGACGCGCAAGTGTTTTAAATCAAAGTCTTCAGGTCCCTGGACAGGAAGACCCGCTTCAACATTCTTTTTAATATAGGTGATGTTTTCGGCTGTTATGATTTCTCCAGGTATAAAAATTGGTATGCCGGGAGGATACACCATGATGAATTCTGCGATGATCCTGCCCACCGATTGTTCCATTGGAATTACTTCTGTATCAGCATAAAACGCGTCTCTTGGTGTCATCGATAATACCGGAATATCCGGCAGCAATACCTCAGCTATTTCTACAAGGCCTTCTTTATTGGCAAATTGGTATGACATCTCTTTCAGTGCTTCTACTAATTTGTCACCTTCAACCATTGTATCGCCTGGAGTAATAATGCATAGGATGTTGTACATATCAGACATTTCCACTTCGATATTATAAACTTCCCTTAACCATTTTTCTGCGTCAAATCCGCTTATTCCAAGCTCTTTGACCGAAACGATCAGTTTGGTTGGATCATAGTCAAAGGTTGCTTTTGTACCTAGGATTTCTTTTCCTACGCAATATAGTCCTTGGATGGTATTGATTCTTTCTCTGATTGTTTCTGAGAGTGTAATTGTTTTTTCAACCAGGTCTCTGCCTTCTGTCGCGAGCCTTTTTCTGGCAACATCCAGAGAGGCGAGCAGCAGGTAGGATGTAGATGTGGTTGTGAGCATGCTCAGGATCGTTTGTACACGTTTTGGCGAAACCAGGCCAGTCTTCATATTAAGAACAGAACTTTGTGTCATTGACCCGCCCAGTTTATGGACGCTGGTGGCGGCCATATCTGCTCCTGCCTGCATAGCGGAAAGCGGAAGCTCTTCATGAAAATGAATGTGCACACCGTGGGCCTCGTCAACCAGGACGGGAACCTCATAAGAATGAGCGATTTCAACTATCTTTTTCAAATCTGCTGAAATTCCAAAGTAGGTTGGATTGATGACAAGTACCCCTTTGGCATCAGGATGCTGTTCAAGCGCTCTGGCAACTGAATCAGTAGTTATCCCATGTGATATACCAAGATTCTCGTCGACTTCCGGATGAATAAAGATCGGGGTAGCGCCTGAGAAAACGATGGCCGTCATAACGGATTTATGAACATTTCTAGGGACGATGATCTTTTCACCTGGTCCGCATACAGACATGACCATTGTCATAATAGCTCCGCTTGTCCCTTGGACAGAGAAGAAGGTATAGTCTGCGCCAAATGCTTCGGCTGCAAGCTGTTGGGCTTCTTTGATCATTCCTTTGGGCTGATGAAGGTCATCGAGCGGTCCAATATTGATCAAGTCAATCGAAAAAGCATTATCACCGATGAAATTTCTAAATTCCGGATCCATTCCTGTCCCTTTTTTATGTCCGGGAATATGAAACTGAACCGGATTTTTTTTACTGTGTTCAACTAAGCCGGTAAATAAAGGAGTATTGTATTGAGACAATTCATTCGACACCTCTTTAAAGTCAGGTTATATCTAAGCTTTTCCCTTAATAATAAGGAATTAGTCATAGGAAAATTTAGAAGGCTGATTTCTAATAGATTGTTGTTTTTACTTTAACGCAGAGTTGATCGAGTCGTGCACTTGGAATAGAAATCAACTATCTAATTCAAAAAGCAAGAATGTTTACGAAAAATGTTTTTTAAGGCTTAATTAGTTAATGCTGTTGTTATTTAGTGTTCTGAAACCCAATTATATAAGCAAATCCGTTTCTTAGATCTAGAAACTCAATATTTCAATGAAATAAAGAAACAACGTTTGATTGGAGCGGAAGGTGTGCGACCTCCTGCGGGATAAGCGGGGCAGGTGAGACCAAGGTTACGTACCCACTGGAACGTAACCCCGCAGGCGAAGCTGAGGAGGCTCACCGCCCGCCCCGCGGAGTCGCACACCTGGAGCGGAAATCAGCAACACCAACATTACTCTTTAACACAGCCTTTTTAAAAGAAAAGAACACTTGTCTTATCGATAAAGAATTATAGCATTTACGGTTTTCTTTGCATAGTGACAGATGCCATTCCATACACCTTTTTGTCGAAATAAACAGGATTTTAGTATTCATAAATAGAATTAATGTTTTGAAAGGGTGATGAACTTGAACTGGAATACAAGAATTACAGGTTTATTGGGAATAGAGTATCCAATCATTCAAGGGGGGCTTGCCTATCTTGCGTATGCAGATCTGGCTGCTGCTGTCAGCAATGCCGGCGGCCTTGGCCAGATCACGGCCATGTCACTGGAGTCTCCTGAAAAATTAAAGGCTGAAATCGATAAAGTAAGAAAGTTGACAGACAAAACATTTGGCGTCAATTTTGCTATCGGGCAGCATGGACGTCCATTTGAGGACTTCCTGCAAGTTGCTATAGATGAAGAGGTACCTGTAGTGTCCATGACTGGTGGAAATCCCGCTCGGATGTTTGAGATGCTGAAAGATACCCCAATCAAGAAACTTGTTCTTGTAGCAGCTAAAAGGCAGGCAGTGAAGGCAGAGGAACTGGGTGCAGATGCAGTAATGGTCGTCGGTGCGGAAGGCGGTGGCCACTTAGGAAAAGATGATATAGGAACTTTTGTGCTGATACCCCAGGTTGTCGACGCAGTGACTATTCCTGTCATTGCCTCCGGCGGGATAGGTGACGGAAGAGGGATGGCAGCGGCTCTCAGTCTCGGTGCTGAAGGAATTGAGATGGGGACCAGGTTCATTGCGGTACAGGAATGTGTACATGCATCCCAACAATATAAGCAAGCGTTGATAAGCGGGACTGAAAATGATACAGTGGTCATCAAAAGAACACTTGGAGCCCCTGCCCGAGCGATTTCCAACAGCTGGACTGATCAAATACTCTCCTTGGAAAGACAAGGTACAGGCTATGATGGCTTGAAAAACTTTATTAGCGGAGAAGCGAATAAAAAGTATATTTATGAGGGAAAGGAAAATGAGGGCTTTGGCTGGGCAGGGCAGGTTATGGGACTGATCCATGACGTCCCTACTGTTCAGGTCCTGATTAATCGGATAATCTCCGAAGCTGAAGAAGCCGGCTCGAAGTGGTGCAAATAAGATTACGAAAGTAAGGGTGAATATTATATGGAATACCAATATCCTTTCTCGTTGGATTGGTCGACAGACGAAGTAATTGATGTTGTGGCATTTTTTCAGTGTATTGAAAAAGCATATGAGCAGGGGGTTGATAGGGAAAAGTTAATGACGGCCTATAAACGCTTTAAAGAAATAGTTCCCGGTAAATCCGAAGAAAAGAGAATCTGCAACGAATTTGAGGAATCAAGCGGATATTCATCCTACAGGGCAGTGAAAAAAATGAAAGAAACAGACAGCGGGAAAATCAAAATGTAAAAAAAAACAAGGGTTCCTGAGCAAAAGGAACCCTTGTTTTTTTATTGTCTTGAATTTATGGCCAGTGCGGTATGGCATGTTTATTGCAGATTGTAAAGGGGTATTAATTTTACAAATGCATCACTGATTATTTCAATTGTTTCATCACCTGAAAGTTCAACGGCCTTTTCTTTCGGAATATGTATTCCACAAAGGATTTCAGCTTTTTTTACCGATTGCAGCCTTTTAAACAAAGCGGCTAATTCCTCTTGGTCCATTTCAGAAAGCGGTGTTGCTTCAGATTTTGTATGATCGCCTGACCAGACGAAATTTTGAGGGATGATTGAATTGATTTTTTCTAAGTTTTTCTCAAGTATTTCCCCATATTCTTCTTTGGCAGGTGCTTCATAAATCATAGCAAACCAGACAAATACATGTGTTTTCCACAAGCCGATTTGAAAATGAGGATGCTTTTTATACCCTCTCTTGTTATTGGCAAAAGCAACCCATGTATCATCCGGGGGATTAACTGAACGGCGGGCATGCTTGGCAACATGGGGAAACATTTCATCGCCTGTCAAGGTACTGAGTTCAAGGGAAAAATGTTCTCCAAGAGCTTCAAGCTTCGGTCTTAATGTTTCCTTTAAAGCCTCCATACGTTCATCAAGGCCGTTAATGGTGAAGATATTGAAATCATTTTCTGTAAATCCATTGAATTTCATTTTGTTCCTCCTTATGCTTCTGGAAACTATTTTACCATAGAGCTTTCGAGGAAGAAAAATGTTGATTTCTAATAGGTGAATGCACATTTTAGTTACCTGTTAGTTTAATTCCACATAGAATATACTAGATAAATTCAGAATATTAAGAATAAAAATATCCGGAAAGGGTGTACTGTCCATGAAGCAAGTAATGAGTTCGACGCGGAAAAAGAACGTTCAGCAGCAGCGTATGGCGGTGCTGAAACTGGAAATGGATTATGAATTAGCTGTGTTGTTTGAAGCCATGGAAGACAAAAACACTGCCATTCAGGCAAAAACAAAAGAAAAGCTGATGAAGATCAGGGAAGAGCTTGTAAAGTTAGACGCACTGTAAAAATAAAAGATAACGTCAATGAAACACCAAACTGAATAAGGTTTTAACGGACTCTGATAATGACTTTGAAGAGTTCGTATTTTTGTGGCGAAAATGCAGGAAACTTGAAGGGTCTATAAATATATTTTAAGCTAAATAAAAGCTGTACATCTATAATATACGAAAAGCAAATACTACATAATACGATACATGTTTAATACCGCATTATTAAGCTATCGCAGGGAAAGACGTCATCCAGTGGCAAACCGAAAAGCAGTATCGTTAAATATTGAATGGGGGACTTATTATGGCTAACTGGCAGGAAGTCGATACATATGTTAAACAGTGGATAAAGGATGCTGGTAAAAATATCAGACAGTCCTTTAAAACACAATTGAACATCCAAACAAAGTCGAATCGGAATGATCTTGTCACCAATGTAGATCAGGAGACCGAACAGTTCTTTATTGAAAAAATCAGGAACACCTATCCGGACCATCATATTTTGGGTGAAGAAGGATTTGGTGATGAACTTACAGACATGAAGGGGACGATTTGGATCATTGACCCTATCGACGGGACAATGAATTTCGTCCATCAGCAGCGGAATTTTGCCATTTCAATTGGCATTTATCATGATGGTGAGGGAGTTCTTGGCTATATTTATGATGTAGTCCATGATGAACTTTACAATGCCCAAAAAGGCAAAGGTGCCTTTATGAACGATACTGAGCTGCCTCGATTGAATGAAGTCGATGTGAGAGATTCGATTATTGGAGTCAATGCATTATGGGTAACGGAAAACAATCGGATCGACAGAGAAGTTATCGGGCCTCTTGTCAGGGATGTCAGGGGGACAAGGTCCTATGGTTCCGCTGCCATGGAAATGGCTTATGTGGCTTCAGGCCGGATCGACGGTTATATGACTATGAGACTTGCTCCTTGGGACTTCGCCGCAGGTAAAATCATCATTGAAGAAGTAGGAGGAGTCGTAACCAGCTTGGACGGAAAGAAATTGAATATGCTCCAAAAGAGTTCCGTGTTTTCTTGCAAACCAGGTCTTCACGAAAAGATAATGAAAACATACTTGAAGGATGTTTCTTTCAAGAAATAGTGTACGTGAATGAAAAGCTGGCGGCCGTATGTGTCGCCTGTTTTTTCATTTACGATGCATTACTGATGTGATGTATAATCCAAGTCAATTCAAACTCTTGGAAACAAAAAAGAACCGGGTCTATGGCCGGTCCTTTCATTGCTTCATTAGAGCTTTCCTTCTTCACGGTATTTTTTCTTCGTTTTAAAGCCATAGCCCATTACCAATATCCAGGCAGCTATTGATAAAACCGCTAAAAAAATGCTTTTTTGGCTGATGGCTATTCCAATTCCCATTATACAAGCGGCAGCCAGGACTGCAAACAATACAAATATCCATTTTATATTTTTCAAGATTCATTTCTCCTTTATATTTAACAAATGCAGAATACTCTCTCTCTGAAATATTATCAATGAATAGACACGATAACAAGCTTTATTCCCGGGATTCACTTATGTGGTTTCCATAAAAGGCTGATAATGGGAAAGGTTTATACATCTGATTCATGGTTCATCTGCATGAATTGATTGCTTCATGTGATTCTAAGCTAAAAAGGAGTCATTGCAGAACGAGCTTAATGAGATGAAAATAAATGAATATACATTGTTAATTCATGGAATAACGTACTGATTATTTACTTGATTAACTTTACATAATTCAGTAATACCAAGGATTCTGCATATTAATTTTTAATTTTCTTACCGTCTGATGAGCAATATTTACAATTATCTGTTTCTGCTTTTTTGTTTGCTATGATATAATGTCCTAGTTAATAGAATAAGGCCTATTGAAACATAGCTTATGACTGGGATTTGCAAGAAAATTCAGAGAAAAAACCAGTCCTAATTTATTGTTGAAATCAATAAGATGCCCATAAATCAGGAGTGGATATAGTGAATATTAGAAATGATTTAAGAAATATAGCAATTATTGCCCACGTTGACCATGGTAAAACAACACTGGTTGATGAGTTGTTAAAGCAATCCGGTATTTTCCGTACGAATGAGCATGTTGAAGAACGTGCGATGGATTCCAATGATCTGGAAAGAGAAAGAGGAATCACAATCTTAGCGAAAAATACTGCGATTCAATATAAAGATACTCGTATTAACATCCTTGATACACCAGGACATGCTGACTTCGGCGGTGAAGTGGAACGTATCATGAAAATGGTTGATGGAGTGCTTCTTGTAGTGGATGCTTATGAAGGCTGTATGCCGCAGACGCGTTTCGTGCTTAAGAAAGCTCTTGAGCAAAACCTTACCCCAATCGTTGTCGTTAATAAAATCGATAAAGATTCAGCTCGTCCGGAAGAAGTCATCGATGAAGTTCTTGAATTGTTCATTGAACTTGATGCTAATGAAGACCAGCTTGAATTTCCGGTAGTTTATGCGTCAGCCATCAACGGAACTGCAAGCACAGATCCAGACCCGGCAAACCAAGATGAAAACATGCAGTGCTTGTATGAATCTATCATTGAGCACATTCCTGCGCCAATCGATAATCGCGAAGAACCGCTTCAGTTCCAGGTAGCGCTTCTGGATTATAATGATTATGTAGGACGTATTGGTATTGGACGTGTATTCAGAGGGACAATGAAGGTGGGACAGCAAGTAGCATTGATGAAAATTGATGGAAGTGTGAAAAACTTCCGTGTAACGAAAATTTTCGGTTTCATGGGCTTGAAGCGCGTTGAAATCCAAGAAGCACATGCTGGGGATTTAATCGCCGTATCAGGTATGGAAGATATCAATGTTGGTGAAACAGTTTGTCCTATCGATCATCAGGACCAGCTTCCTGTGCTTCGAATCGACGAACCTACACTTCAAATGACATTCCTGGTTAATAACAGTCCTTTCGCTGGCCGTGAAGGTAAGTACGTTACTTCCAGAAAAATTGAAGAAAGATTGCTTGCTCAGCTGCAAACAGATGTAAGTTTGCGTGTTGAAAACACTGAATCCCCTGATGCTTGGACGGTTTCCGGCCGTGGTGAGCTTCATCTTTCTATCTTGATTGAAAACATGCGCCGTGAAGGCTTTGAGCTTCAAGTTTCTAAGCCGGAAGTTATCGTGCGTGAAGTTGATGGAGTGAAATGTGAGCCAGTAGAACGCGTTCAAATCGATGTACCTGAAGAATATACAGGAAGCATCATTGAGTCCATGGGAACACGTAAAGGTGAAATGCTCGACATGATCAACAACGGCAGCGGCCAAGTCAGATTGATTTTCATGGTGCCTGCGCGCGGATTGATCGGTTATTCAACTGAGTTTATGACATTGACTCGTGGATATGGAATCATCAACCACACGTTCGACAGCTACCAGCCTATGCAAAAGGGCCAAGTCGGCGGACGCAGACAAGGTGTTATTGTTTCAATGGAAACAGGTAAATCCTCTCAATATGGTATCATGGGAGTAGAAGACCGAGGAACAATCTTCGTTGAACCTGGTACAGAAATCTATGCAGGTATGATTGTTGGGGAACACACACGTGAGAATGACATTACTGTTAACATTACAAAAACAAAGCAAGCGACTAACGTCCGTTCTGCGAATAAAGATCAAACGGTGACGATCAAGAAAGCACGTATCATGACACTAGAAGAATCATTGGAATATCTAAATGATGATGAATACTGTGAAGTGACACCGGAGTCTATCCGCCTTCGCAAAAAAATTCTTGATAAAAATGAACGTGAAAGAGTTACCAAAAAGAAAAAGGTAGCAGAAACAAACTAATATAAACTATTGGGAGTGATCAGGAAATGGTAACAGAACGTTTATCCTTTTTCGCATCCCTATACCGGGTGGATGAAAACCCTACACTCGGCATGTGGCTTTTATACTTTACGATCATCGCATTATCGATCCTTGTGTATAAATTGGGGTTTGCAAAAAAATTGCCGGTTCTCAAATCGGCCGTCATTTATTTTTTCCTTGTTGCAGGTTCAACAGTTTTGACCTTTTTAGGAATTTTCCTTCCTGTAGCAGAGGGGCTGGTTGTCGCCGCCTTGATTCTGATCATTTATAAAATCAGGCTCCGTAACCATAAAAAAGAAGAAATTAGTTCATAAAGAAAAGCAGAGGAGAAGTCCTCTGCTTTTTGCTGTTTGGAAATTATAAACTTAAATTCAGGAGTTCTTGTTCTCTCATTTCTTCAATAAGGAATACATCCATGTCAATGAAATTAGATATATAAGATGCCCTGCTGCCCAGTAGGACAAGGCTGTCCAGTTTGTCAGTGCCGGCACATCTTTAATGGCAAGGAAGGATAAAGGAAAATATAAGAGCAATGCCGGAATGGTCAAAGCAGCTGCTAATAGAAAGCTTTGACTGGTTTTTAGTCTTCGCTTGCATGCAAGATAATAAAAAATTATACCTAACACAACCGACACTATAAGGTGAAAAGTAAATTCCATATATTCCGGCCAGCTGACTCTGCCTATCAATGGAATGAAGTCAACATTCAACAGGAGGGTGTATACTTTTTGTCCTGTTACTCCCTGTACAAACTTAAGGCTTGCCCCAAGGAGAATGCCTGCGATGATTCCTGACAAAGTGCCTTTATAAAGGAAGGACTTAGAAGTCATTTTTTGATTTCGCTGAGCGGTATAGCCTGAAGTTTCCTGAATCAGCACGTTCTTGGGTTCTTGTGGTGATTCTTGCATGGCATTTTTTGCACATATAAGTATGGATTGGTCGGTTTCTTAACCTTTTGGCTACCAGAGATTCATCATCAATCGATTCAATCACATCACACAGAGTGCATTTCACTCTCATATTAGACACCTCCATGTCCAGATGCGTTAGTCTATTTTTCTTTTTTTAGTATATCATGTAGTAAACAGGATTTCTTCTTTTGGATTTTCTTTTCTGAAGGTTGTATGGAGGAATAGGCTGTATAATGATTTTTTTATTTCATTAGTACGACACTTCTCACTTCTTTTCACAATTTCTTCAACTTTCCTGAAGGATTTGTAGTTGATGGTATTGTTATTCAGTTTTAAATGCGAAATATTTTATTCATTCACCCATATTCCTAAGTGAGACAAAGATCAATCTGGATTGGACATAGCCATCTTTTCAGGAAGTGTTGTATAATGTAGGTAATCGAGGGAGGGATTTCATTGGCAAACCGAATTGAGGCTAAGTTGATTCCTGCTCTATATGAAGAGTTGCAGCAAGAACGATTTATTACCGTTTCGACAGTTGATTTTGAAACAGGCGGTCCTAATGTAAGTGCAATTTCATGGGCTTATGCTGCAAGTGAAGAAGCAATTTTGTTTGCTGTTGACAGCCGGTCAAGAATTGTATCCAATGTGCAGAATAATCCACTTGTCGTTTTGAATATCATTGCAAATGAATCCTCCTACTCCATAAGCGGACGAGCGGTATTAAAGTCAGAAAAGTTAGCGGAAGTCCCAATTAAACTAACGCTCATTTCCCTAGAAATCAGTGAGGTTAGGGATGTCATGTTTTATGGAGCGAAAATTTCTGCAGAGCCGGTTTACGAAAAAACATACGATAAAGATGCGGCCGACCGTCTGGATCGGCAAGTGTTGGAAGCCATGAAAAAAGCTTGATTTCCCTTAGCTTTTTCATGGCTTCTTTTATTTTGCATCTGATTATCGGTTAATGTAGTTATTAGATTGATCTTCTTGCTTTTCTTTAAGTTCCCCTTCATTTTGTTCATTTATTTTTTTCTTTGGCTGTTCAGGAGCTTCTTCAGGGTTGATTGGCTGTGTATTCTTTGGAAGTTCCGGCATCAGGCGTCCGGCTATATCTGATAATTCGTTAAGTACTCCTTGGACGGGCCTTCCATTTTGGATGTCATTGCCTACCTCCTGAAGGCGTGCATAAAGGTCAGGATCAGCTACGATGACAGCCTGTGCTCCATGAGGGTCATCTTTGAGAGCTTCTGCTACAGAATATTTAATCGTTCCGACTTCTGATCGCTCAACTCTGGCATCAACATCTATGCCTACAAATGCGTAATTACCCAGAACCACAGCAGTAGCATCTTCTACATCGGGCACAGAGGTTGCAATTTTCACTAAATGCTTAGAAACTTCCTGGCCAGGCGGGTTTTCTTGCTGTTGTTCTTCAATATCACTGTTTTTAACTGTAATGGGTTTGGGGTTGTTTTCGTTTGCATTGTTGTCATTTGCCAATTGATTGTTTTGATTACACCCGGAAATCAAGGTTGCCAGTAATAAAATCATTAGTAGTTTTTTCATTGTGAAACCTCCGATTTTTATATCTGTATCTCTTATTGTGTAATTTTCTTCTATATTTATACCTTTGTTCATATATTTTAAGCAACGGGCCGTCCTATTTAAGTGGACTCTTAAGTAATAACCGGATGAAGAGGGTCTACATACAATAGTATTAAGAATAGAGGAGCAGGAGGCATCGATTTGAAAAAAATTTATGTATTAGATACCAATGTCTTGTTGCAAGATCCGCAAGCGATTTTTTCCTTTCAAGATAATGAAGTTGTAATTCCGGCTGTAGTTTTAGAAGAAGTTGACAGCAAAAAACGTTATATGGATGAAATAGGAAGAAATGCAAGGCATGTATCGAAATTAATTGATAGCTTAAGGCAACAAGGAAAGCTCCATGAAAAAATACCGCTTCATAATGGCGGGTCTTTACGTATAGAGTTAAATCACCGTTCTTTTCATCAACTGCAAGAAATATTTGTTGAGAAGACAAATGATAATCGAATTTTGGCGGTGGCGAAAAATCTGTCACTTGAAGAGGAGACAAAAGAAAACGGCCGTTTGGTAATATTGGTCAGCAAGGATACACTTGTCAGGGTAAAAGCTGATGCATTGGGATTACAGGCTGAAGACTTTCTAAGTGACAGAGTAGTGGATGTCAGTGATATCTACAGCGGTTTTATCGAAATTTACATTCCTAAAGATTTGCTGGATACATTTTATGAAAAGGGCGAGATACCGTTATCCAAATTTACTCAGCATCCTTTCTATTCCAATCAGTTCCTGTTGATGAAAGACTCACTGGGAAGTTCTGCTTCTGCTGTGGGAATAGTTGATGCTTCAGGGAAACATGTAAGGAAGCTCGTTTATGATCAGGACCATATATGGGGAATCAAGCCGAGAAATGTACAGCAGACGATGGCGATTGAATTGCTATTGAGAGATGATGTACCATTGATCACAATGGTAGGAAAAGCAGGGACTGGAAAAACATTGCTTGCCCTTGCTGCCGGACTCCTTCAAACAGAAGATTTGCAAGCTTACAAAAAGCTTTTGGTGGCAAGGCCGATTGTGCCAGTTGGGAAAGATATCGGTTTCCTGCCTGGGGAAAAACAAGAAAAGCTGAGACCATGGATGCAGCCCATCTTCGATAATCTTGAATACCTATTCAATACTAAAAAACCAGGTGAATTAGATGACATTCTTGCAGGAATGGGTTCGATAGAAGTGGAGGCCTTAACTTATATTAGGGGACGAAGCATACCGGAGCAGTTCATCATCATTGATGAAGCTCAAAATCTGACAAAGCATGAAGTGAAAACCATTTTGACCAGGGTAGGGGAGAAGAGTAAGATTGTCTTAATGGGGGATCCGGGGCAAATTGACCATCCATATCTGGATGAATATAATAATGGCCTGACCTATGTAGTGGAAAAGTTCAAGGATCATCCTGTGGCTGGCCATATCAAGCTCATGAAAGGTGAGCGATCCGGTTTAGCTCAGCTGGCAGCAGATATATTATAGAGTCTCAAAAAAAACACATTAATACTATATGAAAAAACGATTCAGGTGTTCCTGAATCGTTTTTTCATAGCTATTTGATCTCTATGCCTCTGACATTCTTGATGGGGTTGTCTTTGTTTGAGCCGTCCCTATAGTAAACATGAACAGGGCCATCTTCTTTCAATGGTTTGCCATCCTTTGAGAATCCAAGCAGAATTTCTTCTCCTTTGGTGAGAGGCAATGTAATATTTTCCTCTGCATCTGCAGTGTTAATAACAATGGAGCCTGCTTCCTTATCGGGCTGGGCGTTTAATAAGAACGGGGCAAGAGGTATTCCGAATGAGCCGTTCAATATCTTTTCTTTTTGGTACTTTTTCTCGGTTTTAAGTGTAGGTGGGGATGTGGCTCCCTCCTGGATTTCACGGGACCAGTTTCTGGACATGTTTTTTGTATATTCATCTAATTCATTCGCAGCCTTTTCTGTGTCCTCAAAATATGTATTTAAATCTACCTTCCTGTCATCAAAGATCCAAACGCCCGGATCCAGGGTAATCCGGAATTTAACTTTACCGGTTAAAGGTACAATTGAAGTATCCATGGTGATTCCCTCCATCTATGTAATGAATCCAGTATATCAGATTATGGCTCCTTTCACATCTCTGCAAAGGTTTCTTATGAGTAACTGTTCTGTATGTAGGGAAAACATATAGGGATAATAAACAGTGGGATAGGAGGTCCAGGATGTACGTAGATGATAAAATACTGGCAAGAATGGTTGAAGAAGCCCGTCCGATTTCTTCAGAAGGGAGATTGGTCGATTATATACCTGCTTTAAAGAAAGAAAATAAAGACGATCTCTCTGTTTCTGTTTGTTTCCTCAACGGAGAGTTTTTCTCTGCAGGTGATTATCAGGAAAAATTTACTCTGCAGAGTATCTCAAAAGTGATTACTTTAGCTTTGGTCTTGATGGATAACGGAGAGGAAGAGGTATTCTCGAAAGTGGGAATGGAGCCGACCGGGGATCCTTTTAATTCCATCATCAAACTTGAAACAAACCGGTTGTCAAAACCCCTGAACCCAATGATCAATGCGGGTGCACTTGCTGTGACAGATATGATTAAAGGTGCAAACAATGAAGAAAAGTGGGAAAGGTTATTGGCGTTTGTTAGGCGGTTAACCGGTGACGATGAAGTGACTTACAATAACGAAGTCGCAGAATCTGAATTCAATACGGCATTTTTGAATCGTTCCCTCGGGTATTTTATGAAACAGCATGGAATCATCAAGGGGGATATAGAACATTTAATCTATGTCTATACCAAACAATGTGCAATTGAGATGAACTGCCAGGATCTGGCCAAAATTGGAGCGGTGTTTGCCAACGACGGGGTTGACCCGGTTACCGGCAAACAATTGATCACCCGTGATGTGGCTCGTATCTGTAAAACGTTTATGGTAACTTGCGGAATGTATAACTCATCAGGGGAGTTTGCCATCAAAGTCGGAATCCCTGCCAAGAGCGGTGTTTCAGGCGGCATTATGGGTTCAGTGCCCAGGAAGTGCGGTATAGGCATCTTCGGCCCTGCACTTGACGACACAGGAAACAGTATAGCGGGATTGAGGCTGCTTGAGGTAATGGGTGCTGAGTATAAATGGAGTATATTTTAGTCTCCAGTGGAAGGCTGCCAGTCCGGCTGAGCGGGACACCTCTACTTTTCTTTCATCCAGTTCCAGCGGCCAGCGGCTAGCAGATTACGGTCTCCCTCCTTGCGATAAGTCATCATCGAATCGCTGCGCTCTTCGTGATTCCTTTATCTCATACGGAAGCCCTAAAATCTGTACGCCGCTGAACGGCCGCTTCCACTTTCGTTTTTTCCTTGCATTTTTGTACGTTTAGCGATAAAATTTTAAGATAAGAGAGTCGCTATTTGTACGGAATGGGGGGATCATTATGGCGTCTGAGATGAAAATCGACCATCGTGAAAAAGCCTATCAGCTGCTGAAGGCTGACGCAGAAAAAATATTAAAGCTTATTAAAGTACAGATGGATAATTTAACGATGCCCCAATGTCCTTTATATGAGGAAGTGTTGGATACTCAAATGTTCGGATTATCCCGTGAAATAGAGTTTGCAGTCCGTCTGGGACTTGTAGACGAGGCAGATGGAAAGACCCTTATGGATTCTTTGGAAAGAGAGCTTTCTGCTTTGCATGAAGCCTCCACGAAAAAATAAATAAACGTCAAAACTCAAACAAAAAGCAACTGCTTGTTTGGGTTTTTTTACTAGGCTCAGGTGTACTGCCTTTTCTATTTAAGAGGAAGGATTTTCTTTTATCTAAATAGAATATCTTTAAAAAAGGGATAGGAAGAGATTATGCTTATAAAAAAAATATTAAAATCGTACGATTATTCGTTGATAGCTGTTTATATTTTTCTGTGCTTTTTCGGCTTGATCATGATATATAGTGCAAGTATGGTAATGGCGGTTGAATTTTATGAAGCCAGCAGTGACCATTTCTATAAGAAGCAGCTTTTTAATATTTTAATTGGATTTGCAGCTTTTATTTTCGCGGCTGCCTTCCCCTACAAAGCATTTACGCGAATCAAGTTTGCCTTGAAGCTGGTGATGTTCCTTACAATCGGCCTCTTGATTGCCGTTCATTTTATCGGTGTGGAAGTGAACGGTGCCCAAAGCTGGATCAATATCGGATTCATGCAAATACAGCCATCCGAGTTCGCCAAGCTGTCCGTCATTATTTACCTTTCAGGTGTATATGCCAAAAAGCAAGCATACATAGATCAGTTGAATGTTGGCGTAATGCCGCCTTTACTCCTTTTTGGGTTTGTTTGTTCATTGGTTTTCCTTGAGCCGGATTATGGTACTGCCGGCATCATCTTTGTTATTGGGTGCTTTGTTATTCTTTGCTCAGGGATCAGCTTTAAAATGTTTTTTAAGCTGGGAGGAATTGGCGCATTATTCTTCCTGCTTCTTTCCCCGGTTATCTATTTGGGCAGGAACTATATCTTCACTGACGAAAGAATGGGGAGAATTCATGCATACCTGGACCCTTTTAAATATGCACAGGGTGAAGGATACCAGCTGGTGAATTCTTATTTAGCAATAGGAGCAGGCGGCATAAAAGGACTTGGCCTTGGACAGGGAGTGCAGAAGCTGGGCTATCTGCCGGAGTCACATACTGACTTTATCATGGCCATTATTGTAGAAGAACTAGGCCTCCTGGGGGTTTCATTTGTCATTTTGGGACTGGCCTATATTGTCTTAAGGGGGATTTACACTGGAATAAAAAGCAGGGACCCGTTAGGTACTATGTTGGCCATAGGGATTTCGAGCATGATAGGGCTTCAGGCTTTCATTAATTTGGGCGGGGTATCAGGTGTCATACCTATAACAGGAGTTCCGCTACCTTTTGTGAGTTACGGAGGATCGTCTCTTCTGGTTTTGTCCTTATCTATGGGGGTTCTCGTCAATGTGTCGATGTTTGTCAAGTATGATGAAAAATACAGGACGAAAAAAGAAAATCCTGCAGAACATAGCAGAGACACAAAAAATATATACAGTATTCATCAGTAAAATGAACACGGGCTGGTTAATAAGGAGATTTTCTTTAGGGATCAGCCCTTCAATATAAGTGGATTTGTTAGAAAAATCAAAATCTTAATTTGGGTATTCCAGATCCACATTTGTATTACATAACTTACATGATTATTGCCAAAGGAGAGGTTAAGTTGAAAAAATTTAATAAAGTATTGGTTGCGAACCGTGGAGAAATAGCTATTCGGGTTTTTCGTGCATGTACAGAATTGAACTTGAGGACGGTCGCCGTTTATTCTAAAGAAGATTCAGGGGCCTATCACCGTTATAAAGCGGACGAAGCTTATCTGGTCGGCGAAGGGAAAAAACCTATAGACGCTTACCTTGATATAGAAGGGATTATTGAAATTGCCAAAAAAGCAGACGTGGACGCAATCCATCCTGGTTACGGCTTTCTTTCAGAAAATATCAATTTTGCCAGACGGTGTGAAGAAGAAGGCATTACTTTCATCGGGCCTCATTCCGGACACCTTGATATGTTTGGGGATAAAGTGAAAGCAAGGCATCAGGCCCAATTGGCCAACATTCCTGTGATACCTGGAAGTGACGGGCCTGTTAATGGTTTGGAGGAAGTAGTCCAATTCGGAAAAACACATGGGTATCCAATTATCATTAAAGCCTCTCTTGGCGGAGGCGGAAGAGGAATGAGGATTGTAAGAGGCCCTGACCAGGTTAAGGAATCCTTTGAAAGAGCTAAATCCGAAGCAAAAGCAGCATTCGGAAACGATGAAGTTTATGTAGAGAAGTTTGTGGAGAATCCGAAGCATATTGAGGTTCAGATTCTTGGGGATGAGCAAGGAAACATTATCCATCTATTTGAGCGGGATTGTTCGGTTCAGCGCAGACACCAAAAAGTGGTAGAGGTTGCACCTTGTGTTTCCCTTGATGAACAGCTTCGTGATGATATATGTAATGCTGCTGTCCAGTTGATGAAAAATGTGGACTATGTTAATGCAGGGACGGTTGAATTCCTTGTTGCAGATAACAGGTTTTACTTTATTGAAGTTAACCCAAGGGTACAGGTTGAACATACCATTACAGAAATGATCACCGGAGTAGATATTGTCCAGTCACAAATCATGATAGCAGAAGGCCATGAACTGCATGGCAGCAAAATAGCGATTCCTTCTCAAGAGGAAATTAAGATTCACGGATATGCCATTCAATCAAGGGTAACGACAGAAGATCCATTGAATAATTTTATGCCTGATACCGGGAAAATCATGGCGTACCGTTCGGGTGGAGGATTTGGTGTACGGCTTGACGCTGGAAACGGGTACCAGGGAGCAGTCATTACCCCTTTCTATGATTCTTTGCTGGTGAAAGTTTCTACTTGGGCACTGTCATTTGATCAGGCAGCTTCAAAAATGGTCCGGAACCTCCAGGAGTTCCGAATTAGAGGGATCAAAACAAACATTCCTTTCCTTGAAAATGTAATCAAACATGATCAATTCCTGACAGGCCAATATGACACATCGTTTATAGATACAACTCCGCAGCTATTTATATTCCCTAAGCGGAAAGACCGCGGAACAAAGATGCTCTCATATATCGGCAATGTTACAGTAAACGGGTTCCCGGGAATTGAGAAAAAGAAGAAACCGGTATTCGATAAACCAAGAATACCAGCGTTCAATGACTTGCCTGAGGTAAAGGAAGGAACTAAACAAATCCTCGATAACCACGGTGCAGAAGGATTGGTGAATTGGATTAAGCAGCAAAATAATGTGCTGCTGACAGATACGACATTCAGGGATGCACACCAATCACTGCTTGCAACCAGGGTCAGAACCAATGACTTGAAGCAGATTGCAGAGCCGTCTGCCCGCCTGATGCCTGACCTCTTTTCGTATGAAATGTGGGGAGGGGCGACATTTGATGTTGCCTATCGTTTCTTAAAGGAAGATCCATGGGCCAGGTTGATTACTTTAAGGGAAAAAATTCCGAACGTTCTATTCCAGATGTTGTTAAGAGCGTCAAATGCGGTAGGTTATAAAAATTATCCCGATAATGTGATAAGGGAGTTTGTGGAAAAATCCTCTTTTACCGGGATTGACGTATTCCGTATCTTCGACAGCCTTAACTGGGTGCAGGGAATGGAAACGGCAATTGATGCGGTAAGGCAAAATGGCAAGATTGCGGAAGCGGCCATTTGCTATACGGGAGATATACTTGATCCATCAAGAAAAAAATATGATACCCAGTATTACAAAAACCTTGCCAAGGAGCTTGAAGCACAGGGAGCGCACATCCTGGCGATTAAAGATATGGCCGGATTGTTAAAGCCTCAAGCTGCATACCGCCTGATTTCTGAGCTGAAGGATACGGTGGATATACCGATTCATCTGCATAGCCATGATACAAGCGGAAATGGAATATATATGTATGCAAAAGCGATTGAAGCAGGAGTGGATATTGTTGATACTGCTCTTGGTTCAATGTCAGGTTTAACATCCCAGCCGAGCGCAAATTCACTTTACTACGCAGTGAAAGGAACAGAAAGAGAGCCGAAGGTGGATGTAGGTTCGCTCGAAAAGCTTTCCCATTATTGGGAGGATGTCAGAAAGTATTATAAAGACTTTGAAAGCGGAATGATGTCCTCGCATACAGAGGTATATCAGCATGAAATGCCTGGCGGACAGTACAGCAACCTGCAGCAGCAGGCAAAAGCCGTTGGATTGGGAGATAGATGGGAAGAAGTAAAAGAAATGTACTCAAGAGTGAACCATTTGTTTGGAGATATTGTCAAAGTAACACCTTCTTCGAAAGTTGTCGGGGACATGGCGTTATTTATGGTTCAAAATGACTTATCTGAAAGTGATGTTCTTGAGCGTGGAGAAAAAATTGACTTCCCTGACTCTGTTATTGAGCTCTTTGAAGGATATTTGGGGCAGCCTTATGGAGGATTTCCGGAAAATCTCCAAAAAGTTATATTAAAAGGCAGGCAGGCGATTACTGTCAGACCGGGAGAGCTTTTGGAAGACGTCGACTTCGGTAAACTAAAAGAAAAGCTGTTTAAAGACCTTGACCGCCAAGTTACAAGCTTTGAGGCAATCGCGTATGCCCTGTATCCAAAAGTGTTTATGGAATACAGCCAAACTGTCGATGCATTTGGGGATATCTCTGTACTTGATACCCCTACATTCCTTTATGGAATGAGGTTGGGAGAAGAGGTAGAAGTAGAAATAGAAACAGGAAAAACGCTGATAGTAAAACTGATTTCGGTTGGCCAGCCACAAGCTGACGGAACGCGCATTGTTTACTTTGAGCTTAATGGACAGGCTCGTGAAGTTGTCATAAAGGATGAAAACATTAAAGCAACTGTGACTTCCAAAATAAAAGCAAATCCTAAAAACGAAAGCCATATCGGTGCGACAATGCCAGGAACGGTAATAAAGGTTATCACTGAAAAAGGCGAAAGGGTCAATCAGGGAGATCACCTGCTTATCACGGAAGCAATGAAAATGGAAACTACCGTGCAAGCGCCATTTTCTGGTGTGATCTCATCTGTCCATGTAAATAATGGAGATGCTATTGCACCAGGGGACCTGCTAATCGAAATCGAACGTGGGTAAGCTTTAAGGCAATGTGCCATATCTTATGTTTTGTCTCAAAACGAAATAAAAAAGGATGGGGAATGATTTCCCCATCCTTTTTGTTATTCTCTTATTTTCGAAGCTTGCTTCTGGAAGCCAGGAGATTAAAGTAACATAAAAGTCCAAATAAGCAAGAGATGATTAAGGCGTGTGCCAATGCTACAAAAAGATTTAATCTGGTGAACACAGTCAATGCACCTGTTGTTGCCTGAAGCACTACCAAAATGAAAGCGATAATCCAGCCCCAGTATATGACTTTTTGGTGTTTATGATTTTTATATGCAAGATAGGCAGCATATGCAATCCAGAAGAAAATCAGTGCAGCTGCAAATCTATGTCCCATTTGTATCCATTCATACATATTGGAAGGCAGTGAGGGATCGTTATTAATACACAGCGGCCAATCCCGGCAAACCAGGCTGGAGTTAGTGTGGCGTACAAGTGCGCCTGTGTAGACCACTATATAACTGTAAAGGGTGATGCCGAGAATGTGAAACCTCATCTGGCGGTCAATCACCAGTTTGTCAGCATCGAACTTTTTATCCACTTCAAATATCAGGAGTGTTAAAAGAAGTACTGCAGCAAAAGAAATTAAGGATATACCGAAATGAAGCGCAAGAACGAAGTCTGACTGTGCCCAGATAACCGCTGCTGCCCCGATGAGAGCTTGTGCTGCCAGAAAGAAAAAGGAAAGAGCGGCAAGAAGTTTCGTCTCCCTTTTGTAACCGATTGCTTTCCAAGACCATATAGCGAGTGCAAGGACAAGGATCCCTACGCTGCCTGATACAAGCCTGTGAGAAAGTTCAATAACGAGTTCGAACGTAATTTGGCTCGGAACCAATTCTCCGTTGCAAAGCGGCCAGGAACGACCACACCCCATTCCTGATTCAGTTTTAGTCACAAGCGCCCCTCCCAGCAATACAAAGAGCATTCCCAGGGTCGTTATGACACTTAGCCATTTTAAACCTTTATGCAATCTATTCACCTTCTTTAAAATAAGCTGTGTAATTTTGATAAACTACTATATTAGTCAACAAACATAATAAGAAAAAATATACTGAAAAAATGTATGCCTTTAAGATAATACAGAATAAACCCTCAAAAAACAACAGATAAAATGTTACAGAAATACGAGAATGCTCTTCTTTATCCCATGTTTTATACTAGATTAAAAGAAATATGAAAATAGCCTGAATTGTAATGAAAATGACGAATGTCTGTAAGCGTTTTTATTCTTTTTATGTTATGATATTGAAGTGAAATGCTTGTAATTTGAAAGGAAACCGGATGACACAATATCGCCATATTTCCATCCGTTCTATTTCACAAAAAGAAAAAAATCTGTGGTTTAATATAATATTGACAGCAAAAATATTGAATGTGTTTTGGGCTGGCATACATGGAATCCAGATATCCTGAGAGAAAAATCTACTAAATTACTGTGTGATTATAGAAATGGTTTTGGAATTCCTTTATAGTATAGAGGTGAGGAAAGCCTCTGGTTATTTAAGAGAGAGGAGGGGGAAAGATGTCTAACAGCAGAGTAGTTGCAGATATGAAGGAAGCTGATATCCCCGTTACTACAGCTTGGAAAGACTTTTTAGCCCTTATTAAAATTGGTATTGTAAATTCCAATTTGATTACTACGTTTACAGGTATGTGGTTAGCCTTTTACTTCACTAATACACATTTCCTCAATTCTCTTGACACGATGTTCCTTACTCTTGCGGGATCCGCACTTGTCATGGGAGGGTCATGCAGCATCAATAACTTTATTGACCGCGACATCGACCATTTGATGGAGAGAACAAAAGGACGGCCTACGGTAACAGGCAAGATTACCGGCAGCAAAGCGTTGCTGATTGGATTGCTTATGGTCACTATAGGAACTGTTCTTTTATTTATGACAACTGTAACAGCAGGCGTTATAGGTATTATCGGCATTTTCAGTTATGTCGTTCTTTATACAATGTGGTCAAAAAGACAGCATGTGAGCAATACAGTCGTGGGTAGTATTTCAGGCGCAGTTCCTCCGCTGATCGGATGGGCTGCAGTAGATGCTGACCTGAGTTTGATGGCATGGATGCTGTTCGCAATCGTTTTCATTTGGCAGCCGCCGCATTTTTATGCGTTGGCAATGAAACGCTGTGAAGAGTACAGAGCGGCCAACATTCCTATGCTGCCGGTTGTAAAAGGATTCGCAGCCACCAAGAATCACAGTGTTGCCTGGGTAGCAGCATTGCTGCCAATCCCGTTCTTCTTATTAGAATTGGGCCCAGTGTTTTTTGTTCTGGCCACTGCATTCAACATCGGGTGGTTAGCTTTGGCTCTTTGGGGTTATAAAATGAAGGATGACCTAAAATGGGCAAGGTTGATGTTTGTTTATTCTTTGAACTATTTGACCATTCTTTTTGTAGCGATGGTTATTGTAACCGTCATCTAATGAATTCGGGAATTCTTTCTTTAGGAAATCCATATAAAATAAGTTTCAGTCCTTGTTTTATCAAAAAGTACATTACACGAAAGAGGGGTTTGATTAAGCTATGAAAGCAAGGCTATCTAAATGGCGTCTATTATCGATTTTCACGCTATTGGCGCTCGTTCTTTCCGGCTGTGGAGAGCCATTTGTTTCTACATTACAGCCAGCCGGTGAAGTGGCACAGATGCAATATGATCTTATGATTCTGGCTACAGTTATCATGGTTCTCGTTATAATAGTAGTTGCAATTGTATATTTTGTTGCCATCGTCCGTTTCCGTCGCAAGAAAGGTGACGAAAATAAGATTCCTAAGCAAGTTGAAGGAAGCCATACTCTGGAAATTATCTGGACTACAGTTCCGATTATTCTTCTTTTGATATTGGCAGTTCCTACCGTCTCAGCAACATTTAAATTGGCTGATACGGATGCTATGGAAGTTAAAGATGCTGAAGGCAACCGTGAAGCACTTGTGGTGAATGTTCGTGCCAACCTGTACTGGTGGGAATTCGAATATCCAGATCAAGGAATCATTACTTCACAGGATCTTGTAGTGCCTACAGACAGAAGAGTATATTTCAATGTCACTGCTTCTGATGTGAAACACTCATTCTGGATTCCTGCCGTCGGTGGTAAGATTGATACAAACGTGGATAACGTGAATACTTTCTTCCTTGATTTTGACAGCGAGGCAGCTGATGAAGTAGGAAATCTATTCTATGGAAAATGTGCTGAGCTTTGCGGACCATCGCATGCTTTGATGGACTTTAAAGTTAAAGCTATTTCTCAGGATGATTTCAACAGCTGGGTAACAGCCATGCAGGAAACTGAAGAGCCTGCTCCAACAACTGAATTGGCACAGCAGGGCCAAGAAATTTTCAACCAAAAATGTTTGAGCTGCCATGCTGTTTCAGGACAGGATCAAAGACCTGAACAGGCTCGTCTGGCTCCAAACCTTGCCAACTTCGGTGAGCGTTCCCGTGTAGCAGGTATCTTGGAACACAACGAAGAGGAATTGAAAAACTGGCTTGTTGATCCGGAACAATACAAACCGGGCAATAAGATGACTGGCACTTATGGTAAGTTAAACGAACAAGAATTAGATGCCCTTGCAGAATATCTGATGGGCTTGAAAGTACAAGATTAACTAGGGGAAAGTAAAAGGGAGGTTTAATCGTGAGTAGCTATGCACAAAAGACAGGTTTTGGTGCCACTCTTTGGGACTACTTAACTACAGTAGACCACAAGAAGATTGCTATCCTCTATCTGGTTTCAGGTGGATTCTTCTTCTTGCTCGGTGGACTTGAAGCCTTGATTATACGTATTCAGCTTGCCGTTCCAAACAGTGATTTTATTAGTGCAGGCTTGTACAACGAAGTTTTGACAATGCACGGTACGACGATGATTTTCTTGGCAGCCATGCCGCTGATCTTTGCATTTTTAAATGCAGTCGTTCCTTTGCAAATCGGTGCACGCGATGTTGCGTTTCCATTCTTGAATTCACTAGGTTTTTGGCTTTTCTTCTTTGGAGGAGTATTCCTGAACCTATCTTGGTTTTTGGGTGGGGCGCCAGACGCTGGGTGGACTTCTTATGCTTCATTAGCAATGCATTCGGAAGGACATGGAGTGGACTTCTATGTCCTGGGGCTTCAGATTTCAGGTGCAGGTACGCTTATTGGTGGTATTAACTTCCTTGTTACCATCATCACTATGCGTGCGCCTGGTATGACTTATATGCGTATGCCTCTATTCACATGGACGGCATTTGTAACATCCGCTCTGATCTTATTCGCATTCCCGGCTTTAACAGTCGGATTGTTCTTAATGATGTTTGACCGCATGTTCGGTTCTAACTTCTTTGATGTGGCTGGTGGAGGAAACACAATTATCTGGGAGCATTTCTTCTGGATCTTTGGACATCCTGAGGTATATATCTTAATCTTGCCGGCATTCGGTATTTTCTCAGAAATCATTCCTACGTTTGCGAGAAAGCGCCTGTTCGGATACTCTTCAATGGTATTTGCTACAGTCCTTATCGGATTCCTAGGATTCATGGTTTGGGCCCACCATATGTTCACAGTTGGCCTAGGTCCGATTGCCAATGCAATTTTCGCTGTTGCCACAATGGCAATTGCTGTTCCAACAGGTATCAAAATCTTTAACTGGTTATTGACAATTTGGGGCGGAAGCATATCTTTCACGACTCCAATGCTTTATGCGGTTTCTTTCATCCCGACATTCACACTCGGTGGTGTTACGGGTATCATGCTTGCATCTGCTGCGGCAGATTACCAGTTCCATGATACGTATTTCGTAGTAGCTCACTTCCATTACGTAATTGTCGGTGGGGTGGTACTTGCACTATTAGCAGGAACACATTTCTACTGGCCGAAAATGTTCGGTACTATGTTAAATGAATTCTTAGGTAAGATCACTTTCTGGCTGTTCTTCATTGGATTCCATTTAACATTCTTCATCCAGCATTTCCTAGGACTAATGGGGATGCCTCGCCGTATCTGGAAGTTCCTTCCTGGACAAGGATTTGAAACAGGAAACCTTGTTAGTTCCATTGGAGCAGGATTTATGGGTATTGCTACAATCGTGTTATTGATAAATATCATTATGACTCAAGTCAAAGGTGTGAAAGTCGGCAATGACCCATGGGGTGACGGACGTACATTGGAATGGGCTATCCCATCTCCGCCTCCATTCTATAACTTCAAGCAGACTCCGCTTGTTCGCGGCTTGGACGCTTGGTGGTTAGAAAAAATGGAAGGAAAGAAAGAATTGACTCCTGCTGAGCCAATCGGAGATATCCATATGCCGAACAACTCCATCCTTCCATTCATCATGTCTGTAGGCTTGTTCGTTGCTGCATTTGGAGCAATGTACAGAGTGGATGACAAAGCATGGGCAATACCTGTTTTAGTGATTGGAATGCTGATCACGCTTGGAGCTATGTTCTTCCGTTCAGTTATTGATGATCATGGTTACCATGTACACAAAGAAGACCTTCTTGATGATTCTGATAAAGGAGGTAAGGCATAATGCATACTGAAGAAAAATTCACGCCAAAAACTTGGCCGGCTGCGCCTGAGAAGGCTACACTTGAAGCCAAAAATAAGTTCTTGGGATTCTGGTTCTTCCTAGGTGGAGAAACGGTATTATTCGGATCGCTGTTTGCAACTTACCTTGCATTGAAAGACAGTGTTCCAAGTCCAGATCATGCACTTGCGAAAGATATATTTGATCTTCCGCTTGCATTTGTGGCAACAATGCTTCTTTTAACTAGTTCATTGACAAGTGTTTATGCAATGTACCATATGAAGAATTACAACTTTAAAAGTATGCAGGCATGGCTTCTGATTACAGTTCTTCTTGGCTTAGGATTCCTTGGCTTAGAAATTTACGAGTTTAATCATTATGTCCATGAATATCATCATACTTTTACAAGTAGTGCTTTCGGTTCGGCATTTTATACGCTTGTAGGGTTCCACGGAGCCCACGTAGCCTTCGGTTTGCTGTGGATCATCTCGTTAATGGTCCGGAATGCAAAACGCGGATTAAGCTTATATAATGCACCAAAGTTTTATGTAGCCAGCCTTTACTGGCACTTTATCGATGTCGTGTGGGTATTCATCTTCACGGTAGTATATCTTATGGGAATGGTGGGATAAACTGATGGCGAACGTACAATCAAATTCCGGAAACCCAAGTGTAGACTACGAATATCGTCGTAAGAAAAATGCAGAAGATATGAGAATGCAAGTTGTCTCTTTTGCATTAATGATTTTCTTGACTTTAGTGGCTTTCGTAGCTGTTGCTGGAGATTTCTCCAAATGGTTCATCGTACCGTTTATTCTTCTGCTGGCTGTCGTGCAGTTAATATTCCAATTGTATTACTTTATGCACATGAGCCACAAAGGCCATGAAGCACCAGCCCTGTTTCTTTACTCAGGTGCATTGGTAGCGTTCATAACAGTCCTGACTTTTATGACGATTGTTTGGATTTAGTATTAAAGAAACCCTTAAATTTGCTTGATCAAATTTAAGGGTTTCTTTTTATTTAGCTTTTAAAATGGCCCGATTATTTCCCTGAGTACAGGGGATTTCTTTCTGAAAAGGGAGAGTAGCTCTTTTCTTCGTTGCTTACCAGGGTATTTCTTGTGAAATATGCTTATATTCTTGGAATTCATAATAAATAGCAACAAAGTTTAAGGAAAAAGCCTTTCTAAAAGAGTGAGGTTTTTTAGTCTGTTTTCTTCAACTGTAATTTAAAAAACTGATTGTTTGGTGCTGAGTCGCACGCCTGGTGCGGAAATCATTTAAAGAACCTGTGTAATAGCCACAATTCTTTCGAAACCAACCTTTATTTTTCAGGAAATAATTAAGTTTTACTACACCTTTTTTCTTTTTGGGAAGAGGAGATCCCCTTTCTGGACAGGAAATGTCATGAACTTGTCATTAGCTGACATTGAACTGTCCATACTGTCAACGTATAATAGGATTGAGCATTCCTAAGAAATGGGGTAATTCTATGCATTTAGGTATTTTCGGATTTTTTGCTTTGTGGAGTCCGTTATTTATAGTAACAATCCTTTTTATGACAACACTGTATTTTTTAATTACAGTGAAATGGCGAAGCAGTTTTAAAGATAATCAAAAACTTACATTCAAACAGGGAGCTTCTTTTTTGATTGCCATGGTTCTCTTATATGCGATAAAAGGATCACCTGTTGAAGTGATGAGCACAATGTTATTTTCAGTCCACATGACGCAAATGGCTACACTTTATTTAGTGTTTACGCCTCTCCTTCTGTTAGGAATTCCAAGTTGGGTTTGGAAAAGCGTCGTTGAACTTCCTGTGTTGAAAAGCATTATTTCTTTTTTAACGAAACCACTTATTGCTCTAGTCTCATTTAACATCCTTTTTTCTATCTACCACATTCCGCTGGTATTCGATAATGTACGAACAGATGCAACCCTGCATGGCTTGGTCACTTTTATCCTGTTCCTATTCGCTGTATTTATGTGGTGGCCTTTATTGAATCCTGCTGAGAGTCATAATGAGCTGCACGGGCTTAAGAAAATAGGATACATTCTTGGTTCAGCTGTACTATTGACGCCGGCCTGCGGCTTGATCATTTTTGCTGAAAACCCGCTTTATGCAACCTATTATGATCCTAGAGAATGGCTAAAAGCGCTGGCGCTTTGTGTACCCGGTAATACTCTATCAGGATTGAACCTCAGTGGTCCTGAGCTATTTACCTCCATGTCATTGGAACATGATCAGCAGCTTGGCGGAGTCATTATGAAGATCATTCAGGAAATTGTCTTTGGTTTTGTGTTGGCGAGCTTGTTCTTCCAATGGTATAAAAAAGACCAGGCAGAAGCGGATAACACGATTCACAACTATGAAGCCGCCAGAATTGCGAATCCAAAACCTGTTGAATAAAAAAATATTTCTAACATAGACAGAAGAGAGGAAGAAACAATGTCCTTACCTATATTACCGACTATCAGTACTACATTTATCGTATTAAGTGCCATAGCAGTAGCTATCGGCTGGTGGCAAATTAAACAACGTAAAATAGAAACCCATAAAAAAACAATGTTTCTGGCAGCTGTGTTTGCCATAATATTCTTTATCATTTATGCAAGCCGAACTATCTTTGTTGGAAACACCTCTTTTGGCGGTCCAGATGATATTAAAATTTACTATACACTATTCTTGATTTTCCATATTTTCCTTGCTACCACAGGTGCCGTATTTGGAATTGTCACCTTATGGACGGGATACAAATCGAATCTGAAGAAACATAGAAAACTTGGACCGATAACCAGCATCATCTGGTTTTTCACAGCTACCACTGGTGTAGCGGTGTACTCATTACTTTATGTTCTGTATAAAGGCGGAGAAACGACATCTGTCATTAAAGCAATTCTTGGTCTTTAACTTGACTTTTTTTGAAGCTGGTGAAATTCACCGGCTTTTTTTTATAGTCAGAAAAGGTCTTCTTGGAGGAAAAAACAGGCGGTCTGTAGAATAGAAATTTGAAGAGGTGAATGGAATTGATGATAAAGAAATTGACCAGGGAACATTATGAAGAATCCTTAAATCTATCAATGTATGCATTTCAATATAATGTGCCTGAGGAGGAAAGAGAAAACAGATATAAGCAAATAGATCAGCATGAACTTTACGGAATTGAAGAAGGTGGGAAGCTTGCGGCCAAGTTACATCTTCTTTCATTGGATGTATGGTTGAATGGCCAGGAATTCAGCATGGGAGGAATTGCAGGAGTCGCTACCTATCCGGAGTATAGGCGAAATGGGTTCGTAAAAGAACTGTTAACCTTCTCGCTTAATAGGATGAAGGAAAAAGGGCAAACGATTTCAATGCTTCATCCTTTTTCTGTCGCGTTCTATCGCAAGTATGGATGGGAGTTATTTTCGTCTTTGAAAAAAGTCAAAGTTACCCAAGCAGAAATGAGTATGTTCAATCAAGTTCCCGGTTTTATTCAAAGGTTTGATAAGAGCGACTTTCCAGTTTCTCTTGAAACGATTTATCGCCATTACAGCGAGAGCTTCAGCGGAATGCTTTCCAGAACAAAAGAATGGTGGAAGGATAGAGCGATAACTTCTTTGAATGTAGCTGTATATCACAGTGAAGAGGGTATTGAGGAGGGGTATATCCTTTATGGCATTAAAGACCAAAAGATGAAGGTGGAAGAATTCGTTGCTCTGAATGCGGAAAGCAGGAGCGGGTTGTGGAATTTTATATGCCAGCATGATTCCATGGTGACTGAAGTTGAGTTGGTCTTGGCTCCTGGGGATCCGTTACCATACCTGCTGAGCAATCCTCGTACACAAACTGAAATGTGCCCTTACTTTATGGCAAGGGTTGTTGATGTAAAAAGGTTTTTAGGACTGTATATTAATACCTTTAAGAATGAAGTATCTTTTTCAGTTTCCGACAAGTTTGCTCCGTGGAACAACAAGACATTTACTATCTCTGACGGGAAGGTTTTAGAAACTGAGACTGCAGATTGTTCTGTGAAAATGGATATAAATGCTCTGGTCCCTTTATTCTTTGGCGTATATTCCGCTAAAGAACTCGAAGGGATGGGAGTTATAGAGGGAACACCTGAACAAATTTCAATACTCGATGATAATATCAAATCGAAACCAGGCTTTTTCATCGACTTCTTCTAAGAAATATGGATAAAAAGGCTGTCTCTTCTGTATAGAGACAGCCTTTTTGAGTATATATTTTGTGGTTGGAGTTTGGGTGATACTTTTGAATACCGTTCCTGCGCCATGGGTTACGTACTCATCGGAACGTAACCCTTCCCTTCAGGGCAATATAGCCCTAAGAGAAAAACAAGGAAAACCTTAACGGGTTCAGTTTTGAAGTACAAACATCTAATTAACAAATGAAATTGTGGAGCTTTTTGTAGTTGAAATTCAATCATATCTGAATAAAAAAATGGTCAGAGGCTGATGTGCTGTGCACCTGACCGGTTTTTTTTATTGCCGGTTATTCAATTAACGCCCCAGATGGCTGAATAGTTGAGCATCAGATCCACCGTTCACCTTTTGCATTCTTAAAAAAATGAAATCAGGTTCTCTGCTAGTTGAGATTTATAAAGGGAAAAATTCCCCTTATTTAGCAAATTGTGCTGAAAACAGCTTAAATAGCGGGAGAAATTCCTCTTATTTGAATCAAAGATTGTAAAAATATGTACCTTTGACTGAAATAGAGGGAAAAATTCCCCTTATTTTATCAAAAACTACTTCTAATCTGCATTTAACGGGAAAATTTCCCTTTATTTAAGCTAACAGCATTTTTAGCCAACTCGTGAGTTTCTTCAAGTAATCTGCTCCGTTAATGGAAGATTCTGTTCTTTTCATTTTATCATACATACTGACCTTTTTTTAAAAATATTTGTCACTTAAATGTATCGGAAACCGCACAACAAATTTAGAAGAACAGAAAGTTCTGTCACCTGCATTTTGGGTTACATTTTATAATACAAAAAGAGCATAATTATTGGCATGAACACCGCTAAATCAAGAAAAAACAAGTGACAAATTCGATGCGAATTGTCACTTGTTTTGATGTGCATTTTTTAGTTGTGTACTCCAAAACCGAACCCGTTAGGAAAAACTGTCCTTATTTCCGAAGCTAACAAAGTGCTTGAGCTCTTTTTTTAAATTTTAAAGTTTAGTTTGATAATCCCTGCTTCTTTCGCAGAATTGAACACAATCAGTATTAATGGACCAAGAATAAACCCGAGAACCCCTAATAGTTTCAATCCCAAATACATGGCGATCAATGTCGCTAGGGGAGACAGGCCGATATGGCTTCCCATTACCTTTGGCTCGACCGTGCGTCGGATAATCAACAATACGGCAGCCAGTACAGCAAGCTGGGTTCCTAACGGAAGGTTTCCTGACAGCAGGTGAAATATAGCCCAGGGACCAAGGACGACGATGGAACCTATTAAAGGGATGAAATCAATAATCCAAATAATAATGGACATGACTACAGCCACTTCAGGGGCAATAAATAATAAGCCAATGAGTGACGCAAAGAAGATAATGATACTGACCAGAAATTGTGCTTTGAAGAAACCAAATACAACATAGGATAGTCTTGATGTCATAAAGTTGACCTTTTCAGCTGTCTTCTCTGTTAGGTGGCTGAAAAGGGTCTGTTTGATCCTTGGCAGGTCCAGCATAAACATAAATAAAGCAATTAAGAAGACCAGGAAACTGACCAGATAATTCGGAATATATGCAAGGAATGCACTTATTTTCTCAATGTCCAGATATTCTTTCAAACTGCTCTTAAAGCTGTCCAAGTACTCTTGTACTTCCCTGCTGGTCTCGGTAACAATTTCAATCGGGAGATCTTTTGCCGCATTAGTCAGTTGCTTTTCATAAGAAAGCCAGATTTCACTTAACTGATTTATGTATGCGGGCATATCTTCGACGAGTTTCACGCCTTCTCCGACAACTTTAGTGATCACAAAATAAGATAGTATTCCGATGCACAACATAAAAATGATAAAGACGATTAAGACTGCGAGCTTCCTTTTTATCTTGAATTTTCTTTCAAGCATTTTTACGGCAGGGTCCAATAGCAGAGCTGTGATAATGGCAGCTATAAGAGGGATGGAAACCGGAAGGATATAATAAACCAATAGAAAAATTATTACGACAGCGATGGAGATCACTATCATCTTTTTGGAGAAGAACTTCGTCAATTTCAGGCCCCTTTCTTCTTATGTACCTATATAACTATTATATTATAATAAGACCTAAACTGAACAGAGTGCAGCTCCAGATTCTGCATACTTTTTTAGGCCGGGAAGGTCATTGTGTGAATACTGATCATTAGTTGTATATCAAATGAGCCAGATAAAAAAACTGGCAGAAAAGTAATGCCTTTTCTGCCAGTTGATCTTCTATTATTCAGCAAAGCCTGAAACTTCAGTTTTAAGTTCAGCTAAAAGTTTTTCACAGGTAGTAACAAGGTGGGCAGGAAAATGTTCGCCTTCTCCATATTCTACTCCATGCGGATAATAGTGCTTGCCAAGAAGAGGTGTCATAAGCTGAATGATTGCATCATGCTTACCGATATCCCCGCCAACAGCATGTCCTGGAATTCTTAAATAATATGTACCTTCCTTGATTTCGAACTTTTTGTCATACGTTACACGCTCATAATCCCATTGGGCATCTCTCAATAAGCCATGTGATTTCATCACTTCATCAAGCCTGTTTAAATCCGCTTTCATTTTATCAACGCCAGCAGCTTCAAATCGCATAATTAATCCCTCCTATATCTTCAACGCATTCTTATCTTTTCTTATATTTCCAGACAAAATGCAATAAATCCTCATTCTTTATAATAGTGTAATTTCTTTGTGGATGCAACGAATACATTGTGACGAAATTAGTAAAATCCAGCACAAATTAGGGGATACTTCTTTTTTTATTGAGAAAGATATAAGAAGGAACTTATTGATTGGAGTGACATAGTTGTGTTAGTCAAAGAAATTATGACAAGGGAAGTTGAAAGCTGTACTCTGCTTGACAATGTCTATGAAGTGGCTGTGAAGATGAAAGAAAATAATGTTGGGGCGATTCCGATTGTGGACGGAGACAGGCTTGTAGGCATGATCACCGACAGGGATATAGTAATACGAGGGGTAGCAGAAAAGCACCCTGGTTCTTCGAAGGTTGAAGAGGTAATGAGTGATAAGCTCATTACTGTTGGTACAGATGCATCAATTGATGAGGCATCAGCCCTTATGAGCAGCCATCAGATCAGGAGGCTTCCGGTGGTAGACGGCCAAAAGCTTGTCGGCATTGTAGCCTTGGGAGACCTGGCGGTGAGGGACAAGCTTGACCCTCAAACCAACTTTGCGATTGAGAAAATATCAGAACCTGAAATTAGAGCGAATAAACCATGCTGACGCACACATTAATAGATGCAAGGATAGGTTTGGGAGCTATTTCTACCAGTACCTCTGAAGAAAAATGAGCAGGCAAAAAACACTTGAACTATTGTCCAGGTGTTTTTCTGCTTTTCGGAATAAAATTTTTCTCCATACAAGATTTTTAAATATTCAATATCATTTTTATGTGGCGATAGCATTCAAGTAAAATAGGGTTGTTTTTGAATAAAAAGTATATAAAAACAATGATTTTTACAAAATTTCTAAACGCTCTTACTGTAAAAGGATTTGTAACTAATGCTATACTATAAGTAGTTATACATACATATGCCAGCGGATTGTTTATAAATAGGTCAATGCTTCCTGAGATTAATAATAGTTCCTGATAGATTTTACAGAAAGGAGGATAACTCCTGAAAACGTTACTTCGGATTTTTACGATTTTGGCCATTATATTATTTATAGGTATTTATTCAAGCGGGAAGCAAGATGATACATCGCTTTTGAAAGGCCCGGAGACGCAAGAGCCACAAATTGATGAGGAAAATTCACTTAGTGGGACAGAGGAAGCATCCCCAGGTTCTGAACCTGCAGCGGGAATCGCATCCTTTATCAATAAAAGTGCTGAAGAGCTGGTTGCACAGTATGGAGAGCCTGATCGTATCGATCCTTCTTCATACAGCTATGAATGGTGGATTTATCACCTTTCTGATCAAGAATATTACCAGATAGGTATTGAAAAAGGAAAAGTGGTCACGATTTACGCAGCGGGTGATGATGTTGACATAGAACCGTATAAGATTGGCCAGACGATTAAAGAAATCTACCAAAATACCCAGGTGGAATCTGAGATTGTCGTCAATGTTGACGGAGGTACATACCGATTTGAACTCTCGGAAGAAGACCTGAATACAAGGATGCTTACAACCATAGGAGATGTCTATGCACAGTTATATTTGGATAAATATACAGGCCAGCTAGTGAGCATCCGCTTATTTAACAAGGATACCCTTGTCGAGCAAAGGCCGTATGAAATGGTCTACAGAGGAGAACTCATGGAAGAAACGGAAAGGTCTGAGGAGGAGTGGGGTGCAATCTCTGAAGGCAGTGAACAGCAAATTTTCGACATTACCAATATTATCCGGGACAGCTATATGGCAGGAAAGCTGAAATGGGATGAAGAGACAGCTGCGGTTGCAGAAGAACACAGCATGGAAATGTTCGCTGAGGATTATTTTTCTCATGAGTCCCCGACTTTCGGAACTCTGGCTGACAGGTTGGAAACTGCGGATATCGTTTTTGGAATGGCTGGCGAGAACATTGCTGCACAGTATGCAGACGGTCCGGCTGCCGTCCATGGCTGGCTGAATTCTGAAGGGCACCGGAAGACCCTTTTAGAAGCCGACTTTACCCACATAGGGGTAGGTGTCTTTAGAAAGTACTATACTCAGAATTTCATTCAGCAATTTGAAGAATGATATTAGAAGGGAACCGGCAATTTGCAGCCGGTTCCCTTCTTTAGATTATTAGGAAGCGCGATAGTATTTATCTTTTATCGTTTTTTTACAACAAAGAATGAACCTGTGCAATGAGCTACAGTTTTTCCTTCATCATTGACGACTTTGCCGTCAACGACCAATGTTTTTGATCCCTTGTGTACAAGTGCCGCTTTTGCTGTTAAGTTACCATGCCTTCCTGGTGCTAAATAGTGAATATTCAGGTTGGTTGTGACTGCGCCAAACCCTTCAGGCAAAAGTATATTAGCTAAGGTGCCCATAGCCGAGTCGACCAGGGTGGCGGTAATTCCACCGTGGACTATTTCAAGGGAGTTATAAGTAAAGGGTGTAACGGGAATCGTTACTTCACACGTATCTTCACCAGTGGTTCTCTCCATTGCCAGAGCAGCCCCAATATAGGAACCATTGTAGTTATCCTGTTTTCTCCTGACTCCCTGAAGCATTTGTTTGATCACATTCAGGTCTGCATCGTTAGCATTTTCAATACATTCATGCAGCAAGTTTTTAAGTTCTTCTTTCATTTAAATACATCCTTCTTTGTCATTAAATTCTTGTTTGTTATCCTGCTTAGAGAGTAAATTCCTTCTTTGGAAATAGGCTCCCATGAGGTTTTTTTCAGCCTAACTAATCATAACATGAAATAATAGTGCGTGGAATTTTTTGCAATTTATTTCTGCGGGACGTGAAGTGCAAATTCACATTTCGCTTTATATTTCATAAATTATAGTAGGTATATGCCCCGACTGAGGAGGTGAAGGATATGGCTAAACAGCTGCATCCTAAAGTAAAAGAGTTTAAAGAGTTTGTTCAAAGGCATCCAAAGTTATCCAGTGAAGTAAGAAAGGGCACAGCTACTTGGCAGGACCTGTTTGAAGAATGGTATTTGCTGGGGGAAGAGGATTCCCGCTGGGACACCTACAGGGAAGGTGCTGAAAAAGAAGGAAAGAAAGAAAAAAAAGAATCAACAGGATTTATGGACCAAATTGGAGGCATGCTGAAAAACATGGACCCAAATCAAATGCAGGACCATATTAACAGTTTAAGTCAGGCGATAGGAGCTGTACAGGGGGTCCTCTCGCAATTCCAGTCCGGCAATACAGGGACTTCTTCAACACAACAAAGTGATACATCCCAGCGGCCGCGCCATCCATTTTTGTTTAGAAAAGATTAAGGGAAGTGGTACTGTTGAGGAAAGAAGTTGTCGACTATATACATTCTAAACAGGATTTGAAAAATTTTATCAGGGTCCAGCCTGCCTGGTACAGAATCCTGGCCAAAAACCCTCATCATCTTGACAAATTCGAGGCTGCATCCATCAATCATCATGAAAAGACGGTGCACCACCAAGTACAGAAATTTTCCAATGGAGTGAACATGGCCTCGATGATGATGCAAATGTTTCAGGCGATGAATGAGTCTCAATAAAAATTGATAATACCGAAGAACTGCTCGTTGTAGAAGGCTGTTTTCGTGTAGATTGTCGCTTTGGAAAAAAATTTCAAGAGCCGGATTTTTCCCCTGTTTACAAAGTGTTTACTCTTTTGAACAAGGAGAGCAGCTCATTTCTTTCTTGCTTCCCAGGATAATTTCTTGTGAATTATAGTAATATCTTTTGTAATTCATACTAAATAACAACAAAACTTACGAAAAGAGCCTTGTAAGAAGCCGGCTTATTTTTTTGGTTAAAAACCTCCTTGTCTGCAAACGCTATGGGCAAGGAGTGGTAACGATGAAAAAATGTATATTCTTTCTGTTGATATTATGCTTGGCAGGGTGTAAAGAAGATATGCCTGAACCTGAATCATTCGGCACAGAAGTTACAGCAGAAGCCGCAACCATAAGCCCCCAGAAAAAAACAGATGTAACAGTAAGGCACGTAGTTCAAGGAAGTCATGTTTACGTAGAGTGTATTGCCCCAGGAATAACGTTTACTTCAGGAAATTCATCCAGTAAAAAAGGAAAAATTGTCGTGAGTGTGGATGGAAAGAGGTTCAATGAATATCACACAGCCGCCTTTGTAATAAAAGGGTTGAAGAAGGGCATCCATCATGTAAAGCTCGAGATTATGTCAAAAGACAATAAATCACTTGGATTGATGAAGCAGTTCTATATTACAATTCCATAAAACAACTATTCGCTTACTTTCCATAAACGTGTTAAAATACCGTTATGGAGGTGGGCGTTTTTGCTTGCTACACTAGAAAGACTGGAAATACAGGAATCCGCCGAAAACTTGGCAGCTCAGATTTTACAATCAGATGTTGCCGAAGAGTATCGTCGTAGTTTATATAAGCTCCAATCTGATAAAGACACTCAGCATAAAATCCGTGAATTCAATAAAATGAAAGAACTTTATGAGGAAGTTCAACGTTTCGGGCGTTATCATCCCGATTATAAACGGGTAATGAAAGAAATTCGTGAACTGAAACGGGATATGGATATGGACGAAAATGTTGCAGACTTTCGCCGTGCTGAAAAAGACCTGCAAGATCTTTTGGACCAAGTCAGTGTATTAATCGGCAGGTCAGTGTCTGAAAATGTTAAAGTGCCGACAGGAAATCCGTTCTTCGATTCTGCATCTGCCTGTGGAGGAGGATGTGGAAGCGGAGGGAGCTGCGGCTGTTCTTAAAATGCGGGGGATTCCCCGCATTTTTTGTTTTTAACACTCAATTTGGAACATTATTCACACATGATCATTGGCAGGTAAAAGAAGTTCGGATCATCCTCGCAGCCGGATACAATCTACACAGAGATTGCCACAGCAAAACATTTTTTCTTGGGGAACATAGAAACGATGCCGGTATACATAGTGTTGATCTTTGGTTCTTACATATACAGTTTCCGAATGCAGGCGTTTTCCACGCATTGACTTGGCAGAAGACCGCATGACAATCTCTTCAATCTCTTCTTTGGATAGAGAGCCTTTTACATAAATGAACGGAATCCCCGCTATTTTCTTCATTTCGTAATCCTCGATGCCTTCGAAAGATTTTAAATGTTCAGCGAATTTATCCCAAATCATTGCAAGATCCATGCTCTCCATCCCTTCTTTTGTTGATTTCTTGTTATTTATTATGCTAGACTTATGGAAAATAGAGTGATTCTTAAGGGGAAAATAAAGATGTTTACCGAAAGACAGGGTATTACAGTGTGGTTATACAGTTTAAAGCATGCAAAATCAATGCGCCGGTTTGGAAATGTGCAATACGTTTCCAGAAAAATGAAATATGTTGTACTGTATTGTAACCAGAGTGAAACGGATTCAATTGTAGAAAAGCTTTCTTCTTATTCTTATGTGAAAAAAGTCGAACCATCCTTCAAGCCTTTCATCAAGACAGAGTTCGAAAACTCAAAGCCTGATAAAGCTAAAGAATACGATTATAAAATGGGTATATAAGTTAAAAGAAACAGGTGATCTTCCATCACCTGTTTCTTTTGTTTGTACCAGGCTGTTTTCGTTTGGCGGCATTACTGTAATGGCGGGATATAATGGTTCAGCCTTAATATGGCAATAAGATGCTGATAATACAATTGCTTTTCAGCAAAAACAGAAGACGGCTTTACATCCATCTGGATGACTTCCTTCCCCTGCGCCCTGGCTGCTTCTTCAAACAGCTGGTATCTTTTGTTTTGCAAGTGATTTGGATCAGGGATGCCCTCCCTGCAAATGTAAAGCGGCTGGAATTTTCCTTCTTTAGCCGGTTTTAGTACAACGGCTAAAGATGTTACAGGACGTTCTTTTACAACTGTATGGAAAGCCATGAAGTGAAGCAGTCTCGATTCGTTGGAACGAGCCAGTTCTATTAATTCATATAAGTCCGAATACCCTTCTCCAAGTTCAATAAAACGTTGAATCATTATTATTACTCCCTTTCAACCCTCATCATTTTAATCATTCCCAACTTTTAATTATTCCAAAAGCGTCTCCAGAAGTAAAGAATGATAGGGATTTGTTAAAAGAAGTCTGAAAAAATTAAAAAGCGTAAAACTTTTTTAAGATTCGACTGTCTAATGTATAAGAAAGGAGGGCCGTGATGATGCGTGATGATAAGATTTTAATTAAAAGAGCCAAAAAAGGCGATGATGAGGCTTTTTATAAGCTGATAACGTTACATAGAATGCAATTATATAGAATAGCTTTATCATATTTTAAAAATGAACATGATGCTGTAGAGGCCATTCAGGAAACAACATTCCGGGCTTATAAAGGGTTGAAGAAGCTGAAAAAAACGAACTATTTTTCAACCTGGCTGATCCGTATCCTGCTGAACTACTGCCATGATGAACTGAAGAAGAAAAAACGGTTCGTCTATGATGAAAGGCTTCTGAACTCGACTGAAGGCTCTTTCGAAAAATCCGCCCTTGAAGTGGAGGAAGCTATAAACAGACTTGATGAAAAATATAAAAGAGTCATCGTGTTGAAATATCTCCAAGGAATGAAGATCTCGGAAATTGCGGATGTATTGGATCATCCTGAAGGCACCATTAAGACCTGGCTGCATAAGGGATTGATTGATTTACGCAATCATTTAGGTGAAGACGAGGAAGGTGATAAGAATGTTCGAGCGTGAAGAAGGAAAGCTGCAAGAAGCTAGAATCCGGCTGGATGATGAAAAACTGCCTGAAGATCTGATAGACCAAGCCATCAGAAGGGGTGTGAAAAAGGCGAGGCAGTCCAAGAAAACTGTTTATGTGTGGAGAACTGCAGCGGCGGCTGTGTTGATTATACTGACTGTATTTGTAAGCTCTCTTCGGGTTTCAGAAGCATTCGCCTCATATGTCAGCACTTTACCTGGTATGGAAAAAATAGTGGAGCTTGTCAGACAGGATAAAGGACTGGTTTCTCTTATTGAGAATGATTTCGCACAGAGTGTTGATCAATCGGATTCACATCAGGGGATCGAGGTTACCCTGGTTTCATTAATTTCAGATGAGGAACAGCTGGTGTTGTTTTACTCTGTGGATTCTGAAACAACTCCTTTAGAAAAGTTGCAGATAGACCAGTTAAGGGTGGAAACAAAGAGCGGCAAAACAGTTCCATTTGACAGGTTATCTTTGCCAGGCCTGGGAAATGGCGGGCCAGATATTTATCAGTCTGATTTTGGACTGAGAAAACCGCTGGCTGAAAAGGAATATGTACTTGTGATGAGTCTAAAAGAAGATGATCATTCTTTAACAGATGAATGGAGAATTCCTTTCACTATCGACCATAAAAAAATCGGCAAAACAAAAGAGGTCAACATTGCCCAGAGCTTTACAGTTGAAGGGCAAAATATCGTTGTTGACAGTCTTGAAATATCACCGACAAGAATCGGTGTCAACCTGAGATTCCCTCAAGAAAATTCCAAAAGAATTTTCGAAATAGAAGATTTGCGGCTGGTGGATGAAAACGGAGAAGCATGGTCAAGAATATCAAACGGGCTCTTCGCAAGTGGAGATTTCGAAGAGAAAACATATTATTTGCAGAGCAATTACTTTGAAAAACCGGAAGAGCTTTATTTGGCCTTTAATACGATCAGGGCGCTTGATAAAGATGAATTAACGGTAATAGTAGATCCGGAAAAAGAGAAAATCATTGAGTCGCCGGAGGGCAAACTTGCAAAGGTGTTTTACGAAAAAGGATATGATAACAATAATGCGCTTCTATTTTCCTGGGATAAAAATTATGAACAAACTAATCATATGAATCCTTTCCGCTCCTTTATTGATACAAAGGGGATTGAACATGAAATAAGTTCTTCGTATGGTGAAGGTGGCTATGACGGCCATCTGCCTAGATTCGGTTTTCCTTATGATTTACAAGAAGTATCGGGGCCAATTACGTTGGAGCTGCAAGATTATCCTGCCTGGATTAAAGGAGAAGTGAAAATAAGGGTTAGACAATAAGAGAGGCCATATTGGTGAGGAGTAATTGGGCATGAATGAAGAAAAATAAGTAAGCAAAAAAATCCCTGCAGGACTTCCTGCAGGGTCCTTCTAATTCCACAAGGGACAGAAGGCAAAGGGAGAGGAGAAACCGGAGGAAGAACTTATGGGGAAACGTAAGTCTTCTCCGCGGTTGGCAACAACACCAGAAAAGATGTTGTTACTAGCATTATCACCAGTGGGAAAACTTTTATACATACCAACCGAAATTTCAACGACTTGCGCCACAATTCGACAACGGATAGAAAAAGATGTTTAAATATGGTAGGATAATAAAGAAATAAATACAGATTCAGTGGTGAATACAATGAGAGTCATATCTGGTGAATGCAAAGGCAGGCCGTTAAAAGCTGTACCCGGAAGCGGTACAAGACCGACAACGGATAAAGTGAAGGAAGCGATTTTCAATATTATCGGACCTTATTTCGAAACAGGACTAGCGCTGGATTTATTTGCCGGCAGCGGAGGATTAGGGATAGAGGCGCTCAGCAGGGGAATGGATAAAGTCATATTTGTCGATAAGGATTATAAGGCCATCCAGACTGTTAAAGCAAATCTCGAATACTGCGGTTATAGTGGAAGTAGTGAGGTTTACAGAAATGAAGCCGGCAGGGCACTGAAAGCGGTCATAAAAAGGGATATATCCTTTAAATGCATATTCCTGGACCCCCCTTATAAAAAACAGAAGCTCCAACAGCTGCTTGAAGAAATTGAAGAAAATAAATTATTGGATGAAAGCGGTTTCGTTGTATGTGAACACAGTTCTGATATTGTTCTTCCTGTCGACATCGGCAGCCTTAGAGCCATACGGACAGAGGAATACGGAATTATCGGAATTACCATCTACCAAAAAAACTAAATGAGCCTTTCCTTCTTGTGGGAAGGATAGGCTTAATGTAAACTCTCTGAATCGATTCCCTTTTAGAAGAATGGAGGCTGCAAAAATGGGAAGCATAGCTGTTTGCCCTGGAAGTTTTGACCCGATTACATATGGACATCTGGATATTATTACGCGCGGGGCTAAAGTTTTTGACAAATTATACATAACTGTTTTAAATAACTCATCGAAAAAACCGATGTTCTCCGTCGAAGAAAGAATGCAATTAATCCGTGAAGTGACCCGGGACATTCCTAACGTTGAGGTTGATTCCTTTCAGGGACTATTAATGGATTATGCTAAAAGTGTGAATGCGAATGCCATCCTGCGGGGGCTGCGTGCGGTTTCCGACTTTGAATATGAGATGCAGATCACATCTATGAACAGAGTCCTGGATGAAAACATAGAGACATTCTTTATCATGACTAACAATCAGTATTCATTCTTGAGTTCATCCATTGTTAAAGAAGTCGCAAAATATGACGCAGATATCTCTGAACTGGTTCCTAAGCCCGTAGAAGAGGCTCTTCAAAAAAAGAATGAGGCACCTGATAATTAAAAAGTGCAAGCTCCCCCGATCAGCCCCGGGCTATGGAGCTGGATTAAAGAGCCGCCACCTAATTTTCAACTTAACTATTCTATAGTCTCATATCTTACGATTTTCTAAAAAAGCTGCAGATGATTAACATCAGCAGCTTTTTTCGTATAATCTTAATTTTTTGAGCTCCTTTTTATTTCTGCAAGATAAAGAATGGTATACAGCAGCAAGGAGAAAATGGTGATAACCGGGCCCCATTGTTTCATCCAATCCATTGCCTGCTCCCAAAAATGGCCTTCAAAGCCATTAAAAACAGGAACAGCATTGGATGTTTTGCCTTGGGAGAGCTTTACGTAGACAGGTTTCCATATCAGCAAGGTGATAAGAGCTGCAGAAATGCCATGCAGCAGCCTTGCAAAGAAAAACGGCCGGAAGCTGATGTCTGTCTGGGCCAGTATGCTTGCTACTTGTGCCTGCACACTGAATCCATTGAAACCTAGAATGAAGCTGGTTAAAATGGCCTGCTGCAGCAATGATGCTTCCCCGACACCGCTTGTCATCTGGCTGCCGAGAGTTATTTCAAACAAACCTGAAATAAAAGGAAGGCTGAGAGCTTCCGGCATCGTCATCATCCTGAAAAGAACATTTAATGCATCGGCAACTATGGGGGTGACTTGAAGATGAAAAAGCAGCTTATTGATTACAGAAAACAGGATGATGAAACCGCCGATCATCAAAAGCGTCTGAATTGAAGAATTAACAGCATCACCCAGTTGTTTACCAATTGGACGTTCTTCCTTAATCCTCGTTCTGTGCAGAGCAGACAATGCCTCTTTTATAGAAAAAGGTTTATTGGATACAGTATTCGTTTCACTCTCTTGTTTGCGTCCATAAAAACTCATGGCCAGGCCGACACAGACGTTTCCAAGATAGTGTGCAAAAGCGAGAATGATCCCTAAGCGGGGATCGTAAAAAAAGCCGATGGCCACGGCGCCAAAAATAAAAAGCGGGTTAGAGTTATTTGTAAATGCAACAAGCCTTTCTGCTTCAATTTTTGTTAGCTGATCTTCCTGGCGGAGGCGTGCTGTCAACTTGGCTCCTGCCGGAAATCCTGAGGCCATACCCATTGCCCAGACAAATCCTCCTACCCCTGGAACCCTGAAGATTGGACGCATCAGAGGTTCCAGGAGCACCCCGATAAATCTGACAACGCCAAATCCGATCAGCATTTCTGAAATAATGAAAAAAGGAAGCAATGATGGAAATACAATTTCCCACCACATATTCAATCCCCTGATAGAGGCTTCGAATGATTCTTGAGGAAAAATAATTAGAGAGGCGGCAAGGGTTGTAACCGAAACCGCTAAAATGATTGTTTTAAATTGTGAAGCATTCAACCTGTTCCCCCCTAAAACCTTGACTGAAAGTTCAATTAAGTTGTCTTGTAGATATTGTAAATAGTGATAAACTGTAAGTAGATTTCTTATGTGCCATACGCCTTGTCCTCATATTATTGAAATATACTCATAGACAGGTAAAATAGACCATAAGATGAAAACAATCGAAGAAAAAGGGGGAGGCCATGTGAACAAGCCTAAAGTTGGCTTAGCTCTCGGTTCTGGAGGGGCAAGGGGGTTTGCCCATCTTGGAGTGCTGAAGGCCTTTCAGGAAGAAGGAATCCCTGTTGATATGATTGCCGGAAGCAGCATGGGCGCCCTTGTCGGGTGCTTTTATGGAGTCGGGCATAATATGGAGGATTTATATAAGTTATCTACTGCATTTCGGAGGAAGTATTATCTCGATTTTACAGTCCCTAAGATGGGATTTATTGCTGGAAAAAGGATCAAGCAGTTTATCAAGCTCTTTACCCACAATAAAAATATTGAAGACCTTACCCTGCCCGTGGCTGTGGTGGCAACAGATCTGACAAATGGTGAAAGGGTCATCTTTTCCGAAGGCCCCATTGCTGATGCAGTCCGGGCAAGCATCAGCATTCCGGGTATATTTGTTCCCGAAAAGATTAATGGCAGGCTGCTTGTTGACGGGGGCGTTATTGACAGAGTACCTGTTTCTGTTGTGAAAGAGATGGGAGCTGATATTGTCATAGGTGTGGACGTAGCTCAAGTGAAGCAAAATGCTGAGATCTCCACCGTGTACGATGTTATAATGCAAAGCATTGATATCCTGCAGAAAGAAATTATCCGCCACCGGGAGATTGGATCAGACTTTATGATCAGGCCGGATGTCGAAGAATATAGTGCAAGGGCTTTTACAAATACAGAAGAAATAATTGCGGTGGGCGAAGCTGAAGCAAAGAAAATAATTCCTTCAATCAGAAAAGCAATTGAAGAATGGAAGGGGAAATAACAGCTGGTGTCACAGAAAAATTGGATTCGTACCTTGGTTGTCATGACGATTCTTATTATAGGAAGTTCTTTTCTCTATTTGCCTTATTATGTTACTAAGCCTGGAAGTGCGAAGGATCTGGATCCTATTATAGAAGTGGAAAATGGCTTCAAAGATGAAGGGACATTTATGCTTACCACTGTAAGAATGGGAAAGGCCAATATTTATACCTATTTAATAGCGTCTTTGAGAAAATATGAACATATTTATCCTGCAAATGAAATTAGAAGAGAAGAAGAAACAGACGAGGAGTATTCAGTAAGGCAGCTCCATATGATGGAAACATCAAAATTGAATGCTATTGAAGTGGCATTCAAACATGCGAAGAAGCAATATACTTTCAATTACAACGGAGTATATATCCTGAATGTATATCCCGGGATGCCGGCAGATGAAATCCTTGAACCAGGAGATATGATCACGGCGATTGATGGAAACAAATTCAGCTCTTCCCAAGAGTTTATTGAGTATATCAGCCAGAAAACTGTAGATGATACAGTATTAGTTACTTTCACAAGGAACGGTGAAGTTTTTGAGAAGGAAATAGGGCTTGCCGAATTTTCAGCAAGTGAAGGAAAAGCAGGTTTGGGCATTGGCCTGGTTGATGACAAAGAGATTGTCACCACACCAAAAGTAACGATGAATACGGAAAAGATCGGCGGCCCTTCTGCAGGCCTGATGTTCAGCCTTGAGCTGTATAATGAACTCGTTGAAAGAGATATCACCCATGGGAAGGACATTGCGGGAACAGGGACGATCTCTTCAAATGGAACTGTCGGCAGGATTGGCGGGATCGAGCAAAAGGTGATCGCTGCTGATAAGGCTGGAGCTGAAATCTTTTTTGCCCCAATGGACATTATTCCTGAGAGCATAAAGAAGACGGATCCAAACCTATTGCCGAATTATGAAGAAGCGAAGAAGACAGCTGAAGAAATCGGGACAGATATGAAGATCGTTCCTGTCAAAACATTTGAAGATGCATTGAATTACCTGAATTCTTTATAAAAGTTAAGGCCTGAACCATTCACCGGTTCAGGCCTTTGCTTTAACTTTTGAAATAGATCGGAGGCTGCTTGAACTCCTGTTGGAGCAAGCGTTGTTGCTGGTTTGCATTTCTGGCGCCAAGGGCATATATTTCTGCAGCCCTGATATCCAGTGAAATCCCTTCAAATTCAGCTGCACCGAGCTTGCTGATAAGGGGAAGTTTCAGTTTCTTTTTATATTGATTCAGGTACTGTCTGCCATTCGTTGTCATTCCTAATAAACGCAGATACTCCGGTTTTCGGCTTGTACTCATTTCATCTTTGGAAGTGTTAGTGAGTATATGAAGCGCCATCCTTTGGAGTCTTGTCCAGGTATATCTTTTGGTTTTCACTGTTTCCATAAACTCCTGAAAGCTCGAGGATGAACGTGCTGCTGATTTTAATCTGTTCTCGATACCCTCTTCAATTTCATAAATAGCAGAAAGCTGTTCGCCGGATGAAGAGATGATCTTGTACTTCAGGTAGTCCCAGTACAATTCCCAATCATGGAGTATTCCATATGTATTTTGATATTCTTTCAATTCTCTCATTGTAGAAGCGGGAACAAAGGAATTGATTGTCCCGACGTTTCCTTCCTTATTTCGTATTTCTTTTCTTATACTTGTTGCGCTTGCTATCACAGCATCAGAGAAATCTTCATCATGATAGTTTGCATTTTTCCTGCCAAGGGTGAAGGGTTGCATTTCAGAATGCAATGCATTGCGTGACTGAATATAATGAAACCCAAGAATATTATTTGGCAAGGATAAATCAACAAGCTCTTCTGCAGATTCAAGGCTTTGAAAAGCTTTGGAGAGTGCAGATGGATAGCTCATCCCTTCTTTGACGAACTTGTGAACAAAGGAATTATAGATATCATTGTTATTTTGGAGATAATGAACTGTTCGCTCAAAGGCATCAATATCTCCGGACTCACTGCCAAAACAAAAAGATTTGCACCTCATTGCATCAAGCAGGGCAACCGATCCGGATGCAAAAACGTCCGCATGCTGTGTGGCAAAAGAATAAGGAAGTTCTATGACAATATCGGCTCCGGAACTGAGAGCCATTTTTGTTCTGGACCATTTAGAAACAATGGCTGGTTCACCTCTCTGCAGAAAATTACCGCTCATCACAGCTATGATGACATCGGCATTCGTCATTTTCTTTGTTTCTGTAAGGTGATGTAAATGGCCGTTATGAAATGGGTTATATTCAACAATAACGCCCGCTGCTTTCATTTCTTTTTCACATCCTTTAAAATGGGTGGTAAATACTCATAAATACAAGTTATAATTACAACACTATACTTGTAAAGAGTGTAAAGAAAAAATATTGACAAAAGGTATTATGAAAGCTATAATTACCTTTGTTGCCTTGAGGTGAGTACATTGAAATGGTCAATTATTCAATTGCAAAAGTTTCGTGAGAAGGGTTTAGCCCTTGATGAAACGATTGATGCAAATGAAGTGAAAAACATTGATCCTCAAATTCGTGATGTTTCTCCAATTCATGTCACGGGAAGAGCCGATATTAGTTCCGACAAAGTTACCTTTCATTTAAACATTAAGGGTGAACTTGTTCTGCCTTGTTCAAGAACGTTGGAAGATGTCTACTTTCCGGTCGATATAAATACGGTTGAAACCTACTTATTAAAAGCGAATGATTACGATCAGTATGAAGAGGAAGAAGTGCATAGAATCCAGGGAGATGTCATTGACTTGATGCCTGTCGTCAAGGAATTGCTTGTGCTTGAGATTCCAATGCAAGTTTTCAGCGATAAAGCTAAAAATGATGAAAACCTTCCGTCCGGCAAGAATTGGGAAGTCATTACTGAAGAGCAGGCTAACCAGTCGGAAGAAGAGGAGAAGAAAGTTGATCCTCGCCTTGCCGATCTTGCAAAGCTTCTTGAACAAGACAAGAACAATTAAGCGCGTGAACCAGCTCGTTCTGGCTTCATCATAACATACTTCTGTAAGGAGGTGGGAAGAAATGGCAGTACCTTTTAGAAGAACATCTAAAACAGCAAAAAGAAAACGCCGTACACATTTCAAGTTAAATGTACCTGGTATGGTTGCATGCCCAAATTGCGGGGAAATGAAACTAGCTCACCGTGTATGTAAAGAGTGCGGTACTTATAAAGGAAAAGAAGTTGTAAATAAATAATTATTTATTTACGGCAAAAAAGCGTGAAGAGGCCATGGCTCTTCACGCTTTTTTTGTGCCTCAATCTTAGGTTCAAACTTAGAGGGAGATGACCGGAATCCCGTAGGAAGTGTTCAATATTCAGACATTTTGTATTATAGTAAAAATGGAAGGCCTGTCGGATGGATCTACATAGCATATTCAACTAAATTAGGAGAAGAGGGATTGAATGCAGGATTATAAGCTGGAAAGAACTTATGAAGGAGCTCTTATATTCACTATAAACAGGGAAGAGAAAAGGAATGCTATTAATTACGCTGTAATGGACGGTTTGAAAGCCGCCATAGATGAAGCCGCAGAAAACGATGATATTAAGATGCTGATCATTACGGCTGCAGGAGACAAAGCGTTTTGTGCAGGCGGTGATTTAGAAACGTTCCATGGATTGCGAACAGAGGAACAAGCCTACTCAATGTTAAAGAAGATGGGAGACATACTCTATCAATTAGCTGTTCTTCCTAAGATGACAGCTGCGCTGATAAATGGCAGTGCAGTGGGGGGCGGCTGTGAAATTGCAGCGGCCTGTGATTTCCGTTTTGCCAGGAAAGAAACAAAGATGGGATTTATTCAGGGTAAGCTTGCGATTACTCCTGGCTGGGGAGGGGGCTCGCTTCTTTTGGAAAAGCTGCCTCATGGTGATGCATTGTTTCTGTTGGGAACAGCCGGGTTATACAGTGCAGAAAAAATGCATGAGTTAGGTTTTGTCACCGGCCTGATTGATCAGGCGGATGCCGGGCTTGTCATCCGCAAAATGGAGCAATTGCTTACTATTGATGTCCATGTTTTGGAGGCTTATAAAAAAGCAGCCAGAGAAAAGTGGGAAGCTGGCAATCTATATGAAAGAATAGACAGGGAAATCAGGCAATGTGCTATTCTGTGGGAAAAGGAAGAGCATCATACAGCAGTTGAAAACTTTCTTTCAAAAAAATAGAATCTTTTGTAATATATTCTATCTTTTCTACCATAAACATAAGTATGAATTACTAAATAAATTCATACAGGAGGGATAGAAGTGACATCTAATAGACAAGATGCCTGGAGCCAGGATGAAGATTTATTGCTTGCCGAGGTCGTTCTTCGCCATATTAGAGAGGGCGGTACACAGCTTCAAGCCTTTGAGGAAGTCGGGAAGAAGCTTTCAAGAACAGCTGCGGCATGCGGGTTCCGTTGGAATTCTTTCGTCCGCAAACAGTATAAGTCGGGGATTGAACTGGCTAAGAGACAGCGTAAAGAAGGTAAGAAGCCTGCAGCTTCCCCACAGCAGGCAGAGACAAAATCGGAACCTGCCTCAAAGCAAGAAGTTTCTTGCTTATCAAAGGAAGAAAAGAAAAGTGAGCCTTTAACATTAAATGGTGTCATTAGGTTTCTGGAAAGCTTGAAAGAAAATATAACACAAGATGAAGAAATGGAAGCTGCCTATAAAAAACTCGAAGAATATTGTAAAAAGCTTGAACAGCAGATCGAAAAGCTGAAGGAATCCAATGATATATACAAGGAGAAGCTTGAATTGCTTGAAGAGGACCACCAATCCTTGCTATCCATATTTGAAAAAGCACGAAAAATGGCCCTGCTGCAAGAGAATGATGATAAAGTGAAGTTTCAAATGGATAAGAACGGCAATCTTCAGAGACTGCAGAAATAACTTAATTACAATATTTTTTAAAAAGGTTGACGTGAGTGTCGGCCTTTTTTATTTGTGGCTATTCAATAAGTTTAGAGTGATTTCCGCTTCAGGCGTGCGACTCCGCGAGGGGGTGAGCCTCGGCTGAATAAAAAGGGTTATAATTAAGGGGTTCTGTTTTGAAATGCAAAATATGAATTAACATTGCTTTTTGTATAGTAATTCGCACCAACATTAAAAAGCAATTTGGCAATAAAAAAGCCTGGGCTTGGAGACACATGATCGAAGCCTTCTTTATCCCAAGATAAGCACTGGTTAGTGATTGCCTATTATCCAAAAGTCTCCATAAAATAAGCTGCCAAAATAAGAGGAGAAATTCCTCTTATTGAGGAAACAGCACGAAAAATTGAGTAAATAGAGGGAAGAATTCCCCCTATTTGCTCCAAAAGCATAAAATTGGACTATTTGACTTTACCTTAAGGGGAAAAATTCCCCTTATTTCCCCGAATTTACCTCCTTTTTGAAGAATAACGGGAAAAACTACCCTTATTATTTAAAAAATTAGAGGCTACTCAGAATTAAGGAAAAATATGGATTGGACTGCGAAATGGTGTGCTAATTTAGTTTTTGTATTTGAAATCCGAACCCGCGACGGTATAATGGAGTACATTTTATCAAAGAAAAAAGCACCCTGATGATGAATCAGGATGCTTGCGTCTTTTTTTAATGTTTTTGTTCGCTGACACCTTCAGGCAGCCAGATAAGCGGGTTTTGGCCTAAATCGCGTTCCATATCATAGGTTACCTTTTCGAAGCCCATTCTTTCCCAGAAGCCATGAGACTGTATCCGTGGATTTGTTTTGATAGCTATATTGAAGCTTTTGGCGAAATCCACAAGAACCTTTCCGTATCCTTTCCCTTGGTAGGCAGGCAGTACTTCCAGCTTCCAAAGCTCTAGGTAATTTTGCGGGGGATCAAAATATTGGTCATGTTGAGAGTCCCTTTGATACAAACTCATCCGGGCGATAAGTGTATCTCCGAAATAAATTCCGTAGAATGGAGATTCACTGTTATTTTCAATAATATTTGATTCCAGGTCTTCCAACATGGAAAGTTCTTGAACCCCATATTCCTTGAATTTTTTAAATTCTTCCAGTGTTTTGTAATTAACTTTAAGTTTTTCAACTTTTACAGTCATCTGCGGTACCTCCTGAGCATTTGATTGTTGTATATCTTTCTTCTCGAATGAATAGTATTAGTGTGCAGTTTTTCTAATATCATTTTTCATTCATTACTATATATGAAGAATATGATATTATCATTATATAACAAAAATACAAAAAATTCTGCACTTAAGTAAGAAAGCGTTTGCAGTTTTAGAAGGATTTTTTGTTTTTTTGTAGAAAGCTATTACTAGACAGCAAACTAGTGATAAGAAAGGGGATATGTTGTGCAGAAGATCTTAGTGGCAAACAGGGGAGAAATAGCTTCAAGAATTATCCGTACATGCAAGGAAATGGGAATTGAAACTATAGCAATCTATTCAGATGCTGACAAAGATATGCCTTATGTTAAAGAGGCAGACAATGCCTTCCGTGTTGGTGAACCGCCTGTAAATAAATCTTACTTGCAAAGTGATGCAATTTTGGAGATAGCACGCAGGGAAAATGCTGACGGGATTCACCCAGGTTATGGGCTGTTATCCGAAAACAGTGATTTTGCCAGGAAAACAAGAGAAAACGGGATAACATTTATCGGTCCATCAGCAGAAGTTATGGAAATGATGGGCGATAAAGTCGCTGCCCGGAAAACAATGATTGCGGCGAATGTACCTGTAGTGCCGGGAAGTAATGGCGGAGTTGCTTCAATTGATGAAGCAAAGGAAGTCGCTAAAGGAATCGGCTATCCAGTCATGCTGAAGGCCAGCAGCGGCGGAGGCGGTATTGGAATGATTCGCTGCAATGATGAGCAAGCGCTCGTTCAAAGTTTTGACTCTACTAAAAATCGTGCAAAAGCTTATTTTGGACAGGATGAAGTCTTCCTGGAAAAATGTATTGATGATGCAAGGCATATTGAAGTGCAAATTTTTGGTGATGACAAAGGAAACATCATTCATTTGTTTGAAAGAAACTGCTCCGTTCAACGGCGAAATCAAAAGGTCATTGAAGAGGCACCTTCTCCGGAATTGTCTCAGGAAGCTAAAGACAAAATGTTTGAAGCTGCTGTCCGGGCTGGGAAGGCTGTCAATTATGTCAATGCAGGAACAGTCGAATTCATCGTTGATAATGAAGAAAACTTCTACTTCCTTGAGATGAATACCCGACTCCAAGTGGAGCATCCAGTGACAGAAAGTATTACGAATCTGGACCTGGTTAAATGGCAAATCCTTGTGAGCAGAGGTGAAGAACTGCCGATATCGAGCCAGGATGGAATCAAGAGCGAAGGGCACGCTATAGAGTTCCGTGTCTATGCAGAAGATCCCAAAACGTTTTTTCCTTCACCAGGAACCATATCGTCTATTAAATGGGGCGAGGTGGAAAATGGACGGATAGACAGCGGGTATGAACAAGGAAACAGTGTAACGCCTTTTTATGACCCAATGATATCCAAAGTGATCATCACAGGTAAAAACCGTGGTGAATGCATAAATGAAGCTGTCAAATTTTTTGAAGAAACTGAAATCGAAGGTGTGAAAACCAATATCCCGCTCTTCAGGGATATTCTCCAGGAAGAGAGTTTTAAAGAAGGAACATATAATACAGCCTGGCTAAGTTCAAGGCTGACAATAAAAAAATAACATTGACTTAGGAGGAACTAACTATGAAAGAAATTACAGCATCAATGGCAGGAACAGTATTAAATGTATTGGTAGAGAGCGGAGCTGAGGTAAGCAGCGGGGAGACAATTCTTATGCTTGAATCAATGAAAATGGAAATCCCTGTGGAAGCAGAACAAGGCGGGAAAGTAGCGGAAGTAAAAGTGAATGTCGGCGATTTTGTCAATGAAGGCGACGTTCTCGTTACATTTGAGTAAGAAATTCCGGTGAAATTGACAGCAAGTCGATTATAAGCCTGTGAAATGAATACAAAGGGGGATTTTTCTGTGTCTCAAAAAACATACGAACACCAGCTTGAAGAGAAAAGGGAGAAAATATCCAGCGGCGGTCATCAAAAGTATCATGAAAAACAGAAGGAACAAAATAAATTATTTGTAAGAGACCGCTTGAATCTATTATTCGATAACGGAGAATATCAGGAAGACGGAATGTTCGCCAACTGCCAGGAGGAAGGACTTCCTGCTGATGGAGTGGTTACTGCTACAGGTAAAATCGGAGGCAGGACTGTTTGTGTGATGGCGAATGACTCAACCGTAAAAGCGGGTTCCTGGGGTGCCCGTACGGTTGAGAAGATTATCCGCATTCAGGAAACAGCACTGAATTTGAAGGTTCCGATCCTATATTTAGTCGATTCTGCAGGAGCGAGGATTACCGATCAGCTTGAAATGTTCCCTAACAGAAGGGGAGCAGGGAAAATCTTTCATAATCAGGTGAAAATGTCCGGCATGGTGCCGCAAATTTGCCTATTGTTCGGTCCTTCAGCTGCCGGCGGGGCATACATACCTGCTTTTTGCGACATCGTTGTTATGGTTGACGGCAATGCTTCTATGTATCTTGGGTCTCCTCGTATGGCTGAAAAAGTTATTGGGGAAAAAGTGACGCTCGAAGAAATGGGCGGAGCGAGAATGCACTGTTCCGTCAGCGGTGTCGGTGATATGCTTGTGTATTCTGAGGAAGAAGCGATAGAGTCTGCGAAAAAGTACCTATCCTATTTCCCGGCTAACTATCTTGAGAAACCTGCTGCGGATGTTGGGGTCAGCCCGAAAGAAGGCAGATCTTTGGAGCAGATCATTCCGGAACATCAAAATGCCCCATTCGATATGTATGAGTGCATTGATGCGCTGATTGATGAAGGAAGCTTCTTTGAAATGAAGAAGTTATTCGCTCAGGAACTTGTAACAGGTTTTGCACGGATTGATGGCAAACCGGTCGGAATTATAGCAAACCAGCCGAAAGTCAAAGGTGGAGTGCTGTTTGTTGACTCTGCAGATAAGGCGGCTAAATTCATCACTTTGTGTGACGCTTTCTCCATTCCGCTGCTGTTCCTGGCTGATGTCCCGGGATTCATGATTGGCACCAAAGTGGAAAGAGCCGGAATTATCAGGCACGGAGCAAAGCTGATTGCTGCCATGAGTTCAGCAACAGTTCCTAAAATCTCTGTTATTGTCCGTAAAGCCTATGGTGCAGGTCTTTATGCCATGGCTGGTCCTGCATTTGAACCGGATGTCTGCATTGCCCTTCCGACTGCCCAAATCGCTGTTATGGGGCCGGAAGCCGCGGTCAATGCTGTGTACTCCAATAAGATTCAGGCAATTGAAGATCCAAAAGAGCGTATAGCTTATGTTCAGGAGAAACAGAAAGAATATAAAGAGCATATTGATATCTATAAGCTTGCGTCTGAAATGATTGTCGATGAAATCACGGGGCCGAATGAACTGCGTGATGTACTGATTGCAAGGTACAAGATGTATGAAACGAAAGAAGTGCAATTCAGTTCAAGAAAGCACCCGGTATATCCTGTATAAACAGCAAAGGGTTAACCTGCAGAGACATTTCGCAGGTTAACCCTTTTTTATGGAGAATTACCGGCAAAAACTTTTAACAAATAAGCTGATTGTTATTTAAACTGTTTCTCTATTAAGACGGCAATGGTAAACTGATATTAGCAATATTAACCAGCATTATTCGGATTGAGGAGATCATATGAAAATAGGCATCATCGGCGGCGGGGCAGTCGGTCTGCTTTTTGCTGCTAACCTTGGAAAAGAATTTGATGTGACGTTATATGTAAAAAGAAAAGAACAGGAAGCAGTTATTAATAATCAAGGGGTTTCACTTAAGAGTGCTTCTATTCAATACCCAGTTTCTGTTAAAGCTTCAATAAATTTTGAAGGCATTGCCGAAAATGACCTAATCATCATTGCTGTCAAGCAGTACCACCTGATTGGCCTAAAGGACACCATCAAGAATATTCCTCATGAGATTCCACTGTTGTTCCTCCAGAACGGCATTGGCCACCTAGAGATGTTAAAAGGCCTCCTAAATCACCACATCTATGTCGGTACCGTTGAGCATGGGTCAATTAAATATAATGATAATACTGTAGTACATATGGGAAAGGGAAAAACGAATGCAGCTGTTTTTCGAGGGAACTCGGAGCCGCTCACAATGCTGATGTACAGAAGCAGTGATTTTCCTTTTCAGCTAAAACCTGATTATGAAATCATGCTGCTGGAGAAACTGGCAGTCAATGCTGTCATCAACCCTCTAACCGCCGTTCTTCGGGTGAAAAATGGCCAGTTGGTCAAAAATGCTGACTTTCTTAGTCTTGCACAGTCTGTTTTCAAGGAAATTCTTCTGCTGTTTCCACAATTAAAATCTGTCATCTCATTTGAAGACATTAAAGCAATTGGAAGTAATACGCGCGGTAACACGTCTTCTATGCTTGCTGATATAAAGGCAAAGAGGGAGACAGAGATAGATGCCATTTTAGGGGTGTTGGTCGAGAAAGGGAAGAAAGAGCACCTTCCGCTGACACTTATTCCCGCTTTGTATAAAATGGTCAAAGGACTGGATAATGAAAGGGGAAACAATTAAATGTCGTCTATTATTTCTAATTTAGTTGCGATATTCACCCTTCTTCCTTTTTTAGGTTATTTCACAACGTTCATCCTGATGAAGCAAATAACCGGTAAACATAAAAAAGCAGTTAATGCAGCTGTTAATGTCACGACCTTTCTTCTCATAGTGGCAGTCCATTTCATCGTACTGGCAATTTGGAATAAATCTTACTTATGGATCATAATGTTAGTGATGATTGTCAGCACGGGGCTCCTTTCAGTTATCCATTGGAAGATCAAAGAGGAAGTTATTTTCAGAAGTGTCATCAAAGGGGGATGGAGATTGAACTTTTTGTTATTCTCCATGGCTTATATTATCCTCATGTTATATGGAACAGCCTCCAGAATCGTTGATTCGTTATAAGCTGTTTTCAAAGACTGTGGAATTTGGATTTCAAACTTGTTTGAAACTATGGTGATTGGAGTGGACATCACTCAAATCTTTGTAAATAGCTACATATATACCAATAGATCGTTTAACAAACATTCCTGTTCAGGCAAGTTTTTTCCTTTTATTGTTGTGGAATGCTATACTACGAACAGTAGAAGATGGAAGAAAAGGAGTCATTTAAATGGAACTGGAAAGCTTATATATTCCAGCAACAAATCGTTTCGCTTCATTATACTTACAACAGGAATTCCCGGTAACTTCTTTTTTTCATTACACACTTACCAATCCGCGCCTTTATGAAGAAAGAATGTCTGACTTAACAAAGAGGGATTTTCCAAGAGCTGAGTTGGCGGATATCATAGCAGGATATATGAAGCCTTTTCCTATGGGAAGTGAAGTGCACGCTTCTCTGGAAAAGTTAAAAGGCGGTGCGCCGGTGGTCATTGGCGGCCAGCAGGCAGGTTTGTTGACTGGACCGCTTTATACTATACATAAAGTTATATCTATCATTAAACTGGCAAAAGAACAGGAAGATAAATTAAATTCCCCGGTGGTCCCAGTCTTTTGGATTGCTGGTGAGGATCATGATTATCTGGAAATCAACCATGTTTTTGCCGAACAGAATGGAAAGCTTGCAAAGTTAGGTTATCCTGAACGTGCGAATGACAAGCGAATGACAAGTGAGTTCGTATTTGAAAAAAGCACAATGATAAAGTGGGTCCGTCAGATAATTCACCATTTTGGCGAGACGGAATTTACAAAAGGGCTGCTTCACCACTTGGAGCATGCAATTGAGAATGCTGAAACTGTAGTTGATTTTTTCAGCACTATTATCATGTCCCTATTCAAGGATTATGGCTTATTGATTATCGACTCAGCCTACCCTCCTTTAAGAAAATTGGAGAAACCTTATTTCCTCCATCTCCTTGAGGGCAGCAGCAGCATTACCAAAAAGGTAAAGGCACAGCAGGAAATCATTTTGGAAAGAGGCTTTCCTCTTGCAATTGAGACCAAAGACCATGCTGCTAATTTGTTCATCACAGAGAATGGAGAGCGGATTCTTCTTGAAAGAGAAGGAAATGAATTTAAAGGGAAAAATGGCGAATTGACCTATACATTAAAGCAGTTGGAAGAGATCTTGCAATCAGAGCCTCACAGATTCAGCAATAATGTGGTCACAAGGCCTATGATGCAAGAATGGCTCTTTCCGACTCTTGCTTTTGTTGCCGGACCAGGAGAAATAGCTTACTGGGGGGAACTAAAGAAAGCTTTTGAGTGGGCCGGTATTAGCATGCCTCCGATTGTTCCCAGGCTGAACTTGACTTTCCTTGAAAGGGATGTCAGCAGAAATCTGCAGGAATTGAACCTTTCACTGAAAGAAGTACTGACAGAGGGCACAGAGAAAGATCGCCAGCAATATTGGGAATCAGTTAAGGACAAATCTTTTGATGCTAGTATAGATGCAGCAGAGGAAGATTTAATTGCATCATATGAAAAGATATTTATTAAGGCAGAAAATCTTGATAAAGGACTTGAAAGCATCATTGATAAGAATCTGGCTTTCCACAGGCAGCAATTTGGCTTCCTGAGATTAAAGGCGGAGCAGTCCATCAAGAAGAAGAACGAAGTAACCCTGAGGAAGTATGATCGAATCCAATCTTCCCTAAAGCCTGAGGGGGCTCCGCAAGAGAGAATGTGGAACCTGTATTACTTCATGAATAGGTATGGAGAAAACTTCATCTCTGAGTTAATGTCCCTGCCGATGGAGTTTGACGGGAATCATAAGGTCATCAAAATTTAAAATTCGTAAAGGAAGAGTCGATTACGTAATCGACTCTTCCTTTTTTTGCATTGATTGCTGTTTCCGGAGGTGAAAGATTCCGCTTCTGAAGTTCGCCTATTACAGGGAGGAACCTGGTACTGCCTGCAATGCGCTTGCTCAGGAATACGGAGAATGGTACTTAAACCCTGATCAATCCATTTTCTGTTATCAGTGAAAATGTAACAAAAAGAGTTTCAATAAAAAGCAGGAAATAGAGCGGTGAGGAAGAATTTAATTTATATGTGGAGAAAAGTGGGGGAATGTGGTACATTTGTGTTAGAAAGTGGGGGCAGTGGACATGTTCATGGGCGAATACCAGCATAACATTGATAATAAAGGCCGTTTAATCGTCCCCTCCAAGTTCAGGGAGCATCTTAGTGATGCCTTTGTGTTGACCAGAGGACTTGATCAATGTTTATTTGGATATCCGCTCGGGGAATGGAGAGCACTGGAGGAAAAATTAAAAGCTCTTCCGCTGACCAAGAAAGACGCCAGGGCATTTACAAGGTTCTTCTTTTCTGGAGCCACAGAATGTGAACTGGATAAGACCGGGCGAATCAATATTCCCTCCACGCTTACGGATTACGCAAAACTGGAAAAAGAATGTGTAGTATTGGGAGTTTCCAACCGAATTGAGATTTGGAGTAAGTCTTTATGGGAAGACTATTTCTCACAGTCAGAGGATTCTTTTGCAGAGATTGCCGAGAATATGATTGATTTCGATATTTAGAGCAAGCACTGCAAACCCGTAATCTAAGCGAAAAAAAGGCTATGCTACTATTCAAAACTGTTCGATTGGAAAGGTGAAGAAAAATGTTTGAACATACAACCGTATTACTGAAAGAAACAGTGGATGCATTGAACATCAAAAAAGACGGCATTTATGTTGACTGTACCCTTGGGGGTGCAGGACACAGTGAATATCTCGCCTCACAGCTTACAAGCAATGGAAAGCTCTATTGTTTTGATCAGGATCAGACGGCCATCGACCATGCGAAAGAAAAACTTGCATCTTATCTGGATCAAGTTACATTCATAAGATCAAACTTTCGTTACATTAAAGAGGAACTTGCTGATCTTGGCATCTACAAAGTAGACGGCATCCTGTTTGATTTAGGAGTTTCTTCCCCTCAACTTGATACACCTGAGAGAGGATTCAGTTATCATCATGATGCACCTCTTGATATGAGAATGGATCTTGAGGGCGAATTAACTGCCTATGAGGTAGTCAACCAATGGCCTTATGAAGATTTGGTGAGAATTTTCTTCAGATATGGAGAAGAAAAGTTTTCTAAGCAGATTGCGAGGAAGATTGAAGCGGCCAGGGAAACGAAGGCGATTGAAACAACAGGCGAATTAGTTGATTTGATAAAAGAAGGCATTCCCGCACCTGCAAGGAGAAAAGGCGGACATCCGGCGAAAAGGGTGTTCCAGGCGATCAGGATTGCTGTCAATGATGAATTGGATGCTGTCGAAGAAGCTCTTGAGAAATCAATTGAGATTTTGAAGCCGGGCGGAAGGATAAGTGTAATAACATTCCATTCATTGGAAGACCGAATCTGCAAAACGATTTTTAAAGAAAAGGCGGCCGGACCCGAACTTCCACCTGGACTTCCTATAATTCCGGATGAATACAAGCCGGAGTTAAAACTTGTGACCAGGAAGCCGATATTACCAAGTGATGGGGAATTAGAAGAAAATAACAGAGCTCGTTCTGCTAAATTGAGAGTGGCAGAAAAAGCATAGAGAAACAGGAGGGAGTAAAGAGAGTGAGTAACTTAGCCAGGAAGTATAAGGAGCAGACCATCCAACAGCCTCAAAGGCAGCAGGAAACAGCGCCGGCAAGAGAAGAAAGGCCGCTGATTACTCCCGGAGAGAAAATCCTTGTAGCACTAATAGCGGTCGTGTTTTGTTTCATGGCAGTCAATATTATCTCCACTCAGTCATCAATCTACAAAGCCAATAAAGAAATTCAGATTGTTCAATCACAGATTGAGAAGCAAGAGAAAGCCAACTCCGACCTGAAGCTGCAAATCAGCGAGCTGAGTACATACGAAAGAATACTTGAAAAAGCTAAAGAGCTGGGTCTTGATTTGAAAGAAAAGAATGTTAAGGTTGTGCAGAATCAATGAGTAAAAAGAGACCGGGAATGAGAATTGGGGCAGCCATCCTTTTTGGATTTTTCGGCTTGCTCTTTTTTGTTTTAATGGTTCGTTTTGTCACTATACAAGTTACAGGGGAAGCAGACGGCAAAGTCCTGGCTGCGCAGGCTGCAAAAAAATATCTTAAGAGCGGTGTACTTGAAGCAAGAAGAGGCACAATATTCGACCACAAAGGGGAAGTCATTGCTGAAGATACCTCTGCATACACGCTTGTGGCGATTCTTGATGAGTCAGTTTCGAATGGAAGTGAAGAGCCGAAACATGTACAGGATCTTGAAAAGACGGCAAGGGTGCTCGCCTCTTATCTCGAGGCGGATGAGTCCCAGCTCTATGAGCGGCTGACTAAAGGATCCGACCAGGAGCGTTTCCAGGTTGAGTTCGGAAGTGCCGGCAGGGGGATTTCCCATCAACTTAAGCTTGAAATTGAAAAAGAAGAACTTCCCGGCGTCACATTTGTAAAAGAGTCAAAACGGTTTTATCCAAACGGAATCTTTTCCTCACATTTAATCGGCTTTGCCCAGAAGGAAGAGAATGAAGGGAATGAAACTGAAATCGTCGGGAAGATGGGTATTGAACAAAGCCTGAATGATTACCTAAGCGGAAAAGATGGAAAGGTGAAATATGACAGTGATAAATGGGGCTATATCCTGCCTCAGACAGAGCAGCATGTGACACCTCCTCAAAACGGTAACGACGTTTACTTGACGATTGATAAGAAAATTCAAACGTTCCTGGAAGAAACAATGAGTAAAGTCGACAGGCAGTATAAGCCGGAGAAGATGCTGGCAATAGTGGCGGACCCCAAAACAGGAAAGATTCTGGCCATGGCGCAAAGGCCTACTTTCCATCCTGACACAAGGGAAGATCTTGTATCCTGGCAAAATGAAATTGTTGAATCTTCTTATGAGCCTGGTTCCACAATGAAAAGCTTTTCATTGGCTGCTGCGGTTGAAGAAGGGGTGTTTAACCCTAATGAATATTATCAGTCCGGCAGATATTACGTAGGGAGCCAATCGATAGGTGACTGGAATAATGGCCAAGGTTGGGGAACAATCACGTTTCTCCAGGGGCTTCAGAGGTCTTCAAACGTAGCTTTTGCAGAACTCCTTGAGAAAATTGGAGAAGAAAAATTTAGAACATATCTGGATTCTTTTGGTTTCGGGAAAGCAACGGGCATCGATCTTCCAAATGAAAGTGCCGGAAGTATACTTTATAATTATCCAATAGAAAAAGTGACAACAATATTTGGACAGGGAACAACAGTGACTCCACTTCAATTGATCCAGGCAGAAACAGCTATTGCAAATGCTGGTAAAATGATGAAACCTTACGTAATTGAAAAAATTGTTGATTCTGATACGAAAAAAACGATCAAGAATACGGAACCTGAAGTGGCAGGTACTCCCATTTCTGAAGAGACGGCGAAAAAGGTAAGAGAATATTTAGCCTCTACAGTTACTGCTGAGAAAGGTACGGGGAAGCCATTTGCAATCGAAGGATATGATGTAGCGGGGAAATCAGGAACTGCTCAAATAATAGATGAAAATGGAAAATACCAATACGGGAAAGAAAACTTTTTATTCTCTTTTTTAGGTATGGCTCCCGCTGATAACCCACAGCTGATTGTCTATGTAGCTATCAAGAAGCCGTCATTAAAGGATAGTGAAATTGGTTCTGACCCTGTTTCAGACGTCTTCAATCCGGTTATGCTGAATAGTCTGAAATACTTGAACATTAAACCGGAAGAAAGTAAAAGCATTAGGAAATCAGAACTGGCGGATTTAACGGAACTATCCGTAGAAAAAGCGAAAAAGCAGCTGGAAGAATCGGGACTTGCCCCCGTTATTATAGGAGATGGCAATAAGGTAGTAAGCCAATCTGCTGCAGTGGGCGATGTGCTCCTTCAAGGAGAAAAGGTTGTTCTCCGTACGGATGGGAATTTAACGATTCCGGACATGAAAGGCTGGTCAGTCCGAGATGTCTTAAAGGTTACTAAGCTGGCAAACCTTAAGCTTAATATGGTGGGTACGGGATATGTAACGAAGCAGAACATAAAACCGGATTCCTCGTTCAGCGAGTCTGAGCCGCTTGTCGTGACATTCCAAACACCTGAAGAGCAGCTTGAGGAACAAAATGCTCCAAGTGAGCCTGATGAAAATGCACCATTGAATTAACCCAGGGCCGGAGAGGAATCTCCGGTCTTTTTATGGATTTAATTGTTAGATCGTTTCAAGAAGCATAGATCCCTCTCATTAATGCGCAGGCATTGTCTCCCTGTTCCTAACATACTTTAACTTGTACAGGCATATAATGGAACGAGCCAAATAAGGGGAGGTTCTTCGTGTGAAAAGGGTATCGAATGTAACGGTAAGAAAGAGGCTGGCGTTTGCGTTGGTAATGGGAATATTAGTGTTCGCGATCATAGATGTAAGGCTTGGATATGTCCAGTTTTTCATGGGGGACAAGCTGACAAGCTGGGCGAAGGATTCGTGGAGCCGGAACATTCCTTTTGAACCTGAAAGAGGAAAAATTCTTGATAAGAATGGAGTGGAGCTGGCAACCAACCAGAGTGCCCCGACTGTATTTGTAGTTCCACGGCAAATAACAGATCCGGCCAAGACGTCAGAAAAACTGGCGGCAGCCCTGAATCTGCCGTTGGAGGAAGTCTATAAATATGTGACGAAATCGGCTTCAATGGTGAGAATTAACGAAGCAAGAAAAATATCATATGAAAAAGCGAAGGAAGTAAGGGATTTAAATCTTAAAGGTGTTTATATTGCGGAAGACTCCAAAAGGTATTATCCTTTTGGAAGTTATTTATCCCACGTTCTTGGTTTTGCGGGAATAGACAATCAGGGACTGATGGGGCTTGAGGCATATTATGACAAGGAACTGAGCGGTGAAGGAGGCTCTGTTAAATTTTTTTCAGATGCCAAAGGGAAAAGGATGCCGGATATGGCAGATGACTATGAAGCCCCGGTTGATGGACTGGATCTAAAACTGACCATTGATACCAAGGTCCAGACAATTATAGAAAGAGAACTTGATATTGCAGAAGCTGCCTATAAACCTGACGGGATTATCGCTATCGCAATGAATCCTAATAATGGTGAAATATTGGCAATGTCAAGCAGGCCTACCTTTGACCCTGCGAATTTCAGGAATGTCCCTCAGGAGATATATAACCGAAACCTTCCTATCTGGAGTACGTATGAGCCGGGGTCGACCTTCAAAATCATAACACTGGCTGCCGCACTGGAAGAAAATAAAGTGGATCTTACAAAAGAAAAATTTCACGATCCTGGTCATGTGGAGGTTGCAGGGTCTACTCTCCATTGCTGGAAAAGAGGCGGCCATGGCACACAGACATTCCTTGAGGTCGTGCAGAACTCATGTAACCCCGGCTTTGTGGAACTCGGTGAAAGGCTTGGAAAAGAAACACTGTTTAAATATATTAAGGATTTTGGATTTGGTGAAAAAACCGGGATCGACTTGCAGGGAGAGGGGAAGGGACTGCTCTTTAATCTTGACCGTGTAGGCCCGGTTGAACAGGCGACAACTGCTTTCGGTCAAGGTGTCGCGGTGACGCCGATTCAACAAGTGGCTGCCGTCTCGGCTGCTGTCAATGGCGGGACCCTTTACCAGCCTTATGTTGCCAAGGAACTGGTCGATCCACAAACGGGTGAAGTGGTAATGAGAAATTCCCCCCAGGCAAAAAAACAAGTGATCTCTAAAGAGACCTCTGAAAAAATCAGATATGCTTTAGAGAGTGTGGTGGCACAGGGAACCGGTAAGGGAGCTTTCGTTGAAGGCTACAGAGTCGGAGGTAAAACTGGTACGGCCCAGAAAGTGAAAAACGGCCGCTACATGGAGAATAATCATATTGTATCTTTCCTAGGTTTTGCACCTGCAGACAAGCCGGAGATTGTCGTTTATCTTGCTGTAGACAATCCTAAAGGCACAGTCCAATTCGGGGGAGTAGTTGCAGCACCAATTGTAGGGAATATCATAGGCGACAGCCTGCGTGCAATGGGAGTGCCTCCTAGAAAAGACCAAATTGAAAAGGAGACAACATGGCTGGATGTACCTCTTCTGGAAACTCCTGATCTTGTAGGGATGACTCGCAAAGAGCTTCAACAGCAGCTGATCAACCTTAAGCTTGATATAAGCGGGGAAGGCGATAAAGTCGTGGCGCAGTCACCTGATCCGGGAATGAAAATTAAAGAAGGGGCAACCATACGGGTACAAATGGCGGATTAACAGAGTTGAGAATGCAGGAAGAGCAATGTCCTGAAATCGGATTGAGGTTCACTGATTCGGTTTCAGGCAATTCACTGATAGTACTCATTCTTTTCAAATTGTAATCATAATGATAGAACATAGGCACATTAGTTTATTTCTAAAAGGTTGTTGAATTGATCACAATTCAAATAAGGCATGATTCTGAAGGTCAGTGAGCCTGGGAGCCGAAATCAACTAACCACCTGACAAAACCAACAATGTTGGAAAAGAGGGTTATAGGAAAAGTGATATCCGTCCCATTGGATGGCCACTCAGATGGATTTTATAAAATTCACCAATAACTAATATTAAAGGTTGATAGATTTCGTTCATGTTTTTCTGTAAAATAAAAATGGTTGCTTTACATACATGAGGAGTTGAAATGATGAAATTGCACACTTTGCTGGGAGTATTGCCGTTTTACACCACCAGGGGCAAGGGGAATCCTGAAATTGCAAACTTAAAAAACCATCATAAAAAAATTGATCATGGTGATTTGTTTTTTTGTATAAAAGGATCCGAAGTGGATAGCCATACACTAGCAAAAGAAGCAGTTCTCTCCGGCGCGGCGGCAGTTGTCTCCGAAAAAGAAATAGATCTTGATGTGCCTGTTATAATCGTAAGGGACTCAAGAAGGGCAATGGCGATACTTTCAGACTTTTTTTATCATCATCCAACGAGGGCGCTAAGGCTCATTGGGGTTACTGGAACGAATGGAAAGACAACGACAACCCACCTGATGGAACGGATATTCAGTGCTGCTGGTGATAAAACAGGTTTAATCGGCACCTTATATGTGAAAACAGGAGATGAAGTAATTGCCAGCAAGAATACCACACCGGACAGCCTGACACTTCAGCAGCTGTTCAGTGGATTCGTGAAGACTGGGGTAAAGCAGGCTATCATGGAAGTCTCGTCGCATGCCTTGTATCAGGGCAGGGTCCATGGCTGTGATTTTGATGTGGCTGTCTTTACGAATATTACACAAGATCATTTGGATTACCATCGTACAATGGAAGAGTACAAGAGTGCGAAAAGCTTGTTATTTTCACAATTAGGGAACTCATATGACAGCAAAAGGTCCAAGGTAGCAATAATCAACCGGGATGATCCGTCAGCAGAATTCTTTATCCGTTCAACAGCTGCCCATGTCGTTACTTATGGTTTGAGTACCCTTGCAGACTTCTGCGCGGAGGATATAGAGCTTCGCCCTAATGGATCCAGTTTCACTCTCATCACTCCGAATGAAAGTATTAAAATGAATATCCAGCTTGCTGGCAAGTTCAATATTTACAATGTTCTTGCTGCAGCCGCTTCTGCGTATATCTCGAAGATTCCTTTGGAAGATATCAAAACATCCCTGCAATCGGTTAAAGGGGTGAGCGGCAGGTTTGAACATGTAGAAGCGGGACAGGATTTTTCCATTATTGTTGATTATGCACATACACCTGACAGTCTTGAGAATGTCCTGAAGACCATTGAAACAATTAAAGAAAATAAGGTGACAGTAGTGGTTGGCTGTGGTGGAGACAGAGATAAAACCAAAAGGCCGATCATGGCAGAAATAGCCTGCCGATACAGTGATCATGCCGTTTTCACTTCGGATAATCCAAGAAATGAGGATCCTCTGGAGATTATTAACGATATGAAAGCTGATTTGAAGCACACTAATTTCAATGTGATTATTGACCGGCAGGAAGCTATTGATTATGCTGTTTCCCAAGCCGGTAAGGGAGATGTGGTCCTGATTGCCGGAAAGGGACATGAAGCGTATCAAATTATTGGAGACAAGGTTACAGCATTCGATGACAGAGCAGCTGCGAAGGATGCCGTAAAGAGGTTGAATTGATGCTGACCTATAAGGATATTAAGAAGATGACTGCTTCTTCCACAGGGATAGATGATCCGGAGCTTTTATTTGAGTCTATTACTGCAGAAGCAGATGTTCCGATGCCTAAAGGCCTCTTCATTCCATTCTCCGATGAAGAACTGTTTAAATCGATTCACAATGGGGCAGTGGCAGCCATTTGGCTGAAAGGGAGGAAACTTCCAGCGTGGCTGCCGAACCATTTCCCGTTATTTATAACAGACAATCCAATAGAAGATGTACTAAGGATACTCGATGATTACTACAATAATTCGAAACAAGAAGAGTGGGGAAAAATGACAACATTTATTTTTAGAGAAGAAAAGGGCAAACTATATAAAATATCAGAAAAAGAACAATATTCCAGATTGAAGGAAATTGCCGAAAAATCATTATTATTGAAAGGGGGGGAATAAGATGCTGGAGAATGTAATCTTCTATACTATCCTTATGGGATTCGTGGTGACGGTGTTTCTGTCTCCCATCTTCATTCCCTTCTTGAGAAGGCTGAAATTCGGTCAGAGCATCAGGGAGGAAGGCCCGAAGTCCCATCAAAAAAAATCAGGGACTCCGACAATGGGTGGTCTGGTATTTCTGCTGTCGATCATCATAACTACATTGTTTATTACAAGTCGATACTCTGAACTGGGAGCGGAGACGTTCTTGCTGCTTCTGGTAACGGTTGGATTTGGAATATTGGGCTTTTTGGATGACTTCATCAAAGTGGTGATGAAAAGGAATCTCGGATTGACTTCCAAGCAAAAGCTTGCCGGCCAGATTGTTATATCAGCCGTATTCTTTTACATTTATCAGCAAAACGATTTTGCTTCCACTGTATCCATTCCGTTGACAGACATAAGTGTCGACTTGGGATGGTTTTATGTGTTGTTCATTATCTTCTGGCTCGTAGGGTTCTCCAATGCTGTCAACTTGACAGATGGACTGGATGGCTTGGTTTCCGGTACATCTGCCATTGCTTTTGGTGCTCTTGCCGTACTTGCGTGGAACCAGTCACAATATGATGTGTCCATTTTTGCTGTGGCTGTAGTCGGAGCGGTTTTGGGCTTTCTTGTGTTTAATGCACATCCTGCAAAGGTTTTCATGGGTGATACAGGCTCTCTGGCTCTGGGAGGAGCGATAGCTGCCATAGCCATTTTAACCAAACTTGAAATTTTATTGGTACTGATAGGCGGAGTGTTTGTCATTGAAACATTATCTGTAATCATCCAGGTGATATCTTTCAAGACTACAGGAAAACGTGTTTTCCGGATGAGCCCTCTTCATCATCACTATGAACTGGTAGGGTGGTCAGAATGGAGAGTAGTGGTGACATTCTGGACAGTCGGCCTTCTTTGTGCAGTTTTAGGAATATATATTGAGGTGTGGATATAATTGAAGACAACGCTTAAGTTTAAACACAAAAAAGTACTAGTATTAGGGTTAGCCAAGAGCGGTGTTAGTGCTGCTTCGCTTCTGCATAAGCTTGAAGCCTTTGTTACCGTAAATGACATGAAGCCATTCTCCGAAAATCCAGAAGCACAAGGACTTCTGCAGCAAGGCATCAAGGTGATTTGCGGAAGCCATCCAATTGAATTGCTTGATGAAGGTTTCAACTATATCGTGAAGAATCCGGGGATCCCATATAACAATCCCCTTGTCAGCGGGGCTCTGGAGCGTGGTATCCCGGTGATTACAGAAGTGGAGCTTGCCTATTTAATTTCTGAAGCTCCTTTTATCGGGATTACCGGGACAAATGGAAAAACAACAACGACTACACTAATATATGAAATGCTCCACAAAGGCGGGAAATTGCCGCTTATCGCTGGAAATATCGGAACGGTTGCTTCAGAAGTCGCACAGGATGCCAAGGAAGAGAACAACATCGTAATAGAGTTGTCTTCTTTCCAATTGATGGGGATTGAGACATTCCGTCCCAAGGTAAGTATTTTCACCAATTTGTATGAAGCTCACTTGGATTACCATGGTTCAATTGATGAGTATGCAAAAGCAAAAGCGAATATCACCGCTAACCAAACAGCGGAAGATTACCTGATCATTAATGGAGACCAGCCGCAGCTGGAGGAAGTTTTAAGTTTTTCAAAAGCGCAGAAAATTTATTTTTCAACAAAGCGGCTCCTTGAATCAGGTGCAAGTATCCATGATGGAGCACTGCAATACAATAACGAGAAGATCATCGACATTGCGTCCATCGCCTTGCCAGGAAAGCATAATCTGGAGAATATCTTATGTGCTGTCATCGCATCGAAACTAAGCGGTGTGGACAATGAATCTATTTCTGAAGTTCTGAAAACTTTTACAGGGGTCAAGCATAGAACCCAGTTTGTACGCACTCTTGATGGCAGGTCTTTCTACAACGATTCCAAGGCAACGAATGTCCTTGCTGCAAAAAGTGCTCTCGAAGCATTCAACCAGCCCACGATCCTGCTAGCAGGAGGCCTGGATAGAGGAAACAGTTTTGATGACCTCATTCCGTATATGAATAATGTGAAAGCATTGATAACATTTGGGGAGACTGCGTCAAAATTGGCTGAAACAGCCGATAAGGCAGGCATACAAACAGTAAAACATGTCGATAATGTAGAAGCTGCCGTACCTGCCGCTTATGAGATTTCAGAGGAGGGAGATATCATCCTGCTGTCGCCTGCTTGTGCCAGCTGGGATCAATATCGCACTTTTGAAGTCCGCGGTGACATTTTTATCGATGAGGTGCATAAGCTATAGTAAGGGCTTGTCTTTTTTGGAGCAATAAGAGTAAACAGCGTGAATTGACAGCAAAAATCAAGGGTTTTGATTGCTCGAAACGGCTCAAATAAGTCTATCGAGGTGTTAGAATTGCCTTTAAAAAAATCAACTCCCGACTTTATTTTGATTGTCGTAACGTTATCTTTGCTGGCTATTGGGCTTATAATGGTATATAGTGCCAGTGCTGTGTGGGCCGACTACAAATTCGAAGATACGTTTTTCTTCGCCAAGAGGCAGATGCTCTTTGCCGGAGTGGGGATTCTGGCTATGTTCTTTATCATGAATGTGGATTATTGGACATGGAGAACCTGGGGCAAGGTAATTATTATCGTTTGTTTTGTTCTCCTGGTACTGGTGCTCATTCCAGGGGTAGGCGTGTTAAGGAATGGTTCAAGGAGCTGGATTGGAGTCGGTGCCTTTTCCATTCAGCCATCTGAATTTATGAAACTGGCCATGATTGCTTTCCTCGCGAAATACCTTTCTGAACATCAAAAGTACATAACTTCATTTCGTAAAGGGGTCATACCGTCCCTATTGCTTGTCTTCACAGCTTTCGGGATGATTATGCTTCAACCGGACCTGGGAACGGGAACGGTCATGGTCGGAACAGCAGTCGTCATGATCTTCATCGCCGGTGCCAAAATCAGCCACTTTGCTGCAATGGGATTGGTAGGACTCGCAGGTTTTGCAGGGCTGGTCCTGTCTGCGCCATACCGGATCAAAAGGATCACCTCTTTCCTCGATCCCTGGGAAGACCCCCTGGGCAGCGGATTCCAGATGATACAGTCACTTTATGCGATTGGACCGGGAGGGCTTTTGGGACTTGGGCTTGGGGAAAGCAGGCAAAAATTCTTTTACCTGCCGGAACCACAAAATGATTTTATCTTTGCCATTTTGGCTGAAGAACTTGGATTTCTCGGAGGAAGTCTCGTGCTTCTGTTGTTTTCCCTGCTTTTATGGAGAGGGATACGCATAGCCTTAGGAGCGCCTGATCTTTATGGAAGCTTTCTTGCTGTCGGGATCGTCTCGATGATCGCCATACAAGTGATGATCAATGTAGGGGTAGTAACCGGGTTAATGCCTGTAACTGGCATCACTCTTCCGTTTTTGAGTTATGGGGGCTCTTCGCTGACTCTTATGCTTCTGGCAGTGGGGGTGTTGCTGAACATAAGCCGGTATGCAAGATACTGACCATATCCAACGGACCACAACTATTTGTTTGTGGTCCGTTTTTTATTTTGGTCTATTAGTATGACAAAACAAATCAACTAATTTACAGTTAGATGACATTCTAATTATCAACGTCCGAACCTGTTTAAAATATAGTAGTATAGGGAATACGCTAAAAGGTCTTCACACTGGTAAGAGAATTTTATTTTTGATAAAATTTCTCATTGGAAAAATATGCTGAATTCATGGGGATACCGGAGATCGTCACTCTGAAAAATGAAAATGGGGCATTGCGCATGTCTCAAAATACAAAAAATAGAAAAATATTATGAAAATAACGGTCTACCCTCTTTAATCATCTTTTCCCTTCATATAGAATAAAGGTAATGAAAACGAAAAGCGAAAGCTCTGATTTCATACAGGTTACTCGATGCTTCATCTTGAAAGAAAAGAATAGTTTTACATAGCGGAAAAGGCCATGCCTTTTCCTGGTCGGTATGATTATTGGAGGGGAAATGAAGTATGGACAAGGGGAAAATTGTGTCCTTGGAAGAACGTATTCCGAAACTGAAACAACATCGAAAGAAAAAAGCGAATCGAAGGCTTACATTTTTATTATCGCTCTTTCTTCTTCTTATATTGGCAGTCGTTTATTTTCAGTCGTCCCTAAGTCAAGTAAAGGATATCGTCATTACTGGAAACCATTTGGTATCAAAAGAGTCCATTCTCAATAAGATCACTATTGAAAAAGGTACAAGTGTTTGGAGTGTCGACAGATCTCAAACAAAGCACGAGTTGGAGAAGATACCTGAAATCTCCAGTGCTGAAGTGAAGTTGCAGCTGCCAAATACAGTTAAGGTAGTTGTAGAGGAATTTGAGAAGGCGGCTTATTTAATTAATCAAACAAACTTCTATCCAATACTGGAAAATGGAGACTTGCTGGATTCGAGGGATTTAAATGCTCTGCCGACAGACGCCCCGATCCTTATAGGTTTCAAGGAGGATCAGGTGCTGAAGGACATGGTAAGTGAGTTGAAGGGTCTCCCTTCAGAAATTAAGAACTCCATTTCTGAAATTGTACTGGCGCCCAAAAAGACAGATCCTTACCATGTGTCTCTGTTCATGAATGATGGTTATGAAGTCAGTGCCTCAATCAGGACCTTTTCTGAAAAAATGGTTCATTATCCTTCGATCGTAAGCCAGCTTAATCCATCTGCCAAAGGGGTTATCGATCTGGAAGTTGGCTCATACTTCAGGGAATATGAAACGGAAGGAGAGCCAGAGGGTGAAGAAGATGAAAGTGAAAGTTAGGCATGTCATCCTGTCCTTAGTTTGTCTGGTCCTCGGTTTCATCCTGGCTTTTTCCTACAGTCTCGCTAACTCCGAGAAGAAAGAAGGAGTTCAGCTGACAGACGGACAATGGAAAAAAGAAGATGAATTACGTGGTCAGCTGATAAGTTTACAGGAGAAAAACTCTGAGCTGCAAAACGAGCTCTATGAGAAACAGCAAAAGGTAGTGAACATTGAAAAAGAACTTTCTCAGGAAAAGCAAATTTATTTCAATATGGCTGAAGATGCTGAAAAATACAGGATGTATTTGGGGAAAGTGAAAGTGAATGGACCGGGAGTTAGTGTAACTTTATCCGACTCGCAATACAATCCTGATGAACCGAATGTTAATAATTATATTGTCCATGAACGCCATGTATTCAAGGTGATTAATGAATTATATATCGCCGGTGCTTCAGCTGTAGCCATCAATGGGCAACGTCTTAAGCACAACTCATATATTCTTTGTACCGGTCCGGTCATTACAGTGGATGATGTCCCTTCCAATGCTCCATTTGAGATAACGGCAATAGGAGATCCGGAAGTATTATCGTCGGCATTGAACCTGACCGGCGGTGTTAAAGATCAGTTGGTTAATGAAAACATTGGATTCACTCTGAAAAAGGAAAATAAACTGATTCTTGACCCTATTATAAGTGAATCGTAAAGCAGGGATACAGAATCTTTGGAAAATGGAAAGCAAGGTGAACAAGAGTGGGCAATAAAATCAGCTTTACTCTTATAACCCTGATTATCGGTTTAATGATCGCTGTACAGTTCCAGACAGTTCAGGAACCGGTGATTAGGGATACCAGGGATATTTGGGAATTAAGAGAAGCAATTCAGAATGAAAAAGATGCCTCTTCCAACTTGTATGAGGACCTCAAATCAATTGATGAAAAGTTGGAAAAGTATGAGACTGAGAGACAGACAAGCCAGGAACAGGCTTTAAGGGAAACTCTTGATGAACTTAAGCAGGAAGCTGGCCTGATGGAAAAATCAGGTCCGGGAGTAATATTGACAGTGGAACCTTCATTGGAAGAGGTATTGCTAGGGGAGAAAGTAAAGTCCGTTTCCCCTGAACTCCTTGAACGTCTGGTCAATGAGCTGAACCGGTATGATGCTGAAGATATTTCAATTGACGGCCATCGGCTTATTAATACATCTGTTATAAGGGATATCAATGGCGAAACCAAGATTGACGGTTTTCCGATCAATACAATTCCCTTTGAAATCAGGGTGCTGACCAAAAACCTGGATGATGCTAAGGACCTGTATAAACGGATGCAGGTTTCCCGGGCAATAGAAGACTTTTTTATTGATAATTTGAGAGTCAATATCAGTTCTCCAGTGGAAAGCCTGACAGTACCAGCATACGAAGATACTATCAGGGTCCGTTATATGGAGCCTGAGACAAAAGGAGGGAATTAGGAGCATGTGGCTGCCCGTTTTAGGGTTGCTGCTAGGAGTGATCCTCGGATTGCTTACCGATATCAGGATTCCAGACGAATACTCAAACTACTTATCCATTGCGGTATTAGCAGCTCTCGATACATTGTTCGGTGGGATAAGGGCCCACCTGCAAAATATTTATGATGATAAAGTGTTTGTCTCCGGTTTTTTCTTTAATATTATTTTGGCTGCAAGTTTGGCTTTTCTAGGTGTCCATCTTGGTGTAGACTTATATTTAGCAGCAGTTTTCGCCTTTGGTGTGAGGCTTTTCCAAAATATTGCGGTTATTCGAAGAATAATAATCAGCAACTGGAGTTCAAATAGTGAAAAAAAAGAAAAAAATTGAAAATTTAAAAGGGAATCTATTGTAAGCGACGAATATTTTTATAAGATATACTCAAAATTCAACTTAAACCAGGTTGTTGTTCAATAATACATAATAATTGAAGGAGGTGCCACAGAGTGAACAGCAATGAAATTTTTGTAAGTCTAGACATCGGTACATCCACTGTGAAAGTCATCATCGGAGAAATGTCCAATGATACTTTGAATATAATCGGTGTCGGTAATGTCAAATCGCATGGGATACGTAAGGGTTCCATTGTCGATATAGATGAAACTGTTCAATCAATTAAAAAGGCCGTCGAGCAAGCAGAAAGGATGGTCGGAGTAAATATAAACCAGGTTATTGTTGGAATACCTGGTAACGGAGTCGCACTGCAAGCGTGTCATGGAGTCGTGGCTGTATCAAGTGATAACAGGGAAATTACTGATGAAGATGTGGCACGTGTAATGGATGCTGCACAAGTAATTTCAATTCCTCCCGAGAGAGAAATTGTCAATGTCATTCCTAAACAATTCCTTGTCGACGGGCTTGATGAGATTACCGATCCAAGAGGCATGATCGGAGTCAGGCTTGAGATGGAAGGCACCATCATTACAGGATCTAAGACACTTTTACATAATACATTGCGTTGTGTTGAAAAGGCTGGACTGGAAGTAATGGAAATCGTATTGCAGCCGCTTGCTTCCGGATCCATTGCCCTTTCTAAGGATGAGCAAAGCCTTGGGGCTGCCCTGATTGATATTGGCGGCGGTTCAACCACAATTGCAGTCTTTGAACAGGGCCATATCAAAGCCGCTTCCGTCCTTCCTGTGGGAGGGGAGCACATTACTAAGGACTTGTCCATTGGCCTGCGCACTTCCACTGAAGATGCTGAGATGATCAAAGTCAAGTATGGACATGCTTTCTATGATCATGCATCCGAGGATGAGGTATTCAGTGTACCGATTATCGGAAGCGATCAGCATCAACAATTTAATCAGCTTGAAATTTCTGATATCATAGAAGCTAGATTAGAAGAAATCTTTGATATGATTGGACATGAACTGAGAAGAATGGGTGTCCATGATTTGCCTGGCGGTTACGTATTGACAGGCGGAATAGCAAATCTGCCAGGTGTCCTGGAGCTTTCACAGCTGGTTTTTCAAAACCGCGTGAGAGTGGCTGTCCCTGATTATATTGGTGTACGTGAACCTCAATACACTACTTCTGTCGGGTTGATCAAGTACGCTCACAAGAATGCTAGATTGCAAGGGAGAAGCGTAAGTTCATCTCCTGTTCCTGCAGAGCCTGCTGAAAAGCGCAATGTTAAAAAGCCAGAACAGACAGAAAAGCCAAAAGTTAAACAGGAAAAGCCAGATGACGAGAAAATGTCATCGAAAATGAAGAAATTTTTCGGCTACTTTTTTGAATAGTTTTAAATAGGTTGAGAATCGAGGAATTAGGAGGATGTTTCATGTTAGAGTTTGATACAAATTTAGATTCATTAGCCACCATAAAAGTAATCGGTGTCGGCGGAGGCGGAAATAATGCCGTCAACCGAATGATTGAGCATGGTGTACAAGGAGTAGAATTTATTGCGGTAAATACTGATGCTCAGGCATTGAACTTGTCTAAAGCTGAAATTAAGATGCAGATCGGCGGCAAGCTTACGAGAGGGCTTGGTGCAGGTGCGAATCCTGAAGTCGGAAAGAAAGCTGCTGAAGAAAGTAAAGAGCAGATTGAAGAAGCACTAAAAGGAGCGGACATGGTCTTCGTTACAGCTGGAATGGGTGGTGGAACAGGAACAGGTGCTGCTCCTGTAATCGCTGAAATCGCACGTGAAATTGGTGCTCTTACTGTCGGTGTTGTAACTCGTCCGTTCACATTCGAAGGACGCAAAAGATCCACGCAGGCAAGCGGCGGTATTGGAGCAATGAAAGATGCGGTTGATACACTCATCGTCATTCCAAATGACCGTTTGCTCGAAATCGTGGATAAGAGCACTCCGATGCTTGAAGCATTCCGTGAAGCGGATAATGTTTTGCGTCAAGGTGTTCAAGGTATTTCCGATTTGATCGCTGTACCTGGCCTGATCAACCTAGACTTCGCAGATGTGAAAACAATCATGTCAAACAAAGGTTCAGCTTTAATGGGTATCGGTGCTGCAGCTGGTGAAAACCGTGCAACAGAAGCAGCAAAGAAAGCTATTTCAAGTCCATTGCTTGAAACGTCTATCGATGGTGCACAAGGTGTCCTGATGAATATCACAGGAGGCACCAACCTGTCTCTATATGAAGTACAGGAAGCAGCAGACATTGTGGCTTCCGCTTCTGACCAGGAAGTGAACATGATTTTCGGATCTGTTATCAACGAAGATCTTAAGGATGAAATCGTGGTTACTGTAATTGCTACCGGTTTTAATGAGGAAGCAATTCAGCCTAAGCCAACAAGGCCGTCTTTTGGCGGAATGAAGCCAAATAATAATAATAATAATAATACTAATGTAAGCCAGCAAGCCCCTAAGCGTGAGCAGAAGAGGGAAGAGCCGCAGCAGCAAGAACCTTCACGCTCAAGCGGCCAGGGAATGGAAGAGACATTAGATATTCCAACTTTCTTAAGAAACCGTAACCGTAGAAGATAATATGAATTTACAAGACTCAAGGAGTATCCTTGAGTCTTTTTTTTTTGTCGAATTTCGTTTTTAGATAAGACTCTTCTTACTTATAGCTAAGAAGGGATCTGCGGGCACCTGTAATCGGATATCAAACAATATCTTTTTTAGTAGCCAGCAAAGTGAACGAGAACCGCACTATATAAAAAGTGTTTGACAATATTCGAACGAGACTATGAAAAGTTTCACTTCTTCTCTTACAGAAAGTGACACACTTCCTGAGAGTATGTACGATATACTTCTCATAACAGTCGGAATAGAACAAAAAGGAGGGGAAGGATTGGTTCTGTATTTAGATGTCATTTGGCTATTAAATTTATTGGTAGACAGCATATTGCTCATAATGACTGCAGTATTTTTAAAAAGGCATCTAATATGGTGGAGGGTTTTTCTTGGAGGATTCATCGGGTCCTTGATAGTGATATTATCATTTACTTCATACGCCAATTTAAGTGGACATCCGCTAATGAAATTCATGTTTTCTGTGGTTATGGTCCTGGCAGCTTTTGGTTATAAACGTTTTCGTTACTTTATAGGAAATTTGCTTATGCTGTATTTCTCAACTTTCTTGACGGGCGGTATCTTAATTGGGGTTCATTACTTTTTACAGTTTGATAACAATCTTCAATCCTCCATGTTTTTGGCAAGTGTCAAAGGGTTTGGTGATCCTATAAGCTGGGTTTTTGTCATGCTGGCACTTCCAGCTGCATGGTATTTCGCGCGCAAGAGGGTTGACAGCATCGAAATGGTTAACATCCAATATGAACAGCTTGTAGATATTGAAGTGGAAATCAACGGGCTTAAATTGGTATTTAAAGGGTTAATTGACAGCGGGAATCAGCTTTATGATCCGCTGAGCAAAAGCCCGGTCATGCTCATTTCTACTTCTGTGCTTAAAGGAATAGTGCCTGAAGAGGTTCTCAGCCTGTCAGATGATAATGAGAGGTTCATGAGCGGCCAATGTACTCTTCCTGCAGAATGGGAAGAAAGAATGAGGTTCATACCTGCACAGTCAGTCGGAAAGAAGAACCAACTGCTGGTTGCCTTCAAGCCCGATTCGATTGCTATCAGCAGGGAGGGGGAAACATGGATTTGCCAAAAAGGTCTTGTGGTATTCCAAAACATCCAATTTTCTGCAGATGAAAACTTTGACAGCATCGTTCATCCTAAAATGATGGCTTCTCCGTCGCTTCAAAATGTCTCTTAATACAATACAACGCCACTATTACTATACTCACAATTCACCAAAATAGAAGGGGGAACTACATTGAAAAATTTACGGCTGAGACTTACATACTACTGGTATAAACTTCTTATTAAGCTGGGGTTGAAAACCGACGAAATATACTACATAGGCGGCAGTGAAGCTCTGCCTCCTCCACTCTCCAAAGAGGAAGAAGAGGTTCTGCTTAAGAAACTTCCCAATGGTGACAAAACGGCCCGTTCACTTCTTATCGAAAGAAACTTAAGATTGGTTGTGTATATTGCAAGAAAGTTTGAAAATACAGGCATCAATATTGAAGATTTAATCAGTATCGGAACCATTGGATTGATTAAGGCGGTGAATACTTTTAATCCTGAAAAGAAGATCAAACTGGCAACTTATGCATCAAGGTGTATTGAAAATGAGATCTTGATGTATTTGAGAAGAAATAATAAAATCCGCTCTGAGGTTTCTTTTGACGAACCGCTGAATATTGATTGGGACGGGAATGAACTGCTGCTTTCAGATGTGCTTGGAACTGAGGAAGACATCATTACGAAAGATCTGGAGGCTACAGTGGACAGAAAGCTTTTGTTCAACGCCTTAACAGAACTTTCTGATCGTGAAAAACAGATTATGGAACTTAGATTCGGTTTGATGGGCGGAGAAGAGAAAACGCAAAAAGACGTTGCAGACATGCTGGGAATATCTCAGTCCTATATTTCCAGGCTGGAAAAACGGATCATTAAAAGGCTTAAAAAAGAATTCAATAAGATGGTTTGACGCTATGGCGGTCTCTAATAGGAGATCGTCTTTTTTTATTGTTGTGAGAGCTTCAATGTGGATTCCCGGCTTTTGGCCGGGCCAAGTAACCTCACTATGAGTATAAAAAAATGATTTCAAAAAAATTGGCTTCATTAATCGTTGATATGACAGGATTGGAAGTATTTTCAAGAGAAGGAAGGATAGAAACACGATGCATAAATTTCCCTCCCGGGGAGATACTGATTTTTGTACAGCAACTCCTGCAAGGAGGGAAAGAATTTGACACGAAATAAAGTTGAAATCTGTGGTGTAGACACATCGAAACTTCCCGTTCTGAAGAATGAGGAAATGAGAAAACTCTTTCGGGAAATGCAGGCTGGAGACATTTCAGCCAGAGAAAAGCTGGTAAATGGGAACCTTCGCCTTGTATTGAGTGTGATTCAAAGGTTCAACAATCGCGGGGAATATGTAGATGATTTGTTTCAAGTGGGGTGTATCGGCTTGATGAAGTCGATAGACAATTTTGATCTGGGCCAAAATGTCAGATTTTCCACATATGCAGTACCAATGATCATCGGTGAAATCCGCCGTTATTTAAGAGATAATAACCCGATAAGAGTTTCCAGGTCATTGAGAGATATCGCTTATAAAGCACTTCAGGTGAGGGAAAAGCTGATGGGTGAAACATCGAAGGAACCAACAGCTGAAGAAATCGCCAAAGTGCTGGATGTTCCGCATGAAGATATAGTCTTTGCCATGGATGCCATCCAGGATCCGGTATCACTGTTTGAACCGATTTATAATGATGGGGGAGACCCGATTTTTGTAATGGATCAGCTGAGTGACGAAAGGAACAGAGATCATACATGGATAGAAGAGATTGCTCTTCAAGAAGGAATGAGAAGGCTTAATGACAGGGAGAAAATGATTATCAGAAAAAGGTTCTTCCAAGGTAAAACCCAAATGGAAGTGGCGGAGGAAATAGGGATTTCGCAAGCTCAGGTATCGAGGCTTGAAAAGGCAGCAATCAAACAAATGAATAAAAATATTCAATAATGGGTCATGCCCCCTATGTATAGCGGGGCATGACCCCATTTTATTGTGCATATAAATGGAATAAGACTTCATAGAAAGAGGGAGAGAGATGGTTAGGATATCAGATTTCCAGGTGAAAGATGTTGTCAGTATATCAGATGGAAGAAAACTCGGGAATATTGCAGATATAGAAATCAATCTTGATACAGGCAGAATCGAGGCGATTGTCATCGGGAGGAATGGAAAGCTTCTTGGCTTTTTCGGAAAAGATGAAGATATCGTCATTCCATGGACATCAATTGTCAAAATCGGAGAAGATGTGATTCTGGTCCGCCATAAGGATAATCATTACTTACAGGCACAACTGGAAGAACCCAAGAAACAGTAAAAGAAACTATTGTTCTATAGCCGTTACACGGTTTGTGACGGTATAGAACGTTTTATGGTAAACTATAGAAAAAAGGAAGGAGACTTTACAGTGATTGAAAAAGCCTTTATCAAAGCTGACGATCTATTTTTCTCCCTTCCTGATTGGGAAAGGCAGTTTCCAGGGCTCAAAGCGGGAATCACTGGCAAACAAGGCGGAAGCAGTACAGGTTCATTCCAGTCTTTGAACATGGGCTTGCATGTCAATGATGAACCGGAAGCTGTAAAGAAAAACCGTGCAATACTGTCGGAAACAATTGATTTTCCACTTGATAACTGGGTCTGTGCCGAACAAACTCATGGGGACAACATACAATGGGTCACCAAAAAGGACGGAGGCAAGGGAGCGCTTGATTACTCTAAAAGCATCTCCGGTACAGACGGATTGATAACGGGTGATCCAGATTTGCTTTTGACAATGTGCTATGCAGATTGTGTACCTATTTACTTTATACATCCAGGGAGAAGGCTGATAGGACTTGCACACGCAGGTTGGAAAGGAACTGTCCTCAATATCGCAGGCAGGATGGTCGATGAATTCACTTCACAAGGCGTAAGGGCAGAAGAAATCAAAGTGGCAATCGGTCCTTCGATATGCAGAAACTGCTACCAGGTAGATGACAGAGTTATCGACAAAGTAAAAAAATTACTAGAAGATTGTAATGAAAAACCATATAATCTAAAATATGAAGGGCAATATGAGTTGGATTTAAAACAGACCAACTATCAGACGCTGCTTAATAGCGGAGTACCCTCTGGCAACATCAGTGTATCGGAACTCTGTACCGCCTGTGAAAGTACCGAATTCTTCTCACATCGGAGAGATCAAGGGAAAACTGGCAGAATCATGAGCTTTATCGGCTGGAAGGAGTGATACCTCATGGATGTAAAAAATAAGCACGACATCGTTAATGATAAAATAAAGACAGCATGTGAAGCTGCAGGCAGAAATCCTGATGATATTTCCATCGTGGCCGTAACCAAATATGTTTCCAACGAGAGAGCAAAAGAAGCATTGGAAGCAGGACTTATTCACCTTGGAGAAAACAGGGATGAAGGTCTTAATGCCAAGTGGGAAGCACTGGGGGACAAGCCTGTATGGCACTTTATCGGGACTTTACAGTCGCGGAAAGTGAAAAATATCATAGATAAAGTCTCATACATACATTCGCTCGACCGCATGTCTCTTGCTAAAGAGATCAACAAGCGCGCATCCGGCCCTGTATCGTGTTTCGTACAGGTCAATGTTTCCGGAGAAGATACCAAGCATGGATTGTCACCTGAGGAGGCAGCCTCGTTCATTGAATCTTTAGGCCGGTATGAGAATATAAATGTAGCAGGCTTGATGACCATGATGCCGCATATAGATGATGAAGATGAGTTGAGAGGCTACTTCAAGCAGATGAAAAGGCTTCAGGAAGATATTGCGGCAAGGAGTTTTGAACATGCACCTTGTACAGAACTCTCAATGGGGATGTCGAATGATTTTATGATTGCCATCGAAGAGGGAGCCACCTTTATTAGGATTGGTACAGCACTTGTGGGAGAAGATTAAAAGGAGGCAGACAAATGGGAATCAAGTCAAAATTCAAAAACTTTTTTCTGCTGGATGAGGAAGAGTTTGATCAAGAACAGAGTTATAGCGAAGAACAGTATGAGGAAAAGCTGCCAATGAAACAGCAGCCCTCGTCTGCTAAAAAGAATGTGGTCAGCCTGCAAAGTGTACAGAAATCTTCAAAAATGATCATTGTGGAGCCGCGTGTTTATGCGGAAGCACAGGAAATAGCCGATCATCTTAAAAACAGGAGGGCAATTGTTGTCAATTTGCAAAGAATTCAGCATGATCAAGCAAAGCGGATCGTAGACTTTTTAAGCGGAACTGTTTATGCCCTTGGCGGAGATATCCAGCGTATCGGGAGCAATATCTTTTTGTGCACTCCTGACAACGTGGAAGTGGCGGGCAATATTTCTGAGTTCCTTCAGGAAGAAGACAACCATAATACAAGGTGGTAGAATAAATAATGGAATTTGTAATTGCAACGTTATACAGACTGATTGAAATCTATTCCTGGGCATTGATTATTTATATATTAATGTCTTGGTTCCCTAATGCCAGAGAGACGGCTATCGGAAAATTTTTAGCAAGGATTTGTGAACCATATCTAGAGCCTTTCCGAAAAATAGTCCCTTCAATTGGCATGATTGATATTTCGCCAATTGTAGCCTTCATCGTTTTAAGTTTGGCTAAATCCGGAATTATACAACTTTACAGCTGGTTTGTCTAAGCGAAATGCTTGTAATCTGAACACATTTTAAAAGGAGGCCTCAGGCTCTCCTTTTTCATTTTTTTAGAGAAAATGAAAAATCCTCCCAATAAAGAAGGTGAATATAACATGACTTCGATTTATCAGCATTTCAGAAAAGATGAAAAAGAATTTATCGACAGTGTACTAGAGTGGCGTGAATATGTTGAGAATTCCTTTGCTCCCAAAGTAACTGATTTTTTGGATCCGCGGCAGCAATATATCCTGCAAGCGATTATTGGAAAGAATAGTGACATCAAATTGAGTCTATTTCCTGAGGGAGATTCAATTGAAAGAAAGAGAGGAATATTGTACCCTGATTATTTCACACCTGCAGAATCCGATTACGGGGTAACTCTATTCGAATTAAAATATCCTGCAAAGTTTGTCACTCTTGAACATCGTCATATTTTAGGCTCCATGATGTCGATTGGCTTGAAAAGAGAAAAATTCGGGGACATCATCATGAATGGTGATAGGATTCAGATGATGATTGCCTCAGAAATAGATGATTTTGTCGAAATGAATTTTAAAGAAGTGGGCCGCAGCAAGGTTTATCTTGAACGGCTTCCTTTAGAAGATAGGCTGTCCTCTTCAGAAGAATGGCGGGAAACGGTTACAACTGCAAGTTCTTTGCGGCTTGATGTAATTCTTTCAGCCCTATATAACATTTCCCGGCAAAAGGTGCAGACTCTTATTTCTGGAGGCGTGGTCAAGGTGAACTGGCGGGTTATCGAAACTCCTTCATTTGAGGTGGCTGAAGGGGATGTTTTCTCGATGAGAGGTTATGGAAGAAGTAAGCTGCTCTCCATTGAAGGAAAGACAAAAAAAGATAAATTTCGAATCTCAGCGGGAATTCTTAAATAATTTTCGAAAAATAAAGGGAAATTCCCACAAACTGTCGAAAATTCAGTTATAATAGGGAAAAGAATACTTACTTCGATATGGAGGTGGCATTATGCCTTTAACGCCGTTAGATATACATAACAAAGAATTCAGCCGCGGTTTCCGCGGGTATGATGAGGATGAAGTGAACGAATTTCTTGATCAGATCATCAAGGATTATGAGATACTGCTGCGCGAGAAAAAAGAGCTCGAAGAAACACTGGGATCAATGAATGAGCGACTGGGCCACTTTACTAACATTGAAGAAACATTGAACAAATCCATTGTCATTGCCCAGGAAGCGGGAGAAGAAGTACGAAGAAACGCTTCTAAAGAGGCAAAGCTGATTGTTAAAGAAGCTGAGAAGAATGCAGACAGAATCGTTAATGAATCTCTTTCTAAAGCCAGAAAGATTGCGATGGAAATTGAAGAACTAAAGAAACAGTCAAAGGTATTCAGAACCCGTTTCAAAATGTTGATTGAGGCACAGCTTGATTTACTAAGCAGTGATGATTGGGATCAGATTATGGAATTTGAAATCGATGCAACAGATTTAAAGACACTAAAAGAAGAAGATAGCTTGACGAAATAAGAATTTGTTTCATATAATGGATTTTATAATTATACTGCAGCGCAATGAAAGGGACAGTACGTTTCTTTAACTATAGGCCTTCAGGCAGCGAGTCAAGGGTGGTGGAAGCTTGGCGTAGGCAAAAAGAAGCGGAATATCACCCTTGAGCACCGGTTTCGAAAGCGAAGCAATTAGATTCCGGCGTGTCATTCTCGTTACGAATGTCAGAGTGGGCAAACAAATTGCCTATTAGGGTGGTACCGCGGGTAAGCTTTCTCGTCCCTTTCCAGGGATGGGGAAGCTTTTTTATTGTCTGGTTTTTAATTAGGATGTATTCCTAGGGGCAAAACCGACAACCCTGTAATAGTTAGAAAGTTTTCATATTGTATATAATGCTTTGCGCAGCCAGCATTTAATTTTAAGTTCGGACAAAAATAGCAGTTATACTGAGTCCAGACAGGAGGAAATGGCAATGAATTATAAAGATACTTTACTGATGCCAAAAACAGAATTCCCGATGCGTGGGAATCTGCCAAAGCGTGAACCTGAAATGCAGGAAAAATGGAATGAGATGGACATTTATAAAAAGGTACAGGCACGTACAGAAGGAAGGCCGCTTTTCATTCTTCATGACGGACCTCCTTATGCAAACGGTGACCTGCATATGGGCCATGCGCTGAACAAAGTGCTTAAAGACTTCATCGTTCGTTACAAATCGATGAGCGGGTACAATGCTCCTTATGTGCCAGGCTGGGATACACATGGGCTTCCGATTGAGCAGGCATTGACGAAAAAAGGGGTAAACCGCAAAGAGATGACTGTTGCAGAGTTCCGCAAACTGTGTGAAGAATACGCTTATGGCCAGGTAGACAGCCAGCGAAGCCAATTCAAGCAGCTGGGAGTCCGTGGTGATTGGGAAAATCCTTACATCACACTGAAACCTGAATATGAAGCAGAACAAATCAAAGTATTCGGGGAAATGGCCAATAAAGGTTACATTTACAAAGGATTAAAGCCTGTTTATTGGAGTCCTTCCAGTGAATCAGCGCTTGCTGAAGCAGAAATCGAATATAAAGATAAACGCTCTCCATCCATTTATGTCGGATTCGAGGTAAGAGAAGGCAATGGCGTTCTTGAGGAAGGGACACAGATCATCATCTGGACGACAACCCCTTGGACAATTCCAGCTAACCTTGCCATCACTCTTCATACCGATTTATCTTACGTTGTAGTGGAAGTAGAGGGCCGTAAGTACGTTGTTGCAGAAGACCTGCTTGAAGAAGTTTCCTCCGTTCTTGAATGGAACAGCCCTTCCGTTGTTAAGTCTGTAAAAGGTGCTGAGCTTGAAAAGGTAAAAGCAAAACACCCTCTTTATGACAGGGATTCTCTTGTAATCCTCGGTGAGCATGTTACAACCGATTCAGGAACTGGTTGTGTTCATACTGCCCCGGGACACGGGGAAGACGATTATCTTGTTGGTAAGCAATATGGATTGGATATCCTTTGCCCAGTAAATGACAAGGGTGTCATGACTGCGGAAGCACCTGGATTCGAAGGCTTGTTCTATGATGCTGCCAATAAGCCGATTACAGAGCAATTACAAGAAGCGGGAGCATTGTTGAAGCTCGACTTCATCACTCATTCATATCCACATGACTGGCGTACAAAAAAACCTGTTATCTTCAGGGCTACTCCGCAATGGTTCGCTTCCATTGACGCTTTCCGGGAAGACCTCCTGCAGGCGGTAAATGATACGAAATGGGTGCCGGCATGGGGGGAAACAAGATTATATAATATGGTTCGTGACAGAGGAGACTGGTGTATCTCAAGGCAGCGTGCCTGGGGTGTGCCAATTCCAGTATTCTACGCTGAAAATGGTGAAGAAATCATCACAGAAGAAACCATTGCCCATGTATCCGAGCTGTTCCGCCAGCATGGTTCTAATATCTGGTTTGAAAAGAGTGCCAAGGAACTTCTGCCAGAAGGATTTACCCATGAAGGAAGCCCGAATGGCGAATTCACGAAAGAGCAGGACATCATGGACGTTTGGTTTGATTCCGGTTCTTCCCATCAGTCGGTACTCCATCAAAGGGATGACTTGCAGCGACCGGCAGACCTTTATTTAGAAGGTTCTGACCAATATCGCGGCTGGTTCAACTCCTCATTGACAACTGCGGTGGCAGTGACAGGGAAAGCACCATATAAAGGTGTCCTCAGCCACGGATTCGTTAATGATGGTGAAGGACGCAAAATGAGTAAATCAATCGGGAATATTGTTGTTCCGGATAAAGTCATCAAGCAAATGGGTGCAGATATCCTGCGTCTTTGGGTAGCTTCCGTAGACTACCAGGCAGATGTCCGATTGTCTGATGCGATTTTGAAACAAGTGTCTGAAGTTTACCGCAAGATCAGAAACACATATCGTTTCCTGCTTGGAAATCTGGCTGATTTCAACCCTGCAAACGATGCAGTAGCATATGATGATTTAAGAGAAGTTGATCAATTCATGCTTGTAAAACTTAACGAACTGATCAAGAATGTGAAATCTGCGTATGATAGTTATGAGTTCTCCAGCATCTACACAAGTGTTAACAATTTCTGTACGCTGGACTTAAGCTCCTTCTATCTTGACTTTGCCAAAGATGTACTCTATATCGAGGCAGAAGATAATTATGAAAGGCGTGCGATGCAGACAGTTCTTCATGAGTGTCTTCTTGCACTGACTAAATTAATGTCACCAATCCTGTCCCATACAGCAGATGAAGTTTGGTCTCACATGACTTCTCAACAAGAAGAAAGTGTGCAGCTGACGGATATGCCTGAATATCAGGAACTTCCGAACAGTAAAGAACTTCTTTCTAAATGGGAAACATTCCTTAAGCTGCGTGATAATGTATTGAAAGCTCTTGAGGAAGCGAGGAATGAAAAGATCATCGGTAAATCCTTAACTGCCAAAGTGACTCTTTACGTAAATGAGGATACAAAGAATCTTCTTCATTCTGTAAAAGAAGATCTGAAGCAATTGTTTATTGTTTCTGCATTTGAAATTGGCGGAAGTACAGAAGATGCTCCGGCAAATGCATTGAAGCTGGAGAACAATGCAATCGTTGTTGAAAAGGCAGAAGGTGAAACATGTGACCGCTGCTGGACGGTATCAACAGAGGTTGGCCAGGACCCTGATCACCCGGCATTATGCCCGCGCTGTACCGACGTTGTGAAGAAGCATTATTCATAATACCTTGGAGACCCTGCAAGTTTATCTTGCGGGGTCTTTTGCTGTTTCTTTAACTGTTCAACTGTGGCGAGATGGTTATCGGAGATCGACCCTTATAAAAGGAGAAAGAAGCTGAAGCGGTACGATTAAGCCGAGGCTCACCGCACGCTCCGCGGAGTCGCATGCCTGGAGCGGAAATCACTACTATGTCTGGTGTAATTGCCGCAATACTTACAGACAACCCTGTCACAATTTCTAATACTTACATATAAAATTTTTCACCATTTGAACCATACTAAAGACACGGAGGGATGTATATGGAAGAACAATTACAACAAACGATCAAGGAATTGGAAGTTTCTTTGCAAGAGCTAGAAAATGCCCGCTCGGAAAATGTTTTAGTTCAACATTACATTCAAGAAGAGAAGAAGGAGATTAAAGGGATTCTGGAAAAATATTATGGAAAACAACCAGACGAACAGGAATTTAAAGAGGAACTGATTTCCTATTTTTGGATTGGGACAGAATCAAGCAGGAGCAATGATTGGTCGCGATACTCAAGGAAATCTTTGTACTGAAAAAAATAAGCAGCGCCAACTGATGACGGCAGGCGGATAAGAGTGTCATTCTGGCCGTGGTTATGCTAAAATGCATAAGTAATAATCATTTAGATATGAGCGGAGGCTGCCCGGATGTTTTATTATCTGATTGCTTTAGTTATCGTTGCGTTGGATCAGCTGACAAAATGGCTGATCGTACGGAACATGACAGAAGGACAAAGCATAACCATTATTGAGAATTTATTCTATATTACTTCTCACAGGAACCAGGGAGCTGCCTGGGGAATCCTGCAAGGCCAGATGTGGTTTTTCTATATTATCACAGTCGGCGTCGTTATCGGGCTCATCTATTATCTTGAAAAGCATGCCAAAGGAAATAAGCTGTTCAGTATGAGTCTTGCCCTCATGCTTGGCGGGGCGATTGGGAATTTTATTGACAGGTTATTCAGAAAAGAAGTCGTTGACTTTCTGAATACATATATTTTTCAATATGATTTCCCGATTTTCAATATTGCAGATGCTGCTCTGACGTTAGGTGTCAGTATGCTGATCATCAATATGCTGCTGGAAGAGCGAAGAGAAAAGAAGGAGAAAATGTATGGAAACAATGGAACATATCGTTCGTGAAGAAGAAAAAAGCCAGAGACTGGATAAGGTACTGACACAGCTTGAGGAAAACTGGTCACGTTCACAAGTCCAGCAATGGATCAAAGATGGAAATGTTAAAGTAAATGGTGCTGAAGTCAAAACGAATTATAAATGTGCACTTGATGACAAAGTCAGTATCGAGATTCCTGAACCAGAGGAACTGGATGTCGTTCCTGAAGAAATGAATTTGGATATCTATTACGAAGACGGAGATGTCATTGTTGTTAACAAACCTAGAGGAATGGTTGTACATCCTGCTCCGGGACACCCGTCAGGAACTCTTGTCAATGGACTCATGGCCCATTGTAAAGATCTATCGGGAATCAATGGTGTTCTAAGGCCGGGAATCGTCCATCGAATCGACAAAGATACATCAGGCCTCCTGATGGTTGCCAAAAATGACATGGCACATGAAAAGCTTGTTGGACAGCTTGTGAACAAAACCGTCACACGGAAATATAAGGCAATTGTCCATGGTATTATCCCCCATGATCATGGCACGATTGATGCCCCCCTGGGAAGAGACCCAAAAGACAGACAGAGAATGGCTGTTGTAGATTCCGGCAGGGATGCAGTCACCCACTTTAATGTCCTGGAAAGATTCAATGCCTACACATATGTAGAGTGCCAGCTGGAGACAGGGAGAACGCACCAAATCCGTGTTCATATGAAATATATCGGTTATCCTTTAGCGGGAGACCCGAAATATGGTCCTAGGAAGACATTAACTCTTGATGGACAGGCTTTGCATGCAGGGATTCTAGGATTTGATCATCCCCGCACCGGAGAATATCTGGAGTTTGAAGCGGATCCGCCTGAAGAGTTTCGACAAGTTCTGCAGAAATTGCAAAATAATCGTTGACATTAAAGCGTTTAGGTTTTATGATTGATTTAATCGAATAAGGAAACCTTTAATACAGTCCCGTGAGGCTGAGAAGGAACTTTTCAACTATTACACTACAGGAGTGCAGTGTAATGATTTCTAACGATAAGTATGCCCTCTCATCATAACGGTGAGGGGGATTTTTTGTTTTAGGAACTATAAAAGTCTTATGGTTTGGTTAACGAAATTTGATTTCTGCATCCAGCTCCAGCGCCTAGCCCCTCGGGTCATAAGTCGATCCGTCAAGAAGGTTAAAGAGCAACCTTCCCGCCGGCTCGTCTTACGCCTGTCGGGGCTGAACAAGGCGCCTCCGCTTTTGTATTTGAAAAGTGTTATAAAGAAGTTTCTTGGCAATATTAAGGACGAGGTGATGACAGTGGCACAAAAAACAGTTGTCCTTGATCAGCCTGCAATCAGAAGGGCGCTCACGAGAATCGCTCACGAAATCATTGAGCGCAACAAGGGCATACAGGACTGTGTGCTTGTAGGGATCAAGACAAGAGGCATTCATTTAGCAGAAAGGCTGGCAGACCGGATTGAAGAAATAGAAGGTGCCAAGATACCGGTTGGGGAAATTGATATTACCCTTTACCGCGATGATTTGACGGTCAAGACGGAAAATGAAGAGCCAGAAGTGAAAGGGTCCGACCTTCCAGTAGATGTAACGAACAAAAAAGTAATCTTGATCGACGATGTTCTATTTACAGGAAGAACAGTCAGAGCGGCACTGGATGCCTTGATGGATTTAGGCAGGCCGAGCAGCATTCAGCTTGCGGTCCTTGTCGACAGAGGACACAGAGAACTGCCGATCCGAGCTGACTTTGTCGGAAAGAATATCCCTACATCAAGTTCAGAAAAAATCGTAGTAGAGCTGAATGAAGTGGATCAGGAAGATCAGGTAACAATACACGACAGTTAAATAGCTTTCCTTTTAAAGACAGTCCAGAGAGGCTGGCAAAGGAATCTCAGTGAAGCGAGACATAAACGCTCTTCATTGCAGAACCCTCTTGCGGCCCTCTTCAGGTAAGAGGGTTTTTTTTATAGGATTTACGCAGTACACAAAAGAGGAGGAATACAACATGGCAAACAACAATGAAGCAGTATTAGACGTAAGAGACGTACCAAAAGCGGGGCAATGGCTTACGCTGAGCTTACAGCACTTATTCGCGATGTTCGGGGCTACGGTACTTGTACCGTTCCTGGTAGAATTAAGCCCGGCAGTCGCCCTTATTTCAAGCGGACTGGGAACGCTTGCTTATCTTCTTATCACCAGAGGGAGAATTCCTGCCTACCTGGGTTCATCCTTCGCATTCATCGCACCGATCATTGCAGCGAAAACAGTAGGCGGACCAGCGGCTGCGATGATGGGAAGTTTCCTTGCAGGTCTGGTATACGGACTTGTCGCCCTATTAATCTCTCAATTTGGTTTGAAATGGCTATTGAAAATCCTGCCGCCGATTGTTGTCGGACCGGTCATAATGGTTATCGGACTGGGGCTGGCAGGCACTGCAGTCGATATGGCCATGTATGAGAATCCAGGAGCCACAGAACTTATCTACAGCAATACACACTTTATGGTTGCCTTAGCCACTTTGGCCATCACAGTACTTGGATCGATTTTCTTCAGAGGATTCCTTGGTTTGGTTCCGATTCTTGCAGGGATTGTAGGCGGTTATGTGATTGCTTACTTTGCCGGCATAGTTGATTTGACTCCTGTGAAAAATGCACCTTGGCTACAGATGCCGGACTTTTTCATACCTTTTGTCAACTACACACCATCATTTTCATGGGAAGTATTCATAATCATGGTACCTGTAGCAGTCGTCACATTAGCTGAACACACTGGGGACCAAATGGTTTTAAGTAAAGTTGCAGGCAAGAATTTCATCAAGGAGCCCGGCCTTCACCGCTCGATACTGGGTGATGGGGTTGCAACAATCATAGCTTCCTTCCTTGGAGGTCCTCCTAATACAACTTACGGCGAAAATATCGGTGTTCTCGCGATTACAAGGGTATTCAGTGTTTTCGTTATCGGCGGGGCTGCAGTAATTGCCATCGCCTTTGGATTCATCGGGAAAATCACTGCTTTAATCGGCACGATCCCAACAGCCGTAATGGGAGGCGTCTCCATCCTGTTGTTCGGTATCATCGCTTCAAGCGGATTGCGTATGCTGATTGACAATAAGATCGACCTTGGCAAAAAACGCAACCTGATCATTTCCTCAGTCATCCTGGTAATCGGAGTCGGCGGTGCATTCATTCAAATCACCGAAGAGCTTGCTCTGTCAGGAATGGCACTGGCTGCGATCGTCGGTGTAGTGCTCAACCTGGTACTGCCGGGGCAGGAACCTGTCGATGAAGATGAGATGTTCAGAGATTTAAATGCAGAAAACTAAATAGATACACCTTTTAATAGAGGTCCAGAGAGGCTTAGAAGGGTGTTTGAAATTTGCAGGGATGTATGTGCTATAGGGGTACATGCTGGTCTTTGCGAACAAAAAACACCCTGGCTGAAGCCCGGGTGTTTTTTTACATAATTGAAAGTATTGGGAGGTTGAATGATGAAACACTTGTTAACGATGGCAGAACTGACCGTAGAAGAAATAGAGGAAATAGTGGCTCAGGCTGAAAGGTTTAAACAGGGTGAAATTTGGCTTCCTGAAAAAAAATACTATACAGCAAACCTGTTTTTCGAAAACAGTACAAGGACGAAATGCAGCTTTGAAATGGCAGAAAGGAAACTGGGGCTGGATGTGATCCCTTTTGAAACCAATACTTCAAGCGTTACGAAGGGAGAAACATTGTATGACACGGTCAAAACACTTGAATCTATCGGTGTGGATGCAGTTGTCATCAGACATGAAACCGATCGTTATTTCGATGAGCTCATCGAAAACGTTAATATTCCGATCTTGAATGGCGGTGACGGCTGCGGAAATCATCCCACACAATGCTTGCTGGATCTTATGACAATAAACGAAGAGTTTGGATCATTTAAGGGTTTGAAAGTGAGTATTATCGGTGATATTTCACACAGCAGGGTGGCACGGTCAAATGCAGAAGCCTTAAAGAAACTGGGGGCAGAAGTGAAGTTTTCGGGACCGCCTGAATGGTTTCCAACCGAGTTTTTAGAAAATGAAAGTTACCTGACAGTGGATGAAGCGGTCCAATCGGCTGATGTGGTCATGCTCCTGAGAGTTCAGCATGAAAGGCATGGCAGCACTTCGACATTAACAAAAGAACAGTATCATGCTGAGTTTGGACTGACACTGGAAAGAGCGGAAATGATGAAAGAACAGAGCATCATTATGCATCCGGCACCAGTAAACAGGGATGTTGAAATAGCAAGTGAGTTGGTTGAATGCAGGAAATCCCGGATTTTTAAGCAAATGGAAAATGGAGTATACGTCAGAATGGCAGTTTTGAAAAGAGCATTAGAAAACCGAGGGGGAGAATAGTATGGCGACTATTATTAAGAATGCACAGATGATTGATGAAAATGGCAATCTCACAAAAAGAGATTTGAAGATAAACGGTCGATATATAGAAGAAATAGGGGAGAACCTTCAAGATCAGGGAACAGAAATCTTTGAAGCTGAAGGATTGCTGCTGGTACCTGGATTTGTGGATTTGCATGTCCATCTGCGTGAACCGGGCGGTGAAAAGAAAGAGACGATCGAGACAGGTACAAGAGCAGCTGCAAAAGGCGGTTTTACAACGATTGCAGCAATGCCTAACACAAGACCTGTACCGGATGATACAGAAACTCTTCAATGGCTCAATAACAGAATCAAAGAGACAGGGACAGTAAGAGTACTTCCTTACGCGTCGATCACGGAAAGACAGGCTGGGAAGAACCTGACGGACTTTGAAGCATTAAAAGAAGCAGGCGCATTTGCCTTCACGGATGACGGCGTCGGCGTGCAGGAAGCAGGCAAAATGTTTGAAGCCATGAAAGCTGCAGCCGCAATTGATAAAGCGATCGTAGCTCACTGTGAAGATAATTCTCTCATCTATGGGGGGGCTGTCCATGACGGCAGGTTCGCAAAAGAAACGGGCATTAAAGGAATCCCGTCTATCTGTGAATCTGTTCAGATTGCCAGGGATGTACTGCTTGCTGAAGCAGCGGGCTGCCATTACCACGTCTGCCATATCAGTACAAAAGAGTCGGTGAGAGTTGTCAGAGATGCCAAGCAAGCTGGAATCAGGGTGACGGCAGAGGTCACGCCACATCACCTTCTGCTCACAGAAGATGATATCCCTGGAGACGATGCAAATTACAAGATGAACCCTCCGCTCAGAAGCAAGGCGGATCGCGAGGCACTTCTCGAGGGTCTGCTTGACGGAACAATCGATTTTATCGCTACTGATCATGCACCGCATACAGCCCAAGAAAAATCAGAAGGAATTGCACTGGCACCATTTGGGATTGTCGGATTGGAAACAGCCTTTCCGCTGATGTATACGAATCTGGTTGAAAAAGAAATCATTTCTTTGAAACAGCTGGTTGACTGGATGACTGAAGCACCATCAAAGACCTTTAACCTTCCTTATGGAACTTTGGAAGCCGGCAAGCTCGCAGACATAACGTTAGTAGATTTAGATGGAACAAATGCAATCGATCCTGAACGTTTCTTATCCAAAGGAAAAAATACCCCGTTTGCCGGATGGGAATGCAAAGGATGGCCCAAAGCAACATTTTCAGAAGGAACTCTAGTTTGGAAGGATGGCGAAGAATAAGATGAAAAGACAATTGATACTAGATGACGGTACAGTTTTTACAGGTGAAGGTTTTGGAGCAGATACAAATTCTACGGGTGAAGTAGTCTTCAATACAGGAATGACTGGTTACCAGGAAATCTTATCAGATCCTTCCTACTGTGGACAGATCATTACCTTGACTTATCCATTGATTGGAAACTACGGAATCAATCGTGATGACTTTGAATCGATTTCTCCTGCTATCAAGGGGTTCATTGTAAGAGAAGAAGCGGACTTTCCATCCAACTGGCGAAGCGAAGACACATTGGACGGATTGTTGAAAGCCAAAGGAATCCCGGGGCTGTCCGGGATCGATACAAGAATGCTGACAAAGAAAATCAGGGAGCGGGGGACGATGAAAGGAATGATCTGCTCAGTTGAAGTTGATAAGGAAGAGATCCTTCATAAACTGAAAGCGACAGAACTTCCGTCCGACCAGGTTAAGCAGGTTTCAACGAAAACAGCTTATCCAAGCCCTGGCAGGGGATTCAGGGTCGTGCTTGTAGATTTCGGTATGAAGCATGGTATTCTGAGAGAACTCAACAAGAGAGATTGCGACGTGATTGTTGTACCTTATAATACAACAGCACAGGAAATCCGGGCACTGAACCCGGATGGCATCATGCTTTCAAACGGGCCGGGAGACCCAAAAGATGTGCCGGAAGCCATCGAAATGATAAATGAAATTCTAGGCAAGATTCCTTTGTTTGGCATCTGCCTTGGACACCAGCTGTTTGCTCTTGCCGGTGGAGGAGATACATTCAAGATGAAGTTCGGCCATCGCGGATCTAACCATCCGGTAAAAGATCTTGCAACTGGCAAGATTGCCTTGACTTCACAGAACCACGGGTATTCAGTTGATGCTGATTCTTTGAAAGAAACGCGACTGGAAGCCACTCATATCGGATTGAATGACGGCACCATTGAAGGATTGAAACATTTGGACCTGCCGGCGTTCACTGTTCAATATCATCCAGAGGCTTCACCTGGACCAGAAGACGCAAATGCACTATTTGATCAATTCATGACAATGATGGAAGCGGAAAAGAGAAAGGAGATTTCACATGCCTAAACGTACAGATATCAAAACCATCCTAGTAATCGGAAGCGGCCCGATCGTCATCGGCCAGGCAGCAGAATTTGACTATGCAGGAACTCAAGCATGTATTGCACTAAAAGAGGAAGGCTACAAAGTTATTCTCGTTAACTCCAATCCGGCTACAATCATGACAGACAGTGAAATTGCCGACAAAGTATATATTGAACCGCTGACATTGGAATTCGTCAGCAGAATCATCCGTAAAGAACGTCCTGATGCCCTGCTTCCTACTCTTGGTGGCCAGACAGGTTTGAACATGGCGGTTGAACTGGCAAACGCGGGTGTTCTTGAAGAATGTAATGTAGAAATCCTTGGAACAAAGCTATCAGCAATTGAACAGGCTGAAGACCGTGACCTTTTCCGGAAATTGATGAACGAGTTGAACGAACCGGTACCCCAAAGCGAAATCATCCGGACAGTTGAAGAAGCTTATAAGTTTGTTGAAGAAGTAGGATACCCGGTGATCGTCCGTCCAGCGTATACGCTTGGAGGGACCGGCGGAGGGATCTGCCATAACCGTGAAGAGCTTATTGAAATTGTCAGCAGCGGATTAAAGTACAGCCCGGTTACACAATGTCTCCTGGAAAAGAGCATTGCCGGTTTCAAGGAAATCGAGTATGAAGTGATGCGAGACAGCAACGACAGTGCCATTGTTGTATGTAACATGGAGAACTTTGATCCTGTCGGAATCCATACTGGTGACTCGATCGTAGTGGCACCAAGCCAGACTTTAAGTGACAGAGAATATCAGATGCTGAGAAACTGCTCACTGAAAATCATTCGTGCTTTAGGGATCGAAGGGGGCTGTAACGTTCAGCTTGCTCTTGATCCGGACAGCTTCCAGTATTACATCATTGAGGTTAACCCGCGGGTAAGCCGTTCTTCAGCCCTTGCATCAAAAGCGACAGGGTATCCGATCGCCAAACTTGCGGCAAAGATTGCCGTTGGGTTGAATCTCGATGAAATGATGAACCCGGTAACAGGTAAAACCTATGCAAGCTTTGAGCCTGCGCTAGATTATATCGTTTCCAAAATTCCGCGCTGGCCATTCGATAAGTTTGAATCAGCGAAAAGAAATCTCGGAACACAAATGAAAGCAACAGGGGAAGTAATGGCAATCGGAAGAACCTTCGAAGAATCCATGCTGAAAGCAGTCCGCTCGCTCGAGAGCAATGTGTATCACCTGGAGCTTGAGGATGCAGAGAATATCGACGATTCTTTAATTGAAAAGCGCATCAGAAAAGCCGGAGACGAAAGACTCTTCTATATCGGAGAAGCGCTCCGCAGAGGGGTAACAATCGATACAATCCATGATTGGAGCAAAATTGATCTCTTCTTCCTTCATAAATTAAAGAAAATCGTGGACTTTGAAACAGAAGTTGCTGCATCTCCATTCAACAAAGAAATTGCAACTAAAGCAAAAAGAATGGGCTTTGCAGATATCACTTTAGCAAAGTTATGGACTGCCACAGAAAAGCAGGTATATGACTGGAGAAAAGAGCAGGAACTCATTCCGGTATATAAAATGGTCGATACGTGTGCAGCAGAGTTTGAATCAGCAACTCCTTACTTCTACGGAACATACGAAAGAGAAAATGAATCGGTGGTAACAAGCAAGAAAAGTGTAGTCGTGCTTGGTTCAGGCCCTATTAGGATCGGCCAAGGTGTCGAGTTTGATTACGCGACAGTCCATTCAGTCTGGGCTATCAAAGAGGCGGGTTATGAAGCAATCATTGTAAACAATAACCCTGAAACCGTTTCTACCGACTTCAGTATCTCTGACAAGCTTTACTTCGAGCCGTTGACTATCGAAGATGTTATGCACATCATCGATCTTGAACAACCAGAGGGTGTCGTCGTGCAATTCGGAGGACAGACAGCGATAAACCTTGCAGCACAACTAGTAGAGAGAGGCGTCAAAATTCTTGGAACTTCCCTTGAAGACCTCGATCGTGCAGAGAATAGGGATAAGTTTGAATACACATTGAAAGCACTTGGAGTGCCACAGCCTGAAGGGAAAACAGCGGTAACAGTAGAAGGTGCAGTTGAAATCGCGAAATCAATCGGTTATCCGGTCCTCGTACGCCCATCCTATGTACTTGGCGGCCGGGCAATGGAAATCGTCTACGGTGAAGGCGAGCTGCTGCAATATATGAAGAATGCGGTAAAAGTAAACCCTGAACATCCAGTCTTGATCGACCGTTACTTAATAGGAAAAGAGATTGAAGTTGATGCGATCTCTGATGGAAAGGATGTTGTGATTCCGGGAATCATGGAGCATATCGAAAGGGCCGGTGTCCATTCTGGCGACTCGATTGCCGTGTATCCGCCGCAGCAGCTGACAAAGGACCAGAAAGACAGAATAATAGAATATACAACAAAACTTGCCAAAGGATTGAACATCATCGGGTTGTTGAATATCCAGTATGTCATCAGCAAGGATGAAGTATATGTACTGGAAGTAAATCCGCGTTCCAGCCGAACGGTGCCATTCCTAAGTAAAATAACGAATGTACCGATGGCTAACCTTGCAACCAAAGTAATTCTGGGAACTTCACTTGAAGAGATGGGATATAAGTCAGGATTGGTTCCTGAAAAACAAGGTGTATATGTCAAAGTCCCGGTCTTCTCTTTTGCCAAACTGCGCAGAGTCGATATCACCCTCGGACCTGAAATGAAGTCCACAGGTGAAGTGATGGGGAAAGACCAGACCTTGGAAAAAGCCCTTTATAAAGGGATTGTTGCTGCAGGAATGCAGATGAAAGAATATGGATCTGTCCTGCTGACAGTGGCCGATAAAGATAAAGAAGAAGCAATCGGCCTGGCGAAGAGGTTTGTGAACATCGGTTATCAGATCATTGCTACGAAAGGTACAGCTGATGTATTGAGAACAGAAAACATTCCAGTGAAAGAAGTGGACAAAATCGGTTCGGAAGGCCCTACTCTTCTGGATGTCATTCAAAGCGGTGAAACCCAGCTCGTTATCAACACGCTGACCAAAGGCAAACAGCCTCAGAGAGACGGGTTCAGAATTCGAAGAGAATCGGTGGAGAATGGCATTCCTTGCTTGACATCACTGGATACGGCTGAAGCGATTTTAAGAGTTTTTGAATCTATGACATTCTCTGCAGAAGCGATGGAAGGGGCAGAAAAAATCCAAGAGGCGGTACTGCTATGATCAAAAAAGATCTCATGAGAATCATTTCCAACGAAGAAATTGCCGACAATATTTTCAAAATGGTTTTGTCTGGAGATCTTGTTCAAGAGTTAAAGGAACCAGGTCAATTCCTTCACTTTAAAATAGGCTCAGGAGTAGATCCGCTCCTGCGCCGCCCAATCAGTATTGCGGAAATCAACAAAGAGAAGGGCAGTCTGACTGTGATTTACCGTGCAGAAGGAAAAGGTACGAAAATTCTGTCTTCAGCCCGCTCCGGTGAAAAAGTGGATGTACTCGGTCCCTTAGGGAAAGGATTTCCCATCCACAGTGAAGATACAGGGAAGACAGCATTGCTTGTAGGCGGCGGCATCGGTGTACCGCCTCTTTATGAGCTTTCAAAACAACTTGTTGAAACGGGTCTGAAAGTCATCCATGTGCTCGGCTTCCAAAATAGCGGGGCTGCATTCTATGAAGGCGAGTTTTCTGAACTTGGACCGACTTATATTGCTACAGTAGACGGATCACACGGCACAAAAGGGTATGTAACGGATGTCATCCAACAAAAGGGAATTGAATTTGACCTGTTCTATTCCTGCGGACCAAAAGCAATGCTTGCGGCACTGAGTAATTCTTATGGAGATCACAAAGGATATATCTCCCTGGAAGAACGAATGGGCTGCGGCATTGGAGCATGCTTTGCCTGTGTCTGCCAAAAAGCTGTAAATGACGGTGGAAAAGACTATGTGAAAATCTGCAGTGACGGACCAGTATTTCCAGTGGGGGTGGTACAGTTATGAATAAGCTGAAGATTGAACTTCCGGGCTTAAGCTTGAAAAATCCAATAATGCCTGCATCGGGCTGCTTCGGATTCGGGAAAGAATTTGCAGACCTCTATGATTTAAGCCAGCTGGGTGCGATTATGATCAAAGCGACCACCCTGGATACACGCTATGGAAATCCGACACCTCGTGTTGCAGAAACTTCCTCTGGAATGCTGAATGCCATTGGGCTGCAAAACCCTGGTCTCGAGAAAGTCATGACGGAGGAACTTCCGTGGTTGGAAAAATATGATGTGCCGATTATTGCAAATGTGGCCGGTTCGCAAACAGAGGATTATGTGGAAGTGGCTGAAACCATTTCAAAAGCTCCAAATGTAAAAGCCTTGGAACTGAATATTTCCTGCCCGAATGTCAAAACCGGAGGGATCGCTTTCGGTACAGTACCGGAAATTGCGAAAGAACTGACAAAGAAAGTGAAAGCAGTTTCCTCTGTTCCTGTATATGTGAAACTTTCCCCGAATGTAGCCAGCATCGTAGAAATGGCGAAAGCGGTGGAAGATGGCGGTGCAGACGGACTGACGATGATCAATACTTTGATCGGCATGAGAATTGATACGAAAACAGGGAAGCCGGTCATTGCCAATGGCACAGGCGGGTTATCAGGCCCTGCCATCAAGCCTGTCAGCATCCGGATGATTTATGAAGTAAGCCAGCAAGTAAATATCCCGATTATCGGGATGGGCGGCATTCAAACGGTTGATGACATCATTGAATATCTTTATGCCGGTGCAAGTGCGATTGCAGTAGGGACAGCCAATTTCGTTGATCCGTTTATATGTCCGGAGTTAATCCAAGGGTTGAATGAAAGACTGGAGGAAATGGGAGTAGACCACATTTCTGAACTGATCGGAAGGAGCTGGGGGAAACATGGAGAAACAACCGTTAGTCGCACTTGATTTTCCTGACTGGAAAACGAGCAAGAAATTCTTGGAGAGATTTGATACTCCGCTCTTTGTAAAAGTCGGAATGGAGCTCTATCTGCAAAATGGTCCGGTGATCATTGAGGAATTAAAGAAAATGAATCATCGTGTTTTCCTTGATTTAAAGCTCCATGATATCCCGAATACAGTCGGGCAGGCAATGAAGGGCCTTGCCCAGCTGGAAATCGATTTAATCAATGTCCATGCTGCCGGTGGTATGCCCATGATGGAAAGAGCCTCGGAAGGTTTAGAGCAGGGTACTCCTTCAGGAAAAAAAAGACCCATGCTGATTGCCGTTACCCAGCTCACTTCAACATCAGAAGAGCGGATGCAGCGTGATCAGCTGATCTCTCTTCCATTAATAGAATCTGTCCTCCATTATGCGAGAATCAGCAAGGAAGCAGGACTGGATGGAGTCGTTTGTTCTCCGCATGAAGCGTCCGCCATCAGAGATGCATGCGGAGAGGAATTTTTGAGAGTAACTCCTGGTATTCGCCTTAAGGGCGATGCCGCTCAAGATCAAAAGCGGATTTCTTCACCATCTGAGGCCAGAGCCCTTGGTTCCTCTGCCATTGTGGTAGGGAGAAGCATCACAGCTGCAGAAGATCCGGCAGAAGCCTATAGAAGAGTCAAAACAGAGTGGGAGGGGCAAGCATGAAAAAAGAAATTGCACAGGAATTATTAAATATTGAAGCAGTATTTTTGAAACCAAATGATCCATTTACTTGGTCTTCAGGTTTAAAATCACCGATTTACTGTGATAACCGCTTGACGATTTCCTTCCCTGCAGTAAGAAATATGATTGCTGAAGGGATTGCTGAGAACATCAAAAATCACTTTCCGGACGCAGAAATGATTGCAGGAACTGCGACAGCCGGCATTCCTCATGCAGCTTGGGTTAGTGACCGACTTAACCTGCCGATGTGCTATGTAAGGTCGAAGCCAAAAGCGCATGGAAAAGGGAGCCAGATTGAAGGAAAGGTAAGGGCTGGGCAAAAGGTTGTCGTTGTAGAAGATCTTATTTCAACAGGTGGCAGCTGTATCTCGGCTGTGAAGGCATTAAGAGAAGAAGGTTGTGAAGTCCTGGGAGTCGCCGCTATCTTTACATATGAGCTGCAGAGCGGGATTGATAAACTAGCGGAAGCGGATATCAAGGCAGTGTCACTTTCTGACTATTCAGCGTTACTGGAAGCAGCACATGAGAATAAATACATCGAAGAACAAGACTTGGAAGCGTTGAAAAGCTGGAGAGAAGATCCGGAAGAATGGGGAGCATAATAAGGAATTATTTAAGCGGGCATATAAGAATGCCCGCTTTTTAATTTGGCTAAAAAAAGAAGCAACGTCATTCGATGCTTCTTTCAAAAACTATTCTTTTTTCATCGATCGAACCGAATCGATACTTGGAGTCGTATAGACTGTCTGCTGCTCATCATAAGTAACAAAACCTGGTTTGGCGCCCTTTGGTTTTTTAACATTTTTCACCTTGGTGAAATCAACCGGCACAGAACCGGACTCTCTTGCTTTGCTGAAATAGGCTGCCAATACTGCGGCTTCTTTGATCGTTTCCTCTGCTGGGTCTTTACTGCGGATGACCACATGTGAACCGGGGATATCTTTTGTATGCAGCCATATTTCATCTTTGCCGGCCAGTTTATTTGTCAGATAGTCATTTTGTTTGTTGTTCTTTCCGACGAGAATGGCTGTACCGTCACTTGATACATAGGCTTCAAGCTGCGGCTTGTCATTGCTTTTCTTTTTCTTCTTCTCACTTTTGGCTCTGATATACCCTTCTTCGGCAAGTTCTTCACGAATTTCAAGGATATCCTTAGGTGAAGCCGATTCCAGCTGCTGCAGCAATTGTTCCAGATAGATGATTTCCTCTTTCGCTTTTCCGATTTGCTCTTGAACAATTCTGATGGCCGTTTTCGCTTTTGAATACTTTGAGAAGTATTGTTGGGCATTTTCAGAAGGTGTCTTCCTTATATCCAGTTCAATTTTGACTGTTCCGCCTTCTTCGTCGTAGTAATTCATCACTTCAATCTCACTCATGCCTCTTTCCACTGCATAAAGGTTGGCGGTAAGCAGTTCACCATAGAGCTGGTAGGTATCCGCATTCTCGGCATCTTTTAAGGTTTTTTCCAGTTTCACTATTTTTCCCTGATTTTTTTCGAGTTCGTTCTTAAGAAGCCGCTCAAGGTCATTTCCCTGCTGTTTGACCCGGTCTCTTTCGGCTTTCTGGTGGAAATAACGGTCAAGCAGTTCACTTAGATTTGGGAAGTGTGTGTGCTCCCCTTCGATATGCTGAAGGTCCAGGAAGTAAAAGATCTCTTTCGTTGACCGGATCAATGTTGGCTGGTAATTCTGCTTCTTTACAGAATCAAGGATGCTGAGCAGTGCACTTGGCAAACTGTTCCGGTTGGCAAGTCCTGCTCTGTAAACAGCCTCTTTGGCAAACAGGGGAGAGACCCCGGAAAAGGCGCCGACAATTTGTTTGTCCAGCTTTCCGCTGTTGAAGTCGATCGCCTTCAGGATATCATCCTGTTCCGCCTGCAGAGGATTTTTCTTATCCTGAGGAGGTGGAAATTTGTATTCCTGTCCCGGCAGCACAGTACGATAACTATTAATCGAAGGTGGAATATGTTTGATGGAATCCAGGATCATGTTCCTGTTTTTATCGACAATTACAATATTGCTGTGGCGGCCCATAATTTCTATGATCAGCTGCTTATAGGAAACATCCCCGATTTCGCTGCGCCCTTTGATTTCAAAAATAATGATGCGGTCAACTTCTTTTTGATAAACATCCTCTATGATATAGCCCTCTAGGTGCTTTCTCAGCAGCATGCAGAACATGGGCGGTACAGAAGGGTTTTCATAGCTCTGGGAAGTCAGCTGTGCACGCGCATAACTTGGATGGGCAGATAAGAGAAGCTTATGGTTCTTCCCCTGTGATCTCACGATTAAAATAACTTCATTTTTATAAGGCTGATGAATCTTATTGATTCGTCCGCCCTTTAATATACCGCCAAGCTCTTCCGTCATGGCTTTTGTAAATAATCCGTCGAATGACATTTTCTTACATCCTCTTCTATGGTTAATTGTGGTCTAAATGTAGTTTGTGGAAGTCCTGTTCATTACAGTTACACATTTGGTATTTATTTAAGTCTCTGTTCTAAAAGATTGTTGCTATAAGAAAGGTGGGAGTAGTGATTTCCGCTCCAGGCGTGGACTCCGCGGGGCGTGCGGTGAGCCTCCTCGGCTTCGCCTGCGGGGTCTCACCTGTCACGCTAATCCCGCAGGAGGTCGCACACCTTCCGCTCCAATCAATTTTGTTTTCCACTAAAACAGAATAAGTTTTTGTAATCAATATACTAGATAGTTCCCGTAATAGGAGTATAAATATTAAATCAATTAGCAGAAGGGAGATAAGGGTTATTCTTGAAACTTTTAAATGGATAGGAGGTATCCCCCTTTGGAAAATTGATTTAAAAGCTTTCTAAATAACTCGAGTTAGATTCAATGGTCTCACTGTCTAACGTAATACTTGTCTCCCTATGATAAGTCAGTCCAACGTATTCAAATAGGTCCATATCTCAAAAAGACATCTAAAATAAACAAAACTCTATGATGAATCACAATATTTCATCTTCCTATAAGAATCATATCATTTTTTGGGACGAGTCTGAATAATAATGCTGTGAGAGGTGAACTTTTCGGATAATAAATGGGAGAGTGAGTTGGTTGGATGAAATACCATGAGATGCGGCAGGACGATATAGAAAAAACGGTTAATACTGACTTTACAAACGGACTTGCTGAAGACGAAGTAAAGGCACGGAGAAAGCAGTTCGGCTGGAATGAACTGCAGGAAGCAGAGAAACAATCTGCTTTATTGTTGTTTTTTAGTCAATTCAAAGACTTTATGGTGATTGTATTGCTGGCGGCAACCCTAATATCTGGGCTGTTGGGAGAATACATTGATGCCATTGCAATTATTGCGATTGTATTGATTAACGGTTTTCTTGGGTTTTTCCAGGAAAGAAAAGCCGAGAAATCATTACATGCACTAAAGGAGCTCTCTGCACCGCAAATCAATGTTTTGCGGGAAGGAAATTGGACAAAGGTCCCATCTAAAGATGTGGTTCCCGGGGATATCATTAAATTTTCGAGTGGAGACCGGATCGGAGCAGATGTCAGGCTCATCACGGTCAATAATTTAGAAATTGAAGAGTCCGCACTTACAGGGGAATCCGTTCCAGTAAGCAAAAGAACAGGAGAAATCGAGGGTGAGAATGTCAACCTGGGCGACCTGGAAAACATGGCCTTCATGGGTACGATGGTGACGAGAGGCAACGGAATCGGGGTAGTGACGGCAACGGGAATGCAGACGGCGATGGGGAAAATTGCCGACATGATTCAAAAAGCTGAAACGATGACAACTCCGCTTCAGAGAAGACTGGAGCAGCTCGGAAAGATTTTGATTACTGTTGCATTGGTTCTTACCGCCTTGGTTGTAGGCATCGGTGTCATCCAGGGACATGATATGTACACGATGTTTCTTGCAGGTGTTTCATTGGCGGTAGCTGCAATACCTGAAGGACTTCCGGCAATTGTAACGGTAGCCCTTTCATTGGGCGTACAGAGAATGATCAGGAGAAAGGCGATTGTCAGGAAACTTCCTGCTGTAGAGACATTGGGATGTGCATCTGTCATCTGTTCAGATAAAACAGGAACATTAACACAGAATAAAATGACCGTGACCCACTTGTGGAGCGGAGGGAATACATGGACAGTAAGTGGAACTGGATACGATCCTGAGGGCAGCTTTTACCGGAGTGAAGAAAGAGTAAGCCCAGCATCTGAAAAATCGTTGAACCAGCTGCTGACATTTGGAATGCTTTGCAACAATGCAAAAATCAAAATGAAGGACGATGAGTATATACTTGATGGCGATCCAACGGAAGGGGCTTTGCTTGTTGCCGCCCTTAAAGCTGGAATGCAGCGGGAAGCATTGCTGGGCAAGTTTACAATTGAAAAGGAATTCCCATTTGATTCAACGAGAAAGATGATGAGCATTGTTGTAAGAGACGGAGAGGGCAAACGATTTATTGTTACAAAAGGGGCGCCTGATGTCCTGGTGGATATCAGTGAATCGATCCTGTGGAATGAAAGGATGCAGTATCGAACAAAAGAGTTTACAGAAAAGGTTCAGACGGCGATTCATGAGCTTGCATCCAATGCACTGAGAACAATTGCGATTGCATACGCTCCATGGACTTCCCCGGCTCTTCCAAGCAGCGAAGAGGAAGCTGAGAAAGGCCTCACCTTCATTGGTCTCCAAGGCATGATCGATCCGCCTAGGCCTGAAGTAAAGCAGGCTGTAAAAGAATGCAGACAGGCTGGCATAAAGACAGTCATGATTACAGGCGACCATGTTATCACTGCAAAAGCCATCGCAAAAGACCTGGGAATACTGCGCGGACAGGACCAGGTACTTGAAGGGGCTGCACTGAATTCGATGGAAGTCTCTGACTTGGAAGAAGTGGTTGAAAAAGTTTCTGTATTTGCACGAGTATCGCCTGAACATAAATTAAAAATTGTTAAAGCACTACAAAATCGCGGACATGTAGTCGCGATGACAGGAGACGGGGTAAATGATGCACCAGCCATAAAAGCAGCGGATATCGGAGTGGCAATGGGAATCACAGGGACGGATGTCGCAAAAGAAGCATCATCACTTGTCTTGCTTGACGATAATTTTGCGACAATAAAGTCTGCTATTAATGAAGGAAGAAACATCTACGAAAATATAAGAAAATTCATCCGGTATCTTCTTGCCTCCAATGTTGGTGAGATCCTGGTTATGCTTTTTGCGATGATCCTTGCTCTTCCGCTTCCGCTCGTTCCAATCCAGATCCTTTGGGTCAACCTCGTAACAGATGGTTTGCCGGCAATGGCTCTTGGACTGGATCAACCGGAAGAGGATGTAATGAAGAGAAATCCACGCCATCCGAAAGAAGGTGTATTCGCAAGAGGGTTAGGGTGGAAAGTGGTTTCCAGGGGATTTTTGATAGGAATTTCAACCCTGGCTGCGTTTATGCTTGCTTATAAACAGCATCCTGACCATTTGGCTTATGCTCAAACTGTGGCTTTTGCCACTTTGGTCATGGCCCAGCTTATTCACGTGTTTGACTGCCGAAGCGAGAAATCGGTCTTTGCCAGAAACCCGTTTGGCAATATGTATCTTGTATGGGCTGTCTTGTCATCTTTTCTGCTCATGGTTCTCGTCATTTACCTGCCTGCCCTGCAGCCAATATTCCATACGGTACCAATCGAGCTTAAAGACTGGCTGCTAATTGGAGGAATGAGTGCAGTACCGACGTTTTTGCTTGCGGGATCATTTTTTGCAGGAAAAAAACGCTGAGTTGTGATATAATCCTAAAGGTAGTAGAGTGCATACTCTATTACCTTTTTTATTAGGTTCTTGTAGCTGTTCAAGCAGTTAACAGCAGTTTCAGTCGGACCTGCTGAATAGAGGAGCCTGTTTAAAGTTCATTTCAAGCTGCATAAGCAGAAAGATTGGATGTGACTGTTAATGGTTGTGAGCATGACCGGCTTTGGCAGAGCGAGGCAAGAGTCGGAACAACATGCGGTTACGGTCGAGATGAAATCGGTCAATCACCGGTTCTGCGAGTTGAATATCCGCACACCGAAACAACTGGTCAAATTAGAAGAAAAGCTGAAAAAGATAACGACAGAATACATAAAACGGGGAAAAGTCGATATTTTCCTGACGATAACAGGCGAGGGACTTGTCCGCCGTAAGCTTGTAGTGGACTGGCAGCTCGCTGATGACTATTTAAAAACAATACATATGCTGAAAGATAAATATTCGTTAGATGATAAGATGGACTTGCATGCGGTTTTGCAGAGGTCGGAATTTCTCTCGATAGAAGAAATTGAGGATGAAAATGAAGATCTTGAGCTTCTTGTTGAGCAAGCCTTTGCAGAGGCATTAAAGGAACTGGTCGAAATGAGAAAGCTTGAGGGAGAAAAACTCCGTCAAGACCTTCTATCTCATATAAATCAGTTCAAGAATACCCTGTCTTCCATCCATGCCCATGTCCCCAGTGTGATCCAACAATACAGGACAAGGCTGGAAAGAAAGATCAAAGAACTGGCTGGCAGCACTGTGGATGAGTCAAGAATTCTGACCGAAATAGCGATATTCGCTGATAAAAGTGACATTTCTGAGGAGTTAACGAGGCTTGGAAGCCACTTAGTCCAATTTACCGGGACTCTTGAGCAAACTGGTCCTGTTGGAAGGAAGCTGGATTTCATCATTCAGGAAATGAACAGAGAAGTGAATACGATCGGTTCAAAAGCAAATGATGCACAGATTGCGGCCTTTGTAGTGGAAATGAAAACTTGTTTGGAGAAATTGCGGGAACAGGTTCAAAATATTGAATAATTTGATTAATTTTGGTTTTATTAGGTCAAAATAGACTATTGATTGGAGGAGCATTATGTCTATAAAGCTCATTAATATAGGTTTTGGTAACATTGTATCAGCTAATCGCATCATCTCGATTGTCAGTCCCGAATCTGCACCGATCAAGCGTCTTATACAGGATGCCAGAGATCGCGGAACACTCGTGGATGCCACTTATGGCAGGAGAACGAGAGCAGTTATCATTACGGACAGCGATCATGTCATTTTATCTGCTGTTCAGCCTGAAACCGTTGCGGCTCGTTTGACAGATAAAGATGAGATTTCAGAAGAAGGGCAGGGTAAATAATGAAAGAAAAAGGGTTGCTTATTGTGCTTTCCGGTCCTTCTGGGGTAGGGAAAGGCACAGTACGGAAAGAAATATTCTCTCAAGAAGATACTCAGTTCGAGTATTCCATTTCGATGACGACCCGTCTTCCAAGAGAAGGAGAAGTTGATGGAGTGGATTACTTTTTCAAATCAAGGGAAGAGTTTGAAAGCCTCATTGAACAAGGGAAGCTTTTGGAATATGCCGAATTTGTAGGCAACTATTATGGTACTCCTGAAGATTATGTTCGGGCGACGATAGAAGACGGTAAAGATGTCTTTCTTGAAATAGAGGTTCAGGGCGCTAAACAAATCAGGGATAAGTTCCCTGAAGGCCTGTTTATCTTTCTTGCACCGCCAAGCTTGTCGGAGTTGCAGAACAGAATTACGACGAGAGGAACTGAAACAGAGGATTTAATAGTAAATAGAATGACCACAGCAAGAAAAGAGATAGAAATGATGGACTTATATGATTATGTAGTGGAAAATGATAAAGTGGAGAATGCCACTGAAAAAATCAAATCGATCGTACAGGCAGAACATTGCCGGATAGAACGCGTGAAACAGCGTTACCAAAAAATGTTGGAGGTAGATTGAATGTTAAACCCGTCCATAGATTCTTTAATGAAAAAAATTGACTCTAAATACTCTCTTGTCAGTATCGCTGCAAAGCGTGCGAGAAGCTTGCAGGAAGATGGCAGCTTTATGCTTGATAAATATGTTTCAGAGAAGTATGTAGGAAAAGCGCTGGAAGAAATAGAAACAGGTAAGCTTTCTATGAAAGAAAGAGAAGCGGGAGCAGTATACTCAGACGAGTAAGAGTAAATGCTTTTATTGAGTTAAAGCAGGTTTGCAGAGGGACTGACACCTTAAGGTTTTTCACCTTATGGGTCAGCCCTTATTTTCTTTTTAAGGAGTAATCCTTCATAATATAAGAAGACTGTTTTCTAAAGAGTTGTGGATTTGGCCGGCTTTAATTAATGATTATTTGATTGGAGCGGAAGGCGTGCGACCTCCTGCGGGATTAGCGTGACAGGTGAGACCCCGCAGGCAAAGCCGAGGAGGCTCACCGCACGCCCCGCGGAGTCGCATGCCTGGAGCGGAAATCATTACTAAACCCCTGGTCAATATCCACAATATCCACAATATTCACGAAAACAGCCTATAAGAAAAGAATCCAATCATAATTTCTCAGTGCCCATATAAAAAAATAAAGCAAGTAAGCAAGAAAAGAAATGTCGAAATGAGGGGATTGTATGGTGAAGGGGAAAAACATATTACTCTGTGTAACTGGCGGTATTGCGGTATACAAGGCAGCTGCACTTACAAGCAAACTGGTCCAGGCTGGTGCGCAAGTGAAAGTGATTATGAGTACTTCTGCAAGGCAATTTGTCACACCACTTACATTTCAGGCGTTATCACGTAATGATGTGTATACCGATACATTCGATGAGAAGAATCCGGAGGTCATCGCCCATATTGACCTCGCTGATTGGGCAGACCTTGTTTTGGTGGCTCCGGCTACTGCCAATGTGATCGGAAAGCTGGCTAACGGAATAGGAGATGACATGGTGACGACCACCCTGCTGGCTACGACTGCCCCGGTGTGGATTGCACCAGCCATGAATGTACATATGTATGGGCATCCGGCAGTCCAGAAGAATATATCTGAAATTTATTCCTTTGGTTACCGTTTCATTGAACCGAGTGAAGGGTACCTTGCCTGCGGTTATGTTGGGAAAGGAAGACTGGAGGAACCAGAAAAAATCATTGAACACCTTAATGATTTTTTCGAAATACCTCTTTCTTTGCTTAAGGGAAAAAAAATCATCGTTACAGCCGGTCCGACACGGGAAAAGATTGATCCTGTTCGCTTCTTCAGCAACAGGTCCACAGGAAAAATGGGATTTGCGATTGCTGAGGAAGCTGCCAAGCAGGGAGCGGAAGTCACACTGATTGCCGGCCCTGTATCGCTCTCAAGTCCTCCAGGCGTGAATCTTATCTGTGTGGAAAGTGCAGAAGAAATGTACAATGAGGTATTAAATGAATATGGAACGGCAGATATCGTTATTAAGAGCGCTGCCGTTGCGGATTACAGGCCGAGGACAACGTCAGATAAGAAAATGAAAAAGCAGGACGGCGACCTGGCGATTGAATTTGAAAGGACCAAAGATATCCTCAAAACCTTGGGGGAGAAAAAAAGCGGCCAGCTTCTTGTTGGCTTTGCAGCTGAAACAAATGATGTCGATGAATATGCTTCAGCAAAACTTCAGAAGAAAAATGCGGATATGATCATAGCAAACAATGTCACTGTGGAAGGGGCAGGGTTTGCAGGCGATACAAACATTGTGACGATATTCAAAAGAGATGGTTCAAAACGTGAACTGCCGTTATTATCTAAAGCGGAGACAGCAAAAGAAATCTTGCGCGAAATCCAAAAAATGATGGACAAAGGTTGATAGCAATGAAGATTGCAAGTGTAATTGTCGATGTTCCTGCTATGCAGACCGACCGGGTGTTTGATTACTCCATCCCCGCTGGCTGGCAGGGTCAGATACAACCGGGAATGAGAGTCATTGTTCCGTTTGGACCACGAAAAGTCCAGGGCTTTGTTACTGGATTGAAAGAAAGGACAGAAGCAGGAAAGCTGAAAGACCTGATTCAGCCAATGGATTTGATCCCGGTTTTAAATGAAGACCTGCTGCATATGGCAGACTGGCTGACAAGAGAGACTCTCTGCTTTAAGATATCGGCATTGCAAGTGATGCTGCCTGCTGCTATGAAGGCAAAATATGAAAAGAAAATCATTCTGGAGACTGGAAAAAGAGACCTCTTGAATGAACAGGCTGCAAAGCTGTTTGCAAAAAAGGAAGAAGTTGCCTGGAAGGATGCAGAGGAGGCGGGGATGCTTCCTCTATTGCAAAAAGAAATTAAAGCAGGAAATTTAGATGTTTTTTACAGTGTGAAATCCAAAGGGAAGAAGAAAACGGTCATGAAAGTCTTTCCGGCTTTAACGAAAGAAAAGTTATACGATGAATTGTCGTCACTTCCCGCAAATGCCGATAAGCAAAAAGCTGTCTTGGAGTTTATTTTGTCTGCAGACGAAGAAGAGGGCTTTACACTCAAGGAGGCAGCGGAAAGTGCTGGAGCATCTTCTGCAACAATCAATGCACTCGTTGATAAAGGGCTTCTTCTGAAAAAACAGCAGGAAATTTATCGAAATCCCTTTGCCCACAAAATCTTTCAAAAGACTGAACCATTGCCGCTGACAGAACAACAGGAAAAGGCGATAGAACCTGTTCTTGATTCCATCAGACAACAGGAACATGAAACCTTTCTTTTGTATGGTGTTACCGGCAGCGGTAAGACTGAAGTCTACCTTCAATCGATCCAGGAAGTTTATGAAAAAGGGAAAGAAGCCATTGTACTGGTGCCGGAAATATCGTTGACTCCACAGATGGTCAATCGTTTCAAAGGAAGATTTGGAGATGATGTTGCCGTCCTGCACAGCGGTTTATCTGCCGGGGAAAAGTATGATGAGTGGAGAAGGATCCAACGGAAGGAAGTAAAGGTCGTTGTCGGTGCGCGTTCAGCTATATTTGCACCGTTTGAGAATCTTGGCATCATCATTATTGATGAAGAACATGAAACCAGTTACAAGCAGGAAGAAAATCCGAGGTATCATGCAAGGGATGTAGCCATCTATCGGGGAAAGAAGTATCATTGTCCGGTTATTTTGGGAAGCGCCACTCCTTCTTTGGAATCGTTCGCGCGCGCCCAAAAAGGAGTGTACCAGCTGCTTACCTTATCCAAACGAATGAATTCAGGGGATCTTCCTGCGGTCTCGATTGTCGACATGAGAGAAGAGTTAAGAAGCGGCAACCGGTCGATGTTCTCTGAAGAGCTTTTTGAAAAGCTTCAGGATCGGCTGGAGAAAGGCGAACAGACTGTCCTGTTCCTTAACCGGAGAGGCCATTCTTCATTTATTATGTGCAGAGACTGCGGGTATGTAGCACAGTGTCCGCAATGTGACATATCCCTTACATACCATCGGTTTTCAAATAGCATGAAGTGTCATTATTGCGGGCATGAAACGGCAGTTCCCGACACTTGTCCTGAATGCGAAAGTGAGCATATCAGGTACTTTGGAACGGGTACCCAGAAAGTGGAAGAAGAAATAACCAGGCTGCTTCCGCAAGCAAGGGTGATCCGCATGGATGTGGATACGACCAGCAGAAAAGGCTCTCATGAGCGGTTATTAGATAGTTTTGGCGAAGGTAACGCTGATATTTTACTTGGTACACAAATGATCGCCAAAGGTCTCGATTTTCCAAACATCACGCTTGTGGGAGTGTTAAGTGCGGATACCATGCTGCACCTCCCGGATTTCCGTTCAGCTGAAAAAACCTTCCAGCTGCTTACCCAGGTCAGCGGAAGAGCTGGGAGGCATTCTCTGCCGGGTGAAGTGGTGATTCAAACCTATACACCTGAACACTACAGTATTGAGCTGGCGGGCACCCAGGATTATGACGCTTTCTATCAAAAAGAAATGATGATGAGAAAGATTGGTAGTTATCCTCCATTCTATTATTTATCTTTAATCACCATAAGCCATGAAGATCTGTTGAAGGTAGTCGGAGCAGCGGAAAGAATTACGAAGTTCCTTCAGGCAAAATTGTCGCCTCATTCGATTGTGCTGGGGCCTGCTGCCTCGCCAATACCCAGGATCAACAATAGATATAGATACCAATGTTTGATAAAATACAAGCGGGAACCAGAGCTTCCATCAATATTGAAGACGATTCTGGAACATTCCCAACAACAAAAAACATCAGAAGGATTAACAATTTCAATAGATGTCAATCCTTATATGATGATGTAAGAAAGAGGGAGTATCCTTTGGCTATATTACCGATTGTCACCTATCCAAATGAAATACTTGAAAAAGAATGCAAACCAGTAACAGTGTTTGATAAGAAGTTAAAAAAGTTTCTGGATGATATGTATGAATCCATGATCGCTGCTGATGGAGTCGGCCTTGCCGCCCCACAGGTTGGAAAAGATATTTCCGTTGCAATTGTGGATATTGGAGACGAAACAGGGACTATTGAAATGATCAACCCGGAAGTCCTTGAAGTAAAAGGGGAACAAACAGACCTGGAAGGCTGTCTTTCATTTCCTAACCTCTATGGTGAAGTGTCAAGGCCGGAGTATGTGAAAGTGAGAATACAAGATCGCAAGGGCCGTTCCTTTATCATTGAAGCTGAAGACTTTTTAGCCAGGGCCATCTTACATGAGATTGACCATTTACATGGAGTATTATTCACGACCAAAGTGATCAGATATATTGAAGAAGATGAACTTGAAAGGTATGAAAGCGAATGACCAGAATTATATTTATGGGTACCCCACATTTTTCTGTACCAGTACTGCAAAATTTAATTGAAAATGACTATGAAGTAATCGCGGTTGTTACACAACCTGACCGCCCAGTCGGCAGAAAGAAAGTCATGACGCCTCCTCCTGTTAAAATGGAGGCTGAGAAAAATGGAATACCAGTCTATCAGCCTGAGAAAATCCGCGGGAAAGAAGAGCTTGAAAAAATTCTAGCATTAAAGCCTGATTTGATTGTAACCGCAGCCTTCGGCCAGATCTTGCCTAAAGAGCTGCTGGAAGCTCCTCAGTTTGGCTGTATCAATGTACATGCCTCACTTCTGCCGGAACTTCGCGGAGGAGCGCCGATCCACTATTCGATTATTCAGGGCAAGAAATCAACCGGTGTTACGATCATGTATATGGTAGAGAAGCTGGATGCTGGTGATATGCTCAGCTCAGTTGAAGTAGACATAGATGAGAGAGATCACGTCGGTACGCTGCATGACAAGTTAAGCGCTGCAGGGGCCAAGCTTCTCCTGGAAACCATTCCGCCTTTATTAAGAGGTGAAATCAAACCTGAAAAGCAGGATGAAAGCAAAGCGACCTTTGCCTGGAATATAAAGCGTGAACAGGAAAAGATTGATTGGAGTAAGGATGGAGAAGACATTTATAATCATGTCCGAGGTCTTCATCCATGGCCGGTTGCCTATACGACATTGAATGGATCTGTCATGAAGGTCTGGTGGAGTGAAAAGGTGCCGGATACAGATGGAAATCCTGGAGAAATCACGGCTGTCGAGGAAGATGGATTCGTAGTGGGGACAGGCAATTCCACTTCAATCAAAATTACAGAACTTCAGCCATCCGGAAAGAAAAAAATGAATGCAAAAGACTACCTGAGAGGTGCAGGATCTTTTATTGAAAAAGGTATGAGGCTGGGAGATGCAGATGAATAAAGGGAAAAAGACTGTCCGCGAGGCAGCTCTCGATGTACTTGAGTCCGTTGAGAAAAACCAGTCATACAGCAACCTCCTATTGAATCATGCCATTACTAAATATGGAGTGACCGGACCTGACACCGGCCTGCTGACAGAATTAACCTATGGTACCATCCAGCGCAGAATGACACTTGATTATTACCTTGCACCTTTCATCAATAAAAAAATCGAAAGCTGGGTCAGGCAGCTTCTAAGACTATCTTTATATCAAATGATATACCTGGATAAAATCCCGGACCGCGCCATCATTTTTGAAGCCGTTGAAATCGGCAAAAGAAGAGGGCACAAAGGGATTGCCAGCATGATTAACGGAATCCTCCGTTCCGTGCAGCGAAAAGGGATTCCATCAATTGATACGATAGAAGACCCGGTAGAACGCCTGTCAGTGGAAACCAGCCATCCTATGTGGCTTGTTCAAAGATGGGTTGACCAGTTTGGCTTGGAAAAAACGAGAGCTATGTGTGAAACGAATATTACGGCACCGCTGCAGTCCGCCCGAGTGAATACTTTGAAAATCAAGACCGAGGATTTGCTGGCTCAGCTGACAGAAGCCGGATTATCTGTAAGAAAGAGCAGCATCGTCCCTGATGCAATTGTTTCACTGAAAGGGAATCTTGCCAGAACAGAAGCGTTTAAGCAAGGGCTGATGACAATACAGGATGAAAGTTCCATGCTCGTCGGCCACAGCCTTGATGTATATGAGGATTTCACGGTTCTGGATTCCTGTGCAGCTCCCGGCGGAAAGACAACGCATATTGCTGAATTAATGAAAGGAAAAGGAAAAGTGTTTGCCTTGGATCTTCATAAGCATAAAATCAAACTGATCGATGAGAATGCAGCAAGATTGGGTTTGGAAAATATTGAAGCAAAAGCTCATGACAGCCGGACGGCAGAGGCTCTTTTTGACCGTGAAAGTTTGGACCGGGTTCTGGTCGATGCACCTTGCTCAGGTCTCGGGGTATTAAGAAGAAAGCCTGATATTAAATATACGAAGAAGGAAAGCGACTTAAACTCCCTTCAGAAAATCCAGCTTCAAATTTTAGGCGCAGTCGCTCCTCTGTTGAAAAAAGGTGGACTGCTTGTATACAGTACATGTACTGTTGACAAAAATGAAAATGAAGGCACAGTCCGGGAGTTTTTAACAGCGAATCCTGATTTTGAGCCTTATGGGCTTTCGCATTTGCCTGAGGCGGTAAAGCCTTTTGTCGATCATAACATGCTTCAAATTTTCCCTCAGGATTTTGGCGGTGACGGTTTCTTTATCTCGTGCTTCCGAAAAAAATCCTGACAGTTGCCTTCTTAGAAGATCTCACTGAATTAAAGGTGAATATCAAGCAGGAAAATCTGATATAAAAGTCGTAAATGTAAAATAGCCGATGAAAAAAGTCGAAGCGGGTCTACTCTTAATTGATTCCGCCCGCTTTTGATTAAAGGGCAATGAAGAAAAGAGGTGGCCGAAATGAATTCTGTACACTATACAGATACAGGGAAAGTCAGGCAGCATAATGAAGATAGTGTCGGTATCTTTAACAATCAGGGAGGGGACTGCCTTGCGGTGGTCGCTGATGGAATGGGCGGTCATCGTGCTGGCGATGTCGCCAGTTCAATGACTATTACTAAATTTGAAGAATTATGGAAAGCGGAAGAAAAGATTAAAACCGCTGATCAGGCAGAGAAATGGCTGCAGGATAAAATAAAACAAATCAACCAAGAGGTATTCGAGCATTCACGCAATCACATGGAATGTGAAGGGATGGGAACGACTGTGGTGGCAGCGATTTGCACAGATAATTTCGCTACAGTTGTTAACATTGGTGACAGCCGGGGGTATATTTTAAATGAAAGCGGCTTTAATCAGCTGACGGAAGACCATTCACTCGTCAATGAACTGGTCAGAAGCGGTCAGATTTCTAAAGAAGACGCTGAACATCATCCCCGGAAAAATGTACTTCTCAGAGCCTTGGGCACTGAGGAAAAGGTAGAACTGGATATAAAGACCATCATTTTTGAAGAAGATGATATTCTTTTCCTCTGTTCCGACGGGCTTTCTAATAAAGTTTCACAAGAGGAAATGGAAGAGATCCTTAAAAGCAGTGAGGATTTGGGCCTAATAGGCAAAAAATTCATTTCGTTGGCAAATGAGAATGGCGGCGAAGACAATATATCGCTGGCAATCGTCAAGTTTCCCTCTGAAAGCAGAGACGGGTGAATTTTATGTTAAACGGAAAGAGAATCAGCGGCAGATATAAAATCCTCGAGATGATCGGCGGCGGAGGTATGGCCAATGTATACCTTGCCCAGGACATGATCCTTGATCGCGAAGTAGCGATCAAGATGCTGCGTATGGATTTTGCCAATGAGGAAGAATTCATCAAGAGGTTTCAACGTGAGGCTCAATCAGCGACAAGTTTGGCCCACCCAAACATCGTCAGCATTTTTGATGTAGGGGAAGAGGATGATATATACTATATCGTCATGGAATATGTCGATGGCATGACATTAAAGCAATACATACAGAAGAATTCGCCGATATCCATTGAGAAGACGATTGATATCATGCGCCAGTTAACTTCTGCGATTTCTCATGCCCATCAAAATCACATTGTCCATCGTGATATTAAGCCGCAAAATATATTGATTGACCATGACGGCACTGTGAAAATCACGGACTTTGGGATTGCGATGGCCCTGAGTGCCACTTCCATCACACAGACAAACTCAGTACTTGGTTCAGTACATTATCTGTCTCCAGAACAGGCACGCGGGGGAATGGCAACAAGAAAATCGGATATTTACTCTCTTGGGATTGTGATGTTCGAGCTGCTTACGGGAAGGCTTCCATTTTCAGGTGAATCAGCGGTTTCTATTGCGCTGAAGCATCTTCAGTCTGAAACTCCTTCATTAAGAAGATGGAACCAGGACATTCCGCAAAGCGTGGAAAACATCGTCCTCAAAGCAACAGCGAAGGACCCATTCCAGCGTTATGATTCAGTCGAAGAGGTCGAAGAAGATCTGCAGACAGCGTTGGACCCAGACCGGCTGGATGAACCAAAGTTCGCCATCGAAGAGGATATGGATGCCACAAAAGCCATACCGGTCATAACGGATGAACGTCCTTATTCGAATATTGAGCACACGATTGTCCATGATAAAAATGGAGCAGAAACTGCCGGAACAGTTCCTAATAACGGTGGTGCCGATGGTAAGCCCGAGAAAAAGAAAAAGAAGAAATGGCCTGCAATCGTTATAGGGTTCTTCTTTTTCCTTGTGGTGCTTGGGATTTTGGCTGTGACGGTATTGCCTGATATGCTCGGGCCAAAAGAAGTGGTTCTTCCAGATGTAAGTGGGAAATCTGTAGAAGAGGCTGTTGAAATACTAGCTCTTGAAGGTTTCAAAATTGGTGATAACCTGGAACAGAGCAGTGATGAAGTCCCAGCCAATCATGTGATCAAAACCAACCCTCCTGCCGGGAAAAATGTTGTTGAAGGTAAGGAGATCACCTTGTATGTCAGCAGCGGCAAGGAAAGGGTAAGCTTAGAGGATTACACTGGACAGATGTTTGCAGATGCTTCAGAGGTGTTAAATGAAAAGGGATTTGCAAATGTTAAAGATGATCCTGAATTCAGCGAACTGGAACCTGGTACAATCATAGGACAGGACCCAGACCCTGATACGGAAGTTATTCCGGAAGAGACGACTGTAACCTTTAGAATAAGTGCAGGTCTTGAAACATTTAAGTTGACTGATTTAAGAAGCTATACAGAAAAAAGCCTTGATGATTATGCAGAGTACAGAGAAATCAATATTAAAAAGACAAGGGAATTTTCGGAAGAAGTACCGGAAGGACAAGTTATTTCACAGAAGCCTGCAGACGGGACGGACCTGGTTAAAGGCAGTGTAGTTGATGTGGTCATTTCTAAAGGCAAACAGCCAGTTCCGAAAACAGTGCCACAGGAAATTTCTATTCCCTTTGAACCTAAAGAAGATGGAACACCTTCATTTGTAGAAGTGTATGTAGAAGACAGTAAAAACGACATAACAGAATTGTTTTTAACTGATTCATTTACTGAAGATTGGACCACAACGATAGAATTAATTATCCAGCCAGGAGAGTCTGCGATATATAAAGTGATAGTAGACGGCCAGGTGTATACACCTGAAACGGAAGTTCCTTATCCGGAAGACTAGGTGAAGTGGACAATTAAGGAGGCTAGTTATGCCAGAAGGCAAAATCATAAAAGCGCTCAGCGGTTTTTATTATGTGTTAAGCGGTGATGAAATTACCCAGTGCAGGGGCAGGGGAGTTTTCCGTAAAAACAAAATCACTCCCCTGGTAGGAGATCACGTCAGTTTTCAATCCGAAAACGAACGGGAAGGATATATCCTTGAAGTCTTCGAAAGGAAAAATGAATTGGTGAGGCCGCCGATCGCCAATGTCGATCAGGCGATCCTGGTTTTCTCAGCAGTCGAACCTGACTTTAGCACCGCGCTGCTGGACAGGTTTCTCGTCCTCGTCGAAAGTAAGGGCATAGAACCATTGATATGCATCACTAAAATGGATTTGATAAAGGATTCTCAACGGGAAGGCATTATGGAATATGTCCAGAGTTACCGTTCATTCGGTTATGATGTGATTATTACCTCTTCTAAAACCGAAGAGGGTCTTTCAAGCCTGAAACCTTATCTGTCAGATAAAATATCCGTCTTTGCCGGACAGTCCGGTGTGGGTAAGTCTTCTTTGCTTAATGCGTTAATGCCTGAGCTTGAGCTGAAGACTGACGATATTTCCTCTCATCTCGGGAGGGGAAAGCATACGACAAGGCATGTGGAGCTTATTGAGGTAAATGATGGAGGGCTGGTTGCAGATACACCAGGCTTCAGTTCATTGGAATTCAGTGAATTGGAACTTGATGAGCTTTCTTCCTGCTTTCCCGAAATGGCTGAAAGAGCCGACAACTGTAAATTCAGGGGCTGCTTCCATATGAATGAACCGAAATGCGCTGTCAAGAAGGCAGTGGAAGACGGTGACATACCGGAATTCCGCTATGTGCATTATGAACAATTTTATAATGAAATAAAAGACAGAAAGCCGAGGTATTGAAATAAATGGTTAAAATTGCACCTTCGATTCTATCAGCAGATTTTGCAAACCTTGCGAGAGACATTCAAGACGTGGAAGCGGGTGGAGCGGATTATATCCACGTCGATGTAATGGATGGTCATTTTGTGCCCAATATCACGATTGGCCCCCTTATCGTAGAAGCGATAAGGCCGGTGACGAACCTTCCGTTGGACGTACATTTAATGATTGAAAATCCTGATCAATATATTGATGCTTTTGCAGCGGCAGGAGCAGATTATATTACCGTCCATGCTGAGGCATGCCCGCATTTGCACAGGACAATTCAACAGATTAAATCAAAAGGTGTAAAAGCGGGTGTGGTCCTGAACCCTGGAACACCGGCAGAAATGATTAAGCACGTGATGGAAGATATCGATATGGTGCTGTTAATGACTGTTAATCCCGGTTTCGGCGGACAAAGTTTCATCCATTCAGTACTGCCGAAAATCCGGGAAGTACGCAAAATGGCACAAGATTTCAATCCATCACTGGAGGTTGAAGTGGATGGAGGAGTTAATGCTGAAACAGCCAAGCTGTGTGCAGAAGCAGGTGCTGACGTTTTCGTAGCCGGATCCTTCATTTATAACCAAAAGGATCGCAAACAGGCGATTGACGCCATTCGTGAAGCAGCTTCAATTTCATGAGCAAAAGACTGAGACCGGCATAGAAGATTAACTTCTGGGCCGGTCTTTTTTGGCAGCTGAAAATGGATGGGTACACAGGTTAGGACATTTCCCTGAGAGGACCAATACCTTATTCATAGGAAAAAACCTGAAATAATATCACGCCTTCTTCCTGTAAAACCCAAAGGTTAAATAGTTGGAATTGAGGGGATAACATAACTAACTAAGAAGAGAGCGGGTGTATTAATGAAAATAAATATTTTAGGCGGAGGGCCTGAAGAGTTTATCCCTGCCCTCGCAAGTTACAAAGAGGAAGACAAGGCTGGCATTTGGGTGGGAGTCGATCATGGAGTATTCAGGCTGCTTCACCAAGGTATCCGGCCGGACATGGCATTTGGAGATTTTGATTCTGTCAGTAAAGAGGAATGGAAACTGATAGAAGAAAATGTTGAACAAATTAATAGGTATATGCCTGAAAAAGATGAAACAGACATGGAACTGGCTTTGAATTGGTCGATACAACAATCCCCTGAAGCAATAAGGATTTTTGGTGCAACTGGAGGCAGAGTTGATCACTTCCTTGCGAATGTCCAATTGCTAGGTAAAAAAGAAAATCTTCATCCGTCAATCGAAATAGAAATCATCGATAAACAAAATCATGTTCAAATTGTTCCTCCTGGTGAATATACATTAAATGAAAAACCTGAAAGCAAGTATGTGTCGTTTCTGCCGTTAACGTCAGAAATTGAAGGGTTGAGTTTGACAGGGTTTAGGTATCCCCTTCAAAACAGGAATATTTCACTTGGATCCACACTATGTATAAGTAACGAACTTATTCAGCCTTCTGGTACTTTTTCATTCACAAGCGGCATATTAATGGTGATAAGAAGTCATGATTAGGCACTTTTAACTTAGAAGTAATGCGTACTTAAATTTTTCGTTTGAATATACTAAAAGCGAATTCAAGCGAGACAACAGGTTTTAGATTGACGGGAGGGACTGTTGATGAAATTTTATACGATTAAACTGCCAAAATTTCTGGGCGGATTGGTGAAAGCAATGCTGGGGACATTTAAAAAAGAATAATGAAATGGTTTAAGCACCCTGGATGCCGGGGTGTTTTTTATTTAGTATGAATAAATAATCCGATTTCAATGAAAAAGAGACACCCCTCAACAGGATGTCTCTTTAATGAACATTATACACGTTCAACTTTACCGGATTTTAAAGCTCTTGCAGAAACCCAAACACGTTTTGGTTTTCCATCTACAAGAATGCGAACTTTTTGTAAGTTAGCGCCCCAAGTACGCTTGTTAGCGTTCATCGCATGGGAGCGAGCGTTGCCCGAACGAGCTTTACGGCCAGTTACTACGCATTTCTTTGGCATGGTATTCCCTCCTCATAAAAGAAGCTGAAACAATATCAGTTGTTTCACATTTCAACATAGTCATAAAAGATACTTTAATAATTTATCATACAACCTGAAACAATGCAATAGTTCTGCAAAAAGATATCAAGAAAAAATACTTGACGGATAGAAATGCGGGTAGCGCCTGAAACTCCCGGCAATCTCGGAGGCGATTTCAGGTGGTAATCTCAGCTTGGAATTTGCTGTTTTTACTTTAAGACTTTGTTAGTTGATGATGTTGTTATTCAGGTTTATTGCCGAATATTTTATACCTTCATAAACTGCAACTGATTTCAAGCTACTTCTTTTATTTTTTGACTAGTTCTGGGCACGGATCCACGTTTCCTAGTTCTAAAAACTTAATGTTTCAGTGAAACTTGAAACATTTGTTGATTGGAGCGGAAGGTGTGCGACCTCCTGCGGGATTAGCGGGACAGGTGAGACCCCGCAGGCGAAGCTGAGGAGGCTCACCGCCCGCCCCGCGGAGTCGCGCACCTGTAGCGGAAATCAGGAAACCCATTTTAATAGGGTCCTAAAAACAATATAACGCTGCAGTTCGGTTTCTTTATGAACAAGCAAAAACTACCTCGTTTCAATTTTGTATATTCATCGCTTTTCAAGAGCTCCATGAGTTGGGAAAGGACTTGGAACAGCACGAGAGCTCCCTGGTTCATCTTCACCTATTGCCTAAGCTCCTCATGCGAGCCAACATTAAGGGGAGAGTCCTTACAACAATAAGCTTTTTTAAGACATTTAATGGGTATAATGTCGGGGTAAAGAGGGTTAATAATAAGATAAGGATCTTTTTTTTCGGTAACAACCCCAATAAAAACACAGGCATTCTCCATATAAAACCGTCTCTATCATCAGTTTAGCTTTTAAAAATACAATAGTTATAGTAAAATGTTTTTAGCCAAGCATGTATTAGAAGGGGGAACAATTCATGTCCATCGAAATGAAAACGAAGTTCGGGCAAATTGATATAACTAATGATGTTATTGCAATGATTGCGGGCGGAGCTGCTGTTGATTGCTATGGTATCGTCGGAATGGCTTCTAAGAATCAAATTAAAGACGGTTTAACTGATATTCTGCGCAAAGAGAACTTCACTCGGGGTGTTATCGTTCGCCAGGAAGAGGAAGAAGTACATATTGATATGTATATCATGGTGAGTTATGGAACGAAAATTTCTGAAATCGCTCACAATGTTCAATCCAAGGTCAAGTATACTCTTAACAAAACCGTCGGCTTGGCGGTCGATTCAGTAAATATTTTTGTTCAGGGCGTTCGTGTAACGAACCCGTAGTGAGGAGGAAGATTTGTGTCAATTACATCTTTGGAAGGAAAGCGTTTTGCGGAAATGGTTATCCAGGGTGCCAACAATCTGGCAGCCAATGCGAAAATGGTGGACGCTTTAAACGTATTTCCGGTTCCTGATGGTGATACTGGAACAAACATGAACCTATCTATGACTTCTGGTGCAAAAGAAGTTCAGAATAATGTACAAGAACATATTGGAAAAGTTGCAGGTGCTTTATCTAAAGGCCTGTTAATGGGAGCGAGAGGAAACTCAGGTGTCATTCTCTCCCAATTATTCCGTGGGTTTGGAAAAGCGATTGAAGCTAATCCTGCCTTAACCAGCGAAGAGTTTGCCAGTGCATTGAATACAGGAGTTGAAACAGCTTATAAGGCTGTGATGAAACCGGTAGAGGGAACCATCCTGACGGTAGCTAAAGATGCTGCCAAAAAAGCGGTGGCTGTTGCAAAAAATGAAAGTGACATCGTTGCATTGATGGAAGAAGTCGTTAAAGAGGCCAGAGCTTCTCTTAACAGAACTCCTGACTTGCTCCCTGTACTGAAGGAAGTTGGAGTTGTAGACAGCGGAGGCCAGGGGCTGCTGCTTGTTTATGAAGGATTCCTTGCAGAATTAAAGGGTGAACAGGTATCTGACTATACAACCCTCCCTTCAATGGACGATCTTGTAAGCGCCGAACATCATAAAAATGTACAGGGCTTCATGAACACAGAGGATATCGAATTCGGGTATTGTACTGAATTCATGGTCCGTTTTGAAGAAGGGAAAGAGCCATTCTCAGAAGAGTCTTTCCGAAATAATTTAAGTGCTTACGGTGATTCATTGCTTGTCATCAGTGATGAAGAACTTGCAAAGGTACATATCCATTCTGAAGAGCCGGGCAATGTATTAAGCTACGGACAAAAATACGGCAGCCTGATCAATATGAAGATTGAAAACATGAGGCAGCAGCACAGCACAATTATGAACGAGACTTCCCACAAACTTGAGACAGAGCAGAAGCCGGCAGAAAAGAAGGAATACGGCATTGTCACTGTTTCAATGGGAGCAGGAATTGCTGATCTTTTCCGCAGTATTGGAGCTACCTATGTGATAGAAGGCGGACAGACCATGAATCCAAGTACGGAAGATATCGTCAAAGCTGCCGAAGAAGTGAATGCAGAAAAAGTCATCATCCTGCCGAACAATAAAAATATCATCATGGCTGCCAATCAGGCTGCAGAAGTCCTTGAAGGCGATGTTGTCGTGGTGCCGACGAAAACAGTTCCCCAGGGAATGGCTGCTCTGCTGGCATTCAATCCTTCAGCAAGCAATGCTGACAATAAGGATGCCATGACAGAAGCATCCAGCTTTGTAAAGACTGGACAAGTTACGTTTGCTGTTAGAGATACCAATATTGATGGCTTAAGCATCCAGAAAGACGATTTTATGGGAATTTCTGAAGGCAAGATTGTCGTAACAGGAAAAGAGCGCCTGGATACAGCTAAGAATCTTCTAAATGAAATGATTGATGAAGATTCTGAGATCCTGACTGTCTTATATGGTGAAGACGCTTCCGAGGAAGATGTCAAAAGCCTGACAGAATTTGTTGAAGAACAGTTTGAAGATGTAGAAGTAGAAGTTCACAACGGCAAACAGCCATTGTACTCTTTTATCTTCTCAATTGAATAGAGAATGCAGAAATAGAAGGGCATCCCCCTTCTATTTCCTTGTGTAAGGAAACTTTTCATGCTCATACTGTTACAGATGTAAGGATTTGATAGACGTGTTATGATAGATAAGTACGGGCTTTTTAAATCATCTGAAATTATATTAAAATATACAGGTTAAGGGGAAAGGGGAGACTTCAATGAAGTATAAAAGTGTCTTCGATATCATCGGGCCGGTTATGATTGGTCCATCCAGCTCCCACACTGCAGGAGCAGCAAGAATCGGGAGAGTAGCCAGAAATCTTTTCGGACGGGACCCGGAATGGGCAGAAATTTCTTTCTATGGATCCTTTGCAAAAACATACAAAGGACACGGAACGGATGTCGCAATCGTCGGAGGGCTGATGGACTATGATACCTTTGACGAAAGAATCAAAGAATCACTAAAGATAGCCAAAGAAAAGGGGATCAGGGTCAGGTTCCACGAAGAAGATGCTGTCACAGACCATCCCAACACGGCACGTATCCGTCTTGGCGATGATAAGAGTGAGATGGAATTAGTCGGTATTTCGATCGGCGGCGGAAAAATCGAAGTGACTGAGCTGAATGGCTTTGAATTGAAACTGACTGGACATCACCCGGCAATCCTGGTGGTTCATGAGGATAGATTCGGTGCAATTGCCGCTGTTTCAAGTGTGCTGGCAAAGCATGAAATCAATATTGGCCATATGGATGTTTCCCGTAAAGAAGCAGGGAAAATGGCGTTGATGACAATCGAAATTGATCAAAATAACATAGATGAAAAAGTGATAGATGAATTGAAAGCATTATCAAATGTAACTCAAGTCACCATGATAGCTGATTAATCACGGGAAAAGGTGGCAGCGCTTTCACAACTAATGGAAAGGAGCATTGATATGTTTCGTAATGTAGCAGAACTTATTGAACTGGCAGAAAGCAATAACAAAAAAATATCCGATATTATGATAGAGCAGGAAATGGAATATAAAAACAAAACATGGGATGAAATTTATTCCCAGATGGAAAGAAACCTAGAGGTTATGGAGGAAGCTGTAGAAAAAGGGCTCAAGGGTGTTAAGTCTCATTCCGGATTAACAGGTGGAGATGCAGTGCTTCTTCAAAAATATATCGAAAAAGGGAATTTCCTCTCAGGACAATTCCTGCTTGATGCAGTCAGTAAAGCTGTAGCAACAAATGAAGTGAATGCAGCAATGGGAACCATTTGCGCGACACCGACAGCCGGGTCTGCTGGTGTAGTGCCGGGAACACTATTCGCAGTTAAAGAAAAACTGAACCCGACTCGGGAAGAAATGGTACGTTTCTTGTTTGTCTCCGGGGCTTTTGGATTTGTTGTCGCAAATAATGCGTCCATCTCCGGTGCAGCTGGCGGTTGCCAGGCAGAAGTAGGCTCTGCCAGTGGAATGGCTGCAGCAGCAATCGTTGAAATTGCGGGTGGAACTCCCAGCCAGAGTGCTGAAGCCATGGCAATTACACTGAAGAACATGCTTGGATTGGTTTGTGACCCTGTAGCCGGACTGGTGGAAGTTCCGTGTGTGAAGAGGAACGCAATGGGGGCTGCCAACGCAATGGTCGCAGCTGATATGGCTTTAGCAGGTATTACCAGCCGGATCCCTTGTGATGAAGTCATCGATGCCATGTTTAAAATTGGTCAGACGATGCCTGTTGCATTGAGGGAAACCGCTCAGGGAGGACTTGCGGCTACCCCGACCGGACGTGAGTTAGAAGCGAAAATTTTTGGAGTGTCATTAAATAAAGGTGACTGATTTAGTTAAGGTTCCTGTAACAGAGATAAAGGGAATCGGTGAAGAAACAGCTCTGCAGCTTTCTTCCATGGATATTCAATCAGTGGGCGATTTGCTGGAGTATGTCCCTTACCGGTATGAGGATTATCGCCTTAAGGACCTGGCTGAAGCAGAACATGATGGAAGGGTGACGGTTGAGGGGGAAATCCACTCAGCCCCTTCGTTAATGTTTTATGGCCGGAAAAAGTCCCGTCTGAATGTTCGCTTGCTGACTGGAGGCTATCTCATTCAGGCTACTTTTTTCAATCAGCCCTATTTGAAAAAGAAATTGAACCTGCAAGACACAATAACAGTCACAGGTAAATGGGATAAAAACCGCCAAATTATCACAGTGCAGCAATATTCCCTTGGTCCGCATACCTCTAAAGGAGATTTTGAACCGGTATACTCATTGAAAGGTTCAATCAAGAATCAATCCTTAAGAAAATACATTAGAACGGCCTTCGATCATTTTGGAGAAAGCATTTCAGAAAACATTCCGGAATCATTAAGGCTTCAGTATAAATTGCTTAACAGGCGGGAAGCGCTATTCAACCTGCACTTTCCTTCAGATCCAGCCAGTATGAAACAGGCAAGAAGGAGAATGGTGTATGAAGAATTCCTCCTGTTTCAGCTTAAGATGCAGGCGCTTCGCAAGTTTGAACGCGAACATTCAAACGGAATTTCACAGGATTATGATTTGAAAAAGATCAAAGAATTCATTAACGGCCTTCCATTTCCATTGACGGGTGCCCAAAAAAGGGTCGTGAATGAAATTTCTGCCGATATGAAATCTCCATACAGAATGAACAGGCTGCTTCAAGGGGATGTGGGATCCGGTAAAACGGTCGTTGCAGCCATTGCGCTCTTTTCGAGTATCACAGCAGGCTACCAGGGGGCCTTGATGGTTCCGACTGAAATCCTTGCAGAGCAGCATGCAGAATCCCTCAGTGAGCTTTTGGCACCTGCAGGCCTGAATACGGCGCTGTTGACAAGTTCGGTGAAGGGAAAGAGGAGAAAACTTCTGCTGCAACAGCTTGAAGATGGAGAAATCGATGTGCTGATCGGTACTCATGCTCTGATACAAGATGAAGTCAATTTCAAAAATCTGGGTCTGGTCATCACGGACGAGCAGCACCGATTCGGCGTTGCGCAGCGCAGGGTCCTTCGGGAAAAGGGAGAAAGTCCCGATGTTCTATTCATGACGGCAACCCCCATTCCCCGTACTCTCGCCATTACTGTGTTTGGTGAAATGGATGTGTCGATCATAGATGAAATGCCTGCCGGAAGAAAAACAATTGAGACCTATTGGGCCAAGCAGGATAAGCTTGAACGAGTCCTGGACTTTATGGAAAAGGAGCTGGTCCAAGGCAGGCAGGCATATGTCATTTGCCCGTTGATAGAAGAGTCCGATAAGCTCGATGTCCAGAACGCCATAGACGTTCATGCTCAGCTTCAGTTTTATTACCAGGGAAGGTACGATGTCGGCCTTATGCATGGAAGGCTGCACTCGGATGAAAAGGATGAAGTGATGAAATCCTTCAGCCGGAATGAAATCCAGGTTCTTGTTTCTACAACTGTGGTCGAAGTGGGTGTTAATGTCCCCAACGCCACAATGATGGTCATTTACGATGCTGAAAGATTCGGTTTGTCCCAGCTTCATCAGCTTAGGGGAAGAGTAGGGAGAGGGAGCGCCCAATCCTACTGTATACTGCTTGCGGATCCGAAAACGGATGTCGGAAAAGAACGGATGAAAATCATGGCAGAGACCAATGATGGCTTTGAACTTAGTGAAAAGGACCTTGAATTGAGAGGTCCAGGTGATTTCTTCGGCAAGAAGCAAAGCGGTCTCCCGGAGTTTAAAGTTGCAGACATGATCCATGACTACAGAGCTCTCGAGGTTGCCCGGAATGATGCCCAGCAGCTGATACAAAGCAATGGATTTTGGGTTGAACCGGCATATGGGCCATTAAGGGAGTTTCTTGAAAAATCAGGTGTTCTTCAAGGAGAAAAATTGGATTGAAAATCAGATTGCAGAGGCTTGCAATCTGATTTTTTTAATTATATACTACTATTAGTACCTAGTACTAGTAGCGGATGGTGTTAATAATGAGACCGACTAAAAAGCAGCGGCAGATACAATTATCAGTAACGATTAAAGAGAATCCCTTTATTACAGATGAAGAACTTGCAGACAGATTTGGTGTCAGTGTCCAGACGATCCGTCTGGACAGAATGGAACTTTCCATTCCTGAATTAAGGGAAAGAATTAAACATGTAGCTGAAAAAACGTTTGGCGATGAAGTGAGGTCCCTGCCAATCGAGGAAGTTATCGGGGAAATAATAGATATAGATCTCGATCAAAGCGCCATTTCAATATTTGATGTGAAAGCCGAGCATGTATTTAAACGAAACCGCATTGCCCGGGGACATCATTTATTTGCACAGGCAAACTCACTGGCAGTGGCAGTCATAAATGATGAACTGGCGTTGACCGCAAAGTCCCAGATCCGGTTTACACGCCCGGTAAAAGAGGGTGAGCGCGTCATCGCTAAAGCAAAAGTCATCGAAATACATAAAGAACGGACAATTGTGGAAGTAAATAGTTATGTCGGTGGAGAAAAGGTATTCTCCGGTGAATTCGAAATGTATCGTTCAAACGATGCTGAAAAGGATGATGGGCAATGAAGATAGCCATTGATGCGATGGGAGGCGACAATGCTCCTAAGGAGATTGTGCTTGGTGCTCAGAGGGCTGTAAATGAGTTTCACGATGTAGAAATCATATTATTTGGCGACGAGGCGAAAATCAAGGCGGAAGTTGGAGAGCATGAAAGAATTGAGATTGTTCATACTACCGAAGAAATTTTGGGATCAGATGAACCGGTAAGGGCGGTAAGGCGAAAGAAAGACGCTTCCATGGTTTTGATGGCACAAGCGGTCGCAGACGGCAAAGCGGATGCCTGTATTTCAGCAGGAAATACAGGTGCGCTTATGACAGCCGGACTGTTCATAGTGGGAAGGATTCAAGGCATCGAACGTCCCGCTCTGGCACCGACTCTCCCTACTCTTGATGGTAAAGGATTCCTTATGCTTGACTTGGGTGCCAATGTCGATGCTAAACCTGAACACCTCTTGCAATATGGGATCATGGGGAGCATTTATGCCGAAAAAGTCCGTGGTATTGTGAATCCGAGAGTAGGGTTACTGAACATTGGAACCGAAGAAAAAAAAGGAAATGAACTCACAAAGGCATCATTCTCCCTGCTGAGTGACTCCGGTATAAATTTTATTGGCAATGTTGAATCCAGGGACCTGCTTGATGGAGCTGCAGATGTCGTCGTAACTGACGGATTTACAGGGAATATGGTCCTGAAAACGATTGAAGGAACTGCTTTGTCAATCTTCTCGATGCTTAAAACGACTCTGACCTCTTCGTTTAAGAATAAGATTGCTGCGGGTCTGGTCAAAAATGATCTGAAAGATCTAAAAAACATGCTGGATTATACAGAGTATGGCGGTGCCGGCTTATTCGGCCTGAAATCACCAGTCATCAAAGCTCATGGATCTTCCAACGAGAATGCTTTGTTCAATGCTGTCCGGCAGGCAAGGGAAATGGTGAACCATTCCGTGCCGGCTACCATTAAGGAAGCAGTCTCTAAGGTAGAAAAAAGTGAATGAATTAATGAGGGGGAAGCAGGGATAATATGGGTAAAATAGCATTTGTCTTTCCAGGACAGGGCTCGCAAAAAGTCGGAATGGGAAAAGAACTAGCAGAAAAATATCCTGAGGTGCAAGAGTACTTTAACAATGCTGACAAAAGACTTGGCATTGAACTTTCTAATCTTATATTCCAAGGGCCTCAAGAAGAGCTGACATTGACAGAGAATGCACAGCCTGCTCTGCTGGCGACAAGCATTGCTTTTCTTGAGCTGCTTAAAGCAGAGGGGATAGAGGCTGACTATACAGCCGGCCACAGTTTAGGCGAATACTCTGCTCTAGTGGCATCAGGGGCTTTATCATTCGAAGATGGTGTGTATGCCGTACGCAAGCGTGGAGAATATATGGAAGAAGCCGTGCCTGCCGGCGAGGGAACCATGGCAGCCGTCTTGGGAATGGATCGAGAAAATCTTTCTGAAATTACCGAGAAGGTATCCGGGGAAGGTAACCATGTCGGTTTGGCAAACTTGAATTGTCCCGGCCAGATCGTCATTTCCGGATCCTTCAGGGGGGTTGAATTGGCTTCTGACCTTGCAAAAGAACAAGGTGCAAAACGTGTACTGCCTTTACAAGTCAGCGGGCCTTTCCATTCTGCCTTAATGAAACCAGCTGCTGAGAAATTTTCCGGAGTGCTGGATGAAATCACGATCAATGATGCAAATAAACCTGTTATCGCCAACGTCAATGCCAAGCCGATGACAAGCGCCGGAGAGATTAAAGAAAGGTTGATTCAGCAGCTTTACTCTCCTGTACTTTGGGAAGATACTGTATCTGAACTATTGGATGCCGGCGTAGATACTTTTGTTGAAATCGGACCTGGTAAAGTCTTATCTGGATTAATCAAGAAGGTCAACCGCAGAGTGAATACTTTCTCGGTCAGTGATGAAGCCAGCTTTAAGGAAACAGTAGAAAAGCTAAAGGAGGCTGCTCAATGAAACTTCAAGGGGAAACGGCGTTAGTTACAGGGGCTTCAAGGGGAATCGGCAGAGAAATCGCACTTGAGCTTGCACGCCAGGGAGCGAATGTGGCAGTGAATTATGCAGGCAGTAAAGAGAGAGCAATGGAAGTCACTGAAGAAATCAAAAGCATGGGCGGTAAGGCAATTGCGATCCAGTGCAATGTTGCTGATGGTGACTCTGTGCAAGCTATGATAAAAGAAACAATTTCTCATTTCGGATCTCTTGATATCCTTGTCAATAACGCAGGCATCACAAGAGATAATCTCCTGATGAGAATGAAGGAAAATGAATGGGATGACGTTATCAATACCAATCTTAAAGGGGTTTTCCTCTGTACAAAAGCGGTCAGCCGCCAAATGATGAAACAAAGAAGCGGAAGGATCATTAATATTTCATCAATCGTCGGAGTGAGCGGAAATCCAGGTCAGGCGAATTATGTTGCAGCTAAAGCAGGTGTGATCGGGTTGACGAAAACCAGCGCCAGAGAACTTGCAGCGAGAGGAATAACTGTTAATGCAGTAGCACCAGGATTCATCTCCACTGACATGACGGACGAGCTAAGTGAAGAAGTGAAGGCTGAGATGCTGAAAGGCATTCCGCTGAGCCGTTTTGGTGAAGCAAAAGATATCGCAAGAGTGGTAAACTTCCTGGCATCTGAAGATTCATCCTATATGACAGGTCAAACTCTTCACGTAGACGGCGGAATGGTCATGTAGTCCTTTGAAATATCCCGATTCTATTAATACAGTTTCATTACAAGATTGGAAAATCAGGAAACTGTTCTTGATTATTAATGGAAATCTACTATAATAACTTGAGGGGAGGTGACAAGAATGGCAGAAGTACTAGATCGCGTAACAAAGATCATCGTTGACCGCCTTGGCGTAGACGAGTCTCAAGTAACTCTTGAAGCTTCTTTTAAAGAAGACCTTGGAGCGGATTCACTTGATGTAGTAGAATTGGTTATGGAACTTGAAGATGAGTTTGATATGGAAATTTCTGATGATGATGCAGAAAAAATCGCTACAGTCGGTGACGCTGTGAACTACATAAATAACAAAGGCTAATCGATAATTTTCAGCTCCGCATCTTGCGGAGCTCTTGTTCCTTTTAAGAGGCTGTTCTTGAAGAGTATTGGCATAAACAGAAGAATGTGGAGATCGACAGCATGTCAAGCTGTCATTTCTATCTTCTGCAGTGTCTGCCTCTTCAAGAACAACCTCTTATTTTTATCAGTGGCTTTGTCTTTTATCTGTTGGTGAAACAAACAGGAAAAACCTCAGCAAATTAAAACAAATTTTGCGATTTTACCATTTTTATCATAAACTTGAGTAGTGTGAAAAATTTAATGTACTAATAAAAAGCAAGGTGGAGGCCCAATGCGGAAACAAGTAAGAAACAGAGATAAACAATCAATGCAGTTCATTGATGAAAAATTTAAAGAGTTTCAAAAAAAACATGAGATTAATTTTAATAACGAGAAATTGCTGAGGCAGGCTTTTACTCATTCATCATATGTGAATGAGCATCGGAAAAAACCTTATGAAGACAACGAACGGCTTGAGTTTCTTGGTGATGCAGTATTAGAACTGACTGTATCCCAATTTCTATATAAAAAATACCCGACAATGAGTGAAGGGGAATTAACCAAGCTCAGGGCGGCCATAGTATGTGAGCCTTCTTTGGTAACGTTTGCAAATGAACTGAAATTCGGGGAACTTGTCCTTCTTGGTAAAGGTGAGGAATTGACAGGCGGGAGAGCACGTCCTGCGCTGCTGGCTGATGTTTTTGAGGCTTTTATCGGAGCGCTTTACCTTGACCAGGGGCTGCCGACCGTACTGAATATGCTCGAAAAAAATGTCTATCCTAAAATCAATTCCGGTGCTTTTTCTCATGTGATGGATTTTAAAAGCCAGCTGCAAGAGCTTGTGCAGCGGGACAGTGCAGGGACAATCGAGTATGGAATCGTTCAAGAAAAAGGTCCGGCACATAATCGTGAGTTCGTTTCCAGAGTCTGCTTGAATGGTGAAGAGCTTGGGTTAGGAACAGGCAGATCAAAAAAAGAAGCAGAACAGCATGCAGCACAAATGGCATTAGAAAAATTAAAGCAAAAGCTTGAAGAAAATTAAGGGGGAAGAATATGTTCCTCAAACAACTGGATGTCATAGGATTTAAATCATTCGCAGAGAGGATTTCTGTCGACTTCGTTCCAGGCGTAACTGCAGTGGTTGGACCTAATGGCAGCGGGAAAAGCAACATTATCGATGCAATTCGCTGGGTGCTGGGAGAACAATCTGCAAAATCATTGCGTGGAGCAAAAATGGAAGATGTGATTTTTGCTGGAAGTGACTCACGAAAGCCACAGAATTTTGCAGAAGTCACGTTGACGCTGGATAATAGTGACGGCGCACTGCCGATAGAATACAGTGAGGTAAGTGTGACCCGCCGGGTATTCAGATCCGGTGATAGTGAATATCTGCTGAACAAGCAGCCTTGCCGGCTTAAGGATATCATCGAATTATTCATGGACTCCGGGCTTGGCAAAGAAGCCTTTTCAATCATTAGCCAGGGAAAAGTGGAAGAAATACTAAACAGCAAACCGGAAGAGCGTCGAACTATATTTGAAGATGCTGCCGGTGTACTGAAGTACAAAAACAGAAAAAAGAAAGCAGAAGGAAAGCTTTTTGAAACCCAGGAAAACCTGAACAGGGTCAATGATATCATTTCTGAACTTGAAGGCCAGGTAGAACCACTGAAGATTCAGGCTTCAATGGCAAGAGATTATTTAGAGAAGAAAGAAGAACTTGAAAAAGTGGAAGTAGGCGTCACTGTATTTGAAATAGAAGACTTGCACAGACAGTGGCAGGAGTTAAGTGATTCCTTTGAACTGCATGGCAAGGATGAGTTGAGGTTATCAGCTGATATTCAAAAAAGAGAAGCGCAGCTTGAAAAATTGCGGGACAATGCCTCTGCTCTGGATGAATCCGTTACGCAGCTGCAAGAAGTACTTCTGGCAGCCAGTGAAGAGCTGGAAAAGCTGCAAGGAAGAAAACAGGTACTTCAGGAAAGAAAGAAAAATGCCTCAAACAACCGAGAGCAAATGGAAAAGAATATCGAAGAGACCAAAAATAGGATTGAAAAGCTTACTGTTGAAAGAGATGAATCAGCGAAAGAATATTTTTCAATTAAAGCTGAAACTGAAAAGCTGCAGGAACAGCTGACACAAAAGCAAAAACGTTTCCAGCACTTCAACGATGATCTTGAAACAATGATCGAGACGTTGAAAGGCGATTACATCGAGAAGCTGAACCGCCAGGCAGCTGCCAAGAATGAAATCCAATATCTGCAAAGCCAACTGGAACAGCAGACAGGCAGGAGCAGACGGCTTGATGAAGACAATGAAAAGTTTTTAGCGCAGCGTGAAGAAATCAGGGAAGCACAAAGGGATACGGAAGAGAAACTGGAGAGGCTGAAGGGATCTATAGACAGCCAGGTTGTTGCCTTCAGAAAAGAGAAGAATGATCTTGAATCTATGAAGAGCAAGTATCAGAAACTTGAAACAACGCTGTATCAGGCTTATCAATTCTTGCAGCAGGCTAAGTCTCGCAAAGAAATGCTTGAAGAAATGGAAGATGATTATTCAGGATTCTTCCAAGGTGTAAAAGAAGTGCTGAAAGCCAGGAATCGTTCCTTGAAAGGAATTGAAGGAGCTGTGGCAGAGCTGATTTCGGTTCCTAAACAATATGATAAGGCTATGGAGACGGCGCTTGGTGCCTCAATGCAGCATGTCGTGGTAGAAAGTGAGTCTCATGGACGTGAGGCAATCTCCTTTTTAAAGAAAAATCAATATGGAAGAGCCACTTTTCTGCCGATGAACGTTATAAAAGGAAAGTCGATTCCTGCTGCCCAGCTTTCTATGCTAAGCAGCCAGGAATCATTTGTCGGAGTTGCTTCCGAACTGCTGGATTATGAGGAACGTTATCACTCGATCATCAGCAATTTGCTTGGAAATGTCATTATCACAGCAGATTTAAAAGGCGCAAACACTCTGGCAAAACAGGCGGGATACCGGTACCGTTTCGTTACACTGGACGGGGATGTCGTCAATCCGGGAGGATCCATGTCAGGTGGTGCTTCCAAACAGAAAAAATCATCGCTTCTAAGCCGGAAAACCGAGTTGGAAGAGCTGACGGCAAAACTCAGGCAGATGGAAGAGAAAACGGCAAGTTTGGAAGAGCAAATCCGCCAGTACAAGGCTGATGTCTCCTTAGGGGAGAAAAAGCTTGAAGATATGAGGGTTAAAGGTGAACAGCTTCGCTATGAAGAACAGGAGCATAAATCAAGGCAAAGAGAACTTCAAATATCCCAGAAAAACATGGATGAACGCCTTTCTCTCTATGATATGGAAAAGGGTGAGTTTTCCGACCTGAAGGAAAAGAATGAAAAACGGATAATTGAATTGAAAGAAGAACTTGACCGGATTGCTCAGGAGCTGGAAGAAATGGAAGCCAGAATAGACAGCCTGACCCAGCAGAAAAATTCTGATCGTACTTCCAAAGAGGTGATTTCTGACGAGATCAGTGAGCTTAGAGCCAATCTGGCAGCACGCCATGAACAGCTTAATGCCAGTAAAAATGATCTTGCCAGATTAAATGAAGAACTTGATCAGGCAAAGAAGAGAAAAAATGGTTACGAAGAAGATCTAAATTGGCTGAACAGCGAGATGGAGAATGATTTCTCGGGTGAGGAAAAACTCCAGGAAGCTGCAGAAGCCAGGTCCCGCGAGAAGCAGGACACAGCAGAGCTGATCAGCAAGCGCAGGGAAGAAAGACTAAAAGTTCAGACGGCTGTAGAAGATGAGGAGCTTCACCTGAAAGAACTAAAGAGACAGCATAAAGGACTCATGGGGGCCCTTAAAGATGAAGAAGTAAAAATAAACAGGCTTGATGTGGAATTAGAGAATCGGCTCGAGCACTTAAGGGAAGAGTATATGCTTTCCTTTGAAGCAGCAAAAGAAGATTACCCGCTGACCATGGATATAGCGGAAGCAAGGAAGAAAGTAAAACTCATCAAATTGGCCCTCGAGGAACTGGGAACTGTTAACTTAGGGGCAATAGATGAATATGAACGCGTTTCTGAACGCTACCATTTCCTGCTTGAACAGCAAACCGACCTGCAGGAGGCAAAGGATACTCTCCACGAAGTCATCAAAGAAATGGACAGTGAGATGGTAAAGCGTTTTGATTATACCTTCCACGCAATTAAAGCAGAGTTTGAAGGTGTATTCTCTGCTTTGTTCGGAGGTGGAAGGGCTGAATTAAAACTGACAAATCCTGAGGACCTGTTAAACACAGGGGTGGATATTGTCGCTCAGCCGCCAGGAAAAAAATTGCAGAATCTCGGATTGATGTCTGGCGGAGAAAGGGCTTTGACGGCAATTGCATTGTTATTCTCGATCCTGAAAGTCCGGCCGGTGCCATTCTGTATACTGGATGAGGTGGAAGCTGCCCTGGATGAGGCCAATGTTCAAAGGTTCAGCAAATATTTAAAAAAATTCAGCCAGGAAACACAATTCATTGTCATCACCCATAGAAAGGGAACGATGGAAGATGCCCATGTTCTCTACGGTGTCACAATGCAGGAGTCCGGAGTGTCCATGGTCGTTTCGGTCCGGCTCGAAGATACAAAAGATTTTGTACAAGTAAAATAAGGCAGGTGCTTTGTAATGAGTTTTTTCAAGAAATTAAAAGAGAAATTTACAACGTCTTCTGATTCTGTAACAAACAAATTTAAGGACGGCCTTTCTAAAACCAGAAACAATTTTACATCCAAGGTGAACGATCTGGTCGCAAGATATCGAAAAGTGGATGAAGAATTCTTTGAGGAACTGGAAGAAATCCTTATCGGAGCAGATGTCGGATTTGATACCGTAATGGAATTGGTCGATCAATTGAAGTTCGAAGCCAAGCGCCAGAACATTCAGGATACTAGAGACTTGCAAAGTGTCATTTCGGAAAAGCTGGTAGAAATCTATGAAGGTGATGACGGAGCTTCCAGTGAATTGAACATTCAGGAAGATACCCTTACAGTCATCCTGTTTGTGGGGGTTAATGGAGTCGGTAAAACAACCACTATCGGAAAAATGGCCCACATGTTCAAAGAACAAGGCAAGAACGTATTGCTTGCCGCTGGTGATACATTCCGTGCAGGGGCTATCGACCAGTTGGAAGTATGGGGGCAAAGAACGGGAGTGCCTGTCATTAAACATTCAGAGGGCTCTGATCCGGCTGCAGTCATCTTTGATGCTGTCCAGTCCGCCAAAGCCAAGAAAGCAGACATCCTTCTATGCGATACGGCTGGCCGGCTGCAAAATAAGGTAAATCTGATGAATGAATTACAAAAGGTGAAGAGAGTGATCGAGCGTGAAATACCCGAAGCGCCGCATGAAGTGCTTCTCGTACTTGATGCGACAACCGGTCAAAACGCTCTTCTCCAAGCCAAAACGTTCAAAGAAGCTACAGACGTTTCAGGGATCGTTTTAACAAAGCTGGATGGAACCGCTAAGGGCGGTATTGTCATTGGCATTAAAAATGAATTGCAAATCCCGGTTAAATTTGTCGGTCTTGGTGAAAAAGTCGATGACCTTCAGCAATTCGACCCAGAAAAATATGTATATGGCTTGTTTGCCAACATAGTTGATGAAGAGCCAGGAGAAGAAGAGTAAGGATAAGGGAAAACGCGATGAGCAAAAAGCTGGTCGCGTTTTTCTTTAGGGTTTGCCCAAATCTACGCAGTTGAAAAACGGGAAGTATAGTTTGAGAGTCTTGAAAGTACCAAATAGGATATCTCTGCTTGAACCCAAGTCATTATATCTCTATACGACTCTAGACGACCGGTTCCGCTAAAGGGTTGACAATTCCTCTTATTCTCTGTATTATTCCAATGTAAAGGTTTTTCACTTAACACAAGGGGGAGAGAGGAATGCTGGAGAAAACGACCCGTATGAACTATCTGTATGATTTTTATCAGTCGCTTTTAACTCCTAAGCAAAGCAGCTACATGTCCCTCTACTACTTGGACGACTTTTCTCTTGGTGAAATTGCCGAAGAATATGAGATCAGCCGTCAAGCAGTTTATGACAATATCAAGCGTACTGAAGCGATGCTTGAAGAATATGAAGAAAAGCTTTTATTATTTCAGAAGTTTCAAGAGCGCAGCATTCTATTGCGGGAAATCAAACAGTTACTTAATACACATGACAATAAAAAGTCTGAACTTGAAGAGCTGTTCGAAAAGCTCGAGAAATTGGATTAGGAGGCGGCATTATGGCATTTGAAGGATTAGCCGACCGACTGCAAGGCACAATTCAAAAGATTCGCGGCAAAGGGAAAGTCAATGAAGCGGATGTAAAAGAAATGATGCGTGAAGTCCGTCTAGCATTGCTCGAAGCAGACGTAAACTTCAAAGTAGTAAAAACTTTCGTTAAAAAGGTAAGTGAAAGAGCTGTAGGCCAGGAGGTTATGCAAAGCTTAACACCGGGTCAGCAGGTCATTAAAGTCGTTAAAGAAGAGCTTACTGAATTAATGGGTGGAGAGCAGAGCCAGATCGCTGTCGCTAAGCGTCCTCCTACTGTCATCATGATGGTGGGTCTTCAGGGTGCCGGTAAGACAACGACCACTGGTAAGCTCGCCAATCTTCTTAGAAAGAAATATAACCGCAAACCTTTATTGGTGGCGGCCGATATTTACCGGCCGGCAGCTATCAAACAGCTGGAAACTCTCGGAAAGCAATTGAGCATGCCCGTTTTCTCTTTAGGTGATCAAGTGAGTCCAGTGGAAATTGCGAAGCAAGCCATTGAAAAAGCAAAGGAAGAGCACCATGACTATGTTCTGATTGATACAGCCGGACGTCTTCATATCGATGAAAAGCTGATGGGTGAATTAGAGGATATCAAAGAGCTCACAAATCCTGACGAGATTTTCTTGGTTGTTGACGCCATGACCGGGCAGGATGCAGTAAATGTTGCCCAAAGCTTCAACGAATCTTTGGGGATTTCCGGAGTCGTACTGACGAAGCTCGATGGAGATACCCGGGGCGGTGCTGCACTTTCCATCAGATCCGTTACGGAGAAACCGATTAAATTCGTTGGTATGGGAGAAAAGCTTGATGCACTTGAAGCGTTTCACCCTGAGCGGATGGCTTCCCGTATTCTCGGAATGGGAGACGTACTGTCTCTGATTGAAAAGGCCCAGGCCAATGTAGATGAAGAGAAGGCGAAAGAACTCGAAAAGAAAATGAGGACCATGTCCTTTACTTTTGAAGACTTCCTCGATCAGCTTGGACAAGTTAAGCAGATGGGGCCTCTTGATGAACTGATCAAGATGATGCCAGGTGCTAACAAAATGAAAGGGCTGGATAAGCTTCAAGTAGATGAAAAGCAGCTCAGCCACGTAGAAGCAATTATTCAATCGATGACGAAGGAAGAGAAACAACATCCTGAAACCATCAATGCGAGCAGGAAAAAACGGATTGCAAGAGGAAGTGGAAGAAACATCCAAGAAGTAAACCGCTTATTAAAGCAATTCGAAGATATGAAAAAAATGATGAAACAAATGAGCGGAATGCAGGGAAAAGGCAAGAAAAAAGGCATGAAATTCCCGTTCATGTAAGACCCAACCCTTACCAGTTAAAAAGAAAATTCAACTGTTAAGAAAAAACACTTTACAAACAAAATACACACTGATAATATATCTACTTGTGTAAAACTATTCGGAGGTGCTTTAAACATGGCAGTAAAAATTCGTTTAAAACGTATGGGAGCTAAAAAGTCTCCTTTCTATCGTATTGTAGTAGCAGATTCTCGTTCACCACGTGATGGACGCCAGATCGAAACAGTAGGAACTTACAACCCGGTTGCTCAACCAGCAGCAGTTGATATCAATGAAGAGCTAGCTCTTAAATGGCTGCAAAATGGTGCTAAACCATCTGATACAGTCCGCAACCTTTTCTCTAAACAAGGTATCATGGAAAAATTCCACAACGCTAAAAACAGCAAGTAATTGTGGAACAAATGAAAGATTTGATCTTAACGATTGTAGCTCCCCTGGTGGACCGTCCTGAAGATGTGGAAGTGCATGCTGAGGAGAAAGATGATTCAATCACTTATAAGCTGATGCTTCATCCTGAAGACATGGGCAAAGTGATCGGAAAGCAAGGGCGAGTGGCAAAGTCGATTCGAACAGTAGTTTATGCTGCGGCAGGATCACATGAAAAAAAGAGAGTCTTTCTGGAAATTGCAGAGTAACAGCAGGAATAGACATTGGGTGAGCGGAATACATCTTCATGATGATCTGCATCACCTGGGTCTAACATATAAGACAGTTATCTAAGGGAGGAGAAAAAAACCTCCCTTTTTACATACCATTTTATAGCTGACGTTCTTCGCATATTGTATTGAAAAAGTAATAGTGACTATTGTGACTATGCATTTTCACTTAGGAGAACATTTCATATCTGAAGAGCTTGAATAAATAAGAACACATTCACAGGAGGCGGAAAAATGAGGATTCTCCAGAATGTCACAGTAAACCAGGTTTTGACGGAATCGAGCAAGAAATCATTGCTTGAAAGTTATGAGGGAAAGAAATTTCAGCTGCAGAAAGAATGTGACCAGCTAAAATTTGAAATGAAAAAGCTGGAGAAAACAAAAAAATATTCCTCACAGAACTTAAAGTCCCGCTTTGAAAAAGAGATTGAAGCAAGGATGGAAAAAATTAAGCTTACAGACTTCCAGATTGATCAGCTGAACATCTTGCCATTCGGCAGTGAATTAAAAGATAAAGAGGTTCAGGGAATTGTTGAAGTGGAAGTTGGAGATAATTGGGAAGAAAAGCATTCTTCCAAAACGATTGTCATTAAGGACGGCTACATAACAGAAATACGTTAAAAACGTTAGAGGTGATACATATGGAGAAATGGTTTAACGTCGGCAAAGTTGTCAATACTCATGGTGTCAGAGGCGAAGTCCGGGTAATTTCCCGTACAGACTTCCCCGATGAAAGATATAAGGCAGGCAGCACTTTGTTTCTGTTTAAAGAAAAAGGAGGGGACCCGGTAGAACTGACTGTGGGAACTCACCGCAAACATAAGAATTTCGATTTGCTGACCTTTAAAGGCCTTACGGACATAAGTGAGGTTGAGCCGTTTAAAAATGGAATTCTCAAAATTAACGAGAACCAGCTTGGGGAGCTTGGAGAAGGGGAGTATTACTTCCACGAAATTATCGGCTGCCTTGTCAAAACGACTGATGGTGATGACGTAGGTGCGATAAAAGAGATATTGACGCCGGGAGCAAATGATGTCTGGGTAGTCAAAGGCAGCAAGGGGAAAGAAGTGCTGATTCCATATATAGATGATGTGGTGAAGGATATCGATATAGAAAACCAAGTCATCATCATAGAACCGATGGAAGGGCTTTTATCATGATGAAAATTGACGTCCTTTCTCTGTTTCCGTCGATGTTCAATGGTGTGTTTGGGGAATCAATACTGAAAAAAGCAGAGGAAAAAGGCGCTGTTCAATATAACGTTGTAAATTTCCGTGATTTTGCTGATAACAAACATAGCCAAGTCGATGACTATCCTTATGGTGGTGGTGCAGGGATGGTTCTGAAGCCTCAGCCTATCTTTGACGCGGTAGAGTCATTGTCAAGCTCTGCCGCTGACAGGAAGAAGCCGCGAGTGATCCTGCTGTGTCCACAAGGAGAACGCTATAGTCAAAGGAAAGCAGAAGAACTGGCTGCTGAAGATCATTTGATATTTGTATGCGGCCATTATGAAGGGTATGATGAACGGATCCGTTCGCATGTTGTGACGGATGAAATATCGATAGGCGACTTTGTCCTTACAGGCGGGGAGCTGGGTGCCATGGTCGTTGTAGACAGTGTTGTGCGCCTTCTCCCGGGAGTACTGGGGAATGAGGATTCACCTGTCCTTGATTCATTTTCATCTGGCTTTCTGGAACATCCGCATTATACAAGGCCTTCGGATTTCAGGGGGATGAAGGTTCCCCAGGAGCTCATTTCCGGGAATCATAAACTGATTGAAGAATGGCGTGAGAGAGAGTCCTTGAGACGCACATACGAAAGAAGGCCGGACTTATTGGAAGGTAAAGAGTTAAATGCACGCCAAAAAAAGTGGCTGGAAGAATGGAAAAAGTAATAGGATTCTATTGCAAGGTCTATTTGGATATGGTATTATTACCTTTGTGACTTGGACAGATAATGTCTGTCAGAGTCATCGATTAGGATGTTCCGCTGCAATAAATCGTTTTTGTATGAGCATCTGGTGGAAGGAGATGAAATAGATGCACAAATTAATCGAAGAAATTACAAAAGAACAACTTCGTTCTGATTTACCATCTTTCCGTCCTGGAGATACAGTTCGCGTACACGTTAACATCGTTGAGGGTACTCGCGAGCGTATCCAGGTATTCGAAGGTGTAGTAATCAGCCGTCGTGGTGGCGGAATCAGCGAAACGTTCACAGTTCGTAAAATTTCTTATGGTGTTGGTGTTGAGCGTACATTCCCTGTACACACACCAAAAATTGCGAAGCTTGAAGTTATCCGCCGCGGTAAAGTACGCCGTGCGAAACTTTACTACTTGCGTAACCTGCGCGGTAAAGCTGCTCGTATCAAAGAAATTCGATAATTGCACGATTAAAAGGAGCTTGGTGACAAGCTCCTTTTGTCATTACAAAAATAATTACATATTATATACCTGTTTTCAGTTTATCGGATATAAACCGTGTCTGTTTTTTGTAGAATAGAGGTTGGAAAGATATTGAGACACAGGAGGGGAACCTGGTGGCAAAGCAAAAGAATGAAGTGTGGGAATGGATAAAGGCGCTCTTGATTGCCGTTGGGCTCGCTGCGCTGATACGTTACTTTTTATTTACACCAATTGTGGTGGACGGTTTATCGATGATGCCGACTTTGCATAATGGTGACAGGATGATTGTTAACAAGTTGAGTTATACTGTGGGAGAGCCTGACCGCTTTGATATAGTGGTATTCCATGCTCCTGAACAGAAAGACTATATTAAGCGTGTGATCGGGCTGCCTGGGGATATTGTCGAGTATAAAGATGATGTCCTTTATATTAACGGCAAAGCATATGAAGAGCCGTATTTGGAAGAATATAAGGAACAAATTGATGAGGGGCTCCTGACCGAGGACTTTATTTTAGAGGAGAAGATCGGGCAGACGACTGTTCCAGAGGATACCATTTTTGTAATGGGGGATAACCGCCGTTTCAGCAAGGACAGCCGTCATATAGGCGTCGTCAAAATTGATGAAGTGATCGGGAATACAAGCGTAATTTATTGGCCGGTCAAAGACATAGAGATAATTAAATGAATAATCTCGTCCAAATAAGGACAAGGTTTTTTAAGAAAAAGAGGTGATAGCATGACAATCCAGTGGTTTCCGGGACATATGGCGAAAGCGAGAAGGCAGGTAACAGAAAAACTTAAACTTGTTGACATTATCATTGAGCTTGTGGATGCCCGCATTCCGATTTCTTCAAGAAATCCAATGATTGATGAGGTCGTACAGCATAAACCCCGTCTTGTCCTTCTGAATAAAGCTGACATGGCAGATAAAATGCTTACAGACCAGTGGATAAAGTATTTCTCGGATCAAGGCATCAAGGCATTGGCAGTCAATGCCCAAGGCGGTACAGGCCTGGGGGATATCGTAAGGGCTTCCAAAGAAATACTTAGTGAAAAGTTTGACCGGATGAAAGCCAGAGGGATGAAGCCGAGGGCTATCAGGGCGATGATTGTGGGGATACCGAATGTTGGTAAATCAACACTTATCAACCGTCTGGCCAAGAAGAATATCGCGAAAACTGGGAATACCCCAGGGGTGACCAAGGCACAGCAATGGATCAAAGTCGGCAAGGAAATGGAGCTTCTTGATACTCCTGGTATTCTGTGGCCTAAATTTGAGGATGAAGAAGTCGGTTACAAACTTGCTTTGACGGGGGCCATTAAAGACACGATTCTCAATTTGCAGGATATTGCTGTTTACGGACTTCGTTTCTTTGAGAAACATTATCCTAAGAGGCTTGAAGAGCGCTATGGTATTGATGTTTTTCCTGAAGAGATTGTAGAAGCGTTTGATAAAATTGGTATGTTGAGAGGGTGTTTGATCTCAGGAGGCGGTGTCGATTACGATAAAACCTCCGACTTGATCGTACGGGATATCAGAAGTGAACGACTTGGTAAGATTACCTTCGATATACCTGATGAATATGAAGAAGAACAAGAATAGCAAATAAGCTGATTCTATAGGAGTATTTTACCCTTATTGAGTCAGCTTGTTTATTTTCTGCTGAGCATTGCCGATATACTAATAGATGAAGAATCATTTATTAACGCTCATTTAGATTAACCTTCGAAAACACTAAAAATTACATAGATTTAAGACCAAAGAATCAGAGGAGTACATTCCATGTCTAATAAGTACACAATTTCAGAAGTAGATAAAATATTGAAAGAGATCAAAGAGGAAGACGATAAACTTTTTCAGTCTTTTTTGGAGGATGACAGAAAAGGGATTCAAAAGTTAATAAACAGATGGTATAAAGAGCGGAAACAAGAAAAGTTCCTTCAAGAGGAATTTGACAGGATGAGTGAATTTGAGAAGGAATTATACCAGCAGGGTTTTAATTTGATTGCCGGAATTGATGAAGTAGGCAGAGGGCCTTTGGCAGGACCGGTAGTTGCTGCAGCTGTGATCCTGCCTCAAGATTTTAATTTGCCGGGTTTGAACGATTCCAAGAAGCTGTCTGAGAAGCAACGTGAAATCTTATATGAGGATATTGTCAATCATGCAGTCAGTTTGGGAACAGGCATCATATCTTCACAGGAAATTGATGAACTGAATATTTACCAAGCGTCCAAGAAGGCTATGCTTACAGCCCTGAACTGCCTCAGTGTCAAGCCTGACTATTTATTGATCGATGCGATGGAATTGGGCTCACCTTACCCTGAAATGTCCCTGATCAAAGGGGATGCGCGCAGTATCTCGATTGCAGCGGCATCCATCGTTGCTAAAGTCACCAGGGACCGGTTAATGGTTGAATACGGAAAAACCTACAGTGGATATGGTTTTGAAAAAAATATGGGTTATGGGACCAAGGAACACTTGGACGGATTGAAACGTATCGGTCCCTCACCGATACATAGGAAATCTTTTGCTCCAGTCAAAGACTATTCGCTAATATAGAGAAGGTGTAATCATGTTGGAACGAGGTATACAAAACAGTGCCAATCACCCCTCCTTCAGCAGGCAGTCATTCTCTGCTCTATCTGAAGGACAGCTTATTTTTGCAAAGGTAAATAAGCTGCTCCCTGATAGCATGGCAGAGATTAACTACCAAGGTCAAAAAGCAATTGTGAAACTTGAAGTGCCATTGAAGCCAGGGAGCGCCTATTTCTTTCAAACGGATTTGGCGGAAGAGGGATTCCTGAAGTTGAAACTCGCCTCCCCGCAGGCTGTTGATTCCAAGCCTGCAATCGCCGGACAGGCTGAAAGTCTGATAAGTGATTTGAAACTGCCCAAGAACGGGATGGTAAGAGAACTTGTCACAGTCATGGCGAAGCACTCTATTCCATTCACGAAAGATGAGCTCAGCAGGATGGTGAACTTGCTGTCTCAAACAGACGATACACAGGCGGGAATGGAAACAATGCTTAAGTTAAAAGGGGCTGGCCTGCCGGTTTCAAAGGATTTATATTTATCCTTTCTTCATGGGAGAAGCATGGAGCCACTCTCTTTATTAATGGATAATCTGGAAGGCCTTCTGAAAAAAAACGTAATGAGGTCACAGTACGCTGAGAACGTCCTTTCAGCCTTAGCAGGCGTGAAAGACACTGAAGTATCAACGCTCTTTCAAAAGACGGCAATCAAGGCTTCAGAAATCCTTATGAACCCCAGTAATTCAGACTCACAGCGCCTTCCTGCATTAAACCTTCTGCAAACACTGGGAGCAGTCCCTGTAGAGTCATCCCTCGAAGCTGTAAAACTTTTCGCGGGCAGGGAAGGGAGCGCCATTCAGCGTATGGCTGAATATGTGAACAGCATGGGCACTGACCAGACAAAAGATACATTAATCGCACTTCAAGAGCAGCTTTCCAGGTCAAAACCTCTTGAAGGCAGGGGACAATCTTTACTGACTGAAGTTCAGGCTGTTTTAAGAAGGGCAAATGAAGGAAATGCATCCTTCCAAGAGCTTCAGAAGCAGAGTTTGGCGCTGATTAGCCAAGGAGGGGAGTTGTTTTCCCGAAAAGAGCCGGGCCTCCAGCTGAAAGAGTCTGAAAGGTTCAATCTGATGCTCGGAATCCACTCAGCAAAAGAAAGGCTGATACTGTCGGATTTTTCACAGACTCTGCAATTTCTGCAAAAGCCTGATAATCCAAAGCCGGCGGAACTGAAACTGCTTCAGAATCTTTTGTTCAATGAAACAGAAGAAAAAACAAGCAGCATCCAGAAAGAATCGCTGCCCGGCTTGATCAAAGAATTACTTTCCAAACTGGGTGTTGACTATGAGGCAAAGCTCGCAGCCGACGGGGAGAGAGTGCGCCAGAACAGTGAGTCATTAAAGCCTGCATTAATAGCTCTTTTGAAGGAGCTGCCACAAGGGGGAATCAGGGAGGCTGCTGAGAAGGTACTGTATAAACTCAATGGTCACGCTGCTCTCTCAGGGGAAAGCGGTCCGCTGCAGCATATCATTTACCAGTTTCCTTTGTCCTGGCTTAATCAAAAAACAGATATCACGATGCAATGGACGGGAAGGAAAACTGGAAGAGATTCGATTGATTCCGGCTTTTGCCGTGTGTTATTTTATCTTGATCTGGAAAACCTTCGCGAAGTTGTAGTCGACATGGCTGTGCAGAACAGGGTGATAGCCTTGAATATCTACAACGACACGCCTCAACTGAAGGAGATATCGGCACCCTTTTATCCAGTTATAAAAAAGGGTCTTGAAAAATTGGATTACAAAGTATCGTCGATCAATTTTAAGGAGCCAGGCCATGCAGCGCCTTTAAAGAAGGTTTATAAGGAAATGGCTGAAGACATGTCCTATTCAGGAGTGGATCTTAGAATATGAGTAATGTAAATGAGTATAGGCGAAAACAGGCTATAGCCCTCCAATATGTTGCAGAGAAACAGCAGGCTCCGAGAGTTACAGCAAAGGGTAAGGGAATAATAGCAGAGAATATACTGGAAAAGGCCAAAGATCATAATATACCGGTGCAGGAAGACCATAATCTTGTTGAATTGCTGGGGAGCCTTGATATTAATGAGTCGATTCCTGAAGAGCTTTATCAGGCAGTAGCGGAAGTCTTTGCTTTTCTTTACAGAATAGACAAGGCAGCTGAAAAGAGTTGAGAAACAGGGGGTACCATATTAAAGGTTCTCTAAACGTGATCCAGGGTATTACTACTGTTAAAAATTTGAAATGTATATTAAAAATAAGATAATATTTGCAGTGGGTGATGAGAAATTACACATAGAATAGCCAAGGTTTTTTGTTTTTCCAAAATAACGTTTTCCGTAATTTTTAGTTAAAAACAGTAGTTTTATCTTCTTTAACTTGTCGGAATTTTTAAATTAATATAATATTTATTGCATATAGGTAGACATCTATTCTTTCATTTTATACAATGAAAGCGCAGTCTATTTTTGAAAGAGTTTTGATAGGAGGATGGAAAATGAATATCCATGAATATCAAGGTAAAGATATCCTCAGAAGTTATGGGGTTGCGGTACCTAATGGTAAAGTGGCTTTTACTCCAGATGAAGCGGTAGAAGCAGCAAAAACATTGGATTCTAGTGTTTATGTGGTTAAAGCCCAGATCCATGCCGGCGGCCGCGGTAAAGCTGGCGGAGTCAAAATCGCAAAGAGTCTTGATGAAGTACGTACATATGCAGAGGAGCTAATCGGAAAAACATTAGTTACTCATCAAACAGGCCCAGAAGGTAAAGAAGTAAAGCGCTTACTTATCGAAGAGGGCTGTGACATCAAAAAAGAATATTATGTAGGTTTGGTTCTTGACCGTGCGACTTCTCAAGTTGTATTAATGGCTTCTGAAGAAGGTGGAACAGAGATCGAGGAAGTTGCAGAAGCAACTCCAGAAAAAATCTTCAAAGAATATATTGACCCTGTAGTAGGTTTGACTGGATTCCAGGCACGCCGTATTGCATTCAATATCAATATCCCTGCAAAGCTTGTCAATAAAGCGGCTAAATTCATGCTGGGCCTATACAATGTATACACTCAAAAGGATGCTTCCATTGTAGAAATCAATCCTTTGGTCGTAACAGGCGATGGAGATGTAATGGCACTGGATGCGAAGTTCAACTTCGATTCCAACGCTTTATACCGTCAGAAAGATGTTATGGAGCTTCGTGACCTTGAAGAGGAAGATGCAAAAGAGATTGAAGCATCTAAGTATGACTTAAGCTACATTTCATTAGATGGTAACATCGGATGCATGGTTAACGGAGCAGGTTTGGCGATGGCAACTATGGATATCGTTAAGCATTACGGCGGAGACCCTGCCAACTTCCTTGATGTTGGGGGCGGAGCTACTGCAGAAAAGGTTACTGAAGCATTCAAGATTATTCTTTCTGATGAAAACGTAAAAGGTATCTTTGTCAATATCTTTGGTGGAATCATGAAATGTGACGTAATTGCTGAGGGTGTTGTGGAAGCGGCTAAACAAGTGGAGCTGAAAGTTCCATTGGTAGTACGCCTTGAAGGAACAAATGTTGACCTAGGTAAGAAAATCCTGAGCGAGTCAGGTCTGAATATTATTGCCGCGCAATCTATGGCGGACGGTGCACAAAAAATCGTTGAGCAAGTAGGCTAAGAAAGGCGGGGGACTAATGAGCGTATTTATTAATAAGGATACAAAAGTTGTTGTTCAAGGGATTACTGGTTCAACTGCTCTTTTCCATACAAAGCAAATGCTTGAATACGGCACACAAATCGTTGCTGGTGTAACACCAGGAAAAGGCGGAACAGAAGTAGAAGGTGTTCCGGTATTCAATACAGTAGAAGAAGCTAAAAAAGCGACTGGTGTCAATGCTTCAGTTATCTACGTTCCTGCTCCATTTGCAGCGGATGCAATCATGGAAGCTGTTGATGCTGAACTGGATCTTGCCATCTGTATCACAGAGCATATTCCGGTTCTTGACATGGTTAAAGTGAAACGTTACATGGAGGGCAAAAAGACTCGTCTTGTAGGACCTAACTGCCCTGGTGTAATCACTCCGGATGAATGTAAGATTGGTATCATGCCAGGATACATCCATACCAAAGGACACGTAGGTGTTGTTTCACGTTCTGGAACTCTAACGTATGAAGCGGTTCATCAACTGTCTCAAGAAGGAATCGGCCAGTCTACAGCAGTCGGTATCGGTGGAGACCCGGTAAACGGCACAGACTTCATTGATGTTTTAAAAGCCTTCAATGAAGATGAAGATACGTATGCAGTTATCATGATTGGTGAGATTGGCGGAACAGCTGAAGAAGAAGCTGCAGAATGGGTTAAGGCGAATATGACCAAACCTGTAGTAGGCTTCATCGGTGGACGTACTGCACCTCCAGGAAAACGTATGGGCCATGCGGGCGCCATCATTTCAGGCGGTAAAGGTACAGCTGACGAGAAGATTCGTGTTATGAATGAGTGTGGAATTGAAGTAGCTCCAACTCCTTCTGATATGGGTGAAACATTAATCAAGGTTCTTAAAGATAAAGGTATTTACGAAAATTGCAAAACTCACTAATATAGTTGTAAAGGGACTGAATATTAACTCACTAGTTTATTCAGTCCCTTTTTATTATCTTTTTCTAAAAAATAAATAACAGGAGGCTTCAATGAATTCATTCAGGAATATTTTGTTTGCACTCCAGCACTGTGACAGTATTGGCTGGAAGTCGATCTATTTGCTTTTAAAACACACACCCACCCCAACAGATATACCCCATTTATCCAAAGCGGATCTCCGCAGAATCCTTCCCATCCCTTCGTCTTCAATCCACTCATTTTACGAACAATTCCATTCGTTTGACCTAATTGAAAGAATGAATCAGTATCAGGCTGAAGGGATTGGATTCCTTACTATTTGGGATGAAGAATACCCAAAACTGCTGCAAAATATCTACGATCCTCCTTGGGTTCTCTTCTATACAGGTGACCATGAACTTTTGCTGAGAGAAAAGAAGCTTGCTATAGTAGGATCGAGAAAGGCAGATGAATATACAGTCAATGTTTTATCAGCTTTCCTCCCGAAACTGGTGGATGAAAATATCGTAATCGTCAGCGGACTTGCAGCAGGAGCAGATGGTTGTGCTCACCGGCAGACGATCGAGTTAGGCGGGAAAACAATAGCTGTCATTGCAGGGGGCTTCCACCACATTTATCCTGCTTCTAACCGGGGGCTTGCTCAATCTATGAAAAAGACCCAGCTCCTAGTGTCGGAATACCCTCCATGTACAAAGCCCCGTCGATGGCATTTCCCCATGAGAAACAGAATCATTAGCGGATTATCCCAAGCTGTGCTTGTCACCCAGGCAAGCAGGAAGAGTGGTTCCCTGATTACCGCAGATTTCGCCTTAAATGAAGGAAGAGACATTTTTGCTCTTCCAGGACCTGTTCACTCACCTCTCTCAGAAGGCAGCAACCATTTAATTCAGCAAGGAGCCAAGCTAATTGCCGCACCTGATGACATAATTTCAGAGTATAAATATAAATAATAGAAAAATTTATAAACTTTTTTAATACAATGGCGAGGGAGCAATTCACTGAAAACAGAGCTTGCTTAGTCTAAATGTATTCTCAAGGTTATCGGTAGTTATGGGGTCTCATGTAGTCTTAGTATATTTGTGATGTATTTAAAAAAACCGTGTTAAACGGAGACGAACATCCTGTATAATCCCTCTCCGTTTGCAACTAAGGGTCCGGAAAAGGTAGCTAATGAACATGATCGATAGCCGAAATTTTTGAAAAAAACATGAATATATGTGTAAAATGTATAAAAAGGTTGCAATTCTTCGCAATCTGTTATACATTTTGCAACAGATATAAAACAAATATCCAGTTTCTTTTATTAGAGCTGTTGAAAACGTTTCCTCGGCTCAATTATAGAATGATAATGAAAAAAATGAACTTAAAAAAATATGATTTCCCTCTTTAAGGAGGCAATTGAATGTCAGATTATTTAGTGATTGTTGAGTCGCCGGCAAAGGCAAAGACAATCGAGAAATATTTAGGAAAAAAGTATAAGGTCCGTGCTTCCATGGGGCATGTCCGCGATCTGCCTAAGAGTCAGATGGGGGTAGATGTTGAACATGAATTCAACCCGAAGTATATTACAATCCGCGGAAAAGGGCCTGTTCTAAAAGAATTGAAAACCGCTGCAAAAAAAGCGAAGCGAATATACCTGGCTGCCGACCCCGACAGGGAAGGTGAAGCTATCGCATGGCATCTTGCCCACAGCCTTGATATGGACGTCCACTCAGATTGCCGTGTCGTCTTCAATGAAATTACGAAGGATGCAATCAAAGAGTCATTCAAGCACCCACGCCCGATCAATATGGATCTTGTAGATGCCCAGCAGGCCAGAAGGATACTGGACAGGCTTGTAGGATACAATATCAGTCCGCTGCTTTGGAAAAAAGTAAAAAAGGGGCTTAGTGCGGGACGAGTTCAATCAGTTGCAGTCAGGCTGATCATAGACAGGGAGAAAGAAATTAAAGAATTCACTCCCGAAGAATACTGGACAATCCAAGCGCAATTCCAGAAAGGCAAAAACAATTTTCAAGGATCGTTCTATGGCCTGGATGGTAACAAGCTGGAACTGAAAACCGAAAAAGAAGTGAATGAAGTCCTGAAAAAGGTAAAAGGCGACTCTTTTGAAATAAAGAAAGTCACGAAAAAGGAGAGAAAGCGTAATCCTGCATCTCCATTTACCACATCTTCATTACAGCAGGAGGCTGCCAGAAAGCTTAACTTCAGGGCAAAGAAAACAATGATGCTCGCCCAGCAGCTTTATGAAGGTATTGAGATTGGGAAAGAAGGGACAGTCGGCCTGATCACTTATATGAGAACCGACTCTACGAGAATCTCTGAAGTTGCCCAAAAAGAAGCTGCAGAGTATATTACTGATAAATATGGCAGCGAATATACGAAAAGCCAGGAGACAAAAGAGAAAAAAGGCCAAAAGGCACAAGATGCCCATGAAGCGGTGCGGCCAACCTCAACGCTCAGGGACCCTGCCTCCATGAAAGAGTATTTATCGCGTGATCAGCTGAGACTCTACAAATTGATTTGGGAACGCTTTGTAGCAAGCCAAATGGCTTCAGCTGTCATGGATACTATGAGCGTGGATATCGTCAACGGTGATGTATATTTCCGTGCAAATGGATCAAAGGTGAAATTTCCTGGGTTCATGAAGGTATATGTTGAAGGCTCTGACGATCAAAAGGAAGAAAAAGAAAATATGCTTCCTGCTTTGGTTGAAGGCGATGTAGTCAGTTATTCAGACATCGATCCAAAACAGCACTTTACACAGCCGCCTCCGAGATACACGGAAGCAAGACTGGTTAAGACCCTGGAGGAACTGGGTATAGGAAGGCCTTCCACTTATGCGCCAACCTTGGATACGATTCAAAGAAGAGGATATGTAAGCCTTGATAATAAGCGATTTATTCCGACGGAACTTGGAGAAATCGTTTCTGAACTCGTCTCGGAATTTTTCCCTGAGATCATAGATGTGGAATTCACAGCCAATATGGAGCGCGATTTGGATTATGTCGAAGACGGCAAAGAAAGATGGGTCAATATTATTGATCAATTCTATAAAGGCTTTGAAAAGCATCTTGTAAAAGCGGAAGAAGAAATGGAAAAAGTAGAAATCAAAGATGAGCCTGCAGGCGAAGATTGTGAGAATTGCGGACATCCGATGGTTTTCAAGATGGGACGATACGGCAAGTTCATGGCTTGCAGCAATTTCCCGGACTGCCGCAATACAAAACCGATTGTCAAAGAAATCGGGGTTAAATGCCCAGATTGCGACGAAGGAAATATTATTGAAAGAAAAAGCAAGAAGAAAAGGATATTCTACGGGTGTGATCAATATCCTAAATGTGAATTCCTTTCTTGGGATAAACCGATCAACAGGAAGTGCCCGAAATGTGAACACCTTCTGATCGAGAAGAAATTGAAGAAGGGTGTTCAGGTTCAGTGCTCCAACTGTGATTATAAGGAAGAAACACAGCAGTAAAGGATTTGGTGGGCTATGGAGGCTCACCTTTTCCTTTTGTTTAAATATATGGTATCTTTAAGGTTAATATAAAGTTGAAACAGGCTTTCGATGAGTTTTGATCCATTTTCATATAAATTGTTTTGGCATTGATGGAGGAGCTGTCTTGATGGAGAAAGAGATAAATGTTATCGGCGCCGGTTTGGCGGGCAGTGAGGCTGCATGGCAGGCAGCCAAAAGAGGTATAAAAGTCAATCTGTTTGAAATGCGGCCTGTAAGGCAAACGCCTGCGCACCATACAGATAAGTTCGCTGAGCTGGTATGCAGTAATTCACTCAGAGCCAACACCTTAACAAATGCTGTTGGTGTGCTGAAGGAAGAAATGAGGATATTGGATTCTGCGATCATTTCCTCTGCTGATGCATGTGCAGTCCCTGCTGGGGGTGCTCTGGCTGTCGATCGCCATGAGTTTGCCGCCAATGTAACGGACAAGGTGAAAAACCACCCGAACGTTACTGTATATAATGAAGAAATCACGGAAATCCCGAATGGAATTACGATTATTGCAACAGGCCCGCTGACAAGTGAGTCTCTTTCTGAAAAGCTGCGCCAGCTAACAGGGGAAGAGTATCTCTATTTTTACGATGCTGCTGCGCCGATTATCGAGAAAGATAGTATCGATATGGAAAAAGTATACCTTAAGTCAAGATATGACAAGGGGGAAGCCGCGTATTTAAACTGTCCAATGACAGAGGAAGAATTCAACCGCTTCTATGATACTTTGATATCGGCTGAAACAGTGCCACTAAAGGAATTCGAAAAAGAAATCTTTTTTGAAGGCTGCATGCCGATCGAAGTAATGGCGAACAGAGGGAAAAAGACCATGTTATTTGGTCCGTTAAAGCCTGTTGGGTTAGAGGATCCGCGTACCGGTAAACGGCCATTTGCTGTCATACAGTTGAGACAGGATGATGCAGCTGGAACATTATATAATCTTGTTGGATTCCAGACACACTTAAAGTGGGGTCCGCAAAAAGAGGTCCTTCGCTTGATACCGGGTCTCGAGAATGCTGAAATTGTCCGGTACGGAGTGATGCATCGAAATACATTTGTCAATTCACCAAAGGTATTGAAAGCTACCTATCAATTCAAAGACCGGAATGATTTATTCTTCGCCGGACAAATGACTGGTGTTGAAGGATATGTTGAATCGGCTGCAAGCGGGCTGATCGCCGGCATTAATGCAGCGAGGCTGGCTTATGGTGAGGAGCCATTGGAGTTTCCGCATGAAACGGCAATGGGAAGCATGGCACGTTATATAACGACAGCTGATCAAAAGAACTTTCAGCCGATGAACGCAAACTTTGGTCTGTTTCCAGAGTTGGAGAAGAAAATCAAAGCAAAAAAAGACCGTAATGAAACATACGCTAATAGAGCTTTAGAAACAATTCAGAACTTTGTGAAAAATTTGTAAACTCCATTGCGCAGGCTACTAAATTATGTTACTATTTAGTAGCCTTTTGTGAGGTGAAATAGGAATGAAGAAGGATTTGACTCATTGCCTGAATGATTTTATTACATATTTACAAATTGAAAAAAACTATTCAGAGTATACGGTTACCTTTTATAGGGATGATATCAAGGAATTTTTTCTTTTTATGAATCAGCAGGATTTGCATTCTTTATCTGATATTGAATATTTTGATGCACGTCTTTTTTTAACAGGGTTGCATGAGAACAATTATGCAAGGGCGTCCATATCCAGGAAAATATCAAGCTTGCGCAGTTTTTTTCGTTTTTTAAACCGGGAAACAGTATTGACTGAAAATCCGTTTGCACTGGTAAGCAGTCCAAAGGCTGAGAAAAGGCTGCCCCAATTTTTCTATGAAGAAGAAATGGAAAGCCTCCTGAAAGCATGTGAAGGCGATTCATCCCTTCAGGTAAGAAACAGAGCTCTCTTCGAGTTGTTTTATGCTACCGGCATACGGGTAAGTGAGTGTGCAGGGCTGCGGTTGAAAGACATCGATTTCTCGTTGTCGACAATTCTCGTCAGGGGAAAGGGCAATAAGGAAAGGTATGTGCCATTCGGAACATACGCTGATGATGCGCTGAAACATTACATAGAAACAAGCCGAATGGAATTATTGAAAGATAAGGACCATGACAATGTTTTCGTGAATTTCAGGGGAGGCGCACTGACTGCCAGAGGAATTCGCCACGTCCTCAAGGAAATCATCAATAAAGCTTCTTTGAATGCGAAGATTCACCCGCATATGTTGAGACATACTTTTGCCACTCATTTACTGAATAATGGAGCGGATATGCGTACTGTACAGGAGCTGCTCGGCCATGAAAACTTATCCTCCACGCAGATTTATACACATGTTACAAAAGATCATCTTAGGAAGACCTACTTGAATCACCATCCTCGAGCTTAATTAAAAAGGAGGTAATTATTTTGGGTAATTTTCATGCTACAACGATTTTCGCCGTCAGGCACAAAGGTGAATGTGCAATGTCAGGGGACGGACAGGTTACATTCGGTAATGCAGTAGTGATGAAGCATACGGCAAAAAAAGTGAGAAAATTGTTTAACGGCAAGGTGGTGGCTGGATTTGCCGGTTCGGTGGCCGATGCTTTTACTCTCTTTGAAATGTTTGAAGGAAAGCTGCAAGAGTTCAATGGGAATCTGCAGAGAGCTGCTGTGGAACTTGCTAAACAGTGGAGAAGTGACAAGGTATTGCGGAAACTGGAGGCGATGTTGATTGTTATGAATGAAAACGATTTGCTTCTGATTTCCGGTACAGGAGAGGTTATTGAACCTGATGATGGAATCCTGGCCATTGGCTCGGGTGGAAACTATGCCCTTGCAGCAGGCAGGGCTCTTAAATATCATAGCGGTGACCATTTGAATGCAGAACAAATTGCCAAAGCTGCACTTGATGTTGCGGCTGATATCTGTGTTTATACCAACAGCAATATAATAGTAGAAAAATTATAGTCCGATTTTAATAAAGGCTTACGTCAGTTATATATGGACTGCTTGGAAAACTGTATACTCCTCTTTCCGGAGAATATAATGGAGTTATGAACCTTACACAACAAAGGAGTGTATCTCTTGAAAAAACAAGCCAATCAACTAACACCAAGACAGGTCGTTGAGCGACTTGACCAATATATTGTTGGACAACATGATGCGAAGAAGTCAGTAGCTATTGCATTAAGGAACCGTTACAGAAGAAGTCTTCTCCCTGAAGGGCTTCGAGAGGAAGTTGTTCCCAAAAACATATTGATGATGGGACCCACGGGTGTCGGTAAAACCGAGATCGCCAGAAGGATGGCGAAGCTTGTAGGAGCTCCATTCATTAAAATTGAAGCAACGAAGTTTACCGAAGTGGGATATGTCGGCAGGGATGTAGAATCCATGGTCCGTGATCTTGTCGAGACTTCAGTAAGGCTTGTCAAAGAAGAAAAAATGAGTGATGTAAAGGAAGCGGCAGAAGAAAACGCAAACCGCCGTCTGGTTGAACTTCTTGTCCCTTCAAAAAAGAAAAATAATAATTACAAAAATCCGTTTGAAATGATTTTTGGGGGAACACAAGGCAATCAGCAGCAGGATGATGAAGAACAAAAAGAAGAGTCATCTATCCATGATAAACGCAGGGTCATTTCTGAAAAGCTGGCAAATGGTGAATTGGAGGATGAAGTTATCACAGTAGAGGTTGAAGAACAGCAGGCTTCCATGTTTGATATGCTGCAAGGCTCGGGAATGGAGCAGATGGGCATGAACATGCAGGATGCCCTTGGCGGACTGATGCCGAAGAAAAAGAAAAAACGTAAGTTGAAAGTCAAAGAAGCAAGACCTGTTCTCATTCATGAAGAAGCCCAAAAGCTTATTGACATGGATGAAGTGACACAAGAGGGAATCGTGCGGGCGGAACAAACCGGTATCATTTTCATAGATGAAATTGATAAGATCGCAAGCAAAAATTCCAGTCAGTCTTCCGGTGAGGTTTCGAGGGAGGGTGTGCAGAGAGATATCCTTCCAATTGTAGAAGGCTCTACAGTCGTAACAAAGCATGGTTCTGTCAAAACAGATTATATGCTGTTCATTGCGGCAGGTGCCTTCCATACAGCCAAACCTTCTGACCTGATACCTGAATTGCAGGGCCGATTTCCGATCAGAGTGGAATTAAAGAAGCTTTCTGTTGAAGACTTTGTCCGAATTCTTGTAGAACCAGATAATGCGATAGTGAAACAATATATTGCACTTTTAGAAACGGAAGGTATACAAATTGAATTTTCTGACGATGCTATTCGTAGGATGGCAGAAATAGCCTTTTCGGTTAACCAGAATACTGATAACATCGGAGCACGCCGTCTTCATACTATCATGGAGAAACTGCTCGAAGATTTATCTTTTGAAGCTCCAGACATTACTATGGAGAAGGTCACCATTACCCCATCTTACGTAGAAGAAAAGCTGGGGGCAATATCTCAAGATAAAGACTTGAGCCAGTTCATTCTATAAGTTTGCGATTGCTTCCTAAAGGGTAAAACCTATAGCAGACGTATTCGAACAAGGAACGAATTGCTGAGATAGCAGCAATCAATCACAGATCATATTATATAAATATAGAAACTATTTAGTTGTACTAGGAGGAAATGAAATGAATTTACTAAGCAAAACACGAACAATCAACGCAATGCTGCAAAAGGCAGCAGGAAAGCCTGTTAACTTCAAAGAAATGGCTGAAACATTAAGCTCTGTCATTATTGCCAACGTTTTTGTAGTAAGCAGACGTGGAAAACTGCTTGGCTTTGCCGTCAATCAGCAGATTGAAAATGAAAGAATGAAGAAAATGCTTGAAGACCGCCAATTCCCTGAAGAGTATACAAACAGCCTGTTCAACATTCAGGAGACTTCTTCCAACCTGGACATCGACAGCCAGTATACTGCTTTCCCGGTTGAAAACAGAGACCTGTTCAAGAATGGCCTTACAACCATCGTTCCGATTATCGGAGGAGGGGAGCGTCTTGGTACGTTGATCCTTGCCCGTCTTACAGACAGTTTTGACGATGATGACCTAATCTTGGGTGAATATGGTGCTACGGTTGTAGGTATGGAAATCCTTCGTGAAAAATCTGAAGAAATTGAAGTAGAGGCACGCAGCAAAGCCGTTGTCCAGATGGCGATCAGTTCTTTATCTTACAGTGAGCTGGAAGCAATTGAACACATCTTTGAAGAGCTTGACGGAAATGAAGGCCTATTGGTTGCTTCCAAGATTGCTGACAGAGTGGGGATTACCCGCTCAGTAATCGTAAATGCACTTCGTAAGCTGGAGAGTGCGGGTGTCATTGAGTCCCGGTCACTTGGAATGAAAGGAACGTATATTAAAGTATTAAATGATAAGTTCCTTGTAGAACTTGATAAATTGAAGACAAACTAATGAAAAAAACCGACCTCACAATTGAAGGTCGGTTTTTTATGTTCTGCAAAATTTCTAAATATATAAACAGGTAAAAAGACCTATTTAGAAAATAAGAATATGGGTTGTATTTCCCTCTGTAGATAGTAAAATGTTAATAAATGTGAATACGACAAAAACCTACATCTCTTGCATACCGTGGAAGCAGCTGAAAAGAGAGGACGCAAAGCTAAGGGCTAATGGCAGCCTAGTTACTTAGATTAAGAAAAAGCAGTAGCTTCTTTTAATGAGCGATATCTGATAAAGAGGTCGCTCTATTTTAAGTGTTTAAAATTTAAAGGTTGGTTGTATTTCAATTATAGTATCCCTCTTCAGATTTTTTATGTTTTTTTGGATTGGTAATAAAAATAGTTTAGAAAATTATAGAAAAAAACAAGTAAAAAAGACTGATTTTCTGAATGATGATTGCCTTGAAACACGCTTATATCAGCTATTTATTATCGATTTTGAGTTAAAAGCCTTAAAAAAAAATGAATAATAAGTAACAGGAGAATTAACAGAATATACATAGACACTCCTTTTACTTAATATTACAATAGGTAGTATGTTTTCGTAACAAATGTCAAAATTCCTTAATCTTCGACAAAAATCAGGCTAGAGGTGTAAAAAATGAGTTTATTTTCCAGCACCATTCAATCACTTGAAAACGGGTTGAACTATTCTTCAACTAAACAGAAAATAATTTCGCAAAATATTGCGAATGTAGATACGCCCAATTACAAAGCAAAATCGGTTAGTTTTAAAAACCAGCTGAATGACTCCGTAGCAAATCTCAATACTAAAATAACAGACCCCCGCCACATTCAATTTTCAGGCAGGGGAGCTAATGGAATCACAGTAAGTAATAGACAGTTCCAATATAACCACAATGGCAATGGAGTAGATATTGACAAAGAAATGTCAGATCTTGCATCGAATCAAATATACTTTAATGCGTTAACGGATCGACTAAATGGGAAGTTCAATTCCTTACAGTCTGTTATACGGGGAGGTAAGTAACTGTGTCAATTTTTCATAGTATGAATACTGCAGCATCTGCATTGACTGCACAGCGCCTTAGAATGGATGTTATCTCATCCAATATGGCAAATGCAGATAGTACAAGGGGAAAGCTGGTGGATGGAGAATGGCAGCCCTATAAAAGGAAGTCAGTTGTATTTCAGCCTAATGAAGGACAGTTTTCTTCATTTCTCAATAAAGCTATGAATGTTAAAGACTCTCAATCTTTAGGTAATGGTGTGCGCGTTTCATCTATTAAAGAAGACAATGAGACGCCATTTAATCTTGTTTATGACCCTGAACACCCTGATGCCAATCAGGAAGGATACGTACAGATGCCTAACGTGGATCCCCTTCGCGAAATGATTGACTTAATTTCAGCGACACGCTCCTACGAAGCGAATGTTACGGTATTCAATGCTAATAAATCCATGATGATGAAATCACTTGAGATCGGTAAATAAGGAGGGGTACCATGCCAGTACATAATATATATTCTGCAATGAATAACAAAATAAGTCCGTCATTTGAACAAAATATTTCAAAACCAGTGCAGGGACAGCAAAATTTCGCTGACTTTCTAAAGAAATCGATAGATGAGGTGAATTCAAGCCAGAAAGAGTCAGACCTCTTGACCAACAAGCTGGCTAAGGGAGAGAACGTCGATCTTCATCAAGTGATGATTGCATCCCAAAAAGCAAGTATTACACTCCAGACTACGATGGAAGTCCGCAACAAGGTGGTAGAAGCCTACCAGGAAGTTATGAGAATGCCAATGTAACTTGCTGAGTGAGTGCTGCCGGATAAAAAAGATAGAGTAACCGGGGGATTATGATGAACGAAACGTTTAATAAATACAAACAACAATTGAATACATTTTGGGCGTCAAGGACAAAAAAGCAAAAAGGAATGTACGGGCTGGCTGCATTGGTGGTCATCCTTGCTATTGCTATAACTGGCTTCCTTTCTACAAGAACGACACTTGTCCCGCTCTATAGTAATCTTGCTCCCTCGGAAACAGGTTCTATCAAAGAAAACCTTGATGGGAGAGGGGTAGTCTCAGAGATAACAGATGGCGGATCAACCATAATGGTACCGGGAGAGATGGTTGATACGCTTAAAGTGGAACTAGCCGCTGAAGGGATTCCGAATTCAGGAAGTATTGATTACTCTTTCTTCAGCCAAAATGCCGGGTTTGGCATGACTGATAATGAATTTAGCGTAATGAAGCTTGATGCAATGCAAACAGAACTGGCAAATCTCATGAAGGGGATTGAAGGAGTCCAGGATGCCAACGTAATGATAACCCTGCCTGAAAAAGGTGTGTTTATCAGCGAGGACACTGAACAAGCTTCTGCTTCAATCGTCCTGAATACAAAACCGGGATTTAATTTTGACCAAAAGCAAATCAAATCCTTATATCACCTGGTATCCAAGAGTGTACCAGATCTTCCTACAAATAATATCGTCATTATGAATCAATTTTTTGAGTATTTTGATTTGGAAAATGAAAATTCTTCCTTTGGTGGAAATGTTGTACAGCAAATGGATGTCAAAGACAAAGTGGAAAAAGATATTCAAAGACAAGTTCAAAGCATGCTCGGAACTTTAATTGGATTCAATAAGGTCGTTGTATCCGTAACCACTGATATTGACTTTACCCAAGAAAACAGAGAAGAAAACCTTGTTGCGCCAGTTGATGAAGAAAATATGGAAGGAATCGCCGTAAGTGCACAGCGGATAACTGAAACATTTACTGGAAACGGTGAAGGAGCAGGGGGCATTCCTGCTTCAGAAGATGGCGGTGATGCGCTTGGATCCTATACAGAAGGTTCAAACTCTAATGGTGATTATGAAAAAATTGAAGAAACCATAAATAGTGAAGTGAATAGAATCCGAAAAGAGATTGTTGAAAGTCCTTATAAAATCAGGGATATCGGCATTCAAGTTATGGTTGAACCTCCTGATCCCGAGGACCCTAACTCATTTCCGCAGGATAGACAGGAAGATATCTCGCAAATCCTTTCTACTATTGTAAGAACTTCTATAGATAAAGAAGCCGGGACTGAACTGACGGAAGAAGCTATTGAAGACAAAATTGTCGTTTCGGTCCAGCCTTTCAATGGAAAAATGGAGTTCGAGCAGGAGGCACAGTCAGTTCTTCCTTGGTGGACATATGTTATTGGCGGAATCCTGCTTGCCATAATAATTTTACTGGTATTCTTAATTGCAAGAAAACGCAAATCCTCAGAAGAAGAAGAGATTGTGTCTGTTGAACAGCAGCAGACAATCAACATACCGGACATAGATACTGAAAAAGAAACAGAGGGTTCTTTACGAAGGAAGCAGTTGGAAAAAATGGCCAAAGAAAAACCGGAAGAATTTGCAAAGCTGCTGAGATCCTGGCTGGCTGATGAATAGGAGGAAATTAAAATGGCAAACCCACGTGAAAAAGAATTAACAGGCAAACAAAAAGCTGCCGTACTCCTCATTTCGCTTGGCCCTGATGTTTCAGCCTCGGTATATAAGCACTTGTCTGAAGAAGAAATTGAAAAGCTGACTCTGGAAATATCGGGTGTCAAAAAGGTTGAATCTGAAGCAAAAGAAGAAATACTTGAAGAATTTCATAATATTGCTCTTGCGCAGGATTATATATCACAAGGCGGAATTGGCTATGCTAAAACGGTTTTGGAAAAGGCGCTTGGAAATGATCAGGCTTCAGCCATCATAAACAGGCTGACATCTTCACTCCAAGTGAAACCCTTCGATTTTGCTAGAAGAGCGGATGCCTCCCAAATATTGAATTTTATTCAAAATGAGCATCCGCAAACCATCGCCTTAATCCTTTCATATCTGAATCCTCAGCAGGCAGGGCAGATTTTGTCTGAACTATCACAAGAGGTTCAAGCAGATATCGCCAGGAGGATCGCTTTAATGGATAGTACTTCTCCAGAGGTAATCAGTGAGGTAGAGGCAATCCTTGAGAGGAAACTTTCCACAACCGTCACTCAAGATTATTCCCATACGGGAGGAGTTGAAGCGGTCGTGGAAGTGTTGAACGGTGTGGATCGATCCACTGAAAAAACCATTCTGGATTCGTTGGAAATCCAGGACCCTGAACTCGCAGAAGAAATCAAGAAACGGATGTTTGTATTTGAGGATATTGTCACTCTTGATAATCGCTCTATTCAAAGGGTTATCCGTGACAGTGAAAATGAAGACCTCCTATTGTCACTAAAAGTATCCAGTGATGAAGTGAAAGATATAGTGTTCCGCAACATGTCTACGAGAATGGTAGAAACCTTCAAAGAAGAGATGGAGTTCATGGGACCGGTACGTTTGAAAGATGTCGAAGAATCACAATCCAGAATCGTTAGTGTAATAAGAAGGCTTGAAGATGCTGGTGAAATAATTATCGCCCGTGGCGGAGGAGACGATATTATTGTCTAAGGTCATTAAGAATTTTCAAGCGCCTCAGACCCCTCAGAGGCAGGCAAGAGTTATAGCTGTCAGGAATGTGTTAGAGGCTGCTGTAAGTGAAACAGAAGAAAATCCCGCAGTGACTCACCAGCTATTAAGGGAGAGAGAAAGCATATTGCAGGAAGCACAAGCGAAAGCTGAACGTATGCTGAATTCTGCTAAAGAAGAGTCACAACGGATGGAAGAAAAAGCTTCCAACTTGAAGTTGGAGTGGGAGAAGGAAAAAGAAAGTCTTCAACAGGAGGCTTACCAACAGGCTTTTGAACAGGGGATGGCCGAGGGGCAGAAAATGGGACGCGAGGAATACAAGCAACACATCACGCAAGCTCAAGAAGTTATTTCAAAAGCTCAAGAAGATTACTTCCTCCATATTGAAAAAGCTGAAAATGTCATATTGGAACTGGGGATGCGAACAGCCGAGCGGATTCTTGGTAGGGTAATAGCAGAATCCCCTTCAGCTTTTCTTGATATCGTCAAGCGTGGAATAAAGGAAGTACGAGACCTGCCTGAAGTACAAATTCACATTCACCCGTCCAGGTACGATTTGCTGAGTGAAAACCTGGAAGAACTTGAATCCATGTTTCCTATTCTTCAAAAGCTGCTCATTTACCCTGACGATGCGCTAAGTGCTGAAGAGTGTTTTATTGAGACAGGGGAAGGCAGGGTCATTGTCAGTATTGACAGTCAGCTCCGTGAAATAAAAGACAAATTGGTTGAGATATTAGAAGGTGAAAATGAATGAAAGCCGGCGAACTAGTTGATTACTTATCTTCACTGCAAACTTTCAAAAAGTACGGGAAAGTGAAAAGGGTAGTTGGATTGATGATCGAGTCACAGGGTCCGAAGAGCTCAATTGGCGAACTATGTTTGATACATTTATCTGAAAGCAGCAGAACCATCCAGGCTGAAGTAGTTGGCTTTAAAGAAGAGACTGTAATATTGATGCCTTATTCCAATATAAATGAAATCTCTCCTGGAAGTCTTGTAGAAGCAACCTCTAGCCCTTTGACCATTAAAGTAGGCCATTCGTTAATAGGAAAAATTGTTGATTCTCTGGGCAACCCCTTTGATGGTGAAAGGCTGCCGAAAGGGCTGGCAACAGCCCGCACAGAGCAGGATCCGCCCAGCCCGCTGACCAGACCTCCTATCAATGAAAAAATTGAAGTGGGAGTCAGGTCAATCGACAGCATGCTGACTGTAGGAAAAGGCCAAAGAGTCGGTATCTTTGCCGGGAGTGGAGTAGGGAAAAGCACCCTGCTTGGTATGATTGCAAGAAACACCACGGCAGATCTCAACGTCATTGCTTTAATTGGTGAACGAGGCAGGGAAGTCCGGGAGTTCATTGAACGAGATCTTGGGGAGGAAGGCTTAAAAAGATCGATAGTGGTTGCTGCTACCTCCGATCAGCCCGCTCTCATGAGAATAAAAGGTGCATTTACTGCTACTGCCATAGCAGAGTATTTTCGGGATAAAGGTCTTAACGTAATGTTGATGATGGATTCCGTTACACGGGTTGCAATGGCTCAACGGGAGATCGGTCTTGCTGTTGGAGAGCCTCCAGCTACGAAAGGATATACTCCATCTGTATTTGCGATATTGCCGAAACTGCTTGAACGGACAGGCACCAATCAAAATGGATCCATTACAGCATTTTATACAGTGCTTGTTGATGGGGATGATATGAATGAGCCGATTGCAGATACGACCAGAGGAATCCTTGATGGCCATATCGTCCTTGACCGGAACATTGCCAATAAAGGGCAATTCCCGGCAATCAATATCCTCAAGAGTGTCAGCCGTCTCATGAATCACTTGGCTTCAGAAGACCATCTTCGTGCAGCAGAAAAAGTCAGGGAGTTAATGAGCACATATAGTAACTCAGAGGACCTGATCAATATCGGTGCATATAAGAAAGGTACATCTCAGGAAATAGACCAGGCGATAGCCTGCCAGCCGAAGATCAATTCTTTTCTGAAGCAGGGCACACATGAGAAGGTATCGATGGATGAAAGCACAGCCGATCTAATCAGCCTGGCTGCAAAAGGGGAGTGGAAGTGATGGCGTATCAATTTAAGTTTGAAAATATCCTTGCTCTCAAAGAACAAGAAAAGGAAGAAGTAAGAGAATCTTATCGTGATGCTGTAGAGAAATTTGAACACATAGCCCAAAAATTATATGACTTATTGAAGAAAAAAGAGGATCTTGCAAACTTCCAATCTGAGAAAATTGTCAACGGGTTGTCGGTACACGATATTCGCCATAATCAAAACTTCATTACCAATATAGAGAAGACAATCGAATACTATCAAGGTATGGTCATCCAAGCAAGGAACCGCATGAACTGGCATGAACAGAAATTTTCCGAAATGAATATTGAAGTCAGGAAATACGAGAAGATCAAGGAGAATGATTACACCCGGTACAAACAAGTCTTGAACGCATCAGAAAATAAAGTTCTCGATGAACTGGCTGTCATGCAATTTGCAAATAAAAGAAATTAGGTGAAGACATGGGGAAAACAGCAGAGAAAGCAAAAAAAGAAAAATCAAACAGCCGTTTTCAATGGGTACTGTTTGCAGGCATAATACCTCTACTGTTTGCCGTGGTTATTGCCTTGATTGTTATGACTGTGGCTGGTGTAAATGTTTTTGAAAAAGCGAAAGAAATAGGCGGTGAAATCCCTGTAGTCTCTTCAGTTATTCCAACTGATGCAAAGGAAGAAGCTGCGAAACTTGAGAAACGAGTCCTTTCGCTTCAGACGGAAATCCAGAATAAAGAATCAGAGATCAGCAGTCTCCAAAGCAAAATTAATTCTCAAGAAGATGAGAAAGAACGGCTCTTAGCTGAACAGGAACAACTTCAAGCCCAAATTGTGGAATTTAAACAGATTCAGGAAGAAAACAAGCGGGCCTTTAAAGAAGTGATTACCACCTTTGAATCGATGTCTGCCAAAAGTGCAGCACCTGTCTTGTTGAATATGGAAAATGAGGAAGCTGTAAAGATCCTGTCGAATGTCAAGCCGGACACGCTTGCAAAGATACTGGAAAAAATGCCACCTGAAGATGCAGCGACGTATACTGAGTTACTATCAGCCGTAGTAGAGCAGGAGTCTTGAGGCTTATGAACTTGAAGGGAGGTGAATAAATGAATGTAGGAGTCATGCTTTCCATGCAAAAATTAGGTCAATTGTCAGTCCAGGGGAATTCACTTAAGGGAGGCGATAGCAAACAGGGCACTCTGTTCAGCGGCATGCTTTCGGCTGTGGATTCGGCTCCAGGAAAAGCTGAACCAATACCGGAAGCGATGTTGAAACTGCTTAACATGATGGAAATTCTTCAGCCGGTAGAAACCACAAGTTTGAAATCTGAAGAAGAAGTTGAATTAAGCATGGAAAATATTCTGGATGCATTAAATATTTCTGTAGAGGAATTAACTGAGGCTATGCAGCTCATCAAAGAAAGTATGGGAAATGAAGTTCCTCAGATTAAAGAACTTATAGCACAAATGTCTAAGCAAGAGCCGGAAGAGGCTTTGTTTCAGCTCATTGAGCTTATAGGCCTTGTGCCTGCAGATAGCTTGAAAAAGCTTGATAGTACAGGAATGGAAGTCCTGTTGAAGACTGCTAAAGGTTATGAACAGGCATTTAATCAGTCAGAAATGGACTTCAGGCAATCAGAAAAAGCAGAAACTCTTCAACAGAATCTGAAGGCACTTACACAGAAAATCGAACAATTTTTGACGAGCACTAAATTTGCTGGTCGGAATTGGAATCAAATCCTGGAAAAGGCATTCAACAATATTTATCTTACTGGTGATAATACTTCCCAGTTTAATAACAACTCACCTTCCCTGAGCAGGCTTTTCCAAAATGGGAATAGAACTTTAAATGAAGTTGAACACCTACAAAGTAAAGAAACAACAATTTCGAATTTTAGCTCAGGCATGTTTACCCAACAGACGGCAAAGGTGGAGCAACTCTCTCTGTTTATGAATAAGGGGGAGAATCACACTACCTATGAGCAGTTTACAAAAGAATTTGCCAAAGTAATAGGAAGGTCCCAACTACTCCAAACACCTAGTATGAGCAAGCTTTTGATCAAGTTGTACCCTGAACAGCTCGGTTCCATCCGAATTGAACTGCTTCAGCAAGATGGAGTGATGACAGCTAAGATTCTTGCCAGTACTAAGACTGCAAAAGAAATGCTTGATTCGCAACTAAATGGTTTAAGACAAGCTTTTAGCTCACATAACTTGCAGGTAGATAAAATTGAAGTTGCCCAAACACTATCTGAATCAAGCCGCCAGGAAAGACAATCTTCGCAACAGCAAGGCGGACAGCAGCAAAAGGGGCAGTCAGGACAGGAACATCGACATAATGATGATGAAACAGAAGCAACATTTAAAGACATTTTAATGAACAGTGAAGTATAGGTGATGACCATGTCAAACACAATTAATTCAAATTTGTTATTATCTTCCCTCCAGCAAACGCAGAGAGAGGGCGGGAAAGATGTACTCGGAAAAGATGATTTCATGAAAATCCTCATGACACAATTGCAAAATCAGGATCCATTAAATCCGATGCAGGATAAAGATTTTATTGCTCAAATGGCAACATTCTCAACGTTGGAACAAATAACAAACCTTGGAAAAACAATGGAGAAGTTTATTGAAGCAGAAGGCCAAAACAATTTGATTGCTTATAATCAGTTTGCAGGTAAAGAGGTCACATGGCACAAGCTTAATGAAGCTTCCCAGGAAGATGGAAAGATGTCTATACAGGAAGGAAAAGGGGTCATTTCTTCTGTGCGCTTCAAGGATAATGAAGTTCAATTCGTTCTAGAAGATGGTACGACTCTGTTGCCTGGAAACATATCTCAAGTCAATAACAGTGGAAGTATGTATGGAGGCAGCTCATTAGTTAACGCAAGCAACCTGATTGGAAGGGCAGTCTACTGGGAAGATGGAGATACCGAAACATCGAGTACAGTTAAATCAGTGTCACAAAAAGACGGCAGCCTGTGGTTTCATCTGGAAAACGGTGAAAAAATCAAAGAAGATAAAATTATGAAAATCGAATAAAAGGGTGTGGTTGAATGGATAGGAACTTTATTAATCGTTTGCCATCTCAACCAATTACGTCGCAATTTCCATCAAAGAATATCAATAGGAAACCAATCCCGAATCAATCATTTGCAGACACATTCAAGAAAACGGTCAAAGGCACGAGAGAAAATCTTACAATCAGCAAGCATGCAGATTTCCGGTTGAAGCAGAGAGGGATTGAAATTTGTCCACAAACCTGGAAAGAGGTTGAGAGCAAGGTTGCACAAGCCAAGGATAAAGGTGTAAAAGAATCACTTGTTCTGCTCTCGAATGCGGCATTGATAGTCAGTGCCAAAAATTCCACAGTGATTACTGCCATGGACAGACAAGAAGCAGTTTCTCAAATATTCACCAATATTGATGGAACTATATTAATAGACCAATAGGCTGGACCCATAAGGAAGCCTGTCACTGCAGACCGACAGATGCAGTGAGAAAAGAAAGGGGAAAATGATAAATGCTACGTTCAATGTATTCTGGAATCAGCGGAATGAAAAATTTTCAAACTAAACTTGACGTGATTGGGAATAATATCGCAAATGTAAATACCTATGGTTTCAAAAAAGGTCGTGTTACTTTCAAAGATACTATGAACCAGACAATTTCTGGTGCATCGGCTGCACAAGATAACCGAGGAGGCAAAAACCCGTTACAAGTTGGATTGGGCTCCACCTTAGCTACCATAGATACAATCCATACGCAATCAAGCCTACAAACTACGGGTAGATCATTGGACTTGGCGATAAACGGTGACGGTTATTTTGTTATGAAGCAAGGCGGTCAGCAAACCTATTCCCGAGCTGGTAACTTTTATCTTGATGACAGTGGGACATTAGTGAACGGAGATGGTTTAAAAGTACAGGCCTTTAAGATGAATGCAGACGGGACAGTTGGTAATGCTTATGGTGATGTTTCTGTTAACGTAAATGCAGTGTTACCGACTATTGAAACAAAAAATATTTCATTCACGAATAACTTGTCAGATAATATTAGCCAGCAAGTTAAATTAGTAAGCTCAGATGGCAAAGAAGTAGTGGGAAAAGTTAATTTTGTTAACAGTACAGGAACGGACAGCTGGGATGTACAATTAAATGGTAAGTCGGTAGGTACCTTGGATTTTTCCACTGTAACACAAACTAATCCAGAACCTGTTTGGAATGAAACAACTACTACTCCCTCTCCTTGGCCGATAACAGTAGATGGAGAACCGATTCCTAGGATAAACTTCGACTTCTCGGATGTGTCGCAAAATAAAAATGAACCAACAACCATTATTGGTGACCCGGATGGCAACACTCAAGGCTCCCTTGAAAGTTTCAATATTGGTGCAGGTGGAGAAATAAACGGAGTATTCTCAAACGGTTTAGTTGAAACATTAGGAGTATTAGCTTTAGCAAAATTCTCGAATCCATCAGGATTATCCAAAGCAGGGGGGAACGTATTCCAGGAATCGATTAACTCGGGCGTCGCTAACATAGATCTCCCTGGGAATGGAAGAGGTTCCCTAGCTTCCGGATCACTGGAAATGTCCAATGTTGATCTTTCTGAAGAATTCACAGAAATGATTACAGCACAACGTGGATTCCAGGCAAATACTAGAATCATAACAACTTCAGATGAAATCCTTCAAGAGCTTGTAAACTTGAAACGATAATAGATTGCAAGGGAGGTACGGGGCTGGTACAGTTAGGGCTGTCCAGTCCTGACTGAATTTGATAAAACTAACAAAGTTGAATGGCAAATCCTTTTCACTCAATTGTCTATACATAGAAAGCGCAGAAGCCTTTCCAGATACGACAATCATTCTTACCAACGGCAAGAAGATCGTTGTCAAAGAAACCATCGAAGAGGTGGAGGAAAGAACACTTTCCTTTTACAGAAAAATTAATGTACTGGGAGTAAGAAGTACCAGGGGGATACATGATGAAAAATAAAATGATAACTATTACACTCATCCTGCTAGTAACAATTACTTTAGTTGGTGTACTGGCACTCATTGTCCTTTTGAAATTCAATGATGATGAGGAAGCTAAAGAACCAAGTATCGATGAGGTGATTGAGGCTTCGGTTGATGTTCCTGAAATCACCACAAATTTATTAAACGGTGCTTATATTAAAATTTCGTTTAAAGTTCAGACTGACAGCAAGGAAGCTAAAGAGGAACTGGAAAAAAGAGACTTTCAAGTGAAGAATATCATTATCGAAGAACTTTCTGAATTAAAGTCTGATGAACTTCAAGGGAAAGAAGGCAAGCAAAAGCTTGAAAACACCATCAAGGAAAAAGCAAACAGCCTGATGCAAGAGGGAAAGGTAGAAAAAGTTTATATCACCTCTTACATGATTCAATAACATAACTTCTACAGAAACGGGGGTGAGGAAATGTCCAGTGAGGTTCTCTCGCAAAATGAAATTGATGCTTTGTTATCAGCTCTTTCAACAGGAGAAATGAGTGCTGATGACTTTAAGAAAGAGGAAGAAGAAAAAAAAGTGAAGGTTTATGATTTCAAACGAGCTCTTCGATTTTCAAAAGATCAAATCAGGAGTTTGACCAGAATTCATGAAAACTTTGCAAGGATCCTGACCACCTATTTTTCAGCACAGCTAAGAACTTATGTACAAATCTCTGTAGTATCTGCTGATCAGGTACCTTTTGAGGAGTTTGTTAGATCTGTACCTAAAATGACCCTTCTGAATATCTTTGACGTTCCCCCCCTGGATGGACATATACTGATGGAGGTCAACCCTAACATCGGCTATGCAATGATGGACAGAGTGATGGGCGGCAGAGGTACAGGATTGAATAAAATAGAGAACTTGACAGAGATTGAGACAAAGATCATGTCAAATCTATTTGAAAGGGCATTTGACAACCTTCGTGATGCCTGGAGCAACATTGCAGAAATAGATCCCATACTGGCTGAGTTTGAAGTCAATCCACAGTTTTTGCAGATGGTTTCACCGAACGAGACGGTGGTCGTTATCTCCATGAATACTACGATTGGGGAAACAAGCGGGATGATCAATATCTGTATACCTCATGTCGTATTGGAGCCCATTATTCCAAAGTTGTCTGTCAGCTATTGGATGCAAACCAAGTCGAAAGACAAGAATCCTCGGGAAACAGAAAATCTGGAAAAACGGATTAAAACAGCACAGGTACCTATTGTGGCAGAACTTGGGGATTCGGATATCACAATTGATGATTTTCTGATGCTTGATATCGGTGATGTCATTCAGTTAGACAGGCGTATTGATGAGCCCATGGTTGTAAGGGTTGGGGATATTCCAAAGTTCACAGCCCAGCCTGGTGAATTGAATAAGAAGGTTGCTGTGCAAATCTTAGATTCTTTTAAGGGGGGAGAAGAGGATGATGAGTGATGAAATGTTATCTCAAGACGAAATTGATGCCCTGTTGAAGGGTGCTTCCAACGAAGAGCAAGAACCACCTTCTTCTCAGAAGTTGAATGTAGAGGATTATTTAAGTGAATTTGAACAAGATGCACTTGGGGAAATTGGGAATATATCCTTTGGAAGTTCCGCGACTGCACTTTCTACTTTATTGAACCAAAAGGTGGAAATCACGACACCAAAAGTTTCCATCCTGGAAAGAAGCAAGCTTGAGGACGATTTTCCTCATCCTTATGTAGCGATTCAGGTTGAATATACTGAAGGATTTTCCGGAGCGAACCTTCTGGTCATAAAACAAACTGATGCAGCCATCATTGCTGACCTCATGCTTGGGGGAGACGGTTTGAATCCATCCGAAGACCTTGGTGAAATACAAATAAGTGCTGTCCAGGAAGCGATGAATCAAATGATGGGATCTGCAGCAACATCCATGTCGACTGTATTCAGTAAGAAAGTGGACATTTCACCACCTACGGTTGATATGATGTATCTACCAGAAGGGGAGGGTGTTGATACGATACCTGAGCAGGATTTGTTGAGCAAAATCTCTTTCTCTTTAAAAGTGGGGGATTTAATTGACTCAAGTATCATGCAGCTGCTTCCATTGAACTTCGCCAAAAAATTGGTAGAAGAATTGACGAATAATGATGACACATCATCGACAAATTCCGATATAATGGAACAAGAACAAGAACAAGAACAAGAACAAGAACAAGAACAAGAACAAGAACAAGAACAAGAACAAGAACAAGAACAAGTAAGTCAATCAAGTACTACAACACCACAGCCTTCGGCTCAGCCTCAGCCAGGGCAGGCTCGTCCAGCACAGCAGCATATAGAGGAAAAAGCACAGCCGCAGCATTTCGGAAGCAAACAGAGCAGTAATTTTGAAAATCAGCAGCCTGTAAATGTTCAACCGGCATCTTTCACAAGCTTTGAGCAACAGCCTGCGCAAAGGCAAGAAAGCAAAAACCTGGACATGCTGCTTGATATTCCGCTTAATGTAACGGTAGAACTGGGGAGAACAAGTCGTTCAGTTAAAGATATCCTTGATTTGTCATCCGGGTCCATCATTGAGCTTGATAAGCTGGCTGGAGAACCAGTAGATATTTTAGTCAACAGCAGACTGATTGCCAAAGGCGAAGTTGTTGTCATCGATGAAAATTTCGGTGTTAGAATTACCGATATTGTCAGTCAATCAGATCGCTTAAAAAAATTAAAGTAAAAATCGGGGGAAAAGAAAATGGCGAATAAAATTTTAATTGTTGATGATGCAGCATTTATGAGAATGATGATTAAAGACATTTTATCTAAAAATGGTTTCGAAGTAGTTGGAGAAGCAGCAGACGGAAATCAGGCAGTGGAAAAATATAAAGAACTTAACCCTGACCTGGTTACCATGGATATTACGATGCCTGAGAAAGATGGAATTGCTGCACTTAAAGAAATTAAAGGGATGGATTCCAACGCAAAAATTATAATGTGTTCAGCAATGGGCCAGCAGGCAATGGTAATAGATGCAATCCAGGCGGGAGCAAAGGATTTCATTGTAAAACCTTTCCAGGCTGACCGTGTTATTGAAGCGATTCAAAAAGCATTGAGCTAAGAGGCCGCCACTTGATGCCAGGATTGAACGATAAAAAGAATGATCTTTCATCGATAGAAAGATATAAAGCTAGAATTAAAGAGTAGGTGCTTTTTTTGAGAACTATCATGAAGAAGCTTGTTTTCATCGCAGCCCTAACAGCAGCTCTGCATATGACTGGCAGTTCGCCGGCATATGCAGCATTTGATGGAACAGTGAAAGATTACTGGGAACAACCTGACGAACAGCGAAATGAAGAAAATCGGCCTGCTCAGAGTGATACAGGGACAGTGGCTGAGCAATCTACAGGGGTAACAGCTTTTGATTATATAAAAATGATCTTTGCACTTGTATTTGTTATCGCACTTATCTATTTTTTGCTTAAATTTATTAATCAAAAAAGCAAATCCTTTCAACAGACTAAATTAATTCATAATTTAGGAGGAACAACCCTTGGTGGAAATCGTTCAGTACAGCTTGTGAAAGTTGGAGATAGAATATTGATTCTTGGAGTAGGGGAAGATATTCAATTGCTGAAAGAAATTGACGGGGTTGAAGAGAAAGAAGAAATACTGGAGTATTACGAAGAGAAGCCACAGGGGATCCAGCAGCCCAAAGCTCTGCTTGCCCAGCTGATTGGCAGAAAGACAGACAGTTCTTCCAAGGATGAGAATGACACTCAATCATTTCAGTCTTTGTTGAAAACACAATTAGATGATATCAGGAAAGGCAGAAATAAGATGCTTAATGATTTAAACAGCAGGGAGAAAGATAAAGATGAATGAATTCATGGAGTTTTTTAATTCAACTTCTCCTGATTCTGTTTCGACATCGGTCAAGCTGCTTCTGCTCTTTACCGTGCTGTCTATTGCCCCGAGTATCCTGATTCTGATGACTTCTTTTACAAGAATCATGATTGTGCTTTCATTTGTAAGAACATCTCTGGCGACTCAGCAGATGCCTCCCAATCAGGTGCTTATCGGTTTATCGCTATTCTTAACATTTTTTATCATGGCACCGACATTTCAGGAAGTGAATGAAACGGCTCTTACACCTTTATTCAATGAAGAAATCAATTTAGAACAGGCATATGAAAATGCCGCCGTACCCTTCAAGGATTTCATGAGTAAGCACACAAGACAAAAAGACCTGGAACTATTTTTGAGTTATTCCGGGGCAGAACGGCCTGAGTCCATCGAAGATATTCCATTGACGGCACTCGTGCCTGCCTTCGCCTTGAGTGAAATCAAGACGGCGTTTCAGATAGGGTTTATGATTTTCATTCCTTTTCTTGTCATCGATATGGTTGTCGCAAGTGTATTGATGTCCATGGGGATGATGATGCTGCCGCCTGTAATGATTTCCTTGCCTTTCAAAATTTTGCTTTTTGTATTGGTAGACGGTTGGTATCTTGTCATAAAATCTCTGCTGCAAAGCTTTTAAGTAGGTGAATAACATGAATGCTGAATCGGTCATCGCTTTAGCAGAACGAGGAGTTTATACAACATTAGTCATATGTGCCCCCCTTTTGCTGCTTGCACTTGTGGTAGGTCTTGTTGTCAGCATCTTTCAGGCAACCACTCAAATTCAGGAGCAAACCCTTGCGTTTATTCCTAAAATCGTGGCAGTACTCGTTGGTGTGGTCTTCTTTGGTCCATGGATGCTGACAAAGCTTGTCACGTATGCGTCAGATATTTTCACGAATCTGAACAGGTTTGTAGGTTAATAGAGTGGAAGAGTTAATACCAAATCTTTCAATATTCTTATTGGTTTTCATGAGGGTTTCTGCCTTTTTTGTCACCCTTCCATTATTTTCGTACAGATCCATTCCTGCACAGCATCGTCTCGGTTTCGCGGCTGTGATTTCCTGGATGATGTATTACACAATCGATACAGCCCCGTTTGTGATCGATTTCGCTTATATATTGTTGGTCATGAAAGAAGCTATGATAGGACTTCTTCTCGGTTTTGCCGCATATATGATCATTTCAGCCATTCAAGTTGCCGGCAGTTTCATTGATTTTCAGATGGGTTTTGCCATCGCCAATGTCATCGATCCGCAAACAGGGGCGCAAACTCCGTTAGTCGGACAGTATTTATATACATTTGCTTTGCTGCTCCTCCTCGCACTGGATGGTCATCACCTTCTTCTTGATGGAGTGTTTTACAGCTATCAGTTCATACCGATCGATCAGCCGTGGATACCATTTGGGAACGAAAACCTTGCAGAATATGTGGTGAAAACCTTTAATTCCGTTTTTATTATTGCATTTCAAATGTCCATTCCGGTAGTGGCAACCTTGTTTTTGGTGGATGTCGCTTTGGGAATTGTAGCAAGGACCGTTCCTCAGTTGAATATTTTTGTTGTCGGATTCCCAATCAAGATTGCTGTCAGTTTTCTTGTATTGTTTATTGTAATGGGAGCGATGATGACAGTGATGCAGCAAATGTTTGAGTTGATGATGTATACGATGAGAGATTTAATGAAAATTATCGGAGGCGCTTAGTTTGAAATTGCTTTCCCTTGACCTGCAGTTTTTTGCAGGAGAAAAATCTGAAAAAGCCACACCGAAAAAACGCCAGGATTCAAGGAAGAAAGGACAAACCGCCAAGAGTCAGGATGTTAATGCAGCCGCCATTTTACTAGCTGTATTTTTATTTTTGACCTTTAGTGCTTCCTACATTGGAAATATTGTTTTTGATCTCTTCCGCCATTCCTTTCAAGAATATATGATGATGAACCTGACTCATGAAAGCTTTTTTGTCATCGTGAATGATGTTTTGATGCAGGTCGCCATTTTGCTCGGTCCGATCATGCTTGTTGCTTTATTGGCTGGTGTTTTCTCTAATTATGTGCAGGTCGGCGTGATGTTCACTTCCGAACCCTTACAGCCAAAGCTTGAAAAGATCGATCCGATCAAAGGGGCGAAACGGATATTTTCACTTAGGGCGATCGTAGAATTATTGAAGTCGATATTGAAAATCGGATTTGTCGGCGCCATCACCTTTGTAATCTTGTGGTGGAAGATAGATGAAGTACTAGAACTATCATTTAAATCAGCACATGATTCTTTGGCAACGATGGCAAGCCTGACAGTGCAGATGGGTATTGCAGCATCCTTGGCTTTACTGTTCTTATCCGTTTTTGACTATCTATATCAGAAATATGATTTTGAAAAGAATATCCGGATGTCTAAACAAGATATTAAAGATGAACATAAAAACTCTGAGGGCGATCCCCTTATTAAATCCAAGATCAAACAACGTCAGCGCGAAATGGCAATGAGGAGGATGATGCAGGAAGTTCCAGATGCAGACGTGGTAATAACCAATCCCACTCATTATGCCATCGCATTGAAGTATGATGAAGACAAGTTGGAAGCTCCTTATGTAGTCGCCAAAGGAGTTGACTATCTTGCGCAGAAAATCAAATTTATAGCCAGTGAAAATGACATAATCATGGTGGAAAACAGGCCGCTTGCCCGCTCGCTTTATGATGGTGCAGAAATCGGGGACGCCATCCCTGAAGAATTTTTCAAAGCGGTCGCGGAAATTCTAGCTTATGTCTACCGAATGAAGAATCAGCTGTAACAGCTGAGTGATAGGAGGGAATGCTGATGACAGCAAGAGATTTATCCGTACTTTCGAGTGTTATTCTTATAGTGGCCATGTTAATCATTCCTTTTCCGCCTTGGCTGTTAAGTGTCCTGATTATTATTAATATTTCATTGGCACTTCTTGTCCTCCTTACTTCCATGAATATGAACGAACCGCTGCAATTTGCGATTTTTCCATCGCTGCTCTTATTGCTTACTCTTTTCAGGCTGGGATTGAATGTATCAACAACGCGGTCAATCCTCAGCAATGGAGAAGCAGGGGATGTAGTAGAAACTTTCGGGACATTCGTTGTAGGCGGTAATGTACTGGTAGGACTTGTCGTTTTCATCATATTGATCATCATACAGTTTGTTGTCATAACGAAAGGTTCTGAACGTGTTTCAGAGGTAGCGGCAAGATTTACCCTTGATGCTATGCCGGGTAAACAGATGAGTATCGATGCCGACCTTAATGCAGGTATCATTTCAGAGCATGATGCAAGAGAACGACGCGAAAAAGTAAGCAGGGAAGCAGACTTTTACGGGGCAATGGATGGTGCATCAAAGTTCGTAAAAGGGGATGCAATCGCCGGAATCATCATCGTCTTGATGAACCTTATTTTCGGGATTATCATCGGCATGACCCAGCAGGGGCTTGCTATCGGTGAAGCTGCCACAAGATATTCCCTGTTAACCGTAGGTGATGGGATTGTCAGCCAGATCCCGGCTCTTTTGATTTCTACAGCAACTGGTATCGTTGTAACAAGAGCGGCATCGGATGGGAACCTGGGGAAAGATATCATCGACCAGCTGCTGGCTTTTCCTCAGATGTTATATGTTTCAGGGGCTACCATTTTCCTTTTGGGGCTATTCACACCTATCAATGACATCCTTACAATTCCTGTAGCAGCTGTTTTGGGTGTAGGCGGATATATGGTTTCCCGCGCACCGAAAGAAGAAGAAGAGGACCTGCTGGAAATGGAAGAGGAGAAAGAACAGGATGAAATGAAAAGTCCAGAGAGCGTTGTTAATTTACTGAATGTAGACCCTATAGAGTTTGAGTTTGGTTACGGCTTGATTCCGCTGGCAGATGCAAATCAAGGTGGAGATCTGCTTGACAGGGTAGTCATGATCCGCCGCCAGCTTGCAATCGAACTTGGACTTGTTATCCCGGTTGTGCGTATCAGGGATAACATACAGCTTCAGCCTAATGAATACCGTTTGAAGATAAAAGGAAATGAGATGGCACGAGGAGAGCTTCTCCTTGATCATTACCTGGCAATGAGTCCCGGGGTTGAGGATGAATCAATTGAAGGAATTGATACGGTTGAACCATCATTCGGCCTTCCAGCCAAATGGATAGGTGAAGACATGAAAGAACAGGCCGAAATCTTTGGTTATACAGTGGTTGACCCACCTTCAGTTGTTTCTACCCATATAACTGAGATCATTAAAAACAATGCACATGAATTGCTGGGAAGACAGGAAACAAAACAGCTGATAGATCACCTTCAGGAATCGTACCCTATTCTTGTCGAAGAAGTTACACCTAATCCTTTGTCAGTTGGTGAAGTCCAAAAAGTACTTGCAAAATTATTAAGAGAAAATGTATCGGTCAGAAACCTTCCTATCATTTTCGAAACATTGGCAGACTATGGAAAGATGAGTACAGATACCGATTTATTAGCAGAATATGTACGTCAGGCATTAGCCAGGCAGATAACCTCGCAGTATGTTGATCAGGGAGGGGCACTCAAAGTAATCACGTTATCTGGAAGGGTGGAAAAACTTATCGCTGATGCAGTCCAGCAGACAGAACATGGAAATTACTTATCCATGGATCCCAATGATTCACAAAGGATCCTCGAAGCGGTCGCTTCTCAAGTTGAACAACTGTCATTAATGGAAGAGTCGCCGATTGTATTATGTTCACCTGCTGTCAGGATGTATGTTCGTCAATTGACAGAGCGGTATTTCCCTCAAGTCCCGACACTCTCATATAACGAATTGGAAGCAAATGTCGAAGTCCAAAGTTTAGGGTTGGTGAATATTGAATGAAAGTAAAAAAGTATACTGCACCTACCATGCCGGAAGCAATGAAAAAAGTACGGTCTGAATTAGGTGAAAGTGCCGTTATATTGAACTCAAAAGTGATTTATACGGGAGGCTTTCTGGGTCTGTTCAAGAAAAAGAATATAGAAGTGATTGCTGCGATAGACCCCAATAACAAACCCAAGTCTGCAGAAAGGCGTACTCCTGCCGCAAAGCCTAAGGTTATGCAGAAGCAAGCAGAGCCAGTGACTAAAGCTGTACAAATCACAGAAAGCAGCTCGAATCAACTTGAGAAGGAAATTTCAGAACTTAAATCCATTGTACAGCTAATGAAGTCAAGCAATGGGTTTGAACATTATCCCGAACACATAAGAAAAGCTCTCATGTTCTTGAAGAATCAGGAGGTTGATGAGGAATATATTCTGGAGTCAGCTGAACATTTAATGTCATTAGAAAACAATGAAGAGTACGGCTCGGGACTATCTGAATTTCTTACTTCACAAATTAGTGGAATGCCTTTCGGCGGTATCAGTTATAAGAAAAAGTTTGTGAATGTCATCGGGCCGACAGGTGTAGGCAAGACGACGACTTTAGCTAAAATGGCCACTGAAGCAGTTTTGGAAAAGCGAAAGAAAATTGCCTTCATTACGACGGACACATACAGAATTGCTGCAATTGAACAGTTAAAAACATATGCTCAATTATTGAATGTCCCGTTGGAAGTGGTATATAAGCTTGCAGATTTTCAAAAAGCCATAGATAAATTCAGTGATTATGATCTTATTTTTGTTGATACAGCTGGAAGAAATTTCCGGGAGGAAAAATACGTTAAAGATCTTGAAAAAATAATTGATTTTAAAAAGGATATGGAAACTTTTCTTGTGTTATCTATGACATCAAAAGAAAAAGATTTGAAAGAAATTATCAGTAAATTCTCAAATGTTCCTATCGAAAAGTTCATCTTTTCGAAAATGGATGAAACTTCGAGTTATGGAACGATGTACAATATAATCCGAAGTGAACAAAAAGGCGCTGCTTATATTACAGCAGGACAAAGTGTGCCTGAAGATATTACAGAGGGAACGCCAAAAGAAATTGTACGTTTAATGATGGAAGGTTATGAATTATGAAAGATCAAGCACAAGGGTTAAGGATGAAGTTACTTGAAGCCCAATCTAAAAACGCAAAAACCATTGCTGTAGTCAGCGGCAAGGGTGGAGTAGGAAAATCGAACTTTGCTGTCAATTTTTCACTAGCGTTAGAGAAAAAAGGAAAAAAGGTTCTATTGTTTGATCTTGATGTGGGTATGGGGAATATCCATATTATTCTCGGTAAGCAGCCTGATAAGACAATTGCTGATTTTATAAACGACCATGAGCTGAGGGTTGAAGATGTAATATTCACTGATTCTGAAGGTGCTTCATATATAAGTGCAGGAAACGGTCTTCAAAATATAGTTGAATGGGTGGAGGAAGACATAGAGAGGCTTGTTAATGCCTTGGCAGAACTGGTTCACTCCTATGATTATATAATTTTTGACATGGGCGCAGGAGCTGCGAGCTATACAATGGAAATCCTTATGTCGGTTGATGATATTATGGTTGTGACTACCCCTGAACCTACAGCGGTTACTGATGCTTATTCAATGATGAAATATATATTTAATAAGGATAAAGAGAAGGATTTTTATTTGATCTGCAACAGGGCAGAAACAGAAAACGAGGGAATGGAGACGCTGAACAGGCTTAAAGTGGCTATGAATAAATTTTTGAACAAAGAAGTCTATCTTTCAGGTGTTCTCCCTGAAGATCCTGCAGTACGGAAGGCGGTCACAAAGCAAGTACCTTTGGTTCATTCCTTTCCTCAATCAGCTATTGCCTTGTCCTTACAACGTGTCCTTCAACAATATTTAGAAGGCAACACAACTTTTACACCGGCAGAAAAGAAAGGATTCGTTTCTAATCTAAAAAGAATGCTCTTTAGGAGGGCCGGGGGATGACAAAGAAAAAAGTCTTGATTGTAGATGATTCTGCATTCATGAGAAAGCTGATAACAGATTTTCTAACAAGCTCCCATCATCTTGAAGTGGCAGCTACTGCACGAAATGGTAAAGAGGCATTGGAAAAGATAGAAAAGTACCAGCCGGACGTGATTACACTGGATGTGGAAATGCCTGTGATGAACGGCTTGGAAGCACTCAAGCATATTATGCACCACTGCCCGCTGCCGGTAGTCATGCTCTCATCTACAACTAAAGAAGGCGCTGACAACACGATAACAGCAATGAACTATGGAGCAATCGACTTTGTAATGAAACCTTCCGGAGCCATTTCCTTGGACTTGCATAAAGTTAAAGAAGAATTGATTTCCAAAGTTTTGAATGCAAGTAGTGTATCCATGAAACAGCTTGATCAATACCGTTCCAGGAAAACACCTGAAAGTATCAGCAAACCTTTGGATTTTAGAAAAGTTGACACTTTAGATTGGTCAAGGCAGACAAAGAAATTGATATGTATTGGAACATCTACCGGAGGCCCAAGAGCACTTCAAGAGGTTATAGCATCGCTCCCGGCAGATGTTCAAGCACCGGTCCTTATTGTTCAGCATATGCCGGCCGGATTTACCAAATCCCTGGCGAACAGGCTTAATGCACTATCGGAAATCACGGTTAAGGAAGCGGAAAATGGAGAAATTCTCAGAAAAGGGACAGCGTACATCGCACCAGGAGGGTTTCATCTGAAAGTTAAATCAAAGGGAGCAGTTCTGGTTGTTTGCTTAGACGATCAAGAAGCCCCCCGAAATGGCCACAGACCTTCAGTTGATGTAATGTATGAATCTATCAGCGGACTTTCAAATTATGACAAAATTGCTGTAATTATGACAGGAATGGGTTCTGATGGGTCGAAAGGTCTGGTAAAATTGAAGGAGAATGGTAGAGTTAAAGCTATAGCAGAATCTCATGAAACAAGTATTGTTTTTGGAATGCCGAAGGCTGCAATTTCTACTGATCTGGTAGATGACATTGAAACTGTAGATAATATTGCCGGCTGTATTATGAAATATATGCCCTAGAGAGGTGTGGAAACCATGGAAATGAACCAATATTTGGAAGTATTTATTGAAGAAAGCAAAGAACATTTACAGACCTGTAATGTACAACTGCTGGAATTGGAGAAAAACCCGGAAAATTTGGCAATCGTCAATGAGATTTTCAGGTCTGCCCATACTTTAAAAGGAATGGCAGCGACAATGGGCTATGAAGATCTGGCCAGCTTGACCCACCAAATGGAGAATGTTTTGGATGCCATACGCAATAATAAAATATCAGTCAGTTCACTGATTTTAGACGTGGTTTTCATGGCGGTCGATGATTTGGAAGCTATGGTGATGTCCATTGCTGAAGGAGGGGAAGGAAAGCGTGACGTAACTGAAATTGTCAAAAAGCTTGCCCTGATTGAAAAAGGAGAATCTCTGGATACCCTCCAACCGGGTAATGAAGCTGCTGCTGCTGTTCTCGAAAAGGAACCTCAAGCAGAATCCACAGCTGAGTATGACCAGTTTGAGCAAACAGTCATTGAGCAGTCGAAGGAACAAGGATTCAGTTGTTATGAAGTATCAGTGTCTCTAAGAGAAGACTGCTTATTAAAGGCAGCAAGGGTATTTATGGTGTTTGAAGTGTTGGAGAAGTGCGGAGAAGTGATTAAGTCTGTTCCTCCAGTGGATGTGTTGGAAGAAGAAAACTTTGACCATGACTTTCTAGTGAGTATTGTGACGAAAGACTCACAAGAAGACATCCAGAAGAAGGTTCTGAAAGTTTCAGAGGTTGATAAGGTTGAAGTACTTCCTGTTGATTTACATAAAACAAAAGGGCAAAGTTCTCCAGAATCAGAGAATAACCCGATTGAAACGGGAGATGGCGAGAAGGCAGCGACGATGGACAGCCAGATTGCCCAAACACCTGCTGGATCTGTAAAAGGAGAGGCAAAGAAAGACTCGGCTCCAGCGAAACAAAGCAACGCTGGCAATAAGACGATCAGAGTGAACATCGAAAGACTGGATATCCTGATGAATTTGTTCGAAGAGCTGGTTATTGACAGAGGAAGGCTTGAGCAGATTTCCAAAGATCTTAACCATCCAGAGCTGAATGAGACTGTAGAAAGAATGTCCAGAATATCCGGCGATTTACAGAACATCATTCTTAATATGCGAATGGTTCCGGTAGAAACTGTGTTTAACAGATTCCCACGGATGATCCGTCAGCTTGCGAGAGACTTGAACAAGAAGATAGAGCTTGAAATCATTGGTGCAGATACAGAACTTGACCGCACGGTTATCGATGAAATCGGTGATCCTCTGGTCCACTTGCTCCGAAATGCGATTGACCACGGCATAGAAACACCGGAAGTCCGGCAGCGAAGCGGCAAACCTGAGCAGGGAACCGTAACGTTGAAAGCTTACCACAGCGGCAACCATGTCTTCATTGAAATTGCTGATGATGGCGGTGGAATCAGTAGAGAGAAAGTACTGAAGAAGGCTATTTCACAAGGTGTTGTCAGTGAGGAAACAGCTTCCACTTTGTCAGACCGCCAAGTGTATGAGCTCATACTGGCATCAGGCTTTTCAACAGCTGAAACCATCTCTGATATTTCTGGAAGAGGAGTAGGGCTTGATGTTGTAAAGGCAACAATTGAATCATTAGGCGGTTCGATTACGATAGATTCCAAGCTCGGTGAAGGAAGCGTCTTCTCCATTCAGCTTCCATTGACGTTATCCATTATATCGGTAATGCTCGTTGAAGTGGAGACAGAAAAATACGCTATCCCGTTATCTTCCATAATTGAAACGGCTATTATTAAAAAAGAAGATATCATGAACGCACACAATCAAAAGGTGATCGACTTCCGTGGAAAAGTAGTTCCATTGCTATTCCTTGAAGATGTTTTTGAGGTGTCTAAACAAGAACAGGATGAATTCTATTCAGTGGTGATTGTCCGTAAAGGTGACAGGATGGCAGGACTGGTAGTGGATTCCTTTATAGGGCAGCAGGAAGTCGTGTTGAAATCTCTTGGCAATTACTTGACTGATGTTTTTGCTATTTCCGGCGCCACTATCCTTGGAGACGGACAAGTAGCATTAATCGTTGATTGTAATGCATTAATTAAATAATGGGAGGCCGAAGATGATGAGTGATACTGCAACTGCTTCAGATTTAAAAGTGATTGTTTTTCAATTATTGGAGAAAGAATATGCGATCCCTGTTAATCAGGTACGGTCAATCGAAAAAGTTCAACATATTACCAGGGTCCCAAAGGCAGCCACTTTTGTTAAAGGAGTCATCAATTTACGGGGAGTCGTGACACCCGTTATTGATTTGAGAAGCAGATTTTCGCTTCCTGAAGAACAACACTCCGAAGATACAAGGGTGATTATTGCTGGTATTGGAGATATGGAAGTGGGCCTTGTCGTTGATGCGGCGAATGATGTCCTTGACATTCCGGCAGAATCTATTGAGTCACAGCCGGAAGTAGTCGGGGGTGTTGAAACGGATTATATCAGCGGAGTAGCGAAAATAGAGAAAAGGCTGCTTGTTCTATTGAATTTGGAAGAAGTATTAAATTAAGCAATAGATTAGCAGTGAGGTCATAGGGAAGGTCCAGTACTCAGGGGCAGCTTCCCTTATGTATAAATTGAATATAAACAGGGGTTATTTACAATGGGATTCGAAAAAGAAATTACACACCTCCACCTGGATATTCTCAAAGAGATCGGAAATATCGGGGCTGGTCATGCTGCAACGGCTCTTTCAACTTTGCTGAATAAAAAAATCGATATGAAGGTTCCTCAGGTCAGAGTCGTTTCTTTTGATGAAATGATGGAGATGGCAGGCGGACCGGACAATGTGGTGGTAAGTGTCTTCTTGCGAATTGAAGGAGATGCGCCGGGAAGCATGTTTTTTGTTCTTCCTTTGAGGCAAGCTGCAAGCTTTATTCAAAGGATGACAGGAGATACAGAGTTTACATTTGATGAACCTCCATACTCGGAGATTGGATTATCCGCTATGCAGGAGCTTGGAAATATTTTATCTGGATCCTACCTCTCCTCATTAAGCGATTTTACCAGCCTGAATCTTTATCCCTCCGTTCCTGCATTATCTGTGGATATGGTAGGGGCCATTATCAGTTTTGGTTTATTGGAAGTATCACAGACCAGTGATAATGCAATTGTCATAGATACAGCTCTTAGAGAAGAAGATATTCCTGAAACAGATAGTGTTAAAGGCCATTTTTTCTTGCTTCCCGATCCCGATTCATTTAAATCAATTTTTAAATCATTAGGTGTATGAACGTGACTCAGATAAGCGAAGTAGTAAAAGTAGGAATTGCTGATATGAAACTCGCCAAAGGCCAACAGTCTATCAGGACATCCGGATTAGGTTCTTGTGTCGGAGTTGTTATTTTTGATGACTTAGCTCATTTGGCTGGAATGGTTCACGTAATGCTGCCTTCCTCAAGCCTGTCCAAAGACAGCAGTTTTAATGTAGCAAAGTTTGCAGACACTGGAGTTAGAGAACTGGTAAGGTGCCTATCACTTCAAGGTGGACGAATCAATCGTTTTAAAGCCAAAATCGCGGGTGGAGCTCAAATGTTCCAATTCACTTCCGGAAGTGACCTAATGCGGATTGGCCCCAGGAATGTAGAAGCTGTAAAAGAGGAATTAAGAAAATTGGGAATTCCAATCCTGTCGGAAGATGTAGGCGGCAGTAACGGACGTACGATTGAATTTCATATCGATTCTTCTTTATTGAATGTCAGGACTGTCAATATGGGAATTAAAGATATATAATGGCTGGAAACATTGTATGGAATTTTGCTTTTGCCCTTTTTGGTTTCAGCCTGTACTTTTTTCTTGCATTCGTAGATGGAGAGCCAAAAGAAGTCCTTACTGGCTCATTCATTACATCATTAATCTTTTTTATAATCATGTTCATTGTCCGTTTTTTTGTCCAATCCGGATTGAATGATGACAGGATTCCTTCTGGAGATGTTACGGGAGAGCCGGGAAAACCAGAAGGGCAAAAAGAGAGAGAGATTTCAGCGGACATCGGCAAGTCATATGATGAACAAGAAATTGCAGCAGCTATACAACACTTACTCAAAGACGAGTGATTAACTGCATCTGTAATACCTTTAAGGAATACATACTCCATTGAGTATGACAATCAGATTTGAATTATTTATAAAAAACAGCCAATCTTGGATGCCGGGAGGAGGAGTAACATGTCTCAGCCTTCTTTAATGGATGAACGAAAGTATTGGGATCTGTGGAAAAAATCCAGGGATCCCCACGCTGGAGATATGCTAGTAAAAAAATATTTGCCGCTCGTTTCTTACCATGTTCAAAGGATCTCAGTCGGACTGCCTAAGAATGTTTCAAGAGAAGACTTGAAGAGTCTCGGTTTGATGGGCCTTCTCGATGCTTTAGAAAAGTTTGACCCATCCAGAGACCTGAAGTTCGATACCTACGCTTCCTTTCGAGTAAGAGGTTCAATCATCGACGGATTACGAAAAGAGGACTGGCTGCCACGGTCAACAAGGGAGCGGGCAAAGAAGATTGAAGCAAAGATTGAAGTTATGGAACAAGACTTGCTTCGTTCTGTGACACCAGCAGAAATTGCTCGTGAATTGCAGCTGGAGGAAGGCGAAGTCTATCAGACGATGACTGAGTATTTTGTTGCGAATGTACTGTCGATCGATGAACAAGTTTCTGATGAAGAAAGTGAAGGCCAGCTTTCATACTCCATCAAGGATGACCACACAGTTATGCCTGAATCTCAGCTGCTTAAAAATGAAAATATCGCTGAGTTGACAGAAACCATACGGACTTTATCTGAGAAAGAACAGATGGTGCTCAGTTTGTTTTATTATGAAGAGCTGACGCTGACTGAAATAGGGGAAGTGATGAGTTTATCCACCTCAAGAATTTCTCAGATTCACTCCAAGGCTATTTTTAAGCTTCGCACCCTATTAGGGTAACAGCTCCTTGTAACTGGAAGAAGCCTCAAACTATTACAGATTACAGAAATTATGGTGAGCATATGCAAACATTTTTAATTTTTATATCTTTTATTCTGAACATAGCAGCCTTATTGGCGATTGTCATACTTTATACCAGGCAAAACAGACTGTTGGAAGTGGAAAAAAAGCAGGAAAGAACGGTTAAAGAAATGGAAGATACGATTTCAGCCTATCTTCTTGAGCTGAAAGAAGATAATGACAGGTTCATTCAACAATTTCAAACTTTAAAAGAAAATAATACGGAACAGAGCCGGGAAAAAGTCGAAAAAATCAGGCAAGCAGCTGAGCTGGATTCAGGAGCAGGGAACTCATTCCAGGATCAGGAGGAAAGCCCTGAAACCTATAGCAGCCAATCATTTAAGCGGCAAAATGCTGCAAAAGCATATAAGAAAATTCATATGAATAGTTCAAAACCTGATGCCGATCATGTTTTACCTGTTGATGAGGCATCGAGCAAAGACCCTATATACTCTAAGATCAAAAATCTCCAGGATGATGGGTATTCACTTGATGAAATTGCCCAAGAACTGGGTAAGGGAGTAACCGAAATAGAGCTGCTTTTGAAATTTCGACAAAATCACAAATAAATTTCTTGATTGCACAATCCTGTTGTGCTATAGTAATTAACGGTGTGATTACACACGCTTTTAGGATTCAGGCAGAAGGTGCTGTAAAAACAGTTTTTGTCTGGAAGCGATCAAAAGCGGAGGAAAATAAAAACCAATTAGGAGGAAACACACATGTCAGTAATTTCTATGAAACAATTGCTTGAAGCTGGTGTACACTTCGGTCACCAGACTCGCCGTTGGAACCCGAAAATGAAGAAATATATCTTCACAGAGCGTAACGGCATCTACATCATTGACCTTCAAAAAACAGTTAAAAAGGTTGAAGAAGCTTATAACTTCGTTAAGGAATTAGCTGGTAACGGCGGTAAAGTTCTTTTCGTAGGTACTAAGAAACAAGCACAAGAGTCTGTTAAAGAAGAAGCAGAACGTGCAGGCATGTACTTCATCAACCAACGCTGGTTGGGTGGTACACTAACAAACTTCGAAACAATTCAAAAGCGTATTTCCCGTCTTAAGCAAATCGAAAAGATGGAAGAAGACGGAACTTTTGAAGTTCTTCCGAAGAAAGAAGTAGTACAATTGAAAAAAGAACATGAGCGCTTGGTTAAATTCCTTGGCGGTATTAAAGATATGCAAGAACTTCCAGATGCATTGTTCATCATCGATCCTCGTAAAGAGCGTATCGCTGTAGCGGAAGCTCGTAAATTGAACATTCCAATCGTTGGTATCGTTGACACTAACTGTGATCCGGATGAAATCGATGTAGTTATCCCTGCCAACGATGATGCAATCCGTGCTGTTAAACTTCTTACTTCCAAAATGGCTGATGCTATTCTAGAAGCTAAGCAAGGTGAGGAAGCAGCTGTAACTGCTGAGTAATAAAGAGCATTAGCAACCGGCTTATATGGAAGACAGATAATCTGCACCTTGAATAGCAGAAACTGCTGTGGATCATACTGGTACGGTTGATCTGAAAAGGTGATGAGAGGATACCCCTTATCACCTTTTTTTAAAAATAAAAACACTTGCAATACAAGTCTACATAGTAAATTTAAGGAGGAAATCATTATGGCAATTACTGCGCAAATGGTAAAAGAACTTCGTGAAAAAACTGGCGCCGGAATGATGGATTGTAAAAAAGCATTACAAGAAACTGACGGCGACATGGATCAAGCAATTGACTTTCTTCGTGAAAAAGGGATTGCAAAGGCAGCTAAGAAAGCTGACCGTATCGCAGCTGAAGGTACTACTTACATTCAAAGCGAAGGCAACGAAGCTGTCATCCTTGAAGTAAATGCTGAAACGGATTTCGTTGCTAAAAACGAAAACTTCCAAACAGTAGTAAAGGATCTTTCCCAACACGTGCTTACAAACAAGCCTGCATCTGTTGAAGAAGCTCTTGACCAGACAATGACTAACGGCAGCACTGTTGGTGAATACATCAACTCTGCAATTGCTAAAATCGGGGAGAAAATCACTCTTCGCCGTTTTGCTATCCGTACAAAAACGGATAATGACGCGTTTGGTGAGTACCTTCACATGGGTGGAAGAATCGGTGTGTTAAGTGTAGTTGAAGGCACGACTGATGCTGACGTTGCAAAAGATGTTGCAATGCATGCTGCTGCACTAAACCCTAAATATGTTTCCCGTGACCAAGTGTCTGAAGAAGAGGTTGAGCGTGAGCGTGAAGTTCTTACTCAGCAAGCTCTTAATGAAGGCAAGCCAGAGAATATCGTAGCTAAAATGGTAGAGGGCCGCCTTGGCAAATTCTTTGAAGATGTATGTATTCTTGATCAGCCATTCGTTAAGAATCCTGACCAGAAAGTACGTCAATTCCTTGAGTCAAAAGGTGCTGTATTAACAGACTTCATTCGTTACGAAGTTGGGGAAGGCATGGAAAAACGCCAAGAAAACTTTGCTGATGAAGTAATGAGCCAAGTAAATAAGAAGTAACCAGTAGGATATACTTTTAAAGAAAGGGAACACACTGTGTGTTCCCTATTTTTCAAAGCCTGATCAGCAGAGGTATGCTGGAAGTAACATAAAAAAATCAACTACATATGGAGGTTCAAATGAGCATTCCAAAATACAAACGGGTAGTATTGAAGTTAAGCGGGGAAGCGCTGGCTGGCGAACAGGGTTTCGGGCTTAGTCCTTCCATTATTAAGAGTGTCGCAGAAGATGTCAAAGAAATTGCTGAACTGGGTGTAGAAGTTGCTGTTGTTGTCGGCGGCGGCAACATCTGGCGCGGCAAGGTTGGCAGTGAAATGGGAATGGATCGTGCTTCAGCTGATTATATGGGAATGCTGGCTACAGTCATGAACTCATTGGCATTGCAGGACAGCCTTGAGCAAAGCGGAGTTGAAACACGTGTGCAAACATCCATTGATATGCGCCAGGTGGCTGAACCGTATATTCGCAGAAGGGCAATCCGCCATTTAGAGAAAAAGCGAGTGGTCATCTTTGCTGCAGGAACAGGGAATCCTTACTTCTCGACAGATACAACAGCAGCCTTGAGGGCAGCTGAAATTGAAGCGGAAGTTATCCTTATGGCAAAGAATAATGTTGATGGTGTTTATACGGCAGATCCTAAAACAGACGAAAATGCTGTAAAATATGATGAGCTTTCATATTTGGAAGTGATCAAAGAAGGACTTGCAGTGATGGATTCTACAGCTTCATCTTTATGTATGGATAATGATATTCCGCTTATTGTCTTCTCTATTTCTGAAGATGGAAACATTAAACGTGCCGTTTTAGGTGAACCAATCGGAACAATTGTGAGGGGGAAAGCATAATGCCAAGTACAATTATGTCTAACACAAAAGAAAGAATGACTAAAGCAATTCAAACCTTTACAAGGGAGCTTGCGTCTATCCGTGCCGGACGGGCAAACGCTTCTTTACTTGACAAAATTACTGTTGACTATTATGGGGCGCCAACTCCTGTCAATCAGTTAGCTGGTATTTCTGTACCTGAAGCAAGAATGCTTGTTATCCAGCCATACGATAAATCAGCTTTAGGAGATATCGAAAAGGCTATCTTGAAGTCAGATCTGGGCATTACGCCTACAAGTGATGGCAATATCCTGCGAATTGTAATACCGCAGTTGACTGAAGAGCGCCGTAAAGATCTTGTTAAGCTTGTGAAAAAAGAATCTGAAGATGCAAAAGTTGCAATCCGCAATATCCGCCGCGATGCTAACGATGACCTGAAAAAGTTAGAAAAGAACGGTGAGATCACTGAAGACGACCTGCGTGGATATTCAGATGATGTACAAAAATTAACAGATGATCATATTAATCAAATTGATTCCATTGCTAAAGACAAGGAAAAAGAAATCTTAGAAGTATGATGAAAAAACCCTCTTTTATCAGGGGGTTTTTTTCATCTATTAGCCGATACGCTTAATGCAGCAAAATGATTCAAACCGCATATTTTAAGGCTGTAAAACAGAAATCTTGATTTTTAAAGATAAATATACATATTTTTGATATGATAGTAGGGATAATGATTATACTAATCAATTTCATCGTGCTCTGCTTCGGTGTTCATTCTTGTTCAAAACCGTATATGAATAATATGGCTATAGTCGATTTTGCGGCTGGGGTAATGATAAGAAGAAGCTGATCTGAGGTGCAAAGAATGGTATTGATATTATTGTTTGTGGAGGACCAATTATGTTAAATAAAATGAAATTATGGAAAAGTCAGAAGGATAAAACTGAGTTTGACGAAAAATTTCATGAAGTATTACAACATCGTATCCCTAATCATATCGCGATTATTATGGACGGAAATGGAAGATGGGCCAAGAAAAGAGCCCTTCCCAGGATAGCGGGACACCATGAAGGTATGAAGGTTGTACGGAAAATAACGAAGATGGCAAATGAACTAGGTGTCAAAACCCTGACTTTATATGCTTTTTCTACAGAAAACTGGAAGAGGCCAAAAGTGGAAGTGGAATACTTAATGAAACTGCCAGAGGAGTTTTTGGGGACGTTCCTGCCGGAGTTGATAGAGGAAAATGTTAAAGTGACAATGATGGGGTATGAAGATAAATTACCCTCTCATACAGCTAATGCTATAAAAAAGGCAATGAAGGAAACAGAACAAAATGATGGCCTGGTATTGAACTTTGCCTTAAACTATGGAAGCCGGTTTGAAATTATAGAAGCTGTCAAAGATGTCTTAAATGATGTGAGCAATGGTATAATAGATAAAAATGAAATTAACGAAGATACCTTCTCCAAATATTTAATGACGAAGGATCTTACAGATCCAGATCTTCTGATTCGCACAAGCGGTGAAATCAGATTGAGTAACTTTATGCTTTGGCAATTAGCATACACTGAATTCTGGTTCACACCAGTACTATGGCCGGATTTCCAAGAGGAACATTTGCTTGAAGCTATTGAGGCCTATCAAGGAAGATCGAGAAGGTATGGCGGAATACAAAGTGAGGAATTGAAATGAAACAAAGAATACTGACTGCTATCATTGCAGCAGCTGTTTTCCTGCCAATTGTGTTATTTGGCGGAACCCCATTTTTGATTTTGACTTATTTAATTGCAACTATAGGGCTATATGAAGCGCTGAAAATGAGAAAGCTGAAAATTTTATCAATCCCTGGCATCATTTCTATTGCACTTTTATGGATTTTTTTGCTTCCGGATCAATATATTGATGTTATAGAGGAGCTTGGCTATAGCAAAATTGAATTGGCGTTACTGGCTGTTTTGCTTTTCTTGACATATACAGTAGCGGCGAAGAACAGATTTTCCTTCGATGATGTCGCGTTTTCTATATTGGCTACCTTGTATGTAGGAATCGGCTTTTACTACTTTCTTGAAACAAGATATGCAGATGCAGGAATCCAGTTTGTCTTTTATACGCTATTCTTGATATGGGCAACAGATTCAGGTGCTTATTTCATAGGACGGGCTTTTGGAAAGAAGAAACTCTGGCCTGATATCAGTCCGAACAAGACCATTGAAGGTTCCATCGGGGGAGTAATCTGTGCAATGATCGTCGCGGTCATCTTTACATTTGTTGCAGATCTCGGTGTCTCCTTGCCGAAACTATTGATCGTCTCAGCTGTATTATCTGTTTTTGGCCAGATAGGAGATTTGGTGGAATCGGCTTTAAAACGTCACTATGATGTCAAGGATTCCGGCAGCTTGCTGCCTGGGCATGGAGGTATACTGGACAGGTTCGACAGCCTTTTATTTGTACTGCCTCTGCTTCATTTCTTAAATGTTTTATAGTGCTCGTTATTCACTAAGCAAATTTCTGTCAGAATGTGTGTTTTAGTAGGAGTGGATGTTTTGAAGAAAATCAGTTTGATGGGTGCTACCGGTTCAATCGGCGTGCAGACCATCGAGGTTATACGCGATAATAAGGAAGAATTTGCACTGACGGCTATTTCTGCTGGCAGGAATATAGCAGAAACAAAAAAGATCATTAATGAATTTAAACCAGAATTGGTTTCTGTCCTGTTAAAAGAGGATGCTCTATCCCTGAAAAATGATGTACCTCCTGGAACAAAGGTACTCTGGGGAGAAGAGGGGCTATTGGAAGTTGCCTGCCATCGGGATGCAGATGTATTAGTTAATGCAGTCCTGGGAAGTGTGGGGTTATATCCTACATTACAAGCGATTGAGGCAGGGAAAACGATTGCGATTGCCAATAAAGAAACATTGGTGACAGCAGGACACCTGGTGATGGAAGCTGCCAAGCAAAACGGTGTTAACCTGCTGCCGGTAGATAGTGAACATTCCGCTATCTTCCAATGCCTCCAAGGAGAAAACCAGAAAGATATCGAGTCCCTGATCATTACCGCTTCGGGAGGAAGTTTCAGAGATCGAACCAGAGCGGAACTGGAAGGCGTAACGGTTGAGGATGCTCTTAACCACCCAAACTGGTCGATGGGCGCTAAGATAACGATTGACTCGGCAACTATGATGAATAAAGGTTTAGAGGTTATTGAAGCACATTGGCTGTTTGGCATACCATTCAAAGACATCAAAGTATTGCTTCATAGAGAGAGCATAATTCATTCCATGGTTGAGTTTCATGACAGCTCTGTTATTGCTCAGCTTGGTACACCGGATATGAAGGTGCCGATTCAATATGCCCTGACTTATCCGAAAAGGTTGGAAAGGCGCGGGGGAAGCAGATTGAACCTTGCAGAGATTGGCAAACTTCATTTCGAGCAAATGGATATGGAGCGGTTCCCTTGTCTAAAATATGCTTTTGATGCCGGAGAAATTGGTGGTTCTATGCCTGCTGTGCTCAATGCTGCCAATGAAGCTGCAGTTGCCAGATTCTTAAATGGGGAAATTACATTTCTGGCGATTGAAGCACTCATTGAAAAGGCAATGGAGAAGCATGAGGTCATCAACCAGCCGGATTTGGATAAAATCAGAGAGATTGATGCAGAAACACGCCGTTTCATCAATTCGTACCGGTTATAAGAAGCATCGGTATTACGGAGTATTTTTCCGGGTGCTTTTCAATAATTTCCACTACGTTTAAAACTTGTGGGATGACATGGTTTTCATCTACACTCAACTATAAAGGTGGTTTTCTATTTGCAGACAGTGATAGCCTTTATCGTCATATTTGGCGCACTTGTTTTCTTTCATGAATTAGGGCATTTGATTTTTGCAAAAAGAGCAGGAATTATGTGCCGGGAATTTGCAATTGGATTTGGACCAAAAGTATTTTCTTATAAAAAGTCAGAAACAACCTATACGATCCGTCTTCTGCCGCTTGGAGGATTTGTCCGCATGGCAGGTGAAGATCCTGAAATGGTCGATTTGAAACCCGGTTACAGAGTCGGTCTGGTGTTAAATGATGATGAGACGATTCAAAAGATCATCATCAATAATAAAGATAAATATCCGAACGTTCGTGTCATCGAGGTAGAAGAGAGCGATCTGGAACATAAGTTATTCATTCGCGGATATGAGGATGGAGAAGAAGAATTAACGACTTTCACTATCAGCAGAGATGCGGTCATTATTGAAGATGGGGTGGAAACCCAGGTTGCTCCATGGGACAGACAATTTGCGTCGAAAACATTGGGGCAGCGGGCGATGGCTATTTTTGCAGGACCGCTTTTTAATTTTATTTTGGCTTTTGTCATCTTTCTGCTTGTAGGTCTTTTACAAGGTGTGCCGGTAAATGATCCTGTTCTTGGTAAATTAACTGATGATGGAGCAGCACGGGAAGCAGGGCTCCAGCAGGGTGATGAAATCATCAGTATTGACGGCAATGAAATTTCCTCCTGGGAAGATATTGTTACCATCATTCAAAAACACCCTGGTGATCAACTGTTGTTTACCGTAGATCGTGATGGGGTGACAGAAGAGCTGTCTGTTACACCAAAGCCTCAAGTGATTGAAGACAAGGAAATAGGTATCATCGGTGTGCACAGCCCAGTTGAAAAATCTCCTTTGAAGGTCGTGACCAATGGATTTCAACAGACCTATGAATGGACAAAGCTGATCTTTGTCATGCTTGGGAAGCTTGTTACAGGGCAGTTCTCAATCGATGCATTGTCAGGTCCGGTCGGGATTTATCAATCGACGGATATTGTAGCCAAATCAGGTATTTATTACTTGATGAAATGGGGAGCCATTCTGAGTATTAATCTCGGGATCATGAACCTGCTGCCTATTCCTGCTTTGGATGGCGGAAGGTTAATGTTCTTTGCTGTAGAAGCTGTTAGAGGGCGTCCGGTAGACCGGCATAAAGAGGGAATGGTCCACTTTATTGGGTTTGCATTGCTAATGGTGCTCATGCTTGTTGTTACTTGGAATGATATCCAGCGATTCTTCCTGTAAAACAATCCCTTGTGGTTATCCAGTGTAATAGCAGAAAAGAGAATGAATACTGTTCGTTCTCTTTTCTTTTCATTGTTTTCAAATGATTTGCTCCTTGGCAGCACTGCTTATAATAAAAAATAAAATCAATAGCTTTACATAAAAAATGGAGTTTTCAAAGACTAAATATAATTTAAATACAATTTGTTTGAGGTGGTAGTATATGAAACAGAGTATGACGCTAATTCCAACATTAAGAGAAACACCAGCTGATGCAGAAGTGAAAAGTCACCAGCAACTGCTGCGTGCAGGTTTTATTAGACAAAATGCAAGCGGTATCTACAGTTTTCTTCCTCTTGGCCGGAAGGTGCTTCAGAAAGTTGAAGAAATCATAAGAGAAGAAATGGTTAATGCAGGCGGGGTCGAATTGCTTATGCCCGCGCTTCAGCAAGCTGAGTTGTGGCAGGAGTCTGGCAGATGGAACACATACGGCCCTGAACTTATGAGGCTAGAAGACAGGCATAAACGAAATTTTGCCCTGGGTGCCACTCACGAGGAAGTGATTACCTCCCTGGTAAGGGATGAGGTGAAATCCTATAAAAAGTTGCCTCTTACATTATTCCAGATCCAGACAAAATTCCGTGATGAAAAAAGGCCTCGCTTTGGGCTGCTAAGGGGAAGGGAGTTCATCATGAAAGATGCCTACTCTTTCCATTCTTCTTATGAAAGCCTGGATGAAACATATGACAAACTCTTTCAGGCATATTCCAACATCTTTGAGCGCTGTGGACTGAACTTCAGGGCTGTAATTGCTGACTCAGGAGCCATGGGAGGAAAAGATACTCATGAATTCATGGTGCTCTCTGAAATAGGTGAAGACACAATCGCGTACTCTGATTCTTCCCAATATGCTGCAAATATTGAAATGGCCCCAGTCATTCCTCAATATGAACTGTCAAATGAGGCTGATCAGGAGTTGGAAAAGTTGGAAACTCCGGGCAAGAAAACGATTGAAGAGGTCAGTGAGCATTTATCATTGGCTAAAGACAAATGCCTGAAATCCCTGCTCTTTAAAGCAGATGATGAGTATGTTCTTGTCGTCGTCAGAGGGGATCACGAAGTAAATGATATTAAAGTGAAGAACCTTCTCGACGCCAGTGTTGTTGAATTGGCGACAGCAGAGGAAACCTATTCCGTTCTGAGTGCGCCTGTCGGGTCAGTAGGGCCTGCACGTTTGAAGACAGAAGTTAAGATTATTGCTGATGAGGCTGTAAAGTACGTGAAAAATGCTGTCTGCGGTGCAAATGAGGAAGGATATCATTATGTAAATGTTAATTATGAAAGAGATTTCATGGTTGATCAATTTGCAGACCTTAGATTCATAATGGAAGGTGACCCTTCACCCGATGGCAATGGAACTATCAAGTTTGCCAAGGGAATTGAAGTAGGGCACGTTTTCAAGTTAGGAACAAGATACAGTGATGCCATGGGCGCAACGTTCCTGGATGAAAATGGCCGTGCCCAATCGATGATCATGGGCTGCTATGGTATCGGGGTTTCCCGTACACTTGCTGCAGTAGCAGAACAATTCAGTGATGAGAACGGCTTGCAATGGCCTGCCAGTCTTACACCATTCGATTTGCATATCATTCCGATCAATGTCAAAAACGATGAGCAGCGTGAATTGGCGGAGGAGCTTTATTCTAAACTGAGAGAACATCGCTATGACGTCCTGCTCGATGATCGCCAAGAACGTCCAGGTGTTAAGTTTACCGATTCTGACCTTATTGGGCTTCCATTCAGGGTGACGGTCGGAAAGAAAGCAGCAGAAGGCATCGTAGAAGTAAAATGCAGAAAAACAGCAGAAGTATGGGAAGTCCGTAAAGATGAGCTTCTGGACAAAATGCAGGAATTATTTCGCAATCAATAAAACAGGGATTTATGGTAAAATAGAAAGAGATTTTATATTTCATTCCTGATTGAACTACAACAGGGTCTGATCATTACGGTCAGTCCCTTTCTTCTGTCCGTTAAATAAAGGGACAAGGATATTAATTCTTTTTATAGACAGTTAATAGAATGGGGGAGAAATGGTTTGCGAGACAATCCCGCCGGCAAAAAAGAAAGGTTTCAAGTATTGCTTATGCAGCTTGGTTTAACGGAAGATGCAGTTGTGAAGCATTTTCAGTCTGCACAGATAGAAAAATTACTGGTCGACCGCCAGGAAAAGAGATGGCATTTTTATTTCACTTTAGAAAAACTTGTGCCTTGTGCAGTATGGAATACGTTCTCCATAAGGCTGCAGCAGGCATTTCAGCATATTGCCAAAGTTCAGTTTTCCATCAAGTTGCAGGACGATACACATACTGAACATCAGCTGCTGGAATACTGGAATGAATGTATTAAAGAAATTGATGGTATTTCTCCGCCTCTGCTGGCCTTGTTGAACAAGCAGGTGCCAAAAGTAAAAGGAAATAAAATCATCGTCCAGACTTCTAATGAAACGGAAGCAACTGCACTGAAGCGGAAGTACAGTGGATTCATATCTTCTGTATTTCAGAATTTTGGGTTTCCTGCCTACAGTATTGATGCGGAAGTAAAGCAGACAGATAACGAAAATGATGATTATCAAAAATTCCTGGAAGCAAAAAGACTGGAAGATGAAGAAAGAGCCAAGCAGGCTGTCATCGAGATGCAGAAGCAGGCGAATGAAAAAGATCAGGATTCAGCTCCGTCCGGGCCAGTCAATATCGGTCTGACAATCAAAGATGATGCTGATTTCCGTAAAATAGAACATATATTTGATGAGGAAAGAAGAATCGCTTTAGAAGGGTACATTTTCGATGCGGAGACAAAAGAGCTCCGGAGCGGACGTACATTGCTAACTTTTAAAATCACTGATTACACAAGCTCTATCCTAGTTAAGATGTTCTCAAGGGATAAAGAGGATGCCGCCATCATGGGCAAAGTACAAAAAGGAATGTGGGTACGCTGTCGGGGAAGCATCCAGAATGACACTTTTGTCAGGGACTTGGTGATGATCGCCAATGATGTGAATGAAATTACGCCAGTCCTCAGAAAAGATACAGCTCCGGAAGATGAAAAAAGGGTCGAACTCCACCTTCATACGCCAATGAGCCAAATGGATGCTGTTTCTTCTGTCGGCGAATTAGTCGGACAAGCAAAAAAATGGGGGCATAAAGCCATCGCCATCACAGACCATGCCGTTGCCCAGTCATTTCCGGAAGCATACAACGCAAGTAAAAAACATGGTGTCAAAATCCTATACGGATTAGAAGCTAATTTGGTGGATGATGGTGTTCCGATTGCATACAATGATTCACACCGATTACTTGAAGAAGATACCTTTGTTGTCTTTGACGTTGAAACAACCGGATTGTCTGCCATGTACAATACTATCATCGAGTTAGCTGCAGTGAAAATCCATGATGGGGAAATCATTGACAGGTTCGAATCATTTGCCAATCCCCACCATCCATTGTCAGCAACTACAATCAACCTGACCGGGATCACAGATGATATGGTGGAAAACGCGCCTGAAGTAGAGGAAGCATTAAGGTCTTTCAAGGAGTGGGCCGCTGATTCTGTATTGGTTGCCCATAATGCTTCATTCGATATGGGATTCCTTAATGTGGGATATACAAAAGCAGGAATGGATAAAGCTGATAACCCTGTTATAGATACACTCGAATTAGCAAGGCTTCTCTACCCGGAAATGAAAAATCACCGTTTAAATACTCTTGCTAAAAAGTTCGATGTAGAACTTACACAGCATCACCGGGCAATCTATGACGCAGAAGCAACAGGCTATCTCCTCTTGAAAATGCTGAAGGATGCACATGAGAAAGGGATCACCTATCACAATCAGTTTAATGATTACATGGGTAAGGGAGATGCCTATAAGCGCTCCCGTCCATCACATGTGACTTTGCTTGCACAGACCCAAGAAGGACTGAAAAATCTGTTTAAACTGGTGACAGTTTCACATTTGGAATATTTTTATCGTGTGCCTCGTATCCCCAGGTCCCTTCTGCAAAAATACAGAAGCGGAATCCTGGTCGGGTCTGGATGTGATAAAGGTGAAGTCTTTGAAGGGATGATGCAGAAGGCACCGGAAGAAGTCGAAGAGGCAGCACGCTTTTATGACTACTTGGAGGTCCATCCGAAAGAAGTCTATCAGCACCTGATTGAACTAGAGTTAATTATGTCTGAACAGAACCTTGAAGAAATCATCGGCAATATTGTCAAGTTGGGCGAAAAGCTGGATTTACCGGTTGTCGCTACCGGGAATGTCCATTACATCAACCCGACTGATAAAGTGCACAGAGAAATATTGGTCGGTTCCCAAGGGGGAGCCAATCCTCTTAACCGCCATAAGCTTCCTGATGTCCATTTTAGAACTACGAATGAAATGCTTGATTGCTTCTCTTTCCTGGGTAAAGAAAAAGCAAAGGAAATCGTCGTTGCCAACTCCAATAAAATTGCCGATTTAATCGATGACATCAAGCCGATTAAAGATGATCTTTATACTCCTAAAATCGAAGGCGCAGATGAAGAAATGCGGCGCATGAGTTACGAGATGGCCAAAAGCATTTACGGCGATGACCTGCCTGAAATCGTAGAAGCCAGGCTCGAGAAAGAGTTAAAGAGCATCATCGGCCATGGATTTGCCGTTATCTATTTAATTTCTGCAAAACTTGTTAAGAAGTCGCTGAATGATGGATATCTGGTTGGGTCACGTGGATCTGTAGGTTCGTCCTTCGTTGCCACAATGACTGAGATTACAGAGGTAAACCCTCTTCCGCCTCATTATGTGTGCCCGGCTTGCAAGCATTCAGAGTTCTTTGATGACGGATCGGTAGGATCGGGCTTTGACCTTCCGAACAAAAACTGTCCTGAGTGCGGCGGTGTCTTCAAAAAAGATGGGCATGATATTCCGTTCGAAACTTTCCTTGGTTTCAAAGGAGATAAAGTACCGGATATCGATTTGAACTTCTCCGGGGAATATCAGCCGCAGGCCCATGATTATACAAAGGTCCTGTTCGGTGAAGATAATGTGTATCGTGCAGGAACGATCGGAACAGTAGCCGACAAAACAGCCTTTGGATATGTAAAGGGATATGCTTCCGATAATAACCTCCAGATCCGGGGAGCCGAAGTAGACAGGCTGGCGAAAGGCTGTACTGGTGTAAAGAGAACGACTGGCCAGCATCCTGGCGGTATTATCGTTGTTCCTGACTACATGGATATTTTCGATTTTTCACCTATTCAGTTTCCAGCAGATGACAAGAATTCGGAATGGAAAACGACCCACTTTGACTTCCATTCGATTCATGATAATCTTTTGAAGCTGGATATACTCGGGCACGATGATCCGACTGTTATCCGTATGCTTCAGGATTTATCAGGCATCGATCCTAAAACGATACCGACTGATGATCCCGAAGTCATGAAGATTTTCAGCAGCACCGAGTCGCTTGGAGTAACAGAGGATCAAATTATGTGTAAAACCGGAACCTTGGGAATCCCTGAGTTCGGAACAAGGTTTGTAAGGCAGATGCTTGAGGATACGAAACCAACGACATTTTCTGAACTTGTCCAGATCTCAGGGCTTTCGCACGGCACTGATGTATGGCTTGGAAATGCTCAGGAATTGATACACAATAAGATTTGTAACCTAAGTGAAGTTATCGGCTGCCGTGATGATATTATGGTTTATCTGATCTATCAGGGGCTTGAGCCTTCATTAGCCTTTAAAATAATGGAGTTTGTGCGTAAAGGAAAAGGCCTGCAGCCTGAATGGGAAGAAGAAATGGTCAAAAATGGTGTGCCAGGCTGGTATATTGATTCATGTAAGAAAATCAAATATATGTTCCCGAAAGCCCATGCCGCTGCCTATGTGTTAATGGCTGTAAGAATTGCCTACTTCAAAGTCCATCATGCATTGCTCTATTACTCTGCCTATTTTACGGTTCGAGCAGAGGATTTTGATATTGAAGCGATGGTAAGGGGAAGCCAGGCGGTCAGGGCGAAAATCGAAGAAATTAACAGCAAAGGACTTGATGCTTCTCCAAAAGAGAAGAACACATTGACAGTTCTCGAACTTTCGCTAGAAATGTGCGAGAGGGGTTATAAATTCCAGAAGGTTGATCTGTATCGATCCTCTGCGACTGAATTCGTGATAGATGGAGATTCACTAATCCCGCCTTTCAATGCCATTCCTGGCTTGGGAACCAATGCAGCCATCAACATAGTGAATGCAAGAAAAGAGGGGGAATTCCTGTCCAAGGAAGACTTACAGCAAAGAGGACGGGTGTCCAAGACGATCATTGAATACCTGACGAACCATGGCTGCCTTGATGCTCTTCCTGACCAAAATCAGCTGTCACTATTCTGATGGCACGCAGTGTTGTCAAGGGTTTTGTTTGCAAAAAAATGTTGGTTATGGTATATTTTTATTGGAAATACTAATGTTAACTCTGAACGAAAGAGTGGGGGCTGCCTCACTCTTTCGTTGTTGATTAGGGATTTTTTGCTTGACTTGATTCTATTTGTTCATCGATAAACAGAAACGAATCTTGCTCTGCCTTTCATCCCTCAAGCCGAAAGTCATCTTGTAGCAGGAATGATAAAATATCTTTCAGGAGCTTTTCGCTAAGCAGAAGAGGAGGATTGTCGAAGTGGATAATTGGACATCTGGCGTTCAACGAAATGCTTAAGGTGTTCAATGAAGGCAACGTCAACTCGAATCTTTAGCTCATCGAAAGGTACACACAAGTTTTTCAAGCTTGTATCCAGGCTAATGAGAGTAAATTCGATAGACAGGGGTTGCGGCAGAGTCTGTAACATTGCCTGTCTATATTATTAGGCGGTCCGATATTTTATTTGCTGGGAATGATTATTCCTGGTCCAAGATTTCTTTTAATATCCAGGAGGTATGTATGAGTAAAATTACTGAACTCGTAGATGAACTCGTGACACCGATTTTGGATGATATGTCACTTGAATTGGTAGATGTTGAATACGTGAAAGAAGGCTCTAACTGGTTCCTGCGTGTCTTTGTCGATAAAGAAACTGGCGTTGACATTGAAGAGTGCGGAATCGTCAGTGAACGCTTGAGTGAAAAGCTGGATGAAATTGATCCGATCACCCATAATTATTTCCTCGAAGTTTCTTCCCCGGGGGCAGAACGTCCCCTTAAGAAAGAAAAGGATTTTGAAAAAGCGGTCGGCAAGAATGTTCACGTGAAAACATATGAACCTATCAATGGAGAAAAAGCGATTGAAGGGAAACTCCTGTCATATGATGGGAAATCCCTTTCAATAGAAATGATTATTAAGACAAGGAAAAAACAGGTAGACATTCCGATGGAAAAAGTGGCAAAAGCCCGTCTGGCGGTTACTTTTTAAATAGCGGAAGGACCTTTATTGAGAAGGGGGATGACATAACTATGAGTTCGCAATTACTTGAGGCTCTTAATGTACTTGAAAAAGAAAAAGGCATCTCGAGAGATGTAATTATTGAAGCGATTGAAGCTGCCCTGGTTTCTGCTTATAAGCGAAACTTCAACCAGGCTCAAAATGTAAGGGTTGACCTTAACTTAGAAACAGGTTCGATGAGGGTCTTTGCCCGTAAGGAAATCGTTGATGAAGTGTTTGACTCCCGCCTGGAGATTTCTTTAGATGATGCGAAAGAGATTAACCCAGGATATGATACCGGGGATGTAGTGGAACTTGAAGTTACACCAAAAGACTTCGGCAGGATTGCTGCGCAAACAGCAAAACAGGTCGTTACTCAAAGAGTAAGGGAAGCTGAAAGAGGCATTATCTATTCTGAATTTGCCGATAGAGAAGAAGATATCATGACAGGTATCGTCCAAAGGCAGGATGGCCGCTTCATTTATGTCGCCTTAGGCAAAATAGAAGCATTGCTGCCAGTGAATGAGCAAATGCCAAATGAATCGTATAAACCGCATGACCGTATCAAAGTATTTATAACAAAAGTTGAAAAAACTACAAAAGGTCCGCAAATTTTCGTTTCCAGAACACATCCCGGCCTATTGAAAAGGTTATTCGAGATTGAGGTTCCTGAAATCTTTGACGGAACGGTTGAAATCAAATCTGTTGCACGAGAAGCAGGTGACCGTTCAAAGATATCCGTTGCTGCTGCCAATGAAGAAATTGATCCAGTAGGAGCATGTGTTGGTTCCCGGGGGGCGCGCGTCCAGGCAATCGTTAATGAGCTGAAAGGTGAAAAGATTGACATTGTCCACTGGTCAGAAGACCCCGTCACATTCGTTGCAAATGCTTTAAGCCCATCGAAGGTATTGGACGTTCAAGTTGATGAAGATGCCAAGGCTACACGAGTCGTGGTACCTGATTATCAATTGTCCCTTGCGATTGGCAAGAGAGGTCAGAATGCACGCCTTGCTGCAAAGTTGACCGGGTGGAAAATCGATATTAAGAGCGAAACCGATGCCCGCGAGCTGGGGCTTTACCCTCGCGGCGAAGAACCGCTGCTTCCGGTTAATGAAGAAGAGGATTATGATGATAATCCTTCTGAAGATTTCGAATAAAGGTGATAAAAATGAGTACGAAGAAGAAAATTCCTCTAAGGAAATGCCTTGCTACTGGGGAAATGAAGCCTAAAAAAGAAATGATCAGAATTGTCCGTTCTAAAGAAGGGGAAGTTTCCATCGACCCGACAGGAAAGAAATCAGGAAGAGGGGCATACCTTTCGAAATCAAAGGATGCAATCGAAACAGCTAAAAAGAAAAATGCAATAGCCAATCAATTACAAACAAAAGTAGAAGACTCATTATATGAGGACCTGCTAGCGTTCGTGGATAAGGAGTAATCCCGATTATATGGATCAGCAAAATCGATGGATGTCTCTGCTAGGATTGGCCAATCGGGCACGCAAGGTTATTTCAGGCGAAGAACTTGTTATTAAGGAAATCCGGAACAACCGTGCAAAGATCGTGCTGCTTGCAGATGATGCTTCTCTGAATACAAGGAAGAAGATAATGGATAAATGCAAGTTTTATCAAATTCCAGTCTGCCTTGTTGAAAACAGGGGCCTTCTCGGACGAGCAATCGGAAAAGAAGCCAGAGTAACGGTTGCAATACTGGATGCCGGTTTTGCCAAAAAGATTTCCAGCCTGCTCGATGAATCTCAATGGGGGTGAACATATGAGTAAAGTACGTATATATGAATATGCGAAAAAACATAACGTTTCAAGCAAGGACGTTATTTCAAAACTAAAAGAAATGAATATTGAGGTATCAAATCATATGACAACATTGGAGGACGACACCGTTAAGAAACTAGACAAGTCATATGGCGGCAAATCTGAGGGGTCTTCTTCAGATAAAGCTCCAAATAAAGAAGCAGTGAAGAGCGGTACACCGAATAACCGCGATGGCAAAAAGACTGAACAATCCGGCCAATCAAAGGATAAAAAAGGGTTTAACAACAATAAAAAAGGTAAAAACAACAATAAGCCTAACAACAAGAATAATAACAGAAACAACAGAGGCAGCCAGACAAACAACAATCAGCCTCAAAAGAAAAAGGAAAAAGAGCTTCCTGAAAAAATCACTTTTACCGAATCTCTTACTGTTGCCGAGATGGCGAAGAAATTACATCGTGAGCCTTCTGAAATTATCAAAAAGTTATTCATGCTGGGTGTAATGGCTACCATCAACCAGGAACTTGAGAAAGAAGCAATAGAACTTGTTGCAGCAGAATATGGTGTTGAAGTCGAGGAAGAGATCCTTGTTGATGCTTCTGATCTTGAAGTGTATTTCACTGAAGATGAAGAAGCAGACCAAGTTGAACGTCCATCTGTTGTTACAATCATGGGACACGTTGACCACGGTAAAACCACCTTGCTTGATTCCATCAGGAATACGAAAGTGACTGAAGGAGAAGCAGGAGGAATCACTCAGCATATCGGTGCTTATCAAATCGTTGAAAACGATAAGAAAATCACCTTCCTTGATACACCGGGACATGCTGCCTTCACAACTATGAGAGCACGCGGTGCCCAGGTAACGGATATCGCTATCATTGTCGTTGCAGCAGATGATGGTGTCATGCCGCAAACAGTAGAAGCAATCAACCATGCTAAAGCTGCAGAGGTACCGATCATCATTGCTGTTAACAAAATGGACAAAGAAGGAGCAAACCCTGACCGTGTCATGCAGGAACTTACAGAGTATCAGCTTGTTCCAGAAGCATGGGGAGGAGATACGATTTTCGTTTCGCTTTCTGCACTGAAAGGCGAAGGAATTGACGATCTTTTGGAAATGATTCTTCTTGTCAGCGAAGTAGAGGAGCTTAAAGCAAATCCTAACCGACTGGCTCAAGGTACTGTCATAGAGGCGGAACTTGATAAAGGACGCGGTTCTGTCGCGACACTGCTTGTTCAGAACGGAACTTTAAGAGTCGGTGACCCGATTGTTGTAGGAACTACGTTTGGCCGTGTTCGTGCAATGGTTAATGATATTGGCCGCAGAGTGAAAGAGGCCGGCCCATCTACACCGGTCGAAATTACCGGTTTGAATGATGTTCCTCAAGCTGGAGACAGATTTGTCGTATTCGAAGATGAAAAAACAGCTCGTTCTGTAGGTGAATCCCGTGCCCAGGAGGCACTTCAAGCGCAGCGCGGCGAAAAATCCCGTGTCAGCCTCGATAACCTGTTCGAGCAAATGAAACAAGGCGAGATGAAGGACTTGAACATCGTCATGAAAGCTGATGTTCAAGGGTCTGTCGAAGCCTTAGCAGCTTCACTTCAGAAGATTGAAGTGGAAGGTGTAAATGTTAAGATTATCCACACTGGTGTTGGTGCCTTGAATGAATCTGATATTACGCTTGCTGCTGCATCCAACGCGATCGTTATCGGATTTAACGTTCGTCCTGATGTCAATGCAAAGCGTGCTGCCGAAGCAGAGGGAGTTGAAATTCGCCTTCACCGCATTATCTATAAAGTAATCGAAGAGATTGAATCTGCGATGAAGGGAATGCTTGATCCTGAGTTCGAAGAGAAAATTATCGGTCAGGCTGAAGTTCGTCAAACATTTAAAGTGTCTAAAGTTGGAACAATTGCGGGAAGCTATGTAACAGACGGGAAAATCACCCGTGACAGCGGGGTTCGCGTGATTCGTGATGGAGTTGTCATCTACGAAGGTGAACTGGATGTCCTGAAACGCTTTAAAGACGACGTGAAAGAAGTTGCGACCAACTACGAGTGTGGTATTACAATTAAAAACTTTAACGATATCAAAGAAGGAGATATCATTGAAGCCTTTGTAATGCAGGAAATCAAACGATAATGATTGCATATGTAGAATGTGAGTTTATCATACATGATTCTCATTCTCTTAAGGACAAAAGAGCAGTGCTTCAGCGGGTATTGACCCGCTTGAAGCAAAAATACAATGTGGCGGTTTCAGAAATTGACCATCAGGATGTATGGCAGCGAACCAGGATTGCCATTGTCACTGTCGCATCTTCACGTCAATCCGCCCAGGCTGTAATAGACAGTGCCCTGAAGCTAACAGATTCATTTCCTGAGTGGGAAAGAGGAGAAACTGTACACGAACTTCTCTAGTCTCAAAGCTTCAGCTATAAACAAGGGAAGTTAAGAGGTGATATTGATGAGCCATCGTTCTAACCGTGTTGGCGAGCAGATGAAAAAAGAGCTCAGCGATATTATCGGACGAAAAATCAAAGATCCAAGAATCGGCTTTGTTACGGTGACTGATGTGGAAGTATCAGGGGATCTGCAGCAAGCGAAAGTGTATATCACTGTTCTCGGTGACGAGGAGCAGAGAGAGAACACTTTGAAGGGATTGGCGAAAGCTAAAGGATTTATTCGTTCGGAAATCGGACAGCGAGTTCGTTTGCGTAAAACACCTGAACTCATTTTTGAATTTGATGAGTCAATCGATTACGGAAATCGAATTGAATCATTGCTTAAAAAAATTCAAGATGAACCGGAAGAAAAGCAGGACTGATTCAAGTCAATGCTGCGTACTTCCTCAATGGACATAGGCTGACCAATTTTATTTGGGTCAGCCTTTTTCTATGATTCATACAGGTTACTGGGATTAACAGCTGAATGCTGAGAAAGTGAGTGGTTTGAAATGAATGGCATATTACCATTATGGAAGCCCAAAGGGTTAACATCACATGACTGTGTATTTAAAATCCGAAAATTGCTGCGAACTAAAAAGGTTGGACATACCGGAACATTGGACCCCGAAGTGACCGGTGTTTTGCCGCTTTGTATTGGCAGAGGGACCAAAATAGCTGAATATATAACCAACAGCGGCAAGGCTTATGAAGGAGAAGTGACGCTGGGCTCTTCAACAACAACAGAAGATGTCTGGGGAGAAAAGGTAGAAGAAAAGAAGGTAACCGACAGCTATACAAGGGAGCAGATAGTAAATGTACTGCAGTCATTTCATGGAGAGATCACTCAGACTCCCCCCATGTACTCAGCGGTAAAGGTAAATGGCAGGCGCTTATATGAATATGCAAGAGAAGGGAAAGTCATTGAGCGTCCCAGCCGAAGGGTTACCATCCACTCAATTGAATTGCTTGACGAGCGGACTGTCTTTGAAGGAAATCCGTTAAGCTTTGAATTTCGAGTTTCCTGCAGCAAAGGAACCTATATTAGGACACTGGCAGTTGAAATAGGGGAGAGACTTGGATATCCCGCTCACATGTCTAAATTGACGAGAATCCGCTCAGCTGCTTTTAACCAGGAAGATTGCTTTACTTTCGAAGAGATTGAGGAACTCGTTCAGACAGGTAATGTACAACAAGCGCTATTTCCTATTGAAACAGGAATTTCTCATTTGCCGAAATGGGATTTAAGTGATACATTAGCAATGAAAGTAAAGAACGGAGCAGTGCTGCATACGCCGGAAAGCTGGCCAGGTGATCAAGTTGCTATGAATTATAATGGTAAAACCTTGGCGATTTATCAGGCTCATCCAGATAAAGAAGGCGTTATTAAGCCTGTGAAAGTACTATTCAATGATTAGGGAAAATAGGTGAGGTATCATGAAGGTTATTACGGTCCATCATCCCCATTCGTTACACTCTGAGGATTTTCCTCCGTTATCGATGGCCCTGGGCTATTTTGATGGAGTGCATAAAGGACATCAGAAGGTTATTAAAAACGCAATTAGTGAAGCTGAAGCCCGCAATTTGAAGAGCGCGGTCATGACATTCGATCCGCATCCTTCGGTAGTGCTGGGACATAAGCACAAGCATGTTAAATATATTACACCGCTTCAGGATAAGATTCAACGCATGGAAGACTTGGGAGTTGATTACTTATTCATAGTCCGGTTCACTTCAGATTTTGCAAGCCTTCATCCACAGGAATATGTAGATCAATATATTATCAACCTGAATGTCAAGCATGTTTCTGCCGGTTTTGATTTTACATATGGCAAGCTAGGCAAAGGGAATATGGAAACACTCCAATTTCATTCCCGTAACCAATTCACATACAGTATTGTGAGCAAGCTTTCAGATGAAGATGATAAGGTAAGTTCCACTTTGATCAGGTCATCCCTCAATGAAGGGGAAACATGCAGGGCGGCAAATCTTCTCGGCAGGTTCTATACCACTTCCGGCACTGTCATACATGGTGATAAACGGGGACGAAAGATTGGTTTTCCTACTGCCAACATTGAACTGGCGGATGACTACATCATTCCAAAGCTGGGGGTATATGCTGTGAGGCTGTATGTCCAGAACCAATGGCATGATGGGGTAGCCAATCTGGGATACAAACCTACTTTTAATAATCCGGATGATAAGGCTCTGTCGATTGAGGTTCATATCTTTGACTTCAATTCTTCTATTTACGGGGAAGAGGTAGTGGCTGAATGGCACAAGTATATTCGGTCTGAGCAAAAGTTCGACGGAATTCAACAATTGATTGATCAAATTGAAAAGGATAAGAAGGAAGCAATCGCTTACTTTGAGAAATTATTCGTTTAGGCTTGATTTATGAAAGAAAAAGTAGTATTCTAATTAACGTATGACAATGAACCTTTACTTGGCAGCACGATTCACCAACGTTTGCTGGGTCACAGGGGATTTTGAAAGAATATTAGGAGGTGAAATGGATGGCTATCACACAAACACGTAAAAACGAACTAATCAACGAGTACAAAACTCATGAGAACGATACTGGTTCTGCAGAGGTTCAAATTGCTATCCTTACTGAAGAAATCAACACTTTGAACGACCATTTGCGTACTCACAAGAAAGACCACCACTCTCGTCGCGGTCTTTTGAAAATGGTAGGTCGCCGTCGTAATCTTTTAACGTACCTACGTAATAAAGATGTCGCGCGCTACCGTGATTTGATCAACAAATTAGGTTTACGCCGATAAGTTACTCAGAAGCGGGATTCTTCCCGCTTTTTCTTTAGGTTTAAGGCATGGGCTGAAAAGGATATACTGCTAGTCAAACAATCAAGAATGAAGCAGCAAAAAGCTTTTGCTTTTTCATTTTTGATTGTTTCCTTTCATATTTTGAAAGTTGATAGCCGAAAATTCTTTAAGGCAATGCCGAAAGTTTAATTCTGGAAAGGTATATTGAAAAGAATATTCCTAACAGGATAAGTCACAATACATATAAAAGTCGTTTTATTTCATCTTTAAATGTGTATATATCTGCTTCAAGGGTATGAGAGAAACCGAATACTCTAATAGAAGAAGTAAAGAGAGGGGTACATTATGGAACAAGAAACAAGAGAATTTTCCATAGATTGGGCAGGCAGAAAATTAACAGTGGAATACGGCCAGCTGGCAAAACAGGCAAACGGAGCAGCAATGATTCGCTACGGAGATACTGCGGTATTAAGTACCGCTACAGCATCAAAACAGCCAAAGCCGCTGGATTTCTTCCCGTTGACTGTCAACTATGAAGAGCGTTTGTATGCAGTAGGTAAAATCCCTGGAGGGTTCATTAAACGTGAAGGCCGTCCAAGTGAAAGAGCAGTCCTGACGAGCCGCTTGATTGACCGTCCGATCCGTCCATTGTTTGCTGACGGATTCAGGAATGAAGTTCAAGTAATCAGCATGGTCATGAGTGTGGATCAGGATTGTTCATCTGAGATGGCAGCAATGTTTGGTTCTTCATTGGCATTGACTGTTTCTGATATTCCTTTTGAAGGTCCAATCGCTGGTGTTCAAGTTGGATTAATAGAGGGCGACTTCATTATCAACCCGAATGTTGAACAGCTTGAGAAGAGTGAAATCAACTTGATTGTAGCCGGTACAAAGGATGCAATCAACATGGTTGAAGCAGGTGCTGATGAGGTTCCGGAAGAAACGATGCTGGAAGCAATCATGTTCGGGCACGAAGAAATCAAAAGGTTGATTTCCTTCCAGGAAGAAATTGCTGCGCAGGTCGGCAAGGAAAAGATGGAAATTGAACTTTATCAAATCGATCAAGACATAGAAGCCGAAGTTCGTGGAATCTGTGAAGAAGAGATGATCAAAGCGATCCAGGTTCAGGAAAAACATGCGCGCGAAGCGGCAATCAAAGAGGTTAAAGATGATGTCATCGCTAAATTCGAAGAGAAGGAAGCGGATGAAGGTCAGCTTAAACAAGTGAAGCAGGTACTGGACAAGCTGGTAAAAGGTGAAGTCCGCCGCTTGATTACACAAGAAAAAGTACGTCCTGATGGCCGTGGCCTTGATGAAATCCGTCCGCTGGCATCGCAAGTAGGTCTTCTTCCTAGAACTCACGGTTCAGGTTTGTTCACACGCGGACAGACTCAGGCACTGAGCATTTGTACTTTGGGTGCAATGGGAGATGTTCAGGTAATCGATGGTTTAGGCCTGGAGGAATCCAAACGCTTTATGCATCACTATAACTTCCCATTATTCAGTGTGGGTGAAACTGGTCCAATCCGCGGACCTGGCCGCCGTGAAATCGGGCATGGAGCATTAGGTGAAAGAGCACTTGAGCCTATTATTCCAAATGAGAAGGACTTCCCTTATACAATCCGCCTTGTTTCTGAGGTATTAGAATCCAACGGTTCTACTTCTCAAGCAAGTATTTGCGCAAGTACATTAGCGATGATGGATGCCGGAGTTCCTATTAAAGCCCCTGTTGCTGGTATTGCAATGGGTCTTATCCAGTCCGGGGAGCATTATTCCATTCTGACAGATATTCAAGGCATGGAAGACCATTTGGGAGATATGGATTTCAAAGTTGCAGGAACTTCCAAAGGGGTAACGGCCTTACAAATGGATATCAAGATTGAAGGACTTTCAAGGGAGATCCTTGAAGAAGCATTGCAGCAGGCTAAGAGCGGGCGTATGCATATTCTGGACAGTATGCTTTCCACAATTTCTGAATCACGAAGCCAGTTGTCACAATATGCACCGAAAATCCTTACAATGCATATCAACCCTGATAAAATCAGAGATGTTATCGGGCCGAGCGGTAAACAAATCAATAAGATCATTGAAGAAACCGGCGTGAAGATTGACATTGAACAAGACGGTTCAGTTTTCATCTCATCAACTGATGAAGAGATGAATAAAAAGGCTAAAAAGATCATCGAAGATATCGTTCGTGAAGTCGAAGTCGGCCAGCTGTATCTTGGGAAAGTAAAACGAATCGAGAAATTCGGTGCGTTTGTTGAAATCTTCAATGGCAAAGACGGACTCGTTCATATCTCTGAACTTGCAGAGGAAAGAATCGGCAAGGTTGAAGATGTAGTAAGCATCGGGGACGAACTTCTTGTGAAAGTAACTGAAATCGATAGACAAGGCCGTGTGAACCTTTCTCGCAAAGCTGTTTTAAAAGAGCAGCGTGAAAAGGCTGAGCAGGCACAAAAATTATAGTAAAAGAGGCTGGCATTGCCAGCTTCTTTTTTTTGCTTTTTAACCTGAACGTTTTAAGCCAAACAAAAGAGGGCCTTTGTTCTACCTTGTCCAGTCTTATCATATGTTTTTAGTGATAAGAAAGGGTGATCAAAGATATGAACTATAAAGTACTTGCGGGCATAACAGTATGTGTGGTGACAGCCATAATTTCAGTAAGCAACCCCGTTACTTCACAATATGTTTCCAGTTTAAAAGGAGAAGCAATGCCTGTGGATGCGAAACCTGAAGAATTGATGAAGAGGATAAAACAAGAGGCGGAAAAATTCGAGGTCCCTCCGATCGATGCAAAAGATGACCCTGTCTGGAAGGGAACTCCGGGATACAATGGCTTACAGGTGAATATTAAGAGCTCTTATGAGAAAATGAAAGATGAAGGTACTTTTGACAGTGACAGGCTGGTATTCGACCAGGTTTCTCCGAAAGTCCACTTGAGTGATCTTCCCCCGCTTCCTATATACCGCGGGAACCCTGAAAAGCCTATGGCCTCATTTATCATTAACGTTGCATGGGGAAATGAGTATATTCCGGATATGCTTGCTACATTAAAAAAACATCAGGTATATGCCAGTTTCTTTCTTGAAGGAAGATGGGTAAAAGAAAATCCTGATTTAGCTAAAATGATCGCAGAGTCGGGGCATGAGATTGGCAATCACTCTTATTCGCATCCTAAAATGGAAACATTATCACCTGGAAAAATTCGGGAAGAAATTACAAAGACCAATGAAATTATCGAGGCAACGACCGGCAAGAGGGTAAAGCTCTTTGGTCCGCCAAGCGGCGGGTTTAATGATCAAGTGGTGACCATAGCCGGAGAGTATAATATGAAAACAATATTATGGAGCGTTGATACTATTGACTGGCAAAAACCGCAGCCAAGTGTCATAGTAGAGAGAGTGAGTTCAAAATTGCATAAAGGTGCACTTATTCTGATGCATCCCACAGCATCAACCTCATCAGCGCTGCCAGCCCTGATTGAAGCTGTTAAACAGGAAGAATTAAGAATTGGAACAGTCTCTAGTTTACTGAAGGAAGAAAGAATTATAAAAACAGGCAATAATTCTCTCCTAAAAGGAAAAAGTAATGATATGAACTAGAAGATGTTGACAACATGAACAGGAGGAATTTTTTTGATAAAAAAATATACGTGCTCAAATGGACTTAGAATTGTACTGGAAGAAATTCCGACTGTCCGCTCCGTCGCGATCGGCATATGGATTGGAACCGGTTCCCGTCATGAAAACAAAGAAAACAATGGCATTTCGCATTTTCTTGAACATATGTTCTTTAAAGGAACGGAAACAAGAAGTGCCAGGGAAATCGCTGAATCCTTTGATAGTATCGGGGGCCAGGTGAACGCTTTCACTTCAAAAGAATATACCTGCTATTATGCAAAAGTGCTCGATAACCATGCATCCTATGCTTTAGAAACACTTGCAGACATGTTCTTCAACTCAGCATTTGATGAAGAGGAACTTAAGAAAGAAAAGAATGTTGTATATGAAGAGATCAAAATGTATGAAGATACTCCGGATGATATCGTTCACGATGTGTTAAGCAAGGCTGTTTATGAAAATCACCCATTAGGGTATCCGATTCTGGGTACAGAAGAGACCCTTGATGCCTTTAATGGCCAGACGTTAAGGGATTATATGCATAATATGTATACCCCGGATGATGTTGTGGTCTCTGTAGCTGGAAACGTAGACCCTTCATTTATTAAAGAAGTGGAGAAGCTGTTCGGAAACTATGAAGGCGGAAAAGGGCATCAGCAAAATGAAGCTCCTTCATTCCATCATAATAAGGTTTCAAAAAAGAAAGAAACCGAACAAGCACACTTATGTCTGGGATATCCTGGTTTGCAGATTGGCCATGAAGATATCTACAGCCTGATTGTTTTGAATAATGTACTTGGCGGAAGTATGTCTTCCAGATTGTTTCAGGAAGTTCGTGAGCAGAGAGGTCTCGCTTATTCGGTCTTTTCATACCATTCTGCCTATGAAGACAGTGGGATGCTTACATTATATGGCGGGACGGGTGCGAAGCAGCTGAATCAGTTGTTTGATACCATTCAATCCACTTTAAATACGCTTACTGCAGAAGGAATCACCTCTAAGGAGCTTGCGAACAGTAAAGAGCAGCTTAAGGGAAATCTGATGCTGAGCCTGGAAAGTACAAATAGCAGAATGAGCAGAAATGGAAAGAATGAATTATTGTTGAAGAAGCACCGTTCTCTGGATGAAATTGTGGATGAAATTGACGGTGTTACAATCGAACGGGTGAATAATCTTGGAAAGCAGATATTCAGCAATGATTTTTCTGCAGCTCTCATCAGTCCGGATGGTAATATGCCATCTAATATCAAATAAAGTGAAATACTTCAAAGCTTCGAACCATTTAAATAAGGTTTGAAGCTTTTTTATTTATTCTGTCTTATAAATGAGTGTTGCTTAACCGGAGTCAGCAGTTGGTACCGATAGAATTTTTGCCAATAATACTTCTAAAATGGAAAAGCTCCTTATACATTAATTATAAGGAAAGAAAATCTAAGATTTCCGGAAAGTTGAATTCAGCAGAGGAGAACGGGGGGAATAATATGCGTTTGAGTGAACTGAGCGGAAAGGAAATCGTAGACTTTAAAAGGGCAGAAAGACTTGGTGTGCTGGGCCAGACAGATTTGGAATTCAATGAACGGACAGGACAAATCAATGCTTTGGTTATCCCTACCGGGAAATGGATGAGGAAACAAAACAGTGAAATAAGGGTGCCGTGGCATCATATCAGGACAATCGGATCTGATATGATTATCCTGGAAGTCGCCGAGGAATAACCGGCGGGAATAGAATGTGCCTTATATTGAATCCCCTCACAAGGGATTTTTTTTATTGGCTTTAAAAATGATAATTTCCAGAGGGTACTCACCTATTGACCTTACCCTTCATACAATGTTGAAGTGATAAACCTTTGCAGGTGCAACGCGATTACGTTAAAAGAAGGTGAAAGCATTGATGTTGACTGGAATGCAGATCGCAGTCTTAGGCGGAGATGCTCGTCAACTCGAGATTATTCGGAAGCTTACAGAGCTCGATGCGAAAATTTCCTTGATAGGGTTTGAACAATTGGACCATGCTTTTACAGGTGCGGTTAAAGAAAAGATAGATGAAGTGGAATTCGATTCTGTGGACGCCATTATTCTCCCGGTTCCGGGTACAAATCTTGAGGGAGAAATTGAAACGATTTTTTCTAATGAGAAGATAAAACTGACGGAAGAGATATTGCAGGGGACCCCTTCCCATTGCAAAGTGTATTCTGGGATCACCAATAAGTATTTGAGTGAAATTACCGCTTCCACACAGAGGGACCTGGTTCAACTGTTTGAACGGGATGATGTTGCCATCTATAATTCTATTCCAACTGTAGAAGGAACGATCATGATGGCTATACAGCATACTGATTTTACAATTCATGGCTCTAATTTGATCGTTTTGGGATTGGGGCGTGTAGGCATGAGTGTAGCAAGAACATTTCATCATTTAGGTGCCCGCGTCAAAGTAGGGGCGAGAAAGAGTGAACATCTTGCACGGATAACCGAGATGGGCTTAGAGCCATTTCATCTGGATGATTTAGAAAAAGAGGTCAGTGATTGTGATATGTGTATCAATACAATTCCTGCTCCCGTTGTCAAAGCAGGGGTTATCGCCAGGATGCCTGCACATACACTGATAATTGATCTTGCCTCAAAGCCTGGCGGAACAGATTTTAGGTATGCAGAAAAGCGGGGAGTGAAAGCCTTGCTTGCACCTGGACTTCCAGGGATTGTTGCTCCGAAATCAGCTGGGCAGATTCTTGCCAATGTCCTGTCACAGCTTTTGCTTCAAGACTTAACATCCAGAAAGGAGTAATTAATATGAGTGTAAAAGGAAAACGAATCGGATTTGGTTTAACTGGATCTCATTGTACGTACGATGCAGTATTTCCTGAGATTGAAAGACTGGTAAACGAAGGAGCCGAAGTCATTCCTGTCGTGAGCTCCACAGTGAAAAACACAGTAACAAGGTTTGGTGATGGTGAGGACTGGATTAAGAGAATTGAAGATGTAACAGGAAACAAGGTTGTCGACACCATTGTAAAGGCAGAGCCTCTGGGTCCTAAATTACCGCTTGATTGTATGGTCATTGCTCCATTGACAGGAAACTCAATGAGCAAATTTGCAAATGCAATGACAGATTCTCCGGTACTGATGGCTGCGAAGGCTACATTAAGGAACCATCGCCCTGTAGTGGTAGGGATATCAACAAATGATGCATTAGGACTGAATGGAGTAAATTTAATGAAGTTGATTTCCGCTAAGGATATATATTTTATTCCATTTGGCCAGGATGACCCCGAGAAGAAACCAAAATCGATGGTAGCCAGAATGACGCGGCTGATGGATACAGTAGAAGCTGCAATGGAAGGCAAACAGCTTCAGCCTGTGATAGTTGAAAAATATCTGGATTAATATAATAGCTCCTTAATCTATTTGTGAATGGATGGGAGCTGATTACAGCCATAATCATTTGCCGCTCCAATATGGGGGCGGTTTTGGCTTGCCCTGAAAATAGTCAACTTCACTTTAGAGGGCAGCAGAGCCCGGAATCTGTAACAAAGCAATCATAGTAAACAGCCGGAATTGATCAAAGGGGAAATAATAATATTAATATATGCAATTGAAAAAAAGGATATGGTCAGACTATTGTTTATGTTAAAATATTCTTTACCACGGTAAATGATTAAAAGGTTTTTTGTCTAAAAAGAATTGCAATAGATTTAACAGGCTGGAAGGAGATTATATGATGAGTACAAATGGTTTTCATGTAGCTGTTGTCGGCGCTACAGGCGCAGTTGGCCAGCAAATGATCAAAACGCTGGAAAGCAGGGATTTCCCGATTGAAAAGCTGACACTTTTATCTTCTGCCCGATCCGCGGGCAAGAAAGTTACTTATAAAGGAAAAGAAATAACTGTTCAAGAGGCGAAACCAGAAATTTTTGATGATATTGATATAGCATTATTCAGTGCAGGAGGAAGTGTATCAAAGGAATTAGCTCCTGAGGCTGCCAAACGGGGTGCCGTGTGCATTGATAATACCAGTGCATTTAGAATGGATCCGAATGTACCGCTTGTGGTTCCTGAAGTCAATGAAGAAGAAATCAGAAACCACAACGGAATCATTGCCAATCCGAATTGCTCGACAATCCAAATGGTTGCTTCCCTTGAACCTGTCAGACAAAAATATGGACTTAATAAAATCATTGTTTCGACTTACCAGGCAGTGTCAGGTGCAGGAGCTGCAGCGATAGATGAACTTCATTCGCAATCACAAGCTATTCTGAACGGTGAGGAGCCAAATGCGGAAGTTCTGCCTGTAAAGAGCGGGAAAAAGCACCATCAAATTGCCTTCAATGCCGTTCCTCAAATCGATAACTTTGAGGAAAACGGCTATACGTTTGAAGAAATGAAAATGATCAACGAAACGAAGAAGATCATGGGAATGCCTGAGCTCAAAGTAGCCGCTACGTGTGTAAGGCTTCCGATTGTCACAGGACATTCCGAAAGTGTATATTTTGAGATTAAGGATGAGAATGTTTCAGCAGAAGATATCAAATCCTTGCTAAAAGATGCCCCTGGGATCGTTCTGCAGGATTCACCTGAAGAACAGCTTTACCCTATGCCAGCTAATGCTGTCGGCAGCAATGACATCTTCGTCGGCAGAATCAGAAAGGACCTTGATGACCAAAAAGGTTTCCACATGTGGGTTGTTTCGGATAATCTTCTGAAGGGTGCCGCATGGAATTCTGTGCAGATTGCGGAAAGCCTGGTTAACTTGAATTTACTAACAAAGAAATAATCATAGTGGGCCGCACACAATAATAAATACAGCTATTTTTCAGTAATTTTAGAAGCAGGGCCTCTTGTTTTTACTATAAAAACATCGGGGTGTAGAAATGAAAATAACTGTTCAAAAGTATGGAGGAACATCGGTTCGTGATGAGAATGGCCGCAAGAAAGCGGCTGAACATGTCAAGAGGGCGATTGAAGATGGTTATAAGGTAGTTGTGGTTGTATCTGCTATGGGAAGAAAGGGAGAGCCATACTCAACCGATACACTTCTATCTTTAATAAATGGCAGAGATACAAAAGTAAGCAAGAGAGAACAAGATATTCTGCTTTCCTGCGGGGAAACGATTTCTACCGTAGTATTTACTAACCTGCTGTTGGAGCACGGCATTAAAGCAGCAGGCCTGACGGGCGCCCAGGCGGGGTTCCATACGAACAGTGACCATACTAACGCAAAAATTACAGAGCTGAAGTGTGAAAGGCTTAAAGCAGAGCTCGAAAAGAATGAAGCGGTTGTTGTTGCGGGATTCCAGGGGGCTTCTCCTTCAGGGGACGTGACAACAATCGGCAGGGGTGGAAGCGACACATCAGCAGCAGCCCTTGGTGCAGCCTTAAAGGCGGATTGGGTTGATATTTTTACAGATGTCGAGGGGATCATGACAGCCGACCCGCGTGTAACAGACAAAGCACGGCCGCTTTCCATCATTTCATATAATGAAGTTTGTAACCTGGCAAATCAAGGAGCCAAGGTCATCCACCCGCGAGCAGTTGAAGTAGCCATGGATGCAAAAATCCCTATCAGGATCCGTTCAACGTATTCAGATAATCTGGGAACCTTGGTCACATCTCTTGAAAAAAAGAAACAAAAAGGCGAGGCTGGCCGAACAGTAACCGGGATTGCCCACATCGGAGGTCTATCTCAAATCAAAGTGTTTGCCAAAAAAGAACAATACAATCTGCAATCAGAAGTATTTAAAGCAATGGCAAATGAAGATATTTCTGTGGATTTCATTAACATTTCGCCACAGGGAGTCGTTTATACAGTTCCATCTGATTTGACTTCCAGGGCATTCCGAGTGCTTAAAAGTCTGGGCCATGACCCGCTCATCGAAACCGAATGTGCAAAAGTATCTGTTGTGGGGGCCGGTATGAGAGGAGTACCGGGGGTAACTGCTGCAATTGTGACAGCTCTCTCAGAAAATAATATCCGGATTCTGCAATCAGCTGACAGCCACACAACAATCTGGGTTCTGATAAAGGAAAAGGATTTAACAACTGCTGTAAATGCTCTGCACGATTCATTTCAATTAGAAGCAGAAACAAGTACACTTGGAATAGAAGAATAAAAGGAGTGGAGAATAGTGCATTTTGGCCGCGTATCAACAGCAATGGTGACACCATTTGATAACAAAGGAAATATTGATTTTCAAAAAACGGCTTTACTAGTCAATTATTTAATCGAAAATGGAACAGATTCACTTGTCGTTGGTGGAACGACGGGCGAATCTCCTACCTTATCCCAAGAGGAGAAACTGGCTCTTTTCCGTCACGTCGTTAAATCTGTCAATGGCAGAGTACCGGTCATTGCAGGTACGGGCAGCAATAACACTTATGCATCAGTGGAGTTCACAAAGAAAGCTGCTGAAACAGGGATCGATGCTGTGATGGTTGTTGCTCCATATTACAATAAGCCAAGTCAGGAAGGGATGTATCAGCACTTTAAAGCTGTAGCAGAAGCGACCACGCTTCCGGTAATGCTTTATAATGTACCGGGCCGTGCAGTGGCAAAAATCTCAGCGGAAACGGTAATCAGGCTATCGAAAATCGAGAATATCACTGCCATTAAAGAAGCAAGCGGTGACCTTGACGCCATGACAGAAATTATTGCCAATACACCTGATGACTTTCTGTTATACAGCGGTGACGACGGTTTGACGCTTCCTATTCTATCAATCGGTGGAACTGGTATTGTATCGGTTGCCTCTCATGTAATCGGAAACGATATGCAGGAAATGATCAAGAACTTCCTTGAAGGCAATCTTCGTGAAGCTTCCAATCTTCACGGAAAACTGCTTCCTGTGATGAATGAACTATTCTCAGCACCAAGCCCAACACCAGTGAAAACAGCACTGCAATTGAAGGGAATGGATGTCGGATCAGTAAGACTACCACTCATCCCGTTGACCGAAGAGGAACGAACTCGTCTTACTAAAGTGCTGCAATTAAATTAAATTAAAAACCAGGGCCGCTTGCCGGAGGGGGAATCCTCTTGGGAAAGCGGTCTTTTTTATGTGTACTTTAGTGGAATATCATTATCTTTTAATGGTTTTGTTAGTCAATGAAATTGTTTTTTAATGAACGGAAGAAATGTTTCCTTTATTGAAATTATATGATGCAGAACTGCAGACTAATCTCATTTCTTAATTTAAGAAACTCATGGCTTCTTTAGAATAGACTTTGTTTGAGGCTCACCGCCCGCCCCGCGGAGTCGTACACCTGGAGCGGAAATCATGCAGCACAAAAATCTTATACCACATTTTTTAAAACTATTCATTAAAAGGAAAATCAGAAGGTTATAGAGAATAGTTAAAAGGAGTATCAGGGATTGACAGGAAATTGTAAGAATTGCATAATATTTTGAATTTATTGACCGATTATGATGATTTTCATTGTAAAGATAAAATCCCATAAAGTATAATGTATCTAACTGATTAATGATCGGGAATTACAGCATAGGAGGAAACGACATTGAGCAAGAGAAAGAATGAAAGCATTAAGATCATACCCCTCGGAGGAGTAGGGGAGATCGGAAAAAACATGTATGTAATAGAAGTGGACGAGGAAATTTTCGTCATCGATGCAGGGCTTATGTTCCCTGAAGACGAAATGTTCGGTATCGATATGGTTATACCTGATATCCAATATCTCGTCGAAAACAAAGAGCGGGTCAAGGGAATATTTCTTACCCATGGACATGAAGATGCCATCGGTGCCATAACTTATGTGCTTAGAAAAATCAAAGCGCCGGTATACGGTACGAAACTAACTAATGCCCTTGTTAAAGGCAGGCTTAAGGATGAAGATGTAAAAGAAGATATCAAATTCTATAATGTGCATTCGGACAGCAGACTCTTTTTTGACGGAGTTGATGTGACTTTCTTCAGAACAACTCACAGCATTCCAGATTCTGTTGGTGTCTGCATCAACACATCAGAAGGTGCAATCGTACATACCGGAGAATTTAAGTTCGACCAGGCAGCCAAGGGACTGTATCGTCCTGATATGGGGAAAATGGCGAAAATTGGGGATAACGGTGTGTTGTGCCTTCTTTCAGACAGTACTGAAGCAGAAAGGCCCGGCTACACAACTTCTGAAGAAGTAATTGCTAACCAACTGAACTCTGCATTCCATTCAGCCAAAAGCAGAATCATCGTAGCCTGCTTCGCTTCCAACTTAATCAGGATCCAGCAGGTCTTTGATGCAGCGCATAAAAACAACCGAAAAGTAGCCGTTGTCGGAAAAAGCCTTGAAAGAGTATATGAAATCGCTCTAAATTTAGGCTATCTGCAGATTAAAGAAGATGTAATCATTCCTATTAAGGATCTATCTAAATATAATGAAGATGAAGTGGTAATCATCGCAACCGGAGACCAGGGAGAGCCATTCGAAGCACTCCAGAGAATGTCTAAGCAAACACACAAACTGGTCAATATCACTGATGGAGATAGCGTCTTTATTACCGCAACACCTTCACATGGAATGGAATTAACGATGTCGAAAACGGTGGATATGCTTTACCGTTCAGGAGCGAACGTCCTGACTGCGAGTAAAAAGGTGCATGTTTCAGGTCATGGGAGCCAGGAAGATTTGAAGCTCATGTTAAATCTGATGAAACCGAAATATTTCATCCCTATTCAAGGGGAGTACAGAATGCTCATCGCTCACGCCAAGGTTGCAAACTCCGTAGGCATTTCCCATAACAGAGTGTTCATTCTTGATAAAGGGGATGTTGCTCAGTATAAAGACGGAAAAATGAAAATGAGCGGAAGAGTACAGGCAGGCAATGTATTAATAGACGGAATTGGTGTAGGAGATGTAGGAAATATCGTTCTCCGGGACAGGAAGCTGTTATCTCAAGACGGAATTTTCATTGTCGTCGTAACATTGAGCAGAAAAGGAAAAATATTGGTTTCTGGCCCTGAAATCATTTCCCGCGGATTTGTGTATGTCCGGGAATCAGAAAAACTAATGGAAGAGTCGACGCAGCTTGTGAAACAGATCGTTGACGGCTATCTTTCAAAAGGCAGCTTTGAGTGGTCCAGTATCAAGCAGGATATCCGCGACCAGCTTAATCACCTTCTTTTCGGAAAAACCCGCAGAAGGCCAATGATCCTTCCAATAATCATGGAAGTATAAGCACATTAGAATTAGAAAAGATAAAAGAACCTTCAATCTTTGTATAAGGGGTTCCGTTTAAGGAGAGAGAACCTTAAATCACACCCTAATCAGCAGCTGAAATAACAGTGCAAATAACACTGTATTTAAAATCAAAAACCCGGATCCAAAAAGGTCCGGGATTTTTGATTTTTTTAAACTCCTTATTCTATTACCCCGATCGCTGAATAGGTGAACAGCAGGTTCTCTGCTGATTGAGAATTATAGAGGGGAAATTTCCCCTTAATTAGCAAATAATACTAAAAATCAGCTTAAATAGAGGGAGAAATTCCTCTTATTCGACTAAAAAAACGTGAAAATAGGCAGCTTTGCTTTGTATAGAGGGAAAAATTCCTCTTATTTTCCCCAAAAACCACTTCCAGTCTGCATTTAACGGTAAAAACTCCGCTTATTTTCTATCACTGGTTACTCAATCTTCATTTTCCCAACAACCGTATCTGTTTATAGCTCCTCAAGAGCAGGATGCTAATTAGAAACTCATTTTTTATATGCACAATAATTATTGTACGCTTGTTAAATAAGGTGCTATTCGAAGTTCTAATTAACCCAAAATCAAGTGAAAACATTGTATGAACAATAAATAGAGCAGTTCTAATTCATTTGTGAGTTAGCCTGCTATTGGTAATACTATTTGTAATTTTCTCTCCCAATACGGAACCCTTTAATCTTTGTATTGAGGGTCTTTTTTGCCCGGGGATTGAGACCTCTTGACTGACTCCTCCAAATAGGAAACATCAATATCCATTAAAGACCCCTCTTTCACCCACATTAATTACTCCTCCTGATAATCCGTCCATGAATTGAAACAGTTCAACATGAAAATACTAACGTCATTATTGTTGAGAAGGAGAGTGTCAGGAGAAATGAACTTTAACATGAATCAAAACAACCCCAATAAGAGTGAAGAAAAAGAAAAAGAGGGCAAGCCCTCCGGCTTAATGGAGAAGATTCAGCAGCTTGGACAAACCAATGTCCCGCAGTTGTCCAATGATTCAAATATCCACTGCTTGACAATTGTCGGACAGATTGAAGGACATATGCAGCTGCCGCCGCAAAATAAGACGACAAAGTATGAGCATGTCATTCCTCAACTTGTGGCAATAGAACAAAATCCTAAAATAGAAGGCTTGTTAATTGTCCTGAATACAGTAGGGGGAGATGTAGAAGCAGGGCTTGCCATCTCGGAAATGCTTGCTTCCTTATCGAAGCCGACCGTTTCCATTGTATTGGGCGGGGGACATTCGATAGGAGTCCCGATTGCTGTATCATGCGATTATTCCTTCATTGCCGGAACAGCAACAATGACAATTCATCCTGTAAGGTTGACCGGCCTGGTAATCGGTGTGCCGCAAACGTTTGAGTACCTTGATAAAATGCAGGAAAGAGTCGTTAATTTTGTGACCACCCACTCCAAAGTTACTGAAGAGGACTTTAAGGAGTTAATGTTCGCAAAAGGAAACCTAACCAGAGATATCGGAACCAATGTGGTCGGGGAAGATGCGGTCAAATATGGTTTGATTGATGGTGTTGGAGGCATTGGTGAAGCTATAAAAAAACTGAATGAACTGATTGAGCTTAAAGGTGGAACCGAGGAAGAAGGAATGCTGCAATGATTCTTCATACGACTGTGCCGCAAGAATTAATCTTTCCGCCTGGGCAGGATGCCTTTACCCAACAAATGATGGTGGAGTGGCAGGGGATTCCGCTGCTTGTTGAACAATCGCAGCAGCAATACAGAGTAGTAAGGGTGATGAGCAGCGACCCTGCACATTATCTTAACGATGATATTTGCCCTGGACAATATCTGCAGATGTAACCTTTCGTTTGATTTTCGCCGATGGCAGGATATGATATAATATAGGGAATGCGGAACGATAAAGTTTTCTGAATATATGGGACTGGTATGGACAGCTACTTGCCTCAGCTGAAAATGCCAGCCCTTTCTTCATCTTTGCGATCCTGCATTTTTAAAGAAAGGTCTCCCATTTACTCTCCGCATGGTCTAATATGGGATAAAGGATATTATTAGAGAATTTAGGTGAAAAGAACGTTGGCGAAAAGAAAACGAAGGACCAGGAAGAAATCCTCAAACTTAAAACATACAATAAAATATGAATTAATTGGAATGCTGATGATCGCTCTCAGTTTAATAGCCATCATACAGCTTGGTGCAGTAGGTAAAGCATATGTTCTTTTCTTTCGATTTTTCCTTGGTGAATGGTATATGCTTGCATTTGTCAGCATGCTATTAACAGCAGGATATATGATGGTAAAAAGAGAAATGCCGAACTTCTTTTCAAGAAGGCTTTCCGGATTATACATAATTTTGATCAGCACTTTGCTTCTTAGCCATGTAAAGCTGTTTGAGCTGCTCTCCAATGATGGAGCATTCCAGAATCCAAGCGTGATTGCAAATACCTGGGAGTTATTTTGGATGGAAGTACGTGGAGAATCAAGTACCTCAGATTTAGGGGGGGGGATGATCGGCTCTATATTGTACGCTGTGTCGTTTTTTCTATTTGATTCCGCCGGAACTAAAATCCTGTGTATGGCACTTATAGCAATAGGAATTGTCCTTATCACCGGAAAATCTTTTGGCGCTGTTCTTGGCAAAGCAGGCAGGGCTTCAACTGATTTTATTGGGGGACAGTGGGCTGCGTTTCAGGAAGATATGAAAGATTGGAAGGAAGAAAGACAAGAGAAAAAAGCTGAGAAACAGCTGCAGAAACAGGACAAGATCAAGGAAAAGCCTGAAAATGAAAGTATCAGCGACCTGGTTGAAGAGGTGAAGGTTGAGCCAATCATATCCAGCTTTAATGAGAAAGCATATCCTCAAGAAGCTTCACAGGCTTCACCAGCAGAAACGGAAGCCAATGCAAAAGAGAGTGACAACAATAGGGAAGAAATGAAAGCGGAAGATGAGGATGAAGCACCACCGATTACGTTTACTGAAGTGGAGAATAAAGACTACCATCTTCCGCCTATCTCGTTGTTGACAAGGCCTAGCCAGACCGATCAAAGCAGCGAGTATAAGATGATACATGCCAATGCAGCGAAGCTTGAACGTACATTCCAGAGCTTTGGTGTGAAAGCAAAGGTTACCCAGGTACATCTGGGGCCAGCTGTTACAAAATATGAAGTGCATCCTGATACAGGGGTAAAGGTCAGCAAGATTGTCAATCTTAGTGATGACCTTGCATTGGCGCTTGCTGCAAAGGATATCAGGATAGAAGCACCGATTCCAGGCAAGTCTGCCATTGGCATTGAAGTTCCTAACTCAGAAGTTGCAATGGTGTCATTAAGGGAAGTGCTGGAATCAAAGTCCAATGATAAGCCCAATTCCAAGCTGTTAATAGGATTGGGAAGGGATATTACCGGGGAAGCCGTCCTGGCCGAACTCAATAAAATGCCCCACCTGCTTGTAGCCGGTGCGACCGGGAGCGGTAAAAGTGTATGTATCAACGGGATTATCACGAGTATCTTGATGAGGGCTAAACCGCATGAGGTTAAACTGATGATGATAGATCCGAAGATGGTGGAGTTGAATGTATATAATGGGGTCCCTCATTTGCTTGCGCCAGTAGTCACGGATGCCAAGAAAGCTTCACAGGCATTAAAAAAGGTCGTAAGTGAAATGGAGAGGAGATATGAATTATTCTCTCATACTGGCACAAGAAATATTGAAGGATATAACGAGCATATCAAAAGGCACAATAATGAAAATGAAGAGAAACAGCCGGAATTGCCATATATCGTCGTGATTGTCGATGAACTTGCCGACTTGATGATGGTGGCTTCAAGCGATGTTGAAGATGCGATTACCCGACTTGCACAAATGGCAAGGGCAGCAGGAATTCATTTGATCATTGCTACTCAGCGTCCATCAGTTGATGTCATTACAGGCGTCATTAAAGCGAACATTCCTTCCAGGATTGCATTTGCTGTTTCATCACAGACGGATTCAAGGACCATTTTGGATTCTGGAGGTGCGGAGAAGCTGCTTGGGCGGGGAGATATGCTGTTCATCCCTGTTGGAGCTTCAAAGCCGACGAGAGTGCAAGGGGCCTTTTTATCGGATGATGAAGTTGAGGAAATTGTAGATTATGTCATCGGGCAGCAAAAGGCGCAATACCAAGAAGAAATGATACCGGATGAAGTTCCGGAAGGGGATAGTTCAGCTTCTGTAGAAGATGATTTATATGATGAGGCTGTTCAATTGATCGCTGAAATGCAGACAGCTTCAGTATCGATGTTGCAGCGGAGATTCAGGATAGGCTATACAAGGGCTGCAAGATTGATTGACGCAATGGAAGAGCGCGGAGTGGTTGGTCCTTATGAAGGAAGTAAGCCAAGAAGCGTATTAATTGGAAAACCATCAGAAGAACATTCCTCATAAGAATGAGATTAAAAGCTGTCCGGATCCTCCGGGCAGTTTTTTTAATTTCCTAGTGGCTGAAGTTAGTTGGGGTTCGGTAAGTTTGTTAGGTGATTAGTTCAAATGGTCCTTTTCTCTTAGCAAGTGAGGACCTTAAGTCTGTTATGAATAGTTGTTAAGGCCTCGGGAGCATAATGTAACCGATTTATCTTCTGGAAAAAATTAAAATCGTTTATTGATGTCAGACCTCTAGCCTTACAGACTCTTAATGTGATATACTTTTTAAAGCGTTTACATGGAGTTATCCATTTAAAAATTTAAGCTTAAAAGGTGAATCATTCCAGAAAACCACCCCAAATATGCATTTGAAAATTATGAATGTTTAGATTATCTTGTTTTTTCGACAAAAACTTCAGAATCTATTTATTTCTTCTTTTAAAAGTGATATAGTATTTTGGATTAGTAGGAAAGATATACATCAGAGTCTGGTGTCTTGAGTAAAAATGGTGGTGGTTCTTGGATGACAATCAAAGCAGACAATAGGCATTTGTACCTACAAGTGATCGACCGTCTAAAAAAAGATATCGATAAAGGTCAGTATAAAGAAAAAGAAAAACTTCCTTCTGAATTTGACCTTGCTAAGCAGCTTGGAGTAAGTCGAGCAACACTTCGGGAAGCATTAAGGATTCTCGAAGAAGAAAATGTCATTATTCGCAGGCATGGGGTTGGAACTTTTGTAAACGCTAAACCGCTCTTCACTTCTGGTATTGAGCAGTTGAATAGTGTCACGAATATGATTAAGCAAGCAGGTATGGAACCTGGAACCATTTTCTTAAGCTCAGCGACTCAGGGCCCGACAGATGAAGATATCCGGCGTTTTTCATTACAAGAGGAAGAAGAAGTAGTCATGGTGGAGCGAGTAAGAACAGCAAACGGAGAGCCGGTTGTATATTGTGTGGACAAGCTTCCATCAAAAGTTTTTCCGCGGAATTTCACGACAGAAGTCAACTCTCTCTTTCAAGTGCTTGAAAGAGAAGAGAATAAACGAATCTCGTATGCGGTAACACAGATTGAGCCGTTGGGGTATCATGAAAAGATTTCTCCGATCCTCGACTGTGAACCGGAATCTGCACTGCTTGTTTTAAAACAGCTGCATTTTGATGAGAGTGATACGCCGATTCTTTATTCGGTCAATTATTTCCGGTCGGACAAGTTCAGCTTCCAAGTATTAAGAAAGCGGGTCTGATTCATTTTGTAAGTCTTTTATTTTTCTTACTACAATCAACTTAATTAACAGGGGGTAACCAAAGTGAAAAAACGTAAATTTGGTATTGCACTTTCAATGGTTCTTGCAGCAGGTACAATTCTTGGTGCATGTGGAAACAACGATGATACTGAAGATGTAGCTCCAGCTAAAGACGGCCAGGCTGACAAATTCACAGCAGCTATGGTAACGGATGTTGGCGGTGTGGATGATAAATCTTTCAACCAGTCAGCATGGGAAGGCCTTGAGGCTTTCGGTGCAGATAACGGACTTGATAAAGGTACAGAGGGATACGATTACCTGCAATCAAAATCTGATGCAGATTATAAAACAAACCTGAACACTGCAGTACGTAACAATTTTGACCTTATCTATGGAATTGGTTACAAATTGCAGCCGGCTATCGAAGAAGTTGCTAAACAACGCAAAGACAGCAACTTTGTAATCGTTGACAGTGTTATCGAAGGAATGGATAACGTTGCAAGTGTAACATTCAAAGAGCATGAAGGTTCTTTCCTTGTTGGTGTAGTAGCAGGTCTTACTACTAAAACAAATAAAGTAGGATTTATCGGAGGAACTGACTCAGATCTTATCAACAAGTTCGCTGCTGGATTTGAAGCTGGTGTAAAAGCTGTAAATCCTGATGCTGAAATTGACATCCAGTTCGCTGGTGCGTTCGATAAAGCTGAAAAAGGTCAATCAATGGCTGCTTCTATGTACCAAGCTGGAAATGACATCATTTATCATGCAGCAGGCGGTACTGGAAACGGAGTCTTCACTGAAGCGAAGAACCGCAAACAACAAGATCCTGATCAGGAACTATGGGTTATCGGTGTAGACCGTGACCAAGCTGCTGAAGGTGCTGTTACTGTTAACGGTGAAGAAATGAACGTTACATTGACTTCTATGGTTAAGCGTGTTGATACAGCTGTCATTGACGTTGCTGAAAGAGCAATGGCTGGAGAATTCCCTGGTGGAGAAATTCTTGCTTACGGCTTGGAAGATGATGGTGTAGGAATTGCTCCAACTCAAGACAATCTTTCAGAAGATGTAATTGCAAAGGTTGAAGAGTGGAAAGAAAAAATCATCAATGGTGAAGTGGAAGTACCAACTAAGCCAGAATAATAACAAGGTAGATGGTCTCCAGGGAGCGGGCACTTAATGCCCCTTCCCTGGCCAAATACTGAGAAGCCTTAAATAAAAAGTAGAATTAGCCGATTCTGCTTTTTATTTAGGAGTTTTTCAGGAGGTGTAATGCCTCTTCCTAAAAAAATAACCGAAAGTCTGACCTCTTACTTTAAGGCAGGCTTTATCTATAGCAAGGAGTGAAGCTGGGTGGAATATGTAATTGAAATGCTCAATATTCGCAAAGAATTTCCTGGTATCGTAGCAAATGATAATATCACCCTTCAGTTGAAGCAGGGGGAAATCCATGCACTCCTCGGAGAAAATGGAGCAGGAAAGTCAACTCTCATGAACGTGCTTTTCGGACTGTATCAGCCGGAAAAGGGCGAAATCAAAGTGAATGGAAAAAGTGTGAAAATCACTAATCCGAACATCGCCAATGACCTTGGAATCGGAATGGTTCACCAGCATTTTATGCTTGTTGATACATTTACGGTTACAGAAAACATCATTCTTGGCAAAGAGCCTAAATCAGGCGCAAAAATCGATATTAAAAAAGCTGAACAGGAAGTACGTGAAATCTCTGACCGTTATGGACTGTCAGTAGATCCCCAAGCTAAAATTTCAGAGATTTCTGTCGGTATGCAGCAGAGGGTTGAAATCTTAAAAACATTATACCGAGGCGCAGAAATTCTCATCTTTGATGAGCCGACTGCAGTATTGACGCCTCAGGAAATAAAAGAACTGATTCAGATTATGAGAACCTTAATTAAAGAGGGAAAATCGATTATACTTATCACTCACAAACTCAAAGAAATTATGGAAGTCTGTGACCGTTGTACAGTTATCCGTAAGGGGGAAGGCATTGGCACTGTAAATGTTTCTGATACGGATGTGAATGAACTTGCCAGCTTAATGGTAGGGCGTGAAGTCACGTTTACGACCGAAAAGAGTGAAGCTTCGCCGAAAGATCCGGTCTTGGAAGTACAGGATCTGAGAGTAAAGGACTCCAGAGGTGTCGAAGCGATAAGGGGCTTGAACCTTACTGTCAGGGCTGGTGAGATCGTGGGGATTGCCGGTGTTGATGGAAATGGACAAACAGAACTCATTGAGGCTATTACTGGTTTGCATAAGACTTCCAGTGGTTCCATTAAACTTAATGGACAAGAAGTACAAAATCAGAAACCGCGAAAGATTACAGAATCCGGCTTGGCGCATATACCGCAAGACCGTCACAAGCACGGACTCGTTCTTGATTTCCCAATTGGGGAAAATATGGTTTTGCAAACCTACTACCAAAAGCCGTACTCTAAATCAGGTATCATGAATTTTAAACAGGTCTATAAAAAAGCGAACTCACTTATTGGTGAATACGACGTCCGTACTCCGAGTGAATATACGTTGGCACGTGCATTGTCAGGCGGTAACCAGCAAAAGGCTATTATAGGACGTGAAATTGACCGTAATCCAGATTTACTTATAGCCGCACAGCCGACAAGGGGACTGGATGTAGGAGCAATCGAATTCATTCACAAACGCCTGATTGAACAGCGTGATGCAAATAAGGCAGTATTGTTGGTTTCCTTTGAACTGGAGGAAATTTTGAATGTCAGTGACCGAATCGCAGTTATCTACGAAGGAGAAATTGTCGCGGTTGTTGATCCTAAAGAAACGACAGAGCAGGAATTAGGACTGCTGATGGCGGGTTCCAGACGCAAGGAAGAAGGTGACTCTATCAATGTCTAATAAATATCAAAATATATTAATACCAGTCATTTCTGTAGTGCTTGGATTACTTGCAGGTGCCATTATCATGCTGGTGACAGGCTATAATCCGATCGAAGGGTATGCAGCACTCTGGAATGGTGCGTTCGGAGAGAGATTCTATGTCGGTGAAACATTAAGACAGGTAACTCCCTATATTTTAGCCGGATTGGCTGTCGCATTTGCTTTCCGTACAGGACTTTTCAACATCGGTGTTGAAGGCCAGCTGTTGGTAGGTTGGACAGCTTCAGTCTGGGTAGGGCTTGCTTTTGACCTTCCAACTGTTATCCATCTGCCTTTATCAATCCTTGCAGCTGCAGCAGCGGGTGCACTATGGGGATTTGTTCCGGGGATATTGAAGGCGAAGTGGCGTGTCCATGAAGTAATCGTAACGATTATGATGAACTATATTGCTCTTTATACAACTAATTATATTATTCGTAATGTAATCGCAGATGAAGCGGATGCAACCGAAAGTGTTGCAGAATCTGCTTCTCTTAAAAGTGGATTCTTTGAGACAATTACAGATTATTCCACACTTCATAACGGTATTTTCTTAGCTTTAGTTGCGGCATTCATCATGTGGTTCCTGCTTGAAAAGACGACAACCGGGTATGAACTCCGCTCAGTTGGTTTCAACCAGAATGCCTCACAATATGCCGGTATGAATGTTAATAAAAATATTGTATTGTCAATGGTCATTTCCGGCGCATTTGCAGGTCTTGCAGGGGCAATGGAAGGTTTAGGTACTTTTGGGTTTGCTTTCCTGCATTCAAGCTTCTCTGGAGTCGGGTTTGATGGTATCGCTGTTGCCCTTCTGGGTGGAAATACAGCAATCGGGGTCATTCTTGCTGCCATTTTATTTGGAAGCTTGAAAGTCGGTGCCTTGAATATGCCGTTTGAAGCAAACGTTCCGAATGAACTTGTAGAAATTGTTATTGCCCTGATTATTTTCTTCGTAGCTTCGAGCTATATGATCAGATGGCTGCTTAATCGTTCTAAGAAGGGGGTGAAATAAGTGGGTATTATGACAATTTTAGAGATTATTATCTCTTCTACACTGGTTGTAGCTGCTCCGCTTATTTTCACTGCATTAGGAGGAGTGTTCTCTGAGCGCTCCGGAGTTGTTAATATCGGGTTGGAAGGGCTAATGGTCATAGGTGCATTTGCAGCAATCGTATTCAACCTTAGCTTCGCATCCACTTTTGGAGTGGCAACACCTTGGGTAGCCCTGCTCGCAGCAATGGCTGTCGGCGGCTTACTTTCACTTCTGCATGCCTTGGCATCAATTACTTTTCGGGCAGATCAGGTAGTCAGTGGCGTTGCGATTAACTTCCTTGCATTGGGTGCAGGATTATACTTAGTGAAGCTTATGTATGGAAAAGGCCAAACGGATTTTATCCGTACAGAGTACAGCTTTAAAAAAGTGGATATTCCGTTCTTAAGTGATATTCCCGTTATCGGCGACATCTTTTTCAGCCGTGTAACGTACACTGCTTATATTGCCATTATCCTGGCGTTTGTTGTTTGGTATATCCTATTCAAAACTCCATTTGGCTTAAGGCTACGTTCTGTTGGGGAACACCCGATGGCAGCTGATACAATGGGGATCAATGTAACAAAAATGCGCTATATCGGTGTATTTTTATCAGGTCTTCTTGGAGGTCTGGGAGGTGCTGTATACGCTCAGTCCATCTCACTTGACTTCAGTCATTCCACAATCACAGGCCAAGGGTTTATGGCTCTTGCCGCTATGATTTTCGGAAAATGGAACCCACTGGGTGCGATGGGTGCTGCTTTATTCTTTGGATTTGCACAAAGTTTAAGTATCGTCGGTTCCAGTATCCCGCTATTTGAAAATGTACCAAGTGTTTACTTGCAGATCGCTCCATATGTTCTGACAATCCTTGCTCTTGCAGGATTCATCGGTCGTGCTGATGCACCAAAAGCACTGGGTAATCCTTATATTAAAGGAAACAGGTAAAAAATAAAGGTGAAACGAAAAGCGAGTGCAAAGCCGAGCAGGCTCTGCACTCGCTTTTTATTTGGCTGTATTGAAAACAATCTTCCACACTTGTATATTATTCATGCTCTAAGCTCCTTTTTTAGTGAAATGCCGCATACACTTTAAATAATTCCAGCTATAAGGGTGTATACACATTGATGAACGGTTGGAGTCAGTGGGAAAAACTTGAAAGAGCTCCAGAGATACATGTATAGTAAAGATGAATTTACCTCAAAATAGATATGATATTGAGGCCTTTTGGTTCATGGATCATCATGTTTACAGCACTTAGTAAAATCTGGATTTGTTAGCAAAAGGAGGATGGCAAATGTCTAAAGTCAATGAAGTGGTTCGAACGAAAAACGGTTATTCGTTACATATCGTCCAGACTGATAAATACAAGACAAATACCCTCGTCTGGAGAATGAAGTCTCCATTAAATTCTGATGAAGTTACATTGAGAGGACTTCTGCCCCATGTACTTCAAAGCAGTTCAAAGAAGTATCCCAGCACAACGGCACTTAGATCTTACCTGGATGAATTATACGGGGCAAACTTTTTCGTGGACCTTGCCAAAAAAGGTGAATACCATGTCATGAGTTTTTCCGTAGAAGTAGCCAACGAAAAATTTCTCAAGGATTCAGAACCGCTCCTGAAAAAAGGATTGCAATTCCTTTCGAATGTAGTTCTCGATCCTAATGCTGAAAACAATTCTTTTCATGAAGAAACTGTTGAGAAAGAAAAGAGGAACCAGAAAGTCAGAATACAGTCAGTCTTCGATGACAAGATGAGATATGCCAATTCCCGCCTTGTCGATGAAATGTGCAAGGGAGAAGCTTATGCCCTGCATCCAAACGGGATTCTTGAGGAAGTTGAAAAAACAACAGCCGAGAGCCTATTTAAATATTATAAAAATGCAATTAAAAAAGATGAATTGGATTTATATATCATTGGCGATGTAGACACAGCGGAAGCAGAGAAGATGTGTGATGAAATTTTTTCACTTGATCACAGAGATCCCTTGAAAACCAGTCAATCTGCCGGAGCTTCGATCAAAGAGGTCAATGAAGTAATTGAAAAGCAGGATGTAAAGCAGGGAAAATTGAATATTGGATACAGAACGAATGTGTCTTACGGCGATAAAGACTATTGGGCGCTTCAAGTGTTCAACGGGATATTTGGCGGTTTTTCCCATTCCAAGCTATTTATCAATGTCCGGGAAAAAGCAAGCCTTGCCTATTATGCTGCAAGCAGAATTGAAAGCCATAAAGGCTTGATGATGGTCATGTCAGGAATTGATGGCAAAAACTATGATCAGGCTGTATCGATTATCAAAGAGCAAATGCAGGCAATGAAGAATGGCGATTTTACTGAAGGAGAAATACAGCAGACGAAAGCTGTCATTCGAAATCAGCTTCTTGAAACAGTTGACACTTCAAGGGGGATGGTGGAGATCCTTTACCATAACGTTATAGCAGGTACACAAATTGACTTGGGAGAGTGGCTGGCGAATATTGAAAAGGTCACGAAAGAAGAAATTGCCCAAGTGGCTCAAAAAGTGGAAATGGACACCATCTATTTTCTTACAGGAATGGAGGGGTAAAGGGTATGGAAAAAATCACATTTGATCAGCTGCAGGAAGAGTTATACTATGAAAAAATGAATAACGGACTTCAAGTTTATGTGCTTCCTAAAAAAGGATTCAATAAGACCTATGCTACTTTTACCACAAAATACGGGTCCATTGATAATCATTTCGTGCCTAAAGGCGACACAGAATTCACAAAGGTACCTGATGGCATTGCCCACTTCCTTGAACATAAACTTTTTGAAAAAGAAGATGAAGATGTCTTTCAGAAATTCAGTAAGCAAGGTGCGTCAGCAAACGCCTTCACATCCTTTACAAGGACAGCTTACCTGTTTTCTTCCACTTCCGATGTTGATAAAAACCTTGAAACATTAATCGACTTTGTCCAGGCTCCGTATTTTACTGAGAGTACCGTCGAAAAAGAAAAAGGGATCATCGGCCAGGAAATCACGATGTATGATGACAATCCGGATTGGCGCTTATACTTTGGTGTGATACAGAATATGTATAAAAATCATCCTGTAAAGATCGATATAGCTGGAACGGTTGAATCCATTTCACATATCACAAAAGACATGCTCTATCAGTGCTACGAAACCTTTTATCATCCAAGCAACATGCTGATGTTCATAGTAGGAGCTGTAGACCCTGAACAGATAATGAACCAGGTCAGGGAAAATCAGGACAAGAAAGACTATAAAGAGATGGATGAGATCCAGCGGACATTTGAAGATGAGCCGGTTGAAGCGGCAGAGAAAAAGCAAATCCTCCATATGAATGTGCAGACTCCTAAATGCCTTGTTGGTGTTAAAGCGCTGGATACCGACAGCCAAGGGGAAGAGATGCTGATAAATGAATTGACGATGAATATAGCACTTGATATGCTATTCGGAAAAAGCTCTGAAAATTATTTTTCTTTGTACAATGATGGTCTCATTGATGAAACCTTTCACTATGACTTTACCCAAGAGCAAGGTTTCGGTTTCGCCATTCTTGGCGGGGACACAGAAAAACCGGATGAACTTGCTGACCGGATTAAAGAAATCCTGTTAAATGCTTCTGAGGGGAACAGCCTTACCGAGGAAGCCCTTAAGCGTACTAAGAAAAAGAAAATAGGAGCCTTTTTGAGAGCTATTAATTCGCCTGAATATATTGCTAATCAATTTACAAGGTACGCTTTCAATGAAATGGATTTATTCAATGTGGTGCCTGCCCTTGAAAAAATCACCTTTAATGATGTACGTACAGTGGTGTCACGGTATTTTGACGAGAAAAGATTTACTGTCTGTCAAGTGCTGCCAAAAGCTAAATAATATTTAAGCGAGCGCTGAACAGCAAAAAAAAGGGGGGGATCCCCTTTTTTTGTGTTTTTTTTATATTTAGTAAGGAAAAGGATGGTATAGTTGAAAAAATTCGCACTAATTACTGGGGCATCCGGAGGAATCGGAAGGCAGACGGCGCTCACACTTGCCGAACAGGACTGGAATCTTTATCTTCATTATCATTCCAATGAAAAAGCAGTTGAGGAGCTCCTTAAAGAACTTCAATCCTTTGCTGGAGAGTATATTCCGGTAAAAGCAGACCTGACACAAACAGATGGCCCTGAACATCTGCTAAGCCAGTTATTTCATGTAGATGCATTTATTTATACAAGCGGAACACCGTTATATGGACTGTTCCAGGATATCACTGAGACTGAAATGGATGCCATGTGGAACCTTCATGTAAAATCACCCTTGCAAATATTGCAGGGGCTCCTGCCAAAGATGTTAAAGAGTTCAAACGGCAGTACTGTCATAGTCAGCTCCATCTGGGGGCAGACTGGGGCAGCTTGTGAAGTATTATACTCCACTGTCAAAGGGGCTCAAATTGCTTTTGTAAAGTCTTTAAGCAAAGAAGTTGCAAGAAATGGCATCCGGATTAATGCAGTTGCCCCCGGGGCTGTCGACACAGAAATGCTAAATAGTTTTACTCCTGAAGAACTCGCGGATATCGCTGAAGAAATTCCTATGGGAAGGTTTGCTGATCCGTCTGAAGTCGCTCAAACCATTGAATTTTTGGTGTCACCGAAATCTTCCTATATTACAGGACAGGTCCTATCCGTGAATGGCGGATGGTATACGTAGTTTTCGGAAAATATGGTCATAAATGAAGATGAATATTTTCCTTTTTACGATGCAAACTATAGTTGTATTTCTTAATGAAATGCACCGGCCTTAAATCTGCAGAGTGAGGCTGGTAGTGCAGCATGACTTTTAAGGAGGCTCCATTTTATGTCTGTATTAGATAACTGGCAAGACTGGAAAAACTTTTTGGGTGACCGTCTGAATCAAGCACAACATGAAGGAATGCAAGGCGGAGTAGTGTCCGACCTCGCTTATCAGGTTGGTGATTACCTGGCGAACCAAGTAGAGCCAAAGAATGAGCAGGAAAAAGTTCTTGCTGATCTGTGGTCTGTTGCATCTACAGAAGAGCAGCATGCAATCGCCAATATGATGGTCAAACTTGTAAAGAATGATGGTAGTCGCTAAGAGAGGAATAATTCCTCTCTTTTTTTATTGGTTAAGGAATGCTTGTTATTTCGAAAGGACAATCTAAGACCTTGATTATCTGAACTTTTTTCAGTATCACTCTGCTACAAATACTTGGTAATATGTTTTTGATGATTTGGCATTCAGATTTAAGGGTATGATTGAAATATAATGGCTAAATATTACTCTCTTTTGCAAGGTTTTCCTTTTCTATTGGGAGAAAATACTTTATTATAGAACCTAGACGAGAAGATGACTGATTTTCTCTATTTGTCAGGAGATATGTAGATAATTGCAACTTGAAATGTCACTTTTTTTTACTGGAGGGATTTTTTTATGGAACGAAAAGAATGGTATTTGGAATATGAAATACAAAAAAACCGTCCTGGACTCCTAGGTGACATTTCTTCTTTGCTGGGTATGCTTTCAATAAATATTGTGACAATCAACGGTGTGGATGAAGGCAGAAGAGGAATGCTGCTTTTGGCCAACAGAGATGAACAGATCACACGGCTTGAATCGATATTGCAGACAATGGATACGATAAATGTAACAAAGCTTCGTGAACCAAAATTAAGGGACCGTCTGGCTGTAAGGCATGGCCGTTATATTCAGAGGGATGCTGATGACAAAAAGACCTTCAGGTTCATTAGGGATGAGCTTGGGCTGCTTGTTGATTTCATGGCAGAGCTTTTCAAACAGGAAGGTCATAAGCTGGTAGGGATCAGGGGAATGCCTCGAGTGGGGAAGACTGAATCCGTTGTCGCCTCTTCTGTGTGTGCCAATAAGAAATGGCTGTTTGTATCATCTACATTACTCAAGCAGACAATCCGCAGTCAGCTGATTGATGATGAGTATTCATCTGAAAATATCTTTCTTATCGATGGAATTGTTTCAACCAGGAGAGCGAATGAGAGACATTGGCAGCTGGTAAGGGAAATCATGAGGCTGTCCGCTGTCAAAGTAATTGAGCACCCGGATATCTTCGTGCAAAATTCCGAGTACTCCTTGGATGATTTTGATTATATCATCGAACTTCGAAACAATCCGGAAGAAGAAATTACATATGATTTGGTAGAGAAAAACAATTTCTTCCAAGACTCTGACTTTGGAGGATTCGATTTTTAAAAATTGGCAGGTGTTTGTTTTGACTGAACTAGGAACACGACTGAAGGAAGCTCGTGAAGCAAAAGGATATTCCCTGGATGATTTGCAGAACATGACAAAAATCCAAAAGCGCTACCTTGTGGGGATAGAGGAAGGTAATTATGATATGATGCCCGGAAAGTTCTATGTCAGGGCTTTCATCAAGCAATATGCAGAAGCTGTTGGCCTTGATCCGGATATGATCTTCGATGAGTATTCTAATGAGATCCCGGTGACGAATACGGCTGACCTTCCTGAACTGTCAAGAGTGCAATCCAGAAAGCCGGTATCTGAAAGCACTTCAAAGGTGGTGAGCATCTTCCCGAAAGTCCTGGTTGCTCTTTTCGTAATCGGGGCAATCCTTGTCGCCTGGTATCTGCTTCAGACCAGGCTGGGGGATGGTAACAATTCAGGTACAGGAGATAATCAGGTAGAAGAAGATGTTGGCTTCTCCGAATCCGAAGAAGTGCAGCAGCCTGAGGATCAGGAAGAAGGCACAGGAGACAGTACAGAAGGCGATGATGAGGAAAATAATGAAGCTTCAGATTCGGAACAAAATAGCGAAGATACCGAGCCTGCGGAGGAACAGACTCAGGAAATCAGTGTCGCAAATGTAAGCGGCAAAGCGACTACCTACAATCTTCAGAACACAGAAGACTTCAACTTGGAAATCTCAGCAAGCGGTGACACCTGGATTACTGTTTATAATTCCAAGGATGACACGCTCTTCTCTGAAATGATGAATGAAAGTGACAATCAATCCTTCGACCTTTCTCAAGACGGAGAAGCTTTTATCATTGTCGGAAATGCATCTGCCACTACAATCAAGGTGAATGGTGAACAGCTGGAGTACGAAGTTTCGCCGACCGATGTGGTTCGGCAGGATATCATTATCACACTTTCTACACAGGAATAGTCACGATGAGTGGCTATTCTGTTTTGTTATGATTTAAGGAGGAATAAACAGTGAATCTGCCCAATAAAATTACAGTATCAAGAATATTCTTAATTCCATTATTCATGGTTATCATGCTTTATCCCTTTGAATGGGGGACAATGTCCATCCTTGGGGCTGACATGCCTGTCTCACACTTTGTTGGAGGGCTTCTTTTCATCATCGCAGCCACAACAGACTGGATTGATGGGTACTATGCCCGCAAGCTTGACCTTGTAACGAACCTTGGGAAATTTCTCGATCCCCTGGCGGATAAACTGCTTGTTTCTGCGGCTTTGATCGTCTTGGTGGAAATGGGATTTGCTCCTTCATGGATCGTCATCATCATCATCAGCCGGGAGTTCGCTGTAACCGGTTTGAGGCTCGTATTGGCTGGAACGGGTGAAGTGGTGGCAGCCAACACGCTTGGGAAAATTAAGACATGGGCACAGATTATCGCGATATCCTCACTTTTGCTGCATAATATCATCTTCGAAGCGGTTTCTTTTCCCTTCGATACGATCGCATTATGGGTAGCGATGATCATCACCATCTGGTCTGGCTGGGAATACTTTTACAAGAACCGCCAGGCATTTGTCAACTCTAAATAATTGAAAAAAGCAGGAAGTTCAAGCCATAGGATTATAAATGGTTTAGAACTTCTTTTTTGTGGAATCAAGGCAAAAAGCCTATAATTTATTTATGCTTGTAGTAAAGGGGATAAGAGTATGAATGCAGAGATTATTGCTGTCGGTTCGGAACTTTTGCTCGGACAAATCGTAAACTCAAATGCCAGGTTCTTGTCAGAACAACTCGCCGAGATGGGTATTAACGTTTTTTATCACACGGTCGTTGGGGATAACCCAGACAGGCTGAAAGGTGCTCTGGAGATTGCAGAATCACGTTCTCAATTGATTGTTTTCACAGGCGGACTTGGACCGACCAAGGATGATCTGACAAAGGAAACGATAGCAAGACATTTAGATACTTCATTGGAACGAGATGAAGAGGCTTTAACATATATTAAAGATTATTTTAAACGTGCTCAGAGGGAGATGACCCCTAATAATGAAAAACAGGCTCATGTGCTAAAAAGTTCGACCGTGCTGAAGAATGAGCAGGGAATGGCTCCGGGAATGTTCCTGTCAAAGGACTCCCGCTTTTACATGCTGCTTCCCGGACCTCCGTCTGAAATGATTCCAATGTTTAAAAAATACGGCAAACCTGTAATTGAAAAAGCACTGGGGAAAAAAGAAACGATCGCTTCCAGGGTGCTTAGATTTTTTAACATAGGTGAAGCCCAGTTGGAAACCGAACTGATGGACCTTATTGATGAACAGACAAACCCGACTGTAGCACCGCTTGCAGCAGAAGGAGAGGTTACAATTAGGCTTACTGCCAAACACTCATCTAAGAAAGAGGCGAAGAAACTTCTGGATGACATGGAAGAAAAAGTACTGAACAGGGTCAGGCCGTACTTTTATGGATATGGCGATACTACTCTTATGGAAGAAGCAACCAATGCCCTAAAAGCAAATGAGTTAACAATATCCTGTGCTGAAAGCCTGACTGGCGGTTTATTTCAATCTCAGTTAACTTCCATTTCAGGGGCAGGCTCCATTTTAAAAGGCGGAGTCGTTTGCTACACGAATGAAATTAAGAAGGAGATTCTCTCTGTTTCTGCGAATACCCTGAGCATACATGGCGCTGTAAGTGAGCCGTGCGCAAAGGAGCTTGCAGAGAACGTAAGGGAAAAATTTAATACAGATATTGGGATTAGTTTCACAGGGGCGGCCGGTCCTGGTCCTCATGAAGGAAAAGATGAGGGGACAATCTGGATCGGAATCGCAAGAAAAGATAGGAAGACCAAAGTCTTCTTATTGAATTTAGCCGGCACCAGAAATGGCAACCGGGCCAGGACAGTCAAATATGGATGTTATTTTCTCCTTAAGGAGCTAAAAGGGGAAGAGGCATGATTCATGAAATGGCAGGGGAATATCCCCTGTCCTTTTTGATTCTTGGTCGCTGGTTAGGGCTTTACAGGTATCTTTAATATACTGTGCGTGTTTTTTTCTAACAGTGTAACTCTCTTTTGAGCGATTATTGTTTAATAAGCAGATAAATAGCTAAAGCGCAGTTTTACACATAAAATAAGCCTGGAAAATTGATTATCTCTAAAAGAAAGAAAGAAATCTGCAAAAAACAAGTGGATAAAAAAACCGAATGAATGTTCGATTTTTCTCTTGTTAAATCAAACAAAAAGGTTTATAGTAGAGATAGGTTGTTGAAATGAGACAAGCAGTTAATAAATTGCTATTTTGTCTTTCTATATATGTAAGAGATTAAAAGGAGGAAATATTGTGAGCGATCGTCAAGCTGCCTTGGATATGGCACTTAAACAAATTGAGAAACAATTCGGTAAAGGTTCTATCATGAAATTGGGAGAACAGACAGAAAGAAATATAGTAACAATACCAAGTGGTTCACTTGCATTGGATGTAGCCCTCGGAGTGGGAGGCTACCCGCGCGGAAGAATCATTGAAACATATGGTCCGGAATCTTCAGGTAAAACAACTGTTGCCCTTCATGCAATTGCTGAGGTACAGGCTCAGGGTGGCCAGGCTGCGTTTATTGATGCTGAGCATGCCCTTGACCCGGTTTATGCCCAAAAGCTTGGAGTCAATATTGATGAACTTCTTCTTTCCCAGCCGGATACTGGTGAGCAGGCTTTAGAGATTGCTGAAGCGCTTGTGCGAAGCGGAGCAGTGGATATTCTGGTTATTGACTCGGTAGCTGCGCTTGTACCTAAGGCGGAAATAGAAGGAGAAATGGGAGACTCCCACGTAGGTCTTCAGGCGCGTTTGATGTCCCAGGCTTTGAGGAAACTCTCTGGTGCAATCAATAAATCCAAGACCATTGCGATCTTCATTAACCAAATCCGTGAAAAAGTCGGAGTTATGTTCGGTAATCCCGAAACTACACCGGGGGGCCGTGCGTTGAAATTCTATTCTTCTGTACGTCTTGAAGTGCGTCGTGCAGAAGCATTGAAGCAAGGAAACGAAATGGTCGGAAATAAAACGAAAGTCAAAGTGGTCAAGAATAAAGTAGCCCCTCCTTTCAGGGTCGCTGAAGTCGATATCATGTACGGACAAGGAATTTCCAGAGAAGGTGAAATCATCGACATGGGCTCTGAGCTTGATATCGTTCAAAAGAGCGGTGCCTGGTACTCTTACAACGAAGAGCGCCTTGGCCAGGGACGTGAAAATGCGAAGATATTCCTAAAAGAAAATCCTGAAATCCGTAATGAAATCATGTTGAAAATCCGTGACCATTATGGTTTGGATACTGGAAAAGCGGAGACTGAAGAAGCGCAGGATGAATTGCTTCTTGGGGAATAATTATATGAAAGGAAGCAGAGAAAACGGTCTCTGCTTCCTTTTTCTGCTTAGAAACATGGAGTTGTTATGGCATCGTTTGGAATAGAAATCTCAAATTATCTTGGAAAATCAAGGCGGGAAAGGACTGCCCCCCTTGACAATGAATATTCTGAGATTTAAAATTAACATGTATATTTTACAAATTTTCGAATGTTAATATTTGAAAGCCTAGCGCTGTATATTGAAACCTTTGGAAACAATGTACCAGCCGACATGTAAAAGACATGACAAAAGTTCATAGCAAGGGGAGGTGAAATGATGGAACCCATTACACTCATCTCCATTTTGCTTGGCCTAATCGTCGGTGTAGTTGTTGGATATTTTATTCGTAAATCCATTGCTGAAGCAAAGATTGCTGGAGCGAAAAGTTCAGCAGAGCAGATTCTTGAAGATGCAAAGCGCGAGGCAGAAGCTCTGAAGAAAGAAAAGCTCTTGGAAGCAAAGGATGAAAATCATAAGCTTCGTACTGATATCGAAAATGACCTTCGTGAACGAAGAAATGAACTGCAAAAGCAGGAAAATCGTTTAATGCAAAAGGAAGAGAATCTCGACCGGAAAGATGAATCGCTGGACAAGCGTGAATCACAGCAGGAAAGAAAAGAGAATTCTCTAAACGAAAGACAACAACATATTGAAGAGATGGAAAGCAAAGTGGACGAGATGATACGATTACAGCAAACCGAACTGGAACGCATCTCTGCACTTACGCGCGATGAGGCAAAAGCGATCATCCTTGACCGCACTGAGAATGAACTTTCTCATGACCTTGCCTTGATGATCAGAGAGCATGAGACACGTGCGAAGGAAGACTCTGATAAGAAAGCGAAAGAGATTCTTTCACTTGCAATCCAGCGTTGTGCAGCAGAACATGTTGCAGAAACAACGGTATCTGTTGTAAACCTTCCGAATGATGAGATGAAAGGTCGCATCATTGGACGTGAAGGACGTAATATTCGTACATTAGAAACGCTTACGGGAATCGATTTGATAATTGATGATACTCCTGAGGCGGTTATCTTATCAGGTTTTGATCCGATTCGCCGTGAAACTGCGAGAATCGCACTTGAAAAACTAGTACAAGACGGACGTATCCACCCAGCCCGCATCGAAGAAATGGTCGATAAGGCAAGACGGGAAGTGGATGAGCATATCCGTGAAATTGGTGAACAGACTACATTTGATGTAGGTGTTCACGGGCTCCATCCAGATTTAATCAAGATTTTAGGACGTTTGAAGTTCCGTACAAGCTATGGCCAAAACGTTCTGAAGCACTCTATGGAAGTAGCATTCCTGTCTGGTTTGCTAGCTGCTGAATTAGGCGAAGATGTTACTCTTGCCCGCCGTGCAGGTCTACTGCATGATATCGGGAAAGCGATTGACCATGAAGTGGAAGGAAGCCATGTTGAAATCGGTGTTGAATTGGCTACGAAATACAAAGAACACCCGGTTGTGGTCAACAGTATTGCATCCCACCATGGTGATACAGAGCCAACGTCTGTCATTTCAGTGCTTGTCGCTGCTGCTGATGCACTTTCAGCTGCAAGGCCAGGTGCAAGAAGTGAAACGCTTGAAAACTATATCCGCCGCTTAGAAAAGCTTGAAGATATCTCGGAATCTTATGAAGGTGTAGAGAAATCATTCGCTATCCAAGCAGGAAGAGAAGTCCGAATCATGGTAAAACCAGAATCAATTGATGATCTGGAAGCCCATCGTCTGGCTCGTGACATCCGTAAACGGATTGAAGAGGAATTGGATTATCCAGGCCATATCAAGGTCACGGTCATTCGCGAAACCAGGGCAGTTGAATATGCAAAATAAAGCGGTGTGAGTTTCACACCGCTTTTCCTATGCCCTCAAATTGTGAGATTTGTTTCAGGCTGTGGTACTATATAAGAAATGTTGATTAGAAAGGGTTTGCAAATGAATATATTATTTATCGGAGATGTCGTAGGCTCTCTTGGCCGGGAAATGGTATCTGAATACCTGCCTAAGTTGAAAGCGAAATACCGTCCATCTGTGACAATTGTCAACGGTGAAAATGCTGCAGGTGGAAGGGGGATAACTGAAAAAATATACAAACGGTTTCTGAATGATGGAGCGAATATTATCACTATGGGGAATCACACATGGGATAATAAAGAGATATTTGATTTTATTGATAATACCAAACTAATGGTCAGGCCGGCCAATTATCCGAATGGGACACCGGGAAGCGGTTTGACTTTTATTAATATCAATGGGTTTGAAACGGCGGTCATTAATCTTCAGGGAAGAACTTTTATGCCTGCCTTGGACTGCCCTTTTGAAGCTGCAGAAGATCTTGTAGCTCAAGCTAAAGAAAGAACTCCTTTTGTGTTTGTTGATTTTCATGCGGAAGCTACTAGTGAAAAACAGGCGATGGGATGGTTTTTAGATGGTAAAGTTTCTGCAGTAGTAGGTACCCATACTCATATTCAGACGGCAGATAATCGTGTTTTGCCAAATGGCACGGCTTTTATAGCTGATGTAGGAATGACTGGGCCTTACGATGAAATACTGGGAATGAACAAAGAGTCAGTTATTACTAAGTTCCGAACAAGCCTGCCTGTCCGTTTTGAGGTCCCGAGTAAGGGCAGAAAGATATTAAGCGGCGTCATAATTGAAATCAATGAGAAAACGGGTAAGGCGAAAAGCATCGACCGGATTCTTATAAATGACGATCACCCTTTTATTGCTGAATAAAGAAAAGAGAAAGCAAAAGTCCCTTAACAAGAGTGCTTTTGCTTTTTTATTTTTGCTGCTATTTAATTTTTTTAGTATTCGCTAATTTTTGTTCGATAGATGTTGTTATTGCTTTTATGAGGTGCTTGAATCTTTTTTATGGGAAATCGGTGTCGTCTTGAAGTCCTTATGGAATTGTCGAATAGCTCCAATGAGGTTGTCGAATCAGAAAAGATTAAGAATCGGAGTCGTCATAGAGCCATTATAAAGGGGGATTGATTTTTGCCGCAGCCCTCCAATCTGTACGGTGCTGAACGGCCGCTTCCGCTTTTTATTCAATCCAGCTCCAGCGGCCATCACCTAGCAGATTTCGGTCTCTCTCCTTGCGATAAGTCAACATCAACTCACTACGTTCGTTGTGTTTCCTTTATCTCATGCGAGAGCCCTCCAATCTGTACGGTGCTGACCGGCCGCTTCCGCTTTTTAGTCTTGTCAACCGCTTTTTTAGGCCAAGCGGGAATGATTTACTGTTTTCATGAATATAGTAGCAGTGGAATCGTTAATACCAGGTTGTTCTTTGCTTTGAACATTCGGTATGGGGAAATGACAAGGAGGAAAAGAAATGGAGATATTAAAAGTTTCAGCAAAGTCTAATCCTAATTCTGTAGCTGGTGCACTTGCCGGAGTTCTTCGTGAGAGAGGAGCAGCAGAGATACAAGCAATCGGGGCAGGTGCCCTTAACCAGGCTGTCAAGGCCGTTGCCATTGCAAGAGGGTTTGTCGCCCCTAGCGGCGTTGACCTCATTTGCATTCCCGCTTTCACTGATATTCAGATTGATGGGGAAGAACGAACTGCTATCAAGTTAATTATTGAACCTCGATGACTGATCAGGGAGCTGTCCTTAATAGGCAACATTGGGACAGCCTCTTTTTTTGGTTGTTTTTTGCAGTTTGGCTGTATTCGAGAGGAGTTTAAAACAATTTAAAGAAGTATATACATAGAGTAAACAGAAGGAAGGGAGAATTTTTATATGATCTTTGATGCCCACTGTGATGTATTATTGAAATTGCATCATGATAAGGACGATGTTTCATTCCAAAGCAACAATGATTTGCATATTACATACCCCCAGTTGAATCAAGCGGGAAGCAAGGTGCAGCTGTTTGCTATTTACCTGCCTTCTTATTTAAAACCAGGCCAGCGCTTTCAAACTGCATTGGAAATGGTGGAAGTGTTCCATAAACAAATCCTGATACCTAACCCCAAATTGAAAATGGTTCGTTCAAAACAGGAAATTGCCAGCCTGAAAGAAGATGAAGTGGGAGCCATGCTCACATTGGAAGGCTGTGAAGCAATCGAGGAAGACCTTGTAAAGCTTCATACTTTATACCAGTTGGGGGTTCGTGCAGTCGGATTAACTTGGAATTGGGCTAATGCGGTTGCAGACGGAGCACTGGAACCACGGGCAGCCGGGCTTACAAAGTTTGGCCGGGAAACCGTTCAATTCTTGAATGACCATAAAATGATAACGGATGTTTCCCATCTTTGTGAACGTTCTTTCTGGGATACCATTGAAATTGCAGAATATCCAATCGCGTCACATTCGAATACTTTTAGTTACTGTCCTCATCCAAGAAATTTAAAAGATGAGCAAATCAAGGCGTTGATTGATAAGAACGGCGTAATGGGATTAACTTTTGTCCCGCCCTTCCTGAAAGAGAACGGAAAGGCAAATATATCTGCCATCCTCTCTCATCTTGACCATGTATGTTCTCTTGGAGGCGAAAACCATGTAGGTTTCGGATCAGACTTTGATGGAATCTCTGAAACGGTTGAGGGGCTGTCCTGTTATCGTGAATACGGAAACCTGGTAGATGCCTTGCAGAAAAATTATAACGAAAGCCAGGTAAGAAAGTTTTTATTCGATAATTTCTATGAAGTATTGCCGGAGTAAAACACAAGTAACACAAAGGGGCTCACCAGCTGGTGAGCCCCTTTTAGTGCTTTAAAGTAGTAAAAGGGACAGTCCCTCTTTATGCTTTAAAGGATTAAAGTGAACATTTTGCAACACTTGCAGGCTTCTATTGTATAAGCACTCAAAAACCTTTATACTAGATTAACGTGCAATCCTTTTGTAAAAAACTATCAATATTTTTATAATAGAAACGGCGATGATCAGAATCGTTCTATAACGGGGCAGCCAAGACTACAGCGCGCTGTCAACAGAGCAAGAAAGGAGTCCTTTTGAATGAATGAGGAACAACGTAAACACAGTCAGCAAGTGGCTGAGAATAAAGATAAGAAGACAGAAAAAGACTTTTCGAAATACTTTCAAAGCGTCTATATTCCGCCTTCTTTAAAAGATGCAAAAAAACGCGGAAAAGAATCCGTTCAATATCATAATGATTTTAAGATCGATGAACAGTTCCGCGGATTGGGTGATAATAAAAAGTTCTATATCCGTACATACGGATGCCAGATGAACGAACATGACACGGAAGTCATGGCCGGGATCTTCATGGCACTCGGCTATGAAGCAACTGACAGCACGGATGATGCAGATGTTATTCTTTTGAATACGTGTGCTATCCGTGAAAATGCCGAAAATAAAGTATTTGGTGAACTTGGGCATTTGAAACACTTGAAGCGTGAAAAACCGGAGCTGCTTATTGGGGTTTGCGGATGTATGTCCCAAGAGGAATCAGTCGTTAACAAGATTCTCAAAACCTATCAGCAGGTAGACATGATTTTCGGAACACATAATATTCACCGTCTTCCTAAAATCCTTTCTGATGCATATATGTCAAAAGCGATGGTAGTTGAGGTATGGTCTAAAGAGGGAGACGTCATTGAGAACCTCCCGAAGGTCCGCCGTGGCAACATCAAGGCATGGGTGAACATTATGTATGGCTGTGACAAATTCTGTACGTACTGTATCGTTCCATATACACGAGGAAAAGAAAGAAGCAGAAGGCCTGAAGAAATCATCCAGGAGGTACGTCATCTGGCTGCACAGGGCTATCAGGAAATCACCCTTCTTGGACAGAATGTCAATGCCTATGGTAAAGACATAGAGGACCTTGAAAATTATGGTCTTGGAGATCTGATGGATGAATTACGGAAGATCGACATTCCAAGAATCAGATTTACGACAAGTCACCCGCGCGACTTTGATGATCATTTGATTGAGGTGCTTGCCAAGAAAGGCAACCTTGTCGAGCATATACATCTGCCTGTACAATCCGGGTCCTCAGCTGTATTGAAAATCATGGCTCGCAAATATACGCGTGAAAGATTCCTGGAGCTCGTCGGCAAAATCAAGGCGGCAATGCCCGATGTTGCATTGACGACAGACATTATTGTAGGGTATCCCAATGAAACGGAAGAGCAATTCGAAGAGACCCTTTCTTTATATAGAGAAGTCGGGTTTGAATCTGCATTTACGTACATTTATTCTCCAAGAGAGGGCACTCCGGCAGCCAAAATGAACGATAATGTTCCGATGGAAGTGAAAAAAGAGCGTCTGCAGCGACTGAATGCAGTGGTGAAAGAGTATTCCGCAGAAGCGCTTAATCAATATGAAGGCAAAATCGTTGAAGTGCTTGTAGAAGGAGAAAGCAAAAAGAATCCTGACATTCTTGCTGGATACACTCGTCGAAGCAAGCTTGTAAACTTTAAAGCTCCTAAAACGGCAATCGGTAAAATTGTAAAAGTAAAAATCACTGATACTAAGTCATGGTCACTCAATGGGGAAATGGTTGAAGAAGGCATGATCGGTACAGAATTTCAAGAAGCAGCAGAGGTGAAATAATATGGCAAAATATACTAAAGATGACATTATGGATAGAGCGGCAGAACTTGCAAACATGATCGCTGAGACGGAGGAAGTGGATTTCTTCAAGCGTGCTGAAGCGCAAATCCACGAGAACCAGAAAGTTCGTGAAATGATCGCAAGCATCAAGAGTTTGCAAAAACAAGCAGTCAATTTTCAGCACTATGGAAAGACAGAAGCATTGAAAATGGTTGAGGCGAAGATCGAAAAGCTCGAAGATGACATTGATGCAATTCCTGTTGTGCAGGAATTCAAGCAGTCACAAGTTGATGTGAATGATCTTCTTCAAATTGTTGCATCCACTATCTCAAACACAGTGACAGACCAGATCTTGACGTCTACAGGCGGAGATCTTTTAAGAGGAGAAACTGGATCTCAAGTGAAGAACTCCTCTCCTGGTAGCTGTTCTTAATAAAAACGGGCTGATTCTCACAAGTTGTGGGAGTCAGTTTTTTTATAAATTAAAAAGCGCTCTCTTCATGATATGAATCCTGAAGGGGGCGCCTTTTATGTTTAGTATTCATTTTGTTCAGCTTTTCCGTTCTAGTCATCGTTCTTCTTTCATGGGTGCTGAAGTCACTCGCAGTCCCTCTTTGAATAGTCACGTCTCTGCCTTTCGTCCGCAACAAATGGTCACGCTTTTTTCTAGCCATGCTCTTGGCCATAGAACTCACCTCTAACTCTTATTCCCTCATTGAGAGGGTAGTTCTATTAAAGCATGAATGTGCGCAAGTTGGAAGCCTTGCTTATTTTTCGAGCTCCAGAATAAGGAATAAAGGAATTTTTGTTCTCCTTTGGTACTCTTGCTCTTCAAGAAAGAATTCTTTTCTCGGCTCTGCTTCTTTTAAGTTAGTTATCTTAAAACCGGCAGCAAGTACCAATGAAATATATCCTTCAATTGTCCGGTGATACTTTACTACAGAATGATCCATCCAGGCTTCAACTCTTTTTCCAGTTTCGAAATAATTGTCTACAATCCAGTGGGTGCGTTTTTCTTTTCCGGAAAAATGATCGAATGTAGCCGTGATAACAGGATGCATGACAGAAAAGATAAATTTCCCTCCCGGCTTTAACGCAGTGTAAACCTTATGCATAAGTGGTTCCAGCTCTTCTATATAGTGCAAAACCATCCGGGAGAGGATTAGGTCGTATTCATTATCCTCTATTTGCAGCTCTTCCAGATTACTTAAAATAAAAGTGGCTTTATTTGAATTTGATTCTTCTTGTGCGTACTTGATCATGTTTGTTGAGCCGTCCACTCCAGTGTAATGATTGATTCCCATTTGAAGCAGCTCTGAACCAAAACCGCCATCACCGCATCCCAGGTCCAATATTTTTTTATTCCGTACATCCCCTAACAGTTCAAGGAGAGCAGGTTTTTCCATTGCGTTATTCGGACTTTCCTTACGCTGCCTCCTGTTCATGAAGCTCTCTAAAAATTCCTTCTGTTCATAGGCACTTGCTCCTTTATGAAACATATCCAAACCTCCCCGATAAATGATGTCTTTTTTCTTTTTACCATCATATTATATTACGGATAATGAATCCTTCATTTTATCTTTTTTCATCAGGATATTATCATTCCTTGTTTTTCACCGACCTTGTTTTTCACCGATTGGGAAATTGGGAACATTCACTATTTTTAAGCATACAATGAACTATCTCGAAACTAATTTGTCACCTATCTTAAAATACTCGCACAAACGTCTAGAGGCCCGCATAAGATGAATTGAAAATGAATGAGGAGGTACGCTCGAATGGCAGAATACAGAGAGATTATCACCAAAGCGGTCGTAGCGAAGGGACGTAAATTCACTCAATCCCATCATACGATCAACCCGCCGCACCATCCATCGAGCATTTTAGGCTGCTGGATCATAAATCACACGTATGAAGCACACAAAGTCGGCAAAAAAGTCGAAGTGTCAGGTTTCTACGAAATCAACGTCTGGTATTCACACGACGATAATCGCAAGACGTCGGTTGTAACAGAAAAAGTTGAATACTGTGATGTCATTAAGTTGAAATACCGTGATCCTGACTGCTTAGATGATAAAGAGGTAAATGCAATCGTCCTGCAGCAGCCTAATTGCGTGGAAGCGGTAATTTCACCAAACGGCAACAAGATCATCGTACATGTAGAGAGAGAATTCCAAGTGGAAGTCATAGGCGAGACAAAAGTTTGTGTCCTGGTAAACCCGGATGGCTGTGACGACGACTGGGATTGCGACTTCGATGATGACGATTTTGAAGAGCTCAACCCGGACTTCCTGGAAGGGCTTGACGAAGAATAACGGAGACTAGGAAGACGGCCTCTTCCTAGTTTTTTTATTGATTGAGGATGCGCTTAAATGGCGCGTCCTTTTGTTCGTTTAAAAATTTCTTTCAGGTGGATAATTTTGCTGGTAAAAGTAGTATGATAAAAGGGAGAGAAGAGGAGGATTAATTATGGGATTTGAAATTATTGGGCTAGATCATGTCCAGCTGGCGGCACCAGAGGGTTCAGAAGGAAAAGCAAGATATTTTTTCGGGGAGATTCTCGGCATGAAGGAAATCGAAAAGCCAGAGAAACTCAAAAGCGGAGGAGGCTGCTGGTTTCAATGCGGCAAACAGGAAGTACATATTGGAGTGGAGAATGAGTTCTCCCCTGCACTTAAAGCACACCCTGCAATAGTTGTGCACAATATTGATTCATTGATAAACAGGCTGGAAGAGTTTTCGATTGACGTTAAGGAAGACTTCAGAATCGAAGACAGGAAGCGAATTTTCATCAATGATCCGTTTGGAAACAGAGTAGAGTTTCTTCAGTATATTTAGCTATTTGGGTTTCACTTCTTTTTTTAGGAGTGGAACTTTTTTTTATTCTTACATATCTAATGCACGTTGGAGTAATGGCATCCTTATAAAGGTGTTATGTAGGGATTGATGACCTTTGGGCAGGGTTCGAAGGACATCAAAAAGCTTTGGGAGGGAAATGGTGTCCCTCGCTCAGGGTTCGAAGGACATCAAAAAGCTTTGGGAAGGAAATGATGTCCCTTGCTCAAGGAGCTGAGGACATCAAAAATCTTTGGAAGTGAAATGATGTCCCTCGGCCTCGGAGCGAAGGACATCAAAAGGGTATGCAGAACGAAATGGTGTCCCTTGCTTAATTAAAGACAGCTCGGCATCACACTCTCTGTTGATTTCCCCATCCATACCAATCCCTGCCTATTGCTTCAACCAATATAAAAATACAATCCTCTGTGATATAATTAGTGTTTGTAGATTACTAGATAAGATCGGAAAGGTTTGGTTGGCCAATGGCGACATACACTCCAATGATTATGCAATACTTAAAGGTAAAGGCAGAGTATCAAGATGCCTTTTTGTTTTTTCGTTTAGGCGATTTTTATGAAATGTTTTTTGATGATGCAATTAAAGCTTCACAGGAACTCGAGATTACATTAACCAGCCGTGACGGGGGAAGTACGGAGCGGATTCCGATGTGCGGAGTGCCGTACCATTCAGCACCCAATTATATTGAACAATTGATTGAAAAAGGATACAAGGTGGCAATATGTGAACAGACTGAAGACCCGAAACAGGCGAAAGGGGTCGTGAAGAGAGAAGTCGTTCAGCTTATTACTCCTGGTACGGTCATGGACGGGAAAGGGCTGCAGGATAAAGAGAATAATTATATAGCTTCTATCAGTCTATTTGATGACAATACCGCTGCTTTGGCATACAGTGACCTATCCACGGGAGAAACGAAAGTAACCCAACTGTCAGGCCGTTTTGATGATGCCATCAATGAATTGGCAACAATTGGGGCAAAAGAAGTTGTCATCCATTCCGAATTCGATGAAGAATTAAAAAAGAACATGTGTGACAGGACCGGGGTCACAGTTTCTTTTGAAAATGGAACAGAAGTCGATGGTAATTTCATAGCACTCATTGACGAGTTAAAACAGGACAAGCTGAAGAGTACCGTTTGCAGGCTGTTAAATTACTTATTCAGAACTCAGAAGAGAAGTCTGGATCACCTTCAAAAAGTGGAAACCTACCAAATACATCACTTTATGAAAATAGATTACTATTCTAAGCGCAACTTGGAATTGACTGAAACCATCCGTGCGAAGGGGAAGAAAGGTTCATTGCTCTGGCTTCTTGATGAAACGATGACGGCAATGGGTGCAAGAATGTTGAAACGCTGGATAGACCGCCCGCTCATTGACCAGGGGGAAATTGAGAAGAGACATAGCATGGTTGAACTTCTTCAGGAACGTTTTTTTGAGCGCGAAGATATCAGAGAGCTGCTTAAAGAGGTCTATGACTTGGAGCGCTTGGCTGGAAGGGTGGCATTCGGAAATGTAAATGCAAGGGATTTGATCCAATTGAGAAAATCTCTTGCCCAAGTACCGCTTCTCAAGAATATCATTGGAGAGCTGGGGCACGATATCGCGGATGAAATCATAAAAATGGTCGACCCATGTGATGAGGTGACGGACATGCTTCATGAATCACTTCATGAGCAGCCGCCGCTTTCAATCAAAGAAGGAAACATTATAAAGGACGGCTATAGCGAAGATCTGGACCAATACCGGGATGCAAGCAGAAACGGGAAGAAATGGATTGCCCAGCTTGAAAGAGAAGAGCGGGAAAGAACCGGAATCCGCTCCCTGAAAGTCGGTTATAACCGTGTCTTTGGTTACTATATCGAGGTAACAAAAGCCAACCTGGGCTCATTGGAAGAAGGACGCTATGAACGCAAACAGACTCTGACGAATGCTGAACGTTTCATCACTCCTGAGCTGAAAGAAAAGGAAGCTCTGATTTTGCAGGCAGATGAAAAAAGTATCGAGTTGGAGTATGAACTGTTCCTTAATATCCGGGAAACGGTAAAGCAATATATCCCGCGCTTGCAGAAGCTTGCAAAGATTGTAAGTGAAATCGATGTCCTGCAATGCTTTGCGACTGTGAGCGAAAAGAGGCATTACGTGAAACCTTCTTTCAACCGTGAAAGAAGGATCGCTATTAAGGATGGCCGCCACCCAGTCGTGGAGAAAGTGATGGATGCACAGGAATATGTGCCGAATGACTGCTACATGGATCAAGAGAGGGAAATATTGCTTGTAACAGGGCCGAATATGTCAGGTAAAAGTACGTATATGAGACAACTGGCTCTTACGGCTATACTTGCCCAAATCGGTTGTTATGTTCCTGCAAGAGAAGCGAACCTGCCGATTTTCGACCAGGTTTTTACACGAATCGGTGCAGCGGATGATCTGATCTCAGGCCAGAGTACCTTTATGGTCGAAATGCTTGAAGCCAAGAATGCCATCACCAATGCAACCCAGGACAGCTTGATTCTATTTGATGAAATCGGAAGAGGAACCAGTACCTATGACGGAATGGCTTTGGCGCAAGCGATCATTGAGTATATTCATGAAAAAATAAAAGCAAAAACATTATTCTCTACTCATTACCATGAATTGACCATTCTGGAACAAGAGCTGGACAACGTGAAGAATATTCATGTAAGTGCCATGGAGCATAATGGAAATCTTGTGTTCCTGCATAAAATCAAAGAAGGTGCAGCAGATAAGAGTTACGGAATCCATGTAGCTCAATTGGCTGAGCTCCCTGAAACCCTGATTGTCAGAGCCAATGAAATTTTGAAAAAGCTCGAGCAAAAGGCTGATACTACTATAGATAGCTACCAAGAAATAAAGCAAGTTACTGAGAAAGCACGCGAAGAGCAGCCTTCACAGCTTTCATTTTTCCAAGAAGAAAAAGAGGCATCGAAGGCTGAATGTGATTTAAACAGAAGAGAAAGAAAGCTTCTTGAAGAACTGAAATCATTCGATATCCTTGAAATGAATCCGTTACAGGCCATGAATGCGCTCTATGACTTGCAGAAGAAATTGAAAAAATAAGGAGGTGGGAATATGGGAAAGATTTTTCAGCTTGATGATGCATTGTCTAATAAAATTGCCGCCGGTGAGGTTGTGGAAAGACCCGCTTCCGTTGTAAAAGAACTTTTGGAAAACGCGATTGATGCAAATGGGGATGTAATCCAAATCCATGTTGAAGAAGCGGGGCTTGCCTCCATCAGGATCATAGACAACGGAGACGGAATTCTCGAAGAAGACGTTATTACTGCATTCAGCAGGCATGCAACCAGCAAAATCAAGGATGAAAATGATTTGTTCCGTATCCGCACCCTTGGTTTCAGGGGCGAAGCACTTCCGAGTATCGCTTCAGTTTCCCATCTGGAAATGCATACAAGCACTGGTGATGGTCCGGGAGTGAAAATCAAACTGCAGGGCGGCAATGTCATCTCCCGGGAGAAGTCCTCCAGCAGAAGAGGGACAGACATTACCGTTTCAAACCTTTTCTTTAACACACCTGCTCGATTGAAATACATGAAGACCATCCATACAGAGCTTGGCAACATAACCGATGTGACGAACAGGATTGCCCTTTCCCATCCGGAAGTATCAATCAAGCTGATCCATAACGGCAAAGCGCTGCTTCATACAAATGGAAATGGAGATGTCCGTCAGGTTCTGGCAGCTATATATGGCACCAACATTGCCAGAAAAATGGTGAGGATAGAAGCCTCTTCCTTGGATTTCTCTGTCAAAGGGTATATTTCCCTTCCGGAAATCACGAGGGCTTCCAGGAACTATATTTCTACCATGATCAATGGCAGATTTATCAAGAACTATGGCCTGGCAAAAGCAATTGGAGAAGGATATCATACGTTGCTGCCGATTGGAAGGTATCCAATCGTGCTGCTCTCAATCGAAATGGATCCTCTGCTGGTGGACGTCAATGTGCATCCTTCCAAAATGGAAGTGAGAATCAGTAAAGAACCTGAATTGTTTGAACTGGTATCCACTGCAATAAGAGATTCATTTAAAACGAGAGAACTGATTCCATCCGGGTATAAAGAACCTAAACAGATGAAACCCCAGTCAGAACAAACAACGTTGACACTAGACCACTTATCGGAGGAAAGACGTGCTCCGGCTAAGATTGAAAAACCATATCAACATGAACAAAGAGCAAATCTAAATCAGCCGCCAAGCACGTACCATCCTGAACAACTTCCACCAAAAGAGGTCATGGAATTGCTGTATAAACAGGAAGATGACCAATTGGAAGAAAATGAAATCTCCAAGATTCATGAGGAAACCCCGGAGGTAAAGCCTGTACCTCATCAATCCAGCCAAGAGGAACAACAGAAAGAATCCAGGGTTCCGCCCCTGTATCCGGTTGGACAAATGCATGGGACCTATATTTTTGCCCAAAATGAAAATGGTTTGTATATCGTCGACCAGCATGCTGCCCAGGAACGGATAAAATATGAATATTACAGGGAGAAAGTCGGAAGAGTCGAGAACGAACTGCAGGAAATGCTTGTTCCGATTACCCTGGAGTACTCTGCGGATGAATATATGAAAATAAATGAACATAAAGATGAGCTGGAAAAAGTCGGCGTCTTCCTGGAGGAATTCGGCCATAACAGCTTCATCATCCGATCACACCCTCAATGGCTGCCGTCAGGCCAGGAGGGAGAACTCATTGATGAAATGATAGAACAGCTCCTCAACATGAAAAAGGTCGATATTAAGAAACTTCGTGAAGAAGCCGCCATCATGATGAGCTGCAAAGCTTCCATAAAAGCAAACCAGTACTTGAGGAACGAAGAAATTGCTGCTTTGCTGGATGAACTCAGGCAGTCAGAAGATCCGTTCACATGCCCGCACGGCCGTCCCATCATCATTCACTATTCTGTGTATGAAATGGAGAAAATGTTCAAGAGGATCATGTAGAAGAAAAATGCGCTTATACATATAGATGTGTATAGGCCTTTTTACATATCGACCTCCAAACAAAGTAAGAACCAACCCATCAAACAGGGAACTATCGAAGCTGTTCAACCACGAAAAAGGGAATTGACAACGTTTCCATTTTCTATTAATCTAAAATTAAGTTAATAATTCGTAAAGAAACAAGAAGAGGCTCACACAGGTTATCGCACGCGATAGTTGTGTGAGTTTTTCTGCTTTTTTCAGTGACTATTTGAAAAGGAGTGGGGAGAATGGAAAAATACATATTATCATTAGACCAGGGTACGACAAGCTCGAGAGCAATCCTTTTTAACAAAGAAGGAGAAATTATTCATACTGCACAAAAAGAATTCACACAGCATTTCCCGAAACCGGGCTGGGTGGAGCATAATCCTAATGAAATCTGGGGTTCGATTCTGTCTGTCATAGCAGCGGTACTTTCTGAGTCATCCGTGAAGCCGGAGACTATAGCTGCGATCGGCATCACCAACCAGCGTGAAACGACAGTAGTTTGGAATAAACATACGGGTGAGCCTGTCTATAACGCCATTGTGTGGCAGTCTCGCCAGACTTCCAGTATTTGCGATGATTTAAAGGAGAAGGGCATGGAAGATACCTTCCGTAAAAAAACAGGGCTATTGATTGATGCCTATTTTTCCGGGACAAAAGTCAAATGGATCCTGAATAATGTGGAGGGAGCGAGGTCAAAAGCTGAAAAAGGAGACCTTCTCTTCGGTACAATTGATACCTGGCTGATATGGAAACTCACAGGAGGGAAATCACATGTAACGGATTATTCCAATGCATCCCGAACCTTGATGTACAATATCTATGACTTAAAATGGGATGAGAAGCTTCTGGAAATTTTAGGGGTGCCGGATAGCATGCTTCCAGAGGTCAAACCATCTTCGGAAATTTACGGTAAGACAGTTCCTTATCATTTTTTTGGGAAGGAAGTACCGATAGCTGGTGTAGCAGGAGATCAACAGGCGGCATTATTCGGTCAGGCTTGTTACACTGAAGGAATGGCAAAAAACACTTATGGAACAGGCTGTTTCATGCTGATGAACACAGGCGAAAAGGCCGTCAAGTCAGATCACGGATTGCTGACAACGATTGCCTGGGGTCTAAATGGCAAAGTTGAGTATGCACTTGAAGGCAGTATTTTTGTTGCAGGATCTGCCATCCAGTGGCTTCGTGATGGATTGCGGATGATCAATGACGCGAGTGAGACTGAGAGCTATGCCGAAAAAACAGATGGAAACGATGGCGTATATGTGGTGCCTGCGTTTGTCGGACTTGGGACCCCATATTGGGACAGTGATGTTCGCGGAGCAGTCTTTGGATTAACACGCGGAACTTCAAAGGAACACTTTATCCGTGCGGTTCTTGAATCTCTGGCCTATCAAACGAAAGATGTTCTTGATGCCATGGAAGCAGACTCTGGAATAGGGCTTAAAGCGCTCCGAGTCGATGGGGGAGCAGTCAGGAACAACTTTTTAATGCAATTTCAGAGTGATATTTTAAATGCTGCTGTAGAAAGGCCGGTGGTGAACGAAACAACCGCTCTTGGGGCAGCATACCTTGCCGGCCTTGCTGTTGGGTACTGGAAGGATATAAGTGAAATTACCGCTCAATGGAATTTGGATCAAAAATTTGAACCGTCCATGGGAAAAGAGGAAATTGATAAGTATTACGGCGGCTGGAAAAAGGCAGTGAATGCTGCAATGGCTTTTAAATAAGCTGAAATATTTCAAAAATTAGAATGTTATGCTAACATAAACATAAATTAATAATTGGTTAGAGAATCTAGAGAGTCCTGACAACATTATGCTTTCTCCATAATGTCAGGTCTCTCTTTTATATTTTTTCGCTCAAGGGCTAAGCGGGGCGCTTGCGCTTTTTTATTGGCATACTTCAGAAGCGGGGGAATAAGGCATGGGTTTTTCAAGCTTGCAAAGAAGCAATATGAAAGAAAAGTTAAAACACTGTCATTATGATCTCATAATTATCGGCGGCGGTATAACGGGAGCGGGGATTGCCCTTGATGCCGCATCCCGTGGAATGAAAGTCGCTCTGTTGGAAATGCAGGACTTCGCTGCAGGTACTTCGAGCCGTTCAACTAAGCTGGTACATGGTGGCTTGCGTTATTTAAAACAATTTGAAGTTAAAATGGTTGCTGAAGTCGGAAGGGAAAGAGAAATTGTATATGAAAACGGGCCTCACGTGACTACTCCGGAATGGATGCTGCTGCCGATTCACAAAGGAGGTTCCTTTGGTAAATTCAGTACATCAGTTGGCCTGAGGATATATGATTACCTGGCCGGTGTAAAAAAGAAGGAAAGGAGAAAAATGCTATCTGCCTCCAAGACGGTGGAAAAGGAACCATTACTCAAAAGGAAAGGGTTAAGAGGCGGGGGCTATTATGTCGAGTACAGAACCGATGATGCACGTTTGACTATAGAAGTTTTGAAAAAGGCAGTTGAACTAGGAGCGGTTGCCTTGAATTATATGAAAGCTGAACAATTTATTTATAAGGGTAAAAAAGTAAAAGGGGTCCAGGCAAAAGATGTGTTGACAGGAGGCACTTTTGAAATTCATTCAGAAAAGGTGGTCAATGCATCTGGTCCATGGGTTGATGAAGTGAGGAAAAAAGATTACTCCATTAATAATAAAAAACTACGCCATACAAAGGGTGTTCACATTGTGGTGGATCAGTCGAAATTCCCGTTGAAACAAGCGGTTTATTTCGATACCCCCGATGGCAGGATGATTTTCGCTATACCAAGGGAAGGAAAAGCTTATGTAGGAACAACAGATACCTTTTTTGAAGGGGACACAGCAAGTCCGAAGATGTCCGATGAAGACCGTAATTATTTGCTGAGTTCAATACACTATATGTTTCCTGAAGTGAAGGTAAAAGAGACTGATGTTGAATCGAGCTGGGCTGGGATCCGGCCGTTGATCTACGAAGAAGGAAAAGATCCCTCTGAAATTTCGAGGAAAGATGAAGTATGGGAAGGGGACAGCGGACTGGTCACCATTGCCGGCGGGAAATTGACAGGATACCGCAAAATGGCGGAGCAGGTGGTTGATTTGATCGCAAAAAGATTAAAGCAAGAAACCAAGAGAAGCTTCCCTGAATCAAGAACAAAGCATCTTCCTTTATCCGGAGGTGATGTTGGCGGATCTGCGGGGTTTCAGTCCTTTAAAAAAGAGAAATCACTTCAAGCGGAACAATTTGGATTGAGTGTACAATCAGGATGTGAGCTGGTTCAGCAATACGGATCGAATATAGAAGAACTATATAAAATTGCGCATGCCTATAAAAAAACCTCACCCCAGCCGGAAAGGAAACTGCCCCCAAAAATTTATGCCATGCTGCTGTATTCAATAAATGAAGAAATGACAGTGACCCCTTTAGATTTCTTTATGAGGAGATCCGGCAGGCTATTCTTTGATATTGACTGGGTAAAGAATTGGAAAAAGGAGGTCGTTGATATGATGGAAATCCTGCTGGACTGGGATGCCGAAATAAAAAGTCGATATATTCTCGAGCTTGATGAAGCGATTAAAGTTGCAGAGGGACTCTAAAGGCCATATAAAAAAGAAGAGGCTGGGACATAAGTTGAAAAATAAATTGATTCAAGTAGGGATACCTAAAGTAAAGCCGCATGAGATCAAGGTTTATATTCTTGACTTCATGCGGATGATTCATTTTATTAAGGTTTTGTTCCAGCCTCTTCTTGATAATCATCCATTGGAAGTCCTGTAGTTCTTTCCTTCATCCGGTTTTTTGAAATTGTTTTCCCAAATTTTCTTTACGGGTTTTGGCAGCTGTTTGACAGCACCGACTGTATATTGGATATTATCTTTCTTTTCATCGATATCAGCCTTGATTTCCTGGCTGTGTTCAGAAAGTTCATTCGTTTCCTCCTGCAGATTCTGGGCTTTTTGTTGTAAATTCCCCACTGTTTCATTCAGGTGGTTGATCGTGGGTTTGGTTTCTTTCATGAATTTAACGCCTTTATATCCGAGGTAGGCGATGGAAAGAACAAATAGCGCTATGCTTAAGTAAACAATGATCATGATAGAAAGACCTCCTATGTTACTTCATTTTTTCAAGAAAGCGAAACATTCTTTCTTGTTATTTACCCCTATTTTGGCTTATAAAACAGTGAAAATAAGACAGGGAATCAAAGGAAAAGAGGATTGCCATCCCATACGCAATGAGCTATAATAAAATCAAATTTTTTTTAATATTATGTGATGAAGAAGAAGAGTAGACATGGAGAAGACTTAAGAGAGCTGATGGCTGGTGGGAATCAGTGTTGGATCATGTTGAATGGGCTTTGGAGCATCCAGGCTGAATGAATAGGCCGGCGGAGAGTTCTACCGATAAAAGGAATATTAGAGCATATTTTAAAGCTCTATTTAAAGATTGCCCTTCAAAAAGGGTAAATGAAGGTGGCACCGCGGGGTTTCTCGTCCTTTTTGGATGAGAGGCCCCTTTTTATATTTTAGGGGGAATCAAAATGGAAAGACCGACAGTATTAACAGGGATTAAGCCGACAGGGCATCCGCATCTCGGAAATTATATCGGCGCAATAAAGCCTGCGCTGGATATGGCGAAGGATAGTGGTTCACAAGGAATTTACTTCATTGCCGATTACCATGCATTGAATTCAGTACAGGACCGCAAAAAGTTTAAAGAATTCACTTACGAAATTGCGGCAGCATGGCTTGCACTTGGACTGGATCCTGACAAGGTTATTTTTTATAAGCAATCCGACGTGCCGGAGATTCTTGAACTTCATTGGATTTTGTCCTGTATGACACCAAAAGGGCTGATGAACAGGGCGCATGCCTATAAAGCGAAAGTGGAGGAGAACAACCTGGAAGGAAATGATTCTGATGCGGGTGTGAATATGGGACTATTTACGTATCCGATATTGATGGCAGCAGATATCTTGCTTTTTAACTCGGATAAGGTACCCGTTGGAAAGGACCAGGTTCAGCATGTAGAGATCGCGAGAGACATTGCCGAGAACTTCAATCGCACTTTTGGGCAAGGCATCAAACTTCCTGAGTATGTAATAGAGGAAGAAACAGCTGTCATACCTGGTCTCGATGGAAGAAAAATGAGCAAAAGCTACGGGAATACCATCCCGCTTTTTTCAGAAGAAAAGGCACTGAAAAAGTTGATTAATAAGATTGTAACGGATTCTACTCCTCCAGAGGCGCCCAAGGAAGTTAAGGGTTCATCCTTATACACCCTCTATAAAGAATTCGCTTCAGCCTCCGAAACTGCGTTGCTGAAGGAAAAATACGGGAACGGAATCGGTTGGGGGCAAGTGAAAAAAGAAGTGTTTGAAGTTGTGAACAGGGAGCTGAGTGAGCCGCGTCGAAAATACTATGAGTATCTGAACAATAAAGATGAACTGGATGAGATCCTTGAAAAAGGGGCAGATGAGGCAAGAAGGATGGCGTCTGCACAGCTTAAGAAAATAAAAGATATGATCGGCTGCTGATTCGGGAGGGATTTTTATGAAACTGGAATTTTTCAATGAGAATCACCAAGAAGATCTGAATGCCTTTTCGCTTGTAGAGGAACAGCATCAGTTCACTGCTTTACCTTCAGAAGCGTTGGAAATTAAAGACGAGAACAGGTTCCCGATTGTCATGTCTGATCAAGGTAAAGCAGTTGGATTTTTTGTTCTTCATAAAGGGGAAGCGATAAAAGAGTATACAGCCAATTCAAATGCTTTGCTGCTAAGGGCTTTTTCTGTGAATCGAATCCATCAGGGAAAAGGATTCGCGAAGGAAGCCATGATACTGCTTCCTTCGTTTACCTTTATGCATTTTCCTGATACAGATGAAATCGTCCTAGCTGTAAACGAAAAAAATTTGTCAGCCAGGTCTCTCTATTTGAAATCAGGGTTTGAAGACCATGGAAAGAAACTAATGGGAAGAAAAGGCTGGCAGTCCATTCTTTGTTACAAGCTGAAAACGAAGAGGTAGAAGCAAAATCGCTTCTACCTCTTCTTATTAGCCATCGATTCTTCTGCCAGCTTGATCATTTCCCTTACCATGCTCCCGCCGATTTTCCCTCCGACTTTTCCTGCTTCCCGCGAACTTAACTCGCCATTATAACCTTTGTTAAAAGGGATACCCTGCTCTGTTGCTGCCTCATATTTTACCTCAGCTGTATCTTTTTGTTGAAATAAATCAGCCTTCATTTTATTCAACCCGCTGCGAGATTCAGGTACGAGAAGCTTATTTTTGCTCATAATAGTCATCCTCTCCTTTATAAACTATTATGGGAAAGAAAGAAAAATATATTAAAAAAATATTGTAATTTATCTTATATAGTGTAAAATTACACTAAGAAAACAAAGGGAAATTTGGTAAATATGAGGTGCTGAAAATGAGCAAGTTAAGCGTTCAATTAAGGGGATCCACGAAAATTTGGCTGCTTATCATTTTTTTATTTGTGTATGGGTTTGTTTTTTCTATGGTTGCCTACAAAAAAGAGCCGGTGGAGGCTGATATGGTAAGTGATATTGGCGGCTTGATGCCCACAAAAATAGAACAGGTGAAGAAGGGAGAAGAAGAGCTGCAGATAGTGAAAACGGTAAATGATGCTGTAGAAGAAAACTTGAAAGTGTCGATAGCTGGGAAAATGCATAGCCAGGGAGGCCACACCTATTATCCGGGCAGTGTGGTACTCGATATGACCAGTTTCAACAAAGTTTTGGACCTGGATGTTGATAAGAAGACGATTCGTGTTCAAAGTGGTGCTACTTGGAATGATATTCAGGAAGCAGCGAACCCGCACGGACTTTCGGTAAAAGTGATGCAGTCCCAAAATATTTTTACCATAGGCGGATCCCTGTCTGTTAATGTCCATGGCAGGGATATCAGGCATGGTGCATTGATCGAAACTGTGAATTCTTTTCGATTATTGAAGCATGATGGGGAGATCATAAATGTTTCCAGGATAGAGAATGAAGAGTACTTCCCCCTGGTGATCGGCGGTTATGGGCTATTAGGTGTCATTTTGGATGTAGAACTTCAGCTGACAAATGATGAGCTTTATGAAATGAAAACAACGAAGCTGCCGTATGATCAATACAGTGAATTTTTTCAACAGGAGGTAAAGGGTAATCCTGAAGTAAAGATGCATCTGGCGAGAATATCCACTGCACCTGATACTTTTTTGGAGGACATGTATGTAACAGACTATGTCAGTGCCGGACAGCAGAAGTTAATGAATGAATACAAAGAATTAAAGGGTGAAGAAGGAACGTTTATATCGAAATTCATGCTGGGTATTTCCAGAAAGTTTGATTGGGGAAAGGACGTCTTTTGGGAGATGCAGAAGACCTACTTTGCAGGCAAAGATGGCGATCTCGTTACCAGAAATAATGCAATGAGGTCTGAATCTGAATTCATGGAATATGAAGGCGCCAGTGATACGGACATTTTGCAGGAGTATTTTATACCTGTAAATAAGTTCACTGCCTATATAGATGATTTAAGAGAGGTCCTGGATAAAGAAGAACTCAACTTGATCAATATCACCATTCGTTATGTTGATGAAAATGAAGATGCGGTATTGTCATACTCCAAAGAAGATATGTTTGCTCTGGTCCTCCTTATCAATCAGGAAAAATCAAAGGAAGGCATAGCTGATACAGAAAGGATTATCCGGAAGATGGTTGATGTGACATTGGAACACCGGGGAAGCTACTACCTGCCTTATTATTCATACCCTTCAAAGGAACAAATGAGAAAAGCCTATCCAAAGACAAATACATTCTTTGAGAGTAAAAGAAAACTCGATCCACAGGAAGTTTTCATGAATCAATTTTATGAGGTGTATGGAGAATGAGATACTTTATCCTGTCACAAAGTTTTGCAATGATGGCCAGTTCGATTTCTTTTCCTTTTTACCTGTTGTTCATCAAAAATATCGGCTCAAACTACACGAGCTTCGGTTTTGCTTATGGGTTGTTCACATTAAGTTCTGCTCTTTTTCACCGGTGGATAGGAACAGCTTCGGATAAAATAGGGAGCCGCAATTTGCTTATTGGGTATGCATGGGGAATGGCATTCATATTCTTATTGATCCCTGAAGTTGATACTTTAACTGGTGTGTATATGCTCCAAGTAATTTTGGGGTTCTTGGGAGCTGTTCAAAAAACATGTGAAAAGACAATGGCTGGTGAGGTGTTCCATGGAAAAGGAGCCGGAAAGAAAATCGGCAAATATCATTTCTGGACGTCTCTTTTTGCCTCATTTGCCGTATTTGCAACAGGGGTTCTGATTGACTTCTTTACGATTTCATTCATCTTCTATATTGGATCGATTTTATTTGCAGGAAGCGGCATATCATTGCTTTTCTTTAACAATCGAGAAGGTGAAAATCCATTAAGGGATGACACTCCCGCATGAGAATTTCATAAGGCAGTAGTTTGTGAATGATGGGAGAACATAAATTACTTTCTATTGTTTAAATGGAAGTGGAAAACCTGGTTAATATGTTTTCTTTTCTGCTACTAAATGGAGCTGAATTGCAAACTATGATTGATTGGAGTGGAAATAATTGCATTCATTTTAAAATTCCTTTGTATAAAAAAGTTTTTATTGGTTATACTGTTCTGATATGTAATGACTGATTCTTATGGTACGATAATATGTAAACTCATCTTTTACATAGAAGGCAGTGAATGGTTTGAAACAGAAAGAAAAACTGATCGTCCTCATCGGTCCTACTGCTGTGGGCAAGACAGCCACAAGTATTAATCTGGCAAAGGAATTCGATGCTGAAATAATCAGCGGTGATTCTATGCAGATTTATAAAAGAATGGATATTGGTACTGCGAAGATAACGGAAGCAGAAATGGAAGGTGTTCCTCATCACCTTATTGACATAAGGGAACCTGAAGACAGTTTCTCAGTTGCAGAGTTTCAGGAGCTTGTAAGAGAAAAAATTTCCGAGATCCACAGCCGGGGAAAGCTTCCGATGATTGTCGGAGGTACTGGATTATATATTCAGTCGGTCATCTATGATTATCAATTTACCGATGCACCCGGAGACGAGGAGTACCGGAGAAAGCTTGAAAAAAAAGTTGAAGAAGCCGGGACTGAGCGGATCCATGCAGAACTGGCAAAGGTGGATCCTAAAGCTGCTGCCAGCATTCATCCCAACAATATCAGGAGAGTCATAAGAGCCCTGGAAATTTATCATTGCACTGGTAAAACCATGACTGAATATCAGGAAAGCCAGCAGAGCGAACTTTTATACGACGTTACGTTAATCGGATTGACAATGGACAGGGCCTTATTATACAACCGGATCGATTACAGAGTAGATTTGATGATGGAACAAGGCTTGCTGCAAGAAGTGAAGTCTCTTTACGATAGAGATTTAAGGGATGTGCAATCGATCCAGGCAATCGGTTATAAAGAACTTTATGAGTATTTGGATGGTAAGGTGACATTGGACGATGCCGTTGAAAACCTGAAACAGAACTCCAGAAGGTATGCTAAACGCCAGTTAACCTGGTTCCGCAACAAAATGGATGTGGTATGGTTTGATATGACGAACACTAGGGAAAATAACAAAAAAATTGAAGAGATAACAGAATTTGTTGCAGGAAAGCTAGGCTTATAGTCGAATAGTTAAGATAGAGATAGAAGAGGAGGACTAATCATGAAACAAGCAATTAATATCCAGGATCAATTTCTTAATCAGTTACGAAAAGATAACACACAAGTGACGGTGTTTTTACTGAATGGATTTCAAATACGCGGTCTTGTGAAAGGTTTCGATAACTTTACCGTTCTCTTTGAGTCAGAAGGAAAACAACAGATGGTTTATAAGCATGCTATTTCAACCTTCTCGCCTCAACGCAACGTTCAAATTAACTTTGATGAAGGTCAATAATCATAAGAGTGATAAAACGCACCGGATATCTCTGGTGTGTTTTTTTGTTGTGAAAACAACGGCAGATAAAATTGTATAATGATTTCAACATATGTTGAATAGGATGATAAGAGAGTTTTCTTAAACCTGTACTGGGCATTTGTCACCGTTTATAACCTCCAGGCGTACACTGTAAAGAATGGTGAGGTGAAGATATGGAAGAGCCAATGAGAATGAAGAATAATGGACAAATAAGTATCGTGCTGAATTCACATAAACGCAATCCTGTGCGTGACATAGCGAAGGCGGAGGCTCCGGTAAAAGTCCTTCCCCAAGAACATGCTGCATTAAGGGAAATAGAAGCAGAACTTGCTTCGTTGGTCGGAATGGAAGATATGAAAAAAATGGTCAAAGAGATATATGCTTGGATATATGTAAACAAGAAAAGAGAAGAAACGGGCCTGAAAGCCGGCAAACAGGCGTTGCATATGATGTTTAAAGGGAATCCTGGAACAGGGAAAACGACCGTTGCGCGGTTAATCGGCAAACTTTTTCACAAGATGAATGTTCTTTCAAAAGGACACTTGATTGAAGCGGAAAGAGCGGATCTCGTTGGGGAATACATCGGCCATACTGCACAAAAAACGAGAGACTTAATCAAGAAGGCTATGGGCGGTATTTTATTTGTGGATGAAGCTTATTCTCTCGGACGCGGGGGAGAAAAAGACTTCGGGAAAGAGGCTATTGATACACTTGTAAAACATATGGAAGACAAACAGCATGAATTTATACTTATACTTGCAGGATATTCTCGCGAGATGGACCAGTTCCTTACACTCAATCCCGGTCTTCATTCACGGTTTCCCCTTGTGTTCCAATTCCAGGATTATTCGGTGGAACAATTAATGGAGATCGGCAGGAGAATGCTTGTTGAAAAGGAATATGAATTGAGCGCAGATGCGGAAAGAAAAATGAGGGAACATCTCGCACAAGTGAAAACGGCGATCAGTCCAGCAGCATTCTCAAACGGAAGGTATGTGCGGAATGTAATCGAGAAATCGATCCGGGCTCAGGCGATGAGGCTGCTGATGCATAACTCATTTGACCGCCATGAGTTGATGACCATAAGAAGCAATGACTTGATTTTTCCTTCAGCAGATGACTGAAAGATCCTCGTTTAGTATAGCAAGTAAAATCTGTCATATAGAAAAAACCGAGCAGAGGTGTTCGGTTTTTTTACCTTTACACTATAATAGATATATTGAGAATCTGCTTCTGAAAACTTAGTAATGGAAAGATTGGTAGAGTATTATATAATTTATCTATAGTAGTTGACTTTTGCTATAAGTGTATGTGTACGACTCCATAAAGAATGAATGATCGGGCTGCAAAGCTTCTCTCAAAACTGGAGAGTGGCACACTAATTGAAAGGAGCTTGCATCATGTTGATTTTAATACGGAATGGAGAAATTTATGCTCCAGAACACTTAGGAAAAAAAGATATCTTGATTGTTGATGAAAAAATCGGTTTTGTAGAAGACAATATAGCTATACCAGAAGGTTTTTTCTCGGATAATATTAAAGTAATCGATGCTGAGGGACAGATTGTACTCCCGGGATTCATTGATTCCCACGTTCATATTCTTGGAGGCGGAGGAGAGGGCGGGTATAAAACCCGTACGCCTGAAATTAAACTCACTGATGCTACACTCTCCGGGGTTACCACGCTGATCGGTGTAATCGGAACTGATGGAACGACAAGGAGGATGGCCAGCCTTGTAGCGAAAGCAAGAGGACTGGATGAAGAAGGGATAACTTGCTACGTTCAAACTGGTTCTTACCAGGTTCCTGTCAGGACACTCACCGGAAAGATAGAAGATGATATCATCCTCGTTGATAAAATTATCGGGACCGGGGAAATTGCAATTGCTGACCATCGTTCATCACAGCCTACTGCAGAGGAATTTGCCAGGATTGCATCACAATCCCGTGTAGGAGGAATCCTTTCCGGCAAATCAGGTTGTGGTTAATGTCCATTTAGGTGACAGCAGAGATGGTCTGAAACTTATTTATGACGTAATCGAATCCACGGATATACCTATCAGGCAGTTCTATCCCACTCATATCAACCGAAATGCCCATCTGTTTGAGCAAGGTATTCAATATGCCTTGAAAGGCGGTTATGTTGATTTTACAACGAGCACCATTCCGCAATTCCTTGAAGACGGAGAAGTGGAATGCGGTAAAGGGTTGGAACGGATGCTTACTGAAGGTGTTCCTGTAGATCAAATAACATTCACTTCTGACGGACAGGGAAGCTTGCCGGAATTCGACAGTAAGGGAGAATTTATTGGTTTGAAAGTTGCGGACGTCTCCAGTCTGTTTAATGCTGTTCGGGATGCAGTTCTTAAAGAAGGCGTCCCGTTGGCAACAGCGATAAAGGTCATTACTTCAAACCCGGCAAAAATTTTAAAGCTCACACAAAAAGGGATGATCAGTAATGGAAAAGATGCAGACATCGTTTTGGTTGATAAGGATTCACTGAGCATTAATAGTGTCTTTGCCAGAGGGAGATTGATGGTTGAAAATGGACATGCTGTTGTGAAAGGGACGTTTGAATAAGTCATTGAAAGAAATGAGTGTAAAAGAAAGAAAAGAGCTTGAACCACATTAGGTAAGGAGTTCACTTTAGAGGTCCAAAAAGTAAAAATCCAAAATCTTTAGCATACGAATTCGCACCATTATTCGTATGCTATTTTTTTATTGATATTACAGCAAGTCATCTACTCTCAAGTGTTTTTTTATCTAGTTTTGCACACGTTTCCACAACACTGAAATAAATAATGTAGTCTTGCGATTTATGTCGCTAATTGACTTGCGAAATGGCATAAAACACCATAACGAATTTTGTTCATTATGGTTATAATTCGCTCCTTCATAAGGGGTTCAAATATGCAGCGGATTTACAGTTTGAAAGACGGCTTTTCTTCAAGTAACAACGCCGTTTGTTCACTGGGTGTCCCCCCATTCAAGAGCGGAATCTCATGGACCCAAAAGAAATCAGCAGCATGAGCTGATAAAAATAAGGGGAGAAACTTCCCTTATTTAGGAAATGACACTAAAAAAAGTTGAAATAAGGGGAATATTTACCGCTATTCATTTGAAAAACATGAAAAATGGGGTGCTGTGCCAGGATTAAGGGGAAAATCTCCCCTTATTTATAGCTAACTCAGCTATGTTTTGCAGTTTAAGGGGAATTTCTCCCTCTATTTATGGATCTGTGACCCGCACTTAAGGATAGTACTTTCTATAATCAAAAAATCATCTTCCATTATCCTGCTCCTTTAATGAAACATTCCTTCCCATTACCCTTCATCTTATCATTTTCTTTCAGTTAGGCTGACAGTTTTGGTTGCACTTTACCTTACGAATTAGGGTGCAGATTAGTATGCGATTTCATAGGGAAAAGCAATTCAATTAAGAGGACAAATAGTGTTTTGTACTCCAAAACTGAACTACTTGCACATTAGGTACAAGCTCTTTTTTGAATGTCGTTTTAATTGTAAAAAACGAAAAGAAAGTAAGGGAAATTGTCGATAAATCAGATAATTTTCCTTAAGGATAGACAGCTTGTTTTACAAATTTCGTAGAATACTTGTGCTAGGGTAATAGAAACAGCAACTAACTGGATGGCCAGTCTAAAAGAATCTACATAATGTCAAATAAGTAAGGGAGTTGATTTTACAAATTGTATAATGCAATCCCTTGTGGTACGAGTTAATATATATTAAAAATACAAAATATTCAGACAACAAAATAAGCACTAGTAATCGTTTTCTGTTTTTGAACTTCTTGCATTGAAAGCGCTTACTATTGAAATTTTTATCTATTTAGGGGGAATTGACGTGTCAGACATGGTGAAAATTGGTCTTATTCAGGCTTCGCATGATGTTGATGGGAAGGAACCGGTAGAGGTTCATAAGGAGCAATCAATCAAAAAACATATTGGATTGGTAAGAGATGCGGCAAAGAAGGGTGCGCAAATCATCTGTTTACAAGAAATTTTCTACGGGCCTTATTTCTGCTCAGAACAAAACTCGAAGTGGTATGACTCTGCAGAAGAAATTCCGAATGGACCTACCACCAAACGTTTTCAGGAGTTGGCGAAGGAACTGAATGTGGTTATTGTCCTGCCGATCTATGAAAGAGAGGGCATCGCTACATATTACAATACAGCAGCAGTCATTGATGCGGATGGATCCTATCTCGGAAAATATCGAAAACAGCATATTCCTCATGTCGGCGTCGGAGATGAAGGATATGGTTTCTGGGAGAAGTACTATTTCAAACCTGGAAATCTGGGGTATCCGGTATTTGATACTGCTTATGCCAAAGTCGGAGTCTACATCTGCTATGACCGGCATTTCCCGGAGGGTGCCCGCCTTCTTGGGTTAAAAGGAGCAGAAATTGTTTTTAATCCTTCCGCTACTGTCGCCGGCCTGTCGGAGTACTTATGGAAGCTGGAACAGCCTGCGCATGCAGTTGCTAACGGCTACTACCTGGGTGCAATCAACCGTGTAGGATTTGAAGGGCCTTGGAACATGGGTGAATTTTATGGTCAATCTTATCTGGTGGATCCTCGCGGAAGTTTCGTTTCGATTGGAAGCAGGGACAGCGATGAGGTAATTATAGGGGAAATGAACAAGAAATTAATACGGGAAGTAAGGGACACGTGGCAATTTTACCGTGACCGCAGGCCAGAAACTTACAACGAAATGACCGCATTACTACCTTAATACAAAATGGCTGACAATTATATGCTGTGGGGACAGTGATAACTGTCAGCCCTGAAGTGTTTATCGGGGAGTCGTTCATTCATTTAGGAAATTGAAGGGGAAAAGGGGGAAGTTTGTTTGTCTAATTCACTTTCATTATTAAGTTTGGAAAAGAATTTCCAAGAAGCACACGAAGGTTTGTCAAGTAGAGAAGCCGTTGAAGAAGCAAATAGGTGCCTGTATTGCTTTGATGCTCCATGTATACAGGCTTGTCCGACCGGAATTGATATTCCTTCTTTCATCAAGAAGATTGCTTCAGGGAATTTAAAAGGTTCTGCAAAGACCATTATGCTCTCGAATCCAGTGGGAGCCAGTTGCTCGCGGGTATGTCCTACAGATGAGCTGTGTGAAGGGGCATGTGTTTTGAACCATTCTACAAAACCGATCATGATTGGAGATCTTCAGAGGTATGCCACGGACTGGGCAAGGCACAATGATACGGTCTTGTTTGAAGCGGGAAAACCGAACGGAAAGAAGGTTGGTATTGTGGGTGGAGGCCCAGCCGGACTTTCTGCTGCAAGGGAACTGGCCCGTTTTGGCTATGAAGTGACGATTTATGAAGCGGAAAAGAAAGCGGGGGGATTGAATACGTATGGAATCGTATCCTTCCGTCTGCCTCAATCTATTTCCTACTGGGAAGTCGACCAAGTGAAGAAATTGAATGTAGATATTAGAACGGGTACAAAGGTAGGAGTCGACATTTCTGCTGAAGAAATCGTGAACAGCCATGATTATGTTATTTTAGCAGCGGGAATGGCTCAAGTTCCTGATTTGAGGGTGGATGGAGAAGGTTTGGAAGGGGTTCATGATGCGATTGAGTTTGTGAAATCCACCAAGGGCGGTGAACTTTCAAAGGATTATATTGGGAAAAATGTGGTAGTAATTGGAGCTGGGAACACGGCTATTGATGCAGCAACATGTTCAGTCCGTCTGGGAGCGGAGAACGTAAAGATTCTCTACCGCCGTACAAAAGAAGAAATGACAGCCTATGACTTTGAATATGAATTTGCCAAGCAGGATGGTGTGGAATTTCGCTGGCTGACTGTGCCTAAGAAAATCATTGGAGATAAGGATGGAAAAGTGACCGGCATCGAATGTATCAAAATGAAATTGGGAGAGCCGGGAAATGATGGAAGAAGACGTCCTGTGCCTGTAGATGGATCTGAATTCATTATACCTGTTGATGCAGTGATCAAGGCCATCGGACAAACGCGTCATTTATCGCTGGTTGAACAGTTTGGACTGAATCACATTGACGGCATTGTCCAAGTCGACAGAGAGACATTACAGACATCAAACCCAAAAGTTTTTGCTTGTGGAGATATCGTTTTTGGAAAGGGAATGGGGGAGGCAATGGTGGTGACAGCAGCGGAACAAGGCAAGCAAGCAGCTTATCACCTGCATCGGCAATTGGAGAAAGTTCAAGTGAATTAAGAGTGTTCTGAGGGGGGAGTTTTATGGCAAACTTAAACATTGATTTAGCAGGAATTAAATCACCAAATCCTTTCTGGCTGGCATCAGCGCCGCCTACCAATTCGGGCTATCAGGTTCAGCGGGCATTTGAAGCAGGATGGGGAGGGGCAGTTTGGAAGACATTGGGTGAACCGATTATTAATGTTTCTTCGAGGTTTGCGGCTGTCAGTTTTAATGGCCAGAGGGTAGCTGGCTTCAATAATATTGAACTGATTACGGACCGACCGTTAGAGGTGAACCTAAAAGAAATCTATGAAACAAAAAAGCGATTTCCGAATCATGCGATTATCGCTTCCTTAATGGTTGAACCCCAACAGGAAAAGTGGCATGAAATTGTCAAAAAGGTAGAGGATGTTGGTGTCGATGGATTAGAACTGAACTTTGGCTGTCCCCATGGGATGGCAGAAAGGGGAATGGGAGCAGCTTCCGGACAAGTGCCGGAGCTGGTCGAAAGGCAGACGTACTGGGTCAAAGAGGTTGCCCAAACACCTGTTATCGTTAAATTGACACCGAATATTACAGACATCACCGTAACGGCTGAAGCAGCGGTACAAGGTGGTGCAGATGCAGTAAGTATGATCAATACAATCAACAGTTTGGCCGGAGTTGACATCGATACGTGGAATACGATCCCCCATGTGGCTGGCAAAGGAGCCCATGGAGGTTACTGCGGCCCTGCAGTCAAACCGATATCGTTGAATATGGTGGCTGAATGTGCCAGGAACCCACGCATTAACGTACCGATCTCCGGAATGGGCGGGGTGTCAAATTGGCAGGATGCTGTTGAATTCATGTTAATGGGGGCTTCAGGGGTACAAGTTTGTACTGCTGCCATGCACCACGGATTCAGAATTGTGGAAGACATGCTGGATGGATTGAATAATTACCTTGATGATAAAGGAATTGCGTCTGTCCAGGATCTCGTTGGGAAATCAGTACCGAGGTATTCTGACTGGGGTAATCTTGATCTTAATTACAGTGTTGTTGCCAAAATCAACAAAGATGTTTGCATTAATTGCAATAAATGCCACATTGCTTGTGAAGATACTTCTCACCAATGTATCGATATGTTAAAAGATGCTTCAGGTAACAGTTATCTGAAAGTAAGGGAAGAAGACTGTGTAGGATGTAACCTTTGCTCAATCGTCTGTCCGGTAGACGGGGCGATAGACATGATAGAAGTGCCGAGCGGGCATATGCCAATGACTTGGAACCAACGTCAGGCAGCGGTCGGTAAACTGGCCGAATCTAAAATTGATGCAGTGAAATAATTGGGGAGGTCAAAGAATGAATAAGATTATCCAAAATGGAACTATTGTTACGGCAACAGACACATATAAAGCAGATGTATTTGTACAAGACGGGAAGATTTCAGCAATAGGAAACCATTTTGATGCTGATGAAAATACTGAAGTAATTGATGCGAGCGGGAAATATATTTTTCCTGGAGGGGTCGATCCGCATACCCACTTGGAAATGCCGTTTGGCGGAACCGTCTCTAAAGATGACTTCGAGAGCGGGACAATAGCTGCCGCTTTTGGAGGTACGACTACTGTAATCGACTTCTGCTTAACGAATAAAGGGGAACCATTACAGGCTGCTATTGATACATGGCATGCAAAGTCGAGAGATAAGGCCGTTATAGATTACAGTTTCCATTTGATGATTGGCGAGATCAATGAAGAGGTGCTGAAACAGCTTCCGGATGTCATGAGTGAAGAGGGAATTACTTCCTTTAAAGTATTTATGGCCTATAAAAATGTGTTTCAAGCAGATGATGAAACCCTGTTTCGGACTTTGGTAGCAGCCAAGGACTTGGGTGCGCTCGTCATGGTCCATGCTGAAAATGGGGATGTCATTGAATATTTAACAGAAAAAGCGTTGAAAGAGGGAAATACCGATCCTATCTATCATGCACTGACCAGGCCGCCGGAAATTGAAGGGGAGGCAACCGGAAGAGCAGCCAAGTTAACTGGATTGGCAGATTCGCAGCTTTATGTTGTTCATGTTTCTTGTGCAGAAGCGGTTGAGCAGATCGCATCTGCCAGAAGCAAGGGGCTGAACGTATGGGGAGAAACATGTCCACAGTATTTAGTTCTGGATCAGTCGTATCTGGAGAGACCGAATTTTGAAGGTGCTAAATATGTATGGTCCCCGCCTTTACGTGAGAAATGGAACCAAGAGGTTCTATGGAATGCGCTAAAGAGCGGACAATTGCAAACTCTGGGTTCTGATCAATGTTCCTTTGACTTTGCAGGGCAAAAGGATCTGGGGAAAGGGGACTTTACCAAAATTCCGAATGGCGGGCCGATTATCGAGGACCGTGTATCTATATTATTCTCTGAAGGAGTTGAAAAAGGCAGAATCACCTTAAATCAGTTTGTGGACATCATGTCTACCCGCAGTGCAAAACTGTTCGGCCTTTACCCTAAAAAAGGAACGATTGCTGTTGGTTCAGATGCAGATCTTGTTATCTTTGACCCTAAGGCGGAAAGAGTTATCTCTGCAGAGACACACCATATGGCAGCTGACTATAATCCTTTTGAGGGAATGAAGGTGAAAGGGGAGCCGGTCTCTGTAATTTCCAGGGGCGAATATGTTGTAAAAGACAGGAAATTCGTAGGCAGACTGGGTAAAGGCGAGTATGTGAAAAGAGCGAGATACGGTAATCATCTGATTACAGAAGAGAGTGAAAAACTCCAATCCTCTAAATCCTGAAAACTATCAATCAATTATTCAGCTTACTATTCAGAACAGCTCCTGCAAGAGGTTTGTAAGGCATGTATCGCAAGCAGCCAGCCTTCCTCCTCTTGCCTCTCTTGTAACAAGTAAGAAAGGTTTTGCCATTCGAAGCAAACAAAAGGGAGTGTTCATTTTGAAAAAGAGCTATTTGAAATCACCTGATCTGCTGCCTATTAAGCAAGGGGAGCGAAAGATCACGAAGCTTGGATATTCATTTATGTGGGTTGGGATGGTTGTCGTCCTGGCAACCTTTGCTATCGGTGGCGCTGGAGTCATTTCCCTGCCGCTGCCAATGGTTGTCCTGGCCACAGTAATTGGTTCTCTGGCGATCGGCTTTTTTATTACGTTAACAGGTGATATAGGAATTGAGCACGGTTTATCGTTTCCTGTATATATGAGAGCGCCTTTTGGCACAATTGGCACGCATATACCTTCTGTGGTAAGAGGACTGGCTGCATCAATGTGGTTTGGTATTAATACTTTCTTTGGCGCTACTGCCATGAATGGAATCTTGAATATATTATTTAATTTTGACAACTGGTTTGTCTGTTTCTTGATTTTTGCTGTTCTTCAACTAGTCAACACCGCCTTGGGAATAAAAGCAGTTGAAAGGTTTGCGGACCTTGCTGCACCTGTCATTATCCTGATTTCAGTTTGGATGTATTCCTCTTTGTCTGATTCAGCGGTATCTCAAGGAAGAGAGATATGGAGCTGGGTTGAAAGCCCTGTTACCGGAGGAGCGGCCTTTACAGCCTTCCTGGTCGTCATCTTCAGCAATATGGGATTCTGGGCTACCTTGGCAGCGGATATTCCTTCTATATCACGATTCATGAAAGCTCCAAAGAATGAGAAGAACTGGTTTAAAAGAAACAGAAGTTCATTAATCGGTAACCTTATTGCTCTTCCGTTGACCCAGTCATTCATGGTCATGATTGGTGCGGTAGCATACATCGCCGTGTTGAATTATGACCCGGTTGTGGCACTCCAGGAAGCAGCGAGTGGACTGATATTGGGTGTATTGCTTCTTATGATTGTATTGGCTCAGTGGTCTACTAACATTGCTGCCAACATTGTTCCTGCGGCAACAATTTTCTCGAATGTGGGCGGTCCAAAGTTTCCTTTCTGGGCAGGGGTCATAACGGCAGGGATTGTCGGGACGATCGTTCAGCCTTGGAACCTTTTCGATGTCATTATTCCTGTGCTGCTGTTTGTCGGTGGAATTCTTTCGGCCATTGTCGGAATTCTTGTATCTGATTATTACTTTATCAGGAAGCGCAGAGTCAACGTTCCCGATTTATATGAAGAAGAGGGTCAATTCAAGTATATGAATGGCGTGAATTTAGCTGGATTCATCTCTTGGATTTTAGGAGGGGTTGCGTCTTATTTTGTACCTAACTTTTCATTCCTCGTTGGTTTTGGCATTGGGGCTCTCAGTTACTTTGTGTTAGCGAAGTACTGGTGGTTCAAGAAATATGAGCAATCCGAACTAACGAATCCAAGCGACGAATTATATTTAGGGATTTCTGTCGGCAGGGATTGGGAGATTGAAGCGGAGATTGAAACGCAAGTGGAAGAAATTCCTGCAATCAAGAGTGTCTAGCATATAATGGATGGTAATTGAATCATAAATTGGAGGGAAGTCCATGTCTGAGTATCAGGAGTTTTTAAGTGAAAGAGACAAGATAGACTTTCTTATGCAAAAAGGTTTCAAAATAGAAAAGGTGACGGAGAATTTAAGCGGCGCATTCATTTTGTTCAAGAATACCGAGAATAAAAGAAGTGCCACTCTCCATGTGAAAACTGCCAATGCACGCAAGTACTTTTCGAATTTGTTAATAAAAGGGTGATATCAGCAGGGAAGGGGGAATTTGGTGAAAAACCTGTCTGTCCCGGAACCGGAAAATTCACGGGTGAAAAAGGAACCTCATCCCAGCCGGATGATCATGAGTTCGGAGGAACTGGTCGAATGGGTGATGGTTTTCTTGACTTCTCAACATCTGTCAGATGAAGAAATGAGTGATGAGGTTTATTTTTCAATTCCCCATATGGAAGAGTAAGGGTTGGGTTTTCCAATCCTTTTTCTCTATTTTCATTTCATCTTCTATAACTAATTAATGAGGAGAGTCTCATGAAGAGTGACTATTATTTTTCAGTAGAAGATATTCTTTTGAGAAGACATTTTGAACATGCCAAAGTCATCGCGGGCCATAAGGGAATCCGCCGGCAGGTTAAATGGGTCCATGTCGTAGAAGTGACAACAATCAGGAATCTGCTTAGCGGAAATGAACTGATTCTTACCACCGGCCTTGCATTAAAAGAGGAGGAGGCGTTCCTTTCTCTAATTCAGCAGTTAATTGAAAGTGGTGCATCAGCCCTGGGAATTGAACTTGATACCAATATATCTGAGATTCCGGCAGCGGTTTTGCAGTGTGCAGAAGAAAATGCCTTCCCTGTGATTGTCTTTGAAAAAGAGGTCCCTTTTGTAGGCATTACACAAGATATCCACTCCATTTTGATTAATCAGCAGTACAGTATGATGAAAAAACTGGATTGTTATGCACAGGAATTAAATAAAATCCTTCTGAGTGTTAATGACTATAAGGAAATCCTTCAGGTACTGCATAAAGAGCTTTCTGTGCCGGTATTATTTCAATTGGAAGGACACGATGCGGGGATTCATCCAAAGATGCGCCGGCCGGAGGAGCATAAGCTGATGCTGCATTATCGTGAATATAAGCGAGGGAGCAATGATCAATTTGCTTTAGCGAAGGTCATATTGCTGGACAGGGAATATGCAGATCTCTTAATCTATCGAAACGATTTCCCCTTCAGTGAGTATGAATTATTGATTTTGGACAGGACAGCTACTGCCCTTGCACAGTATTTGATGAGAGAGCTCTATTTTAATGAAAAGAAAAGGGCGGAAGAATCCAGGTGGATAAAGTCTTGGATTAAAGACGAGCAATCCTCTGACTGGTTGACTAATTATTTAACACAACTCAAAGTCAAAATAACCGGTGGGGTAGTGAGTATCTGCCAGGTCAAGAGGTTCAAGGAAAATGAAAGCCTTGATTTGACTTATTTCAACCTTGTAACAAGAAATTTATTTGAGCAGTATGGTTTTCATGTGCTGGCTGAAACTGATGGGGACAGTCTCGTATTTATCCTTTTGGACACAGGGGAATGCAAGACCTGGAGGCGGAGGGTTACCAGTGCTTATGAAAGAATCCTTGAGTCGGAGTTCTGTCGGAATTCTACTGGACTCGTATTTGCTACAGGGAAATACCTGGAGAATGTGACTGATGTACACAAAAGTTTCGAAACCGCTAAGGATAGCCTGTTTTATCCGGCTCAGTTGGGAGAAGAGAATGGCTTTTACTTTTCAGATGATCTGCATTTATACCGGCTCATTTCCATTGTGAATCAAAATGTGAACCTGTGGCAAATGACAGAAGAGTTTTTGGGGCCCATTTTAAAATATGATCAAGACCATGATGGAAGCTTGCTTCAAACGTTGAAGGTATTTTTAAAGTGTCAGGGCTCGAAGCAGCAAACCGCAAAACAACTGTTTATCGTCAGGCAAACGTTGTATCACCGGCTGAAGAAAATCGAAGATCTGCTTGGTGCTGACTATATGGAGGCAGAAAAACGGGTGGCGATTGAGTTTCTATTGTCAGCACACGACTATTTGCAGCCTTCAGGAGCGAGGGACAGAGCGAAGATAAATTAATGAGAATTAGAATTTTAGTCAAATGTAAAGGATCTGTTATTGATGATGTTTATAGCTCTAAAGGAGAAATATCTTTACCATTTGTATAATAAATTAGCATTCTTAACCATCTGATAAATTAATGAAATTTTTTTGCTCCAGTGGATAATAAATGTAGATTGGAGCGGAAGGTGTGCGATCTCCTGCGGGATTAGCGGGACAGGTGAGACCCCGCAGGCGAAGCTGAGGAGGCTCACCGCCCGCCCCGCGGAGTCGCACACCTGGAGCGGAAATCAGGCAACACTATTAATATAACGTTTTTTCAAAAAACATTCTTTAACAGCAATGTAAAAAGGACATACCAGGTTCTTTTACACTTTGTCTAATGAAAGCCCTATCAATATCTCCCATAATGAAGATATAGAATTTTTTGAATATAATGCGATGAGGAGGATTCATTTATATGACTATGATCAAAAATGAAGTAGCCGTATTAAAAAATTACATTGACGGGAAGTGGGTGGAGTCACTCAGCTCCCAAACGATGGAAGTCGTCAATCCGGCAACGAATAAAGAGATTGCAAGAGTGCCGATTTCTTCAAAAGAAGACGTAGATCAAGCAGTTAAAGCAGCCAAAAGGGCTTCTGTAACATGGAAGAAGGTCCCTGTCCCAAAGCGAGCACGCTTTCTGTATAAATATCATTCTCTGCTTTCTGAGAACCATGAAGAGCTTGCAAAGCTGGTTGTTCAAGAAAATGGGAAGTCATATAAGGAGGCTTATGGGGAGGTGCAGCGGGGACTTGAGTGTGTAGAATTTGCCTGCGGTGCACCAACTTTAATGATGGGAGAAACCCTAAGTGGAATTGCTGAAGATATTGACTCAGAAATGTTCCGTTATCCATTGGGAGTGGTTGGAGGCATAACCCCGTTTAACTTCCCGATGATGGTGCCGCTTTGGATGTTCCCGCTCGCAGTGGCCTGTGGAAATACATTCGTACTTAAGCCTTCCGAAAGGACGCCGATCCTTGCAAACAGGCTTGCTGAACTGTTTACGGAAGCGGGGTTCCCGTCGGGTGTATTAAATGTGGTGCACGGAGCACACGATGTGGTGAATGGCCTTCTGGAGCACAAAGACATTTCTGCGATTTCATTTGTGGGATCCCAGCCTGTGGCTAAATATGTGTACGAGAAAGCGGCAACAAAAGGAAAGCGTGTGCAAGCTTTGTCAGGTGCAAAGAACCATCATGTTGTCATGCCTGATGCAGATATGGATAAGGCTGCAGAACATATCATCAGCTCAGCTTTCGGAAGTGCGGGGCAAAGGTGTATGGCCTGCAGTGCAGTCGTTGTCGTTGGTGACAATGAACCGTTTGTGAAAGCGTTGAAGAAGAAAGCGGATGAATTATGTATCGGAAATGGAATGGATGAAGAAGTTCTGTTGACTCCGGTCATTCGAAAGGAACATCGTGAAAAAACGCTGAAATATATTGAAAAGGGCTTGGCGGAAGGGGCGTCTCTGATCAGGGATGGCCGTAAAGAAATGGATGAATTCCAAGAAGGGAACTTTATGGGAGCGACCATCTTTGACTATGTATCCCCGGATATGACAATTGCTAAGGAAGAAATTTTTGCCCCTGTTCTGAGTTTGCTTCGGTCAAAAGATTTAGACGGAGCACTTGATTATATCCGTCAATCGCGATTTGGAAACGGGGCGACAATTTATACGAAAGATGCCAAAGCAGTTAGGCAATTCAGAGAGGAAGCCGATGCGGGTATGCTTGGAATTAATGTAGGGGTTCCAGCGACTATGGCATTCTTCCCGTTTTCCGGATGGAAGGATTCTTTCTATGGAGACATGCATGTTAACGGGAAAGACGGAGTAAATTTCTTTACTAAGAAGAAAATGATAACTTCCCGTTTTGATTTTTAATCGCTATCGTTAAAGTATTTGAACAATTCCTTGGATAAGGAAGAACAAAGGGGCGTTAGAAAATGGAGAAAACAGGTCGATCTCATGACAGCCTGCTGGCTCAGGATGAACAATATATTTGGCATTCGATGAAGCCGTATAATCCCAAAGGCACGATGGTTGTTGCAGAATCTAAAGGCTCATGGGTTACAGATAAAGATGGGGAAGAATATCTGGATGGCATGGCAGGATTATGGTGTGTGAATGTTGGATACGGGCGTGAGGAGCTTGCTGAAGCAGCGTATGAACAACTTAAGAAAATGGCTTATTTTCCGCTGACCCAAAGTCATGAGCCTGCAATTGCCCTTGCGGAAAAATTGAATGAGATGCTGGGAGGGGATTATGTTTTCTTTTTCTCGAACAGCGGTTCGGAAGCAAACGAAACAGCGTTCAAGATTGCCCGTCAATATCATCAGCAAAAAGGGGAAGGCGGCCGGTACAAAATAGTTTCAAGATACAGAGGATATCATGGAAGCTCTATGGGGGCGTTAGCAGCTACAGGTCAGGCACAAAGGAAGTACAAATATGAACCTCTTGCGCCAGGGTTCATCCATGTCGCTCCGCCTGATTTATATCGGGATGAAGTGTCAGGAGAAGGTCATCAGCTGCCCGGAGTCAAAGCTATAGACCAGGCGATGACATGGGAATTGAGTGAAACGATAGCTGCGGCAATTATGGAACCTATCATTACCGGTGGGGGAGTTATCGTTCCTCAAGAAGATTACATGAAAGCCGCTCAGGAAGTCTGTAAAACGCATGGTGCACTCCTTATAGTCGATGAAGTGATTTGCGGCTTTGGGCGTACCGGAAAGCCTTTCGGGTTCATGAATTATGGTGTTAAGCCTGACATTATTACGATGGCTAAAGGGATTACCAGTGCTTACTTGCCGTTATCTGTAACAGCGGTCAAACGTGAAATCTATGAAGAATTCAAAGGGAACGAAGAATATGATTATTTACGCCATATTAATACTTTTGGTGGAAACCCGGCTTCATGTGCCCTGGCATTGAAGAATATAGAAATTATGGAAAAGGAAAAGCTGTTTGAACGATCGGCTGAATTGGGTGACAAGGCAATCAACGTCCTGATAACCCAATTACAGCAGAATGATTGTGTGGGAGATGTTCGGGGGAAAGGGTTATTGATCGGGATTGAACTTGTCGTTGATAAGGAATCCAAACAACCATTACCAGTAGAAAAAGTGAATCAGGTGATTAGGTATTGCAAAGATAAGCGAGTCATTATTGGTAAGAATGGTGCAACCGTTGCAGGTTATAATAATGTATTGACGATATCGCCTCCTCTAAATATAGAGGTCAAAGATTTGGATTTTCTGTTAAAGACAGTGTGCGATGGAATCAATAACATTGAATGATACTTTGACAGTTTCCGTTTTTGAGTGAACTGCGCTGGCCAAAAAAAGCTTGAACCCATCACTTTATTGGAGGGTTCAAGCTTTTTATTATTGAAAGGCCTTAAGGTTTCTATTTGGCAGCCGCCATTTATAGGAATAGGACATCACTCTTAAGCAAGTGGTCAGGATGAAGAGTGTATACAGCTCCCATGCTTCAGTTACGAAATTCAATCCAATTGAAGCTCCGCATAACACTGCCCAAACTGCATAAATCTCCGATCGCAATACAAGTGGTTTTCTGCCGGCAAGCAAATCCCTGATCATTCCGCCGCCGCTTCCTGTCAAGACAGCAGCTACGATGATGGCGCTGATAGGGTGGTTCATCTCGGAAGCGTACAAAGCTCCCTGAATAGCAAATGCTGATAGCCCTATGGCATCGAAAAAACTGCCCCAGCGCCGCCAGTGCCTAAGCAGGTTATTGGGAAATAAGAAGACGGCTGTAATCGACAGCAAAGCTATCTGAAATAAGAAGCCTTGCTCCCACAGAGCTGAAACTGGTACGCCGATAAGCAAGTTCCTGATCGCTCCTCCTCCGAAAGCAGTAACAATCCCCAAAATATAAACGCCTAAAATGTCGTATTCTTCCTCCATGGCCACAATCGCTCCTGATACGGCAAAAGCAATTGTGCCTATGATACTTAAAACCTCCCAAGTCATACAATCAGTTCCCCCTTTGCTGAAAATTCCGGATAATTCCTTTAACACATTAACGCGCTGAGGGACAGTCCCCAGCTCCTTTAGAGCGTTAATCTGTTAAAGAAACTCCCCATGGCTCATTGCTGTTTTCATTTCAAACATATTGATTTTAACACGCATATAAAGTTTTGCAACCATTTTTTATCACTTTTTATGAAAGTATAAACATAGTCTTTACAATTCGTTTTTGATATGATGAAAAATAGCAAATATATAAGGAAAGAAGGGCTTTGTTTGGAAGAAAAAATTATAGAAAAAGCCTTGCTGGTGGGATGTCAAATTGAAGAAGATGACCAGCGGTTCGCCTATTCAATGGAAGAGCTTGCTTCGTTGGCAGAAACTGCCCAAGCAGAGGTCTTGGCTGCCCTTACACAGAAGAGAGAACGGGTTCATCCGAAAACATACATAGGAAAAGGGAAAGTGGAAGAACTAATTGCACTTGAAGAACAGTTTGAACCTGACCTGGTGATTTTTAATGATGAGCTGTCACCTAGTCAGATTCGAAATTTATCAGAGCAGCTGGACGCGAGGGTTATTGACAGGACTCAGTTGATTCTGGATATCTTTGCCCAGAGAGCACGATCAAAGGAAGGAAAACTGCAAGTGGAATTGGCGCAGCTGCAATACATGCTTCCCCGCCTGATCGGTAAAGGGACATCGATGTCCCGGCTGGCCGGGGGAATCGGTACAAGAGGTCCTGGTGAGACAAAGCTTGAGAGTGACCGGCGCCATATCCGACGCAGAATCGATGATATTAAGAAATCACTGCAGGTTGTTGTCGACCATCGTGAACGGTACAGGGAGAGGCGTAAAAAGAATAAAACATTCCAGATGGCATTAATGGGTTATACCAATGCAGGGAAGTCCACTCTTTTCAACCGGATTTCAATCGCTGAATCTTACGAAGAGAATCAATTATTTGCAACACTTGATCCGTTAACAAGAAAACTGATCCTGCCAAGTGGATACACAGCGCTGGTAACAGATACGGTTGGTTTTATTCAGGATCTTCCTACAGCGCTTGTCGCTGCCTTCAGATCGACTCTGGAAGAAGTAAAGGAAGCGGATTTACTTCTTCATGTTGTAGATAGTTCCAACCCGGATTATAACAATCATGAAAAAACGGTCCAATCACTACTTGCTGAATTAGGAATGGAGCACATCCCACAGCTTACGATTTATAATAAACGAGATGAAATGCATCCAGACTTTGTTCCTGACAGCATCAGTGAAAAGATAATCATCAGTGCACTTGATGAAAACGACAGAATTATTCTCAAAGATAGAATAGAAGATATTGTGATTGAACAAATGGAACCTTATCACGTCGATCTCCCTTCAAATGAAGGGAAATTGCTGTCTCAGCTTAAAAATGAAACGATTTTGAGAAAACTGGAATTTAAAGAAGACACTCATACTTATGAAGCGAAGGGTTTTTCATTAATTGACCATCCCGTGACAGGAAGCATCAGGAAATATCAAAAATAAAGGCTGTCCAAATTGCAATAAGAAGGGGCTGGTTCGCCTTGTTTTGCAGCGGAAATAGTATAATCAGCTTTTCAGAAGGAGAAACAGATGTATCAATATTTAACTTACGGAAAACAGCTACAGGCAATGGCAGAAAAGGCTGAAGAAAAAATTTCAGAAATTCACCAAAAAATTGACCGGAGAGCGGAATCCAATCAATTCAGGGTACTGTCCTCATTTCAGAAACATAAGGTGAGTGACTCGCATTTTATTCCGACAACTGGTTATGGGTATGACGACATTGGCAGAGATACCCTTGAGCTTATTTATGCGGATGTGTTCGGAGGAGAGGCTGCATTGGTCCGCCCGCAAATCATTTCGGGTACGCATGCCATTTCGATTTCGCTATTTGGGATCCTTCGGCCTGGAGATGAATTGATATATATTACAGGCAAACCATACGATACTTTGGAAGAGATTGTGGGCATCCGCGGAGAGGGAACTGGTTCCTTAAAGGAATTTGGGATAGGTTACAGGTCCATTCCTTTGCAGGAGGATGGATCCGTTGACTTTAAAGCGGTGTCCGAAGCGATACAGCCGAATACAAAGATGATCGGCATCCAGCGGTCAAAAGGATATGCTAACCGCCCTTCTTTCACAATCCGTCAAATTAAAGAAATGATCGATTTTGTGAAAGAGATCAAACCGGATGTAGTGGTTTTCGTGGATAACTGCTACGGTGAGTTTGTGGAAGAAGAAGAACCATGCGATGCAGGGGCAGATCTTATCGCCGGATCCCTAATAAAAAATCCAGGTGGAGGGCTGGCAAAAACGGGCGGCTATATCGCCGGGAAGAAACAGCTGGTGGAGGCTTGTTCTTACCGTATGACTTCTCCGGGAATTGGTGCGGAGGCAGGAGCATCTCTCTATTCGCTTCAGGAAATGTATCAAGGGTTTTTCTCTGCCCCTCACGTAGTGGCTCAGGCGTTGAAGGGAGCTGTATTCACTGCTTCTCTTCTTGAAAGTCTCGGCATGAACACAAATCCGGTCTGGGATGCGAAAAGAACAGATTTAATCCAATCCGTTCAATTTGATGATAAGGAAAAGATGGTGGCCTTTTGTCAGGCGGTCCAATTTGCTTCACCTGTCAATTCACACTTTACGCCGTATCCGAATTATATGCCGGGCTATGAAGATGATGTCATCATGGCAGCAGGCACATTTATTCAGGGGTCGAGCATCGAACTTTCTGCAGATGGGCCGATCCGGCCGCCATACACAGCTTACGTGCAGGGAGGGCTTACCTATTCTCATGTTAAAATCGCTATTTTAACAAGTTTAAATAAGTTGCTCGAAAAAGGTTTACTAAGTATATAAAAAGGATAATAAACGATTAAAAGGATAGCTTATATCAGAGCTGTCCTTTTTTTTGAAAAGTCATGTAAGAAAACATAACATTTCTTTGACAAAACTCCTTACATAACATATAATGATATCAGGAAAGCAAGAAGGAGGTGAATCGGGATGAGTGGAAGTGAAATTAGAAGAAGCATGCCGCTATTCCCTATGGGAATTGTAATGCAGCTTACCGATTTGACTGCTCGCCAGGTTCGCTACTATGAAGAGAATGAATTGATTTTCCCTGCAAGAACTGAAGGGAAAAGAAGGCTCTTCTCCTTGAATGATATCGATAAATTATTAGAAATTAAGGATTTATTGGATCAAGGAATTAACATGGCAGGTATTAAGAAGATTTTTGCTGTACAAGAAGAACATAAAGAAACAGATGCCAACGAGCAGCAAACAGAAAAAGCTAAGCCGGATCTTACCGATAATGAATTGAGAAAATTGTTAAGAAATGAACTGCTTCATGCGGGGCGTTTCAACAAATCCTCTCTTCGCCAAGGAGATCTTTCTCGCTTTTTCCACTAAAAAATAATATTTGAAAATCTTGAGGAGGAATTAGTTAAGATGGGAAAGTTTACTCGTGAAGACATTTTACAAATGGCTGACAAGGAGAATGTAAAGTTCATTCGTTTACAATTCACCGATATCCTGGGAACGATTAAAAACGTTGAAATCCCGGTTAGCCAATTAGGAAAAGCTCTTGATAACGAAATGATGTTCGATGGTTCTTCAATCGAAGGTTTTGTAAGAATTGAAGAATCAGACATGAAATTATATCCTGACTTTGATACTTGGGTTGTATTTCCTTGGACAGCTGAAAAAGGTAAAGTTGCGCGTCTTATCTGTGACATCTATAATCCGGATGGGACTCCATTTGCAGGAGATCCACGCAGTAACCTGAAAAGGGTTCTTAAAGAGATGGAAGAGCTTGGATTCTCAGACTTCAACCTTGGACCAGAACCGGAATTTTTCCTCTTCAAACTTGATGTAGAAGGACAACCGACACTTGAACTGAATGACAACGGTGGCTATTTTGATCTTGCTCCAACCGACCTTGGTGAAAACTGCCGAAGAGATATTGTGCTTGAACTTGAAGAAATGGGCTTTGAAATTGAAGCATCTCACCATGAGGTTGCTCCAGGACAGCACGAAATCGATTTCAAATATGCATCCGCACTAAAAGCGTGTGATGACATCCAGACGTTCAAGCTTGTTGTTAAAACAATTGCGCGTAAGCATGGACTTCATGCAACGTTCATGCCTAAACCGCTGTTTGGTGTAAACGGTTCTGGTATGCACTGCAATATGTCCCTATTTAAAGAGGGCAAAAATTCTTTCTTCGATGAAAGTGGAGAACTGCAATTAAGTGAAACTGCACGCCAGTTCCTTGCGGGAACAATCAAGCATGCTACTGGTTTCACTGCCATCACGAACCCGACAGTTAACTCTTACAAACGTCTGGTTCCCGGCTATGAGGCACCTTGTTATGTTGCGTGGTCTGCACAGAACCGCAGTCCGTTGATCCGTATTCCTGCTTCACGCGGTATGAGTACCCGTGTAGAAGTAAGAAGTGTTGATCCGGCAGCGAATCCTTACCTTGCAATGTCTGTATTGCTTGCAGCAGGTTTGGATGGGATCAAAAATGAAATGAAAGCTCCTAAACCAGTTGACCGCAATATCTATGTTATGAATAAAGAAGAGCGCGAAGAAGCAGGAATTGAAGATCTTCCAGCAAATCTTTCCAATGCTCTTGAAGCTCTGAAGAAAGACGAAGTAATGGTGAATGCACTTGGCGGCCATATCTTTGAACACTTCATCGAAGCGAAAGAAATCGAGTGGGATATGTTTAGAACCCAAGTTCACCCTTGGGAGCGCGAGCAATACCTGCAAATGTATTAATAGAGAGAGAAACCCTCAACTTATGTTGGGGGTTTTATTTGTATGGAAGTTTGTTTGCTGTTAACCAGCTACTTTGTAAATACTGTTTTCATAACAAATTCCTATGAAGACAATTCAGAAAGCAATTCGGGTCTCTGAAACTTTTCATGGGGACATTTCGTAAAGTCAGTATAAGCAAAATGTAAGGGGTGACTGTTTTGATCGATGGTATTATCTGGGCTGTAGTTTTTACAGGACTGCTTATCTTTATGTTCTACTGGGACAATAAGAAAGAGAAGCATAACTCTCCAAAACAACAGCGGAAAATAGAACATGAACAAGAAACCGAAAAACAAATAGAATTGGAGAAGGGAAAGGGCAAGCGGCCTCACGGATTTTAAGGAGAGAAGGCTGACTCAGGATTACAGTTGCCCAGGCTGTTTTTGTTGTAAATTTCTACTACCGGGCACTAAAGGATTCCATAATGGCTTCTCGTCCTTTATACTAGTTTAGTATGCTTTCTGGTATGTATGGCATAAATATATTCGATAATTGAACTTATATATTCTTTTATATAGTATTAAGGCTCTTTTTGAAGGAGGAAATTAAATTGAAAATTGCTAGTGGTGAAATGATAGAAGCGCAAATTCATCGATTAGATGATAGAGGAGCTGGGCAGGCTGTTGTCTGGCGTGAGAATGAAAAAGGAAACATAGGGAAATTAAAACTTACGGTTCCGCGCACTCTTCCAGGTGAGAAAGTAAAAGTGGTAGTGGACGAGCCGCTGAAGAGGAGAAGGAAGGCGCTTCCTGAAGAAATACTTGAAGCACATCCTGAAAGAACAGCTCCGCCTTGTCCTCACTTTGAACGTTGCGGCGGTTGTGTATGGCAGCATTTGAGCTACCAAGGTCAACTGAATCAGAAAACTGATCATGTTAAAGAGGCGGTGGCGACTCAAGGTTATGACCCAGCTCTTGTATTGGATACAATCGGAATGGACAATCCCTGGCGTTACCGTAACAAAATGGAATTTACATTCGCTCCGGATGGTTCATTGGGTCTTCACGAACAAGGAAACTTCCGTAAAGTCATTTCACTGGAGACTTGTCTGATTGCGAGTGAAGAAATGGTAGAAACAGCGATGGAAGTGGCTGAATGGGTTAAAGATTATGGATTAAAAGGGTATGACAAAGATGCCCATGAAGGGTTGCTTCGCCATTTAATGGTCAGACAGTCATTTGCTACAGGTGAAATTATGCTTGGACTTTTCGCCACGGAAGCACCAGCAGGTAAACTGGAAAGTGCAATCGCTGACCTGGTGAATCGAGTAGGAGAAAAGTTCCCGAAAGTGAAAAGTTTGTTATGGCTGGAAAACAGAGACTGGGCAGACCGGACTCAATCTGAAAAAACGCATGTCCTTGGTGGTCGTGATTTTATTTACGATGAAATGGATGGGTATCGTTTTCGTCTATGGTTCGATACATTCTTCCAAACGAACCCTGTTCAGGCACAAAAACTTGTAGACCTTGCAGTAGAAATGGGGAAACCCAAGAAAACAGAAAAAATGATCGATCTTTTCTGTGGTGTAGGAACATTTTCACTTCCGTTTGCTAATAAAGTCGGAGAACTAGCTGGAATTGAAATCGTAGAAAGCTCCATTGAATCTGCTAAACGTAATGCTGAGGATAATGGAATTCACAATACTACTTTCCTTGCGAAAGATGCGAGGAAGGGAATTGACCAGATCTTGGAGAGCTTTGGCAGACCTGAATTATTGCTTCTTGACCCTCCACGCTCAGGTGCGGGCGGCAAGGTAATGAGAAGAATCGGACGTTCACAGCCGGAGAGAATTGTCTATGTATCTTGTAATCCAAATACATTCGCAACAGATATAAAAGAATTGGAGCAATTCGGTTACAGTTTGAAAGTTGTTCAACCAGTTGACCTTTTCCCTCATACAGTTCATGTAGAGTGTGTTGCAGAGCTGGTTCTGGAAAAATAAATCTTACACCTGCAGTAAAATGCAGGTGTTTTTTTCTCTCAAAAATTTTGTTGCCCAATGTTTACAGGTTTGAAATAATTAACAGTATCATTAAAAGAGGGAGGCCATTTTATGCGGTTTAAACCAATCGATCTGGTAGAGCATGAAAAGTTTGTACTCAACTTCCGAAAAGATTCCTTTGCAGTCAGTTTTAATGATACTTCAAGCTTTAATGAGGAAGAATATCTGAGGTGGCTGAAAGAGAAAATCAATGAGTTTCCAGAAGGTTTTGTTATGGCAGAGGCAGAAAATGAACTGATTGGCCAGCTGGAATTATCGATAAGGCAGCATGAAGGCCAACCCATCGGATATGTTCATCTTTATTATTTAAAACCGGAATGCAGGCACAAGGGACACGGAATAGAGATTCATAGGTATGCTCTTGATTATTTTCTGAAACAAAACGTTAACGAGTATCATTTAAGAGTCTCGCCAACGAATACATCAGCCAGGAAGTTCTATAAAAGGATGGGTATGAAGGAAGTGGCTCCTGAGCTGGATGGCAAGGTAATCCGAATGAGGGGGATTTTGGAGGAATGAAATTTTATGTGGCTTCCAGCTTCAAAAACATTCAGCAGGTGAGATATATCAGCGAACAATTAAAACACAGGGGCTATATACATAGTTATGATTGGACTCAGAATGAAAGAGCTGTAAACATTGAGGAGCTTGAACAAATTGGAAAAGAAGAGAAACAGGCAGTATCGGATTCGGATTTCGTGGTGGTGCTGCTGCCTGCAGGAAAAGGCAGCCATATTGAATTGGGGATCGCTTTGGGGCTCCGTAAAAAAGTCTTCCTCCATTTTCCAAATAAAGAAGCGATGAGTCTAAATCAAACCAGTACCTTCTACTATTTGCAGGAAGTTGAGAAATGCTATGGCAGTCTGGATGACTTAGTAGATAGGATTAACTCATCATCAAACAGCAATAAATGATGAAAAGCAGGCTCTATCATCATTTATTTGGTTTGGTTCGTGCAGGGAGTCTACAATGACTTGTAGAAAATAATCTGAATAGAGAAGCCTGAAAAAGTGCAGTGATTTATATATTAGTATTAGTAGATGACACAAATAATCTATTAAAAAAAGCAAAAAGCCAGGCATTTTGTCTGGCTTTTTGCTTTTCGTTTTAATGTATTTGGCGATAAACGCCAATTACTTTACCGAGAATTGAAACATGGCGAAGGATAATAGGTTCCATAGAAGAGTTCTCTGGTTGAAGTCGTACGAAATCCTGTTCTTTAAAGAAACGTTTTACTGTTGCTTCATCCTCTTCTGTCATCGCTACGACAATGTCCCCATTATTTGCGGTCTGCTGCTGGCGTACAATAACATAATCTCCATCGAGAATCCCGGCTTCTATCATACTATCACCCATGATTTCAAGCATGAATACCTGTTCATCAGCTGGAGCGAGGTGCTGGGGAAGCGGAAAGAATTCCTCCACATTCTCAATCGCCGTTATAGGCTGGCCGGCAGTAACCTTACCGATAAGCGGTACATTCACGGCAGTTTGTCTAGGGATACTATCTTCCTCTAAGTCTAACACTTCAATAGCCCTTGGTTTAGTAGGATCTCGTCTAATCAGCCCCTTGCTTTCCAGCCTGGCAAGATGGCCATGTACCGTTGAACTGGAAGCAAGCCCGACAGCTTCACCAATTTCCCTTACAGAAGGCGGATATCCTTTAGATTTAACTTCTTCTTTAATATATTGAAGGATATCCTGCTGCCTTTTAGATAATTTTGTCATTTATTCCACCTCAAAACCGATCTTTTGTTCCCATTATAGCATGTCAAAGAAATGGATACAAACATAAGTTCGAATATCTGTTGACACCAAACGAATGTTCGTATTATAATCGATTTAACAATTAACGAACAAACATTCGCATGGAGGTATTTCAATGTTGACTGCAATTTGGAAAAATTATTCTTATGTTATCCTTCTAATGGGATTGGCACTCATAACAAGTTTTATAGCATTAATGAAAGTAGAAAGCACAATATCCTATCAAAAAGTGACCGTTCAAGAAGGGGATTCGCTTTGGACTATTTCTCAAGAGCTTTCGGAAGAACACGATCTTTCTACTAAAGAAGTGATGGAATGGGTAAGCGAGAAGAATAACCTGGCAACGGATATCATCAGGCCTGGCGATTCTCTTATCATTCCGGCAGAAAAGTCATTTCTTATTGAAAAAGATAATTATGAGCTTGCAAGCGGTACAGAATAGGAGCGTTTGTTATGAAAGCGGCAATTTATTGCAGAGTAAGTACAAAAAAGGATACACAGGAAACATCATTGCAAAGGCAGGAGGAAGAACTTCTTCAACTTGCTGCCAGCTTCAATTTTGAAGTTGCGCATATTATTAAAGACCAGGCCAGCGGGTATGAACTCGACAGGGAGGGAGTACTCGAACTGCTCGATTTGTTGAAGAAAGAGAGCATTGGCGCGGTGCTTATACAAGATGAAACACGGATTGGCAGGGGAAATGCAAAGATTGCCCTGATCCATTGTATAGTGAAAGAAGGGGTTAAGATCTACAGTATTTCTCATAATGGAGAACTTCACCTTTCCGAATCAGATTCAATGGTACTGCAGATTGTCAGCATGGTTGAGGAACACCAGCGGAAACTCCATAACTTGAAAATCAAGCGAGGTATGAGAAGGGCTGTTGAAAAGGGGTATAAACCCCAGAAGAACCTGAAAAACAGAGGAAACATGGAAGGCCGTGAACGAATTGAGGTTCCTGTTGAGGAAATAGTGAAGCTTAGAAACAATAAACTGACCTTTGCAGAAATTGCTGCAACCTTAAGGGGATTTGGTTTTAATATATCCAAAGCCACTGTACATAGAAGGTATCAAGAATTTATCAGCTCCTCCGAAGAGGCATGACACTTGTCTTTTTTCTCTATTTCTAGTAACATGTCGATATTAAATCGGTATTATTTGAATTGACTATATGCATTCGTGCTTAAATTTATATGTCGACATTTACAGGAGGAGAAACAATTTATGCTTTCAAAAGAAAAAATGGCAAGGATCAATAAACTCGCAAAGAAAGCTAAAGGTGAAGGATTAACAGCTGCAGAAGCAAAGGAACAAACAAAGTTAAGAAAAGAATACCTTGAGACATTCAGACAATCAATGAGGTCTACGATTGAAAATACAAGAATGTTTGATCCAGAGGGAAATGAAGTAACTCCTGAAAAAGTAAAAGAAATACAAAAAAATAAAAAGCTTCATTAAACTACTTGAAGTTCATCAATATTATCAAAAACACGCATTTTTGCGTGTTTTTTATTTTAATTATCTTTATTAACGTGAAATTAGGGTATTAGGAATTAAAAAAGGAGCAATCTAAAAAAGGAAATGCTTGTATACACCGGAGTTAAGACATGTCTTGAATCAGGCTTGTTGAATACCGCTGCATACACTCGCTTTCCATGGGTGCGAGGTGAGCCCGCTGGAGTGGATAATCCGTTTCAATCATTCCGGTATGAATTAACATTGATTTAGGTTTTTCCGGAAAATAATTTCGTGTATTTTTAGAATGACGGAAATAATTTTCGTTTGGTGGAAAGGTTTAAAAATCAATGAAGTAAACGCTTTCATATTAGTTATGGAGGTTTTCTCAAAAAACAAATCGGTTGTATAAACTTCATAAGAATATTAATATTAACAAGTAATAACCGAAAAACAGGAAGGATGTTGATTAATGTTTGATGTAACAGATCAATTAGCCATTAATACTATACGTACACTTTCAATTGATGCAATCGAGAAAGCGAACTCTGGGCATCCAGGAATGCCTATGGGAGCTGCTCCGATGGCTTATGCATTATGGTCCAGATTTATGAACCATAATCCTAATAATCCAGATTGGCATAATAGAGACCGCTTTGTTCTCTCTGCAGGCCATGGCTCCATGCTTCTTTACAGCCTATTATATCTTTCCGGGTATGATGTTTCCATGGAAGATCTTAAACAATTCAGACAGTGGGGAAGCAAAACACCTGGCCATCCGGAATATGGACATACACCAGGCGTTGAGGCGACTACAGGCCCTCTTGGCCAAGGATTGGCGATGTCGGTCGGAATGGCAATGGCAGAACGCCACCTTGCAGCCGTGTATAACCGGGATAATTTCAACCTGGTAGATCATTATACATATAGTATTTGTGGAGACGGAGATTTAATGGAAGGTATATCTTCAGAAGCTGCCTCCCTTGCTGCTCATCTTAAGCTGGGCCGCCTGATTGTTATGTATGACTCCAACGATATCTCCTTGGATGGAGACCTGGATAAGTCTTTCTCAGAAAATGTAGAAGGACGCTTTAAGTCTTATGGCTGGCAGTATATCCGAGTAGATGATGGAAACGATACAGAGCAAATCGCAAAAGCTCTTGAAGAAGCGAAGCTTGATGAACATCATCCAACCCTGATCGAGGTAAAAACAGTCATTGGTTATGGTGCACCAAACAAATCAGGAAAATCAGATGTTCATGGAGCGCCTCTTGGCGAAGCAGAGATGAAATTGACAAAAGAAGCCTACAAATGGACTTTTGATCAAGATTTTCATGTGCCTTCAGAAGTTCAAGAGCGTTTTAAAGAACAAATGGTTGATGCAGGCGAGAGAAAAGAGCGTGAGTGGAACGAAATGTTCGACGAGTATAAATCTAAATACCCTGAGCTTGCAGCTCAATTCGAATCTGCGATGACAGGCGAACTGCCAAGCGGGTGGGATAAGGAAATTCCGGTCTATGAAGAAGGAAAAAGCCTTGCCAGCCGTGCATCTTCTGGAGAAGTAATGAATGCAATTGCAAAGAATATGCCAACTCTGATGGGTGGTTCTGCTGATTTAGCCGGTTCTAATAAAACAATGATCAAGGACCAGAGTGACTTTACACCGGAATCATATGATGGCCGCAATATTTGGTTCGGTGTTCGTGAATTTGGAATGGGGGCCGCTATGAATGGTATGGCACTTCATGGTGGGATCAAAGTATTCGGAGGCACTTTCTTCGTATTCTCTGACTACCTGAGACCAGCCATTCGACTTGCAGCTTTAATGGGACTGCCTGTAACGTATGTCTTCACTCATGACAGTATTGCTGTCGGTGAAGATGGTCCGACTCATGAACCTATTGAACAATTAGCTTCTCTGCGTGCGATGCCGAACCTATCAGTCATCCGCCCGGCAGATGGAAATGAGACTGCTGCCGCATGGCGTACTGCCTTAACATCAAAAGACAAACCGACAGCACTTGTATTGACAAGGCAAAATCTGCCCACTCTGAAGGGAACAGATTCTAAAGCGCAAACAGGTGTTGAAAAAGGTGCTTATGTTGTTTCACCTGCTGGAAAAGAACAGCCTGATGCCCTGCTGCTTGCTTCAGGTTCTGAAGTCAGCCTTGCTGTGGAAGCTCAAAGAGTGCTTGCTAAAGATGGTATTGCTGTATCAGTTATCAGTATGCCGTCATGGGACCGCTTCGAACAACAGTCTACAGAATATAGGGAATCAATTATTCCAAAAGCTGTGAAAAAACGCCTTGCGATTGAAGTCGGATCGCCTCTTGGATGGGATCGTTATGCAGGTGATGAAGGGGATATCCTGGCAATTAACGGATTTGGCGCTTCTGCTCCTGGAGAGAAAATCATGGAAGAATACGGATTCTCAGTTAATAATGTAGTGTCCCGCGTAAAGGCCCTTCTTGAAAAATAAGGGATGTACGGGGTAAGGATTCAAAGGCTGCTGTTCATCAGCAGCCTCATTTTTTGAAGGAAAGCTGTAAGTGTATCGGGTCACCGCTTTCGACAAAACTAGTGTTATTTTTTTGCAGATTTCTACAAGGTTACTTCCTATTGTTCTTTATACTAAAAAAAAGGACAACCTATAGGGAGGAAGAGAAATGAAATCCTACCGACTCTACTGGATAGAAGATGAGATTGCTGATTATTTTTATGGCAGAGAACGATCATTTTTTAATTTATTCCTGGATGGCACGAGGTGCTCCGGGGAACTGAAAGAAATCATCAATAAACAGATACACTATGTCACAAAACCCATCCCGTTTTTGCCTTTTAACCGTTCGATAGCACAAGCACTTGCCAATAGAAGAGATTATATCCAGCAGGATAATAAATATTATATTGAATCCCCATGCGGTAATAATACGGCTGTGATAGAGGTTTTGGACAACATGATAGGAGTAGAGTTAACGGGCCATAGTGATTGGGAAGCCTACATCTTTGAGTTGTTAAGGAAATTGGATGGCCGCCTGTTGGCTATCGATTTGAACAATGAACAATTCGGCTGGCTGAAACCGATAAAAGTCAGGAAATATGTATAATGATGTTTATTTTTGCTGTGTAAGGACAGCATTCAATAGTGATAGAGCGATTTATGGAGAAATTTCTAATAAATTATTGTATAATGTTTCTTGGTTTAGTACACTTTTATAAGGACAACATGAAGGAGGAAATAGAATTATGCTTTGGCAATTCATTCTAGTCGGCGTACTGGCTGCTTTAGCTGGTGTCGCGCTAGGATTTTTCATCGCTCGTAAATATATGATGAGCTACCTTAAGAAAAATCCGCCAATCAACGAACAAATGTTAAGAATGATGATGATGCAAATGGGACAAAAACCTTCCCAAAAGAAAATCAATCAAATGATGAATGCAATGAATAAGAATATGAAATAAGCAGAAAAGCACTTCAAAATGGAGTGCTTTTTACTATTGAAAATCCTGAAAGCTTCTAGCTTGAATTTAACCTTTCTTTATATCAATATTAGGTTGAATGGGAATTAAATATGGCTGGTCTACACCGCGATTTTTTGTGATGGTTTAGTTAATGATATGTTTTGTAGGTCAAAAAAAGATTAATATTTCATCCAAAAAAAGTGAATTTGTTCTGATGCCATTCTTTGATATTTTGCCACAGCATTCACTCTGTTTCAGATAATAGAATCCAGAATTTTTTATTACAGGAAATCATTTGGCAACAGAAAATATTTAGGTTGATTGGAGCGGAAGGTGTGCGACCTCCTGCGGGACCTGCGGGACAGGTGAGACCCCGCAGAGTCGCACACCTGGAGCGGAAATCCGGCAATGCTTTTTTATTAACTTATAATAAACACCACACACTTTAAAACAACCTATGTGATACAATAATGGTCGGAGGGAGACCTAAATGAAAAAACGACTGATTGCAACAAGTACAGGTTTTGTGTTTCTTTTATCCGGGTGCAGCTTTTGGGGCTTTCCTGAGAATTCTCAAACTGAAAACACCAACTTGGTTACACAACAAATTACATCAGAAAATGAAACAAATGAATATTTAAGATATGAAGTGAAATCTTCAGTCTTCAGTGAGAATAGAGAATTGATCACATATCAAGTGAATAATCGGGTCGATATGAATGAAATAGAAACTGGATTAATGAGCCTGTCTGAAGAATACTTTCCAGCAGATGAATTTATCTATCAGGAAGGCCAGTATTTAAAGGATATAGGCAGCTGGATCCGCAGAGAGTCAAATGATGAACTTGGACTGAACCCCCCCATTGAAGTTACGGAAGACATGGGCTGGGAAAAAGTGATGGAGCTGAAAAAAGAAAATCCGATGTATCTGGGCTATGTCCATGAGCAGAATTATATTGATAAAAAAGGGAATCTAAAAGGGTTGTCAATTGGGCTGGCAATGAAATCGACTGACTATATTACGGTTGATGATAACCTGGGATTGAAACATTTCGATACCCAAAGAATCAGTGCTAAAAAAATGATTAGTGAAGGAAAGAAAATGGCTAAAACCATCATTAATAGAGTAAGGCAAGACGAAAAGTTAAAGGATGTACCGATTGTCATTTCTTTATATGAACTTAAAGAGAAAAATAGTGTCCTGCCAGGATCTTACTTTACTTATGCATATCTTGATTCTAATGATAACTCGATTAAAAAGTGGAGAGAGATTGTTAAGAAGGACTTTTTATTCCCTTCTGACAGTGCTGAAGAGCATGACCGGGTTGTCTCTAATCGATTGAAAGGCCTGGAAGAGGATATGAATTCATTTTTCAAAAACAGGACGGTTCAGCTGGTATCAAAAGGAACGTATATTGAAAATGACCTGCAAAAGCTGGTCATAGATGTTAACACAGATATGACTAAATATGGGGAGATTGTTGGCTTTGTACAAGCCTTCACTCCGGAAATAGCGGATTTCTTTCCGCATGAACCGATTTATATTTACGTCAATACACCAGAAGGAACGGCGGCAACCATTTTGAAAGAACCCGAAAATGAACCGGTTGTTCATATTCATGATAGGCAAGGCTGAAAAAACGTGCCCACCGCACGTTTTTTTATTGTTAATAAAAATTGTAGTTTATTTATTTTCTATTTTTAAAAAATTTGCTAAAATTAAGAGTCGAAAATTTTCTGGATTCGGGGGAAAACATCATGAAAGTCTTTCTGGATTTGATGTGGTTTTTTAAACAAGAGAAAAAGTCCTACTTGTTAGGAATTGCCATGTTATTGATCGTGGCGATGCTTCAACTGGTTCCGCCCAAGGTAATTGGAATTGTTGTAGACAGTATAAAGGAGGGTGAGTTAACTTCAACAGAGCTATTGCAATGGGTTGGCATACTTGCTGGTGCTGCGGTTTGTATGTATGGCTTAAGGTTTGTTTGGAGAATGATGATATTCGGTTCTGCTGTTAAGCTCTCAAAGCTGCTTAGAAATAGATTGTATCATCACTTTACAAAGATGACCCCTTCATTTTATCAGAAGCGGCGTGTGGGAGATTTGATGGCACATTCAACAAATGACCTTCAGGCAATCCAAATGACAGCAGGCCAAGGAGTCCTGACATTTGTTGACTCCCTTGCAACAGGCGGCTTTGTTATCATTGCGATGGCAGCAACAATCAGCTGGAAACTGACGTTGATCGCACTTATCCCAATGCCTATTATGGCCCTTCTGACCAATTATTACGGCACATTATTACATAAACGCTTTCACAAAGCCCAAGAGGCATTTTCCAATTTGAATGATAAGACACAGGAGAGTGTATCAGGAATAAAGGTGATCAAGACATTTGGCCAGGAAAAGGAAGATATTGAATCCTTCAGAAGCCAGTCAGAAGATGTCGTACAGAAGAATATATCAGTTGCGAGAGTCGATTCACTATTTGATCCGACCATCTCTATAATTGTGGGGATATCCTTCTTTCTCTCAGTCGCTTTTGGAGCAAGATATGTCATCTCCGGGGAATTGACAATTGGTGAACTTGTCTCATTCACTGCCTATTTGGGCTTGCTGATCTGGCCGATGCTCGCCTTTGGATGGCTCTTTAATATTGTCGAGAGAGGCCGGGCTTCCTATGACCGGGTCTTCAATTTGCTTTCTGAAAAGATTGAGATTGATGACGATTTAGAGTCTGTCGATATTAAGCCTACAGGTGATATCAGGTTTGATTTGGAAGATTTTATATATCCTGATGAAGACGAATCTGTCCTTAAAAATATTCACTTTACACTAAAAAGAGGTGAAACTCTGGGGATAGTCGGAAAAACGGGATCCGGCAAGACTTCATTAATAAAAGTGCTTATCAGGGAGTTTGAAGGCTACAAAGGAACTGTAGAATTCGGTGGCCGGTCCATTAAAGATTTTAAATTGGAGAAACTACGTGAATCGCTGGGCTATGTTCCTCAGGATCACTTCCTTTTTTCTGCAACTATCGCTGAAAACATTGCCTTTACCAACCCTTTTATTGGTGAGGATGCAATAGAGAAAGCTGCCTCCCTGGCTCATATTCATGATGATATTAGACAATTTACAGATGGTTACCAGACAGTGGTGGGAGAACGCGGCGTATCGCTTTCAGGCGGACAGAAACAGAGGATCTCAATTGCCCGGGCCCTATTAATGGATCCGGAGGTTCTTATCCTGGATGACTCCCTTTCAGCTGTTGACGCGAAAACGGAGGAGTCGATTCTGAAAGCTTTAAAAGAAAACAGGGAAGGGAAAACGACAATTATCACTGCACACCGCTTAAGTGCGATTCAACATGCCAATCTGATCATTGTGCTTGAGGATGGACAAATCACCGAAAAGGGTACCCATGAACAACTGATGGACAATGATGGATGGTACCGTGAGATGTTCTTGCGGCAGCAATTAGAAGAAATAGTAGAGCATGGAGGATAAGCCTATGGAAAAAACAACAACCATGTCGGCAAAAGAACAGCGCCATGTATTAATAAGGCTTTTGAAATATACATCGCCTCACAAAAAATCAATCTTTCTTGCATTTTTCTTGCTGGCTCTAACAACGCTGGGAGATGTTCTTGGTCCATACCTGGTAAAAGTATTCATTGATGATTACTTGACACCAAGGAACTTTCCCTATGAACCTTTAGTATGGCTGGCGGCAGCGTATATTGGGATTCAAATATCCAATGTAGTGATCTCGTACTTTCAGCTTTTGAAATTCCAGGAGATCGCCCTCAAAATCATTCAACAATTAAGAGTTGATGTATTCTCAAAAGTTCAGAACTTGGGGATGAGGTATTTTGACAAAACACCTGCGGGGGGGATTGTCTCAAGAGTTACAAATGATACGGAAGCAATCAAAGATATGTTTGTCAGTGTTCTGGTCAGCTTTATTCAGGGAAGCTTTCTAATTGTCGGGATTTTTACAGCGATGTTTATACTGAATGTAAAACTGGCTGTATTTTGCCTGTTTATTTTGCCGGTTTTGTTTATGATCATCAAGACTTATAGAAAGTATAGCTCTGTATTCTATCAAGATCTTAGAGAGCGCTTAAGCCAGCTGAATGCAAAGTTGAGTGAATCTCTGCAGGGAATGGCGATCATCCAGGTATTTCGCCAGGAGAAACGCCTCAGGAAAGAGTTTGGTGAAATTAATGAAGGTCATTACAAAGCGGGTATGCGTAATATTAAAATGGATGGGCTTCTTCTGCGTCCGGCGATTGACCTTGTTTATGTCTCAGCCCTGATCGTTGTTCTCAGTTACTTTGGTATTGCATCTTTTAATAACCCGATTGAAATCGGGGTGCTGTATGCCTTCATTAATTATCTTGACCGCTTCTTTGAACCGGTCAATCAAATGATGATGAGGCTGTCGATGTTTCAACAGGCAATCGTTGCCTCGTCCCGTGTATTTACACTTCTCGATGAAACCGAAGAAACCCCTGCTCAGAATAAAGATAGAGAGGGGAGCATTTCGGATGCGGAAATTGAATTTAAGGATATTACCTTTTCTTATGATGGGAGAAAAGATGTACTCAAAGATATTTCATTTGTCGCCAAACCCGGTGAAACAGTTGCTCTTGTAGGGCATACGGGAAGCGGTAAAAGCTCAATCATCAATCTCCTGATGAGGTTTTATGAGTTCGAAAAGGGTGAAATCTTAATTGATGGTAAGTCTATTAAAGATTATCCAATAGAAGAACTCCGGGAAAGAATAGGGCTTGTCCTTCAGGACCCGTTCCTTTTCTATGGGACTGTTAAAGATAACATCAAGCTTCATTCTTCGGAAATGACAGAAGAAGAAGTGGAAGCTGCAGCCCAGTTTGTCCAAGCGCACACGTTCATTGAAAAGCTGCCTGATGGTTATTCCCATAAGGTGGTGGAGAGAGGCTCGACATTCTCCAGCGGGCAGAGGCAGTTGATTGCTTTTGCCAGGACAATCGCAACCAATCCAAAGATCCTTGTACTGGATGAAGCAACCGCCAATATTGATACCGAAACAGAGGATGCCATACAGCAAGCACTGGCGAAGATGAGAAAAGGGCGTACGACGATTGCAATCGCACATCGGCTTTCGACCATCCAGGATGCTGACTGTATACTGGTTCTGCATCAAGGCGAAATAGTTGAAAGAGGCAATCATCAAGAGCTGCTCTCCCAAAAAGGGCTGTATCATAAAATGTACTTACTGCAGAATGGCCTTGTAGAAGGCTTAGAAGATGCGGTAAACAGTTAACTAAGGAAAGCCGGCATGTGAAAAAAACATGCCGGCTTTTTTTCATAGAAGCGTTTAGACACCTACCCAATGTGATAGAGACAATAATGAGACTACAAAAAAGGAGAGGAATCTATTGAAGAAATTATCATCGGTATTGGGAATCTCAATTTTATTGCTTGCAGGATGTGGAACGGCAGAAGAAAGCCTGGATACAGAAGTAGAAAGTGAATCAGAGAAAGTCTCACAAAATGAAGAAGAAACAAAGCAGGTAACCGCAAATGAACACTCAAATGAATTAACAAAGGCTGAAGCTGAAGAAGTAATGAAACAGTATGAGGATAACTTTATGCAAGTCGTGACTGCAGGACCGGAACTTGAAGAATATCAATCAAAAGAAGAAATCATCGATCATTTTGCCCAAATCATGACAGAATCCCTTGCTGAGAAACAGGCTGAAACATTTATTAAGGAAGAAGACGGAGAGTTATCTGTCGTTGCTACTGAACCGCCTGTGTTCCTCAACCCTGAACAGGATTTTCAATTCGAAAAAGTGTCAAATGAACAATATAAAGTCACTCAACAAATACAAAATGAATTGCGTGGCAACAGGGAATTGACATACATGATTGAAAGAATGGAGGATGGCTGGCTTGTAGGCAGCTACAAGACGGAATTGCAAGAAGGGAATGAAGAAGAAGCTGCAAGAAAGGATGCGGAAGAGCTGGTGCTTGAGCAGTTAACCCCTGAAGAACGCGACCGCTATATCGTTGAATATGACCATAAGAGAGATGGAAACTATATTATCCACGTATTTGAAGTTGTTGGGGAAGGAAAAGGAGCTCACAAAGCTACTTATGGCTGGTATTCAGTTGATACACAATCCAAAGAAGTGAATGAAGTCGTATTGTAATAATATATTCTGGTTAAGTACCTTATTACAATCAGAAAAGGCAAAAGTGTGTTAAAAGTGCGCTTTTGCCTTTTTATTTTGTGTTTAACAGGTCGCCTCTTTTGGAAGAAGGGACTTTGATATAGATGATGTTTTGATAAATTGACGGTTATAATGGTTTAAAAGGGAATCTAATTCTTGACTGTACTTGATAGCCAGAGGTGAATTAAGACCATTAACCGCTGCTATGTCTATTAACTGGGCACGCTTTTTTTCGATTCGATCTAGTAGCTCTTGTTTACACATGGCCTTAAGTCCTTTCTAGAAGAGTTATTCTTCGCTCTTTTAATATAAACCTATCAATATATTTGCTAATAACTGTAACTGATAAATATAGTATAGCGAAAATATAACTTATTTAAAAGAAGTATTCACATTTTTTATGAAAAAAGTAATTAACTGTAAAAGTGATGAATACTCAATCACTTCTGTGATAAGCACGGGAGCGTACACAAATTGTTCACAACACTTTTACATCATTAAATGTCCAATCTCTGATACAATGAACTAATAAAAGTATCTTTAGGAGTTGGGGTCGTATGACAGACATAAATATTTTCCTGGCATTTGGCGCTGGTTTTCTGAGTTTCATATCACCGTGCTGTCTGCCGCTTTACCCGGCATTTCTTTCTTATATTACGGGAATGTCAGTGAGCGATTTGAAAAATGAAAATGTTAAACTGCAAAGAAGAAGCATGATCCATACTATTCTTTTCCTTACAGGTTTTTCTTCCATATTTGTGGTTCTCGGCTTCAGTACATCCTTCCTTGGCAACTTTCTTTTTCAATATGAGGATATTATCCGTCAGGCTGGTGCAATATTCATTGTAATTTTTGGCCTTATGGTCATCGGTGTTTTTCAACCGCAATTTTTAATGAAGGACAGGAAGTTTGAATTTAAAAACAGGCCAGCTGGATTTGCAGGCTCAGTTTTAATCGGAATGGCATTCGCTGCAGGTTGGACTCCATGTACAGGCCCTATTCTGGCTGCTGTAATATCTCTTGTAGGGACCAATCCAGGTTCTGGGTTGGTTTATATGATTTCGTATGCATTAGGTTTCTCGATTCCATTCTTTGTTTTATCTTTCTTTGTCGGCAAGATGCAATGGATCAGAAGGAATAACGCTAAAATCATGAAGGTCGGCGGATATATTATGATCCTTGTAGGTATCATGCTGTTTTTTGACTGGATGACGAAGGTGATCATCTTCTTTAATGAACTGACTGGATTCACAGGATTTTAATATGGACCTTAATCTGAAATAGGTACAACTTGGAAGTTTATGTTTTTTTGAATTGAAATTATCCAGGAAAGAGTGCTATATTTATAGTTGTTAATAATTCAGATAATTCAACTGATCTACCAGTATATACCTATACATTGTTGAGCAAGGGGGCGCACCAGTGGCAAGAGTACTAATAGTGGACGATGCAAAATTTATGCGAATGACGCTTGGAAACATGCTGAAGACAAGCGAACACAATGTGATTGGCGAAGCAGAAACAGGAGTACAGGCAATTGAGAAATATCGTGAACTAAAGCCGGATATCGTAACGATGGACATCACAATGCCTGAAATGAGCGGTTTAGAGGCTGTAAGGAAAATTATTCAAGAATACCCGGATGCCAAGATTATCATGTGTTCGGCAATGGGCCAGCAAAAACTTGTCGTGGAAGCGATTGAAGCAGGTGCAAAAGACTTCATCGTGAAGCCATTTGATGAAAGCCGTGTAATCGAGGCGATTAACAGAGTATTGAACTAATTGAAATCCCCCAAGCGATTGCTTGGGGGATTTTGTACTTAAGAAAGCTGTCATAGACATAGATGATTAATTTGTGGTTTTAGTGTCTTTAGAGAGCGCTAAGGGGTCTCAGGAAGAAGTAAATGTTTAGTGTTCCTTAGAAATGAAGGCAGGGATATGTATGTCACTAGAAGGAAGACCTTGGACTGCCCGTAATGAAAATATTGAGTCCATCAACGGCTGGCAATGTACTTCTAACAAGGGCACTTGCGCTTTTGTGTTAATAGTCTATAATAAATGTCGATAGTTGTATTTTATTTATAAAGGATGATAGGTATGTCAATGACCATTGTTTCATCCATTATTGCGATTTGCATGGGCTTTTTTGTGATTTTTATCCGCATGAAAGCTCAAAAGAAACCCGTAACTGCCAGAAAGATCATTTTGCCTCCGATTTTTATGAGTACAGGAGCACTTATGTTTTTTATTCCAATGTTCAGGGTCAGCTTTGCTGAAATTGTAGAGGCTTTGATAGTGGGCATGATTTTTTCTATTTTTCTTATCAAAACATCCCGTTTTGAAGTTCGCGATAATGATATTTACTTAAAACGATCCAAGGCCTTCGCCTTTATTTTAATCGGATTACTATTGATTCGAATGGCGGCCAAGCTTCTGTTAAGCAGCAGTATAGATTATGGGGAACTGAGCGGTATGTTCTGGATCCTTGCCTTTGGAATGATTGTTCCGTGGAGAGTTGCAATGTACATGCAATATAGAAGGCTGTTAAATGATAATAACGATGAAATGACGACTAATACTATTTAATGAGTGTGGCCGGTGTCTGCTTTTGTGCGAGCAGCCGCCTTGATTTGTTGAAAAGCTATCATGTTATCACTGTACAGGATATAGATTTATTTATTACAGGTTTTGCTTCGGCCTTTTTCGTTGCTATATTGGCCATTATGTTCTTCTTGAAACTTCTTTCTAAAGTGAAACTGACACCATTTGCCTATTACCGCTTTGCTCTGGCTGGGATAGCATTTGTATATAACACTTGAAGAGGAATTCCTCTTGCTGTTTTTAAAGGAATCTTTGAAAAAAGGATGAAGCGATTTTCCGCTTCATCCTTTTTTCTTTTTGTATTGTCTGTAAACGTAGATACCCGCTGCAAGAAATATAAAATATAGTATGGCAGGGATCACTAAAATTGCGCTCATCCAGTTAAATTCCTTTCAAGGATAGGTTAAAAGAGATGTTCATATGGTGTAACATCTATATCCATCTCATCAAGTTTTGTTCTCAAAAACTTATGATCTCTTTTGGGGGTTGCAAGAATATAACCGCGAATAATCAGATCCTGAGTTATAGAGTCAGCTTTCTCTTTTAGTGCAAGCTCACCAATCTTGCCTGCAATTTTTTGTTTTGCGACATCCCTGAAAAGCTCAGGAACAGGGGATACCAATTCTTTTAATATTTCTATCTCAGCGGGTCCCCATAATTGATAGGTTTTGTTGACATAAAACTCTTCCCAATCCAAATCAGACCGGCCATCCTCTTTCGGCATGCGTTTCAGAAACTTCCTGAACATAAAAAATCCGCCAATTGCAAATAAAGATATAAGGATGACTACCCAAAAAAGAATAAAGAATAAAAACCAGCCTTCTAATTCTACTTGCATCCATTTCACCTCGTATTTTCAAGCCAATTATCGTCTTTCATTATAGACAAGGCAAGAGAGAGTGACAAGTGGCAGTACCATTAAATTGTATCAGTTTAAAATTTTTCAGGAGAAATTTGTCTTGCAGATAGGCTTCATGGCTGCAAAGTTATATCAACGTGTACTGATTCAAATAGTTATTATAAAATAAATCACCGCTCTAGCCAGAAATTTTTTCGAAAAAATTTAGCAAGGAAATTATTTCTTTTTCTCTAAGAGATGGTATACTGATTTTAAGATAATTGTGCGAATTTTAGGATAAATACTCAGAAGTGGATGAAGGGTGACGAAATGAGTCGATATCGCGGCAGAATTACGGGATTTTCAATAGTAGCTCTTTTTGTAATTGTATGGGATTATATTTTTTACTTCGTGTTGGAAAATGATATGAATTTGACTATCGACATACTTTACACCATTCTTATTTTAGGAGCCGGCGTCTGGCTCGGCGGTTTTTATGACCGCCATTATGGATATCTGGAAAAGCTTAAAGAAAATGAAAAGAAATACCGCACCCTGTCAGATCAAATGGGCATGGTGCTTGAAAATATCGATGAAGTTGTTTTCAGGACTGATTCTAAGGGGTACTTTCAATTTCTCAATCCTGCATGGGAAACTTTTTCCGGGTACAGTGTAAATGAAAGCCTTAATGCAAATGCTCTTCATTTCTTGCCTTTGCAGCAGCGGCATGAAGTCCAGCCTATAATCAGAGGGTGCATTAAGGAGAAATCCGATAGAACCAAGGTGGAAATCCTTTATAGAATGAAAGATGGCGGAAACTTTTGGGCAGAGCTTCATCTGAAATTTAATTATGATGAAAAGGGCATTTTTCTGGGTACAATTGGCACGATCTCTGATATTACACACCGGGTATATGCAGAAGAAGAACTTATTGAAATAAATGAAAAGCTGGCAGTACAATCACAAAAGCTTTCCATAGCAGGACAACTTGCTGCGGGAATCGCTCACGAAGTTCGAAATCCCCTCACTGCCATCAACGGCTTTCTTCAATTAATGAAATCCGACCCTAAAACAAATCAATATTATTTAGATATCATCTTTGCAGAGATAAAGAGAATCGAATTGGTGTTAAGCGAGTTATTGATGCTTGCAAAGCCTCAGGCTGTCCATTTCAAGGAAAAGAATGTCATAAATATTATCGAGCAGGTTACGGCGCTGCTGCAAACAAATGCTACACTGTTTGACGTTTCAATACATCCTCAGTACAAAAAGAGAGAGTTATATATTCGGTGTGATGAAAATCAAATAAAGCAGGTGTTCATTAACTTAATAAAGAATGCAATAGAAGCCCAGCCGAATGGTGGAAATATCTATATTTCGGCAAGTGAACTAAACGGTCAAGTGCTGCTTACTTTCCAGGATGAGGGAGTGGGGATGAATGAAGCCACTCTGAATAAGCTTGGAGAACCTTTTTATACAACAAAGGAAAAGGGAACAGGCCTTGGCTTCATGGTATGCTTAAGAATTTTAAAAGACCATCATGGATCAATCCATGTGCAAAGTGAAAAAGGTAAAGGTACCTCGTTCGATATTTCTTTGCCAGCAGTCCATCCAAAGAAATCAAGAAGAGAAAAAAAGACTTTAAAAGAGTCCGTTTAAAAAGCTGCAAAGAAATTTGCGGCTTTTTTTATGGAAAAAATTACAGTGTGGAGCCGTGCGGTGGCTAAGTTTAATTAGAGGAAAAACGGGAAAGGAAAAAGTAAGACAATATATAAATACATGCTTAGGAGGATATTTTTATGACACAAACAGTTTCGTATAATAATAACGTATCAACCCAGGAAGAAGAAAAGAACGGAAAGTTAGTTAAAGGAATGGTAGTTGGTGCAGTAGTTGGAGGCGCTTTGGCGATGCTGGACTCTACTACAAGACAAAAAGTATCATCCACGACGAAAGATATGAAAGATTCCACAATGGATATGGTCGGCCAAGTGAAAAATGACCCTTCGGGAGTCAAAAACGATCTGCAAGAACGTATGAAGTCAGCTTCATCTGTATTGAAAGAAGCAATTAATGATGCACAAAATCTATATGAGAAAGTTAACGGCGATATTGTAGGACAGGTGAACCAGGTTAAAGATGAATCAACTGAAATCCTCTCTTCTGCAAAAGATGCCACTTCCGACTTGAAGGAAATCGGCAGTAAAGTTAAAGAAGCCGGTGAAGAGGTGATGGACGAAAATCATGGTCAATATCGAAGTTCAACCAACAGTGAATCTGCGGGTGGAAACAACGATAATAGAATACCTGGCCAACTAGGATAAAAAACCGGTGATTACCGGTTTTTTTATTGGCTGCTGGAAAATTCATCCTCAGCTTGTTTGCTTTTTATTCGTATTATGGCAATCGCTCCACGTACCAAAAGAAATGTAAGATTTAAGGAAGTAAAAGTATAAATCCAGTTCCACCCTTTTTTATATTTAACCAAATCAGTCTTATGTTCTAGCCATTGTTCTACTATCGTCATTGGGATGCTAAAGAGCAATACTCTCGTGAAAATCGAAAAAAAACTTTTTTGATAAGTGACCTGATTATAATAAACACAAGAAATAGGAAATAAGAGATAGTCGAAAATAAAGCTTGTATCAAAGAGATTGATCAGCTTGATAGGATAAACAAGAAATCCTTTTTTTACTGTGAATTTATCTAAAATCGAAGAGATATATGCTTTAAGCAAGAAAATGATCACCCAGTCTTTTACCGGTGGTTTGCGTATGAGATTTATCAGGGCAACGATCCCGAAAACAAGCAGAAGAAGTAAAATCGATTTCTCTTCCTTTTTCTTCATTTTTCCCCCCCCCATTAAAAACTAACGATATGAATTTCTATTTGTACAGAAGTGTATTGCATATTTTGCCCCACGAGGTCCTGATTGATTGAATTGGCGTAAAAGGCATTATTATGGGACAATTACATTTCATGAATATTAACATCTGCTGGCTGGGATTTTTTATACACCCAAAGAAAAATTAATGGAAAGACAATACATAAGATTATTTTTTTTAAGGCGGTGGGACCTCCTTGGGACTGTTAGTTGATTTGAGTGGCATCGTTATAGGCATTTTGCTGTTTTTTGCTGCTTATGTGTTATTTAAGAAGAGCAACAAAAAGTAATGAAAACAAAAAAAGACCATGAATGGTCTTTCAGGCTGTCGAGAAAGTCTCGACAGCCTTTCCTTTTGTTTGAATACTTTAATAATTCACCGCGTTAATATGTTAAAATATAATTATAAAACAAAGGTGGGTGTTATCATGTTTAATACTAGAAAAGACATGCAAAATGAAATCGAATTTATCTCAATTGAAGAGTTAGTCCCCCAAGATCACCTTCTAAGAAAAATCGATCAGTACATAGATTTCTCCTTTATCCTCGAAAAGGTTCGTCCTTACTATTGTGAAGACAACGGGCGTCCTTCATTAGATCCCCTCGTCTTATTTAAAATGATGTTTATAGGTTATTTATATGGAATTCGTTCCGAACGCCAACTTGAAAAAGAGATTCAAATGAATATAGCTTATCGTTGGTTTTTGGGTCTTCGACTCGGTGACTCCGTCCCTCATCACTCCACCATCAGTTGGAATCGTCATCATAGGTTTAAAGGAACGAATATTTTTCAAGAGATCTTTGATGAAATCGTTCTTCTGGCCATCAATCATAAAATGGTCGGCGGAAGAGTTCTATTTACTGATTCAACGCATCTGAAAGCGAATGCTAACAAACACAAATTCACCAAAAAAGTCGTAGAAGTCGAAACACGGGAATATGTGGAAGATTTAAACAAAGCTATTGAAGAAGACAGGAAGAATAACGGAAAAAAGAACTAAAGGACCGCGAGGAGGTGAAGGATACAAAAGAAATAAGAAAAAGTAACACAGACCCAGAGAGTGGATTTATGTCGCGTGACCAAAAACAAGAGATGTTTTGTTATTTAGATCACCGGACGACCGATATGAAATTCAATATTATTACCGATGCCTTTGTCACTCCTGGTAATGTCCATGATTCTGTACCTTACCTTCAGCGTCTTGACCGTTAGATTGAACGATTCAATTTAGAAGTAGAAGCTGTCGCATTAGATTCCGGGTATCTCACGAATCCGATTTGTAAGGGGTTGGCTGATCGTACAATATACGGAGTAATAGCTCATAGAAGATACCATCCTACAAAGGGGCTTTTTCCAAAATGGAAGTTTATTTATAACTCAGAAGAAAACCACTATATTTGTCCAAACGGCCAGACTTTGCCTTACCGCACGACAACCCGTGAGGGGTATAGAGAATACAAATCCGATCCTAAACAATGTGCACAGTGTCCTCTTTTACAAGAGTGTACACGCTCAAAAAACCACCAAAAGGTAGTGACACGCCATGTTTGGGAGGAACATAAAGAACAAGTAAGGTTGAACCGGTTGTCAAAGTCCGGAAAAATGCTTTATAAATTTAGAAAAGAAAAAGTTGAGCGAAGCTTTGCAGATTCAAAACAACTGCATGGGCTTCGCTATTGCCGGTTAAGGGGAATACAAAATGCAAGTGAGCAGGTGTTGCTTACCGCAGCTTGCCAGAACATGAAAAAGATTGCCACACACCTAGCCAAGAAGGGCTAGGTGTGTGGGAGGCTATTTTCAGTAAAATTTGGAGGGTAATTTCAACAATATATTTAACCACAAAAAAAGCTTGTAGAGAAAAACACTAGGTTTCTCTACAAGCTGAAAGACCATGAATGGTCTTTTTTTGTTAGTTATATTAACGTGTAATGTGTGATGTATTTGGCGGGACTGCCTGGGAATCGAACCCAGCGGAGACGGCACGCGCCTCCCAAGCGGTTTTGAAGACCGAGGCATGCACCAGCAACACAATCAGCCCCAAAATGGAAGATGTGCAAACTATTAATGTACATTCCTATTATGGAGAAAGAGACCCTTTTTTTCAAGTAAGAAGATCCCAATGTTCAATTATTGGAAAAGGATGAATTTTTATAAGATTTAAACTTTAGTGAAATGGGGAAAGATTCCTTTACCTTTCCATATTTACCATGATACGATACTTATCGGCTGAAATATTTAATGCTGTCTGATAGGGCAGTCACATAGATTTTGGCAACAATCAAAACAACTAGGGAATTTCAGAAAGGATGAGACTCATGAAAAAATTATGGTGGTTAGGATTGGCTTTATTGTTAGCGGTTGCAGGCTGTGCAAACAACACTGAAAACGGTTCTGATAATAATGCAGAAAATGCAGAAGGCACTGAAACGACAGAAGAAACAGCTGATGTATCTGGCGCTATGATGGATTTCTACTTGAACATGACAACGGCTCTTAACGGAATCGACAATGAGTTAAATGATTATGAAGCTGCTATGGGTGGAGAAGAAGCTCCAAGTGCAGAAATGAAAGAAGCTGCAACTCAATCAGCTACGGCTGTTAGCGAAGAAATCAAAGGAATGGAAGTTTCTGAAGATCTAGCTCAATTCGAAGAAGAGCTGGAAACTTTCAAATCTACACTTGCTGAATCTTATGAAATGAAAGCTGCAGAACTTCAAAAAGAAGAAGTGAATTTTGATGCTGCAAACGAAAAGTTTGCTGAAGCAGAAGAACAAATTGCTAACCTTCTTGAAGAAGCTGGTCTTGTTAAATCGAGCCTTAGCAACGATATTAATGGTTAATTGATTTAGAAAAAGATTGTCCGTCACCTAATGTCGGGCAGTCTTTTTTTTACGCTCTTTTCGCAAAGATTGTGACGGAGTAAAAAGAATGGCTTTCCGCTCCAGCCGTACGACTCCGCGGGGCGGGCGCTGGAGCTGGATTGGCCTGCGGGGTTACGTTCCGGTGGGTACGTAACCTTGGTCTCACCTGTCCCGCTAGTCCCGCAGGAGGTCGCACGGCTTCCGCTCCAAGCCCCCTAAATAATAGGTTAGAGGGTAAAATAGCATTAAAAGCAACAATCTTTGAGAAAAGAGTCTTTAGAAAAGACCCTTTTTTTATGTCTTGATTTGTATCCATATATCCCACCTTGTCTTTGCCTGCCCACGCAGCGTACTATTCAAATGAAATTTACTACCCTTTTACTTTTTCAACCATTCAATGCCATAAATAAAATCTTCATGGATAGGTATCCTTTTTCACTCCCTTTCTCTATATAGACGGTGAAGGGAGGTGAGGCAAATGGCAACAGCAGATTTGAAAGGCATTAAGCTAAGGATGGTGTTTGATAACGGGGTGGATGCCGATGGAAAACCCCAGTATTCCAACAAGTCGTACAGCAATATTAATTTCTCATCTACAGCTGACGAGATTCTTCAGGCAGCTGAGGCGTTGGCAGGTTTGAGTGCTAAACCACTCGTATTAATTGAGAAGAATGACAGCTTTGATATTAATGCGTAGGGAGTGAAGTGAAATAAACAAAGACGGGAGGTGTAAAAATGGCAAAAACTCTTGAATTGCAATTCACAACCCAGTTGGGGAAAACAGCACGCCTATCCATTGATGAGCCTGTTGAACCTGTCGATACACTCATTGTGCAGCAGGTAATGGATACATTGATTGCAACTAACGTATTCCAAAGCAACAGCGGCCCATTGGTCTCTGCCAAAGGTGCAAGAGTGATCGAACGAAATGTCACTGAATATGAAATCTAAGTAGGATATGGTGTCCTGAAGGTCTTGGCCTAAGGGGGCACCATTCTTTAAAGAGAGGTTGAAAATTAAAATTGGTATTACTTAACACGAGGTTTAAGATTACAAAAATAAGGAGGTGAATGGATGGAGCAGTTATTTCCCTTCATTTCAGAGGTAGGCTTCCCGATTGTGGTAACGATGTATTTGCTTCACCGGATTGAAACAAAGTTGGAGGACGTCATTTCTTCAATCAGGCTGCTGCCTCAGCAAATGAAGGAGCAATAAACGAAACAGCTGCCACTTTGACTACTAAAATCAAAGTGGCAGCTGTTTTTATTTATGGCTTTTGTTCCAAAAGGTGATTATTTTAATAGAATGCTTTGATTCTGCAGTATCTTATAAAGGATAAGCAATTTAAATCGTTAATTCATGCCATCGTCCAGTTCCTGTAACATTAGGCGAGAAATCTCTGCTATAATACGAGATAGAATATCTGTTCGAGAGGTGAAAGCAATGAAGTTTATACATACGGCTGACTGGCATTTGGGGAAGCTTGTCCACGGAATATACATGACAGAACAGCAACGGGAGGTCCTTCATCAATTTGTCAGTCTTGTAGAAGAAGAAAAACCTGATGCTGTCGTTATAGCAGGAGATTTATATGACCGTTCTGTTCCGCCGACAGAAGCAGTTGAGCTGCTTGATGAAATTCTTTATAAAATCAATGTTGAGCTGCAAACGCCCGTAATCGCGATTTCTGGAAACCATGACAGTGCTGAACGGCTTTCTTTCGGTTCCTCTTGGTACAGAAAAAGCCGATTATATTTAAAGGGGAAATTGACGACTGACTTGTCTCCGGTAGAAGTAGAAGGAGTGAATTTCCATTTGATTCCTTATGCAGAACCGGGAATTGTGAGGCAGCTGCTCCAAAATGATTCGATCCACTCTCATCATGATGCTATGGGAGCATTGATAACAGAAATTGAGAAAAACATGGATCCATCCCAGCCTCATGTGTTTGTTGGCCATGCGTTTGTCCTGGGAGGAAAGACATCAGACTCTGAAAGGACTTTATCTGTTGGCGGTTCTGGCTGTGTCGGTTCTGAACTATTTAATCCATTTCACTATACAGCACTTGGCCATCTCCACAGCCCAGATGCCATCAAACATGAAAAGGTGAAATATTCGGGGTCACTATTAAAATATTCCTTCTCAGAAGCCAAGCAGAGGAAAAGTGTATCTATAGTGGAAATAGATTCAAAAGGCAGTATTTCTATTGAAGAAAGGAGCCTGACACCTAAACAGGACATGCGTGAAGTTGCAGGATTTTTGGAAGAACTGCTCGATCCGCAATTTTTTCACCAGCAAAAAACAGATGACTTTCTGAAAGTGACCCTTCATGATGAAGGTGCATTGATTGATCCGATAAATAAGCTGCGCCAGGTATATCCGAATGTTCTTCATCTGGAGAGAAAAATAGAGCAGCATGACATAAGAGTTAAAGACAACTACACCAGCCTGAGAGACGAAAAGAAAACAGAACTGGAACTCTTTCAACAGTTTTACGGTGAAATGACTACCTCTGCATTCAATGAAGATAAAGAGAAAATTATGATTAATGTCATTGAAAAGGCGAAGAGGGAGGCTGCTAAGAAATGAAACCATTAAAGTTGACCATGCAGGCTTTTGGCCCTTATCCATCTTCAGAAACCATTGATTTTCAGCTTCTTGGCAACAGGACCATGTTTGTCATCTCTGGTAAGACCGGTTCTGGAAAGACAACGATTTTTGATGGAATTTCTTTTGCTATTTATGGAAAAGCCTCAGGAGAAGACAGAAGCGGAAATGATTTGCGGAGCCAGTTCGCCAATGACAATGACCTAACGGAAGTTTCCCTTACCTTTTCATTACGGGGAAAAACCTATCTCATTACCCGTTCACCTCAGCAGGAGAAGAAGAAGGCACGCGGAGAGGGATTTACGACCGTCAATGCAAAGGCTGAATTTTACGCCATTGATGAAACGGGCGAAAGCGTCCTCCTTGCTGCAAATGTTAGGGATGTGGATGAGAAGATAAAAGAGATTATCCAGCTTGACGCCAATCAGTTCAGGCAGATTTTGATGATACCTCAAGGGGAATTCAGGAAGCTCCTTACTTCTGACAGTAAAGATAAAGAAGCTATCCTTCAGAGGCTGTTTCATACTGAATTTTATAAGCTCATACAAGATAAGTTAAAAGAAGAAAGTGACAGTTTGAAAAAGGATGTCGAAAAGGCTGTTGAAGAGAGAACAAGGAATTTACTTGGCATTCACCTTGAGCAAAACGAAGAGCTGAGAGGGTTGTTGCTGGAAGAACCTATGAATGATGGTTTAATCTTAGAGAAGCTTTCGCCCCATATAGACTCAATGAGTGAAGAGTTAGCGAAGTTACATCTTTCTTATGAAAATAAACAAAAAGAAAGAGACGAATTGCAGAAACAGATTGTACAAGCCCAGAAATTAGTAGAACAATTTAAGAAAAGAAGAGTGCTGATAGAACAAAAAGGCTCTTTGCAAAATAAAAAAGAAGAGATTGAAAGCCTGAAAGAGCAGATTAAGAAAGCCCATCAAGCTGATAAACTCCTCAAGCAGGACGAGTATTGCCACAGGCTGAACCGTGAGTTGAAAGCCTTGGAGGAAGAGCTGCAAAAGCTCCATTCCGTACAGGAAGCACTGAGCAGTAAAATGAAAGCTGCCCATGAGAATTGGACTAGAGAACAAAACAAAGAGGCAGAACGTGATCAAGCAGGGAGGAAAGTGACTACGCTCGAAAGCTTGAAAGAAGACATTTATTCCTTTGCACAGCTGGAAGGAGAGGTTCTCAAGCTGAAGCAGCAAAGAACCCAGCTTAAAACTGAGATTGAAAAGACGATAAACGAGCTTAATAGTAAAAAAGCTCTACTTAAGGAGCAGGAAGAGAAAAAAGCAAACCTTGAAAAGCTGCGTTTTGAAGTTTTTGAAAAAGAAAAAGCGATCTCGGTTCTCCAGAGCGACGAAAAACTTTTTTTACAGCTGCAGAAAATAATGGCAGAAAGCAGTAAAATAGAAACCATTGTTTCTAAGAGAAAACTAGAACATGAGAAGGCAGAAAAGGATGCAGGGGATGCACGCTCAACTTTAAAATGGCTGGAAGACAAGTGGAATAAAGCACAGGCAGGTATACTGGCGTCCCGCCTGGCTGATGGTGAGGCTTGCCCTGTCTGCGGTTCAGATCATCACCCCAACCTTGCTCACCTGCAGGTAGACCTGCCCGGAGAGGAAGACATTAAAGCGGCAAAAGAAATGCTTATGCAAAAAGAAAAGCACGAACACGATACAAGCAGAGCGGTGTATGAAATAGAAGCAAAGAATATAGCTGTTAATGCACAAAAACAACAAGCGATAAACGAAATTGAAGAAGTAAGGGAAGGGTTCACTGAAGAAAATATTGATTCAGAACTCAGGCTGTTAAGAAATTCCCTGGATGAACAGAAAGAAACAGTAAATACTTACAACAGCCAGTTGAACCTTCTTAACCCGCTTATTAAGAATATTGAAGAGAACAAGGTTTTGCTTTTGGGACTTGAGAAAAAGGTGGAAAAGCTGAATAACGATGAACAGGAGCTTGCAGAAGCCTACCATGAGAAGAAGGGAGTTTTGGATAGCAGGCAAAACGCGATTCCAGCGGAGATCCGGACAAAAGATAAATTTATCTCTGCCCTGAACTCTGCCAGAACGGAACTGAATTCACTTAAAGAATCATATGAAAAAGCACAAGAGACATACAATCAGTTGAGTAAAGAGTTATCTGTTAATGAAGCTCAGGTAAAGGATAAGATGGCTGCAGTCAATAAGGTAACAGATGAAATGGACAGCGAACGAAAAAAATTCTTGGCAATCCTTGATGAGCAGGGTTTTGAAAATTATAAGGCGTATCAGGAAGCCAAGAGAACCGAAGAAGAAATCAGCTCAATGGAGAAGGTTGTCATCGGGTATGGTGAGGAGCTGAGGTCGGTGCTGGACAGGCTTGAAGAGCTTGAAAAGGCACTGGAGGATACAGACGAGCCTCAGCTGGAAAGGCTTCAGCTGCATTTTAGCGAAATGAACCATCAACTGAAAGGTTTAAATGAAGAATACAATGCCCTGAAGATGAGGATTTCAGAGAACAAGGCAACCTTTGAGCATGTCACGAATCTGAATAAGGAAATGAAAAGCCTTGAAGAAAGGTACAGCATCTCCGGACATCTTGCAGAAATGGCAAGAGGGCAAAATGCTCACCGCCTTACCTTTGAAAGATATGTATTAGCCTCTTTCCTGGAGGATATTCTCCTGATTGCAAACGACAGGCTCATGAAAATGACGTCAGGAAGATACAAGCTAATACGTAAGAAAGATCGAAGTAAAGGAAATGTACAAAGCGGCCTGGAACTTCTCGTTTTTGACCAATATACAGGACAAGAAAGACATGTTAAAACCCTTTCAGGGGGAGAAAGTTTTAAAGCTGCCCTAAGTCTGGCTTTAGGATTAGCGGATGTAGTTCAGCAATATGCCGGGGGAGTCTCCTTGGAAACAATGTTTATTGATGAGGGCTTCGGAACCCTTGATCCCGAATCACTTGACCATGCGATAGAGGCATTGATGGATATCCAAAGCAGCGGGCGCCTTGTGGGTCTTATCTCACATGTACCTGAATTAAAAGAAAGAATTGATGCGCGCCTTGAAGTTATTTCATCTCAGAATGGAAGCAGAACAGAATTTCATTTTTTGGCATAGAATCATAAGCTTTTTTTAAAAACGGAGCTACAGCTGATGAGGCATTAAAAAGGGATAAGGGCTCTGGCTCCTTATCCCCTTTATTTTTATTGTTTTTTTCTGTTAGGGTAAGCACCGGAGTCTGGAGAAACCATTCCTCCTGCCCCTGCAGAGCTTACATCAGGGTCACCTTTTTCAGGCTGATCAGGAAGTGATGAATGCATTTTATCAAATGAAGAGTCCGTCCGTGCTGAACTCTTTCCATCGGCATTTTCCTTTAAAGCGATAAGCTTGAAATTAGAATCTTCCAGTAAATTTTCGAGCTTCTCCCTGGCATTACTTTCTTTTGAACTGTCCTTATATTCAAGTTTCACTTCTAATGTCTTCATTTGGATATCCTCCTCTAAATTAGAGATTTATTACGTACTTTCCCGTTTGAAAAATGATTCAAACTAGAAATAGAGGAAGGGAGTTTAATTGAGTTTTTCCCGGGCTGCCTAAGGGTATTCTGGAAAGGGCAGTTCTGTTTTGCTTCTCAGGCTTTCCATAAGCATAACTTTCTAATAATATGGAATTATCCCAAAAGATGGAAGGTGAATAAAAAATGGAATTATTTATTTACGTAGTACTCGTCCTTCTGGCGGCCGCTGTGTCTTTTTTTTGGAGCTGGAAGCGTCTGCTTGACTTTAACAGCTATAAAAAACCATTTATAGAAGGGGCAGTATTAAACTTTCTTATTATGCTGGCCGGCTCAATCTGGTGGTATTTTTCAACTCAGGATGGTGGGGAACAGATAACAGGGATTTTTTATTTATTCATTGCGTTTTTAGTCATTATGGTACTGAATGGACTTATTCTTGCTTTCTTATTTTCTAAAAAAAAGGATACCTCTTCATGACTAAGGTTGGAATTGACGCAGGAGGGTCACTGGTGAAGATTGTGTATTATGAAGGCAATACAAGGCATTATAAGTTTTTCCCATCTAGTGAAATTGAAAAGGTGGGAGAATGGCTGCAATGGCTTTCACCAAAATCAGTATATTATGTGACAGGAGGAAAGGCGGCGGCAATTAAGCCATATCTGCCTGAATGTATAGAAATTCCTGAGTTTCAGGCTGTTTGCAGCGGTGCAAACTATCTGGTAAAGGAGGAGCACCAGCATAACGGTCCTTTTATTCTGGTGAATATCGGAACAGGCACTTCCTTATTCTATGTGAATGAAGAAAACAAGGAACAGCAACGTCTGATAGGTACAGGTATGGGAGGCGGAACCATCATGGGGTTGGGGAGGCTGTTGTCGGGCAGAAAGTCGTTCGGGGAAATCATTCGTCTCGCTGAAGAAGGTGACCGTTCCAATGTCGATTTACTTGTTAAGGATATATATGAGACAGAATCGCCGCCTGTTTCTGGCCATTTGACTGCAGGGAATTTTGCAGGGGGATTTTCCGGAGACGTCAAGGTGGAAGACACTCTGAGGGCGATGATCAATATGGTTGCAGAGAATATCATTCTTCTTGCAACACGGGCAGCAGAGTATGAGAAAACCAATACTATTGTATTCTCAGGCAGTGCCCTCTCAGCGAACGAAATGTTGAAAAGTGATTTGGCGCAATTTCAAGATATTATTTCCTATAGACCCGTTTTCTTAAGAAAGGAAGCTTATGCGGGAGCGACAGGCTGTTTAATTGGTTGAAAAATGGCAGACTCTCTTCACAAAATAGTCAAGTATAGTTTCCTTTTCAGATTGTATTCTGTTTTCGTTTATTCTACCATTAGATAAGTAAGAATTGCTTACTTGGCAGATTAGATTGTGGAGGGGATTCTCTTGTTCAAACGAATAGTTATGCTGACATCATTATTAATAACAGGATCCATTTTGGCAGCATGCGGGAATGGTGGATTTAAAGCGGATATTAATTATGAAGTCCAGGACTTCAGTTATACGAATCAACATAATGAAAAAGTCAGTTTGGAGGATTTAAAGGGACAGGTTTGGCTTGCCGACTTCATATTCACAAACTGTGAAACGGTTTGTCCTCCAATGACCTATAATATGACCCAACTTCAAGAAAAATTAAAAGAAGAGGGCGTTGAAGATTATCGTATTGTTTCCTTCAGTGTTGATCCGGAAGTGGATACTCCAGAAGCATTGAAAGAATATATCGGGAAGTATGAAGCCGATACCAGTAAATGGGATTTGTTAACAGGTTATACTCAGGATGAAATTTCAAAATTCGCTGAGAAATCATTTAAGTCACTTGTAGCCGATGATCCTAATACCGATCAGGTTATCCACCAGACCAGTTTTTACCTGGTCAACCAGGATGGGGTCGTCGTAAAGAGCTACGGTGGTTATCAAGAGGTGCCGTTTGATCAAATCGCTTTGGATATGGAAGCGCTGATTGAAGAGGGAGCAGAATAATTCGCATAAAAAATAGACTGCCTTTGGTCAAAAGGCAGTCCTTTTTTATTTCTAACTACTATTGACATGTTTGGCGCATTGTTTGTTCCGTAAATCTCCTTTCAATGCCATCTGTAGGGTTGCCTCAAGAGCTAGGTGGTAAATAACCGTCTGCTAAGTGCCATCTGCATGGCTGTCCAAAGAGCCAGGTGGTAAATAACCGTCTGTTAAATGCCATCTGGAAGGCTGCTTCAAAAGCTAGGTGGTAAATAAAAGTCTGTTAAATACCATCTGGAAGGCTGCTTCAAAAGCTAGGTGGTAAATAACCGTCTGTTAAGTGCCATCTGGAAGGCTGTCCAAAGAGCTAGGTGGTAAATAAAAGCGGATTAAGTGCCATCTGGAAGGCTGCTTCAAAAGCTAGGTGGTAAATAAAAGTCTGTTAAATACCATCTGCATGGCTGTCCAAAGAGCTAGGTGGTAAATAAAAGTCTGTTAAGTGCCATCTGGAAGACTGTCCAAAGAGCTAGGTGGTAAATAAAAGTCTGTTAAGTGCCATCTGGAAGACTGTCCAAAGAGCTAGGTGGTAAATACCCGTCTGTTAAGTGCCATCTGAAAGGCAAACCAAAGAGCTAGATGGTAAATAACTCCTCCGTAAGTACCATTTCCATGGCTGCCCAAGGGTCTGCCACGTAAATCCCCCATCAAGTAACATCTGAATTGATGAAAAAATATAGATAGCATAAAACCCTCTAATAACATAGAAAAACATTCGGACCAATGTTAACCCTACCCAATAATAAATACACAAGAGGGATCAATCACCATTCGACATATTTCGGGCAATCCCTGTCACAACAACAGCTTACCTTCCTTTAGGGTAGGTTACCTGGCAGGGAGGATACTGAATGTTCGGGGCATAGTAGGACATCTTTTTCATAAAGTAACATGCTTCAGGAAAGTGGTGAAACAGGAACCGTCTTGTTGATTGATTGACAAGTGATTTTTCGTCATATAATTGCAGCGTATGGTTGACCAGCTGGTTGAAGGCAACGACTGATTCAGCCACTTGATGTGCAAACCTGATTTGAACGGGGAAGCCTGCTGGTACGAACCGCATATAGCCTTTGATAGAATTGTTCTTTACAATGAATTGGGAAAATTTTAGTTTTAAAGCGTTGGCCTGCTGTACGATTTCAAATTCAATGCCGTCCACCAGCCTGATGAGTAATACTGCATGGCCAAGCTGATCTTCAAGCCAAAGAGTCAATAGGTCGGAAAGTGAAAGGGGAGGGGCATCTTCACCCTTCATGAAATATTCCAGAATTCTGAGATATTCAGCATTCTCATTCAACGTTCCATTAAAATAGGTAGGGGTAAGATTAATGTTTATCTCATTCTTTAATCGTAAATTCAAGATATGCCCCTCAAAAAGATAATATTTGCTTGCTGTATCATAAGCCATATGGGACAGTTGTATCATTTCTGGAGATGAATAGGATGCATTTTGAGGGATTAGCCTCAAGCTTTCAAGAACAGTCTCGAATTTTCCTATAAACCTGTCTGCCTCGTAGACCCATTTGCTCTCAGCCGGTGACAAATAATCTCTGACAAAATAAGCATGATCCTGAAGCATATTCAACCAGAATTGATGCTCCTCCCAAATGGAAATATATTCTTTGCCCATTCTAATCCTCCACTCTTATTCTTTTTTGATCGATATCTTTGATAACCTCGTTGTTAAACAGTCCTCTTTAATAAAAGTTATTAATAGTAGAGTACCTATATGCTTGTAAATATGTCTTCCCATCTGTATTCAAATGGCAGATAATTTTAATTTTACTCAGCACTAGGATAAAGACCGGAATTGTCGAATCTTAATAAACAGAAGTTTTTAAATAGTCTGATGAAAAAGTGGAAGGTTGGGGTTGTAGATGGACATAAAGATTAGGCCTATTAAATTGAGTGATGCAGAGCAAGTTACAGAAATCATGCTTCAAGAAAACGTCCTGCCTAATGTGGTATCATTACCTAGTATGCGTGTAGAGAGAGTATGGAGAACATCTTGAAGAATGCCGCTCCCGGTCAGCATGATTTTGTTGCAGTCACGGAAGGAAAGGTGATTGGTTTTGCGGGTATGCATCAGGGAAAAGGGCGAAGGTCGCATAGCGGTACGCTCTTTATAATGGTGCATGAAGATTATCATGGTAAGGGTGCAGGCTCGGCCCTGATCGCCAGGCTGCTTGATTTGGCGGATTATTGGCTGATGCTGGAAAGGGTTGAATTTGACAGTGCTGGAGACCAGGCAAAAAAATTTTTAAACGGCTTGGTTTTAAAGATGAAGGCGTTTCCAGGGCAACCATCATCCAAACCGGAAGGCATGCAGGTGAATTCAGGATGGCCAGGTTCCGGCAGGGAGTAATGGTCAAAGAAAGGATGATGGCAGAAGTTGAAAGAGAGAACTAAAAAGAGACTGTTTTTATTTGATATTGTTTTTACAATTTTTATCCTTATCTGGGTGATAAGAACGTTTATTGAAGGGGATGTTTCCAAGGGAATCATCTTTTCTGGATTGCTGCTCATTATGGTCGGCCTCTTGGTTTTCAACAGAAAAAGATAGGGATTTGTTCCTTGTACTATTTGGCTTCTTAGAAGGAAGGTGTAGCTTTGGCAAAAAGATATTTTACTGTCGGTATGGCAGGACATATAGACCATGGAAAAACATCGTTAGTAAAAGCTTTAACAAATATTGACACGGACCGTTTGAAGGAAGAGAGAGAAAGAGGGATCTCCATTGAACTGGGGTTTGCCCCCCTTCTGAAAACAGAAGAAATGGAAGTCTCGGTAGTGGACGTCCCTGGACACGAAAGATTCATCAGGCAGATGATCGCCGGAGTTGCAGGCATAGATTTGGTTGTGCTCGTCGTTGCAGCTGATGAAGGTGTTATGCCCCAGACGAAGGAACATCTTGAGATTTTGTCCTTTTTGGGTATAGACAAAGGGATCGTTGTGTTAAGCAAGATTGATAAAGTAGATGAAGAATTACATAGCTTGGCTAAGGAAGAGATTGTGGAAGAATTGAGAGGTTCTTCTTTTGAAGGCTGCCCGGTCATTTTGGCTGACAGCCTGAGCGGCAAGGGAATAGAAGAACTGAAAGGGAAGATCATTCAGTTTTTAGGCGAAAGTCCGTCCAGAAGTGTTTCAGGTGATTTCCGGATGCCTATTGACCAGGTGTTTACAGTGAAAGGGCAAGGTACAGTTGTGAGGGGAACAGTTTATGAAGGAAGTGTTAAAGAGGGTGACTCTCTCTTGCTTCTCCCGGCTGGAAAAGAGACGAGGGCGAGGCAGATTCAAGTTCACCACAGCAAGGCGGAAGAAGCTTTTGGCGGCCAGCGTACGGCCATCAATATATCCGGAATCAGCAGAGAAGAGGCTGCCAGAGGCGATGTGCTCGTTAAATCTGAGTTTTTCACGGTGACAGATACAATTGATGTGAGTATCAGGCTTGTGAAAGGGTTGGAGCTGGCTCTCAAGCAGCGGATGCCGGTAAAACTCCATGCAGGCACTATGGAAACAATGGGGAAGATTGTGTTTTTTGATAGAAATGAAGTGAAGGAAGAAAACGAGGAAATCCTTTGTCAGGTAAGGTTAGATGGAAAGATCGTCGTGAAAAGAAATGACCGGATCATCCTCAGAAGGCCGACGCCAGCTGAAACTGTCGCCGGGGGATATGTTATTGACCCGAACGGAAGCCGGTATAAGTTTGGAGAGGACACAATCCGTTTGTTGAAGCAGAAAAAAAACGGAACGCCCTTGCAAAGGATTGAAGATGTTTTAGCAAAATTCAAGGCGTTGCCGGAAGAGCGCCTTCTCCAAGAATCTTCTCTCTCATCATATGAACTTGAGGAACTTTTATCAGGCAAAGAAATTATTGAAATGCCAAATGGGAATATCACTTCTTATAAAGTGACCGCGGAAATGGAAAAGCTTGTGGGAACAGAGCTTGAAAATTTCCACAAGGAAAATCCTCTTAGTATAGGTATGGATAAGGCAAGGATTGTCCAGTTGTTTAAGAACCATTCCCAGGAATCCATTCTTGAGTATGTCATCAAAGATATGATATCCCAGGAGAAGTGGAATCGGGAAGGGCATCTCCTTCATATCAATGGTTTCACGCCTTCGGTACCGCAACAGTGGGCCAAGAGGTCCCGGCAGGCATTGGAATTATTGAAGGAAGGCGGAAGGAAACCGTTGGAATTAACCGAATATCTCAAGGACGCTGGGATTCCTGGGGAATTGCATCAAAGTTTGCTGCAGTTTTATCGGGAACAAAACCTCGTTATACCCCTTGATGATAAATTGGCCTATCACTTTGATGTGTTTTCAGAAGCTGTTAACGATTTGCAAGAGTCAACAGCTGATGATTTCGATATATCAGCGGCAAAAGATACTTTAGGTCTGTCACGTAAATTCTTGATTCCCTTCCTGGAAACCCTGGACAGCAGAGGATATACAGTGAGAGTTGAGAATAAGCGTAAATGGAAGCAGCGGAATAGTTGAACAGGATTCACTGTCAAAGGGGGAAAATGCGGCGGGTACGTCGCTTTCGCCCTTAACTAATCTTCCAATGGATGAACAGTATTAGGGGGAAATGATGGATTGGAAAGAGTATGAAACCCAGCTTTATACAATGGTAATGATTGAAAAAGGGGAACGGATTTTATTAGTAGAAAGGCCGTCTGACAAGGGATTTCCCGGTTATTTAGCTCCTGGTGGCAAAATTGACTTTCCTGAAAGCCCTGCACAGGGAGCGGAAAGGGAAGTGAAGGAAGAAACCGGATTGATAGTCGGGGCAATGAAGTTTAAAGGTATAGATGAATTTGTTATTCCTCATAAGAAATATCGGTATATTGTCTATAACTACCTGGCGACCGATCTGAGCGGAGAACTGTTGCAGGAACCTCCAGAAGGTAAATTGAAATGGGTTTGTAAGAACGAAGCCCTTGGGTTACCCATGCAGCCATGGTTTAAAAGGAGATTTCCTTATTTTTTTAAAGAAGGCGTGTTTGAGATTCATTCTGTATGGGATGGAATTGAAAAACATTCAGCTGAGGTTACAATTAGAGAGTTATGAAAGAGCAAAAAGCCTGCCCGTCAAAGAGAAAAGAAATCTCTTAATACGGGCAGGCTTTTGTTTGTTTCAGTTTCAACGGTTGTTGATTGCTGAAAATATCATTCATCACTCACATGATTAAAAATTTTTTTCAGCCGATGTTAAGCTGTCAAAGAATATTATTAGAATTAGATCTTTATTTCGATAGAAGCGTTTTCTTTCAATTTTTCAACTTCTGCAGCGAGTACATCCAGAGTTTTTTGTCTTTGTAGTTCTTGTTTGATCTGTTCTTTTACTTCTTCATATTCAGGCATTTGGGTTTCTGTGTCTTCACTGCCGCTGTTTTGTTCTGCATATTTGTCGTAATAAGCCTTTACATCTTCTTCTTTCACTTCTTCTACTGAAAGTTCTTTCTCAACATAGGCTGTATATTTAATGTTATCTGCAATTTCGGTTCTTAGCTCATCAAGTGTAAGGCCATTACTTTCTAAAATCTCTTCAAACTGAGCTTCGTCTTCATAGTCTGCCTTCAGTGAATCAAGTTCTTCTTGTATTTCTGCATCTGTAGCCTCATACCCCTTCTTGTCCGCTTCTTGCAGAAGCAGAGTTTGTCCGATAAGGCTGTCAATCGTGCTTTCTTTCAGCTGCGTTGCGATCTCTTCAGAAGTTGGGTCTTGTCCCATCTGCTGATATTGGATTTGGGTCCGGGACAGCAGCGTATTATAAGCTTCTCCTTTGATGCTCTCGTCATTAACGACCGCTACAGTCTGCTCTTCATCAACATGTTGTTCTTCCAACTTTTTTTGTGCTTCTTCAAGTTGGGCTGTCTGTTCTTCTTGAGTGCTGCTGTCCGTCTCTGGTTCCTGGCTGTTTTCCTCATTTCCACACGCAGCCAGTCCTATTGTTAACATGCCCGCAAGCATTGCTAATTTCCATTTACTCTTCATTCAAATACCCCTCTCTTCAAAAAAACATTTTGGGAAAAACTAACCGAATCTCTTAGTTGTCTAGTCGGTGCAAGCTTATAAGAGAATCGCCAAACTTAAATAACTTAGTGGCAAGTGTATAACATTTGTGATGAAAAGGAAAGATATAAGCGTCAATTTAACAAGATTGAAACAAATTTTAGCGAAAGGGGAAATTCACTTAATGTCAAACGGGCTAATTGTCATGTTGAATAATCAACTCTCAAATTGGAATATCCTGTATACAAAATCACATAATTATCACTGGTATGTAACGGGGACAGATTTCTTTACACTGCATGAAAAATTTGAGGAATATTATACAGAAGCAGGGCAATATATCGATGAAATCGCTGAAAGAATCCTTACACTAAAAGCAAAACCGGTTGCCACTTTAAAAAAGTACCTGGAAACCGCCACGATTGAAGAAGCAACCTGCCAGGAGGATTCAAAAGAGATGGTGTCTGCTCTCGTGAAAGACTTTGAACAACTTATCAAGGAGTCAAAAAAACTCATAGAAACAGCCGAAGAGCTCCATGACCAGCCTACTGCCGATATGTTTATCGGGATAAAGTCTTCACTCGAACAACATGTATGGATGTTAAGTGCCTATAATGCATAGAAGAACCCCGGTCCTATATTGGCCGGGGTTTTACTTATATAAGACAAGCGCTTTACTTCGCTGAATCCTTCGATAACTTGGCGCAATACTCCTCTACCATTTCAATCGTCACAAATTTTCTTTCAGGTACGATCCCCAGCCTTGCTTCATCATTTATTCTTTTTGTAACCTGATTAATCTTATCAGTAGTAAAGGATTCACCTTTTAAGCAGAGATTTACTGCTTCTTCAATATAATTTTCTCTCTGTTCATCAAGCATAAGGAATTCTTTTGCAATGCTATTTTGTTTTTTTGAATGATCTGTAATAGCTTTATGGACACTCATGTACTCACTCCTGACAGGGTTTCATTTAGATATGTTAAGTCCCTTTTTATTATGCTCATTTACCCGGATTATCGCAACCTTTTAGATCTATTTTGCAAATGATAAAATGAAATGGAAATTAGTGAGTTTTTAACCTTGAATCAAACCTCTTTTTCCATGAAAATAGTAATCGACAGATTCGTATGCAAGTATATATGATTAATAGATAGCGATTTAATGATTGCCTATCGTAAACAGAATTCAGTTAAGTTAAGAAAGTGGGCTGAAGATGATACAGCTTTGGAGACAATTCAGTTGGGTTATACCCATCCTTGCTATGGTTACAGCCACGCTTGTGATGACCGTTTATCTATGGAAAAAGCAAAAGGGTGAAGTTAGATGGGCCGATCTTATCCCTGTTTTGTTCACTCTGATTTCATTAGGTGGAATTTTTCTCATTACACTTTCTCCGCTCGTCCCAGGGGTGGCTTTGGAAGGGACTGTTAACTTTCGGCCCTTTGATAATCTGAAATTGAATTTGGTATACAGAAACCATTTGGATGTACCGATTAGAAATCTGACCGCAAACATCTTCCTTTTCATTCCCTTCACGTTCTTTTATGCCTGGTGGATCAGAAAACGAAGGTTTATCCTTCTGAAAACAACCTTGGCCGGGAGCGCTCTTTCGATATCTGTAGAAGTGATCCAGTTTATAATGCCTTTGGGCCGTGCCACGGATATAGATGACTGGATTATGAATACGTTCGGTTCATTTTTGGGCGCGTTTCTATTTTTGCTGTTTATGAGGATTTGGAAGAAATTCACTTACTGGAAGGAATAGGATAAAGGAAGTCAGCCAAATGGGAATGGTTTGTTTATTTGAAATAAGCAATGATTAACAATGCCTAAAGCGGGAAAAGAATACTGTACAAACCATTTAACGCAAAAGGAGGCAACCCTTATCGATAAGAAACCGACTAAAGCAGAAAATGCCAATCAGAAGCTGAACCAGGAGTTTTATTCTGATGAAAATCATCACGCGAGCAATTCAAAAACAGAAAAAGCGAATAAAAAATTGCAGGAACGCCTGGAAAGCGGGGAACCTTCAAAAGGTGTAAATCCCGACCAATACCTTAATAATAATGAAAATTCTCTTGTTACTAAGGGTCAAGAGAAGAAATAGATATTATGAAGAGAATCAGGGAGTATAATTCAACTTATACTCCCTTTTTTCATTTGTAAGAAACAGAAAAGAATTAATAAATTCGACAATTTTCAACACAAACAATGCCTTCCATTGGTTAAGATACAGCTTATATTCTTTTGAATAGGCTCTTTTCTGAGTAGTTGTTTTCAAGGCAGATATACCGGTGCCTTCGAGCGGAAATCCATTCTTGTTCTTCAGCCGCAATATTTGCGAAAAGAGCATTTGAAAATTAATAACATAATTGAAAGGGGACGGTCCTTTATGCCATTTCCTGAGTTGGACACCAGCAGGCTTAATTTAGTTGAAATCAATGAAAGCCACACCCAGCGATATTTTGAAATAATGTCGCTCGACAATGTAACCAGGTTCTATGGAATGGAATCCCTTGTGACAATAGATCAGGCGAAAGATATTATTGCCTCCTTCCAACAAGGATATGCAGGCATGAGATCCATGAGATGGGGGATTGTTTTAAAAGAAGATAACACATTTATAGGGACGGTTGGCCAGAATAATCTGCAGCGGGGAAATAAAAAAGCCGAAATCGGTTTTGAAATTCATCCTGATTTCTGGGCTAAGGGATATACTAGCGAGGCAGCTGAGGCAATAATAGAATATGCATTTGAAGAGCTCCAACTATACCGTATGGGAGCCATTACTTTTCTTGGAAATCAAGCTTCGCAAAGGCTTCTGAAAAAGCTCGGCTTTAAAGAAGAGGGGGTATTAAGGGGGTATATTTACCAGCATGGTAAATCTCATGATACATACATGTTTTCTTTATTGCAGCCGGAATGGCAAACAACTTAGCTTGGAACTTTTCCATTGTGGGTATTGATACAGAACAGCATTTCATTCTTTTAAGCATATTTAAGAAAAACAGTAGGTAGGATGTGGTTTTTCTGCTTAAATAAGAAGAAGGATCAGGAGCAGGAGGAGACGGAATGAATAAAAAGCGGCTGAAGTTAATTTGTATGTTCTTTTCCATAGCTGCATTGCTTGGATGTCATTCGGAAAAGCATCTTTCACCTGAAATGGAATTGGGAGAATCGGTAATCATCCATAGCCATCAGGACTAATCATCAGACTAAAAAAATGCACGAATAAAATTGTGTGCTTCAGGCAAACTATCTCCATATCATCAAAATGGAGGCATATGGATGGAAATTAACAGATGTAAGCAAATATTGGCTTCGTCGGCAGACATTAATGTTACATATCAAGGAGTTGCTGTCTGGATTGACGAATTGCTTGAAGACCAAAGAATGGCAACGGTGCATTTAAGAGGTCCCCTTGAAGAGCGTTCACAAGTGGCGGTCCAGGATTTAATAGAAGAATAAAGATGAGATATCAATGCTCCCTATTTAGGGGGCATTTTGTTTTGGAATGCTTGCTAAATGCTCTTTTCATCAATACTATAAGAAGAAACATTACATAAAACTGCATGTTGGTTTTTGAAGTTGAAAATGATCACTAGAAGGATAAGGTTTCATATCACATGTTTAGCATAAATAGAATTACAGGAGTATTACAAAAGTATTAAACCGTGATTTTCCTGTTTATGAGTCTTAAAAGGTGGAAGAGTAACAACAAAGGTTAAGATAAAAAGCAGATGTTGTTCCTCATAGTCCAACGGGTGTCACTATGGCCTTAAGTGAGTCTATGAAATTTCATCTCAGAAATCAGCTTGAGTAAATCGACTTAAATTAAGTATTATTAAGGAGGATTTTATAATGGCTAAGAACAATAATCAAAACAATGGCAAAATGAGTTTAGAAGAAGCAGGCCGCAAAGGCGGTAAGACAACAGCGCAAAATCATGATAAAGAATTTTATCAGGAAATCGGCAAAAAAGGTGGAAACACTACTTCTGACAACCACGATAAGGAATTCTATCAGGAAATTGGAGAAAAAGGCGGAGAAACCACATCTCAAAACCATGATAAGGAGTTCTATCAGGAAATCGGTAAAAAAGGCGGAGAAGCCACATCCAACAACCATGACAAAGAATTCTATAAAGAAATCGGAGAAAAAGGCGGAGAGTCCCGCAGCAGACAAAACAACAATCAGTAATAATTGTCTCGGTTGAAAAATCTCGGAGCTTGCACATTTAATTGTGCAAGCTCCTTTTTACCTTCTCCTCTATAAATTGCTGCCTTCTTCTTGGTTTTATAGTCCTTCATTTTGATTTATCTTACAATGGGTTGATTGGAGCAAAGTTGGACTAATACTATTTCAAAGGTAACAAAGATTTCGGAGACAGTGGAGATTAAAGGGTTTTAAGGTAAATAGAAAAAGGGTAACGGTAATACAGATATACGAAAGCTTATGAAAGACTAAAACCCTAAACTGGTTTGAAGGACCACATTGGTAGAGATGAAAAAGGAGAGAGGAATCCTTCCACTTTTTTCACGATTCACAGTATATGTCAGGAGGGTACATGATGGATATAAGGGATATATTCAACAATCAAAAATTTGAACGTACTGATGATCAGTATAAAGCAGTCGGGGATTTTGGAATGACTGCAAGTGCCACTAAAGAGTCAAGCGATGCTGGAGCTGATGTCCTTAGAAATGGCGGGACTGCAGCGGATGCAATAGTGGCCATGCAGTTTGCCCTTGCAGTATCCGAACCTTTCAATACAGGGGTTGGAGCCAGCGGCTTCATTGTCTATCACCACAGAGAATCAGGAGAAACAAAGGTGTTCAACGGCCACTCCAAGGCACCTGAGAGTGCACATCCGGAGTTATGCCTTGATGAAAATGGTAAACTGATTCCTTTTGTTGAAAGGACAATGAACGAAAGTTTTGTAGGGATACCAGGAATTATGAAAGCTATGGATACACTCAACAAAGCTTATGGGACGAAGGAGCTTGGCGAGTTGCTTGATCCGGCGATTGATCTCGCCGAGAATGGCATAAAGGTGAACTTCCTTTGGGATATGGCATTAAAGCTGTATGGAGACAGGGTTGGACATTCAGCCAAAGATTTTTTCTTTCCAAATGGAGTGCCATTAGTAGAAGGGGACCTGGTCAAAAATGAAGCCTTGGCGAAAACATTCCGGATTTTTAAGGAAAAAGGGATAGATGCTCTTTACAAAGGTGAAATCGGAAAGGCTGTTATTGACCGGCTGCAAGAGTATAACGGGCATATGGAAATGAAAGATCTTGAAAATTATGAGTGTGAAATTCAAGAACCAGTCGTCCGCAATTATCGTGGATTTGACATTGCGGTCCCTGCTCCTCCGAATGGTGGTGGGACCAATGTGCTTCAAATCTTGAAAATCATTGAGCAATTTGACTTAAGTGAATATAATGCATCTTCATGGGAGAAATACTTTATTATTTCAGAAGCTATGAGACTTGTATTCTCGGATAAGCTTGCGTACATGAGCGATCCTAATTTTCATAACGTACCTGTCGAAGGGCTGCTGCATCTGGAATATATTGCTGAAAGGGCAAGGTTCATCGATCTGAGCCGCAGAAATCCAGATATCGATTTCGGAAACCCTTGGAAATATGATGGCAGCGGGATAGAGCCTGGAGCAGCTTCGCAATCACAAAAGAAAGAGGAAGGTGGAGAAACAACCCACTTCACAGCTGTTGATAAGTGGGGAAATGTAGCAGCCTGTACGTCTTCACTTGAGCATTACTTTGGGGCAGGGATCATGATTACTGAATATGGATTCCTTCTGAATAATGATTTAACGGATTTTAAAGTCGAAAAGGATCATGTGAATGAGATGCGAGGCGGGAAATATCCAGTCAGTGCAAAGTGCCCTGCCATCATTCTGAAAGATGGCGAGCCTTTCATGACCTTAGGTTCTCCGGGAGGTCCGACGATAGTTTCTTCAGTTGCTCACGTCATCTTGAATGTTCTGGACTTTAAAATGGACCTTAAAGAGGCGATTGAACATCCACGAATTTATAACAGTACAGCGCCGGAAGTATGGGTGGAAGATGATTTCGATGAAGGTATTAAAGAAAAACTCAAAAGTCTTGGAATACAGATTTTAGACGACAGTATGCCTATAGGAAATGTCCAGGCGATCCTCATCAATAACGAAGAAAATACTTTATATGGTGCTGCCGATTCGACAAGGCCGGGGAAAGCGTCCGCCGTCTGGAAAGAAGAGGCGGATAGAATGTAAGAAGACTGCTCTTAAGCAGTCTTTTTCAATGAGGAAATTCTAATTCATGAACCTGCGTATTACGATTCGTCAACCGTGAGAAACCTTCAAGTATATCCTACATCACATATTTACTCGATTTTTCTGAATTTTATGCACTGGAATAAGCTGAGGATCATGTCTGGACGTTTATAGCGGTACCCAGTGGGTATGGGAATTAATGAGAGTAAGAAACCAGATAAATCTTTGAAGGCAAACGGAGGGAGAACAATGAGAAAACCTGATCCAGCAAAAGATATCAAGATGGAAGAGAAACCAAAAGTTACGAATAAAGAACCCAAGAATCTCGAACAAGAAGAACTGGCTGCAGAAGTAAAGACCGAGATGCCGGTGAAAGAAGAAAAAGATGGTAATGAAATTACCAACCCATACAAAATTGCTCAACAGTTAATAAAAAGGGCGGCTGAAACCCTGGATCTTCCTGAAGGCGTCTATAATACATTGAAGAAACCAAAAAGAGTGATGAAAGTATCGATTCCTGTAAGAAAAGACAATGGTGAATATGAAAATTATACGGGAATGCGATCACAGCATATCGATATTCTCGGCCCAACAAAAGGAGGTATCAGATTTCATCCCGATGTAAATGAAGATGAAGTTGTTGCTTTATCCATGTGGATGTCATTAAAATCCGCACTTGTAGGCCTTCCGTTCGGAGGAGGTAAAGGCGGAGTGATAGTCAATCCGAAAGAGCTTTCTGAAAGAGAGCTGGAGGAATTAAGCAGGGGCTATATAAGAGAGCTTGAACCAATTATAGGGCCGGAAAAAGATGTGCCGGCACCTGACGTGAATACAAATGGGCAGATCATGGGCTGGATGCTCGATGAATTTGACAGGCTTCGAGGAAAGGATGTTTCAGGTTTTATTACTGGAAAACCAGTGATAATAGGCGGTTCAGAGGGTAGGATAGAAGCGACAGGCAGAGGAGTCGTCATCAATATTATGGAGGCCGCGAAACGTTTGGACCTGGAAATGGATAATCTGTCTGCAGTCGTTCAAGGTTTTGGGAATGTAGGCTCTATTACAGCTAAACTGCTCCATGAACAAGGTGTTAAGGTGACGGCGGTTACGGATGCCGGAGGTGGAGCCTATCAGCCTAATGGACTGGACATAGTCAGTCTCATTGACTATGTTAATGAAAATGGAACAGTTAAAGGCTTTGAAGGAAGCGAGGATATTTCCAATGAGGACCTTTTTGCAGCAGAGTGTGATATTCTCGTTCCAGCTGCCCTCGAAAATCAAATCACTGAGGAAACTGCACCGACTATTAAAGCAAAAATCGTAGCTGAAGCAGCGAATGGCCCAACGACGCCTCAAGGAAATGAAATTATGGAAGAAAAAGAAATTTTCGTTATCCCTGATATTTTGTGCAATTCCGGAGGAGTTACGGTTTCATACTTTGAGTGGGTGCAAAATGCCATGCACTACTTCTGGAAAGAAGAAGAAGTAAATGAAAAATTGAAAGAAAAAATGGAAAATGCTTTTGAAAGTGTTTATCGAATGAAGAACGAGAAAGATGCCTCGATGAGAGAGTCCGCCTATCTTGTTGGTGTAGGCCGCTTAACAGAAGCGATGAAAGCGAGGGGCTGGATAAAGAACTGGTCAATGCCAATTGATTGCTGAATAATGCAGACTGATTCAACTGGATTTTGAATCAGTCTTTTTTTGTTTTGCAAAAATAAATGTTTTGAGAGCTGGTGAAAGAAAGACCATTAGCATGTTCAAAACAGCTGTTTTAATGAAAAGTTGGCTGCTGTTAATGATTTTCAGAAGAGACAGCAAAAGGTTTAATGACAACATAAGCATAAAAGTTAAGAACTTTGTTGCAGGGCCTTTGTGGATTGCCGGTACAAGAGAGATAGCTACATAAACCAACATATATAAAGGAGAAATTAAAAAGTGTTCCTTCCAGGTATGGTTTCTGCCCAGGCCAATTTTTTGTTTTTTGAAAATATCCCAAATAAATGCAAGGGTTTTTGTGACAACTCCACTTGATAGGTAGGTTGAAAGCCAAAGTATGCTTGTTCTTCCGGACCTTAAATTGGCATTCCAATAGTCACTGGAAGCAAAATAGATTGGAAGGAGAAGTGTTGTATAGAGTGGTCTCCACCAATAGAGCTTGTAACTCTTCACTTTTAAAAAAAATAACTCGATAACATGAAAATAAATGATAAAGATGGACTTCCACTGCCACCCCAGTTTGAATACTGAAATAAAAGTTGCAGTTATCGGGATGTATATTGCTTGAGAAAGTAATGCGCCCAAAGCATTATCCAGAGCCCGTTTCTTTAAGATTTTAGGATTATAGCGGTAAGAATGAAAAACATTGAAAACGAAGTATTCGAAAATGTAAGCGAAGCTAATGTTGGACAATAGTAACGTGAGAGTATGTCTCTCGCATTTTTTAAATAAAGTAAACACCAGCAGTGATAAATGGACAATAGACAAAACAATAAAGGGCAGAGAGTTCTTATTTATTCGTTTCAATTGTTCCTTATACCCCCCTGGATTGGATGCAGCCGTGTTTCTGGCTTGCATTGCTTCTTTCCTGTTTATGCTTTGAATTTCCAGGGGGATTTATTCCTTTTTTAAAGATGTATACTTAACCATTGGTTCAAGTGAAACATTATATTTCTAAATGAATATTGAAAAAAATTTTAAATTTATGGGCATTTGCCGATTTATTTTTTAAAAATCCTATGTTATTATTAATTCAACTTAAAACCTGAGTATTCTTATCGGGTTTATTAGATAAATAAGGGTGATAAAAAATGAGTCGTGAATTTGTTGATTTGTTCAATCATTGGGCAGAAACCTATGACCATACAGTATCGGAAGAAGGGGATGTAGAATATCGTGAAGTGTTTGATAAGTACGATGAAATTCTGCAATCTGTAGTCAGTAAATCTACAGGCCCGAATATTTTGGAGTTTGGGGTCGGCACAGGTAACCTTACAAGGAAGTTAGTCAACCGTGGATTCACCGTATATGGAATTGAACCATCAGAGGAAATGTTGAAAATCGGGCAATTAAAAGTACCTGAAGCGAAAATCAAGGATGGAGACTTTCTAAATTTTCCAATGCCTGATGAACAAATTACTTCTATTGTAAGTTCATATGCATTTCATCATTTAATAGATGAGGATAAAGAAAGAGCGATTAAAAAATACAGTGCTATTCTTCCAAAAGGAGGAGTAATTGTGTTTGCTGATACAGTTTTCAAAGACAAAGCTGCTAAAAGAGAGATCATGGAAAGGGCAGTTGCTTCTTACTACAACAATCTTGTGGATGACTTGAACAGCGAACACTACACATACCTCGACACACTCGAAGGAATATGCAACAGGCATGGCTTTTCTGTTGAATTTATTCAGAAAAATAAGTATGTTTGGATTATGGCGGCTACTAAGAAATAAAGGCTCCTTTAACAGCTGGCTATAAATTAAATATCATACTCAGGTTTTACTTTAAGAAGTCTTTAATCGAAAAAAAGATACGAGTATCCTGCGGGAAGATCGTGAAGGTGGTTTCCTGAAGTCACTAATGGCTAGAATAGGGTCACCCTCCGTCCGCGGGTTTGCGTATCCTGCCAAAATCAACATCAACTTTGTGATAGCTGCTAAGATTATGAAAAACTGTGAAAATAAATGAGAGACAGGGAGAGATGGATATGCCAAAAATGAATGTAGAAAGTTTTAATTTAGACCATACGAAAGTGAAAGCACCCTATGTAAGGCTCGTTGGAATTACAGAAGGCCAGAGCGGAGATAAAATTTATAAATATGATTTTCGCCTGAAGCAGCCAAACAAGGAGTTTATGAAGATGCCAGCTCTTCACTCGTTGGAGCATATGATGGCGGAGTTCAGCAGAAATCATCATGATCGAATTGTCGATATCGGTCCAATGGGATGCCAAACAGGATTCTATATTACCATCCTTAATGATGATAGTTATGAGATCGTCTTGGACGTTATTGAAAATACGCTTAAAGATGTTCTTGAGGCGACGGAAGTTCCTGCCTGCAATGAAGTTCAATGTGGATTCGCCGCAAGCCACAGTTTAGAAGGAGCCAAAGAACTTGCAAGGGAAATGCTTGATCGCAGAAATGAATGGACAGAAGTATTTGCATAATAAGGAGTGCTGTTCTTGAAGTATGTAAAAAGTGTACAAGAACTAATCGGTAAAACCCCGCTAATAGAGCTTACCAATATGGGAATCCCTGAAGGGGTCCGCCTATTTGCTAAACTGGAATATTTCAATCCGGGCGGAAGCATCAAGGACCGCCTTGGGGTGAAACTATTGAAAGATGCAGAAGAGTCCGGGGTTCTTAAGCCCGGAGGCACAATTATTGAACCAACTGCCGGTAATACAGGGATTGGTATCGCGATGGCAGCTGTAGGGAAAGGGTATAAGGTAGTCTTTGTCACACCTGAGAAGTTCAGTGTGGAGAAGCAAACGCTTATGCGCGCATTGGGTGCAAAGGTCGTCAATACTCCTACAAATGAAGGAATGAAAGGTGCCATTGCAAAGGCGAAAGAATTAAGTGCCACAATGGAAGGATCCTATTGTCCTCAGCAATTTGATAATCCTTCCAACCCTGACACCTATTATGAGACTCTGGGTCCGGAAATTTATGAGGAACTGGATGGGAAAGTTGATATCTTTATTGCAGGCGGTGGAACAGGTGGAACGTTCATGGGAACTGCCAAATACCTTAAAGAGAAAAATCCCGGTGTTAAAACGGTTATAGTTGAACCTGAGGGATCGATTCTTAATGGGGGAGAATCAGGACCGCATAAAACAGAAGGAATCGGCATGGAATTCTTACCTTCTTATATGGATACAAACTATTTTGATGAAATTTATACGATTACTGACAATGCGGCTTTCAATGCGGTGAAACAACTTGCATTGAAAGAAGGGCTGCTTGTGGCCAGTTCTTCGGGCGCGGCATTTACAGCGGCGTTGAAGGAAGCGGAGAAAGCGAAGGAAGGAACTAACATTGTCACTGTTTTTCCAGACAGCAGTGAACGTTACTTAAGCCAAGGAATTTATGAGGAGTGAAAATATGAGAAGAAAAACAAGACTTATACATGGTGGAATAACAGGTGATGAAAGGACAGGAGCTGTATCTGTTCCGATTTATCAAGTAAGCACCTACAAACAGGACGGGGTGGGGGAGCATCGCGGATTTGAATATTCACGTACTGGCAATCCGACACGGCATGCACTGGAAACCTTGATTGCGGATATAGAGGGGGGACACGCCGGTTTTGCATTCGGCTCAGGAATGGCAGCCATTTCTTCCTTGATGATGTTGTTTAACTCCGGTGACCATATCATCTTTACTGATGATGTATACGGCGGTACATACCGTCTTCTATCAAAAGTAATGAATCGATTTGATCTGCAGGTTTCTTTTGTGGATACCTCTGATACAGATAAGGTTAGAGAAGCAATAAAGCCGAACACTAAAGCTATTTACGTAGAAACACCAACTAATCCATTGTTGAAGATTACAGATCTTCAGGCAGTATCTCAATTAGCAAAGGAAAATAATCTCCTTTTCATTGTCGACAATACTTTTAGTACCCCTTACTGGCAGAATCCGATTGAACATGGTGCTAATATTGTCTTGCACAGTGCAACAAAGTACCTCGGAGGGCATAGTGATGTAGTTGCAGGATTAATCGTTGTTGATTCTGAGAAGCTTGCAGAAGAAATACACTTTGTTCAGAATTCAGCAGGGGCGATCTTAGGGCCGCAAGATTCCTGGTTACTGATGAGAGGCATCAAGACACTGGGGATCAGGATGGAGGAGATTGAAGAGAACACAAAACGGTTTGTTGAATTCCTGCAGGATCACCCTAAGGTAAGTAACATTTACTACCCTGGATTGGATTCACACAAAGGAAATGAAACGCATAGTAAACAGGCACGCGGGGCAGGCGGGATGATATCATTCGATGTCGGCAGCGAAGAAAATGCTGCAAAACTATTGACGAACGTCCGTTACTTTACCCTTGCTGAAAGCCTTGGAGCGGTGGAAAGCCTTATTTCCGTTCCAGCAAAAATGACTCATGCTTCCATACCGGCGGAAAGAAGAGTTGAGTTAGGGATAACAGATGGGCTTGTCCGCGTATCGATTGGCCTTGAAGATGTAGAGGATCTGATTGAGGACGTTGAAAGTGCCTTACAATCTTAGAATTATCAGCGCGAGAGTCTTCATTTAGTGAGAATGTGATTTCTGGAAGGACATTTTGTTCCTTCCTTTTTTTTTGTTTTGTTTTCATTAACAAATGAGAATAAAAGAGAAATAATATATTGCAAAAACCGAACAAAACAGTATAATAATGAATAAAGGTGTGGTGATATTGATTTATCAAGTGAAAACGTACAGGATAAATGAAGAACAATTGGGGGTGTTTAATGAATTTTCCCATAAATATCTGCTGCCTAATCAAAAGAAGCAAGGAGCACATCTTGTTGGGAGATGGGTTGATACATCCAAGGAGAAAATAACAGCTATATGGAAATATGATAGCTATCAAGAATATGAAATGATTGAACAGCAAATAAAACAGACAAAACTGCATAAATAAGCAAAAAAGAGAAAGTCGTCATTGCAGCCATTGTTTCTCGATAGCCAACAAGAGTTTTGGGAGATGACAGGTGAATATGAAAAAGAGGAGAAATGTTAGGATGAAACCAATAATTTCAAAAGAACCGGAAGCGCCGGAATTTACCGAGCGGAAGATCAAAAATCTAACAGAAATTGTTTTTGGGGAAGCCAGGGAACTTATAGAAAGTGATGTCTTGTTTATATTCAGCGGTACACATCCTGGCCATTGGGAGAAGGCAATTGAAGCCTATCAGAAGAATCTATGCAGAACGATAATTGTCACAGGTGGAAGGAGTCTGACAGGGGTGCCCCATCAGGAATGGAAAGAGGGTCAGGCTACTGAAGCTGAAGTTATCATTACACATCTTGTGAAGGCTGGAGTACCATCTGGAAATATAATTTACGAAAATCGTTCTTCAAATTCATTGGAAAACGTTTTATATGCTAAAGAGATTTATAACTTCACAAACACTCAAACAATCATGTATATATGTAAAAGCCATGTTGCAGGACGTCAGGAAAGGACGCTGGTCAAACATCTGGGAGACCATATTAGGTATATTCCTTTTTCATTTGATGCTGAATATAATGGAACAATAGTAAACAGGAACACCTGGAGTAAAAGTGAAACAGGAAGAAACCGAGTATGGGGTGAATTTCTGAGGATCCTCAAGTATGGAGAACGCGGAGATATTAGTCCTCTATAAATCTTTTTATTTATTAATATTGAAATATATGGTAATATAGTTGAAATTTACATAGGAGGTGAAGAGATGGCCAAAAATGTAACCCTCGTACAGCCGACAATGGAATTGCAGGAACAGTATCTTGAGTTTTACCAAGAGTGGAAAGACTGTGGTGAGGATATGGTCCCATGGGTTATTGAAAAGGACCCGACTGATTTCCAGGGAATGCTCACGTTCCTCGATAATAATTCAAAAGGGCTAGGTCTTCCTGAAGGATGGGTTCCTGATTCTACCTATTGGCTTGTAGACACTGACCAAGCGATTGTAGGGGCTGTAAATATCAGGCATTCATTAACAGAGAACCTTATGAATGCAGGGGGGCATATTGGGTATGGAATTCGGCCTTCGGCTAGAAGAAAGGGATATGCCACCCAAATTTTGTCCCTATCTTTAGAAAAAACGAAAGAACTGGGAATTGAGAAAGTTTTGGTTGTCTGCGATGAAGGAAATATTGGTTCGGAAAAAACAATTTTAAAAAACAGCGGCAAGGCAGACGCTGATTATATTGAAGAAAATGGGAACGTTATCAAAAGGTATTGGATCAGCAATAAATAAGCTATATAGACCGGTAGAAAAAACAGAAGGCGCGGTGCCTTCTGTTTCTAATGAACAGCCGTCAACAGGACAGGTTACTTTACCTCCAATACAATAGAGCCTCTCTCATCTCCTTCAACTTCAACATCTATTCTCCACTGCCCTTTTTCCGGGAACGTGATGGTTAGAGGTGAGCTTTCATCATTGGCTTTAATGTGAATGGATTCAATGGTTTCACCTTTTTCCGATACGGGAGACAATATGGCCTTTTCTCCATCCCTGATGCCGGGGATGATGATTTCCGTTTCAAAAGGACTGCCTGCAAATGCAAATGCCTCGTGGCGTATAGCGGGTCCATTTTGTTCACCTACATACAGTTGTGATTCTCTTTCGAAAATAGGGCTGGTATACCATTCAGCTTTGGACAATCCGTAAAAATGGGCACCGAAAAAATAACCGCAAATGAGTAAAAGCACAACTTGAGTCCACCAGAAATGAGAAGTTTTTTTAAAACTGTTAAGGAGTTCTGACTCAGGAGCAAGCCACTTGGCTAAGAAGAAAACCAAGTTGATTATAAGAACGGCAAAAGCAATATATAATAACATGTTACCTCCTGATTGAAATTTGATAATTCTAAATAATATGCTAATTATACCATATATTATGAATGGCTTCTTTAAATGATAAAGCAAGCGGAAGAAAAATGCTTGGAGCTAGGAGACACATGCTCGAAGCATTTTTATTCCAAGATAAGCACTGGTTAGTGATTTCCGAATATCCAAGAATCCTCATGAAATAAGCTGCCAAAATAAGAGGAGAAATTCCTCTTATTGAGGAAACAGCACGAAAAATAGAGTAAATAGAGGGAAGAATTCCTCCTATTTGCTCCAAAAACATAAAAATGGACGATTTGACTTTACCTTAAGAGGAAAAATTCCCCTTATTTCCCCGAATCTAGCCCTATTATCAAGAATAACGGGAAAAACTACCCTTATTGTATAAATATTCATAGGTTACTCAGAATTAAGGAAGAATGTCCGCTTCATTTATCAGTCTCTCAAAAACCCCCCTGCTAGTTTGTAACACACCAATTGTTATAACGGTTTAGCATTTGAATTTTCATGTTGACAAAAACCTATGACACCATGTTAAAAGGGGGTCGAGATTTATGGCGGATTTAGCGTATTAACCCTTATAAACAGCAAAAAGAAGCAGTCTAATTCAGTTGCGGATTGGACTGCTGATTGGTGTGATAATTTAGTTTTTGTATTCGAAATCCGAACCCCGAACCCCTTATCCGTAGGAAACACTGCTTAATAATTTGTATTTACTTCACTTGTAACCTTAGATGGGGCGCTCGGAATGTCTTTTTGGTCAAAGTCGATATCTTCGGAAGAAAATACCATTATGATCATCTGGCCTCCAATCACACGGGAACGGATGAGCAGTGGCTGGTTATGCTGATTCTTAAAAGTGAAGTCAGGACCATACCAACTGACGGTAGCATCACGCTTTGGGGGAACATAAGGAACATTTCTGCTATGTGAGTACCTCTCCAGGATCTTTACCCCTGCACGGTCAACTGCATTAAACAAAGTTGAAGACACTTGGCAGATTCCTCCCCCCACACCTTCAGTCAACTCGCCTTTTACTATGACAGGTGCCGGGAGATATCCTTTTGAAACAGTCCGCTTTCCTACGACTCGATTAAATGAGAAAGTTTCTCCAGGAAACACTACATGATTGTTGATCGCTTCAGAGGCGAGTTTGATGTTATGGACTCTTTCTTTATTACGGCTGTTAAAGTAGGTAACATAATGGCTGATCCGTTTGCGCTTGATTCTCTCGAGAAGTTCGCTGTCCACTTTTGGATAAACGGTTTTTAATGGAACTTCCAGAGAAGCGGAGGTGTTATTATAAAAAGCTCGATAGAAATTCTTTTTAAATTTAAGATAGTCCAGCATTCGTCCATTTTTCTCTCCGACGATTATTCCATGGTCATTGAGAGATGCATTGGTGGGTTCTGTTGAGATTTGTTCATTAACCGAATGCATTAATTCATCTAATTTCTTATGGTCGATCAGATATTCCGGATAAGGACTTGATTCAAATTCAGACCGATTAAGTTTGAAAATGGTTTCTCCATCATGATTTACGGTAAGTTCCGGTGGGGCAGTATGAATCTGGAGTGCCATCAGTATAGAAAGAAAAAGACTCAAAATATTCACCTCCTTGAATTTATCTAAGCAATTCGAACAAAGGGCTCCCATCAACTTTCCACGGGGATGTTGGTGAGGTTCTCACAATATGGAAGGCAATGTTAGTATTTATGGGGCCTGTTTCTTTAATGAAAAGCTGGATGTCTACTTGGACTGTGGAAACTAATGGCTTCTGCTTTTCCTGATCGGCTGAATTAATACTCCATTTCAGAGCCTCGACTTTGTCGGCAATTTCAATGTTTGTTTTCCGGGATGTGCCGGTTTTCCTGATAAGATCCTCGTCATTATTCTTTACGCCCGCAAGGAATACCTCCAGCACAGCAACGGGAGGTAGTTCCTTTAAAAACGGGTCAAGTTTTCCTCCTGCCTTTAAAATCATAAGATTATGGGACAGGTCCGGCTTTCCTGTCTTATGTGTCGAGCTCCCTTTAAAATGGATGCAAAAGTGCCCGGGAAAACCATTTTTCAGTGCTCCTGCTCCATGAGGCATGCCGTGCATGGAAGCGGCTATCAATAGATTGTTGGAGTACACCAGGACTGCCCTGCGTTTCCAGCTCCAGCTGCCGCCGTAAATATTTTTCATGATTTTAGTATCTTTAAAAGTAAGTGGCTGAACATCTGCGTGCCTGCTCCCAGCCCGTCTTTGAACCTTGAAATGTTCACCGGTTTCAACATCAATGACAGTAAAGACCGATTTGCGTGGAAGAATTTCATCCACCTTTTCCCAAGAGGACATTTCGATATAATAATCAATTGCCGTACCTGTTTTTCCAAAGGTATTTTGCGTATGCTGACCAGCCAAAACAGAAAGTATAATAAAAATGATGACAAGCTTTCTCACAAAATTAATCAACTCCGAATGTAAGGTAATATCATTATTTTGCGCTGAATTTCAATAAGAATAGCCAAAAAAAAATGGAAACAACAAGGAACCGTGTTTGTGAAGTTTCAATCTAAAATATTTTTAATTTGAGATAAATAACGTTACAATTAAGAAAAGATCAATAAACGCAATAACACTCACATTATGAAGAAAATAGAGTTGTTATAAGGAGGAGTTAAAATGGATTTGAAACCTTTGAAAGGCCAGCACCACGTTTCCGCCATCACTGCTAATGCAAAAGAGAATTTTAACTTTTATACACAAATTTTAGGAATGCGCCTTGTCAAAAAAACAGTGAATCAGGATGATACATCTGTTTATCACCTGTTTTATGCTGATGAAAGAGGTAATCCGGGAACAGATTTAACCTTTTTTGAAATACCACATGCTGGAAACACCTACCATGGTACCAATAGCATCTCGACAACTTCATTACGCGTTCCTTCAGATAAATCCCTGAGTTATTGGTTGAAACGATTGGAAGCACATGGGGTTGATCATGATGGAATATCAACTGAAAGTGGGAGAGCAGTTCTTTCTTTCAGAGATTTTGAAGGACAGAGGCTTATGCTTGTATCTGATGAAAACAACAAGGGTGTAGAAGGCGGGAAGCCTTGGGAGAAAAGCCCTGTACCTGAAGAATATGCGATTCGCGGATTGGGTCCGATTCATCTTACTGTCGCAAAAAGGGAAAAAACCGAGAAGATCCTGACCGACTTAATGGGCTATCGAAATAAAAGCAGTTATTCAATGACAGTGGATGGAAAGGAATTTGAGGTTTCCGTGCTGGAGACCGGGGAAGGAGGTACTGGAGCTGAAGTCCACCTGATAGAACGCCCTGACCTTCCGGTGGAAAGGCCGGGACGCGGAAGTGTCCATCATGTTGCTTTCAGGGTGGAAAATGAAGAGGAATTAAAAAAATGGGTAGAGCTTCTAAAAGAATTGCGTATCCCCAGCTCAGGATTTGTAGAGAGATATTACTTCCGTTCTTTATACTTTAGAGAAGCAAACGGAATTCTTTTCGAACTTGCCACTGATGGTCCTGGGTTTGAAGGTGATGAAGATTTTGAACACCTGGGAGAAAATCTCGCACTTCCACCTTATTTTGAAGACCAGCGCGACCAGATTGAAGCAAGATTGAAGCCTCTGAAAACGAAAGAATAAACGAATAGAAGGAGGATGAAGATGGAACACATATTTAAGCCGGGAAAAAATCAGAAAGGGCCGACCCTGCTGCTTCTTCATGGTACTGGAGGAAATGAACGAGACCTGCTTCCGCTGGCGGAGATGATTGCCCCTGAATACCCAGTGTTGGGAGTGAGGGGAAATATTTCGGAAAACGGGATGAACCGTTTTTTCAGAAGGCTCTCTGAAGGTGTGTTTGATGAAGAAGATCTGGTATACAGGACCAAAGAATTGAAAGAATTTATTGACGAATGTGCGGAAAGGTACGACTTTGACCGCAGCCAAGTGATTGCAATTGGCTATTCAAACGGAGCCAATATAGCTGCGAGTATGATGTACCATTATAAAGATGCCGTTAGAGGAGCTGTATTATTTCATGCAATGGTTCCGATTCGTGGATCGAAAATGGCCGATTTAACCGGAACCCCTGTCTTTATAGCTGCGGGTGAAAATGATCCGCTCATACCCGCTAAGGAGACCAAAGAACTCATTAATGACCTGACAAAAGCGAATGCAGATGTTACTGAATTCTGGACCAGAGGCGGGCATCAATTGACCAGAGAAGAAGTTGTAAAAGCTGCCGATTGGTTTAAAGAAAAAATGTAATAATGAGGATAGAAAATGCAGGAGTGCCCAGCGGCTCCTGCATTTTTAATTGGGAATAAATTCAATTGATGTGTGCTATAATTTAACAAAATGAATAAGGGGAATTGAAGTGGATTTCAATTCCCTGTCTGAAAAAGCTGATAAATAGGTGAAAATCAGTATGTATTTTAATGAAAATGAATTCATTAGGGAAGGGCTGCAATAATATGGTCCGGAAACTTTTTAAACCCCGTAACCTTTTGGCCGGCTTATACGTTTCTAATATAGAGGTGCAAAAAGGAGTGATCAGTTTTGAGAGCTAAGCTTAGCAATACACCCCAAACCGCGGAACAGTTAATGGATTATTATCCAAAATTAAAATCTTACTGCTGCAAACTTGCAGGAAACAGCTGGGATGGTGACGACCTTGCCCAGGAAACCGTTTTAAGGGTTTTGAGGACATATTCTAAAAGTCCTTCCTCATTAAGCACAGGGTTGCTGTACACGATAGCCAGAAATAACTGGATAGATACCGTGAGAAAGAACGCAAAAGAAACAAAGTTAATGGAGAATCAGCTTGACAGGTGTAAAGAACAGGTATGTTCATTAGAGGTTGAAAATGTGATAGAAAAGCTGTTAAAGAATTTCACGATGCAGCAAACGGTGACTTTTCTGTTGAAAGATGTATTCCTATATAGCTTTAAAGAAATTGCTGAAGAGATTGCTTCAACAGAGGGTGCTGTTAAAGCATCCCTATTCAGAATGAGGACTCGTTTGAAAACCGGCTGCTTGGAAGATGCAGACGGAGATCTCTCACAAATCTCCAGGTTGTTAACTGATGGTCTTATAAACGAGTCTCCATCCATGATGATAAGGCTGTTAAAGGAAACAAAAGAGACAACCTCAGAACCTTCTATGGAGTACCGGACATCAACATTGCTTTCGAGTGGGATACAAAGATCATTCCAGAGAAGTCCGATTCTTGCTGCCTAAATCGGAATGGAGGGCAACAATGGGAACAGTTCCATATGTCATCGAACAAACAAAAGGTGGAGAAAGATCCTATGATATCTACTCAAGACTGCTGAGAGACAGAATCATTATGATTGGCGAAGAAATTAATGATCACGTTGCTAATAGTGTAGTGGCGCAGCTATTATTTCTTGCTGCAGAGGATAGTGAAAAAGACATCTCCCTCTATATTAATAGCCCGGGAGGTTCAACATCCGCCGGATTCGCCATTTTTGATACAATGCAGTATATTAAACCGGAAATTTGCACGATTTGTACGGGGATGGCAGCATCTTTTGGAGCGATGCTGCTCCTGGCAGGAACCAAGGGTAAAAGATTGGCGCTGCCAAACAGTGAGATTATGATCCATCAACCGCTCGGCGGAGCAAGAGGGCAGGCGACAGACATAGAAATCTCTGCTAAGAGGATTTTAAAGCTTAAAGCTCACATTAATACTATTATTGCCGAGCGCACGGGGCAAAATATTGAAAAAGTTGCTTCAGACACAGATAGAGACTATTTCATGTCAGCAAAAGAAGCCTTGGAGTATGGAATAATAGACAAAATCGTTTGACTGTCAAATATCGGGTTCCCATAGGGAGCTCTTTTTTTGCTGTGCAACTAAGAAATAGTCAACATTACTGTTATTGAGCCTGCACTCAGAGTTTCAAGAATGGTAAATTTTTATCCACTTCGCAAGAAAATTATGGTATATTCAGTTTGTTCATATAATTTTTGAAATGAGGTGTTGTGATGCATAGGTATAGAAGAAGGAACACCCCGGCCTTTACCGTTTTATCATACTTTACTTTGTTTGCAGGCGTGGGTTTGTTTTCGATTGGCCTATACAATGAGACCAGCTTGGAATTAAACGAAAAAGGCTATTATATTGCAGTCATGATCCTGGTTGCAGTGGGTGCCATTTTGACTCAGAAGGTGACCAGGGATAATGCCGAAGACAACGAGATCCTTGCTGAACAACAACAAACCAGAACGAACAGCAGCAATGGAACAAGCAATAATATATAAGTCATCAGCAGCGCAGAATGTTAAATTACCTGCGCTTTTTATTATTATAGGAGGGCGTTATGGAAAAACAGCGGATTATCAAGGAGAAAACAAAAATCATCGATTGGGTATTAACTTGGCAGGAAGTGCCGGAGTCATATTGGGTTCTCCCAATTCGAGAGGGTGCTTGGGGACCAGTTGAAGTTATTGCCCATTTTAGCTTCTGGGACAAATTTGTTATCGATAACCGATTGAAACCGTTCCTTTTAAAGGAAGAACCGAGGTCTGACACAGTCGATGTACAACAATTAAATGATGGTGCAGCGTCATATGCAAAGAAAAGGACACCAGCCGAGATTATTCAGGATTTTAAAAAAACCCGCTTGTTGCTCGTATCCATGGTCGAAGCCTTGCCGAAGGAGATTTTCAGTCAGCCTATGGCTGGGAAGGATATCACCTGGAGCCATTACTTTAAGGGATTGATTGAGCATGACGAGGAGCACTGTCAGCAGATAGAAGAACATTTCAAAAAAATTTCCACATCCAACTCCGGCTTAGATCTGCTGGAGGAATGATACGATGAAACTTAAGTACCTAATTGCTGTTTTTATTGGAGCTTGTTCCTACGGCGTCCTTTCGACCATTGTAAAAGTATCGTATAGAGAAGGTATTAAAACAGCAGAAGTGTCGCTTGCACAATTTATAACCGGCTGGCTGATGATCACCGTATTCTGGATATTAGCAAAAGACCTTCCGAGGATTAACCGGAAGAAAAAGATGTTATTAATGGCGGGCGGGGTCCCCTCAGGCTTGGTTGGTATCTTCTATTATCTGTCATTAGAGACTGTGGAAGCATCATTTGCTATCATTCTGCTATTTCAATTTGTTTGGATGGGTATTCTGATTGAAGGATTCCTGGACAGGAAAATGCCAAGGAAAAAAACATTCCTATCAATAGTCATATTATTCATCGGGACTATTTTTAGCAGTAATATTATCAATATCGGTGATGTAATTGCGGTTGATAGCAGAGGAGTCGTGTTCGGATTGTTGGCAGCAGCAGCCTTTGCTATATTCATATTTGCCAATGCAAGGGTTGCACCGGAATTGCCTGCAGTCCAGCGGAGTTTTTATATGGTTACTGGAAGCCTTCTGGTCGTTGCGGTAACATTCCTGCCGGAAGTGGTGAAGCAAGGCGCAGGAGATATTTCAAGTATAGGGTATTATGGAACACTTCTTGGTTTTTTTGGTGTGTTCATACCTCCGTTTTTATTTGCATATGGCATGCCGAAAATAGGATCGGGAATGGGGAGTATTTTGGGGTCGGCAGAATTGCCGGTCACGATTGGGCTTTCCATGATGATATTAAAGGAATCTGTTACTTATATGCAGTGGGTTGGTGTTATACTTATTCTGCTTGCTATAATAGTCTCCAATTTACCACGCTTTAAGAAACGTGTTCTTAAAGCAGAAGAATAAATACGTCTAAAGATGCGACTGAAATGGAGGATTTATAAATGCACGAATTGCCAAGCTGCCCTAAATGCAGTTCAGAATACACTTATGAGGATGGAAGGTTGATCGTTTGTCCGGAATGTGCCCACGAATGGACATTGAATTCAGCAGGTTCGGGTTCTGAAGAAGTGAAAGTGATCAGAGATGCAAACGGAAATGAATTAAGTGCCGGCGATACCGTTACGGTCATTAAAGATTTAAAAGTCAAAGGAAGCTCCTCTGTTCTTAAGATAGGAACAAAGGTGAAAAACATCAGGCTGGTTGATGGAGATCATAACATTGACTGCAAAATTGAAGGCTTTGGTCCAATGAACTTAAAATCAGAATTTGTCAAGAAGGCATAGTTTTTAATTTTGTATAAGAAAACACCACGTAAAGCGTCTGGGGAGCAACCTCTGGACGTTTATTAAGTTTATTTTCTAAGCTTATACGAATGTGAATTATACAAGTACATAAAGTCTGCGAGTGATTTGCCGATAGATTATTTATAGAAGTGGAATCTTCAGAAAATGAGAATGACTTATTACTATTAAGGAGCGGGTGTGAAAATGTTTAAACATATTATCAATGAAAACCTATCTTTGAAGCTGCCTGAACTGAATGATGCTGAAAAATTATACAACCTGACAAATTCCTCCAGAGAATATTTGCGTGAATGGCTCCCATGGCTTGATGGAACCAGGTCAGCTGAAGACACAAAAGAATTCATTAAATTCTGCCTTACAAGTTATGCTGAACAGAAAAGTTTGACTGCGCTTATCCTTTTTAAAGGTGAAATAGCTGGGACAGCCGGCTTCAACAAAATTGACTGGTCCAACCGGACTGCTTACATAGGGTATTGGCTTGGACAGGATTTTCAAGGCCATGGAATTATGACTGAAACTGCTAAAGCTTTGACTGCCTATGCCTTTAGCGAACTGAAATTGAATAAAGTGGAAATCCGGGCAGCAGTGGAAAATCGAAAAAGCAGAAGCGTTCCTGAAAGGCTGGGTTTTGTTAATGAAGGAAGAATCAGGCAGGCAGAGAGGCTTTATGATCAATATGTTGATCATGAAGTATATGGAATACTGGCAGAAGAATGGAAGAATAACAAGAATTGAGGTTTGATATGGACTTGAAAAGCATTTTACAAGAATACCATAGTACAGGTGATCTAAACATTGCTAATATTGACAGGCTGCTCACAGAAATGATCGAAGATATCGGCCATCCTGACCCTGAACTGAGAGATACCTTGATTTACAGTACCCTGGCAAGATGGGTAAACAGTGATATCCTTTCCATCGAACAGGAAAGGAAATTGCTGATGAAAGTATTGGATGAGGAGCATTTGTTTTATGAAATAGGCAAGAGATTTACTGATTCAGTATTCACCAGAAGCTTTTCATCATTGGCAGCTGCCCTTATTCTTGAAAAGGATTCAAACGGTCTGCAACTGCCGGAAACACTCATCCAAAGCGCAATAGATAAATCAATCAACTATTTAAAAGAAGAAAGAGATACCCGCGGTTTTGTCTCGGGAAAAGGCTGGGCTCACAGCATTGCTCACGGTGCAGATCTTTTAACAGCAGCCATTAACCATCCATCTTTTGATCGTGCCCTAATCCCTTCTTGTCTGGAAGTGATTGCTTTATGCTTTGAGAAAGAAGCGGTATATATGGATGATGAAGATGAAAGATTGATTTTTGCCATTGAAGCTCTGTTGAAGAAAGGATTAGAGGTCCACATACTGGATGAATGGATCATTTCTTTAAATGCTGAGCTTAAAGCAAGCAATCAGTCTACAGGATATACCCTGCCATTTTTCAGAAGGAAGAAAAATATATCTGATTTTTTAAAGTCACTATATTTCCGTCTTGAGTATTTGCAAAATCATAAGGAAACACAAAAAACCATCAAAAAAGTTCTTGGTCATTGGCATCAAGTGGTTTACAACCCATCGTAGCTTGGTGCAGGGGAGTTCAATCAATCAGGCTGTAAGTTTTTACGAAAAGATGGGGATGACTACCCAGGCCAGGAAGATGGAGATTAATGTTTAGTTATTTGGGCAGGTTAAGGGTGACGTCACTATTAGACGACTTCAAGAGAGTTTGAAAGTTTAACAAACTTTCTAAGCAGGAATAGATAATTAACTTTAGATGGAGAGGAGGAGACCTGCAATGAGTGAGATTAAGAAAGGCACGAATAAATTTTTCTTTGGTGAAAAGGAACAGACTCCCGACGCTGAAATTGTTTTTAGAAAAGTAGATAATACTCTTGTCATTGAGCACACATATGTGTCAGAGGATTTAAGGGGACAGGGGGTTGGAGGAAGACTGGTTGACGAAACTGTACAGTTCGCCAGAGACGAGAATTATAAGATCGAGTCTCAATGTGCTTATGCCGCTTCCGTTTTAGAAAACAATCATCAATATCGTGACATTCTCAAATAAAAAAGAACCCAAGCGAAGGGTTCTTTTTTATTGCCTGATAATAACCCGTGTGCCTACTGGAATTGTCCTTGAGAGTTCTTCCACATCTTTGTTGTACATCCGAATGCATCCTTTTGATACTGCTTTGCCAATAGAAGAGGGATTATTGGTCCCGTGGATTCCATAGTGTTTTTTTGAAAGTGACATCCACATTGTGCCAAATGGCCCGCCGGGATTAGGAGCCTTATTAATGATGACAAACTGCCCTGTGGGGGTGGAAGATACCATTCTGCCCACTGCAATAGGATAGGTTTTGACAACAGATCCATCTTTTGTAAGTGTAAGCTTGCGCTGGGTTGTTGAGATTTGAATTGTATATGGAATGTTATCAGGATTCGGAATTCCGGGAATGGTTAGTTTCTGCCCCACATATATCATGTTTGGATTCGTGATACTGTTGACATTTACTAAGTTCTGAAAAGACACCCGGTAGTCCTCTGAAATCGACCACAGTGTTTCTCCAGGTTTAACCGTATGCTTATACATAGCTGCCCTCCTATATTGTTTAATTCACTTTATGTAACTGGGTTGGAAAAAGTGGCATAAATATGGATTCTTCCTTTTATATCCATCAATATGTTATTCGCAGATTGTAGTTGGAAGGATGGAAGATTGAGTTTAAAGGGGTATAAAGCACTAAAATGTTATTCTGATATTATTTATTCTTTTCAAAATTTTCCGGTAAATGGTAGACTGATAGAGACTGCAACTTAGGGGGGAACGTTATGGATAAGAAGCAAAAAGAACAAGTGATTGATGAAGCGATTGGAGAAAAATCCATTGAACGCCTGGAGTTCAGGGGAGGGGTGTTTGCTGCCACTATCCCTTTGGTGTTCTTCATCATTTGGGCAATTTCATTGAGTGTAGTGGAACTTGTTACAGAAGAAGCGCTGGTTCTTGGTATGGTGATAGGAATTGCGATTGGTCTGTTCTTCTGTAAATCAAAGTGGTCTGATTATGCTCAAAGTTTGTTTTCAGGCATGGCACAGCCAATAGGTGTTATTGCCGTGATTGCCTGGTTTTGGGCAGGGATGTTCGCAAAATTACTGTCAGCCGGAGGCCTGGTTGATGGATTGATCTGGTTTGGGTTGCAAACCAACCTGGAAGGCGGATTGTTTGTCGGGTTAACCTTCCTTCTTGCTGCACTGTTTTCTACTGCAGTAGGGACAGGGTATGGGACGGTAGCTACTTTTGGGATTTTGATGTATCCCGCGGGTATAATTCTAGGTGCAGATCCAATAATCCTTCTTGCCGCCATACTCAGCGGCGCTGTTTTTGGGGATAATCTGGCACCGGTTTCGGATACAACGATTGTATCAGCGACGACTCAGGATGCTGATGTACCGGGTGTTGTCCGTTCCCGATTTAAATATTCAATCAGTGCTGCAATACCGGCGCTGATTTTGTTTGTGATGTTTGGCGGCGGAGGTGATATAGGAAGCACAGAAACAATGCTGCAACTTCAGGAACAGGTTTCGCCCGCAGGCCTGCTGTTACTGATCCCGTTTGCGCTTGTGCTGTATTTGGCTTTAAGCGGCCATCATCTGTTAACTTCGCTTACATGGGGGATTGTTGCATCTATAGCTGTCATTTTCCTATCGGGAACTCCATTCAGCAAAGTAATTCATATTTATAAGGATGAAGCAGGGAACGCTGTTGTTGAAGGGGCGTTAATGAACGGAATAGGCGGATATTTCAATATGGCGATCTTAATATTATTTATCTTGGCCGCCGCTCATTTAATGGAAGTGGCCGGCACAATGGAAGTCATTAAAAACTTTTTCCTGAGGTTGATCAATAATGTTGTTCGCAGGGCGGAGTTATCCATCTTTGGAATTGTCGCATTCTTGAATATCTTCATCACAATCAATACTGCAGCAGAAATTGCTGCCGCACCGTTTGTACGTAAAATCGGTAAAGAAATGAATATCCATCCATACAGAAGGGCCAATTTCCTTGATACCGTTTCGTCATCATTAGGGTATATCTTTCCCTGGAGCGGAGGGGTATTGCTTGCCTGGGCTACAATCAAAGGAGCTGCGGAAGAATATGAATTCCTGCCGGTTGTCAGCCCTACAGAGGTATTCCCTTTTGTATTCCAAGGCTGGGGATTGCTCATTGTAATGCTGATCGCAGCTTTGACAGGCTGGGGACTTAGGTACAGCGGTAAAAATGGCGAAGAGGTCATGCCGAAAGATTATCATTCATAAACAAAAACGCTGCCGGTATAAAAATAAGGAGTTCACTTTAGAGGTACAGAACGTAAAAATCCAAAGTCTTTAGCATACGAATTCTCACCATTATTCGTATGCTATTTTTTATTGGTATTACAGCAAGTCATCTTTCAAGTGTTTTTTCGCATCTAGTTTCGCACACGTTTCCACAACATTGATGTAGTCTTGCGATTTATGTAGCGAATTAACTTGCGAAATGGCATAAAAACACCATAAAGAATTGTGTCCATTAAGGTTATAATTCGCTCCTTCATAAGGGGTTCAAATATGCAGCGGATTAACTGTTTGAAAGACGGCTTTTCTTCAAGTAACAATGCCGTTTGTTCACTGGGTGGCCCCACCCCGCCATCCAAGAGCGGAATCACATGGGCCCAAATGAAATCAGCAGTATGAGCTGATAAAAATAAGGGGAGAAACTACCCTTATTAAGGAAATGACACTAAAAATAGTTGAAATAAGGGAAAAATTTACCGCTATTCATTTGAAAAACATGAAAAATGGGGTGCTATGCGAGGATTAAGGGGAAAATCTCCCCTTATTTATAGCTAACTCAGCTATGTTTTGCAGTTTAAGGGGAATTTCTCCCCCTATTTATGGATCTGTGACCCCTCACTTAAGGATAGGACTTTCTATAATCAAAAAATCTTCTTCCATTATCCTGCTCCTTCTCCTTCATCTTATCACTTTCTCAGTAAGGCCGGCAGTTTTGGTTGCACTTTATCTTACGAATCACGGTGCAGATTAGTATGCGATTTCATATAAAAAAAGCAGTTCAATTAAGGTGACAAATAGTGTTTTTATACTCCAAAAATGAACTACTTGGGTATAAAAACCGTCATCCTCTTTTTACATTATACAAACAAGAAGTAGGATGTGAAAAGAATGCAAAGAGCATACATGATTGGATGAACTTCCTTAAACCTCTTTTGTGATATAAGTGCCAGTGGATATAAGATAAAGCCAAGCGCGATGCCTGTTGCAATACTGAATGTCAGAGGCATCATCAGAATTGTTACGAATGAAGGAATGACCACTTCCATTCTGCCCCAATTAATCTTGCTCATTTCGGTTGCCATAAGGGCACCTACGATAATGAGTGCCGGTGCTGTGACCTCAGGGGTGATGACCCCGAGAATTGGAGAGAAGAAAAGAGCGATAAAGAAACAAGCTGATATAACGATGGAGGTAAACCCCGTTCTTCCTCCCACTGCAATACCTGCAGAGGATTCTACGAAAGATGCTGTCGTGGAAGTACCCAGCACCGCCCCAACAACTCCGGACGCAGAGTCTGCAAGCAAGGCACGCCCTGCATTGGGAATCTCGTTATTTCTCATTAGTCCAGCCTGGCTTGCTACAGCGATTAAGGCACCTGCCGTATCAAAAAAAGCCACAAAGAGAAAGGTGAAGATCACTGTCACTACTTCGGGAGTGAAGATATCATCTAGATGGTGAAATACCACGCCGAATGTCGGTTCGAGACTTGGTATTTTACCTGTGATTGAATTAGGGACACTGATTAAGCCGAATACCATTCCAAGGATTGTCGTGATGACCATTCCGATAAAGATTGCTCCATGCATCCCTCGCACCAGCATTAAAACGGTGATGACAAATCCAGCCACTGCCAGCCCTGTCAAAGGGGAGGCAAGCTTCCCGATTGAAACAAAAGTATCAGGATTAGAGATGATGATCCCGGCATTTTTTAAACCGATGAAAGCAATAAAAAAGCCGATTCCAGCTGCAATTGCATGCTTTAAGTCCTGTGGAATGACGTTAATGATTTTTTCTCTGATTTTCAGCAGGCTCAATAGCATAAAGATGATTCCCGCCACAAACACGCCTGTAAGGGCAACTTCCCACTGGATTCCCATTCCGATACAAACCGAAAAAGTGAAAAATGAATTCAGTCCCATGCTTGGAGCAATGCCGATAGGGTAATTCGCCAGTATCCCTATCAGCAATGTTCCTACTATCGCTGATAGGGCTGTAGCAGTGAACAATGCTCCCTTATCCATTCCGGATTGGCTCAGTATTATTGGGTTTACCACTAGTATATAAGCCATGGACAGGAAGGTAGTGATGCCGGCCAGAGTTTCCTGCCTGTAATTTGTAGCACGCTCTTCAAATTGAAAAAACTTTCTCATGATGGTGGACCTCCTGTTGCTTTATTATGGTTTGGGTGTGCAGGATATAAAAAAAGCTTTGACAGCAGCGCCGCCAAAGCAGTTATCCATAAGGATAGGAATACTAGTATACAGTTATCCCTATCCTTGTAGACAAGCTATTTAAGGTAGCCGGTAGAAACGTTCAAGCCTTATTCTTGAACTTATACAAGGAATTACTATTTAAATATAATAGTAGAAATCTTAACAACATCAAAACTAATCGTCAATAGGAACATGAATTGTTATTGAATTCAAATTATTAACATGAAGAAAACACTTCAACACGTTAAAGCATTGAGGGACAGTCCACCGTTATTTTAAAGTGTGGAAGTGATAACTTGATTATCATAGGTACGGGTTTATTTAACGTCCATGCGGGAAACTTACAAGTATATTTTTAAGAGTGATTCTTATACATATTTTTCAAAGGGGAGATGAGCAAAGATGGATTCTAAAAGTCTGCTGCCGAAGGAGAAAGGGCTGGACCATACGCTTTCGTTGATTTCTGAAGGATACTTATTCATCCCAAACAGAAGGGATTATATGAATTCTGATATTTTCCAAACCAGGCTTCTGGGTCAAAAAGCAATATGCATGAGCGGAAAGGAAGCAGCAGAGCTGTTTTACAATGATGAATTATTCGTTCGGAAAGGCGCCGCGCCGAAAAGAGTTCAAAAGACCTTATTTGGAGAAAGTGCCATACAAACAATGGACGGCGAGAATCATAAACAGAGAAAGAGGATGTTCTTGTCATTAATGACTCCTGACCGGTTAAAGCAATTGCAAGAGTTGACAAAAGAAGAGTGGGAAAGAAAAGCACAGGAGATGGATATTAAGAAAGAGGCCATCCTGATGGAAGAAACGGAAGAAGTGATCTGCCGGTTAGCGTGCAGGTGGGCGGGGGTTCCGCTTGAAGAAAATGAAGTTAAACACAGGGCCAGAGATTTTGCTTTAATGATAGATTCATTTGGCGGAGTTGGAGAACGTTACAGAGAGGGTAAAAGAGCGAGGGGAAGGACAGAGAAATGGATTGAAAATATTATCAAGAACATCCGCTCCAGGAAGCTCAATCCCTGTGAAAATACAGCAGCATACATTTTTTCTTTTCATAGAGATTTAAAAGGAAAACTGATGAGTGATCATATGGCTGCAATAGAGTTAATCAACATTGTTAGGCCGATGGTTGCGGTCGGCAGATTTATCACTTTTGGTGCTCTTGCACTTCATGAACACCCTGAAGTGCAAGAGAAGCTGAAAAAGGATCCGGATGAATATGGGAAAATGTTTATCCAGGAGGTACGCCGATACTATCCTTTCGCACCTTTTACAGGTGCTCGTGTTAAAAAGGACTTTAGCTGGCAGCACTACCACTTCAAAAAGGGTACATTGGTGATGCTTGATATTTATGGAACCAACCACCACCCGGATTTATGGGATGATCCTGCTGTTTTCAATCCCGAACGTTTTGTTAACTGGAATGAGAGTCCTTTTAACTTCATTCCCCAAGGCGGAGGAGACCATTATATGGGGCATCGATGTGCAGGGGAATGGGTTACGCTGCTGATTATGAAAGAAAGCCTCAACTTTCTTGCCAATAAAATGGTCTATGATGTACCCGCCCAAGACTTGAGTTACAGCATGGCAAGGATGCCTGCCATGCCTAAAAGCGGGTTTATCATGCATAATATACAAACAAGGGAAATAGACTAGCACTAGAATAAACAACGGCTTAGAAAAACTCACCAATAAGGGTGGGTTTTTTGTCAACATGATAGAATTATAATAAACTAAAGTTTCAACGCTTTAAAGCAAGGGGGACTGTCCCCCGTTGCTTTAAAGGTGGTAAAGAGCGGGGGCATTTCAGTGAGGGAGTTTTTGAACTTTGATTATGAGAATTATCCATTCGATTTATTTTCAAATTCTCATTTATTAGCTATTTCAATGATGTTTTTGTTGGTACTTGGTCTATTCTGGTTCAGAGAAGAGATAATAGCCAGTTGGAAAAAGCCATTACGATTCTTACTGATTGGTCTCCTTGTTTTCGGTGAAATATCTTTTCAATACTGGTATTTCGTCAACGATAAATGGGACATCAGCATCAATTTACCTTTTCAATTATGTTCCTTATCGCTCTATTTATGTACGATAATGCTGTTAACCAGAAGCTTTAGAATATTTGAGATCAGTTTCTTTGTCAGTATGACAGGAGCATTTGTCGCCATGATCACACCTGAACTGTTCTTCGGCTTCCCCCATTTCCGGTACTTTCAATTTTTTATAGCGCATACTGCGATTGTGCTTTCCTGTCTCTACATGGTCTGGATTGAAGGGTTCAGGGTGACATATGCATCTGTTTTCAAATCCTTGGCAGCGCTAAATATTATTGCGTTTTTTGTGTTTTTAATCGATATTGCAATTGATGCGAACTATATGTTTCTTGCTCATAAGCCAATTAACGCAAGTCCTATAGATTTTCTTGGGCCCTACCCAGGGTATATTTTTTCACTGGAAGCAGTGGCTTTATTGTTGTTTTCTTTGCTTTATCTTCCGTTTTATATTTTAGAGAAGAGAAAAGTCAGGGGGCAGTACTAATGGGCCGGCTGTCCTAATACTATAGATAGAAAGGTTTTGTCTGTAGGACAACCTTTCCTATTCTATCAATAATGGAGAGTGCGATTATGCCTAAGGTGATTGTCATGTAAGAAAGACCCAAAGACTTACAAGGTTTTGAAAAGTATTACTTCAATCAGCATACCCCCCTGGTTGAAAAGGTTCCTCATCTAAAAAGTGCAATAATTCAAAAAGTCCTCAATACGCAAAATACAGACCTTCAATTGTATATCGTGATGGAAATTGAGTTTGAAGACGCTGCAGGAATGAACGAAGCATTTTCCTCAACTGAGTGGAAAGCCGTCACTGATGATGTACCCAATTTAATGACATATTTAGAAAAACCACCAATTATCGCCGTGACAGAATGAGGTTAGCCTCTTTTTCCTTTACTGGAGAAAGAGGCTTTTTAAATATAGGCTCTGTTAGTTGATGATGTTGTTAATCAGGTTTTAATGCTGAATCTCTTATCAATTAAAATATATGGATTATGCTGCTGCTTCTGTTATTAGTGAATAGTTTTTTTGTGGTCATTTTATAGGTGTAAATACGTTTCTTATAGTTCTAGAATCTCAAAAATTCAGTGAAATATAGAAAAAACCGTTGATTGGAGCGGAAGGTATGCGACCTCCTGCGGGATTAGCGGGACAGGTGAGACCAAGGTTACGTACCCACCGGAACGTAACCCCGCAGGCGAAGCTGAGGAGGCTCACCGCCCGCCCCGCGGAGTCGCACACCTGGAGCGGAAATTAGGCAACATCATTTAAGTAGGTTCCTAAAACTACATAACTCTTTAACAAAGCCTATCTATAAAGAATCAAAAAATTCTAAAAAACGTGTATACTATTATCAAATATAGCTGTATCGGGGTGAATTGATTGAGAGAATGGAATGGTGCGGCAGCCATATGTTTGAATGAACAAAAAGAGGTATTGGTCGTCAGAGGTGCAGGGACGAATATTTGGAGTGTCCCTACTGGAGGGATTGAACAAGGTGAAACGCCAGAGGAATGCTGTGTGAGAGAAGTGAAGGAAGAAACCGGTTATACGGTTTCAATAGTTAGAAGGCTCTACGTTAAAGAGAAAGTTATTCAGGGGATCAACGTGACAACACATTATTTCAAGGTGGTTAAGGATGGCGGAGAAATCGCAGTAAACGATCACGACCAGGACATTGCAGAAGCTGACTGGAAGTCTATTGAGGAATATCAACAACTAGAGCAAATGTATCCCGAGGATCTGCTTCTTATAAAAGAATTAGCATATACATAGCCTTAATCAGAGGAGCTCAAATAGGGCTCCTCTACTTTTTTATTAAGTATGTAACTTATTTATCCTTGTTAATTCCGGCCAAATGAACGGTCTGTCTGTTCCAATCAATCCCACGAGGCTGCAAGAGTGAGGAATTTTCTAAAGGCCTTATAAAAATTTTTTGAAATCTTGAAACCATATCAGAAGGATAATCGACTAATGTGTAAGTTAAGGAGGGAAAGGGACTGGAAAAGGCCAACTTGGACGAATTATATGAAACATATTTTCATGATGTTTATCACTATTTATTATACTTTACAAACAGCCGGTCAGATGCAGAGGATTTAACCCAGGAAACATTCATAAAGGCATTTAAAAGCTATGAAAGGTTTCAGGAGAAATCTACTGTGAAGACTTGGATACTGTCGATTGCCAAAAGAACGGCCATTGATTTTTACCGTAAAAGAAAAATGATTTCTAGGCTTCCTGATTTGATTTCAAACATGGGAAAAAGCCTTGATGGAATACCAGATAAAGAGATGGATCATCTTGATGACTGGGAAATGCTTCAAAGAGCCCTTTCCACACTGAAACCGGATTTTCGTAATGTCATCATTCTAAGAGGACTGAAGGAGTATTCGGTTAAAGAAACTGCGGAAATTCTGAATTGGAAAGAAACAAAAGTCAAAGTTGATTTTCATAGGGAAATCAAATTGTTGAAAAATCAACTGTCCAAGACGAATGAAGGAGTGGTGATTTTTAATGAACAAAAGAGAGGTTGATCAGTTTCTGAAGCCGTTGAAAGACAGACCAGGTCTAACGCCTAGAGCGGAGTTTAAAAACGAGTTGCACAATAAGCTGGCAGAAGAAGAAGGAGTGGGAATGAACAAGAGGAAATTGAATCATTGGGTTCCCAACCTGGTGGCAGCGGCATTATTGCTTGTCGGTATGTACTTTGGGTCTGAATGGATAAGCATTAACGGTTCAAGTGGCAATGAACAACAGCCTGCGGTATCAGATGTTGATGAGGAAGACTCACAGATTGTGACGGAGATCACCGAAGAGGAAGCTAAAGCACTTATCGAAAATGCTTTTGCACACTATTCAATTGTGGTAAATGGCGGAGGCCCTGAGACGGGTTCAATGTTCAAATATGATGGAAAAGAGTATCGTTTCATGGGGGAAGAATTTCAGACAGAAGAAAAAGTTCTCTCATATTTAGAGGAAAAATATACGGAGAAAATAGCAGCTGAAATCTTTGAAAAACAGCCTTTCATCGAACAAAATGGAAAATTAGCTCAGCCCAATAAATACATTAGCGGTAACTTACTATGGGGGGATGGAGAGATACAGAGGTTCAGGGAAGACAGTGACAACATCAGGATCGCCCATTATAAAGTGCCTGTCGAAACAGATGGGGAAGAACAATTTCAGATCTTTGAGCTGACGCTTAAGTTCCAGGATGGCTGGAAGCTGGATGAAATCCTGCCTTTTTCACATGGTGATAATACGGAAGGAAACATTGAAACTGCTGCGGGTGAGACGACTACTGAATTCACCTTGACTCCAGCGGAAAATGCCATTTACGAGCAATTCTCAGAGGATCTAAACGAAGAGCATTTGCAGGAGTGGGATCCATTAAGTGTCGCCAAGCTGTATGTAAACGCTGAACTTGAAAACAATCAAGAGGTCGTTTATGCCCTCTATACAGACAGAGAAGGCTATGTTCAGTGGACAAAGGAACAACATTTGGAAGACAACCGTCTGGTTCCTCCTGATAAACCAGCCATACTTCAGTTGTATAATGGAATTCAAGAGGGCGAGTTCATTCAAAGTGATGAAAACAGCGGATGGATTAAATTCCATAATTCAAATCGAATGATGGGATTCCAGATGGTGAAAGACGAAGATGGAATTTGGAATGTCGGATTTATGCCGATCCAATAAACAATCGAATGGCCGGTCGGGAATTGACCTGCCTTTCGATTGTTTATCCATAGGTCTTTCATATGGAAAATAAACCGATCAATTAAATCTGTTGAAATATTAAGAAGCTGCGTGATAAAAAAACAGGTAAGTGAAAAGAAAAATATGGTAAAATAAAAAAGAATTCAGAAATTTTACTAAAAGCTAATTAAGAGAGCAACGGAGTGATTACGGTGGATACCAATAAAGATTTTCGTAGATTAATGGATAGTGCGAATGAAACATTTTCTGGATGGGATTTCTCTTTCATTTCAGGCACGGGCAGGATGGTTTCCAGTCCGCTGGATTGGTCTTATGGAAGTGAAGCGCTGATGGTGATGGGAAATTCGCAATCTGTTTTGGATATGGGAACTGGTGGGGGAGAGTTCTTATCAATGCTCCGGCCTTTTCCTGCATCCATATATGCTACAGAAGCTTATGAACCGAATATCCCGGTGGCAAGGGCGAACCTGGAGCCTCTGGGTGTAAGGGTCGTTGGAATTGTAAATGATTCAGACCTGCCATTTGAGAATGGACAATTCGATACTATCTTAAATAAACATGAAGCCTACTCGGTCAAAGAGGTCAAGAGGATTCTGTCTCCTGGCGGAATATTCCTTACCCAGCAAGTGGGTGGATTGGACTGTTTGGAAATCAATGAAGCTCTTGAAGCGGAAGCAAATAGCGAGTTCGGTCATTGGAATTTGGAATATGCCTTGGGTGAACTTGAGGGAAACGGCTTTACGGCCATTTTCAGCAGGGAGCAGTATCCTGTCCAGCGTTTTTATGATATTGGTGCCCTGGTGTATTATTTGAAAGCAATTCCGTGGCAGGTGGAGGGGTTTTCTCCGGAAATTTATATGGAGAGATTGTACAAGATTCATAAACACATTGAAACCAAAGGGTATTTCGAAGTTAAGCAGCACAGGTTCATTATTAAAGCGGAGTTAATTTGAATGTCCTGAAACGGAAATAGCCAGGAAACGCAGGCTGAACTGTTCTTCGGGTTTTTGGCTTGTTCATTGGAGGGGTAATGCTCATCAGTTCAAATGTAAAATTTATCGCAGCCGTCACGGAGAGTGGAAGGGGAAAGTCTAGTGGGCACCGACCGGTTATTCATTTTAATATCAATAATCTTAATAAGCACATCAGTGTTTATTTTACTCAAGTATAGTATCTTATTTCGCCACACAAAAGCAGTATTGCTGAACTCTGTTGCAGCTTCAGCGGTAATATGGTGTGTCATTTTCTTTATGGCTAAGGAATTCGGCTTTTCGGACCGAATTGTATTGGAAAAGCATTGGCTTTTAATTTCCAGTTTGTTTGTATTCAGCATATTGGCTTTCAGTCTAGTATTCTATAACCTGAAAAATATCCAGCAGGACAAGAATTCTCTCGGTTATTTTATCAGCAGCGTCGTTGCAGGCCTTTTTCTTGTGGCCTTACAGTGCAATTTTTATTTGGAGATTACTGAATTTAATACATATATCCTGAATAACAATCTATTGTTCGCAGCCCTCCATACAATAATAACATTATTTCTCCTCACCAGAGTGCTGCAGCAAGTCAGGTTTGACCAGATTCATGCTCGGAAAAAAACCAGGAACTTATCCCTGGCTTTCATCTCACTTACAGCTGGCCATTCCATATTTGGCTCGATTACAACAGTCATGGAAGCTTTTCAACTTTCAGTGAACTATGATTTGTTCAACCTTGAATATGCAAGCGTCTTTCTTCTGGTTGTCATTTCGGTGGCCAAGGGGGAAAGGCAATACTTGGATGAGAGGAATAACCTTAACTATATGGCTTATCACGATTCCCTTACAGGGTTGTATAATCGGCTGTATATCCAGGAAGATTTGGAAAAAAGAGTGGGAGAGGGCAAACCGTTTTACCTTTTGCTGCTTGATTTGGATTACTTTAAACATATCAATGATACCCATGGGCATTTATTTGGTGATGAGGTGATTAGAACAGTTGCTTCCTTCATTAAAAGTAAGCTCGGTGCCTCCGATATTGCAGGGAGGCTGGGAGGAGATGAGTTCGTCATTATCTTTCATGATGAACAAAGTTCCCAATCAATAAATGAATTCTGCAGCAGTATTTTGGAGTACTTCTCAAATCCGATTGTTATTAAAGGCCGCCAAATTTCAATTACAACATCCATAGGGGTGTCCTCCTTCCCTGTGAATGCCGATTCTCCTGAAGACCTGCTGGTCAAAGCTGATATCAGTATGTACAAAACCAAAGGAGACGGACGGAACTCCTATACTATATATAATGAGCTTCTGGAGAAACAATTCAGAAAGGATGTAACCTTGCAATCTGATTTGAGCAAAGCCTTGTTGAACAAGGAATTTGAAGTCTACTACCAGCCAATGGTCAATCTTAAAGAAAAGAAGATAATTGGATTTGAAGCGCTTTTGAGGTGGAACCACCCGGAAAAAGGGATGGTCAACCCGGGAGAATTTATCCACATTGCAGAAGAAACTGGATTGATCATTCCCATAGGTGAATGGGTAGTTCATGAAGCCTGCCGTCAAATCCACCAGTGGAACGAGCAGTTGAACCAGGATTTTATCGTTTCGGTTAATTTATCTCTTAAACAATTTTCAAAGAAAGGTATCTTTGAAACACTCTCAGACATAGTCGACGAAATCGGAATCTCTCCTTCGCTAGTCACCATTGAGATAACAGAATCAATGGCAATGGTCAATACGGAGCATACGCTTGCTCTTTTAAAAGAGTTCAAGGAAAAGGGATTTGGAATATCAATTGATGATTTTGGAACAGGATATAGTTCTCTCGGCTATTTAAAAGATTTTTCCATTCAAAGCATTAAAATCGACAGGTCTTTCATTAAGAGTGTGAATGACAGCGGAAAAGATGATGCAATCGTTAAAGCAATCCTGTCCATTGCAGGGAACCTGGGAATCCAGGTCGTAGCTGAAGGGGTCGAACAGCCTCAGCAGGAAAAGTTTCTGGTCAGCCAGCAATGTGATTACGCACAGGGCTATCATTACAGCAAGCCGTTAAACAGCAGCGATTTGCTGAAGTTCTTAAGGAGCAATGATGCAACCTGGAATACCAGCGCAATTCTTACATGATGTAAAAGGAGTTATCATATGAATACTGAAGAAGTTTACGGAAGCCTTCCTGACTTAGAGACTGAACGGCTGATATTGCGAAAGTTAACATTGGAGGATACTCAGGATATCCATGAATACGGAACAGACCCGCTTGTTTCAAGGTATGTCGGATGGCCGAGGCATGTAACAATAGAAGATTCAAAAGAATTCGCAGAACATATCCTACAACAATATGAAAATAAGAATATCGCTTTTTGGGGGATGGAACATAAGGGGAGTCGTAAATTGGTTGGAACAATTGATTTTGTCTCCTGGGACCCAAAACATAAGACCGCCGAAATTGGTTATGTCCTTTCTAGAGAAAACTGGGGAAGAGGATACACTGCAGAAGCGGCCAGAGCGGTCATAGCATTTGGGTTTGAAAGAATGGGCCTAGTCCGTATTCAAGCACGGTGCTTCCTGGAGAATGCCGGATCGCAAAGAGTCATGGAGAAGTCGGGTATGAGTTTTGAAGGTGTTATCCGAAAAGGGCTATTCATGAAAGGCAGCCATCAGGATCTGAAACTTTATTCAATTTTGAAGGAGGAATATGAGCAGCAGAAAAGAATGGTTGTTTAACTAAATACACTAGGTGTTTTACACGGGAATCTCTACTGAAAGTCCACTTAGTGGGCTTTTTTGTTTCGGAAAAGTTACCAATTTACTAACAATGCCTGTACGCATTTACCTTATTAAGAATTATTAATAAAATTACTTACTTTTAATAGTAATTTAAATTACTATTAAGTTAAGCGAAGAGGGAGGGAATTATATGGTAAGTTACCGTAAACAAAAAGAAAATGTTTTTGATTTTGACTATTTTGCCGGGGTATTTGATGAATTACTTATGGAATTCTCACACTGTGAGAATGTTAAGAAACAAGATTTACTATTAAAAGAGTTGAACTCAGCGAGATTTGACTTTGAGACGGAGAAAAACCTTGTAACACTTTGGCTTGTCCAGGATTTCAAAAATGATATTGCAGAGAAGGACTATCAGGCTTTTATGGCCAATGAACCGGCTTATCAAAAACTCGTGCAAAGATATTACACTGCATTGATGCATACTCCTTTCAGAGAAGAACTTGAACAGATTTGGGGCAAACAGTTGTTTAGACTTGCTGAGGTGAAGACCGGGTTTCTCAATACAGACATTCAAGAAGAACTTAACCTGGAGAATCAGCTGATGGCAGAGTATGGGAAACTGCTTGGAACTGCAGAAACAGAATTTCAGGGTAAAAAGGTGAGCTTAACATGTTTACATTCTTACATGGCAAGTGGAAACCGTGGTATAAGGAAGATGGCCTATGAAGCGCGCTCCAAATATTTCAATGAGAATGAACCTGCGTTTGATGAAATTCTTGATCGGTTGATAAAAATCAGGACGAAGATGGCAAGAAAGCTGGGCAGGGACAATTTCATCAGTGTTGGGTATGAGCGAATGAACCGTACTGACATAACCCCTCAGGACATGAGCACCTACCGTAAGCAGATACAAGTTCATGGTGTACCATTTGTATCTGGTTTGCGGGAAAAGCAAAGAAACAGGCTCGGGGTCAGCCGGTTGAAATACTATGATGATAAGGTGCTCTTTGAAGGTGGCTCACCGAAACTGAATATGGATATTAAGGAAATAACAGAGAAGATGAAGGAATTATTTTCGGAGATGTCGGAAGATACAAAAAGCTTTTATCAGGAACTGATGGAAAATGAGAATTATGATCTCTTCCCGAGGCAAGGCAAGAGAGGAGGCGGATATGCAACCTATTTAGGAAGTGACAAAAAGCCATTTATTTTTGCCAACTTCACAGGTATCTCAAATGATTTTCGCGTTTTCACACATGAAGCAGGACATGCATTTCAATTTTATATGAGCAGGAGCCTCGGTGTCCCGGAATATATCATCCCTGTTGATTCGGCTGAAGTCTTTTCTTTTGCGATGGAAAGGTTCTCCTGGCAGTGGATTGAATCATTTTTTGGTGATGATGCGGCTGATTATAAATATAGTCTCTTCACGGAAGCTTTTTTGTATATGCCTCATGCAAGTGCCATTGATGAATTTGAACACTATCTCTATGAATGTCCTGACGATGATATTAAAGATAGAAAACAAAAATGGAGGGAACTGGAGGCTGTCTACCTTCCTGAATTGGATTATGATGGAAATGAATATTTAGAGGGCGGTGGAAGTTTTCATGGGATTGCTCATATCTTTTTAAGCCCGTTCTATTTTATTGATTACGACCTTGCACATAACAGCGCGCTGCAGTTATGGCAAAAATCCCAATCAGACTTCCCTGCAGCCTGGAAAAGCTACCTGGATATGTGCAAAGCGGGCGGAAGCCGCTCATTTAAGGAGCACTTGCAGGCAGCCGGGTTAACATCCCCATTTGAAGCCGATGCACTAATTCCTTTTTTTGATTCTGCACAAAAGTGGGTAAAGAATCACTTATAGATAACTAAAAGGGGAATCCTGTGAAGGTTCCCCTTTTAAAAGTGAATTAAATCAGTTCTTTTATTGCTTTATCTAATGTACCTAAAGTTTCAATATCATGGAGGTCAATGCCCTGCTGAATGATCGTGTGGGCCATATCAGGCAAAATTCCTGTTAATACCGCTTTAATGCCAAGCAGTTTAAGTGATTCTGCAATCTTAATGATCTCTTGAGCAACCATATCATCAATTAAAGTAACTCCCGATAAATCAATTACCAGATGTGAAAGCCTGAATTTCGCTGCCTGAGACAATGTCTTGTCAAGGATGATTCTTGCACGGTCGGCATCAATTTCTCCAATCAGCGGCAAAACGGCTACATTTTCAAAAATCTTAACAACAGGGGAAGAAATCTTTAGGAATTCATCTTTAGTGTTTCTTAGGATTTGCTCATGGTATTGAACATAACTCAAACTGAAAATATATACCGCATCATCCATTAAAGGATCAATGATGGATGATGCATCGAATACGGTTTCGAGGGAAAGGTTATGTTCTGCAGAGATTCTTCTAATATATTTCCAAATATGTTTTCTATATAATTTAGACGTGCTTAACGTGCTTTCCATTGGTGCTTTGTTATCTATTGCAGACTGTCCTGCCATCTTGGCCCATTCAATGACACCGTTTCTTGCGGCATCACTATCTTTTTCCTGAAGAGCCAAAGCCAGAATATGAATCAATTTGGCTCTTCCATCAATCAATTCATTGATCACCGACTGGTTTAAGCCTAGTTCAGTATAAGATTTAATATTGGTAATTTCTTTAGCAATTTCATATTCCTTTTCCAAAAGCTTTTCTGACAGCAATCTTAATTCATTCATGAATTTACCTCATAGATTAATATAGTCAACATCCTTGTTATTCTACATAACATTTTAAACACTTACAATTTATACGCCTTGTTAGTATAAATATATTAAAAGTGAGGAATATTTGGGGATTTTATTAGAAGAGGCAGGGGTGACGGTCAATTGACTGGGAAAATGAATAATAACACTGTGAAAAAGGGAAGGGATTCTTTCGTGAATAAAGGACTGTTTTCTAAAGCAAGCTGCATCGCATAATGTAGAGGATATAATCCACCACTTTTAAAAGAGCAGCAAGCTTAAGAAAACAGCGAAAGAAAACAATTGTGAAAACAGAAAAAAGTTCTTAGAGTATTTCTGTCTTGTTTTTTGGGCGGTCGAGCTTCATACGCTCCAGTTCCAATTTCATTTTCTCAGTTTCCATTACGAAGTTTTCCTGTTTAAGCTTTTCCAATTTTAACTCATCTTGTATTATTGACTGTTTGTATTTATAGCTTTTTTGGAAGTGGTCAGTTAAAATCGCTATTATCGGGATGGAAAAAACCATAATGACAGCAATGGTTCCGGTCATATTATCTCTCCTTAAAAAAATTCACTTATTTTCTTACTTTCTTCTAGTATATAAGTATTTTATCCGAATTAATAGAATATTTTGTCGGCCTTAAGGAGGAGTTTCAAAAAAAGAAAGGAGGAGTTCTAGTGTCAAAACTGTTAAGAAGCATCATTGTTACAATCATTATACTCTCGGCAGTCATCTACTACATTGGAAATTACACATTAATTCATAAGGATAAGTTAAAGGAAGTAACTATTTCCGAGAAGCTTGAAAAAAGCGGGCACTATTATATCGTTGCTGGTGACATGCAACTTGAAGTTAAAGATGAAAACCTCTGGAATGTGATCAAGGAAAAAGCTTCCTACGATATTGAATATGAGTGGTACGGTGATCACGTACCTTCTATAAAATATATATCCCTTCACGGGCAGAAACAGTCCGGTGATGAGTCCCACTAAGCCAGCTTCTGCAAGGGTGTGATTTTGAAGAGAAACGTACCATTATAAAAAGAGAAACCACCTGTAATGGTGTGATTGAATCATTCAATAATCAGATTGAGAGCAGATATTCATCTATTTTCATTATAAATGGCTTGCGACATTGGCATACTTTAAGTAGTATAGAAAAAGTAGAAAAGGCAAGTATTTTGAAATGAGGTTTTACTATGGAAAAAGTTTCTATATATGGTTTAACGATAGATCAACTGACATCCTGGATGGTTGAGCATGGGCAGAAGAAATTCCGTGCTTCTCAAGTATGGGACTGGTTATATAAAAAACGTGTGAAGAGCTTTGAAGATATGAAAAATATTGGAGCGGATTGTGTCACGCTTTTAGAAGAGAATTTTCATATCGGGACCTTGGAGCAGGAAATCAAACAAGAATCAAAAGATGGCACAATTAAATTCCTTTTCAAGCTTCAAGACGGAAATCTGATTGAAACAGTGCTAATGAAGTTCAACTATGGGTATTCTGTTTGTGTCACTACACAAGTGGGCTGCAATATTGGCTGTTCTTTCTGTGCAAGCGGATTGCTGAGAAAAAACCGTGATTTGTCCAGCGGCGAGATCGTCGAGCAAATCATGAATGTCCAGCATCATCTCGATGCTAAAGAACAGGATGAAAGAGTAAGCCATATTGTTGTCATGGGTATCGGGGAACCGTTTGATAACTACGATAATCTAATGGACTTTTTACGTGTCGTCAATGACCAGAAAGGTTTATCGATTGGTGCCAGACATATTACTGTTTCGACAAGCGGCCTGGCTAACCGAATCTATGATTGGGCGGACGAGAATATTCAAGTCAATCTGGCAGTATCCCTACATGCTCCAAACAATGAACTGCGTTCCCGAATCATGAAAATAAACAAAGCTTATCCATTAGAAAAGCTGATGCCCGCCATTGATTATTACCTTGAAAAAACAAACCGCCGCATCACATTTGAATATATATTGTTAAAGGATGTTAATGACCATAAAGAAGAAGCTCTCCAGCTCGCGAAGCTTCTGAAAAATAAAAAGCATCTTTCGTATGTTAACTTAATTCCTTACAATCCCGTCGATGAACATGGGCAATATCAGCGAAGTACAAAAGAAGCCATTGTTGAATTCTACGGTACATTGATGAATCAGGGAATCAATTGCGGTGTACGTACTGAACATGGTACTGATATTGATGCTGCCTGCGGACAGCTCCGAAGCAAGCAGATTAAAAAGGATAAAATTCGTTCATAATAATATCTTCTTTGCAGGGAAGAAGCTGTCAGCGTATTGCTGACAGCTTTTTTTTTCTATAAAATTACACTCTTTAACATAAAAATATTATGTAGACTAACAATAATCCTCTGCATCTTCAGGCAAGCTCCTGATATGCATCAAGTGTTGTGAAACATTCCTGTCTTCTTCGTAAGAGTAAGGAAAGCCAAAGTGTTCAGCAACAGTTCGGGACGCTTGACGGAATAACTCAGTCATTGTAAATAGACTATCCCAAATGTTTTCATAAGTACCATTCGTATAAGTCGATACAAAGTTATCCCACTCATCATGCTCTAGGAAATCTTCAAAATATTTTCCAAGCTTACCTGCACTTTTTGTATAGCCGGTCCTTCTTCCGATTTCCCACTCAATCATTCTCATAAGCACATTTCGGTTGATCTGCTCATACATGAACATGCTGTAGGACAATTCTTTTCTCCATAATCCTTTGGCTATATTCATACAGATCCACCAGAATTCATTGCAGGTATCGCTGAATTCTTTTTCAGAGGGCTTCCTGACAAGGTAATCTTTGTCGCTTGCCGCAGGAAGGGGAGCAATTATCCCATCTTTGTCTAATAAAACCTTTGTAAGGCTGTCAGGGTTGAGTAAAGTCTCCAATTGCTCCTCAGGAAGCAATGTAAGGTCAATCCTGTTTCCGTCCTGAAACCACATAAGATAAACAAACACTCCATTCCCCAAGGGAGGAGGGACGACTTTGTCTTCCGGCATCTGCATCATGATACGGCGGCCAAAGTAATCAACCCAGCGATGATCTGAAGTGAATGAGTCTATCTCCCTTACTAGATACACAATATCAAAGTCTTGAAAAAAATCTTTTTTTACATTGGGATTTGCACGTGATCCGTTGAGGAGCACAGCTCTTATCCTTTCATCCTTTTCTGCCTTATTCATAATCAATTGAAGCATTTCTTGGTCAGTTCTCATATGTATGGCCTCCCGTTGAAGATGTTTTTCCTTTCATCCTGATTATATCAAAATTCAGAATATTGAGTTTAAATAAAGAGAAATGCAAACCCTGGCTTCTAAAAGAAAAGCTCTCTTGAATAGTTAATTTAACAGAGACGGAGAATTCGGGGGAGCCATTGGGCAAACGAATGTTTTATAATGGTAGTGAGAAGAATTCTGCGGAAGGGGTCGAAGGATGAAAACAATTGGTTTGATTGGCGGCATGAGCTGGGAGTCTTCATTAGAATATTACCGTATGATCAACGAAGAAGTGAAGACTGAAATGGGCGGTTTGCACTCCGCAAAATGTATTATGTACAGTGTGGACTTTGAAGGAATTGCACGTTATCAACGGGAAGGCGACTGGAAAAAAGCAGGAGATGTTCTGGGGGAAGCTGCTGCTGCTTTAGAAGAAGCTGGTGCAGACTTCATCCTTTTGTGCACCAACACAATGCATAAGGTGATCGGGCAGCTGGAAGAAAGAATCACCATTCCGATCCTTCATATAGCCGATGCGGCTGCACAGAGTTTAAGGGCTAATGGGATTAGGAAAGCAGCCCTGCTGGGTACAAAATATACAATGGAGCAGGAATTCTATAAAGAACGATTACAATTAAACGGGATTGAAATTATAATTCCTGGAGAAGTGTACAGAAACAAAATCAACAGCATCATATTCGAAGAGCTTTGCCTTGGAAAGATCGATAATAGTTCCCGTCTTTATTTTAAAAAAATCATTGAGGAACTTGAAACAAAAGGAGCCCAGGGAATCGTGTTAGGGTGTACAGAAATCGGACTGCTGGTTAAGGAAGGTGATTCGGGCGTTCCGTTGTTTGATACGGCAAATATTCATGCAAAAGCAGCTGTAAGAAAAGCGATTGAACTGTAAAGGAGCTCTTCTGTAAAAAGGTGCCTGGTACAATTCAGCTTTATTGTGCCAGGCACCACTTTTATATCTTCCCAATCAGCTTTGGATCCTTTATCAGGCCGTAGTGATCCGGCAGCCAGTTGGCGGGAACTCCTTCCCCTGTCTGCCGTGCATATTGAACTGCCTGAAGAAGTCTCATCACCTCATATACATTGCGGCCCACCTCAGAAGGGTTTACCAATCTGGCGGCGATAGTTCCTTCAGGGTCCACAATGATCGTGGCTCGCATGGCTGCCCCTGTTTTCTCATTTAATACTCTGTACTTTTCTGATATCTCATGCGTTCTATCACTAACAAGCGGGTACTGTACCTTTGCAACTGATGGAGAAACATCAGTAAATACTTTATGGGCATAGACGCTGTCCGTACTGATAGCCAGCACTTCGGCGTTTAAAGAGACTAGACCAGGGTAAATAGCAGCGACCGCTGCCAATTCAGTTGGTCAAACAAAAGTAAAATCACTTCCGTAAAAAAATAATATCACCCATTTACCTTTCAGTTGTGTTAAGGAAACCTGTTTAATCTTTTTTTCTGAATTGTAATAAGCTTCTGCTGTAAATAACGGGGCTGGGTCGCCGGTCTGTGCACAAAACGGTTTGTTGTTTTCCATCACTTCACCTCTCTTCTGAACCCAAGATGTTTAAATATATTCATATAATTGCTGATTTATTAGAACTGAAAAACGGAGGATTGATGAGCAGAATAACCACTACTTCAGCAATGATCATTCTGTTATGATAAGTAAGAATATATTTATAGAAACAAGAAATCAGGCAGAATGCTATTTAGGAAGTTCTATTTACAAAATTCATGGAACCCATTTTTTTTAAAAAAATGAAACTTTTTAACGAGTTGTATCGTTAACTTTATATGGGTCAGGAATAAATCTGCCATTCTTCCAAAACAATGAATCGAGTGTGAAATGATGAATATCTATATGCTGGTTGCCGTCTGTCTTTTATCCTATGGATTTGGCGGCTTAAATGGAGCGTATTATGTAACAGGATATTATATGAAGGAAGATATACGCTCTCACGGGAGCGGGAATGTCGGAGCGACGAATGCAGGACGCATTTTGGGGAAAAAAGGGTTTGTTTTGACAGTCATCCTCGATGTTGCAAAAGTGATAGCTGCATTATCAATTACCTATTGGATGGCTGAAAATGATCCCACGGCTATGGTGCTAAGTGCATTTTTTCTGCTTGCCGGCCATATATTCCCGATTCAGCTGGGATTTCAGGGAGGAAAGGGCATTGTCGTCTTCTTGGCCTGTTCTCTTTACTTGGTGCCTTCGAGCATATTGGTTTTGGGATTGATAATGGGCATCCTCTTTTTGATAACTAAGAAGTATAAGCTTTCAGGATTCATAGCAATGCTTTCCATCCCTCTGACCGCTTTTCTGACAGATCACCCTCCTGAGTATTGGTCTGTTTTGCTGGTCATGTTTGGCATAGTACTGTTGGTACATAAAAAATCACCGCCGAGACAACTTCATAACCGGCAGCCATAGGAGGTTTGAGAATGAACACAGATTCTCTACACTATAAAATAGCAACCGAGCCTGAAGAATTTAACCAGATACATAGATTGAACTATCAAACATTTGTTGATGAAATCCCTCAGCACCAGAGAAATGAAAAAGAGATGCTGGTTGATCGATTTCATCATGAAAATACCTATATTATAGCCAAAAATAATGCCGTACTGGCCGGAATGATAGCTGTACGAGGCAGCAGACCTTTTTCGCTTGACCAAAAACTTGCTGATATTGATTCTTTTTTGCCTGAAGGCAGTGTTCCATGCGAAATTCGCCTGCTTGCTGTGAGGAAGGAATACAGGAGCAGTATAATATTTTACAAGTTAGTTGAAAAAGCGGTTTCCCATTGTCTTGCGAAAGGCTATAACCTTGCCTTAATTTCTGGTACTGTCCTTCAGCTTAAGCTCTACAAGCGAATTGGCTTTGTGCCGTTCGGTCCATTAGTGGGCGATGAGGCAGCAAGATTTCAGCCCATGTACCTGACAAAAGACAGCTTTGAAACTTCCACTAAAGCATTTAAGAGACTAATGGAAAGGAATTCAACAAAGGAACCTGTGAACTTTCTTCCCGGTCCTGTGCCAGTCCGAAAAGAAGTGGAAACCGCTTTTTCCAAGAGGGCGATTTCCCACAGATCGACCGGGTTTGTGTCTGAAATGGAGGAAGTTCGTGAAAAGCTTAAGCGTATAACAGGTGCCCGATATGTCCAGGTTTTGGTTGGTACCGGTACATTGTCTAATGATCTGGTGGCGGCTCAGTTGAAGAAAAGAAATGAAAGAGGTATCATCCTGGCGAATGGCGAGTTTGGTTCTCGTCTCATCGATCATGCTGAGAGAATGGGTCTCTTATTTGATGTCTATGAAAAAGAATGGAACGAACCGATCGGAAATGAAGAGGTCGATCATTATCTCGATCTTCATCCCGGAGTGGCCTGGCTATGGACAGTGCATTGTGAAACATCCACAGGGTACTTATTTGATATTGAAGGATTAGAGAAGATTTGCATGAAGCATGGTGTTGAACTTTGTGTGGATGCCTGCAGTTCTGCAGGGGTGGTCCCTATGGATTTGAGAAATGTTTATATGGCCACAACCGTAAGCGGAAAAGGCCTGGGTTCTTACCCGGGTCTCGCAATACTATTTCATCGTGACCCCATGAATCCTGATCCTTCACTGCCGAGATACTTGGACCTGGGAATGTATCAATTGCATGGCAGTGTTCCCTATACTCACTCATCAAACCTTGTTGCCGCTCTTCGTATGGCATTGAATTGTTTAGATGAAACGAAGTCATCAAGGCTCTCACAAATTGTGAAGGATTCACTATCCAATGCAGGAGTGGAGTATCTGGGTGATGAATACTATTCACCTGGGATCGTGAGCATTCCACTGCCGCCTTTATTGTCATCAAAAGAATTCGGAGATTCTTTAAAACAAAAAGGAGTCCTATTAAGTTATGAAAGTGAATATCTGCTAAAAAGAAATTGGGTTCAAGTGGCCTTAATGGGGAATTATGATCATAATGAAGTTCAATCTGCTATAAATCTCTTCTTGAAAGAACTCCGGTCACATAAATTGAGCGAAGTGCCAACGTTATGAACATTTTAAAGAAGGATCATATCAACAGATTTAAGCCCTTATCATTAGTGATTTTCACTGTTATTGCTCTTTGGATAAAAACGGTATTTGTGGTCATGTTAGGTTTCGACTTGAACATCACCACGGCTGCAGATTTTTTACTTGTAGTGGTCAACCCACTTGGTTCATTGATCCTGCTGATGGGACTAAGTTTTTACTTTACAAAAAGATTTAAGAAGACCCTCTTCTGGATAGCCTGGGTTGCAGCTAATGCCCTTTTATATGGTGATTTACTTTACTACAGGTTCTATACAGATTTTGTGACGCTTCCCATCCTGTTTCAGTTTAATAATGTCGGCGGGCTTGGTCCGAGTACGGTTGAATTGATGAGTCCCTGGGATGCTTTGCTGTTCATGGATTTGCTGATCATTCCATGGATTCTAAAGACCACTACCGAAAGCTATGAAATTAAATCGGTTCAAAAGGGGAAGTATATTGCGGCTGGGATTACCTTGACAGCGGCCACTGTGGCATTTGGCCTCTTGAAGTCCCCCTACTTGTTTTCTGCTTCCTATGATCGTGAGGGATTGGTGAAAGCTATTGGTCCATACAATTATCATCTGTTTGACTTTTCACTTGGTGCCATTACACCGCTGAGCCGGCCATTGGCCTCAAAAGCAGACGCAGTTCCTTCTGAAGAATATCTTAAGAGTAAAACCGGGACTACCTCCGATTTATTTGGAGTAGCCAAAGAGAAAAATGTCATGTTAATCAGTATGGAGTCGACCCAAAACTTTGTTATAAACGAAGAAGTGAACGGGGAGGAAATAACCCCTTTTTTAAATGGCCTTATTAAAGACAGTTATTATTTCAGCAATATTTTTGACCAGACAGCGCAAGGCAAGACTTCCGATTCGGAATTTATGATTGATAACGGCCTCTACCCGCTTGCCAGCGGCTCTGTTTTCGTACAAAAGCCTGAAAATACCTATTACAGCCTTCCGCACATTCTTAAGGAAGAGAATTACTACTCAGCAGTATTCCATGGAAATGAACGAACCTTCTGGAACAGAGAAAACATGTATAAGGCGCTGGGATATGATCACTTTTATTCTGAAAGAGACTATAAAGTCACCGAAGAAAACTCAGTGAATTATGGCATCAAGGATAAGGAGTTTTTTGAACAGACTGCAGACATGCTCGAAAATATTCCCCAGCCGTTTTATACCAGGCTGATTACACTGACAAATCACTTTCCATTTTTGCTGGAAGAAGAGGACATGTTGATTGATGAAGCCGAAACGGAGATCGATGTAGTCAACCGCTATGTCACTACTGTCCGGTATCAGGATGAAGCATTGAAATCCTTATTTAAGGACCTGAAAAAGAGAGGCTTATATGAGAATACGATGTTCGTCCTTTATGGAGATCACTATGGTATCTCTGAAAAATATGAAGAAGGTGTTTTTGAACTGCTTGGGATGGAACCATCACCAGTAAATCACATTAAACTGCAAGAGATCCCCTTCATTATTCATATACCTGGTGAAGGCGGCAAGACCATTCCAAATCTCGGCGGAGAAATAGATATAAGGCCGACAATCCTTCAATTGTTAGGAATCAATACAAGAAGCAAGCCGTCATTCGGCCATGATATCTTCACCAGGAATGATAATCATCCTGTTATTTTCCGAGATGGAAGTTTTATCACGGGGGATTACATTTTCAAAGACGGTGTATGTTACAAGACAGCCAGCGGTAAACTTTCACACGGTGGGTGCCTCCCTTATCAGGATATAGTTAGGGAAGAACTTGAATTATCCGACGATATCATTTACGGAGACCTCTTAAGGTTCCTGCAATAGAGCCAATCACCTTTTGCAAATTCAGGCAAAAGGTTTTTTGGCATTGCCCGAAAGCCTCTCTGATATTTCCATGCTGCCTAATGAAGGAGAAACCACAATTCCCAAATAGTTGATTATAACTGAAAGACAATTCTAAATACCTCTTCTCCTACATAAAATGTACAAGCTTTATAAAAGGTGGAGAGTTCATTTGAGTATTAACATACTGTTGGGCTATATCATTCTTGGACTAGCTTTGGCTGCTCCGATTGGACCCGTTAATTCAGCAAGGCTGGACAAAGGAATAAGAAGCGGTTTCTGGCATGCGTGGATTGTTGGAACTGGATCCATGTTTGCTGATGCCATCTTCATGCTGCTGGTTTATATCGGGATGGTGCAATTTCTCGATATACCTGCTGTTCAGATTTTTCTGTGGCTGTTCGGAGGTTTTGTACTGGTTTACACAGGAATCGAAAGTATTACAAGCATGAAAACTTTTTCCTGGAATGAAGTGAGGACTAAGGACTCCTTGGTGAAAAGTTTCTTAACTGGTTTTATTATGTCTATATCAAGTCCACTGTCGATATTGTTCTGGCTGGGTATATATGGGTCTGTCCTGGCGAAGACCGCAGCAGGCAATGGAACTGGTCACCTATTGATTTACAGCTGTATGATTTTTCTGGGATTATCCATGTGGGATTTATTTGTGGCTTTCCTAACGACTTTCCTGCGCAGATATTTCAATTCCAACATATTGGTCCTGATTTCCGTTCTTTCAGGGGTTTCTCTCATAGGATTTGGAATCTATTTTGGCTGGCAGGGCATTTGTGTGCTTTTGAATTAATCTGAAGCGCTGACTGGTCCTTATGTTTGAAAATAGAGTTGCAAAGCCAGAAGTAGTATAATAGGTGGTGAAAATGAATGGGGGAGAAAGATGAATCCTATAGGAGTGCTACCAGAAAAGATCTCTCTCTTAAATGCTTTAAACAGCATAGGAGAAAATATAATCATCGCTGATCTGGAATATTCTATAGCATGGATGAACTGTAATGCAGCAAAGTTGATGTCCGACTTGGCACCTCTTTTTGGACTTGATAGTGCAGAAGAGATGATAGGGCTGCATATGAGCAGCTTCCACCATAAACCATCTCACCAAGAGAGAATTATGGAAGAGCTGACAGAAATACATAGGGCAAGAATTACGATCAGAGATAAGTTTGCAGCAGACATCGTCATTACACCGATCAAAAATGAAGAAAAAATGATTGACGGTTATGTCGTAATGCTTACCGACGTCACTACGAAAGCCAAAGAAGATGAAGAGAAGGAAAAGCTGATTAAATCATTATCTGTTCCAATCATAAAGGTTTGGGAGAAAACGATAGCACTGCCTTTAATTGGACACTTCGACACAGACAGGGCAGAAATGATGATCGCTTCTGTTCTCCGGGAATGTGCTGCGAACAAAATAGAGTACGTCGTGGTTGATCTGGGAGGAATATATGAACTGGATATGAATATAAAATTCCATATCCAAAAACTTTGTGACTGTTTAAAGCTTATTGGCTCTCAGTGCATCATTGCAGGAATCACTCCGGAATTTGCCATGGCTGCCGGTGAGTTATCGCAAGGCAATCGAGTTTTCAGCACTGCCCATCAAGGCTTAAAATACGTAATCAGCCAAATTCGTTAAAAAATTTTTAAAGAAAGTGCTGTTTTGCTTTCATATCTTCCGGTAACCTGTTATGATAAAGAAGAATTATTTTTGTTCGGTGTATAAGAAACAAAGAGTTGAGATCTTTAATTCTGAATACCGCTGAGAGCAAGGATAGTATTAATAATGTGTGAAACGCACTAGGAGGCAACAAACATGGAAAAAGGTACAGTAAAATGGTTTAACGCAGAAAAAGGTTTCGGATTCATCGAAGTTGAAGGTGGAGAAGACGTATTCGTACATTTCTCAGCTATTCAAGGCGAAGGTTTCAAATCTCTTGACGAAGGTCAAGCAGTAACTTTTGATATCGAGCAAGGTCAACGCGGACCTCAAGCTGCTAACGTTAATAAAGCATAATAAGTAAACTTCTGAGTGAAATTTACGAGCCTGCAGGAAATTCTGCAGGCTTTTTTATATTCTCTCTGATGAATGTTGCATTAACTGAATTAGCCATTGAATACATTCAATTTTGATGGGTAATAGGAGTGTATGATTACATAGATGGAGGTTGGAATCATGGAGCACAATCATTCTTCTGCAAAGAATTCAAAAACGGCTTTCTTTTTAAATCTCTCTTTTGCCATCATCGAATTCATCGGCGGCCTTATGACCAACAGCATGGCTATCCTCTCAGATGCTGTCCATGATTTAGGCGACTCGATTTCTCTAGGAAGTTCCTGGTATCTTGAAAAGCTTTCTAAAAAGGGCAGTAATCAGAAATTCAGCTTTGGATACAAACGGTTCTCCTTGCTTGGTGCCCTGATCAATTCAATCATCTTAATAGTCGGGTCCCTGCTAGTTCTTTATGAGACTGTTCCAAGGCTTTTTCATCCTGAGCATCCTAATGCCAAGGGAATGATTTGGCTGGCGATTCTGGGCATCATGATTAATGGGATAGCTGCATACCGCTTGAAAAAGGGATCATCCATGAATGAAAGTGTTCTCAGTTGGCATATGCTGGAGGATATTCTTGGATGGGTCGGTGTATTGATCGTCAGTATTGTTCTGTTATTTAAAGATATTCATATACTTGATCCGATACTGGCTATCGCCATAGCGTGCTTTGTATTGTTTAATGTGGTGAAAAAGCTTATAAAAACCATGAGGATATTTCTTAATGGGGTTCCTGAAGGTATCAATCTTGATTCAGTTGAAAAAGATATAAAGGAGATCGAAGGAGTACAGGGAATTTCTCATTTGCATATCTGGTCGATTGATGGAGAAGAGAATGCGATTTCTGTCCATTTGAAAGTCTCAGGGAGTATGGACGTTCATGACCAAAAGAGAGTTAAGAAGCAGATCAGAAGATTAATATCTGATTGCCATGTGACTCACTCGACTATTGAATTTAAGATGGATCAGGATAAGGCAAATATTCAGAAAGCAAACTGAGGAGGAAGAGTATGGGTGAATTATTTGCTCTGTTAAAACAAGGAAATAAATCAGCTCTGTTAGCTTCTATTATTAATGCAGTTATAGCAACAGTAAAAGGTATTGCCTATGCTATGACCGGAAATGTAGCGATGTTTGCAGAAACCTTGCACAGCATCGGCGACTCAGCTAACCAATTTTTCGTCTTTATCGGGTCTGCTCTTAGTAAAAAAGCTCCTACTCCCCGCTTCCCGAACGGGTTTGGAAGACTCGTCAATTTAGTGTTGCTGGCCGCAGTACTTATAGTGGGGATCATGGCCTATGAAACCATCATTGAAGGGTATCATCACATTCTTCATCCAAGTGAATCGGAAGGCTTTCTGATAACAGCCGGTGTTTTGATACTGGCTGTCATTCTTGAAGCATTTGTATTATATAAAGCCATGAAAGAAACACTGCATGAAGTAGGGGTGAAAGCTTCAGGTTTAGGTATCATTCCAAAGAGTTTTGCGAATATCAATAAGGCCAAGGCAGCAACAAAACTTGTTTTCCTGGAGGACCTAGTGGCAACCGGAGGCGGGTTATTGGCTCTTGTTGCGGTCATTATTGCTCAATACACAACGTTCCATGAAGCTGAAGGGATTGCTTCAATCATCATCGGGCTGCTTATGTTCATAGTAGTCGGTAAGACCTTCCTGGACAATGCTGCGGGAGTACTTGGGGAAGCCGATTTATCTATGAGAAAAATAATCGGGGATATCGCTTTCCAAGATCCGGGAGTAAAGGATGTTCAGGAAATTGCTGTCCTCAAAGAAGGGGATGAGCTGCATGTTGAATTGACAATCGAAGTCGACCCAACAATCACGGTTGCAGCTGCAGATGACATTAAAGACCGGATCGAAGAAAGAATATTACAGGAAAAAGGGGTGACTGATGTCCTCGTTGAATTTGATGAAGATGATGAGCACCTTAGATGGAAAGGCAATAAAGGGTCCGAGTAACCAAGAAGTCACCTTACAGGAATGTAAGGCGGCTTTTTTTTGTGTTTAACAATATTCACCTAACCCCAAGCCCTGCCAGACACTGGAGAACGCCATGAAATCCAGGAAAAAGAAAATCAGAGCCATCGCCAATATTAAAAATGTAACCCTATCAGTAAGAGTGGCTTTTGTTGCAAGGAAAAGCAAGAAAAACCATTCCCTTATAAAAAGAGATGGACAAGTGAGATTATGAAGAACTACTGGAAGTAACACAGAACAAATCAGTTAACTTTAATAAGTTTGTAAAAATTGAAACTTTTTTGTTTTTACCCTCGTATATAGACTGTACCCGCTAGATAAAAACCAAAGGGAAAGAGATTATAGGAGGGGAAAACATTATGCAATTTATAGGTATACTTATGATCCTGATACCGGTGCTGATTATTGCGGCAATAGCTGGTGTAGGATATTTCTTTTGGGTGAGATTCCGTTATCGTACAGCTAAGTCCAACCAGGCACTGATCATTACTGGGCCGAGATTAGGCGATCCGGAGAAAGAAACGAACATTTTCACAGACGATGAAGGAAGATCGATGAAAATCATCAGGGGAGGCGGGTATCGGTTAAGAAGGTTCCAGACTTCAACACCCGTAAACCTGACTTCGTTTCAATTGAAATTGTCGACACCGCGCGTATATACCAATGGAGGAGTTCCGATTGTAGCAGATGCAGTTGCAATGGTAAAGGTAGCTGACACGCTTAATGGGATTGCTAATTATGCAGAGCAGTTCCTGGGGAAGGACCAAGATGAAATTGAATCAGAGATCATCGAAGTCCTGGGGAGTAACCTGAGAGCGATTCTTTCAAAGATGACAGTTGAAGATATAAACAGCGACAGGGAGAAATTCAACGCTGATGTTTCAGAAGTTGCACAAAAACAACTGGATTTGATGGGATTCAAAATTACCTCGTTAGGCCTTACTGACTTGCGTGATGCTGATGAAGAAAATGGTTACTTGGAGAATCTTGGGCGTCCGCGTATTGCTGAAGTCCGCAAGCTTGCTGAAATTGCCGAAGCCGAAAATGAACGGGAAACCAGAATTCACAGAGCGCAAACTGATCAGCAGGCAAAAGAAGAAGAATACAAGCGCCAAATTTCCATTGCTGAAAGCAAGAAAGAAAAGGATATTAAGGATGCCTCATTTAAGGAAGAGACAGAGAGGGCACGTGCAAAATCAGAGCAGTCTTATGAACTCGAAAGAGCCAAGTTGGCAAAAGAAGTTAAAGAGGAAGAGCTGACACTGAAATTTTTAGAACGTGAAAGAGCGGTTAAATTAGAAGAAGAAGAAAGTAAAGTAAGAAAAACTAAGGCGGATGCGGAGTACTACGAAACCACGAAAAAAGCTGAGGCAGAAGCACGCAGGTCTGAAATTGACGGTGAAGCAAAAGCTAAGATAAGAAGAGAGGAAGGTTCTGCAGAAGCGGATGTCATCCGTGAGCGAGGGAAAGCCGAAGCCGAAGCACGTAAATTGCTGGCCGAAGCGATGGAAAAGCATGGAGATGTTATCATTACCGAGAAACTGATAGAAATGCTTCCTCTATTTGCAGAGAAAATTGCACAGCCATTAAATAACATTGAATCTGTCAAGATCATTGATTCAGGAAATGGAAATGGCATTCCTTCTTTCGGTAAAAGCATTACGAAAACGATGGTCGATATGCAGGAACCTCTGAAAGAAATGACGGGCATAGACGTAGGTGAGCTGTTAAAGTCTTATGTTTCAAGATCAAATCCGAATCAGATTGCTGATGCCGGAAGCCAGACAGCTATTGAAGAATCACGGAAACCAGCGGACGAAGCACCTGAAGTTAAAGATGTAAAACAGGACAGCGAACAGTAAGCAGCCTGTAATTAAGCAAGGTCTATCTGCGAGTTTAAGCGCATCCAACAGGGTGCGCTTTTGATATTTGATAATCTTTTGAATTCTGAATATTTCAATGTGTTAAAATATAATGAGAACAAATGATAAGGGAGAGCATTATGGAATTTTTCATTGGTAGCGATATGTTAAAGAAAGTATTGAATATAGTTGCACGAGCAGTATCGGAGCCAACGGCAAACCCTGCTCTGAGTGGAGTGAAAATAACAGCTGCAGACAACTGCATAGTGGTAACCGGAGGGGATGGTGATATTACCATTGTCAGGGAGATACCGCTTGGTAATGATTACACTTCAGGGAGAATCATTGAACCGGGAACTCTTCTTGTCCCCAGTAAGTATTTCCATGAGTTGATCAAGAAGCTACCGAATAGTACAAGAATTAATGTTAGGAAGAATAATCGCCATATTAAAATTACTGCAGGGGAGATAGAAACGACGCTGAGTGTAATGGATGAGGAGGATTATCCTTCACTTCCTGGAATATCTGAAGAAAACGGGGTGACAATGAAAGGAAGCCTGTTAATCGAGATGATTAGAGAAACTCAATTTGCTGCTGCTAAAGTGAACTCAAGAGCGGTTCTTACAGGTGTAAATTGGCTTTTTTCGAAGAATTCACTCACGATGATTGCTACCAATTCCCAAAGAATGGCTCTAAGAAAGACGGTCCTTAACTCAACGGTCACCGGGTCGTTCATTCTGCCTGTGAAAGCATTGGGGGAACTGGTGAATTCTATAGACAAACATCAATTCATCTCTATCTATCCAAATGAGAATTCCATGGCTTTCAGGGGGAAGGATATTCTGTTCTATACGAGGCTGATTTCAGGCAATTATCCTGATGTGAGTCGCATCATCCCTGAAGAATCTGTCACTGAGCTGGTCGTTTCCAGAAGTTTGCTGCTTCAAGGAGTTGATAGGGCAAATCTGCTCGCTTCTCAATGGAAACACAATAACGTCACATTATCTTTAACAGAAGATGGGAAAATGCAGATAGCTTCGAATATAACTGAAGTTGGTCAGATTACGGAGAGAATTAAGCTGCAGGATATCAAGGGGGATAAAGAACTGCAAATTTCCCTTGATGGCAAATTTCTCGCAGAAACATTGAAATCCATCAATGAAGAAATGGTTTCGCTCACTTTTGGAGGAAATCTTCGCCCTGTTATTATTACTCCATATAATAAAAAGTCCACATTGCATCTGATTTCCCCAGTTAGAGCTTCTTAACAATGCAGCAGGAACGAGGAGTAAAAAACAAGCTCATAATATTCTGTTACATCACCATCCTTATTTGTGCAATAATAGTGATTGGTTTTGATGAAAGTGCTTATAGTGGATATGCTTTTGGAATCGGCTTTTTTGCCTCGGTAGTCTTATCGATTGCGTTTATTATTGAAGAATAGCCCTCTTACAAAAGGCATCCAAGTTGTGTCCACAGCAAGATTGTTAAATGTATATACAATCACCAGAGATTACCTTAAAGTAATTTTTGATCGGAATATGATTTTTTACAGGGAAAAACATCGGCCTATCGTTTAGTGGTCCGGTGTTTTTTTCTATGATTAACAGCTTCAGGTTTGTGGATTAGCTGAAACACAAAGTGCCGTGTTATAGGGTGACTGAGCTACTCCCTACGCAGTTGGAGCAGAGATCACTGTTCAATAGCCGCCAAGCTACAATATTTACAAAAACAGCCTTATACATAGCAGCAATCCAAAAGAACAGGCCCTTTTTAGTCCTCTTATTAGCACGTTGTAATTCAGTATACATGTTTATCATCAACAATTTTCGGATAATTAGCAACTAAGATAATAAAAAAGACAGAAGCTGATAAATAATGACTTGAAAATGAAACAGCAATTTAAATAAGGCGGTGTAATAGAATGAGTAGTAGTAAACGAGACAAAGTAGGAATTGGCGATTGGGTTAGGGGATTTGCAAAAAATGGCGCACTGATACAGGGATATATGGAAAATATCGATCCATTGGACCCGCTATTCAAAATCAGGGTGATTGAAAGTGACGATAAAGATCTTATAGGCTACTCATTGAATATGGATGACAGCCTAATAGAAAGAATGCCTGATAATAAAAGTATTACCGAGGCACAGTTGGAGTACCTTATTGATATAGCGCTTCAAACAAAAGATAAGCAATGGTTCTTTAAATTAACAAATGCACTCAAGGGAGTTAACGGCAGCAGCGGTAATAAGGATTCAGCTAGTATTAAAGAATATTCTATTAAACGGTAATGATTTCAAGAAAATTCAAGTGAAAAAGTAGAGATAGCAAGAATGACCAAAGGAGGAGTGAAATGAAGGACTTGAAAGATACTGCTGAAAAGTTGAAGGAGATCCTGGGCGCCGAAGGAGAAGCAGAAGACGGAATGATTGCTCTTGAGAAACCATGTGATATTGATGTAATGGTACAAGGAAGGGCTTTCAATAGTGAAACAGACATGGAAATTCACTTTGAATCATTCCAGGAAGACGGCACAGCTCTCAATCATGCTGAAATCGTATTATTGCCGGAAGAAGTCCCTGACTTTACAATTGAGTTAGGTAAGAATGATATCCCAATAACTGCACTGCATAACCATTGGCTTTTTGCAGAACCGGCAATTAAGTACTTGCATGTCCAAACAATAGAAAAACCTGAATCCTTTGCCAAAAGACTTTCGAAAGCTTTTGAAGTTCTTAAATCTTAACATCTTCCAAAGTTTTTCGCCAAATAAATATCTCGAGAAAAAGCAACTCTAAGCAATGGGTTGTTTTTTTGTGTGTTATAAGGAGATAGTCTCATTTTTGAAGGCACCATACAAATCTATCAGGACGTATAGTAATCTATTTTTAGTTCATTACTTATTTGCGAATTTAGGTGGCATTAGTTGATATAATACAAGAAAAGGGGTGGCAACATGTATTTCTATCAAAAATATGGTGTGGCAGTGGTTTTCATATTGCTGTTATGCGTTACAGCGGGATGCACTTTTAAGGACAGTTCTTCTGGAGGCTATATAAAAACGAATGGATCTGATACTGCACTTTCAATTGGAGAATCCCTTTTGGAACCTGAAGGGAAAGCTCTTACTGTAGAGGGTTTTATCGTTGGCCAGCCATTGTCGGGCGATAAGGTAGTAAGAGAGGGATTTTCAAATGATTTTGCTTTGACACTGGCAGACAGCAAAGATGAAACAGAGAGTGAGAAGATGATTTTTATCCAAATCCCTTTAGAATTCCGTGAAAGATACGGTTTGAAGAGTAACCCTTCATTATTGGGGGAAAAGTTGAAAGTTTCAGGTGTCCGTGAATCCTACTTTGCTCATCGAGGAATTAAATCAATTAAAGAAATTGTATTAGTATCAATGCAGGAAAACCCTGATTATGGAGAAGAAATACCCGAAGTGGAGGAAGCTTACTACGAAGAGGCAAGAGGAAAAACCGGCCTTGCATTAAAATCGGCACTTCATAACATCATTGACGACCATCGGATGCTTTCTTATAATGGCGTCTGGGAAGCGTTAAGGGTAACGGACGAGGATCCATCTAATCGAAATAATGTCATTCTCCTATATACAGGCAGATCACAATCAAAACAGTCAAATGGGGGAGGTTCGGAAGACTGGAACCGGGAACACGTTTGGGCAAAATCACATGGAAGTTTCGGTACCTCCCAAGGTGCGGGTACAGACTTGCATCATTTGCGCCCGACAGATACGACAGTAAATTCGTCAAGAAGCAATCTGGATTTTGATAATGGAGGAATCCCTCATAAAGAAGCGTTTGGGAATTACTCTGACGCTGATTCCTGGGAGCCAAGAGATGAGGTGAAAGGAGATGTTGCACGCATGCTCTTCTATATGGCGGTCAGATATGAAGGAGATAACGGGGAGACTGATCTAGAATTAAACAATAAGGTCGATAATAGATCTAACCCTTTTCATGGAAGAGTTTCCGTATTACTGGATTGGCATAAAAAAGATCCTGTAGATAAAATGGAGATACGTCGAAATAATATCATCTTTGAAAATTATCAAGGGAACCGCAATCCTTTTATTGACCATCCTGAATGGGCGGAATTAATTTGGTGATAAATTGACCAAGAAAAACCAAGGACAATGGTGTCCTTGGTTTATTTGTTGTATAGCAGGATTCATTAAGATTCTTTCCAGGTCCGGACTTCACCTTTTCTTCGTTTAAGATCCATGTTCCCTATTACTTCACTCCCGCATTTCCTTTCAATCGTTAACAGAAGTTCATCCCATGATTCAGAGAATGGCAGAAAGGGGACAGGGCAGATTTTTTTATATTGATCTTTTTTTGCGTGAATCTCCATTATTGGCGACCCGCTCATTTTTCCTTTTTTAACTTCCTGTATATGACTGAAGTCGATTTTGTGCCGGGTCACGCCAATGACTTTAAGGATAAACTGCTTCTCGGTAATAATGATCCGCTGACTTTTAATCGCAATGTAGATAAGCGAGCAGACTGCAATATAGAGAAGACTTTGTAATAGGAACGTTGTCCACTGTGCAAGCGTTTCATTCAGCATAAAGCTTAACGCGCTTCCACCTGCTAATAATAGAATATAAACACTTGCCATGATCTTAATGATCCCTTTGGTTTCGGGAAAGTAAACTTTAACTACTTGCAATTGAGTCACACCTTTTATAAGAAATATCCGTGGCGCTTGGGGTGTTTGATAGCATGAGGATAGGATGGGTAGTACCTATTGTGGCCATCTAAACATAGTTCGAAACGCATAAAAAGGTATTTATTATACCATTATCCTTATAACTTCTGGATAAACATATATCATAGATAACATATCGACCTTGATTTGATAGTTAACATAATATAATTAATGTAAAGAAAAGTCCGTATAATCCAGTAAGTAATTGTTTCTAAAAATTGAACATTTTTTGAGGGTAGTATATAGTATGCAAGGTTATTAGGAAAGGTTTGTCCCATAATGTTAATTCACATTAATGAATACAGAAAAGGAGACCAAATTAATGGTCTCCACTTTTGTATTATTCTCCGATATAAGTCCACTTATAAGAGTAGTCTGCACCGAAGTTGTGACGATATAGATTTTTAACATAATCTCTTTGGATGTAAGCTTCACCGTCTTGGTACATAGGGCTGATGGCCTGCTCTTCCATTAAGATTTTTTCAGCTTCTAAAAGAGCTTCCCAGCGTTTCTCAGGATCACCAAGCAATGTTGTCTGTGCATCTTTGATAAGCTGGTCGTATTTTTCATTAGAGAAGCCTGTTTGGTTATATGAACTTCCCGATACGAACATATCCAGGAATGTCATTGGGTCTGGATAGTCAGGTCCCCATCCTGCAAATGAGAAGTCGTAATTTCCTTTTTGCTCAACTTCCAGTTTTTGCTTGAATGGCTGTTGAGAGATTGTAACTGTCAAGCCTTCAAGAGTTCGCTCTAATTGTTCTTTCAGGTACTCACCGATTTTACGGGAGTTCTCACTGTCATAGTTCAATAATTCAACAGAAACTTCATCTTTGCCGATTTCGCCAAGAGCCGTTTTCCAAAGCTCAGCCGCTTCCTCAGGGTTATATTCACCCAGCTGGCCGTTTGTATCACGGAAATCGTCACCATCTGGTCCTGTTACAAAGTCATCTGGAACAAGATAGTATGCAGGGATTGATCCGTCGTTCAATAGAACCTGTACCAGACCTTCTTTATCCCATGCCATGTCAAATGCCTGGCGTGCATTTTTGTTTGCGAATACTTCGTTCTTCTGGTTCAAACGAAGGAAGAAAACGGAAGTTCCCAATTTAGTATGGAAGTTAGGGTCGTTTTTGTATGTGTCTACATATTGTTCAGATAATACAGAAACGTCAGCTTCTTTTGTTTCATACAAGTTAACACGTGTTGATGTATCTTTAACGATGTTGAAATTGATTTCTTCCAATTTAACAACATCCGCTTCCCAGTAATCAGGGTTTTTCTTCATTTGGAAACTTTGCTCATGCTTCCATTCTGAAAGGACAAAAGGACCGTTGTAAATAGTCGTGTCTGCTTCAAGGCCGTATTGGTCGCCTTGCTCTTCAACAAATGCCTGGTTTTGCGGAAGGAATGTTGCAAATGTAAGCAATGATTTGAAGTAAGGTACAATTGTTTCCAATTGGATTTCAAGAGTCTTGTCATCGATTGCTTTGATTCCTGCTTCATCAACAGGAAGTTCCCCGTTGTTTACTTTTTCAGCATTCTTGATGTCAAACATAATGTAAGCATACTCAGAAGCATTATCAGGGTTTAAAGCTTTTTTCCATGCATATTCAAAGTCTTTCGCAGTCACAGGGTCTCCATTGGACCATTGTGCATCACGAAGTTTGAATGTATATGTTTTACCATCTTCAGAAACAGTTGGCTCTTCTGCTGCCAATCCAAGAACAGGCTCATCATCTTCACCTAAACGATAAAGACCTTCAAATACGTTGTTCATTACATTGAATGAAACGGAATCTGTTCCAAGAGTTGTGTCGAGGGAAGGAATTTCTGAGCTTTCAAGCAAGTTCAGTACTTGCTCATCTTTTCCGCCGCCAGTGTCGGCAGTTTCATTGTTGTTGTTGTCATTTCCGCCTCCACATGCTGTTAAGAAAGCACTTAAAACAAGCAGAATAGACAGTAAAATGAATGACTGTTTTCTCATGTAAACGTAACCACCTATCTGTTTTTTTTATATGTATCCCGTTTGTGAAAGCGGGACCATTACCAATGTTAATCATAAAAAAACTGAAAATCAAGAATTAGACTTTATATTGAAATAATAACTTAATTACCAAGATTAACAATCAAGAGAACATTCAGAAGATTTTCAATACAGTTAAAATTATTTTGAAATATCTAAAAGTTTACTTTTGCTAGTTAAAAGGATTCTAGTAGAGTTTTCCCGAAAGAAACTAAAGTATACTTTTGCCGGAAAAAAGAGAGATTTGTTATGAGAAGATCTATTTTATTTACTGCACTCAGTCTGGACGGTTATCGGTTATATAGCCAGGGAAGATCATTCCTTGGTTTGGCTTTTCAGCACTCAAGGTGTAGGGGATAATGGATATGAAGAATTTTATCAATCGGTGGATACCATTTTGATGGGAAGGTCAACATATGAACAAATCCTCATCCTTGAAAAGGGGAGGTGGCCTTATGAAAATAAAGAGTGCTTTGTTGCTTCATCTTCCATGGGAAAAGGGAATGAATTTGTTAAGGTGCTAAAAGGGGACATTCAGAGTGTTATTAATTCACTTAAAGAAAAGGAAGGACAAAATATTTGGATTGTAGGAGGGGGAGAACTTGTACATTCACTGCTGCCAGGCAGGTTGGTTGATGAGTTGATCCTTACTATTGCTCCTTCACTGTTAGGAAACGGGATACCTCTTTTTAGGAGCCATGATGAAGAATTAGCACTGGAACTTAAGGATATGCGACGTAATAACCAATTTGTGCAGCTGCATTATTCCTTAAAGGTTAAATAGGTTTTGCCCAATTTTCACAAAGTTAATTGACAGACTCTTATGGATGTTTTATTCTTGATTTATACATTTGAATAGTTTCTCCTGAAGGGGAGTAGCTTTTACAGCAAAGTCGTCATTTCGGAGTCCTTGGCTCTCGGCTTTGCTGGCAGCGATGACGTTGTTAGCAAGACCTTTACCTGTGCGGTAGAGGTCTTTTTTTATGTTCCTGAAAAGCCTTTGCCAAATTGTTGGTAAAGGCTTTTTTTGCGGCCTGGGAGAGTTATTCAAAAGGCCGCCATAGGGAGAGGGGAGTGAGAGTAATGAAAAAAGGTCAAATGACCATTGCAGAACTTTTAAGAAAAAATAAAGAAGAGCTCCTGCTGGATAAAGTGAAAATTGAAAAGATTGAAATGCGGCTTGATGAAAAACTGGTTAATAACTCTAAATAAATTTCAAAGTGGAGGCAATGAAAGTGTTACTGAGAAAATATATGTCTTTGATTGGAATAGGATCGGCCCGAATTGATTTGCAGCTGCCCAAATATACTTTTCAGGCAGGAGAAACAGTAATAGGATGCTTCTATATAGAAGGAGGTACGGTGGACCAGCAGATTAACAGGATTGAGTGCGACCTGGTGATGACGGATACGCTGTCAAAAAAGGAAACAGTTATCAATACTGCTACAATCCTTTCTTCTGCTGTGGTCAAACCCCAGGAAAGGAATCAAAGAAAATTCACCTTTAGAATACCTCCTTCTCTCCAGGCTTCATCAGAGACTGTCCGCTTTCAGTTCAAGACAAGGCTTTTCTTCGATGAGGGAATGGAAAGTAAAGATCAAGATATTATCTCTGTGTTATAGACATTAAACATTCAAGGAGGGTCATCATATGGAATTTGCTTTATTAATGGAATACTTGTGGGTGCTTCTGCTATTAATAGGAATAGAAGGACTGTTGGCGGCGGACAACGCTCTTGTATTAGCGATCATGGTAAAACATCTGCCTGAAGAACAGCGGAAAAAGGCGTTGTTTTATGGTCTGGCTGGTGCGTTTATATTCAGGTTTGGGTCGTTGTTTGCCATCAGTTTTCTGGTGAACATCTGGCAGGTTCAGGCTCTTGGCGCACTTTACTTATTGTTCATCGCAGCCAATCATATATTCAGGAAAGTTGTTGTGAAGAAAAGTAGTGATGAAGAAAATGCTGAGAAGAAAGAGAAACCAGTGGGTTTTTGGCAGACCGTGTTAAAGGTTGAACTCGCAGATATAGCCTTTGCAGTTGATTCCATCCTTGCTGCTGTTGCGTTGGCTGTCGTTTTGCCAGATACCTCACTCCCGCAAATAGGAGGTCTGGATGGAGGCAAGTTCCTTGTCATTTTCGCCGGAGGCCTAATCGGCCTCATTATCATGCGATTTGCAGCTGGATTCTTTGTGAAACTGCTCCACCGGAAACCCGGCCTTGAAGTTGCAGCTTTTCTGATAGTAGGATGGGTGGGTGTCAAACTTGCTGTATATACACTTTCCCACCCTTCGTTAGCTGTATTATCGGAAAGTTTCGCAAAGTCACCTGGATGGAAAATCACCTTTTATACAGTTCTCATCTTGATTGCAGCCGGGGGATGGTTTTTATCTAAAGAAAAGGGAGAGCCAGAAACCCAAATGGAAAAGAGCTCGGATTTTAATTGAATCAAGGAGTATTAAGAAATATAGCCGGCAGGGGTTCCTGCCGGCTATCATGCACTTTATTTATTTTTGCTTTATCCTTTGTTTGTCAGGAAGGGTCACTTACTTTAACCAATTGCTTACCGAGATTATTTCCTTCGAACAGGCCGAGGAATGCTTCAGGGATGTTATCGAATCCCTCAGTTATGGTTTCTTCGTAGGTTAGCTTGCCTTCCGAAAGCCATTTCCCCAGTTGGGCTGCTCCTTCTTTAAAACGGTGTGAGTAATCATTGACTACAAACCCTTTCATAAGGGCGCTTGATTTGATTAGATTCGTTTGCACCCGGTTTCCGATATCTGCCTCTGTGTTATTATAAGCTGAAATTGCTCCACACACAGGCACACGAGCATGTTTATTGAGCATACTGAGAGCGGCATCCCCTATTTCTCCCCCTACATTTTCAAAGTAGACGTCGATACCGGTTGGACAGGCTTCCTTTAAGGCCGCTTTGATATTTCCGCAGGTTTTATAGTTGATCGCCTTATCGAATCCAAGTGTAGAAACTAGGTATTCAACTTTTTCATCCGATCCAGCAATTCCGACAACCGTTGCACCCTTTATCTTGGCAATTTGGCCTGCGGCCGATCCAACGGCACCTGCTGCTCCTGAAATGACGACCGTTTCGCCTTCTTTTGGCTGGCCAATGTCCAGAAGGCCGAAGTATGCAGTTAACCCTGTCATCCCTAATATCCCGAGGTAAGAGGTCAGCGGGGCTATTTCTGAATCGATTTTACGGATTTCTACCTCTGAAGCAACGGCGTATTCCTGCCAGGGGAGCATGCCAATAACGAAGTCCCCTTTTTTGAACTGACTGGATTTCGATTGAACGACTTTTGCAATAACGCCGCCATTTAAGGGTTCGTTTAGCTTAAATGGTTCCACATAGGATTTTGCATCAGACATCCTTCCCCTCATGTAAGGATCAACAGAAAGGTAGATCGTTTTCACGAGCACCTGGTTTTCGTTCGGTTCATTGATTGGCACTTCCTTTATTGAAAAGTCCTTGCTATCTGGTTTTCCGGAAGGGCGTGAAGCCAGGCTGATTTTTTTTGTTTTTTTTGTATCAAATGAATCATCCTCCTAGTATGCAGGTTATAAGGTTAAGGTAGCATATCGGTACAGAATAACGAAAAATCCTGCTCACTTCATTGGAAAACAGCACTAAAGAAGGAATTTAAACATTCTCATAGAAATAGAACTGTTATTGCTTAAAAAGGATATACGGTTCAAAAAAAGGTTATCGCCAGCAGGAATGGAGAAATGAAAATGAAACTGGAACTATGTGTAGCATCATTAAGTGAAAAGGATGTAATAAAAAATTTAATGCAATTCTATTTTTATGATTTTTCAGAATTCAATAGGGCTGATGTAACTGAAAACGGTCAATTTGGATCCTATCCTTACCTGGATCATTATTGGGAAGAAGAAGGCAGATTTCCATTTACGCTCAAGGTGGGGAATCAATATGTTGGATTTGTATTAGTAAGGGAAGTACTCAATGAGGGGGAAGCCTTCCATTCAATCGCTGAATTTTTTATTATGAAGAAATACCGCAGAACCGGGTTGGGGCGTTTGGCGGCAATCGAAGTGTTTGAGCGGTTCAAGGGGACTTGGGAAGTGTCGCAGATAGAAGGCAATGAGCCAGCCATTATCTTTTGGAGAAATGTAATTGATCAATATACAATAGGTAATTGGACTGAAAAGAAAAGTGATGGTCTGTATATTCAAGTATTCCAATCTTAAATTAACGAAGGGCTTAACAGTGATATGAAAATCGAACAGTTATGGAAGCAGGAAGATAGTGATTTTATTAAAAGAAAAGTCATTGAGCATAATATGGGCAATACTAGTGATGAGGTTAAGTCTCCACAGGGAAATGTCAGTTCTATGTTGAGAGTTACAAGTGACAGGATCGTTGGAGGGAATAGGCCACCTTATTCTGGGGCCATTGACATATCGATTTCCTATGGGTGGATGAATTTTGCAGAGGCAATCGCTATGGCAGAGCTTTATTGGCGAAAAAGAAAGAATCGGCAAAAAAAAGGGCTGCCTATTGATGTTTTTGAATCCTTCAGTTTTCAGGCACCTGATTTTTATAAAAAGCAAGGGTATGAAGTTTTTGGGATTCTGGAGGATTTTCCTAAAGGAAGCAGGCAATATTACCTGCAAAAAAGATGGAACACTTAGATCAGGCAAGGATATAATCCTGGATTTAGCATAACCTATGCTTGTCCAGGAGGTGATGATATGTCAAACAATCAGCAAAAGGGAAAAGATACAATCACGAATAATATCAAAGATAGTGCAGGTGCAGTATTCCATGCAACCCACAAAGCTTTAGAGGCTACTGAAAATGCAGCTATGGGAGCTGTAGACACTACTTCAAAGGCAATCAAAAATGTAACTGGAAATGAAGATGACAACCAATAAAAAAACGCCAAACTCTTGGCGTTTTTTTATATGGGTTTTGCCCCCTCAGGTGACAGGTAAGTATTGATTTGGTTAAAGTGGTGTCTATCATGTTCGACGAATTCACCCAATAAATAAAGGAACGTATAGACAGCATTTGTGTTAGGGCAATGAGTATTTCCTTGAACCGTAATAGGTTCTTCCAACTTAACTTTACAATTGTTTATCTCATTGATAAGGTTGTTCCTTATTTGAACAGAATGGTCGATAAGCTCATTGAAGCCGACTGTTTCGGAATAAAGAACAGATGCTTCATTGTATTCATCATGAGAAGGAAAATTTACTGATTTACTTTGAATAGCAGATGGCAGAGCCACCTCTAAAAGATAGATGTCCCATCTGTAAATATGGCTTATGATTTCCTTGATTGACCATTTTCCTTCCGTAATAGGTGCGTTTGCCAACTCTGTATTGATTGACTTGAGGCCTATTAAATAATCTGTATAACTTTGCAAAGATCTTAATGTATCCACTGCCTTCATCACATAAACCCCCATGATCACTAATTTAGCTTCACCGCTTTAAAGCGTCATAGGGGACAGTCCCTTGTGATGCTTTAAAGTGCTAAAGCGGTTAAGCCTTCAGCCAACCCATTTCTATGCCCTTATCGACCCACTCTTTTACTTGATTGTAAATGGCAGGAGAAACGCTTTCTATCCATTGGTTGCGTTTTAAAACCTGTTGTGAATGGATACCGTGTTCTTCCCAAGAAATACCTGAAGTTGCAATGTTCAACATCAAAGGTTGGATATGATCGATTATATGGGCGAAAACAGCCTCTGGTGTTTTTCCTTCTTCGTATTCATCCCAGGTACTGCGGTAATCATTTGCAATATCTTCAGGAAGGAGGCCATATAATCTGTCTGCTGCAAGATTTTCACGCTCCTTTTTATCTTCGTAGCCCGAATCATCAAAAGCATATGTATCCCCGGCATCTATTTCTACGATATCATGCAAAAGAAGCATCTTGATGCTCTTGAATAAGTCGACATCTTGTTTATGCTCATAGTGTTCCCATAGAGTCATTGCCATCATCGCAACATGCCAGGAATGTTCTGCAGTATTTTCATTCCGGCTTCCGTCTGAGATATATGTCCTTCTTACAATCTTCTTTAGCTTGTCAATTTCTAATAAGAAATCGAGTGATTGCTTCATTTATCTGTACCCCTTACATTGAAAATGGATGTTTCGTAGCAATTGCCACTTTTTCGTAAATCGAGCCTGTCATGGAGATTTTACCATAATTAACCTATCTATGTAAGATTGATTATTTTCCACCATTTTTTATCATACTAAAAATAGAAAGTAAGACAAGGAGAGGTAAGATGGGAGCTATTCAGAAAAACGGTTTTGTATTTGAACCTGAATTCAGTGTAATCAACCAAAAAGGTGTCATCCATGTATATCAAAACGGATCGTTTATTGAAGAAATTCCTTTTGAATTCAATGGAAAGTTTCCTGAACATGATCAGATTGAAGAGCTGGTATCTCATTATTGTTATGAACAAACGAGAGGATAATGAAGGCATTTAAGAAGGGATGGGATAGCATGAAGTTAGAGTGGTTTGACAGAGTAAGCGGTGAGCTGCAAGATCACCTTGAATCCATATGTGAAAAATATGATCAAGTCGGTCAGATGAACATCGATAGAGGAGCCAAGCATCCAAGGATTGAATTTTATGTAGAGACAGAAGACCATGAGAGAGAGTACTTTTGTTCCCTTATGTTTGATCCCTATAATGAAGAATTCTATATGGAATCTTATGATATTGATTATGGCCAATCCCTAAAGGTCATACTTCCTGATATTGAGGACATCATTGATGCCGTTCATGAAAGCCTTCATGATTACTTAAGTATGGAGGAAGTTGATTTTTACGATGAGGCAGATGAATATGACGATGACCATATCGATTATGTTGTAGAAGATGAAGGTGAAGAAGGTCCTGTCCACTATGTGGTCGATGATTATGACTATGACGAAGTAGAGGAAGATTATGAGGAAGGCGATATCCTTGAAGAAATAGATGTAGAATGGGAAACGCCTGAAGTAACGGCATTTTTACATGCTGACGAGGTGGAAGTAACCTACCAGTTCGGCATAATCACCGACACAGGCGACGGGGTATTGAGAAGGTTAAACAGGATCCGCACGGAAGATGGCCAGCTGATAAGAGACGAATCACATTTCATTTTCAGTAAAGAAGAGGCAAATACCATTATTGCAATGATTGCCAGCCACAGTGATAAACTGAGCGAGTTCAATTTTGACTAACACCATAAAGCAAGGAGGCTAAAGAGAATCACTTCTGTGGTTCTCTTTTTTCAATGATTATGGTAACGCTTCATAATTAAAATATATAAAGCACGTTGTCATAAAAAAATTCTTTTTGTACACAGCAAAAAATCAATTAATATATATAGTGCTAATAAGGTCTGACGGAACAATAATGAGAAAATCTGCTGTAGAATGGATTGTATGTTAGACAGGAGTTGATCAGTTTGAATTCATTTCAATTTTCTTTAAAAGAAGTAGTAGGGATCGTAACAGTGACTCTTAGCGGAGTACTCTTATCTGTTGCAATAAATGTTCCGCTGTTCTTTGGATTTTCACCGGGTTATCTGGTTTTAATGGGCGTTATTCTTAAAAAGGGAGCCGATGTTAAAGGTGTTTGGAGACTCTCGTGGAAAGGTGTAAAACGAACGAGAGGAGTCATTTTTATTCTCTTGTTAGTAAGCTTTATTTTGCCTTCCTGGTACATATCCGGTGTAATTGACCAGTTGATATCCATCACCCTGCACATTATAACACCAGCTCACTTTTATGTTTTATCCTTTTTATCAACACTTATTTTTTCTCGATGATTCTTGGCACATCGGTAGGTACATTGAGTGCAGTGGGGATTCCAGTGATGAGCACTGCTGCTGTTTTGGGGATGCCTCCGGAAATAACGGCAGGGGCTTTGGTTTCTGGTGCCTTTGTCGGTGACCGGACATCCCCTTTTTCAAGTTCGCATCAGCTGCTCTCGCATACTGTGGAAACAGATACGGGAAAGCAGTTTAGTAAATTCCTGCCGACTACTCTGGGTGCTGTGCTTGTATGCCTTGTTTTTTACTTTCTAGCGGATACAAACCAAAGAGCAGGAAACACGATTTTCAGCAGCCAGGACTTTCAGTGGGAAGATCTTTCATTAATTAAGTTCTTGCCCCCTTTAATCCTGATCCTATTTGTCCTTTTCAGAATAAGAATTTTGTATGCCTTCATTTGCAGTGTGCTGGCAGCAGCGATGATTGCTTTAGTGGATGGGGTGAATCCAGTCTCAGTGCTTAAGTCCTTGTGGTTTGGAGTCGATGGAATAGGCGGAGGCCTGTCGAATATGTATTTTTTGCTTCTTTTTTTGGCATTGGCAGGAGCCTATAATGGCTTGCTTGAAGGGTTCGGCATTATTCAGCCGCTGCTTAACAATTGGCTTCGGAACTCAAAAGGTCTTGCGGCCGATTCATTGAAAACCATTTTTGCTACTCTGGTAATCTCTTTAATCTCAGCCAACCAGACATTGCCGATTATTCTTACCGGCCGATCTTTTATAAATCATTGGAAAGATAAATATGGAAATTTAGAACTTGCAAGAGTCATGGGGGATTCTACGATGGTATTTCCAGGAATGATTCCATGGAGTGTACTGGCCATCATGTGCAGTACCATATTGGGTGTGCCGATCCTGGCTTACTTGCCGTATGCCGTGTTTTTGTGGTCATTGCCATTGTTAACTATTATCTTTTCTTTCTACAGAGAGTATGTTAGAAATAAAGTTGAATTATCTAGCTGATTATTTTCAAAGTCGTTCGTTCAAGAGTGGTGTTGAGGAATAAAAAACAATTTAACCAAACGATAATCAACCTCTTATACATGTCACCATCGAAAGGCAAGCTATCTTTGTTTTCTTTTGTAATAGAGTGAGGTAAAATTTATGTAGAAATGCATTAGAAGGGAGCAAGGTTATGCGTCTAAACCAGCAGTTGCACGACTTTTTTATAAAACGAACCAAACACATGAGTGAGGAATGGTATCAATCAATAGCAAGGCATGAGACATCAGGAGTTTATGCCTCAACAAGTGATGTAGTGATATCCAAATTAAAAGAACAAAACCATGAATTTTATGTGCATATGGCAAATGTCTTCGTTGATGATCGAGATGTATTCTACGAAAACTTCAATAAGTGGATACATAAGATCGCCAATGATGGGGAGCACATTGAAACTCCCATCCATAATGTAATCCGTGAGTTCTTAAGAGTGAGAGATCAGTATTTTTCTTACATAAATCAATTTGCGAAAGAGGCAGATGAAAGAATCGAGCAGCAGCGAATTGATAAATGGAAAGATCTTATCCAAGATGTCTTTGATTATGTAGTCCTTCAGTTCGTTGAAGGTACCCATAATGCATCATTGAAACAGTTAAGAGCACAGCAGGAAATGATCAATGAACTGAGCTCTCCAATCATTTCCATCAGTGCTGATACGGCCCTGCTTCCCCTTGTAGGTGATATCGATACTGCAAGAGCCAAGGTGATACTGGAAAATACATTGCATCAATGTACGATAAAAGAGGTCGATCAGCTATTCATTGATCTTTCGGGTGTAGTAATAATAGATACAATGGTCGCACATGAAATCTTCCAGCTGATTGACGCGTTAAGCCTGATTGGCGTCAAAACTACCTTGTCAGGGATACGCCCTGAAATTGCTGTGACAGCAGTACAGCTGGGAATACCTTTAGACAGGATCTCCATAGAATCCACACTTTCTCATTCTATTGCAAAGCATGTCGGAACTTTTACTAAACAATCGTAAAGAAAACCCGGAGCATACTCCGGTTTTTTTATTTTAGATAATTTTCTCTTCATTCAATTTGGCTTTAGCTTTGTGGTTTTCGATTTACTCAGGCGGCATATTGGTTTCCTTTGCCTTGATTGAGTAGTTATGATAACTCTAGTACAATTTTAAAAAGAAATCTTACAGAAAAGGTGTTTGCATGAAGAAAATTATCGTTGTCGGTGCCGGAATTCTTGGAGCTTCGGCCGCTTATCATTTAGCAAGAGAAGGAGCAGAAGTTATTATTGTCGACCGCCATCATACAGGGCAGGCAACAGACGCTGCAGCTGGTATAGTATGTCCATGGCTTTCTCAACGACGCAATAAAGCTTGGTATCAAATGGTAAAAGGGGGGGCGGGTTATTACCCTGAATTGATCAGAAAATTAGAGGATGATGGAGAAAAAGATACCGGTTATAAAAAAGTAGGTGCAATCAGTCTGCACCAAGATGTTAAAAAATTAGAGAAGATGGTGGAGAGGGTAAAGAAAAAACGTGAAGAGGCTCCTGAGATAGGGGATATCAAAATACTGACCAACGAAGAGATCAGACAATTTGTCCCGATCCTTTCAGAGGAATGCCGTGGAATTTTTGTGAGTGGGGGAGCCCGCGTTGATGGGAGAGCACTTAGAGACGCTTTAATTAATGGGGCCAGAAAGCATGGAGCCGCTTTTAAAACTGGGCAGGGGTCTTTGGTTCAAAAAGGAAATAAAATAACGGGAGTCCTTTTTGAGGAAGAATATTTGAGTGCAGATGAAGTTATCATTACAGGCGGTGCTTGGGCTGGAGAGCTTTTAGACGCTATTGGTGTGAACTTTGAGGTTTCATTCCAGAAAGCACAAATCCTTCATCTCGAAATGGAGGGGATGAACACCACCGACTGGCCGGTCATCATGCCGCCGAATGATCAGTATCTCCTCAGTTTTGGGGATGGACGAATTGTGGCTGGAGCCACTCATGAAAATGATACAGGATTTGACAACCGACCTACTGCTGGAGGGGTTTATGAAATACTTAATAAGGCACTGAAGGTTGCTCCCGGCCTCGTGAATGCGACCCTATTGGAAACCCGGGTCGGCTTCAGGCCATACACCCCCGGGTTTCTGCCTGTTATAGGAAGATTGCCAGGCTATGAGGGAATCCTGGTTGCCAATGGACTGGGTGCATCAGGTTTGACAAGCGGACCATTTCTAGGAGCAGAATTAGCAAGATTGGCAATCGGAGCAGAAACAATTCTGGATATGAACGATTATGAGGTCCTGGGGGCAATTACAGATGCATAGATTTACAGTTGAAAGGCGCATAGTCAACTGATTTTCCTGATTTAATCTCCTGATAAAAAAAGGACGAATATGTTATGATAACCTTTAGTTTTGTATTATTTCCAATTTTATTAAAGGGAGAAAAGATATGAGTTACATTCAAAAAGCTGGCCTGCTCGGTATCGCTGCCGCCTTACAGGGGGCCTCGATGGCATTGTTCCTGTTTCCGCACTTTATCCCTTCAGGGGGGGCAGCAAGTGTTGGAGTCCTCCTGAAATTTCTAATGGATATACCCTATGCTTTTACGTTATGGGGATTGAATGTTGGTTTGCTTCTAGCAGCTATGAGATGGCTTGGAAGAAGCAGTGTATTATGGACTTTATATTGTGTATCAGTTACTTCTGGTGTCATCGAGATAATCTCCTCCACCGGGGTATCACCTATTTCGCACATCTTGATAGATACGATTATGGGATCTGTCATTTTTGGAGTTGGCATAGGGATATTGTTCAAGATGGGTGCATCTTCAGGAGGGATGGATATTTTGGCTCTGATTCTTTCCAAGCTAAAAGGGTATTCACCTGGAAAGTGTCTATTTTATATTAATGGAAGCCTGCTTCTCTTAACGGGGCTGGTGGTTGACTGGAAGATTATTCTTTTTGCTTTGATTTGTCAATATATAGGAACTCGAATTCTCGACCTAATTGTTGTGTTGAAGGTGAATGTTCTATTAAAAAAGCCAATATTATTAGCAAACCGGACCTCCCCCTCGGTTCGAGAGCGGCAAGGGTTATGAAGACAGGGGTGTTTAAGGACTGCTTTTTAGCATAATATCTGCCTCTTTGAAGAATGATAAGGAAAATCCTTGCTCTGAAAGGCCGTATTATGAGTATCCTCCTTTTATCAATCTACATAATTGCCGGAATTAAATATGGTGAATGGAAAAATTTCAAAGAATATTATCCTACGTTGCTTTATTTCATAATTGGCGATCTCCTATCCCAATTTCTCCTCTTTGATTATTCACTTTGGGAATTCCATCCAATGGATGATGCAGATCGCTTAGCTGGCTTGAATCATACGTTTATCGCTCTAGCAAAAATGGGAATCCAATATACAGCAACTGTTGCCATTTTTATAGGGAGGCTGCCAGAATCAATTGGAAAACAATTTCTGGCGGTTTTGTTGTGGACCACGATTTATGGTCTAAATGAATACGTTGCCCATTCGCTCGGAGGACTCAGTTATCACAGAGGGTGGGGGTTTGGATGGGATATTCTTTTTAATCTAATGATGTTTACGATGCTGATTATCCATTACAGGAAACCATTATTTGCCTGGATACTGACATTTCCGGTTATTGTTGGGCTTTGGTTGATTTTTGATATTCCACTTGATGTACTTAAGTAAATGCCAATAGATCAACAAAATGCTATGGATAGGCCGATTTTTGTGTTTTTAGAAACGACAACCTCAAGGGGCGGCTATGGGTATGTCAATTTTCATATTTTCGGAAACGACATCCTCATAGAGCGTCTATGGGCCCGCCAATTTCCCTGTTTCCAGAAACGCCCCCCTCAATTGGCAACTCTGGATACATTACAGCCTTTGTTCTAAAAAAATCGATATTTTAATTAATATTAGTGAAAAAACAGTGTCTGGTAAAACGCAAGTGAATTAAAATCGGCTTTCCTCACAGAATGGATGGAGTGAAGCACAAAAGGAATGAGGGTTTAATCCTCATTCCTTTTGTAGGTGCCTACCTTTTAATGAATCAATCCATTGTGCTGTAGGAGTTCATCATTTAACAGTGCTTTTGGTATTGATATGGTTTTGAGCTTTTTAGATTTAGCTTCATAGGATTTGTATGAATAGATGACTTTACCATCAGAAAAAATTGAGAGTTCCAAAATGAAATCATCTTTTGCGCCTTTGGTTTCCAGGTGAATGGAAAATGTGGAAACCACAATCCTGTATGTATTAAACACGCTGCCCAGTAAGGTTTGGCTGCTGTGGTGGCAATGAGGGTGGCTTTTTATCAGCTCAATTGCTTGTGTAAGCGGAATCTTTTCACAGTTAAGTTCATTGACCATTGATGACAAATCATGACTTAAGTTTTTAGAAAATGACTTTATTTTTTCAACAAATTCATTCATGGAATCCCTCCTTTTCATAAATTGCCCACTGAGCACTGTATTCATTCTATCGTTTTTATAGTCCATTATATATGGATAAGGAAATCAGGTTTATCCCAGCTGTGCAGGGAAATAATAACAGGGCAACGGGGTAATAATGTGAACGGATGATTTGCCAAGCACACTTGTAGTTGCTCAGGGGTGCCTTTTTTCATTGATTTAAGCCATCCAACAACCAATGTTACAACCATCGGAATAGATCTTTCTATTCGGGTATAAGTTTGATTGTTTAAATCAATGGAAAAACAGGATAGAAGGAGTATACAATAGGATTGGAGGTTTTCCATTTGTTTGTTGTTTCATTGCTGGCTGGTTTGGCATTGCTAATATTTGCTTTTGCAGGGCTTAAAGACAAGGATGCTGATAATGTCCAGCACAAGATAGTGAAAATTGGCTTTATCTTGCTCGGTGCATTCCTGATCTATGTTGGAATAATTGATTCAATCTCCATGTTTACAGACCCGAAAGAATATATTGAACAGAGAAGGTGAGACAGGTATTGAAGGAGAAACTATTCTATGAAGATTCATATAGGGTGACATTTAAAACAAAAATCGTCAGACAACAAAAAGATAAAGATGGCAAGTGGTTCGTTCAATTAGAAGAAACGGCTTTCTATCCTGCGGGAGGCGGTCAGCCGGCTGATTCCGGGTTTCTGAATGACTGTAAAGTACAAGGCGTTCAGGAAATAAATGGAATCATACGCCATTATATAGACAGGCCTCTGGAAGAAGGACATGAAATAGTCGGTTCTATAGACTGGGAGAGGCGTTTTGACCACATGCAGCAGCATGCCGGCCAGCATATATTGTCTGCCAGTTTCTCGGAAGGCCTGAGTTATGAGACGAATAGCTTTCATTTGGGAGAAGACATTTGCACAATTGATTTAAACGTGGAGACCCTTTCAGAAGCGGAATCCCATAAAGCTGAAAACCTGGCGAATGAGATTATTCTTGAAAACAGGCCAATACATACTAAATGGGTGGCGAAAGAAGAACTGACTGAATATCCAATGAGGAAACAGCCCACTGTTGATGAAAATATCAGGTTGGTGATTATTCCAAACTTCGATTATAACGGCTGTGGCGGAACCCACCCTTCCAGTACTGGAGAAGTAGGCATGATAAAAATCCTGGGCTGGGAAAAGCAGAGGAAAAATATAAGAATCTCCTTTGTTTGCGGTCGCCGTGTTGCAATCCAGCTTCATCAAAAAAATGAGGTGCTTAAAGATTTAACCAAGTTATTGAATGCTCCACCTGCGGAGATGAAGACGGCGCTTATGACATTAATTGAAAATGGCAATAAAAACGAAAAGCTCCTAGAACAGGCGCGGCAAACACTTCTTCAATATGAAGCAAAAAACATTGCTGAAACCTGCTTTGAAAAAAATGGCCTTGAGATCATCACTCATGTTTTTCAGAACCGTTCAATGTCAGATTTACAAAAGATTGCAAGGACAATATTGAACGAGTACCATGGGATTGTCTTATTTGTAAGTGAAAATGAAGATAAGCTCCAATATGTAGTTGGCACAGCCTCTTCACTTGAGGTAAATAGTAAAGAGTTGATAGGTTTTGCCCTAGAGATAACAAACGGGAAAGGCGGTGGAAATCCTGCCATGGCACAAGGCGGCGGGAGTGCTGTGATAACTGGTGAGGAATTGGTAAACCGCCTATTAGAACGAATATAACTCATTAAAAAAAAGGAAGTAATCTGATCACCAGATTACTTCCCTTTTTAAGGTGTAAATTTTTTAAAACGTGAGGCTTGCGCTTTTTCATTGCAGCCACTCGTCGACCATGTCCCGGTTATCTTCAATCCATGCTTTTGCCCCTTCAGCCGGATCTCCGTTATCTTTAATGACGGCCATCAAGCTTCCAAGTGAAGCATCGTCCATTTTCCAATTATTCATCCATTGCACTACTTCAGGATGATCATCTTCAAAACCTTTTCTTGTCATATAATATATGTCATCAGCTTCCCCAAAAACTTTCTTGGGGTCTTCAAGGTACTTTAAATCATACTCCGAGAATGCCCAATGAGGATTCCACAATGTGACGACAATAGGTTCTTTATCCTTGTAAGCTTTTGAAAGTTCAGCCATCATCGCCGGTCCTGAGCTTGTAACCAGGTCAAGTTCAAGGCCATATTCATCAATGGCCGTTTGAGCCATTGCTGTCAGGCTTGCTCCTGGATCAATTCCGACAATTCTCCCGCCGAATTCATCCTTTCTTGCATTCAGTTCCTCTATACTTGAAATATCCTCCATGTAAGAAGGGACTACCAATCCGAGTCCTGTGTTTTCATACCATATTTCATGGATATCCAGCTGTTCACCATACTTATCCATAAGAGGCTTATCAGTATTAGGGAGCCAGACTTCAGGTGCAACATCAAGCTCATCTCGGGTTATTCCAAGCCATACTGGAGCTTTTTCCATGGATTTTAACTCTACCTCATAGCCTTTTTCTTCTAGAAGAATCTTCCACATGTTCGAGACAGCGACATTTTCTGCCCAGTTATTTCGTCCGAATACCAGTGATTTATCTTCACCGCCTTCCTCACCATTTCCTCCATTGCCATTATTACAAGCTGAAAGTAGAATGCCTGCAAACAGCAATATCAAAAGTAATAAATAGCGTGAATTCTTCATTTTATAACACCTCTTCTCCAATTTACTTACATAAGATAATTGTTTCCGCTGCCAATAGTTAATATGCATAAAGAAGACTTGCAAGCTGCAGCGGAGTCAGCAAAAAGATTATTAAGGGATGAAAATTTATAAAAAAAGCTATGATTTTAAAAAAATTTAAGCTAAGATTAACTGTATTAAGACACATAGTACACTACATACAGATGGGAGGGTGTATATGTTTGAATTAGATTTGCGGAGCCGCAAGCCGATCTATGAACAGCTTGTCGAGAAATTAAAGGAAATGATTATCAATGAGGTATTGAAAGTGGACGAACAGCTTCCCTCGGTCAGGACGCTTGCGGGTGAATTGACAATCAATCCTAACACAATACAAAAGGCTTATCGGGAACTGGAAACTCAAGGGTATATCTATTCAGTAAAAGGCAGAGGAAGCTTTGTAAATCCAGCAGTCCGCATTCAAAATACAATGAAAGTCGAGAAAGTTACTTCCGAGTTGGAAAGGTTGATTGCAGAAGGCCTCTATCTTGGCATTTCCACCGTGGAAATGATCGACCTGATAAATAGAACAGCAAAAAGTGTGGGAGGAGGAAGAAACAATGATTGAATTTCAAAAGGTATCTAAGCAGTTCGAGAGCCGCGAAACAGTCCATCATGTATCTCTGTCTGTGCAAAAAGGTTCAGTATATGGGCTGCTTGGTTCAAACGGTGCTGGAAAAACTACTCTTCTTAAAATGCTGGCAGGAATCTATAAACCGGACAGAGGAGAGGTATTTTTAGACGGAGAGAGGGTCTTTGAAAACTCCGCAGCAAAACAAAAGCTTTTTTTCCTTGCGGATATGCCTTGCTTTTTTCCTCAATATACTTTAAAGCAAATGGCTGACTTTTATAAGAACATCTATCCGAATTGGAATGCCGAGAAGTTCCAACAATTAAGTGATGTTTTTAATCTGGACCCAAATACGAAACTCCATAAGTTTTCCAAAGGAGTACAAAGGCAGGCTGCATTCTGGCTGTCCCTTTCCTGTAATCCTGAAGTCCTGATCCTCGACGAGCCAATAGATGGATTGGACCCTGTCGTCCGTAAACAGGTCAAGTCCCTTCTGATGCAGGAGGTGGCAGACCGGCAAATGACCATTCTGATATCTTCACACAATATTGAAGAAATCGAGGACCTATGTGACCATGTCGGAATTCTTCATCAAGGGAAGCTTCTGATTGAAAAAGAGCTTGATGAATTGAAATATGGTTATCATAAAGTTCAGATTGCTTTCCGGGACGATCCGCAAGAATTACTGCAGAAACTGCAAGTGGTCCATCAAGAGAAGAGAGGGAGTGTTATCTCTTGTATTGTAAAAGGGGACGCTTCACATATAGAAGAGGAGATAAAGACTTTCGATCCGTTGATTTTTGACATTCTCCCCCTCACTCTGGAAGAAATTTTTATTTATGAAATGGAGGATGCAGGTTATGCAGTCAAGAACATCCTTGGGAAATAAACAATTATTCATCCTTATTGGCAGAAATACCGGCTGGTTGGGTATTGCTTATTTTATCGGACTGTTATTTGCTCTTCCACTAAATGTATGGATGCAGCTATCTAATGAAGAATATCATTATTACCTTACATATGGCCATATGTTTCAACTGAATTTTGTTCTTCAGGCAGGATTGATGATGGTAATCCCGGTTTTGCTGTCTGTATTTCTATTCAGGTATTTGCATGTTAAACAACAGGCGGACATGATACACAGTCTTCCTGTAAAGAGAGAAAAACTTTTCTATCACTTTTCGATAGCAGGATTCCTCATGCTGGTGATTCCAGTGATTATAACTGCCTTACTTATGACAGTCATAACCTTGTCGAATGACTTGGGCCCACATTTTCAGCCGCAGGATATTCTCGAATGGACTCTTATAACCCTATTAATGGATATCTTATTTTTTGTCGTTGGAATAACGCTTGGAATGCTGACAGGATTGTCTGTTATACAAGCACTGTTGACATATATTGCCCTTCTGTTTCCAGCAGGCATCTATGTGTTGGTTGTATTAAATTTAAAAAACTTCCTGTTTGGTTTTCCGCAAGAGTACTTCTTTAATGTCCAGCCGGAAAGTTTTTCGCCAATATTAAAAGCGGGGATGTTTCATAATGTCAGTTTGTCCGCTGTTGAAGTGGTGCTTTATGCGGGTCTGAGTATCCTGTTGTATGTATTATCTATTGTTCTATATAAAAAGCGGAAATTGGAAACAGCATCTCAGGCAATTTCAGTACCATTGATGAAGCCGGTATTCAAGTTTGGAATCATCCTCTGTTTAATGCTGTTGTCGGGAGCTTATTTCAGTGAGGTTCAAAGTAAACTCTCCTGGACACTTTTTGGGTATGGTTCAGGATTCATCATTGGATATCTTATTTCTGAGATGATTTTGCAAAAGACATGGAGAGTCTCTCCGAGATGGAAGGAGCTTGCCGGCTTTGCTGTGTTCATTTCATTAATCATATTTACTTTCCAGCTGGGCTTTAACAATTATGAAAAGGCCATTCCTGATATGGATGAAATCAGCAAGGTTCATTTTAGTGATAATGTTTACAGTTATCTTGATTCTTACGGAGAGGAACCTGTCAGGTACCTGGAGCAGAAAGAAAACATTGAAAATGTCAGGAAGTTGCATGAGGAGATTGTATCTGAGAAGCCGAAAAGGGACGGTATGGACCAGGCCTTTATTGTTTATGAGTTGAAAGACGGGAGCAAGGTGATCAGGGAATATGATATAAAACGCAGTGAGTACAAATCTTATTATGCAGCAATCTATGAATCTGTTGAATACAAACAAGCAATAGAACCCATTCTGTCAGTTGATATCGAGATGGCAGATAAGATTTCTATCACTGCAAGGGGACCGCATAATAAACAAATGTCATTGACAGATGAAAGTTTGCTTAAAGAAGCTTTAGAGGTTCTTAAACAGGAAGTGAAAGAAGAATCTTATGAAAGCATGGTTGATAGAAGGGATACACTCTATGACATTGAGGTGCTCCTCAGTGATGACAGGAGAATTTATACCTCTTGGAAACCAGCCTACACAAACTTCAAGAGGTGGCTGGAGACAAAAGGGCTTTTTGAAAAAGTTAAAGTCACAGCGAATGATGTTTCAAGAGTCGTTGTTTTTAAACGCGAAGATCATCAGGAGGCCTCTGGTCCTGCGGTTGATTTCCAGCGTTCTGTTGCAGAACTGGAGCAAAAAGGGAAAACAATGACCATTGAATCAGATGAAAAAATTGAAGAGTTATTAGAGAGTACTTCCTGGTCGATGGAGAGCGAGTATATGATTGCATTCTATTTCAAAGGACAAGATTATCCGGATATAAAAGGCTTCACTGAAGAAACTATTCCGCAATATATTACTGAAGGTTTCACCAGATGATAGTAAGAGGGGGGAAGACCCATGGCTGTATGTTTCGACCAGCTATACACAAAATACAATAAGCTTGTCTTTCATATCGCTTACCGAATAACGAAAGACAGCAGTCTGTCAGAAGATATTGTTCAGGAAACCTTTTTGAAGGCATTCAACAAGATTGAAAGCTTAGTTGACGAAAGCAAAGCAGGAGGATGGCTTTCTTCGATTGCCACAAGGACCAGTATCGACTTTGTCCGCAAAGAAATCAGAGCACGGGAAGTATTGATTGACCCTGCTGATCTTGAAAGAGAATCGAAGTTCTTGTCATCTGGTCAGGAAGTAGAACATTTTGTTGGGATTTCCTTGTTGAAGGAAGAGTTAGTGACAGAGATCAGGCAATTACCGCCTGGCCAACAGGAAGTCTTCTTGCTGCGTGTGCAATACGGACTAAATGAGAAAGAAATTGCAGAGCGGCTTGATATAAAGAGAAGTACAGTGAAAACCAGATTTTTTAGAGCAAGGCAAACACTGAAAAACCGATACTCAATGAAATTCAGTGCTTAAGACTAAGGAGTTTTCTTGAAATGAGAAGACTCCTTTTTCATGGAGAAAGTAAGTATTCTGCTAAAATAGTATTTTAACAAAAAGAAACATTGACTTTTCGGAAAATTCACCCTAATATTTTACATGTGTCTATCAAGGGTGTTACATGTTTGTAATATTAATTATTCTTCTGGTGAAGGATTGCCCTGGTATAGGAATCAGGAAAAGAAAGTATTTATTGCTTTTCAAAATCCAAATAATAATAAAAGGATGTTACGATGAAGGAAAAATTAAAAGCATTTGGAATACCGTTCTTATTAATTGCTGGGCTTCTAGCAGCATTGTATTTCCACCAGCTTTCGACTATGACAAAGCTGCCTAATGAAGAGTGGAGCCGGTCTGTTTATCTGCCATATGAAGGAAAAGAGATGCCAATCAGTTTTCAGCGTGAAAATGAATTATATCTTACTAACGTTGATAAGGTAAATAAGTTTGTTGTTGGTGACGGACTTACGATAGAAGATTCTGCAGAGATTGACATGGATATACCGAGGGGTTATCCATTTTGGACTGATGGTGAAAGGTTTTTGACTTTGTCGACAGGCAATTTGACTCTTTCCCAAAATGGAGAAGAGCAGGTGATCGATCAAGATGTGACAGGCCTTGCCACTGACGAAGGAAAGGTTTTGTATTGGAAATCGGGAACGGTTTACGAGTATGATATTGACAATGAGAACTCTACTGAAGTACATAGCTTTCCGAATGACATTATTGATATTGTTTTAGCCAGTGACGGCAGTTATGCGGTAATTCATCAGAAGGACGATGCGAATGGGGAATTGTTTTTTGTGAATTCTGTTGGGGTAATGATTGAAAACCCTGTACTGACTGTGAAAAATTCTGCGTATGATAAACTTGGCAATGTTGTCATGATGACAACAGAAGAAAAGGTTTCGATTATATATGGACGGCAGATGCGAACAGGAGGATCGCTTTCCTTTAATATGTATAAAGCGTCAGGCCCTGTTGACGAATTGGCAAGCACGCCATTGTCTGTAGAAAAATTATCGTTTATTAACAAAGAGAATAACGCGAAGCTTGAGTCTCCTGATTATGCAAACATAGTGAACTTAAGCAATGGACCTCACTTAATGTTCACGGCTGAAGGACAGAGAATCGGGGACAACAGTGCGATGAGGCTTTATTCCGGACCGCTCGATAATGGAAGTGCAATTGAAGCACTTCCGATTAATACCAATAATCATGTCGCTCAAAATCCAATGAAGGTAAATGATCAGTCAGTTGTGTGGATCTCCTTTAATGGTGATCATTATCAATTATATGGAGCCTCCCAGTCTGCCGAAGTGAAAGAGGCAAGTACAGAGCTGAATGCCGAAGATTGGAAACTCAGTGCATATAATGCATTTTTAATGCTTTTCAGCAGTATGGTTACAGTTTTAACATCATTCTATTAGTTCTTGCCTTCTCTAACGCTATTGTTGACTCTGTATATTCTAAAACCGAATATATTTGAAAAGGATGACATTAACTGGGTTGAATATGCAAGCATCCTTATATTCCTGGTTATGCCATTCACTTATATGAACAAGGCAATGAATCCTTATTTTTATGAAATGGCCCCTTTCTATTATACATTTCCAAACAGCGGCAGTATCCTGTTGGTTCTAATGAGTATCATTACGGCAGCAGTATGGAAGTGGGGAAGAGATCCTGATTGGGGAACATTTGCAGGAGTATTTTACTTCATGCTTGTTTACATGCTGATTTATATTTTCTCTGTAGGGCCATATATTTTTAATCTGTTTTAAATGAGGCGAAGAAATCACTAGGACAAAAACCAATGTCTCGCATTAACGGATTGAGTAGTCGATGGAAAAGCTGAATAACTAACATAACAAATGGAGGAAGAAATCGATAATGATTTCTTCCTCCATTTGCTTGAAATATGAAAGTGGTTCATAAAAACAGAGAATCATTGCCTATCTAGAGTGATTTTGCCACATAAGGCCGACTGTTCCTTCACCTGCATGGACTGCGATTGTCGAACTGATTTCGCCCACTACTATATCGAGTGCAGGGTACTTTGAATGCAAATCTTGTTTGATTTCATTCGCTCTTTCAGGAACATTTCCATGGAGGATCTGGATTTGGCTGATCGAATATTTATTGTATGACTCGCTAAAGAGTTCGAGTATTCTTTTGGTGGCTTTCTTTTCTGACCGAACTTTTTCTGCAAGCATAAATTCACCGGATGCATTGATGCGGATGATCGGTTTGATCTTCAGCAGGTTGCCCAGTAAAAACTGAGTGCCTGACATTCTGCCTCCCTTATAAAATTGCTCAAGATTGCCTAATAGAATCAGGTTCTCATGGAGTTCCGCTTCTTTTCGAAGGTTTGCAGCCAATTGCTTGTAATCGGCTTCTTCTTCGGATTGCTTAATGCCAGATAGAAGAAGGGACGTGATTGCGTAACTCATTGATTTACTGTCCACAGTCTCCAGAGGGAATTCTGCAATTTCGCCTGCAGATCGGGTTGCTTCGAGAGTGCCGCTTAGCTTGCCTGAGATATGGATGGCTATGGCAGCATCGTAACGTTCCTTTAACTGTGAAAATAACTCAGCTGTTTTACCGACAGATGGCTGGGAGGTTTTTGGTATTTCTTTTTCACTGTTTATTTTTTTATATAATTCATCAGTGGATAAATCAACTCCATCCTCATAATCGTCATCGCCAAAAATGATGCTCAGTGGCAGAACATAGACGTCCTTATGGTTTTTAAGCTCTTCTGTAATATAGGCAGTACTATCTGTTATCCATGCGATTTTTGTCATTGTCTCTTCCTTTTCATAAATAATAATTTTTTGGTTTCATTTAGGTTGTTAAAGGGTGTCTGAATTGTAAATCACCAACTTTATTCTATCAGTAAAAAGAGTCCTTTTCTATTTTTTGTCTAATTGTTCCTGAAAAATTCTATTTAAAGTGTTTAACAAAAAAATACAGTGGTAAACAATTTTTTGAAAATACTTATAAAGGCGGTGGCAGAGTGAATCAAACTTATAGTGAATGTGTAAAAGCTTGCCAGGAATGTTTAGAGGCTTGCAATGTGTGTTTTGGCAGCTGTTTGAAGGAAGACAATGTTAGCAAGATGGCTCAGTGCATCCGATTGGACAGAGAGTGTGCAGATGTCTGTAACCTTGCCATCAGCGCCATGCAGTCAGGAAGTCCAAATGTCACTAGTATCCTCAAGTTGCTGGTTGAAGTTTGTGAATCCTGCGGTAATGAATGTAAGAAGCACGACCACGACCATTGCCAAAAATGCGCTGACGCTTGCTTCAACTGTGTGGACGCCTGCAAGAAGATGATCTAGGATTTTGTTACTGGTAAAAGAGCAGTCTCCTGTATAGGGAACTGCTCTTTGTAATTTCTCTTATTTATCAGGCACGGTAACTCATTAAGCTTAGTTATAGTCCTGGTTATATTTCTTTTCGCTTGATGACTGGTCTTTTGTATTGGTTTTTTCTCTTTCTTCCCTTTGTTCTTCTTTAATATCTTCTAATGGAAGGGGATCAACGTTTTGTTCACTCTCAAATTTGTCAAGGATACTTTCTTTCTCTTTTTTATATTGTTCTGGATTGTCAAAATTCTCAAATCCTCTGCCCTTGTATTGCTCGTTGTCTTTTTTCTTCAACTTTTATTCCTCCCCGTATATTTAAATTTTTAATTCTTTATTAAAAAAGTTCCCTTGAATTAGGTATATCAAACCCTATTTCATAATCGGCCGCCTTTTCCTTAATTTTCTATTTTTAAATCCTGTTAGATAGGGTAAATAGTGATAAATGATATATTATTAGGAGGTAAGTAAATGAATAATCAAGGTAACTGGTACACAGCAAAAAATGAAAAGTATGGCGAATGGAAAGGCCGCCAAGATAAGAAAGTCATTAACATGAGCCTCCTCTATTATGGTATTCCCTCCATTTTAATGATCGGGCTATTATTGTTAGGTGCTTAAAGCTTTGCATTCGCTGCAGAGCTTTTTTTATGCTGTCTTTCTGTTTCTTTGTTGCAACACTGTCGGAGTCATTTCAATATAGGGTAAGTAAATACAACTAAACACTTTTGGTTTCTGGTATATAAGGGCTGGTGCTTTACGTATAAACTTACATGAGATAAATTAGTAGTATCAATGATACGGGGGTCCTGAACGAATGAATGGAACGGATGGAATACATAAGGATAAAATTAATATCAGCGGATTGGATTTTGCCTGGGAGAGTGATAAGGGATTATTCCAATTTGAAGGTGAGGATGCGGTCTTATTCTGGATTTCGTCAGCGATGAAATCTTTTTTTGATACGATAGAAGAAGTATCAGGTGAAGAGGCAGCAAAAGTAGTGATGGAAACAACAGGCTTCAGGCAAGGTCTCGTTGTCGGCCAATATTTTCAGTCATTGGACATGCCAATTGAGGATGTTGCAAAAGCGATCCCCAATACATATGCTTCAGCAGGCTGGGGTAAAATTGAAATCTCCGAATTGAATAAAATTGAAAGAAAGGCTAAAGTCAAACTGACAGACAGCTGGGAATACAAAATTAATGTCGCTCAAGGGAAAGAGAAAACAGGTACCTTTCTCGCGGGTCATTTCTCGGGTATATTTTCCGGTTTATTCGGCGAGAATGTATGGTTTGAAATAACCAAGGACCAAATAGAAGAGGGAGATCATTGTGAGTTCAAAATAGTTCCTTCCACTATCACCATTGAAGAGAATATCCATGAGTTGACAAGAAGGTCAGAGTCAGAACGTATTGTAAAGTTGGAAAGCATGGTCGAAGAGCGTACAAAGGAACTGACAAACCTCGTTAAAGAAATCTCTTCTCCGATCATTCCAGTTCTTGAAGGGATTGTAGTGGTTCCTTTACTGGGTAAATATGATGAAAACCGTTCCGAAGACTTGATAACTAAGACCCTGAATAACCTGCCTAAACATAAGGCCGACTATCTTGTTATTGACTTGACTGGACTTCATCAATATATCAGCCAGTTTACAGTAGAGTTTTTGGGCAAGCTTGCCGCTGCTGCTTCTTTAATAGGTACTGATACGATCCTTGTAGGAATTTCTCCCGAGCTTGCTCAGGAAATTACAGCAACAGACATGCAACTCTCCAGATTCAGCTGTTTCTCGACTCTGAAACATGGGATTTATTATGCTATCGGACAACAAGGAAGGCAATTATATTAATCAAATGAGCGCCATTATGGTGCTCATTTTTTTATGCGTTTAGTAAGGCTGTTTTCTAAATACCTTGTTGTTCAGGAAATGTCCCTTTTAATTACCCTCTTAGGCCTTGAAGGAGGAAATGAAAGGGTGTTGGTGAAACGTTCTATCAGCCAGTGTTTATTTAAAAAGGCAGAGGGAATTGAGAGGATATGGGAAGGAGGGATAGGTATGAAAAGGGACGTGTATCGAGTTTATAGTTCTGAAAGTGAATTGTCAGAAGATCTTAAAATGAAAGAGAATGTCGGGACCTATGAATTTTTAACCGTTGACCCTGAGCAGTATAAAAGCCTTCAAGCAAACACTTCGCTTAAAGGGAAACTGCTCAACGTGGATACTCAACAAATTGGTGGAGGCATCCATGGTCTGGCAACTGCTTTTGATGAAGATGATGGATCGGTGGAATTGACAGAACTAGGAGATTTGCTTTTAAAAGAAGGATTCTCTAAAGAAGATGCAACTCGGTGCAAAGTATTTCTTCATAAACGTATGATTGTTGTTTCAGAAAAGGTTTAACACTCTTGAGCCAGTGGTAAGAATCATATGAAGAAGATAATTCATTAGGAGGGTTTTACATATGAACAAAACAGAATTGATCAACGCGGTAGCTGAATCAGCTGAACTAAGTAAGAAAGACGCAGAAAATGCAGTGAAAGCTGTGCTGCAAAATATCGAAGAGACTCTTTCCAAAGGTGAAAAAGTGCAATTAATCGGTTTTGGAAACTTTGAGGTCAGGGAACGTTCAGCTAGAAAAGGAAGAAACCCTCAAACAGGAGAAGAAATGGAAATACCTGCTACGAAGCAGCCGGCATTTAAACCGGGTAAAGCGTTAAAAGACAGTGTTAATAATTAATTTTCTTTATGGCCAGCCTGGGAGCTGGCCTTTTCACTTGAATGATATTTGGGTTGAATCCGTTAAATTTCAAACAAAAAAAACAGCCAATTACGGCCGTTTTTTCTGTTAAATATATCTATATTACAGCTCTTCATCTTCACTATCATCTAAATCAGGTTCATCAGTACCTTCACCATAAGGATCTTCCGGAACCTCATTTAAACTACCTTCATTATCTTCGTCAGATCCTTCAGAATCAATGCTGTCTTCTTCATTGCCAGTGGTATCAGAATTTTCTTCTGTTGAATCTGTTTCATTCATGTTTTCTTCATCTTCAATAAGTGTGTCATCTTCCTGGCCTTCTTCATCACTGCAACCTGTCAGGATGATTCCTGCTGCTAGAGGGATCGATAGTAATAAATTTTTCTTATTCATATCTAACACTCTCCTTTGAATTTTGTGTTCTAGCTGCCTATAAATTGTTTACCACAAAAGGAAAGGGTTAAACAGATCAAGCAAATTTGCACATTGATTATAATACAGAAGTTTCTGACAAATCGTACATTTGGAAAAATAAGGGGTTTTTGCCGTTTCGGTTTCATGCTACTATTAGAATAATAGTTTAGTAGTGAAGGAGAATAGGCTTATGATGGGTGAGGAATACAAACATGATCTTTTTTACGCCAGTTTTAACTATGCCGCTGTAGGAATGGCTTTAGTTGATACCCAGGGGAGATTTTTTATGGTAAACCCTTCTCTTACTAGAATTACTGGATATACAGAAGGTGAATTGCTGAAAATGAATTTTAAGGATATCACTCATCCGGACGATGTAGCAATCGACGTTCATTTGTCAGAGCAATTGATAAATAAAGAATTAGAATATTATGAAATGGAAAAGCGATATGTACATAAAGAGGGACATCCGGTTTGGATCCATCTGAGTGTATCGTCTTTCCGGGAAAAGAATGGACATGTCTATTTAATCAGCCAGGTCAAAGATATAACGAGGCGCAAGAGAACGGAAGACAAGCTGAAAAAGAGTGAAGAGCAATATCGTAAACTAGTGGATTTGTGTCCCGATCCCATTTGCGTCCATAATATAAATGAAATTTTGTACTTGAATGAAGCTGGCAAGAAAGTCCTGGGGGTTACGGAAGATGAAGTAGTCGGAAAACCGATTCTGCATTTCATTAATAAAGACTACCACGATGATTACTTTGAACTGGTGAATAACCATCTTGATAGAGATCAACTGGAAGTGAGGATCCGTTTGCCTGATGGAAGGGATAAAGAAATTTTGTGTGCCAGTACCGAAATCATGTTTCAGGGTGAAAATGCTTTTCAAGTTGTTTTCAGGGACAATACTTATCATAAAGCTCTTGAAAAGGAGAATAACATACTGCTCCAAAAGTCCGAGAAGATGAACCTGGTGGGTGAGCTTGCTGCTGGAATTGCACATGAAATCAGAAACCCGTTAACATCTTTGAAAGGGTTCCTTCAACTGTTATCTTCAAATTATCAGGACAAAGCATTCCCATATGACAATATTATTTTTTCGGAAATAGACCGTATCAACTCTATCGTCAATGAATTCCTGCTTCTTGCCAAACCGACTGTAGATGAGTTGAAAGAAATCGATATCAGGAGAGTCATTGAACAAGTGGTTGTTTTTATGAAGGCTCAAGCAAATATGTACAACATTGAGATTCATATGGATTTCCCGGACACAGATCTGCCGCTCTATTGCTCAGAAAGCAAGCTCAAGCAGGTATTTATTAATATCCTTCAAAATTCCATTGAAGCAATGGGGACTGGAGGCAGAGTATGGATTTCAGCGAAGGGAAATCAAGGTGCAGTGATTTTATCATTTAAAGATGAAGGGTGCGGCATTCCCGAAGAGTTAATCAGCAATATTGGAACCCCTTTTTTTACAACGAAGAAAACAGGAACAGGACTGGGATTAATGGTGACTAATAATATTATTCAGAACCATAGAGGGAGTCTTGAAATAAAAAGCAGGGAAAACAAAGGGACGGAAATCATTATCACTCTTCCTGTAACGGATAATAGATGATTAGTAAAAGAAGAACTGTCAAACAGTTCTTCTTTTACTTTTTTTCCTTTGTTTAACAAGGTAGTTGTATTGTGTTTGTTGCTCCGAGTTTCCTGTGAGCGGGCGGTTAAACCCCTCATGCATTTATACTTATTTTTTATTGGAGCTTGAGGGGTAATAATCAGGTGGTAAATAGTTATACTAAAGGGCATAGACAGTATTTTTTGGAAGGAGTTCTGTTAATTGCTGCTTACTGTGACCATAATTCTGTCAGTGTTGTTGCTGTACTCTCTCATCTTTTGCAAAAGGGCCATTGACACGATTCAATTGTTCCTTATCACTCTATTCAGTTCATATCTTTGCCAAAATATATTTTACAAGGTGTTTTCCAGCTACGATCGCCTTAATTTCACCAATCAGCTTGTGGATAAATGGACAGTCAAATTATTCTATGCTGTTATCCTTCCCTCATTGTTGGTATGGGGTCTCTATTTATTTAAAATCGAAGTTCCTCCTGCTGTAAAGGTATTTGCTCTTTTTTTGTGGGTTTCTTCTATTACAGCCGCAGAAAAGTGGTTTCTGGCAGCAGGATTATTAAAATCAGACAGCAGCAGCTGGTATCCTTCTATTGATCTGTTTTTGGGAATGGTCATCATATGTATCGTTTTTATGGCAGATGGGCTGATTGAAAAGATAATGAGAAAAGAGAAGGTAAGGTATGAAGTTAATGAGTAATATACTTGAGCCTTTGATGCCGGAGAAATTTGATGAGAATGAAATTTTTTCACTATGCATTAGCATTCTAGTGTCAGCTGTTCTATATTTTATCCATAAAAAGTATAAAGAATTTTTAGGGACTGAGCTCCTGTCATTATATTTCTTTAATTTGCTCCTTATTACGTTGGTAGAATCGACTCTTGCTGAACCACCGATTGATTTTTATGACACTCTTGATTTTCCTCATGCAGAACTCTTTGACATAATATTGCAGGTAGCTGCATACCCGATCCAAATGATCATTTTAATTTATTTTTACCCGCTTAAGAGTCTGAAGTTTTTTCCTTTTGTGTTAATAGGTGCAGCCATATTGACAGCGCTGGAATTGATCTCACTGCAGTTTAACTTATTTCAATTCAATAAGTGGCACTCAGGTTTTTCATTCCTGTTTTATTGTTTTGCTGTAGGAATTAACATGTTATTTTTCAGCTGGTTTAGAAAGGTAATTAAAAAGAGAATAAAGAAGACAGATATATACGGTAAAGCGTAATATCTGTCTTTCCAATTGATTTGTTCATCACAATTCAGGGATTTTCAGGCTGAACCGGCATCTTTGGAATATATCCTGTACCACTGTTAAGCCCATCGAAATTAAGACTGGCGTTTGCAGTATGCTTGAATGGCTTCATTCATGAAGGCCGCCAATCCTTCACCATATTTATCGATATTCTTGGTAAAGCGCTCATCCGCGATATACATGTCACCGAGACCTCGAAAAATCTCAATAGTGCATTCATAATAATGGGCAGAGATATGTTTACGCCAGTCTTCGATTGCTGATTGAACTTCTTTATCAGTTGATGGCAACCCCCTTAGGGCTGCCAGCCTTTTATAAATGCTGTCTGCTTCTGCCATGATGTTTTGCCAGTCTGCTTCTGAGTAGTCAGCTGTTTTCTTTTGAGATGTCCTATATACGTCCCCATACTTTTCTTCGGCTTCCTTCGCATACTTCGATTGATGTTCTTCAACTTCCTTCATGCTAAAACCACCGAATAAATCTTTCCCTTCCATTTTTATGCCTCCTTGAATAGAATCTATAGTTTTCTCTACAGTTGCTATCATGTTTTGAAGCCGTTGTTTTTTCTTTTCCAGTACACCTTTGTGGTCCATAAGAGCTTTCTTTCTGTCGAACATAGGGCTGTCTAAAATGTTTTGGATTTCTTTAAGCCCAAAACCCACTTCTTTAAAGAATACGATTTGTTGAAGGCGCTCGAGATTTTTATCTGTATACTGCCTGTACCCGGCCGGTGTTATATTTTCAGGCTGAAGCAGTCCGATATGGTCATAATGGTGTAATGTGCGCACGCTTACACCGACCATTTCCGCTACTTCTTTTACTTGATACGTCACCTCATCACCTCCTGCTTATATCCTAATCTATAACGCTGCGTCAGAGTCAAACAATTATTTAAACTTTTTGTTTAAACACATTAAATCAGAAGGGGAATACCCTAAGGGATCTGTTTTGAAATATAAAATATGAATTAACATCACTTTTTGTATAGTATTTCGCACCAAAATTAAAAAGCAATTTGGCAAGAATATAGGAAGAGAAATGCTTGGTGCATGAAGACACATGCTCGGAGCATTTTTTATCCCAAGATAAGCACTGGTTAGTGAATTCCGGTTATCCAAGAATCCTCATATAGTAAGCCTCCAAAATAAGAGGAGAAATTCCCCTTATTGAGGAAACAGCACGAAAAATAGAGTAAATAGAGGGAATGATTCCCGCTATTTGCTCCAAAAGCATAAAAATGGGACATTTGACTTTGCCTTAAGGGGAAAAATTCCTGTTATTTCCTTAAATTTACCTCTATTTTGCAGAATAACGGGAAAAACTACCCTTATTTAAATAATCAGAGGTTACTCAGAATTAAGGAAAAAAATGTCCGCTTCATTTATCTGCCTTTCAAAAATCAACACCCCCTGCCAGTTTGTAACACACCAATTGGTATAACGATTAGCATACAAATTTTCATGTTGACAATAACCTATGACGCCATGTTAAAAGGGGGGGCGAAGTTCAGGGCAGATTTAGCGGTCATATTATTAACCCCTATATATATCAACAAAAAGGCAGCAGTCTAATTCAGTTGCGAATTGGACTGCTGATTGGTGTGCTAATTTAGTTTTTGAATTCGAAATCCGAACTCGTTAGGAATGTCCCTCGCTGCTTTAATTTGTTAAAGATTTTTTAAAAAATCATCTTGATGGCTTCCCAGCCGAAGTAAAGCCCAAACCCGATCAATGAAAGACCCGAAATGGAGGAAATCAGCACCAGCAATTTATCCGTCAAAAATCTTCTGAACGAGCTTGAGAGTGCGGCCATGCAAATATCCCAAATGGTAATGCCGATGAAAATTGCCCCACTGTAGATGAGCATATGTGTCTGGTCAAATGTCTGAGCCGTCCTTGCAAGGACGGAACCGTAGATGCCAAGCCAGAAAAGGATTGTCAACGGACTTGAAAGCGCCATAAGGAAACCAGTCATAAATGTTTTGATATACGAGTCATCCTTCTGCCGTGATAGAGAATTGATTTTTCCAGCACCAAGGAGGCTTTCAACTCCTGTATATACAAGAACAAAGAAACCGAAAGACCATAAAAAGGTTTTCATAAAAGGAGTATGTAGAAAATTGACGACACCAAAATAGACAACAAGCATGTATAAAAAATCAGCGGCGACTGAACCGACCCCTATCAGCCACGCATGCCAAAAACCGCTTTTAATCCCCTTATCGAGCTGAGCCGCATTAATAGGGCCAATTGGAGCGGCCAGAGATAATCCCAGAAAAATGTAACTTAAAAAAACTCCCATCTTTTCACCCCTAAATAAGATAACTTGTACATCTTATTCAGGAGTTGTCCTCATTATCACAAATCAGAAAAGGCAGCTGCCTCACGGGTAGGTTAAAACAGCTGCTCTGAAAAAATAGATTGAATCTACAGGGAAGCTTGAGCTTCTTCAAGAAGTCTCATCATTTCCTGGGCCCGATGGTACTTTTTTTGTTCATCGGGAGAAGCGCTGGATATTGAGCCGTGAATACTACTTAATAACTCCTGGGCATATCTGATATCCTGCTGTGCACGCTGGTAATGCTGGGGGTCATTGTTTCCTTGTGCATCCAGCAGATTGCGCTCAGCCATTTCAACTTGTTTTAAAGCTTCCTCAAGGCTATTGTTTGTCATAGGTATCACTCCTTCTATTATTAAAAAGGGGAAAAAGAGGAAATTTCCAATGATGGAATTTCCTCTTTTGATTGAATTTACTTACAATCATCCGGTTTATGCTGGTGCAGCGGTGGGGGAATCAACCAACCTTTTTCTTTGTTCAGACGCAGTAATTTTCCGCCAAGTGTTGCCTTCTGGACATGAAACTGCCCGAACATCATGGCGATGTCCTCTCTGATGGATTGCCCGATTGCCTGGCTGCATGCCACTAATCCACTGGCGATATCTTTTGAAATCGAAGCAGAGATTTCGGGATCTTGAAACCTTGCACCAACAGGAATGTCCTCAACGCACGCATTCGGGCGTTCAGGCGGGGAAGGAGGAAGGCCTACACCGTTTTCCTTCAGTAATTCCTCTAATTGTTTCACTTCTTGAAGCCCATTTTGTATGGCATCTTCAATGAATTTATTTAAATCTTCATCCCCTGCATGATTTTTCATTGTCTGATATCCGGCAATCATTCCTTTTGTTGTCATCAAATACGACCATGTACCAAATACCTCACCATAATGTAAAGGTTCATCTTTAGGATTTCCACTGAGTATGCCCATTGTAAGCCTCCTGATTAAATTCAATTTTAAGTGCCACCTTTCTTACGCTGCACATCGTTAATATTTACAAAATGCTTCAATGTATTCTGTATTTGAGAGAGGAATCATTTCGGGAAATTATGGGAGAAGAGTGGGGTGAACCAGGTACGGCTATTTGAAGTAACAAATTGAAATGAAATAAAAAAAGGAGCAATATGACTTGCTCCTTTCAGGAAAATGCTTTTAAACCGATTACGCTGGCAATGATGCATAATATAAAGAATATTCTTTTAAGGTCTTTCTTTTCTCGGAAAAAGAGCATCCCTGCTATGACTGCTCCTGCTGAACCAATTCCTGTCCATACCGAATAACCTGTGCTGATAGGAATGGAAATCAGTGCAAGTGAAAGTAAATAAAAGCTTATGCCTCCTGATATGAAAGCTAAAATTGTTGGAATCAGTTTTTTATATCCATCTGATAACTTCATAAATGTTACGAGGAGTACTTCAAACAAGCCGGCAGCAATTAAGAAAATCCATGCCATTATTTTTCCCCCTTGCTCTGGACAGGATCTGGCTCATTGTCCTCAGTTGTGAATTTCAGGCCAAGTACGGCAAAAATAAGAAGTGAAATGAAAAAAATCTTTGCCCCGTTGACTTCCTCACCCAAAAAGGCCATTCCAATGAGGGAAGTTCCCCCGGCGCCAATTCCTGTAAATGCTGCATACGCTGTTCCAATCGGAATCATTTTCATTGATTTTGCAAAGAAATAAAAACTGATGAACAGAAGAACAGCGGTAATAACACTTGGTACCAGCTTAGTGAAACCTTCTGAAAAAGATAACCCTATCGCCCAGCCAACTTCCAATAAACCGCCGATAATCAGATATATCCAAGCCATATCTGCCATCCTTCCTGATTAAAGATTCTATATTACCCTCCCCATTATCCACATTGCAAAAAAAATCGCAAATAGAAAGTACTTAAAAACCTTGAGTTATAAAATTATGATAAAGCAACTTGTTATTTAAAGTAAAATAAATCACTATATAAAGTAACGGAGGGTGATAGCATTATGAATAGTAATATAAAGTTAAATGTTGCCCTGCTTCGCCGCAGGGTGCCTAATCTTACATCAGCTGCTAAAGCTGTTGGACTACGGCCAGCCACAGTTTCTAACCTGTGCACAGGAAAGATTCCGGTAGGGAGAGCGGAGGTTAAAACCATTGTGGCGTTAGCATCATTAGCAAACTGCACGATTGATGAATTACTGATTCGTGGAAGCAGGCTGGAGATGATCGAAAGCGGAATAAAGGTCGTCGATTTATTCAGCCCGATTGTCAAAGGCGGAAAAATCGGATTCATCGCTCGTGCTCAAATGGGCCAATTGGTTCTGTTGAATGAACTGATTGTCAGGTTCCAGGAAAAAGGGTTCAAAATGATATTTATAGAAGCAGAATCAAATGTCCCGGATGTGGAAGAAGCAAAAGAAGCGTGTGACTTTGTCTGTAAAGGTGCAAAAGACGTATTTGAACTGTTGAATTCTTTGGAGAATAAGGAAGAAGCCGTTATCATTGCTGACCGTGCCATAGTGAAATCAGGTGACATGTTCACTATGAATGAGGAATTTGAGCAATCAGGGTTTCCGGAAATCACCACATTTTTATATGATCCGAGCGGGGAGGCTGTCGATGAAGATGATCCATACGGGCCGCTGGATACTTTGATTCCATTTGACCTGGACCTGGCGACAAGGCAAATGTATCCGGCTGTACAGCCTGTAAAAGCAACATCTACGCTGCTTGAAGATGCGCTGCTCGATAATAATCACTTGTCCATACAGCGGAGAGCCCGCAAACTATTGCGTCGATACAGGGAAATAAGAGTCCTTGTTAACAATATCGGGGAAGATAGGATCCCGGAATCAGAGCTGGAGCTGTATAACAGAGGACAAAAGCTGGAAGCATTTTTGACTCAGCCTTTTTATGTTGCTGAACCATTCACTAACCAAATGGGCGAATATGTTCCAACAGAAACGACACTGGCAGGAGTACAAAAAATCATCGATGGAGGCGCAGACAGCCAGTCGCCTCAGGAACTCAAATATATCGGAAAGCTTTAACCGTTTAAAGCGCTAAAAGGGACAGTCCCTTTTAGCGTGGTAAAGCAACAGTGGGGGACAGTCCCTCTGTGGGTTAAAGTCGTAAACCTTACCCGGGATACCCGTCTACATCGATTAACGTATCTTTTTCTGATTGCTCTGATTTTTTTATGATGGAGAGAGATCCGTCCGATTCCAGTACGACTGTATCCACTTGTGCCATTGAACTGAGGCCTTGTGAACGTGCAGCTTGGCGGATTTCTTTTTTTAGTACCCTTTCTTTCTTCATGGGTCGTGTTCTGAAGTCACCATTCACATATAACACCTGCGGCTTGGATTTTATCAGCTTGTTAAAGGGTGACATGTTGACTGCCAGCTTGGCGATGGCAAACTGAAGTCCGATCAGCATGATAAATGCGGTGATCCCCTGTGCCCATGTAACATTCTTATTAATCAGTATCGATGAAAGGGTGGACCCCATTGCCACGGTCACAACCAAATCAAAAGCATTCAATTTCGAGAGTGTCCTTTTTCCGGATACTCTTAACAAAATAATTAACGAGATATAAGCACAAAATCCAATGATTATCGTTCTTTGGATAGTCTGTAAGTCATAGAAAAACATTCAGATTCTCCTTTCTTTTTCTATGTGATTTGTTTTACCTTTAAATGAGCATGATAAACAAAAAACAGGCACCCTGTTGGGAACAGAGTGCCTGTTTTTATAGATGTAGATTAGTTATTCGGTGCTGTTGAAGCCTCACGCTGGTTCTTTTTCATTCTTTTCTTCATTGCTTTGACAAGGAATCCACCTTTAAAGCGGCGAGGCTCATAGGAAATTACAAAAGCACGTGGCTCGTGTTCTTCAACGATTTCCAGTAATTCTTCCTCGCGGTTGCGTTTTGTCAGGATCTCAAGTTGATATCGTTTGCTGTCCCGGCCCATTCCTTCAAAGACGGTAACGCCAAACCCTTCATTCCTTAGAATTTCAATTAGCTTTTCATTCATTTCCATTAAATTGACTACAATACTCGTATAGCCGATAGCCAGTTTATTTTCAACTTTGCTGCCAATATATAAGCCAACGCCGAAACCGAGTGCGTAAACCAGCATGCTGGCAATGCTTTGATCACCGGAAAATACAAGCGCTAATCCAAAAACATATATTAAGGCTTCCATAAATCCAAAAGCAGAAGCGGCTACACTCATATTTTTGACAAGAAATATGGTTCTTAGTGTAAGAATCGGAACATATATCAACTGAAGTGCAAATATCAGCAAAATATCTATCATAGGAAAAACTCCCTTAACATTTAATTTGAAAAAAATACTTTCCAAATATAACACTGAATAAGGGATGGAAGAAAGAGTTTTTTGCTGATTTTTTTATAAAATATAAAAAGCCGGCTGCAGGGAGCCGGCAGTCTTGATTCAACACCTTATTCTGAGGTGCCTTCATTGCTTTCTTCGTTTCCAAGTCCTGGGTCAACAACATCCACATCCTCTTCCTCAGGGCTCATCCTTCCTTCCTCCATGCAACCGGATAAAAGCATGCCTGCACTCAAGGGAACTAATAGAGCTGCTCTTTTCATTCTTTTCATTTAAACTCCTCCTTTTAATAACTCTCACAAAAGTATAGAAGGCTGTTTTTGTTCTTTATAAACAATTTCACTAAAACACGAGAGGATAAACATTTTGAAACACTTGAAAATGTCGAGACAAGTACCTGGAGCATATACATATCGCGAAGAGTAAGTATGATAATTTCTAAGGAGTGTATGTCTTGTTTAATCATAGAGAGCGTTTTTTAAATCAAAGACAGAATTTATTGTTTGGCGGTTTTCCTTCTGGTGGATATGGAAGTGGATATCCCGGGTATGGGCCTGGATATAATACAGGTTATGGCTATGGCAGTCCGGGATATGGGGGACAGTATGGCCCTTATCAAAACCCTGGATATGGCGGGTATGGTTCGCCTGGGTACAGCGGATATGGCTACGGTGTTCCTGGATATGGCACACCTTATGGCGGCGGATATGGTGCAGGAGGAGGCCTATCCCCTTTAGGAGCAGGTTTGCTTGGATTAGGGGCAGGTTATTTAGGTGCTGAAATTCTGGATAATAACCGCGGTATGTATTATTAAAGAAGCTGTTTGATTGGAGAAAGGATTGTTCAGTTGAAAGCTGACAAGGCATTTGGGAGAAACTTGTGAAAAAGCCAATGACTAAAGGGTGACCCTGTATTTAGTAAGGGGCACCCTTTTTGTTTGTTCTAGACAGTGGCATTTTGATATTTTTCAGCCATCTTTTTGATAAACTGTCCATACCTGACTAGCCAGGAGGCAGTTAAAGCAAGAGCTGCATTTAAGATGGAAATAGGTATAATCAATTCTCCGAGTTGGTTGGAAGCCGTAAATATATACCCGGCCATGGAACTCAAAATTAGCAGAACAGCTAAAGAAATTCCAGGCAGAACAAAAGTTATGAGACCGCTGACAAACAAAGTAGCTGCGGCAAGTAAAAATAATTGCAAAATATGCACCAGTGTTAATTCCATATAGATCCTCCTTCCTAATAATGTGTATAGAATACATTACCCTACTTGCCTGCTAATAATCGGAACGGCACATGGATACAAAAAACCGGAGGAAGTTTCCTCCGGTTTCGTGATTTATTGATTCTGTCCATTGTCTTGTCTTACTTCTTCCGGGTAACCGGCTTTGGTTGCCTCCTTAAATTCTTTGGCATAAAGAACTTCTTGAGTAGATGATAATCCATTGTTTTTTTCAGAATTAATCCCTTTGTACGGAAGTCTTTTTTCATTTCTGCGTACCATGCTGATTCTCCTTTCAAAGTAATTAATAATAATACTTAATACTTACTGGATTAATACCCGCTATAGGACAGAATAAACGAATAACCAAATAACGCGATGGGGGATAGACCCTCATCGCGTTATTGGTTAAGGCTTATTCTTGTTCCAAAACGATTGGCAATTGATTTTCTGTTCGCTGAGGACCATATATACTGCCGGCGTTTTGTTTGATGTGCTTGTTGCCGGGATAGGTTGCTTTGTGTTCATTTGAAAGCTTTGCTACCTTGCCTGGTTCTGTGTTTACCATGAGGGTTCACTCCTTATCAGTTGGAAAGGTGAAAAGGAAAGTGCCCTTATCACCCTTGTTTATTTAGCGCTGCAGGTCAATATCTTTTCCGTTTGCATTTTCAATTTTTCCATCAATTGTACCCTCGGTCAAACTGTCACTTGCTTGTTCATGTGTGATTGCAAGACCTTGTGATAATTCATCTTTTCGCTTGTAATCATTTGACTCATAGGTTCTGCCGGCAAGTTGTGTCGATTGAGTTTGGTTCTTATTCAAAAAATATCACCTCTTTCTTTAGTCTTCTACATAGGGATCATGTTCATATGCAGGCAAGTCGCCGAATGTTGTCATTGTGCCTTCTTCATCCAATGCTTGTTCATATCTTTCATGCTGTTCATTTGGGTATACCGTAATATTCCTGCCTTCGATGTCATTTCCGACGAAATTCTCAAAATCCTCTGTATAGCCGACATTCTCATCATAATTAAGGTAGACATCATTATAATCCTCTGGCGGATTCATCAGTGCTGAAGGAGTTTCAGATGTTCCCCATTCAGCAACTGCCTGCCAGGAATCTTCTGCATCAAAGGCTGTATTTTCATCTTTGTCATCCAGGAAAAACTTACCGAATGGAGGCATCAAAACCCCTTCTTCTATCGGCCGATTATGGGAAACCGTTTGGTCCGGACTATGTTCTTTGCAATAAAGAGTAGTAGGAATTGCTTCCAGTCTTTCGACAGGTATTTCTATACCGCACTTTAAGCATTTTCCATAATTTTCGTTTTCCATTGCGGTCAAAGCCTTTTGGATATTCTCCAATTCATAGTCGAGATGCTGGTGAAGCGCAATATCCTTTTCGCGCTCATAAAGAGCTGTTCCTTCATCGCCTGGATGGTTGTCATAGCTTGAAAGTTCGCCCATTGATTCATGAAAATGCCCTTGATTCAAATCAAATTTATCATTATCTTCCTGTCTTTTATTGATACTATTTTCCAGTTCTTCTAAAGTCGAGCGGAAGGCAGACAGTTGTTGTTTTGTCAGTGTCATTTCATCATTCCTTCCTAGGAAATTTTCTTTATTAGTATGAAGCAGAACAAGGATTTCATTAATGTTAAATCATTCCGGATTCTGTCGTGAATATTTAAAAGGAATTATCCAAAAGCGGTCGAAGTATAGTAAAGAGTTCTTTTTTTCGAAACATCTTCCTGTAATATTTACCCTGTTTCTAAAATATTCATAAGTTGCTGAATACTTCAAAACAGGGGAGAATAGGATGAACAAAGTGATTTTAAAAATTGCGATTATTATCATACTGATTGGAATATTGACTTTCATGCTCTTATATGAGAAAACAGACGACGATGGATCCCAAACTGATAAAGTAACATTGGTGGAGAAATATTATTCACCCAGCGACTCATCAGTTGCTTCAGGAGTAAAAACAAATAAGGAAATCAAAAATGATAACCAAAAGGAAAAAAAGTGTATTGTGGAATTCAGCAATAAAAAAATCTTTGATGTAGCCTGTGACAAGTATTTGGATTATAGGATAGGTGATCAAGTGATCATCACGTATAACAACAATAAGCTCATTAAGATGGGCAAGAAATAAGGGGAGAACGATGAAAAATTTACATACCAAAAAAGCACCCATCATTACTACAGATCATTATTATTTATCTTACATGGAAACTGAATATGCGCCACAGATGTATAAATTCTTAGGAGACAAAGAAACAATGAAGTACTTAACGCCCCATCCCCCTCAGAATATTTCCGATGTGGCAGAGAAGATAGCACGGCACCAGGAGCAATATCGTGCAGAAAAGGAAATTCCCTGGGCCATTGTTGATAAAGCCACAGAGGAAGTTATTGGTATGTTGAGGCTCCATAAGTTGAATTACTGGCATAAGAAAGCTGAAATGGGAGTAGTGATTCGAAAAGATCACCAGCACAAAGGAGTTATGAAAGAGATATTGCCCAGAGTCCTTTCCTATTGTTTTCTTGATTTAGGCTTAAACAGGGTAGTGGGGGATATTTTTGCTGAAAACATTGGCTCGCGAAAACTGTTGCTCTCCCATGGGTTTAAGGAAGAAGGCATCCTACGCCAAACTGATTTCGATGGAGAAAGGTATCATGATACAGTGGTGTTTTCTTTACTGAAGAATGAGTACTTAGAAAGTGTACAGTAACATTATTATGTAAAGTTTAATAAAAATGAGGCTGGACATAAGTTGAAAACTAATTGATTTAAGTAGAAATAATCGAAAATAAAACCGCATGAGAACAAGGGGATATACTCTTGTCTTCATGCGGTTTATTCAAGTTATTAGGCTCTTATTTTAAAGATGTTCCTTTTAAGGTTATTTACCGTTGCTTCCTGAACGTAGGCGGATTGGAGCGGAAGGTGCGCGACCTCCTGCGGGACTAGCGGGACAGGTGAGACCCCGCAGGCAAAGCCGAGGAGGCTCACCGCCCGCCCCGCGGAGTCGTGCACCTGGAGCGGAAATCCATTCTTGTTACTCAGACACATTCTTTGCGAAAAGAGCCTTTTTTTAAGGTTTTGTCCCAGCCTCGTTTTTATTATTGCAAATCATCTGGGGGATCAGTCATATGTCCTTGATTATTCACTTCATCAAACAGGGTTCCCTGAGGAGAAGAAGTAGAGGCAGTATAGGCTGCCGGTTGTTGTGTGGGCCTCCCTTTAAATGGAGGCGGGGGTACAGCGTTTAAACGATTATTGATTATTTGAGTAAGAAGCTCTATTTCCTGTCTAAGCTGGCTGATATCTCCTTTTGAAGCTGGCTGTTTATCAGGCTTTAAAATAAAGCCAAGCTGCCCGTTCGGCTCCAATGTTGCATACTGTACATCAGCTATATCACTTACTTGAGACTGCCTCAGCTTCATTTCCAATTGATCAACAGTCAAGCGCATCTTCTTTAAGGCGTTTTTTTGTAAAGTTCCATTATGGATAACAACTTTTGACTGGCCTGTAATAAATTTTTCCAGGGAGTCATTTTTAATTTGAGTAAATTCCATAAAAACGAGTGTCAACACTAAGATCAGTCCTACTAGAAGTGTTGTCCACACACTTTTTCCGACAATGGGCTGGACTAAAAGTGATCCCAGCCCAATCATGATCACGACTTGGGCAAGAGTCATCTGGGATATAGACTTTCTCCCTGCAACCCGAAGGAGCAGAGTGCCTCCAATGACAATGATCCCAGCCTTCCATAGTAAACTGTAGTCCATAAACTTTCACTTCCTTTTATCCAATCGATAGCTGTAAAAACATAATCTATCGTTAAATAGGATACGGAGAAGAAAAGGTGATTATACCAGAACAATATTGCCTTATTCAGTCAGTTTGCAGGTAAACCTTCTGGAACGCGGGCCATCAAACTCACAGAAATAGATCCCTTGCCAGGTTCCCAGCAGGATCTTCCCTTCCGAGATGATAAGGGTTTGGGCATGTCCTACAGTACTTGTCTTTAAATGAGCTGCAGTATTTCCTTCCCTGTGCATGTCTTTCATATGATTCCAAGGGAATGTTTCATCCAATCTCATGAGAAAATCAGTTTTCACATCGGGATCAGCATTTTCATTTACAGTAATTCCCGCCGTTGTATGCATCGACTGGACAATCAGTGTCCCTTCCAGGATTCCATTCTCCTTGATCCATTCCTGTATCAATGAAGTAATATCAACCATTTCATCTCTTTTGGAGGTGCTGAGTTCAAATTGTTTTATCATTTTATCATCCTTTCTTCTTGTTTAATGCAGCAGTTGAGGCACAATTAAACCTTTAACATACCCATTTCCCAATCGCATTAAAACTTCTATATCGGTGTATCAAATCCTCCTTTTTCGCTTATGTTTACAGGTATAATCCTTGCGAATGCCTTTTCTAATAATGGATTGAATGAAGTGGGAGGGATATGCGGCTCTTTGCTTGAAATGAGAGAGCAGGGCATGCTGAAATTCCCATTGAGTGGATATTACTTAAATACTGCCTGTTAAGAGAAAATAAGGGAAAAAAGCAGGAGATAGTATCCATAAAAAGAATTACTAAAAGAGATAAAAGACAGAATATTTATTGGGGGTCGGGGATGAGGTATATAAGGGATGTAGTAATGGTGTTTGCAGGAATGTTTTTAATCGGTTGCCTCCCTTCGCTTTTCTATGGAGGTCTAGGGTTCAGGTATATTATCGAAGTACTTGCTCCCAGCGGGGAAGGAATCGGATTCTATCCTTTATCATATCTTGCAAGCTTGAAGAAAGAATTTTTGGTGTTTTTACAACCTGAGCTTTGGCAGATAAATGCGACCTTCGGGAGGTCATATACCTTTTTTGAAATGATGGAGGGAAGATACAGCTACACAATGAAGGTATTTTTGCTGGCGCTGGCAGCTGCGCTCCTCATTACATTGGTATTTACAATCATTCATTCATTGCTGCCTGCCAAAATGAAAAAGGGTTTCTCGGTTATTGTGGATATCCTGGAAGCACTGCCTGATGTTTTTATTATTGTCGGCTTGCAGTTGTTAGTCATTATCATACTCAGAAGGACCGGAACATTAGTCGCTGAAATTGCAATGCTTAATGAAGAGATTTACCTGCTGCCTGTTCTCTGTTTGACAATTGTCCCTTCCGTTTTCCTGGTGAAAACAGCGATATTGCTGTTGAGGGAAGAGGAAGGTAAGCAATATGTCGATCTTGCCAGGGGGAAAGGGTTGAACAGAATATATATACTGTTCGTACATAGTCTCCGGAATGCTCTATATAGTCTGTTCTATCGGTCAAAGGTTATATTTGCTTTCATGTTATCCAATTTGTTTATTATTGAACGGCTATTTAATATGAAGGGGCTGATGGACCTGCTAATATGGTCAAGCGGCTACTCATTCGTGTTGATAACAATGTCAGTCTTTCTTCCTTTTTATATGGTCTTCTCATTATCCGAGTTTTACCTGTTGAAAAAGACAGGACAGGGAAAGGAGGAAGAGCTGTATGTTTAGAAGTTTGCTGAGAAAACCGAAGTTCGTTATCAGTTGTTCATTCCTCATTCTTCTTCTGGCAGCAAGCTTTTTATATGAACCATTTTTCGCCGGCCATGTAGAAAACATCGATTTCTTTGAAAAGAACGGAGAGATGCTGGGGCCGCCTTTTTCACCAGCTGAAGTACCTCCTTTTGGAACCAACAGGCTCGGAACCCCTTTGTGGTCGTATGTGATACAGGGGGCAAAATATACGATTCTTGCAGGCGCATTGGTAAGTGTTATACAAGTACTCGCTGCCCTGGTGGTGTCTGTTTTCCTGATTACATTCATCAAACGAGCAATCTCCTGGATTGAGGGCCTTGTTGAATCGATGATTTACATTCCGTTGGCAGTTGTCGCAATCATGCTGTTAAGGCCTTTGGATATTATACTGGAAGCTGAAGAACATTTTTTAAAATATCTCTTTATACAGTTATTCCTGATTGCTCTTATCGGTATCCCTCCATTAATCGTACTGCTTTCCAAAGAACTGAAAAAGGCTCTTAAAGAAGAGTTTGTTTATGGTGCCAGGACATTAGGGGCAAGAGGCTGGCACTTGTATAAAAATCATATATTCAAGAATTTGCTTCCAAGGCTTGTATTGCTGTTTGTACAGCAGAATGTGAAGGTTCTTATATTATTTGCGCATCTAAGTTTCTTTTCTCTCTTTCTTGGAGGATCATTTGAAGAAGAGATTATGGTCGGCGAAGTAAGGAGCTTTTCACTATCCAATGAGTGGGCGGGAAATATCGGAAAAGCGTATTTTGAACTGATGCTTTCGCCTTGGCTGGTCTTCGTACCATTAGTTTCACTGTCACTTACAGTCCTTGCCTACAACTTCATCTCTTCCTCCATACAGGAAATCAGTCTGCTCTCGGATAACCCGGCCAGGAAGAAGAAAAAAAAGTTTAAGGATAGGGATGGTCACGCTAGTAAGATGAAGCAAAAAATTACAAAAGAAAAATTTGAACTGTACAATAATGTCAAAAACACACCAATGTGAATGCAAAAGTAAGCTAGCCATTGTGGGACACCGGAGCTCGCTGAAAAAAAGTAGAGGTGTCCCGTTCAGCGGTGTACGGGTCGGCATTCTAATCCAACCGGTGAATCAAAAAAGTTGTCAGGAAGTTCAAAATGGGTAAAGGTAAATATGAGGTGAGAAGATGGACCTGAATCGTATTCAACAAATATTCACGAATAGAACTCCAACAATATTAGGGAGCAGCCAGTACTATCGGTTTTCGGTGCTGCTGCCACTAATAGAAGTAAAAGGTGAAATTCACATCCTGTTTGAAGTCCGGTCAGAAAAGTTAAGGAGACAGCCGGGAGATATTTGTTTTCCTGGAGGGAAGGTTGACGAAGAAGACCCCACAGAAAAACAAACGGCAATCAGGGAAACATGTGAAGAGTTAGGGATTAATCAAGTGAGCCTAACGGGAATTTATCCAATGGATTATATTGTCTCTTCATTCGGCACCTTCATTTTTCCCTATATTGGGATCTTAGATAATGAAGCAGAAATATTGCCGAATCCTGACGAAGTTTCAGAAGTGTTTACTGTTCCATTGTCATACTTTCTTAACAATGAACCTGAGATTTATAAAGTGGGATTTAAAATTGAGCCAGAAGAAGATTTTCCTCTTGATTTAATTGCGGGAGGGGAAAATTATAACTGGCAGACAAGAAAGCTGGATGAATATTTTTACTTTTACAAAGATAGAGTAATCTGGGGACTGACAGCCCAAATCTTAAAGCATTTCTGTGAGGAACTCCTCGGAGAGTAAAATATATGTAGGTTTTACAAAGGCTGTTTTCGTATATCCCCTGGGTACAAGGTTTATTCTTTCTAAACAGGGAGAGTAGCAATTTTCTTTCTTGCTTACTAAGTTATTTCCTATGGATTATGGCTATATTTTTTGAAATTCATATTAAATAGCAACAAAGTTTAAGAAGAGAGCCTTTACAAAACAGCTGCAATTTTCATCAAAGAAGTCTGCTTATTGGAGGAAATAGAATGTTTAACGAAAATGTAAGGAATATACTCGGTAAATTAGCTCTTATGGATGATGATGATGCACGAATGGAAAATACCTTGAACAGGCTGCTGGACCTGCTATTGCAGGATGAAGAAAAGACCATCCAATTTCTAGAAATTGCCAGCCGAAAGGAGTTGCTTCTGATCAGTGAATTGTTTCCTGAAGTAGCGTACTCCTTTGGAAGTGAACATTTTATTCAATATATTTACAGTTTGGATAAAAAGCACCCGGAGTTGGATTTACTGAGACATATTGAAACCAACCCCAAGTTTTTGAATTAATGCGGCCAAGCGCAATACCTGGCCAGGAAAATATGTACAAAGGAGGAAAGTCATGCAGCAAATCATCGCACTGGGAGGCGGCGGGTTCTCGATGGAACCGGAAAATGATCTTATCGACACTTATATATTGAGTCAAGCTTCTGTATCGAACCCCAAGATTTGTTTTCTTCCAACCGCAAGTGGAGATTCCGAGGGTTATATTGAAAGATTTTATAACTTTTTTAATAACAAACATTGTGTCCCTTCCCACCTTTCTTTATTTAAACCCCATACGAGGGACATACATGGTTTTCTTTTGGAGCAGGACATCATTTATGTTGGCGGCGGCAATACAAAGAACCTTCTTGCACTATGGAAGGCATGGGGATTGGACAGAACATTAGAGGAAGCATTGAAGAAGGGTATTGTGCTGGCAGGATTGAGTGCTGGCTCGATATGCTGGTTCGAAGAGGGGGTGACGGATTCTTTCGGTGATGGATTGGAACCATTGAAGAGCCTTGGGTTTCTAAAAGGAAGCCATTGTCCACACTATGATGGTGAACTGGAGAGGAGGCCTTCCTATTCCAGGTTCATTTCTGAATCAAAGATTAGTCCTGGATTTGCAGCAGATGACGGAGCCGCATTGCATTTTATTAATGGAAAGCTGGCGAAAGTCGTCAGTTCCCGGCCCCACGCTTCAGCGTATTTTATAAAAGAAGATGCAGGCAACGCAGTGGAGACAAGAATGGATACAATATATCTAGGGAGCACTGCTTCAAATTAACAAACGGGACCTTAATGGGGAAGGAATACATAAATTTAAAATGGATAAATAGATCAAGTCTCCCCTTGGATTATCCTTCTCCAAGATTCATATTAAAAACGTCCTGTGAATGGTACAGGACGTTTTGTTTTATATTTTCTTTATGACTGACATACGGATTTCCCATCTTCATGGCAGAATAAAACCTTAACCTTTACAAGGATATCTCTACATCTCCATGTTCAGAAATGATAACGGTTGTATAGCTGTAGAAAGAAGTCTTTGAGTCAATTTTTTGATCTTCATCTGACAGCAAGTTCATGTACTCGTTATAGTTATTGGTATCTTTCACAATATGATAGAAGTAAGTGGGGACCTCATTAATGACATCCTTCTCTTTAAAAATAAACTGCCCTTGAAACCGATTGCCAAACCACGCGCTGGCTTCATTGTGGCTGGTGAAATCCGGCATTTCCTCAGCAAGCTGTTCAATATTGAAAGTCATGGATGCACCTCCTCTTTAAAAAATTGTCTCTCCTAATATGATATCTGCGTGAGGATGACTGACTTTTACGGTCAGGTAACGATCATTTTAGCTCGGAGAATATTAGACCGATCCCTCGTCGCCATAACCAACAGATAGTAATGTGTATGTTTTTTCTCACATTTTTCTATTAAAAGAAGCTGTCATGTGTACCGCCATAAAAACCGGAAAGGTAGAATTAGGGCACAAGTTTTTCCTTCTTGTTAAAAAGCTTTCTGTCTCTACCTGCTGCAACTGCGGTTGTTTTCATCCCCCATACGATTATTCTGTTGTCTGCGGTGGTACGCATGTAAATGTAGGGTCTTGCTGTTACCTAAATAAGGGAAAGGTCATGCCTTCCACTCAAAGCATTGATTGTGCTTGCTCCCCGATTAATAAGACATCGCATGTGATATTTTTTCTCAGGGAAGGATAGGAAGGAAAACTTGCAAAAGTATGGTCCGTAATTCTTCCCTATTGTAGATTCTTATTTATTTTCCCACCAAATTTATAGCTTCATTCACAAACACCCGTACAAAAGAAAGGAGAGGAATAATGTGGATAAAAGTTTCTCATATAATGTTTTAACGCCTTCTTTTTATCAGAAACCTACTTTGCAGCTGGCAAAAAATCTCCTTGGCTGTTTGCTTGTTAAAGAAACCGAGGAGGGAACTGCAGCAGGCTATATCGTTGAAACAGAAGCGTATATGGGTCCTGAAGACAGAGCCGCCCATAGTTATAATAACAGGAGAACGAAGAGAACTGAGATCATGTTTTCTGAAGCCGGTAGAGTATATACCTATGTCATGCATACACACTGCCTGGTCAATGTTGTAAGTGGACCAGAAGAAAAGCCGGAAGCGATTCTCATTAGGGCAGTAGAGCCACATATTGGAAAAGAATTGATGGTGAAGAGAAGGCCAAAACTGGGCAGGGAGCTGACAAACGGTCCAGGTAAACTGACAAAGGCAATGGGGATAACGATGGGAGATTATGGAGGGTTATTTCATTCTGGCCCCTTATATATTGCAGAAGGAAAGAAACCGGAGCAAATAGAGTGCGGTACAAGAATTGGTATAGGAAATTCAGGAGAAGCGAAAGATTACCTTTATAGATTCTGGATAAAAGGTAATGAATATGTTTCTCGTTGACCAAGGGAATAGTTGTTTTTTGTTGTGAAAATCTCCGCAGCTGGCAGCAATTAATGATCAAAGATTAATAGAATGACAGGAAAGTTTTCTATTTGTTTGATTTTTAGTGAGAATAACCACCATTTTGAAGGTTTCTGTCTAAAATGAATATTCTGATTATTGGTTTCTCCTCTCATTCTTCTTTGCTAGAATACTGAGCAAGGAGGGAGAAACAGATGAAAAATAATCGAAAGTTTAAAAAGGTAATGACATCTGCGGCCATTACGGCAGCTCTATTAACTTCTGCAGGTGCAGCTTCTGCTCAAGCGTCAGATCCACTATGGAAAATGAAGCCGGGAGTCGAGATGAACTGGAAGGATACTGTTGAGAAAGGGGCTCCATCTTTTGTAACCGGTGAACTAAGCCAGAAGAAAGTCAAGACGGATAAGGATGCAAGAGGATTCTTAAAAGCTAACAAAGGAACGTTTAAAATTAATCCAGATAAGAAGCTGAAATTGCTGGAAACCAAGAAAGATGAGGTCGGAATGACTCATTTTACATACCAGCCAGTCATACAGAACATTCCGATCAATAAATCAAAAGTCATGGTGCATGTGGACAAAAGCGGAAATATTGTCGCAGTAAATGGGGAATTTCATGCAGAGGCCCCTGATAAAATTAAACAAACGAAAAAGCTGAATAAAAAACAGGCTCTTGATCTTGCATGGGAGCATGTGGAGACGGATCGTCAAGAAGCTGATACAGTGATTGAGACTATCAAAGGCGAAAAGAGCGCCTTGACGGAAAAGTCGGATCTCGTGGTTTACAACGAAGCTGAGGAGTATACCCTCGCCTATCATGTCCAACTGCAGTTCGCATCGCCTTATCCTGCCAACTGGCAATTGTATATCAATGCAGAAAACGGTGAGGTTTTAAAAGCTGTCAACGAAGTCCATGAAGCGACAGGCTCAGGGTATGGGGTAAAAGGTGACTACAAGTCCTTGAACACATATTATTATAATAGTACTTACTATTTATTCGACACCACTAAACCGATGAATGGCGTCATCCAGACATTTGACAATTATAATGGTGGCCAAAGCAGCCTGCCGGGATACTATGTGACGGACAGCGGAAATACATTCTACAGCGAAAGACAGAAAGCGGCAGTGGATGCCCATTATTATGCTGGGGAAGTGTTTGATTACTATTACAACAAGTTCGGACGAGTCAGTTACGATAACCAGGGATCGGATATCACTTCAACAGTTCATTATGGCAGTAATTACAACAATGCTGCATGGGTGGGGAACCAGATGATTTATGGTGATGGAGATGGTTCAACATTTACTTATCTTTCCGGAGCGGACGATATTGTCGCTCATGAACTGACTCATGCTGTGACGGATACCTCTGCGGATCTAGTATATGAATCACAGCCAGGAGCACTTAATGAGTCATTTTCTGATGTATTTGGCTATTTCGTTGATTCTGACGATTGGTTGATGGGTGAAGATGTTTACACGCCAGGTGTGAGCGGCGATGCTCTGCGCAGCTTATCCAATCCGGCAAAGTATAATCAGCCCGCACACATGAATGATTATCAAAACCTTCCTGTCACACAAGAAGGTGACTGGGGCGGTGTTCATATCAATAGCGGGATCCCAAATAAAGCAGCATACCACACGATAAACAGTATCGGTAAAACGAAAGCGGAAAATATCTATTACCGCGCCTTGACTGTTTACTTAACACCTTATAGTAATTTCTCTGATGCAAGACAGGCACTTGTTCAATCAGCCAATGATCTATATGGTTCTTCCACTGCATCTGCAGTAGGAAGTGCATGGAGTAATGTAGGAGTCTATTAAACTACGGAAATCTTGAGCCGCAATCTTGCTGCTCAAGATTTTTTTGTTTTATACAGGGAGTTAAAGGGCATTATTAATATGAAAGAAAATGAGAGGAGGGAATCAAATGAGTAAAGAAAAAGAAGAAAAAAACAGCCTTTCTTTAGAACAAGAACGCAAGGAAGAGAATAATAAAGAAATTGATCCCCAAAAAGATCCGGATAAACCAAAACATACAGAATAACAGTCTTGTAACAAAAAGGGTAGAATCATTAGGGCGTTCTACCCTTTTTATATAGGCAATACATAGATTTTAAGAGTCTAATCAAAAGCAATCCGACCCTAGTGAAAAGCAAACTCCAAAAAGATATTTCATAATGATACAATAAATGGTAGATTGCTGCTTAACCCATCACAGGTGGAGCAGCAGATAAATTTTTTTGACAATGTTGAGGTGGAATATGAGGAAAGCTGTCTTGCTCCTGGGTCCGACTATTATGATTTTTATCGGGTTGACACTCTTGGACAGTGTCCCTTTAACCTTTTGTTTATTTTATGGGTGGCTGATAGTTATACCGCTAAATTTTTCAGCAAGCAGAAAAACTCAATTTCAGTGGAAGGTGCATCTTACTTCAAGTTCACTGCTTCTGGGGACTGTAAGCGGGTTTATTTTCTTGTTTATTATCTTTGCTACTGTGTCTTATCTTTTCTCTTATTTGATTGATCTGGAACTAATACGTTTATTATTAAAAGAATGGAATTTTGATGGAGATAGAGTATGGCTATTGGTAGCGGTTCTTCTTTTCCTTAATCCGTATCTTGAGGAGAACTACTGGAGGAATTTCATATTTGAAGAACTTAAAGAAAAGTTATCGGCCGGAAAATCCATTGTGATTGCTTCCTCTTTCTACAGCCTTTATCATTTGCTTTCTTTGATTGAACTCTTTAATTGGCCGTTCAATGTAATCGCTGTTTTGCCTGTATTTCTTGCAGGTATTATATGGGGCATATTCAAATACAGGACAGAATCGCTCGTGGCACCTGTATTGAGTCATGTATTGGCTGATGGAGGGATCATGTTGATTTACCTGGTATATATACATAGCTGGTAAACAGAAGTGTTTTTCTTAAGTATCACTTCCAGGTTAGATCAAGTGAAAGACTCCCTGTGAACTTTTTTACCTTAGAAGTCTAAACGGTTAATGTTTGGATGGTTCTACTCATAAAGGTTGCTCAGTCACCTGGACTGAGCAGCCTTTTTTATCATTTCCCGTGTATGGCAAACTATATATTTTGGGTAAGAGAAATTCCGTTTAAGATGATTTGAAAAGGACCTGTGCTGCCTGATCCGGAACCTGTGGTGCTTTTTGTACTGGAAATCGGGGAGTTATTCAGCGTATTGCCGAATTTCACTTCACCTCCGCTGATTTCCTGAATATGGACTTTCCCGATATAACAAGGCATCGAGCATGCTCCTTTCAAGAACGCTTACCAGAAGAAGGCAGCCAGTGCCAATCCGGTGATTGCTCCAAGTGCTATTCCATAACCAAAGCCGTAATATCCATAACCCCATCCGCCGAAATATCCGTAGCCGGGGTTTGGTCTGACCGGCCGTATAAATACCTTGCTTCGGCTGACTCTTGTGATTTCACCAATGTGTGTCCTGCCGAATCGGTCGTTGATCCGGACCACTTTGCCCTGGTACCGGCAGCATACATGATAATAAGACATCGAAGAACTCTCCCTTCATTAAATAAGTTGATATATAGACATGTTATTAAATGAATGGACAGGTTGACTGTTCTTTCACCTATTTATCGAAGTTTTCATTGTATAAATAGGTGAAGATATCATGGCCAAGTGAAAAAAACGGGGCTTTTGCAAGAGATTTTGGATTCTTTATGCGAAGGGGTTATGGAAATGGGGAACTACTTGGATTTTTTAGCTTTGTATGGAATAGGCGGCGCCCATCCTGGCGGCATTCTGCTGACGAAGGAACTGTTATTCAGGGAAGAGATTCGGGAGGATATGGAGATATTGGATATTGGCTGTGGGACAGGACAGACAGCCGTCTTTATTAAGGAAATGTTTGGCAGCAGGGTGACAGCATTGGAAAATCACCCTATCATGGTTCAGAAGGCACGCAAGAGGTTTCAATCGGAAGGAGCAGAAGTAGAGCTTGTAGAGGCTTCAGCTGACAGCATGCCATTCAAGCATGAAAAGTTCGATTTGATCACTTGTGAGTCGGTTTTATCTTTTGCAGACAGAAAAGCTGTCCTTACTGAAGTGAAGAGGGTGTTAAAGCCTGGCGGTCTCTTCCTGGCGGTTGAGATGGCAGTGGAAAAAATACCTGAAGCCAGGGTGATAGAAGAATTAACCAACTTTTACAGTGTTTACGATATACTCAGTGAGAATGAATGGAAGGAAGCTGTTCGAGTAGCTGGTTTCCGTGAAATTGAGATCGAGAAGCCGGATTTTCCATTGCTTATGGCCGAACCGGTGATTGAGTTCGACCTCTCAGAAGACATATCAGAAGAAATACATGAAATGCTCGACAGTCATGAAGACTACTTGCAAAAATATAATGATATTCTAGGTGTCAGAATAATAAAATGCCGAAAATAAAAAACAGCCCAAGTCTGATTGAGCTGATGCTTTATTACTTTAAAGCGCTGAGAGGGACAGTCCCTCTTAACGGTTTAAAGCGGTAAAGGATTTTATGCTTTTACACGCGGTGCAGCAGGGTCACAGTCTGGAAGCGAGGTTCCGGCGGATTGATAAAGTTTAATGAGGTAATAGCATTCTTCCCTGGCCATATGATCGGCCATCAGAGCGGAAAAAGACCCGAGTACCTTGTGGTTCATTTCCCATTCTTCGAGTTCTGCAAGAAAACTCCTGAAGATCTTCATTTCAAGCTCAACATCTTCATTGAATTTAGATAAGGCAGGGAACTCCAACAAACCAGTTCGCAAATAACCTGCCAGTTCAATGGCTTTGAGGTAGAATGCCTCGAAGTCTTTCTGGAAGGCAGAACCTTTCTTCTTTAGCTGCTTTTCACTTAAATCCAGATTATCGTTTATTGCTCCAGCGTGGCCGGCAGCATCTGCAAGCCAGAGGAGGTGATGATGTACAGGGTGAAACTCTGGCACTTCCTGATGCTTAATAAGGGAATCAAGGACTTTAATATATTCTTCGAGTTCATTAACCATATGGTTGATGAACGTTTCTCCAAGTCCGATGACCACTTTTCCAGTAAGTTTCTTTTTAATCAGAGACAGTTTAAAGGTTCTTAATTTCTCCGTCTGCTTCGCTGCCATATGGGTTAAATCATGGAGCTTGTCACCGGAAAGAGACTGTCTCGACATATCAAGAAGCTGATCCATGACAGAAATGAAGTGTTCAGCTTTTTCAATTTCTTCTTTTTCAATAGGGGAAAGGGTATCTCGGATAAATCGGGCATGGTCTCCCAATATCTGTAGCCAGAAGCGGTGTTCGTATAATGCCTTATCCTCATAGCCTTCTCTATTCATGCAGATGGACACTCCTTTATATTCTTCTATAAGCCCGCAGACCTGTCTAAAATCATATCGGTTAAATATATGAGAGCATTTCAGGAAAAATTATTAAAAGTTTGTTTTCTTCCATCTAAGGTGTATAATTTCATCCTTGCAGCTAAAAGTGATAAAGTGTGATTAACGAAAATAACTAGCAAGAGAGGGATCAGTATGATTCGTTTTGGAGTAGTAGGGACCAATTGGATTACAGAAAGATTTTTGGACGGGGCAGCGAAGGTGAATGATTTTACCTTAACGGCTGTCTATTCCCGTACAGAACAGAAAGCGAAGGAATTTGCCCGAAAATATGATGTGGAAACAACCTTTACCAATTTAGAGGAGATGGCGGCTAGCGATGCTATTGACGCTGTTTATATCGCAAGTCCCAATATTCTACATAGCAAACAATCCATTATCTTTTTGAATCATGGAAAGCATGTACTTTGTGAAAAACCAATTGCAAGCAATAGTAAAGAACTGCAAGAAATGATCAGTGCCGCTAAGTCAAACAAAGTTCTATTGATGGAAGCGTTGAAAACAACTTTTATACCAGGATTTAAAGCGATTAAAGACAACCTTCATAAAATTGGAAAAGTGAGAAGGTTTGTTTCAGTAAAAAACCAATATTCATCACGCTATGATGCCTATCGAAACGGGACCATTCTTAATGCGTTCAAGCCTGAACTGGCGAATGGGGCCATTATGGATATTGGTATTTACTGTGTAGTTCCAGTGATTTCTTTGTTTGGAATGCCTGAGAGCATTCATGCTAATGGTATGCTGTTGGAAACGGGTGCAGATGGCGAAGGATCTATTGTTTTTAAATATAATGGAATGGAAGCAGTAGCGATGTATTCGAAAATCACCAATTCAACGATACCTTCCGAAATACAAGGTGAAGATGGCAGCATAATCATCGATAGTGTGTCAGATCCAAAAAAGGTGGAGATTCACTACAGAGACGGTAAAGTCGAGGATATCAGCTTGGAGCAGGAAGATAACACAATGTATTACGAAGTGTGTGAATTTGTTGATCTTCTTAAAAAAGGGAAGACAGAATCAAGCTTGCAGACTTTTAAGCTTTCAGAAGGCACAATGGCTGTGTTGGAAGAGGCAAGGAAACAAATCGGAATTAAATTTCCGAATGATCTTCCAGAATGAGAGTCATTGCCACGCATCCCTATTTTGAAGTTTCGCGAAAAATAGAAGACAATATCCAGTCCACCAATGAGATGGAGCGTAACCTGATCTTGTCAACAGAAACAATTGAGAGTTATACAAGAAGCTTCGGAATAAAAAACGTACATGATATTTCGTATAAAACACTAAGCAGCAGTAAAGGGTTTCTATATTTGCACACGCACCAAGGTGTATTCAGCTATTATGTAAAACACAATCCCTCTGCTTTCATTGAAGAGTATAAAAAGCTTCTTAAAAAAAGGGAGTCCTGATTTTTCAGGGCTCTTTTTTGATGCAGGTATAAGACCTTGGTGGCGTCCTCTGAATCCAGCACCAGCATCCAGCCTCCCGGGACTAAAAGGAGGTTCTTTAGCCTTTTTTTAGAGTTATATCCCTGTCTTAATACAATTGTGTGTACTTGATTACGGTTTCGTTAAAAAGAGGCTGAACTTGCTTGAGCATGGTCTTATTCGGCTAAATACCTCAGAAAAGTAAAAAAGACGGGGGCTGAAAAAATGTTTACTTTGAATGATATGGGGATTTTCTTTCTTGCTTTTTTCTGACTCTTCCCTTAGTGACTCTTGTCCACGAAGCAGGGCATGTTTTGGCTGCAAGACTATTTGGAGCAAGGATCAATTTTGCGATTGGTGCTGCTAAAACATTGATGACACTCGGGCCATTAGAAGTGAAGCGACTCTATTTCATGGATGGATGGTGCCAATATGAGAATCTGAAGCATGACAAAAAGTGGGTTCATATTGTGATTTATCTGTCAGGCAGCGTATCTAAATTAGTAGTCATTCTATTGATAAATCACCTGATTTACCAAGGGGTTTTACCGGTGCATATTTTCTTTTATCAATTTGTCTATTTTTCAGTGTATTTTATTTTCTTTTCCCTTTTTCCCTTTAAAACAGGGGAGGGAAATCCAAGTGATGGACTTTCCATCTATGAAGTACTGAAATATGGAAAAACGGCAGGCCCCATTAATTGAAGAGTTTAACTTTTTCAAATGAAGGGAAATCAAACTAAAGAACCCTTTAGGAGGTCATGACATGAAAAGAATCATAAAATCCCTGATTAAGTGGGGGCCAATTGTGTATCCAATCTATAAAAAATATCGAAATAAAAAACGAAGCTCACGTTCCTATTATTAGGAAAATCCCCTCCGATTAGAGGGGATTTTCTTTTGGGCGAATTGAGTTTCTGAGCATGGTATCCTGGGTTGTCCTCACGTGCTGATCAGGAACTCACCGCCCGATTACTAGTTTTCAGAAGTTTCTTCCTGAGCTGTGATTGCAACTGCTCCACTGCCTAATAACTGGTTCAGTAAATCTGAAATGCCGGCCAGGTCTGTTTCAGGACCTAACTCCAACAGCAAGTCATTGAGAGTCAATTGAAGACCGAGGATTTGCAGGCAAAGGCCGCCAGGAATTGACAAACAAAGTAAACTATCCTCACTGCAGCGCTCACAAGGGTTTGTTTGATTGTTACCCATCTCTATCACTCCTTTCTTTAAGAGATAATGTCAATATATGCCGAGTGATAGAAAGGGTATGGACTATTGAATCAAACTTAATAGAAATGTGTGAACGATAGGGTTATTTTTTTGGCTTTGTTAGTCAATGATGTTGTTATTTAGTTTAAAAGGATCCACTGGTTAACAGAGTGCATGTGTCTAAATAAACTTCTGTTATTTGTAGCCTGCACATCCTGAAATCTGATTATAAAATCAATCTGTATTTCAAAGAGCACACTAGGTTGATTGGAGCGGAAGGTGTGCGATCTCCTGCGGGACTAGCGGGACAGGTGAGACCCCACAGGCAAAGCCGAGGAGGCTCACCGCCCGCCCCGCGGAGTCGTGCACCTGTAGCGGAGATCATGCAGCACTCCTAAATAGGCTTATAAAAAGCAACATTACTCTTTAACACAGCTGTTGCCTTGCTTAAGCTGTGAAGTTTGTCTTTTTTAGCCTGTTATCGAGCATCAAATTCCCGAAAGGAATGAAGGCTACCAGTACCGAGCCAAAGATCCACTTGAACGCCCAACGGACTCTGATGGTAGTATAAGCAATAAACAGCAGGTACAGGATGAAGAAGAAACCATGTAATGCTCCTACAACCGATACGGCTTCAGGAATGTCTGCTAAATATTTTAACGGCATAGCAATAAACAACAAGATTAAGAGAGAAGCGCCCTCAATGAAGCCCATGAGCCTGAAACGCCCAATATCTGATTTTAACATGTGATTTACCCCCTGGCATTTTATTTCTGCCTGTATATTATAGTATATCCTGTATTAATAGAACATGCTTTTCACTGTTCTGTTCATGGAAAATTCACTTTTGTAGATGCAGGCACAGTAAAGCAGCCTGTTAAACAGCGATTGGATTTCTTTTTTACCAATACAGCACCTTTATTATTGCTAAAAGGGATCAAGATTAATAAAATAGAGTTATATTTTTGTAGAGGTGAATGTCCTATATGCAGGAGAAGAATCAAATGCTTTTTCAATATATAATTGATCATTCGGGAAAAATGACCGATAAATGGCTCGATTCCAGGAAGGAATCAACCGGATACTCTGTGTATGCCAAGAATACATCCACAGAGATAGAAAGCAAACTAAGGAGCCAAAATACCGAATTCATTGAAGGCATTGCCCATGTATTTATCTGTAAGGATAAATTTGCAGAGAAAGTTCAGCAGTGGGCGGAAAAAATCGCCCATGAAAGGGTGGAACTCGGCACGTCCATTTATGAAGTCGTCCAGCAGTTTCGGATATTCCGGAAGATATTTCTTGAAATCCTCGAATCGTATATTTTGGAAAATAATATTGAAATATCGAAGACAATGGAGTGGAATAAGGAACTGAATGACGGATTTGATTTGGTGATTGAAGAATTCACCCATCTTTATCATTTCAAAACAAAAGAATCACTTTCGAAACAGGAGCGTTTGATAAAAGCGATAACTTCACCCGTCATCCCTGTCACAGATACAGTGGCTATATTTCCTTTACTTGGTAATTTAAATATCACGATTGCTGAAGGGTTATCTGACTCAGTACTGGAGCAATGCAATAAATTCAACATTTCTAAGCTGTTCATTGACATTTCAGGGGTAGGCACGATTGATACAATGATTGCTAACCAGCTATTCCAGATGATCTCAAGCTTGAAATTAATAGGTGTCGCAGCCTATTTGTCTGGCATTCGTCCAGAACTGGCCATGACTGCTGTCCACTTGGGAATCGATTTTAAAGAATATCCTTCTTATAGCAGCTTAAAACAAGCTCTGAAAGAGAATGGATTTCATGTTGAGACTGTAGAGAATGTAACGAGAGAGCGTGCATGAGGTTGTGACTCATAATTATAAAGAAATACCAGGCATTCTGCTGCCTGGTATTTCTTTTGGAGTTATTTGCTATTTACCACGGCCCTCCATATTTCAACAGCAAAAATCATATGGATGGAGCGGCGGCTCAGCTTTCCAGCACCAGTTTGGTTCAAGGTATGGGTCTGCCCAATACCAGGCACCCAGGGCTGCGGCACAGGAGTCAATGGCATGAGTGGTTTCGAGTACCTCTGCCGGAAGTGCATTCAGGTCAGTGGTCTGGAGAAAGTGATAAATACGGAAGAGAGAATCCTCATCTTTCTTGTATGAGAGAAGAAATGAAAGAAGTTCACTTGGAATCCTGGACCCCATCACTGCACCTGGATGGACTTCAACTACCTGTATGGGATTTGAAGTTCTCATGGAACTGATCGATCTTGTCAGGGAAATGCCCCTGAGTGTCAAATACGACATTCTGTTCATTGTTGGGGACATGACGGATGATGGCCTCATTCCCAATTCCTTTATATAAGAGCGCAAATCCTTATCTGAAGGCCTGTCACCACCTCCATCCTGGTAAGAAAGGGGGGAATCGATCCCTATGAATATAGAGTCGTGTTCCGCTTCTCTTTCAATCCTGGATAAGATTACTTCATCCGTTGCACCTGAAATCAACTCCCGGAATTTCAGTGAACCTTCCGCCTTTTCAAAAATTGAAACAACAGTATCCCTTGGGTTGGAGGGACCCGACAAATCGATTCCGATTACTTTCATGATATCACCTCGTTCTTAATACATAAAATTCTATATCATAACAAGTCTGCTGAAATAACATCTTTGCCCTGGAAGGAAACGGAAGATATAACAGGCGTCAATCCGGGATCATCTCTAACACTCTACCCAAGTATGAAGGGTTATAACTCTGACTTTTTGGGTAGCGGCAGTAAAAAATTAAAAATCTGGTTTTCTACATGAAAAAACCGTCTTTACAACAAGACGGTTAGATTATAGCTCAGATAATAGACGCTGAGATGGGTTTGAGTTTCTTCAGGTAATTCAAGGTAACAGAATTGAACTTTTCCGGCTGGTCGATATTGCAAACGTGGCCGGAATCTTTGATTAAACTCAGGTCCAATTCAGTTTGCTTGTTCACCAGCTGTTTTACAGGCGTTAGGAATAAGTAGTCTTCCTCTCCCATAATGAAAAGTGTGGGAATCCCTTTGGAGTCTATTTGTAAGTTTTTCAGATAGGGGTTGATAGTCCTTGTTAACCCAAACCAGCGTATGAATTCTTTCTGGCACATCTTTTTTGCTTGATTCACAAATGTATACCTTGATTCAACATGTCTCGACCGAGGCATAATAATCCAGGCAAAGAGCTTGTACAGCCACATATAAGGCAAAATGAACTTGAAGGCATTCCCCACAGCAAGGAGGAACTTTGTCCTGAGATTAAGCTGGATGACTGCTCCTGCCAATATCATGGAAGAGAGTCTTTCAGGGTACTGGCCGGCAAGAGTTTGTACAACGATGGTTCCAAGTGAAATTCCAATGAAATGTGAAGATCTGATTTGAAGGTGGTCCAACACTTCAATGACTTCCTGTGCGACATTAACAAATGAATCGCCTTTTTTCCAGGTGGCTTTCGAACTGCCATGCCCCCGTAAATCTATTAGGAGAACATTATATTCTTTTTTGAAATCTTTAATTTGCTTGAACCAAATGCTTGAGCTTCCGCCCGCTCCATGAATAAAAGTAACCCATGGGGTTGTCGAGTCTTTGATATAAGTTCTGTAGTGTAACATTTAGCTGCAAAACCTCACAATCTATGATGAAAGCGATTAAATAGTAGTTTCAATAATAGCTACATAGAAAACCATTACCTGCTTTGTCAAAAGTTTTCTAGAGCGATTCTATTATAACCTATATATCCGAATATATCATCTGTCGACTGAAAACTTCAATCAAAAAAAGACTGCCCCATTTCGTTAATGAATTAACGTAAAAGGGGACAGTTCCTCAATGCGGTGAAGCGGATTACTCTTTGAAATAGTCTTTGAATTTTTCCGGATCGTCTTGACTGTTCTTTTGGTAATAAGGATTTTCTTCTTCGACGTTTTGCGGATCCAGGTTTGTTTTGATTACAAGCGATGGGTCGGACGGCATGGAAGCAATGACTCTGTCATCCAGGCTGTCAAAATCAGGGTTCTTTATCTGTTTATCTTTATCCAAATGAATCACCTCCATCTCATAGGATGCAGATAGTTCAGGAAATTATGTAATCTGGCAGGCAGGTTTGCTGAACATCACAAAAAACCGGCTTGGAGGTCAGCCAAGCCGGAAAACGAGGGGGTCTGATTGTCTTCTTCAAACCTTCTCTTTTAAAATACTCCGAATTTCAGCAAAAGCCAATTTCATTATATAGCGACCACTGTACATACAATGGAATGAATAAGAATAAAGCTACTGAATTGAGCTTTTTTTATAAAAAACAATAACTCTAAGCATATTTGGGCTTTAGATGACTTAATGGGCATTTAGCATTCTGAAGAGTGGTATGATATAGGAAAGGGGGATGCAGGATGAGCGGTATTATTTTATTTGATGGAGTTTGCAACTTATGCAGCAATATTGTCCAATTTGTTGTGAAGCGAGATAAAAAAGCCTATTTTCAATTTGCTTCCTTGCAGAGTGAAGTTGGACAAACATTGCTTGAAGAATACGATGTAGATAGGAAGACCGACAGTTTTATTTTAATTGAGGACGGGAAATGTTATATGAAGTCATCGGCAGCCCTTAAAGTGACGAAGAACCTAGATGGTTTGTGGAGGATTTTGATAATTGGATTAGTCATTCCAAAGTCCATTAGAGATACTCTCTATGATGTTGTTGCCCGAAACCGATATAAGTGGTTCGGAAAAAGTGACAGTTGTATGCTCCCTCCTCCAAATATGAAAAAAAGATTCATTGAATAAAGGTTTTTTTCGATGTTTTTGTGTAATGGTCTGCTGAATGAATCATAAAATCCTTCTAAGGAGGAGATGTGATGAGCCGGACAGCCGAAATAGTCATGGGAATGATCGGAATCCTGTTCAGTGTGATGTTTGCTGTGATGGGATTCGCAATTAATGATAGATTTGCAGAGGTACATGGTGCGGTTGAGCGTGAATTCAGCCGAGATCCTTCTCTTTCTGGAGCAGATATCAACTATATTATGGAGATCCTTGATTCTGTGGGACCATTTCTGCTCGGATTGGGATTGGCCAGTACAGTCATGGCCGTCATTGCGGTTGTTCTGATAAAAGGAAATAATAAACCAAAAGTGGCCGGGATATTCTTTATTCTTGCTGGACTGGTGATCGGATTAGGGACATTTGGTGCAGGATTCCTTCCAGGTCTGCTGTTTTTGATTTCAGGAATTATGGCATTGGCCAGGAAACCGAAGGATTTGGCAATCTGAATTTGTGAACAGGAATGTTTGACTGTATGAGAGCTAAGAACCTATAATTTATAGGCTTTCTTGGCTTTTTTTTGTATGGTGACGCGATTCTGTATTGAAAAAATCCAAAGTCGTGAAAATCTTGATGTTTTTCCCACATATAATAGTATAATCATGATAAATGTAATTGTCAGAAATTTTGGTTGTAATGGCTGTTCTAATTTAGGATATTCAGGATTCGGGGGGATACAGGTGAATGGAAAACTAATTAATTTAGGATATCTGTTTGGCATAAGTTTGCTGCTTGCAAGTATTTTTTATTTTTTTGCCTCTAACTGGCAGGGGTTCGACCGCTTATCCAAGGTAGGATTGAGCGCGGGGATACTCATTGTTTTTTATTTTTTATGTTTATTGCTTGCGAAATACCTGCAAGGCCGGCTTTTTCTAAGTAGATGGGTGCTTGTTTGCACGGGCGTCAGTTTTGGGATTTCAGTTGCGCTTATTGGCCAAATCTATAATTCTCATGCAGACAGCTATTTGTTGTTTGCTGTCTGGCTCATACCTATGGTTTTCCTAAGTCTTGTAACGCGATATAAGCCATTTTATCTTTTAAGCTTCATTCTATTACAGTTCACGTTTTATTTTTTTCTATATCCATCAAGTTATTTCATCAGGTGGACGGAAACGCAACTGCTTTTGTTAATATTATTTATCTTAGCCGTCAATGCTTGTATCTTTTTGATATGTGTAAAGAGTAAGGTTAATATCCCTGTCATTAAATACAGTTCATTTGTGATAACACAATGGCTTTTCATCTATTTGTCTTTCTCTGAAAACTTTCCGGTATATGGTTTATGGATGAATGTGCTGTTCTTGGCAAACATCTTCTTAGGACTGTTTTTTTACTTGAAAATCAGTCCGCAAAAAGGATTGGCAGCCGGTTTCATCGCTTCTCTGGCAGTGTATCTTGTGTCCAAGGGCTTCGAGTTGATGATTCATTATTTAGGAGAGGGGTTATTCGTCTTTCTGCTGCTGTTCTCAATCACCCTGGTTGTCTTGAGCATTCGCTCTGTGAGACACTTGGAAAAAATCGTTAAAAATAATTTGGTATTCCAAAAGTCAATCACAGTTAGTGTAATCTTCATTGCAACAATTTTTTCTGTCATTTCCATTATAGGGCTGATCACTTTGTCCTTCATGGATTTTTCGCCGATCTTCTTATTCTACTTCTCATTGGTTATGCTGATTTTGCCTGGCTTGGTTATTCCATTAAAGATGAGTATGCCGGACACCTTGAAATATACCATTTTATGCACTGGGTATACGATCGCTTTGGGAAGCAGTCTATTCAGTGAGTATTCAATTGAAAAAATTATCTTGCTGCTTGTTTCCTTGGTTGGCATCGTACTGATGAAGACGTCCAGCATAAGGGTAATACAATTTATTGTATCTAATGCAGCTCTGTTTACTCTGTTGGCAGAATTCTTTGAAGCCTATCATTGGATTGCTCTTATTATGCTGCTTTTCAACAGCGTTATTTATTTTCTTCAGGGAAAGGGTGAAACAGGCATTAGGAAAAGTGCCTTTTTTGCCGCCTTGGTGTTCTTTATCAGTCTAACGATAGCAGATCAGAGTCCCATGGCTTTGTTCCTGACTTTTAATGTATTGTACTTTACTTTGGTAACAGCACTTGTTGTTATAGCAAAAAGAAGAGAACTGTCATACGAATTCTATGTCTCTTTACTATACTGGTTCGTTTTCATTGGATATAAATATTACGACCTTATGTGGCAGCTTGTCCATAAATCAATTTTATTTTTTGTATTAAGTATTTTGTTTTTATCGATCACTCTCTATTTTGACAGTAATAAGCGAGAAACTGAGGCAGATCAAAATCTGGTTGGCCAAAAGTGGAAAGCGATTGTTATTGTTGCCCTTATGCAAATCGGTTTTCTTGGATATCAGACATTTACGAATGAAAAATTGTTAAGTGAGGGAACCGCGGTGAAACTGGAGCTTGCTCCAGTCGATCCCAGGTCACTTCTTCAAGGGGATTATGTAACATTAAATTACGAGATATCCCAGCCAGACTCCTTTTTGGATATAGGGAGACCTGGTGAAAAAGTCCAGTTGATCCTTAGGCCGGATGGAGATACACACACCTATAGCGGAATCTACAAGATACGAGGGAAATGGAATAAAGAGTATATAATGCAAAACGGTGATGTAGCAATTAACGGAGTCATCAGCGGGGACGGCAGAGTCATCTATGGCATTGAAACTTTTTTTGTACAAGAAGGAACGGGTACGGAGATTGAAAGCAGTGCTGAATATGCGATAGTAAAGGTAGCCGCAAGCGGAAATGCACTGCTGGTGGAACTTCAATAGTGGGTACGAAGTGCTTATAACAGCCTATTTCTTATAACAGCTGGATAGATGTCCATTCCTTTCCAGGTTCTGTTCATATCCTATAGTAAACCAATCTATACATTGCGGAGGCTCAGGGCCGATGCTTGTATCAGTTATTGGAAAAAAGGAGGGGAATGGTTTGTCTGAAGAGAGAAGAAGAGTGATCAATGCCGATAAAGTGCTTATTCGCGCAAATGAGGTCATTATCCTTGATGAAGATGATAAAAGAAGACGCCGCTATGACAACGTACTAGGTACTGAAGACAGAAGGAGAAAACATGACAGAGATGATGTAGGCGGTATAGATGACAGAAGAAGAAAACGCCGCAGAGATGATGTTGCCGGTTTAGATGACAGAAGAGATGATGATAAGCGCGATAGATGGTCTTGGATCTAATCCAATCCAAAAACAGTTCTGAGAAATCAGAACTGTTTTTGTGTTTGACCAGCCTCCGGTGAGGAAATAAAAACATATATACATTGATTAATAACATAATATCGATAAAGGAGGTATCCTTATGCTTGAATCGGTTGATTTAACAAAAGAATTAGAAGATAAAAAAGAATATAAAAAAAGATTGAAAAAGCAGCAGCTTGAGCTGCTTGCGCTGCAGAGAGCTCTGCTTGACGAGAGAGTGGGGTGTATCTTAGTGTTTGAAGGCTGGGATGCAGCCGGCAAGGGTGGAGCAATTAAAAGAACGACCCAAAACCTTGATCCCCGCGGATTTGAAGTGCACTCCACAGCTGCCCCGACAAATGAGCAGAAACAATACCATTACTTGCAAAGGTTCTGGAATCGTATGCCCAAGTACGGGAAGATTGGCATTTTTGACCGTTCTTGGTACGGAAGAGTGCTTGTGGAAAGAGTGGAGGGCTTTGCAGATCATTTGGAATGGAACAGAGCCTATGACGAAATTAACAATTTTGAAAAGATCCTTTCTGATGAAAATTATATTATTATTAAATTTTGGTTTCATATTTCTAAAGAAGAACAACTCCGCAGATTCCAAGATCGTCAGAAGGACCCAATGAAATCCTGGAAGCTGACAGAGGAAGACTGGCGAAACCGGGAGAAATGGAATGAGTACGCTGAAGCTGTCGAGGATATGATAGGAAATACAAGCAAGGAAAATGCGCCTTGGTATATTATAGAAGGTGAGGATAAGAAATTTGCAAGAGTGAAGACGCTTGAGCTTATAAATCAAACGATCCATCGCAAGCTGAATGAGCGTAACATAGATACAGGAAAGTATATTAAAAAGTAAATAATCAATTTATCTGTTTATGAGCTTTGTCCCGCAGAAATATTGCAGCGGCATCCTGCATCTCAGGAAGACTCAATTTATCCAATGTACGTAAATAAAGACGCTTCAGCATAAATAAATCCTAAGCTGAAGCGTCTTTAAACAATAGCGGCAGCCTACCGAATTAATTTTCACCTTTCAGCTGCTGCTGTACAAGCTTGTTATATAATTCATGTGATTTCATAAGGTCCTGGTGGCTGCCCCTTCCTGTAATCGTTCCATTTTCAATGACAAAAATTGTGTCAGCCTCTACCACAGTTGAAAGCCGATGGGCTATAATAAGAGTAGTTCTTCCCTTCATCAGGTTTTTTAAAGCAATTTGGACGAGCAATTCCGACTCACTGTCCAAATTAGAAGTAGCTTCATCCAGCAGCAGGATCTTAGGATTCCTTAGCAGAGCACGAGCAATGGCGATTCTTTGCCTTTGTCCTCCTGAAAGTTTTACCCCGCGTTCACCGACTTGAGTGTCAAATCCTTCTGTAAGACTTTCAATGAATTCATAGGCATTTGCCTGCCGGGCAGCTTCATAAATTTCTTCATCTTTTATCTCCCTTTGCAACCCATAACAAATATTTTCTTTAATTGTCCCTGACATAATGGGGCTTTCTTGAGAAACATAACCGATAGACCGCCTCCACTCCTGAAGCGGTATATCGTTGATAGAAGCTGTACCCAGCAGGATGTCGCCGCTGTTTATCGGATAAAACCGCTCGATTAAAGAGAAGATTGTTGTTTTACCGCCTCCGCTTGGACCGACAAAAGCCGCTGTCTGCCCTGTTTGTATTTCGAAAGACAGTTCTCTTACGATTTTTTTCGTACTGCTGTAACCGAATGAAACTTCGTTGAAAGCCAGACTGCCTGTATAGTCTCCCTCCGCAACCGGATTATTCCGTTCAGGTTCAACTTTAAGAAGGTCCTGGATTCTTTCTGTAGCGCCGGAAGCTTTTTGATAGGCAGTAAAAAAAGTCGCCAGCTGGCTGAAAGGAACAATGATTTGAAACATATAGATGATGATTGCCACCAAAGCCCCTGCTGTCAAAGCCCCTGAAGATACCCTTGCACCTCCATAACCGATGATCACAACCAAAACCACCATCATGATAGTTGTCATGAATGGGGAGACAACTGCCTGGATTCTGGCTTCTTTTAAACCAAACTGAAATAAGTTAGTAATCCCTTTTTTTCCATTTTCCTTTTCTATGGGCTGGCCGCTATAGGACTTCACCAGCCGGATTTCAGAAAGGACCCTTCCAAGGTTTCCGCTGAAAGCCGCCATTTCATCCTGGGTCTGTTTGGAAACGGTATGCATCTTTCTCCCAAGAGGCATTAAAATGAGCAGAGATACTGGAACTGCGACAAACATAATGATGGTCATGGTCCAGTCTATTGTAAGCAAGATGATGACAGAGCCGATGATGGTAATGATTCCAGACACAAAAGTGACAAGGTGGTTGGTAATGAGTGTTTTGACTGTGTTGGTATCTTGTGTGATCCGGCTCATCGTTTCTCCGGATTGTTGTGAATCAAAGAAAGGAATGGGCAGCTCAAGAACATGGTTCCATAAGGTTTCCCGGATTTTTGCCACAAATGTTTCCCCTATATATGTCATGAGGTAATGAGAGAACCCGCCCGCAACTGCTTGTACTACAAAAGCGGCAAGAAGGAGGAGGATCAAACTCATTTCAATTCCGGCACCGGATATTTGGTCAACAAGGGATTTAGTGAAAAGCGGAACGATCAGAGAGGCTGCAGTTTCAAGCAAGCTTAAAAGGAGAGCGCCCCCAAAAATCCATTTGGACGGACGTCCGATTTTCAATAAGTGTATAAACCGATTCCACTCAGATGGGTTGTTCGTTTGTTTTGACATGAATTCTTCCTCTTTTCATTTTTACAAGATTAATAAGATCAGTTATCAGTTGTTAACTGTTTTTTAACTAATTACACCCCTGTATTGATAAGTTTTTTCCTTAGGGGAGTCATTATTGTATAGCCTTCAAATCTATTCGTCCCTGAACGGCAGCTTTCGCTTTTTAGTTCACCGCCCGCCCCGCGGAGTCGCGCACCTGGAGCGGAAATCATCCAACAACTTCTAAATAAATGAATAAAACCATCTCTCTCTTTAACCAAGTATTAAAATAGATCCTCAATAACAATACTTTACCAGATAATCCCCTCGTTTTCCTGTATGGGAAACATCTATATTTCAGGACAAATGTGCTACAATGAAAAATATTTAATATAAAGGAGCCAGCCATGAAAGTTATTATCGCCGAAAAGCCAGATCAGGGCGCTGCGTTAGCAAAGCCCTTTCCCAATAAAAAAGGCCAGGGTTTTATTGAAATCCTTCCGAATGAACTGTTCCCAAAAGGGGCATACATAACTTGGGCAATCGGGCATCTTTTGCAACTGCAATCTCCTGAAAAATACAATTCAAGCTGGAAAAAATGGAGTATCGATACATTGCCAATCATTCCGGAAAAGTTCAAATACGAAGTGACCCGTTCTAAATATAAACAATTTAATGCAGTCAAATCCCTGCTTCAAAAGCCTGCTGTCACCGAAATCATTCATGCCGGGGATGCAGGGCGTGAAGGGGAATTGATTGTAAGAAATATTATCAATATCTCAGGTGTCAGAAAACCGATGAGGCGGCTATGGATTTCCTCCCTTACACCCAAAGCTGTCAAGGAGGGATTTTCGAAGCTTTTGGAAGAAAGCGAGACAAGAAACGTTTTTTTTGAGGCGTATTCCAGGGCTTGTGCAGATTGGATCATCGGAATGAATGCTTCAAGGATTTATAGCATTCTCCTGAAGCAAAAAGGAATGAGTGATGTTTTCTCTGCAGGAAGGGTACAGACGCCTACTCTCGCATTAATCGTAAAGCGAGAGAAAGAAATCGAAAGCTTTGTCAGTGAACCTTTCTGGGAAGTGACGGCAGACTTTGATGTTGATGGGAAGATCTATCAAGGGAAATGGGAGAAGGATAAACAGTCCAGGCTGCAAGATAAAGAGACTGCGAGGAAGATAGCGGAATTCTGTAAAGGCAAGACTTCCGAAGTAAAAGATATTGCCACTGAGAGAAAAGAGTATCAGCCTCCAATGCTTTTCAATTTATCATCTTTACAGGCTACTGCAAATAAGCTGTATAAGTTTTCTCCCCAAAAGACACTGGATACCCTTCAAAAACTGTATCAAAAAGGGATTGTGTCTTATCCAAGGTCGGACTCAAGCTATGTTACAAAGGAGGAAGCTCGAGCTTTCCCTGAAATTCTCGGGAAGGTGGCAAACCTGGCAGCTTACAAAGATTTATTTCCTCTTCCGGTCAACTCTTTGCTGAACAATAAAAGGTATGTGAATGAACAGAAAGTGACAGACCACTATGCCATCATTCCGACTGAGCAAGTGAAGAACCCTGAGAAACTGCCTGCTGAAGAACAAAAAATATATGACCTTGTTATCCGCAGGTTAATTGCTGCGCATTATGAAAAAGCAATCTTTGACTACACTACTCTGATAACTCTTATAGACGGCCGGGCAGAATTTGTTTCAAAAGGGAAAATGCAAATCCAGGAAGGCTGGAGGAAAGTCATCTTTCAAAATGAAAAGGATGAAGAAGAGATTCTACCCCAAGTCCAAAAAGGGGACAGAGGAATAGTGAAAAAGGTGAATGTCAAGGAAGGGAAGACACAGCCTCCCAAACGATATACGGAGGGCCAGTTAATCACATTAATGAAAACCGCAGGCAAACATTTGGACAACGAAGAACTCGAGAAGGTTCTTTCTAGTACAGAAGGTCTCGGGACAGAAGCGACGAGGGCGAATATCATTTCAGGATTGAAAGATAGGAAATATATTGACGTTAAAAGAAATGCTGTTTTCGCTACCGATAAAGGAAAAGTGTTAATAGAAGCGATCGGAGAAAAGATCCTTGCCTCACCGGAAATGACCGCTAAGTGGGAACAGAGGCTGCGTGAAATTGGCCAAGGCAAGGCATCTGCACCGCAGTTTATGGAACAGGTGAAAAAGCTCAGCGGAAAGATTATTGAAGATGCAATCGAGGGCTCTCGGGATTGGAGATTCGAGGGCATCGATACGGAAACAATCCAGAGAACGAAATCTAAATCATCTCTTGGAAAGTCGATAGGGGCTTGCCCTTTCTGCAGTGCGAAGGTAATCGATAAGGGTGAGTTTTATGGCTGCAGTGCTTATAACAAAACAAAGTGTAGTTTCACCCTCTCTAAAATGATTATGAAAAAGAAAATCTCCCAAACCAATGCAAAGAAATTAATGAATGACGGTCAGACGGAAGTCATTAAGGGTTTTAAAAAAGGGGAAAAAACTTTTGATGCTGCCCTTAAGTGGAACAAAGAGGATAAGAAGCTCGACTTTCTATTTCTTAAATAAAAAGTATTTCAGAATAATATAATGAGCGGCAGCCTTCTTTGACTCCGGACCATTCCCAAAGATGGGGAATTTCACCTATTTTACTTAACTATTATAAATATTCATCCGAAAACAGTTTCAACTTTAGCTGATTGGGTATCTTAAAGAGTAATAACATATTCTTAAATATTCATAGAGGAGTGAAACTGTAAATGGATATCGGTCTTTATAAAATTGAAAATATGTCTGACGAAATTATTACATTAACATTATTTGAGGAAGAAGAATTACGCGAGGAGAAAGCGATGCAGCACCTTCCCCGAAATCTTTTTCCTTTTCATGTGACGAATGAAATCATGATTGAAGTATCACAGCGTGCCGGCCAGCTGGAATTTACACCAGTCAGCACAGAAAACGTTGAAGCGCGCCTGCAGGCAGAAGAACTGCTGAAAGATTTCATTGGCACAGCGGAAGTATAAGGGCAATAAGTAAAGAAACACCTTCTTGATGATCGTTGTTCAGAAGGTGTTTTTTATGCGTAAAACTGTATATATATCAACTTGATGCCCTCTGGTTGTTTTATCTTAGTAGGCATGATAATGTATTGACATTCTCTTATATCTAAGAAATCATTATAAGTACATAAGGATGAAATGGAGTGTCACTGGATGAACAAACGAATAGAACAAGTTCAAGAATGGCTTAAGGTAAACAATATCGAAGCAGCATTTTTTAACTCTAAAGAAAATGTGTTTTATTTGTCCCATTTTCTTACTGATCCGCATGAACGATTGATGGGATTGTTTCTTTTTAAAGATGCATCACCTTTGTTTGTACTGCCATCTATGGAAACAGGGCAGCTGAAAAGTGCCGGATGGAATTATGAAATCATTGGGTATGCGGACCATGAAAACCCATGGGATATGATCAAGGAAGCTGTATCTAAAAGGGATTTAACGAAAGCAGAGAAAATAGCAATTGAAAAAGATGTTTTATCATACACACGCAGTGAAGCATTTCTGTCTCTATTTCCGAATGCTGAAGTGGTCAATGCTGAGGACAAGTTGAATGAGCTCCGGGTTGTCAAGGATGAATCTGAGATTGCAATTATGCGCCGTGCAGCCGAAATGGCTGATTTTGGTGTTCAAACAGGTGTTGAGGCACTTCGCGAAGGAATCACGGAAATGGAAGTACTTGCCAAGATAGAATATGAGTTGAAGAAAAAAGGAATTCGTGAGATGTCTTTTTCCACAATGGTTCTGTTTGGAGAAAAGTCTGGTGAACCTCATGGAAACCCAGGTGACCGAAAGCTCCAACCAGGTGATTTTGTTCTTTTCGACATGGGGGTAGTGCTGGACGGGTACTGTTCTGACATTACTCGGACTGTTGCCTATAAAACAGTGTCCGATAAACAGAGAGAAATTTATGAGACAGTATTGAAAGCCGAAATCGCATCGCTTGAGGCAAGCAAGCCTGGCACCAGAATCGGGGATCTTGACAGCATAGCGAGAAAAATCATTACGGATGCAGGATATGGAGACTATTTCCCTCATCGAATTGGTCATGGAATGGGCATCAATGTGCACGAATTCCCATCGATGAGCCACACGAATGAAGGAATTCTGCAAGAGGGCATGGTGTATACCATTGAGCCGGGCATTTACTTGCCAGACATTGGCGGGGTAAGGATTGAGGATGATGTGCTTGTTACGGAAGATGGGTATGAAACACTGACAAAATTTCCAAAAGAACTGCAAATCATCGACTAAGGATAAGGAAAAACTCCGGCAGAATGGTGCCGGAGTTTTTTGCGGTTTGTTTAGTTTTCTAAAGGGTAGCTCCAGGCACTGATTCCCGATTGAAGATTATAGACATCGGTGAACCCGGTGCTGCGCAGAATTTCTGCAGCCTGTGATGAGCGGTTGCCTGTTCTGCAGACAACAATATAAGTCTTGTTTTTATCCAGTTCTTTGAGCCGGTTTTCAAGATCATTTAAAGGGATAAGCAGACTGTCTGCTATATGCCCTTCTTCATATTCTTCTACGTTCCTTACATCCAGAACAGTTACTTCTTCTGAATCAATCATCTGTTTTGCTTCTTCACCAGTAAGCTCTTCTTGCTGTTGTGCTGCACTGCAGGCAGTGAGGAACAGAGAGATAAATAGAGAGGTGATGATGACATATGTTTTTTTTCAATAGAGCTGGCTCCTTCCTTTATTTAATTAATGATAATGAGATTAATAGCTTTGCTGTTCTTCGAAAAAGATGAATTACATGTGGTGTCCATCGGCAGCTTCCTTCCATTTCATCAGCTGCAGGAAAATGAATAATCGTCCAGAAAAGAGCTTGATTCTATATTTAGCCTATATAAAAAGATGAAAACTTACAATATGAAATTTAGTTTAATTTCTATTATCCCAGGATATATACAAGTTAAAAGGTTGAAGGAGGAATGCTGATTTTATGAAGAAGATCTTAATCGTCCTTACAAATACTGACCAAATGGATAAAGAGCATGATACAGGATTATGGCTTTCCGAATTTGCAGAGCCATATGTTGAATTTACGAACAGTGGATACGGGGTGGATGTTGCCAGTATAAAAGGCGGAAGGGTTCCCGTAGACCCTAGAAGCCGGACTGAAGATGACATGCCGCCGGATGAATGGGAAGGAGCCATTCATGAATTGGAAAGTACACTTGTTTTGTCACAACTCAACGTAAAGGATTACAATGCGGTCTTCCTTCCCGGAGGTCATGGGACTATGTTTGATTTACCAGGAAATACAGCCCTGCAGGAGGCATTAGCGCACTTTGGCGATAATGGAAAGCTCATCGGTGCTGTATGCCACGGGCCAGCAGGATTTGTTGATGTCAAGCTGTCTTCTGGCAAGTCCCTCGTGGATGGGAAGAGAATCACTTCTTTTACCAATGAGGAAGAACAGCAATCAGAGATGGATTCATTGGTCCCGTTCCTCCTGGAGTCCCGTCTTAGAGAAAATGGAGCCGTTTTTCAGAAAGGAAGTCCATTTGCCGATTATGTGGTTACAGATACTGGATTTGTCACTGGACAAAATCCACAATCATCTTTAAGTACAGCGAAGGCATTTGTCCAGCAGCTTCAATAACGATTACCTTAAGCCGGCTATTTGGCCGGCTTTTCCCAATTTTATTTTCATTAGATGCTGTGCCATAATATACCTATCTCCGCAGGAAGATGCAAGGAGTGATGAAATGAAAAGTTTTCTGATCAACAAAAAAACAGTATATGGTTTGTTCCGCCAATATACAGCCTTCTTTCTTTAATTCTCGCCATTGTCACCATCATGGTTGACTACTATTGGGCTGCTTTAATGGAAAGGTTTTTACCGGATTTTATGATGACTCAAATCGATCTTGCTCAGACAGTACTGAGTACGATAGCGGGTTCACTGCTTGCGATGACGACATTTACATTTTCGACTGTTATGGTTGTGCTGACTACATACTCTTCTCAGTTTTCTCCAAGGGCTCTGAAAAATTTTGTGAATGATAATACCACCTTAAGAGGTTTGGGAATATTCATGGGTGGATTCATCTACTCCATAACGGCACTGAATGATGGGCAATTGACAATGACAGATAAGGATGGAACACCACGGCTCAATATTCCCTTTTTTGATTTCGACAGGCTGCTATATAAAACGTTCTACCAGATTGTGCATTATGCAAAGGAAGATATTTCAGTCATTCTGGCTTTGCTGGATGCCATGTATGTCATACAAATAGAGATGCCTCCTCCAAAAAAAGCAATTGTGGAGGACTTTCATCATTACATCTTGCAAAATGTAAACAAAGACCAACTGCAGAAATGGGATTTACATTACCTCAATGAAAAGGTCGGCAAGTTAACTGTTGAAAAACACTAAATTGTTTGAATGAGGTCATTTCCTTCTCATTCAGAATAACTTCTGTATAATATAAACAGAGAATATAGAAAAGAAGGAAGATAATATGATTATTAAAAACGATCAAGAATTACAAGCAATGAAAGCCATTGGCAAAATTGTCGCTTCTGTCAGAGATGAAATGAAGAAAGCGGCCAAGCCTGGTATGACAACGAAAGAACTCGATGAACTCGGCGGCAGGTTATTCGAGGAACATAGTGCAATTTCTGCACCGAAGCAGGAGTATGATTTCCCGGGTTTCACATGTATTAGTGTCAACGAAGAAGTTGCCCATGGAATTCCTGGTGACAGGGTGATCCGTGAAGGAGATCTAGTCAATATCGACGTTTCAGGCTCAAAAGACGGTTTTTATGCAGACACTGGAATTTCGTTTGTTATCGGGGAAGGGGATGAAAAGCTCCTCGAATTGTGCGAGGCCGTGAAGAAATCGTTTGATGCAGGCCTGAGAAGGATTAAAGCAGGTTCGAAATTGAATGGCATCGGGAAAGCGGTCCATAATGAGGCCCGGAAGAATGGCTACACAGTCATCAAAAACCTGACTGGCCATGGAGTGGGGAAATCACTCCATGAGGAACCTTCTCATATCCTTAATTACTTTGATCCATGGGATAATGGACTGCTCACTGATGGAATGGTTATCGCATTTGAGCCGTTCGTCTCAACCAATGCAGAAGAAATTGTCCAAGAGGATGACGGCTGGACATTTGTCACAGAAGACAAAAGCTTCGTTGCTCAAATCGAGCATACGATCATCGTAACTAAAGGTGAACCAATCATCCTGACGCTTTAATACTCTAATCCAGAGGGACGTCTCCTCATTGAGCTAAAGCATTTAAAGTAAAACGGCATGCAGCTGATTAGCTGCATGCCGCTTTTTATTAGAAGTTCTGTTTCGTACTTAACCCAAAAAATTTAAAAATTCTATTGAATTAAGGGGCAGTTGCCGTTAACATAATAGATAGATATATGCTATCCTCCTGCTCAAATCTCTCATTTTCCCCCTTATAAAACCTTCTTTTCCCATGTTGGAAATACTTTCATCTATAAGAATAATTCCCCATTACAACCCTGAAATACAAATGTATTCTCTCTATTATACTCTCGTAATTGCCTTGTAGTACTCCTATGTTAGCATTAAGAATGTGAGTAAAGATATCGTACCACTTACTAACAAAGGAGAGGATTACTAGTATGAAGAAAACAGTTATCACTCTAGCAACTGCAGCAAGTTTAACTCTATCAATGGGTGCGAGCGCCTCTGCGGAAAAGGTAGAAGTTAAGAAGGGCGATACTCTTTGGGGATTATCAAAAGAATATGGAACATCTGTAGAAGATCTGCTGAGATGGAATAATCTGAACTCAGACTTAATCTTTCCTGCACAGGAATTAAGAGTATCATCAACTGAGAATTATACAGTTGAACAAGGTGATACTTTATGGGGAATTGCCAAATATTACGGTGTGTCAGTGAATGAACTTAAAAATACTAATTCATTGACTTCAGATATAATTCACCCTGGACAACAATTAATGGTAGATCTGGACAACCGCGGAATCGCCACTCTGGTAAAACAGCAAGAACCGGCAGCGTCTGCAGAACCTGAAGCGGCTGAGCCTGCAGCAGAAGCCACTGCTTCTGCACCTGCAGTAGAAGAAACGGTACCGGCTCAACCGACACAAACACCAGTAAATACGCAGCCTACAGAAGAAAAGGCTAATGCCATCACTGTCAAAGCGACAGCCTACACAGCATACTGCCCGGGTTGCTCTGGTACAACAAGAACAGGTGTTGACTTAAGAGCCAATCCTGATGCTAAAGTAATTGCAGTTGATCCGGATGTCATTCCATTGGGTACAAGAGTCTATGTTGAGGGCTATGGTTATGCAACTGCCCAAGATACAGGCGGCGCGATCAATGGTAAGAAAATCGACGTATTTATCCCGGAACGACAAGATGCACTAGATTGGGGAGTACGTTCTGTGAAAGTTACGATTCTAGATTAATATAGCAAATGAAAAGCAAGGGCTTTTGCCTTTGCTTTTTTTGTGCTAAAAAAATTTATGGACGGAAAGAAGTAAGTCATATAATTTTCAATTTGATGGGAGAAGCAGGAGATTGGAAAAGAACCCATCAAAAAAAGCAAAGGTACCTAATAAGCACCTTTGCTTTTTCTAAATATTATGCAAGCACTTCTTCCAATACTCTTTCTTCTTTTTCATTTAGAAGATTCTTTTGCACGAAATCATTTATTTCCTTATTCATGTTTTCACTTAACAAGTGTCCCGTATCTTTATCGCCTACAAGGATAATCTTTTCCCACTTCCGATCAGCAGCCTGCTTATCAAGCTCACTTCCGAGACTTTTAAACCAGCGTTTTTGGTTAGCCTCTAATCTGTCTTTGAAATGATCGTCCTGATTGGCGCTTCCTCCGTTGCTGCCAATATTGATATCAGCGGGCTGCGGTCCCTTATGTCTGCGCCATTCTTCTGTATCTACGTCAAAGTTGTAAAATTCAGTATCCTCTATTTGACCAAACTCGGTTTCTATTAATTTCACCTGGTCCTGCTGGAGCAGAATCAATCCTGTCAGAGGGTTTTGATCATGAAGCTCTCTAAGCTGGTCAAGAACTGCTTGCTCTTCCCAGTAAAAGTTTGTCTGTACCGGAACTTGAAGTTCAAATGTTTCCCAAATGCCGCTGTCTTCAGAAGCAAAGACGACGATACTTCTTGGAAGATCTCTTTCAAGACTGTTAACATAGCGTTCAACTCGTTCACGAATACTGTGGAATCGTTTCTTTTCGTCTTCGCTGCTGATTTCCAAGTATTCTTCAAAACTGTTGAAGCCGTTTTTTAATGCGATTTTCCACTTGCCGCCCTGCTGATCAGGATCTCTACGGTCAGTGTTCAAGTACATTGTCAGCAGTTTATCCGGCTTTTGCAAGTGAAGGTTATCCAGCTTTTTTAATTTTTTTGTAAAAGTCATCTGTTCGTCCTCCTTATGAAATGTTTTCATAATGAATAGTGACAGAGAGCAAAAATTACGCCTCTACATTGTGTTTATCTGAAATGAATAGCCTATAAACGTCATGATAGGATTTAATTTTAGGTGGTTGCTGGAAAAAATGCGGTCACCCGACAAATAACTGGTCCGAGTGTGAATATATTCCTGTAAAATGACACCGTGTAAAGGACTTGTAACAGATTCATCATTCTTTTGTCACCGGAGTGAGATAAGCCTATGTTACTATGACTTCTGTTGGCTGATTCGGCCAAGAAGGAGGAAACAACATGAATAAACTATTACTTACAATGATTACTCTCTTAACACTTGGATTATTTACTTTAACTGTACAAGCAGAAGAAAATATAGAAGAAGATAAACAGGTTGCAATTGAGAACTACCATAATGTTGAAGAAGGGGACATGCTTTGGGAACTTGCGTCAAAGCATGAAGAGGCTGTCCTTACAGTGGAATCGAGACAAGAGCTGATTAAGAAAGGCAAGGACGTATTAGCTGGAGAGAATAAGGAGTCTCAGGAAACTGCTGAAAAACCTGAGGAAACAGTAGTGAAAGAAGTAGAGGTGAAATCGACAGCCTATACAGCGTACTGCGAAGGCTGCATCGGGATTACGAAGACAGGTGTAGACCTGAGAGCGAATCCAGATGAAAAGGTCATTGCAGTGGATCCTTCAGTTATTCCGTTAGGTTCTAAAGTATATGTAGAAGGCTTTGGCTATGCGAGAGCAGAGGACACTGGCGGAGCCATTAAAGGAAACAGAATTGATATTTTCATGCCATCACGTGAGGACGCATTAGAATATGGCGTCAAAAACGTTACAGTACAAATAATTGAATAAGTTAAAAGACCACTCACCAAGCGCGTGAGTGGTCTTTTGGTTGTGGTACTTTAGCGCGATAAAGTGAGGGGGTGGTCCTCTGGTGCGTTAATGCGTTAGTGCGTGATAGGGGACTGTCCCTTTTAGTGCTTTAGTGTGCTAAATTCCTGGTTTGGCGTTTGGATTTTTGATGGATTTTAGTTCTTTTTTATCGCTCATTTGTTTTTCTGCGAGTTCTTTGGCAGTTTCATGCTGTCGGCTTTTAGAGTTAGACATTTGTTCCTCCATATTTTTTTAGAATTTAGTCCTTACTATCTTTTGCAGCAGATTTGGGATTCATGCATGGCAGGACTGTTTTATTTAGTGGTATCTTTTTCACCTTCGAGGAGAAAATAAAGCAAGCATGAAATGTGCAGTTGTTTAAGTGCGAATAAAAGAAACAGGCAAATTAGTTGTACTCGATTGAAATAATCTGTAACGTTGATAATGTCGTTTTAACTGGCGATTGACGGGAAACTACTGTATAGAGTGCATGAATTGTTAGAAATTTTAATTGACTACATACGAAAGGAGAACTAAGATGAAGAAAATTTCAGGTGTTTTTTGGATTACGGTTGCGATTGTATTGGCAGCACTTATCTTTGGTGTTACAGCTCCGGAAAGTTTTGAAGAGTTCACTGCCAACGTACAATCATTTATAACTACGAGGTTCGGCTGGTACTATCTGATACTTGTCACAGCCATCGTCATATTTTGTATATTCCTTATTATCAGTCCTATCGGGACAATCCGACTGGGTAAACCAGATGAGAAGCCGGAATACAGTACAACAACTTGGTTTGCCATGCTGTTCAGTGCCGGTATGGGAATTGGCTTGGTATTCTGGGGGGCGGCTGAACCGCTTTCCCACTTCAATGCACCTCCGATGGCAGAAGGAGGAACAAATGAGGCAATCAAGGAAGGGATGCGTTATACCTTCTTCCACTGGGGAATCCACGCGTGGGCAATATATGCTCTAGTCGCACTTGCCCTTGCCTACTTTCAATTCAGAAAAGGTGAACCTGGCCTTGTATCCGCGACATTAAAACCGCTTTTTGGCGATCATATGAAAGGTCCGCTTGGTGTCATCGTCGATGTACTGGCTGTATTTGCCACTGTAGTCGGAGTGGCAACTACACTAGGTTTTGGAGCAGCACAGATTAACGGCGGTCTTTCATACCTGCTCGGAATCCCGAACAATTTTACAATGCAATTTATCATCATTGCGGTTGTTACGGTATTATTCATGATTTCTGCATGGTCAGGGCTGAGCAAAGGAATCAAATACCTAAGTAACACCAACATGATACTTGCCGTATCTTTATTGGTCCTCATGTTCATTGTCGGACCTACTTTACTCATACTGAACCTATTTACAGATACTATCGGGACATATATCCAGAATATCATCAAGATGTCTTTCCGTATCGCCCCTCTTGATGAAGATCACCAGACCTGGATCAATGGATGGACCATCTTTTACTGGGCATGGTGGATTTCATGGTCTCCATTCGTCGGAATCTTCATTGCGAGGGTTTCACGCGGACGTACGATTCGCGAATTCTTATTTGGTGTCCTGTTGATGCCTACACTCGTCAGCTTGATCTGGTTCTCTGTATTTGGGACAACCGCCATCGATATCCAGCAATCTGGAGCGGTGGACTTGACAACATTCGCGACGGAAGAAGTGCTGTTTGCTGTATTCAATCAAATTCCGTTATCAGCAATCCTTTCAATTGTCGCGGTGATCTTGATCAGTACATTCTTTATTACATCTGCCGATTCTGCGACTTTTGTTCTGGGAATGCAAACAACGTACGGGTCACTGACACCTCCTAATACGGTGAAATTGACATGGGGAATTGCCCAGTCAACTGTCGCATTGATTCTCATGTACAGCGGAGGGTTGCAGGCACTGCAGAACGCACTGATTATTGCCGCATTCCCATTCTCAATGATTATGATTTTAATGATGGTGTCGCTATACAGGTCTTTAACAAAAGAAAAGAAAGAATTAGGGCTGTATCTAAAGCCGAAACCACGAAAAATTCAGTAAAACAAAAGCAGGTCTTCACTGAAGGCCTGTTTTTTTGTTTTCCGGGCTATTTAGCCAATCAAAAAAATTGTTTGTACATAAGGTATATTAACCACTTGCGAGGAGGTGTTACAGTATGTGCGGATACGGCGGATACGGCTACGGTGGTGGATATGGCGGCGGCTATGGCAGCACTTTTGTATTGATTGTCGTTCTTTTCATTCTTTTGATCATCGTAGGTGCAGCCTATGTAAATTAATTTGTCAAGTCGATGGCCTCAGCGAATATTAGTCGGTGAGGCCTTTGTCTTCGAAGGAAATGATTCCCATGTTTTTTTTTATAAAAAACGCAGGCAATTAGTTGCTTATACATAGATGTTTTTTTAAAATAAACAGGACACTATGAGAAGGTTGATGAACATCTAATGGGTAAAAAGCGACCGAATAAAAAGCATAGAAAGAACTCCCCTTTGCGGATCCTGTTAATACCGGTTACTATATTGTCTGTCTATTTTCTTGTGTATGGAGGGTTTCTGACGTATCAGGAAATTTCAGAAGAGGCCAAGGAAGAAATACCGACTCAATACATCCCCATCTATAAAGAAGCCTCCAAGAAATACGGAGTACCATGGAATCTGCTGGCTGCGCACCACCGGGTTGAAACCAAGTTTTCGCAAATGGAGACGATGGTTTCTCCGGTTGGAGCGGAAGGACCGATGCAGTTCATGCCATGTACCTTCGTAGGCTGGTCTCACCCAACGTGTGAGGGTCTAGGACAGGGGGATATTCCTGCTGACGAAAAAACAGACCCGGGAATTATTGCCAAGTATGGCGGATATGGAGTAGACGCTAATGGGGACGGAAAAGCTGATCCCTGGGATATAGAAGATGCTGTCTATAGTGCCGCCAACTATCTCGCAAGCAATGGGGCCGCTGACGGCGATATCGAAAGAGCCGTTTATGCCTATAATCACAGTCAAGAATATGTTGAAGATGTAATGTATTATGCTGAAAGATATAAGAAAGAAGAGCTTTAAGGGCGTTTAATGAGGCAAACAGGCCACCCTTTGTTAGAAAAGGGAAGGCCTGTTTGTTTTTTCGGCAAGAATGTACTTATCGGGACTTTCTCATGTTCTTCATGATCAGGCTTAAAAGGAACACAAGTATCAATGATCCAATAAGGGCAGGTATAATCGCCATATCGGCTATTTCAGGACCAAAATCCCCAAAGATTAAGCCGCCAAGCCATGCACCGATGATACCAGCAATAATATTGCCAATGATTCCGCCGGGAATATCTTTACCAAGAATGATACCGGCAAGCCAGCCAATAATTCCACCAACAATTAAATACATTAAAAATTCCATAGTATAAACCTCCTTGAGTTTTATATTTGTATTTCTTAGCTAAAATATACACAGAACATCCATTGGTTAAACCTCATGGTGTTCAGGGTAAATAATTGTTTTTACATGAATGGACATTAAAAAGGCACTCTATGAAATAACAGCTTCAAGGTAAATATAAATAATGATGAAAAAGGAACTAGCGATGTTAAAGACTACAACAATGATCCAGCAATGGAAATCAGCACTGACAGCTGAAATCCAGAAGCTGAAAGAATATGAAGGAAGGGGCATTCCCATCCTGAGAGGAAAGCATTTAGCCAACAATGAGAAAGGCGCTGTTTACTGGTTGATTCTGGCTTACCCAGGAAGTGTCTTTCAGGGAGGAGCCATCCTGTTTGAATATAGGGGTAAAAGATATGAAGGAAGCGTGCTCTCTTCAGAAGGCACTGATGTCATTGTAGAGCTGGACACTGATTTAGGAGATGAAACTGGCAGGGGAACTCTATTTAATGAACCTTGGGACCTTCTCAATAAGCTGATGGACCGTCTCGAAGAAATAGAAGAAGATCCTGTTAAATTGTCAAAGGTTGAAAAAGTAATGAGTCCTGGTGGAAATTCATTTCATCCAAGGGAAAAAGTCCAGAGCCTCATACATGAAGCTGTGTTACGATCCAAGTATAACCCTGTTACCTATATCTGGGGGCCGCCTGGCACAGGAAAAACCTATAATCTTGCAAGAACTGCTGCCTATCAGTATGTTAACGGCCAGAAGGTCCTCCTCCTTTCTCACAGTAATGCTGCGGTGGATGTTTTAATCCTGGAGATGAGCCGCTTCTTACAAGAAAATAACAAATGGGTTCCCGGCGAGGTAATCCGGTATGGCTTTCCTGAAAAGGAAGAGGTCCTCTCACATCCGGATTTAAGTGTGGTACGCCTTGCAGAAACACAAGACGCCGATATTGGCGAGAAGAAAAGGAAGTTCGAAAAGAAACGATTTATCTTGAAAAAAAAGCTGACAAAAAAATTCACTTCAATGGATTCCGCACAGTTGACAAAAGTTGAAGTCGGCTTGGCTAAACTGAGGGAAAAACTGAGAAAAAATGAAAATACATTTGTAAATGAGGCGGAAGTAGTGGCTACGACACTGTCTAAAGCGGCTACCGATCCCTTGATTTATCAAAATCAGTTCGATCTGGTCATCATAGATGAAGCAAGCATGGCATTTTCGCCCCAGATAGCCTTTGCAGCCACTTTGGGCAAAAGAGCTGTCATATGCGGTGATTTCCGTCAGCTTCCTCCTATCGCAGTTTCTCGTCATAAAATGACGGAGAAGTGGCTTAAGCAGGATATTTTTCACTTATCAGGCATTACGGACAGGGTAGAGCGGGGAGAAAGCCATCCACAGTTGATGCTGCTGCCTGTCCAACGACGGATGCATCCTGATATTTCTGCATTCACCAACAAAGAATTTTATCACTCACTTGTATCTGACCACCCGGATGTCCTGCCTCAAAGAGAAACAATTACAGGTCTGGCTCCTTTTGAAGATGAGGCAGCCGTGTTGCTGTCCGTCAGTGATTCTCTCGCCTGGTGCCAGACTGATGGAGGATCCAGGTGGAATCTTTTATCGAGCCTTGTTTCGATTCAGTTGATGCTTTCAGCGAATCATTCCGGGATGTCATCCATAGGGTTTGTTACCCCTTATCGAGCGCAGGCAAAGTGGATGAACAGCATACTACCATTCTTTTTTAACGCGAGGGATTTAACCATTCATTGTGAGATAATGGCAGCCACCGTCCATAAGTTTCAAGGTTCAGAAAAAGATATGGTGATTTTTGATAGTACGGACAGCTCGCCGCATGAAAAGGCGGGAACACTTTTAGCCAAAAAAGAGAGTGGCAGGCTTATTAACGTGTCGGTGACCAGAGCAAAAGGAAAGTTCATCCTTGTAAGTGATGATTCTTTTGTCAAACAGCATCTTTCTGCTGAAAAACCAATTCGAAAATTGATTAGCTATCTAGAGGAAAAGACTTTGAGGCAAAGTAAAAACATGGACACTTTATTAAACCCAGTTTTCACCAAAAGGCTAAGGTGGTACCATAAGGAAAATACCGATAAACTAATTCGTGATATATGTTTTGCCAAAGATGAAGTGATTTTATCATTTGAAAAACCTGAGGATCTTCCTAATTCCGTCTGGGAAACTCTGGCAAATAACCAATCAAAGAAGAACATAATCGTATTATGTAAACAAAGTGCAGGAATTCCACTCCAACACTATCAAAAACAAGAAGCCCATTTTATCCAACCCTACATTGGACTCGATAAAAAGGTATTATGGTTCGGTGCTGACAGAAATTATAAGGAAAGAAAGACTTTTCCCTATATGGCAAGGGTGTTTTCCGGTAAGTTTTTTTCTGCTTATGTATCTTTTTTTAACTCCATAAGGGCGCATGCATGGAACCTTAAGGTACGAGTAGAATCACGTCGTTTGCAGAAAAATTTAGGGTGTAATACAATGAAAAAAACAAACAAAGGAGGATAATGCCCATGAAAAAGTATGCAGTATCCGTTGAGTTTTGCATGCAGTGAAACTACGCACCTAAAGCCGCGAGGTTCGCGGAAGAATTATTTAACCATTTCAGGTCCAACCTTGAAGAGATGAAATTGATACCTTCCTCTGGAGGAGCTTTTGAAGTGACTGTAAATGGTGTGATGATCTACTCTAAATTAGATACAGGAGTGTTTCCTGATATAGATGAGATGATCGAAAAAATGGAAGATAAGTGATTGCCTGGAGGATCAGCTGATTAAACGGCTGATCCTTTTGACATTACAGATGTCCCTGATACCGGATGACAGAGGGTGCAGGCTTGTTTTCACAGATTTTAAGAATGTGGATCTCCAAACACCCCTTTAAAGGATGGAGCCTTACCGGGTATTTCTCCAAAGAAAAGGGAAAGTCAACCGATCGGCTTCTTTTGCGTTTTTCATGTAAAGGGAGGATTTCAATTGTGAGTGTATGACTCTGTTTAATCAAGACCACTTCCTGTACTGTGAAGTCAGAAGTCGTTGCTTCAACAATAAAGGCATCTGTAGTATCGAAGAGATCCACCCTGAATTCCATTTCATCCAGCTTCGTAGTATAAGGATCAAGCAACCAGTCCTTCAACCATTTCTCCCATTCATCTAATTTGAATTCATCTCCTGTGTTTGACATATTTTCCTCCATCATTACTTTTCAATAGTTTATTCTGTTTGGGTTATGATGTGTGGGTGGTATAATGTGTTTTATCAATGTTATACATAAAGCACTTTGAAGCCAGTGACTGTAAATAAAGTGATTGGAGGCTCAAGAATTGCCGAGAGCGGAAATCCACACCAATCTCTTCCAAATAATATCAATTTAAAAGAGCGTTTTAAAAATATCAGGAGGCCGTTTTCTAATGAAAGATATGCTAAGGAAAATACCATCCATACATGAAATTCAAAATAATCAAGTGTTTGCTGAAATGATAAAGCAACAAGCTCTGTCTGAAGAAAAGGGAACAGAGCTGATCAAGCCTGTCGTTGGGCGCATAAGAGAGGAAATACTGGAGGGGACATGGAAAGGCCCGCTTCCCGGAACCGGCAAATTTATTGACTACATCGTAGAGCAGGCAGCCAGGACAGCCCAAACCAAGTTTTCTTACACATTGAAAAAAGTAATCAATGCCAGCGGGACGATTTTACATACAAATCTGGGAAGAGCCAGAATGAGTGACAGAGCGGTACAGCATGTGGTGGAAATTGCCCGGAATTATTCAAATCTGGAATATGATATTGAGAAAGGTGTAAGAGGGTCCCGCCATACCCACGCTGAAACCCTTCTTAAAGAAGTGACCGGAGCTGAAGCCGCAATGGTTGTTAACAATAATGCAGCCGCCGTATTCCTTATTTTGTCGGCACTGGCTAAGGACAAGGAGGTCATTGTTTCGCGAGGTGAACTGGTGGAAATCGGCGGATCTTTCCGTGTATCTTCCATCATGGAGGAAAGCGGTGCCCGTCTGATCGAAGTAGGGACTACAAACAAGACCAGAGTGTCTGATTATGAAATGAACATTACTGAAGAGACGGCAATGGTTATGAAGGTGCACAGGAGCAATTTTGTCATAAAAGGCTTTACAGAAGAGGTACATACGGAAGAGCTCGCGAGGCTTTCTGTTGATAATGAGCACGTCATCTTTTACGAAGATTTGGGAAGCGGCATGCTTTATGATTTGAATGCCCATAATATCGGGAATGAGCCATTGGTGAAAGATGTAATTTCAAAAGGGGCTGACATTGTTTCATTCAGCGGTGACAAACTGCTGGGCGGACCTCAAGCGGGTATCATCGCAGGCAAACAAGAATTCATCACTCTTTTAAAGAAACATCAACTGGCCCGGGTTCTGCGAGTAGACAAAATGACTTTGGCAGCACTGGAAGGTACATTGATTGACTATCTGAAAGACAAAAGCAAAGATGTTCCTTCTTACAAATCGCTGTTGATGTCTTCTGATGAAATAAAGGCAAGGGCAGAAAAGGTATCCGGCTTCTTGTCTGCCAATACAGGGAATTTCCTGACAGAAATTAAAGAGAGCAAAAGCCAGGTCGGCGGGGGGACGATGCCAGAAGTGGAACTGGATACTTATGTTCTTTCCTTAAAGCATAAACAATTAGACTCTTCACAGCTTGAAAAAGCTTTGCGAAAAGCTTCTGTACCGATAATAGGAAGAGTTCACCGGGAAGAACTCCTTTTGGATTTCCGTACAGTCGAAACAGAAGAAATAGAACAGATTATGAGGGAACTGAAAAAGCTTGATGAGCCTTCAATGTGATTACTGCTTATTGGTCAATCATTGAATAAAACGAGGCTGGGACAAAACCTTAAAAAAAGGCTCTTTTCGCAAAGAATGTGTCTGAGTAAAAAGAATGGATTTCCGCTCCAGGTGCACGACTCCGCGGGGCGGGCGGTGAGCCTCCTCGGCTTTGCCTGCGGGGTCTCACCTGTCCCGCTAGTCCCGCAGGAGATCGCGCACCTTCCGCTCCAATCCGCTTACGTTCAGGAAGCAGCGGTAAATAACCTTATAAGTAACCTCTTTAAGATAAGAGCCTAATAACATGAATGAACCGCATGAAATCAAGAGTATATAACCTTGATCTCATGCGGTTTTTTTTCGATTATTTCTGCTTAAATCAATTAGTTTTCAACTTATGTCCCAGCCTCGTTTTTCTTACATATCATGATGCTGGTTATGTTTTTGGCGGGTATGGTTGTGGTTTTTCACCTTTTTAGAACCGCTTAATGGTTCCGGCTGCCCGGAAGGCTGTCCTTTGGTTGTGTTTCTGCGCATATCCTTGCCGTCATTCTTGTTCATCATTCATCCCTCCTAAAGGTAGAATGCGGAGTTTTCTTCGCTCTTATTCATTCATTTAAGTGATTAAAAAGCTCCTTGCAGGGTCAAACGTTTTTAATATTTGGCCCTTTTCGTATAATTCCTGCAAATAAAGGAGAATATAACAATGCATTATTTTTCCTAAAGGAGATGACATCATGCCATATCATAAAGATAAACAGCAGGCTTTTCAGGCAGCCCAGCAAGGACATGAGGAAGTAAAGGACGTTGTAAATGAGTTAGTATTGGATGGAGCTGATTATGGCCACCAGCTTTCACACTTGAAAAATGAAGTGAATGAAGCCTATCAGCAGATTGAAAATGCATTGGAAGTATCTTCAGAACATCAGCGTGAGCAGCTCGAAAAGATGAAAGCGGACCTTTCAAATGTGATGCAGCAGGTTAATCAAAATCAGAGCTGATTAATCCAGGGCACTTGCCCGAAAGTATACTTCGGTTATTGGCTGCTTGAAATGTGTAGCTGCAATTTCAAGCAGCCAGTTAAGAAAAGGGACTCTCATTGAATAAGCAGTTCAGTTTTGGAGTGCAAAAACAAGCTTTGTACCCTTAATTGAACTGCTTTTTTCATATGAAACCGCATACTAATCTGCACCCTGATTCGTAAGGTGAAGTGCAACCAAAACTATCAGCCTGATTTGAAGATTTAGTGGAGGTAAGGTAATGGCCCAATAAAGGAGCAGGTCAGTGGCCAAAGGAAGTCTTATCCTTAAGTGAGGGTCATAGATCCATAAAATAGAGGGAGATTTCCCCCTTAAACTGCAAAATATGGCGGAGTCAGCAATAAATAAGGGGAGATTTTCCCTTTAAGTCCAGCGCAACACCCCATTTTTCATGATTTTCCTATGAATAGCGGTAAATATTCCTCTTATTTTAACTATTTATGGTGTCATTTCTTAAATAAGGGAAATTTCTCCCCTTATTTTTATCAGTTTATGCTGCTGATTTCCCTTGGCGCTCTTAGATGGCGGGGTGGGAATAAACAGGTCGTTAGTTGAAGAATAACCGTTTCCCAACAGTAAATCCAATACACACTTGAAACCCTTATGAAGGAGCGAATTTAACCATAATGGACAAAATCCGTTATGGTTTTTTTATACCGCAGATACTTCGCTACATAAATCGCAGGACTCCGATATATATTTCAATGTTGTGGAAACGTGTGCGAAACTAAATGCAAAAAGACACTTGAAAGTAGACGGTATGCTGTAACACCAATAAAAAATAGCATACGAATAACGGTGCAAATTCGTATGCTATGGATTTTTACGTTTTGTACCTCTGAAGTGAACTGCTTACTCGTTGAAGGCAGTCCCTTTTTATTTGGTAACACAAGCCCAATTAATTGAGTAATGGCAGTGAATTTTGTTAAAATATATGTTGAAATTGTTTGATTATTGATTTTTCTTGCGTTTTTTGTTGTTTTGTCTTTGAGCAGCCGTTAATGGTTCATTAGAGAACTCTTCATTGTACCCTGCTCCAGTACCTTGAGCTTTGGCAGCATTCATGCCTTCACGGATGTGATTTGCTTTTCTTTTAGCCATTTCACTTCACCTCCCTCTGGAATATCGTTTCCTCGGGAGGCTTATCCTATTAACAAAATTGTTTTCTCAGGATAACAATGAACAGGCCGACATGTCAGAGTATTCAATCAAAGACCCAGGTAAATCAATGGTTCATTTCTTTTTGAAATGCAAATCCAAAATGTCATAAGAAATACTTATCAAACACAATAACTTTCTTGATATTTACTTATGTAATCGCTTGTATTAAGATGTTAATGTGAACAAAGTTGAAAACAGTATCAAACTTTTCACCAACGTAATCGTTACAATCTCATAAGAGGGGGAATCGAGATGGCGACAAACGACGTATTTAACTCCCGTTCTTCTTTCGAAGCTGCCGGGAAACGCTATCACTATTATCGTTTAAAAGCTTTAGAAGAGGCTGGCGTAGCAAAAATTTCACGCTTACCTTACTCAGTGAAGGTATTGCTTGAATCTGTGCTTCGTCAATTTGACGGTCGTGTAATCAACAAAGAACATGTAGAAAACCTGGCAAACTGGGGATCTGCTGACGTACAGGAAGCAGAAGTTCCATTCAAGCCTTCACGTGTTATCCTTCAGGATTTCACAGGTGTACCTGCTGTAGTAGACTTGGCTTCATTGCGTAAAGCAATGGCTGACATCGGCGGAGATCCTGACAAAATCAATCCTGAAATTCCTGTTGACCTGGTCATTGACCACTCAGTACAGGTTGATAAATATGGTACAGCTGACTCTCTTGCAGTCAATATGGACCTTGAATTCGAACGTAATGCCGAGCGTTACCAGTTCTTGAGCTGGGCGCAAAAAGCATTCAAAAACTATCGTGCTGTACCGCCTGCGACAGGTATCGTCCACCAGGTTAACCTTGAGTATCTGGCAAATGTTGTTCATGCTGTCGAAAATGAAGACGGTGAATTTGAAACATACCCTGATACACTTGTAGGAACTGACTCCCATACAACGATGATCAACGGAATCGGTGTACTTGGATGGGGTGTAGGCGGAATCGAGGCAGAAGCAGGTATGCTTGGACAGCCTTCATACTTCCCGATCCCTGAAGTAATCGGTGTGAAGATGACAGGAGCACTTCCTAATGGTGCGACTGCAACTGACTTGGCGCTTAAAGTGACTCAAGTCCTTCGCCAAAAAGGTGTTGTTGGTAAATTTGTTGAGTACTTCGGTGAAGGTGTTGCGACACTTCCACTTGCAGACCGTGCGACAATCGCCAACATGGCGCCAGAATATGGTGCAACTTGCGGATTCTTCCCGGTTGATGCAGAGTCTCTTGACTACATGCGTTTAACTGGCCGTTCTGAAGAGCACATTAATGTAGTTGAACAGTATCTGAAAGAGAACGATATGTTCTTCACTCCGGATAAAGAAGATCCAATTTACACGGATGTTGTAGAAATCAACCTATCTGAAATTGAACCGAATCTTTCCGGTCCTAAGCGTCCGCAAGATTTGATTCCACTTTCTGAAATGAAATCTTCTTTCCATGATGCGATCACGAACCCTGAAGGTAACCAAGGTTTTGGTCTTGATGAGAAAGAAATTAATAAAACTGCTACGTATACAAACAGAGATGGTGAAGAAGTTAAAATTCCTACTGGTGGTATCGGTATTGCTGCGATTACATCTTGTACGAACACTTCTAACCCATATGTAATGCTTGGTGCTGGTCTTGTGGCTAAAAAAGCTGCAGAAAAAGGCATGATCGTTCCTGATTATGTTAAAACTTCTCTTGCTCCAGGATCTAAGGTCGTAACAGGCTATCTTGAAGATTCCGGCCTGCTTGAACCTCTTGAGCAGCTTGGCTTCAACCTGGTAGGTTATGGTTGTACAACATGTATCGGTAACTCCGGTCCGCTTCTTCCGGAAATTGAGAAGGCAGTGGCTGATGCAGATCTATTGCTGACGTCTGTTCTTTCCGGTAACCGTAACTTTGAAGGACGTATCCATCCGCTTGTAAAAGCAAACTACTTGGCTTCACCACCATTGGTTGTGGCATATGCTCTTGCTGGAACAGTGGATATTGACCTTCAAAAAGATTCTCTTGGAAAAGACAAAGACGGTAACGATGTATTCTTCGCTGACATCTGGCCAACTCAGGACGAAGTGAAGGATGTTGTTAAGCAAACCGTTACACCTGAATTGTTCCGCAGAGAATATGAAAATGTATTCCAGGACAACAAACGCTGGAACGAAATCCAAACAAGCAATGAGCCATTGTACAGCTTTGATGATAAATCAACGTACATTCAAAATCCTCCATTCTTTGAAGGATTAGCTACGACACCGGAAGACATCAAACCACTTGATGGGCTAAAGGTTGTTGGTAAGTTCGGTGACTCAGTGACAACTGACCACATTTCTCCTGCCGGTGCGATCGGAAAAGATACTCCAGCGGGTATTTACTTGCGCGAGAATGGCGTAGAGCCACGCGACTTCAACTCTTACGGTTCACGCCGAGGAAACCATGAAGTCATGATGCGCGGAACTTTCGCCAACATCCGTATCCGTAACCGCATTGCTCCAGGAACAGAAGGCGGATATACAACTTACTGGCCTGAAGACGAAGTTATGGCAATGTACGATGCTTGCATGAAGTACAAAGAGCAAGGAACTGGTTTGGCAGTACTTGCAGGCAAAGACTACGGTATGGGATCTTCCCGTGACTGGGCTGCCAAAGGTACTAACCTTCTTGGCATTAAAACAGTTATCGCTGAAAGCTACGAGCGTATCCACCGTTCTAACCTTGTAATGATGGGGGTACTTCCTCTTCAATTCAAGAAGGATGAAAATGCTGATACACTTGGCCTGAAAGGTACAGAATCAATCTCTGTAGAACTTGCTGAGGGCGTTAAGCCGCGCGATATCGTTAAAGTTACTGCTACTGATGAAGATGGTAACAAAACTGAATTCGACGCATTGGTTCGTTTCGATTCTGATGTAGAAGTTGATTACTATCGTCACGGTGGTATCCTTCAAATGGTACTTCGCGACAAACTAAAAGCATAAAGCTTGAACACCCGCTTCTTTATGGAGGCGGGTGTTTTTTATTTGGGGGAATGCCATCATCATTCCAAGCACCCATATTTGTGCTGCAGCAAAAAAGCCAAATTAAATAATAAATCGAGACAAGCCCTCATAAAATGAGGTAATACATATTTGGAGGGCTGTGTCAGTGAAAAAACTGATTGGAGTTATGCTTATTTTCTTTTTCGGCCTTGTTGTTTATACAGATAACAGTTCGCAAATGGTCCTGTACGATTTTGATGAGGCAGAGGAACAGCAGGCGAGTTCCACGATCCAACCGTCTGTACAAAGAACTGAAGATGTCCCTGACAGACTGCCTGGACCCAAAATCGGTGAAGCTGCACCAGAATTTAAATTGAAAAATCTGTCAGGGGAAACCATTGCTTTATCTGAATTTAAAGGTAAAAAAGTATTAATCAATTTCTGGGCCGCATGGTGTTCGCCTTGTACGAAGGAACTGCCTGCACTGCAAGCATTCATGGAAGCAAATGTTGACGGTATCGAAGTGATTTCAATCAACATCGATCCAGAAGAACATGCGGCTGAATTCGCAGAAAATGCAGGGGTGACATTTCCAGTACTCTTGGATGAAAAGGATGAGGTAAATGAAGCTTACCAAATCATCTCAATTCCCACGACTTTTCTAATTGATGAAGAAGGGAAGGTTATCAATAAACATATCGGAGCTCTTGATGAAGAAGGTTTCCATGTTTTTGTTCAGTGACAGCTACAGGTAATTAATTCACTTGAGACGTGCGTTATGTGAAAAACCTCTCTTTTTAAAAATTTTAGAAAATTTAATTATAAACAATAGGCCTCTTGTCCATACTATTAGTAAAATAAAGAGAAGAGAGGCTGAAAATATGCGTAAACCGAGAAAAAAGTCATTTGCAGACCTGGTGAACGAAAATAAGAAAGCATTAATGATGGATGCGGAAGCGATTGATGCTATAGAAGAGCGAATTGAGTCCCGTCTCGAAATCAAGCGTATGAATAAAGCAGAGTAAAAAACATATTAAATTGCCAGCACAGGCAGGATTATCTAGTCAAACAATACTCATATCTTCCCTCCCTTTGGAAATTCTAATGATTAAGGGAGGGATTTTCTATGAGCAACCCAAAGGGAAGCAGAAAACATTTTATGCCAAACCATATTGGCACCCAGCCTCGCGAAGCAGGTGGCAATAAAGGACGTCAGATGCAGGATAAATCAGGTCAGCATGCTCAAGTGATCCAGACAAAAGGTGAATAATAAATATAAAGCCCTTATTTAAAGGAGGAACCCGCAATGGCAGAATACAAAAACCGACCTAATCCAGATGACCGCAGTGATAATGTTGAAAAACTGCAGAGTATGGTTTTTCACACCATTCAAAATATGGAAAGAGCTGAAGAATCTATGGCTTATACAGACAGTGATGACCAAAAACAAGCTATAGAGGCGAAAAATGAAAGGCGTCGGGAAAGTATCGATGCGTTCAGAAGTGAACTCAAAGACGAAGCTGCGCATCAAAGAAACGGTCAAGATAACCAATATAGGTAAGCAAAAAGCTGCTGGAATTTCCGGCAGCTTCTTCATATAGGACAAAGCACTTTGATATGATAAACTTATAGTGATAAAACAAAAAAAGAATTAAGGTGAATAAATTGTATATATCAGAGAGAACTATAGAAGTCCGTTATGCTGAAACAGATCAAATGGGGGTAGTGTATCATGCCAATTATTTAATATGGATGGAACTTGGAAGGACAAAATTAATCGAGGATTTAGGATTCAAGTATGCTGACATGGAAAAAGATGGAATTATTTCACCAGTCATTGATATAGAGATAAGTTATAAGAGCCCTGTCCGTTATGGTGAAAAAGCTTTTGTGAAGACATGGATAGAATCATACGATGGACTCCGGGTCACATATGGATATGAAATACTCAATGAAAAAGGGGACCTTTCCGTTACGGCGATTTCCAAACATGTATGTGTCAAAAAGGAATCCTTCAGGCCGATATCAGTTAAGAGACTTTATCCTGACTGGCACGAGGCTTATGAAAAGGCAAAAAAATAACAAAAGGATATGAACTATGGCATTTGGCATTGATAAAAAAGAATTAGCTGCATGGAAGAAGGATATCGATGAAGGGAAAATTGCTTTTTTAACACATTATTGGCTGGATGAGCGCTTTCCTGGATGCAAGACGGTTACCAAGGCAGGTGCCAAAAATGTGGACGACCTTGCTGAGTGGGGAGAAAAGTACGGTTTAAAAAGAGAATGGATTGATGATCGGAGAGACGATTATCCACACTTTGATCTTTTAGGTGAAAACCAAAAAAGGATTCTAGAAGCAGAAAACCTCATCAGTCATCTTAAACGCTTTTTTTAAGGAAGTAACTGGCCCAAAGATGGACTAGTACTTTCTATACATCTACTAAATTTTATTGGAGTCTTATATGAAGAAAATGCAAGTTTACCAGTTAAAGTTAATTGAAAATATCAGAAAGACACTTTCAGAGTGGCTGAGTTCAAATGAAGAAATACCAGCCAGTGAGGTAAGGAGGTTTTTCCATTCTGTCAGCGGGACAGCCCCGACCATTGAGCTTGACGAAATAGGCAATATCGCTGCTGCTGCTTTAAAGCTTGTCGACAACAGGCCGGATGAAAATTGGAGCAGAAGAACCCTTCAGGAAAAGATTGCCCCACTGCTGAAAGAGTGTTACCAATTTCAATATGAAAACGAAATGGATTATCCGATAAACGCAGACAGCACTGACAGAAGCAAAATCGTTTTCCTTGTGGAAAGGGACACGGACTTTCTCATTTACATCAAAGATTATTTAGAGAGAAAAGGTTTTCATGTGTTTGCTTTTACAGATTGTGATAAAGCGATTTCGGCTCTATATGACATTAAACCCGACTGCATCCTATTGGATATTCTTCATGAGAGAGAGAACGATCTTGACAGGCTATCCCAAATGACCAAGACTGTTAAAACTCAATACGTTCCGGTGATGGTTATCTCAGACATTTCATCAGATACCATCCGCATGGCGAGCTATAAAAAAGGTGCAGATGATTTTATTTCCAAGCCTTTCATTTTGGAAGAGTTATATGTCCGGATGAACAGGCAGATTGAAAGAAAAGGATTTGTCGATCATTTAATATTAGTTGACGAACTTACTGGTCTATATAATCGTAAATATCTTTTGAAATCCTTTACTCAGCTATGCTCCCGACAGTGGGAGGAAGACCAGAATTTATCCATTGCTTTTCTGGACCTTGATCACTTTAAAAGCGTGAATGATCAACATGGCCACTTAACTGGAGATGCTGTTCTGAAAGGGTTTTCCCAGTTTGTAAGAAAGAGGTTAAGACCTGAAGAAAGCTTGATTAGATATGGAGGTGAAGAGTTCGTTCTTCTTGCTCCCAACCTTTCAGCTGAAGAATGCAAAAATCGCCTGGATAAAATTTTAAAAGAATTCTCGTCCTTATCCTTTAAAGGGGAACAAGGCAAAGAATTTGCTTGTACATTCTCTTCAGGTATTGCAGAAGTTGATGCTACCGTCTCCACTTCCCTTTCCTATTGGCTTGATTTGGCTGACCTTGCATTATATACATCAAAGGAGAACGGGAGAAAACAAGTGACAATTTTCAACCGCAGTATGAGCTCCTCTTATAAAACAGTGGCAGTAGCACTGTTGGAAGATGATCCAATTATGCAGGTGCTCCTGACCAATACAATCAAGCAGGCAGCTGCTTCTAACCATATACCTGTTGAGATCACCAGGTTCGACAGCGGAGAAGAGCTCTTGGAGAGCGGCTGGATGGACCGACACCAAAAAGGGATGGTCTTTCTTAATATATTCATGGCCGGAATGAACGGCATAGAGACGTTGCAGCAGGCTGATTTCAAAAATTTCACGGTGTTAATGCTGTCTGCTGAAACTAGAAAGACGGAAATGATCCAGGCGATCGAATTGGGAGTTGCAGACTATGTGATTAAACCTTTTTCGATCAACAGCCTGGAAAACAAGATTTTATTTTACCTGAATAAATTTGCAGATCATTGATAGGGAGAGTTGGACACATGAAGAAAATTCTTTTAGCAGAAGACGAAGATGTCCTTCGGATGCTGATAATGGACACGCTGGAAGATGAAGGCTATGACATAGATGAAGCGTGTGACGGCGGGGAAGCAGAGTCATTTGCTTCATCTGTAAAATACGATTTAATCCTGCTGGATTACATGATGCCGGTCAAAACTGGTTTGGAAGTAATCGGAAGTATCCGAAATAGTGAAATGAATGCCAGCACAAAAATAATGATGCTGACAGCTAAAAGCCAAAAATCTGATGAAACAACGATTTTGCAGGCTGGTGCTGATTACTTTTTAACAAAGCCGTTCAGCCCGTTGATACTGGCTGATAAAGTAAAGGAAATTTTGGCAGAGGATGAATAATTATTTTCAGACAAGCCTAGCCAGACGTTTCGCCTCATTAATGATCGTGTTTATCATTTTATTTTTGATAGGGGCAAGCATTATCCTATATAGTCAGTTTCATATACAGAGGGATTACGAACAGTCTAATAATATTGCAGAAGAAAAGGAAGAGATCATCATTCAAGTGGATGAGAGGTTTACCAAGGCAATATTGGATATTCGAGGGTATATTGCTTTTGGCAATGAGGAACTGAAAGATAGAGCTTTGGGGCAAAAAGAGATAATACAAAGGCATTTAGTAGAATTCAGTGAAATGCCCCTTACTGCAAAAGAGCAGCTATTTTTATATGATATGAATATTTTCTACAGATATTATTTTGAAGAGACAATCCCTGGTATTCTTGAAGACTTAGAAGAAGGAAATACGGAAGCAGTGATCGACCTGGCCAATAATTCGGCAACTAAAAAGGTAACAAACTTTCAGGATAGAATAAATGAGTACCGTCTTGATCTGGATTCTCAGGTCGAGGAAAATGCTGATGCCCTTGCCACTGTATATAAACAGATGCAATGGTTAATGTTCGCGTTCGTCCTTTTCATGCTGCTCATACTGTTATCGATTACCCGTATCAGCTTGAACCGCATAGGCAAGCCGCTCAGGGAACTTGCTTTTGCAGCTGATAAGGTGAGCAGAGGGGATGAAACGGATATAGTGTTTACTCCTGACAAAAGGAAAGATGAGATATCCATTCTGAAGAACAGCTTCTTATCGATGATTACGGCCATTAAAGAGAATGAACAGCATTTGAAAGACAGCAATGACGAACTTTCTGAGCAGCAGGATGAATTGCAGGCCCAGCAGCTTGAATTGGAAAATCTCCTGGGGCAAATGGAAAATCGTGAAAATCAATTGCGGCACCGTAATAAACTGATTAAAAGCCTATCTAACTCCCTTGATAGGAATGAAGTGCTTCATTCGATTGTTAAAGGATTTTCAGGGGTGATCCATGCTGATAGAGGGATCGTCGTCCTTCTGGATTCCGGAAGAAACTATGCGAAATGGGGAGTTTCAGAGGAGGCAGCAAGCCAATTCGTCAGCAGTTTGGCAAATGACGGGCAAATTAACCGGTTACTGGAAGAACGGATGTCATTTGTTGTTAAGAGGGATGTGCCATCTCAAGAAAAGGGAATTCACCAGGAAGACCAATCCTGCTGGGATTTATATATTCCTGTCCTTTCCTATAACGGAAAAGTGGAGGCGGTTATGGTTTATACCCGCTTTTCACATGGGTATTCTTCTGAAGAAATTCAAGAATATTCCTCTTTATCAAAACAGGTTTCGCTTTCCTTGGAAAAAATTAAACTGTTTGAATCTTCTGAGGCGGACCGCTTGATGAATAATGATATTCTCAACACCATTCATGAAGGAATTCAACTGTTGGATACGAATGGTCGGATTCTGCATATCAATCAAAAATTCTGTTCTATTTATGATTGTGCAGATCCGAAGAAATATATCGACACGCCATTTGCTGAGTGGTTAACAGGCATAGAACAGAAGGTTGAACTGCCTGAAAAGCTTAATGAGTTTGTGGAGAATCTTTATACAAATTCAGCCAGTACATCAAAACAGACACAATATAGAATAATGCAGGGGCAGCCGAGAATGGTTCAGGTATATGCAGAGCCTTTGTATCGAAGTGAAACTTTGTCTGGGTGGGTCCTGGTGCATAGAGATATTACAAAAGAATATGAAGCAGATCAGATGAAAAACGAGCTTGTCAGCACGGTTTCCCATGAATTGAGAACGCCTCTTGCCAGTGTGCTGGGATATACAGAACTATTAATCAATCGTGAACTGAAAGAAGAAAGACAGAAGAAGTACTTGAACACGATTTACCAGGAAGCACAACGTCTGACAACGCTGATAAACGACTTTCTCGATGTCCAGCGGATGGAAGCGGGCAAACAGACATATGACAAGAAATATGAGTCCCTAACTCCTTTATTAAAAAGTGTAATTGAAGATATTCGGATTAATACATCCATCCATGACATCCAGTTTGTCAGTGAAACAGAAGGGGACATCGTACTTGGGGATCGGGACAAGTTGTTCCAAGTATTCCAAAATCTCATACAGAATGCAGTCAAGTATTCACCGGACGGCGGGAATATTACGGTTAAGCTTTCCTCCTCCGACGATGGCCTGCATGTATCTGTAAGGGATGAAGGCCTAGGGATTCCTGAAGAAGCAATCCCTAATCTGTTTACGAAGTTTTACCGGGTCGATAATACAGACCGCCGTAAGATCGGCGGTACTGGCTTAGGGCTCGCTATTGCGAAAGAAATCGTGAAAGCGCATGAGGGAGATATAGGCCTGTCTTCAACACTTGGCAAAGGAAGTACGTTCACCATCACTCTTCCAAAAGTAAGTGAAGTAGCTGAATCAGCTGCAGATACCTACCTCTCCTCAAAACAAGGGAAAAGGATCGTTGTAGTGGAAGATGATCAGCAATTGGCGTCACTGCTGTCCAATGAATTGACAGAAAGCGGATTTGTCATTAAAACGTTCGATAATGGTGAAGAGGCATTAAGCTTTATTACAGAAAATCCTCCAGATGCGATTATTCTGGACATTATGCTGAGCATGTCCAAACTCGACGGCCTGGATGTACTTCAGTCATTGAAGAATAATCCTGGACTATGTGATATTCCGGTCTTCGTCTCAACCGCGTTGGATGAAAAAGAAAAAGTAATGGAACTTGGAGCAGATGGGTTCCTTGTAAAACCATATTCACCGAGCAGACTTACAGCTCTTGTGGTGAACAAATTAATATAACGGAAAAAGTGACGGCGGGATTCTTACCGCCGTCACTTTTTTAATTTTTATATTCATATAAAGGCTCTACAAGTTTTTCATTAAAGTTAACGTATAAATCATGGCCGGAAAAGAACCAGAGATCATTTTCTTCTACAAAAAAGGTGGTGCCGTTTATTTCTTTTTTGGCTCCAATATCAATAGGATCCTCCTTATTGACGCCGAGCGAGAATGATTCATGAAGGGGACTCGAACCACCATACCTCACATAGAAGCGGATATAATCGCCTTCTTCGATATTCATTTCATCTTTGAACCATTGCAGTGCATCATCTGAAAAAGATATGTCCATAACTGTACTCCTTTCGTTTCACTGTCTTCATTTATTATATGATGATTTTCTTTCCTTCAGCCAATTATCCGCTCACATAAGAGAAATGGATGGATGCGGGAATACTCTTTGTGTTATTTTAAATACTAATACATAGGAAAAAGGAGCTGAATAAAATGAGCAGCCTGAAACTCTTTAACAGCATTGGTGCCGGTATCTTCAGCGGTATGGTCCTTATGACATTTATCCAACTTCACAAAATGGAGGATATAATTGAAGCGTCAGGTTTTATTGCAGCAGCCGCTGTCATTTATTTTCTGCTTGTGTGGATGGGCCATAAAGGCCGTAAGAAGGCTTTCACTTCAGTAATATTCGTGTTGGCCCTGCTTGCAGTAACCGCGGTCTTATTCCATCATGTTTTGTTCCCGGCACCACACTAAAAAGCGGAAGCGCCCCGTTTAGCCCCGACAGGCGAATGTTCCGAAGAGCAAAAAATCCTGACCCGTATAGGGACAGGATTTTCTGTTATTGGATATTCATCACATGGGACACCATTTCATCTTCAGGAAAAGGGACCAGCCCGTTTTGATATGCTTGTGCCAGTGGAAGTATGCGATAATTACGGTAATTTGACTGAGTCACATACGTCGGCTGGAAACCGATTTCTGGAAACGTTATTCTTTTTCCGTTTTCATCAATAATCTTTTGGACGGTGACGTTGGCGATTCCACCGATATTCTTCAAGTCACCCTCCTGGCCTGAAAGGAAATTACCCAAAGAATAAATGACAACTGCCTCACGTCCATCTGCTGTCGTCATTTTTTCAATCGGCTGCAGCACATGGGGATGATGGCCGATGATTAAGTCTGCCCCCGCATCTGTCAGCTGCCGTGCAAGGGTTTTCTGGGTTTCATTAGGAAATCTTTCATATTCATTTCCCCAATGGGCTGCCAATACAACCATGTCCACGCCCAGGTCTCTTGCCTGTTTGATATCCTCTTTCATTACATTGATATCGATGAGATTAACAAGGTAATCCTTCCCTTGGGGAACGGGGATTCCGTTTGTCCCGTAAGTGTAGGCCAAAAGAGCAAATGAAATGCCGTTGACGTTAAAGGTCCGGATATTCTCGCGGTCTTCCTGGCTTTTAAAAGCTCCCGTGTATGGTATGCCGATCTCCTCATAATGAGAAATGGCACTCAACACCCCTGTTGTCCCCTTATCCAAAGAGTGATTGTTCGCAGTTGTCAGTGCATCTACCCCAAGCTCCTGAAGGGCATCGACAATCTCATAAGGGCTATTAAAGGCGGGGTAGCTTGAAACTCCGAGGTGGGCTCCACCCGGTAGTGACTCCTGATTGGCTATCATAAAATCAGGCTTCTGCAAAAAGGTTTCTACATCCTGAAACATCGGCAGGAAGTTATAAGAGTCTCCTTCTTCCGCATCGCGGTACACTGTATTATGCAGGAGAACATCCCCGATTGCCCCAATGACTGCTTCTGATGTATAAGACTTTTCTTTCAATACTGTTTCAGAGGCTGTGTGAAGGCTGTATGTACCCGATTGATCGGGACCATCCGCAGCTTGATACTGGGTCATGACTAATGCTGAAGCAATGATAATCAGAATAATGGCTAAAGCAGAACCCCAAAAAACTTTCTTGTTCATCATACCAACCAACTTTTCTCTAAAAATTTTATAACAGGATAAAAGTCCTTTAATATTCATTATAGTAGTGCTTGTCTTATAAATAAACACCCTACCCTGAAAATTCCCTATTAATAGGATAAAATGAGGTCAATTCACAAAGAATGCCATATACCTGGAAGGTATACGGCATTCTTTTTTACTTTTTAAATGAGAGCCATTTGATCTTGGGCTCAGTCTTGCTCTTTATCCTGGCTATATTTGCCCTGTGCCTGTATACCACAAAGAAAGAAAGGGCACCGACAACGATGATAAGCGGAAGATCTCCGGTGAATAACGCATATATAAATGCAAATACGGCTGTTAGAATGGAAGATAACGATACATATTTAGTAAGGAATAAGCAAAGCAGAAAGACTAATAGCAATAATACAAACAGAAGCGGAACATAGCCTAGCAGTACACCGCCTGATGTTGCGACGGCCTTGCCGCCCCGGAAGTTTGCAAAAACAGGATACATATGGCCTATGACAGCTGCCACCCCTGCAATCAGCATGTGCAGTTCTGACTCAAAAAGAACAGGAAGCATCACTGCTGCCGTTCCCTTAAGGATATCCATGATGGTCACGACCATCCCTGCTTTTACCCCGAGTGTCCTGAAACTGTTTGTCCCGCCAAGATTTCCGCTTCCGTGTTCCCTGATATCTTTTCCGAAAAAGGCTCTGCCGATAATTAACCCTGATGGAATCGATCCCAACAAATATGCGATTACAATAATAAGTGCAATGATCATTGATACAACCCCTTTAACCCGTATGCTGCAAAGAAAAAGCAGCTCGTTAGTATGAATCCACACTATTTTACCATGAAAAAGAACAATATGGGAGAAGTGAAGCTAAAAAATTATGACCAGCTATTATAACTTGCTAATATTAGTCTATTCTTATGGTTTTTCTGCTATACATATAATATCTTTTGATAACTAAAAGAGCATACGGGCTGTTTGGATTTTTTTGAGAAAAAAAGAAAGGAATATCTGCCTCATATGCTAGAATGTAGGATAGATTGTTAGAATGAGGTGTAAGAATGAAAACTTTTTTTACAGGGCTTCAGTGGATGGCCTTTATGGTAGCCGGCTCCATTGCCGCACCTATTGCAATAGCTGACTTATTTCAGCTTCCGGCTGAGGAGACAGCAGGTTTCATACAAAGGACGATGTTTGTTCTGGGGGCAGCAGGCATTTTGCAGGCTCTAATTGGACACAGAATGCCTATTAACGAGGGGCCTGCAGGATTATGGTGGGGCGTATTCGCCATTTATGCAGGGTTTGTCGGAACAATATACGGATCAAGTAATGAAGTTTTGCAGCTTCTTCAGGGTGGAATGATCGCAAGTGGTGCCTTTTTCTTTTTCTTTGCGTTAACAGGCTGGCTTTCAAAGTTGACACGATTGTTTACTCCGACTATCACATTTATTTATCTGCTGCTGCTCATATTCCAGCTTAGCGGTTCATTTATTAAAGGCATGTTCGGGATTACTGGAGAGCAGCCAGGCATTGATTTTCTTATATTAACGGGAAGCTTGGTGACATTCTTCCTGACACTGTACCTTTCAAATCATAAAGTGGAATGGATTAAACGCTATTCGATTATCTTCTCTCTCGCCATTGGCTGGCTGCTGTTTATTGCAATCGGCAAAACTGGCAGCACTCCGGCATCAACAGGCGAAATCCTGTCATTTCCAGATATCTTCGTATTCGGAATGCCGGCTTTTGACCTGGGTGTCATTATCACTTCCTTTTTCATCACACTCTTACTTATTACCAATATGATCGCATCGGTCAGGGTGATGGAAGAGGTAATGAGCCGAAATGAAATCAAGCTGCATAAACGCTATAACCAGGCAGGGACGGTTTCCGGAATCAATCAGCTTCTCGGAGGAATATTCTCAGCTGTTGGATCTGTGCCGATTTCAGGTGCTGCCGGGTTTGTTTCTGCAACAGGGATACTCTCAATAATCCCATTCATCTTTGGAGCGGCACTCGTAGTGGTCATCAGTCTATTCCCTGATGTCATGAACATATTAGCCACATTGCCAGCACCTGTCGGATATGCAGTTACATATGTCATTTTTATCAATATGGTGGGCCTTGCTCTTGGTGAATACAAAAAAGAACACAGCCAGGAACGCTCGAATTTTGTCGCAGGAATCGCACTGATTGCCGGTGTCGGGCTGATGTTTGTTCCACCGTCAGCTTATGAAGGTGTGCCTGCAGTGGCTGCCTCGATATTGAATAACGGCCTGATTATCGGCACGATTACGGCCATTATTGTAGAACAATTTCTGATGCGGAAAAATAAAGATTTATAAGCATAGGAAAATTTTTGAAGCAACAGCCGGGATTTCATGTCCGGCTGTTTTGTTATGGCCAGTATGATCTGAGTTGGATGTCTATCCAAGAGTATTATGATTCTATCAGCCACTATCCTCTTTCTGCCTTTTACTTAGAAATATTCTTGTGGTATCCCCTTGCCTGTCCCGGCCAGCCGCTCTCAAAAAAGGAGCGTATTCCTCAAGCGTTATCTGTTTATAATTAAATTAATATATGTTTAACTTGTGTTGAGCAGGGAAATATTAATATGATTTTATTTTTTAAGCAGGTGTTGTGATGATTGAATTTAAGAATGTGAGGAAAAGATTTGACGACGGGACAGAGGCTATAAAAGGGATAGACCTCGTGATCCCTGAAGGTGAATTGACCGCCTTGATCGGTCCGAGCGGATGCGGTAAAACGACCACCATGAAAATGATCAATAAGCTTATTGTTCCGACAGAAGGCAAGATATACATAAACGGGGAAGAAATCGCTTCAAAAAATGAAGTGGAGTTGAGGCGTAACATTGGTTATGTCATACAGCGGATCGGGCTGCTTCCGCACATGACAATCGAAGAAAACATTGCACTCATCCCCAAGCTGAAAGGCTGGAAAAAAGAAGAATACGAACCTCGTGTCGACGAATTGATGGAGCTCGTCGGACTTGAACCGGAAATTTATAAGAAGAGATTTCCATTGGAGCTTAGCGGCGGCCAGCAGCAGCGCGTCGGGGTAATAAGGGCCCTTGCAGTAGAACCGCCGATCATCCTGATGGATGAACCGTTCAGTGCACTGGATCCGATAAGCCGCGAACAGCTCCAGGATGAGCTGAAGAGCCTTCAGAAGAAAATACATAAAACAATCGTGTTTGTCACGCATGACATGGACGAAGCGCTGAAGATAGCGGATAACATCGCAGTCATGAAAGATGGTCTCATCGAACAGCTCGGGTCGCCGGAAGAACTTTTAGCCCATCCGGCAAATGAATTCGTGAGGGCCTTTATTGGTGAACATCGTATCCAAAGCGGTGCAGTTACCATTACCGTGAATGATGTCATGTCTTCTGAGTCCAGGTCGGAACTGGAAGCGAACAGTCATCTTCTTCCTTCAGGGTCTTCCATTTCTTTTGCAGCCAAGCAGTTTTTAGAATTTAATACTGAATTGCTTGCAGTCGAAGAAAATGGAGCAATCATCGGATATGTAACAAAAGAAGACATCCTTCGTTCGATCGCAGAAAAGGAGGGGTCTCCGCATGCTGGGTAACATTGTTTCCACTTTTTTTACGACGGTGACGAGCAGGTCCGATGACATTATGCAGGGTCTTATTGAACATTTGATTCTTTCATTTGTTGCGATCTTTTTTGCCATTTTGATTTCCCTGCCTTTAGGGATATACATTTCACGCAAGAAAAGCTCAGCTGAATTTTTTATAGGTGTGACAGCTGTATTTCAGACTATCCCAAGTCTGGCCTTATTTGGGTTTCTTGTTCCGCTTCTTGGAACAGGGAGCGCTACAGCGATTATTGCGCTGACGGTATATGCTCTCCTGCCTATTCTTAGGAATACTTATACCGGCATTACAGGAGTCGACCAGGCGATTATAGAGGCCGGCCGAGGAATGGGGATGACGAACCGCCAGCTCCTTTATAAGGTGGAGCTTCCGCTTTCCCTTCCGTTTATCATGGCTGGTATTAGAACGGCTACTGTGCTGACCGTCGGGGTTGCAACACTCGCGACATTTGTCGGCGCTGGCGGGCTTGGTGAGATTATTTACAGGGGATTATCTTCCTGGAATAACTATTTGGTACTTGCCGGCGCGCTTCCAGCCGCCTTGCTTGCATTGTTTTTTGATTATTTATTAAAGATTTTGGAAAAGGCCACAACACCGAAAGGGTTAAAGGCCAGAAAATAATAAAGGGGATTGTATTTATGAAGAAAAAATTGGCGTTACTGGCTGCTGCATTGCTGCTTATCCTGTCTGCTTGTGGCAATGGCGGCGAAAGTGATACTGTTACAGTATCAGGAAAAATGTGGACTGAGCAATATATTTTAACAGAAATGCTTGCTCAGGTCATTGAGGAGAATACCGACCTGAATGTCGAAAGAGAAGAAGGTCTGGGAGAAGTATCAATCTTGACACCGGCCATTGAAAAAGGCGATATCGATATGTATGTAGAATATACGGGTACAGGCTTGAAGGCCGTGTTGAAAGAGGAAGCGGCTGAAGGCGCAAGTGCAGATGAAATTTATCAGCAGGTAAAAGAAGGCTATGAAGAAAAGTATGGTGTCACGTGGCTTGAACCTCTTGGATTTGAAAACACGTATACACTTGCCTATCGTAAGGATGAAGACATCGACGCAGAAACATATTCTGACCTTATCCCATATTCTAAGAACATGGTTTTTGGTGCACCACATCAGTTTTATGAGCGTCCCGGGGATGGTTATGATGATCTGGTAAAGGCATATGATTTCAACTTTGAAGAAACAGAAAGTTACGACCCTAATATCATGTATGAGGCTGTCAAAAATGGAGACGTTGATTTGATTCCTGCGTTTACGACGGACGGCAGAATCCAGCGTTATGATCTGGCGACAACAAAGGATGATAAAGGATTCTTCCCTCCATTCTATGCAGCTCCTATCGTAAGGCAGGAAGTGCTGGATGAACATCCGGAACTGGAGGAAGTCATTAACAAATTGGCTGGTTCGATCACCGAAGAAGAAATGAGCGAATTGAATGCCCGCGTTGATATGGATAAAGAGGAACCGGCAGACGTTGCCAGGGACTTCTTAATCTCAAAAGGTCTTATCGAAGAATAATTATAAAGGATTTAAGCTGATCTAAATGGGTAAAAAACCTATAGATCAGCTTTTTTTGCAGGATATTTTTGAGATTTATCGAAATAATGATAGTAAGGAGATGAACAGGATGGATGTTTTGACAAGAAATGAAATGAAGCCGATATTGGATAAGGCTAAAGTGATTGCCGTTATCGGATTGAGCGACAACCCTGAAAGGACATCCTATATGGTGTCCAAAGCCATGCAGGATAACGGATATGAAATCATACCAGTCAATCCGACCATCGATTCCGCATTAGGAGTAAAGGCAGTGGCAACTCTAAAAGATATTGGCAGACACGTTGATATTGTAAATGTATTCCGCCGCTCCGAGTTTCTGCCTGAGATTGCAAGGGAATTTGACGAAATTGATGCTGATGTTTTCTGGGCCCAACTGGGTGTTCACAACGAAGAAGCCTATGACTTTCTGAAAAGCAAAGGATATACTGTCATTATGGACCGCTGTATCAAGGTTGAACATGCTTTAACAAGATAGTTTTTCGAACAGGCGATGAATATATTTTCATCGTCTGTTTTTATGGAAAATGGCACAAAAACCTGTCTGTAACGCCGTTTTTTTATGTCCGTCATTAAAAATAAATTTGCGAAATTAAAATAAAACGATACAATAAAGCATAGATGTTTCGCGTTACTGTGGTAAAATAGAAGTGCGAACAATTGTTCTTTTTTATATAAGAAATCATCAAAAGCAGACAGAGATAAGTTTTGAAAGGGGAATGTTCGTGGCCAACAGAAATCAGACCATGGATTATAATGATGATGCGATACAGGTACTCGAAGGTCTTGAGGCTGTAAGAAAAAGACCAGGTATGTATATCGGATCCACAGATACTAGAGGATTACACCATTTAGTTTATGAAATCGTTGATAACTCTGTAGATGAAGCGTTAGCAGGCTATGGAGATGAAATCAAGGTTACGATACATAAAGATAACAGCTTAAGTGTGGAAGACAGCGGACGTGGGATGCCTACCGGAATGCATAAGCTCGGGAAGCCGACTCCTGAAGTCATATTGACTGTTCTTCATGCCGGAGGAAAATTCGGACAAGGCGGCTACAAAACAAGCGGCGGTCTTCACGGAGTAGGGGCATCTGTCGTAAATGCCCTGTCAGAGTGGCTCAAAGTGACCATCATGCGGGATGGTTTTGTTTACGAACAGTTGTTCGCGAATGGCGGAAAGCCGCAAACAACTCTTGAAAAAGTAGGAAAAACGAAAAAAACCGGAACAAAGATCAGTTTCAAACCCGATCCCTCCATATTCAGTGTGACTTCCTATAATTATGACACATTATGTGAACGTCTCCGTGAATCAGCCTTTCTTCTCAAAGGACTTAAAATCACCATCATTGACGAACGTCATGATCAAGAAGATGTTTTCCATTATGAAAGCGGTATTCAGGCATTTGTAAAGTACTTAAATGAAGAGAAAGATTCCATTCACCCTGTTGTGTTCTTTGAAGGAGACCATAATAATATTGAAGTGGAATTTTCTTTTCAATTCAATGACGGCTTTTCAGAAAACATCCTTTCATTTGTCAACAATGTCCGGACAAAGGATGGCGGTACACATGAAGCGGGTGCGAGGACGGCGATGACCCGTGTATTCAACGAGTATGCCCGAAAGGCAGGTATCCTGCGTGATAAGGATAAGAATCTTGAGGGAACGGACATACGTGAAGGGCTCGCAGGAATTGTGTCTGTTCGGATTCCCGAGGAACTTCTTCAATTTGAAGGACAGACCAAAGGGAAGCTCGGAACTAGTGAAGCAAGGTCGGCAGTTGATGCAGTCGTTTCCGAACATCTTCTCTATTTCCTTGAAGAAAATCCAGATACGAGTTCACTGTTGATCAAAAAATCTATCAAAGCGGCCCAGGCCAGAGAAGCAGCCCGGAAAGCACGTGAAGATGCAAGGAACGGCAAAAAGAAAAAGCGTTCTGAAACGATTCTTTCAGGAAAGCTGACGCCGGCTCAATCACGAAACCCGCAAAAGAATGAACTCTATCTTGTCGAGGGGGATTCAGCCGGCGGCTCAGCCAAGCAGGGCAGAGACCGGAAATTCCAGGCAATCCTGCCTTTGCGCGGAAAAGTCATCAATACAGAAAAAGCAAAATTGGCGGATATTTTCAAAAATGAGGAGATCAATACCATTATCCATGCAATCGGCGCGGGTGTTGGCCCCGAATTCAATATAGAGGATATCAATTATGATAAAATCGTCATCATGACCGATGCCGATACAGACGGAGCCCATATCCAGGTGCTGCTGCTGACGTTCTTCTACCGTTATATGAAACCTTTATTGGAAGCAGGCAGAGTGTATATCGCACTTCCGCCGCTTTACAAAGTAAGTAAAGGCACAGGCAAGAAAGAAGTTATTGAATATGCGTGGACGGATGACGAGCTTGATGGAGCAATCAAGAAAATCGGAAAAGGCTATATGATCCAGCGTTATAAAGGTCTTGGAGAAATGAATGCGGACCAGCTATGGGAAACCACTATGGATCCGGAAACCCGAACGCTTATCCGTGTAAAGATCGATGATGCAGCAAGAGCGGAACGCCGCGTCACGACCTTGATGGGTGATAAAGTCGAACCGCGCAGAAAGTGGATTGAAAGCAATGTCGCCTTTGGACTGGAAGAAGATGGAAGCATTCTCGAAAATGAAAATGTATCGGTCGCAGAGGAGGGCAATCAATGACAACACAAGAGCGCTACCAGGACTTGCCGCTTGAAGAAGTAATAGGCGATCGTTTTGGTCGATACAGTAAATATATTATCCAGGAGCGGGCCCTGCCGGATGCGCGTGACGGCTTAAAGCCGGTTCAACGCCGTATCCTGTATGCGATGCATTTTGAAGGAAACACGCATGAAAAAGGCTTCAGGAAGTCTGCCAAAACTGTCGGTAATGTAATCGGTAATTACCATCCGCATGGTGATACATCTGTTTATGATGCCATGGTGAGGATGAGCCAGGAATGGAAGCTGCGGAAGCTTCTAGTTGAAATGCATGGAAATAACGGAAGTGTCGATGGAGACCCGCCCGCAGCCATGCGTTATACCGAAGCAAGATTGTCGGCGATTTCTACTGAGCTTCTCCGGGATATTGAGAAGGACACCGTCGATTTTGTTCCGAACTTCGATGATACTTCGAAGGAACCAACAGTGCTGCCTGCACGTTTCCCGAGTCTTCTTGTCAATGGATCGACAGGAATATCTTCAGGGTATGCAACAGATATCCCTCCTCATCATTTAGGTGAAGTAATTGATGCAGTCATTATGCGCATGGACAAGCCGGAATCGACTGTAGATGATCTAATGACTGTCATTAAAGGACCGGATTTTCCAACAGGAGGAATTATCCAGGGTGTCGATGGAATCAGGAAGGCATATGAGACAGGGAAAGGGAAAATCGTCGTCCGGGGTAAAGCGGATGTTGAGTCTGTTCGCGGTGGCAAACAGCAAATTGTTATTACCGAGATTCCTTATGAAGTAAATAAGGCGAACCTCGTCAAGAAGATGGACGAATACAGGCTTGACCGCAAAGTGGAAGGAATCTCAGAAGTAAGAGATGAGACAGATCGTACCGGCCTTCGAATCGTGATTGAATTGAAGAAAGATGCGGATGCAGATGGTGTCCTGATGTTCCTCTACAAAAACACAGACCTTCAAGTCGCATACAACTTCAATATGGTCGCAATCCATAACCGCCGTCCACAGCTGATGGGGCTCCGCCAGCTGCTGGATGCTTATATCAACCATCAAAAAGAAGTAGTGACAAACAGGTCCAAGCATGATTTGAGGAAAGCACAGGAAAGGCAGCATATCGTTGAAGGATTGATGAAGGCGTTATCCATCCTTGATGAAGTGATTGCATCTATCCGTGCTTCCAAGGATAAACGTGATGCAAAGAACAATTTGATTGCCCAATTTGACTTCTCTGAAGCCCAGGCAGAAGCGATTGTATCCTTACAGCTTTATCGTTTAACAAATACGGATATAACAGCGTTAAAGCAGGAAGCGGAAGAACTTGCAAACCGTATCAGCGAGCTTACGGCTATTCTTGAAAGTGAAAGCAAGCTGTTAAGTGTCATCAAAAAAGAAATGAGAGCAATCAAGAAGCAGTTTGCTGATGACAGGCGCTCTGTCATTGAGGCTGAAATTGAAGAGATTAAAGTGAATCTTGAAGTCATGATTGCCAATGAAGATGTTATGGTGACTGTGACGAAAGATGGATATATTAAACGTACAAGCCTCCGTTCCTTTGCAGCATCGAACGGACAGGACCTTGCCATGAAAGAAACGGACCGTCTTCTGATTCAAGAAGAGATGAATACAACGGATGTTCTTCTTTTATTCACCGATAAAGGAAGTTACCTGTATTGTCCTGTCCATGAACTGCCGGATATCAGGTGGAAAGACCTGGGGCAGCATGTTGCGAATATCATCTCAATCGATAAAGATGAAAACTTGATTGGGGCAATGCCGATAAAAGAATTTGAAGAAGATAAATATTTATTATTCTTCACAAAGAACGGTATGACGAAAAAGTCATTGTTAAGTCAATACAAAGCACAACGCTACTCCAGGCCGCTTGTTGCGTTAAACCTGAAAAAAGATGACGAATTGATAGATGTGCATTTAACCGATGGCACTCAGGATCTCTTCCTTGCCACCCACTTTGGATATGGATTGTGGTTCAACGAAGAAGAAGTGAATGTTGTCGGACCAAGAGCAGCCGGCGTGAAAGGCATCAACCTAAAAGATGGCGATTATGTCATTGCAGGGAAGACAGTCACGAATCCTTCAGCCGAAACAGTATTAATTGCCACTCAACGGGGGGCAGTTAAGAAGATGAAGCTTGCTGAGTTTGAGAAGACGACGAGAGCCAAACGCGGTGTAGTAATGCTGCGTGAATTGAAATCCAATCCTCACCGATTGGCAGGCATGGAAATCGTTGAAGAAATAGATTCAGTTTCACTGTTAACGGATAAAGGCAATATAGAAACTATACAGGCGGTAAACTTCCGTAATAACGACCGTTATTCAAACGGATCCTTTGTATTGGATCAGGGAGATAGCGGATCTGTTATCAAGATTTGGCGGGAACAGCGACCGACTTTATAACAGTCTTTTTACATGGATTATCCTTAAATAACAAACTAAATAGAGGTACCAATCTCACTAAGATTGGTACCTCTATTTATATATGTTAAAAATGATCAATTGACAGACAAGGTTACATATAATTACCACTCCTGGAGAAGATAAGAAAAACTATTTTTATAAGGAGAGGTTTTGATGAGAAAGGAATTGTTATTTGCATTTGCGGCTTTCTTTTTCATGTCACTTCATGCGATTGCCGGAACTTTTACGCAAGAGCAAACCCAACCAAATGTTATGGCCATTACGGCTTATGAAAAAGACGTAACAGGAGACAAAGCGAAAGACACCATAACTTTGTGGGGGAAACCATTTGAACCTGGTGCATTATTTTATAAAGAGATCTGGGCAGAGATCAAGACTTCTGAAGGAAAAGAATTTCGCATTGACTACGAAGGTGGATATGAACCGCAGATTCTGTTTCATGATTTAAATCATGATAGAGTAAAAGATCTGCTTCAGTCATCAGCTACAGGTGGTAGCGGTGGACTTTATAACTACAGTTTATATACATTGGCCGATAATAGAAAAAAAGATATCGGCATGCCTCCTGCATTATCAATTGATGCCTTTTTTGAAAACGAATATAAGGGAGTTATCACGTTCAACGATACGAATGAGTCATTTACTGTCGATTTAAGTGACAGGAAGGATGATTATGAACGATTAGGAATCTATCAGGATGGAAAGCTGAATGAGCCTATGGAAATGATGGTCATCCCTTATGCCATGTTCGAACCGGTAAAGATTAAAGGAAAAGAAGGGCTGGGATTAAGAGGTGTCCAGAGGATCAGCGGCGCCTATCAGGCCGATGCAATCGGAAATGTATATTCCTTTTGGTACTATGAAAATGAAAAATGGAACCTGACCGATATCCTGTGGGAGGAACTCTAAAACTGAGCGAACCTTTTTTGGGCGAACATCATATTTTATTGTAAGTTAACACGTATCCAAAAATGGTGAGGTGGCTTACATGAGTGAGTTTAAGCCTGAAAAACTTTCTGTGACATATCTTCCGCCGGCATCGATTTTTTATCCGCTTGAGGGAAGAAAGTATACTCTAACACACTCGGACACTACTGGAGACTTGTTCTTGAGCATCGGATGCCATTATGATTCAGCAAAACTGAATCCCCTGATGAGGGATGAGGTGCTTGCTGAATGGGTATGCGCTATGGGTCAATATTCTTTATCAGGAAAGGTATATATAAGCGGCGGAGAGTTCGATGAAAACCTTTCTAAAGTGCGCTATATGATCTTTCAAAAAGAATTGCCGCTTGCATTGTCAGCGATTGTAAATGGAGACAGCGGGTTCTTCACCTATTTTCCGTGGCTTCTGGATGTGCCGATTTATATCTGTTTTGAATCCATTTTCCCTGAATATCATCAGGTGAAATACCTTGGTACTCCAAGGCAATATTTATTAAAGGACAGCTGAGAGGTATTTTCTTTCAGCTTTTTTCTCTTTGTGAAACTTTTAGAGTGGTGTCTACGTATATAAGAGGAAGGAGGGGGGAGGCTTGAGGTTTTATTCAAAAAAAGGAGTAATTTTATTTCCTATACTGATTCTGGTCTTGCTTGTCATGATCTTTACGACCTTAATCCAGTTTGTTGAAGTCGAATTTGTGACTAATCTGCTCGGTGAACCAGAGGGGGAAGGGACATTTGCTGGTGTCATCGTTCCTGTTCTCGCAGCAATATTAATCATCTGGCTTATGTTTGCAACTTACTATGAAATTAACGGTAATGTCCTAAAGGTTGCAGCAGGACCGCTTCGCTATAAGATTGACATAACATCAATCAAGTCAGTGAAGCCTACGAGAAATCCATTATCAAGCCCGGCCCTATCCATCGACAGGCTGGAAATCAAATATAATAAATGGAATACAGTGTTGATATCTCCAAAGGATAAAGAAAGATTTATTGAAGAGTTAGTAAAGATAAATCCTGCCATTGAGGTTAAGAATAGAACAATTCGATTTAATTAATGCAGAAGGATACCATGAATTAGAGATTGACGGAACAGATGTTAAAATCAATGGGGACGGAAAAGCTACTGTCAATCTTAAAGCAGGTGAATATACAATCAAATGTGCAGTTCCTTGCGGGGAATGCCATGAAGAAATGACAGCTATGCTGATTGTTGAATAATATATGCAATGAAGCTCGTGCTCCTATCACAGGGGCATTTTTTTATTTTATTTGAGGTTGATACGGTTGAGTATCCCCTTCATATGGGCAGCTGGATACAATTACATGAATTACATTGCGGGTAAAGCTACACTGATTTACCATATCTTCTGAGTAAAGAAATAATGATAAACAAGGAGATTATCGAAAGGACAACTTTTCCTTTCCAACTCATCATAATCACTTCTTGTATGGCATACGCCTCAATCAAAATGGAAGGAATTTTACCTAAAGTACTCGCAAGAGCAAAATTCATCATCCCCATTTTGCTGAATGCTCCTGATAAAGTGACTAAACCTGAAGGAACAAAAGGGAACAGCCTGAGGGCAAGAACAAGAAAAAAAGACTCTGTTCCTTGTGATCTCTGCAGCCTTGCCAGATGTTTATGATGGATGGGGTTTGTGCTATTAAACTTTTTAAGCCCTTTTCGGTAAAGGGAAAAACTTACGATCACTCCCAGTACTTCTCCGATAAAGGATATAATTAAACCAACTCCAAAACCGAAAATCGTCATATTGGCAGCTGTTAAAAAAGCACTTGGGATAACGCCAAGCGTGCTGATGATGATATTTAAAAGGATGCTGAACACTATAGCATAATATCGGTTATGCGATTCGAGCCAATCACTTAATATAAACTCCAATTTAATCTCCTTATACTCTGCAAATAATATAAAATCCAACTTACTTGTTTGAATAGTAACATAATCTTAATAAAAGTTGGATACGAAATGAATTGAATGGCTGTCAGACAGTCTCAAAGTGGATTCTTGTACCATAAAAGTTCCTTTTTGAAATTGAAGAAGGAACTCCATTCAAACGGAGTTCCTCAATATAATCATATTTTAGATTGTATCGCCATTCTTAATATCCAGGATGAACACAAATAGTTAATCATCATCCCATTTTTTTAACGGCTTTGTTGCAGGACCTTCAATTACCTGGCCATCATATTGGAATCTTGAGCCGTGACATGGGCAGTCCCATGATCTCTCGCCGTTATTCCATTCAAGTTCGCAGCCCATGTGGGTGCAGGTGGTATCAACAAGATGGGTATTCCCCAGTTTATCCTTATAAGCTCCGGCCCTCTTGCCATTTGCATTGACAACTGATCCCTCATCACTGGTGAGATCATCAATGGTTTTCTCAGGCTTTTTCAATTTTCCTTTCACCAGCATTTTCGCACTATGTTTTCCCATTTTGGCTGTTTCCTTCAAGTTGTTGGCGACATCATGCCTGCCGGGGGAGAACAGGTCGGAATAAGGGGTGTCCCGGTCCATAATAAGATCACGAATGATCATGCCAGCCAGAGTCCCGGTGCTCATTCCCCATTTCTGATATCCTGTTGCTACGAACACCTGATCATCAAGCATGGAGTATTTTCCGATATATGGGACTTTATCTAATGTCACTTGATCTTGTGATGACCAGCGATTTAAAACGTCTTCGACTCCGAACATCTCTTCTCCAAACTTATACAGCTTTTCATAGCTGTCCAATGTGTTTTCTTTGTGGCCGGCAGAATGACCCTGACCGCCGATGAAAACAATCTGTTCATTGTTCTCGGTTGTGGCTCGTAAAGAATAGCCGGGTTTTTCAGCACTGATGAACATGCCGTTCGGCAAGTCTTTCTTTGTCTTGGCCGCTAGTAAATAGGAACGCTTTACTTCCATCCGGGCAAAGTAGAAACCTTCCTTATCATAAAAAGGGAAATGCGAGCAGATCGCAACATAACGGCTTTTAACCTTAAAACCCTTTGTTGTTTCCACCGAAGGTTCTTTGCCGTGATGAATATCTGCCACGCGGGTATTTTCGAAAATTTGTCCTCCTGCTTTCAGGATTTCCTTTACCATGTGTTTCAAATATTTAACCGGGTGGAATTGGGCCTGTTCATGCATGACAACCGCCGTCGCGTCATCTAAGCCTAGGGGAAGGTTAGTCTCAAACCTTCCGTTAATCCCGAGCTTTTGATAAGCTTCATATTCTTTCTCAAGTTCTTTTTTCTTTTCAGGGGAGGAGGCATATATATAAGCATCCTGCGTACTGAAGTCACAATCGATCTGTTCTTCCATTACAAGCTTTCGAATGAAATCGACTGCCTCCTGGTTTGCCTTATAGTATAGTCTTGCTTTTTCCACGCCAAACTCGTTGATTAAATGGTCATAAATCACACCATGTTGTGCTGTTAGCTTAGCGGTTGTATTTCCGGTTGTTCTGCTGGCGACCTGTTCTGCTTCAATAACCGCCACCTTAATCCCTTGCTGAGATAACATATAGGCTGTCGTTAATCCGGTAATGCCAGCTCCAACAACAATGGCTTCTGTTTGGAAGTCCTCCTTCAGCGGCTTAAAAGTTGGAAGTTCAGCAGAATCAAGCCAGTAGGAGCTGGAGTAGTCCGGCAGGTTTTTCAAAGTCACTTCTTTCCCTCCAATTACAAAGTATTACCCATAAAGGGGTTTATGGTTCCTTTTCCCAAAGAGGCAGAATGAGAAACTACCCGGTTATTTCATCATTTTGTTCCAGTACCAGTTATGTCAAAACATATAATAGTAGGTAAACATCATATACTGAGTAAGCTTGCGATAGAGGGGTAGGGGGATGGTCCGTTAGTGGTTTTACCAAAGGCTCAAATATGGAAGAAGAAACTGTTCCTTATCGGGATTATGTATTAGTCCTCCAGCAATGGGACATCCATCAAGAACACTTTGGAGAGGTAACCAGGAACATATAGACCGGAAAATTTTGATACAAACCCTAACTCTTTCGCCATTAATGGAAAGGCGTTTCCTGAAACTGTGGAATTGTATACAAAGTATGGCAGAAAGATACTTATCAGGTTAATAAATAACTCCCGTGCCTCTCATTCGATACATGTTCATGGACATGATTTTCAAGTAACAAAAGTCAATGGATTTTCGAGGTGTAATATATATGATGACACAATAAATGAAGCTTCTGTACAAAGGAGAGAAATTGAATTTCTTTCAAATAATACAGGAACATTCCCAATAAACGGTACAAAACCTTTCATCAAACGAATAATGGATCCTCACCTGGAGGCATGATCACAAAGTTATTATATAAAGGAGTGCGGGATCAGAGTAAATAATTTTATAGTTAAGCGGAGGTAATATTTACTTACGCATTTTTAGATCCATATCATTTAACATGTTTTTTTCTTCCCAAAAACCAATCAGTAAAGTTGGTGAATTGATTCTCTAAGTTATGGAACTTGTTTCGGTCATCTCTCAACAAATCTGTTTTATCACCAAGCGCCATTCGTAAAGGCTTCCAGTATCTAAGAGCTGCGAGGATAAGACTTATAATCAGGCCATATACCGCATATAACAACCAAGGGATTGCAGAAGAAGTTCCTAAACTTAGCAATTGCCCTCCCAGAAACTTTCCTGCCCCTTCTCCGAGTCCGGAAACAAAGTTAGATAAACCAAAGAACGCTCCTATCATTTTGGCTGTACCAAGTCTTGTAATGGTAATGTCCATTGTCGGAACGATGAGCATCTCACCCATAACGAAAATGGCCCCGCTTAAGATAAGCCAATAAAAATTAGTGGAAAAATAAATCGTTCCAAGACCTGCACCAATGAAGAGAATGCCTGACGCCAATGAAAACATCGGGTGAATCTTATCGATAACATTCCTGGTGATGAGTGTTTGTAACAAAATAACAAGGATACTGTTGATTGTCCAAATTAAACTTACTGCACCTGGGTCCGGCAATATATCTTCCGCACGAAGAGGCAGGGAGATGGATAGTTGGGTATATAAGGCCCAAACAAAAACCATGACAATGGAAAATAAGACGAAAGCCCGATTCTTTCCTATTTCCTTATATTCCTTTATTGCAATAGGAGTACACTTTTCATCTCCACAACCTTTCTGTAAAAACAGCCAAGTAATAACACCCAGTAATACATATAGAATGGACGCTGAAAAAAATACGAGTGAAGATGATCCTCCAAGAATGAAGTAGGTTAATAACCCCGCAAGTGCTGTGCCTATATTCGCAGCAATCCCCCTCAAGGAAAAAGCCGTCGTTTTATTTTCATCCGATGAAGCAACAACAGAAATGGCAGCTTTGGTGGAAGGAGCATTCAACCCGATTCCAATTCCACTAATTAAGGCAACCAAGATAAGAAACGGAACTTGATTTACTATTGCATAACCACTAAGTGCCAAAGCGTTTATCCAAGCCCCGGCTGCAATGACTGTCCGTCTTCCGACTCGATCCGCTAATACACCACCTGAAAGACTTCCTATCTGAAAAGCAAATGGTGTGACGGCTAATATTAAACCAATACTGCTGATGTCAATTCCCTTTTGGGTTTTTAAGTAAATAGGTAAAATGGGCAGCACCATATAGGTGCCTAAGTGGGAAAGAAGGACACCAAACAGTAATATTCTTAATTGCAGCTTGTTTGAATTTGCTGAAGAAAATGGCATTTTTCCCCCTCCATCATTAATCCAGGATTTATTTATCTTTTACTTAACTTCTAAAAGATATGAGACTGAAATTTCGGATCTAATTTAAACTGCTTCAAAAGGGACCCGCCTGTTTTCCTATTGGCCGGCAGTTAATTATAAAAAAGACAGAATTGACAGTACTACTTTAGAATAGGCATGTGCCTGTCCAATGAATGTCCAAGGAAGAATGTTCAATTATTTGAGTCTGTTAATAAGAAGACCTATAATAAAAAAAAGAAGTTATATCATTTTCTTTAAATAAAAGGGCAAGAATATAAGAGGCTTTCATTCTCATCAATGAGGGGTCTTTTCCTTGACAAACCCTTCCCGCTTGTATAATAATTACTATGTGATTAGAATTATTATCGTTTGGGAATGATTTTCACTTTCACTAATGATAATGGTTACATACTAAAATATTAGGAGGAATAGTATTATGTCAGTAATCGGTACTAAAGTTAAACCATTCACAGCTCAAGCTTACAAAAACGGAGATTTCGTTGAGGTCTCTGAAGAAAACTTCAAAGGTAAATGGAGTGTTCTTTGCTTCTATCCAGCAGACTTCACTTTCGTATGCCCAACAGAACTTGAAGATCTTCAGAATGAGTATGCTAACCTTCAAGAACTGGGTGCAGAAGTTTATTCTGCTTCAACAGATACTCATTTCACTCACAAAGCATGGCATGAAACTTCAGAAGCAATTGGAAAAGTAACGTATACAATGATCGGGGATCCTTCATTAACACTTCCTAGAAACTTTGAAGTATTACGTGAAGAGCAAGGACTTGCTGACCGCGGAACATACATCATTGATCCGGATGGCGTTATCCAAGTTGCTGAAATCCATGCAGAAGGCATCGGCCGTGACGCAAGCGGACTTGTTGATAAGCTGAAAGCAGCACAATATGTACACAGCAATCCTGGTGAAGTTTGCCCGGCAAAATGGAAAGAAGGAAGCGAAACGCTTAAGCCAAGTATTGACCTAGTAGGTAAAATCTAAGGAGTGCATTCGTAAATGCTTGATAAAGATATAAAAGCACAATTAAACCAATACTTAGAACTTTTGGAAAATGACATTGTTCTAAAGGTTAGTGCGGGTTCAGATAAGGTTTCGGAAGATATCCTGGACCTTGTTAATGAAATAGCCACCATGTCTTCAAGAATTTCAGTTGAGGAAACTGAATTAGAACGCACGCCCAGCTTTAGTGTAAATAGAGTTGGGGAGGATTCTGGAGTAGTATTCGCCGGCATTCCTTTGGGCCATGAATTCACTTCTCTTGTATTGGCACTACTGCAAGTAAGTGGAAGAGCACCTAAGGTTGATCAAAGTGTTATTGATCAAATTAAAAATATCAGCGGAGAATATCGATTTGAAACCTTTGTCAGCTTAAGCTGCCACAACTGTCCTGATGTAGTACAAGCACTTAACATCATGAGTGTTTTAAATCCAAACATTACTCATACAATGATTGATGGTGCTGCATATAAGGAAGAGGCTGAAAGCAGAAATGTCAGAGCAGTACCGGCTGTTTTCCTGAATGGTGAGTTCTGGAATGGCGGCCGTATCTCTCTCCAAGAAATTCTTGCTAAATTGGGCGAAGGTCCAAGCGCGGAAGATTTTGCAGATAAAGATCCATATGATGTCCTGGTAGTCGGCGGCGGCCCAGCTGGTGCCAGTGCGGCCATTTACACGGCACGTAAAGGAATCCGCACAGGAATCGTTGCGGAACGCTTTGGCGGCCAGGTTCTCGATACCATGAGTATTGAAAACTTCATCAGCGTAAAAGCTACAGAAGGACCAAAACTTGCACAGGCTCTTGAAGAGCATGTAAAGGATTATAAAATTGATGTCATGGACCTGCAGCGTGCCAAGCGATTAGAAAAGAAAGATCTTTTTGAAGTCGAACTTGAAAACGGTGCTGTTCTTAAGAGTAAATCCGTCATCCTTTCAACAGGTGCACGCTGGCGGAATATCAATGTCCCTGGCGAGCAGGAGCTTAAGAACAAAGGGGTAGCCTATTGCCCTCACTGTGATGGTCCGTTATTTGAAGGAAAAGATGTTGCTGTCATTGGCGGTGGTAACTCTGGCGTCGAAGCGGCAATCGACCTTGCAGGTATCGTCAAACATGTTACTGTTCTTGAATTCGGATCAGAGCTCAAAGCTGATCAAGTCCTGCAAGAGCGCCTGAACAGCCTGCCGAATGCGACAGTCATCCGGAATGCTGCAACTAAAGAAATCACCGGGACTGACAATGTGACCGGTCTTACTTACACAAATCGTGAAACAGGTGAAGACCATCATGTTGAATTACAAGGTGTATTTGTCCAAATCGGACTTGTACCAAACACAGAATGGTTAGAGGGAACACTGGAACGCAACCAAATGGGTGAAATCATCGTGGACAAGCGTGGTACTACCTCGATTCCTGGTGTCTTTGCTGCCGGAGATTGTACCGACAGTGCCTTTAATCAGATCATCATTTCAATGGGATCTGGAGCAACTGCTGCTCTTGGCGCATTCGATTATCTGATTCGCAACTAAAAGAACATGAATATTTTCTAAAAGCAGCTCTATCAATCGATAGAGCTGCTTTTTTTCGTGTTGAAAACGTATAGAAGGCTAAAACCCCCGATTTTTTTCAACGAATAATTGCTGAAACCTTGTACGAGTATCTCATTAAAAAAACGCTTAGATGTTTTTTTAATAAGATTTAAGCTTCATAAAAAGTGAAATGATTTATGTATGCCCCCCTATTCTCCTTCTAACAAGAGTTATAACTGCACAACTAGCTTCATATACCTAAAGAAAAGTGAACTGGACAAGTGATGGCCATGATTTGATTCATCTCTTGTTATTTTGCAGGGCCATCCAGAGTAAAACATATGGAGGGGGAAAAGAGATGGAAGCTATACAGAAATTATTAATCGAGTGGGAGATCGCTCCGATTATAGCAAAATATCTTTCACTTTTAATTATGGTTTTGTTTATAGGGATCATTTGTTTCATTGCGAATGTTATTTCAAAGAAGGTCGTAATCAGACTCATCACCCATTACATAACACAGAGTAAATTCCCGCGAGCGTCGATGGTCTTGAAAAGAAAGGTATTCGATAAGCTGTCTCACATAGTCCCTGCGTTGATCCTTTATTATTTTTCTGCAGCTTTTCCGGACCATCAACTGATAATGGAAAAAGGAGCAGTTACCTATATTCTTGTCGTAGGGTTAATGGTGACTCATGCTTTATTAACCACTGTAAACGATATTTATCAAACTTATGAAATATCGAAGATTAAGCCCATAAAGGGTTATATTCAAGTGGTCAATGTCTTAGTTATAACTCTAGGAGGCATTTTGGTTCTTTCAAATATGATGGGAGAGAGCCCTTTAATTCTATTGAGTGGGATTGGTGCTCTTTCAGCTGTGCTCATGTTAGTGTTTAAGGATTCATTGTTAGGGCTGGTCGCAGGCATCCAGTTGGCGGCCAATGATATGGTCCGGGTTGGAGATTGGATCGAAATGCCAAAGTATGGAGCAAATGGGAACATTATTGATATATCGTTAAATACAGTAATGGTTCAAAACTTTAATAAAACGATTACGAGCGTGCCGAGTTATGCTCTCATCTCCGACTCATTTATCAACTGGAGAGGGATGAAGAATTCTGGTGGGCGCCAAATCCAGCGTTCAATCCTGATCGACACTAACAGTATTTCGATTTGTACTGAGTCAATGTTGGAGAAATATAAACAGATTCAACAAATAAAAGAGTTTATCACGAATAAAGAAAAAGAAATCTCTATGTACAATGCCGGGTTTGACAAGTACGAGGAAAACCGTATGAACGAAATGTCGCTTACGAATATAGGAGTATTTCGAACGTATATCCTTAGTTATCTAAAACATCACCCGGGTATTAACCAGAACATGACCTTATTGGTTCGCCAACTGCCACCTGGTCAACATGGTTTGCCAATCGAAATTTATGCCTTTACAAAGGATACCGAATGGGAAGTGTATGAATCCATCCAATCAGATATCTTTGACCACTTATTAGCGGCAGTGAATGAATTTGAACTAAAAGTGTTCCAGAGTCCTTCTGGTAATGATGTAAAGGAACTTGCAGGTGAGGAGTGGAAAAAGAAAGTCAGGTATAAAAGTGTTGGTTAGTAAACAATCGTTCATAGTGGCAATCCTAGGTAAATATGTGATAGAAGAGTTGGACGGGGAAATGATCAAAAATATTATCGTGAGGCAGGAATCTTGAAGGGCATGTTTATGTTTATGCAGGTGATGTGAAATAGGAAGCATGAGGAGGGTCTCTCATGCTTCTTTTTAATGAGTCCAGGAAGTATATCACCCAATCAGGTGCCTCTAGGATACATTCTTGAAGAATGTGTAATCCTTCTTTATTGGAAGGATTAGGGCAAAATAACTGCCCCTCGCATCCGAAAAAAATACTATAGTTGAAAAAAAGTGCTTAAACATGGTATAAGTGTAAAGGGAGCAGACATATCTTTGCTTTTTATTTTTGGGAGCTATCAGGGTTTTTCCTGTCCCCGTTGATGAGAGGATTGAATTTACACCATGACAGACAATTTTTGGCGTGATTTGCCACGCCCATTTTTTATATTGGCACCAATGGAAGATGTCACGGATGTTGTTTTCCGCCATGTAGTGAGTGAAGCAGCAAGGCCTGATGTTTTCTTTACAGAGTTTACGAACTCGGAAAGTTATTGTCATCCTAACGGGCGCCAAAGTGTGCGTGGACGTTTAACTTATACAGAAGATGAACAGCCGATTGTGGCCCATATTTGGGGAGATAAACCCGAGTTTTTCCGAGAAATGAGTATCGGAATGGCAGAAGAAGGTTTTCGCGGTATAGATATCAATATGGGCTGTCCTGTAGCTAATGTGGCAGGGAATGGGAAGGGCTCGGGCCTTATCCGCCGTCCGGAAGTTGCAGCCGAGCTGATTCAAGCTGCAAAAGCAGGTGGATTGCCCGTAAGTGTGAAGACAAGGCTTGGTTATACAGAAGTAGATGAATGGCACGACTGGCTTAGACACTTATTGGAACAAGACATCGTGAACCTCTCTATTCATCTCCGTACAAGAAAGGAAATGAGTAAAGTCGATGCTCATTGGGAGCTGATCCCTGAGATTAAGAAACTTCGTGATGAAGTGGCACCCGATACACTTTTGACCATAAATGGAGATATTCCTGATCGCCAGACAGGCTTGGAACTCGTAGAGAAATACGGTGTCGACGGGGTTATGATCGGCCGAGGAATCTTTAGCAATCCGTTCGCATTTGAAATAGAAAAGAAAGAGCATAGCAGCCAGGAACTGCTGGATCTCTTAAGGCTGCACCTTGATCTATTCGATAAATATACAAACGAATTTGAACCGCGTCCATTTAAGCCGCTTCGCAGGTTCTTTAAGATCTATGTTAAAGGCTTCCGCGGTGCGAGTGAATTAAGAAATCAATTGATGGAAACACAGACAACAGATGAAGTGCGGGAGTTGCTTGATCAATTTGAAGGTTAAATATCGTAACCAGGTGGGAAACTAACCATCGGTCTATATCAATAAATGTTAAAGCACCCACAAGTATTTATTTTTCAATGTTTGTGGGTGTTTTTTATTTTTGGGAAAGTCTGTAAGACAATTCAGTTACTTTACTTTTTAAAGTATTTGTTATAAGATGGTTGAATGCTTTCAACTATTAAATAGTTTACTAGCAAAAAGACCACAAGGGGTGATAGTAAAGATGTTTGAAAAAATCAAAAGAAACCACTTGAGCCTTTTCTTTTTAGCAGTAGTTTTATTATGGGTAAAAACGTATTTAGTACAAAATATAGAATTTAAATTGGGTTTGGATAATAGTTTGCAGGAATTTCTCCTATTTATTAATCCATTAGGTTCCATCCTGTTATTTTTAGGGCTATCACTACTGTCTAATAAGAGGAAGTTTCTATGGCTCATTGTGTTTGACTTTATCTTGAGCTTTTTATTGTTTGCTAATGTTGTGTATTATCGCTTCTTTAGTGATTTCATTACAATTCCAACCTTGATGCAGACGGATAACTTTGGGGATGTAAGTACGAGTGTTACTTCACTTTTAAAACCTTACGACTTATTGTTGTTCTTAGACACATTTATTTTACTCTCTGTTGGATTGATTTTCAAAAACAAAAAGAAACAATCTAATGTCACAATTAAGGGCAGATATGTCGGTGCGATCCTTATATCAGCTGTTTTAATCCTTGCAGTGAACCTTCACCTGGCAGAAAAAGACCGTCCGCAATTATTGACAAGAACATTTGATCGAAACTATATTGTTAAGTATTTAGGGATGTATAACTATACGATTTATGATGCTGTACAGAGTATTAGGGTCTCTTCGAAACGTGCACTCGCAGATTCGGATGATGTGGCAGAGGTTCTTGCCTTTAATAACTCCAACTATGCGAAACCTAACCAAGAATATTTCGGTGCTGCAAAAGGGATGAACGTGGTTTACCTCCATCTGGAATCCATGCAGAATTTCCTGATTGATTATAAGCTTCATGGTGAAGAAGTCACTCCGTATTTAAACTCTTTAGCGAGTGATAAAAATACCATGTATTTTGATAATTTCTTTCATCAGACAGCACAAGGGAAAACATCTGATGCAGAATTTCTATTGGAGAATTCCATGTATGGGCTGCCGCAAGGTTCAGCTTTCGCGTTAAAAGGCATGAATACCTACCAGGCTGCACCTGCCATCTTGGGTCAAAACGGTTATTCTTCAGCAGTGTTCCATGGGAATAATGGAACGTTCTGGAATCGCAACGAGATTTATAAATCATTCGGTTTTGATAAATTCTATGATGCAAGCTACTATGATTTAGAATCAGATGAGCTTGCGGAGTATGGGTTAATGGATAAGCCGTTCTTTGAACAATCTCAGCCTTTACTCAAATCATTACCGCAGCCATTTTACACAAAGTTCCTGACGGTATCTCATCATTTTCCTTATAAGATGGATCAGGAAAAAACAACGATTGCTCCCCATTCAACTGGAGATGCGTCTGTTGATAACTACTTCCAGACTGCACGATATGCAGATGAAGCCATTAAGGAATTCTTTGACTATCTAAAGGAATCAGGATTGTATGACAATACGGTTGTCGTAATGTATGGTGATCACTATGGGATTTCAGAAAACCATAACAAGGCAATGGCCAAAGTATTAAATAAAGAAATTACACCATTTGAAAGTGCCGGCCTTCAGCGGGTGCCATTACTGATTCATGTACCTGGAGTGGAAGGCGGCGAAATGCATCAGTATGGAGGGCAAGTCGATTTACTTCCAACTCTTATGCATTTATTGGGAATTGAAACAAAACCATACCTTCAATTTGGTACAGATTTACTATCCGAGGAGCATGATGAACTAGTACCGTTTAGAAATGGTGATTATGTAAGCCCGGAAATAATCTTCACTGATGGAAAGTATTATGATTCAACTACTGGTAAAGAGATTGAAGGAACAGAAAAAGCAGAAGAACTGAAAGAAATGACACAGAAAAAGCTGGACTATTCTGATAGGGTTGTAGAAGGTGATCTTTTACGTTTCTACACACCTAATGGCTTTGTCCCTGTTGATCGTTCGGAATATAACTATCTGACTGAGAAATCAGATAATACTCAACAAGATAGCAGCAAAACGGAATAATAGAGAAAAAGCTGTTGAGCCATATTGCTCGGCAGCTTTTTTGTATATAAAAATGAATTTCTTTAATTCCCAGTTAACATTTGATATTACAATGTAATGGTTTGGAAAGAAGGATGTAACCAAGTTTCGTTATACTGAAAATCAGGAGTAATTACATAATTTCTTATGCAAAAACGAGGGAGGCCAAAATGGAAGAATACTTAGCAAAATCACTGGATGAGTGGAAAGCAGACATTTCTGAAGTGTTGGATCAAATCAATAGTGAATATGGTGAATTGAAGAAAGAGCTCAGGGTCTATTCTTATAAGTACGGAATTACAAAGCAAGTGATCCAATCAACCGTGAACGATGAGATCATCAGAAATATCCGCCAGATGTATCATAAGCCATTTGAAGAAAAATACAATGAATTGAAAGAATACATACATGAACTGGAAGAAAAGCGCAAAGTGTTCCAAATGTTCGTTGATAAGATTGAGGAAGTTAAACGGAAGGAAGGGACGAAGTCTACTGATTTGGCTTCAGTTTATAAATAAAGGTACTTGGAAGAAACCGCCTATTGAAAGGCGGTTTTTGTTCGAATTGAGCAGGTTGTCAGAGTAGTTAGAGTATTATGAGAAAAAAGTAATTACGCTAGGGCTCTTACACAAGCTTCACTAATTCCCTCCTTATCTTGCCCTTGTTGCTGCAATCGCTTAAGAAAAACATTCGAAAAGTAAAAAAATTGGTACTTTAGTAGTGAAAACAGAACAATATGAGAGTATTCTTCTAATAAGTGAACATTTTCCATCTTTATTATATTGTAAAAGCTTTAAATAGATGAGAATGGTTACATATCAACTTTGAATCAAGTGTAATTAAAAGGATATAATTATAAGGTCGCGGCTGAGACTGATTGAGTAGATGTGCGAGAAAAACTTTACTCCCTATGTAAAAATATTATACTTGAGTCCCCACTTAACCCATTCTAAGTAAAGCCCTTTTTACGAATCATCCAAAAAATGCATCAAAGTTAGGAGTTATTAATTACATATGAAAAGTGCTACAAATGTTTTTTATATATCAATAGCCATCATGACAGGTCTTGTCCTTATGGGGGTATTGATGCCGGAATTATTAGAGAGCGTAACCAGCAGCGCCCAAGGCTTTATCCTTGATAGTTTTGGCTGGTATTACTTGGCGATTGTGACCGTGTTTGTCGGGGTGTGTGTATATTTATTGTTAAGCCCGATTGGCCGAATCAAGCTGGGTAAGCAAGATGATGTTCCTGAGTTTACACGACCAACCTGGGTGGCTATGCTTTTCAGTGCAGGTTTGGGAGTAGGATTACTTTTTTATGGTACTTTTGAGCCAATCAGCCATTTTGCCATCAGTTCACCTACAGGGGAAACTGGAACCAACCAAGGTGTCAAAGATGCAATGAGATTCACATTCTTCCACTATGGAATTCATGCATGGGCAATTTATGGTTCCATTGCATTAGCCCTTGCATATTTCACCTTCAGAAGAGGGGAAAGAAGCTTAATCAGTAAAACGTTACGTCCGCTGATTGGAAAGCATGTAGATGGAGCAGTCGGTACAGTGATTGATGTCATTGCAGTTGTTGCTACAATTTTAGGGGTTGCAACAACACTTGGCTTCGGTGCTTCGCAAATAAACGGGGGGCTTTCTTATCTGTTTGGCGTGCCGATCAACATATTGGTTCAGACAATCATTGTAACGATTGTGACAATCCTCTTTATTATTTCTGCCTCAACTGGCTTAGGTAAAGGGATCAAGATTTTGAGTAATTTGAACATGGGTCTTACCGCAATTCTTTTCCTTTTTGTGTTTATTTTCGGACCTACTCTTTTCATACTTAATCTTTTAGTCGACACGATCGGAGCTTATTTCCAGAACTTCCTCAATATGAGTTTCCGAATTGCCCCAATGAATGAAGAAGCCCGCGGATGGATTAATGGATGGACAATCTTCTATTGGGCATGGTGGATTGCCTGGTCTCCATTTGTAGGCGTGTTTATTGCCAGGGTATCCAAAGGGCGAACAATCAGGGAGTTTATCGTCTACGTTCTGCTTGCTCCGTCACTCATTTGCTTCATCTGGTTTACGACATTTGGAGGAGCTGCTATCACAACTGAGTTAACAGGATTACTGTCAATCTCTAGCTTATCACCTCCAGAATCACTATTTGGTCTATTAGAAACTTATCCGATTTCAATGATTTCATCATTACTGGCCATTGTAATCATTGTGACATTCTTTGTTACTTCAGCGGACTCTGGTACGTATGTTCTGGGAATGATGACATCCAACGGTTCACAGAATCCAAGTAACCCAATCAAGATCACATGGGGAATTTATCTTTCTGGAACTGCTCTTGTTCTCATGTATTCCGGTGGGTTGCAGGCATTACAGAATACAATGATCATTGCAGCTCTGCCGTTTTCCATCATCTTGGGACTAATCGTCATCAGTTTGCTTAAAGCTTTACAACGGGAAGCCAAAGAGCTTGGACTTGGCCAGATAAGGATTCCTGAAAAAAAGAAAAGACCTATTAAAACACCATAATAATAATAAAAGCCTTGTATCCAATTTTGTGGATGCAAGGTTTTTTATTTCACAAAAATTAATGAAATAGGATTACACCCAGCGTGCGTAATGACGGATGTTAAGTGTATAGAATGTATGAATGGTGAATCCAGCAATCACTATCTTGCGGTTTTAGTCACTAATTTTTCTTACCTCACATAAAAGGACATCGTGTAGGAGGTATAATTACAGGCAACGAGATTACTTTTTCAGGGTAAAGGCCCAAGTATCATATGTACTTACACAACAGCTACTATATTTACCACGAAACTAATGGGATCCTCAGACTTGGCAAATAGATTGCTGCTGAAAGTAATAGGGAATTGTCGTAGTAAACACTGAAAGGTGAATCTAATCACTGTTTCTATTAATAAATAATCTAATTTAAATGGTGTGATAAATGAGGATTATCTAATATTCATATTAGACATTTCTAATATGTTTTGTTAATATTAAATTGTTTTTCATAATCAGCTTATCGCTGGCGGCCAAATTGTAATGATGTTTATCAAATCTATGATAATTTGTGCCAATCCTGTCTCATACCTATATGAGGAGAAATCCTTAATAAGGTAGCTTGATAGTTCATGTAATAGTTATATTGAAAAATAATATTGAGGTGAAAAAATGAATAACAAGAAATCATCCCCAATGAAATATCTTGTCCTGATCACTGTAGCAATTGCACTACTATTAGCCATCATAGTAGTCTTACTTAATCAAGACAAAGACATTGATCAAACTTTAGAGTCACATCCACCGACGGAAAATCAGCCTATGATTGGAGAAGAGGGAGCACCTGTCTCAGTAGTAGAATTCGGCGACTTTAAATGTCCTGCTTGTAAAGCGTGGGGAGAAATGATTTATCCTAAGTTGAAAGCGGACTTCATTGATACAGAGAAAGCCAATTTTGCTTACATTAATACTGAATTTCATGGGAAGGAATCTACGTTAGGTGCTTTAGCTGCTGAGTTCATATGGGATAATGATCCTGATTCCTATTGGAAATTTCATAAGAAATTGTTTGAAGAACAGCCGGGTGATGACCATCATGCACTTTGGATTACAGTGGAAAAACTTGCGGAAGTAGCAGAAGACACTACAAATGTTGATATAGATCAATTAGTTCGGGCTCTTGAGCAACAAACGTTTATGGAGGAAGTAAATTCGGATAGTTCAATTGTTCAAGAGTTCAATATACAGAAAACACCAACCATCATTATAAATGGCACGATGCTCGAAGACCCATATGATTATGAAAAAATTAAATCATTAATTGAAAAAGGCCAAGAGTAATGGGAAAAAATCAAGTTTTTTTGTATAGTGCCTGGTTAGTATCTGTTATTGCTACCTTAGGGAGCTTGTATTTCAGTGAAATCAGGGAATTCATACCTTGTGAATTATGCTGGTATCAGCGAATCGCTATGTATCCACTCACTCTTATTCTTGGGGTTGCCACATTCCAAAATGATATTGGTTTGAAAAAGATAGTTCTTCCACTATCAATTGTGGGGGGGATAATCTCTTTCTTTCACTATTTGGAGCAAAAAGTCCCGGGATTTGGAGGAATAAAGGAATGTGTCAGCGGAGTGCCTTGCAGTGCAGAGTATATAAATTGGCTTGGGTTTATCACCATCCCGTTTCTCGCATTGACTGCATTCACTCTTATTACAATCTTTACTTTATTGATCAAGAAGTAAACAGGATTATCACCTGAACTGCCAGAATGGAGTTAATTAGGTGGCAAAAGTTGGCCAAAGTATAGACTACTATTAAAAACACCTTTTCTTTTAAGGTGTTTTTTTTTGTATACATTTTGACACACATATTAGGAATTGGTAATATGTTATCAATAAGACATATTAGGGATATCTAATATGAATAGTGGAGGGGTTACTGTTGTTAAATGAGATTGATATTGAAACAAAAGTTAAGTTCCTGCAAGGCTTTGCCCATAGAATTAGAATTCAAATCTTGGAGTGTATCAAAGAAGAAGAAAAAACGGTATCTCAAATAGTCCACGATTTGGATGGCAGCCAGTCCAGCATATCTCAACATATTTCTTGTTTAAAAGGCTGCGGTTTGATTGTTGGCAGACAGGAAGGAAAGTACATCTACTATAGTTTAAGCAATCAAAAAGTGAGAGACTTATTAACCATGTTTGATGTAGTGCTTGAAGAAGTACAAAGTGACGTTGCTTGCTGTGATAAACACATTGTTTAGGGGATGAAAGAAATGGCAGAAAACTGTTGCAGTTCTAATACTGCAGAAAATCTTATAGAAAAAAAGTCTACAGACTGTTGCAGCGGAACCAAGGCAGCTTTAGAGGAGAACCAATCTTGTTGCTCCGGGGATTCCGTTGTCGAAGAAAAAGCTTCCTGCTGTACTAATGAAGTTTTCGTGCAGGAAACTAATTCATGCTGCAGCACTGGGGAAGCTGTGAAGGAGAACGAAACTTGCTGCTCTGCTGAAACGGCTGCAAAAGAAAATAGTACTTGCTGTTCTGACTCAAGAGTTGAAGTGAAATCAAGTAAAAGCAATGATTCTTCTGTGAAATCCGGAATGGTTGTATATCGGGTATTCGGGATGGATTGCCCTTCATGCGCTGCATCAATCGAAAAAGGCTTAAGTAAATTAACAGACGTGGAAGAAGTAAAGGTAAACTATAATACAGGAAAACTTCGCTTTAAAGGACATGAGAGAACTAATCTTGAAAGAGTGGAAAATGAGGTCCAAAAGCTCGGGTTTAAGGTTGAGCCTCTTCAGCAAAATAATAATGTGAAAATATACAATATTGAAGGTATGGATTGCGGAAGTTGCGCGAAAAGTATTGAAAACCACTTAAACACAATTCAGGGTGTAAAAAGTGTAAGTGTTAATTTCTCAACCGGAAAAATGAAATCAGAACATGAAAACAGTGTCGAAGATATCATCTCGGAAGTTTCTAAAATTGGTTTTAAAGCGTCATTGCCTGCAAAAAACAATGCTGCCGAACCCCCTAAGAACAATGAGGGCTTAGGGTTGATCATCACTTCTGGAATATTAATTGCACTTGGATTTATCGGATCTTTTACTGGTGTTTCCACCTTCATTACTACGTTTATGTACGCAATTGCCATGGTCATCAGTGGTTATAAACCGGTGAAAAGTGCCTATTATTCTATTAGAAGCCGTTCATTGGATATGAATGTATTGATGTCAGCAGCTGCCATTGGTGCGGCTCTCATTGGGGAATGGCTGGAAGGCGCAACGGTAGTTTGGTTGTTTGCCCTTGGAACCACCCTTCAGAATATGTCGATAGAAAAAACACGGGACTCTATCCGGAATCTCATGAATCTAGCACCCTCAGAAGCATGGATAAAAGTGGGCTCCCAATTGACAAAGAAATCCGTAGAAGAGGTATCCATCGGTGAAATTCTGGTTGTAAAACCAGGAGATAAAATACCCTTGGACGGTGAGATTTTGACAGGAGAATCCAGCGTCAATCAAGCACCAATCACTGGAGAATCCATCCCTGTCGATAAACAAGCTGGCGATACCGTATATGCAGGCACCATTAATGAAAATGGCTCACTTGAAGTTAAAGTCACCAAGTTAGTCGAGGATACAACGATAGCTAAAATCATTCACCTTGTAGAAGAAGCTCAAGAACAAAAGGCGCCTACCCAGGCATTTATTGATAAATTTGCGGCAATTTATACACCTATCGTGTTTGTCCTCGCATTAGTCGTCATGGTGATTCCGCCGCTGCTAGCATTAGGCACATGGGGAGAATGGTTCTATAAGGGCCTTGAATTATTGGTTGTTGCCTGCCCTTGTGCATTAGTGATATCAACCCCTGTTGCCATCGTTTCAGCGATTGGAAACGCAGCTAAGAACGGTGTCTTGATCAAAGGGGGAACATTCCTCGAAAAGGCTGGAGTGATCAATGCCATCGCCTTTGATAAAACGGGTACTCTAACAGAAGGTAAACCGAAAGTGTCAAAAATCACTCCCTTGAACATTCATGAAGAAGAGTTACTTTCCATTGCCTTAACTTTGGAAGATTATTCGACTCATCCAATTGCACAAACGATTGTTCAATATGCGAATGAGAAAAAAATTAAACCTAAACAGGGTGAGTCATTTAAGAGTATTGTAGGCAAAGGTGTTCAAGCCACCATTGAAAACAAAATATACTATGCAGGAAATGCAAGACTTTTTTATGAAATAGAAATCACGCTCGGGGAAGCAAAGCCTATTGTCGAAGATTTGCAAACCAATGGAAAAACCGTTGTTATCGTCGGTACAAAAGATAAAATCCTGGGCGTCATAGCGGTAGCTGACACCATCAGGTCAACAACCGTCAAAGCCTTGAAAGGTTTAAAGAGAGCAGGAGTCAAACAGGTCGTCATGCTTACTGGTGACAATGAAGGTACAGCTAAGATGATTTCAAAAGAAACAAGTGTCAACCGCTATTTTGCAGAACTTCTGCCGGAAGATAAAGTTGAAGCGATCAAACAATTACAAATGGAAGGTCATAACGTAGCTATGGTAGGTGATGGCATTAACGATGCTCCAGCACTCGCAACAGCGGATTTGGGAATCGCCATGGGTGGTGCCGGAACAGACACAGCGATGGAAACGGCCGATATTGTGTTAATGGCGGATAATCTGGAAAAGCTGCCGCATACGATCAACTTGAGCAAAAAGGCACTGAATATTATAAAACAAAATATCTGGTTCTCACTAATCATAAAATTTATTGCCCTCGCGTTGATCTTCCCAGGCTGGCTGACACTGTGGTTAGCAGTATTAAGTGATACAGGAGCAGCGATAATTGTCATCTTGAATGCGTTGCGGCTTCTAAAAGTTAAATAACCTATCCTTATAAGCTGTTCAGCTATTGCTGAGCGGCTTTTTTATAAGAAGGGGATAAGCTATTATTTAAATGCAGATAACTGCATAAGAAAACTAACAGCATGTAGACTACCGTCATTTTTGTATGGAGATCAGTCAAAGTTCTTAATTAAGTCCATATATTTCTTCCCTAGAATAAATTCTTTATTTTCTTGGGGGATATCTAAAGTATGAGACAGTCTTTTTATTATAAGTAGCATGAGGAACTTTTCTTGTTTCTATGTATACCCAATGCAGCAAACACTTTAGCCATCCTGTTATCTTCGTGAGGAAACAAGACAAAACATTTAAAATCAGGATTTATTTTTTTTGGCTTCATTGCATGTAAAAAACAAATTCATGATGAGTATCTTCTAAAAGGCTAGAAAAATAAGTTAATGAATACTATACTAAATATAACGAAACAAACAAAAAGGTAAAAAAAGAAACAATAAAGTACAATCACAAGGATGTCAGGATATTTTAAGAAGCTTAAAAATTATCAAGAACACTGCATTCACTATGTTTTTATCGCTATAGGAACAGCAGCGGGCTTACACTTCTTTAAATAAAATTACCATAGGGAAGTTTGGACAGGATTGATATTACAAATAAGCTTCAAGTGAATGGAGGAACCATGGATGCTTGCAATTGAACGGCATGAGCGGATACTCGAACAACTCGATAACAATAAGATAGTCAAAGTATCAGACCTTGGTTTGTTATTAGGAGTAACCGAGAAAACAGTTCGAGGTGACCTTGAGTTATTAGAACAAAGTGGGCTATTAAAGCGAATACATGGAGGAGCTGTATTGGCAGAAGGTGAGGCAGCAGGGATCCTCCCGATTGCTGATCGTCAATTAGGGCATAGTGAAGCAAAACTTGCTATTGCGAAAGAGGCAATAAAATCAATAAAGCCAAATGAAACCATCTTGATGGATGGTGGAAGCACTACATTATCTGCAGCAAAGCTTTTAGGTGATTTCCCAATAACCGTCATCACAAATGATTTAAAAATAGCGAATGTATTACTACCCAAGAATAATGTACAATTATTAGTTTTGGGCGGGACGAAGATTGGACAGTCATCCTCATTAATGGGCAGCCAGGCAACAGAAATGCTAAATAGAATGAGAGTTGATCGTTTGTTTTTCGGGACAACCGGTGTGTCACTTGAGCATGGATTAACAGTTTTTAATAGCATACACGCAGATTGGAAAAAACAAATCATTGACGTTGCTGACCATATAACTCTATTAGTAGATTCTACTAAGTTTGATAAAGTGGCACTTATCCAATTTGCCTCAATAGAAAAGATTGATGTAATTGTTACAGATTCTAATCTTTGTGAAAAGACAAAAGAAAAATTACAAAGAAATAAAATCAACCTGCAATTGGCTAAATTATAGAATATTATAAAAATAAGATGATTAACGAACCATTTATCGTTGTTATCTTATTTTTTTTTGTTATAATAAAACCATATCGAACTTAAATGAACAAAAACAAACATTTTAAGACTGGAGGGGATTACTTTGAACTCACTTTTTTCATTGAAAGGTAAAGTAGCTCTTTTAACAGGTGCGAGTAGAGGATTAGGTCAAGGAATGGCGATAGGGCTGGCAGAGGCAGGAGCAACGGTAATTGGTGCAGGAATGAGTGATATGTCCATAACACGGGAAAAAATAAACGCCATTGGGGGAACTTTCTATGACCTGAAAGTCGATTTATCAAGGGATGATGCGGCACAACAACTGGTTTTGGAGGCATTAGCAACCACAAATAAGATTGATATATTAGTAAATAATGCTGGTATCATTCGAAGGTCAGAAGCGGAAAATTATTCTGATGAGGACTGGTATGAGGTTATTAAGGTAAATCAACACGCTGTTTTTCAGTTGTGTAGAGAGGTAGGTAAGCATATGCTTGAAAACAAATCAGGAAAAATTGTGAACGTCGCCTCTATGCTTTCTTTTCAGGGAGGATCAAGAGTGCCTGCCTATACAGCCAGCAAGCATGCTATAGCAGGTTTAACAAAATCTTTAGCGAATGAATGGGGGGCGCGGGGCATAAATGTAAACGGAATTGCCCCTGGATATATGGAAACAGATAATACAGCTCAGCTACGAGCAAATCAAGAACGGAATAAATATATAACATCAAGAATTCCTCAAGGAAGATGGGGAACGCCGGAAGATCTAAAAGGTGCAGTGGTCTACCTGGCATCAAATGCTTCAAACTATGTAAATGGCCATATTTTATGTGTTGATGGTGGATGGATGAGTTCTTAAATGAAATTAATATATAAGGAAAACATTAATAGAAAGGGGAAGTTACCATGGAAATTAGACATACAACAAATCCAGTAGATTTTCAATCTTATACAACAGAGAGGTTAAGAAATGAGTTTTTAATAGATTCACTATTTTGTAATGGGCATATAAATATGACTTATTCTCACTATGATCGAGTTGTAGTGGGTGGTGCAATTCCAACAAATCAAGAACTTAAAATAGAAGATCCAGACACTTTAAAAACAGACTATTTTTTAGAGAGACGTGAGGTAGGCATTATTAACATTGGGGATGAAGGAATCGTTGCAGTGAATGGTCAGTCTTATACATTAAACAAGCGAGATTGTTTATATGTTGGATTAGGAAATAAGGAAGTATCATTTAAAAGCATCAAGGCTTCAGAACCAGCAAAATTTTATTTTGTATCAACACCTGCACATAAACAATATCCAACAAAGAAAGTAACAATAGAGGATGCTGAGCCAACTCACTTGGGATCTAATAGTGAATCAAACAAACGGACGATTTATAAATATATACATGCTGATGGAATACAAAGCTGTCAACTCATGATGGGAATGACTTTATTCGAACCAAATAATATTTGGAATACAATGCCTCCGCACCTACATGATCGTCGAATGGAGGTTTATCTATATTTTGATATAGAACAAAATTCACGAGTGTTCCATTTTATGGGAGAACCGAAGGAAACACGACATTTGGTTGTACAAAATGAACAAGCGGTTCTTTCACCTCCCTGGTCTATCCATTCAGGTGTGGGAACAAGCAATTATACATTTATATGGGCCATGGCGGGTGAAAACTATACGTTTAATGATATGGACTTAGTAAAGATGGATGAATTGAGATAACCGCAGTAACTTCAAGAAAGTGCTTTATTCCTTTTAAGAGGAAATAGAGCACTTTTTGTTTTTATTATCAGGATGAGAAGAGCTTATGTATCACATATGGCAGCACCATAAAAAAAAGCGAAACCAACCTAACATAGACCAATATCCATAATCTGATGCAAGGAGTAGTATTTAGGATAATCAGGATTTATGCATTCATGCATAGAAACGAAAGTGGGTGGCACAAATGCTAAAAACTTTGAAGACCAAGAAGGTGGATCTTGTTCAAGGATATTTTAGTCCTGGCTTGATAGCAATGTATGTTGATACACTCTTAATGGCTATTGGATTTTATATGCTTGTACCATTATTAAGTGTTTACTTTATCAATCATTTACATTGGAGTATTTCTCTCACTGGTTTGATCCTTGCTGTTAGCGGTATTTCACAAAATGGTTTGCGTTTCTTTTGTGGAATATTAGCAGACCAAATCGGCTATAAGCGAGCGATATTATTAGGGGTGGGCATCCGTGTTATAGGTTTTGTCCTGTATGGATTAGTAAGTCATCCTATAGGTTTTGCAATTGCTGCCTTCATTTCAGGTATAGGAGGAGCCTTTTTTCATCCAGCAAGTTTTGGCGCATACGCCAGAATAACGTCGGAGGAAATGAAGACAAAGATATTTAGTATCCGTGAAACTCTAAGTAATATTGGTTTTATATTAGGCCCGGTCATTGGGATGTTTTTACTGCAATTTGACTTTACCTTAGTGAGTTTTTGTTCAGCCTTTATGTTTATCTTAGCTTTTCTTTTATCTTGGCTTTTATTGCCTGAAATGAAGGGTAGTTCGCCGATGAAGCAAGAATTCCTACCCATCTTAAAGAAAATCGGGAAAAATTCACGTTTTTTAGTATTGTGTTTATTAATCATTGGTGTATGGTCTTTAAACGTACAACTTTACCTTGCAGTTCCAGTAAGAGCTGAGGTGTTATTAAATAATGTTGAACAAGTAGCCTACTTATATATGGCAGGAGCCATTTTTATGGTGGTGTTTCAGATTCCCTTAATTGAAATATTATCGAAAAAGATTGAACAACTACATGTGATGGCTTTAGGGACGATTATTCTAGGTACAAGTATGTTGATGTTTGGTTTTTCTCAAGGCTTATGGTCCATGCTATTTGCGGTCCTGCTATTTACTATGGGCCAAATGATGGTGGTCCCTACAATGAACCACTTAATCTCTCGTTATGCTGACTCTCAATCTTTTGCAACTTATTTTGGGTTTACTGGTTGGAGCTTTGCCATAGGTGGATTACTGGGGAATACCGGTGGAGGATTTCTTCATGATTATTTTAAGTTACAAGAGAATTTTACATTCACCCCTTGGATTATTTTGTTTATATTAAGCTGTGTGATCTCTTTCCGTTTTTTTATAGATGGATCAACCGAAAAAAACACCCCTCCATTAAATCTCAAAACCTAAAAAAAACACAAAGCAACTAAAATGTAACCGAAGAACTTATTAGACTCTATTGATAAAATGAGATTACAAAAATTGAGAATATTTTTACAAAACAGCTGAAAAAATGAACAAAACTTGCTAAGGAGGTCAGCATTTTATAAACAAAACGAAAGATAGATAAAAGATTTTCAAAAGGGGAGTGAAGAGGTATGAAAGCTTTAGTTGTAACAGAAAAAGTAGATCCTGATAAATCAGCCATACTTCATAAAAAAACGCCGTTTCGTCAAAAAATAGGTCAACTTAACAAATATAAGATGCTATACTTGATTTCAATTCCAGGTATTCTTTATTTTATTATCTTCAAATATATACCACTAATGGGCTCTGTCATTGCGTTTAAAGATTACAATATCTTCGCGGGAATTATGGACAGTCCCTGGGTGGGCTTCAAGCATTTTGAAGCACTGTTTGTAAACCCTGATTCCATACGTGTACTGAAAAATACGCTGCTACTTAGCTTTTATGATATTTTGGTTTTTCCAACACCTTTATTGTTAGCTCTGTTACTAAATGAATTGAGATTAGTGATCTATAAGCGTTTAATACAAACAATTGTTTATATGCCGCACTTTCTATCATGGGTCATTATAAGTGGATTATTTATTGGCATACTTTCTCCTACGACCGGTGTTGTTAATCATTTTATAGAATGGTTAGGACATGAGCCCATTTATTTTATGGGATCAGAAGAGTTTATTAGACCTATTCTTGTATTTACCTACCTATGGCAGAGTGTAGGCTGGGGCACCATTATCTACATGGCTGCTCTTGCAGGGATTAATCCTGAACTTTATGAAGCAGCAAAAGTCGATGGAGCGAATCGATTCCACCAAATGTTACATGTAACTATTCCAGCTATACTGCCTACGTTTAGTATTTTATTCCTCCTTCATATCGGACATTTTCTTGACTTCGGGTTTGAAAGGGTATACGTATTCCTAAATCCGTTAAACCAAGCGAACGGTGATATATTGGATACGTACATTTTTGAGGTAGGTTTGCAAAATGCTCAATATAGCTTCACGACAGCTATTGGAATTTTTAAATCTATCGTTGGGCTTGTATTGCTGGTCTTTGCTAATTTTATGAGTAAAAAAATCTCAGGTAATAGTCTTTATTAGGAGTTGAACTTAATGAAAAAAAATGTAAGCCTTTCCTCAAAATTATTTGATTTATTTAATATCCTATTTTTAGCGCTGTTGGGATTAAGTATGCTCCTTCCACTTATTTCTGTTATTGCTAAGTCGTTTAGTAGTTCAGAAGCCATATCGAAAGGCGAGGTATACTTTTGGCCCATTGAGTTTACTCTTATTAACTATGAATATGTCTTCCATGACGCTTCCATTTGGAGAGCATTTTTCATTTCAGTACTGATTACTGTGGGAGGGACTTTGATTAATCTACTGGCGACGACTTCGCTTGCGTACCCACTATCAAGGCCAGAATATAAAGGGAAAAAGGTAATCCTCTTTCTCGTATTATTTACCATGATTTTTTCAGCACCATTGATTCCATCTTATCTAGTTGTGAAAAGCTTTGGGATGATCGACACACTTTGGGCTTTGGTTATTCCAGGTATGATTAGTGCCTTTAACTTTTTTGTAATGAGATCTTTCTTTCAAAATATTCCCAGCACGCTGATTGATGCTGCACGAATCGATGGGCTGGGGGAATTAGGAATATTATTTAGGATTGTTTTACCGCTTTCAAAGCCTGTCTTAGCTACCATCGGTATTTTTTACGGTGTAAGTCACTGGAATAACTATCAATCAGCTTTGTATTTTCTAAATGATCCTAAATTATACCCACTACAGGTAAAATTACGTCAAATGATTGTAAACGATGAAATGTCAGTTGAAGCTAATTCGGTATTTTCTTCGATGGCACTTAATTCACCTGAGGGTATTCAAATGGCTACAGTTGTGGTGGCAACTCTGCCAATATTGTTATTATATCCATTTTTACAAAAGCATTTTGTTAAAGGTTCCATGATTGGATCGATAAAAGAATAAAATCAAAAAAATGACAAGTGAACTAAAGTTAACCTATATCAGAGTTGCGAAAATTCAGAATATAATGAATTGAATCTTTTGTAAGCGCTTAAATTATAAGGGGGATAGTATATGAGAGATTTTAAGAAAGTACTTCAGCTTTTATTTGTCGTGTTAATGTCACTGGTGGTAGTCGTGGGATGTCAAGCAGAACCTGTGCAAGAAGAAACTGAGAATGAAACCTTAAATGATGGTGATAAGGATCCATTAAAAATGTCAATCTCTATGAGAACTCTAGCATTTACACATGTAGAAAATTCTCCTGATATAAATCAGGATGAATATGTACTAGAACTGGAAAAACTAACAAATGTAGATTTAGACATTCGGTTATTACCTCATAAAGAGTACTCAACAAAAATGGATTTAATGTTTGCTTCAGGTGACATACCTGACGTAGTGCAAACTTCTGGTGGTTTTGGTGAAGGAAGTGGGCAATCCCTGCAGCAAGCGGTTGAAGCTGGAGTGTTCCTTCCACTTGATGACTTAATTGAAAAGCATGGTCCCAATTTAAAAAAGTATATTCCTGAAGAGGCTTGGGAGCAGCAAAGGTATACAGATGGTAAAATTTACTCCATTCCTGAATTTTTGTCGAATCCATCCCGCCGTGCTACCTGGATTCGAAAAGACTTGCTGGATAAGGCTGGACTTGAGGTACCTAAAACTGTGGATGAAACATTAAATGTATTACGTGAGTTCAAAAAAATGGGTGTACCACAGCCATATGGAGGACGTGCAGAATTCAAATACTCTGATACATTTTTTGGCTCATATGATGTTCAACCATATGTAAGTATGTGGGAATTAGATGAAAATGGAAACCCAGTACCGAAATTCTTTGATTCAAAAAATATGCAAGCTGCCCTTGAAACTTATAAAACGATGTACGAAGAAGGTTTATTGCATAAAGAATTCTTAACAATCGATTCCAAGCAATATAAGAACGAGGCAGTGAACGGAAATATTGGTATGTGGGTCATGAATGCAAACGAACTATTACAATGGGAGCAGCAATTAAAGGAAAATGTTCCTGATGCTGAACTAGCACTTATTCCATCTCCAACTGGGCCGGATGGCGGAGGCGGGTATTATCTTTACGGAGATGTCACACGTGCATACGCAATTAATAAAGACGCTCAAGATCCAGAAAGAATTGTGAAATTCTTTGATTGGATGCTATCTGAAGAAGCTCAAAAGTACTTTACTTATGGAATTGAAGGAAAAGATTACACAGAAAGTAACGGTCAGATTAATTATAATATACCTCAATCAATCGATGATATAAACATTGAGCGTTACCGTACAGCCTTCTTATGGATGGTTCAGGATACAACCTATATTGAAGGGCTGCTGGAATTGACTGAAGAGGGTCAAGATCTTATTAAAGTATATGATAATATTCTTACGAATGAAGGACGAGATGGTATACGTTTTGATCCACCATTAGAGGCATTAGATACTTTACCAGATCTGCAGCCAGGTTCCGACGTTCCGCCTAAACTTCTTATGGGACATATGGCTAAGATGATTACAGGTGTTGAACCTATAAGTAATTGGCCGAAAGTAGTGGAAGAATGGAAAGAAAGAGGAGGCAATAAAGCACTAGAAGAGGCTGCAAAACGTTATAAAGAAGGGGACTTTCAAGCTCCAAGAAAATAGTAATAGATGGCTGTCCTGCATGCTGCATGGAGGACAGCCTCTTTTCATTTGGTTTTTCGTATAATTTGATGCTTTCTGAAAAATCTCTGGTACAGGGATTTTTCCCCTGGTTCTCTCTTTGAGCAGGGAAGACAGCTCTTTTTCTCTCTTGCTTATTAAAATATTTCATTGGATTAAGGCTATGTTTTATGTGATTCATATTTAAAAAGGAATTAGTACAAGAAAAGTTCCTTTTCATTTTCTCTATGAATGGAAAAAAGTTCTATTATTTCCCTGTAAAATTTAGAATTATGCTATAATTTTATTAATTTTAGAAAAGTTTGATTACTTTCTTATGAGGAGAAACGCGGATGAAGATATTACTTATTGAAGATGAAAATATGATTCGTAAAGGTATCCGTCATCAATTGGAAAATATGGACTTGGAAGACTTTCAGATTGATAACATATGGGAGGCAGAGGATGGAATAGAAGCTGATGAACTCTTAGTCTCTCACACTTTTGATATTGTTTTTACGGATATTAACATGCCTGATATGGATGGCTTAACTCTTCTGGGGAAGTGGAAAATGTCTCATCCAAACACACAATGGGTGATTATCTCTGGTCATGATTCTTTTCATTATGCGCAGAAGGCTATAATCCATGGTGCAAGAGACTATCTTTTGAAACCGGTTACAAGAAAAAAGTTATCTAAGGCATTCGAACGCTTAGTCGCTAACTATAAAGAAAGACAATATGATTTCATTGAAGTAAATGAGATGGATGAAATCTTAGATATTCTAGAGGGAGCGCTGTGGGTATTGAATGAAGAACTGGTGAAAGATACAATGACTGTTTGGGCAAGTAATTTAGAGAAAAAGCAGCTCCATCAATCTTATTATCAGCATGTATTGAACCATCTATTACAAACATTAGTTGAACGGATTGATCAGAAAGGGAGTATTAATCTTGACTTAACCTTTGATATTAAAGGGAAAACATTTAAAGAGATCACAAGTGTATTTATTGCTCACTGTCAAACAATCATTGAAGCCATCAGGTTACAAAGAAAGGGTAAAATGATAGACCCTATTGAAGCTGCGAAAGAGTATATGATAAGTAATATCGGTGCAAAAGTAAATTTAGATGACGTTGCTGATAGACTTGGATTCAATGCCTCTTATTTCAGTCAATTATTCAAACGAGAAACAGGTCAAACATTCGTAGAGTATAGAATTAACTTAAGAATGGAAATGGCAAAAAAGCTTCTTGAGCGTAATGAAATGAGAATCATCGATATATGCAGTGAAATTGGCTACGATGATGCTCCACATTTCACGAAAACATTTAGAAAATACACTGGTTTTTCCCCTACTGAATATAGGAAATCATTAGGAATTGACGCATGAGAAGATGGATTCACCGTTTGAATTTATTCCAAAGGCTACTGCTATATTTTGCAATCATTATGATTTTACCACTCATTATTGTTGCTAGTATCATTTATATGCAATCAGCAAAGCTTCTTGAGCAGCAAGCGGAAGATTTCCTTGAACTGAATGTTACTAATCTTTCTTTTCAGTCTGACCGCTTTATTAAGGACTTTGAACTAGCGACTTTACCGCTTGTTTCAAACCCAAATGTTAAGTACTTTCTAGATTTGAAGGATGAGAAAGTTGAGGAGCACATTCGTTACCAATACTATCAAGAAATTTGGACGATGATGGAAAATATCGTTGTGCAAAAACCTGAAATCGATCAAATATATATTATTGGGGATAATGGGAAAAATATATCCTTGCGAAATGAGGGAATAACTTCTCAAAGGTTAGAGAAATACAAAAATTTATGGAGTAAAATACCGGAAAGTGGAAAAATTATCATTCAACCCTCCAATCAATCTGGTGATATAGCTATTACATTAGCAAGAAAAATAAGAGGAATGGAGTCATTTGTCCCTAATGGTATATTAGCAATCGAGATTAGCGCTTCGCATTTAGGACAAATGTGGAAAGAAGCAAACCTGGGAAATGAAGGATTCTTTATGATTGCTGATGAGACGGGGAAAGTCATATATCATCCGGATTTCAAGTTTATCGGACACCAACTGGATGAACTCGGAAGAAGTCAGCTTAGCCAAAATAAACAAGGGAGCTTCTTTGACCAATGGGATAACGAGTCTACATTCTTTCATTTTTCTACATCTGAGTATACAAATTGGAAGCTGATTGCAGCAGTTCCAGAGTCGCAACTTTTCATACCCATTACAGGTGTTCGATTAACGGTTTTTTTATCCGCTATTTTTGTTTTACTTCTTGCCTTTAGTATATCGATTAATTTTATCAAACAGATTGTTCAGCCTATCCGATTGGTAGAGAAAACAATGAAAAGTGTTGAAGATGGAAAGTGGATGAAATTACCTGATTTAGCCCGAAACGATGAGATCAGTAGTCTATTAACTAGTTATAATAATATGGTAGACAGATTATCCACCCTTGTTGATCAAGTTTATAAAGTTGAGATAGATCATAAGCAAATAGAAATTGAATTACGAGAGAGGGAGCTTGAGAAGCAAAAGGTAGAGATTCAAGCACTACAATCACAAATAAACCCGCACTTCTTATATAATACACTTGAGACAATGGGAGCCTACGGAATGATCAATGGGATAGATGAGATCTCGGAAATGGGAGATAGTTTAGCAACAATGTTTCGCTATTCTGTACGAAATTTAGAGCTCGTTACTATAGGAGATGAAATAGAACATATTAAGAATTACCTTGTCATTCATGAACACAGAAACAAAAAGGCGATTCATCTAAAGCTAGAAATTGAGCCTGAATTTTATGATGTTCCAATGGTAAAGTTAAGCTTGCAGCCTCTAGTAGAGAATGCTATTGAGCATGGGATAAAACGATTAATGAAAGACATGACGATTAAGATAAGGACCAATATCTCCGGATCTTCTTTAAAAGTCTGTGTCATAGATAATGGGAAGGGGATGACAAGTGCAAGGGTAGATGAAATAATGGAGCACTTGAAACAAAACAGAATGAAAGAATCTAAGCTGGGCAGTCATTTAGGAATTGGAATTGCGAATGTAAACAGACGTATTCAGCTATTATTTGGAGATGAATACGGGGTAACCATTAGAAGTCAAGAAAATATGGGAACAACTGTGACAATTACGATACCGCTTCAAGAAAAGCATATTGAACCTACAAGTATCCCTGTATAAAAATATTCAAAGAAACAAGGCTCACTAAACCGCTTGATGATAACGCTCCAACAAATCGGGGTGACTGAAAGAGTTTTTAGTTTCTTTTTTAGTGAAAAATAAAACACAAATATGTTGTGAGAGTTTGATGATGGGAAGGCTGGTAAGAGCGATTTTTATATGTTTATACAGGTAATCATTTTATTTACCCCAACAAATCTATATGTAATTTTTATAGTTCTTCCTGAAAAAGGTGGGCTATTTTTTTTGTTATCAAAATCCCTGGATGATCTAACATTCATGAAACAGGAATAAATGATAATACATTCTAAAAAAAAGACAATTGAGTCTAAAACTATTCCGACGATTGGAGGGTGAGCCCGGTGTTAAAATAGCATTATTACACGGTAGCATCTGTTATCAGAATAGGGGGCATATATGAATATTGATCTGAAAGACAAAGTCGTATTAGTTACAGGAGCAAGCGGAGGTATTGGGCAATCCATTGCGATTGAACTGGCTGCAAGTGGTGCTAAGGTAGCTGTAAATTACTTAAGTAACAGTCAGGGCGCAGAGGAAACGGTCAGGGTCATCAAGGAAAAGGGTGGAGAGGCTGTTATGATCCAAGCAGATGTAACCGACCTTTCACAAATTGAATCGCTCGTTTCTGAAGTAGAAGAGAAACTGGGAACAGTTGATATCTTAGTAAATAATGCAGGTCATTTAGTAGAGAGAAGACCAATCGCTGAAATGACGGTTGATTTATGGCAGAAAGTATTTGATGTAAATGTAACATCAGCGGCATTTATGAGTAAAGCCGTTATCCCTGGTATGAAAGAAAAAGGAAGCGGTTCCATAATTAATTTAAGCTCACTTGCAGCACATGACGGAGGCGGCCCGGGAGCGGTACCTTATGCTACATCAAAAGGGGCTATTATTACATTTACAAAGGGATTGGCAAAGGAATTAGCTCCATTTGGAATTAGAGTGAATGCCATATCACCAGGTTTTATTGATCAAACGAAATTTCATTCTACGTTCAATACGGAAGAAGGAAGAAAAGCTACAGCTGCTAAAGTTCCACTTGGCCGAGGGGGAGTTCCTCAGGATATAAGTGGCGCAGTACTATTCCTAACATCTCCTTCTGCTTCATATATTACGGGAGAAACAATGGAAATTAACGGTGGTCTCTTTATGAAATAATGCTTCAAGCCAATATATACTACTTCACTACTAATAATAAGGGAGGAAATTAGATGCAATCAATTTATCAACCAGCTAGCGGCATTCTGGATGTTAAGTATGCCCCGGATGAAAATACAGAACATATTGAAAATCCACCTAGATTCACGTGGATGCCTGTACAATTACAGGACGACCAATATTGCATTCAAATTTCTAGCAGTCCAGCTTTTTCAGCCGAAGAAACCGAAACCATTCAACCGATACCTTATAACTTTTATACGCCAGATCGAGCATTAGCCCCTGGAACGTATTATTGGCGCTATTGCCAAATTGATTCTTCTACAAACGCAGTGCTGTCAACTTGGAGTGAAACAAGGAGATTTGATATTCCGGAAAATCTTCCTGATACGTCACTTCCTAGTCGAGAAGAACGATATGAAGAAGTTAGCCTTGCCCGCCCTAGGTTATGGTTGGGCCCAGAGCAACTGGGAAAATTCAAAGAAAATATTAAGAAAGACCCTGCACATTGTAATTGGAATGTATTCTATGAAAAATCCGTTTTACCATGGTTGGAACGCGAGCTAATTTCTGAACCGAGTCCATACCCTGAAAACAAACGTGTCATTAAGCTTTGGAGACAAATGTATATGGACTGTCAAGAAACTCTATATGCTATTCGTCACTTAAGTGTTGCTGGTGTCATCCTGGAAGATGAGCAAATCATTAATCGTGCTAAGGATTGGCTGCTTCACGTCGCCAAATGGGACACGGAAGGGACAACATCTAGAGATTACAATGATGAATGCGCTTTCCGTATTGTTGCCGGACTAGCTTGGGGGTATGATTGGCTTTACAATCATCTAACACCTGAAGAAAAAGGATTGGTCCGTCATTCTCTTCTTAGAAGAACGGAACAGGTAGCTGATCATAACATTAAGCGTTCAAAAATACATCAAGTACCCTATGATAGTCATGCGGTTCGTTCCTTATCCTCTGTCCTTATCCCGTGTTCCATTGCACTATTGGACGATGCAGAAGAAGCAAAGGAATGGCTTGATTATACATTAGAATATTATGCTTGCATCTATACTCCATGGGGAGGTAAGGAGGGTGGATGGGCTGAAGGCGGCATGTATTGGACGACAGGAATGGCCTACCTTATTGACGCATTAAATCTTGTTAAAAATTATATGAATATAGATTTCTATCAACGACCGTTCTTTCAAAAAACAGGAGATTTCCCATTGTATTGTTATAGTCAAGATACTAGACGAGCAAGCTTTGGTGATCAGTCTAACCTTGGTGAGCGACCAGGATTAAAAACTGCATTTAATATCCGGCAGTTTGCTGGTGTAACAGGAAATGGCTTTTATCAGTGGTATTATGAACAGGTCAAGGCTTGGGACACTGATGCAGATCAAAAGTTTTTTAATTACGGATGGTGGGACTTCCCGTTTGACGATATGCTGTATTTGCATGATTTTCCTCATGTGAATGCTGCTCCACCAACAGAGGCAGAGCCAATAAAATGGTTCAAAGATGTTGGGTGGGTTGCGTTTCATCATAAGATGGACCAACCAGAAGAACATATTATGCTATTAACAAAAAGCAGCCCTTTTGGGTCATTAAGTCATAGTCACGGAGACCAAAATAGTATTCTCCTCCATGCATTTGGTGAACCGCTTGCTATTAAATCTGGTTATTATATTGGATTTAATAGTACTATGCACAAAAAGTGGAGAAGACAGACTCAATCACATAATACATTATTGATTGATGGAGTAGGACAGTACTCAGATTCTAATAAAGTACTCAACAAGTCAGCTCAGGGACAGGTTATAGAGGTTTCCTCAAATGATGAGTATAGTTATGTGCGAGAAGATGCAACAAAAGCTTATTCAGAAACGGTCCCTTATTTAGAAAAGTTTGAGAGAGAAATCTATTTCATCAATCAGTCCTATTTTGTAATTGTCGACAGTGTTGATTTAACTCAGGAAGGAAGTGTTAATTGGTTATTACACTCCTTACATGAAATGCAGATTAACGATCAAGTATTTAAAATTTCGGGTGAAAAAGCTGAACTTGAAGGTCGGTTCATTTATAGTTCTTCTGGAGATTTGTTTTTAGATCAATCTGATGAGTTTAATGACGTAGATCCAGCCGAAGTAGAAGGTCTGCCAAAAGAGTTTCACTTGAAAGCGATTACAAAAAAATCTAAACGTCATCGTATTGTTACTCTTTTAACTCCTAACCGTAAAGGAGAAAACAAATACGTATCCTATTTTATGGATGACCAAGACCATGGAGTGCATATCTATTTGACTGAAAATGGGAAAACTTTTTGTGTTGATGTAACGAAAGCGTATTAAAACTGGTAAGGGGGATTTAGATGAAAACTCAAACACAATGGGAACAGGCGGAACCAGGTGTAAAAAGAAAAATCTTTCCTCCAGGTGACTCCATCATGATGATGGAAGTTCACTTTGAAGAAGGAGCTGTCGGATATGAGCATAGTCATCCGCACGAGCAGTTTACGTATTGTTTGAGAGGCGAATTTGAATTCACCATTGATGAAGAAAAGCATATTATCGGTTCTGGTGAGACGATTTTCATACCAGGAGGTTCAAAGCACGGGGCTAAAGCACTTCAAGCGGGTGCCATTATCGATGCCTTTACCCCTCTCCGAAATGACTTGCTAAATAAGTGATTTGGCGAGATTGTCATAGTGTATTAAAAGCAGTTTTGAGTTGTAATACCCCTATCTAGCATAGGGGTATTCAGCATACGGAAAACCTGTTTACCAGTTTAAGTCAAATTACTTGAAACGAGGATTTAACATTGAAGATGACGTTAAGATGGTATGGGGTGGATGACAAAGTAACGTTAGATCAAATACGACAGATTCCTGGTGTTTCAGGTGTGATTTCTGCTATTTATGATGTACCCGTTGGTGAGGTTTGGCCGGTCGACAAAATTATAGAATTGAAGAGGGTAGTCGAATCGAAAGGGTTGCTATTGGAAGGAATTGAGAGTGTACCGGTCCATGAGGACATCAAGTTAGGTCTGCCCACTCGTGAAAAATATATAGAGAATTATAAACAAACGATTCGGAATTTGGCAGATGCCGGGATTCATTTAGTTTGTTATAACTTTATGCCTGTTTTTGACTGGACTCGTTCCCAGTTAGATTATGAACTGCCTGATGGTTCGACTACATTAACTTATATTGAAGAAACTGTTCAAAAAATGAATCCATTAATTGGAGAACTTGATTTGCCAGGTTGGGATAAAAGCTATCATCCTGACGATTTACAATATCTTTTAGTCCAATATCAATCTGTTACAGAAGAGGATCTGTGGGGAAACTTGCAATACTTCGTAACGAGGGTAATTGCAGCGGCAGATGATGCTAATGTGAAAATGGCGATTCATCCCGATGATCCGCCTTGGCCAATATTTGGACTGCCACGGATTATGATAAACAAAGAAAATCTGGACCGATTTATCGGATTAGTCGATAGTCAGAATCATGGAATCACTATGTGTGCAGGCTCTCTAGGGGCAAGCGAAGAGAATGATATTCCAGATCTCATTCGTCACTTTGGGAAGCAAGGACGAATTCATTTTGCCCACATACGAAACATTAAACGGGTTGGGAATAAATCTTTTCAAGAGTCCTCACATCTATCAGAAAGCGGATCTATAGATATGTATGAAGTAATGAAGGCGTTCCACGACATTGGTTTCATGGGTCCTGTACGACCTGATCATGGAAGAATGATTTGGGGTGAAACAGGGAGACCAGGTTATGGGTTATATGACCGTGCATTAGGGGCTGTTTACTTAAACGGACTATATGAAGCTGTTCAAAAATCGAGACGATAAGGAAATGGCATAGCACTTCCTTCAAAGAAGTGTAATCTTATAAAGGTATAAAATAGGTCTCAACAGCATGAAAGAGATATTAGGATAGGGGGAAGGAAATTGAACGATATAATTACATTTGGCGAAAGTATGATGTTATTTACTCCACATAAAGACGGTTTACTCAATCATTCACATTTGTTTGAGCAATCTTTTGGAGGAGCAGAATCTAACGTAGCAATAGGCCTTGCTCGTCTAGGGGCTAAGGTCGGATGGTTTTCCCGTTTAGGGGATGACCCCTTTGGCGAGTATATTATGAACGCTATACGCGGAGAAGGCGTAGATGTATCCAGGGTGAAAATTGATGAAGAGCATCCAACTGGTGTGATGTTTAAAGAAATAACTGGGATCGGTAATCCCAATGTATATTATTATCGAAAGCATTCTGCTGCCAGTCACCTCACGCCCGAAGATTTAGATGAGGAGTATATAAAACAGGCAAAAATTCTACATATCACAGGGATCACACCAGCTTTAAGCGAGAGTTGCTATGCAACCATTAAAGAAGCGATAAAAATGGCAAAAAAACATGGCTTAAAAGTTTGTTTTGATCCGAACATTCGATTGAAACTGCTCTCATTTGAAAAATTAAAAAAGAAAGTATTAGAGCTTGCAATGTTAAGTGATTACTTTTTGCCAGGGATAGAAGAGTTAGCATTACTGTTTAATTCAAACGACAGAAACCAGTTGCTTCAAGAAGTACAAAAATTGAATGTACCAACAATGATAATAAAGCTTGGTAAGGATGGTTGTATGATCGTACACGAGGAAAAAACCAAGATCATTCAAGGGAAAACTGTTGAGAGAGTGGTAGATACCATCGGTGCAGGGGATGGCTTTTGTGCAGGGTTTCTCTATTCTATCACTAACGGAAAATCCGTGGAAGAAGCTGCCCAGTTTGCGAATGCTGTCGGAGCTCATGTTATTCAATTCAAAGGTGATGTAGAAGGTCTGCCGACTAAAAGGCAGATACAGTACTTTGATGTGGATTATAGGAAGATAGAGAGGTAACAACATATGAGAAAAATAGAAGTTATTCAGCAGATTCAAGTGCAAAAATTAATTGCTGTTGTTCGTTCGGATTGTTCCACCAAGGCTTTACAATATATCGAGGAGATTATAGCCGGAGGCATTAAGCTTATTGAAGTAACGATGACAACTCCATTTGCACTGGACATAATTAAGGAAATGACAATCAAATATAAGGAAGACAAGCAGGTAATCATTGGGGCGGGGTCTGTATTAGATTCTGTGACTGCTAGACTTGCAATCTTAAACGGTGCTGAATTTATCGTAAGTCCATCATTTGATCAAGGAGTCGTACGACAATGTCATTTATACCAGGTACCTATATTACCAGGTGTCATGACTGTAAATGAAGCAGTTGCTGCTTTGGAAGCGGACTGTCCTATTGTAAAACTTTTTCCTGGAGATATATTTCAACCCTCCATGATAAACCATTTAAAAGGACCATTACCGCAATTGGAAGTGATGCCCACTGGAGGGGTAAGCTTGGAGAACATTAACGAGTGGGTGGAGGCAGGAGCATTTGCCATAGGTATCGGAAGTGATTTAACCAAACAGGCTTCAATTTCTGGAGATTTATCTTCCATTAAGTTAAAAGTTGAATCCTATTTAAACGCGTTAAGAAGACACTGAAATATCATAAATTTAGACTGAATACTTTAGAATCTATAACCCAATAGTTATTATCTAAAAGAACTAGTCATAAATCCAAAGAAAGGGGAGAGTGTTATGGAAATGCATGGTATATCTGGTGGATTATATCGAATTTCTGAATGGATAATGAGATTAGCATATGTCCAATTCTTGTGGTTCATATTTACCATAGCCGGGGCTGTCTTTTTGGGGGCCTTTCCGGCAACCTCAGCTCTCTTTACTGTTATTCGAAAGTGGGTTATGGGTGAGCATGATATTTCAATCTTTGCTACTTTTAAATCAGCCTATAAAAAAGATTTTTGGAAAATTAATGGATTAGGCTGGCTGCTGGCTGTCATTGGATTCATTTTATTAGTGGATCTTATGATTTTTAATTTTGGTGAAAATGGATTATCTGCATTAATCCGTGTCATGGTGATAAGCTTTCTATTTATATACGGGTTAACGTTATTGTTCTTCTTTCCAGTGTATGTACATTATTCGTTTTCCTTTAAGGAATATATTAAAAATAGCTTTCTCTTTAGTTTAGCATCACCTGGTTTTACGTTAATAATTATTATTGGATATTTTATTCTTTTTAAGGTATTAGCTTTTCTGCCAGGACTTGTCCCATTTTTTTCAATTGCACTTTTTGCATACCTTAGTATGTGGTGTAGCTTCAAAATATTTCAACGTATGGACAAATCTGCCAGGTTATTGGCAACTGACAATTAAGGCTTGAAAAGGAACTAATACTTGCTATGGTGGGAGAGCATTTAGGAAGTAAAATTAAACCTCCAATTAAGCTGAGAATTTTTTCGTCTCGATAAGGTAACTAAAGTTTTTTTACGGGTTCGAGTCAGTGAGTCTATGTTCCGTTACTTTACTAATAGTGGTGTCTTAACGCAGTGAAGGGGGAGGAGGCGCTCCTTTTTCCCTTTTCCATACACAAATTAAGTCAATTTGCTGCCAGGGGAAATAGATTGGTTCATGTCGTCTCAGGCCAATGTAGGGAAGTGAGGGGGCGTTCTTCCTTTTCCAGGTAGCGTGTAAGCGGAAGAGTGGTTGAATGCCGGCGTAAAGCCTGAATTCATCCTTTTTTGTTGTTCTTATAAACCGGTACAATTTAAGATCTGAGATCCGCCGGCGAACTGACTTCGCTTTTGAATAGTGATGCAGGGGTTGCTGCTGGACATGATGAAGGAATTAGCGTTAACGGAACGATTGTTCTTATATGGAAAGGGGGAGAGTGTTAAATCGCATTCATAACTAAAAAAGTTTTTTAGAACAATTTTGATTAATATCTGATATAGCAGTAAACATTTAAATTGTGTAGATTTCAATGCTGTAATTATTATATATCCGTACCCACAGATAGCATCAAGACCTGATGGGTATAGGAACATATCGGAACGTTTTCTGGAAGTTAACCACAGTTAAACGCCAGAATTATGGGGAAGTAACTTAATAATTACTTCTAAATAACGTTTATCAATCGCTTCCTATAATATATGTTAGAAGTTTGAGAAATTTAGATTATCGTTTTGTTCCTATAATTAAGTGGACGGGATAGGTTGTTATTGGATTACATCCGTGGTAGTTATGTCTTGTTTGTGAGTTTAGCTTAATATAGGCTTTTCCAAATTTGAAAAGAATTATTCTACATATAGTTCTCGTATATTTATATAAAAAACTAAAATATACGTGTAAAATTTTATATATGTTTCTCTAAGGGAATACTTAATCAATAAGGTCAAACGGTTATTACTGATTGACCTTATTGGATGTTCGATTCTTTAATAACTGGTTTTAATCGCAAAATTCCAGTTTTAATAAGAAGAGGACGACTTCCCATAGCGGAATAAGAGGTTATTATTTAGCCCTCCATTGCAAATCTCTCAGTCCTTAAAAATTTCTTTCGCAATGTTAAATGCTGACCAAGCTTTTGGCCAACCAGCATAGAATGCCAGATGAGTGATTATTTCTGCCACTTCATCTTTTGTTAACCCATTTTCTTTCGCTTTGTGAAAGTGTGGAGTTAACTGTTCAATATTCCCCCCTGCCATTAGCGCTGAAATTGTAATCATGCTGCGATCACGGGGAGAGAGTTCATCCTCCCTTGACCAAACTTCTCCGAATAAGACATCATCATTTAGTTCAGCAAATTTAGGTGCGAAATCTCCTAAAAAGTTACGTCCAGCAGTTTGCTTTTGAGCCACTACTAACTCCTCCATTCAATATTTTGGTTACACGAGAAAGTATAGACCCTAAAGTACACTTTAAGGCAAGACAATTCACTTGAAAGGGACCGTATTCATTTTCCTTGACTTATAGTGGACTTTAAGTGATAGATTTAATATACAAATGAAAAGACCATGACCATTCTAGCTAATACTATTAAAAAACTATACATTTTATTTTGGATGGTTTTAAGTGTAATTTAGCAGTATAACAATAATGAATATAAGGTGATGTACATGACTTATTCTATTGGAGAATTCGCACGTATCGTTGGTGTATCAACAAGTACACTTAGATATTATGAAAATGAAGGTCTGCTTGCACCTGAGCGGGATCATAATAATATTCGAATCTATTCGAATGCAGATGTTGGATGGCTTCATTTTTTGCTCCATTTAAAAGACTCAGGGATGTCTATGGCAGAGCTGAAGCAATACACAAAATGGCGTTCAATGGGGGATGAAACAATCCATAATCGGATGGAGTTACTTGAAAAACGTCAGACTCTCGTAAGGAAAGAAATTCAGGAATTACAAAAAAACTTGGATATCCTGGATCGCAAAGTAGTATTCTATAAAGATCAGCTGAACGGGAATAAATACGATTTCATCCTTTATCCAAATGAACAATGATCAGTAACCTGTATAAACAGAAAGGCTAGTGAAAACTTTTTATACAATAAGTTTTCACTAGCCTTTATTGTTTGACTTAGAGTTAACTTTAAGGTGTAACATTAATCGTAATAGGAAGCTATCTACATAAAGGAGGTCTAGAAGATGAAATATCGTATCGGGGAACTTTCAAAATTAATCGGTATAAGCGAACATACTTTAAGGTTTTACGAAAAAGAGGGTTTAGTAGTACCCGCCCGGGATAAAAACAATATTCGTTACTACTCTGAAGAAAATAAGTTATGGTCCGAATTTATCCTGCATATGAAAGAAACGGGAATGTCGGTGGAAGATTTGAAAAAGTATACTCAGTTATGGGAATCAGGGGAAGAAGGCACCGAAGGGTTAGTGGAAATCTTAATTAATCACCGGGAGAAAGTGATGAAACAGTTAGAAACTTATAAAAAAAATCTGGAGTTATTAAACACTAAGATCGATTTTTATCAAAGCAGTTTAGAGAAAAATAAAGCTGCTAATCTGTATGAGAAGTTTATTGATAAAAAGAAAGCGGAAGAAGAACTTTAACATAACTTGATTGTCATTAAATTTTTTTGATAAGGAGGAGACCAATGGATATACAAGAATTCTTAGCACATCTGAAGCGAGGGCAAGTTGTTGAGGGCGGTTCAGAGATGCACCAGCTGATGCACAAGCTCTCTCAGGAAGCCCTGAAGTTGACAGCAGAATTGAACGGACAATACCATACTCCAGAAGAAATTCAGGACCTGTTTTCCCGATTGATTGGAAAGCCGGTGGATAAGACATTTTCCATGTTCCCTCCTTTTTCTACCGATTGTGGAAAAAACATAGATGTAGGTAAGAATGTCTTTATCAACTCAGGGTGCCGCTTTCAAGACCAGGGAGGCATTGAAATTGGTGATGGGGTTCTTATTGGGCACAATGTCGTTTTGGCTACCCTTAATCACGACATGGATCCCAAAAAGCGCAGCACTTTACATCCTGCACCTATTAAAATAGGTGAAAACGTCTGGATTGGTGCGAATGCTACAGTCGTTCCAGGTGTGACAATAGGTGATGGTGCTATTATTGCCGCTGGTGCAGTTGTGACCAAGGATGTACCTCCTAATGTCATTGCCGGAGGCGTACCAGCTAAAGTATTGAACAAAATAAATAGCAGTCAGGAATAGCGCGAATAAGTCGCATTCAAAGATTCCGGAGAATGAGAAAGTACAGGTACATATCAATTGGAAAAGCAAGGCGTAATGGAAGCATTACTAAAAAAGCTTCCATTACGCCTTTTTTTATTTGACCTGGAGTTCACTTCAGAGTGTAAAATAAGCACAATATTGCGAGAGTATTCAGACTGTATCTGAGTATTAAATAATCCAAATGAAAGGAGGAAGAAAATGCAAAATTCAAAAGACCCCATTCCATTACAAGGAGTTAACGGAAGTGCTAAAAAATTAATCAGGAAAGGAATCATAAGAAAAATCATGATATATGTATTCGTTTTTATTGTTGGGTTATGCGCAGCAATCATCTTGTTTATAAATCTGGCACCTGTATTCGGTGGAAATCCAAGTAAAGAACAACAAGAAGAATATAGTCAGTTTGATAATTATGTTAACGGAAAATTTGTAAATCCTGTGTCTACAAAGTTGGATATGAGCATATCTGAAAACGTCTCTATGATGAAGGATTCCATTTCTGGCGGTACAGATCGCACTCCTGCCGGGCGGATACCTGTTTCCGAGATTGATTGGAATAAAATTAATAGTGAAGAAGATAGTTTGACTTGGTTTGGACACTCCACATTTTTGCTCAGTATTGATAATAAAAAGATACTCGTAGATCCTATGCTTGGTCCAATAGCTTCACCTGTTTCATTCGCAGGAAGCAAACGGTACACGGGTGAACTTTTGCATATTATTGATGAAATGCCTTCTATTGATGCAGTTTTTATAACCCATGATCACTACGATCACTTGGATTATCCATCCATACGAAAGCTCAGGGAAAAGGTAAGCCATTTTTTTGTTCCTATCGGAGTAAGTACTCATTTGATCAACTGGGGAATCCCAGAAGAAAAAATCACTGAGCTCAATTGGTGGGATGAAACAGAGTATAAGGGTTTAACTGTAGTATTGACTCCTGCCCAACACTTTTCTGGACGAGGGCCGGCTAATCGTAATACTACCTTATGGGGAGGCTGGGTGATTATTGGAAAACAAACACGTTTATACACAAGTGGGGATGGAGGCTATGGTGACCATTTTAAAGAGATTGGAAAAAAATACGGACCGTTTGACATCGCTTTGATTGAAGGTGGTCAATACGACAGGCGTTGGCGTTGGGTCCATATGACACCTGAAGAATCAGTTCAGGCGAATGAAGATGTTAACGGAAATACCATGATGTTAATGCATTGGGGGGGATTTACACTTGCTTATCATGGTTGGACAGAACCGATTGAACGAGCATTAAAAGCGGCAGCGGAAAAAGAAAGGGAAGCTAATCTAATTGCCCCGGAGATCGGTCAAACGGTACAGATAAATTCAGATTTACCCCTTCCTATCTCTTCATGGTGGGAGTTATAGGTGTTGGATAAAGAATCTGGAAGTCATTTGATATTTCAACATTAAAAAAAATGAATTAAATTTAAAATATTCTTGAGGATGTTGTTGACTTAGAGTTGACTCAAGAGAGTATGTTAACTTTAAGCAACTTAGTATCAATGAATCTATACGTGAAACACATATAGGGCTTCAGTTTTTTCAATTAGCTAAAGGTATAAGTAGATGAATATCACTAAAAGGGAGAGATCATTTATGATTCTAGAAGAAAAATATTCTCTATCGAATGGCGTGGAAATTCCAAAACTGGGTCTTGGAACATGGTTTATAAGAAATAAAGATGTTGCTAAGGCAGTGAAGGATGCTGCACAAATCGGATACCGTCATATTGACACAGCACAAGCCTATCGTAATGAAGCCGGAGTTGGAGATGGAATCAGAGCATGTGGAGTGACAAGAGGGGAGATGTTTGTGACCACAAAACTTGCTGCAGGAGTAAAGTCTTATAAGAAGGCTGTTTCATCGATAGATAAATCACTTAAGACTACGGGGCTGGATTATATTGACATGATGATCATCCACAGCCCGCAGCCTTGGACAAAATTCGGTGGGGAAGAACGTTACTCGGAAGGAAACCGCGAGGCATGGAAAGCACTTGAGGAAGCTTATAAAGCCGGAAAGCTTCGTGCCATTGGACTTTCTAACTTTGATAAACCGGACATCGGGAACATCCTTGAATCCTGCTCCGTCAAACCAATGGTAAATCAGATTCTTGCACATATAAGCAATACACCTTCTGAGCTGATTCAATATTCACAAGATAATGGTATTTTAGTAGAAGCATATTCCCCAATTGGACATGGTGAATTATTGAAAAATACGGAAATTATAGAGATTGCAAAAAAATATAAGGTTTCTGTGCCGCAATTATGTATTCGATATGATTTGCAGCTTGGACTTCTTCCGTTACCTAAGACTACAAATCCGGATCATATGAAGAATAATGCAAATGTCAATTTTGTTATCTCTGAAGAAGATATGGAATTCCTGAAGAATATGAAAAAAATCAAGGACTATGGAAGTGCCAGCATGATGCCCGTATATGGAGGTAAGTTGAGTCTGAAATCAATATTTTCAATGATGCGTTCTGGTCGTAGTTAGAGAGTAATGTCTTGTAGATAAAACTTTGCAGCTAGAACTGCTTTGGCCTAGCTCTTAGCCCCTTTGGTGAAATATTATATATATCACGTGTATATCTCCCCTTATTTGCTATACATGTTTTGAGGTTGAGAGTTTTAAAAAAATCACAAGAAATGTTCTTAAAAAATGGAGGAATTGGAGATGAAAAAAAGGAGTAAGAAAAGAAGAGGACTCAAAATAGTATTGGCTGTAGTGGCCGTTATTGTTCTATCAGTAACTGTGTTTCTGATCAGTGTTCGACCAGGTGAAGAAACAGATGATATGTTGTTCGATGTAGGATTTTTTAATCCCATTTCTTTTATAGCTTTTGAAGGAAACGGTTATGTAAGCAATGTTGTCGGTAATGATGATACCTTCAATGTTCCAAGTATGCTTAATATCTCTTTTGAACCGAGTGCCCGTACAAGATGGCATACACATGATAGTGGACAGATACTTTTAGGTACATATGGCAGCGGCTATTATCAAGTAGAAGGTGGAACCCCTCAAATAGTGAGAGAAGGCGATGTTGTATTGATTGATCCAGATGTGAAACACTGGCATGGAGCCGGAGCGGATGGCTGGTTTTCACATATAGCCATCACTAATCCTGGTGGAGGGGAATCACATTTTTTAGAAGATATTACCGATGAGTATTATAGTGCTTTGGAAGGGGAAGTTGTGGAATACACTGAGCGAGGCCCATTAGGGTTCCCGCAGGAAGCACTTGCTGGTTTAGGAGATGGGGCCTTATTCCCTTTGGGTGAACCTTATGACTATTCAGGTCATGCAGCAGGGGGGATATATATGGAGACATTAATTCCTAATGAGGATGTGTTTAATTTCCCGGAAACCTCCAGCATAACTTTTGAACCTGGATCTCGAACAGATTGGCACAGCACTGATGGTGGACAGATTTTAATTGCCCTTGGTGGAGAAGGGGTTAGTCAGATAGAGGGTGAATCTGTTGTTACCATGAAGGCAGGAGATGTGGTCATGCTAGAGCCTGGAATCAAATACTGGTACGGTGCCGACTCCGAAAGTTGGTTTTCTCATATTTTGATTGATGCCAATCCTGAACGTGCGGCTGTAAACTGGTATGAACCTGTTGAGGAACAACTATAGTAAACAATAGTTTAACTACTATTTTGGTAGGGATTAACAAGTCTGCGACCAACACTGGAGCCGTAAGAAGTGTTGTTTACTCCTAATAAAAAAGCGTTTCTGTTGAAGCGCTTTTTTTTAGCGAAAAGCCTCATATTCGAAGATCAGACATTCATTTTACTTTTGATTCTCCGGCATACAGTTGTTTTTATTCATCATGAAGGTAACAAAAACCCTTGATTCTCGAGTTGGCTCGAGGGTTATACTTATTATGAAATTTACAGAAAGCATAGGTGAAGTTATGGGGTATTCAATTAAAGAGGCGTCGGAAATGACTGGATTATCCATTGATACGTTGAGATATTATGACAAAGAAGGCCTATTGCCCAATCTTAAAAGGAAGGATTCAGGATATAGAGTTTTTTATGAAATGGATTTAGAAACGATTAAAACAATAGAGTGTTTCAAAAAATCAGGAATGCAGATTAGAGATATTAAACGTTATATGGATTTATTTATAGAAGGGCAATCCACATTACAAAAGAGGCAAGATATTCTTATAGACCAAAAGAGAATTTTGAATGAAAAGCGTGCAGAGTTGGATGCTGCTCTTAATGAACTGGAAAAATTCATCTTTTTTACCAGAAAAGCCATGGAAAGTGATCTGGAAAGCAAATTGCGCGATAAAGCAAGGGCATTAGAAAAAAAGAAACAAATGAATCAACTATAAATCTTTGGAGTACAGTCTTTTTTCGGAATATTCACACAATAATACGCGCTTGATGAGAAGGTGGAAATAATCCCCTTTAGTTTCTTGAAAAGTGGATCTTTTGTTCATAAAGTTTCAACAATTAAAACGAACGAAGAGGTGAATATATGGCATTGCTGCAAGTTAATTTCATGTCAAAATCTTTAATGAGAACGGTCCCGATGAATGTCATATTGCCGGTGGATAAGACGGCATTCCCAGGGATGCCTGCAAGAGAGGATAAACCATATAAGACATTATTTCTTCTACACGGAATGTTCGGAAATTATACTGACTGGGTGTCTGAAACGAACATTCAAAGACTGGCTGTAGAAAAAGACCTTGTTGTTATAATGCCATCTGGAGAGAACATGGCTTATATAGATAATCCTGGAGCAAACAACAACTACGGGAAATTTATAGGTGAGGAATTGGTTGAGATAACACGGAAAATGTTCCCTCTATCCGAAAAACGAGAAGATACTTACATTGCAGGTCTTTCTATGGGCGGGTATGGCGCTATTCGGAATGGGCTTAAATACCATGAGACATTTGGGTATATCGCCGGTTTATCTTCGGGTCTTATCACAGAGAATATTGACAAAAGGCCATTTGATTCTGAGTTTCTCATGAATAGTCGCGCATATTTAGAAGCATGTTTTGGCGACTTGTCAAAAGTTGAGGAAAGTGATAAAAACCCAAAATGGCTTATTGATCGTATAGTCGAACAAAAATCAACTATACCCAAAATTTATATGGCCTGTGGTAATGATGATCAGTTATTAGGGGTCAATATTGATTTCACAGATTACCTGGAAGAAAAGGTGTCAGGGTTGTCTTTGAAGTAGGGTCTGGGGGTCATGATTGGGATTTTTGGAATCGCTATATTAAAAATGTTTTGGACTGGCTGCCTTTGGAGGAGACTGGTTCAGAAATTGACAGTACAGTATCTAATTGACTTCCGTTATAAAGCAGAGGATGAATAAATTTAAGGCCTTGACTTTGTGTTAACTCTAAGGATTAAAATAATTGAAATATGCAAACTTATTTTCAGTGGAGGGGAAAATAATGAAAGAAATTAATCAAAAGATGTTGACAGGGGAACGAGCACTTTTTAAAAGCCAAGATCTTATCATAAAAGATTCTGTTTTTGCAAATGGAGAATCCCCACTAAAAGAAAGCAGTGTTATTTCCATTGATAATAGCATTTTTAAATGGAAATACCCTCTTTGGTATTGTAATAATATCAGTGTTAAAAATACGAGTTTTCTAGAAATGGCTCGTTCGGGAATATGGTACACTCATCATATTTCAATCACTGACAGCACCATCGAAGCACCAAAGATATTCCGCCGTTCAAGCGATATTTACCTGGAAAATGTTGATATGGTAAATGCGCAAGAGTCCTTTTGGGACGAGCGAAAAATATTGAAATCCGAAATGCCAGGTTAATCTCAAAAGATGCTTTATGGAACTGTGAAAATGTTACTGTATACGACTCAATCATTGTCGGAGAGTATCTTGGTTGGAATTCAAAAAATATAACATTTATTAACTGTACCATTGAAAGCAACCAAGGCATGTGCTACATGGATCATCTGGTTATCAAGGAAGGGAAAATTATAAATACAGATTTAGCATTTGAATATTCAAAAGTTGATATAGAAGCAGAAACGGTGATTGACAGCGTCAAAAACCCAATTGCCGGAAGGATTAAAGTGAAAGACATAAATGAATTAATATTCGATGACAAGGAAATCGATTCCTCCAATACCCAACTTGAATTAGATAAAGCGGGTGAAACCTGTGACATTTAATTTTAGTGAAATGACGGATCGATTTAACACGAATTCCTATAAATGGACAGTTGGGTCCGAGGAACTTCCGATGTGGGTAGCAGATATGGACTTTGAAACATCACCCGCTATCGTTAAGGCAATGGAGGAAAGATTGAACCATCGGATTTTTGGTTATACAAGTGTTCCAGACATTTATTACAGTGCAGTTTCACAGTGGTGGAAGACCAGACATCAATTCCATGTGGAAAAAGATTGGATCATGTTTTGTACCGGTGTAGTGCCAGCAATATCTTCGATTGTTCGTAAAATGACCAATGTTGGGGAAAATGTGTTGGTATTTTCACCTGTCTACAATATTTTTTATAACTCTATTCTCAACAATCAACGAAAGGTGTTAACAAGTGAGTTGATTTATAAAGAAAATCAGTATTTCATTGATTTTGACGATTTAGAAAAGAAGATTGCTGACCCAGATACTAAGCTCATGATATTCTGCAATCCACACAACCCGATAGGCAAAGTGTGGAAAAGAGAAACTCTTGAGCAAATAGGCAACCTATGTATCGAATATAATGTTCTTATCCTCTCAGATGAAATTCATTGTGATTTAACACATCCGGGATATCGTTATGTACCATTTGCTTCAATATCAGAAAACATTGCTGAAAATTCCATTACATGTGTCGCTCCAACAAAAACGTTTAACCTCGCTGGAATACAAACCTCGTGTATTATTGTGCCCAATCCAGTGATAAGGAAACTCGTGAATCGCGGGATCAATACTGATGAGGTGGCAGAACCCAATGTTTTTGCCGTAGAAGCTGCAATTTCAGCGTTTACAGCAGGAGAAACCTGGCTTTTCGGGCTATTGGATTATCTTATGGAAAATAAGAAATTAATAGAAGATTTTATTGCAAGTGTTTTGCCTCAGCTTCAAGTCATTCATTCAGAAGCGACCTATTTGGCTTGGATTGATTGTAGTGCAGTGACGAATGATACGAAACAGTTAAGCGAGTTCATTAGAAAAGAAACAGGATTATATGTTTCAGATGGAGCTATCTTTGGAGGTAATGGAAATAACTTCATTAGATTAAACTATGCATGTCCTAAAGAAAGACTTAGAGACGGATTAGACCGTTTCAAAAGAGGGATCGAAGCATTTCAGCTTTTTATCTAACCAAATAAAATAATGAGACTGGAATTCTTCTTACACATTATTTTATGTTGTAAAAGAAGTCTCGTGTACCTAATCTGTATACTATCCTCTTAATGATCACACCCATCTAGTTACAACTAAATTAAGTAAAGTGAAAAATAAAGAGGTGACAATGTAATGTTTACTTATGAAGAAAAGAAGTACTTATTAGTTCTCTTAAAGAAGCAGAAGAGAGTATCCTTCTTTAAAAAAACTCCCGAAATCAATAGTCGGTTAATAGCTAAACTGGAACAAATGATCCGAAATGAAGAAGTAAATAACAATGAATTGAATAATAAATTTTAGAAATATCAACTAATCTGACCTCTTATAGAAAACACCATTATCAATTGTGTTTTCACTGAATTATTTCTCTATGTTGCATTGTATGTCCCCGTTGCATCATGACACCACACAAGCACCTGTTGCAACTCCATTTATCATTGTAAGTTCTTAAATCTTGAAAACGCAGTACTCTCCCTGAAAAGCACTTAAGGAAATTGATTGTAAAACTGAATAGACCCATAATATATGGGATAAATAGGAGGTTGAAATGAACTATCTGCACTTATTATGGAATTTGTACAAATTGAAAAGGAATTCAACAAAGACAAAAGCCCAGATACAGTCATTGCAGGACAAAAAGTTACGGCGTGTCCTGGAATACGCCTATGACAATTCGTCCTACTACAATAGAACCTTTAGAGAAGCAAATATTACTAGAGAGGAAATTCATGAACTGCCTCTTTCCTCTTTTCCAACCATTGATAAAACGCTCGTTTTGGAACATTTTGATGAATTAATCACAGTGAATGATTTGAACCAGGAAGAACTACGCAAATTTGATGAAGAAGAAACCATTGAGCAGAAAACATTCAAGGGAAATTACCACGTGGTACACTCTTCAGGCAGCACTGGAAAACCAGGATATTTTATATATGATGAGGCAGCTTGGAAGGAAATGCTGGTCAGCACTATCCGTGCTGCATTCTGGAATATGACCATGACCGAGATTATTATGTTTCTTTTGAAAAAACCAAGGGTATTATATATCGCTGCAACCGACGGACGCTACGGTGGTGCAATGGCTGTCGGCGCCGGTATTGAAGGTGTGCATGCAAATCAACTGTTCCTGGACATCAATACACCCCTCGCCGAATGGATTGATAATGTGAAGCGGTTCAAGCCCAATGTGGTGATAGGCTACCCATCAGCAATCAAAATTCTAGGAGAACTTTTAGAAAATGGAGAAGTTCAACTCGATGTTCTTCGGCTGATTTCCTGTGGTGAACCTCTTGGAACCAACATGCGCAATTATCTTGAAAAGGCATTTGGCACCAAGGTTGTGAACATATATGGAGCTAGTGAGTCGTTGGCATTAGGTGTGGAGACTGAAGAAGGAGAGGGAATGATACTGTTTGACGATATGAATTATATCGAAGTGGAAAACAACACCATGTATCTTACCTCTCTTTACAATTTGGCCCAGCCTTTGATTCGGTATCGGCTTTCCGACCAGCTTAAGCTGACAGCAGCAGATGAGAAGAGCCACTATCCCTTTATCAAAGCGGAAGGTCTTATAGGTCGAAACGAAGATATAATGTGGTTTGAGAATGGAAAAGGAATCAAAGAGTTTCTCCACCCTCTTGCTGTTGAGGGCTTTTGTATTGAAGGACTGCTGGATTATCAGTTCCAACAAATTGATATTCATTCTTTTGAGATGCTTGCAGAGGTAACAAATAAAGATATACAGGTGGAAGTTCGGCAGGAAATGCTCCGCCAGATGAGAATGATTCTGCGCGAAAAACACCTTGATAATGTGAAATTTTATGTGCAATTTGTAGAAGCGATAACACCCGACCCGCAGACGGGTAAAAAGCGTCTAATAATAAACTATACTGAGAATAAGCGGTCTGTGAATGAAAATGATACTGAAAAAAAGATAGGATATTCACAAAATCTTTCAGGGTGAATATCTATGTGTTTCGGCTGTTACGGGAGGAAGGTGAAAAAAACTATGGAGAGCTTCTTGCTAAAGGGGCTTATTATCGGGATCCTTTTCGGACTGCCGGTTGGCGCTGTTGGAGCAGTGACCGTACAAAGAACATTGCTCCACGGTTCATGGGCAGGATTCGTATCTGGTATGGGGTCATCCGCAGCGGACCTATTTTACGCATGTATCGGTTCATTTGGTTTGACATTCATTTCCGATTTTCTCTTGGATCACCAGAAGATAATAAACCTTTTGGGTGGAACCTTAATTCTTCTTATGGGGATCAACATGATAGTGAAACCAAATGAAGCTGGGATAAGTCAGTCAACAGCAGTGAGTAACACCAAAATGTTTTTGTCTTCATTTGCAGTAGGAATCACAAATCCAGCGGCTGTCCTCACCTTCCTTTTTGCCTTCTCCTTTTTCGGTATTACAGGACAGCTGGATTTTGTGAAAGGTATTCAACTTGTTTTCGGCATATTTATCGGAACGCTGTTATGGTGGGGTGCTTTGGTGAACGGTGTAAGTATGATGAAAAACAAAACAATAAAGTACAGTTTTAAGAATTCAAACAAGATATTTGGAAGTATTTTGCTTCTATTAAGTGCGGCTGTCTTTATTAGTATAATATGATCTTTAAAGAGGAGAAAAGGTAAATGATAAGGATCTCAATGCTGGTTTTTCTTCTTTCTATATCAGCGATGCTGGCTGCATGTGAAGGCGGCGTTAATGAAAGCATACCAACTGACTCAGAAAATCGTAATCACCAGGTAAGAGAAAAGAAAAACAGTTCTATTGGCAGTGAAGAAAATAAAACAATTAAAGTTTCAACATATGACGGGATAGCAGAATATAGGTCGACACCCTCAGAATACAAAGATTATATGGATAGTGGTGGTACGATTGAAAAAATAGATTATGCAGCGACCTATGACAATGTAATTTATGACAAACATGCCTATGTATATCTGCCAGCTGGCTATGATGCTTCTGGTGAAACAGTCTATGATATTTTTTACTTGATGCATGGAGGCTCAGGAAGAGCAGAAACATTTTTTGGTGGCGAGGGGAAAACCTCAAGTTTAAAAAATATATTGGATCATATGATTGAAAAGGGTGATATTGAGCCGCTAATAGTAGTTACTCCTACTTACTATAATGCTGGAAGTTCAGACGATGTGGAATTAACTCATGATTTTCATAAAGAACTATTAAATGCCTTGATGCCTGCTGTAGAAGGTACATACCACACATATGCTCCTTCTATAGATACAAATGGGTTTCGTGAATCCAGGGAGCATAGGGCATTTGGAGGTTTTTCAATGGGATCAGTAACGACTTGGTATACTTTTATTTATAACTTGGATTACTATAAGTACTATTTGCCAATGAGTGGTGATAGTTGGATTCTTGGTATGATGGGTGGACATGAACATGCTTCAGAAACTGCTGAATATCTGAGTGATGTAGTGGAAAATTCAAATTATGATGAGGATGATTATTTCATTTATGCGGCGACAGGAACGGCTGATATTGCATACGATACTTTAACATCTCAAATTGAAGCAATGAAATCATTTGAAGATACCTTTATTTATGGTGATGATCCTGCTGAGGTTAATCTCCATTACAGTATTGCGGAGAATGGTGCACATACCTACGCATACATGAACGACTATATCTATAATGCGTTACCATATTTTTTTGGTGACTAGCCTTTATGATATAGCAGACTCTTAAATAGGGAGAAGCCGAGATGAATATCCTTTCAAAGCTGTTTAGCTCTAAGCAATGTTTCTTTTGTAAGAAAAAAGTTAAACCATTCACCACTTATGAAAATGATAAACAAGAAAAAATTGAAGTATGTCCATTATGTAAGGAATATGCTGAGAGAAGATTATTTAAAAGGTTGTAGATAGGCATTATTTTAAACATACCCTTAGGATAACAGTCTAAAAGAAAGTAGAAAAAACAAGATTCCCCTATCATTCAGGAGAAATCTTGTTTTTTCTATTCCTGGTATTTTACAGAAATACTATTTTGGAAGAAACCGATCGCTAATGAGTAACTATTTGGAATCCCGTGGAAGCACCATGACCGTGGCAGAACGAGCCCGATCGCTGATCATTGGTTTAAGATAGGGACTTGTATTATATTTTTCCCTATAGGCTTTGTCAATAAGGTCGTTCAAAGAATCATCAACTGGTTCAAAACTTACTTCCTTCGTCATTCCTGCTACAGTGACTCTTCCTGCTTTCTGATGGATGGCAGCATTATACCAACGAGAGTTTTGGCCGTTGTATGCCCGGACATAAAGGCTTTCTCCGACCACGACTGACCATATCCAGGTTGGTGTACCGTAAGTTACCCCATCCTCACGAAAAGGTGAGATATGCAGATCATCAGCTGCTTTGATTTCACTTAGCTCTTCTTTTGACCATGTTGTCATAGTAAATCCTCCTCAACGATTAGTCTTTCATGATAAATTCTATAACTTAGAGTGTACTTTAACGCAAGAGGTAGGACTTCTTAAAAACTATCGTAAATTTCTGAAAAATTGTGTAATTATTGACTTAGAGTTAACTCCAGGTTGTAGAATGGTCATAATGTTCTGGTTCGTTTTGCTATTGGTAGATGAACATTTATTTCTAAAGGAGATGAAAAAGTGGTGAATAACAAAGTAGAAGCCGCAAGAATAAGATTAAAATTTAAAGACAATGAGTTAACAGTGAAACTGGAGGATCATTCAGCAAGCAGAGATTTTCTTGCATTACTCCCCTTGACTCTAACGTTGGAGGATTATGCCAATACAGAGAAAATAAGTAATCTGCCTAAAAGATTATCTATTACCGACACTCCATCAGGCACAAAACCATCTGCTGGTGACTTCACTTATTATTCACCTTGGGGGAACTTGGCGATATTTTATAAAGACTTTGGCTTTGCAAATGGACTTGTTAAATTAGGCCAAATTGAATCTGGAATAGAAAAGCTAATGGTTATGACTGGAGATTTTAAAGTTACCATTGAAAAAATGGAATAAATCCTTTTCCTTTATATTAACAAGATATGTAAAAGACTGTACGATAATCTCCCGGCATAGATTTTCTTTCCTTACTTCCCTTAACCTTTACATTTAAAGAGGATAGAAGAATTTGCAAATATGACTGGTGACTTTACAGTTACGATTGATAAGTAGAATAAATACTACTTTTTAAAAATTAATCAATTAAATGGATGAAAATTTTTATGTGAAAAAGGAGAGAGTTCATGAGGAATTACCTAATTTTAGTGATGGCTGCTGGTCTTGTTTTGTCAGGATGCCAAAGCGGAACTGAAAGTATGGAACAAGAGGAAGTTTCCCAGGAAGATGGTGCTCCTGGAAATGTTGATAAAGATGATATGAATCAAGAAGATAGTAACCCAGCAGAGGTTGGTTCAGAATTGAGTTTGTTAAATATGTCTACTGAAGACTGGGAAATGGAAGTACTAGCTGATGAATTGACTTATCCATGGGATCTTCATGTAATGGATAACTTAATTGTCATGCCTGAAGTTGTAGGAAACATGCTGGTGCTTCAGGACGGACAATTGGAACGGTTTGAAGTTCAAACGTCTGATCCGATTGTGCAAGAAGGAGGAAGTGGTCTTCTTGGTCTGGAGCTGGCAGAAGACTTTCAAGAAAGTGGAATAGGTTACATCTATTATTCCTATAGATCAGATTTCGGATTGGCGAATAAAGTAGCGCGGGTGGTTTACGATGGAAATGCGTGGCAGGAAACTGACGTACTAATTGGTGGAATACCCGGTCATGAACTTTATAATGGCGGCCGAATGGCTATTGGTCCTGACGGATATTTGTATGTGGCCACAGGATGGGCCCACGTAGAAGAATACGCGCAAGATCTTGATAGTTTAGGAGGGAAAATCTTAAGAATGAATCTGGACGGTTCTATTCCAGAAGGTAATCCTTTTGAAAACTCGTATGTGTATTCATATGGACACCGTAACCCTCAAGGCCTGGCTTGGAATGAGGATGGAACAATTTTATATAGCTCTGAGCACGGTTCGAGTGGTCAAGATGAAATCAATATCATTGAACCCGGGAATAATTATGGCTGGCCGGATGTTACGGGTGATGATGAACGAGAGGGAATAACTGAGCCGGTTCTTCACTCTGGTAATGATACATGGGCTCCATCAGGTATAGCCTTTTCTGAAGGGAATTTATTGGTTACAGGATTAAAAGGGGAAAGCTTATATGCTTACAATGAATCAGCGAGCTCATTAGATCCTATATTTAGTTCGAACGAAAGACTTAGAAATGTGTTTCCGTATCAAGGTGATTTGTATTTAATTACAACGAATACATCACCAAGAGCGGATAATCCGGGAAATAAAGATCGTTTATTCAGGATTAGTCCGGTGCAATAACAAAATGGTTTCGAGGTTGCTGGTTGTTGAATGCATCTTTCAAGTTAACTGGATATTAAACAATCACTTTTCTTAAGCAAAATCAGGCAAATAATTAAGTTGGAACATGGGGAGGAAACAAAATGAAAAAATATCTTCAGTTGGTTCTTGTGTTGATGATGCTCCTGCTTATCGTAGCTTGTCAAAATGACACAAATGAGATAGGAAATGGCAGCAAGGAATCTGAGCAGTTAAGTCCGCCTGAGAATACGGAAGAGATGTATGAGCCTGGATCAGAGACTGAGCCTATTGATTTTCCTGACTATAAAGAAGGAGTTCTCTATACGACTGTTAACCGCGGAAGTATTTATGAAGAAATCTATACGAGCAGAGAAACCATTGAAGCTGTACAAAAGGGGCAACCAATTCCACAAGGTACTGTCATAACCCTCTTGATGTATAGCGATGACACACTAAATAATGTTTTTGTCATGGAAAAGCGAGATGGCGGAGGGGCACACTACCCGGAAGATTTACGCAATGGCGATTGGGAATATCAAGCTTTCACCCCTGAAGGAACATTGAATGATGAGCAAAACATCAATAGTTGCCTTTCCTGCCATGCTAGTTTGGAAGAAAGTGACTATGTAAATACGTTAGATGAAATGAGGGAATATGAATTAGGAAATCAATCTGCATTTAGTAATACTGGTGATTACGTGTCTGAAAGTTCTGGAGTGGATAACTGGAATATCAACGTGATACCAGCCAATCAAGAAAATTCACCGGATAATAAATTCGCAAGTGTTCACGTTGGCTATGAAATGGAAAATGAAGAAAAAGTTGAAAAAGCCCATGAAATTCTTTTAACGATGTACTTAAAGCAACATTAAAGTTTTATTAAAAACCTTATACCCTGGGAGAGGTGAATTCTTTTTGGATAATAATGGTGCAGGAGAAATAACAGGATTGATAACCCCTGATCTAAAAGTAGAAAATGCAGAGAAATTATCCATTGCCGGACAATTAGCTGCAGGAATTGCTCATGAAATCCGTAACCCTATTACTGTAATCAAGGGATTTATCCAACTATTGAATTCCAATGAGAAGAATGAATACTTTACGATCATTTCTTCTGAAATTGAAAGGATAGAACAGATCCTTAGCGAGCTTTTGATACTTTCCAAACCGCAAGAAACTAAATTTGAACATATCGAAATTATGAGATTGTTAAATCAGGTAATCACCCTGCTTAATCCTCATGCTCTTCTTTATAATGTAGAAATCATTAAAGATTTCCATACTAAGGATGTATTAATAGAATGTGATGAAAATCAATTAAAGCAAGTTTTTATAAATTATATCAAAAATTCGGTAGAATCCATGTCCGATGGGGGGAAGCTAATCATCAAAGTAAGGGAATCAGGGGTTGAGGCAGTAAGTATTCTTTTCATTGATGAAGGGGTTGGAATGGCTGAAGAGGTCCTCTCTAATTTAGGCAAACCATTTTTTACGACAAAAGAAAAAGGCACAGGGTTAGGTTACATAATAAGTAAAAAAATAATAGAAACCCACTCTGGTGAAGTCAGTGTCTTGAGTGAAGTAAACAGCGGTACAACTATTGAGGTTACATTACCTTTATCCCAAGGTTTATTCTAAGAGAGCAAATGTAGAGTTTCAAAAAAATAAGATTTACCTCTTGACCTAGAGTGCACTTTAAGGGATAGACTGAGAAACGAAATAATTAAATATCAAAAATTGGAGGATTTAAAATGGCTAAACATGAAGATGTGAAGAATGGTGTTATTTTCCCGGCCGGAGAAAAAAATGAAGCATTTTCACAATATTTTGTTGGACAAAGTTATCTGAAGTTATTAGCTGCTGACCCCAATGTGAGTGTAGGAGTCGGGAATGTGACATTCGAACCAGGGTGCAGAAATAACTGGCATATTCATCGTGAGGGATTCCAGATCTTATTAGTGACTGGAGGCGAAGGCTGGTACCAAGAAGAAGGTAACCCAGCTCAATTCTTAAAAGCTGGTGATGTTATTATCACGCATGACGGTGTGAAACACTGGCATGGTGCTGCAAAAGACAGCTGGTTTGAACACATTGCCATCACTTCAGGTAAGGCGGAATGGCTGGAGCCAGTTGATGATGAAACCTACAACAATTTATAAAAAGCTGTGTATCACTAAATCAGCAGGAAAATGACAAGGCAAGCTGCAATCAACCAATAAAAAAGGAGAGGTTAAATATGATTTTAAAAGAAAACTATACTTTATCTAATGGACTTGAGATTCCTAAATTAGGACTTGGAACATGGATGATAGAAAATGATGTTGTGGCACAAGCAGTGGTGGATGCAGTGAAAATCGGTTATCGCCATATAGATACAGCACAGGCATATATGAATGAGAACGGTGTTGGTGAAGGAATCAGAGCATGTGGTGTGAACAGGGAAGATTTGTTTATCACAACAAAACTTGCAGCCGAAGCAAAGTCATATGAAGAAGCGGTTTCAGCAATTGATCAATCCCTTGAGGCGATGGGTCTTGATTATATTGATATGATGATCATCCACAGCCCGCAGCCTTGGATGGAATTCGGTGAAGAAGACCGTTTCTTTGAAGGAAATCGTGAAGCATGGAGAGCTCTTGAAGAAGCATATAATGCTGGAAAACTTCGTGCAATAGGTTTATCCAACTTCCAAAAAGAGGACCTGGATAACATTCTAAGTGCTTGTACGGTCAAACCGATGGTCAACCAGATTCTGGCTCATATTAGCAATACACCAGAAGAATTGATTCAATACACTCAAGAACAGGGCATTCTTGTAGAGGCTTATTCACCGATCGCCCATGGAGAATTGATGAAGAATCAAAAAGTTGTAGAACTCGCAGAAAAATACGGGGTTTCTGTACCTCAATTAAGTATCCGCTATGATTTGCAGCTTGGTCTTCTTCCGCTGCCTAAAACGGCAAATCCAAATCATATGAGGAATAACGCAGAAGTGGATTTTGAAATTTCCGAAGAGGATATGGAGTTCTTGAAGAACCTGGAACAAATCAAAGATTACGGTGAGGCAAGCGTAATGCCGGTATTTGGCGGGAAGCTGAAGTAGTCCGTAACAGGTACATTTACTGTAAATAACATGAATTAAAAGAGGCTGGGACAAAACCTTAAAAAAGGCTCTTTTCGCAAAGAATGTGTCTGAGTAAAAAGAATGGATTTCCGCTGCAGGTGCACGACACCGAGGGGCGGGCGGTGAGCCTCCTCGGCTTTGCCTGCGGGGTTACGTTCCAGTGGGTACGTAACCTTGGTCTCACCTGTCCCGCTAGTCCCGCAGGAGGTCGCGCACCTTCCGCTCCAATCCGCTTACGTTAAGGAAGCAGCGGTAAATAACCTTAAAAGTAACCTCTTTAAGATAAGAGCCTAATAACATGAATGAACCGCATGAAGTCAAGAGTATATAACCTTGATCTCATGCGGTTTTTTTTTCGATTATTTCTGCTTAAATCAATTAGTTTTCAACATATGTCCCAGCCTCTTTTTTATTTTGAAATAGGCTTAAAGAGTCGAATAGAACAATCCCATGTATATCAATAATAAATTGTATATTATAAAAAATGTTTAATTATGTTGAAAGATTGTTTGGTTGATTGAGACTGAGGTATAAAGAAAGATGTAATCGCAGAATGCATACTTGTAAACTTATAGGAGGAAAGAAAGAGAGTGGCAGTGCGGTACATGCAACTTTTCTTTACTAACACCCAACTTGGCGAATAATCATTGGATAAGTGGGAGAGGTGCTATGAATGGTTGAGGTTGGGCACTTGCCCCCGGCGAGGTTAAGGCTATATCATACGGGGAATCAGGCCCCGAATCGGAAATTCCAGATTATCAAGACGTAATCCAATGCAGGGAAGCAGCTCTTTTAGTGGAAAAGATAGTTAATGGCATAAAGAACTTAGAGATTATAAATACATATTGACATAAATCCTATTACCCAGGACCCATTAGAATGAAAAGAAGCATGTGTTAAAGACAATTAAAATTTTAACCTTTTCGAATTAAACATCTAAACTAGTAAAAGCGAGGTGACACTCATGTTCAAAGGTATCATTGCAAAAGTACTGCGTCTCCTCCCAAACCAAGCAAAAAAAAGACCGATGCTTCCTCTGAAGGAGGTAGAAATGAAAAAAGACGTGGTAGTGGAAACATCTGTGCAACCTACTCCCGTATCCCTCTATTATCCTCTTGGAGTTAAACAGAAAAAGCTCCCTGTCTATATCAATCTCCATGGTGGGGCATTTATCATGAATGAAAAGGAGATGGATGATCCCTATTGCCGCTTCCTGGCCAATGAGGCAGGATGTGTTGTGCTGAATGTCGATTATGCGAAAGCACCGGAGTATACTTTTCCGAAACCAATTGAACAGGTCTATGACATTCTGCAATGGGTGAAGGGGAGAGCCGATGAGTTGAATATTGATGCGGAAAAAATCATGGTGGGCGGACAGAGTTCAGGTGGGAATATCGCAGCAGCCCTCTGTCTCTACCTTGATGAGAAAGGGGACGACCAGCCGCTGCTCCAAGTGCTATCCTGCCCGATGCTGGATTTTGTCACACCGCATGGGGATAAACCGGAACCGGATAAGTGGCGTGCCCGCTATCCTCAAGTGGCCCATTTTCTAAACATGTGTTACGTACCTTTAAAAGGACAAGCTGGGCATCCTCTTGCTTCCCCGGTTCAAGCAGAGGTGAGCGGCAGCATAGCCCCTGCCCTTATCCTCATAGCGGAGTTTGACGCATTCAGACCCGAAGCAGAATATTATGCTGAAAAATTAAAAACAGCAAGCGTAAGCGTTCAGGATGAATTGTTCGAAGGCTGTTCGCATGCATTTACCCATCTGGGGCCAAGAGAAAGAGCTGAAGAGGCCTGGCAGTTGATTGCAATGAAAATCAAAGCAGTGGCAGACTTGGATCAAAGTTGAAACTCCCTCTTCGTTATTCCTTTCTTCCTATAATGTGTTTCTCAGCACATCCAAAGTTTTTCGGGGATAAAACAGGGTATAAAATAAGTGCGAAGGTTACTGACTTGGCGGCAGTAGAAAAAAGATGATCAAGCCTCTTGATGGTATAACGATATATCAATGATCTGTACTTGGATCAAAAGGAGATGGATATGGATAAAGTGCAAAGGCAAGCGGATTTTGATTACTGTGAAAGGATTATAAAAAAACATTCCAAAAGCTTTTACTATGCATTTTCACAACTGCCACGTGAAAAAGCACATGCCGTTTATGCTATCTATGCTTTTTGCAGGACCGCAGATGAGTGTGCAGATGGAAACCATTCATCCATTAAAAAGGTTCAGCTCCTGAAACAACTAAAGAAAGAACTTGATTTGTTCAACGATCATGAGGAATTGGATAAACCACTGTGGCGGGCACTCAGACACGTATTTAATAGGTATGAGATGGATACCGGTCCGTTCTATGACCAACTGACCGGCCAATCAATGGATATAACATTCTCAGCCCCGAACACGATGAAGGAGCTGGAACGGTACAGTTACTATGTAGCTGGGTCTGTCGGTTTAATGCTCCTGCCTGTCATCGCTTCAACATCTTCAGCGGATTTACATTCACCCGCGGTCAGTCTTGGCGTGGCCATGCAACTAACGAATATACTGCGTGATATCGGTGAGGATTACCATGAGAAGAACCGCATTTATCTACCCAAAGATGAACTAAGCTATTTTCAATATTCACAAAGTAATCTACATAAGGGCATGATCAATGAAGAATTCATAAACCTATGGGAGAAACTTGCGGCACGTGCTGAATCATTGTACAGCGAGTTTTTACTCAATATAGAGCTGTTCGATACTGATAGCCGACTCCCCATCTACCTGTCTGCCCATATTTATAAAGGCATACTGGACGCTGTGCGAAACAATGGCTATCAGTGCCTAACCAAACGGAACTTTGTGACAAAAGAAAAAATGACCCAAATCAACGCTGCAGCTTACAGAATCCTTGATTTGCGGGAAGGAGATGCATTAACAGTTGAAAAATAAAACCGTACTCGTCATTGGAGCCGGACTCGGAGGTCTGTCGGCTGCGATCTCACTGGCACAGGCCGGATACGATGTCTCATTATATGAAAAAAACAATCACATCGGCGGAAAATTGAACCGCCTTGATCAAGATGGTTTTGGCTTTGATCTTGGACCATCTATCTTGACGATGCCGCAGATTTTTGAAAGATTGTTTGCGGCCAGTGGGAAATCCATGAAGGACTACGTCAAAATCGAGAAGCTGAATCATCAGTGGCGCTCTTTTTTCCCCGATGGAAATGTCATAGACTTATATGAAGATTTGAAAGACATGCAAGAGAAAAATGAGTCCTTGAGTGAAAAGGATATCCATGAATATCAAAAACTGCTGGACTATTCAAAAACGCTTTATGACATGACGGATAAAACCTATTTTCAGCATGGTGTCGACAGGGCGAGAGAAATCATGAAGCATACGGGTCTGTTCAGTGCGATAAAGAACTTTGATCTGTTTTCAACGGTTCACAGCGGGATTGATAAACGGATCAGCAATGACCAGTTCCGCGATATGCTTTCTTATTTTATCAAATACGTCGGTTCGTCCCCTTACGATGCACCTGCCGTGCTGAATATGATGATCTACATGCAGCATGACCAGGGTGTATGGTATGTACCCGGCGGTTTGAATAAACTGGCGGACGGTCTGGTGAAACTGGCTGAAGAGGTGGGTGTTAACTTCCACCTCGGAAGGCAGATCGTCAAACTTGAAAAGAAGGATGGCGAAATCACAGGAGCCGTTTTGGAAGACGGGACAACACTGAAGGCAGACTACTTTGTTTCCAATATGGAAGTCATCCCGGTTTACGAACGATTGTTGCAGGAAGAGAGCCATTATATTAAAAAGTTGAAAAGGAAATTCGAGCCGGCCTCTTCCGGACTCGTGATGCATCTGGGCGTGAAAAAAAGCTATCCGAAGCTGCGCCATCATAATTTCTTTTTTGCAGAAAATATGAAGGAGCAAATGCAATCGATCTTCCATCGCCGTGAACTGCCGGATGACCCGGTCATTTATCTGGTGAATGTCAATAAGACCGATCCGACGCAAGCTCCTCCAGGGCATGAAAATATAAAAGTGCTGCCGCATATTCCTTTTATCCGGGATGAAAAGCCATTTACGCAGCAGGACTATGAACAATTCGCAGAGCGGGTGCTGATCAAATTGGAAAAAATGGGCCTCGATGACTTACGGAAACATATCGTCACAAAGGATATGTGGACACCGGAAGATATAAGAAGGACGTATGGCTCTGACCGCGGCGCGATTTATGGAACTGTTTCAGACAACAAGAAGAACAAAGGATTCAAGCATCCGAAACAGAGTGAACGCTATAACAATCTCTATTTCGTCGGCGGGACGGTGAACCCGGGCGGCGGAATGCCGATGGTTACGTTAAGCGGCCAGCTTGTAGGCAGAAAGATTGTGGAAAAGGATTCAACCCATGCCTGACGAGGCTTTTCTGAAGGCACTACCGGAAAGGCAGAGGGAGGATCTACTTTCCAGGGGAAGCCCCTCACTTGAAATGCGAAAACAACAGCTGTTGAAGCTAAAGAACATTCTTTTGGAGCATGAAAAGGCATTTATCGGTGCCCTCCGATCCGATTTGGGAAAACCGGCATTCGAGGCTTTTTCATCTGAAATCGCCGTCTTATTAAATGAAATCGATTATATTTATAGGCATCTGGCCAGATGGATGCGCCCGATCCGTTCCCGGCATCTGAAAATGGGATATGTGGAAACAATCAACAGAAAGAGGCATCCATTCGGGAGTGTGCTCATCATTGGTTCATGGAACTATCCCCTCCAGCTTTCCTTGATGCCGGCTATCGGGGCAATCGCCGCCGGAAACCGGTACGTGATCAAACCATCCGAGCATGCACCGGCAACGGCACAACTGCTGAAAGAGGTCTTGAATCATGCATTTCCTCCCGAACAAGGAATTGTTGTGACGGGGGATTCAGAGACTGCGAGCCTGTTGACTTCTTCCCCATTTGACCTGATTTTTTTCACAGGAAGCGGCGATACCGGAAAACTTGTGGCTGAGCAGGCAGCAGGACAGCTCATACCGGTGATCCTAGAGCTCGGCGGGAAAAACCCCTGCATCCTCGATGAAACAGGCTTTTCAGAAGCCGCCATCCGGGACATCGTCTGGGGGAAATTCCTCAATGCCGGCCAAACCTGCATTGCACCGGACACCTTGTTTGTCCAGGAATCAATTTATGAAAAAACGCTTTTGGAACTTTCTGCTTCAATCACCGCTTTCTACGGGGAACGTCCACAGGAGAACGTTGACTATGGCAGGATCTGTACGGATGCCCATTTTCAAAAGGTGGTTGAGTTTATCGGGCAGGGGGATGTCTCGCACGGCGGTGCATATGATCGGAACGATCGGTTCATCGCCCCGACCGTGGTGACGGATTTGGAACCGGGAAGTCCGATTATGCACAAAGAGATCTTCGGACCGGTCCTTCCCGTGATACCCTATAAGGATTTAAACACATTGTTATCCAGTAGAATGATTCAACGGGATGCACTTACGGGATATATGTTCAGTAAAGATAAGAAAGGTATCCGGCTGTTCAAGGACCACATGCAGTCACCGACCATCAGCGTCAATCAAGTGATACATCATGCTGCGAGTCCCCAAATCGCATTTGGCGGGAAGGGGAGAAGCGGATACGGTGCTTATCACGGGAAAGCCGGATTTCTGGCCTTTAGTTATGAGAAAACAGATTACAGAGCGCATCATTTTATCCGTATGCGGGGGAAATTCCCGCCCTATTCCAATCGAAATATGAAGGCATTGAAAAAGTTCAGGAAGTGGTTGTTGTAATAGGAAGAGTATGGACACGGTAGTATTTTTAAAACAGGGGGGTACCATGGTTGTTTCACTTCCTGATCACTAGGATCATTATCATGAATGTGTTTTTGCCTGCCCCTTTGGTTTGAAAAGAATTGATGCAGCATATTGTAAGGAAATGAGGGGTTCACATGAGTAAGAAAGTCATTGTCGTCGGGGCAGGTGTCGCAGGGATGGCCAGTGCCATCAGGCTGCAGCATGCGGGGTACGAGGTGGAAATCTATGAAAAAGGGTCAAACCCCGGGGGCAAAATGAATCGAATTGAACTGGATGGCTACACATTTGATTTGGGGCCGAGTATCGTCATGATGCCGGAACTGTATCGAGAAATCTTTGAACTATGCGGCCGCGACCCTGATGAGTATATTCCCATGCAAAAATTAGACCCGATTTATCGGGCATATTTCAGTGATATTCCTGACAAGCCTTTTGATATTTCCTCGGACCTAACCGAATTGACAAAGACGATAGAGTCGATCAGCGAAGAAGACACAGAAGGATTTTTTCAATATCTGCATGAAATTTACAAGCGTTTTGTCATCGCAAAGCAGCACATCCTTCAGCGACCGTTCCGCAAGAGGTCTGATTTTTATAACCTCCCCATGTTGAAAAAAGCGTTGAAACTGAAACCATACGATACGGCAGACACGTTTATAGGAAAATTCATTAAGGATGAACGGTTGAAACAGTTGATCAGTTTCCAAACGCTGTACATCGGAATTTCCCCTCTTAAAAGTCCATCTTTTTATACCATGATCCCAATGATTCAATTTTTATATGGAGTATGGTTCATTAAAGGCGGCATGTTTACGATGGCCCTCGCCATGGAGAGGCTCTTTAAGGAACTTGGAGGAAACATACACTATGGCAAGGCTGTGCAGGAAATAAGCATTAACCATAAGAAGGCGGACGGGATCATCGTGGACGGCCAAACAATCCCTTCGGATTATGTCGTCTGTAATGCAGATTTCCCGTATGCCATGAAACACCTGGTCAAAGACAAGAAGGCCAAAGGGAAATTCCACGATAAAAAAATCGACAGCATGAAATACTCCTGTTCATGTTTTCTCTTATATCTCGGTATGGACCGGAAATACGAAGAAATCGACCATGTACATAATTTTATTTTCAACGAAAAACTGAATCAAAATCTGGAAGATATATTTGATGGAAAAAAACTGACTAATGCTTCCTTTTATGTTTACATTGCTTCGAAAATGGATCCATCCCTTGCACCCGAGGGGAAGGATGGATTGTATATCCTGATGCCGGTCTCTAATGTCGCAGCAGCAGATTATACATGGGATGAGGAAACCGTTTCGTATTATCGAAGCTACATTTTAAATGAGTTAAAGAAAATCCGTGGTTTCGAAAACATTGAAGAGGAGATTGTTACCGAAACTCATACAACCCCCCTCGACTTTGAGTCGAAATTCAATGCCTATAATGGCGCCACGTTTGGTCTGCAGCCAACCCTTGACCAAAGCAATCATTATCGTCCGCAAAGCAAGGCCACTCATTGTGAGAATTTATATTTCACAGGCAGCAGTACACATCCCGGGGCCGGTGTCCCGATTGTGCTGTTATCGGCCAGAATTACAGCACAGGAACTGATACAGGATGATACAGGAATCTTGCATGATTACTCAGTAAAATAGGGCCTGAGTGAGTTGTGTGTGAACACGTAAATAAGTGCTGGTCGGGAATAGGTGTATGCTTACATGCGGAGAAAGGAGGCGGGTTTTGTGACAGTATCAGAAACGGTTAATCTCGCAATTGGGTTTCTGGCAGTGGTGATCGGCATTATCATGTTCTGGTCCTTGCCGGTTCCGGGGTTCACCTCGAGAAATGCGGCCGGTCTCCCGTTTCTGTCCATCATTATCCCTGCCAGGAATGAAGAAGGCAGGATCTCACCGTTATTGCAATCACTGCAGGAGCAGCATTTCAAACAATTAGAAATCCTCGTTGTGGATGACGATTCATCAGATAATACGGCTGCTGTAGCGGAAAGTTACGGTGCGACGGTCCTGCGGAATAATGGGGCAGGAAAGTCTTCGGCCTGCTGGCTCGGTGCCGAGCATGCAAAAGGGAGCTGGCTGTTGTTTTTAGATGCAGATACGAGGTTCACCTGTGGGGATGGGATAAGCAATCTACTGCATTTCTATCAGGAAAAAGGAGCCAGGGGGATCGTGGCCTTGCAGCCTTTTCATACAGTGGAACGGTGGTATGAACACCTTTCGGTTGTATTTAATATCATTGTCGTGGTGGGGATGAATCTGTTTACGGTCTGGGGATCGCGGTTTAAGACCGCCGGATCGTTTGGTCCTTGCATCCTATGCGATAGGGACGATTATTTTTTGACCGGGGGTCATAAAGGAATCGAGGGAGCCATCATGGATGATCTCGCACTGGGAGAAGCATTTCTTGATAAAAATCTCCCAGTCCGCTGCCTGGGTGGCAAAGGGATCATCTCCCTGCGCATGTACCCGGAAGGTATGGGGAGCCTGATTGAAGGATGGTGCAAAAGTTTTGCCGTCGGTTCCAAATCAACTCACCCAGTGGTCATGCTGATGGTCATCCTCTGGATTTCCGGTAGCTTGACCACTGCAGGAGCATTGATCTCTTCCACTATTGAATTGGATGCAGCTGCCATGATGTTGAGTGGAGTTTTGTATATCCTTTATACGATTCAGACGGCATGGTTTGCCCGCAGGGTCGGTGATTTCAGGTGGGAGGGATTCCCTTTTTATCCGGTGTTGTTTCTATTTTTCGCAGGAATCTATCTGTACTCCTTCATCCGAGTGAATGTATTTCATTCGGTGAAGTGGAAAGGGCGGAAGATTAAGGTTTGATGGCTTTAGTCCCTGTGCGGATCATGGGGGAAAGGTACTATGACACAGCCATTACAAGTGTAATGCCTGTATTGGGCGGGAAGGTGAAATAGTCGGTTACTGGGACCATTATATTAATTAACAATAGCATTATCAACAAAGAAAAGAGCAGAAAATTCTGCTCTTTTCTTTGTTTTATAGTATGTTTGATAGAAAAATAGGAGTTTTAAAAGTGTTCATAATAAATTGCCGAAAATCTGCTTGTTACAAGTTGACATTTTTTCAGTTTAGCAATAAACTAACAGAGAAATCAGTTTAGTGTTAAACTGATACATAAAAATTTTCCCTTTTAACTATTAAAAATGAAACTTAAATAAGTTTTCTCGGTTACACTATCATTAAGCTAGGAAGAGATATGCTTTTCCGTTCTTAGAGAAAATAGGGGGAAAGGAGGTCAGAGTGGGGTATGAAATTTTCAGTTAGCAACGAGGCAGCCCAATGGTTTATATACGAGTGTGATTTGTCACCAGGCGATCATGTTGAAATCTTCACGAAAATATACGGAGGGATTCCGACAGTGTATCCTGATTATTTTTTAGGAATGTCAGTGGGAAAAACAGATGAAGGTGCAAGTTTGAAAACAGAAGTTGAAAATATCACTTTTTATATTTCTAATGGTGACGAGTGGCTTCTGGATGAGTATAACTTGAACATTAAAATAAGCAACGGTGAAGTTGATTATATTTTCATAAAATCAGAAGATTGATCAATTCTTATAAAAAGGTGTCGTGCCTCTGATTCGACTCCTTATTCTAAAATATATTAGTTGGAGGAGAAACTTTGAACGAAGAACCTAATAAATATAATACTGATAGGGATATGAAATATAGCGGTCTGCTATGGCATAGAATTGTCAAGATTTACAAAAATAACACAAAAGCAACCAATCTTTTGTTAAGTGAACTGAATTTGTCTAATGCTCAATTTGATGTCATTAGCAGAGTGGCTGAATCCGGAGTACTGTCGCAACAGGAATTAGCAGAGAAACTCTTGGTAACAAAAGGAAACATCACTCAGTTGCTGCAAAAACTTGAACAAATGAAGTTAATAAAGAAAGAAAAAGAATGGAAAACAAATTACATTTCGCTTACTGTTGAAGGAAAAGAGTTATATGACAAAATAACTCCATTCCTGAGAGACTTCCAATTCAATTATTTCTCAAATTTAACACAGGAAGAAAAGAAACAATTGTTATATTTGCTTAGAAAGGTACAAGAATAGATTGTTTAATAGAAATATAAGTGAGCTTGTTGATTTCAATAAAGAATAGAAATCTTTGTTTTAGTGTAAAAGAATGATTCTTGTACCTTCTTATTGGCCATGTTGTTGAGAAGCTTGGTTGAGATATCTTTACGGGAAAATTAGTTTATACATGAGGAGAAGGTGTTTATATGTATGAAGTGGTCATACTATCTGGAATTACTCATGTAACTAAAAGTTTAACTGCTTTAATAAATGCTGAGGATGATTTATATGTCATCTCCGTTACAGAGGATATTTCAGATGTCGCAGACGATTATCTGTCTTTGAGGCATCGGGTAATAATAGTAGATATTGAGTTTCCTGAAATTAATAATTTTCTTGGAAAATATGCGAACAGACACAAAGTTCTTTTATACAGTCATTCTAGAGACTCCTCAGAAATAAACAAAATACTAAATGAATATAAGATTAACTTTTTCAACGTATATACGTCACCCGATAAAATTATTGACCTTATAAGGAAAACTGTAAATTGACAAAAGGATGCAGGAAAAAAATTTGCGGTGTTTTTATACCTTTTGGTTTAATAACGAATTCGTGGATTATATCTTGAATATGCAACAAGAACAGCTAGTCAATGTTTTTATATTTAAAGTTTGGTTCATTTAATTTATCAACTATAAAATTTAAGGAGTAACATTTATGTCAAATCAAGAAATTTATGATATCACAATAATTGGCGGTGGTCCTGCAGGGTTGTTTTCTTCCTTCTATGCTGGCATGAGAAATATGAAAGTAAAGATTATCGACAGCTTAGATCAAATGGGTGGGCAAGTAGCTGAATTATATCCTGATAAATATATTTATGATGTAGGCGGGTTTCCAAAAGTGTTGGGAAAAGATTTCATTAAAAGCATGATTGATCAAGCAAATTATGCTAACCCGGCAATTTGTTTAAGTGAAACGGTAAAAGAAGTTGGAAAGTCTGAAGGGATTTTTACATTGGTAACAAATAAAGGCGAGCACTTAACAAAATCAGTTCTCATTACAGGTGGCATTGGCGCCTTTGAACCAAGGAAGCTGCCTCATGAAAACGCAGGGAAATATGAAGGGAAAAACCTCCATTATTCTGTTAAAGATCTCAATGAGTTTAAAGGTGAGAAAGTTCTTGTTGCCGGTGGCGGTGATTCAGCTGTTGATTGGTCGTTAATGCTTGAAGGTATAGCGGAGGAAGTCATTTTGTGCCATAGAAGAAATGAGTTTCGAGCACATGAACATAGCATAAAACAGTTGCAAGAATCAAGTGTACAGTTGAAAACTCCATACTTTATCAACGAACTAATAGGTAATGATGAACGGATTCAACAAGTCTTGGTCAGTAATAAGGATGGTCAAGAAGAAAAAATAGATGTAGATCATGTCATAGTCAACTATGGGCATATTACTTCTCTTGGCCCAATAAAAAACTGGGGAATAGACATGGAGAAAAATTCAATTATCGTTAATTCGAAGATGGAAACGAATATAGAGGGGATTTATGCAGCGGGTGACATAGCAACGTATGAAGGAAAAGTGAAGTTGATTGCAGTAGGTCTGGGTGAGGCGCCTATCGCTGTAAATAATGCAAAACGATTCATTGATCCAAAATCAAGAGTACAACCGCTTCATAGTACAAGTGTTTTTAAATAAGGCTGTTTTCGTAATGTTTGTTGCTTTTGTAGAAATCCTGAAGAGGGGATTTTTCCCTGGGTACAGGTTTTTCTTTCTAAACAGGGAGAGTAGATGTCAGGATGGATTAATGGAAAGGAGGAAATGAATTGCAAAACAAGGAGCAAAATAAACATTTTACAATATTAAGTTCGGATGCTACCAAAGGGGACGGTGGGTATGGTGCAGGAACGATTGACCTTAATAATGTTACACCCATTATCGTTAGCCCTGAGGATGAAGATATTTTCATAGATATGGATGCTTTGCATGGGAGAAGTACGGTCGAAAAGCGTGTGAAATTTAAACCTGAGAAAAATCATGCGGGAGAAAATCCAAAACGATACTGGATTGTTTGGATAGCGTTAACATCTTCTAAATCGGGTCCGTATTATTCAGGGTGTACAGCTTGTGAAGTATTAATATCACGTGAAGAGCGCCGGATAAAATATGGATATAAATCAATGCCTGAGCATGTGAATTCTTTAGATAAAGCATTAAAAAACAAGTTTATTCTAACAAACCTGGATCCTCTCTCGAAACGGTTGTTAAAAAATTTCTTGAAAGGGTATGATACAGGCTTTTGGGAACGTTCAAGTGTTAATTTAAAAGAAGAACTTGAGTTGTAGAAGGCTCTAAAATCAAAAGGAGGGATCAAAATCGGGTTTATCGGCAACTAGTATATATTCAATAAGCTTTTGCCTTTTATGAAAGCTTACCAGATTTAAGATATAGAGGAGTGTATGTAAGTGGCATTTGTTATTACAGAACCTTGCAGAAAAGAAAAAGCAGCAGATTGTGTCATGGTATGTCCTGCAGACTGTATCGAGCAGGGCGAGGATCAATACTTCATTGACCCTTCACGTTGCATCGATTGTGGAGCTTGCTTGACAGCATGTCCAGTTGAGGCTATCTTTCATGAAGAAGATTTATTGGATGAAGAAGCTATTTTCCTTGAAAAAGCAAAAAAATTTTTCCAATGATAATATAATTTCTCATTCTCCCACAAGGTTGTCAGAGAGATGAATCTTATTGCAAAGTTATTTCCGAAGAAAAGATCGATAACCGTTGAATTATGCTCAAAAAATTTAGATCGTTTCTTAAAGGAAGAGGATGAATCGAGATTTGGAGCGGTCTTTAACCAAAATGGTGTTTATTATAAGGAATACAAGTGTCAAAATCATTGTAAGATATGTAAGTCTTCCCCTTATGGGATGATTAACGGGGAACTAATAACTGCCGAGGATTGTAGGGAATTAGTAAGCAAAATAGAACAAAAGGTCCTAGAGGGATGATATTTAAACGAAATTTTTTTCTCTCAAACTCATTCAAACGTATTCAAAGCATTAAGTTTTCTTCACAATGACTTTTTAAACCTTTTGGTTGAAAAATAAGGAAAAATATTCTACAATTAACATTGTACTTAAGGAAAATTAAGGAGGAACTACCAAAATGGCAAAATACGAATTACCAGCACTACCATATGAATTTAATGCGTTAGAACCACACATTGATGCAAAAACGATGGAAATTCATCATGATAAGCATCATGCTGCATATGTAAGCAAAGTAAATGCAGCGCTGGAAGGACATGAGGATCTTTCAAGCAAAAGCATTGAAGAGTTAGTAGCAAACCTGGATGCTGTTCCTGAAAATATTCGTACAGCAGTACGTAATAACGGTGGCGGACATGCTAACCACAGCCTATTCTGGCAAGTATTATCTCCAAACGGAGGCGGTGAGCCGACAGGTGAAGTAGCAGATGCAATCAACTCAGCATTTGGAAGCTACGACAAGTTCAAGGAAGAGTTCTCAGCTGCGGCTGCTACCCGTTTTGGATCTGGCTGGGCTTGGTTAGTTGTCGATAATGGCGAACTTAAAGTAACAAGCACACTAAATCAGGACAGTCCATTAATGGAAGGACAAACACCTATCCTCGGCCTTGATGTTTGGGAGCACGCATATTACCTTAACTATCAAAACAAGCGCCCTGATTATATTGCTGCCTTCTTCAATGTAATCAACTGGGATGAAGTAAATACCCGTTTTGCAGCAGCAAAATAATTAAATATAAAAAACACTTCCATACCCAGGAAGTGTTTTTTATATCGAAACTATTTGTCACTCATTAAACTTTATTAAAAACTTACAATGGTTGTCACCATCAGTTCTGCAATTAGTGCGACTGACTTGTTTTGTTTTAAGAACGTTTTTCAGCATACTGGTTTCACAAGTACAAGCCATTTTAAATTCATTGGCTACGGCATAGATTGGGCAGTTATTTTCAGTAAGCTCATAGGTTTTATCATCAATTTTAGAAACATCGGCCATATAGCCTTTCTCATTCTGGATGTGGTAAATTTCCTTCATTCTTTCTTCTGGATTTTTATTCAACATTCTTTCCGTATACTCTTTCGTTAAGCGATCTTCTCTTTTGGTGAAGAGATAGTTTACGGATTCTTGACCATGGAGCTCTTGGATATCCTTGATGAACTCAACTGTAATGCCTTCGTAATTCCTAGGGAAATAATCTTCACCTTTTGATGTTAATGAGTAAACTTGGAGGGGTCTGCCTACCTCTTGTTTAACTGAATGGGATGTAACTAATCCATCGTTCTCTAATGCAGTAAGGTGTTTTCTAACACCCATGTGTGTAATATTTATTCGTTCCGTTAGTTCATTCACTGATAATGAGGCTTCTCTTTTCAAGAATGTCAGAATATCTTCTCTTTTAGAATTGTTTTTTTTCAATGTTGCTCCCTCATTTCAATTGGAAGAGAATTTGTTACATGAAAATAAAAAAAGTGCACATACTTCGGCACTGCTAGTCATCTGTCTATTAATAATAATATTATTATATTATATAGGATAAAAAAGATAAAGTGATCGATAAGGCCAAAGGGGATTGTGGTGTTTTGAAATCCAAAGGATTTGAGATTAGATCACTTTTTCAATATCTTTATCTAGTTTCAAAACTTACTAGGACTTGAAGTCCATATTTTTAAGGAAAAGCCCAAAATATTATCGAGTTGCTGATATAGTCACTAGTAACCAACGTTCAGCACATGAAGGAGGAAAAGACTTGAATATCATTGTTTTTGGTGCAACAGGTGGTACGGGAAACCAGGTTGTGAATCAGTTATTAGCTGAGGGACACGAAGTAACGGTTGTCGTTCGAGAATTAAGTAGATTTCAATTAAATCATCCAAACTTGAAAGCAGTTAAGGGAGATGTATTAGAACGGGAATCATTTGAGGAGTATATAAACGGAAAGGATGTTGTGATTTCAGCACTTGGGGTAAATCACCGAAATCCTACTACAGTTTATTCAGAGGGAACAGAAAATATACTAAATGTAATGGAGTCCAGCGGGATACAGAGAATCATCTGTTTATCATCTGGTACCATTGCCCTTCCTCCTGATACTCCACACCTTGCTAAACTGTTCATTAACCTGACAATCAAGCAAATCTATAAAAATCTTTATCAGGATATGGAGCAAATGGAACGAATAGTAAAGCGCTCAACGCTTGACTGGACAGTCATACGTCCTCCACGTTTAACAGATGGACCTAAAACGCTGGATTATAGAATAACCATCAATGAGCCTATGAAAAAGGCAAAGGGTGTCAGAGGAATATCCCGAGCTGATTTAGCTGATTGTATAGTGAAACTAATAAATAATTCTTCTTCCTATAGAGGATTTGTTGATATTTCATATTAAAATTATTTTAATATCAATAAACGAATTTATTGAGGTTATGGACAATTATCAATAAATTCTTCTTTAATAAGATTTTACTCTGGTGAAAAATAACTTCAGTTTTCGTGTGGTACAAAAAACTGTGTGAGGTAATATGTATATGTTAAAAAAAATCATAAGTTTTGTTTTTTTGCTACTCGGAATTCTCTCCCTGGCAATTGGAGTTGTCGGTACGGTTCTACCTGTCTTACCGGGAGGTCCTTTTTATCTCTTAGCAGCCTTTTGCTTTGCAAAAAGTTCAAAAAAATTTGAAAATTGGTTTAAGAATACTTCGATATATGAAAAATATGTTGAATCATTTCTTAAGAAAAAAGGGATGACCAGAAAAGAGAAAATTAGAATAAATGTAATTGCTGACAGCTTTATTTTATTTTCTATATTTTATATAGACTTCCTATGGGTTAAAGCTCTATTCTTACTATTAGCCATCTATAAACATTATTATTTCATAAAGAAAATCAAGACAATTGAACCGAATGTTTTTAAGAACAGCTAATATGGTGTTTTTATGAAGATTACAGCTGTAAAACAGACAAATCTAAATAATGGATTAATAACTAGTAAGTGGTGGATTCTTTCCCCTTTAGTAATTAACCAGGAAGAAAGTATTGTATAATTTCAACTATGAGAATGTATTGATTAATACTAAGGGGAGAATACCATGCAGTACCAATATGAACAGATTGACTACAAAGCTAACTTACCGGTTAATATATTCACCCAGATTGTGGAACGCTTTCCTTATCATTGGCATGAAGACCCTGAAATCCTCTTTGTCCTAGATGGAGAATTAGAAATTCGTATTGACCGAAAAAGCTATAGGCTGGAAAGTGGAGACATTTTTCTTGTTAATGGAAATGAGCTTCATTTTATTAATTCACTGACCAGCTACGGGGAAACGCAATTATTAGTGTTGCAAATTGAAAGCAAATATCTTAAAGAACAAGGAATTGGGTTGGAAGAAAAACGGTTTTATATAAATTCCAGAGATACAAACAATACTTCTTCATTCCTGATGGATGAATTGAAATATATACTTGCTAATATGATGGATGTAATCATTAACAAAAAGACTCTACCGGATATAAAAATGAAAAAATGGCTGTTAGAACTTATTGTGATTCTCATGGAGAATTTTGAGGTGCCGATTAAAGTAGATCAAAAGCAGCATAGTAAGGATCAAAGGCTGTTAGAAATATTAAAGTTTATGAACAAACACTGTATAAAATCTGGACTGGGGCTTAAGGATATCGCGGATGAATTTTCTCTGAATCCCCAATATCTATCGAGATACTTCAAAGAAAAAGTTGGCGTGTCCTTAAAAAAGAAACTAGATAACATGCGATTAAATAAATCATTATTTACATTGCAGACTACGGATGAAACAGTAACGGAAATTGCCTTACAATATGGGTTTCCTGATAGTAAAGCGTATTACAGGGTGTTCAAAGATGTGTTGGGGATCACTCCTAGAGAATATAGAGATAACTATCAATTGGAAGCAGAGAATACTATTTCAAAGGATTATCTCAGTATAAATAGCAGTGACTCATTAACCAATTTATTTAAGTACCTTGAGCGGACAAAACAACATAAAGAAATATTGAAAAGTGAACCGAAGCATTTTACAGTCAATCTGGGTCATACTCATAAAAAGATGGAACATACATTTACGAATTTGCTTACGTTTGGCTATGCTCCGTTGGCGATGAGAACTGATTTTAAAGCACAATTACATCAGATTCAGAAGGAGATAGGGTTTAAATTCGTTCGATTCCATGGAATATTTGCAGACCAGCTGCTTGTTTACAATGAAAATGCAGACGGATCCTATTACTTCAATTTTAATAATATTGATGTGGTATTGGACAATCTTCTTGAAGAAGAAATCAAGCCTTTTATCGAGTTAGGTTTTATGCCAAAAGATTTAGCAACAACAGAAGATACGGTTTTCTTATGGGAAGCCGCCGTATCACCACCTAAGCAAATAGAACGATGGAAAGAGTTAGTTGAAGCATTTATCAGGCACTTAATTAATCGATATGGAATTGAAGAGGTTAGAACTTGGTATTTTGAATTTTGGAACGAGCCGGAAGTAGACTATTTCTGGAAAGGAACAAGAGAGGCATTTTTTAACCTATATGCTGAGACGTATCGTTCTATTAAATCAATTGATTCACAGGTAAAGCTGGGTGGATTTAGTAATATTAATTTTGCTGATTACCATACTTGGATAAGGGATTTTGATATTATTGCTGAAAAAAAAGGTATTGCTTTAGAATTTTTTACTTTTCATGTTTATAATTTGGCAAGAAAACCGAAAATTGAGGGACATTCCTTAAACGATTCTTCAAAGAAAGAAATCAATAGTGTTACTCAATTTAAAAGTATTATGATTGGCGATGAACTAAACCTTTCCAATACAATTGATACAATTCTGGAAAAGAGTAGGGAACTTCACGAGGATTCTAAAGAAATCTGGATAACGGAATGGAACGGAAATAGTGATTCTCAGGATCTGCTTCACGATACCTGCTATATGGCAGCTTTTATCGTCAAAAATGCCATTGGAAATTTCCTGAAAGTAAACGGAATGGGATATTGGACCTTTACTGATTTATTCGAGGAATTCAGACAAGAGAAGCATCTATTTCATGGCGGATTCGGTCTGATGACTTATAACGGTATTAAAAAAGCTGGTTATCATGCTTTCCATTTTTTGAGTCAATTGGGAGATGAACTAGTAGTTAAAAATGAATATATGATTGTGACTAAGAAGAGCGAAGATTATCAAATATTAGTTTTTAATTATAGTCATCCCAACAATCTGTACCGAAATTTTGACTACTCTCAATTATCACTGAATAATCGTTATACCGTTTTTGAGAACCAAAAAATTCAGACTTTCCAAATCACTTTAAATGGGATCAATGGTAACTACCGTGTTAAAAAACAATACGTTAATCGGGAACAAGGATCATCTTTTGATTCTTGGGTTGAAATGGGGTCACCAACTGATTTGGATGACCAGGGCATTCGTTATTTGAAAGGAAAAGCGGAACCTGGAATTTTGACAGAAGAATCAGCGGTCAATCAAACCTATACAATAACGACAGAGTTACAACCTCATGAGATTCAACTCATTGAGCTTAAAAAGAGGTACTAACTCAATATGAATTGGAGCCATCCGCAAGAATGATAGCGGATGGCTTTTTTCTGTGGATGTTAATTAAGCAAAAGAGAGCTCTTATTGGTTGAATACAGGCATATGTCAAAAATCGTAACTTACAGCAAAATTCATGGGCTAATGAAAGGATTTATTTTCCTGGCGCTTTTCTTAAGGGTCAATAATTGGAACTGGAATTCTATAGAATTGGAATGATGTTTGGCATCAAACCATATATAGTGGACTTACCATCTAGAAAAGATGATCCAATAATTTGATAACGTTTTCTTTTTACCTTGATAAAACTACAAAATATATAAGGGAAGTGAAAGACATATAGTCAAGGCCCGCAAATATAGAGTGAGCGATGTGCAATCAAAAATGAAAACGCTCTCTTGCTAATTGAAAATTGCTGAGTAGTTTATGAGTTAAAATACACTGAAAAATGGGGGTTACCATCATGTTTGAATACTTTAAAAAGAGAAAAGCCAAGAAACAAGAAATAATTCAACGTGTCAAAGAGGATAAAGCAATGCGTAAAGAGAGAAAGAAGGAAATTGCAGATTTACCAAAAGAAGAGCGGAAAACAGCCATTGCAAGTGATAAAAAATTGCGCAAAGAACAGAAAAATAATAGAAAAGAAGAATTGAAATCATTAAGCCGAAAAGAAAGAAAAGTAGAGAAAAAAGATGCTAAGATGTACAAAAAAATTAAAAATAGACCTCGACGTTTCACAGGATGGGCTGTTTTTGCTGTATTGATATTAAGCATTGGTGGAACAGTAGGACCGACAATCACAAGCGTAGTTGAAAACATGAGTGGTAAACATATTACGATTGATACTACAAGTGCAGAGGCTGATCGAGCAAGGGAAGCTGCTGATATTGTTTCAGAAAAGATTTCGGATGAAGGTTTAGTTTTACTAAAGAATGAGAATAACTCCCTACCATTAGCAGATAAAAAAGTTAATGTCTTTGGTTCTACAGCCTTTACTTTTAAATATGGCGGTGGTGGTTCTGGCGCTTCTGATCTGTCTCGTGCTGTGAATTTATTTGATGCCCTTACAAATGCAGGTGTTGAATATAATAAGGAATTATATGATTACTATGCGGAGCTGCCAGAGGTAGAAGAAACGACAGGAAATTCAGACACTGGTCTTGTTCAAGTCGTTAAAGGAATGTTAAGTAATGATGAGCCAGCTGGTGAACCGGATGTAACGGATGCTGCAATAACTCAAGCGAAACAGTACTCTGAAAATGCGATGATTATTGTTCAAAGTGATGCTGTCGAAGCTTCTGATGTAAGTGAAGATCAATTAAAGCTATCAGATGCAATGCATAATTTAGTTGAAAAAGTATCTGGAAACTTTAGCAACGTTACGGTTGTAGTAAATGCTGGTAACACGTTAGAACTTGGATTTGTTGAGGATTTCCCAAGTATTCAGTCTGTTATTTGGGTTGGAACACCTGGACCATTTGGAACTAATTCCCTTGCTAAAGCTTTATCAGGTGAATTAAATCCTTCTGGACGTATTACAGATACGTATGCATATGATGTTGGATCTTCACCATCTAGTGAGAATTTCGGAGATTATGAGTATGAGAATTTAGATGAAGCTTTCCTAAATTATGAAGAAGGAATATATGTAGGCTACAGATTTTATGAAACTTACTATCAAGGAAATGAAGAAGGATACAGACAAAAGGTTCAATTTCCTTTCGGTTCAGGTCTAAGCTATACAACATTTGATTGGAATATAATAGATCAACAATTAAATAATGATACTATCGAATTAAAAGTAGAAGTGAAAAATACTGGTGAAGCAGCTGGTAAAGACGTAGTTCAAGTATACTACTCTTCTCCATACACACCCGGCGGGATTGAGAAGTCTGCTATTAACCTCGCAACTTTTGCAAAAACAAAATCATTGGAACCAGGCGAGTCTGAAGTTTTAACAATCAATTATGATACAAGAGTAATGGCATCGTATGATATGAAAAATGAAAATTATACTTTAGAAAATGGAACATACGAAATCAAACTGGGTAAGAATGTCCATGAGACCGACAGTACAGTAGAGCTAGTATTAGCTGAAGATATTGTTTATCAAACAGATGCCGATACAGGAACAGAATACAAAAATCGTTTTACTCAATCTGAAAACGAATTAACCGTTCTTTCTCGTAACGATTGGGAAGGGACATACCCTTCAACTGAAGATGACTCAAAAATTGCTTCAGACAAAGTTATTAAAAGAGTCCAGGGACATGAGTTCAATAACAATATGGAAATGCCTGTAACAGGTGCTGATAATGGGATTGAATTAGAAGACCTGAAAGGGTTGGATTATGATGATCCTAAATGGAATGAATTCTTAGACCAGCTCACTGCTGATCAAATGATTGATTACGTGACAGAAGCTGCTTACCATACAAAAGAGATTGATGAACTTGGTATTCCAAATACAGTTTTAATGGATGGGCCTGCCGGATTTAGTTTCTTCGGATTCAAAAAGTTTGAAGCCGGCGCTTACCCAACAGAGATCGTCGTGGCCTCCACTTGGAATAAAGACTTAGCATATGAGATGGGTGAAATGATCGGTCAAGAAGCACAAGCTTACGGAATTCACGGATGGTACGCACCAGCTCTTAATATTCATCGTTCGCCGCTTGGTGGAAGAAACTTTGAGTATATGTCAGAAGATCCCATTTTAAATGGCATGATTGGTTCCGGAATGGCGAAAGGTGCATCGGATCAAGGTGTTATTGTATTCATGAAACACTTTATCATGAATGAGCAAGAGACCAACGCACGCTCGGGGCTTCTGGTATGGTCTAATGAACAAGCGATGAGGGAAATCCATCTGCGTCCTTTTGAAATGACTGTAAAAAATGCTGGTGTAACAGGTGCAATGTCCAGTTTCTCTTACATTGATGGAAAATGGGCAAACCCGGAATTATTAAATGGAATGCTAAGAGATGAGTGGGGATTCGAAGGTGTAGTATCTTCAGATGCGGTGTTCGGATTTATGAAAGCACCACAAGCCATTACATCTGGTAATGACTTAATGTTAGATATTTTATCTGTTCCAAAACAAAAGGAGCTTTTAGAGGAAGCGTATGAGGAGCATCCAGAAGCAATTACAGATGCACTGCGGAATAGCATGCATAATTCACTCTATGCAACACTTAAAACACACATTTTTAACTAATAATACTACTTGATAGAGTAAGAAGGCGGACTATGTCCGCCTTCTTATCAATTGAGAATTTTGAGGCGGTGCAGAATGAAATATAAAAATATAATTGAACAAATGACATTGGAAGAAAAGGCTTCTCTTATGTCCGGACAAAATTTTTGGAATACAAAGGCAATCGAACGTCTCGGTATTCCTTCCATTATGCTGACCGACGGACCGCATGGACTGCGTAAACAAGGGGGGAAAGCGGATCATTTAGGACTGAATAAAAGTATTCCGGCTACTTGTTTTCCGCCGGCAGCAACTTTGGCAAATAGCTGGGACTTAGAATTAATCCACGAAGTAGGTTGGTATTTAGGAAAAGAAGCTGCTAATGAAGAAGTCAGTGTACTACTTGGACCTGGTTTAAATATTAAACGAAATCCGCTTTGCGGAAGGAACTTTGAATATTTTTCGGAGGACCCGTATCTGAGTGGAAAACTGGCAGCTGATATGGTTAAAGGGATTCAGTCTCATGGGATTTCTGCATGTCCAAAACACTATGCGGTCAATAGCCAAGAGCATATGCGGATGACCATTGATGAAGTGGTGGACGAGCGGGCGTTAAGAGAACTCTACCTTGAGGGTTTCAGATTTGCGGTAGAGGAAGGACAGCCTAAAACGTTGATGTCTTCCTATAATAGAGTGAATGGTGAATATGCCAATGAAAACAAACACCTCATGAATGATATTTTATATGGGGAGTGGAACTATCAAGGGATTGTCGTAACTGACTGGGGCGGTAACAATGACCGTGTTGAAGGTCTAAAAGCGGGAAATCAACTCGAAATGCCTTCAGCAGGCGGGATTACAGATAAAGAAATCGTAGACGCTGTCAAGGAAGGAAAGTTGGACGAAGCCGTTCTGGATGATTCTGTGGAACGAATGCTTACATTAATTTTTGACACAAAAGAGGCTTTGAAGCAAACGGTAGAGGTTGATTTTAATGAACATCACAAAAAGGCTGTTGATGCAGCAAGACGCTCGATGGTCCTGCTTAAAAATGAAGAAAAGACTTTACCGTTAAAAAAAGGCCAGCGCGTGGCTGTTATTGGTGACTTTGCGAAAAATCCCCGTTATCAAGGTGCTGGGAGTTCGCTTATTAATCCTACTAAAGTAGATAATTTCTTGAATCAAATTGAGGAGACAGACTTATCAATTGTAGGATACGAGCAAGGTTTCAAACGTTTTGGGGGTAAAAGTGAGTCATTAAAGAATAGCGCGATGAAACTTGCGGCCCAAGCAGATGTAGTCCTATTATTTCTAGGCCTTGATGAAGGCAGTGAAGCAGAAGGTGTCGATCGAGAAGACATGAAACTAAGAGAAAATCAATTGGAACTTGTGGGAGCATTATCGGAAGTGCATGACAACATAGTGGTTGTTTTATCTGGTGGATCAGTAATTGAAATGCCTTTTGTGAGTAATGTGAAGGCAATTTTACATGGTTATTTAGGTGGACAAGGTGGAGCTGCTGCTGTCCGGGATATTTTAGTTGGGGACTATAATCCAAGTGGAAAACTTGCAGAGACATATCCGCTGAAATACGAAGATGTATCTTCTGCACCATATTATCCGGGTTTGGAGGCTACTGCGGAACATAGAGAGAGTATCTATATAGGATATCGGTATTTTGATACGAGAAAAATACCTGTTCTGTTTCCATTCGGCCATGGTCTGTCTTATACGGAGTTTGAATATAACGACTTACAAGTTAGCAAACAATCTGTTTCCTTTTCTATTAAAAATATCGGCGAAGTTGCGGGGGAAGAGGTTGCTCAAGTCTATATCAAGCCGCTATCTTCAAGTGTGTTCCGAGCAAACAAGGAACTAAAGAGCTTTGCAAAAGTATACTTGGAACCTGGAGAGTCTAAACAAGTAACTATAGAGTTGGATGATCATGCCTTTGCTTACTACAACACATTTGCCAATGGATGGTCCGTCGAGAGCGGCCAGTACGAGCTGCAAGTTGGAAGCTCAATTCAGGATATCCATATTGCAGAAACCCTGAATGTGGAAGGGGATAACGGTAAGCATCACTATGACAAAGAATTGCTTAAGCATTATTATCAAGCGGATGTACATCATATTGGAAATGAAGAGTTCCACAACCTTCTGGGATACACGCCGCCAAGTCCATTGTGGAACCCTGAGAATAAGCTTGGCTACAATGATACCATAGCCCAATGCAGGAATAAGAAGGGGCTGGGTAAATTACTTTATCTAACTGTATTGGCAACAAAAAAGGTTCTTTTCTTGCTCAATAAGCCGTTACAAGCAAACAATGTCATGTTCGTTATGAACATGCCGTTCCGACAAATTCCTCGATTCACTAACGGGAAAATCAGTCCCAAAATGTTAGACCGAATATTAAAGGTTATTAATATTGGGTAGGAAAAAGCTTTAACGTATAAAGGTGCGTGATTTAATACATAAATCACGCACTATTTTTATTTAAAACGGGGCTCAACTAATGAAACTTGCATTAATAGCGGACGATAATAAATTTTACTTAAGCATACCAACCAATATTAAAAAAACATGAGCTATTTGCCACTGGAACGACAGGACAGAAGATTATCGAGGCAACAGGGGTGTTGGTAAGATGCTTTCAGTCCGGTCCTCTCGGTGGCGACCAGCAGATAGGTGCATTAGTCGCCAATAACGAAAAGGACATGGTCATCTTTTTTCGAGATCCGCTGACTGCACAGCCTCATGAACCGGACATTATAGCGCTATTGAGGTTATGTGATGTCTATAACATACAGCTGGCAACGAACATGGGTACAGCGGAAATTTTTATCCATGAACTTAAAAATAGTAAATTTTGGTTATGATACATATTTAGTGTTTCTTGGATTACTTCCTATAATTATAAGATCGGGATATATGATCAATGGAGAAACGTCCTGGAGTTATGTTCATCTATAAATGACATAACTTTTTTTGTTTAACCAACTTTAAAAACAATAGAACTAGTTTAGTGAGAATTGCATGCCTTAAACAGAGTGAGCTAAAAATATTCAATTAAGTGATTTAGAAGAAAGTAATTAATCAAACACAAATTCCTTAAAATTAATCAATACCATATCTGTACAAATTTAGTCTTTTTAAGCAAACACATAAAACTTTTAGCAATCAAAACTAACTTTTCACTTATTTTTATAATAAAACAAACACAAACAAACATAAATAAAAATAAACGGGTGTTAAAATTGAAAAATTAGTAGTATACTAATAAAAAGAGAATTGTAAGAATATTTGGAGGGTTAATATGAAGGTCTCTTTATTTATTACCTGTTTAGCGGATGTTTTTTACTCCAACGTGGGAAGACATACAGTGGAGCTATTAGAAAAACTGGGCTGTGTTGTCGAATTCCCAGAACAACAGACCTGTTGCGGGCAACCGGCTTATAACAGTGGTTATCACAAAGAAACAAAAGAAGTGGCAAAACATATGATCCGCACATTTGAACATTCAGATTATGTAGTAGGACCTTCAGGCTCTTGTATTGCAATGCTTCATGAATATGTCCATATGTTCGAAAAGGAACCACAGTGGAGAGCAAGAGCAGAAAAATTAGCTGGAAAATCGTTTGAATTGACCCAGTTCATTGTAGATGTATTAAAAGTGGAAAAGGTAAAAGCCCGCCTCCCTGCATGTGCCACATATCATAAGTCCTGTCATATGACCCGGCTGCTCGGAGTAAAGGATGCACCTGGAAAGCTATTGGATCAAGTAGAAAATCTGGAAATGAAACCTTTGTCAAATAGTCATGATTGCTGTGGATTCGGGGGTACCTTCTCAGTGAAAATGGTACCGATTTCAGAGCAAATGGTGGATGAAAAAGTACGCCATGTAGAGGAAACAGGAGCTGATACTCTTATTGGGGCTGACTGTGGATGTTTGATGAATATCGGTGGAAGGATCAACAGACAAGAAAAGCAAATCAGGGTCATGCATATTGCAGAAGTACTTAATAGTGAGGTGAAGTAAAAGATGTCAATGAAGATTGGAGAAGAGAAGTTTTTTGATCGTGTGGATAAAGGTGTCAAAAACAGTTTTATGCGAAACGCCGTCGCATCAGCACAGGAAAGGATGCAAGGGAAACGGCTGGCTGCAACCGAAGAGCTGGGGAACTGGGAGGAATGGCGTAACCTGGGAGAAGAAATCAGGTCCCATACTCTTGAATATCTAGATTATTATCTGGAGCAACTAAGTGAAAACGTAAAGAAGCGGGGCGGAAACGTTTTCTTTGCTACTACAAAAGAAGAAGCAAATGAATATATTTCGAATGTTGCGAAGAAAAAGAATGCCAAGAAAGTTGTGAAGTCAAAGTCAATGGTAACGGAGGAAATCAACTTGAATGCTGCCTTGGAAGAGGCGGGATGTGAAGTTGTAGAAACAGATCTTGGTGAGTATATTCTTCAACTGGATGACCATGACCCTCCATCGCATATCGTGGTTCCGGCACTTCATAAGAATAAAGAACAAATAAGAGATACCTTCAAGGAGAAACGCGGGTATGTAAAGTCGGAAATTCCTGAGGAACTTGCTTTATTTGCAAGGGAGCAGCTTAGACAAGAGTTTCTTAGCGCAGATTTAGGAATAACAGGTTGCAATTTTGCTGTAGCGGAATCTGGCTCTATCAGCCTGGTGACTAACGAAGGAAATGCAGGTCTTGTAACGGCTTTACCAAAAACTCAGATAACGGTTATGGGGATGGAACGAATTGTACCGACTTGGGAAGAATTAGACATCCTAGTAAGTTTATTGTGCAGAAGCTCTGTGGGGCAAAAACTTACAAGTTATATTACTGGACTGACAGGCCCAAAAGATGATGGGGATGTAGATGGACCGGAAGAGTTCCACCTCGTTATAGTCGATAACGGACGTTCCAATATATTGGGAACAGAATTCCAAAGTGCACTACACTGTATCCGCTGCGCCGCCTGTGTGAATGTCTGCCCTGTTTATCGCCATATAGGCGGTCATTCATATGGGTCAATTTATGCCGGACCGATAGGAGCAGTGTTATCACCCCTGCTTGGAGGTTATGAGGAATATAAAGAACTGCCGTATGCATCTTCTTTATGTGCAGCCTGTACGGAAGCATGTCCAGTCAAAATTCCCCTTCATGAACTGCTTATCAAGCATCGCAGAAAAATTGTAGAGGATGAGAAAAAAACGCCTTTTGCCGAGAAGCTTGCCATGAAAGGGTTTCAGATGGCAGCGAGTTCCCCAAAACTATATAAAGCGGGAACAAAGTCAGCATCAACGGTAATGTCTCCGTTTACACATTCGGATAAAATTCAAAAAGGCCCAGGTCCAATGAAGCCTTGGACAGATGTGCGCGATTTTCCAGCACCAAATAAAGAGAGGTTCAGAGATTGGTATAACAAGAGGGAGGAATAATCATTGGGCGAGATTCATAATCAAGCACCTTTTTTGGAAAATATCGCTTCCAAACTTGGACGCACGAGAAAAACAGATGTCGTAAAACCGGAATGGACCACAACTCCGCAATGGGAGGTTTTTAAGGATGCTTCACAAGATGAGTTAGCTGGAGTACTGAAGAATCAATGTAAGGCTATCCATACCCGATATATTGAAACGGATACTGATGGGCTCGTACCGGCAATCCAGGGGATTTTTGAACAAACTGGAATCAAGAGTGCTGTGACATGGAAAGATGAACGTCATTCCACATTTGGGTTGGATGATGCATTGAAAAGATATTGGCCTCAACAAGAGATTGATATACATTTTTGGGATCCGGATATGAAAGAAAAGAATATTGAAGCTGCGGAAAAAGCGGATGTTGGCATTACTTACAGTGATATCACCCTTACGGAATCGGGTACAGTCGTTTTGTTCAGCGGTAAAAATAAAGGCAGGTCGGTCAGCTTACTGCCTAAGACTTATATTGCGGTTATTCCTAAGAGCACACTGGTCCCAAGAATGACACAGGCAGCGGCTTTAATAAGCAAGGAAGTAAAGGAAGGAAAACATATTTCCTCTTGTATAGACTTTATTACAGGTCCAAGCAATAGTGCAGACATTGAGTTGAATTTAGTTGTTGGAGTGCATGGACCAATAGAGGCAACGTATATACTTGTAAACGACAAATAAAGCACAAAAATAAACAAACACTATTCAAAATAAAATAATGCGTTTTATTATAAAACAAACAAAAACAAACAAAAAAGGAATTCGATGGAGGAGAAAATAAAATGGTTCAAAGTTTATGGAACAAAGAAAAGGCAGCAGAATTAGCTCCAGGTTCAGATGAGCTTGTATATAGGTCAAACCTGATTGGCTCTGACCGTTCAGTATGTAACTGGGGTGGAGGAAACACTTCCATGAAAACCGTGGTACAGGATTTTCGAGGCCGTGATGTTGAAGTAATGTATGTAAAAGGAAGCGGTTCAGATCTTGCTACTATGAAGGCTAGTAATTTTACCGGATTAAAGATGGATGATATAAGACCATTAATTGAACGAGAAGAAATGTCGGATGAAGAGATGGTCGAATATCTTGGGTACTGCATGATTGACAGCAAAGATCCGCGACCATCCATTGAAACTCTACTACACGCTTTCTTGCCGTTTAAACATGTGGATCACACGCATCCTGATGCTATTATTTCAATCTGTACTGCTGATAATGGCCGGCAGGTTGCTGAAGAGATTTACGGGGACCGCTTTGTTTGGGTGCCATATGTCCGCCCTGGGTTTACTCTATCCAAAATGATTGCAGAAGGAGTTAAAAATAACCCGGAAGCAGATTTGGTATTAATGGAAAAGCACGGCTTGGTTGTTTGGGGAGATACAGCAGAAGAAAGCTACGAAAAAACCATTTCCGTTATCAATGAAGCGGAACAGTACATCAAGGAAAGAATTAATGAAGTAGAGCTCTTTGGAGGCCAAAAATATGAGGCACTTTCAAGGGAGAACCGTGTGAATGCCTTGGCACAAGTGATGCCGGTCATTCGTGGTTCTGTTAGTTCAGAAAAGAAAATGCTGCTTACATATGATGATGCAGAGGATGTTCTGCAATTTGTGAACAGCCATAACGGACCTGAATTATCGCAAATTGGCGCAGCTTGTCCAGATCACTTGGTTCATACAAAAATGACACCATTGTTTATTGATTGGAATCCTGAGTCTAATGATATTGAAATTTTAATAGAAAAAGTGAAATCCGGAATAGCAAGCTTTAAGGACGAATACAAAGCCTATTTTGAGAGTAACAAAAACGATGGTGATCAAATCTCAGAAACCGCACCTCGAGTCATTCTTATTCCTGGAATCGGAATGGTTAACACAGGAAAAAATGTTGCAATGGCTAATGTAAGCGGGGCATTGTATCACCGTGCAATTGCTGTAATGAAAGGGGCAACGACTCTTGGGAACTTCGTGTCTTTGAATGAGAATGAATCATTCAATATTGAGTACTGGCCGCTAGAACTTTATAAGTTATCATTAGCTCCTGCTGAAGCCGAATTCTCAAGACATGTAGCATTTGTAACAGGCGGTGCAGGAGGGATTGGCAGTGAAACATGCCGACAGTTTGTTGCAGACGGAGCACATGTTGTTATCGCTGACCTAAATCTTGAAGGAGGAGAAAAGGTAGCGGCTGAAATTAACGAGCAATACGGTGAGGGACGGGCCATCGCAGTTAAAATGGATGTAACTAGTGAAGAGGCAGTAAGAGCAGCATTCGAAAAATCTGCTTTAACTTACGGTGGTGTTGACATCATCGTTAATAATGCAGGATTGGCGACTTCAAGCCCATTTGATGAAACAACCCTAAAAGAGTGGAACTTGAATATGAATGTATTGGGCACGGGCTATTTCCTTGTTGCTAGGGAAGCATTCAAGCAGATGAAGAGCCAGGGTACTGGTGGAAATATGGTCTTCGTCGGGTCAAAAAACTCTGTTTATGCTGGTAAAAATGCAGCGGCATATAGTTCAGTAAAAGCCATGGAAACTCATCTTGCCAGATGTATTGCTGCAGAAGGCGGGGAATTTGGAATCCGTGTAAACTCAGTACTTCCTGATGCTGTACTTCAAGGATCGGCAATTTGGGGCTCCAGCTGGAGGGAAGAACGTGCTAAAGCTTACGGAATTGAACCTGATCAGTTAGAAGATCATTATCGTAAACGTACTACTTTGTTAGTGAACATCTACCCAAAGGATATTGCACAGTCCATTTTATTCTTCGCTTCATCGAAGTCCGATAGAACGACTGGGTGCATGCTGACAGTTGATGGCGGTGTGCCTGCAGCATTTACTAGATAATATTAAGGTGCAGCAGAGAGGGAATCTGCTGCACCTTAAATTATCATGTATAATGGAGCTATATAGTAAAGTTTATTGGATAAATTGTTAATTTCTTGATTCGAAGAGTTAATAAAAGGATATGTTTTTCAATTTTATCTTTCCTCAAAGACAAACGGAGGGTATTTATAAATGCTTGTAGCAGAAAGACACCGAAAAATAGTCGAAGTTGTAAATGAGAAATTAAGTGTAAGAGTTACAGAATTGAGTAGGCTCTTCAATGTAACCGAAGAAACTATTAGAAGAGATCTTGAGAAATTAGAAAAAGAAAATTTGATTCGAAGAAGTCATGGAGGGGCAATTAGTATCCAGGATGAACAAGCAGAAACTTCTTATGCAGAAAGAGAGATTACAAATGCTTATAAAAAAAATGCGATCGCATTAGAAGCAGTGAAGTTGATTAAACCCGGCGATCAAATTGTTCTGGATGCGAGTACGACGGCATGGTATATGGCTAAAGAAATGCCGGATTTGCCGTTAACTGTTATAACCAATTCAATAAAGGTTGCGGTAGAGTTAAGCAGAAAAGATCAAGTCAAAGTGGTCTCTACCGGCGGCATGCTTTTACCTAAATCTTTATCATTTGTCGGACCTTTAGCTGAGAGGTCATTAAACATGTATCATGTCAGCAAAGCATTTATTTCTTGTAAGGGTGTTCATGTGGATTTGGGATTGAGTGATTCTAATGAATGGCAGGCATTATTGAAACGGCAAATGATGGGGATTGCTGACAGGACAATCTTGATGGCGGATTCTTCAAAATTCGGAATGAGAGCGTTTGCTCAAATCGCAGAAATCACTGATATTAGTCATGTAATAACCGATTCTGAAATAGAAGAAACCTTTAGTTCAATCTTAGAAGAAAAAGGTGTTACCGTTTCTCTTGTAAGCAAGAAGGCATAAGTCGGAATAGTGGTGCATTTGTTCCGATTTTTTCAGATGAAAAGGAGTGACATTATGCATTCTGAATTTTTGCAGGAATTGCTGCAACTTAACGAAGAAGAAGAAATGGTGTTGCAGCAAAAGAATGAGATAAAGAAGGACATATATACCAGCCAGGAACATTTCGTAGTGGAAGGTGAAAAGTTCCTAAGGAAAAATACAATGATTATGGTCCGCAAACATACCCGTTTCGTAGATTTCCCCAAGCACAAACATAACTATATCGAATTTAACTATGTCTTTAATGGACAGCTTAATCAAACAGTAGGGAAAGAGCAGCTTACGTTAAAGAAGGGCGAATTATTGTTTTTAAATCAGCATATTGAACATGAGATTAAGGCTTGCGGGGAAGAGGATATCGTCATCAACTTTATCATCCAGCCTGAATTCTTCTCTTTTATTTTCTCCTATTTAACAACAGAAAATATGATAAGTAACTTTTTGGTAAATAGTTTGTTTAACCAGACACAAAATGGCCAGTATCTTTATTTTGCTGTTTCAGAAATAGAGTCTATTCAAGAACTGATAATGAAGATTATTTCCGAAATCATGAAACCTGCCCTAATGTCCGAGGCGACGATTAAGTTATACATGGGTTTGTTAATTGTAGAACTTATCAAGTACTCAGATAAGGTGAAATACAAAGAGGATTTTGAAAAACATCAGGTTGTTGTCGATTCTTTAAAGTATATAGATGAGTATTACAAGTGTGCCTCCTTATATGAACTGGCCGGCAGGTTAAATCAACCGCACTACTTTATAAGTAAGAAAATAAAAAGAGCGACAAGTTTTACATTTAAAGAGTTACTGCAAGAAAAAAGGTTGAATGTTGCAAGAGATTTATTAGAAAACACCTCTCTGCCTGTTACATCTGTTATTGAAGAAGTTGGATATGACAATATCAGTTACTTTTATCGAGTGTTTAAAAGCAAATATGGTTATACTCCGAAACAATTTAGAGAACAAAAATTCAAATGAAAGTCATGGTTCTTAGGTTTATTAAAAAGAATCATGACTTTTTTTGTTTTTTTCACTGGCAAATAAGGACAATAAATTAGTGAATCACGATATAGAATATTCTGAAAATGTATCTTAAGATAGAAAAGGAAGGAAGCGTTTTCATGAGAGGGGTGGAAAAATGGGTAAGTATACTTTAGCTGTAGATATTGGTGCATCAAGCGGCAGGTTGATTCTTGGGCACCTCGAGAACAGGAAGTTCACATTAAATGAAATTCATAGGTTTGAAAATAATATTGTGAAAAAAGATGGTCAATATTGCTGGGATACAGAAATGCTTTTTAAAGAGATAAAGGCAGGAATACAGAAATGTAACGGTTTAGGTATCAAACCAGAGAGTATTGGAATTGATACATGGGCGGTCGACTATGTGTTACTGGATAAGAATGATAAACCATTGACAGATGCCGTTTCCTATCGTGATCCCAGAACAGATGGAATAATGGATGAAGTTTTCAGCATTATTCCAAAAGAAAAATTATATCTGGAAACAGGCATTCAATTCCAAAAATTCAATACCATTTACCAGTTATATTCATTGAAGCAAAAGTCTCCCGAAGTGATTCACGAAGCTCGGGGATTCTTAATGATTCCGGACTATTTAAATTTTCTGCTTACAGGAAAAAAGGTGAACGAATACACGAATGCAACTTCAACCCAGTTAGTAAATGCATTTACGAAGAATTGGGATGAAGAAATTTTAGATTGTTTGGGAATCAACAAGGAAATGTTTCTGGACATAAAACCTCCTAATACAGTGTTGGGAACCCTGTCGGAAGATCTTATTTCTGAGTTTGGGTTTGATATGAAAGTAATATTGCCGGCTACACATGATACGGGTTCAGCAGTCATCTCGGTTCCAGAATTGGAAAATACGATTTATATAAGTTCAGGTACCTGGTCATTAATCGGAGTAGAAAATTCATTCCCGATTTGCGTTCCGAAAGCCCTTCAATATAATTTTACAAATGAAGGCGGCATCGATTACAGATTCAGATTCTTAAAAAACATCATGGGACTGTGGATGATTCAGGAAGTGAAGAGAAATTACAATGATAAATATTCATTCTCTGATTTAGTGGAACTTGCCCGTAACGAAAAAGAGTTTCAATCCATCGTAAATGTAGATGATGACAGGTTTTTGAAACCGGAAAATATGATTGAAGAAATCCAGGAGTACTGTAAAGAAACCAATCAGCAAGTACCGAACACACCAGGGCAGGTTGCGAAATGCGTTTATGATAGTTTAGTACAAAGCTATAAAATAGCCATTAGTCAAATTGAAGAAATATTCGAGAAAACTTTTCCTAAAGTGAATGTGATAGGCGGCGGCTGTCAAAATGAAATGCTCAACCAGTTGATTGCCGATGAGACACATAAAGAGGTTGCAGCTGGTCCAGTTGAAGCGACAGCAATTGGGAACATTGTGTCACAGTTAATAGCATTAGGAGAAATAAAGGATATCACAGAAGCAAGAACAATAATAAAGAAGTCTTTTGAAGTGAAGTCATTTAAACAAACCTACGTGAAAGGATGAAAAAAATGTCAATCAGAGAGAGTTACGGGCTGGCAAAGAAAGAATATGAAAGATGGGGTATAGATGTTGAGGCAGTTCTTGAAAAGTTAAAAACGGTTCCTATTTCAATCCATTGCTGGCAGGGAGATGATGTCGGTGGTTTTGAAGTGAAAAAAGGAGAGCTTTCGGGAGGAATTGATGTAACAGGAAATTATCCGGGAAAAGCAAGAACACCACAAGAATTAAGAAGCGACCTGGAAAAAGCACTTTCGCTAATACCTGGAAAACACCGGGTTAATCTACACGCGATTTATGCCGAAACAAATGATGAAGTCGTTGAGAGGGATCAATTGGAACCAAAGCACTTTGAAAACTGGGTAAATTGGGCGAAGGAAAGTGGATTGGGACTTGATTTTAACCCAACTTTATTCTCGCATGAGAATGCAGCAGACGGATTGACACTATCCCATCCGGATGAAGAGATCAGAGAGTATTGGATTAACCATTGTATCGCAAGTCGTAAAATTGCTGCCTACTTTGGTCAAGAACTTGGCACACCTGCCTTAACAAATATATGGATTCCAGATGGGTACAAAGATACTCCAAGTGATCGGTTGACCCCACGATTAAGGCTGAAAGATTCTCTGGATAAGATCTTCGCTGTAAATATTGATGAGAAATACAATATTGATGCAGTGGAAAGCAAGTTATTCGGTATAGGGTCTGAATCCTTTGTGGTTGGTTCACATGAATTCTATTTGGGTTACGCACTGAAGAATAACAAGTTGTGCCTATTGGATACGGGGCATTATCATCCAACCGAAATGGTTTCAAATAAAATTTCTTCCATGCTGTTGTATAGTGATAAGCTTGCTTTACATGTATCAAGACCAGTACGATGGGACAGCGATCATGTGGTAACTCTGGATGATGAACTCAAAGAAATCGCTCTCGAAATTGTGCGAAATGATGCTTTGGATAAAGTTATGATTGGTCTGGATTTCTTTGATGCCAGTATTAACCGCGTTGCTGCATGGACGATTGGAACCAGAAATATGATTAAGTCTCTATTGTATGCCATGCTCATGCCAAGTGATCATTTTAAAAAACTTCAGGATGAAGGAAACTTTACAGAAAGGTTAGCACTCATGGAGGAATTTAAAACTTACCCATTCGGGGCAATTTGGGATTTTTACTGTGAACAAATGGGTGTACCAGTTAAGGAAAGCTGGCTGGAAGTGGTAAATCATTATGAGAATGAAGTACTGTCCCAGCGAGAACCTATGTTGGGTTAATAAGGTAAAAACAAGAATTTTTAAAAGATATAGGAAAGATGAACATTATCTCATTCAGGGGGTGATGGCAATGCCATCTTTAACACCGATAAAAAACAGCAAAAAACCACGAATCGGTCTATATTCAGTAGGGTTGGAAGCTTACTGGGATCAGTTTCCCGGTCTTAAAGGACGATTGACCGAATATGGAAGGTTTATTGAAAAGAAAATGAGTCGATGGGGAGAAATCTTTTATTACGGATTAGTAGATTCGGAGAGCGAAGGCAGAAAAGCAGGTGAATGGCTGAAAGGAAAGAACATTGATTTAGTCTTCTGCCATGCGGCAACATATTCTACAAGCTCAACTGTCCTCCCGGTCCATCAGATCTGCAAAGCGCCTGTTGTTTTCCTGAATTTACAGCCGACAGAGCGTATCAATTATGGTGAATCCACTACAGGTGAGTGGCTTGCTCATTGCGGTGCATGCCCTGTACCCGAATTTGCAAATGCCTTTAATCGAGCCAATATTCAGTTTGAAGTTATCAATGGGCTCCTGGGAATGAATCATACACCTGAAATCTCGTTGACAAATGAAGTGACGGATAAAAAGAAAGAAGCCAAACGTGCATGGATAGAGATAGAAGAGTGGATTCGAGCTGCATCTGTCCCCCGTACACTGCAATACAGCAGATTTGGATTTCTTGGAAATACTTATAGCGGAATGCTCGATATGTACAGTGATTTTACCATGGTACAAGCTCAGACAGGTATCCACTTAGAGGTATTGGAAATGTGTGACCTAGATCGTTTATTAAAAGAGGTAACTACTGAAGAAGTAAATGAAAAATTAGCTGAAGTCTATGAGATGTTTGAAATCAGCGGGGATTCTCCTTCTGATCCGATTGCTAAGCAGCCGACAACAGAACAAATGGAATGGGCCTGCAGAGTAGCGGCAGCACAGGAAAAGCTTGTAAGAGAATATGACTTGGATGCTTTATCTTATTATTACCATGGTACTTCAGGCGGAGAATATGAAAAACTGCAAAGCGGCTTCATTGTTGGACATTCTCTTCTTACTGCGAGAGGGATTCCTTGTGCTGGTGAGGGTGATTTGAAAACGGCTCTGGCTATGAAAATCTGTGATATTTTAGGAACTGGCGGCAGTTTCTCTGAAATTGTAGTGGTGGATTATATTGATGAAACGATTCTCTTAGGACATGACGGACCGTTTCATATTGCCATATCAGAGGGGAAGCCAATTCTGCGCGGAATGGGGTTATATCATGGAAAACAGGGAACCGGTGTATCTGTAGAAGCAAAAGTAAAAACAGGACCGCTTACTACATTGAATGTCACACAAACCGGAGAAGGTAGACTGAAGCTGATCATTAGTGAAGCGGAATCAACAGACGGTCCGACGATGAAAATCGGCAATACCATGACACCTGTTAAATTCAACAAGCATCCTGATGATTATATGTCACAATGGTTTGCTCAAGCCCCTACCCATCATTGCGCAATGTCCAGTGGGCATAATGCCTCACTCTTTGAAAAAGTCGGAAAGCTATTAAACATAAAAACTGTTACTTTAAAATAAGGTTAGTTCTCCTGCAATTGTTTGCAGGGGAACTTTTTATCCATTACCATGGTTCAACTTCTGAAAAATGGTTTTAAGAAAATATTGAGTATTCTAATAACTAGAAAGTATGGTATTCTAAGTGAAAATAATACTTAATAACCTGATCGTTATCCAATGATCTGGAGAAACTGTTTAAGGTGGTAAAGTATGTTCAAGAGATTACTATACTTCTATATGCTCCTCTCAATTATTGTAAGCGGTTGCGCGGAAAATAGCGATGTTTACGAGGTTGTTTATACCAGTGATGCTTTTCCCTCAGAGAATGAGACAAGTGAGAATATGGAGTACACTATTGCTGTAGTGCCAAAAGTAATAAATATCCCATATTTCAATGCAGTAGAAGAAGGTGCAATGGAGGCAGCAAAGGATTTGGATGTTAATGTCATCTTCAAAGGGCCGACAGTTGCCAGTGCTGTACAGCAAATAGAAATTATCAATGACCTGATAGAAGATAATGAAGTCGATGTTATAGCCGTTTCTGCCAACGATCCGGAAAAACTGGTTCCGGTTTTAAAGAAGGCACGCAACAATCATATTAAGGTCATCACATGGGACGCAGATACCTTGCCGGATGCGAGGGAGTTTTTTATTAATATGGTACATCCGGAAACATTGGGAAGGCACCTAATGGATACACTTGCCTGGAATGTAGGAGAGACAGGTGAATTTGCTATTATGACCGGCTCAAAATCTGCTTCGAACTTAAATGAATGGCTGGAATGGATTAAAATTCATCAGAAGGAGTATTACCCCGATATGAAACTTGTGGAAGTAGCTGCCACTGATGATGATCCTCATAAAGCTTATACAATTGCCCAGCAACTCCTAAAGGATTACCCTGATCTTATAGGGATTCTCGGAAATTCATCAGTCGGCCCTCCCGCTGCAGCTCACGCTGTCAAGGAGAGTGGGAAATCTGGGGAAGTGGTTGTTGTGGGATTATCCCCTCCCAACCCCATGAATGAATTTTTAAAAGAGGGAACTGCACAGATAATTACGTTATGGAGCCCGAAAAAATTAGGATATCTAACTGTGGCACTCAGCAAAAATATTACTAACAGCTCATTGCCATATGATAATCAGCAGGTTCCCAGGGTAGGGAAAGTTCGCGTTATTGATGACATGGTCATCATGGGGGAACCCATCGATTTTACAAAGGAAAATGTTGATCAGTATGATTTTTAGGAATAATAAATTCAGAAACTACAATTTAATGACGAAACTGATTATCACCTATCTAATTCTTACCGTTATCCCAATTACCCTGCTGGGCTATATTGCTTACAGCCAGTATGCAAAATCCATAGAAAACCAAGCGGGTGAATATATCCCTCAATTATTAGAGCAGTCAAATGAAAACATAGATAACCAGATAAAAGAGTTAAAGCGTCTTCCCGATTCACTCTATAATTCTTCACAAGTTATTGAAGTGTTAAGGAAAGATTCTTATCAAAGTAATTCGAACATGTTGCAAGATAAGTTCATGGTAAACAGTTATTTATCTAGAACTTATACTAATGGAGGCGATCCGGATATTTTGGGAGTGTTTCTGCACTCCAAAAACAGACTGTTCAGCAGTACTAAAACAACATATTCAGGTTTTGACATAGAAACTTCTTCCCTCCCATATGGTCAAGATCTGGAACTGCAGGGAGAAGAGGAAATCATTCTTCCGTATGAAACCAATCTGAAGTTTAAAGATAACCCGCCATTTATATTGTTAATGAGACAACTAAGGGATTATGAAAACCAGGAAAATATCGGGACCATATTTATAGCAGTAGATTTAAATTTCTTTGAGAAATCGCTTCAAAGTTTATTACAAAGAGACAATTCAACCATCTGGATGACTGACTCTGAAGGAAGAATTATTTATCATACCGCCCCCGGGAGGATAGGTTCTGTCGACAAGAAGTTTGGGGGGTATCCTAGAATTAACGGCAGTTTCAAGACAAACGGACTAGAAAATAATTTGTTAATCAGTACAGACAAGTTTCAAAACTCTGATTGGTATTTGTTTCACAGCATTCCAGTCAGTTTTCTCACAAAAGAAACAGATGCTGTTCGAATCGGTACCATTGCTGCATTTATTATACTGGTGCTGCTCAGTACTATTTTCTCCATTATTCTCGCATGGAATGTTTCAAGCCCCCTGAATAAACTTACTAAATTGATGAAGCAAGTTGAAAAGGGTAATTTCAATGTGGATCTTCCTGTAAATTCTAAAGATGAAGTAGGTATGCTGACAAACAGCTTTAATTCAATGATTCAGCAAATAAACCATTTAATCAAAAAAAATTATCAAATAGAGCTTAGACAGAAAGATGCAGAGTTGTATGCTTTGCAATCACAAATAAACCCTCATTTTATGTATAATACTTTAGAAACGATCGGCTATGCTGTGGAAGAAGGGGAAAAAGATACAGTTGTCAAGACCGTCACACTGCTTGGGAGAATGCTTCGCTACTCACTTAATAATAAGGACAAAGTAGTTCCAATTTCTCTAGAAGTCACTCATGTTAAGGATTATTTAACAATTCAAAAGTTCAGGTTTGAAGACCGGATTGACTTTGAGATCCATGAAGAAATCGAAACACGACTCTACTATACTCCAAAATTCATTTTACAACCGATTATAGAAAATGCTATCAAGTATGGTCTTGAGCAACATAATAAAACATTGATAGAAATTTTCATCAACAGGAGTGCTGATGGTGAAATTATCTTAACTCTAAAGGACAATGGCCCGGGGATTAAAGAAAAGAAATTAATAGAGCTGAATGAAACCTTTAAAACAAATCCAATGGCAAAAAGAGATGCAAAGTTTGGTCTGGTCAATGTGAATGCAAGAATTGCCATGATCTTCGGTGAAGAATATGGCCTGCAATTGAAAAGTGAAAATCATAAAGGTACAGAAGTAATCATTAGAATACCTATGTTAACAACTCCTATCCAAGAAGATTTGATAAGGGGGGTGAACTCAACATGGCAGGGAAAATAAAAGCATTGATTGTAGATGATGAAGCGAGGCTCAGGCGGGGAATCGAAAGGTTGTTGGCAGCATGCGGAGAGGAATGGGAAGTGGTTGGGAGTTATGGCAGCGGCACAGAATGCCTGGAAGCTTATCAGCAGTCTCCCTTTCCCTTTGACTTATTAATTACAGATGTAAAGATGCCTGGGATAGACGGCTTGTCATTGATAAAAGAGTTAAAGAAAGAAACACACTTTCATGCCATCGTTATCAGCGGGTTCGATGACTTTCAGTTCTTACAGACGGCCATCCGTGAAGGGGCAAGTGACTATTTGATTAAACCAATTGACCGGGAAGAGTTTCAGGAAAGAATAGGAAAAATCAAAGAGGACATTGTAAAGAGACGGCATAAAGAGAAGCATTTTGATGAAATTGAATCGAGAGCAGCTCTAGTCCCACATATTAAGCAAACCCAACTTCTCAGTGAAATGATATGGAAACAGGATGTTGATTTATCACTTCTCGAATGGACGAAAGAATTTCCTGAAGGCAATTATTTATTGATGTATGTAAGTCCGGATAATCTCGTTAGTAAATCTAAATCATTCGAGAAAGTGGATTGGAAAGCATGGACATTTGCAATCGAAAATATCTTAGATGAAATGATAAGCGGTTTTTTAAGCTCTTCCTTCAAGGTATGGAAATGGAAAGGACAGGATTTATCATTTTGGATCTTACTGAATGTTCATAATGAAAATAGTGATTCCATAGAGGAAGAAGGGTTTCTCCATGCGGAGGGAATAAAATCGAACATTAAGAAATTCACGCCGTTCACCTGTTCAATCGCTTTGAGTAAGCTGATTAAAGACCTTTCACTATTGCCAAATTTAATTCAAGAGTTAAATACCTGCCTTCAATTCCGGTTATTGTATGGGGGGGATAAAATCTTTTCCAATGAGGCCATCGAAAATGTGGAAGCGAATATAGATCGAAAAGAACATCCGGAAATAAATCATAAAATCGATAAAGTAATATTTTATTTAAACAACCATAACCCTAATGCGACTAAAAGAGAGATTACAAGCTTTTTTTCTACCATAGGTTCCTTGCATTCTCCTGTGGAGATTGAGCGAGCAATACATTTATTGGGAATTCGAGTTGTTAATCATCTTGTTGGTAAAACCAAGGAGAAAGACGGCTTTCCATTATTAAAAGAAATTTTCGACACAACCAGGAGGACCGCTAATTTAAGTGAACTTAGAAACGAAGTATATGATTGGGTCAAGAAGGTATTATTTATGGTAGAAAAAAAACACAATTCCCAAAATATCGATCATATCCAAAGTGCGAAGAATTGGATAAGTGAAAATGTTGATCAGAATATAACCATTCACAAAATCGCAGAACAAGTCTACATGAATCCTACATATTTCAGTGAATATTTCAAAAGTCATACAGGAGAAACGGTATTAGATTATGTTACACGTATCCGCATCGAAAAAGCGAAAGGGCTTCTCTTGACCACCGATTTTAAAATTTATGATATCTCGGTAAAAGTTGGATATTCAGATACCAAGTATTTCAGCAGATTATTTAAAAAGCATTACGGTGAGGTTCCCTCAAAATATAAGGAAAGGATGAAATATAAAGGTTTATAAAATTAATATAGAGATCGGTCAGATCATAACTCCCATCGAGGGAGTTATTTTTTTGGATTTGAAAGCAAAATACTCTGTTCTAATAGCGGAAATCGCATTATTTTTAGAAACATCAGAAAATTATCACCCTAATCCGAGATTTGTCTCCTACTCCCGTAAACTCCTATTACTTAAGATATATGTAAGCGCATTCACTTATTGGAAGTAGATCATATTGTTATTTATATATAAACCGTATTGGATGTTAAAAAGCAGGGGTAAGGAGTGAGATTATTGTCCGAATATGTTCTTGAATTGAGAGGGATCACAAAAGAATTCCCAGGAGTTACCGCACTTGATAATGTTCATTTTAAACTGAGAAAAGGAGAAATCCATGCACTAATGGGAGAAAATGGTGCAGGAAAATCTACCTTTATAAAAGTTATTACCGGTGTTCATTCCCCTAATGCTGGAGAAATGTATCTGAATGGAGAAAAAGTGGAGTTTGATAATCCTAAAGATGCTCAAAAGATGGGGATTGCTGCCATATATCAACATGTTACAAATTATCCTGATTTAAGTGTTACAGAAAATATCTTTATGGGTCATGAAAAAGTTCAAAAAAGAACAAAAAGATTGTTATGGAAAGAGATGCATTCAGAGGCTGAAAGGATATTAAGAGAGTTAGGGTCTTCTATAGATCCTAAAACAGAGATGGGTGCTTTAAGTGTAGCACAGCAGCAGATTGTAGAAATTGCCAAAGCAATTTCAACCAACGCAAAAATCATTATCATGGATGAGCCCACAGCTGCTCTAACAGCCAGAGAGAGTGAAGATTTATATAAGATTACTGATCAGTTAAGAGACCAAGGCGCATCCATCATTTTCATTTCACACAGATTTGAGGATATGTATCGCTTGGCAAGCGAGGTTACCGTTTTTCGTGATTCCAAATACATTGGCTCATGGGGAGTCAGCGAGATTACGAACGAGAAACTGATAGTGGCAATGGTGGGCCGTGAAATCACCCAAGTCTATCCTGATAAACATAATAAGATTGGAGAGACATTATTAGAGGTGAAAAACCTCGGAAAAATGGGTTATTACTCAGACATTTCTTTCACCTTGAAGAGAGGAGAAATTCTGGGATTAACCGGACTTGTTGGTGCCGGGAGAACAGAAGTTTGTCAGTCTCTATTTGGCATTACCTCATTCGATGAAGGAGAAATACACCTAAATGCTGAGAAGGTTTCAATCAGGAATCCCAAAGATGCGATGAATCTGGGGATCGGCTACTTGCCTGAAGACCGCCAGTTACAAGGACTGGTATTAGATTGGGGAATAGGCAGAAATATCACCCTCCCCACAATAAATGAACTATCAACTAAGGGGTGGCTGAATAATAAAAAAGAAGCTTCGATGGCAAAAAAACTGGCAGAAAAGGTGCATGTAAAAGCAAACAGTATTTATGACCTTGTCAGTTCTCTTTCAGGAGGTAATCAGCAAAAAGTGGCAGTAGCAAAGCTGCTTACAAAAGACCTTGATATTATCATCCTGGATGAACCTACAAAGGGTGTAGATGTAGGCGCTAAATCGGCTATCTATGAAATTATCAATGATCTGGCTTCTCAAGGGTATGGAGTCATTATGATTTCATCAGAAATGCCGGAGATTCTCGGAATGAGTGACAGAATCGTTGTGATGAGGGAAGGAAGGGTAACAAAGGTTTTGAGTAGAGAAGAAGCTACTCAAGAATTAATCTTGGAAGCAGCGATGAGTGAAACAAAGGGAAAAGAAGCAGTTTAACAGATTTTTATAAACGAGGTGAAAAGCATGCCCGAGAATGTCTTGCAGACCAATGACTTGCCAGCTAAAGAAAAAAAAGCTTCCAAGTTAGCAAATATCTACAAATTCAGAGAACTGGGTTTACTGGGTTTCATCGTCATTCTATCAACTGTTGTTCAGATGCGAAACCCTAGCTTCCTGAGCGGGGAAAATATCAATGACATGATAACGAACACAGCAATCTTAAGTATTTTAGCTTTAGGAATGATGCTTGTTTTAGTTACCAGAGGAATTGATTTATCAATCGGATCGATTATAGCGCTGTCAGGTATGGTATCTGCACAGGTGGTAAGTACTTACCAAGGATTGAATCCCCTACTTGTTATACTCCTTGGGATTGTTATCGGGATGGCCTGTGGAGCCATAAACGGAGTATTAATCTCTAAAATTGGTATTTTACCAATCATCGCAACACTTGCAATGATGAACATTTTCAGGGGATTAACTTTTAGGGTCAGCGGCGGTGAATGGATCAGTTCTTATCAAATGCCGGAGAGTTTTGTTTCAATCGCAACTGGTACGACGCTTGGTATCAATAACCTTATTATGATTGCTATTGTCATCTATCTATTGTTTTTCTATATCATCAACCATACAAGAACAGGACGGCAAATTTATGCAGTCGGAAGTAATCCAGAATCAGCTAAAGTAAGTGGGATTAAAGAAGGAAGGATCCTAATGCTTGTTTATACAATTATGGGGGGATTTGCAGGTCTTTCAGGAGTCCTCTGGGTATCTAAATTCGCCTCTGCTCAAGGAGATACTGCATCCGGCTATGAATTAACCGTAATAGCTGCATGTATCCTGGGTGGTGTCAGCATTGCCGGAGGGTCCGGAAAGATATCCGGAGTAATTCTTGGAGCGGTTCTACTTGGACTATTAAATAATGCACTTCCTCTGCTGAATGTTTCACCGTTTTGGCAAACAGCAATTCAAGGCCTCATTATCCTTGTTGCCGTTATAATCAATACCTTAGTTAAAAGAGGTGTAGACAGAAACAATCTCATGAGGAGGAAAATATAAGCCATGGAACAAAGACCGGTACTTAATGATAATGGTTATATACAACGAACACTCCATGATAAGAGAGACTTTACCTATAAAGGTTTCTTTCTTCAATGGGAATGGATGCTGGTTCTGATTCTAATTGCTGTCATGATCATCAACGCCAGCTTATCTCCTTACTTCTTCAATTATCCGAGTTTGAGAGATGGAACGATGATTTTCTTAGATAAAGCCTTTATTGTTTTCCCAATGGCCATGATCATGATCCTGCGGGATATTGATATCTCTGTTGGCTCGACCGTTGCGCTATCATCTGTCGTGATGGCGACAATGTATAACAGCATGGGAATACCCATGGGCCTTGCTATTGTCATCTGCCTGGTAGTTGGAGCGGCCTGTGGATTGATCAATGGGTTATTGATTGTAAAGTTTAAGGAATTATCGGCTGTAATCGTAACTTTGGGAACGATGATTTTATATCGCGGTATTGCTTACGTAATATTGGAGAATCAATCCTCTGGTAATTTTCCTGAATGGTTTGGATTCTTCGGATGGGGTTATGTCTTTGGAATCCCTTTTATTCTGATTCTGTTTATAGCGGCAGCACTGGTTTTTGGTGTAGTTCTTCATAAAACAACGTTTGGCCGCCAAATTTTCGCAATGGGCAAAAACCCTACAGCAAGCCGTTTCTCTGGAGTAAAGGTAGATAAGATCAGAATTATTGTTTTTACCCTGGCTGGAATTATGGCAGCGGTTACAGCGATCTTCTTGGCTTCCAGAATGGGTAGTACGAGACCGAATGTTGCCAATATGTATGAATTGGATGTCATTGCAATGGCAGCCTTGGGGGGAGTAAGCACAGCGGGAGGAAAAGGAAAGATCATCGGAACAGTGATTGCAGTCTTTATCATCGGTTATCTACAGTATGGACTTGGGCTTATCAATATCCCTGCTCAGACACTTCTTATCATTGTGGGAGCATTGCTCATCCTCGCTGTTGCTGTTCCAAAGGTAAAACTGCCGAATTTTATTAAGAGGAAATCATGATTTTGTATACTTCAGTTTATCAAAACTGTTATGTATAAAAATTTAAAATCAAAGGGGAGAAAAGAAAGATGAAAAAGTTCTTATCATTATTGTTAACAGTTGCTTTAATCTCTTCATTGTTAGCAGCCTGCAGTCAAGGGGCTCCAGAGACAAGCGGAAGTGCAAGTGAGGGAGATGAGGGCGGTTCTAACAAGTATGCATTCGTCTTTAAAAACACAGGAAATCCATATGGGGAAAAAATGATGGATGGTTTTCAAACAGCGGTAGAAGAACTTGGCGGAGAAGTCATTTTGCGTTCTCCTGATCAGCCGACTGCTGAAGGGCAAATTCAAATCATTGAACAGCTTATTACACAAAAGGTAGCTGCAATCGCTATCGCTGCCAACGATCAGGATGCATTGGAACCTGTATTAAAGAAAGCAATGGATCAAGGAATCAAAGTCATCTCGGTGGACTCTGCTGTTAATGCTGACAGCCGTATCCTCCATGTTAACCAGGCGAATCCTGAAAGAATCGGGCGCGTGCAAATCGAAGCGGCTTCTGAAATGATTGGCGGAGAAGGCCAGATTGCTGTACTAAGTGCAACTTCACAAGCCACAAACCAAAACCTTTGGATCGAATGGATGAAAAAAGAACTTGAAAAACCTGAATATGCAAACGTTGAACTTGTAAAAGTAGCTTACGGTGATGACTTAAGAGATAAGAGTGTGTCTGAAACGGAAGCATTGTTGAAATCTTATCCAGACCTTAAAGCAATCATAGCTCCAACTACTGTAGGAATTGCTGCTGCAGGTAAAGTGTTAACGGATAAAGGCCTTAAAGGGAAAGTAGCCCTTACTGGTTTAGGTTTACCAAGTGAAATGGCAAGTTATATTGAAAGCGGAGTATCTCCTTGGATGTATTTATGGAATCCAATTGACGTAGGTAAAGCGGCTGGGTACACTGCCCATGCACTAGTAGAAGGTGAAATTTCCGGAGAAATCGGCGAAACTTTTGAAGCGGGAGAGCTTGGCGCTCAAGAAGTTGTTGAAGATGGTGACGGAACACAAATTATGCTTGGCGATCCATTCAAATTTGATGCTGAAAATATCGGTGAATGGAAAGATGTTTATTAAGAATACGATGACCTAATAGAAACCGGGCCTTTCATAATCTATGAGCGGCTCGGTTTTTGATAATCATCATTTTGGAGGGTGAAAAAATGAACAACAGCAATAAGTTTGCATGGACTTGGAAAATCAAAGAGGAAAAGTTAGAGGAATATGTTAAAATGCATATGGAACCATGGCCGGAAATCATGGAAGAGCATAGTAATGCTGGAATCAAAAACTATTCCATCTTTCAAAATGGGAATCAATTTTTTTATTGTTTCGAATGCGAAGATGTCGAGGCTGCATTTGATTATATTGCACAAAGTGATATTTGCAATAGATGGAATTTAATAACATCAAAGATGGTTGAAGGGTCGTTTGATTTTAATGAAGAAGAACCAATTAGTCCTATGGGTGAAATTTTTTATCTTAAGTAATAAAATATAACCCAATTATTATATGAGGAAGGATTATTAAAGAAGGACATTCTTTATGTTATAAACGAAAATAATTAAATTAATTATAAAAGATAGTAAAACTCTAGAATGGTATGAAGTTTCAGGGGTTTATTATGTATTTACTTATGAAAATAAAAATAGGAAATCCTCATTGGTTCCTAAATTAGTTATTGAAGACACAGAAGCATAACTAATGCATCTGTGTCTTTTCGATTTTATTTTGTGTGAATAATGTGAATTAATCGTTTGATTTATCTAAGTGCTTCCAGAACTCTTTTTCTATTCTCTTGTCACCTTCATGACTTAAATGAATATCATTTGGATTTGGGATGTATAAAGTCGGATTTTTAGCGATTACATCAGCAGTTGGAACAAAACGTCCCCGTGAGCGGCTTTTTGCTAATATACCGGATAAATTCAAAGCTACCGCAGCAATTGAGCCTGCTCTGGGCCTAATCTAAGTCCGGCCTAACACATCATTGGCACCTATATCTAGTGGTATTATTTATGCTTCTTTGATTTCTAATTGGACACTTGAATTGTTTAAGACATCTTTTAAAAGATTATTGGATGTGTAACCAGATTCACCAAAATTCACCAGTTCCACATCATATTCCAGATTTTATAAAACCGGTTCTCAGAAGTTATAAATGAGAACATCAAGACAAGAAAAGACTCAAAGTGATGAAGACACTGAGAAATGTAAGAAGATAAAAAGATTCAATGGAAACTTGGAAGGTACTTCGTAACGAAAAGAGGGGGGGAGTAATTGTTTTAAAGATAATTAAGCCTATATAAGCGGAAATCAACCTAAAAAATAAAAATAGGAAAGAGAGTTTTTAGATTTTTTTCGTATGCTGTTAGTTAAAGTGGTTAAGTGTAAAGTTTCATAATGATATTATGTAAACTTCAAGTGAGGAATTAAAAGAGAGGCAGTAATGTAAAAATAGCTGTGTTAAATTTATTGGAGTGAGCTTAGTTGAAGAACTCATTTTAAATCAATATAAACATTATGGATTTGGAGGGTTAGCATAATTTAATTGTTTAAAGATCACAGGAATATAAAAATATTCATGAGAAGTCACAAACAAAGTAATTTGGGGGATTGTTATATAATGAGATAAAAATCTTTATTACGTCTCAATATTAATAGTATTCTTTGGTTATGAGATAATGTTAACGATTTTTATATAACTTCCTATAATATATGTTATGTCTACTTGAAAAAAATAAAAAATAAAGGAAAGTTATTACTTCCCTTTATTAGACTGGCTTTGATCAAACTTTTCTTTAAACTGCATATCACTGGAAATCCATTTTTTGAAAGTGGATTTTTGTATTCCGATTTGTTTTATTGCTTCGTCGATGCTATTTCTATTATTAACAAGGCTTAAAAATTTTTCTTTCCTGGCTTTCACTGCAGTTTTAGTACGTTTTAATTTATTATCTTTTAATTTTTCAAGCGGCAGGTTTTCTTTGCTAAACTCATGAAATTTTCTTTCTAAATACAAGTCTTTATCCTTATAAATCCATCGTGAGAACTTTTGAATGGATTTTCTGCCAGTTAGAAACAACCTATAACAGTTATCAAATTGTTGTAGTTCTGTATCAAAACCTAATGTTTCAATGATTTCTTTGAGTCTATTCATAAACAGCCTTGATCCGCCAACAAAGCTTACAACACTCCTTTCATATTTTACAAAGCCGTATCCATCAAAATAGCCTCTTATAAAGTGTGATAAATAAACTGGAGGTATTTTCGGGAACTTAAGTGTGTGTGATTTATTTGGGGTAATTCCGTGTAGTGTTATTAAGTCATCTTTAATTATTTTGCTATGAAAGTGCAACATATAGACACCAGAATCTGAATTATAGTAAAGAGGTTGATTCGACTCCAATTCACTTCTTATTCGTAGTAATATACTTCTTTCTTTTTGTGATATACTTACTGATTGGTTATCAGTTGCTATGAATCCGTCAGCACAAAAAAAGCCAAGGATGTAGGCCATATTATTTGACCATTTCTTGAAGTAATGTTCATTAAGATTATGTTTTCTCTTCCAGCTTCCATGGGGTCTTTTTTGTACATTATGTTTTGATAATAACATCCGGATATATCTTTGTGAAACGCCAGCCTTTTCAGCTATTTTTTTGGTGCTTTCCCCTTCATTGTAAAGGTCAATGATCCTTTCTATTGTTAAGCTTCTTTTAATCATGTTAAAACCTCCTTTCACTACCATCATATCGAACGAGTGTTCTGGATTGCAAAAAGACACCAAAAAATTTTGGTGTCTTGGTAAAGATAGTAATTATTTCTTAAGCCCTGAAGGAGTATATTTTACTATTTCTATTCCTCTAAAACATGCTGATACTTCTGCAGTGTCATCCATTGCATTTCTGGTGATGCCATCGGTACGAAATCTCCATCGTAGGCCTTGATCAGCCGGTTATACATCATTTGGAACTCAATATCCTGTTCAGCCATTTTAACATGAATGGATTTTACATTTTCATCTTTCATCATTGCGGCAGAATTGTAATTGTTTGTACCCATTAACTTTGCGGTAGATCGGCTTTCAAGAGCTATATCTTTTTCCCATTCAGCTAAGCTTTCAACGGGTTCGTTTAAGGTTGTTTTAGGTAAATCTGCTAATTGGACTTTTTCCATTCGATTTGGATTTATCAACATCAGCATGGCAGCGACATGGTGTCTTAATGTATTTATATGGATTCTCAGTATCTTCTTTAAATCTTCATTGTGAACCATTTGATGATAAATTTTAAGCTTATTTATGACTCCTTCATGTGCTGCTAAATGTTCGGACATCAGTCCCAGGTCAACTGCTGGTAATTTCATCGATATATCCCCTCCTCATTTATTAAAGGTATGCGGAGAAGGAAGATTTTGCGCTATTTCTTCTTTAGGTAGCAATCATTCTAAGAGTTTTTTATTTCGATATTGTCTCAAAACCCAAGGTAACCAACCGTAAAATGCTCGATTTTTATAGACAGCAAGCCCTTTTTTGTTTCCAATATGTAAAAGTAAGTGGCTTTTTCTTTCGGGAAAAAATAATTCACCTTCACCTGTCTCAATGTACCCTTTTATATTCGTAAAAAGTACGTTTCCTTGTTTGATGGATGAATTGTGACTTGTATGGGTCATTTGCGGATGTCCTGTTATAACGGCACATTCTCCTGCAGCGAAAATAAATGGGTACTTTTTGACCTGAAGTGTTTCTTCTATAGATAAATAGCCGCTTTCGTCGACAGGAAGCTTTGAAAGCTTGAATATATCCGGAGCTTTTGTGTTCCCTGCCAACAGCAGCTTATCGAAAAGTATCTCTTCGGAATTTGTTATTATTTTGTTGCCATTAATCTTACTAACCTCTGTTTTAGTTCTCAGCAGTATATTCCGATGCTTGAGTATTCCAAAGATCTTTTGGCTGACATCCTCCCGTTCATCAGGAAGCAGCCTGTGACTACTGATGAACGTCACAGGAGTGTGTATTCCATGATTCATTCGCCAGGATTGCAGGGCAGAACTGATTTCAATTGCTGATGACTCTTCTCCTGCAACTATAAGTTTTTCTGCTCCACGGATAGACTCTATTGCATTAGCAAATTGATAATTGGGTTTTATTGTGTAGATATCATCTGATAGAGGAATTTGGTCTGCCCCCTTTGTCATTGTACCAATATTAAAAGAAATAAGATCAAAATGGAGTATGTTTCCTCCGGCAGTCAATGCGAGCTTCTGTTGGGGATCGATTGATAGTACCGCCCCTTCCATCCATCGAACTTCCGCATGAATGGAGAGTTTTTCTAAATCAATACGTATTTCTTCTTCACTGTAGATTCCTTCTGCAAAGCCTGGAAACAACTCAGGGAAGTACTGATACTTGGAGGGTGATATCAATGTTACTTCAACATCGTTAATAGCGTCCTCTTTTAATCTCTTTAATAGTTGTATATGCGAATGGCCTCCACCGGCCAGCAGTAACTTCTTCATAATAACGACCTTTCCCTCTTTGATATGCAGTAACTAGTGTACTTCTTATGGAAGGATGAATACAAGAAAAAAGCGGCAATCCTTTATCGAATGCCACTTTCCATTGAAGGATACATAATCCTTTTATATCTTGGTTTCTTCTGGATTTTGCTTGAATTCAGCAATCATTCTCCTTTTCATTATCTTATTGTACACATCAGGGATCAGTCGACTGAATATTAGTGAAAATTTTGCTATGGGACTTATATATATCCTTTTCTTGCTGGATAGCACTCCTTTTACAATTTGTTCTGCTACAAATACAGGGGTTAATACATTGCCGACTGTTTGCTTATTCTTTGACACTTGTTTGCCATCACCATCAAAGGCCGTATGTTCCATCGCTGTTTTCATGAAGGAGGGACAGACCATTAGAATTTTAACTCCATAATCTTCCACCTCTGCACGAAGTGTTTCGAAGAACCCATGGAGAGCATGTTTGCTCGCTGCATAACCGGTTCGCCCCATTAAGGGAGCAAACCCTGCGACACTTGAGACAACAACATAGGATCCTTTATTTTTCATGATTTGATTCAGTGTAAAGTGGGTAAGATTAATCGTTCCATTCACATTTACAGAGATAATGTTTTCCAGGACTTCTAGTTTTGTATCCATAAATGTACTTCGATGGGAGATTCCTGCATTATGAATTACCATATCAATAGAGGAGTAGAGACTCTCAATCTTCTTAATAACCGCTTTACATTGTTGTTTGTCAGCAATATTACATACGTATATTTCGCATTGAATATTATTGTCTTTCAGAAGCCTCTTTAACGACTCCAGATGCTTAGGATGTATGTCGAGCGCAAGAATTACAGCCCCTCTTCTTCCAAATGCTAAACAAAGCTCCTGTCCTAAGCCGCCCGCTGCACCTGTAATCAGAATTCTTTTGTGTTTGAGCAGTTCTCTTTCTTTCACCTTTATCCCCCTTTCGTGAAGGGTCAGCCTTAGCCGACCTTTGTCTTCTCACGATTTAAAGACGAAATGGTTACCTCCTTGTTCGCTTTCTTTGATAAAAAGTATTCAAAAACTTCCTTGGAAGAATATTTAGGTACATAGCCAAATTCACTCTTTAATTTTTGGTTATCCAATACTGGCCTATAGCGCAAAAAGTTGACTTGTTCTTCTCCATACTGCGTTAAGGACAATCGTTTTAAGATGAAAAGCAATGGCGTTATAACCCAATTTGGTATGCGCAGTACACGCTTTCTCAGTATGGATCCTATCTCACCAATAGAAAGTGCTCCATCTCCGGCGACATTAAAGATTCCTGTTTTGCTTCCGCTTATCGCTCTTAACAAGCATTCTACGACATCTTGATCCCAAATAAAGACAAAAGGACTTTCTGAACCGGAAATTCCTAGTACCATTTTCTTTTCAAACAGCGCTGTAATCTGATTATTGGTAGATTCACCAAGTATGGTTCCGATGCGGAAAATCACTTGTTCTAAATCAGGGTGCTCTCTTCTATATCTGGACATGAGCTCTTCCACGAGGCGCTTATGATATGAATAGGCAAATGCTTCATTTCCTCGAATAGGCTGTTCTTCTTTGATCCACTCAGGATTATCCGGATGATAACCATATGCCGCTCCGCTTGAAGTGATAATAATCCGTTTTACATTATTGGCAACACAGGCTTTCAAGATGTTCTCTGTACCAAGTACATCAACAGAGTATTCAAAATCACGGTTACTTTTCCTGCCGGGTGTCACAATGGAGGCCAGGTGAACAACGGTCCCGATTTGATGTTGCAAAATGACATCTGCCACCTTTGGGGAACGAACATCTAATTCTACATACTTAACATTAGGGTGATTTATGGATATTTGTTTAATGTCTGCTGCAATGATATTCCATTTTAGGTCTGAATGATCGATTCTCTCAATTAGTTTTTTTAAAAGCGTACTTCCCAGATATCCAGCTGCCCCCGTAATCAATATGTTCATGCCTGAATCCCCCCATTTACAGGTGGTGCAGCTTTTGGTTCCCTTCTTGACCAGAAAGCTGCCATTGATAGTCCTGAAATTAAATGCCACACTCCCCACCATGCAGCAACAATAGCCATACCTCCTAAACCATTAAAGAAATTGAAGATCAAGACCAATCCTAATCCGGAGTTCTGAATCCCTACTTCAATAGCGATAGCTCTGCGATCTCCTTCCGGAAGCCTGAATAATCTAGCAGAAAAATACCCGGAAAGGATGGCGATTAGATTTTGTGAAAAGACCACAAAAACCACCATTCCTACAAACTCAACAAAGTAATTGAAGTTGGAGATTAAGGATGCCAAAAGAAATAAGATAAAGAATACAATGGAAACGTACTTCATCGCTTTATTAACCTTTGCTGCCCATTCAGGATGCTTATATCGGATTAACATTCCTACCACAAGCGGGAGACCGAGCATAAGAAAAATTGTAAACAACATATCAGCAGGGTTTATCGTAAAAGACCGGATCAATGAATCTGTACCGGGATATAGAGACCCCCAAAACATGACATTTACAGGGGTCATAAAGATTGCAACTACGGTAGAAACTGCGGACATTGAGATGGACAAAGGCGTATTCCCTTTTGCCAGGTAGGTAATGAAGTTTGAAAGATTACCACCAGGGCACGCAGCAACCATGAATAATCCCAATGCTATACTTGGAACCGGATTAATCATTGAAACCAACAGAAATGTCAAAGCTGGCAGCAATAAAAACTGGGCTGTAATTCCTATCAAAATGGGTTTAGGGGTAGAGAATGTCCTTTTAAAATCAGATAGTTTTAAATCCAATGCTACTCCAAACATAATGAAACCAATAACAATATTTAAGATAGTAAGAGTAGTCGGACTGAAATTAAGTTGTATCTGATCAATACTCATTATTTCCCTTTCGGTTCTTGATGCATATCTTTAAAATACTTTAGTCCAGGTGCCCACATATGCTTTACAGGATCAACGTCAATATGAATGACTGAACATTTACCAGTTTCTAGAGACCGCTCAATTGCTGCCTGGAGATCTCTAGGGTCATTGACGTGTTCTCCATGGGCTCCCATACTCTCAGCAAGTTGATCAAATTGGATTACCCCTAAATCCGCATTGATTGTTTCTTCAGGGCTTAATGATTTTTTTATTAGTGTCTTGACTGGTTTAAGCGCAAATTGCTGGTTCATCTTCACCATTCCCCATTGCTTATCACACATCACAAGAAAAATGACCTGTAGATCATTTCTGACAGCCGTTTCAATTTCTTGTGGGTGAAAGCCCATTGCCCCATCACCGATTATACAGCACACAGGTCGTTCCGGATTTGCTGCTGCAGCTCCGAGTGCCTGACCTGGTCCAGCCCCCAGCATGCCAAATTTATATGTTGAGATAACAGAACCTGGTTTATTGACTTGATAGAAAAAATTGGACCATATTACTGTATTGCCCCCATCAAGAACAAACGTTGTATCTTCCGGAAAAGCTTTCTGGCAAACTGCAGGGACATGTGCTGAATTCATTGGCACAGCCATATCTTCTAAATGTTGATTCAGTTTTTTACGGTTTTTCTCTTTTTCAGAGATGATTTTCTCGTTTTTGGCTTTTCGCTTGTCTAATGATAATTCATTTCTGCGATTATTTAGCTGCTCGTAAAGTTGGGTCAAAAAGGTTTTCACATCTGCCTGAATAGCCAGGTCCACCGGCTTATTCGCACCCAATATGCCTGGGTCCAAGTCAACTTGAATCACTTTTTGGTTTGAATTCCAATAAGGAGCTTTCCCCCACCAATCCGTTTCTCCTAGTCTTGATCCAAGAACGAGAACTACATCAGCTTCATTTCTTAACTTATTATTGGTTGCGATATGAATCATTGGAAGCATAAGCGGATTTGTCTCAGGGATTGCTCCACGGGCAGCCCAGCTTGTCGTCACCATTGATTGCAAGAGATTCGCCGTCATTTCTACTTCTTCAGAGGCATGTGCATGAATCACTCCGCTTCCTGCATGGATGATAGGGTATTCTGCTTTAATAAGTAGTTCTGCTGCGCTGTTCAGTTGATTTTCTGAAGCCCCGGGCAATTCAGTAACTCTATATTGGTGCGGCTGCAAAAATGAAAGGTCGCATTTCTGCTTTGAATTAAGGATGTTTTCCGGTATATCAATATGGACTACACCGGGACGCCCTTCATAGCATTTCCTCAAGGCTGTCCGCATCATTTCTGGGATTCGGTCAAAGGATGGAACTGCTTCACTCCATTTGGCGATTTTGGAAATGACACCTGTTTGATCAAAACATTGGTAAGTACCACCCCGGTCAGGATACATAATGCCGGTCCTGCGGGCACTTGTAATGACAAGGACTCGGTTTCCTTCCCCTTCTTCTACGACTAATCCTGGTAAAATATTTGCAACTCCAGGTCCGTTGCTGGCCATACAGACACCTAATTTTCCTGTGATTCTGGCATAGGCACCAGCCATATGTGCAGCACTCGTTTCATGTCGGGGAGTAATTAAATTGACACCATTATTTTCTAAATTCGAATAAAACCCAAAATAAGTCCCATCAATTATCCCGAATACTTTCTCAACACTTTCAGCACGTAACATCTTGGCAATTACTTCGCCGCCTGTCATCTCTCCCATAATTCCCCTCCTGATAATTCAGTGATATTTGCACTTAATTTCCTTTTGAAAAGCTACTAATGGTGTATGTAAAGGATTTGCGCCTTCTTAGTAAGCGTTTACAAACTTAAGCGTTAAGGACCTGCTATCAAAAAGCCTTTATAGTCAAATTAATTTTGCCTAGTGAACTTCTTGATGAACCTCTAAAACATTTAATAGATTTTTATAGATTCTCTCAATATCGCTTTCGTTTGGTACCTTACAGTTCGTCTTAATCCCATTTCCAGCTAATGCATCTCGAGTTAGATAGGGAATTGCTTCTGAAAATTGATTGCGATTCCTAATATACTGTGATCCATCTTGCCATATTTGGAATTCTTGATTGAAATGACGTACTTTAGAAAGGGTATAACTCGCCATTTCTGTCTTAGAGGCTTGCTTATCACCTCCAAGAGCAATCCCTATATCGGCATAACTCTTCTTAGAAACATCCAGGCCTTCCTCGATAACAAGTGGCATCAATAGAGCCACACTCAACCCGTGAGGAATGTGAAACTTTGCCCCTAATGGTCTTGCAGTTGCGTGAGCAAGGTTGGTGGAAGCATTGGTAAATGCAACTCCTGCATAGAAACTTCCAAGAAGCATATTTTCCCTGGCCTCCAGATCATCTAAATCTTTATATACCTTAGGAAGCCATTTGCCTATTATGCGTATTGCTTCTAATGCAAAATGGCTACTCATGGGTGTTGCTTTTGTGGAAACATACGCCTCCATTGCATGTGCTAAAGCATCAAGGCCTGTGTAAGCCGTCATTTGTCTTGGCAGACTAACGGTTAATATGGGGTCAAGAATAGCTGCATCAGGGATCAGTTGATAATGTGCTGGATTTTTTTTGATATTGCTTTCAGAATCTGTAATGACTGTCACCTTTGTTGCTTCAGATCCAGTGCCTGCTGTTGTGGGGATGGCTATTAAGGGAAGCCTCTTCATCCTTGTCATATCCGGAATGCAATCAAGACTGATTCCCCTGTTGACTGCCATTACAGAAAGAGCTTTAGCTAAGTCAATTACACTGCCGCCCCCTGCCGCTACTACACAATCAGCTTTGCACTCTTGCGCTTTAGACAGTGCCATGTTCAATTCGTCAGTAGTGGGTTCACCCTTAGAACCTGAAAAAAATGTAGCTTTTAAACCATATTTTCTAATGATTTCCTCCATTTGAGAATTAAAAGGGTCTTTTGTAAATAAAGAGCCTGTAACCACAAATAAATGAGTGGCGTGGAGTTCTCTTGCTACTTCTCCCATTTGGTGAAATGAATTGACCCCCACCTTAGTCCACTTCGGTAAAAACAACTCAGCCATTTAATCAGCGCCTCCTCTCCTAATCGCTGCAAATTTTTTCTACTTCTTTTTGCGCTTTGTCTTTATTCGGAAAACGTACATATCTGGCCTGAAAATACTTGAATAATATTCAATTGGTTCCCCTTTAGTATCTGTAATGACTCTTTCCACACATAGAATATTAGAACCGCTTGGTATTCCCAGATTCATAGCATCTTTTTTAGAAACCACTTTACTGGAAATGAACTGCTCAGCCTGCTCCATTTCTATTCCTAAATCGTTTTCCAGGAGGTCGTATATGGTTGTGGATTCCAAATCATATTCTGCTAACTTTAATCCTATTTCACTCGCATAATAATGTCTTTCAATTGCAATGTGGATTGAATCAGCTGTTCTAAGTCGTTCTATTGTAAAAATAATATCAACATTCAACATATCCGCAATTAATCGATCTTCTTTAACGAGTGCAGTTTTCAATACACGGGATCCTGGTTCCATTCCCATTTTTTTCACAGTGTCAGTAAGACTATTTAACGAATCAAGCCATTCATGCACAGGTGTTTTCTGCGAAATAAATGTACCTTTTCCATGCACCTTTTCTAAAATCCCCTCACTTACTAAATGTGAAATGGCTTCACGGATAGTAGTACGACTTACTGAAAATCGATCCATCAAATCTCTCTCACTTGGTATCCTTTCCTTATGGATTCCAATCGCTATTTCTTTTGCAATAATTTCCTTTATCTGCAGGTGATAGGGTACGGGATTGTTCGTATCAATCAAATAAGCTTCCCTCCTTAACTTTTGTGATACATCGCGACGTCCGTACCAGTTCCATCAAAATAATAAAGCTCCTTCAGTACTATCTCATTGGAAGCTCTTCTATAACTGTATGATGTAATTTCGTTATGATTTCCTTTTTATTCTTACGGAAAAAAATAATTTATAAAACCCCTCATCATATCCCGCTATCCTTACCTAAGTTAAATTTCTCTCTCCTCCTTTTTTTGTACTAAAAATACACACCCTTCTATAAAGCGAACACTTATTATGTAAATATTAATACAATTCAGAATTTTCAGCAACTAGTTTTTGAAAAATTATATTTCTTCCTGAGATCGTCCCCAACAAACAAAACAGCAGCCTGATCTCAGGCTGCCATTTGTTTACTTACTGCTTTTTATTGATCATTTTCTGAATTTCATTCATATCTTTAGGAACTTTCCCGCTTGTGATGGCTTTGACAAGCATTTCTTCTTTTTCTTTGGAAACAGGTTTATTGGCAAGTGAAGCCACTCTTTTAATGATCTTTCTCACTTGCTGTTCATCTTTAAAGTTTGTGTTCTGCACAGATTGAGCGAGTTTCATGATGTCATCCATTTTCACGCCTGTCTTTTTCTCGAAGTTACCGAACATATTGAACCTCCTCTCAAAGGGTTTCTCTATGCATCATATGTTGAGTGAAATGCTAATGTATCAACGGACGTCCCGGTTTGGAGCAAGTTTCTGTTTTCAATAGGCTTTAAAACAAGCCATATTGTTTCATCTGAATATGCTGATATATACAAACCTTATAAGGAGGAATGGTAATGCAACGGAGAGAAAACAGATGTTCTGGTCCCCGTCTTTGTCTTTTTCCAGGTTATAAGTACTGCGGACCTGGCTGCAGTGGACCTGGTGCCCCGTTGAATGAGGTTGATGCTGCTTGTAAAGCTCATGATGATTGTTATAGCCGTTATGGACCTTCCTGCCAATGTGATGAAGAATTCCTGGAGCGGCTCCTCCCTCATATCCATGAAGATTCGCCAGAAGGAAGGCATGCAAGGATTATGTATAGATATATGAGGTTTAAAATGTTGTTTTCCTGCTAAAAAAAACGGACTCCCTTCTGTATCAGGGAGTCCGTTTTTTTTTAGTGGTGAGCAGTCATATTTATTAAATGGCCTGTGATGGGTTTTCATCTTTCCAGGCAGATTCTAATTGGAGTTGATAGTCAAACTCCTTACTTTTTCCCTGATATCTACCGACCAGGAATACTATGATCCCTGCGGCAGTCCAGATCAGCAGCATCTTAATAACTGACATGATCAGTGTGAAACTGAAGAAAATCAGTACACTTAAAGAAAAGAGACCGCAGAAGAAAATCAAAGGCAGCTTCGGCTTAATCAAAGCGGTATTAAATAATGCAGGGCGGACGAAAGGCAAAGCCATCATTGCAATTGCATGACCGATATACATGAGGAACATGCCTTGCAGCGATACATTCAGCAGGTAATCCAATGTTCTTGTCCAGATCAGGAACAGAACAATGATCGTATTGATGGTTATGGCAATATGCGGTGTATTAAAACGTTTATTTACCTTGGCAATGCCGACTGGTATTACTCGATCTTCAGCAAAGGCGAATAGGATTCGCGAAACAACCATCACTAAGGAATTCAAAGTTGTGGCAAAGGCCATGATGATCCCTGTCATAACAATCCACTTTCCTCCAGCCGGCAGGTAAACGGACGCTACATCGAACATTGCGCTTTGTGATTGGGCAAGCTGGTCGTATGGAACAACACCGAAGGCAACAATCGAAATCAGGAAGTAAATGATGACGGTCGCAAATGAACCGATCAGCATTGTCCTTGGCATTGCTTTTTGCGGGTCTTTCATTTCCCCTCCTGCCTGTGCCAGTTGTTCGAAACCAAAATAAGCAAAGAATAGAGAGGGAAGAATGGCGATAAAACCGCTCCACCCGTTTGGGAGCATTGGTGAAAAATTCTGCGTTTCTATAAAGAAGATACCAGGTACAACAAGAACCAAGATAGAGATAAATAGGATTGCCGACATGACAAGCTGAACTACGCCAAACCATTTAACACCGACGATATTCAAAAGATAGAATACTACTAATAGAACAGTAGCCAATATAGCGGTGTTCCCTCCTCCTATCACTCCTGTAAGGTAATCGCCGAAGGAAATTGCCATGATCGCCATGACACCAAGCAGTGCAATGTACTGGAACCACATGAACAAGAACCCGGCAAAGTAATTATTGAAAGTTCGGCTTATATGGACATAAGCTCCTCCTGGACTATTACCCAGCGGAGAGCTCATGAAAATCAGGTATGCCAGAGCGGAACATAGAAGTACAGGAAGAAGGACGACATATCCAAAAGGCACCGATGGTCCGGCCTGCCCTCCGGCTTCTCCGGTAACGACAAAGATACCGGAACCAATCATGCCGCCAATCATCAAGGCATATCCATGCCACTTTCCTAAATCACGTTTTAATTCAGTTTTCATGTTGTTCACCTTCACTTTCTTTGATGGTTGTTAGAATTTCTTCCAAAGGTTTTTTACTGATATTCGGCACTTCACATTTATCAGCCGGATAGCCGACCGGAACCACGACAATGGGCACTTCATTTTTAGGCCGTTCTAACAGGTCTCGTAAGAATGTCATAGGGCTCGGTGTATGGGTCAGCATACAGAGGTTGGCATGATGGATGGCACTCATCAGGATACCTGTATTGACAGCTGATGCAAGAACCGGCTTTGATTTATGAGAATAAATGGTTTCCTTGTCTTCCTCAATGCTTACCTTAAATCCGATGATAAGGAATGGGGCATCCGTAAGATGTGCCTTTTCCCAATTCGTACCGAGCGGTTTCAGTGCCTCTCTCCACTCATCAGTGATCTTCTCTTCATAAAAGATCTTTTCTTCCTGTTCAGCCTTATCCCTAATCAATTGTTTCGTCTCCCTGTCGCCAATCACAGCGAATCGGTAAGAATCCTGAAAGGGGCTTGACTCCAATGCCTGGAAGGCTTTTTCAAGCAAGGATCTGTCAACCTGTTCTGTAGAAAAGTCCCTGACATTCCGCCGCTTCCGGATACTGTTATAGTAATCTTTTGAAATAGAATCAGGCTTATTGGAGATCAAAGAAGATACTTTGAATTTTGTATCTGAAGAAATATGGTCCCCAGGTCTATGACTCTTTGAAACTTTGTATTCTTCAGCAATCCCTATGGAAAAGAGCATGAATGCCTCTTCATTGTCTGGTCTGTTAAGCATCCTGGATAAAGATTTCATAGGTTTGTGCAGATGATAATCAAGACCTGCCTGGTTCAATGCAGTAATAAAGAATCCTCCGCAAATCCCAGTTGATTCATTAGGGTAATAGTGTTTTACCTTCACCATCTCTCCCGCCTCGTTCTCTTCCACCCCGTGCTTCTGCTTGAATAAGACCACAAGGTATGGGGCTGTCTCAATGATATTTTTATCCTCTCTCAATTTCTGGCTAATCTGTGTCCTCAAGTCATGATTTGACACAAGTACAAATGACCATGGCTGCTGGTTTGCCCCTGACGGAGAGGTTCCTGCTGCCAAGATTGCTTTTCTGAGTGTTTCTTCTGACACTTCCCTGGATGAAAAGGATTTTACTACCCTTCTTGGTTTCATTCGGCTTAGGAAGTGATCCAGCCTTTCATGTTGTTCCGTTTCACTAACTCTTTCAAAATCTAATGAAATCATTTCGTTTGTCATCACCATTTTGCCGCACCCCTTATAAAAAAGAATACAAAAAAGCCCTTCACCCATAAGGGACGAAGGAGCTCCGCGTTACCACCCTTGTTGATGAAAGAAGAATACTTCCATCCACTTCATTGTGTGACAGCTGTAAAGTACGATGTAATTCACTTGTAAGCTGCCTGAATTCACACCACCCATTCAGTCTCTGTAACTGCCCGCTTACCCGCTACTGCTTTCGTACACTGTCATATATGTAATTGTGTGTGAATTGCTTTTCTGCTTTAACGCTTTTATGCTTTTATGCTTTTATGCACTAAAGTATATATAAGACTATACAAGGAACCTGGTAATGACGTCAAGACCTTTTTCAGAATTTTTTTCAATCAGCAGATTGGTCTAAAGTCAGTTGTGTTTGTTCATTCTTGGTATAATGCACCATGATGATGTGATAAAAAGGAGTTTAAGCTAGTCTGAGATCGGTTTTACCCAATTAAATAAAAGAAACCACCGGAATTTGTGCCTATGCCGGTGGTTTCTTTTATTAAGAAAGTTTTTTAGCCATGATAATATTAGTTGTTTCATAATTTAGTTTTTCATATAGATTCCTTGCAGTCTTATTATGGGCGAATACATGAAGCTCGATTTTCGAAAGCCCTAAATTTTTAGCAACCTTTTCGATTTCAAGCATAGCTTGTTTGCCATACCCTTTTCCTTGGTGCTCTGTCTCCAGGTAAATGTCATATATATATCCTGTTTGATTGCCGATTTCTGCCAGCCAGATTGCACCAGCGTTTGTCTCTTGAACTATTATTGTATAGAGGTGATTATTTTCCGATTCGGCACCATCAGGGAGCAGCCGTTCAAAGTCTTTTTTAGAATTTTCCAGCGCTTCTTCCTTTGTCCAATTTCCTGCTGCTGCTTTTTCGTCTGCATAATTAATGACAGCTCTTGCTAAGAATTTTTCAAACTCCTCATTAGTCATGGGTTTTAATGTGACCATTTTATCCCTCCAATTTGAATCAGTATAATTTCACTTGACGATTCCTATCACAAAACCGTCATACCCTTTACTGCCTACTGTTTGCACAGCGGTACTGTCGATTCTGGGATTGCCTGAAAGCAGGTCGATCATCTGGCGGGTGCCTATGATGCTCGGGTCTTCACTGTGCTCATCAATGACATTCCCTTTTCTTACGACATTGTCACAGATGATGACTGTGCCTGGGCGGGAAAACTCTAATGCCCAATTGAGATAATGCGGATTATTAGGTTTGTCTGCATCGATAAATATCAGATCGAACTCTGGGTATCCCTTCTCTTTTAGAGTGGGAAGTGTGTCCAGAGCGGGACCTGTCATGATGCTGATCTTATTCTCCAAACCAGCTGAGCGGATGTTCTCTTCAGCCACACTTGCATGTTTTTCACTGTACTCGAGAGTGACAAGCTGGCCATCTTCTGGAAGTGCTCTTCCCATCCATACACTGCTGTAGCCGCCGAGTGTCCCGATTTCCAGGATTCTTCTGGCTCCATTCAATTTTACCAGTAAGTGAAGAAATTTCCCCTGATTTGGTGAAACATCAATCTCTGGCAGTCCGGACTCTTTATTTCTTTTTAAAATTGATTCCATAATAGAATCTTCCCCGAGAAGTTTTTCACTGAAATATTGATCAGCCTGTTCCCATTTATTCATTAAATCCATGAAATCCTCTCCTTATGTAAAAAGTTCGTACCTTTGGTATTTTACCTTTTTCGTTTCTGTATTTCATTATATTTCCTGAATTTTATAAATAGAAAAACACCTTGCCGTTAAAGGCAGGTGTTTTTCTGTTTTATTGAAGGCTTTTGCTTTCTATCGCTTCTTTAAGAGAAACAATAAATTGTTCCAGCTTGATTTCTTCTGAATCCTTACCGCTGTATTTTCTTACATTGACCGATTGATTTTCCAGCTCATTATCGCCAATAACAAGAATAAACGGGATCTTTTTCATTTGTGCTTCCCTCATTTTATAACCGAGCTTTTCTTCCCTATTGTCTAATTCAACACGAATGCCCTCTTGTTTCATACGTCGGACGATTTCTTCACCATACTGCTGGTGGTGCTGATTTGAAACAGGGATGACGCTGACTTGCTTCGGGGCCAGCCAGAGTGGGAACGCACCAGCAAAGTGTTCGATCAGGATTCCGAGGAAGCGGTCGATCGAACCGAATACGGCACGGTGGATAACCACTGGACGGACCTTCTGGTTGTTTTCATCTATATAATTCAAATCGAATTTCTCAGGCATCTGGAAGTCCAGCTGTACAGTCGCACACTGATGGCTTCTCTTCAGGGCGTCTTTGATGTGGATGTCAATCTTAGGTCCATAAAAAGCTCCGTCGCCTTCATTGATGTTGAATTTATAGCCGAGTTTATTCAATACATTTTGCAGCGCGTTTTCTGCCTGGACCCACAGTGCTTCATCACCCATGTAATCATCCGGTCGTGTAGATAATTCGATATCATATTGAAAACCGAAAGTGTTGTATACATAATCGATTAATTTCAATGCGGAAGTGATTTCGCCTTCGATTTGCTCAGGTGTCACAAAGATATGCGCGTCGTCCTGGCAGAATGTCCGGACCCTTAGCATCCCGTTAAGCGCACCGCTGAATTCATGGCGGTGAACCTGGCCGAATTCAGCCATTCTGATCGGCAGATCCCGGTAGGAATGAAGCTTGTTTTTGAAAATCAGCATATGACCAGGGCAATTCATAGGTTTCAGTGCGAACTTTTGATTATCGACTTCAGAGAAGTACATGTTGTCTTTGTAGTGATCCCAGTGCCCCGACTGTTCCCATAGCCGCTGGTTCATCATGATAGGTGTCCGTACTTCTTCATAATCAAATGAATGCTGCAACTGTCTTAAGAATGACTCAAGTTCATTCCGCATCTTTTGGCCGTTGTTTAAATAGAACGGCATACCCGGTGCTTCTTCTGAAAACATAAACAATTCCAGTTCATTTCCCAGTTTCTTATGATTTCGTTTTTGAGCTTCTTCAATAAAATGGAAATAATCTTCAAGGTCACCCTGCTTTGGAAAAGCAACTCCATACACTCGCTGCAAAACTTTATTGCTGCTGTCTCCTCTCCAGTAAGCACCTGAAACATGAGTTAATTTGACTGCTTTCAGAAAACCAGTCGATGGAACATGCGGCCCCCTGCATAAATCAACGAATTCTCCCTGGCGGTATAGTGTCAGGGATTCTCCCTCTGGAATGTCTTTTATAAGTTCCAATTTAAAAGGGTCCTCGGCGAAAAGTTCTTTGGCCTCATCCCTGGATACCTCTTCCTGTTGGACAGGATGGTTTTCTGAAATGATTTTCTTCATTTCTTTCTCAATCAGTCCAAGCTCTGATTCTGCAATGTTAGTATCAAGATCCATATCATAGTAAAAACCATTCTCAATGACAGGTCCCACTCCCAATAGGACTTTACCGTAGATCCTTCTTACCGCTTGTGCAAGAATATGTGCTGCAGTGTGCCTCATCATTTCAATGCCTTCGGGTGAATGAATATCAAATAATTCAATATCTGCGCTTTCCATAATCGGGCGTCTCATATCATACACTATACCATTTACTTTTCCGCCTGCTGACTTCTTTTTCAAGCTGGGGGAGATTGAATAAGCAATCTCTTCTAATGAAATCCCCGCAGAATATTCTTTTTCATTTCCATCTGGAAACTTAATGAGTACTTTACTCATGGCTGCTCCACTCCCTATATAAAATTAGAAATAAAAAACACACCCATCCCTCTAAAAAGGGACGAGTGTGTGTCATACCCGTGGTTCCACCCTGCTTCCCGCCAAGAACATACAGAGGCGGCTTCATTTATGCTTTATCGCTGCATCTGCGGTATTGATTACTAAGAGTTTCACCAATACAGCTCCAAGGCGGTAAATTCTTCTGTCTGCATCAGGAAGTTTTCAGCCGTGCCTTCCCTCTCTGTAGAGCATATATGAAAAACTCATGTCCTTGTCATCGCTATCATTATTCCGTTATAAAATAAAAAACACACCCATCCCTGTAAAAGGGACGAGTGTGTGTTATACCCGTGGTTCCACCCAGCTTCCCGCCATTCTGAAAAATTGGCGGCTTCAGGTGCTTTATCGCAGCATCTGCGGTATTGATTACTTTCGTTTCACCAATACAACTCCAAGGCGGTAAGTTCATCTCTCTGCGTCAGGAAGTTTTCAGCCGTGCCTTCCCTCTCTGTAGACCGTTTAAGTAGAACTCATGTCCTTATCTTCGTTTGATATAAATTTTTTATTAATATAAAGCATCTTCAGGTTTAAGTCAATATATTCTTAAGAAATATTTTCCTTTTGATCTGAAACCCTAGTCAATTGAGTTTGTAACCGTTGAAAGCTCATCAGACGTGACAGCAACCTGCTGCACGGCTCCGCTGATATCTTCGAAAATCTCCGTTAAGTCAGCCATATCTTTGGCAATCTGCATATTCTGCTGCTTGACTTGCAGCATGGACGCAAGTATCTGGTCGAAGAACGCATTTGTCTCTTTTGTTTCAACCGCTCCTGTCTGGATGCCCCCATTGACTTCATGGATCGTCTTGGACATGGCAGATGAAGAAACATTGATTTCGCTGATGAGACTTCCGACTTGTGAGACGGCATCTTTCGTATTTTCGGCAAGCTTCCTTACTTCTCCTGCCACGACTGCGAAGCCTTTGCCATTTTCTCCTGCGCGTGCTGCTTCAATCGCGGCATTCAAGGCAAGAAGGTTGGTTTGATCAGCGATGGCTGTAACCATGACAGCAATTTGCTCGATCTTTTTCGAACTGGAAATGAGCTGTTCCATATCAGTAGATATCTTATTCATATTGGCCTCTGCTTCATTCATAACAGTTTCCAATCTCTTCAGCTTATTCTTTCCTTCGTTTGATTGTTCTTCAGTCGTGATGGCAATTTCAGATCCCAATTGAGTGACGCTTTCGATTTCCCTTGATTTATTGGCGACCTCCTGGATGGCGGAGCTTGTTTCTTCACTAATGGCAGCAAGTTCCTCAGCATTACGGTTAACGTTGTGGATCATGTTCTTTTTAAGATCTTCGGCTTCAGAACGGATTCGGTCGTTTTCTTGCTCATACGCTTCCAGTACGATCTGCTGCTCCAAATTCAATATTTTTGAAACCGCAAGATTGTAAAGCTTGTATTCTTCAAAGCTTTCCGCATTCTTGTCAATGATTTCAAGCAAAGATTGATACAAATCCTGGAACGCACACATATACCACTTTGGCTCCAACCCGATGCGGACATGCACATGGGCGATGACAAAACGCTGTTTAATGAATGAGTTGTCAATGATTCCATTGAACATTTCCTCTATGTGTTTATGCAGAGTCTTTTTCAGCCGTTCAATTGAACTGTTATCGTTAATGATCTCGAGCAGTGCTGGCTCATTGCTGAGGTTTTTGTAAAATTGATCGACTATGGTTTCAAGCTGACCACTCACAAATGGCTGCAGCTTTTTGATGTAACATAAATCATCCATGGTCAAATTGATCATTTCCATTTGCTTTATATAATTGGCAGACTGAACATCAATCTTAACCTGATCCCTGAAGATATCTGCGGAATGACTTGATTTTTCTTGGGTTTTCCTGGAACCCTTGAATAACAATTTTTTCATAAAAGCAACCCCTAATCCCTCAATAAGTTTTCTTGTATTGGTCTTTTCTCTTTCTTTTGGCCAATATCCATACTAGTATTATCGGCTTATGTAGCTAATGTTGAAGGAAGAATATAGTATGTTATAAAAAACTTTTCCGTTAGACTGAAAAAAAAACCTGTATCCTACTAAAAGGAACAGGTGCCTGAAGAAACTATTCAATTATATATTTCTGTCATTACTGATTTCCTCCTATTGGATCACCGGATACGATATGCCAGTGAAGATGCTTGGAGTCCTGGTATTTACCCAGGTTGGTGACGATTTTGCATGAATCGTATTCTTCGGTTACCCAGGCCGCAATTTCTTTGATGGACAGCATCAATTCCATCAATAAATCGTAGTCTTTCTCTTCCAAGGTTATGAGAGAAGAAATGTGTTTCTTTGGAATGGCCACAATATGTACAGGGTAAAAGGGTTTCGTATGGTGATAGGCCAATATGTTTTTCGTTTCTTTCACTTTATCAACTCTCGTCTTGCCGCTTAATACTTCATCACAATAGAAATCATTCGTCACTAAACATTCCCCTTTGTTTTCCGAACTGTGCCGGTTCAACCTTTAATAGTATAAGTCCCGCTGTACTGCAGGCCAGGATGATCAACAATGCCAGAATATCCAGACTGTAAAAGGAAAAGAGTTCATGTGAAGAACGGCTGACGTCTAAAAGCCGAATGACAATGCCGATAATCGTCGAAGCTACCATCAATAACAGTACTGTTTTCTTCTGTTCAAAGTTCACTTATATTCTCCCCTTCACAATTCTTTACCATTTAGACGAATGGAGAGAGAGGAATGTTTCGATTTTTGTAAAAAATTCTGAAAAATAATACAAAACCCGACTTTTGGACCAGCCGGGTTTTGTATAGTCACAGATTAACATTATCCGTTATAGCTTTTAATCTTGCAGCGGCATCCTTTGGAGAAGGACTATTGCTGATTTCAGATATGACTGCAATCCCATCTGCCCCTGCTTGTAATACCTGTGCGGCATTCCTATGCGTAATCCCCCCGATGCCGACAAGCGGATGATGGATTCCTTCTGTCCTCATCTGTTTAATGACACCAGGGCCGCTGACAGGCCTTGTATTTGATTTTGTTGTTGTCTGGAACATCGGCCCGACACCCAGATAATCCGCACCAGCTTCTATTGCACTTCTTGCTTCTTCGGGATCATGTGCCGATATCCCCAGGATCTTATCGCCGATACGCTTCCTTACTTGATGAGGATGATCATCTTCCTGACCAATATGCACTCCATCCGCATCAAGTAGCAATGCCAACTCAATATCGTCATTAATAATGAAAGGTACAGCATGGTCCCTGCAGATCGCCTGGAGCTCTTTTGCAAGCCTTATGGACTTTTCACCCTGGAGACAACCTTCCCCTTTTTCACGAAACTGGAACATCGTCACACCGTTCGATATCGCATCAAGCAGCACTGACTTTGGATCTCCGCTGCAATTGACACTGCCCATAATAAAATATATAGAGAGTGATTCCTTAAGCTTCAACATGTGTCAGCTCCTGGCTGTTATAGGCCCAGTGGTTGGTAGGTCCATGTCCTGAACCGATTTTGAGGTCCTGTTTGATGGCTTCATGGATGAATGATTTTGCTACTTGAATGGCTTGCTGCAGAGAATGCCCTTTCGCCAACTGTGCTGCGATGGCTGCCGAAAAAGTACAGCCTGTGCCGTGAGTATTACTGGTGTGGAGCCGGGGTTTACTGAATGTCTCAAAAGTGACTCCATCATAAAAAAGATCATCTGCGGAATCACTTTCATCATGTCCCCCTTTAATGACTACCGACTGTGCACCCAATTCAATCATGGCATTAGCCGCTTCTTTCCGTCTGGAGAAACTGTCAATTTTCATTCCGGTAATTACTTCAGCTTCAGGAATATTCGGTGTAATGACAGTGCTGAGCGGGATCAGCTTTTTCCTTAATGCCTCAATGGCTTCTTCTTGCAGAAGTGGAGATCCTCCTTTGGCGATCATCACCGGATCGACAATAATATTGTTCCATTGGTACTTGCCAATGGCTTTTGCCACCACTTCAATCACATCACTGTTAAACAGCATGCCTGTTTTGACAGCCTGAGGGGCAAGGTCGACGGCAATGGATCCGAGTTGTTCTTTAATGGCCTCCAACGACATAGGGTAAACGCCCTGGACCCCCAACGTATTCTGTGCCGTTACGGCTGTGATGGCGGACATCCCATATACTTTCAATTCCTGAAAGGTTTTCAGGTCTGCCTGGATGCCTGCTCCGCCACCGCTGTCCGATCCGGCAATGGTCAGTGCTTTTACTGTTTCCATGTTAAACCTCCTAACCTAAATAGCGGTGATAGATTTTCTTCGCTTCTGTAATATCTTTGGTGCCATGAATCAGTACCCGTCCGTCTTTAAATAGTACCAGGCGGTGCTCATCCATCTCACAAGAAAGCAGGAATGGATTTCTTTCCACCTTGCCCCCAGCGCTGCGCAGCGTGTCAGCCAAAGTTTCCAGATCCCTATCCTGATGGGACTGCGGCCGCAATTGGACTGTGTTTCTTCCGCAGAGGACAGCCGTTTTCGTTTGATTCTCATATTGTAAAAATGGGTAGGTTGGTTTAGTACCGCATGAGAGACACTCGTCTTTTTTTAAACTGCCTACTGCAATTGAAGCATTTTGGTTTTGCCATAAATCGAAGGTTACAAGTTTCTTTCGAATGTGGGAATAATCTTCCACCAGAATTTTTAATGTTTCAGCTGTCTGGCAGGCAACCACCATTCCGACAGCAGGGCTGATGATACCTGCTGTATCGCATGTTGCACCGCCAAGGGGTACGGATTCCATTAAACAATGCAGGCAGGGTGTTTCATCTGGAATTATGGTATAAGAGATTCCGTAGCTCCCTACGCAGGCGCCGTAAACCCAAGGAATTTTATATTTCTGGGATATATCATTTATGATCATTCTTGTATCAAAGTTATCAGTAGAATCAAGAATAAGATCGATACCATCTTGCAATCTCTCAAAATCTTCTACTGTAGCATCTGTCACGATTGCTTTCACTTTGACTTCCGAATTAATCTGATCGAGCCGGTTCTTGGCTGCAACAGCTTTGGGTGTACGTTCCTTGGCATCCTGTTCTGTGTACAGCTGCTGGCGCTGCAGGTTGCTCCATTCGACATAATCACGGTCAACAATCGTTACTTTGCCGACACCTGCACGAACCAGTGCTTCTGCATTGCCGCTTCCAAGCGCACCGGCCCCTATGATAAGTACATGTTTCTCCGCCAGTTTTTTCTGGCCTTCCATTCCTATCCCGCTGAATAGTTCTTGTCTTGAATAGCGTTCAGTCAAACAGTACTCATTCCTTCCAGGGGACTGCTTGCCGTTGCATATCTTTTCTTCGGAATCCGTCCAGCTTCGTATCCCAGTCGGCCTGCTTCTATCGCAAGCTTCATTGCTTCCGCCATTTTAACAGGATCCTTTGCCGCTGATACAGCTGTATTCAAAAGGACGCCATCAGCACCAAGCTCCATGGCATAAGCTGCATCCGCAGGTGAACCAATCCCGGCGTCAACAATAACCGGTACTGTTGCCTGCTCAATAATGAAGCTTAAATTAAGCGGGTTGATAATCCCCTGGCCTGATCCAATAGGAGAAGCACCAGGCATGATGGCATGTACACCCATCTCTTGCAGTCTCTTTGCGAGCAGGACATCATCAGATGTATAAGGAAGAACGGTAAAGCCTTCTTTCAGAAGTTCTTCTGTTGCTTTCAGTGTTTCGATCGGGTCAGGCAGCAGTGTTTTAAAATCACCGATCACTTCGACCTTGATCATGTCACAAAGGCCTGATGCCTTCGCGAGTTTGGCTGTCCTTACAGCTTCCTCTGCTGTTTTGGCACCCGCTGTGTTAGGCAGCAGCGTGTACTTCTCAGTATCCAATTTTTCAAGAAAGTTAGGCTGGCTCGGTTCGAAAATATTCATGCGTCGAACGGAAAACGTCAGTACTTCTGTTTCTGACACATCAACGGCTTTCTTCTGGGTATCAAAGTCGGGATATTTACCAGTACCTAAAAGCAATCTGGATTTAAATTCATAAGAACCAATTTTCAACATGTTCATCCGCCTCCTACAAAATGTACTATTTCAACTATATCTCCATTGGCTAACTTGGTTTCTGCATGTTTGCTTTTTTCCAAGATCTCAGCGTTCAATTCTACGATGGCGACTTTCTTGTCTAATTTAAAGTGTGCCAGCATTTCTTCCACTGTCTCTATAGAGTCAGGAACCTGCACTGCATCACTATTAATCACTAGATTCATTGGACATCCTCCTATGAAGTGGAAATTCTTTGGTTGGTACGGTTAACTCTGAAAGCTTCATATAATTTGCTTTCTTCATCCGTAACGCTATTTTCAATCAGATCCGAAACTATTTTTCCTGTTATCGGGCTTAATAAAATTCCGTTACGATAATGGCCTGCAGCGATATAAAGGCCTTCAATGGAAGGGTGGATCCCTATATAGGGCAAACCATCTCCCGTCTGAGGACGTATTCCTGCCCAGGCTTTTTCCCAGCTTGCGTTGCCGATGTCGGGGACCAGGGAAAGAGCCTTTTTGGACAAGGCAGAAATCCCCTTCAAAGAAACATTCTTATCGAAACTGTTCAAGCAGCTAGTCGCCCCGATGATCATCCGGCCATCTCTTTTGGGGACAATATAACATCCTTGATCGGAAAAGATGGTTGCATTGATCAGCGGGCGAGATGGAATGACAGAGAAGCACTCGCCCTTAACAGGGTAAATATCTAATGAAATTCCTGTCTCTTCTAAAAGTTTTCCAGCCCAAGCCCCGGAAGTAACGGCAACATTCGCGGCGGTAAATGTCCCCACCGATGTCTTAACACCTTCCACACTTAGTTGGTTGTAAAGCAGCTTCTCCACTTCACAAAATTCAATAACGTCCGCTCCTTTAGCCATGGCGGCTTTGGCAAAAGCCTGTGATAATTGCGGAGCCTGGAGTTGACCGTCATTCGGGATCAGCATCCCGCCTGATAGATGGGATGAAAGAAAAGGTTCATGCTGTTTCAAAGTGTGACCGTCCAGCCATCTGACTCCGGAATCCCACTCTCGATGGAACTGAACCTGTTCTTGTAATAAAGTAATTTCTTTTTCATTTTGTGCAACTTTGATCATGCCTTTATTAACAAGCCCAATATGAATGCCCGTAAGTTCCTCCAACTCCTGAATCAGAGTTGGAAACATCCTGCGGCTTTTGAGGGCAAGCTTTAACATGGCAAGGTTTTCATCAATCTCGGCCTGAGCTCCAAGCATTCCAGCTGCGGCAGAGGATGCCTCGGATGATAATTTATTTTTATCAAGAATAAGTACCTTCCTGCCCAGTTTTGTTTGCTGAAATGCGATAGAGCTCCCGATAATTCCTCCTCCGACAACAATAAGGTCGTATTTCTTATTCATGAAACACCATCTCCAATTGTTTTTGATAGGCTATGGCGGTCTCTGTTTGTTTGTCTGTATTGAATAATCCTGACATGACAGCAATACCAGAGACACCGGCTTTAACAACTTTATGCAGGTTATCCAGCTTAATGCCCCCAATGGCCAGGACTGGTATAGTAAGCGATGCGGTAATGGAGCTCAAATCTTCTAAACCATTAGGCTTCAGCCCCGATTTAGAGCCTGTTTCAAAAACATGGCCATACAAAATATAATCCGCTCCCTCTCTTTCTGCTTGAAGTGCTTCCTGTAAGGAATGAACGGATTTTCCGATCGAGAGTTGTGGGAAGGCATTTCTGACAGTACTGACAGGCAAACTATGATAGCCCAGCTGAACTCTGCTGATTCCGGCAGCCATTGCTGCATCTACCCTGTTATTGATAATGATCTTATCCGAAGGGACACCCTTTTTAATCATCAGTTGCGTCAGCTCAAATATTTCTCTGGCAGTCTTGGCATGTTCCCTTATATGTATGGCCTCAACAAATGGACTGATCAGTAAAGCCTCGGACACCGTGTCTTCAACCGATTTCCCACCAGTGGTAACGGCATGCAGCACAGGTTTTTTCATAATGATAACCCCTTTGGTGAATACTTCTGGAAATAAAAAAGCCGCCTCCCTGAATATGCAGGAAGGCGGCTTGATTAATCTTTGAAAATCGTAATCAATCGCTGCACTTCCCTCCGCTAGTATGAACTAGATCAGGTTCAAAGGGTCTTAAAGTTATACCTTAATCTCAGCCTTTACAAGGCTCCCCCAGTGGTTTTGGTGACTATTTATTTATAAGCATTCTAACATATCAAATCAGAATATCAAACTATTTAGTATGATTTTTTCGAAAGTGCTGGTTGGGAAGTGGGTTTAATGATAGTGAAGGTTGGGGTGGAAATGTTGGGCACGCTTAACTTGAGGCAATTTAATTGATTGATTGTATTGAACATGTATAATGAATGTATGACTTATTACATAGTTCTTTGATACTATTAAATATAATCCAGGAGGTAATAGAATGAGTATTTATGATTATTCAGCGGTTTCAATGAATGGTGTTGAAAAAGCACTGGAAGAATATAAAGGCAAGGTGGTCATGATTGTCAATACAGCCGGCAGATGCGGATTCACTTATCAGTATGAAGACCTGCAAAAAATGTATGACCGCTATAAAGATAAAGGGTTTGTGATATTGGGCTTTCCTTGTAACCAGTTCGACAATCAGGAGCCGGATTCTAATGAACAAATCCAAAACAGCTGTCTGCTGAATTATGGGGTTAACTTTCCATTGTTCCAGAAGGTTAATGTCAGGGATGAAAATATGCATCCTTTGTTTAATTACCTGACCCATCAAAAATCATTTGATGGTTTCAATAAAGCACATCCGGTGGCAAAGATCTTAATCCCGCTTCTCAATGCCAAGCACCCGGAATATCTGACAGACGATTACTCGATCAAGTGGAACTTCACTAAATTCCTGATTGATACCAATGGTGAAGTTGTGAAGCGGTTTGAGTGTACAACCGATCCCATTGATATGGAGCAGGATATCGAAGAACTGCTGGCGTCAGTTGCTATATAAATCAAAAAAAGGGCATTCGCTTAACGGGTTCAGTTTTGAAGTACAAACATCTAATTAACAAATGAAATTGTGGAGCTTTTGTAGTTGAAATTCAATCATATCTGAATAAAAAAATGGTCAGAGGCTGATGTGCACCTGACCGGTTTTTTTTATTGCCGGTTATTCAATTAACGCCCCAGATGGCTGAATAGTTGAGCATCAGATCCACCGTTCACCTTTTGCATTCTTAAAAAAATGAAATCAGGTTCTCTGCTAGTTGAGATTTATAAAGGGAAAAATTCCCCTTATTTAGCAAATTGTGCTGAAAACAGCTTAAATAGCGGGAGAAATTCCTCTTATTTGAATCAAAAATTGTAAAAATAGGTACCTTTGACTGAAATAGAGGGAAAAATTCCCCTTATTTTATCAAAAACTACTTCTAATCTGCATTTAACGGGAAAATTTCCCTTTATTTAAGCTAACAGCATTTTTAGCCAACTCGTGAGTTTCTTCAAGTAATCTGCTCCGTTAATGGAAGATTCTGTTCTTTTCATTTTATCATACATACTGACCTTTTTTTAAAAATATCTGTCACTTAAATGTATCGGAAACCGCACAACAAATTTAGAAGAACAGAAAGTTCTGTCACCTGCATTTTGGGTTACATTTTATCATACAAAAAGAGCATAATTATTGGCATAAACACCGCTAAATCAAGAAAAAACAAGTGACAAATTCGATGCGAATTGTCACTCATTTTGATGTGCATTTTTTAGTTGTGTACTCCAAAACCGAACCCGTTACCATTCGCTGCCCTTTTTTTGATTTTTATAAGGAGTGGCGTACTGATTGCCGCTCATGGCTCGCTGCCATTTTCTCAGGGGTGGCCAGTGCTTCAAAAATTTCATGTACAGGATTTAGAATCTTAATCTTAGTTGTAATGCTGTTATTCATATCTTCTAACTTCCTTTCACATTTAAGTATGTTTTATTCTGTAAACCTGCATATTCAAATCTTCATGATTCCATGATGCTATTACATCTTCTGCTTTCTGAACCTGCCAAGGGTTAAACATGGTTTGTCCGTGTTTGTTAAAACAATAGATTGCACTTAACAGGTAAGCGGCATGGACGATCTGTTCTTGCTGGTTTTTCCAGACTAAAACATCCCGTTTTTGCAAGTATTCCGCAGATACAGGATTGTATTGTTCTGTTTTTAATATAGAAGCAAAGCGCTCGGGCTGCATCCACTCCTCAATTAGCTTAGGGTTATTGCTTGCTGCGACCGCTGTTGCAGCAAGACAATTCGGTCCATTTTTCGTTGAAAACGAATCAAAGAAAGGTGAGATACCAGTGAATTCTTCCATTAGTTTCATACAGAGGCTTTGAGGCAGCTGCGGGAGCACAGGATGATCAACTGTCCACAGGGCAGCATAGCTTAATAGGAACTCCCTTTTTGCCCCAGCAGTGAACAAGGCGAATAGATGTCCCTGGATCATATAGACTGTTTTGTTGATTTCCTTATTGAAAAAAGAAGATTGAAGCAAAACTTCAAGAGCCTCTGCCGATTCATCTTTGAAAAGTGCTTTTAAATCATCTTCGAGAAAAAGCATTCCCCTCCCAAGCAGCCATTGCTGTTCCAGGATCTCCTTCTGCTGTTCTTCAGTTAATAATATAAAATCCTTATTTGTGATTTTTGAGTAATACTTTGCGTCCCTGCTGATCGACCAGGTGGCAAAACTGGTTTTGACATCCAGCGAGAAGGCAGTTCTGTCTTCAGGGCGGAACTCTTCACAAGTGACATATTGCGGATTGTCACGAAAGAAAAAAATATCATAGTCAGGGAGCAGCTTGTCTTCCCAGGCAGACAATACTTCATCAGGCAGATGATACCCATTCAAATTGTTCATATTTTCCCTCATCTAATCAAATGTATTTTCTTTTCCACTATTACTTCTCGTTTTGGAATGCCAACTCCTTTATTCAATTAAAATAGCTGCCGCAAACGACAGCTGAATTCTTCAATTTCATTTATGGCTGAAGAATGACTTTAATGCAGTCATCCTCTCTCTTGTTAAAGATATTGTAACCATGTGCTGCTTCATCTAAAGGCAGCTTGTGTGTGATGATAGCGGTTGGGTCGATTTCCCCTTTGACTATCATGTCGTACATCGCGGGCATATAGCTTCTGGCATGAGCCTGTCCCATCTTGATGGTAATATTTCTCGAAAAGAATGGCCCCAATGGAAACATATTATAAAGTCCGCCATACACACCCGTCAGTTGGACGGTACCGCACTTTCTGACAGCTTTTGTTGCGATTTGGATCGGCCCGAGTGTCCCGCCTTGCAATTTCAGTTTTTGCTCCACAAATTCCAACGGGGATTTCTTTCCATCCATCCCTACACAGTCAATGACGACATCGGCTCCACCTTTTGTCAGTTCCTTGAGCGTTTCCCCCATATCATCATACTGAGTGAAATCAAAGGTTTCTGTATTATTCATTTTCTTTGACTTATTCAATCTGTAGTCATAGTAATCAACCGCAATGACACGTTCAGCTCCCTTTTTCCAGGCGAACTGCTGAGCCATGAGCCCTACCGGCCCGCAGCCGAGGACAATAACGGTATCTCCTTTTTTGACACCTGCGTTCTCAACGCTCCAGTAGGCAGTCGGTAATACATCAGACAAAAACAATAAGTGTTCATCATCCAATTCACAACTCTCCGGAATCAAAAAAGGAGTGTAGTTTCCATAAGGAACTCTTAGATATTCCGCCTGTCCGCCAGGGTAGTTTCCGAATTTCTCAGAATAACCAAGCAACCCGCCTGAATCATAGTGAGGATTTGAATTATCACATTGGCTCTCTAAGTGGTGATTGCAATAATGACAGGTACCGCAGGCGACTGTAAACGGAATAACTACTCTATCGCCCTTCTTTACCTTCGTTACCTCAGGTCCGGCTTCCTCAATGATCCCCATTGGCTCATGCCCGATTACATAGCCGATTGGCAGCGGGAAATTTCCCTGATAGAGATGCAAGTCAGAACCACAGATTGCCGTGGAGGTAATTCTGACGATGACATCCTGAGGGTCCTGGATTTTTGGTGCTTCAACTTTTTTTACAGCAACCGAATACTTACCCTGATAGGTTACAGCCTTCATTTCATCACTCCGTAAGTCCATTTTTATAGTATCAAGCAATTATCAATTCCTAGTATTTTACAATTGTGGCGTCTGTATACACATTAACTTATTTTATGGATTTACTGATAGAATAACAGGTTGATATTACCAAGGCTGACTTCCCTCTTTTTCTGTTAAACTTTTTAAAGTTGAAGAATAATGGGAGGTGTTCCATTAATGCAGAAATTGATCATACTGCTGTCGGTCATTATCACGTTTACTTTCGCTGGGGGCTTCTATGCCGGTGTATCATATATCGAAGCTACATCAGTTAAGGGAGATAACAATCTGCACTCTGAACGGACGGAACATATGAATTTAGCCGCAAAAGCGGTTCCTGAACAACAGCCTGTTGATTCCAAGGTTTTAATAGGTTATGTACAGGATTATCATGAACCGGCGAAAACAGACTATGCTAAGCTGAGCCATGTCATTTTTTCATTTGCACATCCATCGGCAAATGGAGAACTACTATTGAGCGGTGATTATGCTTGGGAAAACTTACGGAAAACGGTTGAGCTTGCAAAAAAACATGATACAAAAGTGCTGCTGGCAGTTGGAGGCTGGTTCCATATTGAAGGCGGGGAATCTTACCCTTATTTCAAGAAAGCCATCGCTGATCCAGGTTCCCGCAAAAGACTGGTCAATGAACTGTACAATATAGTTAATGCTGAAAATCTTGATGGAGTCGATGTTGATTTTGAACACCCTCGTTCACAAGAGGATGGGCAACATCTGGCCGCTTTTATTAAAGAATTGAACGCAAAACTTGATGAAAAAGAGAAAGAACTGTCCATTGCGGTTTATGCAAAGGTTGATAGTGTCACCGGACAGGAAAACAAGTCGGTCGTCTTCCCTCCTTCGATGTTCAAGGATGTTGATTACGTCAACATCATGGCTTATGATGGCCATTGGGATGGAGGCTATAATGCAGCAAACTTATCTCCTTACCACTATACTGAAAACGTCGTGAAGTATTGGGGCAATCTTTTTGAAGCACATGGCCTCTCTAAGGATAAATTGGTCCTTGGAGTTCCATTTTATGCACAGCCCGAAGACCCTGCAAAGCCGGCCATCTCCTATTCTGCTGTCATAAAGCATGGAGCGGAAAATGCCGGTAAGGATTCCATAATAATGGACGGCCTTACCTATCATTACAATGGTAAAAAAACGATTCAACGAAAAACAGAATTGGCATTAGAGAATGAATTCGGCGGAATGATGCTCTGGGAAACCGGACATGATGCACAAGGCCGGCACAGTCTGACTTCTGCGATAGCTGAAGTCATCCAGCAAACAAAAGAGACAGAAAAAAATCTATTTTGGGTGAGGAAATAACGTATGAAAAAAGACAGCGGCCTTAGAACCGCTGTCTTTCAGTTTGCCTGATTTCTTATATGATTGATAAACCCTTCACGATGCCCCTCTTTATCAATGATCTTTCTGACATAATAAGGGTCTTGCAGAAGTCCTTCACGCTTCGAAAGGTCAAGGAATTCCTTGTATTCAGGGGTTGCTTCCATCTCCTTATACCATTCCTGTTTATGAAGTTCAATCCATAGTTCTTCGATATCCGGTTCTTTTATACGAAGGATATACTTTTGCACCAACCCTGCTATCAGTGCGCCTGTCATAAGTAACAGAAATAAGAAGATCATGACAATGCTCCCTTTTTTCTACTGTTGAGATAGGTTTATTTTAAGCAGATAATTGATTTTGATTCCTGCGCTTCTTGATCCATGCCCTGACAGACCCTGTTCCAAGCAGAACACCCAGCACGATAAAACAAAAACCAACCATGTGTTTGGACTGTATGTGCTCACCGAGAAATATGGAAGAGCCGACAATCGAGAAAAATGGTGTCAAATTGATGAAAATGGACGTCGCTCCTGCACCGAGTTGATGAATACTGTAGTTGTACAGCATGTGCCCGAGACCCGTTGCGATGATTGCAGACCCTCCTAACACCCACCATACATACCCTGGCTGGCCAGTCACTGAAACCGGTTCTTCTTGAAAAAAGAAACTGGAAACGATCAAAAGAATTGATCCGATGAAAAGCATCAGTCCCGTCATTTGCCTTGAGTCAATGCTTACACTGAGTTTCTTGATCAAAATGAAGCTGACAGCCTGGGTAAGGACGGCGCCAAGAATGTATAAGTCACCAGCAGACAATCCTGAAAGAGTTCCCTGTTCATTCATCACAATTAAATATACCCCGAATAGAGCAGATAGAACCCCCAATGTTTTTAAAAAGGTCAGTTTCTCATTCAAGAACATCATGGCCATGACCGAAGTGGATAATGGCACCAGCCCCAATATGAGCCCTGCATTTGTTGCGCTTGTGGACGTCAAGCCAATCGCGAGAAATAAATGATGCCCCAGTACCCCAAACAGAGCAGCAAAGAATATCCCCAGCAAATTTTTTCGTGATACTTTTTGAAAATTTTTTCTTAAAGCTAAAAACAAAAGGACCGCAACACCGGCCAACATGACCCGGATACCCTGTATAAATACAGGTGGAAACTGGGTGACAAGAATCTTGATGGCAGACACATTAAATCCCCAAATCACCATCAGCAAAAATAATAAACTATATAAAACCCACCTGGACAATTTCTTCACACTTCTTTCAAAACAATAATATTCCAACTTTAGCAGGCGGGCCTGACTCTTTAAAGGAAAAAGACAGGGAACAAACTTCTTTAGAGTATCTTGCACATCAAAGAAAAAAGAACCCGAGCTTCCCGGGTTCTTCTGAAATCTACAATTTCATATTCTCGGCAAAAGCTGTAGATACTTTTGCGAACTCATCATCGCTTTCAATTCCAGTCAAGTCTCCGTCAGAGTCGACTTTTAGAAAGAAGATATCCATGTCTTCCTCAGATTGTTCCCGTACATCATCTGCAAAAGCGACAGCTGCATAGTCATTGCCTTCCAATGTTAAGGTTGCCAGCACCTCGATGTCCTGTTCTTGGTCATCTTCTCCTATCAGTGTGAATACTTCTCCAACTTTTACGTTTTCCATTGGGCATTCTCCTTTCGTTATTCTGATTCTTCCGGTTTATGATGTTCCGTAATATATGTAGTAACTAATTCTTCTTCCTCTTCTTCAAGCTCAAAATCGAAATATTTTTCAGTGGATTCTTCCATAAGGTAATATTGAGCGACACGGGCGCCTTTTTCGTCGACGGCATAAATGGCTTTGATGAGCAGGCCATTTTCAGTAAATAGCTCATCCTCTTCCGATACTTCGACATTCAGAATGTATTCGTAACGCTCACCAGTCAAGATACCTGTGGGATCTTTCAGTTTCTCGACTGTATGTCCAGTAATTTCCATAAAAAATGCATTCCTTTCACTACTTCTATAATATAATTTCTGGTTAATCTTCCGCAATTATACACTTATTCGACAAACAGCGCCTTAAATTTTATGATAGATTAAGAACTCTGTTCCAAGACGAATGAAAACTGTCATATTCTGCGGTTTCCCGGGAAACATCGGAAATAAACTCAGACTGACATAAAGGAGAATGATGATGAGTCACAATTTAAATGAGAGACAAATAATTGAAAAATATCAACAAGAAGAGAAATTGATGGTGCTCCTCTTTGCTCAGTGGTGTGTAAATCATGATCTGGATCCTATTGAGATATATACAAGGGCATACCCTGATCAGGCAGAGAATCCTCTTTTGAAAGAAGCAATTGACACAACCGTGGCTAAAGAAGAATCAGATAATATCCCTTTTTCATCACTGCTTGCTGTTCTCGAGATGTATGGAAATGAAGAACTTTGTTTTATCCTGACAGAATTAACCAATAAGTGACGATTATTGAAGGACTGGGATTCTCTCAACAGGAACAGCCAGTCCCTCAGGGTCTTCCTCGCTCCCGAGAGTCGGAATCGTCATCGCATACACGACTCCTATCACCTTGCCTTCCATATCAATGACAGGGCTTCCGCTATTCCCTTTTTCGATAGGGGCGGATAAGTGCATCGTCTGCCCGTCTTTTGTAATAATTCCCTCCATGACGATTTGGTTATAGGCCAATGGGTTTCCAATTACATAAGTGGAGTTCCCCCTCCCCCACTCTTCTTCTCGCTGAATTTCCAAGTAGGGAAGTTCATTTCCATCAATTTTCAGAAGGGCTATATCCAATTCAGGGTATTCTTCTGTAATTTCTGCTTGAAATAAGTCCCCGTTCGGGAAAATGACTGTGATCGGAAGCATATTTTCAATCACATGATGATTGGTCACGATTGTTCCCTCTTCTGATATGTTAAAACCAGTTCCTTTACTGCCATTGCCTTCAATTGTTACCACAGCTTTTTTGTAGTCCTGGATGTTTTCAATCTTTGATAGTTCATTCGACTTTTCAAGGAATGAGAAAGAAGGGATATTAAACACCCGGACCCAAACCGCAAGGACACTGACAACCAAACTGAAGGCAATAGCAAAAGCGATCACCTTTGCAGAAATAGATTTGATTTTACTCTTCGTCTTCTTATCCTCATCCTCTTCATCAAATAAAAAATCCTCTATATTTGGTTCATCTAAATCGTGCTCTCTCTCATCCAGTTTATCTTCGTTCATTTCCGGCTTCTTAGAATCCTCCATACTCTCCTCCGTTTTTCCTTTGCTTATTTTAGTGTAACGTAATCTGCTTTTCTTTACTATTAAAGAGCTGATACAGCCTAACAAATGGAATATTCAGCAAATTTCTGAAATATTAGTAGGTACTAGAACCAACCATACAATAAGGAGGAGTACAAATGGGAAAGATGATTCCATTTTTTAACCGGATAATGCAGCGATACTTGCCTGACCCCTTTTTGTTTGTTGTCTATTTTAACATTCCTAGTCCTGGTGTTAGGCCTTCTTTTTACAGACATCGGAGTCCTCACCCTCCACTCCAGCAGACCGCTTGGAAAATAGTTATATTGTTGAAAGCAAAAGATATCATGGGATTCTGTACGATAACCTTAGTGATAAGCGGTATTGTTATTTCACTTGGCTTACTGTTCATATAATAGAAAACCCACCATCCACTATTATGGTATGGTGGGTCTTTCTATTTTTAGCAGTAATAACTTCCAATCAAGGAATTGAAAAAAATCATTCAAACTACCTTCTGTTCCGCCAGGGTGGATTGTATCTGCTAAAGAAATCCCCATTAACCACCGAAACTCCGACAATGATGATCAACCCGCCCGCAATACTGAGCAGCATTGCTTTTTCATGAAGGATCAAAATTGCAGCTGTAAAGGTAACCAGCGGTTCAAGGTATTGAAGGACTCCCGCCTGTGAAGCTTCTAATACATTAAGAGATTTTGCCCAGAACCAATAACCGATTCCCGAAACAAATATGCCAAGGAATAACAAATGTCCCCATTCAACCGGAGTCAGAGACGGAAGGCTCTCCCACCCCCGTGAGCGGAAGATGAAAGGCGTCGTAACGAGCAAGCCGAGAAAACTGATATAGAAGGTAACCACTGTAGAAGGTAAAGGGATATTAAGGACTTTTAAGAGAACGGTATAGACCGCCCAGTTTAACGTGCTGAGAAGCATAAGGATAAATCCGATATTGATGGCAAATCCAAATTCCTTGCCTTCTCCAGCAGTCGTGACCATGATTACACCAATAACAGCAATCATAATTCCGAATGCTTTAAGGAAGTTTATTTTTTCATGCAGGAAGATCATTGATAGAAAGACCGTGAAAATGGGAGTGACTGACAAAAGCCAGCCTGCTGATGAAGCATCAATGAATAATAGCGAAGATGTTTGCAGCAACTGATTGCTGAATACGCCCAATACGGCGAGAATAAACAGATGCGGGACATAGTGCAATGGTATACTCACCTTTTCCCTGCTGAAAAAAATGATGATGAGCAAAAATGCAGCTCCTATGCCAAAACGCATGACGATCAAGGTGAATGGGTCGAGTTTAACCAGGACGATTTTGGCGGAAACGAATGATATTCCCCAAAAGAAGATCGCCATCGTGGCATACAGCGAGGCTGCCAGTTTATTTTGAAAAGTAGTCAGGACTGAAGGTTCACTTCCTAATAAAGTCTTTCTATCAATGTATGCTTGTACCTTCTGGCAATGACTTCCGGTTATGTATTTTACAGTTTTGTACAAAAGAAATTCATCCTGCGTACAGGCCTTTTGAATCAAAAATGAGAGAAATAGATATATGACCAAGCATTCCTCCCTTCTTTTCATATTCTGATATATAAAGGAGGGATATAATATGTATGCTATATTAGTTTATTTGGCAGGACTTGTTGCTGGGTATGCTTTGATTGGATTAGCAGCTTTAGGTGTAGAATTTCCAAGCGTTGGCATTATTGAGTTCTTTGCACAAGTTGGGGTAGTAGCAGTTATTGTTTTTGCAATTCTGCTCATCATACTTGGAGTCAAAGCTCTCCTAAATAAAAAACACTGCTAGTTCCTTTTTGGGAGGCTGCGCATGCAGTCTTCTTTTTTATGGCTGTATTCCCTGATATAGTATAGATGGTGCAAAAGGAGTGATGAGATGGAAAAGATACTGGACCACATAGGCATTGCCGTCAGAGATTTGGACAACAGTATACATATCTATACAACTGTGCTGGGAGGGAAATTAGTCGACCGGTATCGGAGCGAGGCCTCTGGGGTTGAAAGTGAAATTGCTATCATCGATATAAATGGCGATAAATTTGAGCTGCTGTCCCCAACGAATAATACGACTTCTCCGATTGCCCGCTTTTTTAAGCAAAAAGGTAAAGGGGTACACCATGTTGCCTACCGGGTTGAAAATCTGGATAAAGCTCTTATTGAACTCGAGGATCAAGGAATTCGCACTCTTGAAGGAACACTGAGGACTAATAAGCATGGAAGGCGGCTCATTTACCTGAATCCTGCAGATACTGAAGGCACAATTATTGAATACTGTGATTACCCTAACGAAAAATGATCTGCATAGACGCAGATCATTTTTGGTTAGGTTTGGAGTTCAACAAACACGGGGCAATGGTCGCTGCCAAGAGTGTCTGCGTGCATTCCCGCTTCTTGTACATGAGACTTCAATCTGTCAGACACTATGAAGTAATCAATCCTCCATCCGATGTTTCTTTCCCTGACTTTACTCATGTACGACCACCAAGTATAAGATTGTTCTCTATCAGGGTACAGATGTCTGAATGTGTCGATGAATCCATCCTGTAGAAGGAGCGACATCTTGCCTCTCTCTTCTTCCGTGAACCCTGAATTTCCCTGGTTTGATTTAGGGTTGCGGAGGTCGATTTCTTTATGGGCGACATTGAGATCGCCGCAATATACGACTGGCTTTACAGCATCGAGTTCTTTAATATATTCTCTAACCCGCTCTTCCCAGTTCAATCTGTCGTCCAATCGCGAAAGGTCTCTCTTGGAATTTGGGGTATAAACATTTAATAGAAAGAAGTCTTCAAACTCGAGGGTTATACATCTGCCTTCAGGCTCACTTTCATCCATTCCAATCCCATAAGAAACAGACAGAGGTTTTTTCTTTGTGAAGACGGCAGTGCCTGAGTACCCTTTTCTTTCTGCATAGTTCCAATATTGATGGTAATCTTCTAATTCAAGTTCAATCTGTCCTGCTTGCAGCTTGGATTCCTGGATACAGAAGATGTCGGCGTCTACTTCTTTAAAATAATCCATGAACCCTTTTTTGACACATGCTCTTATTCCATTAACATTCCACGAAACGAATTTCATTGATAGTTCTCTCCTGTTGGTTTAATAGATTCCTATTTTAACAGAAAAAAGTGATCCCTTCATGTATGTTGATTTTCATGGAGGACATTATTATCGGGTAAACGACCAAAGTGTTGTTGGCAGATAGTATATTTGAAGGGGGAGTTGCAGAAGCAGCCTTATTCAATAACAAAACGAGTATAAGTCTGCAGACTTATACTCGTTTTGTTTGTTACTTTTTCCGTCTGTTTTTCATTGGCGAAGAGCTGCGATTTGTACGGGAACCCGGTTTAACCCGGCTTCCTTTTGAAGTGCTTCCGCTTCTGCTCGAGCTGTCATTTTTCCTTTTGGAAGAAGTTTTTGTGAGAGAGCCGCGTTTGATATCTTTGGCTTCAAGATACTCAGATTTACTGTTTCTTCTTGGTTTGCTCTTTTGTCCAGATGCTTTGGCGGAACGTGGGGAACCTGTTTCAGAAGATCTTTTTCCTTTGCCGCTGGATCGATCTTCTGCTTTATTTCTATTCTTTTTTTGGCCCTCATCCTGCATTTTTCTGTTTTTACCTTGACTAGTTTGTTTTGATGAAGTTTTTTTGGGTTTGCTTCTTGGCTTCTCTTTTCGTTCAGCCACATTTCCAATATTTCGCCTTGGCAGCTTAATGCCAAGTTCTTTTTCAATTTGGGAAAGGAGGTCCTTCTGGCTTGGCGAATAGTAAGTAATCGCCAAGCCTTTTTCACCGGCTCTTCCTGTTCTGCCGATTCTGTGCACATAGCTGTCGGCATCTTCAGGGATATCATAATTGAATACGTGGGTGATACCTTCCACATCAAGACCTCTTGCTGCTACATCCGTAGCGATCAATAGTTGGAATTCAGAATCCCTGAACCGTTTCATTACCTTCTCGCGTTTTCCCTGAGACAGGTCGCCGTGGAGCTCATCGCAGGTAAATCCATTCGATACAAGAGCTTCATACAATTTGGTTACTCTCCGTTTGGTACGGCAGAAAATGACGGCAAGGTAAGGGCGTTGTTCATGTATCATTTCAATGAGTGTGTCCTGTTTTGCTCTGTCATCCACAAAGACTGCCAACTGCTCAACACTTTTGGCTGGTCCCTGCTTTCTCTCCACACTAATATACTGTGGATTCTTCATATGTTTTTTGGCAAGAGTTTTTATTTCATCTGGCATTGTGGCTGAAAATAACAAGGTTTGTCTGGAAGCCGGTGTTTCCCTGATGATCATTTCCACTTCTTTTAGAAAACCGATGTGAAGCATTTGATCTGCTTCATCCAGGACTAGTGTGTTCAGTTGAGTTAAATCGATTGTCCCCCTGCCTAAATGGTCCAAAATCCTTCCTGGTGTTCCGACGACAATCCCTACATTCCTTTTCAGTTTGTTGAGCTGTTTTTCAACATCCTGGCCGCCGTATACCGGCAAAACACTTAACCCTTCAATATGCCGGATAAGCTTTCGGACTTCTTCCGTAATTTGGAGCGCCAACTCCCTTGTAGGGGTTACGATTAATGCTTGTATATTCGGCTGTTCAAAGTCAAAGTTTTCTATGATTGGCAAGATGAACGCAAGGGTTTTTCCGGTCCCTGTCTGTGCCTGGGCAATAACATCTACGTATTTCATGACTGCCGGAATCGCTTTTTCCTGAATGGGAGTAGGCGATACGACATTATTTTTTTGAAGCCTTTCTACTATGGCTTCAGATATTCCTAATGAATGAAAATCCTTCAAGTTTAAATCCCTGCTTTCTTTAAGTGAAAAAAATCGTCAGCGGTTAGACTGCTTTTGATTTTTAATATTTTCTATTTTGAATAGCTTTCTGTTTTTCCATCAGTCCGTGTGACTTTTCAATAATATCTGTCAGTACATCTCCTTTATATACTCTCCCAAGCTTTGTGTTTTTTTGATAATAATCCACAATTTCATCCAGCTGCTTGGCGGTATCTTTGCTGATGCGCACATTCAATTGAATTCTGTTTTGATCGCTCATAGGTCTTGTAATTCCTTTCATAACAGTATTGCTAGTGGTTTATATCTGGTTGCTAGCAGATAGATATCAGTCATATATTGAATGATAGCAGACCAGACAGGAGATGACAATTAAATCTTTTGAGATTGTCGAATTGTGGTGTTGGAAGTAACGTTTTGAAAGCAATGAAGATTTATTAGCCAAACAAAAAAACCTCATGTCCAAGAGGTTTTTTAATAACTTTTGTAATTTGAAAAATTTCTATTCAGCTATTCTTAAAAGGATTTCTCCATTCCATCAGCGCAGCGTAATGACAAGATTCTTCGTCATCGAGATAACCCGGAATGACATCGAGCGGCATACGCCCGCATCGAAGCAGAAAAGAGATTACGTTATCCTTCAGTTTTCCCTTTACCACTTTATCAAGGTATTCAGAGGCCGTCATCTCTCCTGCCACATTACTGAATCCAGGCATTCTTCCGCCTCCTAGCAGCCGTTCAAGCTTAAGCTCTATCACGATTTCATACATCGATTGCATCATTGCTTTTCCCAAACCGAGCCCCCGGAATCGCGGAGAAACACCAATATCTACAATGTATAAGGAGTTTCCTTCAGGATCATGAGTAGTTATGTAACCGTCATCTGTCACTTCTGACCATGTATGTTGTATATTCTGGGGATCAAAATGGGTGATCATACCTGTAATTGAGCCTGCAATCTCACCCTCTACTTCTATACAAAGAGCTCCTTGGGGAAAGAGGCTAATGTGATTTTTAAGCTGCCTTTCATTCCACCATAACTCAGATGGGAATGGCGGCGGAAAGCTTTCCTTCTGAATTTGTATCAGGGCTTGGAAGTCTTCCTTTTGATAGTTTCTGATCACAGCAGCTACTGGCCTGTGACTGTCAAAAACATATAGATCTTTTTTGTACACAGCTCTTCCCCCTCCTAAGTATTTTGCGTCACTAGTGTGAAACTGTTTGAAGTACTGTCCGGGAAACTTTGAAGCGATATCATTCCAAACTCTTCCGGATGAGAATTCCGGTACCGGTCATCATACTTCTGCAGCAGCACCAGTGTAATGACGGTAATTAAGATACCAATTCCAATGATGGCAATAAGAGAACCGAAAGAATAGGTAACAATCTTTTTCCAATTCAATTCTTTCACTTGATCCCAATTTACTTTTAAAAGGATTGTCATCCACTCCTTTTTTTGACTTTTCTAATAGTTTAACAAAATAATGTATTAGAGTTAATGCTGAACTCTGGTTTTTATCAAGAATAATGTGTTTAATTCTTTTCATGAAGGCAAGTTGTACCCTGAAAAAGGCATGAACGAGGTGTGAGTTTGGAGAAAAGGCGAAGTCAAACATTGAGAAAGCTACGTACGAGGTGCGAGTTTAGGAAATTGGAGAAGTTCCCCCCTGATTCAGATGAAACACGCTTGAATTCCCGAATTCCCGCTTAAATGAAAAAAAACGGCATCAATAGCCGTTTTTTTTACCTATCAATCATCGCCATTCAATAAATCGCCAAGCCCTCCCAGCAGGCTTCCTTCACCCTTGGAGCGGCCACCGCCTTGAGGTGCGCTTGCAAAGACCCTGTCTGCCAGGCGGCTGAACGGAAGTGACTGCACCCACACTGTTCCAGGCCCTCTTACTGTTGCAAAAAAGAGACCTTCTCCGCCAAAGAAAGCAGATTTAATTTTACCGACGTACTCGATGTTGTATTCAACATCTTTTGTCATCGCAACTAGACAGCCTGTATCCACTCTGAGGGTTTCTCCCGGCTGCAGCTCTTTCCGGTGGATGGTTCCGCCGGCATGAAGAAAGGCAAGCCCATCGCCTTCTAATTTTTGCATGATGAATCCTTCACCGCCGAAAAAGCCTGTTCCCAGCTTTCTTTGGAAATCAATGCCGACAGAGACTCCCTTGGCTGCACAAAGGAAAGAATCTTTTTGGCAAATGACTTTCCCGCCCAATTCGCTTAAATCGACTGAAATGATTTTTCCTGGGTAAGGTGCCGCGAATGAAACATGCTTTTTTCCCATTCCCTGGTTTGTAAATACTGTCATGAACAAGCTTTCACCTGTTAGTACCCGTTTTCCGGCCCCCATCAGCTTTCCGAACAAGCCAGACTTTCCTCCTGAAGAACCGTCCCCAAAAATGGTCTCCATTTCGATGCCGTCTTCCATCATCATCATCGCGCCGGCTTCAGCAATCACACTTTCATTAGGATCAAGCTCGACTTCGACAAACTGCATATCGTCTCCGTACAATTGGTATTCGATTTCATGTGAATTCACTTTCATTTCCCCCTTTAACAATGCTAATCTTTTTAATTCTGCTTTTATCAGCTCTATTCCTGCTAGCTTCATTAGTTTGGCTGCTATAATGAGGAATTATTTTGTATTGTTGGTTTTTTGAAATTTTTCTTATTAGTATACCGTTTAAGGAACACCAACCGGTTCTTAAAATAGTAATAATTGGCGAGTGGAATGTTGAAGGTGAGCTAATGGAATTGTCCTTACTAGGAAAGATTAAGACTGAGCAGGCTTCCTGCTCAATCCTTCAACGGGAGTGATGTGACCATGGCAAGAAACAAACTTGTGGTACCTGGATCAGAAAACGTCCTGAACCAGATGAAAGAAGAAATCGCCAATGAGTTTGGAGTAACACTTGGAGCGGATACAACCGCACGCGCCAATGGATCGGTCGGAGGGGAAATGACAAAACGGCTTGTTGCCCTTGCGGAGAAGTCATTGGCTGAAGGACAGAACCAGTAACAACAAGAAAAGCACCCTTAAAAAGGTGCTTTTCTTCAATCTCTTGTCATATTTTTACCGTAGAAAATCTCATCCATTTCCATCTTCAGCTTGCTTGTAATGTCCTCTGCTTCTTCTTTATCCAGCTTGTCTTTCGTATATCCGAACAAGTAATTGTTCAAGTCGAATTCTTTCAATTTACATTTCGTATGGAATATATTTTGCGGGTATACATTGACATCGATCATGTCATACTCGTCTTTAATCTCTTCCGGAATATAGTTTTGGATGGAATTGATGTCGTGATCGATAAACAGTTTGTGTCCATTGATATCTCTAGTGAACCCCCTGACCCTGTAATCCATCGTCATGATATCTGTGTCGAACGAATGAATAAGGTAATTCAACGCTTTCAGCGGGGAAATTTCGCCGCAGGTTGAAACATCGATATCTGCCCTGAAGGTACTGATCCCTTCATGCGGATGGTATTCCGGATAGGTATGGACCGTGATGTGGCTTTTATCCAGCTGCATGGTTACAGCAGACGGAAGCGGTCCGGGCGATTCATCAAAGTGTTCATTCGGTACTTCGACAATAGGCCCCTCAGAGACAAGGATAGTGACCGAAGCCCCTTGTGGAACATAATCCTGTTTCGCTACATTCAAGACATGCGCACCAATAATATCCGACACGTGATGGAGGATTTTTGACAGCCTGTCTGCATTATATTGTTCATCAATATACTCAATATACGCCTCGCGTTCTTCTCTGGTTTTCGTATAGCAGATGTCATACATGTTAAAGCTTAATGATTTCGTCAGGTTATTGAATTCATGAAGTTGAATTCTCTCTTCGTGTGACATTTTCATCTTACCATTCCCCTTCTATGTAGATTACAGAAACGGATCGTTTCATTTCAATGTTAATTTTATGATACCCTGTCTAGCTGATAATAAAACGGTAATCCTTTATATCTAATCCCCTGCTGGCTTTTAAGGCTGGAATTCAGCTTTTATTCACTTATTGGGTATCGTTCGCAAAAAAAATCCTCTGCCGGGCTGTCCAGGAGTTTTTGAACCTGAAGAAATCGGGTAGAATGGAAGTAGGATTGGAGCGTGAACAATGAGACGACTACTTTTATTGGTGCTGATCGTCCTGGTCGCATTTAATACAAAGCCTTATTGGGAGGAGTATATTGATTCTTCCCTTATAAATGACACCATTGCAAAAATAGATGAATTTAAAGATAAACCTGAAGTTCAGAATGCTTTGACCACTATTAATGATAAAATCAGTTCCATCATATTTGGGCTGGAGGATACCATTGAAGAAGCAAAGAATCCCGAGGATACAACCGAAGCTGTAGAAGTCAGTAAACCACAGCTCTCTGCACCGGAAGACCAAGTATTTTCAATCCATAACATCGAAATCGGAGATGATGAAGAGGTTGTTGAGCAGGCAGCAGGAAGCCCTGTTCGATCTTCTTTTAATGAATATGGTGTAGAATGGAAAACCTATCATCAGGATTACCGGAACTTTTTGATGGTGGCCTATGATGAAAACAATAAAGTCAGCGGTTTATATACTAATCAGGATCTTATCTCTTCTGCCGGGAATGTGGGCTTGAACAGCTCTAAGGAAGAAATACACAGCCTCTTAGGTGAGCCGATTACAAAGCTGAGAAAAGGACTGGTCTATTATCAGCTGCAAAATGATGGAGAGTATGAAATCTATCATCTTGATAACAGCTATGTGACTGTTTTTTATGACAAGCATGAAAATAACACGGTTACAGGGATGCAAATCATTGATGAAAGCCTTGAACATGACAAAAAAGATATTTATTCGGAAGGCACATCTCAATTAAAGGAAGGCTTTGAATATCAGTTGTTTGACTTGACAAATGCTGCCAGAGTCAATCATGACTTGTCAATATTGACCTGGGATGACCATGTAAGGACGACAGCTCGTGATCATAGTCTAGATATGGCTGAGAACAACTACTTTAACCATACAAACCTCGCCGGGCAATCGCCTTTTGACCGTATGGAGGAAGACGATGTGGCCTTTACAGTCGCGGGTGAAAACCTTGCCTATGGGCAGTTTAGTTCGATTTTTGCCCATGAGGGGCTTATGAATTCAATGGGCCATAGAAAAAACATTTTAAAGGAAGAATATGAATTTCTGGGTGTTGGAGTGGCTTTCAACGAAGACTCACAGCCTTATTATACAGAGAATTTTTATAGAGATTAATTGAGCCATGCTTTCTTGTAAAGTGTGGTTTTTTCTTTTTCTAAAGCGAAGTTAGTTCTTTTTCAAAAAATGCAGAAAAACCCGCTCCCTAAAGGAAGCGGAAATATCTAACTTACTTAGCTTAAGGTCTGCCGTTGCCACTTCGGCCGCCCCTGCCCCGTTTCCTAACACGGGAGTAGTGGCAGCTGTCACATATTGGGAAACTAAAACCAGTCGGCAGTCTTTTTCCGCACCGTTTGCATTTTTGCGTCATGGTCGATACTTCGGTATCCAGGCTTTCATGAACACCATCTGCAATGTCCTCTCTTAACCGCTCCCAGTATATGGCCTCCGTCCCTCTTCCCAGCCGGTAAAGAAACAATAAATGCAGTCCAACCGCTTTATATGCGACTTCCTGCTGTTCGAGATTTTTTCGTTTCAGTTTTGGCTCAGGCAGCTCGCTGTTGCTGATCAGAGCATCCATCGTCTCCAGCCATTGTGAAGTCAATTCCGGTTCTTTTTTGGAAAACGGCAGATGTAAAAATCCGTAAAGGTCCATCATGGACAATCTTCCTTCAATCTCTGTGCCTCTGACAAGCTCATATAATTCTCGTTCTTCATACAGGGATGCTTTCTGGGTACCGAATGGACTTTCAAATTTTCCCCAGAGCTCGAAGAAATGCCCCAAGTCATGATAGTACTTTTGAAACCGCTCAAAAACAGAATTGGTCGGTGCGATTGCAAAGGATTGGACAGGCTCATCTTCTTGTTCGAGGAGTTTGGCCATCTTTTTAATATCCTTCGTAAAAGCTACCTTTCCGACGTCGTAAATCCCCTTCCGGCCTGCACGTCCTGCAATCTGCTTTACCTCTTGAGAAGTAAGGGTTCTTCTCCTGGTGCCATCAAATTTATCATTTTCAAGAAATACAATCCGGCGTATCGGAAGGTTCAGCCCCATTCCAATTGCATCTGTGGCGACAATTACCCTTGTTTCACCTTTGATGAATCGCTGCATCTGTTTCTTCCTGGTTTCCGGTGGCATGCTTCCATAAATCATGCTGACAGAATGTCCGTTATTTTGCAGCTTGGAAGCTGTTTCAAGCACTCTTCTCCTGGAGAAACAGACAATGGCATCTCCCCGTTTTGCGTGTTTCAGTGAAAACTCGCGAGGTTCTACCTCAAGGGGAATATCGCGGGTATATTCATGGACTTCTATATCGCAGTCTTCAAGCAGCCCAAGAAGCATCGGTTTGACATTCCGGCTCCCTATGATGTGAACTTCTCTTGCCCGGGCTTTAGTAATTGCTTTGTACCACGAAAAACCCCGGTCCTTGTCTGCCATCATCTGAGATTCATCAATGACGACAACATCAAATTCATCTTTTTCGTAAAACATTTCCACGGTACTTGAGACATGTCGGGCTCCCGGGACGGTTTTTTCTTCTTCACCCGTTTTAAGATCGCATGGAACGCCATCATTATTAAGTCGGTCAAAGACTTCCAATGCCAGCAATCTTAATGGGGCGAGGTATAGACCGCTGTCAGCCTTTTTCATGCTCTCAAGGGCATGATGCGTCTTTCCGGTATTCGTTTCGCCTATGTGAAGGATGTAGCGTGTGATGCCGCCTAATGAAACGCTGTATTCTCTCCCGAAAATGTCGTTCATCATCCGGTCTTCTTCTTGTCTTTTTCGTTCTAGTTCGGCCAGTTCGGCAGCTTTTCTTTCTTCCCGCTGTTTCAAGTCTGATTCGTAAATAGTTGCATGAAGTTGTTCATCATATGGAATCTCTGCAAGCTTTAGCAGATCATCAACATACTCCTCTTGGAGGTGATCCATATAAACAAGAGACTGATCAATCAATTCATGCTGTATCCATTTTCGAATATCGTCAGAAGTCATTTCATCCTCAAATGCTTCTTTGAAAGCAGCATGCTGCTCTTCTGAAATCTGGCTGAGGAAGGTTTTAGGAAACGTTTTAAGTGCAAAATTGGAAACGAATTCTTCGTAAACATAGTAATAGGTTTCATATTCCCAATAACTTCTTCCTCTGTGGAGAGTTCGGTGAATCAGGCCATTCAGTTCCTGGAAGAATTCTGAAAGCGTACGATAATCTTCAGGGTTAAAAGGTCCGAGTTCTTCTAATTGTTCTTCCAGCATGAACGTATCGACATGGCGGTAGCAGACTTTTTCCTTTAAATCACTGGCAAGTTTTTGAGCAACGGCAAACCGTACTGGAATATACAGTTGTTGTTTCCGTTCCTGAAAGTGTCTTGCCAGGTCCTTTGTAATTTCACTTGTAACCTCTTTTTGTTTCGCTTCAATTTTCTCTTGAGCCAACCTGAGCAAATAGCCTTCCCTTGCTGCCTCATAGCGTTCTTCCCACTGCCCTGGTTTATATTCAGCCAATTCTTTCAACCATGGAATTACATTAAAAGGTTTGTAAGATCTCATTTCATTGCGGAAAACCTTATTGATGAGTTTCTTATCTACCCCCTCAACTTCATAATCCCTGTCCCGCAGAAAAGCTTTTTTTTCACTTCTGCTGATAAAATTGGTCACCTTATTCAACCATACATTTATCCAAAGTTGTTCAATGTAATGAATTCTTTCATTTAAATAGTCTTCAAATGTTGGAATGGATTCTTTTGTTTCCATGAAACGGTAGATATCTTCTTTGATTTTCCGTTTTGTATCCAGGATGGATTCTTCATGAAGTTCATTCAGTTTTTCCAATTTGTATCACCTTTTCTTTTACTGCATTTAAATGAGTGGTAACTAATATGGTTCGCATCTTCAAGGCTGACATAATCAATCCTTCTTATTTCTGGCAGTTCTCACAGTAGAATGTTTTCCTTGAAGAGATTTCATCTTTGATAACAACACTGCCGCAGCGGAAACATGCTTCTCCTTCACGGTCATATACACGGCATTTGGAAGTATACCCGCCAGTCAATGAGTCTCCCGAGTATAAAGGTTCCTCCATGTAACCCCCGCTCTCTACGGCATTATTTAAAATGAATTGCATCGAAAGGAATAGTTGGCGGGATTCGTGGCCGGTCAATTCGTTGCATTTTCTTTCAGGGTGTAATCCTGCATAAAAGCATATTTCATCTGAATAGCAGTTGCCGATTCCTGATAGGAAGCTTTGATTCAACAGGGTCGTTTTCAGCCTGCCCCGTCTTTTGGCTGTGAGAGTAAGAAACTGTTGTTCGTTAAAATTCGGAGACAGCGGTTCGGGTCCAAGGTCTTCAAACTCTTTCTCGGCATGTGCCTTTCCTTTATACAAATGTAAATACCCTAACCTCAATCCGATAAAATATAAATGTTGATTTCCAAATGATAATCGTATTTGGATGGTCCTGTCGGGTTTTTCTTCTTCAGTTCCGAAAAACATCCAGCCTCCGAGCATCAAATGCAATACTAATACTACATCATTTTCCAGATGAAACAGCAAATGCTTTGCTCGTCTTGTTATATTTTTTATTGTTTGCCCTTGGACCAATCCAGAAAACTGAGCAACGGGCAGATTGATCGATTTTCCCCTTCCTACTTCAACTTCTGAAATCCTCTTATTCTGAATGAGCTCCAGCAGCAGTTTTTTGTAATTTTCCATCTCCGGCAATTCAGGCATGATTTCCCTCCTCATTCCTTGTTTTTCTTAGCTTTTCCGAACAATGTTAAAAAACAAGTCCCATTATTGGGAAAACCTGTTCTTTGTTTAACACTTTAAAGCGCTAAGAGGGACTGTCCCTCTTAGCGCTTTAAAGTAGTGAAGTGCGGGGCGAGCCTCTTTTTGCCGCAAGGAGAAACGAAACCAATTATTTTCCATATTATATTGCGAACATATATTTAGGAGGTTGCTTATGTATAGAGATGGATTCGCAGTTCATGAACAGGATGAAAGACTATTGTTTCCTTTGCTGGCTTTAGGTACGGCTGCTGGTTTTGGCGGTTTTGGGTACGGTTATGGATACGGCCGCCCAGGTTGGGGTTATGGCCGTCCGGGCTGGGGTTATGGCAGACCTGGCTATGGATACGGATTTGGCCGTCCAGTCTGGGGTTATGGCCGCCCGGGTTGGAGATAAGCATCGTTTGAAGCACTGAATGCCTGCAGAAAGCTAAATGACTTATTTCATAAACGAAGACCTGTTCAGCACTTGAACAGGTCTTCGTTTTAATATTAAGCGCTAATCTGTTCATCGATTTTAAGAAAAAGCGATGTAATGAATGAACAAAACCTTGATCAAAAAAGTGAAGATCAGCCTAGCTGACCTTCACTTTTTACATTATTGCTTAATAGGTTTTTTCAGGAATCCAACCATTAATGCTGTTACTACTGAACCGATTAATACGGCCAGAAGATAAAGTAATGGATTTCCGTTTACGATTGGGAAGACAAAGAGTCCGCCGTGTGGTGCAGGAAGGCCGATTCCGAATGCCATTGCAAGGCCGCCAGCTACTGCTGAGCCGACAATCGCCGAAGGAATTACGCGTCCGGGATCTGCTGCCGCAAATGGAATGGCACCTTCTGTAATGAAGGATGCACCCATGAAGTAGCAAGTGATTCCCGCTTTTCTTTCTTGAGCAGTGAATTTGCTCTTGAAGAAAGTAGTAGCAAGCGCCAATCCTAACGGAGGTGCCATACCTCCAGCCATTACAGCTGCATGAGGTCCGAAGTTTCCTGCATCGATCATCGCGATACCGAATGTGAAGGCTGCCTTATTGATCGGGCCACCCAAGTCTACCGCCATCATACCGCCGAGGAGAAGACCCAGCAGAACAAGGTTGGTCGTTCCCATACCGCCAAGCCACTCTTGTAACTGTTCGTTAAGGAAAGCTACTGGTTCATTAACAACAAACAACATGATGAGGCCAGTGATTAAAATACCGAAAATAGGATAAAGCAATACAGGTTTTAACCCTTCCATCCAATCAGGAAGCTTGGCAAAAGCTTTCTTTAAAAGAAGAACAATATAACCTGCAAGGAATCCGGCAATCAGTCCGCCAAGGAATCCGCCGCCTCCGGAAGCTGCAAGGAAACCGCCGACCATACCTGCAGCAAAACCAGGTCTGTCAGCAATACTCATCGCAATGAATGCTGCAAGAACCGGGATCATCAGGCCAAAAGCACCTGAACCGCCACCGATTGTCATCAATGCTTCTGCAATTGGGTGATACGTTTCGTGAGTAGGATCGAATGCTTCAATTCCAAACATGAAAGAAATTGCAATTAAGATACCGCCGCCGACAACAAATGGAAGCATGTTAGAAACACCGTTCATTAAGTGCTTATAGAAACCGCTGCGTGTTTCTTTTGCTTCTCCTGTTTCTTCGGACGCTTTTCCGCTGCCTTCGTAAACAGGTGCGTCACCATTGACCGCCCTGTCCAACAGGCTTTCAGGGTTTCGGATTCCTTCAGCTACGGGAACCTGAATGACTCTCTTCCCTTTGAAGCGTTCCATTTCGACTTTCGTATCAGCTGCTACGATGATCGCCACAGCATTTTCGATTTCTTCTTTTGTTAATTGGTTTTTCGCTCCACTGGAACCGTTGGTTTCAACCTTAATATCAATATTCTTTTCTTTCGCTTTGGCTTTAAGGGAATCAGCCGCCATATACGTATGGGCAATCCCTGTAGGGCATGCTGTAACAGCTAACACTTTTCCTGTAATTCCAGGTGTGCTTTCAGGTTCTGCCTCTTCCAGTACTTCCTTTTCTTTTTCATCAATTAAATTCAGAACTTCTTCTTCAGTTGCTGCACTCAACAATTTCTTTCTGAAAGCATCATCCATCAATAGAGATGATAGGCGTGATAATGTTTCAAGATGGGCGTTGTTTGCTCCTTCAGAAGCTGCGATCATGAAGAATAGATGGCTGTTTTGGCCGTCTAGTGCTTCGTAATCAATCCCATCCGTTGAGCGTCCAAAAGCGATCGCGGGAGTCTTGACTGCCGCTGTTTTGGCATGGGGGATGGCGATCCCTTCACCAATTCCTGTCGTGCTTTGCTCTTCTCTTGCTAAAATCGCTTTCTTAAAAAGGTGTCGATCGTTCAATTTGCCCGCATCATCAAGCTTTGATGTAAGTTCATCGATGACAGCTCCTTTTGAAGCTGCTTTCAAATTGAGGATGATTGTATCTTTTTTTAATAATTCTGTAATCCTCATGTTCAGTCCCTCCCCGTAATAGGCTCTATCTCTATTTGGTCTAACAGTTTTTCAATGGTTTCTTTTGTACAGAAGCCTGAAGAATAAGCAGTCGCACTTCCAGCCGCAGCTCCGTAACGGAAACTATTGAGCGGGTCTCCCGTTTGCTGATAGGCTGCAAGGAAACCGGCTACTACCGAATCCCCGGCTCCTACAGAATTGACAAGCTCTCCTTGTGGAACAGGTGCAAACCGTGCTGTATTGGCTGAGAAAAGCATTGTTCCATTGCCGCCCATTGATACGATAACGTTTTCGGCACCCATCTCTACAAGCTTCTGACCATAAGGGACAGCCTCTTCTTTCGTAGTGATGGATACATCAAACAATTCACCCAGCTCGTGATGATTCGGTTTAATCAGGAAAGGCTTGTATTTTAACACGTCCAACAGTTTTTCTTTCGTTGTATCTACAACGATTTTGACTCCCTTGCTCTGTACTTGCCCAATTGCCTGTTCGTAAAAGCTGGAAGACATAGCAGCAGGAATGCTTCCTGCCAGGACAAGGACGTCACCTTTAGTTAACCGGTCAAGCTGTGCTATTAAACCGGACAATGCTTCTTCTGTTATTTCCGGGCCGATGCCATTGATCTCTGTTTCCTCTGGACCGCGGAGTTTAATGTTGATGCGGGTATCGCCGTTCACCTTGATAAAGTCTGTATTGATGCTTTCTTTTTGTAATTCATCAAGGATATACTGGCCGGTAAATCCTCCTAAAAATCCTAATGCCGTATTATCGATTCCCAATGAAGTCAGGACCCGTGATACGTTTATGCCTTTTCCCCCTGGAGCCTTGGATTCCTGCTCCATTCGGTTTGTTTCCCCCATGGCTAATTCTTCTACAGTGACGAAATAGTCAATGGAGGGGTTCAGTGTCAGTGTGTAAATCATGTTGTCACAACCTTTAGTGAAGTTCGCTGCTCATATAGGTGAATGGTTTCGCTGGTCTTATTGGTGACAAGCGTGGCTTCCTCTATGTCAGCAATTTTGCTGAAAGATACTTCTCCGATTTTTGAGTGATCGGCAAGAATGAATCCTTCTTGAGAAAGTTCTAAAGCTGTCTGCTTGATCAGCGCTTCCTCAGGATCCGGTGTGGTGTAGCCATAGTCAAGATCCACACCGTTTGTTCCTATAAAGCACTTGTCAAAACGGTAGGTTTTCAAAGTTACGTAAGCCGCTCTCCCGATTAATGCCCGGGTAGATCCTTTGACGGCACCGCCCAACAGGTATGTGGTGATGCCTTTTTCAAGCAGTGGTTCGATGAGCGTAATTCCATTGGTCACAACAGTTAAGTCCTTCTGATCAAGAAAAGAAATCATTTGTTGTGTGGTTGTTCCGGCGTCAAGGAAAATGGAATCTCCATCCTCGATGAACGAAGCCGCCGCTTTAGCGATTGAAATTTTATCATGAAGGTTTTTGAATGATTTCTCTGTCATGCTTGGCTCACTTCTTTTTCCTTGCAGCAAGGAAGCTCCGCCATGCACCCTTTTTAATTTTTTTTCATCTTCTAATTGAATTAGATCTCGTCTAATAGTCGATTCTGATGCGTTTGTTTCTTCAATTAATTCCTGCAGCTTAACGACCCCTTTTTCTTTTACTAAAGACAGGATGATCTGCTGGCGTTCTGGAGTAAGCATGTTAATCCTCCAATTCAATATGAATTACCTTCATTATAAAGTAAGCCTTTTCATTTTTCAATCATAAAAATTCATTTTCTTTCAAAAACGTTCAATGGGTTGTTTTTTCTGACTTTTGTCAATGTAGAGTTAAAGATAAACAAAGAGAGCTGGTGTATTACCAGCTCTCTTTACTGCCTCCCAAAACTTCATCTATTTTCAGGTCTCTCTCTTCTTCATTCAAATATTCGAAAAATCCAATCTGATTGCCCCAGGGGTCTTGGAATGTTGCCCATTTTACAGGGACCTCTTCCCTGCTGTTAATTTCAAAGGATACCATTTGGAACTCTTTCAAAAGCCGCTTGCGTTCCTCTTCTATATTGTAAACCCCTAAGCGGATCGGTCCGCTTCCCTGTGAGGGTTTTCCTCTTGATACCTGAATCCAGCATCCCGGGAGGATTTTCCACTCAGCAAAATTTTCATGCGGGGCAAAGTCAGGCTCCTTGTTTAAAAGCGTTTTATACCAATGAACGGCCTGGGAGAATTCCTCTACTCTTACTTGATAGGTCATCTCAAAGATCAATTCTCCCCCTCCTCTTCCATCAAATCAGCGATTATGTCTGAATCATACATTTTTTGCTCTCTGAGGTTTTTGATGACTTCCTCTTTATTCTCTTTGCTTTTATTCTGGTTCAGCTTCCACTTTCCTTCTATTCTCTCAATGTTAATCTTAAATCCGATGATGCCGTTCAAAAGCCGGTTAACCGTCTCCTGTTCTTGATCAAGTGTCCAAGGGGTGGGTAATTCTTTTTCATAGAAGTTCACTGATTCTTTTAAAATCGATAGTAATTCAGCTTGCTTTGTAATAATTTCAACCGTACCATGTACATGTACCGCCACATAGTTCCATGTAGGAACATTCTTTCTATCCTTATACCAGGATGCCGAAATGTAAGAATGAGGTCCGGAAAAGACGACCAGCACCTGCTTTCCGTCCATGGTTTTCCATTGAGAATTTGCTTTGGCGATATGGCCGATTAATTCCGGTTTCTTCTTGTCTGAGAGGATAAAAGGTAAGTGTGTAGCCTGAGGTTGGCCGCTGTCTTGAGAAAACAATATGCCAAAACTGTTTTCTTCAATAAATTGCAGTAGCTGCTTCTCATCTTCGACTTTAAATTCTTTTGGGATAAACATCTTTTTCCTCATTTCATTTGTTTTCTTATACTATACTATAAGAATAAGAGAAAATAGGAGTGAAAACTATGAAGGAAGAGTGGCAGGCGGTAATACCCCTATTAAGCAAACTGCAAATTAAAGCTAGTCCCAATAATGAGCCTGTCTCAATAGATGGAAATACAGAGGGCCTCCTTTTAATCGGGACAGGTACCGATGCAGCAGTGTTTCGCTCTAAGCTGGTTCCTGATCTTGCTTTTAAAGTCTATGCAGAAGAGAAAGTGTTCAAGAAGGCCATTGAGGAACAGGTCTATAACCGTATCGGGGATTATCCCTCTTTTTCGAGGAAATGTGGAAGCGGCGATAATTTTCTTGTCTTAAGTTATGAAGAAGGTGTAACTCTTTATGACTGCCTCCTTCAGGGTGTCAGCATTCCACCCTCTGTGATCCACGAAGTAGAAGCTGCCCGTGACTATATCCGCAGTCTTGGCCTCAACCCGAGAGATATACATTTAAAAAATATCATGCTGCAAAATGGCCGGGTGAAAATCATTGATGTGTCAGAGTATGTCCAGCCTGGAAATGATCAGCGGTGGGAGTACTTGAAGAAAGGGTATGAACAATATTACAGGTTCATTGATGGAAGGCCGCTCCCTTCCTGGTTGATGGAAACAGTCCGGACATGGTTTAACCAGACAAACGGTCCCCATTTTACGTTTGAAGAGTTCATGAAGAAGGTCATATCATTAACCTTGCGATGGAAAATATAGAGGCTGGGACATAAGTTGAAAACCAATTGATTTATGCAGAAATTTTCGAAAATAAAACCGCATGAGGTCAAGGATATATACTATTGACTTCTTGCGGTTCATTCATGTTATTATGCTCTTATCTTAAAAATGTTACTTATAAGGTTATTTACCGCTGCTCCCTGAACGTAGGGGGATTGGAGCGGAAGGTGCGCGACCTCCTGCGGGACTAGCGGGACAGGTGAGACCCCGCAGGCAAAGCCGAGGAGGCTCACCGCCCGCCCCGCGGAGTCGTGCACCTGGAGCGGAAATCCATTCTTTTTACTCAGACACATTCATTGCGAAAACAGGTTTTGTCCCAGCCTTTTCTATAATTTAGCTGCTTCCAATTCTTTTACCACTTCAAATAAGAAGTGATAAATCAGCTGCAATGTTCTGGCGAGTGATTCATTCTCATTGAATCCTTCCAGCTTATCAAGTGAAAAATTCAGATCAAAAAGTCCATCTTTATCATTCCACATAAGCTGAATATTTTCTTCTCCACCGTTCAGCTTGGCTGCCAGCAGCGATTTGAATTCATTACCAGTCTTTTTCTGCTGCTTGATTCCCGTAAGGACGCTATAATGCCCAAAAACATCATCCACTTCAAGGGTAAGTCCGTCCACTCTAATGAGATCAAACCACTTGCTGTCCACATATAAAAATTCGTTTGGGTGTTGTTTTACAAAATTGACGGGCGTCTGTAAAAACTGTGGTGTTTCTTCTGTTTTTATTAATTCTTCTGTTTCTTTATCCACTCTCTCGATTAAGGCATCGTGAAACCTGACCGTATCGTCTAATGGCTCAATGGCACTGCCCTCTGGCAGCAAACCATTCTCCTCAGCAAACACCCTTTCGTCAGAGAACAACTCAATTTTGTTTTCTTTCATCTCTTCTTCTATGTAGGTCTTTATTGTTTTTATCAGCATCTCTTTCCTCCTGTTCACTCTGTCTGTATTAGTTATATCATAACCTGTCGATTTTTTTGTAAACTTTGCTGGTGAAAAACAAATTATTTATTTAGTGTCCAATCGAAAAAGGGAAGGTGCATGGTTGGCACCTTCCCTTTTCAGCGTCAGATTTGTATCAAGTTGAACAGAATCAAAAATACACTTGTGGACAGTCTTCGCGGCTTGGTGCAAAAAAGCAGTGTGATTTGAACCTGCCGACATTGCGCTGGTCATACCAGGTCGGCGGACAGTCCCCTTCCGGCCTGTAGAACCACAAGGCATAGGAAGCTGGATGATACTTCCACCCTTTAATAACCTGCCTTGCCAACCCTATATCCTTCTCTCTTGCACGCTGATAAAAATATCCTTTCACAGTCGCTTCAAATCCGCCCGGTCTTTGATACACCATATCATTGAGGTTTCGTAATTCCTTGAAATCAAGGCAGTTTGAAATGACCCGGTTCACTCCGACGTTCCCAACTGTCAGCATACCCAGACGTCCATCACCTTCCGCTTCTGCCCTCATCAATCTTGCCAAAAGTTTCACGTGTGCTTCCGGGGCTTTAAGTACAGCCATAGTGATGCATACCTCCTTTTGTCAATCCTAATAATCATATATATTCAAAAGGGGCAAAATAGTGGCGGATTAATTTTTCTGGGAAACTCAACTTTACCTTTCAGTACTCAAATATTTTATACTATCGGTCACATCCACAATGTTTCTCCAAGGTTGAAGACCTTTAATTTTCCGGCTTCCAGTTCTCTTCTTTCCCATTCAGCATATAGTCGCTCCAATGCCTCATCCCCAGTATCATCGGCAAGGCGGTATGCACCATAATGCATGGGAATGAAGAGTTTCCCTTCCATCTCTGTGAAGGCTTTGACGGCATCCTCCGGATTGATGTGGCTGTCTTTCATAAACCATTCAGGTTCATAGGCGCCGATGGGCATTAAAATTATTTCAGGTGACAATCTTGCGGCTGTCTCCCTGAATCCTCTGAAATATCCTGTGTCTCCTGCGAAATAAATCGGTTTACTGCCTTCAGCCCGGAATACCCATCCACCCCAATGTGAGGTATTGGTATCGGTCAGGGTGCGTTTTGTCCAATGCTGAGCCGGGACAAAATCGATTTTCAGCGCCCCTTCATTAAAGGTATCCCACCAGTTCGCTTCTTTCACCTTTTGGTAACCTCTTCTGGTAAAGGCAGACCGAAGTCCTTCCGGAACATAAAATACCGGGTTGCCCCTCAGTCTTTTAATAGAAGCAAAGTCTAAGTGATCGTAATGTCCATGAGAGATCACGACAATGTCAACTTCAGGGATATCTGTTAACGTCAATCCCGGTTCGGTCAGCCTCTTGCCCACCCCCATCCTCTTCGCCCATACAGGGTCTGTCAGGATATTCATGCCGTTCAGTTGGATCAGGAATGTTGAATGGCCGATCCAGGTGATGGTTTGCTCTTCCCTGTTGTTTTGCAGTTTCTTGATGTCTTTTACAGAGTTATGAGGGATTTGAGTCGTTAAATCCTTTACTTTGCTGCGTCTTTCCTTGAACCACTTCATTAAATCAGTTAATGATTTTTGGTTGCTTATATTGTCCAGATTCTCGTAACGTTTTTTGGCCATAGAATTCCCTCGTTTTTTTCTTTCATTATACCCGAGCTTACTGTTGCTGTAATTATATTGGCTTGACAAAAACAAGAGGGTGTGTGACTTCATATTATCCTTTGAAGTGGTTATCAGAAGTACCGGACCACGCATGACAAGAATATCTGGAAAAAGAAATAATTATGAGATTGGGGTCATAAACAACTTAATATAGTTCCGGACGGCGATCCTGAAAAATCGGTATCTGCTTTCTTACTTCTTTTACTTTTGTTAAATCGATGTCAGCGGTTATCACTTCTCTGCCTTCTCCGGCTTCTGCAAGTATTTCACCCCATGGGGAGATGATCATCGAATGGCCGGCAAATTCATTGTTCGGATCACTGCCGCACCTGTTACAGGCAACAATATAACATTGATTTTCAATGGCACGGGCCAACAGAAGGGTTCGCCAGTGATTCACCCTTGCCAGCGGCCATTCAGCGACAACGTACAGGACTTCTGCCCCTCCGGCCGTGTGGGTTCTCATCCATTCCGGAAAGCGGATGTCATAGCAAATAAAAGCGGCTGAAGGCACCCCCTCAATGGTGACAGCCCCGCTGCTGCTGCCGGCAGAAAGGTAATGATGCTCATCCATCAGCTTAAACAGATGGACCTTGCTGTATTCGCCGAGAAGCTCTCCGCTCCTTGCAAAAGAATACAGGGTATTGGTCACGGACCCGCCGCTTTTCTTGGCTACAGAACCTCCGACAATATTGGTACTGTATTTTTTAGCAAGGTTGGAAAGGAATTCTTTTGATTTCGTCCCTTCTTTGTCAGATATTTCATCAAGCCTTGTTAGATCATATCCGGTCGTCCATAATTCTGGAAGCACGACTACATCAAGATCTTTTTCTCTCTGAAACAAGTTGTGGAATTCTTCTTTCACCGTTTGTCTGTTCTTTTCCGGATCACCAAACTCGATATCAATCTGCATGCATGCTATCCTTAAAGCCATATAACCACACTCCTCGCAATATTCAAAAAATTAGCTGTACTTTTTCCCTTAACCATATAACATAAGCTACTAGAATTTCAAGAATCTTTCAAAAGGAGCGTCTTATGAAAAATTTCAAACCTTCCAAAACATTAGAAAACCTTCCTCAGCAGTTTTTCGCTAAACTGGTCAAAGACGTAAGTAAAGTCACTTCTGAGGGGCATCATGTTATCAACCTTGCGCAAGGTAACCCTGATCGGCCTACGCCGGATCATATCGTCCGGTCGGCACAGCAGGCTGTAACCAATCCCCTTTATCATAAATATCCCCCTTTTCGCGGCTATTCGTTCTTGAAAGAAGCAGCAGCTGATTTTTATAAGCGGGAATATGGAGTGGATATTGATCCTCAATCTGAAGTGGCTGTCCTATTCGGCGGTAAAGCAGGACTGGTGGAAGTGAGCCAGTGCCTTCTGGATGAAGGGGATATTGCACTGGTGCCTGATCCCGGTTATCCGGATTATTGGTCGGGAATATCGCTTGCACGTGCAAAAATGGCACCGATGCCCCTTCTTGAGGAAAACAATTTCCTCCCTGATTACACCAGGCTCGAAGCTGAAAAGTTACAAAAGGCAAAATTAATGTTCTTGAATTATCCAAATAATCCGACTGGAGCGGTTGCTACTTCTGAATTTTTTTCAAAGACTGTCGAATTGGCAAAAGAGAATGACATTTGTGTGGTCCATGATCTTGCCTACGGCGCTATCAGATTCGATAACCATAAACCACTGAGCTTTATGCAAACACCGGGTGCAAAAGATATCGGGATTGAAATCTATACCCTCTCAAAAACGTACAACATGGCAGGCTGGAGAGTCGGTTTCGCGGTGGGCAACCCCAGCGTCATTGCTGCACTGAATCTATTGCAGGACCACTTGCATGTGAGCCTTTTTGGCGGTGTACAGGAAGCGGCTGCGACTGCATTGACCCACTCGCAAAAATGCGTCGAAGAACTTACAGCCCTATATCAATCGAGACGGAACTTTCTATTCGACCGTCTAAAAGAAATCGGCTGGAATGTAGAGCCGCCAAAAGGATCTTTCTTCTCATGGCTGCCAGTTCCGGAAGGATATACTTCAGAGAGCTTCTTTAAGAAATTGCTTGAAGAAGCACATGTAGCGGTAGCGCCCGGAATCGGTTTCGGAGAACATGGCGAGGGCTTTGTCAGAGTCGGACTCCTCCAGGATGAAGAAGTATTGGCAGAGGCAGTACAGAGGATTGGAAAGCTGAACCTTTTTGAACTTTCGAATTAACCGGTATGGACAGAAAGTTTTAATAATGTCATTGACGTGAAAATGATACCTATTCTTATCAAAAGCAGGCGGAGGGACTGGCCCGATGATGCTCGGCAACCGACTTTTTTTAGCACGGCGCTAATTCTTGCAGCATAGATGCTGAGAGATAAGAGTTCTATTTTTCTTTGAAAATAAAACCTCTTCCTCACCGGGATGAGGTTTTTTTATGAAAGGAGCAATCATTTTGACACATATTACAGCGGAATACCTTGTACACGGGCCAACAAACAATCTCGAGAAAAAAGCAGAAAGTAATGCACTGGGATTGAGGTTGGTTCATGGTCAAAGTAAGAAACTCTGGAGAGACAATTTGAGGTGAAGAAAACGTACGTGTTTTTTTAGTCAAAAGAAGAAGTACTCTATAAGGACTGGGACATTACGAAACTTCCCGCAGACTTACGGAAACGCTGCCAGATCTCTGATGAAGAAAAGCAAACAATCATTGATACATTCAAAGTTGAAATTAAGTCATTGGCCGAACACCGCGAATCCAGCAGCTGGGATGTTGTTGCCCTTTCAGAAGCATCTCCGAACATTGAGGAGCTTCTGAAGACAGGTACATGCCCATGGTCACCACCGGGCATGAAATCTTTATGAAGTGAGGATACAGGCTACTTCGATGTTGAGCTCGAGGCCGGCGATGTCACCTGTGTCCCGGAAGGAAATCCTCATTTCTTTACTTTGATGAAAGACAAACAAGTCGTGGCTGTCCGCCTGTTTATCGAATCTGGTGGCTGGGTTGCTCATCTTTATAAAAATCCTGAGTTTATGCGAGCTTGATTATATTTGCATTTAGTTATGGGGGTGCTTTATCCGGTCCTGGTGCATATGTGCTTAGTGTCATCTGTTTGGCTTTAATCGAGAGTAGCTGGTCAATAAAGTCCACTTAAATACCATCTGCTTAACATGGATCCTCTGTAGCTGGTAGATAACCGGCTCTTAAGTGCCAGCTGCTTGTTTTTCATTGAGAGTAGCTGGTGAATAAAGTCCACTTAAATACCATCTGCTTAACATGGATCCTCTGTAGCTGGTAGATAACCGGCTCTTAAGTGCCAGCTGCTTGTTTTTCATTGAGAGTAGCTGGTGAATAAAGTCCACTTAAATACCATCTGATTAATATGGACCCTCAGTAGCTGGTAGATAACCGGCTCTTAAGTGCCATCTGCTTGTTTTTTATTGAGAGTAGCTGGTAAATAAACCCCTCATAAAACACATCTGACTACTGAGAATCCTCTATAGATGGTCAATAACCTTAATAATGAAATAATAAAACCAGCAAATCCAAAAATCTGCTGGAATCTCTATTAAAAAGTCTTTGCCAGGTCTTTTGCCCGTGCAATCCCGTTTTCTTTGATTTCCTGTGCTTTTTCCGGCATTGCGTTATGCCCTTCTAAGAACAACCCTTCGAAAGACGGGACGCCGAAGAACTGCATGATGATGTCTAGGTAGCGGTGTCCCATTTCCATCGCTGCCGCCGGACCTTCTGAGTAGATCCCTCCCCGGGCCTGGATATGAAGTGCCTTCTTGTCGGTCAGTAGTCCGACCGGTCCTTCGGCTGTATACTTGAATGCTTTTCCTGCGACGGCCACTGAGTCAATGTAGGCCTTCATGACAGGAGGAAATGAGAAATTCCAGAGCGGTGTCACAAACACATATTTGTCTGCTGACACAAACTGTTCGCTTAATTCGGATAGTCTTCCTACTTTCGCTTTTTCCTCTTCTGATAGTTCTTCAAATCCGGATCCCTTCTGAAGCTTGCCCCATCCGCTGAACACGTCTACATCGATTTGCGGAATGTTTTCACGGTACAGGTCTATATGAACCACTTCATCATTCGGATTACTCTCTTTATAGCCTTCAATAAACGCTTGTCCTGCTGCCATACTGAAAGAAGCTTTGTCATCATGTGGGTGTGCTGTGATATATAAAACTTTTGCCATGTTTAATCCGTTCCTTTCTATATGTAATTGACAATTTATTTTGTTCTAATTAATAATTGTCTATTCTTTAGCTTCAAATGAAAATTCTCTGTTTCAAGGAAATTGTAAAAAAAAATGCTCCTGACTCTCAAACGATTAAGCTTGGTTTTTACAAAATAAGAGATTCTTCCCGTGAAAAAAGGCTGTTTTCGCATAGATTGTTGCTTTCGGATTTCCCCTGGATATTGGGGATTTTCTTTCTGAATCGGGAGAGCAGCTCTTTTCTTCCATCCTTAAAGAGATATTTCAGGACAATCATGGAGATATTTTTGTGATTATATTAAATAGCCACAAAGTTTACGAAAATAGCCTAAAAAAAAGAAGCTGATGGCAGTCAGCTCCTCCAATTGGATTATTCTTCAGTGTTCAGTTCATAAGGATTTCCAGCTATATTTTTTCTCGCTTCTGCTGAGATGATAAATCGTTCAGCAGTTTCATCGTTTGCATTACCAGAATGATCAGCAATGCTTCCATCATAGTGCAAAGGTTTATTTTCCATAGTATGGTTCCTCCCTGGTGATAAAGTAATATGTATTATTACCTTTATTTTACCATTTATTTAAGGGTTTATCAGGAGGTTCTGGAAATTTTTTTATTAAATGGCAGCTGGACGCTCCGATACTGTCGGTTTTTTTTCGTTAAACACCAAGTAAAAGTAAATTGAACCTGTTAAATAGATACAACCTGTTATTGCGAATACGACCGAATAGCCCCAATAGGAACCATAGGCAGCGACAATGTAAGTGGACACCGGTCCCATTGTCGCCCAGCCGAAGGAAAACGCCATTTGGCTCAATGAGTTGGCAATCCCCTTTTTATCATCAGGGACTTTTCTCATCATCAGCGCCATTTGAATGGGATTCCCCGCATTCATCAATGCCTGCCTGAACAAGAAGCCGAAAACAGCCAAATACAAGTTGGTTGTAATTCCGGTCAATAGTAAGAACGGCAGGGACAACAGCTGCAGCAGTACGACTGCTTTCACTTCCCCTATTTTATTCACAACGGCTGGCCCGATAATCATCGCAATTGCGGTTGCCCCCTGCCCAAGTGACAATATAAGCCCGATTGCAGAATGGGAGGTGTGGAACCGGTCGGCAAAGTAAAGGTTAAGGTATGGAACCACAAGACCCGAGCCAATGCCGATAATAAGTTGTGCTCCTACGAATAAGAACACAAGTTTCCACTGCTTCCCTTTTCCTTTCCATTGTTCTTTGTCGAGAAGCCTGTTTTGTTGTTTGCGTATGGTGGTTTCTTTCATTAACCCTATCGGGAGAACTCCGGCAATATAGATCAGGCTGCCGAGAATCAATGTTATTCGCAAGCTCGAAAGTGATGTGAATCCAATATATGACAAAAAGTCCGACAAAAATCCTCCTGCAAGGTTACCGATAACATTTGCCCCCATCATGACCGCGAAGTGAAAACTAAACAATTGCACTCTTTCTTTTTCGTTTGAGTTTTCGGCAAGCCAGGGAATCATCGATACTTGAATGAAAGACATGAACGCCCCACTGCCAAAAGCAAGGAAGATCAGCATTGTTTCGCCTTCAAAGAAAGACCTTCCAAGCAAAGTAACCGATGCCAGCAAAGCCCCAATGGCCATCACTTTTTTCCTTCCAAATTTGTCACTGAGGAGACCGGCGGGAACGAGGGAAATGGTCTGGGCAAGAGCTGTCATGGCAATGACGTTCCCGTTAGTCAGTTCACTGTACCCCAGATCCCTTAAGTAAAGATTATATAAAGTCATGAAAATACCGAGGCCAATCTGAGTTAGCAGGTTAGCGGCGATAGCCATCTTGATATTGAAATTGTAAGCTTTATAATTGCTTACACATTCTCGTATATATGTTTTCATTCCCGTTATTTCGCCTCTCTTCATTTCCATCCTTTTAAATAGTAAAACAATATTTCGAGTATGGAAACATTTTTTTGAAGGTGAGACATTTTTTTATTGATTGAGGTCAGATATCGTACATAAATTGTCACATATTCAACAGCAGAGTGACAGATACTACCAACGAAAAAGTGAAGGAGGATATTACATGAAGAAAATGCCGATGACGTCTGTTACCAGCGGGATGGGAATAGAAGTTTTACCTGATTTATTTTGCTTCAATGTTCAAATCGTCAATATTGCGCTGATCGGGAATCCTCAAGAAAGCAATGAATTCATATTGGTGGATGCGGGTATGCCTGACTCTCAAGAAATGATCTTGAAAGCAGTGAAGGAACGTTTTGGCGGGGATGCCGTTTGCAAAGCAATCATATTGACTCACGGTCACTTCGATCATGTCGGTTCACTGAATGGACTTCTGGAGAAATGGAATGTCCCCGTATATGCACATTCAGCTGAAAAGCCTTATCTTACGGGTAAAAGCAGCTATCCTCCGCCCAATACAGACGCCGATTCCGGCCTGGTTGCAAAGATGTCTTCAATGTTTCCCCGCCACAGCATAGATATCAGTTCTCATCTGCAGGTATTGCCGGACGATGGAACGATCCCTGTGCTGCCGGCATGGAGATACATCCATACTCCGGGTCACACACCTGGACATATATCCTTATTCAGAGAAAGTGATAAAGCCATGATTGCCGGTGATGCTTTCATCAATGTGGAACAGGAAAAGCTGTATGAAGTGCTGACACAAAAGCAGGAAATTCACGGGCCCCCACAATATTTCACTACTGATTGGCAGGCTGCAGAGCAATCGGTAAAAACACTTGCAGGATTAAAACCACAAGTCGCAGTGGTAGGACATGGCCTTCCGCTTGCCGATGATGAATTGACTACGAACCTGGGTAATCTTACGAGGGACTTTGCAGCAACCGAGATTCCTGAAAACAAAAAGTGAGGCTGAAACATCAGCCTCTTCCTCTTCCATTGCCTCTTTTTCCTCGTAAAGCAGACATGTGCGCTGTTATTGCATTTTATGAACCATTCAACGTATCCCCCCTCTTGTATACCTAATTGGATAGGCACACCTTTCGTAAAGCTAAATAGGATGTAAAGGAAGTTGTTAAATGATGATTGTTGAAAGGAAGGTATTTCATTTGAAGAATATGTATCCTTATCATTATCCGGGTATGGATCCCGAATATAGACAGATGTATTCTGATCCAACTGAATTTTACCCGGATATGGATCAAAATTATATGACACCTATGAATCCTTATGGAATGAACACCGGTGAAACAAATGGAGACATGCAAGGATATCCATCTCAGTTGAATCCTTTACAAATGTCCGGAATTGATGAAGAATACCTGACACCAATGAACCAATATGAAATGAATGGTATGCAGCAAGGATTGAGCCCGATGCAGATGTCCGATATGCCGTCTATGAATCCTTATCCGATGAACGGGGATATGATGGGAATGGGACAGAACCCAATGGGGAACGAGTATACTTATACGCCTGCCACTCCATATGGCCCGCAATATGGGTATACCCCGCAGCAAGGGTTTAAGCCTCAATTCATGCAGGGAACAGGAAATTGGGGCTATGGCGCAGGTCTTCCTTATGGACCTTATCAGGTTGGCCCGACTGAAGGCTACTTTGCTCCAGGTCCACCCTATGCCGAGGGGTCTCCAGCTCCAGGGTACGGTATGCCTGGCCAGTACGGACAGTATGGTATGTATCCAGGAACTCCATCTCCGAGAAGGAGACTATTCTGGTAATTCTTTAAAGCAGAGCGAATGGATGCTCTGCTTTTTTGCTTGAGTTTCTAATAAGTGAATCGGGTGGTGAATGACTGTCTCTTCTCTTACTAAAAATGACAAACTTCAAAGTTGTTGCCATCCGGGTCCTTGAAAGTGAAGAATCTGACCGGCTCATCCTGCTGGATATCATCAACTTCTACACCTTTGCCTTTTAGTTTTAATTGAGTCTCTTCGATGGCATCTGAAAAAAGAATCGGCTTGACGGTAGAATAAGCTGCCGGTTCCCCTTGGATGATGGTAAGCGGTGTTTCTCCCTGGCCTATTTTAAATACGATGTGATTGCCTCCATCAAAGATCTCTTCCAGTTCGAGTATTTCCTTATACCATTGCTTGGCATTTTCCAAATTGGATACCTTTAATATGACAGTGTCTAGTCTAGCGAACATACAAAATAACTCCCTTCTTATTCCCTCACTTGTTTTTCCTTCTATGTATTTATTTAAACAATGACAAGTGGCCAACTTTTTCTTTCGCTTCCGCTTTCGGCATCGGCGGCAAAGCGACAACGGTCAGGGAACCTGAGGCAATTTCGGTTCGGCCGCTGTCATGAATGCTGTAGTAACCTTGTTCGGCAAGCTTTTCCAAGTCCTTTTGCCTTCCCCTCAAGACAATCTTTGTCATTCCCGATTGGTACCATTCGATAAAGTATTCCCTGCAGGAAGAAAAGGATGATGATTCCGATAACAAATCTAACGTGCTCAGTGTAGCTGCATGTGCAGTTTGTGCACCGATTTTTCCAGCTGACATATTCAATTCCTTGTTCACTACATAATATTGGACAATGTCCCGTGATGACATATGTAATTCCCTCCCCTGAATCCTGTAATTGTAAAACCCTGCTGTTTCTACTATACTTTGAAAGCGATATCTTTGAAAAGATAAATGAATCTGGAGGCTGATGATGAAACACGAACAATTATTTACCGGAACAGCTTTATTTTATGCGAAATACCGCCATCCTTATCCTAAAGAGTTATTTGATAAAATCATAGATGTTTATGAGCCGGATAGTACCGGCATGTTATTGGATATAGGATGCGGAACCGGTGAGATTGCGGTTCCCTTGGCGCCCAATTTTAAGAATGTGATGGGTTTGGATATCAACAGCGGCATGTTGAGTGCTGCAGCTTCTCGTGCTGAAGAGGCCTTAGTGAGCAATATTGCATGGAGGCTGGCAGCTGCAGAAGAACTGGACAATCTTCCAGGTGATTTTGACTTGATAACCGCAGGAAATTCTTTTCATTGGATGGACAGGGCAGATGTGTTGAGAAAGAGTTATCAAAAGCTGAAAGACGGCGGAGGGATGGCGATCCTGGCCGGAGGAAGTGTTTGGAGCGGAGACTCGGAATGGCAAAATAAAACCGTGGAAGTGATCCAGCGATATCTTGGTGTAGACCGAAGAGCCGGAAACGGTACCTACTTAAATGAGAAGCGGCATGAAGAATATATTGCCGAATCGGCTTTTTTCCTTGCTGAAGAGTATGAAGTTTCATCGAAGATAACCCGTACAATCGAAGATATTATTGGCTATCTATTTTCTACTTCTTTCAGCAAGGCAGATTTGTTTGGCGATAGGGTGAATGAATTTCAAGAGGAGCTTGCAGAAGAACTAATTGTTTTGAATCCCGAAGGTCTATTTGAAGAAAAAATGGATATTACTTGTTTCTTTTTGAAAAAGAGATAGCCCCTAACCAGAGAGCTCTTTGGTCCAAGGGGCTATTTTTGCTTTAACTCAGTCAGCTCTTTATAGATAGCAACGATTTCATCAATTTTCATCCTGACCAGTCCGCTTGAGGAAGGAGCGACAAAATCGGTTACACCCTCCACGACAGACTCCTCTTGGATACCCCATGGGATTTTCCTCTTTTTGGAGAACTGCTGATAGACGCCTTTCCCGACATAACAGGCAATCTTCGGCTGGTGCTTCTCCAGCTTGCTCTTCAGGATGGCTCTCCCTTCACTGTATTCTTCCTTTGTGATATCGGCTGCTTCCTTCGTCGGCCGCTCGACGATATTGGTGAGCCCGTATCCGAGCTTCAATAATTGTGAGTCCTCTTCTGGTGCATACTGCCTCGGTGTCAGCCCTGATTGGTGAAGGATTTTCCAGAAACGGTTGCTCTTATTCGCATAATTGAACCCCACCTCCCCTGATTTCAGGCTTGGATTAAAGCCGATGAACACGATATCAAGATGATCTTGTAAATGATCAGGCAGCGGCTGCATAACCATTCCTCCTTCATTCACACTTTACCACTTTAAAGCACTAAGAGGGACAGTCCCTCTTAGTGCTTTAAAGCGATGAAGCGGTTATTTGTTGAACCCTTCAATGATAAACTTCAGTTTTGTGTAATTCATACTGAGAGGCTCTTCCCCTGCCTTGTGCAATAAAGATAAAGTATGATCACAAGGAAATTGAATTTCTCTTGTAAAGTAGTTTGTAAAGATGGTTAGTGACTGATTGAATGCTTTCTCAAGGTCTGTCAGGGAATCTGCTTCAGAATAAGGAACCAAATCCAGGTTCGGGAAGTCAAGGACTTCTTTTACCGCACTAAAGATCTCTTCTTGGTTAAGTGGTGATGGATCGGTAATATTATAAATCTTCCCGTCTTCCCCATGCTTTAATGCCATTTTTAAGACTTTTGTTACATAGTCCACCGGAACAAGGTTCATTTTTAATTCCTTTTGACCGAGAAAACGATAGATGTGGTCCTGCCACTCTTTCCGTTTAGACACCTTTCTCTTTAACAGCGACGCTGCTTTAAGCAATCCATATAATCCAAAGGTTGTCTCGGCTTCCCCGGTACGTGAATCTCCAATGATGATGGCAGGTCTCAAAATCATGATCTCCATCTCACTTTTGTTTTTATGGGAGAAGACAAGATGTTCGGCATGTGACTTCGACTCTTCATAATGATTCACGAAATTCCTGTCAAGGTTGTACAGTTCTTCTCTTCCTTCTGTTTCCATCCCCACCGTGTAGGCAGTACTCACATACAGGAACTTGCCGCACCCGGTTCTCTCAGCAAACTGCAATGCATGCCTGGTACCCTCAAGGTTCACACTGAAAGTCTCTACTTTTTGGGCCGGATCAAAAGACAGGTATGCGGCCATATGGTAAAAGGCATCAATTTTTCCGTTCAACTCTTTTATCTTATCCTCGGAAATACCGAGTGAGTCTTTGTTTAAATCCCCGATTATGCAAGTTACCCGCCCTCTCGATGAAAAGGGCATCTCTTCCAGGAAGATTTCTGCCTTTTGAGTATTGCGGCAAAGTATATACAGCTGATGGTCATCCGCCAAAAGTTGTTTTGAAAGCTGTTTCCCCACAAAGCCAGTAGCCCCTGTTAAAAATATATTCATTAGTTATCCCTCACTTCTGATAGCTATTTTACCTCATAACCATATGGAGGGACAATGATTCACTGAGTCCTTCTCCGTACATAAATAGCCTTCAATAAGATAAGGATAACAAAGAAAGGAGGCTGAAGATATTGACAAACAAAAATGATAACCGTGAACGTAAAAATAAGTATCCGCGAAATAAAGTTTTTAATGAAGAGTTTGCGAAGGATGCAACAATCCGAAGTGAAATTACACAACAGGATATTAAAAATAAACTTAAATAAGTTAATTATAGTTGAATTAAATTTTTTCAAAAAACAGGCAAATTCCTGTCATACAGCTGACAGGAATTTACTCTGAAGAATTGTACAAATGATCTTGGATATGTAGCCGGATCTGCAAAGGGTGTCTAATATGGATTTAAGTAAAAAAGAAATAGAATTGGCGAGCTACACAGGAAGATTATTAAGGGAACATTTCGGAAAAGGACCAGGTTCAGTCTTTGCGACAATCCCCGTCCCGTTTTTACGTTTACATCAAAGACTTCATGACAACTATGGAGAGTAAATTGATCGATAACGAGCAAAGCAAATATGTCCAAAAAATCCGCGACATGCTGATGGAGAAGCTGATTGACGATATTAAAGCTTATGTACATATGAATACAGGTCTGGCAATCAATGAGTTCTACTATGACTGAAACCTGGATAGCTGTTCAGGAATTTTCATCGGGATCCTTTCTCATGAACAATGTGACACTGAGAAGTGCTCCTATGAAAACCAAGATGCAGTTCATCAGGAAATCATCAAAGTAAGCCAAAAAGCTGAAAAGGTGCCTGGAGAAATTACTTCTTGCCTGCTTAACCCAAGAACGATCATCCTCATAAGGAATCAAATCCTGGTTGCGATTGAAAAGGAATTGATTCATCTGGGGTTTCCAGAATCCCTTACAATTGCGAAAAGGAATCTGGAAAAAAGAATTCTTCTCGAACATAAAGACAGGCTGGAAATCTTTTTGAATGCAAAAATAGAAAACACTTTCGTATCATGGGATTTCAATTTAGATAAAAGTGTACTTGTCATGATTATTTAACCACATAAATGATGATCTTTGTTAAATGGCCGTTGAACTCTTAGAACATTCAAGGGACCACCCAACAATAATTTGCAGGGTTTCCCTTTCTTTACTACATTAACGCGCTAAGAGGGACAGTCCCTCTTAGCGCGTTAATGTGGTAAAGGGATGGCTCAGGCTGCATGGCTGTGCGCATCCTTTTTTTCTGTTTTGGAAAAGATGAATCCGAACAGGGATGCGAGGACCTGCTGAAACAGCATGGCAATGACAACCGGTACGGCTACAGCTGCCGGAAAATATTGCACAGCAATGACGGCCCCCGCGCTGATATTCCTCATCCCCCCTGTGAAAAGTAAGCTGACTTTCGTATCCCTGCTCCTCTTTGTAAGTTTGGCAATCAACCAGGCAAATACATATCCCCCAAAAGCAATGAATAGGACTGTAAACGCAATACTGATCAGCTTCCAATCCACTTTGCTCAGGAAAGGGGCAACAGCTGCACTGTTAATACTGACCACTATTCCAATTCCGATTTTGGTGAAAGGCTGCAATTTAGCACCCAGTGTATTTTTGATCCTTCCCCTAGTTAAATGGTTAAGCAGCATTCCAAAGATCGAAGGAACCACCACCATCAAAAGCAGGCCAGACATGATACTGCCGGTATCCATCTCCACTCTCTCCCCTGCCAAAAAAGTCAGGCTGTATGGAACAATAAAGGGAGACAATATCGTATCCAACAGTATGATGGATAACGCCAGTTCGATGTTCCCTTTATAAATCGATACCCAAACAAAGCTGGTGATGCCGGTAGGAATGACCATCCCAAGCACAAGTCCCGTTACGGTCAATCCATCATCCGGAAAAACGAGCGAACCGATTCCAAACGCCCATACCGGCATGAGGAGGTGGAGAATAAACATGGCCATTAGTAGTGGCAAAGGCTTTGTTAAGGTATTTTTCAGTGACGAAAAGTTGCTGCTTAAGCTCCCGGCAAAAGTCATTATCGCGAAAATCCATGGTACTAAAAACGTCAGGTCTTGAAGCTGCTCAGCCAGCATGACACCAATTAGGACTGCAGAAGGTGTTATGAAAGGCATGAGCTTCTCCAAAATTCTATTAATATTAAAATTCATGTAATATTACTCCCAGCTGAAAGAAATACCTCTCATTTTACTATATTCCAAACACTATTTCATCATTATTATTTCAACTTTATCTATTTAGATGATGCACGACTCCGCGGGGCGGGCGGTAAACTAAAAAGTGTAAGGGGCCGTTCAACGACGTACAGATTGGAGGGCTTTCGCATGGCTCCCTCCACCATAAAAGCGAGGACCAAAAAAGTACCAGTAAAATGAGCTTATACCATAAGGGAAGAAATTTCCCTTATGGAAGAAATGTCGGGAAAAACAGGTCAAATAAGAGTAAGATATTCCGCTATTTACTTAAAAAACATGAAAATTGTGTTACTGAGCATGCTTAAAGGAAAATATTTCCGTTATTTACCTCTCCCCAGCTGAATTCTGCAATTTAACGGAAGAATTTTCCCTTATTTTAAGTCCCCTTCCTTTGGTGACTTACTTAATCAATGAAATTTAAAATGTGAATTTTATTACGAATTCATAGTAAAAAGCAGTCCGTTTTGGACTGCTTTTTCTAGTTTTGTACTCCAAAACTGAGCGACTTGCTATCAACAGCTTCCCTTCATCTTTATGCAGTTCAAACGCTCTCTATTTCCCGTGGTTCCACTTTTACAAACGACCTGTTCCCCATCGTAAAGAAAACAATACTGAAAAGCGCTACCAGCGATACGGTCCACAGCATGCCGGCTCCGCCTATCTCATTGAGAAGAAAGCCGCCCAGGACAGGTCCTGCAAAATTTCCGACTTTCCTGAACTGGCCGGCCCCAAAGTAGATGCCCCTCAAGTGGTCAGGAGCAAGCCTGTCAATCAACACAGAATTTGCCGGGAATATCAATATTTCGCCCAGAGTGAGCAAAGCAACCGAAATAATGGACAGGATCCATCCATTCGCAATACCGAAACCTGCCAGTCCAATGACCATGATGAACGCTCCAAAGACCATTGTTTGCATAGGCCTGAACTTTTCTGCAACAGAGCTGACCGGCATTTGCAAAAACACGACCATCATCGCATTAATGGACAGCAGAATGGAATAGACATATACACCGTTTTCAAATGACGATTCAATATACATAGGCAGTGTGGACTGCAACTGGGAATAGCCGATGTTGATTAGAATGATACCCAGAATTAAGTACCTTAGAGCCGAGTCGCGCTTCACAATGTTTAATGCAGCCACAAATGTCACCTTGGATGTTCCACTGCTTTCATTTGTAAGCTTGAATCTTTTCATAAGCAGTGTAAGTGAAATCGCGTATAAAAAATAGATCGAACCTGTAATAATGAAAGTTGATTGTGCTGAGACATCAGCCAGGTAGGCACCAAGCAGCGGACCGGCTGCGGCTCCGATATTGATGGCGGTATAACGCAGGGAATAGGCTTTCAATCTTTGTTTTTTCTCAGTGAGATCTGCCATCAATGCTTGTGAGGTTGGTTCGAAAAATGAATTGGAAAGACCGTTCAAAGCATTCAATAGGATGAACCAAACCGGATTACTGGCGATGCTGAACCCAAAAAATATCAATGCGATTGTAAATAAAGAGAAAAGCAGGACAGGTTTCCGCCCATATCTGTCTGACAGATGTCCCCCAATGAATCCGCCGATTGTTGCCACCAGCGGACTTATGCCTACGGTGAGACCGATGAACAATGGATGCATATCCATGTTTCTGGAAAGATAGATTGCCAGAAATGGCATTGTCATGAACATCGCGCCTCTCGACAGTACTGCACCTGTTAGAAGGACCCAGACGATCGGATGAAATTGATCCCTATACTTTTTAAACATACCCCCACCTCTCCTTCCTTTTTCCATTAATAACTATATAATGAAAAGATTGATAAGTAAATTTTATTTAATTTATTGATATGGATAAGAAAAAGTTATTGGATTAAAGAACTCTTCATGAATTCCCCTTACTATCTGAAGCCCTTTATCCTGAAAATCCTCCTATCTGTTTACTAACTCATGATATGGACCTCTTTTTTTCAAAAGATTGCCAATTTTAAAGGCCTTTGTCCCATTCGGGATAGGAAAAACTTCATATTATATAACAAGTGCTTATCAGCAGTTCAATAAGTATAAGGGTCTATCTGGCCATTATACTCCCACCATATATAAAAGGAGGATTTTTGAATGAGCTATTATCCTGACCATAAAGGTCATTCTCATGAGGAGGCAAAAGGCCATGACAGATTGGGGCTTCCCTCCCGTGAAAAATATCTAAAAGAAAAAGGCCGGGAGGATACAGAAAAGTGTCATTGTCATGAAAATCATGACCATCATGAAGATTATCATCACCGTCATCACAACCATCCCAATGAAAAATCTTGCCACTGCCGCGAACATCACAGCCGCTGCCATCATGGATATGAAACCCCTTATCACCATTATGGCCATCATGATTGTCATTGCCGCAGTCACCATCACCATGGCTGCCACCACCACCACCATAACCACTGCCGCCGCGATTTATGCGATGATGATTTCAGGCTGAGACTTGGCGGTCTATTAAACAACTTAAACTTCAAGCTTCGGCAGCTCATCGGCTGTATCGTTGATATGGAACTTGAGGATGGAAGAAGCATTGAAGCAGAGATCTGTTATGTGGGCTCTAATTTTGTAGAAGTGAAAAAGTATGAAGTAGAAGAACCTGTTCCAGTTGAAGATCCAGAGGATGAGGAACCAGATGAATCCCTTGACAATCCGGAAGCTGCAGCAGCTGCAGAAGAAGATCAGGAAGAAGAAAGACACTGTTACTCCTGGATTATTCCTGTAGACAAGATCAAATATGTTGAAGTGTACCATGGAAAAAAATGCTGAAAATAGGCACAAAAGCTTGGGATGCTTCCTGAGCTTTTTCTTAATTTAAAGAGCCATTTCCTAAAAATATAAATATGTATAAAAAGAACATAAAAAAAGACAAAATCAAGTATGATTTTGTCTTCAAAAGGTTTGGGTTACTCCTTCTCATTATTTCGCTTGTGTGTTAAATAAAGCACATGGGCCAGGTTCACTTCCCGGTCCTTCTCTTCATTCCTCAATGTGAAGCTGTCTTCTGATACTTTCCAGAGAACGCCGTCCAGGATTTCCCCCTCCAATTTGACTGAAATCTCTTTATCTTGCATAAGCAGGAGATAGATGGCTAGTTTCATCCCAAAAAATATTTTGATCAGTTCCGGTGAGGAGGATACTGTCCTTCCAAAATGGAAGGTCAGTTCCCGGCGGAAACAGGGATCGATTTCAGCCAGCAGCGGTTCAGAAATGGGTTCTGCAAACCTTCCCTCTACCTGGATCAGAGACACCCTTTCATTCGGAATCATGATCTCGTTTTCATCTTTAAAAAGTGCTACAAAATCATTGCCGGCAAAATAAACTTTTCCGTCTACCTCATCTTCTTGCCCTGCTTCTATCTCTACTTTAACATTCAGGCCCTCGATTCCTGTGAATGCTTCTTTAATGACCTTATTTCGTTCAGGGTCTTCCAGCCCCAAATCAAGAAGAAGTTTGTTGGCTTTCTTAATGTCTTCTTCCACTGCCTCCAGCTTTTCCACCGGCAAACAGCTGTTATCAGAAAGGACTTTAGGCTGCTTTAACCGGTCCTGGCAGCAATGGCCTTCTGTGCAAAATTCAAACTCATGATGTCCATCGTCCTTTTTGGGAAAGCCGTTGTTCTCCATTCCTGTCTCCTCCCTCCGTTTACTTATCCAAAGGCGGAAGATGAGGCTGGCGTTCTTTATGGACCCTCATGATCCCCCACATTCCCTGTTCGATATCCCACTGGATATTTCCTGACCGATACATATAATCTCCAGGATAGCGGCCGAATCCTCCAGCCCCGCCGTAAAGTTCGAGATCCTGCTTGCTTCCGGCAAGGTTAAAACCTTCAAAAGAGGCGGTTACTGAGTTGATATCCGAGCTATCTTTCCTCCAGAAGTGGCCGTGTAAATGGAAGGTATGGGATCTCCTTCTTTCTGAGGGAGTAACAAGCCTTATGGACACTGGATCGCCAAGGTAACTTTCAAACAATGGAGTAGCCGGGTCTCCGAACACTTTCGAGCTGAATAAATCATGCAGTACTGAGTGCTTTCTGTATCGGTTAATCAATCTTTCGGATCGATAGTTGAATCCCCTGGACCCTTGGTCGTACGTATCAACCAAATCTTCATCAAAAGGATTATCCGGCCCTAACAGGATTCCTTCTATTGGATCCACAATCAGGTTTCCGTCCCTATCATGAAGTCTGACACCATCATGCATAATGATGACGAATTCGCGCCTGTCTGGCAGGATTGGATGTCTTAGCACGACACTTTCCCCTGTGTTGACTGGCTTGAGGGTTTGGGGATCCAAGTACTTCGTCCCCCTCGGTTCTGCTATAAATACACCGAAAGCCCCTTGAGATTTATGGTTGCGGATATCGGCCATATCCCACATACCGCATGCACCTACAGGGAAATCGACATACCAGCGGTAAGAGATCGATTCTCCAGGTCCAACAGTCTGGTCGTAATTGTATCCTACAGTTTCGCCGCTGGAGGTTTTGACATCATATTGGATCAGCTGCGGATGCAGGGAGATTCGGAGGGATGGCGGGTAAAACGCCTGCTCTTTTACCATGGGATAAGGATAAATGCCATCTTTGATTGGGAACTTTTCAAATTCCAGGTAACTGGTCAGTTTTACATGGACTTCGTCTCCTACATTAGCCCGGATGATGAGAGGCTCGGGGTTTTTCTTCCCTGAGAGGATATCTTTCATGTCCTCCCTTAATGAAAAGATGATTCCGTTTTGATCGGTATCACCATAATCGTTATAAATAATCGGGACCTGGAAGGCAACGATGTCAAAGTGTTTGACCGGCCTCTTATCTGGGATGATCAAATCATCATCAAAACAGTCTCCTTTATGTGGCGGTTTTCCAGTTTGGTAAGGCAGCAGCCTCGATCTTTTCAGCGGTCTCGGCCTGTCTTCAAGCGGGAACAGGTCCGGAACGATTTCATCATAGGCACGGATCAGACCCCATAAGCCGTTCCATAAATCTTCCTCGGTTTCAAACGCCCAGAAATAATCTCCTGATCTGGGAATATAGGTTTCAAATGTAAAAGATTCAGATATTCCGATATGCTGCTGATCGCGCATCATCGAATCGAGGTCTGATCTCTCTTTTTGCCACCTGAGGCCATGGACATTAAAGCTGTGTGACTCCTCATGGGCCCCCTGTAGAAGCCTGATTCTGATCGAGTCCCCTTCATAAGCCCGCAAAATCGGGGTGATTGGGTCACCATGGACATAGGAGCTGAACGAATAAGCAGGATCACAGTCCGGACCAAGCCTGAATTGCAGCGGTTCATTTTTATAATTGACTGCGAACAAGCCTGGATCATCGAGCGATCCGGGAAATTCCGGTGGTGCAATTGGATTTCCTTTATTGTCAAAAAGAAGCGCAAAATCCTGTACCATCAAGCTGAAGTCACGATAGTCCGGTATTAATGGATGTATCGCAGTAACCTGCGCGCCTCTTCCGATTTCCCCGCCGCCGGTTGAATCGATAAACTCCGTGAATCTTGCATGGACGACCCCTGCTCCGAATACGCCATGCTGCTGATGCATGACGGCAAACAAATGGTCATGGAAAAACCATGCTTTCAACTCGACATCAGCATAATACTCATACCTCATCGTTTCTCCGGGAAGGATACTGGAATCATAGTTCCAGCCTACATTCGCGCCGTCGTTAACAAGCACATCAAATTTGACGAAATGAATATGCATCCCGGCTTCGTAAGAACGCGTCACGAGTTGGAAAGCATCTCCATCCAGTATGTGAGGCAGCCTGTTGGTGTAGTTGACCCTGATACAGGTATTAGCCGGCTGGTGGATAATAAGTGGTTCCGGCTCTTTCCTCCCTGAGCAGACATCATCTATGTCTTCATCCAGAATGTAGATTCTTCCCTTTGGATCATGCCATCCTTGTTTGTTATAGATGATGGGCAGTTCAATCAGGGAAATATTGTATTCTATGACATTGGCATTTTCGATGCATGGATCAGCGAAAACAGCACCCGGCCTCGCATTAGGTACTGCTGCATTTCTCTCCAGCTCAGTCAGTCCCCTGCCCCCGACAATGCCCAGAGGCGGACGGGGAGCTTTGTATCCCACTTTTCCAGGAATGAAATTTGGGAATCCAGGCCGTTGTTTCGTAGGCTGTGGCGGTGCGGGGCGGTCAGGAAGCGGCTGAAGTGCCTCTATTTTCACCCCGTTCGGATAGCATTGGCTGCCATCTTGCAAGGTATCGAATACCCTGTTCATTCCCCACATCCCAACACCGAAATGAGGGTATAAGTGGCAGTGGATGATGGCATCCCCGATGGCTCCATGAAGACTGCCAAGACCGTATAATGGCTCAATATCATAATGTGATTGGGGGCTTGTCGCTTGCGAATCGAATATTTCTGACTCAAGATTATCGGGATCATTGAACCACTGATGGACATGATAGTGGAACACATGGGTTTCCTTTACCCCGGCATGGATCAGGCGGATTTTGGCAGGATCCCCGACATACCCCCTCAGAATAGGTGTTACCGGATCACCAAACACCCAGGAGTCATGGTGGACTTCCTCCCCGTCGCAATCAGGACAGACGACACCTTCATCTATCAGCTGTTTCCTGCGGTGCAGGGGTTCATACCGGTAATTGACTCCATGGAACGATTCCGTAGGCTCTCCTGTTACTGGATCGATCGGGTTGTTGCCTGTGAGGTCATTGATTTCCATTTCATCCTGGAATATCCAGGCGTACTCACGGAAAGAAGGCAGAATCGGATGGTGAATATCAGCGTACATCCCGCTGTTTAAGGGGCCGCCTGTAACGGGGTCGGTCCACCATGAAAAGCGCTTTTCCACAAACAGTGCACCAAATAGACCATTTGAATTAGAGCCTTGTTCACTGCTGGAAGGATTGCCTAAATCTGAGAAAAGGTAAATCCCCTCGGTAGGAACCTGTAGTGTATATAAAATTTTGTCACCGGGCGCTACAGTTGTATCAGGGTTAAAACCAACATTCGCACCATCCGAGGTCAGGACATCGTATTCAGCTTCCTGAAAATGCATAGATGTGTGAAATGGAAGCTGGTTTTCAAACAGGACTTCGACTTCATCGCCCTCGTTTGCTCTTATCACAAGCGGCTGGACAAGGTCAACGACAGAAAAAGGATACTTCTTGACGAGATGCTTTATTTTTTGTTCATTTTCTTTCAGCACATACATCATGCCATTGGGATTGTAATCACCGAAATTGTTCACGACAATCCGGATCGGAATCGCTACGACGTGAAAGCAACGTTTCATGAAGTGGTCTCCTTTCTTTTCTCAGTTGCTAATCCTTCAATCTTGGAATTCGGGGACCAGTACTTTTCTCTATATAAAACACTTCGACATTGTGGATATGGATATGCCATTGCTTATTTTCCAGGGCCGGGAATTGGGAGGTCTCTACCTGGAGCGCAACCATATCATCTATAACCTCCTCAATTTTTCCTATAAAAATGAATGGATAGCTTTGAAGCAGCATAAAGACTCTTCTTCCTTTGGCTATCCTGAAGGCATCTATTAACGCTTCATCATGAATGTCATTAATTGAATGGAATTGTTCTTTTGCCTGTGCGTTGGAAGGCATGATAAATATCCCCCTTTAGGTTAGTGGAAATACTGTGTCACAAGGTATTTCTGAAGAAAATGAGACAATCTTCTCGAGCGGTATGCTGATAGGCATTGGAAATTCGTAAAAAGGTGCATTGACCATCTTGAAAATAACCGGATCTAAAGTAACATGGCCGCGCCCGACTTCAGCAATCGTCCCGCAAAATATCGGCCTGAACGTTTGCCCTAATAGGTTCAGCTGGGCAGCCTGTGTAATGATTAAGATCTCCCTGCCCATTAAGTCCATTAAATCCCGATATAGCCGATCTTCAGGCTGGTGGTTATTTGTCTTCATGTTTTTCCCCCTTATATGTCTCGAGAATTTTTAAAGAATTTTTTGGCCATGTGCAGAAACCTGAGCGATCTGATATAGGTTATATCTTCAAGCGCAATGGCAATCGTGTCTTTTGAATGTTTTAGGAAGAGCTGATTTTCTTTTGCTTCCAGAATTTTTCCTGTGAAATCTCCTCCCTCTTCAGCTGTTTTCACTTCCACTCTCGCTCCCTTCCATGTCTGCAGGTTGGATTGTATCGAGTCTTCACAAAACTGTTGAAACAGCTCTTCTTTTTTTGAAACCGTTTCTCCGAACTGCAGCAGGAGCTTCTTTCTTAGATCATTATCATAAATATAGTGTTGATGTGTGTTGGAGTAATTTGGGATACCATAGGGAATATTGGCAGATTTAATGGCATGATAGGGAATCCAGAAACGGTCCTTCAAGTTGGATAGCATGACGAAATTGCGGCCGATGGCAGAGACTTTTCCTTCTGTGTAAAGGACTTCCTGCCCGGAACAGGAATAGACTTCCACCTGCTGATTGCGCTTCTTTTTAAAAAATTTCTTCAGTGTCAGCACTTTTCGCCTGTTTTCATTGGTTGAGGTGAGGTTGAATAGATTCTGCTGCTCCATATATTCCATCAGAATCCTGGTTTCTTCTGTTGATACGGCACTTGCAGGTGATGTCAGGCCTTCCCCTCTTGAGAGATTTCTTTGGTTGATAACATCCATCTCGACAAGTTCACTTTCCCGTTCCTGCAGCAGCTTCTTGATATAATCGTCTCTTCGGATTTTTGGTTTCATACACCGCCTCCTGGTTCATTCTGCGGAAAGCAATTCAATATGTTTCACTATTTCTTTAATATTGACCCGTTTATCTCCAACGGCCATATCATGATAAGCTCTTATATTATTCTCAGCATCTACAAGGTACATTGTTGTACTGTGTGTCACAAACCCGCTTTCGTTTTTCTGGTAGACCATCCTGAAATCTTTTGCAATCCTTTTGGTAACAGAGGTGTCCGCCCGAAGCATCATCCACCCTTCATGATCAATGCCAAAATTTCCGGCATACTCTCTCAGCCTTTCTGTGGTGTCCATATCCGGATCGAGAGTAATGCTGATTAGTTTGACTTTTTGATTGTATAGGTTTCTTTCTTCGAGTTTTGTTTTTACTTCCTCAAGATCAAACATTGTCATAGGGCAAATGTCTGGACAGCTGCTGTAAAAAAACATGACCAGTTTGATGCTTTTATCTTTAAGGGAATACGACCCGCCGTCCACTTTTTCAAGAGTTTCATTTTCAATTGTTCCGAGGTGAGGCAGCTCCTCTTGCTGCGGCCACAGAATGACAATCGTAAGCAGAGCGGCTGAAAGCAGCAATAGAATTAATCCTTTTCGATTCATAGTTCCCCGCCCTTCTATACCTTCAAGGAGTAAAGAATCAATCCGAGGGTCACAAACAGAATGAACGTCCCAAAGGCTGTGAAAATCGACATGTTGAAAAGCAGCGCACTTTGATTATCCATCGGGAGTCCGCATAAAGACGGGTTTTTGATGACGCTCCCTGCCATTGAGCCCATCATTCCTCCCATTACTCCTGAAAAAACACCGGATAGAATGGCATGCATCCTGACTAATGCCCCAAAGGCTCCTCCGATGAAGACGCCTAATAGGACCGTGCCGGCAATAATTCCTTCGATTGCAAAAGAGTTAAGAAAAGAAATCTGCATCGACAAAAACAATGAAATGACCATTGCGGAAGACATGGTAATGGTCATGCTGTACCGGTTATCTAAGAGAATTCTCTTTTTGAAGAACCGGTAATAAGCATACAGGCTGAATAGAACATTGAAGATGAGGCAGACGTAGATTAGCAGAGTCATAGCAGGTCCCCTTCACGATCTTCTGACTGATAACAGAACGGCGAAATAGGAAGAAACCAGTAAAATCTCCAGAAATGTAAGGAACATCAATTGGTTATCAATCAATGCGCCGACCATCGGAGCCATAAGCCCCATCATTAAACCATTCACATATCCAGTAAGAGCAGTCTGGTAATCAAAAAGCAGGCCGAATGCACCGCCGGCAATGAGGCCGATTAAGACGGACAGAATCGTTACACTTGTATAAAAAAATGGATATATCATAATAAGTACAATTCCGGTTGAAACAGCAGTGAATCCCCCGGCAATGATGGATATGTTCATTCCCAGCTGGAACCCTACGAGTCTGCTTTTTTTGCCGACATAAACATACAAACAGGCAGTCAATAAAATATTTGTTACGAATAATATAAGCAAGTATAAATCGATGTTCCTCACCCCGCCCTTATTCAGAGGTGGACAAAAAGTCCCCTTTTCAAAAACAATGGGCATGTAATTTTTCCACATTATCCCTTATCAATCCAATATTATTAATCTATTTTGGGGTTCATGACTATTAGGCGGATTTTTATTCATATTTACTTCAATCAGACAAGGGTCCAGCCCGTTTTATACACCTTTTTACCCGCCTGTACATTTACTGAATAGTAAGGGATTGGTAAAAACATGTGAAATTTTACCTGCCCCAATAGAGTTTTACTTTAGCTCAGGAGTGATTCTATGAAAATTATGTTGTTTTATCAATTTGAAAATAAGGAGGTAACATCATGATAGTTGGGCCAATCGATCCCAATAATGGTTTTCCGATGTGGTATAAAGACGAGAATGGATTGAAGTTAGCGTTAAACGCCAATCCACTTGACCCGTTATCCGGCTTGGCACCTCAGGACCTTCCTGATCCTTCGAGCCCGGTTTCGTTTCCCGGCAACTTTCCTGCTGAGGCTTTTTATATGCTTGCTGAAGCTGAGATGACTACGGGAACTGGAGAAAGAGCCCGCCTTGTCCTTGCTTTGGAAGCCGCTTTTGCAGAAGAAGTTCCCCGGGACGGAGATCAAATGGTGTTCGGAAGGGTCCGTATCAGGGTGGACGGCCTTCGTTCAACTGAAGAGTATGTCGTCACCCATCCTTATGGAACGGATACCTTCATAGCCGAAGTGGCGGATGATGATGAACCAGAAGTAGGGGAAATCAACTTTACCCAGGATATCGGAGTCGTCCAGGATTTTGCATCTGCACTGGAAAGCCGTGTCCATCCGTTTCTGCAATGGGATCCGGCTGCAACCCCGTCTCCCCCTGAAGGATATATCGGAAATCCTGACATCCCCCATGCGGTTATCGGAAGTGTATTCACCGATGAAACCGGTGAACCGCAAAATATTTTCCGGATTCAAGGGCGGGGAATCGGCATTGGATCTCCTGATGCATCGCAAACACCTGGATTCGATCCTGACAATACGATAGAAACCAGATTGTTCACCCTGGCAGGAAAGATTTCCGCTGTGTCAGGATTTGATATTGAACGGGTGAATTATTCAAGAATTGAAGAAGAAACCGGATTTATTGATATTTTCGCAACTTCCGATACGACTCCCCAGGATATCCAGGTTTCAGGTGAGGGCTTAACGGAGGCAGGTTTAATAGGAAGCAATGGCGTTTATTTCGCCAGAACAGATTATACAGGAGCTATACCACCGGAAGTGACAATAAGAAACGTTACTGATATTCCGGTTACAGTGAAAACCGCTGTCCCGGTGGATTTTGTTTGGGCTGAAGCAATGTATGACACCGATTCATCGACCCTTACGGTGATTTCAAGTTCAAGTGATGAATTTGCAAACCCGGAACTTACCGTCTCTGACTTTGGTAATGGGGCCTATGTAATTCCTGGCACTGGTACACTGACAGTGTCAGAATTGGATATTGTCCCTGATTCCATTACAGTCGTATCGTCTGCAGGAGGGATGGCTGTGGCTTCAGTGGTTATTACCGGAGGAAGCACGGATCCACTTCCTGTGACAGCTAATGCAGGTAGCGGCCAGACCGTCCTATGGGGAAGTGAAGTGACTCTGAATGGAAGCAATTCAACCGGTGCTATCGTTTCATACAGCTGGATCCAGGTTTCAGGAGAACCGGTAACGCTCACGGGTGCAGACACTCCCCAGCCTTCTTTCACTGCCCCATCACTCGATGGTTCTCTGGAATTTCAACTGACCGTTTTTGGGCCAGAAGGCAACTCCGATGCTGATACGGTGACCGTCACTGTCATTGAATCAGCGCCGCCGCCAGAGGCGAATGCGGGTCCTGACCAGTCAGCGGCGGTGGGAAGTATTGTAACACTGTCCGGAAGTGCATCTGGTGACGTTTCCTCCTATCTGTGGGAACAAGTTTCAGGTCCTGATGTCACATTAAGCTCACCAACTGAACCGGTAACCACGTTCACCTTCCCTAACCAGCAGGCAACCCTTGTGTTTGAACTGACAGTGACAGGCCCTGGCGGGAGTTCAAGTGACAGTGTGTCTATCAGTTCTGAAGCCGATAACTTAACGATTACCCGTGCGGAATTCCGTACCAGGGATTCCGAGTGGAGAATCAGCGGTACTACGGATGCAGCGGCAGCGGGCGTTACAGTCACTATTTACCTGGGAGAAGACCTTAATGGGACTGTTCTTGCTGAAACGTTTGCAGATGGCCTGGGAAATTGGGAATACAGAGTTGAAGGATCTGCAATAGCGCCGGATGCTTCGAGATCGATTTCAGTACAATCCTCTGCAGGCGGTACCCTCCTCGATATACCAGTAAATATAAGACAATAAAAAAGCGCAACCGACCTGTTAGACCCGACAGTTTAGTTACTGATATTTTATGTGAATTTAAAGAAGCAAGTTATCCACTTTTACAATAAAGAGTACTTGTCTGGTCCTAAATTGGTTGTTTAGGAAAAGCATTTTCTAGTAATTACGGAATCGATTTGTATTTTCAATTACAGAAATTCATTTATCCTCAGAGTAAAATACTAGTTGACTGGAGCGGAAGGTGTGCGACCTCCTGCGGGATTAGCGGGACAGGTGAGACCCCGCAGGCGAAGCTGAGGAGGCTCACCGCCCGCCCCGCGGAGTCGCACACCTGGAGCGGAAATCAGGCAGCATCTTATTAATATGCCTATTAAAACAAAATCAATCTTTAACATAGCCTTATTTAAAAAAATGTCCTTTTAGAAAGGAGTTCATAGGAATGGAATTTTACTATTCACAACTAAAAGCATTGAGCGGCTGCTGCTCATGCTGCTGCAACGGTGAAAGAGGGCCGCGGGGGCCAAGGGGCAAACAGGGTCCCCCTGGGCCAAAAGGTGAAAAGGGTGATCCGGGTGCCTTGGCGGTAACCCATGGGTATGGGTATTTTCAAGGTGAAAGAAACCAGTCAGGAATCGTTCCACTGAATGTTCCAGGCCCTTTAACAAACACTGAACTCGTCAGCCAGGGATTGAAAGTCTTACAGGCTGGAACCTACCAAATCAATTATAAGGTCAATCTTGAAGGAAGCTCGAATGCGGTAAACAGTCCATCTGCGTTTTATCTGCTTGTAAATGATTCTGTAGATATACGTTCTTCATTGACTGCAGCTTCTTCCTCCACCGAACAGCAGACATTGAGTGCATCCGTTCTCTTTTCGCTGCTTGAAGGTGACATTGTTAAGCTGGTCGCGGAGATACCGGAGAATGTCACGTACAGTATGCCGACCTTGCAAGTACTGCAAGTTGGATAGGAATACAGAAAAACCGCTCTCCTGGCCAGGGTAGCGGTTTTTATTCTGGTGTTAGTTGAAGATCAAACGTCTGCCTCTTAAGACATAAGCATGATCATCAATGGCACTGTTATAATGCTCAGGGAGGTCGTGACCAGCGTACTGAAAGAGACAAGGTCAGGTTCGGTATCAAACTGGACTGCGAACATCGTGGTATTGGCGGCTGTCGGCATTGCTGCCAACACAATGAGTACTTTCGCAAGCAAACTATCAAGTGACAAAATTACAGTAATGGCGTATGCAATAACCGGTGAAACCACCAGGCGGATTAAAATGACACCGGACAATTCTTTCATTGCCACATTTTTTTTCGAGATGCTGGCTAACTGCATCCCGAGGACAAGCATGATGGTCGGAATGGTCGCTGACGCAATGAGATCGATTGCATTATAAATAAAGGAAGGAATTGATATGGCACAGAGTTGAAAAAGAAGTCCGGCGATGGAACCATACAGGACGGGCATTTTCAGTATTTTTATCACTGATTCCTTCAGAGTCGCCCCTTTGCTGCTTCCTTTCGCTGCATAATAGAGTCCGACTGTATTCATTAACAAGGATTGAATGACCATCATAATGACAGCATATTGGAAGCCCTTTTCACCAAATGCAAAAAGAATAACTGGCACTCCGTAATTCCCGCTGTTCATGAATGCGCCAGCCAGTACAAAAGCCGATGTTTTCGTATTCGGCCTGTTTGTCATCTTCCCGGCAATTAGAGAAACGACGATCAAGCCTAATAGAAGAAAAACACAGAATAGGACGATGTACAAATAATTCATATTTAATTCATTTTCATAGAAGGTTTGGAAAGCCAAAAACGGCAGCATTAAGTAGAGAGCTGCTGTTGAAATCGATTTAATATCGAGATTAAGTACCTTCTGGCCAATAAAACCAACCGAAAGGATAATAAAAACAGGCAAAACAATCAATATAAAACTCATATTCATAACTCCAAATCAGTATTTTCAATCAACACAAACGAGATCAATTCAATTCATTATCCTAGTATAATCCAAATCGAAAAAACTTGCTGAATTAATGCTTAGTCTTCGAAAAAAATTTCTCGATGATTGTAAAAAAGGTAATGAACATTTGTCCATTACCCCTCCATGTTTTCTTTTTCGAATACATAAATCACTTCAGCTTTGCAGTTCCGTTGCTGTTCACATATCTCAATGACATCCTCTGAACATGGATTAAGAATAACTATTGTGTAAGTTTCACCAATCCTTACCCAGGTCAATACAGGACAATGAATAAATGAACTCTTTTCAATGTAGCCAAATAATCCGCTGATTTGCATCAGTTCATTCCCCGTTGCAATTCTCCATCCTGGTCCGAGTGATTCCATGGCTGAAAGAGCATCATTCAGGGGCACTTTTTGGTTCATATAGTGAAAAATGATTTTTGAGTGAGCGTCAAATCTTGTTGAGTCAGCTAATTTTTCTTTCAACTGTACACATTTCTCCCCTTCACAGCCAGATGGAATGCAAGGGCAGTCCTCATTTTTCAGAGTCAGCCATTTCTTTAAGAAGTCTACAAGCCTCTCCATAAAAAGCTCACCTCCTGATACAGTCTATTCAGAAGATGAGACAAGCGATTGGACAAATTCTTTATTTAGTGAGTCATGTGATCTTTTCGGCTGTCAATATATAAAGACCCATCCTTTTGAACTTCAGCATAAAAGACATCTGATACTGAATCGATTCCATTCTGGTTTAACTGCTGCTCAAGCCAGTTTTCTTGCAAATTCAGCCTCTTCAGGTTGTTTACATTGATTTTTCCGTCTGAAATCACTTCAGTAGCTGATGGAAATTTCTCTAATGTTGGTGCTACGTTCATATCCTTTTTCGTTAAAGGCTGCTGGGCCTGTTTTTTCAAAACAGATAATTTTCCATCCGTCTCAAAAATGGCGTAATCCACTTCTTTAACTGAAAAAGCTTTGTTTTCCCTCAGTAAAATCATCAAAGCATCCATATCGAGTCGGCATTTTCGTAAAGCCTTCTCCATGATTTTTCCCTGCTTTATCACAATGATGGGTTCACCCTCAATAAATTTCCGTGCTGTTTTGGATTTGATATCTATGTAACCAAAAATCAAGGTTAAGGCGAGCCACCCTGCCAGTGCCAACAGACCGTTCCGGATGCTGAAATCAGCTGACGTGATGATCGAGCCTCCAATAGTACCCATGGTAATTGCGGAAACAAAATTAAAGAAGGTCATCTGGCTGATCTCTTTTCTGCCGGCGATGCGTGCCAATACGAGTAAAGCAGCAAATGCGATGACGACCCTGATCAAAAGTTCCGATACAGCCATTTTTATCCTCTCCTTTTTTGTTATTATCTGTAAACAGCATTAAGATTATTTACAATGATCTTTGATAGAAATTAAAATAAAAAAGCTGCCTCAAATGAGACAGCGTAACCGTTCACTTTATTTTGATAGAATTCAGCATTTTCAATAACTCAGGAACAATCCCTTCAGACTCTTCTGCATTTCGATAATGAATCGTAAACTTTAAGAGCACACCGTCCACTTCTTTGACGACTATATTCGTCTGCACCTCTGAATCATGTGCGTGCAGCAAGAAATTGGCCCCTTTGTAAAAAGGCACTGAATTGCTCGTTGAAAGTTCAGAGACTTTTCCAAGCGCCGTCAGTTGTTCTTCAGCATTATTCTTCACTCTGTCCATGTCGGAGTTGAAGTCCAAAACCTCTACTCTTACAAAATAGGCATCATCATTGGCAGACTGTAAAATGAATTTTCTTGGCTCCTCTGAAGTATAGTAGTATCCGATATAGGGTGTTAAGCCGGGTGTCACTTTATCGGCATTATATCCGGTTGGTATATCGGCTGTTGTTTTATTTACTTGTAATACCTGGCCGACGAAGATAAGGTCTGTTTTCAACCCATTTCTCTGTTTGAGCTCTTTCACTGTGAGGCCGTATTTTTTGCCTATGCTCCAAAGTGTATCGCCTGCCCTCACTATCTCCACATTCGGGATTACAAGGCTTTGCCCTATATAAATGGTATCTGATTTCAACCGATTTACATGTTTTAATTGTCCAACAGTACTATTATTCTTTTTGGCAAGACTCCATAACGTATCTCCTTTTTTGACAGTGACAAGCTTTTTGACCTGAAGCTTATCGCCGGCATAAATCATGTTTGAATCCAGGTTATTGGTGTCCTTCAGCTGCTCCACTGTCATCCCGAACTTCTGAGACAGGCTCCAGAGTGTATCTCCTTTCTGGATCAGGTGGAAACCAGCAGCACCTGCACTGGATACGCTTAGAGCGGAAATGGCCAAAGCCAAGCCTGCCGATTTCAGTAATTTGCTTTTCTTCATAGTAAAACCCCCATTATGAATTCTCTTGATGTACTTGCTAAGATTTTCCTTATACACCAGATTAGACGGCAGGAAGGATAACAAGTTACATAAAGATGAGCCCATTTTGGAGGTATTAAACCAATAAGAAATATGCACCGAATAGTAGAGCGATGACAATGACGAAAATGCCCAGTGTTAGAATCGTTAATTTCGATGTCCGGAATGATTGATTATTAATCGCATCTATTTTTCTGATATAGGTCACACTTGCCATGATGATCGTCAAAATGCCGAGCCCTACTGAAGATAGACCTATAATATTCGCCAGTAAATCACCAACTGGAGATAGGCTGGCTTTCATTGTGAAATGCAGGTTCGTTACAAGAAAGCCAACACCAATGATGGCAATGGCCGTTCTGATCCAGGCCAGATATGTCCGTTCACTGGCGAGGTGCTGCTGTATGTATTTCGATTCTATGCTGGGAGTAACTGAATCAGGCTGTTTAGACTCTCGCTGCTTCATGAAGACGTCACCTCGTCCGATAATATGTTATTAGTTTCAACTTCGGTTGAACTCCTATTCATGTTTTGTATATAGTCTCAGACGGTCAATAAAAGGATGAATTGTTAATAAAATGGTGAATTCTGACTGTGCTATGAAAGAGAGAGGCTGATATAGGCCTCTCCCTTACCAAAATAGTTTGTTAATCAATAAAATGACTCCTGCCAGGAGCCATATAAGCATCGCCGGTCATATTGGCGGGTAACCGAACCGGGTCCCCTTTTTCTTGTTGGTGCCTCACCCATTACCTTTACATCTGTCTGGCTGATACACTATACTCACCTCTATTTATATAGTGAGGATTTTGAATTGGCCTCCGCCAAACGGGGTCTTTATGTAATCCACTTTTACATTATGAAAATAAACAGAATCATTTTCGTTAATGAGAAATTGAATTCCTTCAATTTCTATTGCCTGATCTTTTTCTAAAGCCGACTCCTCCAGAGTCAGGCGAAGCTGAGGGCCTCCTCAGCCAATTCCCATTTCCAGCCTTATAAACGGAGTCTTTCCTTCATTAATGACGTCTTCAACTTCAGATTTGATTTGTGTAATGGCAGCTTGAGTAGCTTTTATCATGTTCAACCCTCCCATATGATAGCTGTATAGTAATCAGTATCTCAAATATCAGTGAAATAAACCAATTTATAGGATATCCATCCAGATTTTTATTGCTGTTCCAAGGATTAAGACAGCCAAAATATATTGAAGTAACTTGGTATTAACTTTCTTGCCTGCCATTGCCCCCAGTGGTGAAGCAATCAAGCTGGCAACTACCATAACAAGTGCGGGCATATATTCTACCTGCCCGGTTGTAATCTTTCCGACCGTGGCACCGATTGAAGAAATGAATGTGATGGCGAGTGAAGATGCGATTGTCATACGCGTTGGGATTTTTAATACCACCAGCATGATGGGTACAAGTAAAAAGGCACCTGCAGCACCAACAATTCCTGCTCCTACGCCAACAATCAAGGCAAGGGAAGCAGCCAGCCACTTATTAAATGTGACCTGATCAAGAGGAATATCGTCGATCCCTTTTTTGGGAATGAACATCATGACGGCAGCAATCAATGCCAGCACACCATACACTAGATTGATGCCGCCTTCTGACATCAATTTTGAACCATAACCACCTATGAAACTGCCAAGCAGAATGGCTCCACCCATATAAGCAATCAAGGTTTTGTTCAGGTAGCCGCCTTTACGGTAAGCCCAAACACCGCCAATCGTTGCGAAGAAAACCTGCACGGCGCTGATCCCTGAAACTTCATGGGCACTGAAGGCGGCCAACCCGAATAATGGCGGAATGTAGAGAAGCATCGGATACTTGATGATCGAACCGCCGATTCCTAGCATTCCTGAGATATAAGAACCTATGAATCCAATTAAAAATATGACGATAATGAAGCTTAAATCCATTTTGTTTACCTCCTTAAAAAAAGGGAACCGTCTTTAGGTTCCCTTATAGTATCAGCCCTTTTTGATCCAAAACTTGAAGACATCGTTTTCTTCTTCATGATTAATCAGTTCATGGCCGCCTGATTTTGCCCAGGCAGTCAGGTCACTCTTGGCACCTTTGTCTGTCGCATGAATTTCGAGGATGTCCCCTGTTTGTAATTCGTTGATTGCTTTCTTTGTTTTAACGATTGGCATTGGACATGCCAGGCCTTTTGCGTCGAGTACTTTTGTTGATTCCATTTTAATAGCCTCCTAATTAGTAGTTATTTTTTTGATGCGATTTTGTCGGAATTTGTCGTTTGGCCGATAAACATTTGGTTTTCGCCGATAAAGGTCAGAGAAACGCCGATAAACTAAGCAAAAGCGCCGATAAACGACTCATTTCCGCCGATAAATCAGCTGGAAACGCCGATAAAGTTAAAAGTGGATTCTATTGGAAACCAGCCGTGTAAAGCCGGCCAGTATTTCGACCGGCTCAAGCTAACATACCAGAACACTATCTCACCGCACATCGGTTTGGCCCGATTTCCATTTCTCGCTGCTCGTCATTATCCGGAGAGATTTTACCCATATTTGTCTTTCGGATTTCTTGATAAGCATTCGGCTGTGGAGGAAGGTTTTCCGTAACAAGAGACCTGAACTCCCCTTCGTCTTCGATATTCAAGCCGTGGTTTTGCTCATATAGAACACCCAGTTTTTCTGATACGCTGCCATCTTCGTTCAACTCATCGATAATCATGAAGTGAGCAGGCAGAACGATGAGATTGTTTGAAAGTTCTTTGTAACGAGAGTAAAGAGTTTCACGAAGATCTCCAACCCAGTCTTCAGCTAAGCCTGCAAGGTCAGGTCTTCCAATTGAATCGATGAACAGGATGTCTCCAGTCATCAAGAATTGTTCGTCTACAACAAATGAAGTAGAACCGATTGTGTGCCCTGGTGAGTATAATGCATGAATGTTGATTTTCGTGTTACCGATTTTCACTTCATTGCCGTCTTCCAATCCTGCATATTCAAAGGTTACTTCCTCAGCATCTTTTGGTGGCAGCCAGTATGTCGCACCTGTTTTTTCTGCAATTACACGGCCGCCTGAGATGTGGTCGGCGTGAAGATGAGTATCAAATACATGAGTGATTTTCGCATTTAGGTTGTCAGCGAATTCTGTGTATACTTCTGCCATTCTGGTAGAGTCGATAATCGCTGCTTCGCCGTTTGAAACAACCATGTAAGAAAGGCAGCCTTTACCGATTCGGACGAACTGATAAAGTTCTCCATCGTCTTTCAAGTCACCGATCTTAACCGGCTCCAAGTGTTCACTCCATGCTTTCATACCACCTTCGAGGTAAGCTGTATCCAAGCCTTCATCTGAAAGCATTTCCGCTACCATGACAGATGACCCTTCTTTCGCACACACCACAAGGATGTCTTTATCTCGAGGAAGTTTGTCCATGATTTCTTCCACACCATCTAATAATTCAAAATAAGGAACGTTTAAATAATCAAACTTATGTCCCTCGATCTTCCAGTCGGCGAATGAATCTTCGTTTCGTACATCCAGGATGAATAATTCTTCATTATTGAATACTTTTGTCGTTACTTCTTTTGAATTCATTGATTTTACAGCCATTATTATTTACCCCCTAAGGTATTATTTGTTGTAAAAAAATTTGAATGGGTGCCTTGTACAGTTTCTATGATCTTTCCGGGTACGGATTATTTGGTTAATGATTGAGTTTCTCCAGTCCACTGGCTCATGCCCGGAACGACATTGATTACATTGGCAAACCCACGTTCCGCAAGCTTTTGTGAAGCCAGATCGCTTCTGCTTCCTGTACGGCAAACCACATAAATTTCATCTTCTTTATTAAGCTCATTCATGCGGGTCTCCAGATCACCTAATGGAATGGAAACGGCATTAGGGATATGGTTGAAAGCATACTCTGCTGCTTCTCTTACATCCAATATGACAATGTTTCCGGTTAATTTAGCGGCCAACTCATCGTTGTTCACAACATTAGGATGTTTTTTCTCAATCATTTCTTCTCCAGATGCCTTTCTTAGGTAATGCTTAAGTACATCCCCTGCTTCAATAGTACCTAAATATTGATGCCCCGCTTTTTCTGCCCATGCTTTGATATCTGCCTTTGAACCTTTATCTGTTGCTTCCACTTCCAGCACCTGGCCCGCTTCAAGGTTTGTGATGGCTTTCTTAGTTTTGACGATCGGCATCGGACAAGCCAAGCCTTTCGCATCCAATACATGATTCGCTGTGATATTTTCCATATTATTACCTCCTGATTATACTGTGTAGGGTATATTTTTATTGAAAAAAATTATACTGTTTTACCTTCCCAAGCAAGCATACCGCCATTCATATTGATTACATTGTAGCCTTGGCTCTCCAAAAATTGGCAGGCACGCCCGCTTCTTCCGCCTGAACGGCAAACCATGATATATTCTTTGGATTTATCCAATTCATTCATTCGAAACTCAACTAAACCTAATGGAATGTTGACCGCACCAAGGATTTTCCCTTGAGCCACTTCATCCGTTTCACGGACATCAATGATATTTGCTGGTTTTCCTTCATTTACAATTGCTTCTACTTCTTTAGGTGTGATCTCTCTCATTTTTTGTTACCTCCTGGTTAATGAGCTCTTTTCCCGCTTTTTAATAGAATACTAGGAAAAGAGCCGGATTTTTTTGAGACTGGGTCCTGTTACTTGGACCAGGCACTCATGCCGCCCTTCACATTCGCCACTTTGTTAAAGCCTTTCCTTCTTAACAGCTTTGCCGCCTTGTTGCTTCTCATGCCGCTTTGGCAGATCAAGACGATTTCTTTATTCGAAGTCAGCTCTTTTGTCTTATACGGCAGTTCATACAGCGGGATATTTTGAAATCCCTCAATGTTTCTTTTGTTGAATTCACCCTTTGTGCGAACATCGATAAACAGTTTATCATTATCCTGCAGTTCGTTCTTCAGGTCAGCTGTTGTAAGGTGTCTCACACCTCTGGCTGGAATCAGGCGAAGAATAATGATGATAACCAGTATTCCAATCAGAATATACCTCATGTACTCGTAATCCACTTGTAATTGGCCTCCTAATTAGATGAACAGATTGACATTTCCGTCTTCTGCATCTGCTAAATATGCTGCAACACCAGCATATTCGATATTATCTAATAACTCTTCTTTTTGCAAACCAAGAAGGTCCATTGTCATCGTACAAGATACAAGTTTTACATCCTGCTCCTGAGCCATTTCAATCAAAGCTGGGAGTGACATTGCATTGTGTTTCTTCATAACACCTTTGATCATTTTCGGACCTAAGCCGGCAAAGTTCATATTCGAAAGCCCCATTTTGTCAGCGCCTTTTGGCATCATCTTGCCGAACATTTTTTCCAAGAAGCCTTTTTTTACTTCAATATTCTCATCTTTACGAAGCGCATTAAGCCCCCAGAATGTATGGAAAATGGTTACCTCGTGATCATAAGCAGCTGCTCCATTTGCAATGATATAAGCAGCCATGGCTTTGTCGTAGTCTCCGCTGAATAATACAATCGTTGTTCTTTTTTTCTCTGTCATAGTTTCTCCTCCTAGTTGCCACCCCTACCCGTAGGGGTATATTTTGATTTAAGAAAATTCAGCCTTTTTTAATCCAGAATGTAAACACGTCATTTTCTTCTTTATGATCAACCAATTCATGGCCGCCTGATTTTGCCCATGCTGTGAGGTCGTTCTTTGCACCTTTATCTGTAGTCAGGACTTCAAGCACCTGGCCTGTTTCCATATCGTTCATTGCTTTCTTTGTTTTAACGATCGGCATTGGACATGCCAGTCCTTTTGCATCTAATGTTTTATCTGCGTTCATTTGTCATTCCTCCAAAAGTTTATAATGTAAATCAAATTACCCATAGGGGTATGTTACTATGTTAAAAAAAGAATGTCAACCCGTTAATTTCTAACGGCTTTTAACCAGCAGGTTGACAGCTTCTTTGATCATTTCATCGGTTTGTTCTCCTCGTTTTTCTGCTTCGAGGACACATTCTACCAGGTTGGAACTTACGATAACGCCTACAGTTCTGTCTACTGCCGAACGGACAGCAGATAACTGGGTGATGACTTCTTTACAGTCTTTATTCTCTTCCATCATTTTCAGAACGCCTCTTAATTGGCCTTCCATGCGTTTAACTCTATTTTTGACCTGATCATTATACTCCATAGCAATACCCCTTTCCTTTATTCTGGTTGGGTGGAGATTGATTTTCAGTCAATGTGTATCCTGATACCCTATACCCTTTCCTTTTCAAAAGCCTTATGCTCAAGTTTTTCTCTACCTGTGTTGACGCAATCACATGGATGCTTGCACCTGAGAGTTCTTGCCAATTTCTTTTAATATAAGCAACAGGCAGATTAACGGCATTTGGTATAGGATCATTAAATGACTGGTTATAATCCCGGACATCTAAGATTTCTATGGAATCTGTCACAGTTGGGAAGTCCTTCATGCATTGAACTCCTGTAACAGGAATATATCTTTTGTATAGTGCTATTATCATACTTAACACTATGATAATCAATAATAACATTACTGTACCTCCCTAATCAATCTAAAAGGAAGAGCCTTACAAAACTCATTATATACCCTGGTGGGTATAAAGTCAACACCTTCATTTATGAAAGAATTGTACTTGTCATCGTCTTTTATTAGCTTCCTCTTTCTTTGTTTTTGCTCCATTCGACACCATCTTAACAATAGAAAAGTTAATACATATAAAAACTGCTTATAATGAAGATACTTTACCTCAGGGTAATTTATTTAAAGAATGATATTGACCTGGGATCACTTTCTTTACTGAGTTTGGTGGTACATTTAGAAGGCTTGTTGAATAGCTACCCACTTACTTGTGGACTCAGGTTGTGAAAAGAGAGTGTTTATTGGCCATCTAGCCTCGTGCCTGCTGAATCAGATGGTAAATAAAGAGTGTTTATCGACCATCTAGCCTCATGCCTGCTGAATCAGGTGGTAAATAGAAAGGGTTAATTGGCCATCTAGCTTCATGCTCACTGAATCAGGTGGTAAATAAAGAGTGTTTATTGGCCATCTAGCCATATGCCCACTGAATCAGGCGGTAAATAGAAAGAGTTTATTGGCCATCTAGCCTTATGTTTCCTGAATCAGATGGTAAATAAAGAGTGTTTATCGACCATCTAGCTTCATGCTCCCAGAATCAGGTGGTACATAAAGGGTGCTTACCACCCATCTAGCCCCTAACTCATTCAATCAGATAGTATTTAAGGAGAATTATTTTTAGAGTATACCACCCTATGTATAGCTCAATCAAAAATTCAGCTTAAAATATGAAGGAAGACTCAATTCTCCAGCTTTATTCTACTAAAGTTGTGACTCTGCCACTTCAGATTTTAAAATATATTCAATATTAAAAGGAGAATCCAAACTGAATTCTCCTCTTAACTTCTTTTTATTGGTTACAATATTTGTGAGGCTTCCTTCTTTTTTAAACACTATTTTTCATGCAGCCGATCAAACGCTTTTCAATGTCTTTAGCAAATTCCTTCATTTTGTCGTCGTTCAGCATGGAAATAAGCGATGTCGGTTTTGGCATTCCGATTTTTGTCTCTCCATTTTCATTATAGACAACCATCTTGCATGGAAGGAAATAGCCTGCCATCGTATTCTCATTCAATACTCTCTGTGCCTCTTTTGGATTGCAGACTTCGAGGACTTTGAATTCTTTTTCAAACTCCAATCCTTTTTCCTGAAGCTTCTCTTTGATATCAAATGTCCATAAGACACCAAATTGTTCTTCCTTCAAGCTTGATTCGAGACTGTGAACGGCTTCTTCGATACTTTTATCTGTTGAGAGAGTATAATCAAACATCTTCATTCTCCTTTATAAATTTTTTTATACGCTGGATGGACGGCTTATCTTACTGCACAGCGATTAGGCCCAGTCTCCATCTCACTCTGTTTTTCTTCATCTGGAGATTGTTTCCCCATATTTGTTTGTCGGATCTCTTCATAAGAGTTCGGCTGCGGTGGAAGATTTTCCGTTACGGCCCTCCTGAATTCATCTTCGTTATCGATGTTTAAGCCATGGTTTTCTTTGTAGAGTGTACCCAGCTTTTCTGATATACTGCCATCCTCGTTCATTTCATCGATGCCCATATAATGAGCCGGGAGTACGACCAAATCATCGGCTAGTTCTTTGTACCGCTTATACAATGTTGTCCGAAGGTCTCCTACCCAGTCTTCTGCCTTTCCAGCGAGATCGGGGCGGCCGATCGAGTCGATGAACAGGATATCGCCTGTGAGCAGATAGTGATCATCGACAATATAGGAAGTACTGCCGATTGTATGCCCTGGGGAGTATACAGCTTTAATGGTGGTATTGCCGACTTCGTATTCATCTTCATCGTTTACCGGATGATAGGAAAACTGGACTTCCCCAGCATCTTTAGGGGGCAAGTAATAGTCAGCTTCATACTTCTCTGCAAGGTCCCTGCCTCCAGAAATATGGTCAGCATGCAAATGGGTATCAAGAACACGGGTCAGTTTCATATCATTAGCTGCGATCACTTCTCGGTAGGGTTGGGTCATTCTGGCAGCATCAATGATTGCGGCTTCTCCGTTTGACTGGATTAAGTAGGACAGGCAGCCTTTTCCTATCCGGACAAACTGATGGATTGTTCCGCCGCCTTTTAACTCACCGATTTTGATAGGCTCTAAATGTTCACTCCAAGCTTCCATGCCGCCTTCTACCGAAAATACATCCGTATAGCCAGCATTTGCGATTTCTTCAGCTGCCTTTTTGGAAGAATTGCCTTTTGCACAAATGACATGGATATCCTGATCTTTTGGCAGTTTATCAAGAAATGGGCCAATCCCGTTTTCTTTAATGTCTGTGTAAGGTGCATTGATGATGTCGACATTTCTTCCGTCTACCTTCCAGTCATCAAAAGCATCTGTGTTTCTTACGTCTACAATAAAACCCTTCTCTTTGCTTAACACTTTTTCAGCTAATTCTTTTGATGACACCATTTTTACTGACATGAAAAATCCTCCTCTGTAGCTGGTGATTGTCGTTCTGTTCTACCATTACCCCTATGCGTATTTTTTACACATGAAATATATATACCCTTGAAGGTACTCATTGAGTATCCTTCTGTTATGTATCATTCAGCATATATTGTTTGTATCGTCACGGAGAGTTATGCAATTTCAGGGATTCCTTTGCTTTGACAAAGCTGATATACCGTCTTTCATAAGAAGTGACCGTGTGATTTTTATCACTGTTTTATTTACTTAGGTATTTTAGTTTAGGGGTGGGGGTATAAGGTGCGGGATACTATCCTGGCGCGCACCCGATTGCGTTTAAGCTATTATTTGATCCGGAAAACGGGAAAATCCTTGGTACTCAGGCGGTGGGCAGAGATGGTGTTGATAAGCGGATAGATGTCATTGCGACGGCTATAAAAGGAAACTTAACGATCTTTGATTTGACGGAACTTGAACTGGCATATGCCCCTCCCTTCTCATCAGCAAAGGATCCGGTCAATATGGCGGGTTACGTCGCTGCCAACATCATGGACGAAAAAATCCAAACAGTCCAGTGGCATGAAATTGATAAGATTGTAAAAGCAGGCGGATTGCTGGTGGATGTCCGTGAACCTAAGGAAAGAGAAAATGGATATATACCCGGATCGATTAATATCCCCCTGGGAGAATTACGGTCTCGTTTAGATGAGCTTTCGATTGATCAACCGGTTTATGTTGCCTGCCAGGTAGGCTTACGTGGATATCTTGCAACAAGGATTCTAGATATGAATGGGTTTGATGTCTATAACCTGGATGGCGGCTGGATGACTTACAGTGCTGTTCATAGCAGGAGTTAATTAGTTAAGGGACCTCCTTTTGTTGGAGGTTCTTTTTTCTCAATAAGTTAACATAATAATATTATAAGGGATTTATGGGTGGAATTAATCTTTAAGAGTTCTGACTTCTTATTTATTAAGAAATCAGCACATTTATTTTGGCTTCAAGACATCTTCATTGGTATAATACTAGTAAAATAGTCACATGGAAATGAGGATTTATAATGTATACCGTCACAACATCAGATAACAATGATTACAAGAGTGTATTAGAATCATATATTGAGGTTTCGAGGTTAATATCCTCAATGCTCCCTGATATTGCAATTGGAATTTCAAATACGGAAGAATGGCTGGCGTACTATCCCAGCCGGAAAATCGACCTAGGTGTCAAACCTGGTAAAAAGATCAATCCCAGAGAACCTCTTGCTGATTGCATCTCAAATAATAAAGTGATTAAAGAAGAAGTTCCTGCCGAGTTTTTTGGGATCTCTTTCACAGGCCTTGCTAATCCGATTGTCAAGGACGGAAAAGTCATTGGGGCGGTGGCCATTCAAATGCAGGAGCAGAACGAAAGAGAGCTTCGCCGAATCTCTGACCAGATTGTAGACGCTGTCAGTCACACAAATGAGAGTGTCAGTAATGTGGAAAAAGGAGCGGATGGCTTATCTGACATCAGCCACACATTGTTGCAGCAATCCCATCATGCTGCTGATGAAATGGAAAAGACGAATGAAGTGATTACCATGATCAAGAAAATTGCCGATCAAACGAACCTGCTTGGCTTGAATGCTTCAATTGAGGCTGCACGTGCTGGAGAAATGGGCCGGGGGTTTGATGTTGTTGCGAAGGAAATTCGTAAGCTTTCGAGCGAGACGGTTGCTTCTACCGAAAAAGTGCGGAGCATCATTACCAATCTCCAAGAATCAATGAAAGAAATGGCATCTTCCATAGAAAAAGTGGTCAGTGTCGGAGAAAATCAAGCGGCATCGACCCAGGAAATTTCTGCTTTTATTGATGAGATTGAAAAAATGAGTATAGAACTTAATAAGTATGCTGCGCAATTATAAGAATAAAAGACAGGCCAGAAATTCGGCCTGTCTTTTATTCTGACATCTAAACTTTTAGGTATTCCATTCGTTTTACCGCTTTTATAAAGCTTTCCGCCATTAAAGCCGGTTCCATTTGGTCCCAACCAACTTCCTTGATGAAAAATCGGCTTTGAAAGGCATACTTCAGGGGTGCAATCGCCATTACCAAATCAAATACTCTATTAAATTCCTGGTGATCCATTTGCACGTCCAGTTTAGCAAAGTAAGCATCTCTTAATCTCAGTTGTGCGTTATTCCAAGGTAGTTTATAGGCCATCCCCTTGTAATCGGAAACCATCTCGCCTGCTTCATCCAGCAGTTTCTCAAGGGAAAACAACGGACAGCTGATGACGGCTTCCTCAAAGTCAAAGATAAGAACTTTGCCGTCGGCAGTACGGACAGCATTGTTGCTGTGAAGGTCAAGGTGATCAATTGAATAAGGGATATTCACTGAAGCCAATTCCTCGAGAATACCCTTCACTTGTTTACAGAGAGAATTCAGTGTATTTTCACCAGAGATGGCTTCGAGGTCCTCCTCTTTAAGAGTATATTGACTGGCAAGCTTCTCACTCTCATTTTTCCAGTTCGACTGATAATTATCAGCCGATTCTGTAATGAAATTTTTAAGGATTCCAGAGAGTTCCTTAAAGCTGAAAAAGGGAATATGTAAACCTTTATGTATGTATTCAGCTGTTTCTTTCTGCAAAACAGCCATTGTTTCCCCTGTTTCAATCAGTGACTCGAGGCTTGACTCGTCCCTGATGAGCGTCCCTTCGAATTTTTCGAACAGCATCCAGGTTTCATCTCCTCGTATTTCTCCCGCTAAATAATGTGGTAGCGAGCCTGAGTCCAGTCTGGATAACAATTCATAAATCGATGGGGAAGTATGAAAAATGGGTAAGAAGGCTGCCTTGAAAACGACTTCTTCAAAGCCTCCCCCACTTTTCATATGAAATAAGGCTGTGATTCCCCAGTCATTTGAACGGAAGATTTGTTCAGGTCCTTTTACCTCTTGACCATCAGACACTTTCATGATCCATTTCTTCACTTCTTCTAAACTGACTTTCTCATTCCAGGTTAACTTTTTCAAAGTTCCACTCCTCAGTTTCCTTGAATTCTTACCTTAAATGATAAAGGAATCTGAAAATATTTACAATTGGAGTTTCATGCTTATATTTCTACTTGGTCAACCAGTTTCTTCAGTCTATCCTCCATTTGTTTTATGACTTTTTTTACATCTTTTTCTTTGGCATCAGATTTTTTCTTCCGTTTAGTTGCTTCTTCAAGCCAATCGCGCAGGTCAATGATATCACCGAATTTCTTCTGCACCTTTTTGTATTGTTTGGATCTTGTTTTAAAATCGCCGGAATACATCTTATCGAGGTAGCTGTAGATATAGCGGAGTTTTTTTGCTTTTTTTCTGACAGCGTGAAGTGCATCCAGTCCGTCATCTGACATTTTTCCCTTCTCTTTTATCACGTTGTCGTAATTCTGCACCCTTGAATTATAGTCCTGTTCATACTTCTGAAGCTGTGCAATTATATCCAAAGGCAATATATATCCTCGTATCTCCTTTTGTTCAAACGTTTTCCAGAAGGCAAGAAAATCATCGTTTATCAGTTCCGGGAGTTGTTTTTTCAGTTTTTCACGGTGTTTATTCCTTTTCTTTCTGGCCTCATTAGCGAGTTGACGATATACATCACCATATTCATTGGTCACTGCTTCTTTTTCAAAAGCTTTAATCAGAACATCGTCTTCTCTCACCGCACCCAGTGCATCATGTGCCTTTTTCAGGCGCTCATACAGTTCATGCTCCTTGTCAACTCCGACAAAGTGGATGAGTGTACGGAGTCTCCTGCCCTTTGTACGCGCCTTGTGAACGTCTTCTGTGTCTTTGAAAGAGAGGGCATTATCACAGTAGTTTTTATATTTCTTTACTAGATGACCTAGAATGTCTGACCATTTTCCTACAATTGCTTCATTTCCGGTATTGATGCAATCTTCGCACACCAGTACGTTCTTTACATGAAGAAGTGTTTGATTCATTCCACAAATCACACAGGTTGCCGCCCATTCCTGAAGAACACCGCTCTCACCTTCCACTTGCAGGCCGATCTTTGTGCCGCTTCTCCAATCCCATTTTTTACGGACAGCAGCTGGTAAGTGTATGCGCCCGCTCTCATCCACCGGCCTGATCATACTGCCATTTTCCTTATTTCTCCCCGCCTTACGAATACTTATGGAGTGGTGCTTTCCGTCAACTTTAAGAAGTAACCCCTTTTCATCAATCTCTAAAGCATTACGGACTTCTATTGGAAGGAGAATCCGTCCCATCTCATCAATCGTCCGCGTAATAGAGATAACATTCATGATGATCCTTCCTTTCATTTAAGCTTGATGTGTATGTTTTCCCTGTCTGCCAGGAGAGCTAAACGTGGCAGCCTTTTGACTGAGTCTAGATTCTTCAACAATGGTGTGAGACCTTGAATTATGTAAATGGCTTTGATAAAGAGTTATATTGCTTTTAGGAACCTATAAAAAAGGTGTAGCCTGATTTCCGCTCCAGGTGTGCGACTCCGCGGGGCGGGCGGTGAGCCTCCTCAGCTTCGCCTGCGGGGTCTCACCTGTCCCGCTAATCCCGCAGGAGATCGCACACCTTCCGCTCCTATCAACAGTTGTTTCAAATTTCAATGAAACATTAAGTCTTTATAACTAAGGAACATGGCCCTTTATGATCTGGATTTAGGATAACTACTCAATAAAACAAATAAATAACTTGGAAATAGTTGCAGTTTATGAAAGTAGAAAATATTCAGCAATCAACCTAAATAACAACATCATCAACTAACAAAGCCATGTTAATAAAAAAAGCACTACAGCCATCACATATCTGGCCAAGTGCTTTTCTAGATTTAACTCGGATCTACTTCATCATAAGAAAGGGTTGTCACTTCCGTGAAGTCCCCTTTTTTAATTTCACTTTCACTTGCATCCTGATTCAATTCTTCGCCATCATCCATTCCAGGTGCGACAGAAGCTTGATGCTCCTGTTTCTTCTTAAAAGATTCCATCCTGTTCCTGCTCCTTTCACTTCATACGATTTCCCGTGAAAGGATGAGCTATTCAGGTTTTTTCTGCCTGTAAAGCAGTCCGCAGTAAGCTTCAAGATTCATATCTCTTAAATTTAACCATGGATACGAGCCCAAAAATCGGTCCGGCAGCCAATACGGAAAACACCCATTTCCAACCCATGTAAGCTTCCAGGAAAGGAACCAGGTTGATGGAAACTATCGTGATCAGAAAGCCAATGCACATTTGAAAAGTTAAGGCCGTTCCGACGTACTCAGAATCCGCAAACTCGGTGACGGCTGCTGAGAACTGTGCTGAATCAGAGATAACAAATATTCCCCAAATAAATGAAACAGCGGCTGTCATCCATAAAGCGTGGCCATAGGTGAAACCAATTCCAACTGCACAAGCAGCACTGATGGCCATTGATAAAATCGTAAGCTGAGCTCTGCCGATTTTGTCTGCAATCATTCCTCCGGCAATACTGCCGATTGCTCCTGCTACTCCAATGGATATAAAAGAAATGATGGCAACGGACCATGAGGGAAGAACAACCCCCTGTTGATCAATGGCGGCGGCAATAAAAACAGGCAGCCACGTCCACATGGCATACAGCTCCCACATATGACCGAAATAGCCATAGTTTGCAAGCATGACAGGTCTATTGGATCTCACCCTGTTAATAAAAGAAATCGCAAATGACGATGTCTTGCCTGACATTTCATTATCCTCAAGAAGGAAATAGATGATGCAGGCAGCAAGGACGGCCAATAAGCTGCTGCTGACAATGACAGCCTGCCAGTTCAGAGAAGACGAAAAGATCACAATAAAGTGGGGCGTTGACGACCCCAGTGTCAGTGCAGCAATCAGAATGCCGATCGCCAGCCCCCTCCTTCGCGGAAACCACTGGGACAACATTTTGACAGCGGTTGGATAGACTCCGGCCAGGGTGATTCCAGTTGCAATTCTTAATGTTATACCTGTCCATGCACTTTCTGAAAAGATGATCATCAAATTTACGGTTGCTCCAAGCAGCGCAGCCACAGAGAATATCTTGCGTGAATTATATCTGTCAGCCAGTCCAAAATAACTGCTGGCCAGTGCCCCGATGACAAACCCCATGGGGACTGCTGCGGAGAGCCAAGCTTCGATTCCAATGCCGGCATCCCATGCCTTTATGAGTTCAGGTGCGGTGACAGATGCACTGAACCAGAGGCTTAATGCAAACAGTTCTGAAAGAGCAATCCAGACAAGTGCTTTCCAAGCGCTTCCACTCATCCTATCTACCTCTTTGGTATGTATTTAGAAAGCTTACAAAATTAATAATGATAATATGTTAACACTGGCAAACCATCAACTGGTTTCCATCTGGGTCTTTGAAGTTGAAAAAGAGGTCTTCCTGAATGTCTGAAACCAGTGTTACCCCTTTTTCCTTCATGTATCGATAGGCGTGGTGGATATCCTCGGCATTAATATGGAATGGTGAAAACTTGAAAATATTTTCTTCAGAATATATCTTACTATCCAGGACCACCCCTGTATCTTTCATCGGCAGAATATATAAATGGCCGAAAAGAATCTCTCCATCTGCAGGAAATCCAAAGAGATCACAATACCAATCACGTGCTTTTTCAATATCACTTACAGGAATGAAAATCGTTCCCACCTTATTATCTAATGGACTCTTCAAATCGGTACCTCCTTAAATATAGTATCCTCATCTATACCATTCGAGAGAAGAAATGAGTATCCTCCCTTATTTAAAAGATTGATGTAATCTAATCAGACATAGATAGAACACACTTGTTCATAAAATTAACTCCAGCTGAATATCCAGCTTTTCACGGTTATAAATTGCCAGATTCACTTCTTGAGCCGGAACACACCCCAATTTCCTATAGAAAGCCTGCGTTTCCACGGCAGGATGTGCACCAATATACAATTTATCGGTCCCCATTGATCTGGCGGTTTCTTTAACGGCCGCCATGAGCATCCTGCCTATCCCCTTTCCTCTTGCCTCCCTGGAAATATGGATATACGACAGCTCGCGATAGGTATGCACGGTTCCAAACGTCCCTGGCTCGATTATTGCAAATCCTTTGACTTTATCATTTTCGCTGGCAGTCAGTACTGCACCTCCCTCTTTTATACATAGGCGAAAGTGCTGAACGATCTCCCGTTTTCGAATTGCAGACCAGTCATCGATGAATGGATCCTTTTCTTCTTTAAACAAACCGTCATGGTGTCTCAGCACGGTGGATGTCTCTTGATAACGTTCAAATTGATCAAGCATATTATCTTTTATATCTGGTGCTGAAAGAACTTGTACAGATGTCACAGTGTCTATCCCTCCTTGATGATACTTCTCCTGATTAATAGCCATCATCAATTTCGTCTATATGTTCATACTAAGCGTATTGACTAAATACACTTTTCCGGGGATGAAATGATGAATAAACGCTTATTTCTGATTATAACCTTTTTAGCACTTTCTTTGGGATATGCAGGCAGCAGCCAGTATTCAAGTGAGGATGACAAGATACCATTGCCGATGCAAACAAGCAGCCATGTGACATCAAAAGTGATCGTTCTCGTTATCGACTCATTAATGGATAAACCGTTGAAAAAGGCAATTGGGGACGGCGAAGCACCGGCACTCGAGTTTTTTATGAACAGGGGCCAATATAGCAATAACCTGGTAAGCTCTTATCCAACGATGTCTGTTACGATCGATAGCTCCATTCTCACCGGTGCCTATCCAGATGAACACAAAATACCGGGACTGGTTTGGTTCAATGACAAAGAGAAGCAGATCATCACCTATGGAAACGGCGTATTTGAGATTCTAAAGCTTGGCCTATCTGATTTTGCGAAGAATGGCCTTTATGAGTTTAATAACATCGATCTCAGTCGGGAAGTCACGACCATCCATGAAGATCTGGATAAAGCAGGTTTGAAAACAGCCTCCATTAACGCTTTGGTTTATCGAGGGAACTATCCACATACCCTTAAGGTACCGAAAATTATCTCTAAATTATCTAACCTCCCGGAAGAACTGGAAACCATGGGGCCTGAAAAATTATCACTGGGATTATTTTCACGTCAGAATCTGGACAACGACCATACCCTTAACCGGATAGGTCTAAACGATACTTTTGCAGCTGAAGAAATGATTCATCTATTGAAAAACAACAGTTTACCGCCTTTTACGATTATGTACTTCCCTGAAAATGACCATGCCGCACACAAAAAAGGACCAACTGCCACAAATGGAATTGAGGAAGCTGATAAACAATTGCAAAAGATCTTGAATGGTTTTCAGGAATGGGATGAAGCATTAGTTAACACGGTATGGGTCATTATGAGTGACAGCAATCAGTCACTTGTGATAAATGACAAAAAAGAGGCTCTTATCGATCTCAGAAAAAGTTTCTCCAAATATAAAGTGCTTCAACTTGGAAAAGATGTAAGCGGGAAAGATGAGATTGTCATCACGGCAAATGAACGGATGGCCTATATTTATTCACTGAAAGAGCATCTTCGCCTTCAACAGTTGGCTCGAAATTTACAACCAGATTCCCGTATTGCCTGGATAGCCTGGAAAGATGGTGAAAAGATCAGAGTCGTCTCGCCTGATCATGAAGGGGATTTTACATTTTCACCAGGAGGCAGCTATGAAGATCAATATACTCAACGGTGGTCGATAAATGGAAATCGTGAAATTCTGGACCTCTCCATCAAACAGGATCAGATCGTTTATGGAAATTATCCTGATGCATTAGCAAGGTTGTATGGAGCAACGCAATCTCAGCAAGGTGAGTTTCTTATAGCCGACGCCAAACCGGGATATGAATTTATTGGAGAAAGCTCACCTCAGCATACTGGCGGTGGAGCGCATGGTTCGATGCACAAAGTAGATTCATCGGTGCCGATAATCGTTGCAGGAACGAACAAGAGCATAGAAAATCTTCGGATTGTTGATCTAAAAGACTGGATACTAGATGTTCTAAGGAAATAAAGAATGCCCACTGCTCGTGGGCATTCTCTTACTTGTTCTGTTGAGTTTTTTTGTCAGGAGCTATCTCGTTTGCGAATTCATTGATAGCAGCGAAATTAGGCTGGATTCCTTTTAATGAGGTGTTGCTCATCATGTTTTGAAAACCTTGTCCTGAATTGCTGCCCGTTCGCCTTCTGTTCAACCCATAGGCAGCGGCACTCATTGCCAGGCTTAAAGCCGATCCCCACATCATCTTTCTGTTATTTCTCTTTCGACCAAACATATTAAAAAAAGATGTTTTTCTTTTCGGTTTGAAAAGCATCGCTAGTAAATTTTTCAAATGTAACACCTCTTTAATAAGATTCAGAAAGCTCGCATTCACTTTCTAAATTATTATCTGTCAGAGGCTATTAATTATAATTGGTAATATTTCTGACGGGCCCAGAATCTTTGTTCCTTTATCTATTTTTAAAATAAACTTCAAGAGCCTTTGTAATTTCGCTCTGCTGTTCATAAGGTTTGATGTAATAGTGGTCCCCCTCAAGCAAAGAACTGAAAGTACTGTATCCATTAGATTTTAAAAAATCATCTACATCCGACAGCTTGTCACCTTGATTCAAAAGTGTTTTATTCCCTAGAAAGTCGTCATTCACATATACTTCATAGCGGTCATGATTCAGCTTTCCTTCTTCAGCACTGATAAAATTATTGGTGACAAATCCATAAAACCGACCATCTGCGTTACCCATTATGCCGCCTCCTGAGTGTTTTTTCTTAGGATGAACAGAATTGGGCAAGAATATCAATAAGGAACTTTGTTAATTCAAACCATGCTCTATTTGAAAACAAATTGGTGTTTCTTTCGATGATGTTATTGTCAATTTTCTTTTTTCAGAAATCGAAGGCGTCATACCGCCTCTACGGGGTTATCGTTTTCAAATCTTCTGAATTCGAAGACGCTAAATTGACGGGTCAAATGAAATTAACGTAACAACTCTTTTGATGAGCATCTAAGCCGGCAACTTGTTCTTTCTAAGTCTACAGGTCTAGAGAGGTAAATAGAAATAAAATCAGTAATAGACAGAGATATCCAAAGCGGCTGCTGTTTTGTTTCCGATGATTTTCCTGGAAAAAGAAAACTTTGAGATGATCTTGCTTGAAACAAAATAAAGCAACACACAAAGAAACCCTCCGACCCATATAGAAAAATCATAGAGATACTCATCAACAAGTCTCATGAAGATGACCGCCATGATAACCAGTAAAGCATTTATGGGTCCAGAAAGTGATTTGGTTTTTTTCTTCAATTCATGACTCCTTTATTCCAAAAATTAATTGATTTGTTAACTCAAGCATTCTTGCTGGCATTTCATCACCATGATCTGTGATCTGATACCCTATATGATAAATAAAGCCTTCATGATAGCCGTAAATCTCATTGGCTGCTGTGCCATGCAAATTGATACGTCCTTCTTCTTCGTTGTAACCATAATAAGTATAAAGGAGAGCAGAATTGGCCGTCCGGACGATGTGATAAAAAGGTGTATCCCCTATTCGTTCTTTCCTTAATTCATTCCCCATACCATCGGTTTCTTCTTTTGAGAAATCATACAACTCGAGAGGGTTTTCAGCAGCTTCAGTAACGGAAACGATAAAAAACTCTTCTGTCATTCCGCTTGCATTATTATTTAAGTAGCTGAATTGAATTTCATTTACTTCTTGTCCGTTTGGATTTGTGGCAGTGACAAGAATGGCGTTTTCCTTTGTTACTGGAAAAGGCAAGTCGTTGTGATCGATTGGCAGGACCTTTCCTTTCATATTTTCAGGCATTTCAGCCAGCATTTCCTGTATGGAGACAGGCTTGTAGAATTGCGCGTCCTTTCGGCTATCCAGTTCATCTGCTGCTTTGAACATCTCACTGGAGGCAAAACTGTCTCCTTTGACTTTGGTTAATTTGGTTTCCGGACTACACCCGGTAATGCAGAACAACAGTAGAATGATAAGCCATTTCTTCATCTAGCATCCTCTTTTACATGATATTTTTTAAAAGCCCTAACTGAGTATAAGTCCAAAAAACAATAAGGAAAATTGAACAAAAGCAAGTGCTGATGCAATGATGACCGTTGTAATGCTTCTAGCCAGTGACTTTCCATCATGCACACCGGCGAAGCCTGCAATCCCAATGAATAATATGGCGATTGTCAAAAACAGAAGAATTGTCAGAGGGTGAATGCCAAACAAAGTCACGGTTATCAATTTAGTGAAGGTGGTTATAACAAAGAGTAGTATACAGAGAATCGCCGCAAAGAATGACCAAACATTAACTGCCTTCATTTTGACTGCCTCCACTTTGTTTATTACTTTCATGTATAGGGAGGTGAGCTTCTTCGGACAGTTAATCAAAAAAGCTCAATATCAACCCCAATACACTTGTGACAAAGATAAAACCGATTATGCAATATCCAATTATCCTTATGCCGATCGGAAGTGTGTCCATCTCCATGTTTTTGTGTTTAAAAGTTCCGCCTGCTTCAATCTTCTGCAGATTTTCCACAGGAGAATAAATTTCATCTTCATTGTACGGGGATTCTTCTGTCGGTTGAGTTTCATGGGTATCTGTCATTATGGTGCCTCCTTTGACTATCCATGCAGAACTAAATCCGCTTTTTGTTTTGGAGAAACAGCCTTTTGATAGAATTCCTCTGCTTTCCAGTAGCGTTTCTCAAATTTATCCAGAAGTTGTTGCGCCTCGTCACTTTCCCGGTCGAATCTGATGTCCCGCGGGCAATCAAGAAATACGACATAATCAAAATAATCACGCCATTCCTGACGCTGCAGGAAGACTCCTTCGACAACAATGATGCAGTCATCGGGAAGTTCAATCGTTTTTGGTGAATGTGTATCGGTTTCATTATCGTAAAAGTTGAGGTCAAACTTCCTCGATAAAATGAGATTTTCAAAAAAGTGCTGGCGAATCTCATGGAGATCCCATTGCAGGAAGTAATATTCGAACCACTCATCACGGCCAGTATTGTAGCGATCCTTCCTTGTAACAATGTGGTCGTCAATATGAAACACTGAATGAGGGATGTTATTCTCCTTTAAGAGCCCACAAAACTTCTTGGTCAACGTCGTTTTCCCTGACCGGCTCAAACCATCAATTCCGAATAGAAAGCGATTTCCGGTTTTCTTCTCCTTAATCAGGTTTAGCAGCGTATTAGAATACTCTTCCATCCTCATGCCTCTCCTTCATTTTTTAGATATTCTCATGATTATAACATAAATTAACAGAATATTACGACTGGCAAAAAAATCAGACATATGAATCAGAATGATCTGGTATAATAAATGGATAAAAATACTAATTAATAGGAGCCACTTTTTATGGAGAAGTTCTTAGAAGGAACAGCGGTTTATCTGAGGCCGTTTCAGAAGGAAGATTACAGACTTATATCGAAGGCCCTTTCCTACCCGGAAATCAGGAAATTGACAGGGCTGCAGAAATTTTTGACCGCGCAAAAGATTGAGAAAGCTTACGATGCTTTTGCTTTGGATGACACACGTATCGACTTGGTTATCGCTTTACAAGACACTGATGAACCAGTGGGCGACCTGGCATTGAATGAAATTGATCATTTGAACAGAAATGCTAATATCAGAATAGCGCTCCATGACCCTGGGTTTTTCGGGAAAGGCTATGGAACTCAAGCCCTGAAGTTAATTCTTGAGCATGGTTTTATGACATTGAACTTATATCGCATAGGATTATGTGTCTATTCCTACAATTCACGTGCGATAAAATCGTATGAAAAACTGGGGTTTAAGCAAGAAGGAGTCTTACGGAGTGAGTTATTCTACGACGGTGAGTTCCATGACAATATCATCATGGGAGTACTCCGTGACGAGTTTTTTGAAGCAGTGAACAATTCAGAGTGAGTCTAAATATTGAAAAATATCTGGTTACCAAAAAAGCTCAGGGTTAATCCTGAGCTTTTTGTTCTTAAGAAGCAAGGCTGCAACCGCCTTGTATATTTATTTTTGTCTTAGCAAGAAATCTATTCACTCTTCCAAATGACCGTTTTATTTCTTCCCTCAATTTTTGCCTGGTACAAAGCCTTGTCAGCATAATCGAACAGTTGCTGGGAGGTAAGTGCGTCACCAGGAAAATCCGCAATTCCAAGCGAAACCGTTACCGGCCTTCCAACGGGGTTGGAACTTCCTTCTATGGCTGTTCTGATCTCTTCAGCGAGTTTGAAGGAATCAGCCGCTGAGCTATTTGGCACTAAGAGAACGAACTCCTCCCCACCATAGCGGAAGAAGCGCTCTTTCTTTTTCAACCTTGCTTGTACAGTGTCTGCCAGGAATCTCAGAACTTCGTCTCCTGCCTGGTGTCCAAAGGTATCATTGACGGCCTTGAAATGATCGATGTCGAATACAACAAGTGAAAATTTCTGCCCGGCAATTGTCCAGCTTTCCAACACTTCTTGAAATTTCCTTCGATTGTGGATGCCTGTGAGAGCGTCTGTTATGGCCTCCTGTTCCAATTGGTGATGACTTTCCTGGACAGTTTGGACGGCAATTCTAACGCTTTTCGTTAATAGATCGGCTTCCCGGTTCCAATGTGTTTCATTTTCAGGAAGGGTCACTTTGTGGCCGTCCCCAAGCCTGTTAACAACATTGGCCAAATTGATAAAGGGTTTTGCGAGTTTTTGAGCAAGTGTGATGGAAACCAATAAGAGTATCAGGAATGGTGACAGAATATAAAGAAATAACTTCTTGATATTGTTTATTAAAAGCTCATTGATATAAGAAATTGGGGTTTGCTGTACAACACCCCACTGGGAATCCGGAATGAAACTATAAGCGGCAAGCATTGAAACATCTTTCGTGTTGATTACTTTTTCCATCCCGCTTTTACCTTGCGTCAGTTTCCTTACGACTTTGTTTGCCGTCACATCCTGGCCAATGCGCTCGGTGTCAGGATGAAAAAGAAGCTTTCCGTCTGGCCCTACAACATAATAGTAAGAACCATTTTCATCAATAATGTCATTCCCCAGTATTTCATTTAATACATTTCTCTGGTGCATATAAATGGTTCCGCCGAGCATCCCTCTATATTTCCCTTCTTTGTCATAAATCGGCTGGCTTAGAAGGACAATCAACCTGCCGGAAGGAGCAACATAAGGCGTCGTCAGAGTGGCTTCCTTGGAATCGACAACATCCTTGGTAATTCCAGTAATGTATTCACCTTTTAGTCCTACACTAGATGGCGCAATATTACGTACAAGCCCTGTTTCATCGACCCATGACAATGAATTAAAGTAACGGCCGCTCTCCCTTATTAGTTCAAGCTGTTCTTGAATTTCATGATCAGTCAAGTTTTCATGTTCTGATAAATAGGCGGCTGTTTTTTCAAGGCTGTTTCTCATTGCATGGAACAAGGAATCAACTGAACGGCTGATTTTATCCGCTTTGGAATAATTTAAAGAAAGATAGGTATTAGTAAGTGACTCTCTTTCAGACTGAAAAGAGGCAATCAATAGGATGACTGTGGTCAATAGAACGGAAGCCGTTACGAGACCAGTCAGTAATGTCGTCAAACGATATTTACGATTATGTATAATTCTCTTCATATAATAAGGACTCCAACAAGTTTCAATTCTATAAATATTTGCAATCAAAACTAGTATATCGCATACAGGTTAAGGTTCAAAGCCTTAAGTGTGAACATTTTATGCCGCTTACAATCTAAATACAACACCATTGATATGGCAAAGCTCAGGTGCAGGTCTGTAGCTGTTTCTGTTGATTTATCATTCGACATAAGTTCCCATGATCTTCGGTGCCTTTTAGTTGCATCAATAAAACTTAGTCGCTATCCTAATTAAAAAGGTGGTGAGAAAAGTGAGTAAACCAGAAGAATTGACTGAAATCACAATCATTCAGAAGGATACAGCTAATAAAATCAGGGAAGCTTACATAGGTAAGTTCGAGGAACCTGTTCTATTTGGTGTTCATGGAGGAGTAAAAAAATTCTATGGTGTAGAGCCGGAAGTAGAATACCCTTCCACACTTGACCACATTGTAGCAGCAGCAGGCGGCTGACTGGTCGGTACCTTATCAGGCGCGCTGGAGGCGCGTAAAATCCCGACTTCACCAGACAAAGTCACTGCCGAAATTCAAGGGGTGATCGAAGCGCCGGAGGGCGTACTGAAAATCACCAGGATCAATTGTCATTATAAATTGAAAGTTCCTGAAGGAAAACGTGCAACAGCAGAACGTGCTTTATCTGTTTTTGAGAAAGGCTGTCCTGTCGCTCAAACCCTTAAAGGAGCCATAGAGTTTAATCATTCATGGGACATTCAGGAGTATTAATATAAGAGCCTGGAACAGGACTACTTTCTGTTCCAGGCTCTTTTTTATTTTCCGGAAGCCTTACTTGGAAAATTTCTGTTATTCATCAGCTGCCCATTTTAGTGTTTACAGCCTATAAAACCATGTTGAATATCTCGTCAAGTTGTTGTTGATCATCCTCAATACGGAACTTTCTGCAAAGCTCTTTATGCAGCCTCAAGAATTCAGGAACCATTTTCTTCATTGTATCGATAATCTCATTTGGTTCCCTGCTGCTCATCCAGCTTTGCAGCATACTTACCTGCCAATCCTTAAGCCTGCTTCTTCCGCCTTCAAGCTTTGCCCAATAGCCAGGATTGTTAGGCTGAATGCCTGCCTCCATGAACCAGCCGCTGGTCATCAATAAGCGGAGAGAGTCAAGGCAGTCCAATGCGTAAAAGAACTCACCCCTCATCACGCCGCGATAAACCTCATGAGTATTTGCAAGAATTTTGCTTCTCCATAAATCAAACTCTTCAATCGAGGGTTCATATTTCAATTGATTGGACATCAATTGGATTTCTTTCATAAAGCCGTCGGTGTCATGGACAATTTCAATGTTTTTAAGCCATACAGAAGGTTGAATATCATGTTGAATATAATAGAAAGAATCGACCTTTATGAAACCTCTGAAATGAGCGACACTGTGGGATGCCCATGGAAAGTCTTCATAAAACAAAGTGCTTCCCCACTTGGCTGCGCGCTCCTTCTTGTTCTGTCTGTACAACTCAAACACGTCATCCTTTACCACCACTCGCAGGTCAATATCAGAATAAAGATCCGTATTTCCATTCCCAATTGAACCTCCATAAAAGAGACATAGAACATTTTTGTCGCTCAGAAAATCTTCTTCTATGGCTTTCATCAATTTCTGCCTGATCACTGGAATCTCTAAGTCTCTTTTTCTATGTTCAGAGTTTAATCCCACACAAGTTTACCAGCTCCTTGTTTAATAAGTTGATTATAGTCTTAGTTATCTTTGCAGTTTCATCAGTGTTTAACGATATTATTTCAAAATTGGAAGAAAACTACAATCTCTTTTTTTAATATTTGAAAGAGATTCTGCTTGGTCTACTGAGAGCTTATTCGTACGATTTGGAAAATTGTATGGTGTTTTCCAATCAAAGGATTTTCACTCTATTAAATCCCTTAGAAATACAAAAAAGACAGCCCTCTTCAACTCAAGGCTGCCTCTTTATCATTTGATATCTGACTGTTTTTCTTCTAAGTATTTTTCATAAGCTTCTTTTGCTTCATCTTTAGCAGGAATTTTACTGGAAATCTTTTTATGTATGTCATTCAGTAAATAAAGTCCCCGGAAGATAGAGCCCGCCACAATGGCAAACGCCAGAAGGCCCCATTATTAGAAGGGCAAAACCCAGAAGGGCACTAAGAAAAATGGATAATAGCAAATACATCCTTTTCCCCCTTATATCTTATACTCTCAACAAGGGTAACACACATCTCTATGGATGTGGGAAGTATAATTCTAAATCAAACTATTTTAAAAAATTGATGGTTTCCTGTCCCTCTTCATACGAGAAATGGTTTTCGCCTTTCATTTTTTTCTTAAAAAAGCCAGGTTCCCTTGGAGGAACCTGGCCTTCTAACTGATCTACAGATTTTCTAAGAATAATCGTACAACATCTGCACCACCAATGACGGTACCGAGGGTGCTTCCAAGATTGGCAAGCACGACAATTAGCAAAACCCTTGTTACTTTGTTGTTCCAGAAGCCTTTTACACTTAACACATCTTCAGGCAGTGTTTCAAAGTCCTGGACATTCGGGCGGCGGAAGTACGCTTGGACAAATCCGGCAAACCAGCCTGCTGCCAACAGCGGATTTAAAGAAGTGATAGGCGCTACTACAAAAGCTGTCAGAATGGCAAGAGGATGTCCGAGTCCGATTGCTGCACCAAGGGCAGAGAAAGAGCCATTCCAAAGTACCCAGCTGATGGACTGCTGGATGCCTGCTGTCGGATTGCTTATAAAGGTATAGGCAATCACGGCAAGGATCAGAATCGGAATCGCCCAGCCGATGATTTTTGGAACTTTTGATTTAGGCGGGCGCTGATTTAACCGGTCAAGATCATGATTCTTTTTGATCTCTTCCTTGATTCCGGGAACATGGGCTGCTCCCAATACAGCTACAATCTTTTTGCCCGGTGCGTCTTTAATCTTCTGCGATAAATATTGATCACGCTCATCGATTAACGGTTTCTTCAAGCGCGGAAAATGTTCGGTGAAATCATTCAGCATTGCATCAAGCATATCCTGTGATTTGATTCTTTCCAATTCCTCTTCCGTAATACTCTCATTACTGAAAATACTGTAAATGATCTGCATCATCAATTTTCCTTTTCCGATAAAACCTACCCCGCTCCAAATCCGTGCAAAGGTGATTTGGATGTTGCGGTCAGCAAGGACAAGGTCTGCACCGATTTCTTTGGCCGATTCAATCCCCTGGATCATTTCCTGCCCGGCATTGATGCCAAACTGCTTGGCCATTCGTTTTTGGAAAGAGGAGATTGCCAGGTTCATCAGCAGCAAGGAAGCTTTTCCTTCTTTAATGACTTTAAAAATGTCCATTTCTTTCCACTTGTTGCCTTCCATGACAGATTGATAGCGCGGTTCGTCAAGTTCGACACAAACAGAATCAGGCTGTTCTCTTTCAATTACTTCTTTAACCTGTTCAGCACTTTTCTTTGAAACGTGAGCAGTGCCGATCAGGATGAATTCTTTTCCATCCAGATTCAATCTGGTTATGTTCTGTTCATTTTCAATAGACATAGATTCCCTTCCTTTTATCACATTGGCTTAAAATATGTATGATATGTATAGTTTACCATTTTTTTTATGGGAAATGGATTAATAGAATCCCACTTGAATAAAATCCCTGCATTTTACAAACCAAAATCAACTGACTAAATGATCTAGTCCGTCCAGAATTCTTCCTGGACATTTTCGTGTTTGAGCCACTCAATAACGGATGTTCGTACCTCATTTTCATTCCAGTAAATAATAGCATCTTCCAAACCGGCTTCTTGTACTAAATAGTCAAAGTAAGATGTGCCTAAAAAGTAGCCTAAACGGTTATAGCCAAAGTACTGGCCTCCGGACAAACGGAACCATTCTCTTTCTTTTTCAAAAGTCCATTCGGTTTTGGCATCCTGCAGGAATCTCTTTTTAATGCCGGATATATTCTCTTTGTAAAATCGGAGCCAATCCGCGTCTTTATCATTATAAGAGTAATAGATATCTTCTCTGAATCCCGGGCAGATTACCTTCGATAAATAAGTGGCCGCCCCTTCCCTGTACATGGTGAACAGCCCGTCTGTCCACTCTACCTTGCGCCAGTCCATCTTTCTTTCTTGTGAAAGGGCATTATGAAATATATGGCCTATTTCATGGGCTGCTATGATTCTCAGATGGTCAGGTTTTGCCGAAAGCTTCTCAGCTGCAAAATATAATTCACCAATAATTTTGCGCTCTACGAAAGCATTGGATCCAAATCCGCCCACCAATAGGTTAAAGTTCAGCCTTAAATTCGTGTTGAATCTTTGGTTGTATGCAGACTGGGTTTCTAAAAGGATGTCAGGAAGCAATTCGGATATTGTGCTGATGTCATGGATTTTATCAGGGTACAGGTCTAATGCACGGGAAAGCCTTTCTTCTGTCCTTGGGCAGTGGTAGTTAAAGTATTCATTGAAAATGGCAGGGTATTTCTCATAGTACAATTCTAATGCTTGAAGGGACAAAGGGTTTCTTTCATGGTATAAATCAAGGAATTCAGGAATTGTATTGGTGATCATTTGACTGGCCTCTTTCTTAAATGGGAATTCTTTCTCTGAAGTAATTCGACCAGCAGGGAAGTTTCTCCTTGTTTTGGTTCTGCATGGAATTCAAAACTACATTATTGTTCTTGATGGGCTGACCAGCATTCCGTTCATGTGATATGGCTTGGAATTCATACTTGCACCTCGCTTGTTCCCTTTCCGGGGTGTGAGTTGCCCTCGAATTCAAACTTACACCCTGATTGTGCTGTTATCAGGGTGTGAGGTGTGCTGATTCGCCAACTTGCACCTCGCTTGTTCCTTTTCCGGGGTGTGAATTGCCCTCGAATTCAAACTTACACCTTGATTGTGCTGTTATCAGGGTGTGAGGTGTGCTGATTCACAAAGTTGCACCTCGATAGTTCTTTTCTCGGGGTGTGAGTTGCCCTCGAATTCAAACTTACACCTTGATTGTGCTGTTATCAGGGTGTAAGGTGTGCTGATTGGCCAAATTGCACCTCGCTTGTTCCTTTTCCGGGGTGTGAGTTACCCTCGAATTCAAACTTGAACCTCATACATGACGTTATGGGGAAATCTTTTGGGAATATACTTTTCATCATGACTGGATTCAATGCATTCAGAAGTATGTGAAATGGATTTATTTTTATCATTTTTTTAACAGTAAAAGGGTACTATAAAAACTAAAAATGACCTCAGTCAAATCATGATTGAGGTCATTTTTTCACGTTAAATTATTTTCTTGTCAATACACTCTAAGAAAGCATCAACTACCTGTGCATCATAATGGATCCCTCTGCCCTTCTTTATTTCACTTAAGGCAGAATCGCGGCTGTTCGTTTCCCGGTATATCCTGCTCGAAGTCATGGCATCAAATGAATCTGCAACGGCTATTATCTTTGCGATCACAGGAATCCTTTCCCCTGCCAAACCCTCCGGATACCCGCTGCCGTCTTCTCTCTCGTGATGATATAGAATGGCGTCGAGGATGTCATTCTTTTCGAAAATCTTAATATGGTTAACCATCTCGTAGCCTTTCGTTGTATGGCTCTTGATGATCTCATATTCTTCAGACGTTAATTTACCCGGTTTATTCAGGATGCTTTCCGGAATGCCGATTTTACCGATATCGTGCAGTTTAGCCCCCAGCTCTATTTTCCTGCATTCAGTCTTTGATAGTCCCAGTTGTTTGGCGATCAACACAGAATAGTTCGCGACATTTTCGGAATGAAAGGCAGTATATTTATCCCTGGAATCCAGAGTTTTAGCAAGAGTGGTAGTGAATCTCAAAAGATTTTCTTTCTGTTCGATGAACATTTTAATCAGAGTAGAAACGGCAAACCAAATCGCAAAATAGCTCAGCCATTGAAAAAAGAACACTTCAATTTGTTCAGGAAATCCATTAGGTGAACAAAAAAACCGCAAGAAAGTTACAAAAAAAGTGTTCAAAATTCCCTGGCCGACACTCCTGTAGACGAGCCCCAAATATAAAGAAATCAAGCTGTATATCGCAATCAGACTGACTCCGGTGTATAAAGCGGCATCTATCCATATACCCAGAGCGGCTACCAGGAAGACAATATATCTGTAACGGATACAAATTTTGATTAAAGGATGTAAATGTGTACTTTTATGTATATACTTTGAAAAAATATTCAAGTCATCACCTGAATCCAAGTATAAAACAGGAATAATCATGAATCTACATGTATTTGAAAATATATTTGTCCATTTTTTGGCAGGATTTCCTGTTCATGCAATCATTGACAGAAGTGGCGATCTGCTTACCGATAATAAAGTAAGACTCTGTTAAAATGAAAAGGATATTTTAACAGAGCCCCTTCAGCGGCAGCCATTACAGCAGCTTGTTTTTGAAAGAAATCAATCCTTCCATAAATTCATTGAACTCCTCTATATTCATCTGCTGTGAAGAATCGGAAAGAGCGACTGCAGGATCCGGATGGACCTCGGCCATGACGGCATCCGCTCCAATTGCGAGAGCTGCTTTGGCAGTTGGGAATAATAAGTCTTTTCTGCCTGTGGAATGCGTTACATCTACAACGACCGGTAAATGAGTTTCTTTCTTCAATATCGGCACCGCAGAAATATCCAATGTGTTCCTTGTGGCTCTTTCGTATGTGCGGATGCCTCGTTCGCAAAGAATGATTTCCTTATTTCCTTCTGAGTAGATGTATTCGGCAGCATGAATGAATTCTTCTATTGTAGCAGACAGGCCCCTTTTTAGTAGAACGGGCTTATTCACTTTTCCAACCGTTTTTAGAAGCTCGAAGTTTTGCATGTTCCTTGCTCCGATTTGGATGACATCCACATAGTCGAGCGCCTTTTCTACATCCTGGGGTGACAAGATTTCACTCACAACAGACAGTCCTTCCTCATCAGCCACTCTTCGCAGAATTTGCAGACCTTCCAGGCCGAGTCCCTGAAAATCATAGGGAGAGGTACGGGGCTTGAATGCTCCTCCTCTTAATAGTGTCAGGCCCTGTGCTTTCATTGCCTGTGCAACTGTTTTGACCTGTTCATAGCTTTCCACCGCACATGGACCCATGATGAAGTTTTGCGCTCCGTTCCCCAGCTGTGTTCCATTAATATTGACCACTGTATCTTCTGGATGATCTTTACGGGAAACGAGCAGTGCTTTCCGATGGTCATCTTCCTGCAGTTCAAGGCTTGCTTTGAAAATTTCTTTAAAAATGTGAACGATCGTGGATGATTCAAATGGCCCATTATGGTGTTTAAGTAACATATCCAAGGACTGTCGTTCCCTGACTGGATCAAACCGGTTAACCCCTTCCTTTTTGCTGCGGCCAATTTCTTTCACGATTTCTGCCCGTTCATTTAATAACTGAAGAAGCTGCAGGTTAATATCATCAATTTTATGACGCAATTCCACCAATCCATTAGCACTCATTTTAAAATTCCTCCCATTTCTAAATTAGTTGTAAAAAAATCATTCAAGCTGCTGGCGACTTCCATTGAAATACTAAGAAATTTTGCAAATATAAACTAAAAAAATCCCTGCCGTTAGATAACGACAGGGACGAATGACTCGCGGTACCACCCTCATTGCGAACAGAAATGTTCACCTCTTATAGTTGATAACGATCAATTGACCGTCTTTCCCTTCATAAAGGATGACCTTTACTACGAAAAAGAAGCTCCAGGAGTGTAATTCATGCTTATCTATGGCTGATTTCCACCACCATCAGCTCTCTGGTTCAGGGAGATAAGTCACTACTTGGTTCCTTTCATGGCTGAAATTATTTAATTTTTGCAGGTTGGCAAGGAATATAAAAAGTCCCTGCCGATCATTTGATCAGCAGGGACGAATTTTTCATCGCGGTACCACCCTGGTTGTGAAAACATTCTTCACCACTCAACTTTGGTAACGGTGTCTCACCGTCTTTCCCTTCATAAAGGCAGGCCCTTTACTACGAAAAAGAAGCTCCAGGAGTGTAATTCATGCTTATCTATGGCTGATTTCCACCACCATCAGCTCTCTGGTTCAGGGAGATAAAGCATTACTTTGTTCCTTTCAAAGCCATTTCACTATACTAATTCCGTAATACTTATTTTCGGTATTATATGATCTTCAATAGAAAAATGTCAATACTTTTAACGAAAAAGGGTAAAAAGGTGCAGGTCCTCATTTGATTTCCGCTTTTTCACCAGTGTGTATAAAAGCGGAAACTCAAGCACATTCAACCCGGTTCCTGCCTTTGGCTTTAGCTATATAGAGCGCATCGTCCGTTCTTTTCAGCAGGTCTTTCAATTCTTCATATTTTTCATATTGGGCAATGCCGAAACTGCAGGTGATGTTTCCGGCTTCAGGAAAATTATGCTGGTGGATCAATTGGCAAATAGCGGTGGATCTCTGTTTCCCTTTTTCCAGATTTGAATTAGAAAAAATCATCAGAAATTCCTCTCCTCCCCACCTGCCAATATATTCATTGTCCTTTAAGTTACCCGAGATGAGTGATGTCAACTCTTGCAGCACTTTGTCTCCTACATCATGGCCATAGGTATCATTGACCTTTTTAAAATAATCGATATCAAACATGGAAACGGTAAATGTGGTCCCATCATCCTGAAAGGTTTGTTTTTCCTGTTGCAAAATTTGTTCCATCTTCCTCCTGTTCGGAAGCTTTGTAAGATAATCAGTGTTAGCATGATACTTTGTGATTTCCGCCTCAAGATAGGTTTCAATCATCCTCTGGATATAATATAGCACTACAATGTTCCCCAAGGTAGCTATGGTGAACTGCATCAAGGTATCAATTGTGTCTCCATTGGCATTTATACTGAAAAATACGTGATATCCTGCTACAAAGGCTATTAAGGAAAATGTACTGATTGATACAAATAGGGCCCCCGCCCCCCTGAACGTCAGAAAGACAAGGAAATAATAGATCGATGCCCAATAGGAGACTGTCCCTAAGTGAACATCTCCTTGAACACCCAAGTCATCCAGGATTGCAAGAAACATTCGCAGGAGGAATAAAACGGTGGCCAAGATAAAGACAGACAGTTCAACGAGCCAAAACCTTTCCGGCTTTTTTACGAGCACTGCCCAAAAAATGGACAAACCGGTGATCAATAAAGAGAAGGTTACATTATTGATTGGATCAATATATCCTTCACTAATATATAACAAAGCCATAACAACACCAAAAACAAGAATGAAAACCGGCAGAAGGACAATATAAATACGACGCTTTAAATATGTAAATGATTCGCTTTGGTACAAGTATTGTTTTAACAAAGCAGATTACCACCTTTTAAACAGGGAGTAATCTTATTATAATACTAGATTTAAGTTTTTCGTAAGAAATATTGGAAAAAATTTAATTTTATCATATTTATAATGAACTTTCTTTCATTTTTTTTGTTGTATCTATAGCGGTTAACAAGCTTCAACGGCATCCCAAATAAAAAATAGCTGAAATAAAGTCTGGTTTCGATGACCGTTTGTTTGTCAGTTTTAAAGAAACGGGACCAGCTCCGGTTTGTTCCTTAAATTCCCAGCCTCTCTCTTTCATATATTCAATTACATGGACAAATCGTTCCTTCCTGAATTTCTTGAAAGGAATCTATTCGTTTCTCTCTCGACTTCAAAATTTTTTCAAGTAGCCTTCAGAAAACTTCTGCATGTCAAACAACAATACGGACAATATAACGGGAAAAGGTCACAGGTAGTCCCTGATCTGTTTTATTTTCATCAAAAATTCTGGCCACTTGCTGCAATTCTGCTTTTATTAGCTCATCATAGATTTTAGGGTGCTGTCCGAAGCACCTCCTCTTCAGAACATCCACTGGGGAATGAAGAAACTCGATCACATTCACTTCTTCAATCTCCGACTTGTGAAAGCCACTCTCTTTTATTTTTTGCTGTAAATTACACAACACAGGAGTGCTTTCCTGTTTGTTGAAAAGCCCCGGAAAGAGTTCAGGAAGTTCCATCCCCAGGTTGTCACCGGGATGCAGTGCAAGGAAGATACCGCCATTCTTAACAACTCTTTTTACATGAGGATAAGAGGAGGTTGGCCCTTTGCGATTGTAGGCACAATCAAATTCTGCATTTTTAAAGGGCAGACCTTTTTTTGTATTCCCTTCCACGAATGAAACGTTAAGTGGTGTTCTATCTTTGGGAAGGAATTGGCTGGTTACATCAAACCCGATCACCTCCGCTGCTTCCGAACTGCAATTAAGGGCAAAATCTCCATGGCCGCAGCCGATATCCAGTACTTTTTTTCCTTTGACCATCTTCATGACTTCTTCATCAAAGATTGTCTCTCCATTTGGGACAAGTACAGTTGAGTTCCACGTATAGTTGTATTTTCCTTCTAATTCCCCGATCTGGCTGTACCACTGAATTGAATGAGGCGGCAGCCATTCCTGCATTTTCGTTGGATCTTTCAACAGCATCCCATTTCCTCCTAATGAATATAATCGAAAGGACTATTTCTCCAAATGTGGCCATAATACCTGTATGCACTGGGAACATTTGCGCAAAACTAAGCAAAAAAGGAGTTTTCCTATTGAAGCATTTAAATGTACTTTTGATAAAGTTTGTTATAAGCCTGGTTGTTTCTGGGTGAGCCTTGATTTGTTTTTTGAGGCAACCATTGCAGATATTGTTTCATTCAGTTTGCTGCTTACGGTTATTTCTTATTTTATTGGGGATCGGATTCTCCTGCCTCGTATAGGAAGGGTGAATGCAGTGATTACTGATTTCTTCCTTGCCTATTTACTTGTCTGGGTCTTTGGAGGCATCCTCTTTGAGAGTTATCTGCAGGTAGCGTGGGGTAGTATTATTTCGGCTCTCCTCATTGCAGGTTCAGAGGTGTTCGTTCATTCCTATATTGTAAAGAATGCTGTCACAGAGGCCAGTGAAAAACAACGCAGCTTCAATGGCAATTTTGCTTATGAATTTGCGGAAGATCAGGAGCCGGATCCTCGGAAAGAATAATCTGTTAAGCCCATGACAAGGGAATCAATTGCCGAATTGATTCCTTTGTTTCTAAATAGCTGTATATTCAAAAACACAGCCTTTGTATCAATCCATTTTTAATTCCGTATTGAATGAGCCCTGTATAGGGGTCGCCCTCTATTATCAACAACATACAAAACGCTGGTTCAGTTTTTATGCCGTTTTTCTTTAACCTAATAACCTTCTCCTTTAATGAAGGAAACCTCTGTAAGAGCTTGTATTCAATGATCATATGAAGGTAGGCATGCTGGTTAAGTACATTCTCCGATTGACCAAAGAGTTCGAACTCAAATCCCTCATAAATGAAGTTTGCTTTAATGACTTCCCTTTCTCTAATAGTGGTTCTTTTTACTCTGAAATTCTGCTTGTTTTTGTATAATGAAAGGAGATCTTTTTCAAAAGTATCAGTACTGCCTACATCCATGATGATATCAAGGTCGGAATTCTCCACATCGATACCAATCGGTATTGTGCCGCATACTATGGGAGCATAAGCTTTCAATTCTTCAAGTATCCCTAACTGGCCGACAGCTTTATACGCCATTCGCTGCTTCTCATTCCCGGTTTTCATCTTCATATATAATTGATTCACTTCAAATCTTTTCCTTTAGGCATCTTGACTGCTATTTTATTGAGGATAAATACAAAGAGAACAGTGATAAAGAGTAACATGCTGAAGGCATCCTTGACTGCCTCTCCAAACGGTGAAAAAAATGTGTTCAGAAACATGATAAAAGAGGCTGTTAAGTAAATTGTTTGTGTTCTGTTTTTGATAAACTCCATTTCCCTGCCCCTGTCTTTTTGATTGATATGACCATTATAATTCAACACAGCTTTTCATAAAAGGTTGATTTGCATTGTGTAAATAGCCAAATTTCATTAAATACAGGCAAGAACAGGAATTAATTTCATAATTTTTTAATACTTATATATTGATTAGACAGCACTTTCAGTATTATAATTAAATCAATCTTTTTCACGAGGTGGTTAAATGGAAAGTCACAGGAGTAAAAAAATTTCGAAGCTTTATCGAAGGATCGTTACTTCTGATGAAACAAAAGCTTTGCTGATCTACAATGGGCTGGACAGCAATACGAAAGAAGAACTGCAGCAGTTAATGAAAGAGATTGACACAGCGAATACGAAAAATATCCTGAACAAAATCAGCTGAACTAACTACTGACATTAATAATACGCAACAAGCACAAAAAGGAAGCGCGGAGTTTACTCCACGCTTCCTTTTTGTGTAAATAACAGCAATTGAAATTGAAGGATGTCATGTTTATTCAACCATCAAATATTCAAAATCTCCTTAATATCTTCCTCGGTTAACTGGGATGACTTCTTCTCCTGCGAATCAATCAGTTCTTCAACGAGATTCCTTTTTTTCTCCTGTAATTCATTCATCTTTTCTTCAATTGTTCCACTTGCAACTAGTTTGATGACCTGCACGGTATTTTTTTGTCCCATTCTATGCGCCCGGTCCGCAGCCTGTTCTTCGACCGCGGGGTTCCACCAGGTATCATACAAGATAACCGTGTCGGCGCTATGGAGGTTAAGCCCTGTCCCTCCTGCTTTCAATGAAATCAGGAACACATCCCGTTCGCAGCTGTTAAATCGGCCGCATAAATCCACTCTTTCTTCTGAAGATGTGGAGCCATCCAGGTAAAAGAACGGAAGCCCCTGCCCGGCAAGCTCCCTTCCTATCAAACCGAGCATCTTGGTGAACTGGGAGAAGATCAATACTCTTCTGCCTGAATTTCTGGACTCCTCCAGGATTTCAAGCAGCTGCAGGAGTTTAGCGGAATCTCCTTTATATCCATCCACAAATAGACTCGGATGACAGCAGATTTGCCGCAGTCTTGTGATTCCTGCGAGTATTTTAATTTTATTTTTTCTGAGTGTATCCTTATTCAGGTGTTTTAATGTATCATGCTTCAACTTTGCCAAATAAGCGGCATACAGCTTCTTTTGTTCGGGAAGCAGCTCGACGGTTTCCCTGCTCTCAATTTTAGCCGGCAGCTCGTCGAGAACATCTTCTTTTACACGCCGCAACATAAAGGGCTGGATTCTTCTTGATACAGTTTTAGTCGTGAGCTTACTGTAGTCCTTCAATCCAAGGAACAGCTGCGGGAATACGACATGATAGATTGACCACAGCTCCTCGATTGAGTTTTCTATGGGTGTTCCTGTCAATGCGAACTTGTGGTCTGCTTGTATTTTTTTGGCGGCTCTTGCTGTCTGGGTAACCGGATTTTTGAAGCTTTGGGCTTCATCAAAAAATACGGCTGTAAACGACTGCTTTTCAAACCACGTGATATCTCTTCGGAGTAGCGGGTAGGATGTGATCAACACGTCATAACTCTCTAAACTGTCTTGAATGGTCTTTCTTCTTTTTTTATCCCCATCCACCACGCAGGCTCTTATATCTGGAGTGAATTTTGCAAACTCATTCAACCAGTTATAAGTGACGGCAGAAGGACAGACGATTAAAGCCTGGGTATTATGTAGACGGATCTCAGGAATGATCGACTGGATGAAAGCAATGCTTTGCAGTGTTTTTCCAAGTCCCATATCATCTGCAAGCACACCGCCAAAGCCATAATGCGCGATTGTCTTCATCCACTGGTAACCTTGCTTCTGATAATCGCGCAATACCCCTGTTAAGTCCGCCGGGACCTCGAACTCCATGCTTCCGGGCTTCCGAAGGCTTTCAAGAAACGCACGAAATGATTCTTCCATCTTGAATCCGTCACTTGATTCCACGTGATCAAGGAAATCAAGACACTGGCTCATCGGCAGGGAAATCCCTTTGGCAAAATCGATATGGTCGGCCTGTGAGCTTCGGAGGAAACGCTGGATTTCCTGAATTTCTTTCGTTTCCAACGATAATAAGGATCCGGATTGCAGACGGTAGTACTTCCGTTTTTCCTCAAGGGCAAATAAAAGCTCATGTATCTCTCTTTCGGGAATTCCATCCATATCAAATTTGAATTCCAGCCAGTTCATTCGGTCCCTTTTCACCTTCACACGGATTTTTGGCTTGGCATTGCCTCTGAAAATCCTGTTCCTGACAGCTGTCGTGGCATATATCCCAGCCAGCTTTTTTAACTTCGGCACCATATAGTACAAAAATTCATACTCGAGCTCTTCATTGTGAAGGATATAGCCGCCTTCTGTCCTGGCAAACGAACTGTCTTCCATGATTGCCAGGATTTCTTTTTCTTTTTTCATATCCCTGACAAGCATATTTCCAGTCGGGACTTCTCTTTCTTCCAGCGGATTGATGACCACATTCTCATATTGGAATTCAAGTCCTGCCAGCAGCCGGTTTTTCACTCGGTCAAGGTACAGCTTGGCGGTCAGCGGTGTCTTCATGTACTTTTCCCGCAAGGATCCTGATATATCAACTTTTCCCAGCGTTTTGAGGTCAACTGCGACTTTTTCGAGGAAATATCCGATTCTTGCATCTGGAATAGGAATTTCATTCGTTCCAGATGTATCGAGCATCGCTTTAATTTCAAAGAGACGCTGGCAATCCTCTGGGGCCAGCTTATGGATTTGGCCATTATGGAGAACAGAATAATAAGGAAGGAACACGACCATCCATTGCAGTCCTCTCACATACAAGCTGTATCCATCTTTTATCCCGTCATCGAAGCTGAATTTAAGTGGTAAAGGTCCCTCTGACACCTCGAAACCATCGTACAAGTGTCCCGCATCATCAATCATGACATTCGGTGCCTTTAACAGAAAAGGCAAAAGGGATTCCCAGGAAGATGGCGGAATTATTAGAAGCCGGGGATCCTGGTCTCTTTTGTCTGATTGTTCTTCCATATAAATTCTCTCGTCATGCAGAACCTTTAAGAGCTGTCCCAATACTTCATCGACTTCCCTGCTGAAACAGTAAAGCTTAGGGTCATATATGAAATCGGAGGTTATGGAATGGGGGCGTACATTTCCTGCGTTTTGTAAAAAGGTGCGTATGTCGTTTATCTTCTTTCTGTTCAACATCAGTTCAATACCAAATAAGTTCAGCCCATTTCCAATATGTACAGGTTTACAAGTGAAGTGCACATCGATGACACTTCTTGTTTCAAAGTGCTTTTGTTGTCCAGTGGATTTGCCCGGTTTATTTTCAAAAAGATTCAAGAAACCTTCTGCCAGCGATGAGCTTTCTTTTTGATAATCTTGGATTGCAAGGAGTACAGCGGCAACATGCTGGCACTCAAGGGTGAAGGACGCCAGCTTCGGGCAGGTGCAATCAGCATGGTAACCTCCATGGGGACCTGCTGTAATAATGACCTCGAAATCTTCCGTGCTACTGACGGCTGCTCTGCAAAAAGAATTGTTCATTTCTTCTATTTGAACTTGGTTGTTTTTAAAGTAAGCCTCACCCCGTTTGAAGGAGACGCTTCCGCACTTTTCCAAGATGTCTTTGTGGCTTAGTTTCATATTCATTGTCTATTCTCCTTCCACGGATGATGAGCGAATAACATTCAAATTGTATCATAACTAGAGGGTGCTGATGATGGTTAATCCGTTCTTTCTTATGGGGATAAAAAATAATTTAACAAGATCACTGATTCAAAATCTTCAAATTAAGCTTTTCGTTTGTTCAATAAGCGAATATCTATTCATGCCCCCCACCATAAAAGCGAGGACCAATAAAGAACCAGTACCATGAGCTTATACCATAAGGGAAGAAATTTCCCTTATGTAAGAGATGTCGGGAAAAACAGGTCAAATAGGGGAAATATTTTCCGCTATTTACTTAAAAAACATGAAAATTGTGTTACTGAGCATGCTTAACGGAAAAATTTTCCCTTATTTTAGTTAGCTTTCCTTCTGTGACCTACTCAATTAATGAAATTTATCATATGAATTTTATTATGAATTCATAGTGAAAAAGCAGTCCGTTTTGGACTGCTTTTTCTAGTTTTGCACGCCAAATCTGACCTGCTTATACTGTGTACCAGGCTCCTTTTAAAGCTAATCCCCATACTTACTTTCCCATTTCTGTTTCCATTCAAAATAGTCAGGGTGTACTTCTTCAGCCGTTTTCCCTTCTATTGAGAATCATGAAATGCACAAGTCAATCCACTTAAATATTTCTAATGAAAAAGAGTAAACTAATTTGAAAACAGCAAACGTCCGTAACAAATGTGTCAAAACACTATTCAACGATGTATCCTATGTTTCGACTAACTATTATAAAAAGCCCTTATTCACACTGAGAATCTTGTTAATCATTTCTTTTTACATTATTGTTTTTGATGTTTCTATTTTGTAATGGGAGTCGTTCTATGTTAATTGTAACTTTTATTGTGGTCATAATCATTTCAGTTCTTCTAATCTTCACTTTACCATTACAAAGAAAATGGTTTGCAACTATAGAAATTTTTTTGCTTTTTATGTTTACATCATACTTTTGTCAGAATATGTTCTATACGACTTCATCACCATATGATCGTATTTCTGTAGTAACAGAGCATATCCCTTTTTGGATAGTCCGCCTTCAATATGGTGCTATATTTGCTGTTACATTGATGTGGTTGATGGCTCTTTATCGCTCAAAAGCCTCTTTGCTTCTTCAATTAACAGGGACTTTTTCATGGGTAGCCTTCGGGATAACTGTCGAAAAAACATTCTTATTGATTGGTGTTCTTCGTACTGACAGTAAGAGTTGGTATCCTTCATTAGATATGTTCTTTGAAATGATGGTTATAATACTGACTCTTTATTTTATGAATTTCCTTTTGGGCATATTAAGAAAGGAGAAGATTGTATGAATGTCTTTTTTAATGAACTCCATGACCTATTGAAGCCGATGTTACCCAAGAGATTTGATGAAAATGAATGGTTTACCCTTGCTATTACATTATTAGTGTCTTCGGTTTCCTTTTATCTCCTTAAAAAGAAACCTGTTTTTCTTAGCACGGAAATCATCGGCATCCTTCTATTCAATCTTCTATATACGACTGTAGGGGATTATTTTTTGGCGATGTCACCTTATGATTTTTATGATACCGTCGACCATGACAGTGGTGAACTTATGGATTTGCTGCTTCAGAATATTGTTTATCCTTTTACTTTATTGATCATCATTCATTTTTACGCAAAGCATAAGCCGAATAATTTGATTGCTGTAGTTGCAGGGGCTGCTATTTTGATGGTCCTGGAATGGATCTCAGTAGAATTCTTCAATCTTTTCACTTATAAAGGATGGAAATTATGGTATTCCTTCTTAATATATATCCTTGTGATGGCGACCAACCTTATTTTCTATAACTTATTTCATAAATATTTGCATAAACAAATTAGCGGAAATATCAAGAAAGAGTTTTGAATGTGTAAACAACAATCTCAAAGTGTTCCTTTGAATTTTTCTGGATTTTTCACATACGCTTCCATGATATAACCGCAATCGGTACAAAGAAGGTATTCAACATTTGACCCTAAGCTGAATTTGTTCACAGGAGCAATGACGGCATACCCCGAGTGCCTCCCTTTGCCTAATTCTGTGCCCCCGCACTTTGGACATTCTGTCATTTGACTGTTCATGTTGGCCCTCCTTCAATAAGTTTTTAAATTATGTTCTTTTCTTCATGAACTTCTCGATAAAAGTTAAAGTGATGTAAATAACGATTCCTGAAGCGACAATGATAAGAAATGAATTCGTTACAAGATCAAGGTCCATCTCATTGATAACTTGTTCAACCTCTCCATTCCTATTATGGCGAATGAATGTCCAGCCTTTATATTCCAGTGTTAAGAAAGATATGATAAGTCCTGAGAAAATACCGCCAATAATTGAGAGCCAAGCTTTCTTCATAGATCCCACCTCTTTAATAGGACATCTTTTTTTTTCAATACTGTCCATTTCGTTCACCATTCTTATTTCTCTTATAGAAGGTGACAGCTAACAGAACTTGAATGAGCGGCAGGAGCATGGCCCACGGAAAAGCGGGATAACCACTGAAATACCAAGCATCCGGGAACAGTAAGAGAGCGCTTAACAGCATCCCGATCCAGGATCGCTTTAAAAGTGCGTATATGAAAATGATAGCTGAGGCTATGAGTAATGGATAAAACAAATTTAATGAACCCAATAGGAGACCCATCAAATTTTCCATCTGAACACCCCCCTTTTATATTCATTCTATTCCATACCACGAGCTTAAGTTGATGAATAGCAAAATCACTTTATATTTTAAGATACATCTTATTCAACCGAATCATCACCTGATAAACAGACTTATATCTTTCCACCCATAGGCTGTCTCTTTAAGTCTTCTGCCGCCTATTTCACATACCGTTGAATCTATTTTCAAGCCGCCAAGTGCCTTATAAAAAAAGGCCGCCTCATTACCGTCCATTACCCAGATCAGCATGGAGTTCAATTGGTTCTCTTGCAGATGACGGACGACGGCCCTTATCAATTCAGTTCCAAACCCCTGCTTCTGGTACTCTTCCAACAGGTAAATGGCGTAGATTTCGCCACGATAATCCGGATAATCCCCCGTTCTTTCTTTTCCACCGCAAGCAAATCCGACAACTTGGCCGTTTTCATTTTCTGCAGCAAATACGTGGCCTTTTGGAATGGCCTGTTCCCATAGTTGTTCCCTGGCTTCATAGGTTAATGATTGCAGGTACTCGTTCGGCACTATATCTTTATAAGTAGTCCACCAGCTCTCGACATGGACTCTTGCTATGGATTTCACATCTTCTGCTGTTGCATTTCTGATCTTCATCACACATATCTCCCTTCTGTATGTAAAATGTTTCCTGCTCATTCCCCATAATTTCTATATGGACAGGTAAATTCATTTTCATTGACAGGAACTCCGCTGAGTTATTTGAATACATCAATTATTTCAAAACCATAATAGAGTTACAATCTTTTTTTTACATAAAAATGGAATTCGCTTATTCTTAAAATGGGAATCTAAAAAAACGTCCTGCTCAATGCAGAACGTTTTAAGAGGGAGTATCAGGACTCTGCAGCCATCGCATCAGCCTTTGTTTCATGGACGGTCCCAAATGGATGCTCTGGCGGGGCATATATAGCATAAATTTTCAGTGGTTTATCACCTGTGTTTGTTACATTATGCCATTTGCCTGCTGGAATCATGATGGCATAGTCGTCATAGGCATCTGCTTCAAATGTTAGATTATCTTCCGTATCTCCCATTTGCACAAAGCCCTGGCCTTCTTCAATGCGGAGAAATTGGTCAGTTGTCGGATGAACTTCCAAACCGATATCGTCTCCCACATCGATGCTCATTAAAGTCACTTGCAGATGTTCCCCTGTCCATATGGCGGTCCGGTAAGTATTATTACGCTTTGTCGCTTCATCAATATTGAAGACGAACGGCTTGGACCCGTAATCTTTTAACTCCACTGCCCTCTCTGCACTTAAAGCCTGTAACCGAAGGGCATTTTCCCTATCGACCTCAAAAGACTGGAAGAACAGGTTTTGGACCGCAGGGTGATCAGAAAGGCTGGAATTCCTTTGGCAATCCTGGCAGCCCTGTAACTCCATCTGATAAGCATGTTCTAAGCCTTCGCTATAGTTATGAAAAGGAATATATTCTAATTGAAAATGGGGCTGAGTTCCAGTTAAGGAGATAAAGGCATCTGTAAATTGCCTCATATTCCATTTCTTTTGTTCCAGTCCGTATCCAAGAAAATGTTTGTGTTTGGGATTTGGAGCTTCATTTGCCAACCGGCTGTAAAGGTCAATGGCTGAAGCATTTCGTTTTATGCCGGAAAGGACTGCTTCGGTGACTTGCTGGTCCATCCCCTGGCTGCTCCTATTTTGATAAGCTTGGTTGTAGGGATTCAAAGTTACTCATTCCTTTCAAAGGTTTTTCAGATTATCTTATGCCTTTGAAGGGTAAACGTAACATTATTTCCAAGAAACTGTATTTTTTTAAACTTGAGTTTCATTGTGAACTATTAAAGCAATTTCAATCTTTAACACAGCACTAGGACAAAGAAAAAACAGTCTATTTCAGATTCTACGTTCTCTGAAATAGACTGCTATATTTATTGCTTGCATCATTCTATTTTACTGGACTGATCTTCTTCCTCGAGCATTTCGAGGATATCCACTCTCTCATTAACTTCGATATTGTCCCTATAATAAGAAAACACTTGGCTGTACAGTGACTTGTCTTTTTCAACTGATTGATAAAACTTTTTGCCGAGATGGTCTTCAAAGAACGAAGCCAGAATTCTGCCATCATCTGAAATCGTTACGTTGACACCGTCCATGCCCGTATCAGGCGAGGAACCCTCTTCTATTGGAGAAGTAAGAGCAAAAACAGTCACTGCTTTTACTTCTTCGGAGTTTTTCATGCCAAAATAGTATTCGTTGTACTTCTTCATGCCAACTTCTTCAAATTGAACATTTTGAACAAGATTCAAGAAAGCTTCAATCTTATCCGCTTCTGTCATTGGCAGTTCACTTATATTCAAGACATCTGCCTTTTCATCCTTAAACCTTAAGGAGGTAAACGGCTCCCCTCCAATACTTTCAATGGTTTCCGGATTGCCGGAAGTACAGCCAGAAACAAATATGGATAAAATAATTGCTGCTAAAATTTTAAATTTCATAAAAGAACCCCTGACATTTTTACTGGATAACCTGATTTTACCATACAAACTAGTGTCCACTTATGGAATCTGCCCTTTTTTTTCAACATAGTAAAGCCTGGCAAAATAAAAACGCCCCGTGTCAATTCACGAGACGCTTTTGGGAAGCGGGATAAAGAGAATAATCAACCGATGATCACTTTCTCCTTAGGATAATGATAAGGCTCCTGGACTTTGTTCCCTCTTATAAGGAACAAGAAAGAGAAGATTCCGATACGTCCGATAAACATCAATGAAATGATGATGATTTTACCAGCAGTATGCATTTCTGCAGTTATCCCCATCGACAGTCCAGTGGTCCCGAATGCCGAAGACACTTCGAACACAATTTCAATCACACTGAAAGACGGCTCGAAAATGGTCATTAATATTATGGCCGAGCTGCAGATCATCACGGCTGTAGTGATAACGATAAATGACCGATGGATATCTTCCGGGTCAACTTCCCTGCCAAAGACTTTAATCGTGTCTTTGCCCTTTGCGTAAAAAAAGATGCTCAGCACCATGATGGCAAATGTAGTTGTCCGGATTCCTCCCCCTACGCTGCTTGGAGAGGCTCCGATGAACATCAGGCCGCAGAGCAAAAGTAATGTAGGGTCAGAAAATTGGCTGACATCCATCGTGGCCAATCCGCCATTCCTGGTGGAAATCGATTGAAATAATGAATAAAACAATGCCTCATGCCACGACTTATCAGCAAAGAAATGGTTAAATTCGATAATGAAAATAAAAATGGCACCAAAAAGAATCAATAAGAAAAAGGTGAAAGTCGTCAGCTTTGTAAAGAGAGTGAAACGGTAAGGTGTACTATTTCTATTTGAAATGAAATCCTTCACTTCTATTAATACGGGAAAGCCAATCGCTCCGAGTATAAGCAGCACCATATTGATGAACTGGACAAAATAATCATTTGCAAATGGTATGAGAGAATTGCCCGTTATATCAAAGCCGGCATTCGTAGTAGCGCTGACGGAAGCAAAGAACCCCTGCATGAATGCTTCTTGCCATGTCGGATAGAACTGCAGAAAATAGATCCCCAGTATGATAGCGCCTACGAATTCAATTGCCAGTATGATAATCAGGATCTGCTTCATCAGTTGAACCAAGCCTGCGAATGTAGACCGGTTTTGGTCAGTCATGATAAGCCGGCGGTCTTTCAGGCCGATTTTTTTCCCGAAGATGATCCAAATGAACGTCCCGAGCGTCATAATGCCGATCCCGCCAAACTGCAGGATGAACGCCAGGATAAAGTAACCTGCTTCATTAAAGGTATCTGCCGTGGAAACGACTGTAAGCCCCGTTACACTGATAGCGCTGACTGCGGTGAATAAAGCATCTATCAGTGTCCATTCTTCAAATGTTTTGTGGGCAAATGGCAGGCTCAAAAGGATCGTTGATACGAATACAGCTAGTATGTAAAAAAGTACAATTAATTGAACGGAAGAAAGTCGCCGTTTCAGCTTCTCTTCTTTATTAATATATCCCATTCTATTTCACAACCTTCTAATAGATATGGATAGTATAAAAGATTAATTGGGCTATACCTCATTAATTTTCTGGATTCAAGGTTTTCAGCGAGGACACTTTCACCTTCGTCCAGGTTGCCTGCCAGTCCTTCCGATGAATCCGCTCCTCATAGATTTTTATGAGAGCTGGGGATGTTTGTATAAAAGGCACGGGTTTTACTTTCATATTCAACACGTCTTCTATCCCATGTGGCGCAGTCAGAATGAGTGTATCATCAACATCCAGCTTCACACCAACGGCTGTCACGGTTTCCGGAAACTTAGAGATCGCTTCAACGGAAGACTTGTATGGGGGAACACCATTGACCAGATGCATCCTTGCTTGATTTTTCACCGACCAGGGAACATCAGGCAGTAGGGCCTTCAGCTTTTCTTCCAATTCCTTTTCTATGGATTCGTCTGTATGGTGCTTGTCAAAGTAGACAACATCAACATCAGCTAAAGTGGTTCTTTCTTGAAATCCATGCAAGGTATCCCATATTTTTGAGCGGACGAAACCTGCACACACCCACCAATCAGGTAATTGCAGAGACTTGGCAGCTTTCAGGATATCCAACATCCACTCGTCTTCTTTAATCAATCTAAGTACTTGCTCTTCACTTTTTATCATATTTGTCCCTCCCACCGAACGTTCATTCTCATTATATCATTCATTCAGATTAAGTCAGATTTCCCTTAAAAAAACTCATACAACCCTTCATTAAAATACCGGTATTCTTCCTCAGACACCCGATACCTTGTATACCCTTCATAAAAGGCTTCGAGGATCACCGAGTCACCCTTGAAGCGTCCTATCGCCAGTGATTCATCATACCTCGGGTCTCCGTTTGTCATGCCTGCTACATCTATAAACATCGATACTTCACCTTCTGTGACAATGACATTGTCTGTTGTGCAATCCCCATGTATGAGGGTTTGTTTGACAGGCGCAGGCTTATTCTCCTTCAGTTCTTGCAGGAGTGCGAGGGTTCCATCCGCCTCTCCGGCAGCTAAGTAAATGGCTGATTTCCTCAGCTGCTCATCCAGCCAGGTGTGAATTGCCTCATCAGTCAAATGTCCCTCATGCAGCTGGTTGAGGAAGCTGCCGAAACTTTTGGCCAACCATTTCTTTTCCTGAATGGATGCTGCCTTCCTCAGAGCAGATCTAAGAGTCTGTCCTTCTTCAAAAGACATAATCAAATGACTGCTGTCTACTTCCTCATAAAATCCATAGAATGTCGGCATTGAGATATTATTCTCTTGATTATTCATTTGCAGTACACGTGCTTCCGCCTGCAGCCATTCACGGTATTTCTTTTTAAAAGAGCTTTTCAGAATAAAAGTGCCCTTGTCAGAGTTGATTCTGCGTACCTCTGAAGTGCATCCCTGGTCTTCCAAAACGATTATTGAATGAATGGAGCCTGTTATTTGTTCGATCTTTGAATGGTTCAAAATCAGTCCTCCCTATCGCTACAGTTAATTCTATATGTAGATAGGGATTTCCTGCTTTAGCCAGCAAGCTCTCTGACGATAGATCAATTGACTACATTAGGACTCTATTATGTATGGGCTTAGCAAAGTTTCAACAGTATGTTTAATAACTTTGCTAAACAGAAGCAACATCAATTGACTTTCCTTCCCCGTATCTTTATACTGGTCCAAGTAAATGGTCGTTATAGCAACTAAATACCGGAGGCGTAAAATGAAGCTGACATTTCAGGATTATATCAGTATCAAAATTCACAAGACAGATTTAAACCTTACAAGCTACATCAAGTCCCGTCTTGAGGAATACAACCTGGCTCCCGAGCAGAACCTAGTCATGATGCTTCTTTGGGAAAAAGACGGAATGACCCAGAACCAAATAGCCGAGAGACTCGGAAAGGACAAAACCAATCTGGCCCGCATGGCTTCAAGCCTTGAGAAAAAAGGGTTCATCAAAAGGACGAACTGCCAGGACGACCGGCGCTCCCTCAAACTTTATTTGACTGAAACAGGCAAAGATCTGGGCGAAAAAGTAGTCCCTATTGCAGAAGCGTTCAATGACATTGTTTGTGAAGGGATTTCCGAACAAGACCTTGAGGAATTTGAGAGAATCCTTACAAAAATTAATGTGAATGTCCAAAGAGAATTGTAGGTTCTCTCTCTGCCCTATAGTTGCTATAACAACTTAAATGAATTTCTAACAACGGAGGCTATATACAACATGGAAAAAGTACTTTTTATCAAAGCAAATTGCAGACCAATCGAACAGGCAGTAAGTGTCAAACTTTATCATACATTCTTGGACAGCTATAAAGAAGCGCACCCTGAAGATGAAATCACTGAGCTTGATCTGTTCAATGAAAATCTGCCTTACTATAACAATGACATGATCAACGGCATGTTCAAGCTTTCCAAAGGAATGGAACTGACAAGCGCTGAAAAACAAACAACGGAAACGGTTACGAAATACTTAAACCAATTCCTGGAAGCGGATAAAGTGGTATTCGCCTTCCCTCTTTGGAACTTCTCTGTTCCTGCAGTCCTTCATACGTACCTGGATTACCTGGCTCAAGCCGGTAAAACGTTCCGCTACACTCCAGAGGGCCCTGTCGGATTGCTCGGTGATAAAAAAGCGATATTGCTGAATGCGCGTGGCGGAGTCTATTCAGAAGGACCAGCCCAGACGTCTGAAATGTCCGTTAACTATGTAAAAACGATGCTGACATTTTGGGGAGTCAAAGAGATCAAAAGTGTAATCATTGAAGGCCATAACCAGTACCCAGACCAAGCAGAAACCATTATTGAGGAAGGGTTAGTGAAAGCTGCCGCGGTGGCTGCTGAATAAATGGCTGACTTTGCACTGTTAGAGAAGTGTAAATAACACGGTTCGCGGCGCGAGTTGGTGATAAAAAGGAAGTTGCACCTTGGAAAGCAGCTGAACGAGGTTCAAGATTGATAATAAGAGAAACTCACACCCAGTTTGAGGCTTTAGCGAGGTTCGAGTTGGTGAAAAAAAGGAAGTTGCACCTAGGAAAGCAGCTGAACGAGGTGCAAGTTTGATAATAAGAGACACTCACACCCTGATCGAGGCTTTAGCGAGGTTCGAGTTCGTGATAAAAGGGAAGTTGCACCCTCGAAAGCAGCTGAACGAGGTGCAAGTTTGATAATAAGAGACACTCACACCCTGATCGAGGATTTAGCGAGGTTCGAGTTGGTGATAAAAAGGAAGTTGCACCTAGGAAAGCAGCTGAACGAGGTGCAAGTTTGATAATAAGAGAAACTCACACCCTGATCGAGGCTTTAGCGAGGTTCGAGTTGGTGAAAAAAAGGAAGTTGTACCCTGGAAAGCAGCTGAACGGGGTTATTAGCAAATCAAAAAGGCAGAAGTTCACACCAATAGTGAACTTCTGCCTTTTCTGCCTTAAAGGGCCTTGAGAATCAAGCCTTAGTTTTCATTGTGGTCACTCTGTTTCAAGACTTTCAAGGACTTCGACTTTAATCTTCCTTACCCTTCGATTCTCAACTTCTTCTACAGTGATCTTTAAATTTTCGTAATCGAAACTTTCCCCTTCATTCGGGATATCGACGAAACTTTCGATGACCCATCCACCCAGCGTGTGATAAGAACTTTCGGGCTCTGGTACATCGAGCAAGTCTGTGAACTCATCCAATTGAATTTGAGAGTCAAAAGTATAAATATTTTCATCCACTTTCGTCATCGAGTGGGTCTTTTCATCCTGTTCGTCCCAGATTTCCCCGACAATCTCTTCCAGAATATCTTCCAGTGTGATTAGGCCGGTCGTTCCGCCGAATTCATCCATGACAATCGCCATATGCACCTTATCCATTTGCAGTTTGGATAATAGGTAAGAGATCTTAGCAGATTCAAATACAAACATCGGTTCCCGTATCAATTCCCTGACATTGACCTCGCCATATTTTAATAAATGCGTGAAGAACTCCTTCTCTGAAAGAATCCCAATCACATTATCAATATGGTCTTCATACACAGGTATTCGGGAGAACCGCTCCTCGAAAAACACTTCCTTGATTTCATCAACCGACTGGCTGACTTCTACGGCTTTTACATCAATTCGGGGTGTCAGGACTTCCGAAACCATGATGTCATCAAAATCCATTGACCTATCGATGAGGTCTCTTTCTTCTTTATCGATTACGCCTTCCTCTTCACTGATATCCAGCATAACCTTTAACTCTTCTTCCGTTACAGAAGGCATCGCATCATTTTTCGAGAAAGCTTTTGAAACTACTTCTTTCAGCTTAATGAAAAGAAAGTTAACAGGTGTAAGAACTTTAATCAAAAAGTAGAGGACACCTGAAATGGTCAACGAATAACTTTCGGCATTTTCTTTAGCTAAAGACTTTGGCAGGATTTCTCCGAAAATTAATACAAGGATGGTCATCCCAATCGTACTGATGACTAGGCCGGTATTGCCTCCGAAAATATCCGTGGCAAGCTTTGCTGAGATACTGGCTGCGGCAATGTTAACGATATTATTTCCGACCAGAATAGTGGACAAAGCGTTGTCAAAGTTTTCTGCTATATAGACAGCCTTCTTGCTCCCTTTAACCCCTTCACCTTCAAAGTTTCTCAGCCTTATCTTATTGACACTTGAGTATGCCGTTTCTGCAGAAGAGAAAAAAGCAGAAAGCAAAATTAAAACCCCTAATAAAATCAGTGAATACAGTGGTATATCGTCCAAAAAAAAGTCACTCTCCCTAGAGTATAAAATGATATTTATAGTTTATATAACTTCAAACAGAAAATACCAATAAAGATTGAATCAAAGCCATGGCCTGCGGTGATACCCGGTTAAGGACCTGCTTTTTATCATCATCCTTTAATGAATTTACTATCTGTATGATCTCATTCAATTCGGTCGACAGGTGTTCCATTTCATATTTTACACGATCGACTTGTTTCTCAAATACCTGGATATCCATGTCTTCATCCTGATTCATGGAAAGACGTTCCTTAATTTCTATAAGCGGCATATGCACTTGTTGACATTGTTCTATGATTTTCAGCTTATCAATCGTTTGTTCATCGTAATGGCGGTATCCATTTTGAGAACGTGAACAATCTATCAAGCCTAACTTTGTATAATAGTCGATTGTCCGCTTTGAGACATTGCTTTCCTTAGCGAGTTCACCTATTTTGTAAGATTTCCCAATGAAAATCACCTCTGCTTAATTATAATCCCATATCCCTAAAGTGTACAGTGTAACGTTGCGGTTTACACTAAGAATGATATTTCAATTATCAGAAGGCAAAAAAACGAGTATAAAACCAATGTGATTTTATACTCGTTTTTTGAGTATTGATTAATTTTTATAATATGGATAATAAGGGAATGGTGCAGAACTTTTCACTGTGTCAGGCTTGATTACCCACTCAAAGTATTTGGTCTTGCCAGAAAAAACGGGCTTTTTCGTGCTTCCATCATAATAGGAAGATTTCTCTGGTTTCATGTATGATCACCCCATAATAATATGTATTTTCATTCTATAATGAAAATTGGTTTTGCAGGGATATTTTACTGAATTCAATTGGGGTGTAATTAGTTTTTACAATCCTTTTTGAAGTTTGATCATTTCATCGCCCATTTTACCCATTCGGTCCAGCACATCTTCGTTGATGATGACATTCTGTCCATCAAAGCAGCTGTTGTGGACGAATACGTTTCTGGACGGCAATGTGCCTTTCAAGAATGAAATGATTGGCTTCAAATGATATTCAGGAACAAGGTAATGTTTTTCTGAACCTGCCGTTGTTACCATACCGACCACTTTTCCATTGAATCCTTCTTGTGGAATGTGGTCAAACAGGTTTTTAAGCACACCTGAAATGGAAGCCTGATAGACAGGTGTCCCGATGATCAGCATATCAGCAGACAGGATGGTTTTGACGACCTTCTGCGTATCTTCATTATATTTTCCCAAAGGAAAGCCGCGTACCATTTCTACGTCGAAATCCTTAAGATCGATTAATTCTGTTTCAAGGTTTTCATCCAGCCGGCCAGCGATATCCAACGTTTGATTGACGGCGATCGCTGTTTTAGAACCGGCAAGAGCACCTGAAAGTCCTACTAGTTTCATATCTTTCCCTCCTACAAATTACATGGAATGTAAATTTAAACCACTCTATTACCTTAACACATACCCTTCCCCTTTGTGATCAAATATGCTTTCGTTTTGGAAAAGCCATGATCAACTTATAATGGATGAAAGAGAATACTAGCGCAAATATCGCGACAGTAAGCGATTCGTTTTGAAAAATAAGATCTGCCAGATACGCAAAGATGATGGGCATCGGGAGTGAAAAAGCAGCCATTTTCCAAAGATATTGATACTGAAGCTTCCGTTTGGCGAGCTTTGCGAATCCAACCAGCAAAATCGTCACCGCAGAAAGTCCTGCCAGCATACCGAATATGGAAAAAAGCGGGCCGACTATTAGTACCTGGGTGAGATAGATGCTGTCAATCTCCCTGCCGTCAGCCCCTAACAACTGGATCAGCACTGGGATGAACAACAGGATGATCAGTGACAGCAGGTAGAGCATCGTCCCTTTTAAATCGGTTTTAGTTAAATTTTTGCGTGCTTCCTTTTTGGGCAAACGCAATGCATTCGTATATATATGAAGAAGATTCATTCTTTACCACTCACCGTACTTTCCTAAGCATACACTGCAAGCTCGTGTTCAATATGAGCTTCGATCTTTATAAGGCACTCTTCAGCAGTTTTGGCAAAAATCCGTTTTCCGTTCACGATGGCATACGGTCTCTTTGCACACATGCCGCAAAAGGAAAGGCATGTGTTTTCAATGACTGCCACTTCCGGGTACTTCTCTTCTAAAATTTGTTCAAGATTGATTGAGTTGATCAAGCTTCCATCACAAATTTCGACCACTACAATTCCCATTACGACTTGCCTCCTTATTAAAAAAATAATAAACCCTGCCAAATATTATAACATGGACAGGGTTTCAGGACTCCCTTTCAGGTTACTTTAGGTTGTCAAAATCACTTTCATTATGAAGCCACTTGACGACATCATGGAGGTCCTTCCTTTTACCTGGCGGTGCATCCCTCTTTGGATAACCAAAATACAGAAAACCCAAGACTTCACCTTTTTCAGATAAACCGAACAACTCCTTCATTTTTGGATGATACGCAGGCTTTCCAGTTCTCCAGTAACCGCTCAATCCAAGACCATGGGCTGCAAGCAGCATATTTTGAATAGCTGCAAAAGCCGCTCCGTATTCTTCCACCTCAATCACTTTCGGATTATCCGCTGTCGGTTCAACTGCTACTGTGATAACGAGCGGGGCCCTGAAGGGTTTTTCCAACGTCTTTTGAAGTTTCTTCTGGTTGGTTTCGTTATCAGGTTCATCCATATTTTCTTTAGCAATGTCGGCCAGCACCCTCCCCAGGGGCTTCCTTCCGTTTCCTGTCAGGACAAAGAAACGCCAAGGTTCTGTCCGGAAATGGCTGGGAGCCCAGTGCCCTGCCTCCAGGATTTTTTCGGTAATGTCCTGCGGAACCGGCTCGTCCTTTACGAGTCCCATACTTCTCCGTGTTTTGATTGCTTCGATGATATCCATATGGTGTCACCTCCGAAAAATTTTGTACTTCATTACTTATATATGTGTGCTTATTGCCTGCTATCATCAATTTAAGGAAGTTACCAGTCAATGAAAAGCTATTTGCAGGAAGTCAACGGCCCAGTGAAAACCTGAATGCAGAGAGTCAACGGCCCGAATAGGGTGTAATCGGTCCAATGAAAACCTGAATGCAGAGAGTCAACGGCCCGAAAAACGAGTTACCGGTCCAATGAAAACCTATATGCAGAGAGTCAACGGCCCGAATAGGGTGTAATCGGTCCAGTGAAAACCTGAATGCAGAGAGTCAACGGCCCGAAAAACGGGTTACCGGCCCAGTGAAAACCTGAATACAGAGAGTCAACGGCCCGAAAAACGAGTTACCGGTCCAATAAAAACCTATATGCTAAGAGTCAACGGCCTGCAAATCGAGTTAACTATTCAGCAGCCGGACCAAATTTGCCAAGTTGGTAATCACGGAAGGCCTCACGGATTTCTTCCATTGTATTCATTACAAACGGGCCATATGGAACAATTTCTTCTTTGATCGGCTTGCCGGAGTAGACGAGGATCCGGGAACGGCGGCTGTTCGCTTTGATGACAAGGTCACTAGCCTTTCCTTCTTCTCCATTTTCTTCATAGGTCAAAGTCCCAACTCCATGTTTTGTCAAATTCACTTGGTTATCACCTAAATCCAGGTCCCCGGAAAGGACATAGATGAATGCGTTATGATTTTCAGGAAGTTGAAGCGTATAGTCTGCACCTTTTTCAAGAGAAATCTCAGACAATGTAATCGGTACGACAGATTCCATCGGTCCTTTCACTCCAGCAATATCACCTGAATAAACCTTTACCGTTCCTCCGTCAACCTGAACGACAGGTGCATCCTCAGAATAAACATTTTGATAAGAGGTTTCTGATTTCTTCAGGTCTTTCGGAAGATTCAACCAAAGCTGAAGTGTATGTGCGATATCATCATCGACGCCTTCCTCTGCATGCCGTGCTGCCCATCCAGCGTTCATGTATTGCACATCTCCCGGCTCAAGGATATCTCTGCCGCCGCCATTATCGATGTGCTCTAACCGACCATCAATGACATATGTTATTGTCTGAAATCCTCTGTGGGGATGATCGGAGAAAGTCCCGCGCTTAAACCAGTCCTCCGCCATCAGGATGAACGGATCGAAATCGTGGTGGCGGTTTGCGGGCAGTACCCAGCCTTTTTGGATTGAAGGGAATGCCGCTTCTTCATATTTAACATACCAGTGATCCTTCACGTTTCTTTTAAAATTAGTCACGTTATTTCCTCCTTATTTAAGATGTTTATTTAATAGTTGTTATAGCAACATTGACAATAAAAAAATTTATTAGTTCCATTTATATTAGACCATATTGACTAAATGGTTTCAATTAAACAGCTTTGGTTTACGTTGTTCAGGGAGTTCTTGCAAACCACCGGCTTTCGGGATTGATTACAAAGAAGTCTCATGAGCGTATCATGAGACCTCCGATATTTTATTCCTCGACTGGGAACCAACCAGGAGTATTGATGATCGCATTCCATAAGTAGTCGGGAAGGACGAGAGCCTGTTGATCGGATTTGGAAAGAGTTGTCGCAATCTCACTTTCTCTTCCCTCTTCCACTTTTTGCACCCAATCTGGATCCATGATGAGTTCACGGCCAAGTGCGAGCAATGGCACACCAGCATTCAAAGCCTTCAACGCTTCTTCAGGTGTATGGATCCCTCCTACTCCAATCAGTGGTACACGGCCGCTGATCGTTTCGAGAAGATAATCAATTCGTGTTTTCGTGTTCTCGACGCCGCGGCGAGGTTCAGACCAGAAGTCCATCAGCGAAACGTGCAGATAGTCAAGGTTTTTCCCAGCAAGTTTATCCACAAGAAACAATGTGTCATCCATCGTGATGCCAGGTGTCTCGGCCTCTTCAGGAGAAAAGCGGTATCCGACGATGAACGAATCATCTGCATGCTTAGATACTACTTTATTCACTTCGTCCACTATCGCAAGCGGGAATGTTAGACGTTTCTCCAGGCTTCCACCCCACTGGTCCTCACGGCGATTGGAATGCGGGGAAAAGAACTGCTGAATCAGATATCCATTTGCTCCATGGATTTCCACCCCGTCAAATCCTGCTTCAATCGCACGGCGTGTTGTTTCCCCGAATGCTTTAACAATTTCTTGGATTTCTGAATCCTCCAAAGCTCTGGGAGTGTGCCCGCTTCCTTCGGCTGCTACTGGACTGGCACTGACGATGTCACCATCCGGAACCAAGTCTGGAGGACATGCTCTTCCGCCATGGAAAACTTGCAGGATTGCTTTTGTTCCCTGATCTTTTAGAGCTGTCGCTAACCGGCGAAGGCTTGGGACCATACCATCATGGTCTGCACCAAACTCTCCAGGGAACCCTTTTCCATTCGGTGTAACATATGTACACGCAGTAATTACCATTCCGGCACCTTTTGAACGGCGAATATAATACTCTAATTCGCGATCAGATACCGTTCCATCAGGATGTGATGCAAAGTTCGTCATCGGTGCTAACACAATCCGGTTTTTTAACTGTATGCCATTATTGAAGTTAAATGGTTCAATTAGAGCCTGATAGTTTTTATTCATATTTGTAAACACTCCTGTTCTGTAATCGTCAACTATCCTATTGTCTGCGTTTTTTAACTTTACATGTGAGGTATTTCCTCGTTTATAATGTAATGTAAAAAGTTACAGTTAAGATGAATAAATAGCTTAAATGACTGAACTGCCATTCAAGCTATGTTTAAAATTAATACTGTAATAATAAAACTTACAGTTTATCCTGTCAACTCATTTACATTCTTTGATCTTATTCAGAACAGATTGAATGGTCGTTTTATCAAGGTAATCAGCAAAGTACTGGTCGGCATCAAAAAAAATGCCATCAACGACTTCCTGGATATTGGTAGAAATCAAACAGGATTCTTCACGCTCTCCTTTGCACCATGCGGGCTTGATTGCACCCATTGAAACGGAACGGTAGACTTGTCCCAATGTCAGTTCTTCAGGGTCGGCAGTCAACGTATAGCCACCGCCGGTTCCTTCTTTTGTTTTGATAAAACCAGATCCGCGAAGAAGGCTCATAATTTTCCGGATTCTTACGGGGTTGGTTGCAACATTGTGCGCTATTGCCTGGCTGCTCGCCATATGATCAGGCAGGTAAGCTAAATAAACCAGGCTGTGAACGGCAATCGTAAATTCACTATTCACTGTCATCACTTCCTCAATGATTCTTACTGTAATGATAGGGTTAACAGTTTGGTCTGTCAATTGGTGAGAATTTTGAAAAAAGCAGCCCAGGGCTAGAGCTCTGGACCACTTCAGAGAGAAATATGACATTACCGCCGCTTCTTTTTCGGATCGACTGCCTGCTTTTTGATGATGGGTTCCATGCTCACCTGCACATGGACATTTCGTCCGTCAAAGCTCTGGGCACTTAACACTTTTGCTTTTCGGCCTTTTATCTTGATAACTTCCCCTTCATAAGGGAGGTTATCGCGGAGTTGATTCAACAGGATGTTACGTTGTTCAATGAAATAGACGTGATACATAATCTCACCCGCTTCATATAGAATATCTTCCTTTTCATAACTATATGATTGGGGCGGGAATTCGATACTTTCGGACAAATTGTTAAAAATCATTTATTCCATAAATAATTAACCAGGTTGCGATATGGCAATGGTTTGCTGAATAAATATCCTTGGATCTCATCACAGCCCATATTTTTAAGTGATACTAGCTGTTCCTCAGTTTCAACACCTTCCCCGACAACCCTGATCCCAAGTTCGTGGGCTAAATTGATGATCATGCGGGCAATCAGATAGCTTTCTTTATCAAGGGTGATGCGTTTGACGAAGCTTCTATCCATCTTGATTACATCTGTTCTGAACTCCTGAATATAATTCAAGGAGGAAAAGCCGGTTCCGAAATCGTCCAGTGCTAGGCTGAAGCCATGTTCCCTAAAAGAACGCAATATGTCCTTCACACGTTCTTTGTTGTGAATAATGGCAGATTCAGTGATTTCCAGTTCAATTAGGGAGGGTGCAATATCCAAATCACTGACGACTTTGAGATAATCTTTTACCACATCATCATGTAAAAGCTGCTGTGGTGACAAATTTATGGAGATTTTATAATCTGATCGAAACTGCTGGTTCACCTCTTTTAATCTTTTACAGGATTCCATGAATATCCAATGTCCGGCCTTGTTCATCAGGTTGCTTCTTTCTGCGGCAGGTATGAATTCTCCCGGAGCAACAGGCCCCAATTCAGGGTGATTCCATCTAATTAAGGCTTCAAAGGATTCTGTTTTCTGTGTTTTTGTATTGATCCTGGGTTGGAAATGTACATCCAATTCATTTTGTTCTATTGCCTTTCGAAGATCGTTCTTGATGACAAAGGACCGGTAGCTCAGGGTTTTGATGGATGAGTCGAACCCCTTATAATTGTTTTTTCCTTTTTGTTTACTATGTCTTAGTGCGTTCGTTGCATAGTTAAGAAGGATTTGCTTGTCTGAAGTATCATCAGGGTATCGACTGATTCCCGCACTTACTGTTATATTTATTCTTTGTCCATCGACATCGAAAGGCTCTTTGAACAAGTCTAGCAGAAAGGAGCCCAGGTCCTGTTCTGAAATTCTGTCATCCGTACAAATCAGCGCAAACTCATCACCTGCAATCCTTGCTGCAAACAGGTTTCTGGTTAAACTTTTGGAAATCCTGCCAGCAATCTTTTGAAGGAGCTGATCTCCTGCTTCATAGCCAAAGAGATCATTGATATGTTTGAAATCATCTATGTTAAACACAACCAGAGTTACTGGCTTTTCAGCACTGATCAGGGATTTTAAGCGGGATTTGAAATAGTTTCTATTTGGAAAACTCGTCAAAGAATCATAGAAGGCATTCGTGCTCATTTGCTGCTGTGCCCTTTTTTCTTCGGTGATTTCCCGAAAGTTGATGACGATGCCGTTAATGCTTGGATGATTCAAGAAATTTGTCATCACAAGTTCATGTACATAATACAAACCATCTCCGTGGATGGCTCTGACTTGAAATCGGATAGGAACCTGAGTTTTCCTTACAGCAGATTGAAACTGATTTTTATAAAAATCATAATCCTCCTTATGTATAAGCTCCATCACACTATTATTGATGACTTTGTCGACTTTGTTGCCAGTGATTTTTTCATAAGATGGGCTCATATAGCTGATCAATCCATGAGAATCGACAATTGCCACTCCTTCACTCGAGTACTGATTCATCGCTTTGAGGCGTTCTTCATTGGAACTGATTTCTTCTTCCAATGCTTTCTTCTCCGTAATATCGGTACGAATGGAAATATATTGATAGGGTCTGTTCTTTTCATCAAGGAATGGAACGATGACTGTATCCACCCAATAATAAGTTCCATCCTTCGCCCTGTTTTTAACCTGCCCTTTCCAAACGGCGCCACTGGATATCGTCCTCCACATATTGCGGAAAAAATGTCTGCTGTGATGTCCCGAATTGATGATCCTATGGCTTTGCCCGATCAATTCCTCCCTCGAGTACTTGGATATCTTGCAGAATGTTTCATTTACATAGGTAATCATTCCGGCGCGGTCCGTAATGGCGACAATCGAGGATATATCCAAAGCTTCTTTTATATTTTTCAATCTTTGGTCGTTGGTTGATTCTATAGCTTGATTCATGATGCTCACCTTTTCTTAAAGTCATTCCAAATTCAATCCAAGAAAATTATGCCAAATTTTTTGTGGATCGACTGTGACTTTTGTCACGGGAGAGGTAATGGAATGATGAAAATTCAAAAAATCCTAAGCGACCCATACATTCTGATGGTTGGACGTACGACTTGCTCGAGATTCGCCGTCTAATTTTTAAAACAAAAATCTTAATGCTTATCAATTGGCTTTGTTAAAGAGTTATGTAATTTTAGGAACCTACTTAAATGATGTTGCCTGATTTCCGCTCCAGGTGTACGACTCCGCGGGGCGGGCGGTGAGCCTCCTCAGCTTCGCCTGCGGGGTCTCACCTGTCCCGCTAATCCCGCAGGAGGTCGCACACCTTCCGCTCCAATCGACGGTTTTTCTATATTTCACTGAATTTTTGAGATTCTAGAACTGTAAGAAACGTATTTACCCCTATAAACTGCGCACAAAAAAACTATTCACTTATAACAGAAGTAGCATAATCAATGCATTATATTATTAATGGATAAGAGATTCACCATTTAAATTTGATTGACATCATCAACTAACAGAGCTTATCAATTAAAAAAGCTCCAAGTATAGATACTCAGAGCAATAAGGTTTTATTTGCGATATAAAAATGACTTATTGATTTGTTCTATGGATGTGACTCCTGCAAGAGCCATGGTGGTTTCAAACTCTTTCTGAATCTGGTGAACGACTTTCCTGACTCCTTCTTCCCCTTCCCTGGCAAGTCCATAGATGTATGGCCTGCCCAGCAGGACAGCAGCTGCTCCCAAGGCCAACGCTTTGAAGATGTCACTTCCCCGGCGTATGCCGCTATCGAATAACACAGGAACCTTCCCTTCAACTGCACAACATACCTTTTCGAGTGCATCCAATGCAGAAATTCCGTGATCTAACTGCCTGCCGCCATGGTTCGAAACGATTACTCCGTCTACACCATAGGATAACGCTAATTTTGCATCTTCAGGATGAACGATTCCTTTTAATAGAACAGGCAGGTCCGTATATTTCCTTATTTTCTGGATGGCATCCCATTTCACTGCAGGGTTTTCGAACAATTCCAGCTGCTTCTTTATCGCTGCTTCCCGGTCCTGCTCTATGGGGAATTCCAAGAGTTTCTTAAAAACAGGGTCGGAAAAATAATTTCCGCTGCCGACTCCTTCACCCACTGGGGAATATTTGTTAAAATGATCTCTCTCCCGGAAGCCGACAATCGGTGTATCCACTGTTAAGACGATGGCAGAATAACCGGAAGCTTCAGCTCTTTTAATCATGCTTTCCGCTACTTGTTCATCCCCTGCATAATATAGTTGGAACCAGCGAGGGCAGTCTCCCATTCCATCAGCAATCTCTTCCATTGAGTACGAACTGACGGTGCTTGTAACATATGGAAGATTCATAGAGGCTGCCGCTATTGAAGAAGCCAGCTCTCCTTTGGGGTGCGCAATTGTCTGCACGCCAATCGGGGCTAGAAAAACAGGAGTAGGCAAATTATATCCGAATAGGGAGACGGATGTGTCAATTGACGAAACATCCCTCAAGGCCCGGTGAAACAGCTGCCATTGGCCGAACGCTTCCCTATTCGCCCTCAGCGTAGATTCCTCTCCAGCACCTCTGGCTATGTAATCGAATGCGTTTATCTTCATCACTTTTTCAGCTTCGTTTTCCCATTCATTGATGGTGATATGTCTTTCTTCCAATTCAGTAACTGCTCTTTCAACCCTTTCCAACCGCTCTTCCCTCCAATTCTAATAGGTAAAATAAGTATGGCATACGGCTGGATATAATTCAAACTAATCTGAAAATTAATATGTTCACTTTAAGAAAATCCGATGATTGATACGAAAATGATAATGGTGATGATCACAATACCACCTGCAATCAACCAGTAGCGGCTTGAATTTCCTTCCTTCCTCAACATCACGTAGTTAAAACCAAGGAATACAATACCGCTGATGAATAGACTTAAAAGGGATTCTAAAGTCAGAAGGCTGAATTCCTCACCCCAGCTGAAAGAAACCCACAGGATAAGATAAATATAATAGGATATGACCCCGATGAGGCCATTCCCAACATAAAAGAATAATTTCTTCATATTGCTCATTCACTTATCATCTCCTCTTCTATAATGGAGGGAACAGTTCTTATACAGTAAATACCCGATTCAGGCCTTCATGAAAAGTCAGTTTGGTTGGCACTTTTTAAACAATCTTGGATCATCCCTGCTGGATTAGTTCACTTCTCTGGCGAAATAATTTGTACAATCCCTTTTCCTAATGCAGAGGCAACTATATAAAAGAGAATCGACTCATAGGGTTCCCACGATATCCTTCAAAAAAAATCGGCAATGATGAACAATTCTTCTCCAACAAATGTTGAGAATAGGGCCAAGGCTAAGTTTGCAAAGAAGAAGGCCTGCCATTTATCAAAGTATTGATAGACGACCATCATTGCACAAGGAATGATACTAAGATCGACTGGAACTAAAGGAGGCAGCATGGAAAATAGTTCATGCGGATAGGTCCACCAGACCATATTCGTGCCGATGCTATCGAGGCCTACCGTAACGACAGCCATTAACAGTCCATAGGTCAGCAGCTCATAAATCCTTTTTTTATCAGCAAGCATCCACCAGACAACCCATGGGATAATTGTAAGAACCAATAACACCCACCATTCCCATTGTAAAAAAGTGTTGCTTATCCAATACTCGACCAGAGCATCCCTCTGCACTCTCTTCAATTCTACAAGTTGTTCTATAGTCACAAATATCTTCTCCCCGATCAAATCTCATACAAGTTATTCTCCTATTAATTCCGGGAAGTATTCAAGAAAACGGGGTTCATCAATAACTTGAAAATTAACTTCTACTTTTATTTAATTTACTGATTACATATTTCAAAAGAAGATAAGTGGCAAATAACAAGGCAATACCTACGAAACTAATTGTGAAATTATCCTCTTTGAAGATAAAAGGACTTAACATATCATTATCAAACAAATAAGCAACTAAGTAATATACAAGGGCAATAACAATGAATAATGACATATCCAATTTTGTCATCTTTTTATTTTTAACAGCCATTGTCAACCCTATTATTACAAAAACGAAAAAGAGCCATGCTCCAAAATTCACCGCCTGCCACCTCACCTTTTAATCGAAATAACATTACCTTTCTTGCATTTTCCAGAACCCCTGAATATCTGAACATTATTGAGATCAACACAATTACCGCACAGCACATCAGTAAATCCTGGACTCTAAATTGTTTCAAGAGTAATATCACTAAATTACTAATGATATAATATTACTAGTTTACGAGGGAAAGGAGAAACAAAAATGTTTGATTGGCTCTGGTTACCGTTAATTGTTGCAATTTCTTTATCTTATTATGCTCATAAGAATGGATTGAAGCATAAGCAAAAAATAAGAGAAATTGATTTAAAAGAGAAACAAATTGAGTTAGAAATGATGAAAGAAAGAAACGGATCTTCTTCGGATAAAAAGGAAGATTAAGTATAGGACAAGGTTTTACTCAGGAAATATGCGGATAGTATTGCCCGGGCGACTGTTTTGTACAGCAGCTGCCCCCCTAAAAGGGTATATCATGGTCTGATAAAATGTTTATGCCCTTCAGACATCCACCAATATCTCTTTCGACTCTACTGACTGTCCAACTCATCCTTCTCTAACCACTGTTTAACTTTCTTATCCATTTCTTTTTGTAAATCCTCTATATTCCCACTGTCTTGATGAGTCATCTTTAAGTATTTTTTGGGAAACATCTTTCTTAGAGAGGGCAGGTATCCACTTCCATCTTCTGGTTCTAAATATTCAATAACGGAATAATCTTCTTCTTTACTTAATCGAATTACGGCAGGTAAGGAATGCCCAGCTTGGTTTTCTATTCCAGTAGATTTATTAAAACCGCCGTAATAAGACCACATATAGACGCTTAAGATTCCATCTGATTCATTCGTGCCATATACTTTATGGACTTCGAATTGTTTCTCTGTATCAAAATATGAGGAGGAGTATTCTTGAATGATGTAATCAGAAATGACCTTATCCACCTCTTCTGGGATATGCTTATCCCCATCTTGCAGGTTAACTTTACTCCCAATACAACCAGCTAAAAATAATGCTCCAAAAAATAACAATAAAATACTGGTTTTGAATATAGTACTCAATGCCCCCATCCTCCAATAACATAACGATTTTATATCGTGTAAAGTATGTAAGTCTTCTTTAGCTAACCTGCCCTTCTGATGTGCCGCTTCTTTCTCCTTCTTTTCAATAGACACCTTTTATCTAAAGAATCTGTTGTTTCTTGAATAACACCCTGTTAATTAGACGAAAACCCGGTTAGATTAGTTTCGGAATAATCGGTTAATCTGCAATTAACGGTGTATTCTCACTAGGCTTATATAAAGGAGTCTGGACAACAATTGTTTTACAATAACTATCCTGAAACAAAAAAAAACGAGGCTGGGACAAAACCTTAATAAAAGGGTCTTTTCGCAATGAGTGTGGCTGATTAAAAGTAATGGATTTCCGCTCCAGACGCACGACTCCGCGGGGCGGGCGGTGAGCCTCCTCAGCTACGCCTCCGGGGTCTCACCTGTCCCGCTAGTCCCGCAGGAGGTCGTACGCCTTCCGCTCCAATCCCCCTACGTAATAGGGTGAAGGGTAAAATAGCATTAAAAGAACAATCTTTTAGAAAAGATCCTAATAAAATGAATGAACCGCATGAAGTCAAGTATATAAACCTTGATCTCATGCGGCTTTATTTTGATATTTCTACTTGAATCAATTAATTTTTCAACTTATGTCCCAGCCTCTTTCTAATGTTATACATAAGTTATATTCTCCAAAACGGAACAGTATTCAGTTAGAATTTAGTTGTTTTCGGGATGTCCAAAAAACACCCGATTTGCATCACAATCAATTCAACCAGTTTTGTAAGGGTTTGATTTTGGTAAAAACAAATCGATCTAACACAAAGATGATAACAATAGATAATCCGACTAATGGCATGATGACGCCGAGAACCAGCATGATGATGAACACAGTCCTCGTTATCCTTTTGTCTTTCGGCTTAGGAGAAGATCCAAGCTTTCCTTGCGGCTTTCGTTTCTTCCACATCATTAATGAGCTGACAATAAATCCAATCAGACCGAGGCATACCACTAGGCCGATTATTTGGTTGGCAAGGCCGAACAATCTGCCTTCATGGAGTGCGATCCCCATTGTAATCGCTTTTGCCATCAACCCATAATCCGAGAACCGGACATCAGTCAGAACCTCGCCGGAAAATTGATCCACATGCAAGGTTGCATTATCACCAGGCTTGGTATGGGAAGTGGCAATCGTATAAACCCCTTTTTCGCCTTGTGGCATGGAAACTGTGTAAGGTTTATTGATTGACTCGGCAGCTGCAATGGAAGAGACTTCATCCAGTGCTAACTGCTGGACACCAGTCCCGGAAGCGGGAACTTCTAAATTTTCTGAAGCCCAAGGAACGTCCTCTGCCACATCTTTAGCTGTAACCACCGATTCTGGTTTTGGTCCGAAAGCAAAAGCAAAGGCTGGATAGCCGCTGTTAGTGGAAGCGGCAAGCCGGTTGATTTGCTCGCCCATCACTCCTGACCACGGAAGCCCTGTTGCTATTAAAATTACAATAAATAAGGACAGCCAAAATGCAGGGACGGCATGCATATCTCTCCAAAACGTTCTTCCTCTGCTCTTGAAACGCGGCAAAACAGTTCCCCAAATTGAAGCTTTATTGCGCGGCCACCAAATATACAATCCTGTGACCAGAAGTATGATGCACCAGCAAGCCGCCAATTCTACCAGGCGGTTTGCAAACGTGCCGCCAATAATCAATTCGCTATGAAGTTTCTTGAAAATTTCAGTGAACTTCTCCGAATTCTCCATGGAACCGTGAATCTGACCGGAATATGGATTGACATAGACTGTACTCATCACACTATTCTCCATTAAACCTATCTCTGTTGTTCTTGATGGATCATCTGATACTTTATAGGAAGTAATGATTCCGCCTGGATACTCTTCCTGAACTTTCTCAATCTGCTTGGAAACCTTCAGGGAGTCACCGGAATCTTGAACATAATACAAATCTTTGTACAGCATTGATTCAATCTGCGGTTTGAATAAATAGACCGCTCCGCTAAAGGCCAGGATGATCAAGAACGGTGCAAAAAGAATACCGGCATAAAAATGCCATCTCCACACGGCTCTGTATATATCAGTCTGAACCTTTCTCTTCGGCTTTTCTCTATCTTTACTTTCCAGTTTAATTGCTTCCATACTCTCAACAACTCCTGCATCAATAATCTTTCAGTAAGATTATAGTAATAGGTAATTGTGAGATAAGTATGAAGTATAGGGGTGAAAATCGCTGCGTCATTAACTTGTCACATTTTACTATCGGTTGGTTTTTGGAAATAAGGGGAGAAATTGCGCTTATTTAAGAAAAAGCACGAAAAATAGCTAAAATAAAGGGAAAGATTCCCCTTATTCTCTTTAAAAGATGCCTAAATGGTTCATTTCGTTGTGTTTAAGGGGAAAAATTCCGCTTAAATAGCCTAAATCAAATGCTATTGAACAGCTTAACGGGAAAATTTCCCTTTATTTCAGATAGGAATATTCATATCCTTCACAGGCATACCTCCTGCTACAGTGAAATGATGTGATAGGGAAACCTGCTTATCCTATCATGAAGGGAGACTCTTTTATACAACGCTATAAGCTCTCTGGAACCCCTGGCATAGCCAGAAGTTTTCAGGACCATGAAAAAAAGCAGCTCGAAGCAGGTTTCCACACCTGCTTCGAGTTGCCTTTTACTTTGGGCTGTCTATCCGCTATACTTTAACCTCCCTTTCTTCTTAGCCTTTTTCCATTGAATAGGCGTCAGGGTCCCGACCAATGCGACAAAACTGCTCGCGAGCAGGATCCCTGTCACCCCTTTGAATGCCACGATGGATAACAGGCCGAACACAATCAAATCAAAGGCAGAATCCAATACGGAAATCAGCGACAAAGTGGTCGCGCGGATTTCCGAAGGGATCAAGTCATTTTTCAATTGAGAGTAAATCGGTCCCCTCATCGCCTGTCCCAGCCTTAAGACAAAGAACGAGCCAAGGACGATCCAAAGCGATTTCCCATACAATGCTGAAAGAAGCAAGCCTATAGCTGCCAGTGCTCCCGTAACATTCATCAACAGTACTCTGCTGAAACGGTTCGTGAACCATCCAACAGATTGGGAGATGAAAAAACCGCCAACGGCAGCCAAAGCATATAACACACCGATCATCACAACCGGCAGGCCGGCATCGGTGAAAATCGGCTGGTTGAATGCTTCATAGACAGAATCAGCCGGAATGAACACCAACGTAAAGTTCACAAACAATAACAGCAGCGTGGGGGCTTTTCGAATTGCCTTCACCCCGGATGCCACCTGAGTGAACGGGTTTTCCCGGTAGTCGCCATAGTTACTTGGACTCCGCAAGAAGAAAATCAACAGCAATTCAACCACGTGAAAGGCAAGACCCAGTACAATCAGAAAGACAAATTGCTCATCCTTCAAATCACTGGCAAAATAGGCTCCAAACAAGACGGCAAGAATCATAGAAATGAATCCTGCTGACTGAATTTTACCCATCGCACGGTCCATCCGGTGATGGTCATTGACTTCTTTCAAAGATTCATAGACAAGTGCTTCATCTGCGCCTGAGAAAAAGGTGACAGAAAACCCATTCAGCGCACTGAACAGGAAGAACATCCAAGGTTCATAGGAGAAAATCAACAATACGAGACTTCCGATTTTTATGATGACCCCGATTAGAAAAGAAACCTTGGGACCAAACCGGTCGGCGACGACTCCCCCGGGAACTTCCCCGATAAGGACAGCTCCGCTCCAGAATAACTGAAGCCAGAGAATATGTAACGGTTCAAGCCCCCTTCCCATATAAAAAAGAGTCAATACAGGGGCAATGAAATTGATGGTCCCGAAGAAGCTGATCCAGAACATATACTTAATATTGTGTTTTGAAATGCTAGTTGTTGTCATTTTGATTCCTGCTTTTTATTTTTTCTGAAAACCATACTTTTTATTGTACCATTTAAGCTTGTAATCTATAAAAATCAAAAACCTCATTGCATTAACATGAGGTTTTCTTATCAGATCATTTTTCCATGGAATCCCGGTATTCCAATAATACCTGCAGCCATTGGGCCGGACGTTTCTTGAATTCATCAAGGTCCTGATAGGGAAGTGTATAGAGATGCCAGCCAATTGCCCGATGAAGGCAGCCCAGTTGGTCGGAAAGCTTCAGCAGGTTTTCAAGGTCCTCCATTTTCCCGAAGGCTGTCCAAGGTTCCAAATAAAAAATAGAAGTACTTCAGTGTTAAAGTATACACCAGGTTTCACACATGCTTTTCCATGCGGATATCCGTCCACATTTTACCTTCCCAATAGGTGAAGTTCTCTATATAGCCAATTTCTTTATACCCCATTTTTTTATAAAGCTTCATAGCATTTTGGTTAAACTCAAAAACACCTAGCTCAATCCGCGACAGCCCTTCCGATTTAATTTGTCTCTCCAGGAACTGAATCGCCTGTCTTCCGATCCCTTTTCCTCTTCCCGCCGGCTCACCAATTGTGATGCCAATCCATGCAGTTCCTGCTTCTTTTTTAAAAAGATGACCTGGGTCAACCATATAATTCATTTCGCCGATCAGTTCGTTGTCAAGATAGATTATATAAGTACGATGGTTTGCCAGTCGTTTAGTTAGATCATCCAGAGTGACTTTCTCCCTGCGTTCCAATTCCTCCTGATTTTTGTTAGGGCGGGTCAATGGAATGATAACTGGATCATTCTCCCAGCGATTCATGGCTTCCACTATAGCTGGAGTGGGTTCAAGTAACTTCTCAAAATGAATATTCATTTTTTCTCTCCTGTCTCTGTTCGTCTTTGACTCTTCTTTTATTATACCTGCATCTTCTCATTCTTTTAATGGTGTTCGTACAGAGCGTGTTAAATTTTTGAGTAGAGTGCGAGGCTGGCTTGCATGATAAAAAATCCCCCCAAAAAACTTTTGGGGTGTAAAATTATTTGCGAACGAGCCTTTCAATATATTCATAATCAATTGAATGATGAACAGCTCTATGGAAGAATCCTCTGTACCTGATGGTATCATCGGAGTTAATAATGAATTCTTTTAATCTTTGGCCCTCTTGATTAAAAATGGTTGTTCGAAAACTGTAACCCATATAGCCAAACGAAGGCTTGCCTTTTTGAGTGGTCACAGCATTTAGGTTATTGATGATATGGCGGATAGACTCCCTGTCCGTGATTTCCGTTTCAAATCCAGTGTTCCCGTCAAAAACAGTTATTTTTGAAACATCAGATGGGTCTATATTCATAAATTTATGAGGAATGAACGTTAAGGCAAAAATCAATAGCAGCACGGAGGGGATGGCAGCAATAATCAACCATTTTCGTTTCAAGATGTCACTCCCTTTATTATTAATTGAATAACTCCAACCAAATTGGATAATCAAACTGGCCATCAGAGATTTGAATGAATTTCCCGAATACACCAATATGGGTAACACCGTGCTGATTATGAACAACTGGTGTGTATGCAGAAAAGATATAAAAGTTAATTCTTTCAATATCTAGGTTAGCAGGAATTGGATCGTGCAAGTTTTCTTCATTAAACTGGATATAGTCCTCTGTTCTTGGGTTTGTTATTAATGCAATGATGAGTAGAGCGAAAAGAGATAGCTTGACTACAAGTTGTCTGCTATTCTTTTTAATAAAAATCCCTCCTTTGGGGATTCTTCCTTTGTTGGATTGCAATCTTTAAAACTAGAAAGGTAAAATTAGAGATGTATGAGCGCTCTATAAATTTATTGATTGAATGACCGTATGTGAATCTTTATTGAGCAACTTTAACTCCTCATGATCAGTATCTTCATCACTTTCAAAATACCATAGATACAATCCCTCTACATTATATTCCTTCTGTAAGGAAGGGGGTAACATCGCCAAATTTAAAAATTCAGCTTCTTGCCCATCAACTGTGACAAGTCTTTGATCACCATTTCGGATTAGACCATATATCAGATTCTCTCCATGTCCCTGGTATCCACCTAATTCTTCATACTTTCGCTTACTATCCATAGGGCTCCAGCTGAACATCCCGGTTTTCCACCCGGTTAATCCTTTTCGAACTTTCACAGCCCCCAGGTTGTTCTTATCCTTTATAAAAAAGTACAAAGACTCATCCTCCGCTTTGAAAGCAGGAATTAACAACAATTCTTTGTCAACTGCATTAATGGCATCATGAGGTTCCGAATAGGAGTCCTTCTGTTCATTGAAGACCCATAAAACAATGAGAATAATAACTATAGCAACTGTAGCAACTGTTTTGAAAACCGTAGAATTTTTCACATGTTCCCCTCTTTTACAACGTAAATGTAATGATTACTTAAAAATAAAAAGCTGAGGGTTGCGTTTTAAACTCCCCAGCTTTCATCTGCATATCTTTATTTGAATGATTCGGCCGTTTCGATTAATTCTTCCTTCGTAATTTCTTTATCTGATTGTTGGCCATAATACCCTAAATCATATGAAATATTATTATCAGTCCATTTTACAATCATGGCACCTGCGTTATTTACGGCATACTTGCCCTTGTTATTTCCGATGGTGACCTCTTCGAACTCCAGGTCTGAACTTTCGACTGATTTACCATTTACAATCATCAGTCCCAAGTGATTGGTGCTTTCACCCGTGCTCATAAAATCAATGGTTATGATATTTTCAGAACTTGGTGGTTGACTAAATTGAGCATTGGTCTCTTCAAAAGGGATTTTCGTAGGGAGTTTAGGTTGAAACGAAAGGGTGTCCATCTCTTTTTCTAATTGACTAGTATCGAAATTATGTAAAGTGCTATTACTGCTGCTGCATCCGAATAAAATCAAAATAGTTATGGTCAGCATGAACAGAACTTTCTTCATACAATTACCTCCTTAATAGTCACCCTCCAAAAGTTGCAGAAATTGCAATACTCCATACAATTAATACAAACGATGCCGTCAACCAAAAGGTATTCTTGGAAGTAGGTAGATCTGCTTTTATATTTTTTAAAATTTCTACTAGATTAAGACAAAAAATGATAGCGAAAATAGGCATTAAGTAAATATTGATGTAAACAAACATTCTTCCTTCCCCTTCTTCATGATTGTTAACTTCGATTATCCTCTAGATAAAGTATGAAGAGTAATAGAAAATGGTCAGGCCAAAACTTAACAGCATAAACAATACAATGCCTAAAGTGACCGGCGATATTTGGAATCGAAAAAGTTTAATTTCACCTGCGTCCTGCCCTGTCCACCCTCTCACTCCTGCGTTAAATCCGTTGTTGGTTTGGTTGGAAAACAATAAATAAAGCCATATGACACCAAAGATTAGTAATCCGCCTAAGAACAATACATCCATAAGGTTCCAGCCAAAGACCAATGAAACAATCCAAAGGCCCCCGGTTTCTATCAACATTGTCAGCAATACAATTGATGCTTTTTTCATAAGTATACCTCCTCTTCGTTCTTTAATTTATATACGAGGTCTAGTTAGAAAGGTTTCAATTTTTCTGAACTTTTTATTAACGAGGAGTATTGAATGTAGCAATTGTTTCTTAGATGATAACGGCCGTTCTTAACTTTTTTTAAATATCCATTTAACGAATAAAAAAAGAAATATTGCAAGCAGGCCGAGAAATAGTAAACTCTGTAAACCAAGCCCATTTAACAAAAGGGTTCACCTCTCAATTAGTGCAGCAAGCTAGTATTTTTCTAAAATATACTTAATAGAGTCGGATTGATCTTCGTCGGTTTGTGTTTGTTCAGTGTTGAATGGTTGTTCGTTTAACTGTTTATAATCCTTCTTCGAGTAAATAATAGTTTTGCAATGGATACATTATTACATACGTTCGCAATGCCGCTTCTATATTTGGCCATAAAATGTATGAATGTTATTGATAGATCTTGTATGTAACGAAATAAGGGGTCAGCAGTGAACCCAGGAATGCAATGGATAAACCAGCCGCGACACTCACAGTGATATTATTGAAAGGAGAAAAAAGGTTTACGAATAACAGCATTGGAACTACAGTTAGAAAGGTACTTGCGAATCGGCCGCGCAGCGTAATATTGTGCAAACTGCCGCATTTTTCACATTTAATCGGTTTGTACATCCAGCCCCATAAGGAACGATAGATACTACCCCAACTGAATTGATTATTGCATTGTTCACAGTTTTGCAAGGAATAAAACCACCTTTTAGGTTGTGTTGAAAATGTGTTGACTTTGATGTCAGGAAGCGCTCTTTAAAGCTCTCGGTGTGTTTAAAGAATTATGTATTATTTGCTCTCCCGATATATTTATAAAGTATTTCGATGCTTTTTATTATTTCTCATGAATCCGACACCCTGGCCGAAAACGGCACCAGTGAAAAATAGGATGAATACCTTCGAATCGAATTCTCCTTCCCCATATCCATAAGCCAGATACATGATTAAGGATACTGCAAGGATCAATCCGGCATATTTCACATTATCACGGACTTCTTTCATAGGTAAATCCCCCTTTTATGAGTTAGACGGAGGCCACATGATTTAAGTTTCGAAAATTCTAATTTAAAGCACATATTCCTTTCTTATGGTACCATGACTTAATTCTGATGACAGAAACTGTTCTAATTAAAAAAAGCTGGAGCTTTAGCAGCTCCAGCGCATTAATCCATATTTTAACTAAAGGGTCCTCATTCTTTATTGCCGGAAAACAAGACAGGAGCATAGTCAACATTATTGATCCATACACGCTCTTCTCCAGTCAAACCATTTCTCATCCAAACATCCCCATGTTCAGCATTTTCCCTCTTTCTTACCCAAGTGAGTTTAGAGCCAACGACTTGAGGGTCTTCATCCAATTCTTTTTTTCGTGGGAATGAAATTTGATACTGCCTGTCATTTCTTAGATTAATCGCATATAGCGAGGTGAACATAGTGGGCACAGGTCCTTCGTTCCATTCCTTATTTTCTTTAGCGCGGGCAACAATCACGCTTTCCGGTGAAAACCACTCCAAGTCAAGATCTACAAACCCTTTTGGGGTATATTCCTTTTGCTGAACAGCAGCAGGCATATCGGCGATCGTGGTTTTCTTATTTTCCACAAGAAATCTTCCTTCACCTGAAATGTAAGCAAGTCGATTAGTGGATGGAGCCCATTTCATCCAATCTTGATACCACAGCATTTTTCCTATCGGCTGAAAATGATCTCCCTCTGATGATAAAGCGCATAATGTATTGCTGTCAGTTGACCAGGAAGCTGTTGCGGTGGCGAGAAAACTTACCCATTTTCCGTCAGGGCTCCATTTGAAGTCGTCAGCTGAAATCGCAAACAGGTCAGGTTCTTTTGTTTCGATTGTATAGAAGAGCCTCATTTTATCTGCTGCAAGCTTGGCATCGACAGGGATTTTATAAAGCCTGACTGGCCCCCATCCGGTTGGAAGCAGCTCGGCTTGCGAAGAAACAATGAACTCTTTTCCATTGGGAAACCATTCAAAATCACTGACACCGAGCGATACGTTTTGAAATCCTTGCGGCCGGCCATTTTTTGTTTTTGTGACATTCAACAAGCCGCCGGAAGTGTAAGCCAATTGATTTTTTATAGGCGACCACTTAAAATTTGTTGCTTCAACCTTTACATAAGGCTGATAGCTTTCTTTTTGCTTCGTGTCATAAATGAATAAATCCGTTTTTTCACCCTTCTCATCCCCGTCAATATAGGCAATGAAACGCCCGTCAAATGACCATTTCGGAGAGTATACATAACGGTTTTTCGTTAGTTGACTTTCTTCACCGCCCTCTTTAGGCCAGAGTTGGTGGTCACGAATAAATGCCGCTTTTAGTGGTGTTTCGGCAGCAACCATTGAAGTGAAATAGAAACAGGTGAATAGGGTTAGAAATAAGATCCGTATGAACAAGGGCATCCCTCCTATTTATAGAATGCTTTTAAATTGTTTTTTCCATTCTAATAAAAGGAAAAGGAGCGATTCCCCATTCGGCAATCACTCCCCTATAAGGTAAAAGTGTAATTCAGGTATGCCCCTCCCCCTTCAACACTTCACTATTATTTTATTATCGAATAAACACAGGTGTCCGTCAGCATTCTGCCGTCGGCCGATAGGTCATCATTCCGTAATGTGCCTTCCAGTACATACCCCAGTTTTTTTGGAATGGCACGACTTTTTAGATTTGTTGATTCACACCTGATTTCAATTCTCCTGAAATGAAGGTGATCTAAACCAAATTCAGACAAGGCTTTCACCGCTTCTGTCATATACCCATGTCCGCCCCACCTCGTGTTAATCCAGTAGCCAATTTCACATTTAGGAATATCCCAGTCAATCCCCAGAAGGCTCGTGGTTCCGATAAACTCATTGGTTTCTTTATGGAAAATGAGGAAACGGAAGCTATCTCTTTTTAAAAAGTTAATATGGGCATTTCTCAAGTTGATCTCTGTTTCGTCAACAGCAGGTATTTCTTGTGCAAATGGAAGCCACGCTTTTAATTCACTATAGGAATCGCGAATGGCTTGATTGACAACTGAACCATCACCCGATTGATGTGGTGCACGAAGATAAAGTCTCTCTGTCTCTAACTGTAAAGGTATATCTAATAATATCGGATTCATCTTAGTTCTCCTCTCATTTTTTCAGTTCCCTGCAATGAAAATTGGACAAGAACAAAAGCGCAAGCGCCTTGTTCAGGGCCGACAGGCATAAGACGGGCCGGCGAGAAGGTTGCTCTTTAACCTTCTTGACGGGTTGACTTATGACCCGAGGGGCTAGGCGCTGGAGCTGGATGCAGAAAACAATCCAGATTATCCACAACCCGAGATTTTTATAGTTTCCTAAGCAATAAAAAAACTCCCACCCCCAAGAAATCATTCTTGAGGGCGAGAGTCATCATTTCGCGGTACCACCTCAGTTTGCTGATATGTCGCCATACCAGCCTCTTCAGGTACTTTCATACCCTATCTTTTTATCGGAAGAACCCGTCCTACGATCCCTAATGTAAGATTAGATTGGTAAGAAGCTCCGAGGCTTTTTTCATCAAGGCAGGCATTGCTCCTTTTCAGCTGTCAGGAGCTCTCTGTGAATACCCGTTCTTAACTACTTTTCTCATCAACGCACTGATTATCAAATATTTTAAAGATTATAACTTTTATTGATGGAATTGTCAAAATTCTAGATAATTATTCCATTGCATTTAAGGAAGGTTTCATTAATTGATGCAAGGTGTGATCAATAGAATAGATGGAGCTTTGTTCCACCGTTTTAACAAATAATTGAGTCAATTTTTCTGCTGATATTTGCAACTGCTCAACAGTCATTCCCACAGGATAGGTTGAAAGGAATGCTTTTTTGAATGTTGGATTCAAGGTATCATAGGCTTTGAACTGATGAAGTTTCTTATTTTCATTCATTGCCTGGACGATCAAGGTATAGTCCCTCATTTCCTCCAAGACCTTTAATGCGTAGATGACATTGTTTCGTTGCAGTTCCTTGTCCAGTCGAAAGGCACAATAACTAAATTCAAATGCGGCATCAAAATTCCCCGTGTATTTCACTGGTTTACTGTTAAAATGATCCATTTCCCTGTTCATTTTCTCTGTTACATGGCCATTTCTGTCGAAAATGATTTTCCATAAGGGCGATTTCACGGATAAAAATTCTCTAGGTACAATGGAAATATTGAATTCCAATCTATTTTTCAGAATGGCAATGATAAGGAAAATGTCTTTGCTGAATTGTTTCTCTTTTATATAAAGGGGGGTGAAATCTCTGAGGGACTCTCGGACGAATTCCTTAGTTGATGCTGCATCCTCTATGTTGGGAGTAGACACCATTAAATCAATATCCGAATGCTCATCAGTATAGCCAGTTACACCGGAACCCAGCTGAACAATCCCATCTATTAAGCTGGAAGATTCTAATTTCTCAATTGTTTTCACAAAATACGTGTTTCTTTCCTCTGAACTGTACATACATTCACCTCATCACACTATGTTAATAGGCTTCTTTCTTAAGCTGAAAGGTCTTAGCTCTTAGGAACACCATAATTTTTTACAATAATATAGTTACTATTAGGAATAATTCTCCAAGAACTGCTCTATTCCTACCTATACATAGAATGTTTTCACAAAAAAAGTGCCAAACTCTTAAGTTTGGCACCTTCTGATTGAGTATGAAAAATTAAAAGTAAGTAATCAGCATCCAAACCAAGCTGACGATCGTAAACAGCAGGGATCCGTAAAAAATATACCCGACCTCTGCCTCCAATTCATTTCCATTATCTTTTTGAACTTTCCACGCCGCTTCACTTGCTTCAAGAGTCGCCCCTTTCGACATTACGCCGCCCCGGCTGTTGAAGAAAAACACAATAACAGATATGCCAAGACCAATGAAGAAGCTCCAATCGACGTATGAAAAAGATAAGACCTTACTGGCAATCCAAACCAATAATGCGATGACTAGTGCTGAAATGACTGTACCCAGGATGTTCTTTTTCATATTCATCTCCCTTTTTTGAATATTCTCTTTTACCAAATTACCCCATAGCTTTATTGTATCGTTAACCTGGTGTCACTTCCAGGATTTTATGTGGCAGAAACTGTTCGATAAGCCATTATGGTAAACTAATGGTAAGTCAAACAAACCGGGAGCTTAATGAATGAAAAGGATATTGATATTGATTCTGATTGTGATGTTATCTTTGTGGACTGCCGGATGCCAATCGAATGAAAATACCTCACAGGATACAATTGGCGACTGGAATGTTCCTGAATACGAACAGGCCGCGGAGGACATTGTGTACTCGAATGATGGGGTGAAAAATGAAGACAGGTTCTTCGCCTTTTTGGAAAACGTCAATCAGGGAATCAAGGATACTATTAGAGTCGTTACTTATACAGAAGAGGGTGATCCGATCCTGCAGGACCTGGAATACGATGGTGATAAAATCAGCTACAAGTTGGACACCCGGAGGGATAAATTCGGCAGCGGAGAAATTCAAACGGCAGCCTGCCAATCAATCGAGGTTGAGGAAAAGCCCATACGAAAGGATTATATCCTTTCCGGTTGTAATGTTTCGGATATTGATACTCTCATTTGGGTGGTTAAGAAGTAGCTGGTGAATAAAGCGCGTTTAAGTGCCATCTGAGTGGATGGAAGACGAGTCAGCTGGTGAATAAAGTGCCTTTAAGTGTCATCTAAGTGGATAATTGAAGAGGTAGCTGGTGAATAAAGCGCGTTTAAGTGTCATCTGAGTGGATGGAAGACGAGTCAGCTGGTGAATAAAGCGCGTTAAGTGCCATCTGATTGGATAATTGAAGAGTCAGCTGGTAAATAAAGCGCTTTTAAATGCCATCTGAATGGATGGAAGACGAGTCAGCTGGTGAATAAAGCGACTTTAAATACCATCTAAATGGATGGTAAACGATGCAGCTGGTGAATAAATCCATTTTAAAAACCATCTAAGTAGATGACATAAGAGGCAGATGCCGAATGAAGCTATATTAAAAACGATCTCAATGTATAGTATAAGAAATAAGGTTCTTGTCATAAAGTACAATGAATAATGAAGAACCGCCACCGAAAATTAACTAAACCGAAAAAACAAAATCGCAGAGCATTGGGCTTTCTGCGATTTTGGCTTAGTTCAAAACTTAATATGTAATAATCTGAAATGCCAGGCTGACTACTGTAAACAGCACTACACCATAAAAGACAAAACCTAAATTGGCTTTTAACTCATTATCATTTTGGACTTTCCCGTAACTCGTGCTTGCCGAGAAATTTGCCATTCTTGAAGTGATGCCCCCGCTGCTGTTAAAGAAAAACAGGATAATGCACAGGGTAAAACCGATGAAAAAGCTCCATTCAGAATAAGAAAATAAAAAGATTAAACTCCCTATCCATACCACCAGGCTAATTACAATTGCTGTAACAAAGGCTCCAATCAGATTTCTCTTCATGTTCTTTCTCCTTTTTGTCTCTTTTGTTTTCCAAATAAAACCATAACTCCATTTTACCTGTATTTCAATGGCAGTTCTATTGATTTTTGAATTTTCAAGCTAGTCGAGTATTTTTAACAGGTACCTTTCTTCCTGTAATCCGCTTTTTCATAATTAACTTTTTGCTATCTTTACAATTTCTTGAATAACAGATTCTGCTTCGTCGTTATCTCTCATCACAAACAAATGACCAGCTTCACCTTCAATCGGATCTGTGACGTCTTCTTTTAGTGAATCGGCCTGCTGCCTTACCAGGACTTCGGTAAAAGTTGACGCACTCCTGAATATTTTCGTACTTCGTTGACTATGATCAACGCGAGATTGAAGAATATGGTCAGGGATTTCAAAATGGACAATAACGCTGATAAATCCCTTCTGATGAAATTGCTCAAGAAGTCGGCGGCGTCCTTTTTGATTCCGGTTTGAGCTGCTTATGATCAGGTGGAAGTCCGTTTGGTTCACTGCATAGTCCACGATGGTCTGTGAGATGGCGCTTTTTAAAGTATTAGGCCCTTGTTTAGGCAGTAATTTTTTATAATATGTATTGATGAATTCAGCGTGGTTATCCTGGTCTATCACAAGCGATTCCAGCAGCCTTTGCTCCAGACAATGTGCAAAGGTTGTTTTCCCGCTATGTGTCTTGCCGACTGTCATGATCACCAGTCTTTTCATGCTGTCACAGCAGTGATTCTGCAAATATATCGCCTCTCTTTTTATTGAACAATTTTTCTAATATACCATGCGCCAAATTTCTTTAAGCCCGAGTCTTCCTTCAATTCGTTATACTTAGTAAAATCAGGATCACTGAATTCCACCAATGTTTTTGTGAAATGCTGTGGAATGAAGATATACCATAGGTCCGACCATTTATTCACATTGTCGGTCCCTCTGATTTCCTCAGCTAAAATTCCCGGAGATTTACTTTCAAAGTATCTGATCTCTTCTCCATCAAAGTAGGCTAAACAAGATCTGAACTCACATTCCCGGTTGGACTCGTCTCTCATTAATTTAATACAACCATCAATTCCGATCGTATCTAACATGTGATTGACATAGGCTCTTGGAAAGCCGTTCAATTGTGATATGTAAAAACCTGAATCCAGGGCTATACATGGCCTTTTGACAATTTCATAAGCCTGCATTACCTTTTGCTTGGCAATTTCTTTAATATCGTCACTCCTGGGTTCAACCAATTCTTCGTTGACGGGCAATACCTTAATATCCTTTAGTTCTTTTTGGGCTGCGGCGACCTTTCCTTTATTCGTTGTGACAAATACGATTTCTTTCATGGTGATCGTTTCCTTTCTGAAGCCAGATTTGTTGCTCAATATTATTATTTCAACAAAAAAAGACGTAACCCTTTTTTGGAAAACGTCCCTTTACGGTAATGTGATCAAGGTGATTTATTTTATTGCCTGATTTAGTTCCTTAGTTACGAGGTCTAGATTTTCTCAGGTTCCAGTGAGTTTAAAAAACGATTGGTATTTGGTTCTGAGAGCTGAGTGTGTCTAGGGCTTTTCTAAAGACAGTTAGTTTGGGGTTTTGGAATTTAAGTGTCTCTAAAGCGGTGCTAAAGACAGTTAGTTTGAGGTATTGGAATCTAAGTGTCTCTTAAGCCGTGCTAAAGACAGATAGTTTGAGAGTTTTAAATCTAAGTGTCTCTAAAGCAGTGCTAAAGACAGTTAGTTTGAGGTTTTGGAATCTAAGTGTCTCTTAAGCCGTGCTAAAGACAGATAGTTTGAGGTATTGGAATCTAAGTATCTCTTAAGCCGTGCTAAAGACAGATAGTTTGAGAGTTTAAAATCTAAGTGTCTCTTAAGCCGTGCTAAAGACAGATAGTTTGAGGTTTTGAAATCTAAGTGTCTCTAAAGCAGTGCTAAAGACAGTTAGTATGAGGGATTGGAATCTAAGTGTCTCTAAAGCGGTTCTTAAGACAGTTAGTTTGAAAGTTTGGAATCTAAGTGTCTCTAAAGCGGTGCTAAAGACAGTTAGTTTGAGGTTTAATAATCTAAATAACGAAGCTCTAAAAGAATATAAGGAGGAGCTTTTGATAAACTAATGCTGCTACCATAAAGTCAATTCTTCATTTTAGCATATTGAAGTCTCGCCTCTCTTCACTTCCCCAGTCTCATCATCCAATATGTCGGTTCCGCTCTCACAGTTTTCTTTAATCTCCCATTTAACTGTATACTCATTGTTTTTGTGGCTTACGGATAGGATTTTTACGTTCCCATTGGATCCAGAGTATCGTTCGATAATAATGGACTTGGCTGTTTCTTCAGAAATAATCGGTTCTGAATGACTACAAGCTGTGGCCAATAATGAACTTACTGCAAGAATTACCATAACAAACGTTTTCACCGTCATCATCCTCCTTTTACTGGGGTACAGAACTTTCTTCCCTGTCCACTTGTAATTGGGATAACTTTCGCCCCGTTAAATTTTCAAATAATAATGCTGAATTTTTCTTGTTCAGTTGAGTATATTCTCTTTCACCTTTTGCGATTTCAACTTTATCCAGGGTAGGGCTTATCCAAAGCTCATATGTTACGGCTTTCGCTTCGATTTCCTGGTCAACAAATGCAAAGGAAAAACGAAAATCTGCTAATCTTTCCATATCTGTCACTTTCTTTTCCCAGTTAGCATCGTTCAATATGTTCCTTACCTTTTGAACTTTATCTTTATCATTAATGACGCGGGTATCACCATACGTCTTTACATCACTGATATGAGCTCGCACTTCTATTTCCTGGACATCATTTGGTATGTCACTTGAACACGCAGTGATTGGTAATGCAAATATAAGAATTAACGAGAGTAGCAACTTCTTTTCCATTATGATCTCCTTATCGGTCAGGCAGACTTTTCTCTTTTTCCATATACATTAATGGCGCGGTGCAAACAACATCACCGATACACCAACCAAGCAAATCGCCGCCCCTGCCCAATCATATAAATCAGGTGTTTTCTTATCGATTCCCCATCCCCATAAAACAGAAAGTACGATGAAAACCCCGCCATAGGCAGCATAGACCCGGCCGAATAATGGAAAGGTTTGAAAAGTCGCAACCACTCCATATAGGGCCAATGCCAGACCGCCGCCCAGCCCCCAGTAATAGGGCTTACCTTCTCTCAGCCAAAGCCATATAAGATATCCGCCGCCAATTTCGGCAACTCCGGCCACTATGAAAAGTCCAATTGCATGAATCATATGTAATGCACAACCTTTTATAAAAAATAACTTGTTTCCTTATATCAGCCATTTGCCTGACAGTCCATTCTTCCAAATGAATTCAAGGATCTATGTGAAAATTACTAGCTTCAACGACTACTTCAATAACTTCGTCAAAATGAGGTATATAATGAAGCCCAGGGTGGCTCCAAATAAATTCAGTAAAATATCGTCTATATCTAATACTCCTAATTTAGCTGCATACTGTATGACTTCAATAAAAGTACTTAGCATAAAAGAAATACCCAACACACTTTTTAGTGTAGTCAAGTTTGAGGACATCAGAGGCAGCAGAAACCCCAAGGGAAAAAATAATAAAACATTGCCAAGAGTATTATTAAACCATGTATCAAAATTGTAGCGGTCTATGCCGATAATATACTCACTTATTGTCTTAAATGGGATAAAATTATGATTCACACCTTCGAAGGATCTCGCTCTCAAATTGTGAATATCTACCCCTAAGAAGCTCACTGTCATTAACAAAAGAATATAAAAGAAGAATAAAGCAAAGGCAAGATTACTTATGTTTATTCGCATTTTCATCACCTCTTATCAGAGGTATATGTATGTCCTGCCAGCACTATTCGCTTTCACATGGAACCAGTATACCTTCTTGCTGAAATAACGTGCGACATTTTCCCTCGAATTGGTTCCAATCAATCTACTTTCTATAAAATTAGCTATGTCCTTTATTGAATAACTCTTCTTTTGTAAGGGTATTCCACCCGTTCGATTTCAACTTTTCTATATACTCTTCGAATTTCATTTCTTCCACTTCAATCGCCAGTGGTGATAAAGATACCCAACAGGTGTTGTTTGAATAATCAATCGTTACTTTTACCACTTCATATCCATTGTGAAATGCGGCATCAAACCCTGGATCATCAAGAATATCTCCTTTTACAGGACGTATATTAGATTCAAAGGTTTTTACAAGTGTTTGCATTTTGTTTTTTTCCTTAGTTGAAGTTATAAAAAATAGTAAATTGATTTGCATGTTTGTCTCCTCATAAATGATTTCTATTACTGCTCTACTTATAAAGGGTTCTTTCCATCGCCTTCAATAACTACATTACCATATACATCAAGAGAGAGGGTAACCTAGTCAATGAAAAACATGGCACGCTAATGAATAGAGCGCCATGTTGTATGTTTTTCTGCTTTCGAGGAACTCTTCCCCTTAACCTGCTTTAACGTCGCTACAATCAAAAAGCTGACAATCACTAATAAAAGCCAAGAACTTACCTTCCCTAGATGGACCAGGCTCCACGCATCGGTTTGGTTTGGATATTCCCATGCACCGAAGAAAGTTGCGATATTCTCAGCTATCCATATGAAAAATCCGATGAGCACAAATGATAGTGCAAGTGGCATACGGTAGCGGGTTCCCCCAACCTCGTAGGTGACCCAGGATGGCCAAAAGACAATGATGACCAGTCCGGATAACCACCAGCGAATATCAATCCAGTAATGATGGGTGAAAAAGTTCAAATAAATAGCAGCAGCCAGAGGTACAACGACCATAAACGGCGGCCACTGAACCAGTTCAACCTTTAGTCTCCTCCAGGCCTGGCAAAGATAACTCGCTACACTTGCGTACATGAAACCACTGTATAAAGGCACTCCAAAAATTTTGGAATAGCCTTCGTCCGGATAAGACCAGGAGCCCATGTGTACCTTGAAAAGTTCTAGGGCAAGCCCAATAAGGTGAAATACCGTGATCACCTTTAGTTCATCGCGGGTTTCAAGTCCGGAACGCAGCATCCCCCACTGCATCACCAGGCAGATGAGAAGAAGCCAGTCATACCTTGGCAGCAAAGGAAGCGGCAAGATTTGTGTCAAAGCTAAAGAGGCAAAAATCACGACGGGAAACAAACAGGATAACGCCTGCTCCCTGCCAAAACGAACGAGTTGTTTGAGTGGTCTCATTTTTTGTGCCTCCAAAGGTTTTTTTTTGCAGGCTTTGTTATTCAGTATCTTCATCAGGACGGTATTCTAAAATATCACCAGGCTGGCATTCCAAAGCCTTGCAAATGGCCTCCAGAGTTGAAAATCGAATGGCTTTTGCCTTTCCGTTTTTCAAGATGGAGAGGTTAGCCATTGTGATTCCAACCCTTTCCGAAAGTTCTGTTACGCTCATTTTCCTTTTTGCAAGCATCACATCTACATTGATAATAATCGCCATTTTATTCACCTCAGACCGTTAAATCATTTTCAGATTTTATTTCAATTGCTTCTTGTAATAATTTCTGGAGGACTGCTGCAAAGACCGCGATAACCATGGAAGCAAAAGGAACGACCAATCCGACAAAAATGACCCCTGGAGCATCGTCTAATTCTGCAAAGACGTAGAACATCGGCAGGACCAGCAAATGCAACCCGCTGATTGTAACTGCGCAGTATTTAATCCTTTTTAGCGCTTCTACCGACAATTCGGAGAAAGCTATATTTTTGTCAATATAGCGTAGTAGCTTGAAGGCTTGATACAATGCAAAGTAAAAAGGGATCGCCGAAGCATAAAACACACCGGAAACGAGATATTTTACAAAGGAGAAATCGGTAAGCAGCTCAGCAGAAACACTCCCTAATTCAGGTACAAGAAAAATGCATAAAGCAAGAACCGGAACCCCGATAAGAATGACAGCTATCTTTAAAAACAATGTTGTTACTTTTTTCATGAAAAGCACCTCACATATTTAATGTCAATTTGATTTTAATATATAATTTATCGTTTTTCAATAAAATAATATTGATTTTAGTTAATTTATTATTGCTTTTTAAGTTAACGAAGGCGTGTTCCCTTTTAGGAATCACGCCTTCGTTAGAGTTTACATATTCTTTTTTCCATTGTCAGGTTTATTGACGCGGGATCAGTCCAAGAGCTATCTAACATTTCTATTTGTACATGCATCACCTTGGTTAAAGCAACTTAACTCAAATCTTTCCCCCAAAGATTATTTAACAAGATCATATATAAAGTGAAGAATAGAGTTAAAACCATAAAAAGGACTGGGATGAATTTGAATTTGTCTGCTTTTTTAAGGGTTACAATAAAAACAACCAGAGCGCAGAATGCAGCAATATAAAAGAGAGTGAACCCCCAATATTCAGTAAAAGGCCCTAAAAACAAACTCATTGCTGAAAATTGAACAAGAAAGGCAAGTATAGAGGCAGAAATCCATTTTAATCCACTTTTAATTTTAAAAATACTTACTAGCGAAACAATAATCGAACTTGAAATTAGGAGTGTTAGAAGCCATTCATATAGAAAAAACATAGATTCATTAGATACTGCAAAGAAATAGCCAACAGCGAAAAGTGGGATTATTGCAAGAAGTAAAATGGTGTTTAATTTAATATAGTTTAATTCTCCCAACCTTCTCTCTCCTCTCAGGATAATTATTTTTTGTTACCTTCCTTCTCCCCTTTAATTCGTTTTTCAAAAAGCGCAATGTTCTATTTTCCTGGCCTTTTGCAGCAAACTTTATTCAGGAATGGGCAAAGCGCTGCAAATTCATTTATATAAGAACATATGCTATATTTATTTAATATATAATAACGAAACGAGTGATTACATGATAACCTCTTATGAAAAGATAACATTGTCTGGCAATAAGACCGCCGAAGTATTCCTTCACCTTACACCTGACAACAGATTTATCGTTTCCATCCCAGCCATACATTGGTCTGCTGAATTTCTTCAAAAAGATGATTTGAAGTTTCAAACGGATAAACTTAGATCTTCTCTAAATTTTCATTTGTTTGAGGGCAATACAGATGATTTGGTAGCGGCTATAAGTGAATTAGCTGAAAAGCATTTCTAATAAAAAAACAGCCTTTTGCTGTTTTTTTACTTGCCGGCAATAAATTCTCAAATGCCTTAATCAAAAATTCAGACTCTCAGCGACCCTCGGAATCCCCTTGCAGCATAGTAGGATTCTGCTCCATTATGATAAACGAACACGTGGCCAAAGCGGAAATCACAGAATAGCGCACCGCCAAGCTTTCTAATATCAGTGGGGGTTTGTACCCAGCTTGACGTTTTCATATCAAAATTCCCGACTTCCTGTAATGACCGATATAGCTCTTCCGTCAAGAGTTCTATACCCATGGAAGCAGCCATTTCAATAGCGTTATTTTCAGGTTTATGTTTTTTCCGTGACTCAAGTGCTTTACGATCGAAACAAACACTCCTGCGTCCTTTTGGACTTTCCGGAGAACAATCAACAAAGATGTACTCGTCTTCCTTTTCATCATACCCAATGACATCCGGTTCGCCGCCAGTTCTCTCCATTTCGTTGATCGACCACAGTTTGTCAGTTTTAGCATCCAGCTTTGACTCCACCTTTTCCCATTCAAGACCTTCATGGCGATTCATGTGTTTCTCAAAGCGAGCTTTCAATACTCTAAGCAATTCTTCACGTTGTTCTGGTGATAACTCCTTGTTATTAATAATTTCAGTACTTTCTGTCATGTTCATCGCCTCCGAATTGTTTTTCTCATTGACTTATGTAAAACTATTTTTTCCAGCTTTCCATCATAACACTCTCGCCATAAATAATTCTCCTTTTAGAACTACCAGGACGATTAAAAGTTCTGCTATAAGTTACCTTCTATGTAAGTGCTGGAATATCCTTTGATTGGTCATACTTTTAAAATCAAGTCTTAGAGAAATGCCTGCCAGACTTTAAAAAGATACTGATCCTTGAATAGTCTGGTGATTTTAGATACTCTTGTAGCTTCTGATGCTGCCCGTCTTATTTTGAAGTTTTTTTCTTAAATACCTCAAAATAGTTAATTCCTTACACATTGAAATGAGTACTTACCTGCAGATAAATCCTGGATTTCCATTTCAGCTGTACCTCCACTGTCGTAACACCTTGATGTTAGTGTTTCTAATTCCTTACCTATAAAATACTGGTTGGATAGAGTCAATACCAAAACAACCATTAATATAAAGTTTAGTAGCAGCATTCCACCTAGTAAATATTTATTGGTAATAAGTTTTTTAGTAGAATACCATTGATTGCGTTCCTCTTTCGACATTGGTAAAAACTCCTTTATTCTTTTAGGTATAGAAATGAGAGACTTGTTTACTTCAATAACAGAATTTCCCTTATAGGATCAATACCTCATTCTTTGTCTTTCTTTATCTCTGAAAGAAGCTTTATTATTTCTTTATTTTGACTGGATTGTTCTTTTAACAATCCAATCATTGTACCAATTCCAATAACAATAATAATTAAAAACAAGATTAACACACCAGTACAACTCCCTTTTTAATGCCCACTTCTGAAACTATTTTCCCAAATACTTACAATAACTAATAAATCCGAATCATCCGGAGAGCCTAGAGATTGACTCGTCTATTTATGTTCTGCTGGATGTTCGAGATTCGATATCCCTATTACAAAAGAAGCTCATCCTTTTAGGATAAGCCAACTAATTCTGGTTACTATGTATTTCCCCTATCCACCCTCACGAAATGAAAATCAATACCCGGTAGTTAACGGTTAGTGTAAGTTTTGCTGTTGTCACATTACTGGGGCATAAGTTGTGATATGAGGACTTGAACCTCTTGGGTTCCCCGTAACCCGTGCCACTAATACAACATACACTTGTTGTGAGTTTTGGTATTCGCCTTTTCAATTTCGCTACCAACTGACTCGGACTTAAGTTATTTTTCTATTAACTCTGTCGTCCAATTGAGTTCTTGTATTTTGATATCCAACAACCTGTACTTTTGTGATAATTCATCTGTATATTTTTGAGTTTCCTTGACGTTAATCGTGGTGACATTCTTAATTTCCGTCCTGGAGTATCGGTCATGGCGCATGGTCGCCTGTTCCAAAAGGTCACTGTATATTCTTCTTTCCTGGCCGATTAGATCCCTGCTGGTCAACGCATCTGCAAGGGAATGTGATTTATCATAATTCGTAAGTAAATTGGTTCTATTAATCTGTTGAATCAACACTTTCAGTTTCCCTAACAGCTCGGTTAACTCTTCCATTAACATATTTGGCTCTTCGTTAGGAACGTCTCCTTCTTGGACAATCACATTTTGGATTAATCGATTCCTTAATTGATCGACTCTCTTCTGATAGTCAGACCTTAGAATGAGTGCTTCTGCCAATTTCATTTAATACCCCTCCCCAATGCATCCTTTATCTACCAATTATCTCTAACTTCAAGTGAAATCTCAATGATTTTCCATAAGATTCTAACCCTTTGCTTAAATAAAGCAGCGGATGCTATTAATCAATCACTGAACACTATAGCTTAAGAACTTATTTATAAACAGCCAAATACACTAATGATGATACCTATTACTGCGAGACTCTCCCCTTTTTGATATGTATGATTCTTCCTGCTTTTTTTAAATTCTTGCAGAGCTGTTACTGCTCCTGCGATTCCAACCACCCCAAGAAATAGGCCAATATATGGTGTAATAATTGATAAAGTACCTAAAAGTAGAGAAGTAATTGCTTTTCCGTTTGTTTTTTCTTCCATAGAAAACTACTCATAACCAAATTGACGATATTTTTATCCCCTTTTAGATAAAGCATGGTTACGGTCAATAAGACCAATATGATATAGAAGAGAAAGGACCAAGCAAACGGTCCCGGAGGATAAGAGAACATAAGATATTATTTGAGCGCCAGCTGTAGTGGCGGAGAACATTTGCCAGCCTAACAAAATTAATCCTGCGGCGATAATCGCTAGAAAAAGGGTAACCTGGCTTTTATTTTTTAATATGTAAAGTCCGCCAATAATAATTAAATATATACTGCTGACAAACATTACAATGGGGAAAGTTGGTTTGAACTTTATGGCATAAACAAAGAAATCCAGTGGTGAAATATCACTAGCTTTAAGGACCAAACCAGAAAAAGGGGTTGAATATTTCCATTCGTAAGGGCTATTTAATAAGGCAGAACCCTCATACCAGGTTGCGAAGATGGAAAATAAAAGGAACACCAGGCCAAGCCCGAATTGCACGACAATACGATTCACTTTATAACCTCCATACTGATTTTTTAATAATGAATATTGAAAACAGACCTTATTACCAAAGATAAATAGCGTAAGAGATTATCATGATGATAGCGATTGCCAGAGCTGCCCCCAATCCTATTATTCCTATTAAACCGACCCAGCCTGTTGTGAATACCATAAAGAATAGGAAATAACAAAAGCCAAACAGGATGATGGCAAGGGGAACATTAAATGGAAACACCCGCTTCCAGCCGATAGCAAGCAATGCCGTTAGAAACAATAAAAGCATTCCCAATCTGGATGTACCGGTATCCCATCGAAAATCTATTCGTGATTGGGCCTCATCTCCCCTTGGTGAGTTTGCTATGCGGTCCAATTCCTCTAAAGCTTCAAAAGCGAGTAACGAACCAATTAAGACAATTACCCCAAATACAATCCAATTGATCATTCGAAACTGCTTCTTATTCCTGATTGTTTTCTTTTTCTTCATCCTTCTCCCCCTTTATCAGCTGACGACAGACAACACCTAAAGGTTTCGATTTTCAGCAAGCTTTATAGTCGATTAGAATTTAAAACAACCTTCCTCTTTCCATTTGTCGAAATACTTTTGATACCCCATATCCTTGGCTGTCATACTGTATTCCTTATTTGCCAGCTTAAAAGTATGTAATCCCGACAAGGCTTCATAACTTGGATTCCCTTTTACATCCCCGAAGAGTGTTTCGAATGAAATGATATCCACTGAATTTGTTGTTCCATTGTCATCAGTTTCAAGAAGTATGAAATCAACCGCTCCCATTTCTGTTTGCCCTTGAAACATCAATCCTGCTTTCCTTAACTGCACATACAATTGATCCATAGCAAACCTCTATTCTACCTGAAAAAGTTAGGGACGCTGCAAAATCTTTTAACGATATTTCAAATCAAGAATGTCCCGTGTTTCCCCGTCTAGCCTAAACTCCAATATGTGAGGGGCATCTCCGTACGGCATATCAATGGTAACATCCCATATGTCTTCCTGTTCGTCATGTGAGATGATTGTTACGGGGGTTTCTTTTAAAGCTGTTATATATTCTGGCTCCTGTACCTTTTCTTCAGTACCATCCTTAATGAGTATGAATGTGCCGTCTTTCTCATAACCAATTGATTCACCTGTATGATTCATTAGCCATTCATCAATCTCGGCAGACGCCTTCCTTGCAATATCTAATACATTGGATTTATTCAGTACTGACTCATTCTTCAACATGTCCAGCAAGAAGTGTTTATCCTCACCACACTTAAAGGGATTACGGTGTTCGTCCAATTCTTTGCTTCCGCATACTTCAGCTACAATCGCCCGGACTGGAAGCTGACTGTTGTCTACTTTGAACTTCCCTGCTGTGTTAATCTGGAATGTTTCCTTATATTTAACATCATAGCCGGTACGCTGTCCATCTGTCCTAAGCTGATAATACCGTTTTCCTTCAAAGTCCAGCATAGACTCTGTAATAAGGTCCAGATTCGCTAACACGAGCTCAGCATCTGTGAATATTAAGTCATTCAAGTAATCATCTTCTTCTTTTACCTTATACCTGTAAACTTCAAGGCTTTTCATATCATTTGAAAGGGAAATGCTATAGTTGACCGTACCTTCATGCGTCTGTTCGGCAAGCCCTATCCCAAGGTTTTTATAGGTTCCATCCTGGTCAATCACCATGTCGAACCCGCGTAATTCAAGGCTATTAGCGTTCATGTTAAATTGATCTTTTAGATGTTCCAATTCCTCTACCAAGCTGCCGCTATAGAAATTTGAATCTAACAAATCTACATGATGCGTACGCTCATAGATCATACTTTCAACTTGTGGTATGAAAACACCCAGTAGGAATAATGTCAGTCCAAGGCAGGCTGCCTTATATTTTGATTCAGCATTAACTTTAATCACTCGAAAGATCAGCAGAAATACGGCAAAGCCCAATGGCAGCTTGAGTCCATTTAAATCCAGCATAAAGGCACCAAGAAAAGTAAAACCAAACAATTTAAGAAGTAAAAGAGATTCCTCCTCTTTGGATTTACGGTAAATCACCAGAACCACAATGGTAGCGAGAATATAAAGAATCAATTGCGTCGTGTCGCTCATCACTTTCTCCTTTTTCACCCTGTTTTTCTAATTATTTCAAATTCTATATATTATCACAATCGTTTTATTCTGGAGTATCTAACTTTTGTAATGCTTTATACAGCGTACTTTGAACCTTTTTATCATCATTTACATAAAGCACAAGAATGTTATTCATTCCATATGCTTGATGATCCACTAAATCTGCTGTGACCGTCATCTCTTCAAACCTTTGAATTCCTTTTCCTCTATCAGCTGGCGGAGGAAAAGATATGTTGCTATTATTCAGTTGGAATGATCCCTACTACAGTTTTTTTATCCTTTGATATCAATATAGCCGGAATTCCAATGAGACCATCTCCACCAAAAAATTCTACTTTATACACTTCTTTCCCAATGTAAGTAGTGTCATATAGATGGTATTTATCACTTGCAGTGGTTGTGGAAACAGTAGATGTCCATTTTCCTGCTCCATCTTGTTCCCAATTATTTTTCTCTATATATTGCCATGCAATGTCCCGGATTGGCTGGTCTTTACTATAGGAAGTCAAAAGCAAGGCAATTATTCCAATGAAAAGAAATGAAAATAAATACCCCTTTCTGTGTTTGGTCACCTTAACACAACTCCTTTTCTGTTATTAGCCTCAAGGTGAAAAATAAATAGTGTATTTTTTCTCTAAGTAGTTCAGTTTAGAGATACAAAATGTTAAAATCCAGTATCTAATAGCATACACCTTCGCACCAGTATTCGTAGGATGTTTTTTTGTTGATACGTCTTATCTTTTGCTTCTAAGTGTGTTTTCGTATCTAAATCGCATCACTTTTTCGCAGCTCATGGCCCCCTCCACCATAAAAGCGAGGACCAATAAAGAACCAGTACCATGAGCTTATACCATAAGGGAAAAAATTTCCCTTATGGTATAAATTTCGGAAAAAACAGGTCAAATAAGGGTAAAATTTTCCGCTATTTACTTAAAAACATGAAAAAGTGGGCTACTGAGCATGCTTAACGGAAAATCCTTCCCTTATTCACCTCTACGCATCTAAAATCTGCAGTTTAACGGAAAAATTTTCCCTTATTTTAAGTCTCTTCCTTTGGTGACCTACTCAATTAATGAAATTTATTATGTAGATTTTATTACGATTTCATAGTGAAAAAGCAGTCTGTTTTGAACTGCTTTTTCTAGTTTTGTACCCCAAAACTGAACTACTTAATTTTTTCTCACAGCAGTTTAAATAGTTCTTTGTTGCCATCACCCCGGAGGGTAAAAACATCTTCTTAACTAGTAAATAAGGTTACATGCACTTTATAGTAACCATTCTTTTAATCTCACTAAATTTTCTTCCAGGAAAACAGCATTTTTTTCAATGCCTCTCCGTTTACACCAGCCAATACTATTAAAGGCATCGGTAAATCGATAGAAAGGCAATACACTTTCCAGGTCAATTAATGGCCTGATACTGTTATAACCTATCCGATAGGCGTTAAACAAGTCAGCATCCTCACTTAAGAAATCGCGATACAGTTTCGTAAAATCGACTTCTGTTGAACCGAATCTTACGCTTTCAAAATCGATTATTCCTGAAACTCTATCATCAGTAACAATGATATTTGCTGGACGAAAATCCATATGTACAAAGCTTGCTCCGTCTGCAGCAGGAAGCTGTTGTTTCATCTGTTCATATTTTTCAATGGCTTTTACATACAATTTCTCATCCAGAATGTCCTTTACATCTTCAGCAAAGCTATAAAATTGTTGTTCCACAAAAGCTGACCAGTTCGGAAACTCATTTTTTATCCCCATCAGCACTTTATTGGCCGGCGGCCGAATAGAATGCATTTCAGCATGAAGTACCCCGACTTGGTACGCAACGTGTGGTGAAGCCTTAGATGTTAGTGGTTTCCCTTTTAATTCAGATAATAGAAAAGCACCCGCACACTCTTCATCCCCCTCCCAATAATCCAGCATCTCAGGAATGGAGACATGTCCTTTTAAAATTTGATAGGCTTCTAACTCTCGCTGGTACTTCAATTTTGAAAAAGGGATTTTCAAAAAAATATTTTTCCCATTAGACAGAGTACATTTATAAACGGTTGAACTAAAGGAGTCTTCCACCTCATTAATTGAAAGTACCTGCAATCCAAACTGTTGAATGATACGATTTAACATCAAACATTTCCCCTTTTTACTGTATTGCTACTTCTTTAACACGATTTCTTCAGGTAACCTTTCACCCAATTACTTCAACAACTAATGCCTGGTTTCTCAGCCTATACACATCAACCCGTTTTTGCATAGGCTGGTATTGTAGAGAATAGGAGGTGGATACCCATGCCTAAGTATCGAAAGAAACCCATTACGGTTGAAGCTGTGAAGCTCACAAGATCTATCACAATTGAAACAGCCAACGGTACAATGAAAGGGCTTCCAGGAGATTATCTGATCACAGACAAAACCGGGGAACAATATCCTTGTGATCGAGATCAATTTGAAGCCGAATATGAGCTCGTAAAAGGACAAATTGCTCTAACAGAAATTTTTCAAAGATCCTTCAGGTTCGTAAAAACAAAAATATATAAACCGAAAGAATTATAATAGTTATGTATAAAGCATTATGGTCTTTTTTCCATATTGCTTTTTTCATAAAATTAACTTTCGATATCGGGAATGTTATGGCGCTGCTTGTTAGTTATTAACCCTCTAATTAAGATCTAAATGCATATCTGCTATAGACTTACTTTTAATAAATCCAAGGCCTTCATATAGCTTGATTGCAGGGTTATCTTTAATGACAGATAACCGTGTAGCCGGGTACTCTTTATTCGATATGTTTATAGAATGGCTCAACAAAAATCGTCCAAGCCCTTTACGCTGATGGTCGGGGTCTACGACTAAACTCATGATCAGAGGATAGTCTTCAAATTCCATGTGCAGGCAGACACCAACAATATTGTTCGTGTTCTTTTCTACAATAACTCTTGAACATTCATCCATGATTTTATTGTTTTGATGTGTATCCAGGAATTCCTTAACATGGTGAATATAGTCCTCTTTGGCACCTATATGTTTATACACTGGATTTGCCCTATAGGATTTCATTATTAAGGATGCTATTTCATTCGTATCATCACTTAAAACAGATCTGGATGTATACCTCTCAGGAAGCATCGCCTTAATTGGTTCGGTTGGCCGGATCATCCAATGATTAACTTCATGAATCTGGCAACCTTGTTGTTCATAAGTTAGTATGTGTTCTTCAACCACCTCTCTGACGAAGATTTTTTCTTCAGCCTTTGAGACCTTTCTCAAATAATCTAAAAGCTTATGGACCAGCCCTTCATAATCCTCATAAGGTGGAACAATGAATAAATCTGACATGAAATTTGGTTTTAGGAAAACACCACCAATGATATTTTCATCCTTCATGATTAAATATCCGCAATCAAAAATGGAGGCGATTTCTATTAATGTCGCCGACGATCTTCTAAAAAAATTGTCTGCATATTTTTGGCCATAATAAATGGAATAATATCTCATATATTCTTGAGGTTTTTGATAAACTAATTTCAATCCACATTCCAGATCTATAAATTTATTTAAAGGTTTAGCTTGCACACTCATTTTTTTCTCCCCTTCATCTTGAACAAACCTCTACTTTTCTTGTATACACTTGAAAGTTTAACGGTGAACTTTGGCTGATTTTCCGTTATCCACTCTTTATTTGAACAATGAGAGCATTATAAATTTATTTCCATCCGCCTCATTTTTGTCTTCAAATTCATTGATTCATAAAATTTTATCGCATCTTCGTTAAACTCCCACACGCCTAATTCTAATGAGGATGCCTCAATCTTCTTGGCGAAATCCACAATTTTACCAAAAAATTCTTTCCCTAGTCCTTTTCCTCTGTACTTAACATCCACACCGAAATCATCCATATAGACAACTTTCTTCGGAATAAGAATTGGTCTCTCCTCTGTATTTTTTATAGTAAGTATTGTATAAGCGATTGGTTGGTCTTTTTCAAATAGGAATACCTTTGTGTTTTCTCCATCTATCAGACTGTTGAAGTACTCCTTGTCCAACGTGATATCAGCCATCCTATAATGATCTGGTCTTTCATTCGTATGAAATTCGTGAACTTGTTTTTGTATTTTGTGAACCACTTCATAATCACTTTTTGTGGCTTCTCTAATGATGTGCATAGCCATGTCACTTTCCTCTCTTTATCCTTTTCATTCCCGCGTATTTCCTATTTTCAATTCTCATCTAAAATTCAGATGGTTCCTGCCAATTATTTCAAATATTCTATCTTTAGGCAACGCTATCTTACATTGAATCGTACCAAAGATTATGATTGACGGAATCCTGATGCTTGTTCAGCAATCCACCAATGCTCATTAAGAACTCCTATTATTCTATAATTTCTCCATCTAAAAACTTTGTCTTACAATAAGGACAACGATAGACATCGTCGATATCATTATCTATATCGAATCGTAAGGGCAATCTTATTCTGCACACCGGACATTTCCATAAAGTAAAAGTCATTGTAAAGAAGATAAGTAAAAATAATATACCAGGCCAAGTCAGCCAGTCTCTCCGGAAAGCCCCGCCTAATGCACATAGCGGAACAGAGAGAAACAAGAACGCTAGTGAAATTTTTCTATATTTCATTATGTTCCTAACTTTTCGGGACACGTTTTCACCCCTTTTATCATTTGGCTTTGTTTAAGAAGGATGTACTTTTATGAACCTATTTAATTGGTGTTGCCTGATTTCCGCTCCAGGTGCACGACTCCGCGGGGCGGGCGGTGAGCCTCCTCAGCTTCGCCTGCGGGGTTACGTTCCAGTGGGTACGTAACCTTGGTCTCACCTGTCCCGCTAGTCCCGCAGGAGGTCGCACACCTTCCGCTCCAATCGACAAAGGTCCTAGAACGAAGAAACGTGTTTGCTTCTATAAATTGGTTCCAAATCTTATTTTCACTAATAAATAAAATAAGAAGTAAAATTAAAACCAAAACAGTTTATTAATGAATCAGATATTCGGTTCATCTAAATAACAACATCATCAACTAACGAAGCCTTTCATTTATGTAATTTGACACATTACATTTACATGAACAATTCAGGGGCGGATGCTGTCTTCAGCAATCGCCCCTTCATAAAAAACCCCATAAAGCATTCATTCAAATGAATCTGCGATCGCCATCATCGTGTCTTTGTTAACTGCCGTTTCTAATCCTATAGTTTGATAATCTAATATGTAATGATAGTCTCCATCTGTCCAATGTAATGATGGACCAGTTACTTCATTTTCAGTATAGAACCCTTCATTTCCGTTAATCGTCACTTCTTCTTGATTCTCAAATTCCCCCTCATAACTAACTGTGGTTGAATGAACAATAATTGTGAAAATTTCTCCATTTTCACCAATAAGATTCGTTTCATACCTGCTGGTTTGGTGCGGAGGTTTAAACAGTTCATATTCCGTTATAGCTATTGGAAATCCGGTTGGTAATTTAGGGTCTATCCCTTCTTTTTCTAAGTCACTAGAAAGCTGGCTGTTATCATATGTTACCAGGTTTTCTCCATTACTATTGATGCTGCATGCTGACAGAATAAAAGATACAGCAATAAGCAAAAAGAAGATTTTCCGCATAATCTAACCCCCTCATAAGTTACAAATATTCGGTTTCATCTTCCGCAAACCAATGGATGCTCGGAATCCATTAAGAGGATCTTCAGTTGCGGTCCACTTATTGATTAAACAGTTCATTCTGTACTGAATTTTTTAGATTTTCGAAGCAGGTTAAAAATCAAATACGTTGAGAAGAACAAGATAATCCCAGCCTTATTAAACTCCAGATATACTTTTACTAGATCTGAAAAAGAATTCAGGGGATAAAAACCGCTAAGAAGCAGAGTTGGAAAGACCGTAATCAGCATGGATAGATAATGAGCAATAATTTGTTTAGAAAAGCTCCAATGGTCAATTTGATATATCACACTGGTCAGTCCTAAGAAAAAAGCAATCAGACCATAATAAAAGAAAACATTTGAAGCCTCCGCTGACCCTTGTACCTTATTCCACAAACAAAATAGCAGCAATACAACAAGGGGAATTCCGCCTCTAACCAAGCCTTTTGAAAATAGGTTCATTAAACTCTTCCTTTCTTAATACAACTCAACAATCTATAACACTATATACGGTAGTTTTAAGATTAAAGTTTCAAAAAAATCAAATAACTATCTTCTTTTTGTTAAAAGATCTTTTCGCAATGATTGTGGCTTTTTAAAAGTAATGGGTTTTCACTCAAGCTGCACGACTTCGCGGGGCATGTGGTGAGCCTCCTCCCCCTTTGAATGATCAGCTTTTTTTCACCAATACATATTGCTTGTTTTCTAGAAAGAACGATTCGCAGAGGTGATTTATATCTTTGACGGTTAGATGGTTTCCGAATTCTAACGTACTTAGGTCAATGACTACATCCTTACGTGAATCTCTCTTTTTTTCCTCCTGTCCATCCAAACAAGAGTAAACCTCCATGAAATCTCCTTCTGATAAGTGATTATCAATATAATGAAAAAGCGATTTGATGGATTTGCGTTGAGCTGATGTATGGTTTGCGTACAAGTTTCCTTGTACTTCATATACAAAGGGCGCCGCGAAATTATTTCTGACTGATTCATATCCAGGATCTAAGGCCAAAACATCAATTCCGCTGGCATCTTCTTCAGTTTCATAGACTTTAACAAACTTAGAACCGTTATTAATCCTAAAAGGTTTATGTACACTGACTTTTTTAAAATTCAACTCGGAAAAACTTTTGTATATGGGATTTCGGCCGAAACTGCCGATAGGAATTTTTTTATTAGCACCAATGAAATGATGTAACGTCATTGAACTCCCCCTCTTCCGTAACATTATTTCTCCAAAACCATGTGAATTTCAGTTCATGTGGCTGCTATGATAAATATGTTATGCGCAAAGTCCTATGCTGTATCCGCTGAGTTCTTTTGAACGAATAAGTTTTCTGCTTTGACTACTATTTGCTGCTTAAGGTTTATAGGGTTCTTGACTCCAAGCTCTGCTAATTAATAGTGCACTCCCTACTATCGGCAGGAGGTACATACCTGCTGTAAAATGATAATCATCACCAGTACTGGCACTTACCCAAAAAATAACAAAAAATAAATATAAGGGGAAAATAGCAAAAATAAAAAAAAGAATATGTTTGCATTTCGTTGTAAAAATAATGGTGATAATCGTGCCTATACAAGCAATGAATACATGTATATTAAACTCTAATTCCAAAGGGAAATTCAATATTCTGATAGCAGAGTGAATAAAACCGGCCGTCATCGCTATTACTAAGAAAACTCTTAGGTTAAATGTATTCATAGAATTGTCCTGCCCTCCTTGTACACGTGCGCTTCTTAACTTAACTTTAACATTATCTAAAGAATGGCCGGCGCATTATGATATGTTTTAAGGAGCCTTTATTGTTTGGATTCTTGAAGGCTGTTTTACATCGATTCTTTTATTGCTTGTTTTCTTGTTAACATAAAAAAATCACTTACACCAATCACACATCCTACTAAATATAGAGCATTTCGAACACTTCAAATACTTGCAACGCAGAGTCATTTCTATTCCATTGAAGCTGAAATTTAATAAAAATAGAGGGGCAGTTGCTTGATTAGCAAACGTCTCCGTTTTGGACTTGATTCTATTATGAACTGTCCTGAGCAAACCAAACTCAGATGCTTCTTCAGCAACGCACCCTAACTTGAAGAAGAGTTACTTGCTATCCAATACTTTCTTTTCGATAAAGGTTTCTTCGTGTATGTCCTGTTTCTCACTAAGTAAAAGAGATTGGAATGCAGCAAATAATTCTTGAATTTCTTTTTCTCGGTTAATGAGAGCAATGCTTTTTTGGTATTCTTCCTCATCTCTAAACTTTGAAATCTCCATCCATTTCGTACTATCATCCCTGCTTTGAAGATAAATTGTATCAATATCCACATGCCTTCGATAAACCTCTGCTACCTGTTCTTGAATATTTAAAAACTCTTCCACTTTATCATTTTGAATATGATATTGATAGATTTTTACAAACAATCCCTATCCCTCCAACCAGGTAAACCATTAAACAATTCTGCCCTGGGTATAGACTACCTTTTGCTCTTCTTCAATATATCTGTTATGTAAAATAATTGAGTGATGATAAACGAACCAAAAAGAATTGTTATTGATCCCAAGACAATATCAAATTCACCGATTCCAATCACTACCGGAATAACGAACAAAAAGAATATAACACCTATAAATACCGTTAATAAAAAAATACTGATATAACGTCCCAAACCTTTTCCTCCCTTCTTCCTTTTTATTTTTATTATGACTGGATTAATTGTCCTTCCGATAATGGATATAGACACATGAAAGTCATTTACTTAATCTTCGGTGATTGTGGCCCTTATCTTCATAGTAAGAATTTGAATTTAAATTGGTAACACTTTAACTTTCACTCCAAAGCCTTTGCACATTTATCAATTTCTTATCTGAAAATTCCATTTTATAAATATCAGGTTTGGATGTACGAAGTAAAAAATTCAAGTCATATGTGCTATCGAAATAGCCCATCATCAAGGTCATCACAGCCCCATGAGTCCCTATCACTACTTTTTGATTTCTAAAAGTATCCAGTAGTTCTTCTAAAACTTGTATAGCTCTTCTTTGACATTCAGCATTTGATTCTCCTCCCTTTAAAGAGAAATTCAAATTCAAAAAAGACTTCTCCAATAGTGGAAACAATTCCTTATCAGATAACCGGGTATCTTGAGCTGAAAACATTCTTTCTTTTAAATCTTCAAACACTAAAACTTCCTGCCCTATTTGTTCAGCCAGATGTTTTACAGTTAATATAGACCGATTGTATGGGCTGGAAACAACCGTATCAATATTCTCACCTTTCAAGATGCCAGTTAACCGTTGGGCATCTAAATCTCCTTTGTTCGTTAACCCCCTTGATCTTTCATTTCCTTCCTTATGTGACTCACCGTGTCTCACCATATAAACAACCGTACTCATAATTTATTTCCCTCATCAGAAGTATGCAGCTCTATTCTGAAACTGAATCAGTTTGTGCAGCTTTATTCATTAGACGAAAACCCCGTTATTTTAGTTTCTAATTATCGTTATATAGTCCAAGCATTTTTCAATCCAGATTGCCATCCAATTCTTTATTGATAATTTATTACTCTTCACTCACTGTAAATGAATTTCTTTGCAGTAATTGTTCAGAGGATTTTAACATGCACTATATCCACCTTACAACATCAATCCTATGCTGGAACCTAAAATAAAAAAATGTAAAGTGTTATTGACATTTATTAGAATGTAAAGTAAGCTTTACTTAGAATTGATTGTAAAGCCAGCTTTACAATACTGTTTGGAGGTGAGGTAACGCTGAAAAACCAAATAAAAGTTTTACGCAAAGCTGCAAAGATGACGCAAGAGGACCTGGCAGTACAGGTCGGCGTTTCGAGACAATCGATCATTGCCATCGAATCAGGAAAATTTAATCCATCACTCGAACTTGCATACAACATTTCAAAGGTGTTTGATTGCATAATCGAAGAGGTCTTTATATTCGAAGAAGGAGGAGAGGAATAATGGGAGTACAAATAGGTGGGTTGATAGGATTATATGGTGGAGCTGTAATTAGTATTTTAGCTTGGTGGTTTGGACGACGGATGGCCAAAAAGCAGCGCGGTTTGGATGAACTGCATGAACATATCTGGCAAAAGTCCCGCTCAATTTCCTGGTTCTTCACGCTTGCTGCAATCTATGTTTTATTCTCATTGATAATGTTCGGAATTGAACTAAAAGCTGCAATAGTTCTGGCAATCATCTTGACTGTTCATCTGGCGAGCTGGGGTTTTACAGGCATGATCCTGTCTATCAATATGAATATGGCTGAGCCTTTGAAACCCTCCAGAGTTAAATTCGGAATCACGATCGTGGCAGTATCCCTTATTATATTTACAATCTTATCTATTACCACAGGCAACTGGTGGATACTGATTGCCAGCATCCCGCCAAACATGATTGGGCTAATATGTGCATTGACTCCTGAAAGAAGCGGGAAAGCCCCAGTTTGAATGCGGGAATAGAGGACAGCGGAAGTTCGGCAAGACAACAGCTGATTTCAATTCCCAAAGGGGTCAACTTGGAAAACAATTCTATTTTTAAGGAGGTAATAGAGATGGCACAGGAGGGTAAAAAGCTTTTCCCGGGATTAGGCACATTAGTAAAGATACAACCAGATGAGGTCAGTTTTCAGATAGAGCACCAAACGGATTCTTCTGCAACTACACTGCCGGAGTTAGTGGCAGACTTTAACGAGCTATTAGCAAAGCTTCAAGCAGCAGGTATTATGAAAAAGCAATGATTTTCAGTGTAGAATAAGATATGGTACTGATCCATGCATGATCAGAATATTTTTTTGCAAAGGGCGGCTGCTTGATCAGCAATCGCCCCATTCGTCAAGAAGATAATGCTGCTATCTTAATTGTGGAATAAATCGCAGAACAGCAAACATATTCACTTGTTATACTCACTTATTATTTCGGACAGGTACTTGTTGAAATCATTTGCCTCGCTATGATATTCATAGATAATAAACATATCTTCTCTCACATATAAATTGTGGGAAACCATATCCATCGATTCTGTTTTCTTAATAAAAGCATCTCTTGCCATTTGAGCTAAGCTTTTACTCGGATACTTATAGATATGCAGGAAATCTTTACTTGTAATTTCAAGGTGATGGGGTTCCATTCCGAGCAGTCTTTTATCAAATATGGACTTATGGTTAATTGATACTTCATTAAATTCAATGTTTTCTTCTCTTAAGAATTCTTTAACCCCCTCTATACTACCTTTGTAAAGTAAAATTGTAATAAATACACAAAGGATAACAAGGAGAATAGAGATAATTCTCTTCTTTGGAGCACCCCTAATCTTCTTCAACTTACCTCCCATTGAAGAAGGCAATAGTTTGAGATCATCGGCTGCCCTCAGTTATTGCCTCCCTTCGTTCTATACAAAGACTTACACAATAATTGCCTATTAAGTGATGTGACAATAAGCAATTATTTCTTAGCTTTTCGTTCTAAAAGGATAGGTGCGATATTTAGTAAGATAGAAACAATTGTCAAAAACCATAATGCCCTCTCCATACCAGGTACTACATCCGCTAACGCGTTCCAACCTTCCACTTCCACCCACACCGATACAGCACTGTATTCTGCACAAAGTGTTAATGCTGTAAATGATAAGCCCATCGCCATAGCAAACTTATAATCCTTTCCTGCTGTATACATATAAAGGTTTATAAAAGTTACTACTATTGCAATAACCCCAAATATTACCCACATAACTATTCCTCCATATATTTAATTTTCATTAAGTAAACCAGATTCTATAAGTTAGACGCTTTCAAATAATATTTAGTTTCGGCTATATTCCCTTAAGCTGTCCAATTCAATGACTTCAACAAAATAAGCGTTAATCCTTCTTGGATCAACGCCTTCTATAATGGAACATTGTTCACCAAAACTTCCACCATGGCTTTTCCTTATAGAAATCAAAGCCAGTCATAACTTTATCTTGTCCTTTAGTTACATGGCCTGTATCGTAGTATAGACCAAGCTCTATCTCTTCATCATCTTTTGTAGTTAGAACGAGTTTGTAAGGTGAGCCAAGAGTATCCCAACTGTCTGGTCTCCTGGAATTGTTTATTTCTGATACAACTTCTTCAACTAATTCTTCTTCACTCGAGTCAAAAATTATTTCTTTTACAATTTCATGTTCAGGGTCGTAAACAGAAGAAACCTCTATAACAGAAATCTTTGTGACCTCTTTAGTAATGATTTCTTCCTTAGGACTACAACCAGTTATTAAAGACATTAAGAGTATAATAGCACTTAGAAATGATAATTTTTTCATCAATTAGCTCCTTTCTAAGAATGTAATTAGTAACAGTTAATGTTCAATAATGGAACAAGGTCAACAACTGGATCAAGCCCTGATTTTCAATTATTGCCACTGTTAATGGAGTGTGAGAATAAGTTATTCACTCCAATAGTGCCGACAAACAGAAGCCAACTCATCAAGGGAGTATTCTTTTTTGTTTTCATCATAGAGTTTAATATTTCTTGTTTTTATATGGAGGTTGCCACCAATAACCTCATCACTAATACAACTAACAGATATTCCATCATTTGATGAGTGGGCATCCAGTATCTCTAATTCATATGCAGCCATTGTGGTTAAATCACTTGTATATTCCTTCTTATCACCCCAAATTTCTAACAAAAATACTTCACACTCCACCAACTCACAATAAAACAGGTTAAACTTTTCGTTTATCATTTCAGCCAAGTATTGTATCTCAATTTCCAATTGAATAATATCCGCTTTTTTATTAATGTTAGTTATTGTTCCATCGTGGAAAATTTTAAAAATATCTATTTGATTGTCCTTTTTCAAAACTCATCACCCACTTAATGGTCTTATTAACAGCCGGATTAGAATGGAGTTAAAAGGAGACGTTAATAAATGTAACCCATTATTTTTTGAAGCCCAAATGGTAAAATGAAAGTAACTAGTAAACCTATAAAGATTGAAGAAGAAGCAAAAACAACTAACTTGCTAAAGGAAATTTCTCTCCTTTTAAAGGCGATAATAAACACCTTATTTAGACTAAAGACAGTAATAAATATTATTATAGCTGAAAATATACTTGCTATAATTATGTCCATTGTGCAGCTCCTTTTAGAAAATCATTTATTAATATAACAATATTATCTCAATAGTTCTTCCACTATCCCATTTTTTAATTTTAGAAAAACCAGAAGTCCCTCTAAGTGTAATTAAATAATATACCTAATTTTTATTATTTATTTAGGACAGTATCTTTAATGATTTCCGTATCCATTCCTGCTTTTTTCAATTTCATTTCAGCTTCACTTTCAATTAAATCCTTTAATAGTTGTAGAGTTTGGTCAAACTCTACATGTTTGCCCATCATAAAGCTCATACTGTGCTCAATTTCTATCCATGTTGATAAATCAGCTTCGTTATGTTGAATTTGTGCCTCTAATTTATCTAAAGCATTGGCCACTTTTGCTTCGTATGTCTCTTTATTTTCAAACTCGAACCAAAGATCATATAAATCGTTCCCTAATGAATTCCCTAAAGTATCCCTTATCCTTTCTATTGATTTAATCTCATTTGATGCCTTTTGATCCTTAGCTGCATGATTATCCATCGTATTAAATGCAGGAATGTCCCCGGCTTCTGCCTCAACCAAATCGTGGATTGTAATCATTTTTAGTAATTTGGAGGTATCTACCTTCTGTTTTAAATAGGGCTCTATTAATATAGCCATTAAGGTAACCCTCCAGGTATGCTCCGCTACACTTTCCTGTCTGCCATTAGATAGCCAACTGTGCCTCATTTCAAATTTCAATTTTTCTCCCAGTTTGATTATTTCCAGTATCTTTAATAGGTTTGTTTTCAAATATGTTTCCCCCTTAATATAGTTGCGTCTATTTATAAACTATCCTTTGAGTTGTTTTATTTTCCAACTTTGTCTGTAACTTAATACCAATTATTTCAAAATCCAGGAACTTACTCAAGAAAAATTTCACACAAAAAAGAAGCTCATCCTGTTTCGGATAAGCACCCTTTACTTTAATAAGAAGAACTTCAAAGTACATTTGTTTCAACTTTTGTTTAGAACACTTTTTACCTGTTAGTAAGGCTTGATGAAAATAACCATCAATTAACTATTTATAAAGATTTAATGCAGATTATGCCCTTATCTACGGAAGTCTCTATATACCCAATAATCTGTTCCATTGTAAACACTGTTAGTGGCTGCTCAAGTTCGTCTCTGCCATAATCCATATCACCTATTACACAAGGGACAAATTCTCTAATATCTTTAGATTTAACCTCCTCAATGTCAAAGATTGTACCATGTTTACTCAATGATTCACTTAATCTTTGTGTGGAGCCATAGTAATCTAATAGTTTCCCATTGAGTAATCGAAAATCATTATGGTATCGATTGAATATATTCTCATCTGCTTCCATTCGGTTCTTTAACCAAGGTAAATAAAAGCCTTTTAACCAAATGTTATCAGCGATTAAGTGAGTATAGTATCCCTGTATAAAGTGGGAATCTTTATTAAGGCTATATTTATGTATGAATTCCTGGTAGTCAATATATCGAGAAAAGTCTTTTACGTCGCCTTTATAAAAATGTGATAAGTCTTTAGGTGAAACCGCATCCGCTGCGATACCCCCTAAAAGAAATGATGTTTTATCATGTATCGATAGGACATCTGCAATTCTATTTGCAATAACCAAGTGCATTATTCTGGAGCCCAATTTACCCCCCCTTTTTAATCTATATACAGAAGCTAAACTCCCCTTTTTAATACCAATTATTTCAAAATAGAGCAGCTTACTCAAGGAAAACTTGCATTTAAAAAGAGCTTCTCCTGTTCTGGATAAGCCCCTGTTTATGGAATACACATTAAGAAACAGTTATCCCTAATAAATGGTCCGAAAATAAAATTAACTCATCAAGATATATTGGAGAACTAGGCAAAGAAAAAGGGGTCAACTTTACATTTTTCAAGTAAATAAAAGCAGTGTTGTTTAGTATTCTTTGTCATTTATATCTACTTGAACAGAGGACGGCTGCTTGTTCAGCAAACGCCCCTTTACATGAAGAAAGAGTATTATCTTATTTAGAAAGGTGTTTGTAGTCGACGCTTTCAATTTTGAAACTGTGATTACATATTTGCTCGTTAATCTTTCCACTGTCACAGGAGGGGGACACTCTTACTCTGACTAAATCTTCATTGTCATTATCGTTATCGGAAGGAATATTAATCCTTACAGCCACATCATAAGAATGGTTATCATTGTAGGTAATTCCGACGATTCTTTGCGTTTTCCAGTAAAAAAGAGGACCACCTTGATACTCTTTTATTACTCTTTTATCAATACTTGGCATAACGAGGTCTAAAATAATGTCTTCTGTTGTGACATACATATCTTCTGCCTTTGGAGCTGACTCTGCCAGAACACTTTGCTGCGGGATTAAAACAAATGTTAGTCCAAATAAATCAAGCATTGTTTAATCATATTAATTCACCTCGTTTTGAATTTCACTGTTACTATCCCCAAAACGAGCTTCTGTATCAACCTGAACTATCTCTTCCTTGTACAGACTAAAGGGAGCTGCTATTCAGCAAACGCCCCCTTTTAGAATACTGCATTTACCTCTATGTTTCCCGTTATGAACTCGTATGTTGATGATTTGATTTATTTAGATTTTCTTATTTTTAAAATCTTATATAAATCGTACGCTGTACCAAAAATCACTATTACAATTATAATGCTCAATAACACTGGACTACTTAGAAAGTTATCATTGTTAAATAGGACAAAAGCGGCAATTCCCCAAAGAGCCACCAAAGTTATAATTCTGTTTGTTATCTCTGATTTAAACAACACTCATACTCCTTACTTGCAATTTAAGTTTCGCTTATTCCGTTAACTCCCAATCTTTCGCTAAGCACAATTCGTTACACGTTATTTTTATTTTTAATACTAAAAACCCCCACATTTTGTGAGGGCCATGTAAACATTATTTCCGTATTAGGCAGCAGGCGGCAGGATTAAATAATAAACACTTGAAAAGAATAAAAAAGCAATTAAAACTGCACCATACGCCTTCCATGTATTTATTTTCTGGGTTATTTGTATAAAATGCACAGAAACAAAGTACATCCATACTAAAGAGATTGCCAGAAGGATTGTCATGATAATTGATAGTTGTTCACCTGTGCTTAATGCAACAATAGAAGGCAAGCCAACAATGGAAGGAACAAGGGCAAACGCGGTAAGCCGGTTTATAATGCCCATAAACCCCTTTCCGCCAAATGCTTTTCCCCCTGCCCACAATAAAAGAGTAAGACCTAGCCTGGTGAGATACACCATCCCGGTTCCTGAAAGAATGAGGAATAGGTAGACAGCTGACTGTAAAATTGAAGAGTCAAATGTAATATATTCTTCCGGCACTCTAAAGTAAATGACCGATCCATAACAAGCGCCGACGATAAATGTGAAAATAAATGCCCATTTGTTATAAGTTTCATTCGAAGCAAGCTTTTCTGTCGCTTCCTTATCTAGAAAAATCGCTCGAAATATAGATGATAGCTGATTCATTTATCTCCCTCCTTTGAGAGAAAAGGAGAAGGAAGGAACCCCCCTTCTCCTTTATGTTAATATTGCCAAGGTGTCAAGGCCCATATCAAGGTCAATGCACTCGCGATTACTACAATAATGGCACCAGTCAGGCTATTATATCTTGCTGGATTCACATCGCTCCATCCGTGAATGCGTTCAATCAATTTGTGGTCTTGAAGTGTTGTTAATTTGTTTTGCAGTGAAGGCATCTTGTTTGTAATCATGGAAACCACCACTAAAATAATGAAAGCAATTGGCACACATAGCATAGCGCCCGATAAGCCCAAGCTGTCTGTCAGACCGTGGCCGCTGACAACTATACTTGGAAAAACAAATGGAGAAACAATTACATAAATGGCTCCGGAAATGACTACAGATGCAATGGCGCCATATTTATTGGCTCCCTTCCACCAAACGCCCATAAGGATAATCGGGGCGTTTGTAACTGCCGCAAGGCCAAACGCCCATAGAATACTTACTACCAGGAAGGCAGGCGGTTTTACTGCAAGCAGAATGCTCGTTAGTCCTCCCAAAGCAATGGCTGCGTATCCCAAACGCATCTTTGTTTTGGAAGTAATATTCGGTATTAATGTTGCAAAAATATCTTGTGATAAAAGAGCACCGATTGCCAGCAGGTTTCCACTTAAGGTGGAAACACCGGCCGAAATTGCACCGGCAATGACCAAAGCTGTCACCCATTCAGGATTATAAACAAGATTCAAAATAATGGTAAGTTTGTCGGCGTCTGCTGCAGAGATCATATTGCCGTTGGAACTGTTAAAGAACACACCTGCAAACCCCATTGCATAAGTGGCTGAGAATACTAATCCAAGAACTAAAGCAAACCAAATCATCGCCTGGCGTGCACTTTTAAGACTTGAAGCAGTGTAGATCCGCATGGCCAGATGAGGTAAACCTAAAGAACCAAGTGTCATGGCTGGGATGAGGGCAAAATACCATTTTGCACCAAATTGGTAATCAAAAAAGTCTGGAACCGCTTTCAACATTGCCGGCACCATATCCGAGTAGAACAAAGGCGGGAAGAACCAGCCGGAAGAGCCCATTGCCTTCATGATTGCGCCCAGCGGTACGACAAACATAAGTGCAATAATAACCATTTGGACTGCGGCGTTGTTCGTAGCCCCTCTCATTCCCCCAATAGTTACATATCCTGTAATTAAAAGGCCTCCTACAAATAAACCTGTCATATAAGGAATGCCGAATAGCATTTCGAATGTCTTTGCAATTCCGATCATTTGCCCTAATGCATACATGATGGATATTAAGATCATCCACAGAGCAACGATGACAGCCGCGGATTTTCCATAACGTTCTTTAACAAAGTGGGCCGGTGAAAACGCTCCCATTCTTCTCAAGCTCGTACCGTAGATAATGGTGATTAATGGGATTGCCAATATCAATTGGATCCATAAAAATACGAATGGTGCTTTTAAATTAAGGATAAGTCCTGTTACGCCCAGGAAAGTCGCTAAGCTCATATACGTAGCAGCCATTGCAAGGCCGTTCGTGATGGCTCCCACTCCCCCGCCTGCTGCATATAAATCTTCAACAGATTTGCTTGATCTGTTTGAAAACCAGCTGATTCCATAGAACATAATAAAAGTAAATGCTACTACAATAAGCCCTATTAGTGGATTTTCCAATTGCCAGTTCTGGTCCATTTACACAGCCTCCTTGTCCATACGATCTTTAAGCTGCTGGTTCCGCTTATCCTCTGCTTCAATCGCAGCATCAATTTTATTGCCGAGTCTGCCAGCAACGATTGTTAACAGCACAACTCCAAACCAGCCAACAACAACAGGAACAATATACATTATCGGGAACCCAAACCAATTACCTTCAACAGGAAAAATGGTAAAGATTAGCCCCATATTCCCAGCCACTAAGAATAGCACAGTCATTCCAATCGTAAACCATACTTCTTTTTTATAAGCCCCCATATAAGTCCTCCTAGCTTTTTTATATTATGAGCGAACGCTCAATCGTTTTGAGTTGCAAAGTTACCTCCTTTCCAATTGATGTGTTATGTATAACAAAGTTGTCTTATGTGACTATTATACAATAAATACAAAAGAAAATTTTTAAATATTTTTATTTTTTAGATAATAATTTAAATAACTGGGAGCTTTTTATGTCCCTTTAACCGAAGAACGCTGGTCTAAAAGGTAAGTATTAAGAAGCAAAAACAGCCCTAAACAAAAAGTTTAGGACTGCTTTCTTTATTAATTGATTAGTATCTTACAGCATCATAAGAGTTAATTCTGCCATGTTTGAAGTATGAACCTGTTCCGCTGATCGGGTCTGCCGTTTGTTCGATGGCCGCCCTAATTTGGACGTTATTTCGTCCTTGGCTCGCTAGAAGTCCGGCTAATCCAGCGACATGTGGGGATGCCATGGATGTTCCAGACATGTAAGCATACCCGTTATTAGGGACTGTGGCTGCAATGTCTACACCAGGGGCTGTTACATCTACCCATGAACCGTAGTTGGAGAAGGAAGCTCTGCGGTCTCTGGAGTCAACCGCCCCAACTGCAATGACATTTGAGTAGGAAGCTGGTTCGAAAGTGGTTGATACGCCGTCATTACCTGCTGCGGCAACGACTACAGAACCTTTGTTCCATGCATAGTTTACTGCATTTTGAAGAGTCGTTGTACTGCAGTCACACCCTAGTGAAAGGTTGATGACTTCAGCTCCAGCATCAGCCGCATAGCGGATACCGTCGGCAATGTCTGTAAGAGATCCGTTTCCGCTTGCATCCAATACACGGACTGCAAGAATTTTTGTATTAGGAGCCATACCTGCGATCCCTGCTCCATTACTCGTTTCAGCTGCTGCTGTTCCCGCTACATGGGTTCCGTGTCCGTTGAGATCCATTGGATAATAGTCATTATCTACGAAATCGTAGCCGCGCAGTGTTTTACCGTCCAAGTCCGGGTGGTTGTAGTCCACTCCCGTATCAAGAATAGCGATTTCCTGGCCGCTGCTGCCTCTCGTATAATCCCATGCGTAATTTGTGTATGTGTTTTGAGGGCCGTATTGGTAACCTTGATAGTAAGTATCATTAGGAGTCCAGGTTGCCGAGAAGTTGTAGTTAGGCTCTGCATATTCGACATTAGGGTTCTTGCTTAGTGCTTTTACTGCTGCCTCTACATTTCCGACTTTCAAGACTTTGAAGTCAGATTTGACGTTATCTGTATCAGATACTTCTGATGCACCTAAAGCCTTGAGTGTGCTGCTGTTCACGGCCTTGCTGGCACTGTCTTTGAATTTCACGATAACTTCGCCTTTGGCATAACTTCCTTTTTCAATTCCTTTTTTGACTGCTGAGATTTTAGGAGCTTTTTCTAGAGGGTTGGAATCCTTGGCAAGCGCACTTCCACCGAAGCTAGGGAATAAGGCAAGTGATGCAGCAAGGGACAGGGCGGCAATTTTCTTGAATTTCATTTCACATTCCTCCATTTTAAGTTTTTTGTTCAGAAACTTTTCAAACGGATGTTAATGTATTCTAAAAACGAACCCCCTTCCTTTATTAGATGGCAAGAGTCATAGAATATCTGTGGAGACAGTTATGTAATGACTCTTGATACTAGGATTCTAGCAGATTCATCGAGTTAACTGAATAGATGTAAAATTCGAAAAATGGATATTATTAGGGAGTGAAATGAAGGGATTTTCATAAAGGATGCTGAATCTTGAAATATTTCCACAAACTAACTGAATTCACTCAAATGTTCATAGTAAAAAAGACATTGATTTTCTCAATAGCGTTTTTCATTTTTTTTCGTGGAAGAATGAGAATCCGCCGTTTTAATCCCTGCTGGACTAGTAATTCGCATGCCGCATCACGAATTCAGCAGATTTCGGTGGGAATGGATGCCCCATTCCGAGAGGAACCAGCCTAACGGAGAGGACTGAGTCCGAATCCGGGGTGTATTCGGACTGAAAAACATCATTGAAGCTGGGGTGAGTCCGAATTAACGCCCTATTCGGACAGAAACCAGCCTGAAAGAGTTGCTTGAGTCCGAATACGGGGGGCATTCGGACTGAAAGACACCATTTTAGCCGGGCTGAGTCCGAATCGATGTTCCATTCGGACAGAAAACTTACCACTGGAGCAGCTTGAGTCCGAATGGCCGCCACCCTAGGACATTGTTTAGCAAAAAGAAATAATCTGTTACTTTTTACAAAGGAAAAAAAGAAGAGGATTGAATCGCGAACGATTACCCTCTTCTTAAAATCTTTCTTAAATTACTTCCCATCTACAACTTCCTTGAAGATCTCGTAAGAACGTTTCTGTTTATCTTCATCAAAAATATACGAAACGGCCATGATTTCATCTGCACGATACCTGTCCTGGAAAGCAGTCAATTGTTCTCTTACCGTTTCTTTGCTTCCCATCAATGTCACACTCGACATCGAGGAGGCGATTTGCTTCTCCTGGTCGTTCCAGATTGAATCCATGTCTTCTACTGGCGGACTTAAAGGCGTTTGTGTTCCCCTGACGACATTCAGGAAGAACTGCTGCATCGTCGTCTGCTCTCTTTGTGCCTCTTCATCTGTTTCGGCAGCTATGACATTCAGGCAGACAATGGCATAGGGTTTATCCAGGTATTGTGAAGGCTGAAAGCGTCTGCGGTATATCGCCAAGGCTTCTTCCATATGTCTTGGTGCAAAATGGGAAGCAAACGCATACGGAAGGCCAAGTTTTGCAGCAAGGTATGCTGAATCCGTTGAAGATCCGAGTATGTACAGCGGGATTTCCGTCCCGACACCTGGATGAGCTTTTACATAATCTTGCTCCTCTGCCGGCCCGAAATAGGTCAACAGCTGCTGGACATCTTCCGGGAATGTATAAACATTTTCCTGAGTGGACGTCCTTCTTAACGCGCTGGCCGTCATCATGTCCGTTCCAGGCGCACGGCCAAGTCCTAAATCCAGCCGGCCTGGATAGATGGTCTCCATCGTACCGAATTGTTCTGCTACAACCAATGGCGAATGGTTCGGCAGCATGACACCGCCTGAACCGACTCTGATTTTTTCAGTATGGTCCAAAGTGTGTTTGATCAAAATAGACGTCGCAGAGCTGACCAAGGTAGACGTATTGTGGTGCTCAGCGATCCAGTAGCGGGTATACCCCATTTGTTCTGTCGCCTGTGCTAAATCAACCATGGCGTCAATGGCTTCTTTTGGCCCCTGTCCTTTTCGGATGGGTGCCAGGTTCAATACAGATACAGGAATGTTTATATTAGTCATTTGAATTGTCACTTCCTTTGAATAAATAGATCTCTTCAAGTAAAAAGAATACTGTAATAATATTATTTACAGTTTTAGTTGTCAATGAATTGAATTTGCCAGATCAAAAGCGCAAGCGCCTTGTTCAGGCCCGACAGGCATAAGGCAGGCCGGCGAGAAGGTTGCTCTTTAACCTTCTTGACGTGTTGACTTATGACCCGAGGGGCTAGGCGCTGGAGCTGGATGCAGAAACGATCCAAATTATCCACAACCCGAGATTTTTGTTTCCTAAGCAATCAAAAATAGCCGGGATCCCTTTTGGGTTCCCGGCTATTTTTAACAGTACACAGATTATTTATAAAACACTTTATCAATATTATATTTAGCTTCCAGCTTATTAATCAGATACGTTTCATAAATCTCCCGGTCCATCGGATCTTCCACGAAGCTTACATCGATCCGGTACACTTCTTCACGGTGAGGCTTTAATGGGGACACATTATCCTCCAAGTGCTTCTTCACACGCTGTCTTAATTTTCTCGCTTTCCCAACAAACAACAACTCATCATTGATGTTGTAAAACAAGATGATGCCGCCTTTATCACGTGGTATTTCATGCAGATCAATGAATCCCTCAATCGATTTGATCACCGGTTCATTTTCTTGTGGAGCCTGTTTGCGTTCCGTAATGGAAACGTCTACTTTTGGAATGTCAATTTTTATCATAACTTATTACAACCTCTTTTCCTGTAAAGGTAAATGGTACCACACATTACAACGAAATACTATACGTATTAGGATGGTCAGTATTCTGCTATTTATGAAAAATAGAGGTGGACTGTTTAACTTTATCATAACAAGTTTGCCAGCAAAGTAAAAACGGATATACAAGAGGACTAAAAAGTAAGCTGCCGAAAATGGCAGCTTTTCTTGTGTAGAGTATCTACTATACAGAATAGTAACAAAAGACAACTCCGTTCAACGCTACCAATTGTTAATAACTAGACTTATTGGTATAATCAAGCAATACATACTAGTAAAAAGAGGTATCGCCGTGTCTAAAAAAAATCTGCAATTCTGGCTCATACAAATCCTGTTGATTGTCACAATTGTATTTGTATCGACCCAAATCTCATTCTTATTTCATCCAATCACGATTTTCATCACAACCTTGTTTTTCCCGATTTTAATTACGGTATTTCTGTATTTCCTGCTGAACCCAATTGTGAATTACATTCAGAGGTTCAAAGTTCCCAGGGTCGTCGCCATCCTGATTATTTACATATTGATCATAGGGCTGCTGGTTCTGGCGATCGGAAATCTGGTCCCTACGATTACAAAGCAGTTCACTGCCTTGGCGAATGAACTTCCAGAGTATGCATCGAAAACCATTCAATACTTTGAAAACTTGTCCCGTTCAGATGAATTTAGAGAGTTTATGAATGAACAGCAGGACCTTTTGGAAACGGCCCAACAGCGCCTGGTCGAATTTGCGAATAACTTGCCCACCCTCATTACCGGAAGCTTTCAAAATGTATTGGGCTTTGTGGCAAACATCGCAATCATCCTTGTAACAGTGCCGCTTCTGCTCTTTTACATGTTTAAAGACGGACATAAATTTCCTGTGGCGGTAGCCAATTTCTTACCGTCAGCTTACCGTAAAGAAGCAATGACGATTTTAAAAGAAACCGGAAGCACGTTGGCAGCGTACATACAAGGCCAAGTAACGGTTGGACTATTTGTTGGCGTCCTGTCTTTGATCGGCTATCTGATCATTGATTTGCGATTTGCCCTTGTACTGGCAATCACCGTTTCCGTCACCAACATCATTCCGTATGTCGGCCCCCTTATTGGGGGTGCGCCTGCCCTTATCGTGGGATTGTTCGATTCACCGGGAAAGGCTTTACTAGTATTGCTCATTCTGGTCATTGCCCAGCAGGTGGAAGGCAATATCCTTTCCCCTTTGATTCTCGGAAAGACACTCGACACCCACCCGGCAACGATCATCATATTATTGCTGGCCGCTGGTAACCTGGCAGGCGTGCTGGGAATGATCCTGGCCGTTCCGACTTATGCTGTTATCAAAACGATTGTCATAAATCTGGTTAAGTTTTTGAGGGCAAGGAAAGAAGCTCGTTTGAGGGGTGAACCTGAGCCCGAACCGGAAAGTTGATCCTGTACAAATAAGAAAACCCCCGGTAAATGGACAGTTCAAGTGGTCTGTTTGCCGGGGATTTTATGCTGGGTGAAACTCTTACTCCTTATTATTCGAAGTAAAGGAAATTCCTTAAAATTAAACATACAGAGAGTCCAGCCGTTCCTTAATTCCTGCTATTACATATAATGCCATTACGCCTTATAAAAAGGAGGTGTTAATGAATGAGTGGAACAGCAGGAGGATATGGTTCAGGATTTGCGTTGATTGTTGTATTGTTTATCCTTTTAATCATCATCGGTGCTTCGTATGTCGGTGGCGGTTATTAATAATGTGAAAGAGTAATCAAAAAGAGCCGGATTCATTCAAATCCGGACTCTTTTTAACATTTACAGAGGAATATATATCAATCTTTTCGTTTGTCATCAGCCAAACGAATGTTTTCTTTTAAATATGATGGCAGTTCCTTGTGAGCCAGTATCTCTGCAGTCGACATCCATACAACATCATCCACTTCCTCGCTGCTTTTAGCATACGGTTCACCTGATTTAAATTGACATAGAAATACAATATCAATGACATTTATCCCTGACTCGGTGACAAAAGAAGAACTGTTAACATATTCAACCCCAGTAACTTCTGTACCCACTTCTTCAAAAATTTCACGTTCTAGCGTCCTTTCCAGAATATCTGAGGCAACACCTTCAATCTCACATTTCCCACCGACGAGTGAAAGAGTCCCGCCAGCGTGTTCTTCCTTTTCACTTCTCAAGATCAATAGCCATTTTCCGTTACGGTGAATAGCCCCTTCTACATTTACTACGAACATCAGATTTCCCCCTATATTAAATTGATCTTTAGTGCTGTCTGTATTGCCGGTCTAACTAGAACTGTTTTATAGACATATAGTTTGTTGTTTGTTTTTTTGGAAGTTATGCGTCGCTAGAGCAGCTCTAAAGACAGTTAGTTTGTCGTTTTGGAAGTTAACTGTCGCTAGAGCAGTCCTAAAGGCAGTTAGTTTGTCGTTTCGGAAGTTAACTGTCGCTAGAGCGGTCTTAAGGACAGTTAGTTTGTCGTTCTGAAAGTTAGGTGTCGCTAGAGCAGTCTTAAAGACAGTTAGTTTGGTGAATTGAAAGTTAACTGTCGCTAGAGCGGTCCTAAAGACAGTTAGTTTGTTGTTTTGGAAGTTAAGTGTCGCTAGAGCAGCTCTAAAGACAGTTAGTTTGTTGTTTTAAAAGTTAAGTGTCGCTAGAGCGGTCTTAAAGACATTTAGATTAAAGTTAAATGTCTTTAAAGGATATAAACACCTACCACAAATTCATGATCCTTCGCAAGCGTTCATCTAATTTAAAGCATTGGTGAATGTTTCATATCATCAGTTTACATAATATAATTATAAGCAATCCAAGTTATTAACTAAACGCATACTTCCCCTGCAACATTCCCTCAACAAAAACGATTATAATTCAGCTGCCGAAAATTGCTTTCCCATTCTGACTTCAAGATTGAATACTGATATTCATCCACCCACTGCCCTTTTGACATATAGTTTTGCAATAGGTGCCCTTCCCTCCTCATTCCTGCACGCTCCAGTACAGCGATGGACTTTTTGTTTCGCACATCTGAAAAGGCCGTCACTTTGTGTTTCCCTAGGGATTGGAAGATATAGTGCAATAAGGCGCGAACAGCCTCACTTGCATACCCCTTTCCCTGATACTCTGGCGAAAGAGTATAGCCGATTTCCACAATACGTGGTTCAACTGAAGGCGTATGAAGGGCACAGTCACCGATGAGTTGGTTTGTTTCAGCTAATGCGATCGCGAACTGAAACCATGTGCCCGCTATATCAGGATTGTTATTCATCTGACTCTTAACGAACGACAGGGCTTCTTCATGTTGATAATTTTCCCATGATTGATATTTAGCAACATCAGGATCCGTACGATATGAATGAAAGTTATTGGTGTCTTGTACTTTAAACCTTCTTAAGATCAGGCGGTCTGTTTTTGTGAAAATCTGTTTGTAATCCTCCATACTGCACCTCTATTTCTATCTGATAAAAAGTCTGATTAAAATAACGATATAGGATGAATTGGTTGAAATCAATGTTTTAACTCCAGAATAATTCCTCTTTTAAAGGTACATGTAGATATTTGAAGCCTGTTTGAATTCTGCTATACTAAATACAAGGGAACAATAGTTCGTCCTGACTGCTAAACGTTAAGGCGGACAAACTATATTTCTTAAACACTCTAAAAGATCAACCTGGCATTACTGAAAAGGGCTGAATGTTGGAAGAGGAGAACTAAATTTATGGAAATAAGAGAACCAAACGATTCAGAATATCAAATAATCTTATCGCTTTCGCCTCAAGCACTATTCGATGGAACATTAGGTGAGGTAAAACCCTCGGCTGAAAAAATCAAACAACTTATTGAACCTCTTCTGCAGAAAGGAAGCTGCTATTTAATAGCAACTGAAAACGGCAGACTGCTAGGGTGGATTCTTATAGGATCAAATAAAGATCCCTTTACTGAACAGAAATATGGGTTTGTTTATGAATTGTTTGTGTTGGAAGAATTCAGAGGTAATGGAATTTCAAAAAGATTGATGGAATCAGGGATGGAACATTTGAAACAGGGTGGATATTCAGAGATTCGTTTAAGTGTATATGCAGGTAACCATGCTATTAAACTATATGAAAAAATGGGATTCAAAAATAGAACCATTACAATGAGTATGTCCTTATAGTACAACTGTTTACATATAATAAGCTGATTCAATAAAATGTGGGGAGCCAGGATAGTTTGGTTCCCCACATTTTCACTGAGAATTCAACATTAACTATTACTTCACACTTTATAGTCCTATATTGCTATTGATGCCTTCTAGGTCGAATAGTTAAAGTCAGGCCATTTTTGAGACGCATTGTAATTAGTGGTTCAAAGACCGGCTTTTCTCCACTTGGACAGGATTCGATTTCGAACGTTTGCATAACCATGGCGATAATAATGGTCGCTTCTTGCAAAGCAAAGTGATTCCCGATGCAGACACGAGGACCTCCCTCGAATGGAAAATAAGCGTAGGAGGTTTGCTTTTGACTGAATCGGTCAGGGTTGAAATCCAATGGCTGCTCGAAATAATCCTCTTTTACAGACTTTTACAGCTATTGTATTCCTATGATTGCTGCTTCTTTCTTACAAAATGGTTCAACACTTTTGTTTTCCCCATAAAAAAGAGAGAAGGCGAGGCCTTCTCTCATACAAACTTATGAAACCGCTCTTTCTCTCTTCTTCTGTCTAAAACGGTCAAACACAAGATACAACATCGGCACGATCAATAGCGTCAGGATCGCTGAGAACAAGATTCCCGAAATGATCGTAACCGCAAGCGGTGTAAATAATGCATCTCCACTCACAGCTACCGGAATCAATGCGACAATCGATGTCAATGCCGTCAGCAGGATCGGTCGCAGTCTTGTGCGGCCAGCCTCAATGACAGCCTCTCTTACTTTCATGCCATCCTTCAGCCCCTGTTCGATGAATTCGATCAGGACTATGGAGTTCCTGACGACGATACCCGTCAGGGATACCATCCCCATCACTGCCAGGAAGCTGATTGGTGTCTGGGTGACGAACAACCCAAGGATCGCGCCGGCAATGGCCAGGTACACAGCCACCAATACCAAGAATGGAAGTGACAAAGAGTTGAACTGTAATGCGATCAACAGATACACCAGGAAGATCACAATCGTAAAGAGAATCGTGATTTCAGAGAAGAAGTCATCTTGTGCTTCATTTTCCCCTCCAAGTGTCACACTGTAGTCTTTGTCCAGCCCTTCCTTGACGTTATCCACGATTTCCTGGACATTGGCTTCATATCCTTCCTCATTCTCAGGGAAAGAGCGAATGGTGATGGCACGCTCACCGTCTTTATGCGGAATCTGCTGTATTTCCTTATTCTCATATACAGTGACCAGCTCATCGAGTGAGATGAGTGTCGGTGGTCCTGCCGGGTTTTCTGCAGCAGCTGGAAGTTCCAGTGCAGTAAGATCAACATTCCCTTCATTTCCTTCCAGTACGATGCTCATATCCCGTTTGGTTACGCCATTATCAAAGGACTTAAACGGAATTCCTTCTGTGGCCAAACGGATTTGATCGCTGATCTGCTTAACGGTGATGCCGTTTTCCTCCAATACATCGCGGTTTGGCACGTATTCAATTGTTGGGGCAAATTCACCTACATTATCAACGACTAGATTTGTTTCAAGCTCTCTGATTTCTTCTTTTATCGATCCGCGAAGTTCAAGGAGTTTTTCCAGCTCTGGTCCTGAGACGGTCACCGTTACTGGCGCACCTGCAGGAGGTCCCTGCTGAATGGTTTCCATGAACAATTCCGCATCAGGGAATTCATTTCTCAGTTTTTCGGTCCATTCATCAATCAGCCCTTGAGCTGTTTGGTTTTCGCGGTCTACACGGGCAACAATCTGGCCGGTGTTTGGCCCTGCATTGGATAAAGAGCTGTTGAACAAGTTGGGAAGGCCCGTGCCTGCAAACACACTCGTTTCATAGACACCCTCATCCGCTTTCAGCACTTCTTCCATTTCGGCAAGACTATTCGATGTTTCTTCCAATGTTGTTCCGATTGGAAGTGTCACATCGACCGTCACCTCTTCACGGTCAGCTGCCGGGAAGAATTCAAACGGTGTCAAAACCACCAATCCAAAGATAGCGGTCGTGAACACCAAGCCAACCAATGATGTAACAAATGGCTTCTTTGAAAATCTCGTCAGAATGCTGTCTGCATAGAAATCAGCCAGCTTATCCAGCGGCTTTCCTAAGAACCCTGGTGAATCAGAGACTTTTTTGCTTGTTCTGCTGTATAGAAGATAGCGCATCACAGGTACAAAAATTAAAGCAACCAGCGTGGAAGCAATAATCGTCGTGATCAACACCGTCGGCAGCGCACGTATAAAGGCTCCGTTACCACCAGATAAAAACACCAGCGGCAGGAAGGTGAATACGATTGCGAAAGATGATGTTACAATCGATACCCAGATCTCTTTAATTCCAGTAATAGCACCAGCCAATGCATCATCACCAAGCCTGTATCTTCTTTGGATATTATCGTTAACGACGATGGAGTCATCGACAAGGATACCCAGTGCAATGATGGCACCAATTACAGAAATCTGATTAAGGTCAACTTCAGCATACGGAAGCGGGATCAAACCCATCAAAACCGAAATTGGTACGGCTAATGCGACAACGAACGCACCGGAACCCGTTAACCCAAGTGAAGTGGTGATGACAACCGCTACAACAGAAATCGCGAGTGAAGTGAATAGCCCGTCAAAAATTTCCGTCACAAGATTTGCTTGTGAATAATAAGGTACCAATTCGATTTCTGCTGGCAGTTCTTCGGCCAGTTCCTCTACCTTTTCACTGACTGTTTCATCGACGGATGGAATATCCTCACCTGCCTGAACGAAAGCCGTGAACGAAATCGCAGGCTTTCCTTCAAAGGTAATCAGGTCTTCTGCCTCTTTCTGTACGATCTCCACATTGGCGACATCGCCGAGCAAGACTGATTCGCCTTGAGGATTATTACCGACGAACACTTCATTCATTTCTTCGATTGAAGCAAAGTGGTCGACGGATAACTGGACAACTTCATTATTAATTTCTTGCTTTCCAAGTGGTGTGGGATAATACTCCTCGTTGATTGCTGACAGAACACTGCCAACATTCAAGCCTGCTTCCTTTAAAGCATCAGGCTGAAGCTTGATTAAGATTTCTTCGTCAGGCAGCCCTTTTACAGCTACCCCTTCGACACCTGCTAATTCTTCTACTTCATCACTCCAGCGGTCGAGTTCCCCCTTAAGCTGTTGAAGGGACTCCCGGCTGTCACTTGTCAATTGATAGGAAACGATCGGCATTTTCACCGTTGATTCATTGACTTCAGAATCAAATACTTCCTCAGGAAAAGACGTTGAAGCATCGGAAACGGCTTGGCGCACATCGCTGAACACTTCTTTTTTGTCAGCGCCGTCTTCAACCTCTACAATGATAGTAGAGAAACCGGCTGCGGATGAAGAATTCACTTCTTTAATGCCGTCTATGGACTGCAGCGAATCCTCAATGGGATTGGTGACGGTCCTTTCCACAGTCTCAACCGTCGCTCCAGGATATACGGTCGAAACCGTGCCAATATTAATCGTCGTCTCAGGTATTTCCCTTTGTGGCAGCTGGAAAAATGTAAAGATTCCAATGATCACGAATAATAACACGAAAATCAAGGTGATCCTCGATCGATTCAAAATTGCTTTCAACATAATAAAGCCTCCTTCTTCCAAAATCGACCCGTCGGTCAAATTTAATTTTAAATTTAATTATAAATGCTTATATAACGGTATTTAACACATGTGACTCAATAGTCATTCTACATGGTTATAAGATATAGTCAAGAAATAATGTGCAGTTTTAACAAAGACTACACAATCAATTTTTTACCAGTTGAATCGAGTCCTATCCTGAAAAAGAAGCGATCTGAATTTATGCTATAATAAGGTGGTTTATAGTAATAAAGTTGTTTGTTAACAGATTAAAACTTTCATACTCATAAAAAGATTCATTTAAGGAAGGTGAATACGATGGATAAGCGAAAGGCAATATTGGAAGCAGCCGTTGAACTTTTTGCAGAACACGGATACACCCAGACATCGATGCAGCAGATTGCTGACAGTACCGGCATCTCAAAAGGTTCACTGTATTCATTCTTTCAATCCAAAGAAGATTTAATCATTTCAATATATGAACACTATCAGCAGCTTGTCTTTGAACGGGCAGTTGTTGTTGGCCTTGATGGGGATATGCCGGGTGAGGAGAAATTAGCGAAGCAGTTCCAAGTGCAATTCGAAGGGATTCTGGAATACAAATCTTATATGAAAATGCATATGAGAGGCGATTCTGCTAGAAACAGCGAAAAACTTTCCGCCATGGAACACCGCATGAGGGGCAGGTTGTTCAGCTGGCTTGAGCATAACCTCCTGCAGCTTTACGGCGAAAGAATCACCCCTTACAAATGGGATCTCATGTGGATGACCCAATCTATTTATACCTCCTATATGATGCTGCTCGTTTCAACCGAAAGCGGACTGGACCCTGCCCGGCTCGGGAAACATATCGTGAGGCAAATCACTATCATTGCCAATGATTTCTTTAATGGAAATACCACTCCACTCCTCGATGACGAGATCATGAGACCCTTTTCTGTCAACATGGACCGGGATGGCGCCTTCACCTCTTTTGAAAAACGGGAAGAAGCATGGAAAAAACTTTATGAAAAAATTCATTCCCTCAAAGAGAATGCTGGTGAATATATCAATATAGCTGACCGTATTTCTGAAGAATGCCGTAAATCAAAACCAGATGAACTGATCATCAGGGGAATGTTCCGGCTGCTTGCTGATGTGGATTTGTTACAGATAGAAGCAGCTGAGTTGGAGAAAGAGCTGCTATCCTAGATTGACGTTGGACTGGACAAAGCGGATGATATAAGTTGGCAACGGTGAATAATAAAAAGACTCGTCAATTGACGAGTCTTATGTCTGCGCTTTCCCTTATCGATGCTGGTCAATTAAAATCGGGTTTCCATCCGGATCTTCCATAGTAATAAAGGCCGGCCCTTCTGTTGATTCGTCCGTTTTCTGAATAAGGTTAACTCCCTTTTCGTTCAATTCTTTCTGCAGTTCCCGAACATCGGTAAAGTTTTTCAGGTTTTCAGCACTGTTATTCCATCCTGGATTGAATGTCAGGACATTTTTCTCAAACATTCCTTGAAAAAGGCCGATCACCGTTTGACCATTTCTCATAATAAGCCAATTTTGGTTAATGTCCCCGCCGCCGGCTTCGAACCCCAATTTTTCGTAAAATTCTTTTGATCGGTGGATGTCTTTTACACTTAAACTGACAGAAAACGCCCCAAGTTCCACAAAATCTCCTCCTTTTAAATAGCTTATTTAGAACTTCTCCATATTTTCAGTAATACCTTCTAACCCAACCTATTTCTATCTCTTTTATCGTTTTCCCTTTTTCTTAGCTTCATTCATCCTCTAGAAATCAATGGCCATTTTATCATCTCTATTTTTCTAAAGCTTCATTAATTTAATCTATTAGAAATCCATATCCTTCTTTATCGCTATACGATTCTTTCACCTTTAACAGAGCTCTTTCGTAGGCAATAGAAAATGCTTCTTCAGCTGAAACTTGCAGATCCGGCTCAACACCAGTGCCTTCCCAATTCGTGTTGGTGTATGGACTGATTGACCTGCCGTTTGGAACAAATAGACGGATAGTATCTGTCACTTGATGATAATGTCCGGGATTTGCACCGCCGCCGGTCCTTTCACCTATCATTTCGTCCCTTCCCATATGCTTGAAAGCGTAAGCGAACAGCTCCCCTGCCGAAAATGTCTTTTTGCTTGTCAGGATGTAGACCGGCTTCTCCCCATACAGCTTACCAGGTACATAAGGAAGGATCCATACCTCTGACGTACGGTCTTCATCCCTGCGATAAAAAGTTTCGAAATGGGTCGGTCCGCAAACAAAGTAATTTCTTCTTGGCCAATCATTTTATCCTTTGTAGTTACCATGTCAGTTCCCCACATTTCACAGATTCTCATATGTGTATCGTCTGCCAAATTAATAGCTACATCTATCTTACAATGATTTCAGAATAATATGAAGAATCTTCCTCCGATATGTATGAGAAAAAATTATGAAAATTTCATCAGGCATATGGACAAATCTTTTCAAACGATTTAGTATGAAAACCAAAGATGCAACATACAATCGAATAAGCAAAAAATAGGAGGGATCATGATGACTTATATTTATCAAAAAGCGCGTGAGATGTATGAAAAAGAAGCTAAACAAAATGAAAAAAGAATCCCCGAAAAAAGAGCTTATCCGAAAAAACGAACTAGAAAACACCTAAAATACTGATTGAACAACATAAAAAGTAAACGTCCTGGATTGCAACCCAGGATGTTTACTTTATTTTTATTTATGCAGTGATCCCTGACCTCCAAAGGACCATTGCATTACACTGGCTTCTGTTCAAGAGGTACTTTCTTATTGGCTAAACTAATCAAAATGCTGTTTTCGTGAATATTATGGATATTGGACAATGGGATTAAAAGTGATTTCCGTTCCATGCATGTGACGCCGCATGGATAAATGCTAATCATTTAATCCTTTTCCACTGAGAATGTGCTGCATATACTTTTCAACCCTGGCCTCCCGGGTCCTGGATTGTTTGGCTTTTGAAAAATAAAGTATGTAAGCCCTCTGCCTTCCTGGGGTCAATGCTTCGAAAGCCGTTTTCAATGATGGGTCCACATCGAATTTCGTTTGAAGTTCGTCTGGAATGGTGTATTCCTCCATCTTTTTTAAATTCACTTCCAAACCGGCTTTTTCCACTTCGATGGCATTAAGAATATAATCTTTCAAGACGATTTCCTTTTCTACGATTTCTTGCAAATTCGTGAAGCGAATCTGTCTGGCTGCCTGGACATTCTCTGTCTGCTGAACCAAAATCTCATCAGGATCCCTTAATAAAGCCCCTTTATGAAACAGCAATGCCACATAATCTTTGAATCCATGTATCAATACGACGTTTTTCCCTTCCAACGTATAACAAGGATGCTTCCATTTAAATTCCTCAGTCAGCTCCTCACATTCGATTATTAGATTTCTTAATTTCACCGATTCTTCCTTCCATTTTGTGATTTTGCTTAAATATTCATCCACCATGGGATTCAGTTTACGCTCTGTCATATGTAACACCCTTTCTTAAGCTATCGGCCAGTAATTTTTTTATGTAAGTATAATTAGTATCTTATAATAAGTCGGGATAAGAGTCATTAAACCAATTTCAACTAAGGTATCAAAAATTTAATAACTATTTTTAAACCATTCATTACTTGATGACACCTTTCATTCTTCTATAATAAGAAATGCACCCTCCCTGCTATTAATCCAATCATAATGCAGGAAAATAAAATCTTTGAGAGAATTAGAGATAAGAATGATTAAACCGCGGGAGGAGTACAGTATGAATAATAATAAAAACGATATCGGCCAAATCCAATGGCGGGATTTAACGGTAGAGAATGCTGAACAAATTAAAGATTTTTATTGTAATGTCGTTGGATGGGAATCAACTCCGCATGAAATGGGGGATTATCATGACTTCAACATGCACACGCCTTCAGGCGAAACAGTAACAGGCATCTGTCATGCAAAAGGAACCAACTCATCGCTCCCCCCTCAATGGCTTATGTATGTAAAGGTAGAGAGTGTAAAAGAAAGTGCTGAACGGTGTGTTGAAAATGGCGGAAAAATCATAGACGGTCCCAGAATGCTTGGACAGATGTTCTTCTGCGTCATTCAGGATCCGGCAGGTGCTGTATTAGCGATACATGAATAAAAAGTTTCCTGCTCCGGCTTAAAAACACATTAGTATGAATCCTTCATCTTCTACCAGCTTGGTTCCTCCAGGCTTTTTTTCTTGAATTAAGCAGACTGAAGGGCGATTGCTGGAAACAGCAATAGCCCCATTCGAACCATTATATATTTCTTCCTTTTACAATGCGCTCAACAATATATCCGACCGCTAAGCCAGCGGCTATAGGAAGCAGGGCTATTTCTGTATTCAGACTGAAGTCATTTTTTTAGAGTCCCATGCTGATAAATTTTAAACTCCAGGATGGCTAGATCAAATACAAAGCCAATCAAATAAAGAAAAACCATGGCACCGAACGCTGCAAGTAACGGGAACCAAAATGTTTTTTTCATCAAACCCCTCCCTTAAATGCGAACCTTTTATTAAAGTACGATGTACTCCTAGAAAGGTTTCAGATTAATCAGGAATAAATTTATTTGAAAACATTATTCCCCAGTGACGCCCGTTGTTTTATAGGGTTTTTACTTCTGAGTTCTTTTCGTATTTCATTGAAAAATATAAAGTAAGAGCAACCCCTGACAAAACGATGCCTATACAAATATAAAGCGGGATATCCAATCGGAAATAAGCTGCTGTCGTGGCCCCTAAGAGTGTTATCCACTCACAAACTAAAAAGGGTTTGATATATTTTTTCAATATCCTCTCTCCTTCTAATATAGATCATGTGAAAAAGACAATTCCCCGATAGGAAGAGTTGTAAAAAATCATAGCGTTCAGGAAAAATGCACCATCTATTCTTCCTGCCGTTCAGTCCAGTTCCAAAAGGCAACTTCATCTACTTCCAGCTCTGCAACCAATTCTTCTTCTTCCAGTTTCAGTATTTCTTTGGTCGGGCCTGTTATGACTGCTCCATAATGATGAATTCCATTGTCGTTGAGATAGTCGATTTGGTCAGCAAGTTGCAACCTTCCGAATACCAATCGGTTCGCTTTACGTTCATGTTTTTCTAAAAATTCCAGTGTCTTGATAAACTGTTTATGAAGCATGTTTTGGTCACCTGTCTCATATTCCGGTGATTCAGCACCTTCAGAGATCACTTTTCCACCGAACCATCCTCCTTCTTCCTCATGTCGTTCGGTTACAACAAAATCATCGTCATGCCAGATAGGATAACCCGGAAAGCCAACCGGTTCGAAGATGATTCCTTCTGCAAACCCTTTCGTTTCAACTCCTGTATCAACAGCGAGCCACAATAAGTCCATATTCTTTCCTTCAAATAAATCAAATACTTCCCTTGTTTCCAGCAGATCGGAAAACGATACATAAGCTGAGGCCACTGTACCTTCAGGCAGTTCATTGAGATGATCCCAGTCGGACATATTCCTGTTCCCTGCACCTGGAAAAGTAAAAGCCGGCCGGTCCTGAGAGACTCTTCCGTATGTCTGCTCTTCAGGTACAGCCATCAACGAAAAGAGAAAATCCACTTTCATTTCGCCTACTTCCAGTTGGTCCTGACCCACCATTTTATTAAGATCTCTTGTCGCCTCCAAACCAAAGTACGCCTTCGTGTTAGTACTGGTCCCTCCCAGGTAACCATAAGGATTCGTTATTGTAAGCGTGTGGTCTATGACATTGCTAAACACTTGAAGCCTGTCTGGTTTCCCCCATGAATAATACATACCAGTGAATACCCCTGCAACTATAGTGAATAAGATAAAAAACGAACCAAGTGTCAGTGCTGTTCGAAATCTGGATTTCCACTTCCCCCGTCTTTTAATTTTCGGCTGTCTCTTATCATTCATTGTCTTGGTTTTTATCCGATTAATTGGGATGTCCCTCTCTTGTAGATATTCCTGGTATTCTTCCAGTTTCTCTAACTCTTTCTCAAAGGCTTCTAATTCTGCTTCCGATAACTCCCCTTGCTCATAGGCCTCTAATTTGCGTTTGAATTCATCACTCATTTGCTTTCGTCCCTTTCTGCGCGCACTAATGGAATTGGTAACTCACTAACCAAGAACGATCTTTAACTGAACATCCAGTACAACATAAAAATGCTGGAGATCTATGAATCAATCTTCAGCATTTCCTTTCATTTAAAAAAGTACCTCTTACTATATCAATATGGAACCAACCAATATGCTGCCTCTATTCATTGCCGTTTACAACTAGTCCCCCTTGTTCAATAATTCCTATTCAATAGCAAAAGGAGATAGCTGCCTGCACAAAGAAGAAATGCAACTTGAGTGATAATATAAATAGAAAGTTCCAACACCGTCAGTTTTCTTTCTCGCTTGACCTTTTTAAAGTGTCTATAATAATAGAATGAACAAAGGAGCAGGATTATTGCCGACACTTGGAATATATATTCCAATATAGTAACCAATAAAAAACCCCCTCTAAGTACATACTATTCTAAAAATCCAGTTCTATTTCATGATAAATCTAAAATTACGGGGTGCTCTGATGTTCACTTTTCTCAGTCCTGGAACGCTTTATGTCAGAAAATCCTCTCGTTCCACAAAACCACCTCCATGCAGCCAGAATGCCTGTAAGGATTCTATTATCCCTCCCAGTTGTCATTACAGCTTTTAAACCATTAACGATACAACAGATTGGTGTGGAATTCATATTCATAACAGCAAAGTTAAGAAAGAGCCTTTGCTCAAAGTCACAACAGCGGCAAACTTACTGTTACCGTTGTCCCTTCGCCAACCTTACTACCGATCTCCACATGTCCTCCATGATTCTTGATGATTCTATTGGTAATCATCAATCCCAATCCATTACCCTTGTCTTTTGTTGTGTAGAAAGGTTCACCTAGGGAGCCCAAGCGTTCTTCCGGTATTCCGCTGCCGTTATCGGTTACCAGGATGACCAATTCATCCTGGAATCCAGAACACTCGATCAGCATTTTTCCACCATGAATAGGATCAATGGATTCAATCGCATTTTCCATTATGTTAAAAAGGGCTTGTTTCATTTGTTTTCGAACCCCATGAATGAAAAATTCGCCAGGTGAAGGTTTTATTTCAATCTGGACCTTTGGCTCATTCACCTCCATAATATTGGTAATTTCTTTTACTAAAGACAGGGCATCAAACGTATGCTTTTGGTGTTCCTGGGGCCTGGCCAGCATGATGAGCTCTTCAGAGAATCGCTCAATGGTTTCTAACTCATTCTCGATAATATTAAGTGTTTCCTTATTTATATTGCTGTTATTTTCCTTTATGATCTTGAAGAACCCTTTTACACTCGTTAAAGGATTGTTGATTTCATGGCCTATGCCGGCGGACAATTCACCCAGCAATGATAATTTCTCACTGTTCAGAAGAGCTCTTTCCGCCACCTTCCTTTGGGTAATATCTATGGAAGATCCAATTATCAGATTCGTTTGTCCATTTCCAACCATTGGATTGATGACGGTCAACCAATCATGATTTCTTGTGCATTTCTCTTCAAAAATGATTTTTTCTTGGGTTATCCAGCATTCATCATAGACCTTGCAGACATCATTTCCCAAGCTCTCACCCAAGATGTCCTGTGGCCTTTTGCCGACCGTTTGCTCCGGAGTCAGCCCCATTAGCTGCAGAACTTCTCCATCAAACAAAGTATAAATAAACTCTCCATCTACTTTGTTCACACTGAAGATTACGCCTTGTTGATGATGAATGACGCAATTAAGCTGTTCCTTGGAGCGCAATAATTCCTCTTCATAATTCTTCCTCGTGGAAACATTCCGGGAAATCCCAATGATATAACTGCCTTTTTTTGTCTCTATGTGCAAGGGAATAAGGGTTGTTTCATAAGTCCTTTTTCCCCCATTTAAGGTGATGTCCTCTTCATAAGATAACGTTTTCCCAGTGGCGATGACTTCATTATATTTTCCAATGACATGTTCTGCCTCAATGCCTTCCACTATCTCTTCAATAGTTTTATTCACAATATTTTCTTCCTGAACCCCCGTTTGCTCCAGGTACGCCTGGTTCACTTCAACACAACGGTACTTATCTCCTTCAACTTTGATTAGAAAGACCATTTCATCAATTTGTTGAAACAGAGATTTCAAACTAAATCTGTTGTCACTGATTAGGTTTGATAAGACCATTGCCTTCAACCCCCTCTAATATTAAGCAATTGCCAATTGAATTTTTAATTCTTAGCGATTAATCCAAGTGTTTTTCTCGGTATACCTTAATTATACCATTTCTAATATTCTTGCCATTAACAAAAGTCTGTTTTTTTTGAAGAATGCCCGGCTCCAGGAAGCGTCCTTGGTCACCCTGGCCACTGTCTCAACTGAAAAAGGCCAACTCACTTGGCCTTTGATCATGTTTTTACTCTTTACCATATGTAAAACAAACATTGAATGTGGTCCCGTTTCCATCAGAGGAATAATCGATGTGAGCATTATTTCTCTCAGCAATGGAAAAGCAAATCGGTAAGCCAAGACCCGTCCCTGTTTCTTTGGTTGTAACAAAGGGGTTCGGTATCTCATTAATAAGATGATCAGGGATGCCCTGGCCCTCATCTTGTATAGTCATGATAACCTCTTTCTTTCTTTCATATGTAAAAATGGACACCCTTCTTCCCGGTTCCATTGCATCCAATGAATTATTGACCATGTTTAACAGCAGCTGCCTGATTTCATTGGGGTCAATCTTCAGATTAGGAATGGTGTTTAATTCTAAAATGATAGATTTGTCTTCCTGAATCGCCCTTGTTTCCAGTAAGGGCAGCAGCGTCTCAATAATTTCATTCAAATTACACACTTCTTTTTGAGAAGGTTTATTTTTAGCGGTTTCCAAGAACTCTGTAATAATTCCATTCACGCGGTTAATCTCATCAATCATTAAGTTGTAAATGTCCTTGTATTGAATGAGTTTCTTGTTTTCAGCCATTAGCTGCAGGAATCCTTTCACAGAAGCAAGGGGATTACGAACTTCGTGTGCCACCCCTGCTGACATTTCCCCCATAACTTTTAATTTTTCATAGTATTCCTTCTGTTTTTCCCGTCGTTTCTTTTCAGGAAGATCGCTAAACAACACAAAAACGCCTTCTGGTTCAGGATACACTTTTACTTCGAGCCATTTTTTTGAGTACTTGCTTAAGGTTTCAAATTCTAATGTTTTTTGTTCTTTGAAAGCTTCGATTATTTTTTGGCTTTCGTAAGAATCATGATATTCAGGGAAGAGAGAGCAGATTTTCTTACCCAAAAATGATTCGCTGGTCACTCCATTATTCATGAATTCAGCTGCTGCCTTATTGATAAATGTATATTCCCACTCTGAATTTAAGAAAAAGCATCCATCAGAGATATTCTCCATGATATGAAACATATTTAGATTATTATTTCCATCAAACTCTTGCACCTCTTAAAAGCACCTGCCTCAATCTATTGAGTTATCGAACTTTATATAGATTTATATTTCTAATGGTTTTAATTCTTTCGCATTACTACCAAAAATAGCTAATTGTTTTTAAACAACTTATTCTTTAAACAATTCGGGTATATAGTTGCTTCTATTGCTCAATACCCGATGTAAAAGCAAGGGATGATTGATTCCTACTCCTACATAAGTCCTATTTTGAATTAGACGTTTCCCAAGGAATTTAAGTTTCGAAATTGAAAATTAATTTATATGTTTAATAGAATTTTTACTGAAACAGTTTTTTTCTGAAGGCTCTTTTCTAAATAATTGTGGCTGTTTAAAAGTAATGGATTTCCGCTCCAATCCTCCTACGTATTAGGGTGAAGTGTAAAATAGCATTAAAACCAACAACCTTTTAGAAAAGAGCCTTTCTGAAAGAATTAATTTAAATCAAAAAAAGGATACCAATTCAATCCGAATTGGTATCCTTAGGTGTGGAAGGTTTATCTGTGATTCCTGAAACTAGTCGTTTCGCTGGTCTCTAAAGTAGTAATGAATTCATCGTTTAAATTAAACATCCGAAGCATCATCATAATCATAACGAAAGCCGTCATGCATTGCTGTTCCATCCTTGTTAATACTGGTTTGGAATTTTTCAAGTACTTTCTGATATTGCGTTATTTCCTGATAATCAGCTGTATTCGCAGAAGCTGCTTTTAAAGCCTGTTCAATGATTGCCTGGTCTTCTTCAGTAAATCTCATCATCTATGTCCTCCAGATTTTTAGTTGCTGACATTACCATTTGTTTTTTGTCCGGAGTTTATACCTCTTAGTCCTATAAGGGGGTAGCTATTAAGTTTTAAGTCATTTTTTACCGGGACAAACCATATTTTTAAAGTAATAAGCTTAGGGGGATGTGAATAATGAAACAATTCATCATATCTATAGCAATCATTCTAGCCGTTGCGGCGGTTCTTATGCTGAACGGGTTGGTTGAAAACGTGAAAGACGTAAGTTTCTCCAGCTTCTCTGAAGAGGATTCCTCAAGTCAGGCAGCTGCTCAACCTTCTGGAGAAAATATTCTGATTCCTGCAGACCTGGGAGAGATATTTGATGAAGAAACAACTGTCCCCACTGACGCAGAAGTTTTATCCGCTGAATTGGACTATTTTTTCGACGCGAAGTTGGAGGAAGACGGGTATATCGTGGAAATTTATCGTGAATACGAAATTTACAAGGATGCAAACGGCAAGGTGATCAAAGAAGTTCCGACTTCTAATTTTGAGTATATAAGGTATAAAGAGTGAACCGATTTACTTTCAGGCCAAAAAGACTCGTCAATTGACGAGTCTTTGCCTTGTCTATGGATTAGTGACCTTATAAGCCGATCTTCTATCAAAGCCCAGGTTTATTGAATCCAGTGGTTATTGTTCAGTTAAAGTAAATGTTTCTGTATGACCGTTCCACTCAACTGTCACTTCAATCTCTGCTTCTTCCGGGATTTCAGCATCATCAGCTCTGGATTCTCTATCATCCCTAATTGAACCATTTTCCCCCAAGGGTTCTCCTTCCCTGCCAAAATCACTTCCTATGCTATCTACTTCATAGGCGATTTCCCCAACAGAATCAATATCTTCTCCCTTGTATTTGAGCACAAAATCCTGGTTTTCAAACGTATCGCTGTTTTGAATTATTTTCAATTCAGCTTCCCAACTATCTGATTCCCCTGAAAAAGTCACATCTTTAAAGTTGCATGCCGCTAACAATAGTAAAGGTACAATGAGCATGGTGATTTTTCGCACCATCCTTAACCACTCCATTCCCATGATTTAAAAATTCTTAAATTCAAAAATAAATGTAGATGGCCTTTGGACGATTTATCTATAATCATTTGACGAGAAACAACCCGTACAAGTTTCATCATATTCAATTAACATACCTATTACTTGAACAAAGGACCGCTGCTTGTTCAGCAAACGCTACCTGTAATTGAAGATAGCTATTAGTGTGATACCGGGTTAGTTGCAAGGTATATAGCCATAAAAATGCTAAAAGAACCTAATACAAAAAGCATTGTAAGGGCTACCTTTCTACCGATTTCTCCAATGAAATAGACATTGACTAAAAAATAATAGGTTATAGCACTTACAGCAATAAATAGTAAAAATTCTTTGGTGTAATCGGTTGAAGAGAGTGGATTTGTTAGATTAGTTAATGCTAATCCAGCAAAAATGAATAGGCCTATTATGTTTAGCAATTTCCTCATACTCACTTCTTGTTTGGTCACCACTCGAACGGTTTGAGATGTTTGGACATTAGTTTCCAAAGTAACACCCCCTTGTGTAATATTTTAATAACTATACGGATTTTTCGAAAAAAAGTTTCAATCCTGTATGTTGCTTCTTCAATAAACCGGCCGGATACTTGATGAAAGGACCGCTGCTTGTTCAGCAAACGACCCCGTTAATTTATGTACAATTCATCACAAGCTTATTTTCTCAAGAGGTCTTAATCCTTTTTTCGTTAGAAGTCCCACTAAAGAAATTAAGAATTAGAATATAAAAAGGATACACTATCAATCCTCCGATTATTAAAAGTCCAGAGGCGGGGTTAGGGTCGTCACCACCGTAAGTTAATGGGAATAAAGACGCAAAAATATAAATCAAAAGTACAAAATAAGGTATCCATAAAATAATAGCCCAAAAGTTTGCTTTTCGCCCATTCAGCCATTTTTTTGTTAAGAAATAAAGCATTATTGTGCCAGCAATCACTACCATTAAAAGAATAACAGCAGTTAAAATATTTACCGTGCTGATTTCCCAACTTGTTAGTCTACTTATTCTATAAACATTCACAATAAGTTGAACAGGTATAAATATCATTAAGGCATATAGAATACTAATAACGTTTAACTTCAAGAAATAATTCATTTTGCCACCCCCGATTACATTTATCTCTTCTTAAACATTCCTGCTCATTCGACTAAGATGCTAACGCTTGCTGGCGTAGTTGAAGAGAGGCGGCTTCTTGTACAGCAGTACCCCTGTTGGTTATACATAAAGACTTCCACATTAATTGCGATATATTTGATGGGACAATCAGTCATTATTTCTTACCTTTTCGTTCTAAAAGGATAGGTGCTATATTTAGAAAGATAGAAACAATGGTCAAAAACCATAATACCCTTGCAAAATTAGGCACTTCCCATAAAGCCGGGTAGTTTTCCTTTTCAACCCACTCCGATACAAGACTGTATTCTGCACAAAGTGTTAATGCAGTAAATGATAATCCTAGCGCCATAGCAAGCTTATAATCCTTTCCTGCTGTATACATATAAAGATTAATAGTAGTTACTGCTATTGCAATAACCCCTAATATTATCCACATAACCACACCTCAATATCTTTCCGTTTATTACGTACTGTGAAACTGATAATCTGCCCCCGTTCATGGAATATTAGTTAAATAATAATCACGCCAAAAAGAAACAATAAATTACAAATGTCAATTAAAACAAAAGAAGAATGACCATTAGTTTTTTCTGAAATCCTTAAATAACGAACTACTATCTAGTGCAAACCAAAGTTCCAAAGAAGAGTAAAATAATAACAAAATAGCAATTAAGACCCCAAACACTATATCCATAATCAATTGCCCGCTCAATTGTTCCGTTAATGCTGCTCTATACTTGAACAAGGCAGCTGCTTGTCCGGCTCAGGCTGTTTCATAATCAGTTAATTAAAACTTGTATGCTTTTCAGTGAACTAGTAACAGTAGGTAAGGGTAATAAAACGGAAAAAACAATATTGCTCTCCAAGATTGCTTTCCATAGTTTCATCTCGTTGCGGATCTTATAAACTAACAAAAATACAGATATTGAAAAGAATGAAAACAAAGACCATAAAAATTCTTTTTGTCTGTTTACTTCGTGTTCTATAGCGTCAACCTTCCAAATCTCTTTTTCAGAAAAACTTATGGTTTTAATCTCCTCTTCAATTCCTAACATAGTAAATGATTTAACCTTAATACTTTCATTTTGGACTTCGACAATATCATAACCATTTGGTAAAAATGAAATCTTGAAAACAACCAGATATGAAACACCTGCAAAGATGCTCGCTATTAGTATGAATGCTAAAAATTTCTTTAGCTTAGTCATCAGAGTTTTATTCACTTCTTCACCGCCAATAAAGGTTATTTAATATCTATACTACAAGTTTTCCATTCTCAAGATAAAACTCCATTTACTTGAGCATAGGCAGCTCCTTTTTAACAAACGCCGCGGTTACTGGATTACTTTTCGATATTCAACGTATTACTCTTATTTTCCAACTTTTTATATAGTGCAACAGAGTAAAGAACTAAAAGACTAACTCCACAAATTAATAAGAAAAAAGATAAACCACTCGTTCTCCCCAGTTGCTAAACGCCTGAAGGAAAGTAATGATAGCTATAAAGAAGCCTATGTATATTTGAATTGTAGAAACATCTTCCATAGAAAACATTTCTTTTTCACATTAAAGAATACTGTCTAATCTTCAATTAACCTGCTCCTTTAACGGAACATTCGCAAAAATCTCTATTCTTATTTTACCATAGGCCAAACCCCAGACTTAAAGGTTTTTTTGCAGATGAACTGGTAATCGAATTGACACACTCCATTTTCCAACGACAATGCTGTTGTCCTCTAAAAACACCCTGTCATATGGACTTCCATTTACAAGGATAATGCTTTATATGCCTTGATATAACTGGCCAATGGCAATTCATAGGTCAGTATTAATGTCATTCTAGAATACGCACCCGAAAAAGGAAGCCTTTATGCCAATTAAAAGTCCTTTTCTCATTGATCTTCATGCCAATCAATACTATGTTCTTTCCAAAGATTTTTAAGGCAAAAGTTGGACATAGTATCCATAGGAGGTGAGAATATGGCTGACAAAAAGAAAAATCCGGAAAACAAAAACAGATCCAATCAATTAGATGGATCCAATAATAATCGGCATAATGAAAATGCCAGGGCAGCAGCGGCTCTTGAGCCTGGTTTCCCTAGAATTAATACAGATAATATTTAATAGTAGAATTTCATTCAACCATCAACGCTTGGATCTAAATTCAAGCGTTATTTATTCTACTATGCTTTTTCCCCGATTGTTTAAAGAGAAAAGCTGCCTTTATTGCTAAAAGATTTGGTTTAGATGTAGAAAACTGTAACTCCTAGCTCGATTCGCAGTGCAATTATCACAACATCAGATAATAAATAGCAATAGAAAAAGCAGTCTAAAAGGGACTGCTTTTTTCTATGAAATCGTAATAAAAATCACATAATAAATCCTTTAATTGAGAAAGTCACCAAGGTAAGAGGGAGGCTACTTAAAATAAGGGGAATTTCTTCCCTTAAGGTATAATCTCATGGTGGTGCTGATTCTTTTTTGGTCCTTGCTTTTTTGGCATTTTCAATCAGAGTACTTGTTAAGTTATTTTAATCCCTATAAGAACGAATTAACCATATTGAAGTGTGAAATGTACTGCTAATTGTCTTGTCAAGATAATAATAAACCCTTATATATCAACAAATAAACACAATCCAATTCCTATGCGAATTGGATTGTGTTTTTGCTATTTGATATTTTCTACTCCTGTTCCGAACCCGTTATTTATTGATTTGCAGCCTTCCTTCATTACAAATCCAGCCGGTACTTCCTTACTCTTTTCACTCCTTATTTTTTTCTGTCCTCACTAAATAGTAGGCAGTGATCCAAGCCGTAATTGGAATGGCAAGGGCAACTCCAATCCCAGCCGATCCAATAAAGATCATTTCTGAGCTGAATACTTTGGAATTCACGATGTCACCAATGGAATAGGATAAATCCTTGAACCATATCAGAAGCGCCATATATCCTCCAAAGAAGGCAAAGAACAAGGTATTTGTACTGGTGCCCAGTATATCGCGGCCAATGCTTATTCCACTTTTGAAAAGCTCGGTCCTTGAGATGGCGGGATTATGATAATGAATTTCTCTCATCGGTGAAGAGATGGAAATCGATAAATCGATGATCGCTCCAATAGTACTCATGAGGACCATCGATGCGCCTATTTTGACAAAATCCACCCCGACAAACAGGGAGAATGCTCCGATTTCTTCAATTTCTTCCTCACTGAACCCCTGGATCATCGATACTTCCGTCAGCATCAAAATGAAGAAGAGTAACACCCCGGTAGTGGCCATAGTCGAGATAAACGCCGTCAATGTCTTGATATTGTATTCACTTATGTAAAAAAGTGAAATGCAGCTGATCAGTATGCAAGCAATCAACGTGAGGATAATGGGATTGATGTTCGGGTCATTCATGAGAAAAAGGACGAAAAGAAGCACGCCGAAATTCAGAAATAAAGCAAAGAATGACCGTGCTCCTTTTTTACCCCCAATCAGAATCATCAGTGTGAAAAGAATGGCAGCGAGCAATAGTTGTACAGTCATAGCGCAGCCCTCTTTCGTTTAACAAAGAAAATGGATGTATAAATGGCAATCGGAATGGTCAGCACAATGCCGATTCCACCGCTCAACGCCCTCGCCACCTCTAGTGAAAGGTTGATCGAAAGGGTGAATCCCAGCGGCGAAGCGTTTTTGAAAAACAAAATCAGCATAGGAATCGCACCGCTGATATAGACAAAGAATAAAATGTTGGTCATCGTCCCCATTATATCCTTGCCGATATCAAGACCCGATTGTCTCAATGCTTTAATGGAAATATGATGATTCTTTTCATACAGACCAAAGATCGACGATGACAAGGTGATTGCAACATCCATTACGGCTCCCAGGCATCCCACCAAGATACCGGCCATGAAAACGACTTTATAAGGGCGGGTCAAAAATTGCATTTCCTCATAATGCAGCCCTTTCCCTGAAAGCGATTCTACGACCATATAGCTGATCAATAGTGTTATAAAGGTCGCAATCAATGTAGCTGCGACAGCAGAGTACGTCTTTTCATTGAAGCCATTCACCAGTAAAAGGGAGATCCCGGTAAACAATATAACTCCGACGCTGCATGCGACTAAGAGACTGACTCTGCCTGAATGCACATAAATATCCAGGGCATAAGATAAAATCAAGGAATTGACAGCCAGGCTGATGATGGATAACAGACCCTGTTTTTTTCCAATCAACAGTAAGAGCAGGATAAACACCCACGCCATGATCATCAAATATTTATCCCGTTTCACGTCTTCGATCATACCGGTCAATGATCCACCGTTATTTTTATCAATGGACACAAATACCTCATTACCAGGGTTGTATTCCTGATCATATGCACCAGAAGCAGAATATTCGTTCGTTAAGTGGACCCTCTCTCCTTTTAGCTCGCCATTCATCAATTCTGCTACGATTTCCTGGGTATATAACCGATCCTTATTCCCGTTCATATCTTCTATTTCGGATGCTTCGACCATCGTGGCACTGACGACTTTAGCAATGGGCCGATTATAATAATCGTGATTATTGAAAACAAAAAAAACAGAACTTGTGAAACAAACTGCAAGTAATGCGAATATGAATAAATGTTTAATAGTTAATTCTCTAAATCTTTTTATAAGTGAATGCAAAGATAATTCCTCCAATGGACGGGATGTCACCAACTTAAAAATGATAGCAGCCAGATATACATATCCATTCATTATTCCATAAAAGAATGGGTTATTCAAAAAGAACTTAGGATGATGCCCCGATTATTCTCACAAACGTTTGGAGTCTTACTAATCGCTACATCCAATCAGGCCAATGACAGAAAAAAGAAGCAGCTCATTAAGCAGCTGCTTCCCTCATTAACAATTAGTATGGGTATTGATATCCATAACCTGGCGGGCAGCATTGCCCTGGGTAAACTGGCGGTCTTGGCGGCGGCGGTGGCGGCGGGTATCCATAAAAAGGACGCGGTCGCGGGTAGAATAAAGCAGATCCTAATAAACCTCCGGCCAAGCCGCCTAAAAATGGCAATCCAAATCCGAATCCAAAAAACCGTTGATCCTGCGGCTGGTAAGGGCTTCTATAGTACATGATTCTTACCTCCATTCCCAATAGGGATATACACCATATATATGCCCGGGAATGGGTTTGGCTTGGGCACTTTGCCTAAATAAGAAAAAGCTTCCTCCAGGAAATGAAGGGACATACATCCTTCCCCTTCAGATTAGCCATTGAAACAACCTAGATTTTAGAATGATGAATAGCTTCATGGGCCTTGTGGGTCAATTCTTTTGGAACAAACAGCTGATAAGTGGCAGCAAACCCGTAACCTCCACCCTGTCCTCCTCCTGAACTCACCGTTTTTGTCTTATAAGGAATGCCTTGATTCTCCAGCCTCCCTTTCATGGTTGAGTATTCACCAATATCGTGTGTTGAATAAACCAATTCCCATTTAGCGAATAATCCTTTTATCAGTTTAAGTAACATACGACTCCCTCCTTCCTATATCAGTCTCATATTTACAAACTATGCAGGACCCTTTTTATTAGAGACTGACATTGGGTTGTTCCGTGTGCGCCTATTCGTTAAATGTATTTATTATGGATCGGATGCTATGTATCCTTCCCGTAAATAGAAACAAGTCATCGTAGTTTTGCTCAACGAACTCTTCCATGATGGCGATTTTTTCATTCACTTTCTCAATATTCATCAGGGTTTGTTTGTCCTCTCCCTCATATTTCGACAACCTGAGCAATTCATCCGTTAAAATTTGAAACCTGAATTCTTCGACAAGCAGTTTTAACCTATACAAAATTTCCTGATTCAGAACGATTGCCGATGGTTGTCGGTAGGTGCGATCAACCAAGTCTATAAAGCCTTGCAGGTTTAGTGCCAGCAGCTTAGCCATTTGCCTGTTAAAGCTCATATCCTGTCACCTCTTATACTCTCTTTCTACTATATATAAGGTGGAGACTCGTTATTGATTCCGATTTTGGTGAAATTAATGGTGTGGGGGATGAGGCTCCTGTGATGAATAGATTTGAGCATTTTTTTGTTTTATGATGCTGTTATTGGAGGTTTTTATGGTCTTCATTTTTAGGCTTTCGGGATATGGTGCTGTTATTGAGGTTCTTTGAAGACTTCATTTGGTCCTTCCTCGGAAATGATGCACTCATTGAAGCTCTTTGAGGACTTCATCTTGTCCGTTCTTGGAAATGACGTCCCCATTGAAGCTCTTTGAGGACGTCATCTTGACCGTTCTCGAATTTGACGACGCCATTGAAGCTCTTTGAGGACGTCATCTTGACCGTTCTTGAATTTGACGACGCCATTGAAGCTCTATGGGGACATCATTTTGACCGTTCTCGAATTTGACCACCCCATTGAAGCTCTATGGGGACGTCTTTCTGACCATCCTTGGATTTGACCACCCCATTGAAGCTCTATGGGGACGTCATTTTGACCATCCTTGGATTTGACGACCCCATTGAGCCTCTTTGGGGATGTCATCTTGACCGTTCTCGAATTTGACCACCCCATTGAGCCTCTTTGGGGACGTCATCTTGACCGTTCTCGAATTTGACCACCCCATTGAAGCTCTATGGGGACGTCATCTTGACCGTTCTCGGATTTGACGACCCCATAGAGGTTCTTTAAGAATATGATGCTGGCACATCAGCACTCTTAGGACATCAAGCTCTTTTTTCAAGAAAGGATGCCCGATATAGAGCTCCTTAAATCCCTAATCATCCAGGCTGCTGAACATGTATTCTTTGGTTTTGGCAGAAATGTTATTCACCAGACTGAGGGCGAGCAATGTACCGAGAACGGAGCTGCCACCATAGCTCAACAATGGCAGCGGAATCCCTGTAATGGGAACCAGTCCGATGACCATTCCAACGTTCTCAAAGATATGGAATGTCAGCATGGCCACAACACCGGACACTATCAGGCTTTCAAATTCTCCTTTGTTTCTCAGTGCAATGGCCACGATTTTAAAGATGAGCAGGAAATACAACCCCAAAACGATGGAGGCCCCTACAAATCCGAATTCCTCTCCTATCACCGTAAAAATGAAATCAGAATGGGCTTCCGGTACAATGACTTGCCCTTCATTAAAGCCTTTCCCAAATAATGTGCCCGAGCCTGTAGCAAGGATGGATTGGGTAAGCTGGTATCCTATTCCCTGGCTGAAGGCAAACGGATCGAGCCATGAATGGATTCTATTCATCTGGTAATCATCCAGGAAAAGCAGCAAGAGGTCTGGTTTATACATGTAAATATAGACTAAGGACGAAAGCATCAGAAGTGCCAGGACAATCAGTAATGCAACAAGCTTCCTGTTGATTCCGGAAATGAACAGCATTCCAGCAGCAATACACATGACGACCATCCCTGTCCCGGCATCCGGCTGAACCAGGATCAGGGCCAATGGTATCAAAGTAATTCCAAATGTTTTCAAAATCAGCAGAAAATCCGAGCTGAAGGTTCTGATTTCGCGTTGTTCATTATGCCTGCTAATCACACTGGCTAGAAACAAGATCAGAAACACTTTCATAAACTCGGATGGCTGAAGTGAAAAACCCGGAACCGAAAACCAGGCTTTCGTCCCTTTGATCACGGGAGCGATACTGGAAGGGGATATCATCAGCACAAATAAGGAAAGTACACCTAATATGTAGAGGTAGGGTGACAACTTCTGCAGTTGTTCAAAGTCGAAAAGATATACGATGGAAGTGAGCACTAACCCTGCCAAGAACCAAATTCCCTGTTTCATGGCAAAATCATTTCCATAAGGCAGATATTTTTGTGCACTGTAAATAGAGGCACAACTGATAATCATGAAGATCATGATTAAGAAGAGCAAATCTAGATCTATATTTTTATAGTTTCTGTTTTCCATAACTGCGTCAATCTCCTTGTAGTGATGAGTCTTTACTGTAGTAAAGCCAGTTAATCCATATGTAAAAGAGCGATTCTTTTAAACAGGTAAGATCGCTATTGTTTAAGTTTGTTAATAGACTATTTATAAGTCGCCAAAATTGCTGCTTTCACACTATTAGACGAATAAAATCAGTGAGAAGTTTCGATGAATTCCCCTATTTTCAGATGAATTCTCGTTTTAAAAACTTTAACAGAACTTAAAAAGATGAGCACCCACACAGGGGAACTCATCTAAGCTCTTAAATATTCTCCTGTTTCAGCCCTTCAATAATATTCTCTTTCCTGATTTTCGAGATTGAGTAGAGCATTGCCGAACTGACAATGACAAAGATCGCAATGATGACATACAGGATATCCATCCATGGCAATACAAAACCGTAGTCAAACGTTTCCCTCGTAGACACATGGATGAAATACATAATGATGAAACTGATCGGCAACCCAAACAGTAAAGCGTTGACTCCGTAAAAAATACTTTCATAATTAATCATTTTGTTAAAGCCTTTAGGTGTCATACCAACTGATTTCAGCATCGCGAATTCACGCTTCCGCAAGGATATACTGGTTGAAATTGTATTGAAGATATTGGCGATGGATATCAATGAAATCAAGGCAATGAATCCATAGGTAAAGACAGACATCAACAGTACCAGCTGTTCATCACGCTCTCTGCTTTGGTAGACATTGTAAATATACATAGAAGAAGGTACGGCTTCTTCGAGTGCTTTCTGTGTTTCCAGCGGATCTGAACTGTTCATATACAGATCGGATTGAACCTGATTCTTGACTACCGGCTCTGTGACAATGCTTTCAAAAGTTTCCATAGAGACGATCACATCCAAGCCCCCTAAACGAGCTGTTTGGACACCAATGGGAATCTCATCTGTCAAGGCAGAGATGGTAAGGACCGGTAATAATGTGGTTTCATTAGTTTCATAGTTTGTAAAAATCAGCTCAACCTGGTCTCCTGGCTGTGCCTTGATGGATTCTGTTTCAATGAACTTAGAAGATTCGTAATCCTGATAGGAGATTTGTTCGATGATGATGGCTTCGTTTTTACCAGTGCTGACATTTTCGATTCTTGCTTTTTTCGCATAGCTTTGAAAACTGCTTTCATCCATTCCATATAAATTCACGTAGTATTGGTATTTACCATCTTGCAGCTCAATGCTCTCCCTTTTGATTAAATCATGCAGTTGGTCTGGAAATTGTTCTTCTTCAACAAGTGATGCAAGCTGCAGTCTCTTTTGAATACTATAGTCTGTGACATTATCTAAAGCAGTCAGGGATTCTAATTTTGCGGTATCTCCATTACCTCCCCCAACCACGATGTCATAGTTGATCCCATCCTGAGACATTTCAACCGATTTTCCCAGGTTCTCTGTAAAAAACGAAACCGATAAGAAGAGAATGATACTGATCACCAGCGAAAATAATGTTGCATAGTATCTCTTTCGGTTCCTTTTCACGTTCTTTAAACCGATTTCAGCCTCAAGGCCAAAGAGTCCACGGACCAGCTTGGAGGTTTTTACTTTTTTACCTGATAATTTAATGTCCTGTGTTTGGCGGATCGCATCAATCGCCGATACTTTTGATGCTTTTCGCGCGGGTATATAGGTTGATATAAATATCGTCGCGATTGAAATCGCACAGGCGGCTAAAATGGAAGTTGGTGTTAAAACAACCTGGAGCCTCTCAGTTGTTCCCAATGCTTCCTCGATGAAGGAGTTAATGAATAAGAATGTAACCCCTATACCAGCCAGGCCGGAAATGATACCAACCGGAATGCTGACCAGGCCGATGACAGCTCCTTCAAAAAAGACAGAATTACGCTTTTGTTTCTTGGTGGCCCCCACACTCGAAAGCATCCCTAAATGCCTCGAACGTTCTGATACACTGATGGCAAACGCGTTGTAAATTAACGAAACCGATCCAATGACGATTACAGACATGATGATCGCAGCAAGCGAAAATAACGTGAATCGCAAATTATTATTATCTGTCACACCATAGTAACGCAGTAATTCATCATTGAACGAGACCATCGTGATATTATGATCCTTTGCTAATCCTTCTGCATCCTTAAAGATAGAACCTGACACATCCTTTACGGCAACCACGGCATTGACGGTTTCGGATGCAGCCAATTTATCCTGGTCGATAAAGCTGATCATTGTGTACCCAGGTGACCAGGCAGGTTCCCATGCAGGGCGTTCGATGGTGCCGACTACTGTAAAGGTTTCGGATGTTTCGATTTCGAGCCCTTCTGCAACTCCATCCTCGTCTCTTTGAATAGGGTCAGCTTGCCCGAGGGGTTTGGGCGCGCCTTCAACATAACGGTTCCCTATGTCAACCGTCAGTTGATCCCCGATTTCATACTGAATTCCCGTATCCTCGGCGATGTGTTCAGAAATGACCACTTCGTTTTCGGCGGATGGAAGACGGCCATTCTTCAATTCAATTGGAAATTGCTTAAAGCCTTGTTCATTGTATTCTTTGAAAAATAAGTAAGGCTTCTCTTCCGAATCAGCTCCTTCTAATTCTCCATAGCCAAGATTATTGGACAGGGTGAGCTTGCCAGTGTTGGTATCCTCCGCAATAGCCTGAATCTGAGCAGGATTCACATCACTATACTGAACATGCCATTCCCCATTGTTTGCGATGGATTGCCTCTTCATTAAATCCAGGAATGAGACTCCTAAAGTCGCGACTGCTGTGACCATCGCCACGGAGATGATCACACCTATGATTGTCACCAGCGTCCGCCGCTTGTTTTCCTTCATATGCCGTAATGTCAGTTTGTTGACGATATTCATGGACGAATCACCTCATCTTTGGCAATCCTTCCATCATCAATTTCAATTACACGGTCAGCTTGTAAAGCGATCCGTTCATCGTGAGTTATCACGATAAGCGTTTGGTTATAGGTCTTGTTGAACATTTTCAACAGCTCAATAATCTCGCCGCTGTTCTTGCTGTCAAGGTTGCCGGTTGGCTCGTCCGCCAGAATGATCGCAGGATTGCTGATCAAGGCGCGTCCGATTGATACACGCTGCTGCTGGCCGCCGGAAAGCTGATTCGGCAAGTGGTTCAGCCGTTTATCCAGACCCAGTACAGACACAATATCCTTTAGCTGCTTCTCTTCCACCTTATGCTGGTCCAAAAGCATCGGCAACGTGATGTTCTCTTCCACTGTCAAAATCGGAATCAGGTTATAGAATTGATAAATCAATCCGATCTGCCTTCTCCTGAAAATAGCCAGCTGTGTTTCGTTCAATTGATAAATATCGGTATTATCGATGAGGACCTTTCCGCTTGATGGACGGTCGACCCCGCCGAGCATATGAAGCAAAGTCGACTTTCCGGAGCCTGATGGCCCGATGATTGCCACGAATTCCCCTTTTTTTACAGAAAACGAGACATCATCCAGTGCCTTTACCGCAGTTTCCCCTTTGCCATATACCTTAGACAGATTTTCTATTTGTAAAATAGTCATTGATTACCCTCCATATTTTCGATGTTGACCTTAGTATATCTGCCTAATATGACTTTAAAGTGACTGGAAAAGTGACAAAATCGTCACTTAGGGAAACCGTTTTGTGTCTTACGGCTGGAGTTTCCTTTCCTTTTTGTAAAACTTGATGAAAAACTCTGTCCCAAGCCCTTTTTCACTTCTAACTTCGATATCCCCCTGCTGGCTGGTAATGATGCTGTACGCCATCGCCAATCCGATGCCTACGCTGTCTTCTCCGGCATTTTTCCCTTTGTAAAAACGCCTGAATATATAGGGCAGGTCCTCTTTTGGGATCCCTTTGCCGTTGTCCTTGATCCGAATTTCCGTGAAAAGCGGATTCTCCGAGAAAGTGATTGAAATCGTTCCTTTATCCTGTGTATGTTCTACACAATTTTTTAAAATATTGATGATGGCTTCCGCTGACCATTGAAAATCACCCATGAATGTGACGGACTCTTCCCCGCTCACTGTCAACGCCTGCTCCTTTATATCCATCGGAATCAGCACGGGCTGTACCGCTCTTTGTATGACTTGACTGACGGATACTTCTTCACTTTTAAAATTAACTGTGCCAGCATCGATTTTGGACAATTTTAATAAAGAGGAGACCAGCCACTCGATCCTTTCCAATTGAACACGGATATTCTGGGTGAATTCCGCCCGTTTGGACTCTTCCAGTTTTTTGTCACTGAGCAGATCGGCCATGACCATCATTGAAGTCAGAGGCGTTTTCAGCTGATGAGAAATATCGGATATCGCATTCGTTAACTTATGCTTGTCTTCTTCCAAATACGAACGGTTCTCCGAAAGCATCAACGTCACTTTATAGATATCACTCTTCAGAATACTCAACTCTCCCTCATAATTATCACGCACATCCAGGCTGTATTCGCCGCTGCTGATCTTCCGCAAATACCCTGAAAGTTTTTCGATTTCACGGTAGCGCCATCTTGTAAAATAAAGAGTGACACTGGCGAGAATCATGGAAGTAAGCAGTACAAACAAAGCTGCAGAAGAAGACAGCAGGATGGCTGCCAAACCAGTTGCCGCTAGTGTAATGAGAATAAGTAGAAACACAAACCACTGAATTTCACGATTGCGCCACATGTCAGTTTCCTGCCTTGTAGCCAAGCCCGCGTACGGTTTTAATAATCTCGGGACTTTGCGGGCGGTCTTCCAGCTTCTCCCTCAGTCTCTTTATATACACGGTCAATGTATTATCGTTCACAAAATCACCAGCCACATCCCAAATCCGGTCGAGCAGCTGCGCCCTTGTCAGCACCTGCCCTATATGATTGGCAAAAATTAAGAGCAGCCGGTACTCCAAAGCGGTCAGCAGGACCTCTTCCCCGCTTTTATAAACCTTGCCTTCCAATGTATTGATGCGGATATTCTCAATATCTATGTATGTATTCGGCGGCGGCGACTGCTTGTTATACCGCCTCAGCACAGACTTTATCCTTGAAAGCAATTCACGGATCCGGAACGGCTTCGTGATATAATCATCAGCCCCCATATCAAGGCCCATCACCACATTCACCTCATCATCAAAAGCCGTCAGAAAGATAACGGGTTTATCTCCATTCTTCTTCACCAATTCGCAGAGATCATACCCACTGCCATCAGGAAGAGACAAATCAAACAAACATAAATCGATGTCATCCAACTGTTCCCCGATGACCTTCTTTGCCGTCCCGGCATCATGGCAAAGAATCGTCTCATACTCCTCCTGCCGCAGAGAATACTCCAAACCTGCCGCAATCGTCCTATCGTCTTCCACCAGCAACACTTTCATCCTATACACCCTAACCTGATTCGTTTTCTTTTATCATATTTTATCATTAGGCTTATCGTCAAAAAGAAGTGAGTGGGTTTATCTATGAGAATAGTTAGGTTTTTATAAAAAAGGAGATAACATTACAGAGGCAGATCGATTAGATAGATATGTAGGTATTTGTTCCATTCTACCCGCATCTAAGTTACGATAGAATCAGGCACAGCGAAAGCAGGTGATACAGATGATAAATACTCTTACATATGAAACAATCGAGGAAGCCGCAGATGAAGTATTGGAACTCATAAGTAAATTCGTGGATGTTAATACCTTTTTCATTGCTAAAAATGACAAAAAAGAGGTAAACATCATCCGGGCCTTTAATCGAAATGATCTCGTACTTCCATCAGGCTTTGAGACCCTTTACCGTGATTCGTTCTGACAATTTATCGTAAAAAGTGGTCGTGAACCACTTATCATTGAAAACTTGAATTCTTCACCCCTGACGAAAGACATGGAAGTGACAAAAAGTCTTGGGGGCGGTTCCCTTTTAGGAGTGCCCATCTACTATAAGAATGGTGAAAACTATGGCACACTTTGCGGTATGGACCTGCGGCCGTATCATTTTACCGAGAACCATACGGATTTATTTAAGGCAATGGCCAAATTGCTTGGGAATATTTTAGACTTGGAAAAGAGGAGCATGCAGGTACAGCTGTTGTCTGTCCCATTAGTTCCAATCTATGATAATATGGCTGTCCTCCCTGTTATCGGCGAGGTGGATTCAGAACGGTCAACAAGGATTATGGATCATACATTGAGAGAAGCTGCAAAAGGTGAGATGGATTATATCATATTTGACTTATCCGGCTTAGCGCAGATCGAGTCAGAGAGTGTAGAGAATTTGATGAAGATCGCAGACTCTTTGAAGTTGGTCGGTGTAACCATGATTTTCACCGGCATTCGCCCGGACCTGGTAAAAAAAGCCGTTCAATTGCGAAGTGACTTCTCGGACATCAAAATTGAATCCAATTTAAAACAAGCGATAAAATCCATTCAATAAAATTAAGTTTTATGGAGGATTACCCACTCAACGTAAAAACCGAATCATAAACAATAAGAGTCAGAGCGGACAAAGATTCAAACCGCATCTGACTCTTATTTTTGGCAACAGGAAGAAGTGCCGAATCCTATCCCTAAATTGTCTCCCCAGGATGAAAGTTCAGTCTCCTATTTTCAATAAGACTGGAAATCGGACTATGAAACTCCCGATTTTTCGGAAGACAGGATTAATATCCCTATCCCTAAAAGTAAGAAGCAGATTCCCAGCCACGATGTGAAGACCAAGTGTTCTCCAAGAAAGAAAACGCCCAGCAAGGCAGCTGTCAGGGGTTCGGCCAAAGATAACGTCACGGCTGTTGAAGAAGGAACGTTTTTAAGGCCTTTGGCAAAGAGAAAATAGGAAAGCCCGGTTGCAATCAAGCCGAGATGCAGGCTTACGGCAAAGCCTTTCCCCTCAGTAAGCCATGATAAATCATAGATGAACAGTAACGGTGATAAAAGGATGGCGCTCATCGTAAATACGACAGCTACAATCGATAGCGATGAGTGTCTCTCCACTAATTTTCCACTTACAAACGAATAACTTGCAAAGGACAACCCTGCCCCTAATGCCATTAAGATTCCATACGGGTCGACTGTCAGCGAGTCTTTATTCATGAATATCATAAAACAGCCCATGATGGATAGCAGGGTAGAATACCACCAGACTTTTGCAGGATTCTTCTTCAAAAACAGCCATTCAATAACACCGGACAAAATAGGCGCGCTGCCAATCGCAATCACGGTCCCCACGGCTACTCCGGTCAGAGTGACTGCGGAAAAAAATAATGGCTGGTAACATGCCATACTGACTGAGGCTAGGACCGTTTGCTTTATCGGCCAATTACGAAAATCCAACTTTCCCAGGGCCAGCACAATGATGAAGAGAGGAATGCCTCCAAGCGCTAAACGCACCGCTCCGATGGCAAATGGGTGTGCAGATTCCGGAGCAAGCGCTTGTGCCGTTCCTGTCGTCCCCCATAATATAGCTGCAATCAGAATCCAAAAAGGAGACAACTTTTCCTGCATATGAATCACCTCGCTAAAAAGAACTTAAACTCCCATGTGTATGAAAGGGTTTAGGGGGATGGTAGATCATGCAAATGAAAATCTAGATACTTTTCGAAACGGGTTAAAGACAGATAGATTTTGTAGCGGGAAAATAAATGCTCTTAAAGACGTTTTAGAGACAGATAGATTTCGAAAACTGAAACTAAATGTCCTTACACCCGCTTTAGAGACAGATAGATTTCGAAAACAGAAACTAAATGTCCTTACACACGCTTTAGAGACAGATAGATTTCGAAAACAGAAACTAAATGTCCTTACACACGCTTTAGAGACAGATAGATTCCGAAAACTGAAATTAAATGTCCTTACACACGCTTTAGAGACAGATAGATTCCGAAAACTGAAATTAAATGTCCTTACACACGCTTTAGAGACAGATAGATTCCGAAAACTGAAATTAAATGTCCTTACACACGCTTTAGAGACAGATAGATTCCGAAAACAGAAACTAAATGTCCTTACACACGCTTTAGAGACAGATAGATTCCGAAAACAGAAACTAAATGTCCTTACACACGCTTTAGAGACAGATAGATTCCGAAAACAGAAACTAAATGTCCTTACACACGCTTTAGAGACAGATAGATTTCGAAAACTGAAACTAAATGTCCTTAAACCCCCTCTAGAAACAGTTAATCCCTGAGATAAAAGGTTAACCATCGGTTCCTTCCCCCGTCCGTCAATAAAAAGAGGATGAAATGAAGCTTCCATCCACTCAAACCAAATGTGTATTCTCTTCTGTCCATTTCTCGATGCTGCGGTAAATTTCTTCACTGAGAATTTTATATCCTGCAGCTGTTAAATGAATGCCATCGTCACTGATGAAATCAATTAGATTGCCTGCTTTCTTGAGGGCTGACCTGACATCGACCTTGAGAATATCATATTCCTCTGCCAGCTTATTCAGATTACGATTGTACAATCCATGCCAATAGTCAATTCCGCCGACCTCACTGATCCAGTGGCTGATGGAAGGGCTGTACTTTTCAGAAATATTTTTGTAATAACGCACAGGATCTAAAGGAGGAAGTGTAGCAATAACAGGTATAATATCATTTTGTCTGATATTCATAATGATCGCTTTCAAGTTATCCAAATACTGATTCATCGGGACGATCGCCTGGTGCTTTTCCCAAGGATTCTCCGCCACTTCATTCCAATTAAAGTTACAATCGTTGCCTCCGATTTCGATGATTACATAATGGGGCCTCTCGTTGATTACGTCTTTTTCCAGCCTGTCTAACAGGAGAGTTGAATTATCATTAAAGACGCCTTTGTTGATGACAGACACTTCTTTTTTGTTTTCTGAAAATAATTGTGAAAGTGCTTGAGGGTAATTCTCCTTTATGATCCTTAAGCGTCCTTTCACGTAAGAAACGCCACGGGTCAAGCTGTCGCCGAAGCAAACGATTTTCACAGTCGACACCTCTTTTTATAGTAAAATGAATTATTACTATATTACCATAAAATCTCATAGTGACTTCCATATTTGCTCACGGCTTTCCAGACAGAAGAAAAGAAAAACAAAGGACTGGTCAGTAAACTTCTGTCTCTATTAAAAAGCACTCAAGGTCGTCTATAAAGACTTATTCGTTCCTTAACTTTTGTTGATTTCTCAGTGTCATACCATTCGACATTTAGATAGATTTCATCTATGTCACCCATTTTTACAGGAGAACCATTTTGATGAATAAACGATCCCCCTTCCACCCCCGCATTATGTTTGCCGGAGATGTCTGTGGTTTCACCGGAGTCAGCGAGCACGGAACTCCCAAAAAGGTCTCTTACTTCATTCGAAATAACCATATGAGCATCAAAATGCATAAATTGCGATTGGTATTCCTCAGAAGATTTCAAATGAAGACTGCCTCCAGCCTTGAAATGATCAGGGCCGCCTTCTAATTGAAAACGATCTACATTCCAATTTTCGCTTGCACCCTCAAGTGACAAATCCACGAGGAGCTCTTTTTCACGATATACTAAGTCCTCGCCTCTCCAGTGCTTGAGAATAGCATTTTTTAAAGGTAACTCCTGAAATTCTTTTTTTTCGAAGATAAGATCCATAAATTTGTTTTTGGCTTTAATCCCTCTCTCTTCCTGGTCCGGATGGAGGTGAATCTGATTTTCATCCAAAACAATTTTCACCAGTTCTATTTGTCTGCTTTCACTCAGGTCATCCCAGTGCTTTACCTGCAAGTCAGCATCTGCTATATCTTCATCTTTTTCAGCTGCATTACAGCCAGCCAAGCCAAGCAGAATCAAGGTAAATACAAATATCAATAATTTTTGACTCAATTTATAAACCTCTTTCAAATTCTTTGTAGCCGAGGGACAAGCACCCTGCACGTGAGAAGCTTCAACATCTCACATATTTACGCTTAAAGCCCAGTTTCCCTCTATCTTTTTCTTTCTGAATACTTTCGGAGGCGCTAAGGATACTGCTTTTTTTCTCATCCCGTTTTACTTCTACAGTACCTACTTCCTTAGCGGTCTCGACTGCTTTTTCATGCAGTGGCAAATAAGAAATGCCTACGGTGTATAAGAAATTATTCATGGATGCTTTCGTTCGTTCAGGGGAAGTATGAATCGAGTTTTTCAGAAGGTCCAGCATTGCTGAGATTTTGCCCTCGGAAAATTCGCTGTCTTTTCGATTCCCCAAGAGCCAGCAGTAGCAGCTCCATCCGGCCGACATTCTCAGTTCGTCACCGCTTGCAATCCAATTATCAGCCACTTCTTGAGCGATATCTGCCTCTGACAACGTCACCGCCACTACATAATCGGACAGCATATAAAAATACGCCCCATCCATCCAGCGATCGAAATCCGACTCCGTCATGGCTTTGGGGTCGGCAATAACGCCAGCAAAGTACATGGCATCATAGTTCCCGGTAGCATAAAGCTGTTCTGCTAAGGATTGGTCACCCTTAACTTTCTTTGCGATTGGTTTCATGGCACCTGTTGCTACGCCGAACACAGGCTCATGCGCACCGTTTGATATGTACATTTTTTTCGTCCGTTCCTTACCAAGACCTTCAAGCTCCTGCATCACTGATTCGAAATTCATTGCGTGCACTTCCTTTCATTCATTTTATTAAGCCTGCGCCATCTTCATCTTTTTTCCAAGTAACTCCCTGACCTTCTGAACCGTTCCTTCAATAAAGTCATCGACTTCCACTGCTGTAAGGTAGATGAATTCATGATCATCCGCTATCGTACTGCTTCGGTAAAATTCAGTAATATTTCTTATTTGGATAAGTGTCTGGCATTCCGGAAAGAAATCAAGATACTCCGGAAAATCGGTAATGTGCTGGAAATCAGTCCAAAAGATATTATCCTTATGATTCTTCAAATATAAAAAGTCTAACCCATACCAATCTTTCTTCACAGTACGCGCATATTCAGGGGTCATTAATATATCCTGATACACTTTTTCCTTCTTCTTCTCATTAAGGAGGACGAGCCATTCTTCGTCCGTCACCAAATGGATGTAGTAGCCTAGCAGATAGGATGATCGGGGCGAAAAGCTTTCAAATTGATCACGAAGGTATTTATCGTAAAATGATTCAGAATTAATTTTCCCGTCAATCTTGCAATGTGTAACCTCTTTTGGAGGCACAGGTCTGCCGTCTTCGCCGATAAGCCCGCAGTCAGGCCCGATATTTCCAACAAGGAAGTCAATCTTCGAAACAGAAAGTCCAATTTTTAGTAATTCCTCTGTAATTCTGAAATGAGTTACCCAAGTAGCCAATGTATTCTCTCCTTTTTTTGAGATATTCTATTAGTCAGTCAAATTCTTCTATAAATATTTCTTGATAACACGCCTATCGCTACCAATCATTTCAAATTTTCAAAATATTTTCAATGAAATCTTACTAACAATTCAATGATAATAAAGCCTGTAAACATGGCTGCAGATCCATGTTATAAACATTTGTCCCACTGATATTGTAAAAAAGCACATCCTATTACACTTCTTTCATTCGTGAAAATAGCATGCTGCTTCCTATCTATTCAACATAAAGAGGGATAACCCTCCTGCTAAATAGCCCATTCCATTCAAAAAAGGCTTCTGCCAGTTCATAGGCAGAAGCTCCTCTGATTTTTTCCGTTGGCGTTTTAACATTCACGCAGGATGCAGTTTCAGCACTTCTTCAAAGGCAAGCAGTCTGTAGGAATGCCTCGCAAAAAAGGGCTTGGCTCACCTAAACTAAATAAGCTTAATTCATGCATCGCCCTCGTGCAGGCTGTGTAAAACAACCTGCGAAGACTTTCATCGCCAAAGGTTTCAGCCGATGCATCGTAGATCATAACCGAATCGAACTCAATGCCTTTTGCTAAATAAGCGGGGATGATGACGATACCTTGCTCGTATTCGATCGAACCGCTTTTGACTAGCTTGATGTCAGCATTCAGGCCGTTTAACGCCTCATAGGCAAGCTCACTTTCTTCTGCAGACTTACAGATGATCGCGATTGTATTGTACTCCCTGTCCTTAAGCGTACCCAGTTCAGAAATAATCGCCGAGTGGAGCTCAGTCCGGCTCGAAACTTTCTGCAAAACAGGCTTTTCCCCTGCCCGGTCAAATGCTGTGATTTCTGCACCCGGCACAAGACGGCTTGCAAAGTCTATGATCGGTTTGGTAGATCGGTAGCTGCGGGTTAGTCTAATGATATCCGCCTCATCTGCTCCATATAAGTCCTTCAGGATATCGAAATCTCCCCTTTCGCTCGCGTGGGCAAAAATCGCCTGGTTAAAGTCGCCGAGCACCGTCATCCGGGCAAAAGGAAACAGCCTTTTTAGAAATTCAAATTGAAATGGAGAATAATCCTGTGCCTCGTCTATGATGATGTGTTTAATAGAAGTGTTTGTCTGAAAGCCTTGAATCAGTTCTTTTAAAAACAGATAAGGAGTAGCATCTTCATAATGCAATTCCCCTTCATCCAGCATGTTCACGGTAGAGAGGCAAATCTCCTCCCAATCAGCAGGTTTTTCACCCCTTATTTCAAGGCTGCTTTGCATAGGTTCTGTGAATAGCTGTTTGTAAAGACCCTTGATACTGATGAATTGAAGGTTTTCAATGCGCTTTCGGAGAGATTTGAACTTCTGGCGGACGATCAAACGCCCGAGCGCTTCATGGCTGACCACGAAATCTTCTTCTGACTCACCGCTCTTTTTCCGCAAATGGGTTACCGCCTTGTGGTACTCTTCATTGCTGAGCAATTCAATTGCTTCTTCGACCCAGGGTTTCGTTCGTTCCAGCTTCTCAGCTTCATTCAACTTTTGATGCAGCCACTCCGTCAGCTTCTCCATTCTGTTGTGAAAACGGAGCGAAGTGTCACTGTTGTAAAACCGTTCCTCGATTTCATCAGATGAAATGACCAGGTTACCCCTGAACCGGATGCCTTTAAAAAGCATCCCTGTCGTTTCCAGTGATTTTCTATAGGCCTTAATGGTCTCGAAAAAATTAGTCGAAGCCTTATATTTAATCGAGGCTATTCTGGTTGTGTATGAAGGTTCATTTACAGCCGTCAACACATACTCCAATTGGTCATACGGGCCTTCGAGATGATATTCCTTGCTCAATCGGTGATCCAGGTACTCCTGAAAGGTTACCTGCTGCATGTTCTCTTCACCAAGTTCCGGCAGCACATTGGATACATAGCTGTTAAACATGGCATTCGGAGAGAATAAAATGATCTGATCCGCGTTCAATTTATCCCGATATTTATAAAGCAAGTATGCGATCCTCTGCATGGCGGCTGACGTTTTCCCGCTTCCAGCCGCTCCTTGGACAATCAGCAGCCTCCCCCTGTCATGGCGGATGATCTGATTTTGCTCACGTTGAATGGTCGCGACGATACTATGCATCTGATTGTCCGTGCTTTTCCCAAGGACTCTCTGCAGTATTTCATCCCCGATGGTCAAGCTCGTATCGAACATCGATTGAAGTTCGCCATCCCGAATGATATACTGCCATTTTTTCTCTAGTCGACCGCGGATAATCCCTCCAGGTGTCGTATATTCTGCCGGACCTGGACCGTAATCATAATAAACACTTGAAATCGGGGCCCGCCAATCATACACTAGGAAATCCTCTCCGCTTTTGTCCGTTAATGTTGCAATGCCTATATAGACCTGTTCAGCAGCCGAGTCACCTTCTTCTGTAAAAGCAATCTTTCCAAAATATGGTGACTCTTTCATCCGCTTTAAAGTTGATAACTTTTTGGAAGCATGTCTGTGAGTAGTTTGGCTGACGGATAAGTCCTGGGCCTGCTGCCTCATACTGATGATGGTTTCAAGAAAATCATCAAACGTATCGGTATTGACCTTCACTTCATCCCAGAAGTTTCTGCGGATATCCACCACTTCACTCCGCCGCTTTGCCGTTTCATGTTCCAGCTTCTCGACCTGCTCGGAAATGACCTCTGTTACCTCATCCAATCGAGCTTGCTCCTGCTGAGTCTCCCTCGTCAAACAAACCACTCCCCTAAAAAAATATATTTAAAAGGTGTTGACTCTTTCTAACTTTTACTGTAAAATTATAATTGGGTAAAAATAATTAATTACAGTAAAATGAGTCTCACTGAACTACTTTATCACATATACAGTATGCTTTCAATGAGTTTTTTTAATCAAAAGAGCTCTCCATTTGCGGAGAGCTCTTTTTTTGTGTGTTGGATAAGAATCATAATAAAGAAAAAGATCACGGCCATGCACTTTAACACTCTAAAGCACTAAAAGGGACAGTCCCTCTTAGTGTTTTAAAGCGTTAAAGCGATAATAATTTTCTGTGGTTCTCATCCCAAATAAAAAAAAGCTATAGTTCATCCTGAACTACAGCTCTTCCTCAACATCTGATTAATATCTTTCCAAGACTGCCAACTTCTCAATAAAGTCACCAAGAACCAATAAAACTTCTTCTCTGTCTGCTTCATCCTCTACAGAGAAGTCCCGCCTTTCCATTAGGGAGTACAGCTTACTTCGAACATCAGTCAGCGCATCGATGGCAACGGACTTTTCGTCTTCTGTGTACTGGAAACCTCTTAACCCCTTCAATACATTTTCTATTTCCGAAAGATAATTCTTATTGAGTATCATGAAGTTGGAATACTCATTTATTTGCTGGATGGTATGGCCAAGATGATGAAGGCGCTGAATGTCGTTGTCTAACGCATCTTGATAATAAATCCTCACATCGTCCTGAACCGGAAACTCATATGTATGAAGGGTTTCTTCTATGCTAAATAACACGGTGTGCAGCTCTTCCAGCTGGTAATTGATTTGAGAGGCTTGACTTTGTTCATACGTCTTTACTTTCGATTTTGCATCATCCCATTGAAAAAAGAGAAAGAGTGCTGCAATCACTACGGCCATTTGCAGTAATTGCTCAAACCTATATTTCTTATCACCTTTGTTTTTCAAATTTCCACTCCTGACTTTATATATCTTTAAGATTCCAATACACCAGCATGCACCAAAAGGTAAAACGCTTCATCTGTCGACTAAGGTTCCGCTTCTCATTGGAAACCTGGTAATGGACAATGGATAAATGTGATTACCTGAATACTTCTGGCTAAATTCCCCCTAAAAGAATAGACGATCCATACCCCCAGGAAGTTTCGTATAATACATTTTTCAGCGCAAAACCTTAAAAACAATCGGAAACATTGCATTTTATGGACCTATACTACCTTCATTTTCTCTTTTAATCTCCTGCCAATCAACTCCCTTTAAAGCCACAGCATGAGAAACCCCTTCGCGTTTTCAAAATCTTTGGCTACATAATTGTTTTACACTTGAAAATACTAATGTAGGTTGATACTAAATCATTGGAGGAATTCATATGCAAAATCAAATGAACAACCAACCGAATCCACAGCAAGTCCCTAATGCAGCACCAAATCAGACACCTAATAAAAACCACGGAGGGCATGAACTTTTTGATGCCCATGAAGTTATTGCCGGCATCATTTCTATGCTTGATCAGTACCAAATGTACGATCAGTACATCAAAGACCCTGAACTGAAAGATATCCTTCATCGCCAATCGACATTTGTGACTCAAACGTACAATACAATGGTGAACAGTTTTTCAACTGGCCATGATCCACAGGTTCCGACACAGCAGTATAAAATGAATCAAAACAACAACACGGTATACGGAGTCAAACCTGGACAGCCGAAGAAGCCGAACCAGTCAGTCAACGAACTGTCCGATCAGGGCCTGTCTGCTTATATGCTCGGAAATACCAAGTCACTTTCTACCCTGCTGGCCATGACTGCGCTTGAGATGACCAACCCCGTCCTCCGCCGGGTCGTTGCTGACAGCGTGCCGAACTTTATTGAAATGAGTTACGAAATTTTCTTATATCAAAATAAACACGGATATTACCAAGTGCCACAGCTTAAAGAACAGGATATGAACCTGATGCTGAAAAGTTATGCTCAGGCTCCATCAAACACAACGCATTAAATAAATCAGGGCTGGATGCAGGAATAATCCTATATCCAGCTTTTCTTTTTACCTATTTTGATCAACCATGGAACCTTTTTCTGCCTGCAGGCGTTTCAACAATTCCCCGATTCATAGACAGACACCCATAACTCCTTGCTCTAATAGGATACGATGTGTACCCTATTGAAAGGAGTTTCAAGATGAACTTATTGACAAAAAGTTGGATTGAAGCAAATATTGCTGAATTAGAGGAATGGAAAAGAAATGCCTATAACGATTTCGCTTCCATGATGCTGGATACAGAAAATCCCTATCCTTGTGTTCCAGGAATCCAAGGATTTCAAAAAGGCCAGCTCCGTTTCGGATTTTCAGGAAACCCACAGGATGATTCTTCACAGAGGGAATTTGCATCGTTACTAAAAGAATACGGCAAGATATCGCGGGAGACGGGAAACTATGCATCCATTGTCGTCTTTTTTGATTCACGGGAACTATCCTTTGAAACGAATGCAAACGATAAATATCAAGACTTATTCTGGTCGATACTGAACCGCGTTCATGAATTGGATGAAGCTCCATGGCCCGAAGATATCCCCCAAGACCCCAATGATCACTCCTGGGAATTCTGTTTTGACGGGGAACCCTATTTTGCCTTCTGTGCTACCCCATCTCATACCCAGCGAAAAAGCCGACATTTCCCCTACTTTTTGTTAGCCTTACAGCCCAGGTGGGTTTTTGAGGAAATCAATGCTTCCACGACTTTTGGCCAAAAGCTGAAAAGTATCATCCGCAAGCGCCTTAAGGCTTATGATGGAAAGGATGCCCACCCTAACTTAAAATGGTACGGACAGAATGATAACCATGAATGGAAGCAATATTACTTAAGCGATGACGGACAAACCCCATCAAAGTGTCCTTTTACAGCCATGAAAAAGCGCTTAAATAAGATAAGAATATAGATGTATATTACCGAAAAAGCTTTCAATACTTATGCATCTTCGCTGGGAGGATGGATGGCAAATCATATGGATGAAACCTTTAGTAACGGGAAAATTAACAACAGAATAAATCGTCATTAAAGGAGTAAATTCTGTGATTACTATTCAGCCTAATTGTTGGAACGAACACGGGGAGCTTAAATCAGTCATTGTATGCTCCCCTTCAACCTTGGATGTACCCGATAAACAAACGGCAAAAGATGTGCAATGGGAAAAACCGGTTGATCAAAAAATAGCCCATGCCAATTTTGAGGAAATGATCCAGGCTATGGAAAAAGCCGGGGTCCAAGTCATCAACTATTCTGAGTACCTTTCTCCGGAAGAACTGATACTTAGTGAACAACTGATCAACCGAGTATTTGTAAGGGATCTCGCCTGTGCTTTTGGAAAAGATCTTATCCCCGGGGAGCCCGGCACCTCAATGAGAAGGCCTGAATATGTTCAATCCCACACTCTCTTCCACCACTGGTTTGGCCCGGAAGTATTTGATATAAAAGCGAACAATCAATTAAATGCATTGGAATATGGTGACGTTCTGATTTTAAATAAAGATGCGGTATTTGTTAATGTCGGAATGCGTTCCAGCATGACCAGCATTAAAGCCCTTAAAGCAAGAATCTTTCAAGCCGGCTTCTCTGAAATTGGAATCATTGACCTGCCGCGGAGAGCCGATACCCTTCATCTCGACATGAACTGCAATGTCGCTGGTGACGACTTGATCATTGCCAAAAGCTATATGAGGTACTTTCCAGTCCAGGTATTAACAGAGTCGGGCTCTACCTTTCAGATGATGCAAGAGTTCCTCAACCGGCATGGTTTTGAGGTTGAATGGTCCACCAATATCAAACATACCGTGGCTGATATCAATTTTTTTAATCTTGATCCTGAAACCATCCTGATCAGTACAGCTGCAACGGAGAAATTATTTAAGGAACATCCAAAACTGAAAAAGAAAAAATTCATTCAAATCAATGTCAATGAGTTGGAAAAAGGCGGGGGCGGCATACGGTGCATGACTCTTCCCCTCGTTCGGTCTGATGTTAAATAGGTAATGCATGATTTGTGGTATAAATAAGAATGGAACTTTATCATAAGGGGTTTATATCTTGCGTCTTTTTTCTTTTGATGTACCTCGCTTTCGGCGCGCGGGGCATCATCTTACGTTTTTTCACTTTTGATGTTCCTCGCTTTCAGCGCGTGGGACATCATTTTGTGTATTTCTCTTTTGATGTACCTCGCTTTCGGCGCGTGGGACATCATCTTGTGTTTTTTCTCTTTTGATGTACCTCACTTTCGGCACGAGGACATCATTTTTACGTTTTTTCACCTTTGATGTACCTCGCTTTCGACGCGCGGGTCATCATCTTGCATTTTCTCTCTTTTGATGTACCTCGCTTTCGGCGCGCGGGACATCATCTTCCATTTTCTCTCTTTTGGTGTACCTCGCTTTCGGCGCGCGGGACATTATCTTGTGTTTTCTCTCTTTTGATGTACCTCGCTTTCGGCGCGCGGGTCATCATCTTGCATTTTTTCTCTTTTAATGTACTTCGCGTCCGAATCATCTTCCCATTCCAGAGACATAGGAAGGACCTTCCCCTATCAAAGACTGAAGGAATCCATAAACACGCAAAGCAGACCTGTCTCTTCGTCCCATACCTTCCCTATGTTATAATCTAAATGGCAAATTAAAGATAGAGGTGACCATTCTTGGCAATACATGTTGTACTATATCAACCAGAAATTCCAGCTAATACTGGAAATATTGCACGTACTTGTGCCGCTACGGATACCGCTTTGCATTTGATCCGGCCAATTGGTTTTTCAACGGATGAGAAAATGATAAAACGAGCAGGATTGGATTTCTGGCATAACGTGAATATTAAGTATTATGATTCCTTGGAAGACTTTTTTTCCAAGAATCAAGGTGAGTTTTATTATATTGAAACGTTTGGTGAAAAAGCACACTCATCCTTTGATTTCAGTGATGGAGAAAAGGAACATTATTTTATGTTTGGCAAAGAAACAACAGGTTTACCAGCAGATTTACCAGAAAGATATAAAGGCCACTTTTTAAGAATACCCATGAATGACCATGTACGTTCTTTGAACCTTTCAAATACAGCTGCGATATTGATATATGAGGCAATGCGCCAGCAAGGATATCCGAATCTAAGCTTTAAAAATTAATTACCCAAACGCCATGTACATAAAAAACACAAAACCCGTTTAAGGAGCAGTGAATAATTTTTTTCACTGCTCCTTAAACGGGTTTTTAATTACATTTCTGAAAATAACCCTAAAAAAATAGGGACAACTTTATTTCCGGGTGCGTTATTCACCGCTTTTCTTCTTCCATTTGTATGGTATTTCAGTCCAATAAAAAAATAAATAAAACAGGAATAAGAAAGATGTAATTCCAACATTATCAACCCATCTAGCCTCTTTGTTAACGATTAGTTGCCATAGAGTCAATAGTGAAACACGAGGTTAAATTTGATCTGCGAAAACCAAGCACATTATTTTCTCGATAGATAATGTCTTGCATTAACAAAAAATATAGTACCTATGAGAAACAAAAGGACAATCATAGAGCTTGCGATAGCTGAGTACTCACCATTGAAAATATATTCACTTGTCAAATTAACAAAGACCATTATCGTCATAATACCGTATAAACCAATTAAAAATTTCAATTTTTGTTTAACACCTCAACTTTCTGTAATGATAAAGCGCGTAAACTAAACGCCTCTATTAAACTTCCAATTACTGAAGAAGACAATAACCAGAATACAGGTGGCTGACCTTGAGTTAATGCCCCCACTTACTATTAGCGTATTGATCTCACTTATAACCAAAGGTAATTCTGATCCAAACTTTACCTTAACGTCATTCTACACTAACGTCCTTACTTGCTCCTAGCTTAATTAGAGCGCCGCTTTTCATCTCTACTCCTACTTTGGAACTTCCCTCGTCTAGCTCCCACTTCCGTAATAAGTGATCCCTAATGGACAAAAATTCCATTATCCTATGGCGACATTATATACATTTTCTTTGATTTTGTCTTAACAAAAATAAAAACAGGCCGCAATTGGCCTGCTTTTTACTCAATATTATTCGTATTACTTTCCTATACTTTCATTAGAAACATTATTCATTTCAACGTTTGATCCATGCTTTTTCTCTGTCTCTGCAACAATGACAGCACATGATGCATCACCAGTGATATTGACAGCCGTTCTGGTCATATCCAGAAGTCTATCCACCCCAATGATAAGGGCAATCCCTTCCACTGGCAGTCCTACGGATTTCAGGACCATGGCAAGCATGATCAAGCCGACTCCAGGCACTCCGGCAGTACCAACGCTTGCAAGAACAGCTGTTAAAACAACCACGAGAATTTCATTAATGGTTAGATCGACACCAAATACTTGTGCAATGAAAATAACGGCAACACCTTGCATGATCGCAGTGCCATCCATATTCACTGTAGCACCCAATGGCTGGACAAAGCTGCTGATCGGTTTCGGTACGTTAAGGTTTTTTTGAGCGGTTTCCATTGATACAGGAAGTGTCGCACTGCTGCTTGAAGTACTGAATGCAACGGACATTGCAGGAGCAAATCCTTTAAAGAATTTAATAGGATTCATTTTCCCAACAAGAGATACAGCAGTTCCGTAAGTTACAATCGTGTGAATCAATAATGCAACCATAACGGCAATAAAGTACAGTCCCATCACTTCAAAAGCTTCCCATCCTTGCTTTCCAATCGCAGATGCGATTAGCGCAAATGCACCATATGGAGCTAATTTCATAATCAAGTGAACGAGATACATCATGATGTCGTTCCCTTGTTCGAGCAGCTGGTAAATCCCTTTTGTTTTTTCACCTAATGCAGCAAGTGCAAGGCCAATGAATACAGCAAATGCAATGATTTGAAGCATATTCCCACTGGACATTGAATCAATTGGGTTCGTTGGGATAATATTCAGCAATGTGTCCACAACTGGCGGTGCTTCATTAGCCTCATATTCGGCACTATCAGTATTGAAATCACCATTTAACCCTGGCTGCATAACTGTAGCAACACCTAATGCGATGATGATTGCGACTGTCGTCGTAATAAGGAAATACCCTATCGTTTTAAGGCCTATTCTGCCTAACTTCTTAGGATCGCCAAGTCCTGCCACACCTAGTGTGATTGTAATAAATACCAGCGGAACAACTAACATTTTAATTAAATTTAAGAATAACTGCCCTAATGGGTACAGTACATATTTATCAGCCGCGCCAAATACAGATGGTGCAAATAAATTAAGAACAAAACCAGCGAAAATACCTAGAATTAGTGCAATGATAATTTTTTTTGTGAGATTATTGTTTTGTTGGTTCATAGGTTACCCCCTGTAAATTTTTATATATTAAAAAAATCCATCAATGAGAGAACTCAATCATGGAAAATTCCATAGTAAAATAGCGTTGGTCTCTTAATTAGCTGAGAAGGATTTACCTCAACAGAGAAGATTCCCCCGCTCCTTTTTTAAGATAAAACTGTCTATTAAATTCAGTTAATTTTACTATCAGATTTAGTATCCGTCAATTTTGGAACGAGTGTAAATGAAACGCAAGGAAAAATTCATCTTGTCTCTTCATTTCACAACCCATGCGAATGAACAATACCTGATATTGCCTCATTATCAATTTAGGTAGTTCCTTTTTATATTGATCACTCGTTCCACACTTTCATCAATCCTCTGTTCTGACAGCTCACCCTTTTCGACTGCTGTCTTGATCGAGTTGAATACTGCAGCGGCATTTTTATATTCGTGGGCAACGAGTATAATGTCACTGCCTGCCTGTAAAGAATCAACCGCAGCATCCCCGATTCCAAAATTCTTGACGATAGCCCCCATTGTCATATCATCCGTTATGATGACCCCGTTAAAGTTTAGTTGATTCCTCAATACATTCGTCATGACGACTTTTGACATAGACGCGGGATATGTATTATCTAGTTGCGGCAGCAGGATGTGGGCAACCATTACCATATCCGCCCCATTTTGAATTGCTTTTTTGAACGGAATCAGTTCCAGATTCTTAAGCTGATTCAAATTTTTATTGACGACGGGTAATTGGATGTGCGAATCAACAGATGTGTCACCGTGCCCAGGAAAGTGTTTGATCACTGATATGATATCCTTGGACTGAATGCCTTTCATTGTCTGTATTCCCAAATCAGTAACAACGGAGGCATTGCTGCCGTATGATCTGTCACCAATAACGGGGTTATCAGGATTACTGTTGATATCCAGAACAGGTGCATAATCAAGGTTGAACCCTAATGACTTTAAGTTTTCACCCAGCCTCTCTCCAATAGTGAAGGCATATTTCTTGTCGTTTGTCTCGCCTATTTCTTCATTTGCAGGTGTTTGAACGACTCCAGGAAGCCTTGAAACACTTCCTCCTTCTTGATCAACGGAAATGAATAACGGAAGCTTATTGATGGCGTTTGTTGCTTTCAGTTCCTCTACCATCTGTTTCGTTTGTTGAACGGACTCTATATTGTTGGAATAGAAAATGACCCCTCCAACATGAATGTCTGTTATTAAGCGCTTATCATTTAAATCGACAGATGTGCCTTCAACACCCGAAATGATTAACTGCCCAATTTTTTCATCCAGACTCATTTCCGTTAAAATCTGATCTGCAGATGGTTCATCTTCTTTTACAAGGCTTCGAAATGAGGTATGACTTACCTTCCCCTCTTTTTCCAGAGCAACACTATTTCCGACCATTCTTGAGGAATTCATCAATTCTGGACTGTGGTTAGCGTTACTGCTTGCAGGCAGAAGTTCACTTGGATGCGAACTACTTGTTACGGCGGGATTATTTTGAATTGTATCCTCATTCATCTCGCCTTTTATTACACACTCGCTATCCAGAAAAAATACCATCAATACCAATGGGATCATGATGGATAAGAAAAGTATTTTTCCTTTTTTCCCCCTAGACCTTCTTGTCCTGCTTGCCATATAGTCACTTCCTTTACCTTTCAACACTCTTATCCTTTTTACCGAAAAAGTCCTTTTGGTATCATTTCCTTATTCTGTAAGATTATTTACCTCTAAATTCTTGGTTAAACCTATTGCTGCAATTGTAACTCCTGCTGTTTGAATATAATTTCCAATTGCTTTGATCTGTTCCCCCAGTCTTACATGTCCCTGTAAAATATATGAAGCGCCTATAGCTTCAATGAGAAGTCCGAATGACTGTATTAAATTCCCTGAAATTAACAAACGGGAAAAGGGTGTTTCTTCTGCTGAACTTAAACCAACCGTTTCACTAAGAGCCCCAAGAAATTGAACGGAATCTCCTATAAGATCCAATTCAAAACCACTCTGTTCCTCCTCATTAAGAATCAGAAGGGAAGCCGCAACATTGGAAATATTTCCTGCAGCCTGGAGCCATGCCCCCAGAATCGTGAGCTTCATACCTGTTCCTGATGAAATCTTTTCGCGTCCTATGCCTTGAAGTGAGTTTCCTGCCGCTTCTATTCCATTTCCAACCGCCACTAGTTTCAGACCTTTTTGCTGTGATTGTTCCTCATTGTTTCCTGCTAAAAGAGTTCCTCCAATGGAAACGATGGTAGCGCCTGCTGCCTGAATCCATCCACCTGCGGTTTCGAGTAATGTTCCGCTGTTTTCATTCATGATCTTCACCCTTTAAACATTCCTTCATGAAGTCATTTTATGAATACATTGGAGGAGTGTTGAACAACAAGTAAACCACAATGAAAGATAAAGCCTGAAGCTGTATAGGAAGCAGACACAATCCCTAGCTAAAGGATCATGTCATTATTTGCTTCCGGATATCACAAGCCAGCCTACCTATATTTTTGAAAAATTGAAGCCATACCGCGGATTGGTGAAATATGGAGGGCCTGAATGAATGAGCGGGGCTGGGAATTGATGGTCAATGTATTGGAATTGCACCTTTTTGGATGAGTCCCTTTTTAATAAATAGTGTGCTTGAGGGTTGAAATATAATTGCATCACATTGCCTCCTTCTTAAAGTAAAGCTTTTACAGCATATTCAACGGTTTTGTACCAGGTACACTCCCAAAATGAGACGAACAGTGTGCCGATCTCAAGTTGGGTCTGACTCAGGAACATTCACCCTATAGGCGAATACTGTAGTAACAAATCTGATTCAACCAACAGGAGGTCTTTATGTACAATTATCCTTTCCACCAACACGGGCGCTATTATAGAAATCATCATGCAGCCGATCAACTGAAGGAAATCCAGCAGATGCAGCATCTTTTTCACACCCAGCGTGTCAACGATCCCTATCCGCTTTATCCTCGATATGGACAGATAACACAATACCAGGATGTGCCGATTACCGTGCCTGAACAACGACAATTCAGTCAACCAGGGCATGAGAGTTTGATGGTCCCCCGCCCGATCATCGAGGATCCCAACTACAAAGGAAGTGAAAAACTGAAAGGAAAAGTGGCACTGATTACTGGAGGTGACAGCGGGATGGGGGCTGCGGCTGCGATTGCCTTTGCAAAGGAAGGTGCACACTTGGCCATTGCCTATTTGAATGAACATGAAGATGCGCAACGAACGAAATTTCGGATTGAGCAGCTTGGACAGCACTGTCTGCTGTTGCCGGGGGATTTGCGAAATAAAGACCACTGCCGATTCATTGTCGAAGAAACGGTTCGGACCTATGGCCAACTTGACATCCTATGCAACCATGTGGGCATTCAATTTCAACAAACAAGGTTAACGGACATTACGGATGAACAGTTCGATGATACCTTTAAAGTGAATATGTATTCTCATTTTTACACGACACGCGCTGCCCTTCCTTATATGAAGCCAGGCAGTTCCATCATTGAAACCACCTCGGTTGTTACCTATGAGGGCTACCCGCAATTGATCGATTACACAGCAACAAAGGGAGCACAGGTCGGGTTCATACGGGCCCTTTCTAAAAACGTGATCAAGGACGGCATCCGAGTGAACGGGATTGCACCTGGTCCTATCTGGACACCGCTGATTCCCTCCAGTTTTACAGCTGACAGGGTTGCGACATTCGGTGCTGACAATCCGATGGAACGGCCGGCACAACCCTTTGAAGTTGCGCCAACCTTTGTGTACCTTGCCTCAGACGACTCCCGGTATGTCAATGGGCAGGTTCTTCATGTGGATGGAGGGCAATCGACCAGTTCATAAGGGACAGTGGGCACCCTGTTCCTTGAGCAAAAAAATATCCTGCTGCCTCGATGGGAGCAGGATACAGCGAAAAATCTCAACAGTATACCTTGGCTAGCAGTCCAGGTGGTACTTAATTAGAGTTGTTTACCACGTGAATCGACTTCTCAAAGAAGCTGTGCAGGGCGTGAATTAGGGATTTGCGTGAAGTTAAACCTCGCAAACTGTCTGTGCAGGTCATGAGTTGGGTTTTTGCATGAAGATGAACCTCGCAATCAGTCTGCCCGGGTGTGAAATTGCATGAACATGAACCGCTTAAAGAGGTCAATACGGATGAAAAGAACCAGGGACAGTGATCCTGTCCCATCTCTCCTACCTATATCTGTCCCTTCCCAATTCCCATGGCGGGCCATGAATAACTACCGCCCTTCCTTCCATTCCGCCACATAATCCTTAAGTGTATTTTTCAATTCCTGTCCAATACGTTTATAGGCTTCATCATCCAGATTGGCAAGAGACACGCGGATCGACCAAGCCGGTGCTAAGAATCCTTCGCCGCTCATTAACACGATCGATGACTTTTCAGCCAGGCGGAACAGGATATCGACCGGTTGATAATTCGATTTAAGGTAATCGGTGAATCCTTTTTCATAGTGATGATTACACCAGATTTCCAAATCGATCTTTGTATAATAGTCTGCGTCGTATGGCAAGTGTTTCATCGGCAAACCAAGGCCTTCGTATAAAAGATGCATTCTTCGATGAAGGATATCATTCGTTTTTTGTTTGTACTCATTATCGGTATCCAGCATGGCAAAAATCGAAAATAACGCCATTTGCACTTGCTGCGGTGTGGACAATCCTGCTGTATGATTCATCGCCACATCTCTGCTGTCTGCAACCATTCGATCAATAATCTTGAGCTCTTCCGGATTCTGGGTAAGCGATGAATACCGTTTGTTCAGCACTGCTCTCTTTTCCTCCGGCAGTTCCTTGATCAATCGTTCAAACACATTATTCTCGTTGATGGCGATCGTACCTAACCGCCAGCCCGTCACACCAAAATACTTGGAAAATGAATAGACGCCGATGGTATTGAAAGGCAGATCCACCATCAAGGAGCGAAACCCTTCAACAAAATTGCCGTACACATCATCGGAAATGATCATCAGATCCGGATTATCCTGTTTTACAATACGGATAATCTGTTCCACGGATTCTTTTTTTAACGCAACTGAAGGAGGATTGCTCGGATTCACCATGAACAGTGCTTTGATGTCCTTATCCTTCAACTTGTCTAACTCCTCAACCGGGTATTGCCAAGTATGATGCCCTTCCTCGTCGATTTCAGATGCCTTGATTTCAACAAGGTCGTAATCATTGTTTGGCAGCTCCGGAATCTCTATGTATGGCGGGAAAATCGGCACCATCACAGCTATACGCGACCCCTTTGGCAGCAAGTAGTTTCTGTATAACGTCTCAAATATATAGCACATCGCTGCTGTTGCCCCTTCGACAGCGAACAAATCAAACCTGCCACATGAGTTATCTTGACCGCACAGCTCTTTCAATAGGTAATCATGCACCACTTTTTCCGTCCGGACAAGCATCCGATCTGGATTAGGGTAGTTATCGCCAATGATGCCATCGACTAATTCATAGAGCCATGCATCCGGTTCAAACTGTTTGGCATTGATTCCATAATCAATGATTTCTTTCAGCAGTTGAATGCCTGGAGCCTGCTGATTTTCCTGCACATATTGATTAAATCGTTCGGCAATGCCAACACGGCTCGGCATGCCGGCGAGATCGCCTTCATCCCATACCCTTCTTGATTCGGTAACCGCAAACTGTCCAAGCGCAAAAAACGCTTCACGTGGTGCAGCGGCGATCCAATTGGGATTTCCGCGGCCCGCATCCAGCATCGACCTGGTCATTCTTTTCTTTCCAGTTGCCAGATCGATGAGTTTGTCTTTTAATTCAAACGGGCTGATACTATGTAACTCCTGACTTTCCTTCTTTGGGCTATCCATTAAAATCTCCTCCTGTACAATGCTGCTTGCTTCATAGGAAGAGTATTCCACTAGTGGGAATGGAATATGATTTTTGAATTTTTTAGCTTAATGAACTTTTATTGTATAGGTGACTCCTCTATTTTTAAGGCTATTTCCCCAAGAGGATTTACTTTTTATGGTATTATAAAAATTGTAAATATTCTAACAAAGGGGAGTGCAAATTGATATTGCATACAGAGATATTTGGAGAAGGAGAACCCATTATCTTCCTCCATTCCGGGTTACAAAGTGGTTTAACGGATTTTGAGTACCAGAGAGATTATTTCAAGAATGATTTTAAAGTATTGGTCCCTGATTTAAGGGGCCACGGGAAATCAACTGAGAATGATTTCTCTAATTATTTTGAGGACTGTGCAGCAGATTTAGCCGAAACCTTAAATTATTATGATCTGGATCGTGTGCACCTGGTTGGCTGTTCATTAGGGGCACTAGTCGGGTTAAAATTTGCAAAGAGGTTTCCAGAAAAGATTTCAACCTTAACGCTATCAGGGGTATTTGCTGAGAAGCCTGACAATTGGGTTGAAATGAATGACATGCAGGCAGAGCAACAAAGAGAATTTTTGAAAAATGAACAAGCGGTACAATATTATGATCACTTGCATTCAACCGATTGGAAACAGTTCATCTATATGGGAGCTGACGCGACTTGGTATCCATTTGAAGACACTACGAATGTAAATGACTTATCCTCCCCTACCCTTTTGCTGGAAGGGAATGAATATGAAACAGCAGGTGCACTAAGTTATCCGAAAATGAATGAGCAGGTACACATCTCCATTATTCCTTTTGCCGCACACCTGGTGCATGCTGAACAACCAGAAATATATACTCAAATACTAGAAACGTTCATAAAGCAAAATCCTGAAACTGCAAAGGTATACCAAAACTAATGCTGGGTTCACTCAGTTTCTTTCTCACATGGAATTTGTTAAAGTGAAAAATAAAATCAGTTAGGAGGATGATACAATGAATATTCTATGGGACTTCGATGGGACATTATTTGATACATATCCAGCTTACACCAGAGTCTTCTCCAAGGTCTTGGGAGGAACAGAGGATGAAAAGGAAATCTATGAGAAGCTAAAAGTTACGTACCCACACGCACTGGAGCACTATAACGTTTCAGAGGATCAACAAGAAGAAATGAAAAAGCTGCGCAGCCAATTGGCCCCTGAGGACATGCCCCCATTTCAACATGTCGAAGAAGTGCTGAAGTCAGCTGACAAAAATGTCATCATGACCCACAAGGACAGAGCCGGCGTGATGGAGATTTTACAACACTATGGATGGGAAAAGTACTTCGATGATATCGTGACGATTGACGACGGCTTCCCCCGTAAACCCCATTCTGCTTCCTATAAGTATTTACATGATAAACATGCCATTGATTTAGCCATCGGCGACAGAGAACTTGACCTGCTGCCGGCCAGGGAATTAGGGATCAAGACGTGCATTTTTCAGGGAAATTGTGAGGTTGCTGATTATCGTTTATATGATTACTCGGAGTTCTTTAATACGATCAAGATAGAAAATATCTGATTCCCTTGACTTTCCCCTTCAGGAATAATGGTCAGTTGCTTAAAGCGACTGGCCATTTATATACCGAGGGGTCGAATCCTATTTTTTGATTTAAAAATGCATAATTTACGGTGCACATCGTGTGATATAATACAACCTAAAGGAGGTGTTGAAAATGGAAGAAACACTAAAACAGATTATGCATGAACTAAAACAAGGGCAAGAGTTGTTGTTTGTCATGAATGAGAGACTAATAAAAGTAGAAGGAACCGTTAAGCGAGTAGATGAAAATGTGGAAAGGCTAGAAGGAACTGTCGATCGAGTCGAAGGAAATATGGAAAGACTAGAAGGTACTGTAAAACGAGTAGAAGGAAATATGGAAAAACTAGAAGGAAATATGGAAAGACTAGAAGGATCTGTAAAACGAGTAGAAGGAAATATGGAAAAACTAGAAGGGACTGTGGAACGAGTAGAAGGAAATATGGAAAGACTAGAAGGAACTGTCGGTCGGGTCGAAGGAAATATGGAAAGACTAGAAGGAACTGTCGATCGAGTAGAGAAAACTGTAAACAGAATTGATGTTTCCCAAACAGAGGATGTACTTGGTATGTTAAAGATTACCAGAAAGTACACTGAAAATGAATTTGATTACCTTAACAGCAGACTCACTCTTATGGATAAGCATATCTACCAATTGGAAAAGCGAGTCCAAAGTTGAAGCGGTTGTAGGAACGATTTTTACTTTGTTCAGGATACCTCTTTTTTTATTGGACCCTTTCAAACGTTTTACAGCTGAATAAATACAAAAAATACCTCTCCAACATTCAATCGAAACAGCCCCTATCCAAAAAGCGTAACCTTTTCCTTTATTGCAGTTAAAAGTTCGTTGTTTGTCACTAGTACCCCCACCTTAATTTTCATATTTTTCATTAATTATAACATGATCTTCCTCTACTAATCCTGCTCACTTACTGATGTAAAGTACTCAAGATTAACTGCTGTATTCTTGTAATGCTAGCTTTTTCTTCTTCATCTCCTATTAATTATTATCCATGGCTTTTCTACTGCACACCGTTTCAGAAGCACCCTTTTATTCCTTGTGTCTATAAGAGGCAATTTTTGCAAATAAAAAAGACAGGAAATATTCTGTCCCTTTGTCCCTTCACTTTAGCGCTTAACGTACCTGGGGTCTGGCCCCTAGTACCCATATATAGCCACCCAATGAATGATTTACTCTAGCAATTTATTCCCTTTGAAAATTTTGAAAAATAAGGGGAGAAATTCCGCTTATTTAAGAAAAAACACAAAAAACAGCTAAAATAAGCGGAGAAATTCCCCTTATTCTCTTAAAAAGATGCGAAAATGGTTCATTTGGCTGTGAATAAAGGGAAAAATTCCCCTTATATACCCTAAGGCGAATGCTATTCCACAGCTTAACGGGAAATATTCCGCTTATTTTAGATAAGATTATTAATGTCCTTCACAGGGCATCCCTCCTGTTACAATACAATGAAACGAAGTGAAGGAAAACTGCTTATCCTTTCATGAAGGGAGAATTTTTTTTACCACTCTACAAGCTCTCTGGACCCCGTCATTGCCAGGGGGGTTCAGGACCAAGAAAAAAAGGTCAGTAAACCTGCCCCTTCCCCCCTTCTCTTTACCGCTTTAACGCACCGGGGGTTTGGCCCCTAGTACGCCCTACTGCAAACCTCACTACACCGTCATCTTCCAACTGGATGCTGCCAGCCAGTTTTCTTTCTCTTTATAGTCCGGCACGATCTTTCCTACAAGACGCCAGAAGGACCGGTCATGATTGAGGTGGACCATGTGGCACATTTCATGAACGACCACGTAATCGATCACTTCCCGGGGAGCCATGGCAAGCTTCCAATTGAAGGTCAGCTTCCTTCTCCCATCACAGGTTCCCCATGTTGTTTTGCTGTCAGTAATACGGATGGAATGCGGTTTTGTTTTAAAGTGATGTTGATGGATGGCAATACTCTTCTCCACTAACGCTTTACACTGCTGGTAATAGAATCGTTTCAAAGCCTGTTTGATACGTTCATCCTCGAGCTGTTTGACAAATACATGGATTGCCTTTTCATCGAACTTGATATGATCTTGGGGGATAGCTGGATCCTGATGGACTTCTATGGGATAAGCCTTTCCTAAATACAGAAAAGGCTCACCCTGAACATAGACTTTTTCCTGTTCTCCCTTCAGGCGGTCCTTCCTTTCTTTCGAATTCTCAAGAATCAATTCCCATTTATCCTCTACTACTCGGAGGATAGACTCGTCAGGCGTCCCTTTAGGTGCGTGCACCTCCACACTTCCATAACTGTCAAGATAAATACCGATGGATTTCCGGTTCTTATATTTAATATCAAATCGTATCGTCTCACCTGAAAAAGTATGATTCATGATTTAACCCCTGTATCTGATCGTTAATCCTTTTAAGAAATTTCGGGCATATCGATCACCGCACACCTGGTAATTTTTATGGCCTTCTCTTCGTAAAATGGCGCCCATCTCCCCTTTGGTGACCGTCACACCTGCATCCTGCAAGATTTCAATCATATCTTCACTCGTTAACGAGAGCGCAATCTTCACTTTCTTAAGCAGCAGATTATTCACGTGTTCATAGGTTATGGCCGGTCGTTCTGGCTGGCCAGGCTTCGGATCCTGCTTTCCTCTTTTAAAAGTAATGAAACCGTTTAGGAATGCCTCGAACATTTCATCATCACATGCTATATGATTTTCCGTTATAGCAAGATCGTCCACTGATTTTGTCAGTACCTTCATCACTTCTTCTTTAGACAAATCCACCCCGCCAAGCTTGAAAATGTCCACCATCTCTGTATTTTTTATATCCAGTGCATATCGTAATCGAATTAATATATCGTTATTATCTATATTCATTGATAGACCTCCTGTTATATTGCACGTGCCCTGCTCCGAGATTCATCTTATAAGTCAGTACACTGAATCATTAGCTTACCACTTTTAAGAGCTTGTTACATAGTATGAACTGAATCTAAAACCAAACATTCGTTTTTTCTATTAAATGAATAATGCAAAAAGGGACCCAGACAAACGGCAGTGAATTTGCCTATCTATCTCCTTTTTAGTATACATAATATTATTATAATCAATACATTCCTGAGACAGGCAATCCCTCTGCTTCTTTGATTTCCTTAAAGTACACTTTCTTAACAAGTGCATAGGATAATTTTATATTATCGCACGGCTATATGGACTGGAACACATTTACAGACCACTTTAATGAGCATCGATGTTGGCGATCATATCGGTTTGGAAATGCATCCTGATGTTGTCAATTCTTGCGGATTGAACAAGGACAAGGGATTGTTCAAATGGGAAAAAGTAAAAACAATCTAAACTTTGAAAGAAATGTGTATGATGATTCTGCCCTAATCATCCCAGCTGGAACTTGGCATAATGTAACGAATACTGGAAACAGTCCACTGAAACTTTATTCGATTTATGCTCCTCCTAATCATCCATTTGGAACAGTCCATGTTACCAAAGCAGATGCCTTAGCTGCGGAGAAAGCCAATGGTCATGGAAATGAAAATACAATTGTTGAAGAATGGGAGCGTACAGGAGAATCCAAACTTCTTGTGCAAAGCAAGAAAATGTAGAGTATTACTATGTGTATATCATGAAAAAAATCATCTAAAAAGGATTGCCAATCTAATCTTGGCGATCCTTTTATTTTTATGGGGAGAAATATAAAGGCAAAACTTACAAAATCGGAAAATAAACCAGTCCCTATTGTACCGAAAAAGGAGACCGTTTGAAGTACATTACAAAATGTCAATTATAAATGACATTTTGTAATGTACTGAATAATATATTGAATGAGGAGGAGATGAATTTTTTTGAAAAACCGAAAAATAAAGATCGCGCGAGTTGAAGCTGATGTATCTCAGGAAAAGTTAGCAAATATCGTTGGAGTCACTCGGCAGACCATTAATCTAATCGAAGCTGGAAACTATAACCCGAGTCTGAAATTATGTAAGGCAATATGTAAGGCCTTAAATAAAACTTTAGATGATTTATTCTGGGAGGAATGAAAGGTGATTGCCAAAAAAGTTGTTAAGGAAACAAAATTAGTCATCAGCGTATCGTTACTTGCTGGTATTGCCCTCTTTGTCACTTGGTTCACTTTCGAAATAACGGAAACTTACTTCACTAACAACAAGGCCCTATTAGGCTTATCGCTTATTCCCTTTAGTGCTGCTCTAGCCTCTTCCCTTAAACTAATCAAGATAAAAAAGAATCCTCAATTAATTGTAGCTGAGACGGATGAGAGACTTGTAGCTGAAAAAAATGAAGCCGATGCCAAAACATTGAAGGTTCTTCAAGGGGTTTTATTCTTATCCTATTTAGGGTACTCATTTATTCTTCCAGAGGACATATTCAAATCGCTGGGATGGTGGATAACATTGTGCGTTCTGCTTTTATCCCTTTTCACCCCATTGGTCTTTCGCCATGTCATGAAAGAAACATGACAAGAAATTCCAGAGGGAAGTGTGATCAAGCGGATGTGAGGACTCACTGAGAGGAGGAGAACAAATGGCTAATGGTATGTTTTTACTCATTATTGTATTGGCGACAGTTATTATTATAAGAAGAGACAAAAAGAAATAACAAGGTGACGGAACTCCAGCAACACTCATCAATCAGCAAGTGCAAACTGGCAATATAGTAGATTCATAGATGGATTTCTACTCCAAATCAAAACCAGTAACCTGTCCTTCTGTCTCTCCTAAAGATGCAAGAAAAGTTATCACCTTCCGCTAATTTCTTTATACCAATCATCTGTAATTTGAATCAACTCTGCTTGATGCTCTGTCAATTCATGATCACCTTCTGGTATGAGCACATAGTTGGTATGTTCATTTTGGTTTGTCTCTTTTAATTTTTCAAAGAATGTCTGTGTAAGCTCCCAATTCACAACTTCATCCTTTTGTCCTTGTACAATCAATGTGGGGATAAAGCTTCGTGATAGTTGTATCGATTCGTCCTTCACAAATTGAGAATCGGGGTCAAACTCTCCGAATTCCTCATGATACGTTTCTAAGAATCCTTCATTCCAGTCGTTTTCCGGATGACTCTCTGCCCAAGGGTATAAGAGGTCAAGGCCGACATATGGATTAATTGCGACAACATTGCCAATATCATTTCTCATTTCGGACAACTTCAGCACTACTCCCCCGCCTAGTGTGATACCGTTCGTACTAATGTAACCAGATTTTATCGTACTCTCCATATTCCCTTCTTTAAAATAAGACTGTATAGCGTCAATGGCATGATTGGTATCAAGAACAGCACCATTCAAACCGCCTACCGTTCCCTTGCTGTCCCCGTAACCCCGGTATAAAGGGCTGAGGGTGACTAACTCGCTGTGCGCATCACTGATCATTGTTTCCGCATTAAGTACCAAGCCGCTGGGAAGTGCATGAATACTTGATAAATCCAAGGGATATACGTAGCCGCCGTGACACATCAGATTCAAATAATAATACCCCGTTTTCTTAGGAACAGTTACATAAGCCGCTGTTTCGACCCCTTCACTCCAATACATCATTTGGAATGCATTTACATCAGGGTTCAGTCCCTTAACTTCTATTTGTTGGAATGAAATGACCGTTCCATCTTCTCCCTCTATTGATTCAGAAGGTTTCTCGGTTTTCGGTTTGACGGGAACATTTGCAGCAGCAGGTTCCTCAGATTGGTTTTCAACTGTCTGTTCAGTATTCTGAGAAGTACATGCCGCCATAATAAATAGTAATGAAACAAGAGATAATGTAATTCCTATTTTCTTAATAATGTAATAGCCCTCCTTGTTGGTTATTGATGAAATGAAGTTTATGCGTTGATTTTATTTACGACCAAAAACGTCGTAAAGTTTCAAAATTTTTACTATTTTCAAAAACTGATATTACTCGACGGAGGTTCCTTTCTGATAATGAGGAAAATCAAGTGAAATTTGACCTGTAATCTTGTCCATTGAACTCTTAGGAAAAATCACTTTATTCCTTAAATTAAAACCACCGGTGTGAACTGGTGGTTTGCTCTGCGGCTGGAAGCCTCTCATGCCGGGCTCGGCCTAAACGGCACAATGAATGATTTACTCCAGCTATTTATTTCTTTCAACACTTGTGAAAAATAAGGGAAGAAATTTCCCTTATTTAAGAAAAAGCAGGAAAAACAGCTAAAATAAGAGAAGAAATTTCCCTTAATCTCTTAAAAGATGCGTAAATTGTTCATTTCAATGTGCTTAAGGGAAAAAATTTCCCTTAAATATCTAAAATCGAATCTATTCCACAACTTAACGGAAAAACTTTCCTTTATTTTAGAAAGGTTAATTTATTTCCTTCACAAACCATAGCTCAGGCTGCAACGAAAATGAAGTTATAGGCAAAATCTTTTAACCTATCAGGAAGGGAGAATTTTTTATTAAACGCTATTACCACTCTTATCTATCCCATAGGCCGGCAAGTGTGCCCTGTTTTGCCTCAGAAAAGCCAACGACATTTTTCAGGAAGGTGAATAGGATATTACCAGATTAGAGAGAGGCCTTTTATTTCTATAAGTGGACCTGAAAGAAGTCAATTTGCAACCGATTTCAGAAAAAATTCATCCATGAACCAAAAAAAGCTGCTGATGAACTCTCTTGAAGAGTCAATGAGCAGCTTTCCCTCTGCAGGTGATAAATAGCCGTTTTCTTTTCAGTTTAGCTGAGAATATGGGCCTGTTCACCTTTCCCATGAAATCAAGCGATTCTTAAAGAAAAACCTCACTCTCATCACATGTTCAAACTTCTATCTCCATCAATGATATATTCTATTATTTCTTCAAGAGTCAATCTGCCGACTTGGTGGATGGAAATATGACGATCTAGCAAATCTCTTTCTATGGTAGGAAAATCATTGGTTACTACTTGGAGTGTGGAGTTATTCAGTCGGTTAGTCACAACAATATTAGGATGATCAAGTAACTCTTCCGGGAAATCATTAATCCAAAATGTTGCCCACTTTTCTTGGATTTCGTCTTTCTCAAAAGACTCATTGATTTGTCCATCATCCAATATATAAATATAATCACAAATGTGTCTCACATCGTCCATTAGATGGCTTGCCAGTACTATGCTTTTTTCTCCATCCTCTAAAAACTCAACCAAATCTTCTTTCATTTTTCTTTGTGAAACAATATCAAGATTTGCTGATGGTTCATCTAATAAAAGGATATCTGGAGAATGGGAAAGTGATAAAATCAATTCGACTTTCTTCCTTGTACCCTTTGAAGTTTTTCCATATTTTTCATTCTCATCTATTCTATATCTGTTTACGAAATGGTGATACCGACTATCATCCCAGGTTGGAAACCAGTACGAAACAAGGTTTGCAATTTCTTTAATTTTCAAAGCGGAAAACGGTTCCAACATTTCTCCAATGAAACCAATTCTTCTTTTTACATCCATTTCATTATTTTTCAGGTCGTTGCCAAAAAAGGTAATGCTGCCAGCTTCCGGCTGCAGAATATTCATTAATAATCGAAAGAACGTGCTTTTTCCTGATCCATTGCCCCCTAATAGTGCTACAGCCATTCCTTTTTCCACGCTGAAATCAATGGGACCGAACTTGAATTTCTTATAATTCTTTTTCAGCCCTTTTACTTCTAATAAAGAGATATTCAATTCCCGATCCCCCCGTCTAAGAATCTTCATAATTGGTATTTAACACTTCTTCGAAAATGCTGCGAATCTCATCCTTTGTAGAACCTAATTGTTTTCCTTGTTCGACTGCCTTTTGAAATACTTCATAAACAACTTTATCTTTTGTTTCTTGTTTAAGAATTTCTTCGATTTCCCTTACAAAAGTGCCTTTTCCTTGCACGGTTTTAATATATCCGCCCATCTCCAGGTTCTGATAGACACGTCTTGTAGTAATCAAACTGCATGTCAGTTCACTCGCCAATACTCTAATCGAGGGAAGTGGAGCGCCCGGCGGCAGCTGACCACCAACAATCAGAGCTTTCAATTGCGTTTCGATTTGATGATATATCGGTTCTCTACTATCCTCTGAAACACGAATAGGCAGCTTCATGCACACCCCCCCATTCTTTACACATAATCTCGTCTAGCCAGGCGTTTTGTTAAAAGGATATTCCATAGTACAATTCCGGCTATTCCAATGATAAGGAAAAGTGAGGCGATTGGCCAACCTTGATTCATTGAAAGTAAGATAGTTGATTCGACAATTCCTTGTTTAACAACTTTGTAAAATAAGAAGGATAGAAAAATAATCAGGACAATAAGCACATACGGAACTGAATGCAAAACTTTCCCATTCGTTCCGTACTCGATATACGGATTGAATCCTCCTATAGCAGCAGCGTATCCCAGCCACATCCCAATAAACGTGAGATATTCCTTTAATGTCAAGTAGTCGAATAGTTGATCATGTAATGCGATGGTAATCGTTGTATAGAAAGCAAGGCTCAATATGAATAATGTTATGATCATCATGATCGTGCGGCTTAAAGAAAGAACGTGAACCGGGATAGGAAGAGACCTGAGAAATGCCATCCGCTTACTGAATGGATCCTCCTTCATTGATCTAAAGCTCAAATAGGGACCAGACATAAAAATGGCTGCTAAGCCTGGTGTAATAAGAACGAAGACAAAATCAATAAAGAAGAATTGATCCTCTGCCGTTTCAGGATAAGCCACATTTTCTATGCTTTGTTCTAAACTAAACGAAGTCATCACTGCAAAAAATATGGTTACTAATACTGAAAATCCTAAAGGAATTTTATGAAAAAATAATTCTTTACGAGCCAACCACCATGCATCTTTAATCATTTCCAGACCACTGCTCCTTTGTAAATGATTTTTCAATCCGTATCAATCAAATCCTTGAGAATCCCTTTGTCCTCATATCCTAAGAAATCAACACCATAATGAGCTAATATGGCAAAGACCAGTCCCCAAACAGTGATGCTTGTGACCATCCAAATGGTCGCCTTTTTCCTCTGTCCGCCTAGTGTCACACACATGAACGCCGTTAAGTGGCTGCCAACAAATAATGGCCCAATTAAAGATAACCCCGGCAAACCATATTTTTTCCATAAGTTCTGAGCACGTACCGCTCTTTTGCTTTGCTGCTTTTCCGGTTTCTCGCCTTTTCGTTTCCTTCTCCACTCCCTGATTTTATCGATGAACAAAATTAATAATAAAACGGTTAATATGTTACCGAATAGACTGATCAATACGACTGGCAGCACAGGCAGACCTGCTAAAATCCCCAAAGTAATAACTCCAAACGCCTCAAATAATGGAATGGCAGCTAAAATGAACACCACTGCATAAGCCCATAACAATTCAAAAAACTCCATCTACATTCTCCCCTTTAAGTGTTATAGTGTGTATGTCTATATACACACTATAACAACTACAATTTAATGTGGCAATACTTTGACCGATAAACTTGAGAAAACGACCGATAAATCCATACCTCCCCTCACATATACACTCGTGCCTGGTGCCGGCACCCTAAATAAAAAAATACCCAAAACACCCTCTACCTCCAATAGAACCGCGAGTTTCCCCTAGAGATACTCACACTTTCGCGCAACAAAGTCTCACCACATCTCTTTGTTCATACTCCGTTCCCTCCCTTATGCTGAACTCACCCGGGAATAAAAGAAAAGTGCGCGCCTTTTAGAAGGATAGCAAATTGAAAGAATTTAACGAGGTGCATGTTCAGTATGAGCCAATGATCCATAAGATCATCAACACGCTTCATATCTACAAGGAAAAGGACGAATTTTACCAGATTGGGATGACAGCGCTGTGGGAGGCATGGCAAAAGTACGAGGATGAAAAAGGAAGTTTCACCGGTTATGCCTATTCGATGATTCGTGGAAGGCTGCTAGATGAATTGAAACGGGAAGCGAAGCGCACAGAGTCCTTCACTTATCCTGACGAAGAATTTTGGGAGAAGGTTCGGGATGAATCGAAAGCCGGCTGCCTCGAAACCGAAACCCTGCTGACTTATTTCCAACCGTTGACCGAAAATCAGACGAAATGGGTTCTTTACACCTTTATCGGGATGATGAAAATCTGTGAAATTGCCGAACAGGAGCAGGTATCTCCCTCTGCTGTAAAAAAATGGCGCAATGGAGCCAGGGCTAAACTGATAACCCAAAACATAAACGAATGAGAACAAAGTCTCTGCATATGAGACACTTCTGCCGAATGATTAAGATTGACCCATCTCTATCCCCGGTATAAGTTTATTCAAATCTACATCAGGGTAGTGTAATTAGAGCTTTTGATTTCAAATAGAGACAGTTTTCAACTTATACTAGATTTGCAGATTGAAAGTTTCATTGGTTGGTGAAAGCCACCTTCAACACAAGATATATTCATATTTTTAAAAACAGGTGGGATAAAATGAAAAAGATGTTCAGAACAGGGGCTTGCCTTGCAGCCCTACCGTATTTAATGTTAACAGGCTGCTCGCAGACGGTTACTTCTTCAAGCCAGGCGGCAAGGCTGCATGACAAATCAAAATTAGCCTTCAGTGAGCAGCATTATATCCTTGAGGCGGCAGCAAAATCACCCAGATTCGCCATTGAAGCGTCCTATCAAGCAATCGAGCCTTCCCAAAGTGCACAACCCCTGAAAACAAACTATACAGATAAACAGCTGGCGGAAATGCCCAGAACGCAGGCGCATGGAGGCGACACGGAAAGAAGCGTTCCTTTAGGCCAGACCTTGACAAAAGGTGCTGAAGATTTAACGGACGGACCGCTTAAGGACCATAGAATCGTTTCCTATTATGGACACCCCAATTCGGTTAATATGGGGATTCTAGGAGAATACAGTCCTGAAGTGTACATGGAAAAATTGATTGAACAAACCAGGGCCTATTCTGAAATTGACCCTGAAAGGCCAGCAATCCCGGCAATCGAATTGATTTCGACCGTAGCCCAGCGAAGTCCCGGGGAAGATGGTGATTATATTGTCCCGACACCGGATGAGAAAATTGAACAATATGCAAAATTGGCCAAGAAACACAATGCCCTGCTGATCCTGGATGTACAACTGGCCCGTGATACCGTCATGAACCAAGTGAAATCGCTGGAAAAATACCTGAAACTCCCTTACGTGCACTTAGCGATTGATACGGAATTCCGTGTCCAGGAAGGAGAAATCCCAGGAGTGGATTTAGGCACAGTCGATGGTCAAAACATTCAAAAAGCGATTGAATATGTATCAAACCTAGTGGAAGAAAACGGACTTCCTGACAAACTTGTCATCGTCCATCAATTTTCAACACATGTCCTTACCAATAAAGAGGCCATCCAACCTACAGAAAATGTGGAAGTGGCGTTAAATTTTGACGGCCATGGATTGGCGGCGATAAAAAGAGCAGGCTACAACGAACATGTGCAGAAGGAGCCTATTCAATATGGCGGGTTCAAGGTGTTTTACAAAAAGGATGAACCGTTAATGACGCCTAAGGATGTTTTGGAATTGGATCCTGCTCCTGCTTTTGTTAATTATCAATAGCCAGAAAGAGAAAAATCCCCACTATTGCCTTATTACCAAGGCGTAGTGAGGATTTTTTTTCATATTATTTTCGTTCCTTCTCCCAGAAGTGACTTTTCAGTTTTCCCAGGCCAATCGATAACAACTCTACTTTTACTGAAGTCCCTCTATATCCATTTCACGGACAGGCAGGAAGCCTTCTCCTGTGTCAAGATAGGTGACGTTCACCTTGTCATCTTCTTTAAGATAGATGCTCATCGGATTGTTTTCCGAGGAAACGATGTAGCTTTTTCCGCCATTCAACAGGAAGTAAACGGTCGTGTAGTCGCCGGTTTTTTCTTTATAGACCCTTATGACTGTGCCGCTGACCTGCTTCTCTTCTGCCTTTCCGCTGCCGTCGACACTCCCGCCTCCACGTTGCAAGGCTGTTTTATACAGTTTGAGCGCCTGGTTTGGCGTGTTGGCATACACGGAGATTTCCGGATTGGCTGCCGAAACAATAAAATAATTCTGCAGGAAGCCGTTAGGATCAAGCACCGGCGTCAGCCAGCTCGCTTCACCGTAGAAGTTATACAGGATTGGCATTTCCCCGCTCCATTTTTTCTCAATGAATTTCTTCTCAATGATCTGAAGGTTCCCTTGGGAGTCCATATACGATTTTTCCAGATTGCCTGTGTAGAAGGTTGCCTCACCCGTCCTCGAGTTGGTTAAGGAATAACCCAGCATGCTGTCGACTCCTTCTTTTGGCGAGGTGAAATCTGTAAAGTAATACATTTCTCCATTCTCATTGAAAATCGGGCTGACATTTGCCTCTGTCCCTTCATCTGAAGGAAGCTTTACTTCAGACTTCCCGAACACGCTGTTCCAAAAGCCTTGCACATAGTTTCCATAGTAGCTGTTCTGCAGGCTTACGGTTTCAGGCGATACAGCGCCATCGATGAAACCAGGTGCGTCTGCCAATTCATAAGATTTTATGTCTCCATTTTGCGGATCAACGACCACAATGCCCTTTGCCTTAAAGCCGTTCCTCGCAGAGATGAAATCTCCATAGGTGCGGACATAATACGGCTTACCGTTTTCATCCACTTCAAGCTGCACATCTCCGTTGAAAATCTCTTTAGGATAGTTCATTCGGATATGGCGCTCGATATTTTTATTAAAGTAGGACGAAGGGGTGTAGGTCATTGTTTCCTTCACAAACTTTGGATTGGCTGATGAATCTGTTGCACTGATCGTGAAATATCCCGGTGTTTCATCTCCCTTGATCCACTTGAAAAACCCTGAGAATTCCACTGGTGCGATGTACACATATTCACCGTTTACCTTTTGAATCTGCAGGTTTCCGAGCTCATAATAGCTTGTGTCCGGCACCTGCCCAAAGGCCTTTTTCATTTTATTTCGGGCAAATTTCGGCGGCACACTGGCCGGTGTCTGCCCTTCATCAAACGCCTCAAGTTCGGTTTTTACATCCATTTTGGCTGACTTGAACTTTTCATCTGCATTGAAAACGAATGCAGTCAGCAGGTATGCGCCTGCCAGCAGGGCTACTACAAACACAGAGCCCTTGATCAGCCGCTCCTTCCCCGCCGCCAATAACGCTCCACCGCCCGAGGCAAAAATCAGCACCATCCACATAGATGAAAAGTTGCGGTCCAGGTTGCTTAGATAATAGAAACCGAACGCCACTGCAATCGTAATGATCAATACTGCGACCATTCCACCTGCATTAAAGCGTTTCTCCTTTTTTCCGCTCCCTCCGCCCTGAAGCGGCACCAGCAGCACTGCCATCACCAAGCCGACAATAATTGAAAATAAAATCATACTTCCCATACTCTTCACCTTCTAGTAGTTATTTTTGCATAGTATCTATACGGATGAGCGGCGATGTCGGTTTCATTTACTTTGCTGGAGTATAGCGAAATTGATTTCCAATAATGCCATCATGTTCAATCTGACAATTCTCAAGAAGCTCGGCGGCATAAAAATGCCCACTGAATGATTTACTCTAGTACTCTATTCCCCTTGAACATTTTTGAAAAATAAGGGGAGAAATTCCCCTTATTTAAGAAAATACATGAAAAATAGCTAAAATAAGAGGAGAAATTCCCCTTATTCTCTTCAAAAGATGCAACTATGATGCATTTGGCTGTGCTTAAGGGGAAAAATTCCCCTTATATGGCCGAATTCGAATGTCATTCCTCAACTTAACGGGAAAATCTTCCCTTATTTTAGATAGGATCATTAGAGTCCTTCACTGGTTTTCATATATAAAGATCACAATTTAAACTCCTTAAATTTTTTCATATTCAAACTCAATTCTAATGCCAATATGGACCGTTTTAGTAATTACCTGAAATCCGTTTTCTCTGTTTTTAGCTGCAGACGGTCTAGATTCGGAAATCCCCATCCTTCATTAGCTCTACTTCAGTTCCACCTTCTGTAATGCCCGATACTTTCATATCTTCGCTGCCAAAGGTCACATTGACTAACAAAAGTGAAGTATTCAGACCCGCTGCCGTCAACTTCTCGTCAGATTGGTCATTGCCATTTTGAATATTGGAGGGCGAAGCATTTCCAATTCCAATATGACAGGCCGTATTTTCATCGAACAAGGTATTGTAAAAAAGAGTATCTGCCTGCGCAAGAGGAGATTGATTAGAGACCAAGGCAATTTCACCCAGATAATGTGAGCCTTCGTCTGTTTCGATGAGATTTTGCAGCACATCTTGTCCCTCTTTGGCATAATAGTCGGTAATCCTTCCATCTTTAAAAATCAGATAAAATTCATCAATGACACTTCCTCCATAGATAAGTGGTTTAGTACCGACCAATTTGCCATTCACCTTATTTTTGTGGGGAGCCGTAAATATTTCTTCCGTAGGAATGTTCGGAAAGAAAGGTACTCCATCTTTATCTATGACACCCCCACCGATATAGCGATGATTCATCGGCAGACCGACTACTAAATCAGTTCCACGATCATTTGTAAAATGCAGGGCTTCAAATTGGCTCTCGTTTAGGATTTTTTTTCGAGACTCGAAGGCTCGATTGTGACTCTCCCAATCTTTTAGAGGATTATCCCCATCTGCCCGAGACCCTTTTAAAAGTAGTTTCCATAATGATTGCAAAGCGTCTTCTTGACTCAGGTTGGGAAATACTTTGGCTGCCCATTCATCGTTCGGGACAACCAGCAGACACCAGCGTACCTGATGTGATCTAATTTTTGCATGATAATCCTTCAATTTGGTACGAGAAGCTTTTTGGAAACGACTGATTCTGTCTGTAGAAACCTCCTTAAAGGCATCTGCGTTTTCAGAAATTATATGGATGTAAGCAGCACCAGCTTCGTCCCACTCTTTATAACGGGCAGCCTGCCAATCAGGAAAGTGATCGATGACACCATCGGCTGCATGTAAGTAAAATGCTTTGGCAGACTGTTCATCACTCCAATCGATAAATACATTTGAAGCTCCGGCCTCGTAGGCTGCCGTTTGAATCAGACGTGCAAACGCAGCATTTTGGATATCACTATGTATAATCAATAACTGATTTGGCTGCAGATTCACACCAGCTCGCACAGCAAGTTCTGCATACTTTTTTAACTGATTTTCACTTATAAATTCATATATTCCTTTATCCATTTAAATATCTCCCCTGTGATGTTCTCCTATCATTTTACTACAGAACCCCGACCTGCTTAAACTGACCTGATCCTATAGTATGAAAATCGTATTCATCACCACAGCGTTTCACGGAATTCTCCCCCCTGCCTCATGCCCCGCACGCAGCCATCATTTGCTGATGTCCTCTTTTCATTCCCAGCCATGTCTCCACGTGGTTTTAAGAAGAACAAAACCAGCTGTATTCCTTGATGAAATTCAACTTCACCGCACCGACCGGACCGTTTCGGTGCTTGGCCAGATTGATTTCTGTAGTCCGTTCCTCTGTGTTCCGGTTATAATACTCATCGCGGTACAGCAGCATGACAATGTCGGCATCCTGCTCGATGCTCCCGGAGTCCCTCAAATCGGACATCATCGGACGTTTATTCCCCCGCTGTTCAACCGCTCTTGAAAGCTGCGAAAGCAGGATGATCGGAACCTTGTATTGTTTCGCCATTTGTTTCAATTCCTTGGTGATCGCCCCAATTGCCAGATCGTGCCGGTCGAACTTCCCTTCAATCGTAATTAGCTGCAGGTAATCAATTACGACAAGATAGGAGCCTTCCTTATGTTCTCTTCTAGTCTTCTGAATCCTTGCCCTGATAGAATCCAGACTTTGATTCCCCTGGTCATGTATCTGCAGCGGCAGTTTGTAACACGTATCCAGTGCTTCGTTTGCCCGTTTTTGTTCTTCCTGTGTGAAAAATTTGAAGGGATTCTGCCACTTCGACGAATTGATCTGTGCCATTCGGCTAAGCAGCCTCTCATACAGCTGCTTCTCACTCATCTCCAGCGAAAAGAAATCAACGACAGCACTATTGAGAATAGCATTATGAGCGATATTGAGTACGAGTGCAGTTTTCCCCATTGACGGCCTTCCTGCGGCAATGATCAGTTCTCCCGGTTTGAACCCACCCGTCATGATATCAAGATCTTCAAACCCAGAAGGAACACCAGAGGTCTCCGGCTCAGAATAAAACGACTCAAAAATCTCAAACAGCGAATCATCTTTCTTTCCCTGCTGCTCTAATCCAAGCTCCCCGGTTTCCACATACATCTGATACAGTTCTTCTGCCTTACCAGTGCAGGGATCATTCAAAAATCGTGATGCAGCCTCCTGCAGTTTTCTGATTCGATACCGTTCCAGCACCATCTTTTGATAGTGATCGATACCACTGACGGATGGACAACAACAGGAAATATCCGTGATATACGATACCCCTCCAACATTTTCAATCTGATCACCCAGCACGTCGACAATTGTCACCGGATTAATCTCGATGCCATCCCATTGCAGGCTTTTCATCGCTTTAAAAAGAACCCTGTTTCTCACCTGTGAAAAATACTCCGGTTTCAGTGTGATGTCATGAATCACCGATGGCTCAAGGAAAACAGCCCCAAGCAGCATACTCTCCGCTTCATAGAGTTCGTCTCGACAAGACAACAGTTCGGCCTCAAACTGTCTGGAAGGATAGTGGTGTCCGATCTGATTCGTTTGCAAGGCGCTTCTCCCCCTCTCTCCTCCAAGCTTTCATTTTGGCGAGCAGATCATTGGTTTCAGAAACGAGCACACTGGAAGAACCAGGCTTCTCTACAGATTTATCTGCTTTGTTCAGCTTTTGCATCAGAGCTTTCTCGTAGTAAAGAAAAGATTTTATATTCCCAGTCTTGTTCCTCTTTTTGTAATGCGCATGGACTTCCTCCATCCATGTCACCAACTGCCGGGCTTCCACTTCCAGCTCGCATACCTTTTCAATCGCACACAGCTCCCTGGGTGAAATATATAAACCAGAGTTGCGCAGACTAAGGAACTTATCAGTCACTGCTGCCGTCTTTTCACTCCCGCTTTTTTCTTTCGGTTTTTCAGGAGATTTCTCTTTCGTCTCTTTAACCTGGTCTTTAAGATCATGTTTATCTTTCTTTTCTTTCTTACATTCTTCTTGTTGTAGCCCAGGCATATCAACCAAGTTTACACCTGGTAGCGAACCCGTAGTGCCGTTTTTATCGCAAAAAAAGTCCTGGCAGTCCGCCTCGGATTCCACTAAAGTGAACAGAGTTCCATAGAGAGTGGTCTCCGTCGTTATGTATCCAAATTTCACAAGGCGGTCCACACTTCGTTTGACTGTAGTCTTGGCAGGAATCTTCATGTTCCCATCCTGAACATACATCAAATCCTCGGCCAGCAGAGAGAACGATCTCAAATACTGCCCCTTCTCAACTTTCACTTCTTTGACGTAGACACAATCCTTCTGAAGTACTCTGCAGCTCAGCAAAAGAAAGAGCCTCAACGTAAATGGATCATTCCATAGTACACTTTCAATATTGCTGCGTTGAAATTTAATCCAGCCAGTCATATGTATTCCTCCCTATATACGTTTCTAGTTTGTATATAGGTGGGTTAGCGTGAAAAAGACACCCCTAATCAAAAATTTTTGAAATAAAAATGCTGACTTCCTGAAGAATGGAGGCCAGCAGCTGAAACTCAAAATATGATAAGTAAATAGTACTTGGATGGGTAAGGACCGGCGATGGTAACCTCACACCTTTATTAGAGGACTAGATAAAAAACCAAGTAGTTCACTTTAGAGGTACAAATCGTAAAATCCCCAAGTCTTTATCATACCAATTTGCACCAATATTCGTATGCAATTTTTTTAGTGGTCCTTCATAAGGGGTTCTATCTCAGTGAATTCACTTCGAGTAACATCCCCGTTTGTTCAATAGGTGCCCTCTAGCGGAATTTCATGCGTCGAAAGGAAATCAGCAGCTTGAGCGGAAAAATAAGAGTAAAAAGTTCTCTTATTTGAGCAAATTCAATAAAAATAGTCGAAATAAGGGAAATATTTACCGCTATTCATATGAAAACATGAAAAAATGGGGTGCTGTACCAGGAATAAGGGAAAAAACTTCCCTTATTTTTTGCTCAATCAGTCATTTTTGCAGTTTAACGGAAAAAATTCCCCTTATTTTATGGATCTGCCACATCTCACTTTAGGATAGGACTTTTTATAATCAAAAGTTATCCTCCACTTCACATTACACATCAGGGAGCAGATTAGTGCATATGAAAAAAGCAGTTCAATTAAGGGTACAAATCATGTTTTTGTACCCTTAATTGAACGACTTATAAAAAAACCGTAGTTTATTTATTATTAACTATTTTCGACAAAAACCGGGTAGTGACAGTAATTTCATTTGTCTGAAAAAGTTCACACGGAGGTAGATATTATTTAAGCAAGCAACCTAAAAAGGACCATTATAAATAGTAAAATGGTCAAATTACGAATTGGTTAATATACATCACCACGGTTATCAATAGATAAAATGTATATCATTTTTTCATTATGATCAGCCTCAAATATAATTCTATAACTACCAACCCTTAGTCTAAGCTGTTTATCTCTCCCTTTTTATGGTTTAATATCACCAATTGGTGGTTGAATTGTTAAACCTTTTATTGACTTAGTTACTCTTATTTGCACTGCTTTTTCTTGCTTTTTCAGGAATTTTATCGACTCACGACTCAGTATCACTTGGTAAGTCAAGCTCATTAATGGCATCCTCCCAAGATATAAATTCCGAGTTATTCTTGAGTTGATGTTCTTCTTCTTTACTTAAAGGAGTGTCATCTGGCTCCAATTCACCGATTTCTTCCCAGTCTGGTCGGGTATGACTTACGGTTAAATACTTTAGATAGTCATAAGCAGACTTTTTTGCAGTTTCTGGGAGCTTTGCAACCAATTCATATAACTTGTCGTTACTAATTGCCAATGCTACCCCCTCCTCACTGAGTTAAACTTTTACCTTATTATAACATAATCCAATAATATAACCGAGAAGTCACTATGATAGTGGACTGTTACTTAACTCTTCTACAATTCCCCAACCTTTTCCTAAGTCCGGGAAAAATGAAGGTATATTCCATTAAAAAAAGAAAAACCCTCGGGGAGTCTCAGTCACAGAAATTGATTACTTTGAGTTCTTAATAACCCAGTTTTCAAAATACTGTGTCTCCAAATCTAAATTACTGCTCCTCAGCCATTCAATAGCTTTAATGACTAATGGTGATGAATTGTCAGCAGTTATATCTTTCTCTGAGATCCATTCAGCTCCTAATGAATCCTGCCCGTCAAACTGCTCGGGCTCTGCCAGCTCGCCTCCGGTTCTCTTAACTAAATAGAACACCGCAATGTGATGGACATGGGTAAAACCCTTCCATTTTATAGGGAAAATAAAATCTTGGACTCCTATCTGCTCCTGAATTTCAGCGGTAAGACCTGTTTCTTCCACAAACTCTCGCTTCATCGCTTCAGTTAGCCCTTCCGACTCTTCAAGGCTTCCACCCGGAAGATCAAACCGATTGATATAGGGACCCCTGCTTTTGTTGATGACCAATAACTTATCACCTTCAGAACAAATGCCATAAACACCAAATGACCGATGTGTCTTCTTTAACAATTCCATTTAACTCCTCCACCCTTTACCTCAAAGATGTATAGTCTTCTACTTCTTCATTACCATGTGCTTTTATAATATGTATCATATTCTTTTCCCCTTTATTTAAGCTTTAATTTCATCCCTTAATGCGTTGCTTAAATCCTATTCTTTCCAAGGTGTCATTGTGAGATAAGTTAATAATAGATTAGCATATTAATGAGGTTGTTCTGAAATAAAATGTAAATGAAAGAGCTTCAGAACTTTGTTAAAAAAGGGATTCTCTCGCCTAAACAGCAAGTGCATAAGTAATAATCAATCAATAAAGAATTCTTACTACATTAGCCCCTCCAGTTTTGAAAAAATCAAAATCCTAGCGATACTATCTATACCACTAGGATGAAGGACTAACTTTTATAAGTTTTCAATCTTTTTCATATCTTCATCAGATAACACGAAATCGAAAAGATCCAGGTTAGCTGCTTGATTTTCACGGTTATGAGATTTAGGAATAACGATTACACCGCGCTGGATTTGGTATTTTAGGAGTACTTGTGCGCCGGATTTTTTATAAGCTTCTCCGATTTCATCCAAAACTTTTTTCTGATTGTCTTCGGCCTTCATAGGTCCCCATGCAACAGGTGTAATGCCCTCTTCTTTTAATAAGGCAAGGAGATCTTTGTTCGGTTCTTTAAGGTTAATTTGGATTTGATTAACGGCCGGCTTCACTTTAGCGAATTCTTTCAATTCTTCCAGATGATCTTTTCGAAAGTTTGAAACGCCGATTGCTTTCAGTTTGCCCGCTTCGTAATATTCTTCAAAGACTTCCCACGTGTTTTTAAGTTGTCCTTTGTCTTCGATAGGAAAGTGAATAAGAAGCAGATCGAGGTAATCTGTTTGAAAGTTTTTCAGACTGTTATCGATTGCTGCCCGAGTAGCGTCCTTTGAAGAAGTATACTCTTCCTCTGCTGGAATTTTTGTCGTAATAAATATCTCTTCTCGAGGCACTGAGCTTTCTGCTAAAACCCTTCCGACAAGTTCTTCGTTTCGATACATGATAGCTGCGTCTATTGAACGGTACCCCAACTCAAGGGCTGATAGAAGCTCAGGAATTTCATTCTTTATCTCCGCGTTATAGTCATTATTTTCTTTTCCATACGTATTTGTACCAGTACCGACAATTGGCATTTTCGACCCATTATTAAGAGTTATGTATTCCATATCTTTATGCACTCCCTCTGTATACACTAATTTTCTTACAAAGTACATATTATCAAATTATAGAATTTTCAAAAAGCAATCGGTATGAAGGCATAATTGAGAACAATACCCCAAGGATCTTTTGCTCAAAAGATATGACCGTTCCACCCTCACCATTCTTGGAGCAGGAGTTTCTCCGACATAAAGAGTTGTCTTATTTTTTCAGCAGCATATCGACGTGAGGGATATTATCTTCTAAATAGGTTTCAGATATGGCCTGAAAACCAAAAGAACCATAGAATTTTCTTAAATAATCCTGGGCTTGAATTTTAACAGTTGTTTCATTTAACTCTTTTTCGATAAACTCCAGCCCCTTACTTAAAAGTTCATCTGCAAGTCCCTGCCCCCTGTATTCTTTCGTTACAAACACTCTTCCAATAGAAACTTCTTGATAAGAAACACCTGCTGGTAAAATCCTTAAATACGCAATGATTTCTCCATCGTCTTCTTTAAAAAGATGATAGGAAAAAGGATCTTTACCATCAACTTCGAGGTAAGGACAATTTTGTTCAACCACAAAAACTAAAGTTCTTTCTTTTAAAAGATTATATAATTCACTATTTGTTAGCTCGTCGAATTTTTTTATATTCCAGCTCATTAAATTTCACCTCTATTTCTTAAAAAAGCAAAAGCACGTGATTATGTATTGAGATCAACCTTTATCATAAGCTAACTTTTCTAAAATGAACTAACAGGATTCGGATTAAGTGAAAACTCCTCCGGGGAGTCACAGTGACAGAAACTTAGCCAAACTGGTAACCTCAAAAAATAAGAAAGGTACGAAGCCTCTCTTTCCCACGGGAGGCTTTTGTCGAATTTAATAAAAAATTGTCCGATATTTCAGAAATACAGCGTATAGTCTGTTTATTTTCAGAAGATCTTCTATAATAATAGAATTGTAAATAAAAACCATTTAGGTGATAGGACTTATTTCAGAAAAAAACTTCGACAACCTGTCCTGTCAATCCATTCAAGGAGCGTGTTTCATGAAAGAAATTGTGTCGAGCTACACCATATCCAAAAGAACAGCCAGTCTGATGCCTGTCAAACACCCCGACTACCTCACAAAAGTCATTGAATCTGACCGAATACTGTATGTAACCAAACCGCCGTTCGCCATTATCAAAGAAGCCTGCCTGCAGGGCTACTCCAGCTATGAAGGCAGACGGGAATCCGTCAAATACTATACTGGCTATGAACGCAAAGTGCCGATTCCCATCAATCCGAAGCTGAACATCTTTGCCTTCCCATCGATTTCCCCGGAAGCCTTCGAGTGCTGCTGGCTGTTTCCCTCTCACATAAAAACCATTTCACAATCTAAAACAGCTGATAAAGCCATACGTTCTCTTGTAACGCTGAAAAACGGCACAACGATTCCCATGAGTGAATCAGCTGCTGTTCTGAAGAAGCAATTGCAGCGGACTGCTTACTTCTCGATGATGTATTTCAACGATAGTGTTGGAGTATAAGAGATGAATAGCCCATGTACTAACAGTTAAAGCTCTTTTCCTACTAAAAACTTTAAATAAATCAGGAGTTTTTACCACTTATTACCTTTTTACACCCTATAGTCTGTGTTCCCTTTTTTCTATCCCTTGAATAATAGAGGAAAAAGGTTGGGAATTATGGAAATTGAAGTACTCTTAACAAAAAATGCAGGAAGACTGATCCGAAATCACCGAAATCTATTGGGCCTCTCCATAGAAGAGTTGGCGAACCGGGCAGGCATTCATAACACACATCTCAGCAGAGTAGAAAGAGCCATTTCTGCCATCACATTGCCCAAACTCTTTAGAGTTTCCGCTGCACTTAAAATCAAGCCCAGTCTCCTTATGAAAGAATTAGAAGAGGACATATACCCTCTCTTTGAAGAGGATGTAAAGTCACGTACATAATCATTAAGGGGGATAACCTTCCCCCCCTTAATCACACTCTTTCATAAACAAGTGAGGTAGACGGTACCTACCTATTGAAGTCAATCAAGTTAATTTTATGATCATTGAATAAACTTGGATCTTTTCCTCGATAATACTTCTCAGCAGATAGACAAATACACTCACATAATTTGTCGATGTTGACAGTAACTATTTTTGTCTTTAACGTTGAGGAGTTATTATTGGTGTCGTCCAACCATGACTCACCAATTGAATCTGCACCACTTACTGCTAATCTAAATTCGTATAAATACTGAAAATCAACATCTTCTTTGTCACCCCATTCTTTTAAATTGGAACTTCCCTCATGTAAGAACGAACATCGCAAAGAATAGCACATTTCTCCCGTAAAATATGGGTTTTTCGCCTTTGAGTAATCATTTATCCAGCCAGAGTTGTCGGCAAAATATTGGTTTACCCAGTCATCGAACCATTCTGCATATTGCTTCCCTACATTACGTCTTCCGCTTTTGAAGGTAAAATGTGGATATTCAATTTTCCCGCATATATCAGGTAGAGTTGAAGATAGCGCAAGTGCTGATAAATAACTTTTATTATTAAGAGCAATGTTAATATCCTTAATTTTATCTAGCATATTATCCCCCTATTGATTTTACTGTTTATGGTATTTAAGAAAACATCCCCTCGTTTAAGTGGAACGACAACGATGCCATCCATGTGACAGGCTAGCTAACATTTCAGTATCCTTTTACAATAATTATGAGGACTTCTCCCCGGCATGCTTGAAGAAGTCTTTATAATTCATCAGCCTGACGTTTCAAATGATTAGGTGTATTCCCGCTTTCATCTTTCCACTCTGTCCATCCGTTTGCACGTCTTGCCAATACCGTTCCTCCAGCTGCACTCGGAGAACTAAAAATATGATCCTCAATAATTTTTAGTACCGTGTCCTTTTCAACCCGCACTCCAAAAGAGGTGAAGCTAATCCCACAATGATTTCGATAGTAAAGATAGCATCAGATCTTAGCTTATCAACTCCTCACATACTAACAAAAGAAGCAAATGATTTATATCATCCGCTTCCAATCAAACCTTTGTGTTAACTTGCTTACATCACTTGAAGGAGCTTTTCCTGTAAATATCAACATGAAAGAGCTCCTTGGAATGAAATGAATATTACTGGTATTCCTTATTTATCAGCAGTTGTGACTGCTAAACTAAAGTAGACAGTTTTCGCTAGATAAGATGAAACACTTATTTACCCTAATATACCAGTAAAATATATAGCTCCTCCATTGTATGATGATGGTTTGATTCTTAAATCATTGGAGGGCTGAGAAAAGGTGGATAAGTGGGAAATGTATATGGAAATTCAGCAGTTACTCAAGAAAGGTTTTAGTAAATCCAAAGTAGCAGATAAACTGGGGGTATCCAGGGCAACTTGAGTATTGCGGACAGATTGAGCCATCAGTGCGTAGATTTGAGCCACTATTTGCGGCCAACTGAGCCATTAAGTGCGGGGGTGAGAGCCACTCTTATTAATGTAGCTAATAATATAAACAACCACTGGAACTTCACTCGCTCCAATGGTTGTTTATATTATTATTTGAATCTCTTATCTCTCAATTCCTGATCAATAATCTCAATAGCCCAACGAACTAATTCATCCTGATTTATATCCTCTTCATCGTTCCAAATGCATGAGGGTAATAGTTTTTCCTCTACAGCCTGCTGTACCTTATCAGGTAAATACATATGCAGAAAATATTTAGCTATACGGTTTTCAACTGCTGGCGGAATCATTTTAATATCCGCAATCCATGGCGTTCCCTCATCGAAACTTCACCATCAACTAGAATCTTATATGAATCATGAACGATTCTGTCAAGAATCGCATCTGCTATTTGTGCCTGTCCCAGTTTGGAATGCCATCCCTCTGGTGAAAATTGAGAACAGAATATAGTAGAGGCTCTTTTGAGCCTTGCTTCAATAATCTCCAACACATGAAGTACATTTTCCTCTGACAGCTCTGTTAGTAGCCACTCATCGAGGATTAATAAATCAATCTTTTTGTACTTCTGAATTAACTTACGGAAGCTGCCATCTGCTTCATACTTTGCTACAGCTAATTCATCTAGTAATTCTGGTAACCTTATATATTTCACTTTATAAAATTGGCGACATGCATGTACCCCAAAGGCATTGGATATCCACGTCTTTCCGTTCCCAGAGGCGCCCATTAAAATGATGTTATGGTGATTTTGAAGGTAATTTCCTGTTGCTAACTCTAGTATTTGATTCTTATCTAAATTACGATCCGGATGATATTCGATATCTTCAATAGCTGCTGTTGGTTCGCTGAGTGTAGCCTGTTTAATTAGTCGTTCAAGTCGATTCGATTTACGTCTATCATATTCATAATCTACCAGGAGATTGAACCTATCATCAAAATCCATGTCCCTATAATCATTATTCTGCTTTTGCTGCTGATATAATTCCGCCATCGCACCCATTTTCATTTCTACTAGTTTACGTAAAGTTTCTTGGTTCATTATTTTGTATCCCTCCCAAAGTATTTAGCTCCACGGACAAATCCATAGTCGTCAGATGTAGTGCGAGGTCTATTAATATCCGTTTTTTTAGTTTGTTTTTTCTTTTTATTTCTTTCTACTACACTTTTAAAGACAGAAACCGTTGGGTTTGTTGAAATTTCTAGTAAAGTTTCTGTCGCTTTCTCTATTTCTTCATTTGGGTATTTCTTAGCTATATTCCTCAGTGTGCTAAGGCTATTTAATGCTTTTTTCTCTACATTCATTTCTAAGATATGAGAGACAAATTGGGTCATAGATGGTCCAATTGTTTCTGCCCACTTTCGGTTATTTTCTGGATTATGATCTAAATATAATCGGTGATTGTCAGGCATATGGTCTGGATTGGTCTCTAACTGGCCAATTTCACCATGTTGTCGTTTATGGGATGCAATCCGGACTTCTTTGAAGTAAACTTCAATTAAATCCGTGGTCAGTCGAACATCGACATTCTCTCGGACATAATCATATGGAACGGAATAATACATTCGATCAACTTGGATGTGGTAGTTCAGTTGAACTTTTGCTGTTTTCCATTCCGCAAGTTTATACCTTGTTTGAGGAAGCTGTTGAAGGTAGGATTTCTCTTCTTCCTCAAACACCTTTTTACGAGAACCTGGTCGCTTTTGAAATTCAGTGGTGTTGATTTCCTCTAACTTTTCAAAGATTTTCTGGTTTAAATCTTGAAGATGAAAACACTGATAGTTTCTTAATGGAGCGATAATCTGCCTGGAAATATATCCAACAGTGCCTTCGACACTTGCTTTATCTTTTGGCCTTCGAACACGGCTTGGAACAATGACAGTACGGTAGTAATCTGCCATTTCACGATAGGCTTCATTTAGAAGAGGCTCTTCACGATGTGCTTTCGTAACCCCTGTTTTCAAATTATCAGGAACCATTGTTTCAGGAACTCCATCAAAATACTCCAATGCATGAATATGAGCAATAAGCCAATTAGCTGATTTCATATCTAAAAAGGCTTCAACATAACTGAACTGACTATAAGGTAAGGTCGCAATAAAAACATACGCCGGAAGCGTTTCTCCCGTTGAACGATCATATATTTTCAGTGTAGTTCCAGCCCAATCAACTTCCATGACTTCACCTGGTTTTCTTCGAATAGGCATTGTCAATTTATACTTTTTCGCATATTTCCCATAGTTCTCACAAAAAGTACGATAGGCATAGGGGATCTTTCCACCTTCACGTGCCTCTGTCGAGTACTCGTGATGCAGTAGGGAGAGGGTTACATTCTTCTTTTGTAGTTCCTTATGCACTCTTTCCCAATCAATTGGGAAGTACCCTTTCTCGACAGCCTGTTTCTCTGGGAAGAGAAACGCTTCTAGCCATGGATTGGTCATGGTGTCATTCAAGCTTTCTACACCCAGTTCTTTGGCACGTTGAACGACATCTGAAACTGTATTCCTTGAATGCCCAGTGCTTGAACTAATCGTTCTTTGACTGACTTCTTCAAAGTGAAGTTCCAAAATCTTACGGTAATTAACCATAAAAAAGCCTCCTGTATAATAATGTCATGCTTGATGGCATGCAAGATAATTATACAGGAGGCCTTTCTCTATTCTATTTATAGTGGCAACGCATTCCGCAAAGGGTGGCTCTTTTCTCCGCAATGACTGGCTCAAAACTCCGCATAAGTGGCTCATTTCAACTGCAATAATCAGGCAACTGTATATCGGCATCTTAAGAGATCTCCTTCGGAGATGGCAGAATGGGTTGAATCTTTACAAACAAGAAAGAAAAAGTTGGATCCTTATAAAGAGTTAATCTTGAATTGGTTAAGGGAACATCCTGATCTTTCAGCAGCACAAGTAGAAGATTGGTTGATGGAAAGGTATAAGGAACAACTTGAAGTGGGTGAAAGCACAGTCCGTGCTTACGTAAGGGAGCTAAGAGTTGAATATAAAATAGCTAAGGAATCTTCACCAAGGGATTATGAAGCAATACCTGATTCACCATTGGGGGAACAGGTCCAAGTTGACTTTGGGCACACCAAGCAAAAAACGTCTGATAATAAAGAAGTAAAGCTGAACTTTATTGCCTTTGTGCTATCTAACTCGAGATACAAATATAAAGAGTGGTTAGATCGCCCCTTTACAACTCAAGATGTCATTCAAGCTCATGAAAATGCTTTTCAATGGTTTAGTGGGATCCCAGGAGAGCTCGTGTATGATCAGGATAGCTTAATTGTGGTGAGGGAGAATGGCGGAGATCTCATTTTAACGAAAGAGTTTCAGCACTATAAACAAACTCGAAATTTAAACCTTCGGGTTTGTAGGAAAGCCGATCCAGAAAGCAAAGGAAAAATAGAGAACGTTGTAGGATTTATTAAGTACAATTTCGCCAAGTATAGAGTGTTCAATAATATTGATTCTTGGAATGAGCAAGGATGGGAATGGTTAAATCGTACAGGTAATCGAAAAATCCATAACACAACAAAAAAAAGACCGGTCGAAGTGTTCTCCTTGGAAAAGCAACACTTAAGACCAGTCTCAGGAAACATTAATTTCCTAAACAATCATGAAAATAGTATAACAAGAAGCGTCCATAAGGACAATACCATACGGTATTTATCCAATAGGTACTCCCTTCCACTTGGAACTTTTCATAAGCATGAAATGGTCTCAATAAAAGAAACAAAAGACAGAGAACTATTAATCTATAACTCTGAGACAGGAGAACTCCTGGCTAAACATCAGATTCCGGATGGTAAAGGACAATTAATCAAAGACAGAAAGCATACAAGAGATCGCACAAAAGGAATCGATGCATTCATTAATACTGTAGCAAACCGATTCGAAGAAACAGAAATGGCCTACGATTACTTGGATAAACTTCGTGAGAAGTACCCACGGTATATTCGTGATCAGTTACAAATGATACTAAGAGAAACAAAACAAAATAACGAGCAGCTTCTAACAGCAGCCCTCTCGGAATGTATCAAGAGAAACTTATATAGTGCAACAGATTTCAGCGATATCATTTTATACCTCAAGCGACAACGACAGGTTCGTGATACACCAAACGACAAAGCTGAGACTGTTTCACCATTAAATAGCATATCTGGCTGGATTATGGACACAGAAGCACAAAAAAGAAATGTAGATGCCTATACTGTCTTTTTGGAAGATGGTGATCAAAGTTGACTCAGCTTCAGGAGGTCCAAAACTTATTGAGGTTCCTACGGTTAGCTGAGACAGCTGATCGATTACCTGAATTGATTAGAGAAGCTGAGAAAAAGGACTTGTCCTTCACTCAGTTTCTACTAGATGTAGCAGCATATGAACAAAAACGGAGAACGAAAAACAACTGGAAAAGCGTTTTAAGTGGGCAACGTTTCCGTTCCATAGTACCGTTGATGAATATGACGTAAATGAGCAAAAATCCTTAAGCAGCAAGAAGTTAAACCAGTTAAAGGACTTAACCTGGATTGAACAGCTGTATAATATCATATTCCTTGGACCGCCAGGTGTAGGTAAAACCCATCTTTCGATAGGTCTAGGGATTGAAGCGTTAAACCAGGGATATAAAGTGATCTTTACCACTATGGGAGATCTGATTCAGGCATTAAAGACAGAGGAAATAACAAGGAAATCCAAAACAAGAATGAAGCGAATTAGAGAAGCAGATCTGGTCATCATAGATGATTTGATGTTTATGGCCATGGATAAACAGGAAGCCAATATGTTCTTCCATCTCATTAATAACCTCTATAATCAATCTTCGATTATACTTACGTCCAATAAAGGACCCAAGGAATGGGGTGAACTCTTGGGCGACCAAGCCATTACTACAGCTATTCTTGACCGGATCTTACATCGAGTGGAAATAGTTCATTTAAATGAAGATAGTTGGAGAATGAAACATCGAAAAACAATTTTTGGTGAACAAAGTGTTTCAAATTAATCAGCAGAAATTGTGTCATTCTACTTGACGGTCACAGCAGTTCAATGATTTCAAACTTTCATCAAGAATCAGGCCTTTTAATGACTGCTTTTTGATTAGTAAATTCAATTTTCCACTCAGACTCTCCTACTTTATAGTAGATGTGATAGCCCTTTTTACCTTCAGAAAACATGGGCGTGTGGTGAACATACACATAGTCGAGAAACACTTTTAAGCCAGGTTGAAACCTTGATAGTGTGCAGCCTATCATCTCACGGACATAGTGATCCGTTTCATCCATGGTGGAAAAATAAAATGCATCGTCAACTTCTTCGTTGTTTTCAACGTTAAAACTTTTGACAAAATACATAAAAACACCTCCTATTCTAGTACATTCGACAAGATAGAAGGTTTTTCCTTTTATTTCCTTTTGATATGCTGGGTTAATACTAGACAAAGAACCTGTTCTAGCTTCATTGTTAAATACCTCCAAGTCGCCAAAGCGAGGTGGTGATAATATTATATATATTACCTCCCGAAAAAATTATTACGACATAATTTAATAACTTATTAAAAGGCAGCCATTTAACGGTGGCTTTTTGCGATTAATAATTATTTTTATTTAAATAACTGAGGTTATTTTCAGTATTTCATTGTTCCAAGATTCCTAAACTGGTACATAGGGGGCAGTTTAATAATGAAAAATAGCCACCTATTAAATCGTTTTCCAGTTCTATTAAAAAACATTCTTTTGCCGATTTAACACCTTGTTATTTTGTCGAGTTAATTCCTTAAACCTTAGAAATAACTAGAGAGGCAAGATCAAAACCAAAATAATCACCCTCTTTAAAATCGCAGATGTACTCAAACTAGAGAACATCCCATATATTACAGGCAGAAACAATAGAACTATATACTACCCTATACTATCGAATTCCAAATACCAGAAGATTGAAAACGAATATATGAGGAAGCACTAAATTCTCTCAAACCATTTCTTTAAATCTCTATAGACCAATAATAGGTTAAAATTTCACTAACAGCAATAAATTCTTCTTCTTCACTTTTGGGATCATACTGATTGCAAAGCTCTCCTTCTGTATCAAAACAGAATATTTTTTTTCCATCCATAAAAGCTTCGATAGCGTCAGTAAAATTGACGTAATCCTGTTCTATTTCCCAACGGTAGTGTATTGCTTCTTCGCTTAGAGAAAATAGATTAGCCTTAGTTCCAATTCCATCAGTCCAATAGAAACCGCCATCAATAATTTTGACACCATATGAATATTCCTGCTCTTCTAAACACCTAGCTATTTGACACTCTCTTAATATATTGATCATCTCTTTAGTCGATACGGACAAATTTCCCACCCCTATTTTAAACGATTTTTTCTCTAACTAAGTGGCTGGTAGTTTTATAGCAGCTCTTTACAACTGAATAATAAAATAGATTTTTGGGATTGCTTTAGAAATTATAACTCTATAATTATACATATCTAAAAATGATTTCTATTATAATATGTTTTTATAAGAATCTTTTAATATATTATCTTGTTAACAATTTTTTCTTTATTATACCATCAAATAGAAAAGGTCCGACAGAATCTCCGTCGGACTTTATAAATTAATTATGAGAAAGAACAAACACAAGGAACAGTTTCATCTTTGATATTCACAAAGTTGTCTACCCCTTCTCGTTCCATCTGTTCACGATATTCTTTTAATGTATAAGGACCTCCATTTTTCTTAAGTATGGAAACATCCTTTTCAAAGTGTTTACGGAAATTTTCTTCCATTTCTTCTTGCTCTTGGTAACGGTCTGGCCAAATCTTATACAGTAAAGCATAGTGTCCAAAACCACCACGAACACAACGGCCTCCACAATTGGCATGAGAAAAGCCCATTTCATACATTCTTGGAAGCTTAATCCCCCATTCATTTTGAATGATGGATTTAGCATCAGTGTCCTCCCTGAATGTTTCAATCATAGGAAATCTAGTTTCAATCGGCTCTATTGGATAATGGGCATAGAACTCTCTTAAATTGTCTGCACGGTGAGATTCATGAGGTCCTATCCCGAAATATAGGATAGGCTCTAGGTTATGCTTGTCTCGTAATTCTTCAAGAAAAACAACGGTTTGATACACTTTAAGTTCTTCTGAGCATTTTGCTAACCGTGAATTACCTAGGAAGCGATAGTCATAGAATACTTCCTCAGGTGTCCTACCGTCTATTTTCTCAGTAATTTCTATACCGATATAATCTGCTACTTCGTCCATAAATCTATAGTTATCTTCATCTTCCCATAAGGTATTCGTGAAGAATAAAATGCTATTCTCTTTTCCATGAGCTTGTACCATTTTATAAGCAACATAGGAGCTTGCTGCACCTCCGCTGAACATTGCTACATGGACTGGTTTTCTTTCCATTTGATCATCCCCTATTCAACAAACTCTTTTACCAAGTGATAGATCATATACTCAATTTCATCTTTGGGTACATTCCTGCCGGCATTTTTTATCATACGATGTACATTCTTATAGATCGTTTGAGTCTTTGTGGACATTTCTACCTTGGTAATAGACTTATCAGATCCATTTAAATTAATGGTCAGATACTCTCCTTGAGGTAACTCACTTTCATTTGAATTATAGTCCTTTAGAAGTAATTGTTCAAACATCTGATCTGTTGTATCTGACCATTCTTCAAGCCTAACCCCTACAATTGTTAGGATTATAGAATCAATCCAATTCTCTGTAGAAGCACTAACTATGCCATTTACTAGAGAATTATTCTTCTTAACGACTGGATTTTTGTTATTTGCCCAATGGTATAGTTCTTCGAAATCTCTACACCCAATCAAGCCTAATACTCTATTCTCTAGCTCTTCTTTGTAATCACACAAGTGACTTTCTAAATTTGCTTTATTCTTTGTAATTCCTCTTAGGTTGGAGGCATATGTTGAATACAATATCTCAATAGTAGAGCGTGGATCAATCTCGCTTCTCTTGATAAGGTCTCTGAACTCAACAAGCTCCTTTTTCATGTTGTTTGTAACTTGAGTAAATCTTGGTAACGATCTTAACCAGTTTAACAATCCGCTACTAAGTACAATAGGTGTAGCACTTTTTAAGGCCGTTTCGGAGACATACTCACCGAAGGTTTCTGTAAGAGAACGGAAAATAGGTTTATATCTTTCATCAAAATCGTAAAAGACGAATTCATACTCAGTATCCTCTTCAACCATTTGATAAAGCTTTTCTCCTGTTATTCCAGGAACATACATATCGTTTCGGTAAAACATTAATTGATCCCATTTATCTCTTAAAAGACTTATTAGGATTATTGGAATAAGAGGAGCCCTAATGCCATATGGTTCTCTTTTCAAAATATCGGTCAAATTACTCAATTTCCCCGAATCATTTTCTGCTAGCTCGTTCACTAAATCAAGTCTTAAACGGTTGAACTCTATCGACTGGATATGATTCAAATTAATAAGGTCTAATTTATTGTTTTTAAATATGGTTGCATAGATAAGGTAGTCAGGCCCGTTTCCTTCAATATAAATACCATCATTCTTGTAATCCTCAATAATATGATCGACTATTTTGTAACCTGCTTTTTGTTGGACCGAGTTTATTTTTCTTCTAACAAAAGAATCATTTCTGATTTCTGGAGTTAATGGGAATATCTCAAACATTAGATTAGAAAGGTTTTTCTCAAAAATAATCTCATTCCTAATTTGAATTTCTTCACCATTTAAAAACCAATCAAGCTCACTAGTGAAGTCAGTATATGATTTCATGAAATTTGTTAGTGAGTAGAAAATATCCTCTAACTTGATTGTAACTTCATTCAATAAGTCTTTATCATTTTTCATGAAGTCGGGATCTGACTTTAAGTTATTCAAGATATGGTACTGTATAAGTTCTTCTCTAATATCTTCCAAGCATTTGAATGTAATACAATAGTAGGAATACTTATCTTTTAACGTCTTCAACTGATTTAACACTGATTCTCGCTCTTTTAGATCTTCTAATAAGACATAATTAACGATTGCATCTGAATTCATGTCATTTCTAATCTTCGAACTATCAAAATTAGGTTCTAAGAGTTCAGAACTCAATAATAGATTTACGGATGCAAATCTTGTCATACTCTTTTGATCATTATAATCATTCGCAAGGAAATACTTTTTACTCAGTGTTTTTTCTAGTATGCCTTTTTTCTGCTTTGAAGTTATACTACTGTATTCTTTTCTTACTTGAATTTCATGGTCCAGGTCAATGGAGCTCCCTTCAAAAAGCTCCCAGTTCCCTTGAATTCTATTATACCTGATTACTTTCAATCTTGATAATTGGTAAAGTTGTTCTTCAACTACATCTTTGCTTAACCCCATTGAAAAACTAATAAAGTCTGAAGTTAATTTTTGTTTGGAAAACAAATTTGTAATAGACCATATTGAAATGAATTTAAAGAGATTAGTTAATTCACTTCTATCTATTGGTATTCTCGGAACAAGCTTCTTAAATATTTCCAATCCCTTATTCTCAAGGTACTCTTCCTGATTAATCTCTGGGAAGAAAAAGTCAAATAATTTATATGTCAAATAATAATCAGAATCGGTTTTAATATGATTAACAAGCCCGCCTGTTTCCTTACTCTGTAAGAATGTAAATAGCGTTCGTTCATTTTGAGCAAACTGACTAGATAAGTGAGGAAGCACAAAAATGGCAACCGGATGGATTGGAAACGCTCCCTTAATGACTAGCTTTTCTATTTCTACTTGATTCAAGTTAGAAAAAAGAGGATACTTCCTTAATTCACTTTTAACACTTGATTCTATTGATTCAGGTATCTTCTTTACTTCTTCAAATTCAGAAAGGATTGATTCTGTTAGCCTAATAAAAGTAGACCTATCGCTATCAATGTGATAGAGATTAAATCTTTTCTCAATTCGCTGAAATTCATTTTGATATTCTTCACTTAGTTTAAAAAAATAGTGACGAAGATTTTTATGAGTAATAAATAAAAGGTGTAAATGTTTTGCATAGTGGTCACTTAATTCAGCAAGATCTTGCAGATCCTGCATTGTTTCATGAATCATATTTGGTTGTAAGCTCTGAAGAAAACGACCAAATTCATCATACACGATGAATAAACCTAAGTTTCGTTTATCTAATTCATCAATAACAAACTTTATTTGTTCAGTAAAATCTTCTTTGTAATCTACAATAAATTCGGCTCCAGAAGACAATGAAGGAAAGATTCCTTTAAACCAATCAATTTCTTCTCTTTCAAAGTTAAGGACATTTACTTTCCAAACATCAATGTTTCGGTCAGTTTCCTTTAATAGTTTTTTGAAGTCCTTATATGTTTTTGGAAATTCTTCTTTCCACTTATCAACTGTTAGTAGAATTTTATTAATGATTCCAGGCACAATGATCTCTAAATTGTTTTCTTCAATGGTTCTCATGATTGCAGAAATAACTGATTGCCTAAAACTGCCTTCATTCCCATTCAGGATCACCTGCAAATATTTTTTATCATTTTGTTGAAATTTACTGAGTTGATCATATATTTCATCGTCAACCTGGTTAAATTTTTTCTTTAATAAATCAAAAGCAGAATCACTAACTGTTCTTGAAGCCATTCCGGCTATTAATGTACCCAATAATGATTTTCCTGTTCCATACGGGCCTATCACTATATGAGAATGTTTACCTTCTTTATCATTGAATCCCGCTACAATATTTTGTAATGATTCAGCATGAGACGGAGTGGGCAAATAATTCCGGAAAAACTCCTGTTTACCTAAGTCAAATTTTATATTTACACTAGATTTAAATTCTCTATTTTTGGTTTTCATACTAGTGTCTCAACCTTTCGCTTATATTCAAACTCCAAATAATCCAGCGAAGAAATAGATGGTAGTCTGACGGTATCTAAGTTGTTAGTTCTAGTGAACTTAATTGGATATTTAGGATGGGAAGTGAATTTTTCTAGCGCATTAACAATAACAGCCCTGTTCATGTTAAAAATATTTCCCCATAGTCCTTTTCTAGTTATAATCTCATCCACACTTACATTATCAATTTCCTGTTCTTCTGCATATTTTAGAAGTGTATAGAACAATGCAGTTTCTCCAATATCAGAAATTGATGGTACTTTTTTAATGATAGTACCTTTTGATTCTTTCAATATATTAATTTTATTAATTGGACTCTGAATGACCTCTTCAGGATCTAATATACTTTGCCCAGCAGTATACAACTTGACCAAACAATCAATATCTCTTTTTAAGGATTTAGGTGAAACCTTTTTATCTTCATGGAGTGATACCCATTCATTCAATGAGGAATTGAGTTCTTCCTTAGAGATAGCTGTTTCACTAAACTCATTAAAGAACCAATACCATGTGGTGGCAGGTTCATTGTCTTTGGATAAATTATAATGAATAATTGCAGCAGTGTCCCTAAACTGGATGAACTTGTCATATTTATAGATCAATTCACCGAGAGGGGTTAGAAGATGTACCTTTTTCCGTTCCTCATTAAACTTCTCTTCCACTACTCCTGTAGCAACAACCCAAAACCTTAAGGATTGAACCATATTTTTTCCTAATCCAATTTTCTCAAATGCTTCCTTATCATAAAAGAACCTACTATCTTCTCTTAAGTGTTTAATTGCTTTATTTAACCAACGATCTCTTAAATAAAAGCTTTGATGTTGACCGTATGCCATAATTATCAGCCTTCCGAATACATATATTTCTTCTGGAGATGTCCTTCCAGAAGTCCAAAACAGCGATAATAATGCATCTAGATGTACATCTAGATGCATTAAAGATTATTTGCCCTTAGAACTAAAATATTTGAGTAAAGCTCTCTTAACCTCAGGAGTCAAGAAAGGACTCTTACCTCTAGTCACTTTTTGACTAGCAGTTTTAGCTAAGAAATCACCTTTTCCACCTAAATTTTCTGCTCCGCTTTCACCTAGGATGACTGAAGAGGCAGTTGAATCGGTAGCTCTTAAAGCTAATCTTGCTCCTAAGTTATTTCTAATGTTCGTATTAATAATATCAGATTTTGGGTTCTGTGTGCAGATGATTAAGTGAATTCCTGCAGCTCTCGCTTTTTGACCCAATCTTAATATTGCGTTTTCTACCTGGCTTGCAATTTCTTTTTCTTGGCTCATAAAATCAGCAAACTCATCGAAGACAATTACAATCCTCGGAAGTACCTCTTGTGTCATTTGAGTATACTCGTCAAGATTACTTGCATATTCATCTTTGAACATACTGTATCTTCTTTCCATTTCCTCTACCATAAGACTTAGTTTATTTACAGCTTCACCAATCTCGGTGACGACTGACTCGGTGTGTGGTAAACCTTCATATATTGAAAACTCTACCTGCTTAGGGTCTATGAATACAAACTGCAGCTGTGATGGTTCATAAAAGCACATTGTCCCTAGGATAATGGAATTTAATGTTACACTTTTACCGCTACCTGTAGTACCTCCTGTTAATAAATGAGGAGTAGAAGGATCAGAGAGATCAATACTTATGACATCATTCAGGGGATCAAATCCCATAGGTGCAACTAAATTTGTTTTCTTGATTTTTTCTCCTAGCTGCTGTCTTGCGATCGCCATGAACTCTTCAAAATATATTGTGTCAGGCTCTTCCCTAACAATATCAATGTTCAAGCCATTTTTATCTATAAATAAATGTGGCTCCTGATCAAGACCCAGCCAAATCTGAATGTCCTTCCTTTTCTTCAACACTTTATCAATGCTAAGGGATGAAGGGAGGGTTAACGTTAATCGAATCACACTTGACCCTACAATAACATCATTCACTTTGACATTTAGCCCATTCCGATTAAAATGAGTCTCTAACGTAGAGACATACTTCCTTTTTAGTTCGGAATGGTCTACAGCTTTATCATATCGATTAGTTTCAATACCTTTTAATGCTTCCACTTCAGGATAATTCCGGTCAGCCGGGTCGCTTGGTTGTGGAGGAAGAACTACAACATTATCCTCATCTGGATCATTTTGGTCTTCCTTGTCATCGCCATCTTTGATTGTTTCTCCGTTACCTGTACCTCCTGGTCGAACAAGTTCTTCAGAATCTCCTTCTAAATCATCTTCTTCATCATCCAAACCTTTTCTCTCATCTTCCAAAACAAGGCTCTCAGAGAAACTGGCCGTAGTACTTTCCAGTTCAGCATACTCTGGCTCATCAATATTATATGCTCCCAATGATTTTAAGATATAAGCACGGTTGAAGATGAGGTTTTTAAATTCACCCTCAATCATATCTACATAAACATCCTCTTCTATTCGTTCAAAATTATTTTGATATAGGTTTGAAGTGTAGCAATAAGCATCAATAGAAGAATGGATATTTACTTGAACCTCGTCAAGTTGAGCATTTTGGAGTCTCTTCAGGAGATATGCCTCTTCAGGTGAGTAAGTTCCTTTTTCAATGAAATAATGGACTAACTCATTTCTCCAATATTCAGCATCTGCATTATCTTGACTAAAATCAAATAGGTTTTCATATAAATTTTGCCCTGATTGAATTTGTTTGATAGCATCATATCTTTCTCTTTCAAATATAGCATGATTAACAAATTTTAGCTCAAGAAGCTCAAAATCCAAAGTGACCTTCCCATCATTTTCTTTTACAGTCGTAATAACTAAATCCGGACGCCTATTGTTCTTTCTGAACCAAGGCAATTCATCACAGACTGACCATACCTGAAGGTCGTACTCTAAACTTGAACGTCGTTCCATGCTAAGATATGTGGCTACCAGTTCATGAGAAAACTTCCCTGGTCCTATTGCTTTCAATACAAGAGCACCAGAAATAGATTTAACTTCATTAACTGCCTTTTTAACACTTTCTCTTTGGACATTTTCATTTTTGAGAATGAGGGACAGCTTTTTGGTCAACCTATCATAATATTCATAGTCCTGCTTATTTGAATTCAGCTTCTTGATATATTCCGAAGAAGAAACAATTAATTTAAAGTTTTTGTTCGCCCCAGCCTTTGATTTGTATTGAATAATTTGAGCTTTCGATGAGGCCTTCTCCAATAACGATTTATCAAGGTAACGATCCATAAACATAATCCAGTTAAAATTCTCATGCATATAATCAATAAGAGCATTGTCTGAGAAGTTTGATAAAGAAATCTTATTCTTCAGAACGTATAATTCATTTTCCTCAAGCATTTCTTTTTTCTGGAAGATGTATTGCAGCTGATAAAAGGATTTAAGTGTGTCAGGTAAATGTTCACTGACATACGATATCCTTTTCAAACTTTCAGTTTCAAGTAAGGGCTCCTTATAAACAAGGTTAAACCAATCACTCGATTGTTTAACTTCTACCTTATCAAATTCATACTTCACTTGATTACTCTGACCGAAATAATCCGCCAGTACAACAAGGTCTGCATCAATCATGTGTGCATTTATTTGAGTAGATATCTCATTGATAGTGTTCCCTGATATAACGTTCACTTCTACAGTCGGAAACTTGCTATACTTTTCTGGATTGGTATATTCTTCCTTCTGTTTGATCCATTGATTGATTTTCTGATGGATACTAGCAGCTTGTGTGGAGTGAACCGTAATTTTTATTTTATTCAAAGATTTATGCTTACTGAATAGAGCATCAATTGACTTAGTGATGATATCTGCACTTTGACAATAGAGGAATAAGATATCTAATCCATCTTTTGCATATGGGTAAACCTCAAAATAACTTTTTACACTTTTTACTAACTCATCTGATAATTCGTTTGAAAGGTAGTCCATATTATCCGAACGTTTTGTATTTAAAATGAACTGACCTTCTCCTAAAACTTCATTCACTTCGATAAGGAAGGAATCGTCCCCATCACTGGAAAAATATCTAGGGGCCAAGTTCAAAGTTTTCTCAGTGACAAACTCAAGGTAATCCTCGAGATTATTGACCTCAAGCTCACCATTGATAGTTCTTTCGACCCACTCTGAAATTTGATCTTCAAGTATTTGGTATCTAGAAATATAACTGACCAACCTTACTGGGTTTAGTACAGTCACAATTCTTTCATTACAAAAACCTTTCTGACCCAATTTAACATCAAGTGTATCAATGGTACCAATATAGTTAATGAACTGATAAATATGACTTGCAATATCAACCGAAGTCGTTACACCAGAAAGTATCTCTTCAAGATGATTTTTGAATTTGTAAATATCAATATTAAACAATCCAGATTTTAGAATATCCCTTAATATAAGTGAGTATTCTTCTAAGAAACCAGAGAAGCGATTATAATGCTCTTCAAACCCTGATTGATTAATCGAGAGGTATCCATCCACTCTCTCATATAGCATTTCTCTTACATCTAAAAGTTGAACTTCTTCTTCCTCATAACTCTTAAGATGTGGGATTTTACCTTCTTCTATCTCCTCTCTGAAGGTAAGTAGCTGTAATTGTTCAAATCCTCTTACTTTGAAAGATTCAGTCCCTAGTACCTCACGATCGTTCAATAAGTGCAGCTTGAATGTCACTTCATCGTTGGCACTCTCATCAATATTAATAGAATTTAAGGAGTCTTGCTTAAAGACAATATGAGGAACTACATTAGAGAGACCCTCTAAATATAACTTTAATAAATCCAATATTTGTTGTGTAAGCTTCGGTGCATGTACCGTTAATTCAAAGGAGGTATTTTGTATAACCTTCTCTGCATTCTCCTCTAGTAGGGAAAAAGATTCATATTGGAGAGCGTTAATTAAATCGTGATAGTCCTTAGGGTGACGGAGCTTTTCAATCCTTCGGGAAATAACTTTATCCAGCTTGTTTGCTTGAGATAACTGCTCCTCATACTCCTCTAAAAAATCCTGCATGGCATCGGGGTTCTGGTTTTTTTCGATTTCGGAGATACCTTCTTCTATTTTTTCGATCTCTTCCTTAGTAGGTTCTCCATTGAAGATAAGCGCATCCTTAATCTTATCAGAGAGGCCAACCTTGGTCTTGAAGTTTAATACAGTTTCCACAACATTAAATTCATAACGAAGTAAATCCAGGTCTTTCTGATTTAGAAAATCAATTACTTTTTCTTCAAATTCCGCAGGGTTAATACCACTCCAGAGTTCATCAGCGAAATTATTTTTTTCTTCCGATTCAATAAAAGTGTATAGGTTATTTTGCAACTTTTCAGTATCTAAATCACCGTTAGCTTTTTGGAGATTTGCTAGTAAAAAATTCGCTCGGAGTCTTTTTCTCCCTTTTGGCCCAATCACCAAACTTTGGTCCTTGAATAAATTTAGTTCCGGTAAATTAGTTTGAAGCTTTTCTACTATTGAAGGGGATTCCTGATTCAAGACTTTCTCGATAAATCTCAAAATAAACCGAAGTTGTGGTTCCGTTAATCTACTATACATACTAAAGAATTCTTTAATTGTATCAATTTCTTCAGCTGCAAGTTGAAACTCTTCAGACAATAAGGCAAAAAGGTTTTCTAACCCAAATTCAGAAAGTAAGTAAGCTTCATCGATTGCGAACAGATTTTCCAAACTTTGAGCTTCTGGAGTAAGTTCATTAATAATGATGACAAGCGCATTACCAGAGAACGTATAGTTTCTCAACCACGTACTTGTTTCAATTTCTTTCAGTTTAAATTGATCAAAACCATCAACCGATTTAATTGTACGAATCATTGGAGTATAATACTTCTCTAATTTAGATTCCTTTTCGTCCAATTCATTGAGCAGAGAATGAACATTTTCATCTGTTAACCCATTTACTTTTATAAATAGCTTATTTGTCCCATCTTGGCTTTGTTCTTTAAAGTGCTCTAACAAGATATTAAAGATCCACTTGCCTAGAAGATCATTGTAAGTAATCATACTCTCACCTGCCCTGCTTGCTCATAAGGATTTCTAATCATTGCTGTTGCATCTGAATATTCAATCAGAAGTCCATTATGCCTCAATTTTTCTCTTAACGCATACTCATTTCGATGGAAGTAACTAACATTTAATTTAGATGTTTCATAGATTCCATTTTCTTTAGCTTGTACTTCCCCTATGATAAAACCATAATTCAGATAAATTTTCTCCAAGAAACTGTGGAACTCCATTTGTTTCCCAGGTTGAAGGTTTGCATATACTAGAGCCTGAATGAAAGTATCAGACATAAAGTAGCGATATTTGCTGCCTCTTCTGTAACCTCCATAACCGCCATCTCTTGTTAGTCCCCGTACGATGCTCAATTGATGTTTCTTTAACTGATCAGAAACTATATCTTTTACTACGTTGAATAAATGACTCATAACTTTCTCATAAGAATCACATTTCTGAATGACTTTTGCGATCTTATTTTTCCTTACTTTTGAAAGACGGCTTAATCCTAGTAAATCAATTAATAAGTCAGGGTCAGCATGCCAGCTTTCTAAACTTCCCATAACGAATTGTGATGAAGGAATCTTTTCGTTAAAAGTTTGTTTGAAGTAATCTTCAAACTTATTTTTTATGAGTAATTCATTATCACTAAAGGACCTTGTTGAAAGCTTTTGTATCGGGCCAACTTGTGCATCTAAACAATCAAAGAAAAAAGTTACCTGATCTCGTTCATTTATCTGGGCTCTCTTTAACATGTATCTGCCTAACTGGAATGTAATCAGACTTGTCATTAATTCAAACAGTTCATAAATATCAATATTTAAGCTAATCAGGTTATAAAACTCTTCAGCGAATTCAGAGTAAATGACATCATCTGTTACAGGGAGCATTGGATACTCTCTATTAGTATCTGCTTCCTTTTTCAATGGATAGTAATCTGAGCTGCCATTTTTTTCATCATTTAATTGCAAAGAAATTTTTGTAACTATATTTTCAATCGCTTTATTTTTCCCAAGCAATGTTTTTAATCTCTCTTGGATTTTTCTTCTTAATTCAATGTCGTTCTCGGTACCATAGGAGATCATTAAGAAATATAATTCTCCCCCCCGAGCAAAGAAGTTCCGCTCAAAGTTATAGGATTTTTGATTGCCTTTATTCAATGTTCTAAGCTCAAAGAATAAAAGAGACTCATGTAGAGGGTATAAAGTCTTGGCATACCAGGAACGGTTCGCTGGTTTACCTGTCCCATCTGTAAGGGGAATTTCAAGATTCCTAAAAAAATCTCTTATTACATTTATTTCATCTTTGTTCCCTACAAGTTCATAGAGGGACTCCTTCTGTTCAGTTGTCAGGCTTACAACTCCCGTTTTTGCCCCTTCTTTATCTCCTTCAAAGATGAATTGTCTTAGGCCTGTTGAGCGAACACGGGAGTATTCATTTGCGCTAAAATCATAGTCAGTCCCCTTCAATACATTCAAAAATTCAAGTACGTATTCTGGACCTTTTTGTCCATCTTTAAACCGATGCCCCCAAATTTGCGCAGATAACTGCGTGGAGAACTCTTCAACACTTTGTTTCTTTGTTACCATATAAATGTCTCCTTTATAACAAACTTATTTCGCCATCTATAAAGAGTCCTGTTTTGTTTTCGTACCTTAAGATGTTTAATACATATTCTTCGGGCTCACTAATTCTAATCAATTCGTTTTTAAATGTATCAATCAGGATTTCTGCTTCTTGTTGCAGCACATTATGAGTTCCGCCTCCACTTGCCCTCATCAGATATTCAAAAACTGCTAGATTCATACTTAAAGAAACTTCATCCCGAACCGATACTTTAAAATTGGAGGGAATCCTATCTAAATCTGCCCGTTCTTTTTCTTGTTCAATATCCACTTCTTTTAACCTGAATTGCTCGTAAATCATCAGATTCTTATTGGTTGCAAATAAATGCTTGGTGTTGGTTTCCGTAAGCCTGCCGGAAAAAATCCTATTTAGACCATTTACAATTTCTTTCTTTGTTAGTGTCTGTGCCTTAGGATTATCAAATAACTTAATATATTCATCAACATATTCAAAAGGAAGAAGCTGATTAGAATCATCACTTTCTGATTCATAGAAGTACTTCCTTCTTAATTTAGGTATCCACTCATTAACAATCGCATGATCTTTATCTACATCATAGTCACGATACAAAGTTAACTTTTTCTTGAAATAACCTAACTGTAGGTCAAGTGAGTCACCTATCAATAAGCTGTGAGCTCTTTCTGATTCAGCATCTCCATTAATATCTCCATTAATAATAAAATCATCAATTGAAGAATGGGAATAAACACCTGGGTCTAAAGCTTTAAATACTTTTAGAGCCTTCATTTCAGAAAAGGCATTTTCATCCAACTCATGCCCATAGAAATTTTGATAATACGGCTTTTTGGTTTGATTTTCAATTTCCTTATAGTTAGCATTTCGAATGTCATCACATGTAAATCCGCCAGTAAGCATGTAGCTGATATGAATCAACATTTCTCTCATGGTGATATGTGTATCTAAATAGTCCAGTAACTTATATTGTTCAACGATCTTGTCCTGAATGTGCGATTTAGAAGTTCTTTCATGATTCATATGAATAACGCATCGATTACTAAATGGGCACTCCTGGCATTCTTCCCAATTCTCAACTTTATTCCATTCAGTTAAGACCTTTTCTACATATACAGAAGATGTAACATCCAACAAGTTAAAGATACTGAAATCGTGTGAATTATTCTTATGAGATTTAAAGCGTGCAGATACCTGATCCTGTAAAGGATCTAGCTGTGGATATTGCGAAAGGAATTTAGTCAATTTCCCCTCATTTGCTGCTATAAGGTAATAAACATTCTCGTGATTCTCTGAAGCAATAAGTCGTTGAAGATATAATAATTCTTTTTCGATAATATCTTCTTTTAACTCAGATAAGTCCTTAACAATCCTGATTTTCCCTTTATTATAAGAGAATTCCACAATACCATCTTCCGGCCAGTTTTCTAAGTTATCTTCATTAAAGTAATCATAGACTATCCTGCATAGTCTCGTTTTTCCATCACCAGCATTACCCGTCAGTATAATGCTCTGTGGATCATTTTCAAAAAGAGTTACAAGAGTTTTTTCGATTTTAGTGTCAATTTTAAATGTATACGAATTCTCACTACCTGGATCAATTGTGTATTCATCATAAATTTTTGCATGATTTGGAGACAATACGTTGAATTGATCTAAATAATTAACAAAAGAGTTCCCTTTCAAAAATTTACCCTCCTAATGGTTTTACAACGAAACCTACCATTAATATATTTGTCTCTTTATTGTAATATAGAATTTCCTTTTTTTCACTTATTCTCAATAATTCTTTATGTAAAATGATTTCCAGCACCTTACAGAAATTTATCATCTTCATTATTCCTTAAGTATTTTGTTACCGATCACTACTATTCAGGATCGGATGATACACTGAACAACTTCAAGTGAAAATTGGTTATTCTTAAAAAGAAAAAACACCTAGTAGAAGCTAGGTGTTTAATTTTAAATATAACAGTACCTATTGTTGAACTTTTAATTTAGTTTTCAGTTGATCCAGACAAGAAACTTTTTGCTCTTCTGAAAGGTTTTCAAATAGGCTTATAACTGCATCTATTGAAAGCTCATTTAATCTTTTATTGACTAATACTTTAACTTCTTTTAAATCCTCCTTTGTCGACTCCTTCAAAAAAGCAGGTATAACCTTTGTGGTTTCTAACCAAGTGGAACATTCGGATGCATCCCATTGTGTTACTTGTGAGTTAATTTCTATATACCTCTTAATCCATTTTTCTTCTGAGTGGTTGATTAGATTAAGATATTCATTTTTAATTGATTCAATTATAGGTGAAAACTCAATATCAGACTCTTTGTTTAACCACTTTTCGGAAAAACTATCCATTATTATAAATAAATCTTTTCTGTTATCTTTATAAATTTCAAAAGTGGCATATTCATTTAAGAAATTTTGAATATCGTTTGCTGCTTCCTCAATTCCTTCTCTATCTACGTCGTTAATAGACTTACTTAAAATCCTTTTAGCATTAAGTAGGAAATTTTCACAATCAGTAACACATTGTAACTCAAACATTGAGTCATAAATGTTTGAAATTTCTTCAGCCAATGCATCAAGCATACTCTCAATTAATTTGATACGGGATTCTACTTTTTCAAAAAATTCAGCCTTATACTTTTTGTCAGCTTTGTCATTTTTAAGAAGGTCTAGTATTTCCTGTCCTGAATTCTTCATTTTAATTAGTTCATCATAACCAGATAACTTGCTTGGTTTGTTGTTCTTCAAATAATTGTCTACTGTTTCATTTATATTTTCTAATTGTCTAACTACATTTAAATTGTCAAGAATCTCTTGAAGTTTAGACCTTAATTTACGTCCTTCTTGCTTATAACCATATCTGGAAAATGAATCAATCAAGTGATTTACCCACTTTTCAAAACCAGATACTTGAGCATAACTTAAACATTTTAAACGGCTTAGCCAATTATCGAAGTTATGTTCAATAATTCCATGACATCGTTCAGTCATTTTTTCTGCTTCATCTATATGGACAGAATTGTAAACATATCTGCTTGAATCATTGATGCCACCCTCAATTTCACTACATCCATCTAATACTTCAAATATTTTTTTGAAATCAGGTTCTTTACTACCACTTGATAACTTTGATCTTAATTCTCCAAATAGACGAGTGTTTGAGTCGTACAATTTTAATCCTTCTCTTAATATAAGATCTAGATTCATTAACTTATCTGCTAATTCTTCTGGAACATCTTCTTCAAGTTTTAGCTTTTCATATTCCTTTAATAATTCTGGACATTTATCAATATCATTATTACGCTCTACCTTGTTATACAGATTAATATACTTTCCTGCTAACTTTTCTGGGTCAACTTTTGTAATTGTCGTTTCAAACAAAGAATTAAAGTCAACTTGCTTATCTTGAAAAACTTGATTTCCCCATTCTTCTAATCTAAGACGTTGACCAGTTATATCCACTCTCGCCTCTATTCTTCTTTGAATAAGATAAGTAGCTACAAGTAATGCTAATGCAAAGTCATTAATACCATAAGGAGGTTTTTGATATTTTTCAAATATCTTATCAATTGAAAGGCTTTCATACATTTCTAATAAATTATCCAAGTCTTCAAATATTCTTCTAACTTTTAAGTTTGTAGGAGAAACAAATTGATAGTCAGAATTCAAAATTCCCCAAGATCCCATACGTCCTTCAAAAAGAACAGTTTCGATTCTGTTTTTTATCTCCGTTGTTTCAGAATGAATAAACTGAAATGCTGCACCTGACAATATTAATCTTCCAATCCTTGAAAGATTCTTTTTCCCTTTTCCCAAAGTTTTATTGGAGAACTCAGTAAAAGGAAAGGGAATAACATCTTTATATAAATTGTCAAAAAGTTCATCGAAGTAGAGCTTTGGTCTCTTATTAGCTTTTTCTAACCCGTTTTTTGTTAAAATAATTCTACTTGATACAAGTTCATTAAACCTATCCTTTACTAGCCCTTCTGCCTTATATTTAAATTCAGGAATAAACTTGCTGTATTTCACCTTTTCTTGTTCTGTAAATAAATTCGATAATTGATAATCAAAGATAGCATTAGAAAATTTTTCTTCTTTATCATCTAGTGCAAAGAATGCGATAGGCATATGCTCAAAATTAAATCTCTCTAGCAATTTAGAAAGAGAGGTTAACTTTTCTGACTCTACTGAAGAAGGGATGAATAGCCACAATAACTTACCTTTGGGTTTGTCAGGTGCAGTCGAATATTCAAAATCGTTTTTAAGATTCAACAAGAAAGAATTAGTAACATCATCTATATGGACAATTTGTTGTTCAAATTGCCACTCACGTGTACTTATTTGATTTTTCCTACCAAATGATGTTTCCATTGTTTCTAAGGGAAGTGTTTCATTTGACAAATTATCTAATACCAAATTGATATTAATATCTAATTTTCTACGTTTACTATTGATTAACCTTTTAAAATCGTTTATCCCAGTAGCATCTGCAATGAAGTCAAAGACGTGTGAACTATCGTCATAACTAATTACTCCAAATTCGTGTTCCAATTCACTAATTACTGATTCAATTTCAGCTAAACTAATATTTGTAGTATATTTAATTGCTTGTATTGTTTCATTAAGTGACTTAGTTTTAAACCTTCCAATTCTAACTATTAAATTGGCAGCAAGGACTTCTTTATGTCTTTCATCAAACTTGTCACCATATTTGGTAAGGATTTGATTATATAAAATACAATACTCACTCTGCTTTCTACCCTCTTGTTCTGCTGCTAATAACTCCTTGAAAAATTCTGACCTGATAATCCTAGTCGCTGGAATAAGTGGTAAGTCGCCAAACTCATTTATTTCCGTATTAGCATACTCATCTATTTGTCTCTCCAAAAATGTTAGTGAGGACCTCTGTTGTAACCATGATGATAAGTTCGAAAGCATCCATGAAGTTAATGGATGTAAAGGGAAAATGCCTTCTAGAACTACCTTTTTAAAATGATTATATGACCCCCAAACACTAGAAGTTATTGCTTGAGGTTGCCAAGAAGAGAAATCTTCATGAAATTTCTTCCATTCATTGTTTTGCTTTTCAAACTTTGTTGCAATTAAGCTCTTAAACGTACTGATGTCTTTCCTTTCAATAAGGTTTGCAAATATTGTTTCTAAATTTGAAGACAGATGTATCTTCTCACTTGCCTCAAATCTTCCTATATACCTGTTAATGTTTGCTGTTCTATCCACACGAGTTAAATAGGATTTTAAATCTGACTGTATAAAACCTACAAATATAATTTTATCTACACTATCTTGAACAGATTCATATATTTGTTGTAATGCTGAATCTCCAGCTCTTGTAGGATAGGAAGAAGCAAACTCAATATACCTGCCGAATTCGTCAAATAAAACTATAACTTTATTAAATTTTCCCCTATCTCCACAAAGTGTGTCGGCAATTTTAGTTAATACATCACCTGCAGAGACGCCTTCATCCCATCGAATATAAATTCCGTTAATTTGAAAATACACATTATTTATTACTTCAAAAGCATTAGCGTCTTGAATTATATTTTCCGTTAAGTAGTCTTTTAAATTCCCAGTTTCAGCATTACTTAATAATTCAATGGCATTTTTTTCATATAATTCTTTATAATTTTCAAATGTATTATTAACAAAATTTTTAGCAATGTCATATGATTTTGTTAATGATTTTAAAAATTCAGCATTTATTTCATTCATCTTTAAAACTTTCTGAGTAGCATTAAGAATTTCATAATTTAGATTGAAATCCTTCATCCCATTCAGAACTAAAACAATATTTGGTTTTAAAGAGTAATCTTTTATTTCAGTAGCTAAATTATTATCTACTTTTTTAATATTATTTAAAATTGTTTTTTGAAGATTGTCTTGTTTACTAAATAAACTTGCTAAGGTCACAGCTAAATGAGATTTTCCTGTTCCATAAGGAGCTATTGTCATAAAAAAATTGGAGTCAGTACTTTCACCATAAAGCTTGTTTGCAAGAATATTTGTAAAGGAAGCTGTATCTACTAATCGATGACTTTTAAATGTTATATCATCTTCGCCAACTCCAAAATACTCTGGACCATGGAAGACAAAACTTTTTGAAACTTCTTCCTGTTTTTTATCATTATAGAACCAATCTACTTGTACAGCTCCATTGAAATACAATTCCTTCTTAAAGCGAATTATATCTTTTAATTGATGTTCCATTAAATCACTCCCTAAATTAGAAGGCTATATATTTTATTTAATAAAGATTTTGATGAAACTTGCTTTATATAAGTTACTGGAGTTAACTGTCTGTTTATAACTAAAATCCTCTCTTCTTGGAGAATTTCTAAGACTTCAGTTAAACTAGCCTCATCCCATAAGAATGGGAAGCCAAACCCTAACTCTCTTGTGAGTGTATCATATGTGATTTCACTTTGTTCAGGTACTAATTTTTCCCAGACAGAGGCTAAAAGAAAGCCATATAAATATTTATAGGTTCTATCAACCTTGTGGGATTTAAAAAAATATTTCTCTTCATCAATCTCCAAAATACCTAAATTACCAAAACTCCGTTCAGCAGTGTAACATGTACGAAAAGGACTTAAGTTAATATCATTAACTTCAAAAGTTCTAATTAGTGAGCTCTTCAATGAGTTATTAGTTAATTCGACGCCTTGATTAGGTATTATTTGATTGAAAATAAAAGACCACATTTCTGCTTTTGAGTTAATTGCAGATAAATTATAATGACATAATAGATTTGTGATTCCTTCAATTAAGTATGGATCCTCTTCACTTACAAGTTCTCCTAGTGAAGTGTGAGTGATTTTGTATTTCGTTCCGTTCCTTTCAATTTCAACTAGCCCCATCGCTTCAGCGTACCCTAGATGCGGGACTACTTTTCCTGAACTTTTACCAGTGGGAATTGAAGTATATTGAGAAATTTCTTCTTTGGTGTAAAATTCATTTTTATATGTAGAAGCAAATTGCACAAGTTGTGCAATCGCTTCTACTTCGGGAGCAAATGTTTGATGAAAATTTAGTGATAAATTCATTTTATTTTATCCTTTCACTTAAAGGAGTTACGTTAACTATCATTGGTGATATTCTTTCGAGATTACCATCCTGCCTTAATACTGGACCTGAAACGATACACTGACCTTTGGGTAAATTAGACAATCGCTTGGCCCACTCTCTCTTCTTCTGTGTTTCCGTACTCAAGAAAGAGGCAATATCATTAATTTCTGTTTCTGGAGGAGAGAAATATACTTTCTGACTGGCATTTTGAAGTCTTTGTATTTCATCTTTATTTAACTGACCTTGCATAAATTGAGTTGCATACCATCCAGACCATCCAAACTTTCTTCCTTCAGTCAGTATTTTGGCACTTGGAGAATTTTCACTATGATCCAGGTTTTGAGCTTCATCTAAGATAACTGGGAAAGGTTTTGATTTATCTCCATGAGATAAATTATAATTCCACAAATCCCATAATATAAATTCAGTTACTATTAACTGAACCTCTCTAGTGAATCCTGAAAGTTGTACAATAAACACTATACCTTCTTTACCTCTATGGGTTCCCCAGTTATATTCGGATTCAGCATCAAAAGGGTTTCGGTCTATCAAAGGTTCTATTTTTGCTAGAACAGTTTTAGCATTTGATGAACCATCTGCCTCTAACTCTTCTCTTAGAAATTTCAGACTCATTTTATCTCCGTATTTTTCTAATCCCTTCATTGTGGCCCTATAGATGGCATTAGCTTGTTGATCTCCCATTCCTTTATAAACAGCAGAGAATACACTTTTCATTCTTTCTGCAACATCGGTATTTTCCTCTTCTTTGAATAAGTCTTCATCTATCTCTTTTTGGTTTTTCTTAAAGGGATTAACAGGAAACTGCTTTAATTGGATATGAAATTGTTCAACTTTATCTCCTAAATATTCCTTGAATTCTGGTTCTAATTTTGATTTTTTAAAACCATCAGTATAGTCGAAGATTATACTAGAAATATTATTACTAGCTAATTCAAGTAACATACACTGCATAAAATAAGTTTTACCCACACCTGATTTTCCAGAGATTAAAATGTGTCTATTCTCTAATTGAGAATGACCGTATTCCCAGTATATCTTTCTCTTGGTTCTTAATTCCTCACCCAACAATATTCTAATATTTTCCAAAGAACCCTTGCCTTCGTTGATATTTCCAACTGTTGTATCTTCTATTGTTTCTGATGAGGTTTTTTCTGTTGTTTCTTCTTTTATTTCTTCTATTGTTTCTGATGATGTAGTGTCTTTTTTCTTCTCCTTTATGCTCTCAAAAATTGTTTTCCCATTAATATTAGGTGACTCGGTTTCATCAGTAGATCCGAATACACTCATTGAATCCCCAACACTCACATCAGTATTAGTATTGTACTCCTGTTTAGATTCTTTTCTCTTATCTGATTCGTTTGAATTAGATTCTTCTATTGTATCTACAAATTGAAGCTCACTTAGATGATCAAGATTGTCCCTAATCACAACATCATTTCCAACTTCATCATCTGCCACTAAAGATATCTCCAAACTAGTTGGATCTTCAAATTGGATGTTCTCTCTTAATCCAAAAGGTAAAAGGTTTTCTTGTACATATACTTGACCATATGAGAGATGCTTGCATTTCACCCCACTGGACTCAAGTTCAAATTCTCTCTCTTCAATTGTTTTACTATTGTAATCCAACCAATAAGTTACTAATTTAGCACTCCAATTAATTTCAAACTTTCCTTCTAGAACCTTTAGTAAGTGTTGATTAAGCTTAATGCTCTCCTTTTCACTTTCAGAAATTTTCATTGGAGAGAAAGCTAACATTCGGTAAAGCTGGGAGAACCAATATCTCCTATTATGGTCCTTTGAATTCGGGTTGAATTTCTCCATTAAGTGAGTAATACCATTACTTAATTGTTGTACTCCTTTATTAATGTGTACTTCATTAAACTTTCCCATTTTACATTCTACTAGTGATGCATCTATTATTACTTTTTCATCATGTGAAGTGTTGTTTACAACGATCTTAAGAAAATCTGGTCTATTCGGCTCACCATAAAACCAGTGTTTATAGGAATCCAAAGATATAAAATTATTGATGAAATGGTTTTCATCTGAATTATTTATACCTAACGACTCATAAGATAGGAGGCTTGATAGGAAGCTATGAATTTCATAATCATGAGGATTTAGAGCTTTCATAATTTTCAAACCGTCTAGAATATGTGACTTTTCCACACAATATTTAGCAGCTAAAACACATTTCTCTTGCGACCAGGACGGAAATAAAGCTTTTAGTCTTTTAGTTAACTTTTCTTCTAAGTCCATCCTTACTGCTGGAGAGGAAGAAATAGTCATATTTAACTCTCCAAAGGCACCTTCACCTGTAGAAAAACTTATTACATTTTCTTCTTTTAAGAAAGCTTTGTCTAATCCCGAATCTAAAGTAACCAGCCATCTAGATTTTAAGTGTAAAATTTCAATTAATTCATCCATTTTATCGGGGAAAACTAACTCTTTCTCAACTCTATAGGTATCTTTAATGTTATGAGGTCTTTCAATCCAATGTGATAATTGGGTATGACTGTAAGAGGCTTGAAATTGCTTTTGGCTGATTGAAATGTTTTTAGTAAGATTCTTTTTCAACACAGGAATTGGATGAAATACCATTGGGAAACGTGTTTCTGATGGTTCAATGGTTTTTTCTCCAGTTCTTTCATATATAATGCCGCTTGTCATCAGAATGTTATCTAGAAAGGTTATATCACTTTCAAACAGCTCTTCATTGACTTCATTACTCTGAACTCCCTCAAGATTTATAACATTAAAGTATGTCTCAATAAGTACAGGATCGTTTTCATTAAAAAAGTTATCTAACCAAAAGTTGATATAGTTCCTCCCTAAATGAGAACCCTTCTTAGCAATTATTTGCAATCTTAAATTGATTTTATGGTTAATTCCTTGCAAACCATTCACAAAATTATGCAAACCTGCAATAACTGGTTGCAAGTTGGAAAAATTCAAAAAAGTAATTTTTATGGAATCTGTATGTGCTGGGTATATTTTTACGTACTCATTTATTTGCTCAGTAATTAGCTTAGAAAGCGCAGTATCTAAAAGCATTTCTTTTGTATCAAAATCCTCGTCAAATACAAGGTCTGTATCTAACATGGATTGGTTATAGATAGCTATATCCGAAGTAATCTCACCGTGCAGTGCATAATAACCTAAAACATTTTTTGGGGTACGTGAACTTTCATTTTCTGAAATTATGGTATCTACAGCAGATAAAATTGTAGATTGCTTTTCAACTTCTTTTATTTTGTTTTCAATAAAAGAGGTTGAAAGTTCTCTATTCTCAAACAACTCATTAATTATCAGCCCAATGCCTCTTCTTTGAAAAGATTGTTGCTCAATCAATTTTTCTAAAAATGCTGGGTGATAAGGAGGAATAATAGCTCCTTCTAATTTTAGGTTTGAGTAAGCAGCATTTTCATTTGATACTATGTAGAATAAATTACAAATGAGATTCAAGTGCTCCTTCTCAACGGAATTCAAGTCCGTAATTGATTCAGATATTTCATTTATTACCTTAATGTAAACACCAATCAATTTATTAGCTGAAGTTATTGTATTAAACAATCCGTTCTCATGTAATGACTGGATAAAAGTTTCGAAAGGTTTAATTAGATGTAACAACTTAGAAAACAAAATTCCATTTCTTATTTCGTTCGGGAATCTATTTAGAATATTGACTACTTCTAAATCTGAACCACTTAACTGGAAGTGGAATGATTCTTTATCAGTAGATTCAAGCAAGCTACCTAGGTTTTTTGTATAGAATATTGGTAAAGAAGGTGAATCGGTTACTTTTTTATGAATTTCTTTTAAATGAACAAATGTTTGAAACCAATAGTCATTTGTACTAAAAATCCACTTAAAAGAATATTTTATATATTCTCCACAACTAATTTCAAATACTACATTTGAAAGCTTTTGTGTAGAGCTCGCAACCTTAATGTTGTTAACGTTTGGAAAGTTATTTAAACTAAAATACTCCATTTCAGCAGAGTATCGAACTGAAACTTTATCTTCTATTTCAGCATTAATGTAATCTAAAAGACCATTGGTAAATTGACACAATTTTGACCATTTTTCATACTTATCCTCATCGTTATTGAGTGTATCTGCAAAAGTAATGCTTTTTACAGATACAAGAAAAAGAAATTCATCTTCAACTAAAGGGAAATCGGAATTCTCATTGATATTTTTCAATGTGTTAATTATCATCTTGGAGTAAGCTTGTAATGGATTACCGTATACAGACATTACCTTATCTTTTTTAGGAGTATCCTTTTTAATTTTTATATCAAGAATGGCATTTATAAAGTTAAAATCCATCCTTGAAAGCTTAGGTCTTAAAGTATCTATATCTTTCCCTTGAAAATACTTGAAGATTCCATCTTTGAATTCTTCAAATGAAGAAAATTCCTCTTTTATCATATCTAAGTTAGAATTAATTATTTCAGGATTTTCATCGATGAATCCCTGAAATTGTTTTTCTAATTTATTAAATTTACTCTTACTCAAACTATCTTTATATTCTTCTCTATTAATAAACTTTGTGGATTTTGTTAAGAGCTCAAACTTTCTGCCTTTTTTTAATTTTGTTATCTCTTTATCCTCTACATAGTATATTGAAGGTAAACCCCAATCTCTCCAAAGCCTTTTGCACATTATATTAATTAATTCTTTGACTTCTATTTTAAAATCGCCTTTTAATTCTTCAATTATTTGACTTAATTTAAATAAATCCTTTGGTACGATTCTAAATAAGTGACTGAAAAAATTATTAATGACCATAATTTCATCTTGATCATTAATATCAATTAGCTCATAAAACCACTTACTATAGTTGTCACCTAAATTTTTCTCTACCGATTTTGGAGAAACAGTATAGAAGTCATGTAGTCCTCCTTTATCCTCGACATTTTCTGTCCCCATTAAAAAAACTATACCAGATAGCCCTTGCGTCCACTCGTTTCGCCATTTAGTAAGTGAATTGCTTAAGTCGACATAATTGTTATCATAAAAGTCATCTAGGTATTGTTTATATATTGAGGATTCTTTATATTCTTCAAACTGTCCCGGGGATATTTTAGCTGTAAAATTAAACCCTAGTGTTTTAGCTTTTCTTTTATATATCGAACAAATATTAAGATAAACATCAGGGTGAACAAAATAATCTAACCTAAATAAGTGTTTTGACTCAGAATTATTCTTTATTTTATTGTCTAATATACTGTTAATTTCATTAATATACGTTTTCATTTATTCACCCCATAAAAGGATTTTCCACGATAGAAGTTGCATCAGAAATATCTCTCAGAAAACCACTGTCTTTTAGCATTTGTTGTAACTTATCTGAATTTTCATTAAAAGGAGACAAATCAAAATCTTGATTTTGACTCCAGTGTATTTTCGCTTCCTGTGGTCCAATGATAATCTTAAAATGTTCATAACATTTTTCTAAAAAAGTACTCAACAACATTCTTTCTCCTGGTTTAATTAAAATAATTACAAGTAATTTGACAAGATTTTCATTTAAACTAAACCTCATTTGCGCTCCTTTTGGAGGGACAATGAAATCAATATATTTACCTAGCTTCCTAATGAGTCGGTTTGTATCCTTAGAAGCATCTTCCAAGATCTCTGTTTCTGACCTCTCTCTAGGAGAATTATCCATATATGTTTTTAAGTCAGCGGTATGAACAGCTCTAAATACGTTTTCTTCTACTTTTCGATAAGAACTGGTTGCTATCTTTCTAATTTGTCCATGGGTATCTTCAGTAAGGTCAACTACCCATTCCATGTTATCTTGATTTTCTAGTTTTATTGCAGCCTGAAGGCTCATCATTCTCATTATTTGTAAAATTATCAATGAACCTAGAAGGTCAACTTTTTCTAAGGGATTAATTAAAGAACTCAATAAATTTTTCATTTCTACAACTGTAAAGTGAGCACGTTTACTATAGTTACTAGGTACCCACTCCATTGTCTTTTTTATTGATAATGGCTCTTGGCTATTTTCAGGGTAATGGTACTCTTCCCATGCTCCCTGGATAAAATTAGAGACGATACTTAATTGAGGAACACCTTTTATTAGCTCAGTAAGTAGTGATTCTATCTCTTTTTTTAATTCATCTTGTCCAACTAGCCCTTGCAATACATGCAAATAATAAACCTCTCCACCGCGAGCCATGAAACTCCTACGGTTAAACTCAAAACCAAAATCAACTTCTAACTCGTAATTCTCATATTCCATATTCTCTCGCAGCTTTTTACTTCCTATTGCCTCGCTGAAAATTAATTCTGGTGCAACTGGTAATAATGACTGAGCAAACCAAGAGCGCTTTCCTATAATTGCATTAAATCCATACAACAGGTCTTGAAGAATATCCATAATAAATCCACTATCCAAATTAGGATCAGAAATATTAATTTTACTCTTCAAGAAATCTCTATGATCTTCTAGCGCATCTGTATCCACATCAAACCTCTTATCAGGTTCACTTCTACTCAAAAAAACAAATCTTTTTAAACCCATACGGGGATAAGGAAAATAAGATATCTTTTCTTCTTGGATACTAGTTGGAAAAGAAAAGCCCTTATCCGACAAATTGTTAGATTCATTACCTTTTTCAGAGATAAATACTAATAAAAATTCTAAAAGATACTCATAAAAAGTCTGGTCTCTAAATATTCTTTGACCATATGTTTGTATTTGTAAATTGTGTGTTTTTATATCCCGATAATTTCCAGGTGGAAAAACATTAGAATGCTCCATCAAGTTCGCCCCTTTTTTTATCCGATAAACATCTCATCATTGTCTACCTCGAGAGAAATTACTTTTGGACCCAGGTTTGTATGAACCAGGACTTCAATTGTATTAGCTTCTTCAAACTTGTAAACCTCATAAAGTTTTGACTTCATGGTATCTATTCCATGGCTTAAAGAAGGGTTTATTTTCGTAGAAACAGAACCCTTTGAAATTTTATCTAAATAATCTAATAACATAAGAGAAATGGGAAAAGTAGTTGCTAACTTTGCTACTTTCAGTTCTAAAATAAAATGGCTTTCTTCTTCATCAAATTTTGAGTTGATAAACTTTTGTTGTAGTTTTATGTCCCTTTTTTCAATTCTTCCTTGAAGTAATTGAACGTTTTGGAATCCACTTCCTATTCTTACTAAAGGTAAATAAATTGCATCATTAGAACTGAATCCATTAAATGTTCCTACAAAAAGAAAATATAAAGCTTTGATAACCTTATTTCGAAGTTCCCTATTCTCCCGAGTTCCAATTTTTTTGCTTCTATTCGAAAGGTATTCACTAAAAATAGGTGAAAATAAATTGGCAAGTAAACGAGAAATACTTGCTTCATCATATCTACCAAAAAGTATTTGCATCCTTCTAAGAGCCTTACGAAGTTCAAAAGGCTCTTTTTCTGTAAGCAGATTCAAGGATTGATATGAATATTGTCTTGTATATTTAGTCCAAATCGGTTCAGCAATTTTTCTGACATCTAAGTTTAAAAATTCAAAATTATGTTTCACAAAGAAGGAATAATCATTTTCTAACTCTTTTGAGTCTAATTTTAAGTATTGTAATTCTCTAATAGCTTTAATTTGTTTTGCATCTTCGTCCTCATTCATACCGACATAACCAAAGAATAAGTTGGATGAGTGGAATTTAAATTTATTTAGGATATTAAATGAAGTATCATTTTCTTCTACTTCCTCACAAGCCAAATTACCTGTAATAGTATATGAAAGGTGGGACAGTGTCTGCCTAACAGTTAGCCTTTTATCGTTTTCAAACATCCATCTGTAAAAAGAAGTGATAACATTATTAACATTTTCTAGATTATTATTTAATGCTTTATAGTTATTAAAAATAGGACAATGCTGCTTTTTGGAACATTCATCACACTTATCCCATAGACTTTCTGCAAGTAAATTCTTAAATAGTTTTGGTGCTAAAATGACATTATCGATCCTCGCCATATTAATCAGGAGGATTTCATTTCCTTCGATATTAGATATTTCTCCTGAATTTTCATCCATTAATTTAAGAAGTTTCATTTCAACTTCTTCGTTATTGTATTTTCTATTAAATGTATTAAGTAATGGACCTGTATTGGAAACCAATAACGATGAGTTCCCCTCTTCACTTGCTTTTAATGATTTATGTAACAATTCAACTTGTTCATCTTTTGGAAGCTCACTCATATCTTTTACATAAAATATCGATTTTGATAACTCTTCTGAATATATTTCATCATGTACTTTTAGATCTTCGTTCGATTTAATAAGATTGAATTGCCTTAAAATTTGATATACCAAACTTGTTTTACCATCACCAGCATGACCTGTTAAAATAATTGAGACAGGCTTTTCTTTTAACTTTTCTGCTAAATATATCCCTAGGCTACGTTCAACCCTAATCTTTTCATAAAAAGGATTTGTAATTTGTGCTTCAGCCAAGGCATTTTCATTAGAACTATTAGCATTATTTAAAGAATTTAAATAATTTATGTATTCATTACCCACTATTGCTCCACCCCAATTATTCGATCTTCTTTTAATTATCTAAACTTTAACATTCCAAGCGAAATAAATAGAATATACTATTTTTTTGAAAATTATGATTTTAACTACCACTAAATTTGGGAGATTCAATTGAAAAGAAGTAACTTTATTATCTCATATTTGACAATCTAAACCAATTAGCACCAATATTTCCCTTTTGTCAACTTTTTCCTTTTTATTAGTTATGTGTATCAAAAATTCCTAGTGTTAATGCTAAACTAAACGTTTTATCTTCTTAAAATATTATGGTAATTAAATTTCTTTCTCTTAATTTAGATATTAAGTTTCCTAATTATTGCTTTAAAATTCAGCGGGTGATATAAAATGATAAAATTTTTACAGACAGTTCATTAAAGCTGTAATTCTAACCTTGAATCTGGATAAGAACATTCAACAACATGAAAATGTATTCCCAAGGGTGTCTTTAATACCTTAATATAAACAGGAATTATTCACTTTCAGGATGAACATTGTTGGTGATTCCAAGAAGTGGATCTAAGAGTTTATTGATTTATGTCTACCACTACTTTTACTTTTATCTTCAATTACCAACAAATTTTTTCCACCTTATCGTTCTTCTACAAAAATTGCATCAAATTTCCATCTGACCACTAGATTAAGTTAACCTTTTTCCAATTAAAATATGACCTTGAAGTTGGAAGGGAAATAGTTTACTACATATAACAGGATGAAAAATAGAGGTATTAATATCTAACTCTTAACAATTGATTAATTTTCAATTCAGGATAAAAACACTCTCCCTTGTTTGAAAAAAGCTGATTATCTTAAGAAAAAAGTCTTCTAACCTATCTTTTACCTTTCCAAAAGCAAAGTCCCCTCTACCTAAGTAGCATAACTTTGAGTAGTTTTCTATAAAGAATTCAGATAATACTTTTGGTAAATTAATTGAAATAAAACTTGTAGTTAGTTTTAGGTAAGTTCAACTTTTTTAAGTATTCACTAAAACTTATAGGTTCAAAAGCCGATTAAATTTCTTTTAAGGTAACTAACTACAGGAACAAAGAATAAAATAATTAAATGTTATCCGGCATTTAAAAATCTCTAACAATTTCTTTTTTGGGTACTATTTCTTAATCCTTTACTCCACCTCAATCAAAAAAATCTTCTCCTCAAACCCACCTCGTATTCCCGCTTTCTTCCGGCGAATCTCTTCCACTTCCTCAAGAGTTGTGTCATGTGATTTTGCAAATGCATGAACAACCTCCATCAAATCAGCCAGCTCCTCCAAGGCCTCTTCCCTTGTTTCTGCATCACGGTATTCTGCAAGTTCTTCAAAGCTTTTATTCTTTAATTCTGTTATGTATTCTTCATCAGAAAGGACTCTGGTGGTGAATTTCTTTCCGTTTGATTCAATGATTTCCGGGATTTTATCACGGACTAGTTTGTTGTATACAGGCATTGGATCTCCTCCCATTCATTTCAACTGGTTACGATGCTTTTGTATCAATCGACCGCCTCTGTAAAAGGATAATACTCCTTCGCACCTATCCCTCTCTCATACATTCTTTTAACATATTTAACTTCTTTTTCTAATTGTTCAAACGGGTCCAGGTTCTGCAAATCTTCCCCTGTTCCTACCGCCAGTTCCATACTATAGTAAAAAACAACCTTTTGCTGGTTTATGTAGTACTCCACAATGAAGTCATCCATGCTTCCATTCCAATTATAACTGGTGATGGTTATGGGCTCTCGGGCATACTCGGGGTATATCACAATGCTGCTGAATATTTCCATTTTCTATATTTTAACATAATTAAGAATATCTTGATTTTCATACAAAAAAGAGACAGCAACCTGCCTCTCAATTCACCCTCTTCTCTAAATCCTTAACGGTTTCACTATTCTCCACGTCATTCTGATCCTTCAGTGTCCCAAACATGGCGTCTACAAATGGTGTTGATACTCCATACCAGTAATTTTCATTTTTATAGTGGTGCAGTGTATGTGTTTTCTTCACCCATTTTCCAAACCTTGTCTTCGGCTTAATCGGCCGGTGTGCAATGAAGTGTCTCCATTCATAGACAAGCAGCATAAAGATCAAGCCCAGGCCAAATGCGATTGTTCCTTCTGCTGTTCTGGTAATGAAGTAAAATATCATGGCTAATGCGAGAAAGTTGGGAATGCTGTACCATACAGGTAAAAATAGTAACTTTAAATCATTGGGGTATGTGTGGTGATCATAATGTATGCGCTTTAAAAACTTCAGAAAGTAAGGGTTTTTGGGAGCTTTCAAGTGAAACAGGAATCGATGCGTAAGATATTCACTGAACATAAATATTATTAATCCTATCCCAAAATATAATAATTCATAAAGAGTTGGACCCATGAGCACTGTAACAACAGCATGTACACTGAGAATGGCCATCAGTATGACAATATCACTATGTAAAAAGAAATCACGAAATTGGCCTTTCGTTTTCATTGTTTTCACCCTCCAAATTTTTTTCTTTCCACAGCTCCAGGCTCTTTTTCATCACTTCCTTGGTAAGCCGTTCGATTTCCACTAAATCCTTTTTAAGCAACGAATCTAAAAAAGCGTCATAATAGTTCCTTGATACTTGCCTATGTTGTGGGTGACTAAAATACTTTTCCCCTACTTTCAAATAAACGTCTTTGAAACTATTGAGAATCAATAAATACATTGGATTGGGTGACATACTTGCCAAGCTGCACTGGAGGTTCCAATCAAATTGTGCATAAGCCTCTGCCTCATCTTCTAACTCATCCATGTGTGTAAATAAGGAAATCACTTTAAGAGGCTGATGGTTTGCAGCATCCGTAATATAGGAAGGAGACAGCGAGATTCGCAATTCCAGCATATATTTTATAAAGGCGTCTGGAATATCTTCATATGACATGAGGATCTTCACAATGGTCATCAAGTTCCCTTTCTTCCAATAATCGTTGATGGTCGCGGGCATTCCGGACCGAATGGTGATCCAGCCATCTCTTTCTAATCTTTGTAGAACTTCCCGTATAGTTGGCCTCCCCACGTTATAAGCCTCAGCCAATTCTCTTTCTGATAACAAAGGGGTATTGATTGCGTACTCCCCTCGCAAAATCTTTGTAATGATTTGTTTCTCGATTTTATCAGAGGAACGTTCTTTCAAGGTAACTGCACTTCCTTTTTGTCTGGTAATACCAATTTTATTACTGGTATTACCAATATATGATTCTATAAATATATTTGTCAAATTTTTCTGTTAATTACCATTTATATCACTTCCTTCCTCGGTTCCAACAAATCTCGCCTTGGAACTTTTTTAAAACAAAAAAAAGAGCCATCCCTATCGATAGCTCTTGTTCACAGCTCATTTTTTCCTTGCAAAACTTTACTCAGATAATTTCCATATTCCTTTTGCAAGGTCAGCCCCTGGTCAATCATTTCCGTCCAAATACGTTGGTCGAGCTTGAATAATCCTTTGCTCTTCAGGACATCGATTTCCTGCTCGGTCAGGTTTATTTGATATTCCTGATTCCAGTTTTTCACGACCAATTCATAGTCCTTGAACTTCATTACTAATACTTCATAATTCACATCCCATTCCTGCAGCTGCCGCTCTATGATGACGGCGACATGCTTCAGAAAGTCTTCATCATTCATGATTTCCTTCATATACCCTCGGACCATTCCGTTTATATTCATAGCATTCCTCCTGGGTCGTGCTCGATTTTCAATATCGGTCACTCTCTGTTTTCCCGCCTGTATTTTTATAAAACCAATACGGCACACTCGGATGGATTTCTGCTGAATATGAAAGGGATATCAGGTAAGGAAGTATCCACTGAATTAGACATTTTTTTCAATCCTTATATAAATCATGCGCTTTCTTAAGGAAGGTCCCTTTCCCTTCGTCATCCATCCACAACTCGATTAAATCGTGAACCTCATCTGAGTTATCTGAAGAACGTTCAAATGAATGGAGCCACCTGCTGGCTTTTTCCATTTCGTTGATTTGCCTGTCAATCCAGTAATCTTTCAGCATCCTGATATCATTTTCTGTTAAGGAGAATTTCTGTATGTTGTCTCTGTACTTCGGAAAGGCTTCGTAGTTCTCCCAGCTTGGAAAGATCCCGTGTTCCAGGAAGGCTTCCATATGGGCTTCAACCACCGCTTTTAGAATTTTCCGCTTCGAGGCCGGGCCGATCGGAATTTTGATCATACCGTCAAACAAACTATACTTCATGGGAGGGGCTCCTCTCGTGATTATTAGCTAAAGATAGTTTGTTGTCATGATATTCAAACTGGCGTTGTTTAGTACTTCAATAGCTCCTATTTTAAAAAAGGCTAAAGGCAGCCTGATGATTACTGTATTTAACGAGTGGCTTTCTGTGCAGGCGTCGGAGACCGCATGTACCTCAGGGCTGGGGTCCTTACCAATGGATGTATCCCGATTCCATAAGAAATAAAAGCCCCCCATCCCCATGGAATTTTTTGTGAATTTCTCTTATTCTCTTGAATATAATGGTAAAATATAGATTCAGGGAGTGGTTAAATGAAGTGGTTTGGAATGTTAATCGTACCAGGCGAAAAGGAAATACCGAAAGTTACCGTCAGTGTCGAGGAAACTAAAGACGGCCAATACTATGCGAAGAGTGATTGTGGTGAGGTAGAGGCGGAAGGATTCGGAGCTCTTGAAACCGCATTGATGGTATACGAGTACAGCATACAATGGAGGAAGTAGGAAAGGCAGAAATGAAATGGCTGGATTAGCCTCCTACATTCTTCTCCCCGGGATGGAGGGACAGCCTTGTCCCAGCCCGAGCCTCAGGGATAAGTAAGCACCCCCGCCTAATCAATTGAGCAGCATGCTCCCCCTCCAGAGAAAAACTTTGGTTGTGCAACCATTTCCTACTTTCACAAGCGGGACATATCACCTGTCCCCGTGTACCGCCCATTACTTTCTCGCCTATTTATTAGTCTTATTAATAGCGTCAAACAATTTATCCGGGGATAATTTTCTTAATTCCGGATTTCTTGCTAGTGCTTTTTTTGCGGTATGAATAAATACATCCGTATCATTTCTGTCAAAGCCTTTTTGCAGGAGTAAGTATTGACGCAATTTTCTACAAGGATCCAACAAAAACTTCTCATTTTGAAATTCAGACATGGCTCTTTCGCGGTCAATTTCGCATACCTTCATCAATACTCGCAAAACTTCCTCATCCTTGACCTTTGCTTCATAAAGTGCGGCAGTTACAAGTTTTATCTCATTATTCCTAATTTGACGTTCTTCTATAGGTCCCAAATACATGTTCATACCCTCCTGCAAATGAATGTTTTTATTTTGAGTGATGGACTTAATGGAGATTGAATAGCTTAATTTATTATAATCCTTATATACTTATTTATCTCTTTTTCTAGAACTCTTTTTCCTACATTTTCAATAATTCCAGCATTTGTCATACCGAGGTTTCACTGTGACAGAAAATGAAATTCATGCCTATTACTCCTGATCTTTACTGAGAAAGAGGCTGGGACAAAACCTTAAAAAAGGCTCTTTTCGCATAGAATGTCTCTGAGTAAAAAGAATGGATTTCCGCTCCAGGTGCACGACTCCGCGGGGCGGGCGGTGAGCCTCCTCGGCTTTGCCTGCGGGGTCTCACCTGTCCCGCTAGTCCCGCAGGAGGTCGCGCACCTTCCGCTCCAATCCGCTTACGATCAGGAAGTAGCGGTAAATAACCTTAAAAGTAACCTCTTTAAGATAAGAGCATAATAACATGAATGAACCACATGAAGTCAAGAGTATATAACCCCTTGATCTCATGCGGTTTTATTTTTGATTATTTATGCTTAAATCAATTAGTTTTCAAGTTATGTCCCAGCCTCTTTTAAAAGGCTATTTTTATGTGAACAGCGGTATCAACAGTCCGGCAAGTAACAGAATCAATGCTCCTCCCAGACGTGAAGATATTTGAGCAAATGGCATTAATTCCATTCTTTTTGAAGCTGATAGAACCGCCACATCACCGGTTCCTCCCATGTTTGCCATACATAGGCCGGCTGTAATTGCCGCCTCAATCGGGTAGAAGCCAACCAGTCTGCCAAGCAGCGCAGCCCCGATAACCGCACCGAGCACTACACCGAATACAGTTAAAATGTATTGCAGAGTCAGTGCCTCCAATACTGTTCCGAGATCCGTATACGCTACGCCGATACCAAACAGTAATGCGAAAGTCCAGTTTTTTGCAACGAACTGATACCATTGGCTGGCACCATCTACTACTGTTGCAGGAATCGCGTTTGCCACTTTCGCAGCTGCAACCAGGATAATCATGATTGCATATGCGTGCAATGGGATGAATGAAGCCAGTAATGTACCGACTGTAAAAAATGTTAAAGCAGCAAGCAGACCCGCACCCATTTTTTCAATATCATATTTTAATTCCGGTTTTTCATACTTGAATCCTTGAATCAATTGGCCGTTTCCAGTAAGGGATGGGAATTTCTTTCCGATGATATCCAGTATACTTGCTAGAACAATTGCGAAAACATTTCCCAGTGCCAAAGCAGGAACCAACATGGAGATATAATAACTTGGCTCGTTACCGAGAAGTTCTGAATAAATTTGACTCATAGGAACAGCACCGGCTCCCATTCCGCCGCCCATGATGGGCATTGCAATAACCAGTACAGCTTCCTGGAGTGTGAATCCAACCATTGCGCCAATCAGTGCTGTGAGGGCAACTGCCCCTATGACAGCTCCACCAATAGGAAGGAAATAACGGAGCCCGACTTTCACAAGAATCTTAGAGTTCATGCCAAGGATGCTGCCTGTTATCAATGCAGCGATATAGAAATTAAGAAATCCCCCCGACCTCATGAAATCAGTGACCGAAGTTGTAATCTCTTCAGGAAGTAAACCACTGTATACCATGTAAGCGGAACCAAAAATAGCGACAATGGCCCCACCGCCAAGGAATGTTTTTACAATCGGCAGTCTGTCTCCAACATAACCAAATAATTCACCCAGAACAATCATGACCAGCAAACTTCCAATCATTCCGCCTGGCAGATTTCCTGTATACATACTGATCAGCGTGATTGCTGTGAAAATACCGAACCATACCATGGGGGTGTTAAAGATTGCGATCTTACCAGCATTCATTGATTGTACATTGGAATTTACTTGCTTTTTTGTTTCATAACCATTCTTATAATTTCTTGCTGCTTCTCCCATTATCTTTTTCCTCCTCTGTGTCAGGTGAAGCCCGGTTTATGAAACCGAACTCCGCCCTTTTTTCTGTTGAATCGCAGTTACTCTCACTGCTTTTGCTACGAGCCTTGCCACTCTTTCATCCAGTGCTTTTGGAATGATATAATCCGCACTCAGTTCTTTATCTGAAATAACACCGGCAATTGCATAAGCAGCTGCCACTTTCATTTCCATCGTTATATCTTTTGCTTTAGCATCCAAAGCGCCACGGAATATGCCGGGGAATGCCAGAAGATTATTTACCTGGTTAGGATAATCAGAGCGTCCTGTTCCGACTACTGCTGCACCGGCTTCCAGTGCTTCTTCCGGGTAGATTTCTGGAATAGGGTTTGCCATCGCCAAAACAATCGGCTCTTCGTTCATGGCCTTGATATGTTCAGGATTCATAACACCGGGAGCGGAAACACCGATAAATACATCAGCCTCTTTTATTGCTTCGTCTAATGTCCCGGTTATACCAGTCAAATTGGTCTGTTCAGCTATTTTTTCTTGTGCAGGGTTCAGCCATTTTTCACCTTTGCAGACGACTCCCTCCAAGCTTACCAGAGTGATATTCTTATAACCTGCATGCAATAAGAGTTTCGCAATTGAAATACCTGCAGCACCCGCTCCATTGACGACAATCTTAATGTTTTTATGAACTTTGTTCACTACTTTAAGAGCATTATAGAGCGCGGCCAAAACGACGATCGCTGTGCCATGCTGGTCATCATGGAATACAGGGATGTCCAGCTCTTTCTTCAATCTTTCTTCGATTTCAAAGCAGCGGGGAGCTGAGATATCCTCTAAGTTCACTCCGCCGAAGCTTGACTGAAGCGCTTTCACGATATTGACGATTTCATCTACATTTTTTGTATCCAGGCAAAGCGGAAAAGCATCGATATCGGCAAAATTCTTGAATAGAATGCTCTTCCCCTCCATAACTGGCATCGCCGCCTTTGGACCTATATCGCCTAGGCCCAATACAGCTGTTCCATCAGAGACAATCGCTACCATGTTCCCTCTGGAAGTCAGTGTGTCCACCTCAGCCTCATTCTCCGCGATTGCCTTACATACATCGGCAACCCCGGGGGTATAAACCAGACTTAAGTCTTCTTCACTATTAATATCTACTTTGCTGTTTACTTCAATTTTTCCGGAATGCTGTCGATGAAGTTCGATTGTTTCATCTCTCAGGTTTCGTCTGGACATTCTATCTCCTCCAAGTAATCGCTTTCATAATGTATTTTCATCTTAGAGAAATTTCAAAGAGATAAATAGGTTATGAAATTAATGCATTCTTTTTGAAATTAAAAAAAGCAAAAAACTCAAGAACCAGTAAAGATTCTTGAGTCAGTCTTACAAATATCCTTCTACTATTTTTTCATTTTCTTTGTATGAGTATTGATAAACCGGCCGGCCAATTCCATACACCAGTGTTTCTTCCAAAACTTCGATTTCAGTCAGGAAAACAAGATACTTTCTGACTGAGACCCTGGAAATGTTCGTCTGCTCCGCAATTTCATCTGTTGAAAAATTTTTCAATCTCTTAACTGTTTCAACGATAACTTGGAGGGTGCTTTTGGTAAGCCCTTTAGGCAGTGATTTATCCATCTTCCTCTGGGGGCTCTCAGGTTCAAATAACCTTTGGTCAATCTCCTCCTGACTGAGATTTACACTCTTATGAAAAATTGTGAATTTTTCTTTGAATCTCAAAAGAGCTTGTTTGAATCGGTCGAATTCAAAAGGCTTGATCAAGTAATCTGCGGCACCGAATCGAAGCGCGGACTGTATTTTTTCCGTGTCTGATGCTGCTGTAATTAATATCGCATCCACAGCCATTCCTCTTTCCCTTATTTCACTTAACAGTTCGAGGCCGTTGCCTCCAGGCATAAAAACATCCAGGAGCAGCAAGTCCACTTCTTCTGATTCTAATACTGATTTAGCATCTCTCGTTGTATGAACCACACCGACTAATGAGAACCCTTCTACTTTATCCAGATACCGCTTATTGAACTCTGCCACCATTGGGTCGTCTTCAACTATTAATACTTTAATCATCTTCTATCCCATCTCTCGTTGTTTCATATATTATTTCAGCATTGAAAGCAGTCCCTGTTGAACTCGACTTAACTGACAGACTACCGTTTAGCCGTTCAATACTTTTCTTGACCAAGTACAAGCCGAATCCGCGGTCTTCTCCCTTTGTCGAATATCCCTTCTTAAAAATGGCTGCCCTTTTTTCATCCTCAATGCCTGGCCCAGTATCTTCGACTTTAATGGACAGACGGCCATTTTGCGCTGTCAAGCTTAATTCTATTACTTTCTTTTCGTTCTCTGTAAATGCTTCAATTGCATTATCAATTAGATTTCCAATGATTGTAATCAATTCATGAGTGATTTCAGGTTCAAAGGTTTGCTCTATAGTTGAATCACTTTTTACAATCAATTGTACATTTTCTTCACGTGCATAACTTATTTTTCCCATTAGGAAGCCTGCAAGCACCGGGTCTTTTATGCTTTTCGCAACCATATCGATTTCTTGGTTATTATGATCGACTAGTTTGCGGATGAAATCCATTAATTCATCATACGCTTCTAATTGGACCATTCCAAATATGACATGAAGCCGATTCATGAATTCGTGTGACTGGGCACGGAGCGTTTCAGCATAAGTACGTATCCCCGTTAATTGCTTTGCCAGATGATTCACTTCGGTCATATCCCTGAAGGTTGAAATCGCTCCGATGACTTGGTTGTTGACAATAAGAGGCTCCCGGTTTACGAGGATGGAGACTCCGTTAAGAATCTGTTCCTCGTCACGTTCGGGCTTTCCGGTCTGTAAGACCCTGTCCAATTTGCTGCTTGGCATATAATCAGAAATCTTCATGCCCACAGGTTCATCTGATAATCCGGCCATTTTAAAAACCCTGAGTGCGGATTTATTAACCAGTGTAATATTCTTTTCTTTATCGACTGCCACTATCCCCTCATGAACTGACTGAAGCATGGTGCTTCGTTCCTCGAGCAGCTTCGATATCGCATGCGGCTCGAGTCCAAAAAGCATTCTCTTTATGTACTTTGCCAAAAGAAAAGCCCCTATTATCCCGGCTAATATTCCAAACAACGTACCTTTTATGATATTTTGATGGCCTTCAGATAGTGATGACTGCACTTGCTCCAAGGAAATCCCTACTGCGACAGCTCCGATTTGATTATGTTCATTGTCGTATACAGGGGTAAAGGCTCTTAATGATTGGCCAAGTGTCCCTTTAGAGGTGGAAATGTGCTCATTCCCTTTTAAGACTTCTGCTTCGTCTCCTCCTACGAACTTCTTTCCTATCAGTTCAGGATTGGGATGGGATTTTCTTACACCTTTCATATCCATCACCACAATGAACATCATGCCGGTAATGGTCTGCACTTCGCTCGTAAAATCCTGAATAGCCTGCGCATTCCCTTTTGCCTGTAACCCTTCTTTTACAATTTGAGATTTGGCTACGGTTCTGGAAACAATTTGAGCTTTTTCTTCTTGATTGCTGCGGATTCTCTCCGTAGTGGTATTGCTTATAAGCAGGTCGGTTATTAGTAAGGAAGATAATACAACCAGACATACAAAAAAGATAATGATCATCGACAACTTGAACGGTTTTCTTAACATTGAATCCCTCCAATCTTTAAACATTATAGCAAAACTTTCTCTTTGCTTTTCTATAAAAAATCCCCACTATTTGCTAATCATCTGGAATTTCATGTGTCAAAACGATTAATTTCCAGGACAGATGGGACTGAGGTTCCTTGTCCCATTCAGAGCCTTTGATAGAAGTAAGCACCACAGCCAAATTCCTTTGAGCAGCATGCTCTCCATCCAGAGAAGAACTTTTGATTGCTCAACCTTTTCACACTTTCGCATGCAGGACACCTGTCCCTGTGTCCCAATGTGATCACATGGGTATTTACCAGCTGATCCTTTATATGAACACACAGATGGTCTTTGGCACTCTTTTATTTACCAGCCCACCCTTTTTACGAACACACAGATGGTCTTTATCACTCTTTTATTTACCACCTGGTTCGTTCTCCCATGACTTAGATGGTCTTTGGCACTCTTTTATTTACCAGCTGACTCTTTTTACCAACACACAGATGGTCTTTATCACTCTTTTATTTACCACCTGGTTCGTTCTCCCATGGCTTAGATGGTCTTTGCCCCTCTTTTATTTACCAGCTGACCCTTTTTACGAACACACAGATGGTCTTTACCGCACTCTTTTTTACCACCTGGCGCGTTCTCCCATGGCTTAGATGGTCTTTATCACTCTTTTATTTACCACCTGGCTCGTTCTCCCATGACTTAGATGGTCTTTGGCACTCTTTTATTTACCACCTGGTTCGTTCTCTCATGCCTTAGATGGTCTTTGGCACTCTTTTATTTACCAGCTGACTCTTTTTACCAACACACAGATGGTCTTTATCACTCTTTTATTTACCACCTGGCGCGTTCTCCCATGGCTTAGATGGTCTTTATCACCCTTTTATTTACCAGCTGACCCTTTTTACGAACACACAGATGGTCTTTACCGCACTCTTTTTTACCACCTGGCTCGTTCTCCCACGACTTAGATGGTCTTTGGCACTCTTTTATTTACCACCTGGCGCGTTCTCCCATGGCTTAGATGGTCTTTATCACCCTTTTATTTACCACCTGGCGCGTTCTCCCATGACTTAGATGGTCTTTGACACTCTTTTATTTACCAGCTGACCCTTTTTACGAACACACAGATGGTCTTTACCGCACTCTTTTTTACCACCTGGCTCGTTCTCCCATGACTTAGATGCTCTTTGCCCCTCTTTTATTTACCACCCGATTCTTTTTACGAACACAGAGATGGTCTTTACCACCTATTAGACGAAGGTACACCTGTCTTTCGTCCTTCTGTGTTGCTCCTCGTCCAGTGCTCTAACTCGTTTTGGGTGCAAGGTGTTTTCTTGCTTTTCAGTACCACCTTCCCTCCGCCAACAAAGCAACCGGTTTTCCTTCTTCTTGATATTTTTTGATCCAGCTATGCAGCGTTTGTTCAGCAATTCCCAATTCTCGTTCCTCTTCTTTACAGGAAAAACACTTATACGAATCTACATTCTCCGCGTAAATCAAAATCATTACTATTTACAAATCGTAATAATTACGATATATTACTTTATGATAAATCAAAAGGAGGATACATATGAAGAAAAAATGGTTGGCTTTATTTAGTTTATTAGTAGTCTTTACCCTTGCGGCGTGTGGAGAAAATGAGGAGATTAACAGTGAAGAACAGGGTTCGTCTTCAAGTGAACCGGTGAAAATTTTCACTACAGTATACCCCCTTCAGTTTTTTGCAGAAAGGATTGCAGGTGAAGAAGCTGAGGTTGAATCCATCCTGCCGCCAGGTTCGGATTCGCATACATATGAACCCACATCTAAGGATGTCATGAAAATTGCTGAAGCAGATGCATTTATCATGAACGGCGCTGGCCTTGAGGCATATGCAGAAAAAATCGCTGAAGCTGTAGAGGACGAAGATGTGAAAGTGATCGAAGCATCTGAAGGGATTGAGCTCAGCGAAGGATCTCACGACCACGATCATGGAGATGATCATGACCATGGAGATTATGATCCCCATGTTTGGCTGGATCCAATCCGCTCCGTTGAATTAGCAGAGAACATTAAGGATTTATTAATAGATATAAAGCCTGAACAAGAAACACTATTTAATGAAAACTTTGAAACTCTCAAGAGCGACCTGGAATCGCTTAATCAGGAGTTTGCCACTGATCTGGAAGCAGCTTCAGGCAATCACTTTATCGTTTCTCATGCGGCTTATGGCTACTGGGAAGAAGCCTACGGAATTCACCAGCTTGCTGTTACCGGTTTGAGCCCGACACAGGAACCGTCTCAGAAAGAACTGCAGACACTTGTAGAGACAGCGAAAGAATATGGATTGAAACATGTCTTTATTGAACAGAACATTACAACGAAAATAGCTGAAGTCGTAAAGGGAGAAATTGGTGCGGAAACACTCAAGCTTCATAACCTTTCTGTACTGACAGACGAAGATATTGAAAAAGATGAAGATTATTTTACACTGATGAGACATAACCTGGCCCAGCTTCTCACAGCATTGGAGCAAGCGCCTGCTATAGAACCTGAAGAACACGACCATGATCACAGCCATGAATTAGATGAAGAAGCACAGAAGATTTATGATGGTTACTTTGAAGATGATCAAATTAAAGACCGGGAGTTATCTGACTGGGAAGGAGACTGGCAATCTGTTTACCCTTATTTACTGGATGGCACCCTCGATGAAGTATTTGCTCACAAAGCAGAAGACGGAGATAAGACAGCTGAAGAATATAAAGAGTACTATACAATAGGATACAAAACAGGCGTCGAGCGCATCATCATTGATGGAGATACGTTCACCTTCTTTGAAAATGGAGAAAAGTCGTCTGGATCTTATGAATATGACGGATATGAAATATTAAACTATGAAGCTGGAAACCGTGGAGTTCGCTTTATCTTCAAGTTTGCTGAAGAGCAGGAAGGAAAGATGCCAAACTATATCCAGTTCAGTGACCACAACATTGCCCCAACCGATTCACATCATTATCACTTGTATTGGGGAGATGACCGCGAAGCGCTGCTGGATGAAGTCACTAACTGGCCAACCTATTACCCTTCTGATCTTAGCGGTGAGGAAATCGCTCATGAAATGATGATACATTGATCATCCTTCCTTGAGCCCGATACATTTCAGAAATTAATACAAAGCTAATATCCGGTGCCCCATTTTTGGCACCGGATATTTTTATCGGGACGGAGCTTCCTTGTCCCAGCCCTGGCCTCTGATACAAGAAAGCACCACAGCCTAATTCCATTGAGCAGCATGCTCCCCGTCCAGAGCATGACTTTGATTGTTCACCTGTCCCTGTGACCCAAAACTATCTAATTTTCACTATTATTTTCCCTTTAGCTCTACCAGACTCTGCATATTCCATCGCTTTTTGAGCATCTTCAAAAGGAAAAACTCTATCAATTACAGGTTTGATTTTACCCGACTCAATATAGTCTGCGATTATACGTAATTGCTCTCCACTGGGTTTCATAAACAAAAAGCTATATTGAACTTTATGCTTTTTTTCAAGCGAAGTGAGCTTATGGCTTGCTACTGAAAACAATAAGGTTTTAAAAATTCCGGAGCCATATTCTCTTCCGAAACGAGCATTCGGTAATCCCGAAACAGAAACGATTCTCCCTCCGCTTTTTAACACTTCGAATGATTTTTCAAGCGTCTCTCCCCCAAGTGTGTCAAATACGGCATCATAATTTTTCAGTTTCTCTTCAAACTTTTCTGCTTTGTAATTGATCATTTCATCTGCACCAAGGGACTTTACTAGATTCTCACCAGCTTCACTGGCCGTCGTTGCCACAGTGGCACCCATTATTTTGGCCAGTTGAATTGCAAAGGTTCCCACGCCACCAGACCCAGCATGAATCAAAATCTTTTGCCCTCTTTGTAATTGCAAAATGTCATTTAGAGCTTGATAAGAGGTCAAACCGACCAATGGGATTGAAGCGGCTTCTTCAAAGCTCAGGTTTTTCGGTTTTAAGGCGATGTCCTCTTCATGAATAGCGATATATTCAGCAAATGTACCGATTTTACTCTTACGCGGACGAGCATATATTTCATCACCCACTTGGAAGCGAGTCACTTTTGAGCCAACCTTTGCAACGACTCCAGAAAAGTCGTTCCCTAAGATAATAGGCATTTTATAATTAACTAACAATTTCACTTTCCCACCCTGTATCTTAAAATCAACAGGATTGATACTCGCTGCATGAATCTCTGCAAGTACTTCATTTTCACCAATTTCAGGTGTGGGTACCTCTGCCAGACGCATCGGCACTTTCCCATACTTATCAATCATCATTGCTTTCATATTGCAGCCCTCCAAATTTATGCGTGATTGAATGTCTTCCTGTCAATAAAAGTCTTCCATGAACTTATCAATATCCGACACAAGCGTTTTCAGCAAACCTATTTCTGAGCGAACGTTGATATAATAAAAATTTTTCGTCCCTTCTTTACGCATCAAAATGACACCGGCCTCTCGTAATACCTTCAAATGGTGGGACACAGCAGGCCGGGAAAGATGCGTTTGTTCAGTGATTTCCCCTACACGTAATCCGGTTTGACAATCAGTTCCCATTAGAACCAACAAAATCGATTGCCGAGTTTCATCCCCAATGGCCAATAGCACTTTTTGGCTGTTAATAAAATCCTCTTTGATCTTATCTAATTGATCCTGTTTATTCATAATGTAAAATACCTCCCCTCTTCAGTTTAATGGTTTAAGTTGATGAACCATATTGTTGAATACAACAATAAACGTTTTTCGTGTTAGCTGCAATATTGAGAAAGCAAATCGAGACGGATGGACCTTTGAGGGTGTGAAACATTGACTACTAGGATTGGGCAACTACAGCTTTTTGAATACAGCCAGTTCATTTGTAACAGCATCTGCTCATTTAATTGTCACCCATTCCTGGTCATTATCTTTGCCGTTTAAGTTGAAATGCAGTAATTAAAGCAGGACATCCGGCAAACAACGTCCTTATTTTTTACAATAAAGTAGAGATACAAAGAGCCCACTTACACAAATTTCATGGACGAAAATTGTGTAAGTGGGCTTGGGACGTTTGTGTCCATTAATTAACGCCATCTTTAATAAGGATAATGGATTTCAATTGATACACAAGTAACTTGGCAATCCATCATTGGAATTGTTAATGAACACTTATATAGTTGAACGCCGTTAACTTCAATGTCTTCTACTTCAATATGGTGGAGAAAAAAATCTAATTCACCTGGCCGATTGGGTACTGTGCCACTCATTCCTTCAAGCCAGGTGTTAAAGTTTGCTGAAAAACAACTTTTGAACCTGATAATAAAGTCATTTTTGCTGCCTATTAAATCGCCATACTTTAAAACTACTGTGTGTGATGTATGATTATAAGATAAGTCTTTTAACTTGGTATCAGTGTAATGAGTATCTAATAGTCTGTTCATTATTTCTTCACAACTTTGTCTCAAATCTCCACACCTACTTCCTTCACTGAAAAAAGTTTATATCTTTTTCCACTAGCCATTCCAAGTTAGCTGATCTTCAGTTAATGCGCCCTTAATGGAAGATAAAATCACAAAACTTTAGACATATAAAACTCACTAAATGTTCTACCATCTATGATAAGTGAATTTCTTTTTGTCCCCTCTATTTCAAAGCCGCTTTTCTTGTAAAGAGCGACACCAACCTCATTATTAGTTACAGCAGTAAGCTCTAAACGGGATATATTATTCTTTTTAGCCCATTCAGATACGCTTTCAAAGAGTTTCGTGCCAATTCCTTTGCCCCTTTGCTCTTTTAGAATTCCTATAACAAGTAAATATCCAATTAAATTCCCAGTTTCTTCAGCAACAAAAATGGTTGAATTTCTTTGTTGTTTAATTCGTTCTATTTGTTTTCGTTGCTGTTCAGGCGTTGTGTTTCTTTCACCTGCTTCCATAAGCATATAATCTGAAGTGTTCTCAACTTTCTTTATTAGATTAATTAAGTCGACTGCATCCTCGATTTGTTATGACCATAACTAAACAAACTCTTGTTAAAAATCCTGCCCTTCACTTGAACAGATCTGTTCAACAAAATCCCATTTCCGAGAACAAACCAACCCAAAGCAAAAATTATTGAATAACCATAATAAGAATAAAACCACTAAAAACCTTCTTCACTTTGTATCTATCCTTTTCTTTCGCTTTTCTTAATTAACCCTTATTCAATAATCCTGCTCCGTTAATCCAATAACTTCAACAAAAAAGCGTTAATCCTTCTGAGATTAACGCTGCCGTTTGTTGAATAAGACTATTTTTGTACCTTTAGCTTTTCTCTTTTATTTTCAGTCTGTTTTAACCAGTACCGTACTCCTTTACCAGCTAACGGCTCATCGTTATATCTAGGGATTACATGAAAATGACTGTGGAAAATAAACTGATTAGAAACTTCACCAACATTCCACCCAAGTGTATAACCATCAGGCGAAAATTCTTTATCTAGATATTCTTTGGCATTTTGCAAGAGGTCATATGTATCATTCCATTCCTGCTTAGTTAACTCAAAGGCATTTGTGTGATGTTTTTTGGGAACTATTACTGCACATCCCTCTAAAACATCTTGTTGGTTATTATGCTGTAACAAGTAACAACTCTCGTTTTCGGATAAAATATGCTAACGCTTGCTGGCGTAGTTGTAGGAGGCTGCTGCTTGTTCATCATACGCCCCTTATAATGGAAGATTCATTAACGAAAGTTGGCACTCTTTTATGTTTATTGTTGATAGATGGATTTAAAATAAATGATACCGATTTTTGCAGCCCTCTTATAATGGTTTATCTATTATCTTTTTCCTTTAGTACAATATCATTTTCAGAGACCTTTTCTAATTTAATGACTTTTTCATATGAAATTAAATCATCATTAGTTGCCAGTCCACCACCGATGTGATGATATATTCATCTGTTTCCTTTCGGGCATTTAGGTCAGTAGAAATATACTCATTTTCTACGGAGTCAACTTTATAGTATATATAGGTGTAATTATCTAAACGGTGGATAGAGAATCCTTGGTTTTGAGATCTAGTTGAAAATGTTTGTGCCAATTTTTTATTCTCTAATATATATTCATCGTGATAATTGTTATGTTTATTCAAACCCAATAAAAATCCAGCTATAAATGCAACGATAATTATCTGCGAATAAGCGAGTATGCACGAGAAAAACTTATATTTCTGAAGGAATAGTTCTGGAAGCAGCCAATGCAGTTAAGGCCTTCTCAATATAACTATATACTTCTTCTGCAATCGCCAGAAATTCCTCAACATCTACATTACTATCCAAGTAACACGCATATAGATAGTCAACTAAAGCTGAATCAATATTGCAATAATCTGATATGGCACTCTTCATCTTAGTAATGTCATCTTGCCAAACCCCTGTATCTTCTAATACCAAAGAGTATAATGCACGAATTAATCTCTTTGAGTAACCTTTGGTATATCTGGATTTCAGTGTGTCATCATTGGCATTAGATAGAAAACCGCGAACACGATCCACTGCCTCTTGCGTGTCTGAATTCAAATCTAATATGAAATCAGGTGAAATAAGAATAGGCGGTACTTCTTCGCCAATATCAGTACCATGTATACAAACACAGATGATCTTGATCCAAAATCCCCATTCATGGGGCTTACTTCTTATATCATCCAATGAACAAATAACCGTATCCACCTTAGTCACGAATCGATATTTTTGTAAAATTTGGTCCTTTAGACATGATACTCTATCATAATCTATATCTTCTGGTCTTTCGCATACTATTGTAAAATCTGCATCAGACTTAAATGGCTTAGCAGTACCTTTAGGAATTGAGCCACACATATAAATACTGTGAATCTTCCCATTGAACTCTGAAAGCAAGCTAGCTGTATACTCCTCTACAAAAGTCTTGTACTCACTCTGAATATTGATCTTCTTTATAACCTTCTCCAAAACCATATCTGGTCTCCTTTTATCTTCTAAAATCATTTTATCTCCCCCTGTTTAAAAATCGTATTCTTTTATAAAATTTTCTCTTATTGCTTTTTTCACTATCTTGCCCGTTAGCCGAAGATGCTCTGAACTAACCAAGGCGGGGGCTACTTGTTCTCAAACGCCCCCGTTCTAAGTGAAATATTTCACGAACTTTTATATTCACTATCCTCCAACCTAGCCGAAAATTCGTCTATTTTTTTTGTAATCCTTAAAAGCAATATGAAGATGTGAATAAAAAAACCAACTACAATACCAACTATTGGTGCGTAAAATCCAATGAAAAAAATTGCTATTATAGTTGGTATTATATATCCAAGAACCACCATAATATTTCCCCCTTCAAAAAGTTTTACTAACGAAGATATTCAATTAACCTGCCCAATTGAAGATGGACAATAACCAGATCAATTATCTGATCTTCAGTTATTGCCCCCGTGGGTTGAACGAAATTATTTTTCTAAAATCCGATAATCCTTCGTTTCAGATATTGAGATACTATTTTCATTTGCAAAATCAGTTAAATCTACAAATATGTTGTCGGGAAAAAAATGAACAACTTGAATGTTAAATCCTTTGTTCACTTGTATAATGGCACCCTTGGTCATCCAACCGACACGTTTAAATTTTATCAAATCTATTTGATGAGGAGATACTTCTTTCTTGTAAATAGGCAACGCCATGAATAATATTTGATATACCAAATAACCGTCATCAATCTTAATCATAAATTGGATCAATAGTGCTAATAGAATAAATACAACTAGTCCAATTTGGAAGTAGAGCAATCCATTAGAAAAGTCTTTTATCGGAATTGACGCTGCTGTTAACAATAAGAGAAAAACTAATATTCCTCTTTGTGTTTTTGCTTTGTAAACCAATTTGCTCCCCTCCTTCATATTCTCAATTAAACATAAATATCCAGAACTAAATTGAGGTAACCCTTTACTTGAACAGATGGCGGCTGTTTGTTCAGCAAACGTCACCGGTTAACTTAGTATGAATTTGGGTGAATTATTCCTCAAACTTAAATAATTCTTCAACAGGTACCCTTAAGGTTTTCGAAATATCATAAGCTTATTTTAAAGAAGGGTTATATTTACCGTTCTCGAGCTTTCCAATGGTTTCACGTCTGACACCTTGCCTTCGCAAGATCTTCTTGAGATAAATTATACTTCGCTCGATATTCGTTGATTTTAGTAATTAAAGTCATCTTGCATTTCCTTCTGTTCCCTTCGTTCAATCATTTGTTAGCTGATAACGAACGTTAATAGAGATACAGCAAAAGAGATAACAAATAGAGGTCTTAGCAACGATACTTTATCGACAACAAAAGAAAAAGTAATGGCTATTGTTGTGAAAATTAAGCCCAGAAAAAATGCACTTGTTGCAGCCCTTTGAATATAAGAAGATGGTAAATACGATGGCGTAGCCTGGTAAATTCCTTGGCGTAAAGTGGTAAATAAGATGGCAAGAGTGGTAATATCTCTTGGCTGTAATCGCCGTTAAGGTACCAAGGCCAAACTTCTATATGACTGGTTTAGTTCAACATGAACCCCTTAACTATTTATAAAGATTTTATGTAGATTAAGCCCTTATCTACGGAAGTCTCTATATACCCAATAATCTGTTCAAGTGTGAATACTGTTAGCGGCTGTTCAACTTCGTCTCTACCATAATCAATATCGCCTATTACATAGGGAATAATCTTTATATCGTTAATTTTCACTTCTTCTGTGTCAATGATTGTCCCTTTTTCACTTAATGCCTCGCTTAATTGGTGTGTAAAGCCATAGTAATCTAATAGTTTCCCATTAAGTAATCGAAAATCATTATGGTATCTATTGAATATATTCTCATCTGCCTCCATTCGGTTTTTTAACCAAGGTAAATAAAAACCTTTTAACCAAATGTCATCAGCAATTAAGTGGGTATAGTACCCCTGTATAAAGTGGCTATCTTTAATGTGGCTATATTATGTATAAATTCCTTGTAATCAATATATCGTGAATAGTCTTTAACATTACCTTTGTAAAAATGTGATGAGTCTTTAGGTGAAACTGCATCAGCTGCGATGCCTCCTAAAAGGAATGATGTTTTATCTTTTATTGATAAGTCATCTGCTATTCTATTTGCTATAACTAAGTGCATTATTCTCGAACCCAATTTAATATCCTCCTTTTCACTACCCTTTTAGGTTCGATAAAGTTCATCAAAGCTCCTTCATTTTTCATACAATCTTCTTCCAGTTAACTGCCCCAAAATTGAAGAAGGGCAATAGCTGGATCAATTGGCTGATCTTAAGATATTGCCCCCGTTTATGGAATAAATCACTTGATTTTATCTTCCAAATATCTTATTCGTTCTTCTAATTGTTTACTTGTTTTTCTCGCTTCATAAGCGTTATAAAATGCTCCTGACGCAAGAGCAAACGCTGCCAAAACCCAATACCAATCCAATATAAAGTCCTCCTAATAAAAACCGTACAAATTAAGTTTCTTAATCTTCTGTTAACCTGCCCGTTACTTGAACAAAGGGCGGCTGCTTATTCAGCAAACTCCCCCTTTCTTAAAGAAGCCTATTTAAGAAATTTCTCTAAATCACTCATCGAAAAATATTCATTCCAATGAACATAGTGCCCACCTTGTACTGATTGATATTTTATCGGAAGGTTATAATTCTTGAGCTTCTGTATGTAATGCTTTGTTTTTCTGTTCTCTTTCTCATCTAGATTTTCGAAGGTTCCGTAGTATAAATAAGTTGGTACATCTATTTTTTTTAGCAATCTAGGAAGATTAAGATTATAGTATCCAAACATCAGATTAAGTCCTCTAAGGGAAAAATCAGCTTGGTGTTTTAAAGCGGTCCGAACATATTTACTATCTTTTATATTTACACGCTCACAAAAACGCTTCACTTCACTTTCAAAACTAACATCGTTAGTTTTTTGTTCACCTTCCTGGGTAAAGAACGGACCTAACTTACTCAGGAAACGTTCTCCAAATAGCTTGACACCTATATTCAAGATGGGAAATGCATATGCAAATGGACCAAATTCTGATGTTGGAATTCGAGGAAAAGGTTTATGCCCTTGGTCTAATAAGATCAGTTTATTTACTCGTTGAGGGTAGTGAACAGCAAAAGCTAAAGAGACAGCTCCACCCAAAGAATGTCCTATTAAATTTGCTTTTTCAATTTTCATCTGGTCTAAATATTTTTTCATCCAATTCGCTAATTTCAAAGATGTTATTTTTCCTCCTAAACCCTGGCTTTTCCCCAATCCAGGCAAATCGATTAGATGAGTTTCAAACTCTTCTTTTAAATGATCTGCTATATTTAAACCTGCCTTTCCTGAAAAACCGCCAGCAGGCAGGAAAATAATTGGTTTCCCGAACCCAACTTTTTCAACAAAATATTCACAAGTATTATTTGATATTTTTCTCACCTCTCTGATATTCCTGTTCTATTAAACTGTCCCAATAATTGAAGAAGGACAATAGCCAGGTCAATTGCTGATCTTCCGTTATTGCCCCGTTAATTGAAATTGCAAGATTAATTTCGTATTTTACTTCTTATCCTTTTGCCCAATAGTAAAGTTCCTCAATTAGCGTTTACGTGCATTTGTTTCTTCGAAAATGAAGACAAAGAGAAAAATAATAAGGCTTACCGTTGTAACGATTAGCCCCCAGAACATGAATCCCATTCCTTCCCAACCTTGTGCATAATTTGTTCCAAGAACCAACATTGCCGAGCCTGCTCCAAAGACAATAATAGGGAGATAATAGCCACTATTCCTTTTTATTAATGACCGTCCTTTTGTGGCTAGCCAAATCACTGATACTGATAGGTACAAAAGAGTCACAATCAACTGACCCGACACACCATGCACTCCTTTCTATTTCCGTTTACCTGCTCCTTTACTTGAACAGAGGACGACTGCTTGTTCTGCAAAGGCCCCTTTAGTTCAAGAAAAAGGCTCCTAAGCTAGTAAGAGATACCAATAAAATTCCCAAAGCAAAAGCTGGGCAAATAAATCTGACCTTAAACCTAATTCCAATTATTTCAAATTTCAGCTACTTACTCAAGGAAAACTTTCATTGAAAAAGGAGCTTATCCTGTTCAGGATTAGCCCCCTTCAATTAAAGATCTATTCTTATTTCCATTCTTTCTTTAGTAATGAATACGAATAATGGTCATAGTATTTGCCTCTAAACAAATGTTTGTCTCGATAAATCCCTTCATTTTTGAAACCTAAGCTTTCTAATGTATTTAATGATTTTTTGTTTTCCAAAGCTACAAATGCATTTATCCTATTTAGTTTCATATTACTAAAGCCACTGTCTATTGCTGCAATCAATGCTTCTTTCATATATCCGTATCCCCAAAACTCATGCCATAAATCGTACCCTATTTCTGCTATATTATTGGTCCTGTCCCATAAATCAAACCCACAGGTACCAATCTTTTCATTGCTGTCTTTATTCTCAATAACCCATCTATTGTATCCCTTATCTTCTGGGTTTGTATTCCACTCAATAAATTCAAATGCATCCTCTTTTTCAGTAAATATCTCTTCATCATATAGGAATTTACATACCTTTTCATTCCTGAAAAGCTTAAAGATAAACTCAGTATCAGCCTCATTGACATTTCTTAATATTAATCTGTTAGTCTCTAAGTCAGGGAAAAACTTTTTCTCGCCCATTAAAAACACCCTTTACATTGATTTATCGCCATATTCCATTGACCTGCCCAATTATTGAAGAAGGGCAATAGCTGGATCATTTAGCTGATCTTCAGTTATTGCCCCATAATTGAAATAATGCTGCTTACTGTTTTAAATATTCAGCATAAAGCAACTCCATAGCTTCACTAATCTTATTGTCTGCATCCTGATTGCTTAACCTAGTTGGTAAATTAACCGCTCCTAATGCAAAGACATAAGGCTTTTTATTAAAGTCACCAATTATGCCGATATCAACAACTACATTTTCTAGTCCACCTGTCATATGGTTTAGATGGTGTACGGGTATTTGTTTGATATCTCCCCTTTGTCTTACTAAACCAATAACGATTGGTGTCCATAAGAGAGGATGTGTTTTGTACCCTTGGTATATATGTATCATCATATCAAGCATTTCATTTAGCTGAGACTTATTTTCCTTATCCCTTGGATTTTCAGTAACATTTATTGAAGGAAAATAAGACTGGAGTGACTTGTTTACCTTCTCCCAACCACCAAAAAAATTAACAATACATCCAGCAATATAGCTATCATGACAAGCAATCATTACTTCAACCGCTTCCCTTAAAGGAAGTGTTTGTCGGTTTTGTAAATGAGGATAAAGTTCTTTGCTATCTTCTAAAGGGTTAAATGACACTTCTTCAACAATGTCATCCCAATTAATCGAATCATCCTCTACCCATTTCGCTATACAAAATGCTATCGCTACTTTTGCTGCTGATGCAAGGGGGATTATAAGTTCATTATTTAAAGACGTTTGTTGTTTCTTTTCTTTTGTGGAATATATAACTATTCCTACTTCTCCAACATTTATGTCTTCAATCTTTTCTATAACTTTACTCACTTTATTCACCTGCTTAGTTTATTCGTGACCCTTACCCAAAGATTCCATTAACCTCCCTTTCCTTAAACAAAGGGCCGCTTGTTTTTCAGCATGACACCAGTTCAAGTGAACTAAATTTAATTTTCTAAGAACCAAAGTACCATGAAGGTGATTGCTGCACCACCCCATACAATAAATGGGAAAGTTTTTCTCTTATTAGAATGTTTAAGGACTCTTGTACCGATAAATTCAACTATTACACCTAGTAGAAGGATAAAGACCATCAGTCCTAAATTATTCATTTATTAACCCTCCTCACTAACTAATTCAGTTAACTGCTCCTTTACTTGAAAAAAAGGCGGCTGCTTGTTCAGCACCTCCCCTTAGTTGCAGAGCATAGTTATGCGTATAATCATAAATTAAACCTTTCAGAAATTATCTTAGCTACTTCAGGAGCACTCAAGTCAGTATTATTTATTTTTATGTAATTTTCTTTTTGAATCTCACCCTCGTTGGAGTTCAACCTATATTTCTTCATTGTTTCCTTTAGTTCATTTTCTGACCATTCAACGTTTCGTTTTGTAGGCTTGTGTTCAAGTCGGTGAGGACTTTTATTCCGTTCAAGTCTCTCGTCAATATCTGCTTCTAATTCAACAAAATAAATACTTGAACCCTTACTCTCAAAAATTTCACATATCTTGTCTACAAAGTCCCCATCCTCTTGTTGGTCAAATGCCCAAACATAAGTAAATATCAGCCCTGCCTCTTCACTCTCAGCTACCGCCTTAAATATTTCCGTCCTAAATAGAGTTGATAATCTCCACATTTCTGGACCAAAGCCGAAATATGGTTGCAGTAATTCTATGGTCATATGGTTGTGAAACAATTTCAATTCAGTAACTTTTTCAAGTTCTTGCCCAACTGTCATTTTACCAACTGCTTGAGGTCCGAATATAAGTACAAATTCCATAAATTTCATCCATAAATGATGTCTATTATCCTTTGTTTTCAACAATTATTCTTACTCAGCTAAACTGCCAAATAATTGAATAAGGTCATAATTTGAGATCACCTGTTGATCTTAAGTTATAGTTAGCAATAGGTAAGCGTTTGAAGTTATCTCCGGCTTTTCCCCTGCTCCACACCTGGACGTGCTAGTTTCCCAGCATCCGGCGCTCCATCTACTGATATGTAATAGATTATAAGTTCCTCGTTACTTTGACGATTAGGATAATACGATATTTGCCTGTTCGCATACCTTTCGGTATTGATTAATTTTATTTAAAATGGGCTTTGAGATGTTGAGCTTTTTGAGGATTGACCTTATCTTTTCCATGTCAGTTAGGTGGATTAACCGGTGAATATCCTGGTGAAGGATTCGCAGGTTATGAAACTTATCGTCTCCACCTAGTGATTTTGGGAGATAGTGATGACAATGCACCTCAAACGCCTGTAAATCCCAGCCTGTGATTTCACATTTCCCCATTTTCATACTGTATCGGCTTATTCTATTATCCGCATATTCAACTGACCGATTAGGAAGGTTGGAGTTCAACAATTCACTGATTTCCTTTTGGATATCAGGACGAAGCTTCTTGTATAACATCTCTCGACCTTCCTCTGTATAGGGTGTCACCTTTGGACTGAAGTTCAACGAGTTGACCGTTTTAACAATTCCTAGTTGGAAAAGGTAGACTTCAGCTACTTTAAAAGTCTTCATGGTTACACTGTAAAATCTTTTAAACAGAGGCGGCGGGTTACTTGGGTGTTCTTGCTTCCCAACCGGTTGTAGTCGATTGTATATGAACGGCTTTAAGTCGTAGGCAAGACGTGAGAACACCGGGTTCACATGTGTCGCTCGCTTAAAATAATTATGGATGCCCAGTACAAAACTGTTAAAGCGCAGAACGTTTTGGGAAGTTGGTGAAGCTTTAATCCGACGGATTAGCCTTTTAGCTTCTTGTTTGATTTGGTTCTTTTTCTTTTGAATAACACCGGTATGCGCTACTCGTTTCTTCCCTTTTTTGTTCGCTTGTATCGTAAATCCTAGAAATTCAGACTCCCGTTTGCGTAGGTTAAGGATTTTAGATTTCTCTGGCGAGATATCAAGATTGAGCCGTTCCTTCAAATAACGACGGACCGCATGATACCACCTTTGAGCGGTCTTTCCATCACGGCAAAGAATTTTGAAGTCGTCCGCATAGCGGACGAGGTATCCTTCCTTCAGATTAGTCCTTTTCTTTGCGTATCTTTCACCTTCTTTTGATTTGTATGATTTGTGCAGGGGGAAGAACTCCCATTGATCAGCAATCCACTGATCTAAATCATTCAACACGATATTAGAGAGGAGGGGAGATAAAATTCCACCTTGAGGTGTCCCTTTGTCGGGGATTCCTTCTCCATCAATTTCTGCTTTTATCATTTTAGAAATACAAGCTGTTACTTTCCTATCCTGTATTCCTAAATTCCAAAGCTGCTTCATTAACCGTGTGTGGTTTACATTATCAAAAAAGCTCTTGATATCAATATCAACAACAAAATGAAGGGAGGCTTGATTAATCAAGTATTGAATCCTTGCCATCGCATGATGGGCGGACCGGAGAGGCCTAAAGCCATAACTGTGCTTATAAAAATGAGCCTCCGCAATGGGTTCCAGAACTTGCTTGAAACTCTGTTGGATAATCCTGTCCATAATACAGGGAATACCTAGCGGTCTTCGTTTCCCATTATCCTTTTCAATCCATTTTCTTCTGACTTTCTTAGGTTGATAGCTTTTCAGTATTGTACGCACCTTCAAGACGAGTTCATCTTCGGATAACTTCTTGATATCCGTTATCGTTTTCCCATCGGTCCCAGGTGTGTTTGAACCCTTGTTGGATTTGATGGTACGATAAGCGAGTAAGATATTTTCTCTTGAAATGATGACATTATAAAGGAAGGAAAAGTTGTTTCCTTCCTGGGCTTTCTCATATAGTTCCGTGAATGTCTCCGTCATATTGTAGTAATCCCAATATCGCAGTGTTGGCACTGTGGCATCCCTCCTTGTAGAAGTGATGTCCCCACATTCTTACCCGACCGGCACCATTCACGTATAGGAAAATAATCGTTTCATTCAGTAGACTTGGGGCTGTTCCTCCACTTTCATTACAAAAGTTTCTTCAGTCGTTCCCCTACCCTCACAAGGATAAATGCCTTTCGTAAACCTTATAGCAAACGCTTCGAGTGACAGCTCTTGGTTCAACGTTCCTTGCTTTCCAAGTACCTTACAACGTAGCTTTCCATTCTAAAGTTGGGTGCTTCCTTTAAGCCTGTGAGCTTGATACCGCCGTAGTCCGGTATAGCGTCTTTCAGAGGGGGCAATTTTACTCCACACCACTCACCCCATCGGAAGATGGGACATAAGTTTCCCTATGTTCGTAGCTCTAGACCCTTACCTTCGGAAGTTCGTCAGTTCTTTAGCTAACAGAACTATTCTCACCATTTCTAGTTTTTCAGCCGTGCGGCATATCCGTTGGCATACCTTTTGGCTTCAGCCTTCGTTCTGCCGAATCTACCTGTGCTTCAAACCCTATAACCTGTCAGTTATAACGCATGCAGGAGTATTGACGGGATGGTTTCGGGTAACATGGAACCGTCATTCCCATCCTCGGTTGTAAAGTTAGAATTTCAATTAAAAAAATCCCCTGCTTTTCACGCTTGATAGCGCTTATAGCAGAACTTGTCGCGCGCCCCCTATAATTGAACAAGATGTTCTATAAATTCTTTAACAAATATAGCGTTAAGTCGTCATCGTTTGCACAATCAGCATACTGTTCTAACTGTTTTCCTCTGTACCAAACTCCAGAACCATCTGGTATATATCCCCTTTTGATATACATTCTTTGTGCGGAACCATACCCATAATGTAAACCAACTCCTAAAGAAACAAGGCTGCTTTTTTCTTTTGCAACATCTTCGGCAATATCCATCATTTTGTTACCTATACCGTTTTTCTGAAACTTTATTAAAACATTTAAATCAACGATTTCTGGGACATTTTTTTCTTTATAAGGTCCAGAAGGAGCATTAGGAAATAAAGTCACATAACCAGCAATATCATCATTAAATTGTGCTACGATTACTTTTAATTTGTTTGTTTCTTGATGTTCAAAATAATCTTCGAACAATTCAGACGGTTTATGCCACCCTTGTTCTTCGAATGCATCTACAAACTTATTAATATCCTCTTTCACCATAGAACGAATAATTAGTTCATCTTCAATTTTGTAAATCATTAAATCCCCATCCCCCTTTCCTCTTTCCTCTTTCCCTACCAATTATTTCAATAAATAAAACCTTTATCAATACCTCTCCTTCATAAAAAGAAACAGTTTACAGATTATGTTTTATTACGTTAACCTGCCCGATTGTTGAATAGCACAGGAACTGCAATGTTCAGTAATCTTTGTCTCCTTTTAACCTTTTCACTTCTTTTTCTAAATTGTCTAACCGTCTACGAATGCTAATAATGATTGGAAGATATGCAACAGCAACAATGATTAACCACCCCATCTTTCTTCCCCCTTTTAGTGTTTCGTCCTGTTCAATCAACCTGCCCGTTACTTGAACAAAGGGCGGCTGCCTGTTCAGCAAACGCCCCGTTAGCTTAATAAGAAGACGTAAATTATGAACAGTAAAGAAATCGCTATGATAGATTTAATCCATAATATTTTTTTACTTATACCAGCTTTCCCTTCAAGATAATTTAAGTAAATCATTGTAAAAGGAAAACCTAACAATGCAAATGAAGAACTCCCACCAGCGGTTTCAACATATTTGATTAATCCTACTATAATAATGAGGAGTCCTAGTGTACCAATGGACATATTAAAATATAAAATTCCTCTATCGTTTTCCTTCAATTTTTCTCCTCCTAGTTGTATATCTCTGTTTACTTATTCTCACTTTTTTAGATTAGTCTTTGTTAAACTAATCTGCCCTTTAATTGAGCAATGGGCGGATGCTTTTACGTCTTTTTTTCAAGACAATTTTCATCTTGGTGAATTACCAAGGAAGGACAATCCATAGAGAATGACTAGGGCTCCCGCACTGAATAGTGCGATATAAATTGCTATTCCAGCAAGTATATTTTTTTCTGTCTGTTTAAAGACAGCCTTAATCCCTAAAATTAGAGATAGGATAATAGACAGAAAAGCAACGGATAAACCAAAATAGAAATGAATTATTATTAGACCATAAACCATCGCAAAGAAAAAAGGTATTGGGAAAATACTTAGTATTAAGGACCAGTAGCTTAACCAAGAGAATTTTTTCAATTTAGTCCCCTCCTTATTTAACACTTTAGTAATTAGACGAATACTCATTCATCATAGTTTCGGGTTATTCAATTAACCTGCTCCATTACTTGAACAGAGGGTGGCTGCTTGCTCAGCAAACGCCACTGTTAATAAAAAATCACTTTTTGTTTTCTTTTTGAAATTCTCGCCACTCTTCAGAGTAATCGGGATTAGTAATTTCTATTTCTTCAGAAACAATCTCCATATTATTTAAATTATATCTAACTAGATAATTCCCCAAAGGAGATTTATTTTTCGCCAATCCTCTATCATATTCAACTATACCCTCCGAACTAATTTTAGAAGCAATTGTAGTGTTGTAATCGTTATCAACAAAAGCATCAAGAACAGGATTAAAATGGTTTAAATCATTAGCCAATTTATCCAGTACCTCTTGTCTTTTAGCTTCTAGAGTCCTTGATTGTTCCATTTTTTCAGTTTGATAGAACATCAGTAATATTCCTAATAAAACAACCAAAACAATAATTAGAGTCGGAAGCTTTCTCTTCAAGTTAACTCCCCCTTCAAAAATATACATATTAAGAAAGAAAATCCTTCTTCAATTAACCTCCCTTTACTTGAACAGAGTGCGGCTGCTTGCCCCCCTTTATGCTAAGTATGTTTATAGGGAAATCAAATTCTCAGTTCTCCAATTTTTCTTAGAAATATTTTGACTTTAATCAATATTTTTCTGAATTTATCACTTCTTATAACTTCATCCATAAGCCAAAATATAATGGCTGTTAAAACCACAAAAGGAGAAAAGAAATTTTCTATTCCACTTTGACTCCCTGTCAGTAATATAGGGGCTGCTAAGAAAAGTACACCCATAGAAGTATGAACGAGAAAAGACGCACCAATTCTTTTGAAACCTTTTAATCTATTGGTAGTAAAGTCTGACAATACTGAAGAAGGGACACCATATATTAAAAGAATTGGCAACAAATACATCCCAATGGCTAACCCAATAGCCAGTCTCTCAGCTAATATTGAAAAAACAACTATCATAAACGTTCCTGTTAGCAAAGATACAATAATTTTCCTGATAACCATCTCCCACCCCCGAACAAATGATTTTGGCTTTATTGCATTAACCTGCCCAATAATTGAACAATACAGAGACCAGTACTGAGACCGCTGCTTGTTCAGCTTCTTTTCAAAAACTTATAGAAAATTACACATTCGGTGGGTTAAATGTTTGAGCCATCATAAAGAGAAAAATCACAGTTCCCGCACTAAATAGTGCGATATATATGGCTATTCCAGCAAGTATATTTTTTTCTGTCTTTTTTACGATAGCCATAATCCCAAAAACCAAAGAAAGAATAATGGATAACCACACAAGAGACAAACCGAATTGAGGATGAATTCTTATAAGCTCATACATCATTGCAAATAAAAATGGTATTGGTAAAATACTTAATATTAAAGACCAGTAGCTTAACCAAGAGAATTTTTTCAATTTTAGTCAGCCCTCCTTATATAACACTTTAGTAATTAGACAAATAATCATTCAAAATAGTTTCGGGTTATTCAATTAACCTGCCCCAATAATTGAACAAGGGCAATAGCCGGATCAATTAGCAGATCTTCAGTTATTGCCCCCTATAATGGAATAGCTTCTCATATCACGATAAGTCCCATATTATTGTTTAACTATTAATCCATTTTAGTATTTCATTGCATACAATACGAGGTTTGTCCCAATAAATATCGTGGGTAGCTTCGTTTACTTCTTTAACCCGTACTTTTAAATGCTTTTTCAAACGGTCGGTTTCACTTGTTCTAATTGAGTTAAAATCATCTGGTAATGTACTTCTTAAAAGCAAAACTGATGTATCAATATTTGACAACGTAGCTTCTGAGGGTTCTCTAAACATCTGCTTAGTTAGATGCACTGCCACATCAGGCGGAATAATTAATTTTACTTTATCATCTTCACACTTCATACTATTTTTTGATAATTCTACCAACATATTAGTTAGTCCATTATTGTACTGTTCCTGTTCGTACTCTTCCCAGTTTCTGAAGGTATATGTTTCTATATGCCGCCGTATTAAACTTATTTCTTCTTTAAGTGAGTTATTTGGCAAGTTGGAAGACTGAATATATCCCCCATCCAGCAAGATTAATGATTTTAGAGAATATTTTTTAGCAAATGTAAGACCTATATAGGCACCTAGAGAATGTCCAATAATGTGATAATCTCTAATGTTAAAATAATTTAAAATATCCATAACCCAGTCTGCTAGGGATTCCATTGAAAAAAATTCTTCATCGCTAAAGAATGATGACTTGCCGTGTCCAGGTAAATCGAAAGCTAATATTTTGAAGTCTTTACTTAAAGTCGACGCAAGTTCATCGAAACTTTTCCCCGTGCTGCCTAATCCGTGTAACAAAATCAAGGTTGTTCTGTTTTCTAATCCCCACATATTAACCAATACTTTCAATTTGTTATCTAAAGTAATAATTTCTGTTTGCATCGTATCCTCCATCATAAAAATGCGATAAACCAAAGAATTTAAGTAATGAATTGTTCAATTAACCTGCCCAATAATTGAAGATGGACAATATCTGGATCAATAAGCTGATCTTCTGTTATTGCCCCGTTAATTTAAGGACTCTTATTCATACTTAGAAATTGTTCCCTGGTGAAAATACATCTGCCATTTACCATTTAATAATTTCCAGATTGAACTACGTAAGGTAACTTGCTTTTTTGTATTATCTTTTACACGATATGTTGTTAAAACGACATTTTCCGCTAAAGGATGTATCTCAAAATCATTAACAGACATATCTCTAACACTTATTCCGCCATCTTTTAGACAGTCTTCTCTTAACCACACATTTCCTGAACTACCAAACTCAAAAAAACCTTCCGCTAACACTTTTTCGAGTTCTTTAGTATCTACACGTACTTCGGAGTTCAATAGACGTTCTTCTAGGTTCAATAATTGTTCTTTTAGAGTTGAATGACTCAAAACCTGTAACCACCTTTAAACTAATACTTTCTTCTACAAACCTGCCCTTTAACTTAATACCAATTATTTCAAAATCCAGCTGCTTACTCAAGAAAAACTTTAAACAAAAAAGAAGCTCATCCTTCTCAGGATAAGCCCCGTTACTTTTTTAAGAAATACCCTTAGATTTGTTCTAAGATTGATTTAACAAATTGAGTTTTTTCCTCTGCGTATTTGTGCTTATTATTATTATTTAGTTCTGATAGTTTAAATTTAAGTTCTTCATATTCAATTCTTGCTTTATCGTTATTTCTCAAATAATCTCTAAATTTCAACTGTTCCTGTAAAAATTTGTTTCCACTTTGGTACATATGGATTTGATGAGTTCTTGGTTCACCTTTACTAAAATAGTGTCTGTCAGGTAAAATATTTGTCCCTTTATATGAGTAACCTATCTGTTCTAAGGGAGAAACACAATTCTCACCCACGCTAAAATCATTGATTTCCACTGCAATATCAATAATTGGTTTTGCACTTAGCTCCTTTACAGCCGTACTACCAATATGGTGAATTTCTACAATGCAGTCACCAACTTCATTTAGAATTTTTTCTTTCTCTGATAAAAATTCCTTATTCCATTCTTCTGTCCATTGAACTAAAAAGACCTCTCCTTTTGGCAATCCTAACATCGTATTCCTCCTTGAAACGTGATTACGTTTTTTAGACATTGGAATATCATACCATATTTAAATGGTCTTGTTGCACTAAACTGCCCCAATAATTGAAGAAAAGCAATAGTTGGATAATTAGCTGATCTCCAGTTATTGTCACCTTTAATGGAATAAATCTCTTATTTTGGCCACTCGCTTTCTAAAATGCTATAAATAAATGAGTCACGCCAGCCATCTTTCATTAGCAAATTTTCACGGAGTCTTCCTTCCTGAGTTAAACCTGCTTTTTCTAGGACTTTTAATGAACCTAAATTTTCCGGATTGCAATAAGCAAAGATTCGGTGTAGGTTTAAATCCTCAAACCCAAAACGAATTAGAATCTTTGCAACATCTGTTGCCAAGCCTTTCCCCCAATAATTTGGGTTTATTATGTATGCAATATCGCCAGATTTATTGAAGAAATCCCTTACATTAATTTCTCCAGCACCTATCATTTCATCTGTTTCTTTAAGAATAATTGCATAAACATAACGAGTTCTAGGACTCTTTGATTTATCTATCAGTATTTGATTTACAAACTCTTTGGAGTCTTCTGTGGAATTTGGCTCCCAAACTTGAAATTTGCTAACTATATTTTGAGATGCGTATTTATAAACTCCCACCCAATCACTTTCAATAAATTCTCTTAAATATATTCTCTCGTTATTTAAAGAAGTTTTACATAATTCCACTTATTTTCCTCCCTGCCGTAACCATAAAGTAAGATTCTTAGGTTACTCCTTTAACTTAATACCAATTATTTCAAAACAAAGCAGCATACTCAAGAAGAACTTTAAACAAAAAAGAAGCTCATCCTGTTCCGGATAAGCCCCCTTTAACGGAAGATTGTTTTCATTAGGTTAGCTGATGTTCTAACCACACGTTTGGTTCAATATACGTTCCTACATCTGCTTCCTTATCGACCTTTAATGGCACTAAGCCCTCTTTGATAATATAAGCACCCGACGAAGGAAGCTCCATATCAATCCAATTCTCCCAAGTTTCAACCGAAGCTGGTATTACCATAGACTCTGCTGCCACTTTTATTATCGATGCACCCGTTCTACAATGAGTCCTAATCCAAGGGTCAAATGGAGTTCCATCTTCTCTTTTCCACATAATGTACTCCTCCATCGGAATGAGTGGGTACTTTGATTTTAAAGAAGGGCGGACAGGTGCTACCATCTTATCAAGTTTGTTTTTTGTAACTAAACCCTTCATTTCCCTGACCATAATATCACTGAGTCCTTGTCCTCTATACTCTGGATGAATGACTATGGCTAATGCTGAAACCGAATTGGATGGTACGTTATTTTCAAAATCCCCTATTCCCTTTTCTAGTACTCCATCCCAACCTGTGGGTAAAGATTTTTCGTTACCATCCCACTTAAAAGGTATTGAGTTGCCACAGGCAACAGGTTTTAAGTCTTCATTCAAAAGGAGAAATTGAAACTCAGGGAAATAAGTGAGTAACTTCCCCCAGTTTTTAACTCCAATGGGGTCTTCTCTCATAAATTTAACCCAGCCGATGCTATGCAATCTACTAAATTCATCTTTTAAATCTAGACGCTCTTTTAATGTGACTACTTTATATTTATTTCTCATCTAAAAAACCTCGCTATATTTCTTTAATAATTTTTTCGTAATCCTACCGTAACTTAATTTCGGCTTAACTTACATAAGTGTTCCATTAACCTTTAACAGAATAATGGTTGTCTAACTGTTTCCCTACATTGCAATCTTAGCATATTCGGTTAACCTTTACTTGAATATGCCAGAGGTCACTACCCATAGCAATCAACCTCTATGATGGAATAAGAACAATATATTAATAAAACCGTATGAAACCAAGTATAAAAATTGATTCCATGCGGCTTATTAATGGCTTGAAAATATTGTCCAATTTTTGATCCTAATACTGTTGGATTATTGTATTACACTAGCTTTACAATTCTCCAATATATTCCGATTTGGGACGATATATTACATTATTTTCTGCTTGTTCTAATATATGAGTTGTCCAACCGACTACCCGACTTGCAGTAAAAGTAGGAGTAAATAGATCTGCTTTTAGATTTATCGACTTCATTATTGCCGCTGCGTAAAATTCTACATTAGTGTATAGTAATCTGCCTGGTTTAATTTCTTCAAGTATTTTTATTGCTGTCCTTTCAACATGAATGGCAAGATCAAGTGAGTCATCTGCCCCCCTAGATTCTAAAAGCTTTTCTCTGAGAGCAATTGCTCTCGGATCGTGAGTTTTATAAACCCGGTGCCCAAATCCCATTAATTTCTCACCATTGTTCAACTTTTCTCTTATAACCTTCTCAGCTCTATCAACAGTTCCAATTAAATTAAGTAAATCAATAACCCCTGAAGGAGCACCTCCATGTAAAGGACCCTTCATCGTTCCTATTGCTGAAGTAATCGCTGAAACCATATCTGATTCAGTTGAAGCTGTCACCCTGGCTGAAAAAGCTGAAGCATTCATTCCGTGCTCTAAAGTTAATATCATGTAAGTCTCTAACGCTTTGACCACTGCGTTTGAAGGAATGTCGCCAGTTAACATATATAAATAGTTTGCTACGTGGTCAAGCTCTTTATTGGGTTCAATAAAGGGCTTTTGTTCTACTATGCTATTTCTGAAGGCAATGATTGTGGGTATGATTGCAGTCAGTCTTATTGCTTGCTTAATTGTAGGTTCCCAAGAGTATTCTTTAGAACCCTCAGCTGAAATTGCAGTCCTTAATACACTCATCATATCCATATCGACTGGAAGGCGACTAATAATGTCTTTCGTTGCCTTTGAAATGTATCGATTACTGGACAGTTGGATTTTTAATTCACTTGCTTCTTCTCCTGAAGGTAAGTATCCATACCACAGTAAAAATGCCGCTTCTTCAAAGGTTAAGCTTTTAGTTAAGTCACGAATTTCATGTCCTCTGTAAATCAATACCCCTTTCTCTCCATCAATATGACTAATCTTCGTTCGGGCAGCAACGATTCCTTTTAATCCCTCTTCAAACATTTCCTCAACCCCTTTTTAAGTAATTACAATTATTGTACAATAAGATAATTATTAGGAAAATTAAATATTTTTAAATAAATCAATTAAAAACATTAATAAGAAGGTGTGTTTTATTATGGAATTGAGCTTACTAAGAACCTTTATAACAGCAGCCAATTGCAATAATTTTAGAAAAACAGCCGATATGCTCTTTATTTCCCAACCTACTGTTACTGTACATATCAAACAATTAGAAAGAGAGCTGGGTGTTTCACTATTTGAAAGAAGAGGAAAAAAAATCAAGCTAACAGAATCAGGGAGATTTTACTTAACCCATGCCCGGCAGTTACTGAATCTATATGAAGATGGGATAATAAAATTACAATCATTTAGTCAGGGGTATACTTCTAAATTAACTATTGCTATATCTCCTTTGATAGCAGATAATGTGCTTCCCTTTGTATTAAAGCAATATTTAAAGATTCACCCTGAGGTAGAGATATCGGTGAAAATTATAGAATCTGAGGAGATCGAAAAGGAAGTCCTTGATGAACAGGTGGATATAGGCTTATCTTGTCTGCCAACATATCACCCTGGACTAGAGAGTAAACTGCTTTATACTGATAAGGTGATACTTGTAGCTCCACATGATGGAAGAGACTTCGAATCAGCACCTCCTTTAGAAGAGGAAGAACTATTAACCTCTAATTACCTTTTAACACATAACCACCCGGAATACTGGAATGAATTATGTAATACTATAAAGCTGTATTATCCTTCTACAAAAATGATGCAGGTCTCACAAATCCACATTACTAAGCGGTTTATCATAGAAGGGCTGGGTGTTTCCTACCTTCCATCATCAACAGTAAGAAGGGAATTGCTGGAGGGGAGACTTTTAGAAGTTAGGAATCATGCTTTTGAATTACCACAGGCGAAGATTTATGCAAACATTAAGTACTTACATAAAGAACAAAAAGAGTTTTTAAGATTTTTATCAGGCTTTAGATTATAACTTAGATTATTATAATTTCCTCCAACCCAGAGGGCTGATAATTTCTTGTTATCCTGCTCTTATTTCAGATAATTTATCTTTATCTGATTCAGGAGGGGCATAAACAGACTTAAGTAATGGTGATCTTCTATTAAATGGCCCTTTACATGAATAAGATTTCTCCTTTAATATGCAGAAAAATAAAGCCATACACTAAAACCAGCACATCCTTTAAGCGGTCACATTCTGTGGTGTAAGTAACAAGATCATCTTGTTTGTTTAGCATTCGACACAACAAAAAAAAAGCTGAAGTTCAGCTCTAGTGTCTTCAGCTTCCGTTTATAAAATAACCAATTTCAAGGCACATAAGATTTGAGGAATGATTTTCAGCACCTAAATTAAAATGAGCGTAAAATAAGTTCAATCACTTGATTGATCACCGTGACATTTCCACCCGTCCCTTTGACCGATACATATTTCCACAAAACATATATGAGAAGTATCTAGCCAGACCGGTACCGGCATTCTATCAATCACTTTCCGCCTTTCCACGGAGACTGCTTAACGTAAATGTTTCCCCGTTTAAATTTGTGAGGGTAAAGTCAGGAACTGTATCTCCAACTTGTACTCTTTTATTCTCTTCTTTATAAAATATGTTTGCATAAAGTGTATAGGTCACCGCACTCAAAAGAATCAAGAGTATGATCGTCCTCATTACTAACCGTTTTTTCTTCTTCATATTTAACATCCTTCAATTGATATTTTTATTATGGTAATTGCCTTGCAACAATCAATGGGAGGATGTTCAGCAATCGCAGCTCTTTAGTGTTAAGCAGCAGCTCTCCATTTCTCATTGGCGTTTTATGCCCCCTAAGTCTGAGGATGAACACATTTATTTTCATTTTGACCTGAAGATCCATTCGCTGGTGATGACAGCCAAAGCAATGGCCACTATTATTAAAATGAATTCATATACAGTGTATTCCAGGTTAAACGACGTAACTAGGTAAGGTAATAGGTTCAAATATAATACGATTAGTAAAATCGTAACTGCATACCTTAAAACTTTCTTCGTGAACTTTTTCAATCTGGCTATTCCCCAATCTTCCAAAATACCTTTGGAAACTTTTTTATTATCTGAAATTTACAGTTATGCTTTTCATCTCCCGTTCAGTCAAAAACAGATAAGAGTCATTATTAAGCATATCGAGTACTATCGGTATTTTCTTAAAATCACTGTTCGAATTCAGCATGTATTTTTTAATCTGTCATATATGTATTCACTAAATCGTAACTTTTGTCCTTTGTCGATTGGTATAAAGATATATAATAGGCTACGTTTTCAAACGTTCCCCCTTCATACTTCAGTCTTTCTTCATTAGCCTTCGCTTCTTTCTGTTCTATCCATTTAATTTGTGCAGTTTTTAATTCCTTCGCTGCCTCGGGAGATAACTCCTTTTGCAGTAAAGCATAAATATCATTTAATGCTTTGTCATACCTTTCGTATGAAATTCCATAGTAGTTTTTCATAGCGTTTGTAACACCTTTATCTGAATCCTTCTTTACTGGCATGGCATCAAGTTCTTTTTGGATGTGGTCCAATTTCTCAATAAACTCGGTTCTTCTTCCTTCTATTTTTGATGCTTTGTCTTCCTGGCTATCTTCATTCATTTTAGTTGTCGTCTCATCTTGCTCCTGATTGCCTTCCTTTGTGTTGCTATTTTCATTCATTGGTTCATCCGAGTTTTGATCAGTCGCTTGTGTTTGAGCTACTGTACTTTCAGAGGTATTGGCAGGTACAGACTGATTGTTGCTTGAGGATGAATGATCAGCTGTATTGCTGCAAGCAGACAGCCCGGCCAACAGCATAACTGAAAGGGCTGCCGTTGTTAAACCTTTACTTCTCTTCATGTTTAAAACTCCAATCTTTTTTATGTCCCTTCTATTTTTGACTAACACACATTTAAATGAAACCCATCCTATCACTATTTTTGTTGAATGCGATTACAATGTTGAATCAAAAACTTGGAAAATTTCACTGTTTCGTTGATCCGGTTTTCAGCAGAATTGAAAACTCTATCATTTATTTTTCTTCGAATATGCAATGCTTCATGAATGATGTCATGCCATTCTCCCGGAAGATTTATCAAACCATATTCCCCCGCTCCAATCTTTGAAGTTATACTGTATTCCTTTAAAGTGTAGTATTGGCGCAGCAAACCTAGAACAGTCCATTCAACTTCCTCATCGATATCATTGTCTGACCATTTTTTTATTGGTTCTATTGACTTCTCAAGTTTCAAGACCCTGCCTGCCCAGTATGAATTCATATTTTCTGCTACATAAGAAGTTAGTAATCGGGTGCCGCTATTAAAAGGTCTTTCTGTTATATCAGGACCAAGGAAACTAATTCCTTTCCTTTTTAAAAGCCACCAGGTAATTGGGTTAAAATGTGTAGTAGATTCAATCTTGCCCCCATTGTAGTAAGGGTAGAATTCATTATCTTCACAGCGGTCTTTCCCTAAATCTTCCCATACAATAAACGAACCGTCCAGCTCTGGTTTGACGAATTTTCTGGCGATTATTTCATGAATATCTGTAAGTATATGTATCTCTTTTTCTGTTAAGCGATTTTTTGTGATAACAACAAAATCTATATCGCTGGAACCCGGAATATAGGCATCGAGCACTATCGAACCGTGTAAATACAATCCTTCCATTTGGTTCGGTAATCTTTCTGTCCAGAGGCGTATATACTCATTTAAAACCTCATTAATTGAACTGTACAATTCTATGATAATCAACTCCTGAGCTAAGTTAAGTAATTAAAGTTATAAGAAAATCCAATAAGGCCCCCTGTTACTCACCGTATAAGAAATTCCCTTTCATTCACTCCCTGCGTTAAATATTAAGAAAACGATAACTTAAATGTAAATTTAATACAATTAATATGGATCACTCCCCATCGAACTAACAGTTGGCTGGTGTGAAAAATGAAACCTTTACTTACTATTTCCGTATATAGATAAAAGAGGAGTTGAGATTATGAAAAAATGGACGATACTGCTGGCATTTATTATTTCTTTATTATTCATTCCTGTTCAAGCATTGGCAGTTGATTTTACCATTGATACTACCCGGATCGATGCTTTCTTACAGGAAAATGGGGATGTCCTTGTGAAAGAGCAGCATACCTACCAGTTCGACGGGGATTTCAATGGCATCACCCGCACGCTGATTCCTAAAGAGGATAGCCTTATACAAAACGTTGAGGCATTTGAAAATAACGCGCCTTTAAAAGTGGAACAAGAGAAAAATCTATATAAGGTCTATCGAGGAGGCTCTGATGAAACCATCACCATCGACCTTTCTTATACGATTGATAACGGGATGGAAGTATACTCTGATTTAGGACAGTTTTACTGGCCATTCTTTGACAGCAGCAATGAATCGGCCTATGAGAATATGGACGTTTATGTTCATCCCCCTCAGCCAACCGATGAAGTGCTGGCCATCGGATATGATGAAGCTGAAGGCAGCTCCAGTATAGCGGGTGATGGCACTGCCCACTTTGCAATGGGAGAAGTCGACAGTGGCGAAAATGGAGATATACGGGTCGCTTATGATGCTTCCCTGTTTCCAAGTGCAATACCTATTGATGGAGAAACGATCCGCAGTGAGATACTTGATGAAATTGCAGCCTATGATGCAAGAGTGGAGGCATTCAACAATAGGCAGGAGTTTTTCAGCCGTATCGCCCCTTATGTGGTAGGTGCATTCGCAATTTATTTTACGCTGATCATCATCACAGCCTGGAGAAAAAAGCAAACGGTATTGCAGGAGGCAGAGCGTAACACGATACATCACTCCCTTTTGCCAAAGAACGAGATGAGCCTGCCGGCAACGATTCTTCATATGAATCATATGGTTCCTAACGGTAACCTTCTCTCCGCGGCCTTAATGGACCTGGTCAGAAAAGGCTTCGTTGAGCGGGAAAGTGAAAGTGAGTTCAGGGCAGTCAATCGTACTGGCGATCATCCTCATGAAAAACTATTGATTCAATGGCTATTTTATAAAATAGGAACAGATGGACGTTTCTCGGTTGACACACTTGATGAGTATGTAGAGGAGGAAAAGAATCAACAGACCTATCATTATGACTTCACGCGATGGGCTGAAGCCGTAAAAGCAGAAGTAAAACAGCACTCATTAGTGGATAAGAAGGCAGGATTGCGCTGGACAGTCTCAATCAGCGGGATGCTGCTTCTCGCGTTCACCATCTTGTTTGGTCTACATGATTTATTGATGTGGATGTTCTTTTCATTGCTCCTCAGCAGTTTCTTACTCATATTTGCCATTGCATACAAGCCGAGGACTGTAAAAGGCGCCAGGATCAGGCACCAATGGAGTCAGTTCAGTTCCAATTATCACTCCATTGATTCTAAAAGATGGAGTGAATGGATGAGCGATGAACAAATGCAGGCATTCATCTACTCCATCGGCATGAACAATCAAGCCATGTTGAAGAAGAATGAAAAACTCGCGAACAGAAACTCAAATACATTCGGTGAACCTGACAATACATCCACTGATATGGTTATGTTTATAATCATTGCAACCACTGTGACGAACAGGTTCAACCACGCTGAACAAACCGTATCTGCAGCGACCGGTGCTGGTTCTGCGGCTGGCGGAGGTGCCGGCGTTGGAGGCGGCGGAGGCGGATCTGGCGCATTTTAACAGACAAAGGGGCAGTAAGTAAATCTGCCCCTTTTCTACTTCACCTATCTCTTCTTCGCAGTAAAACCGTATCATAACTCAAAATCCCCTTCCCCCAAAATAAACAGTACCTCTCTCCAATGAAAAAAACCTTTCAACACATATTATCGTTTCCGTTAACCATTAGCCGCAGATGCTTCGGATTGATGACGTAAGCGAAGGGAGGAGGTGCTTGTTCTGCAAACGCCTCCGTTACCTGACGAATGTACCTTAAACTATTTTCATTTTCCTAACAATTCGATTCCATAGCTTCAAGCAAATTACCGTTTTCGTCATCTACTTGAACAGTACCAAATTCACAATCCTTGTCTATCTCCCATTCAACGATATACTTTCCCCAGCCCTTACTGACAGATTTAATTTTAATTTTATTTTTGTCTTTGTTGAAGTTTTCAATGAGATCCTGCACAACAATTGACTCTGCTTCTGCATGAGTAATTTTAGATTGAGAATTCCCACAAGCAGCTAATACTATAAGTAGTATAACAATTAACATAGAGGCTATTTTATTCATATTTTTTCTCCCTCTTATTTTCAAGCTTAAAATAGAGTGATAGGTACACTATGTTCTTATTAAACTAAACTTCTCCATTAATTGAAGATTCTGTCCTTTTTATTTTATCATACAAATCATCCTTAGTTTTTTTATATTTGTCTCTTAAAATGTATAGGAAGCCACCCCAAAATTCAGTTATTTGCCACCTGGCTCTTTATACGATGGCTCAGGTGGTCTTTATCTCTCTTTTATTTACCAGCTAATTCTTTTCTCGCATACATAGATGGTGTTTATCACTCAGTTATTTGCCACCTGGCTTCTTATACGATGGCTCAGGTGGTCTTTATCTCTCTTTTATTTACCAGCTGTTTCTTTTCTTGAACGCATAGATGGCGTTTATCACTCAGTTATTTGCCAGCTGGCTCTCTATACGATGACTCAGGTGGTCTTTATCTTTCTTTTATTTACCAGCTAATTCTTTTCTCGCATACATAGATGGTTTGATCATTAATGTCCCCTATAATTGAAGACTGTTAATAGGCATATTAAGCCAGGGATGCTACCTGATAAATCGGTTTTCACTTGAACGATTCCGCCATTTTGATTAACTGCCCTTTACTAACTTCAATTGGGCTGAATTTATACCTAAAGGTAATTTCATAATTGAGTTCTTCGTCTTTCCATAAGATGACTCTACTACCAGAATGTTCTGGGATATACTTACCTTTTAAATCACTTCCTATTTTAATATCCTCTTTCTTTATTTCTTCTGGGTACTCAATCTCATCTTTCGTTATCTTTATTATTAGGAACTCTTTATCCGCATTGAATAGGGTAAATTCAACTTCCTGATTATTAGAACCAAAATCGTAAAGATGCATTTCCTCAAAAGGTACTTTAGTGGGAAATCCTGCGTTAAATGGTGTACTTCCCATTTTTTCAGCTACTTCTGAATAGTTATAATCGTACATCTTTCCTCTTGAAACCGACCAGCCAACCAATATTAAAGATATTGCCCCCAATAATAGTGTAAATATAATTATTTTCTTTTTTTTCACTTTTCCCTCACCCTTCAACTTTTGTAAACCATATAAAATTTGTTCAATTGCCCGAGTAAAAATAAAATTAATTACTTCTGTGGTTTCATGAACTAATGCTCACTCTGAAGGTTTGACGATGGGCATATGGATAAGGTTTCGAAATGCAGCTTATTCTGTTAAACTCCCATAATTGAAGAAGGCAATAGCTTGAGATCATCGACTGTTTTTCTAAAATCACTTCAAAAGTTCGTTAACCTGATTGATTGAGTTCTCGGATAGAGTATAAATTGAATGTGTATCTTCGCTATTCATGATTGTTCCGGAATTCTCGCTCATCCACAGGAAATACGTATCATTCCCAAGAGAAATTTTGTATTCCGGGTCGGCCATATCGACAATACCTGATTGCTTTTCTGCATTATGAATGGCATCATTGATCATCTCAATTGTTTCAGTATCCTTAATGATTCGCTTTTCTAATTGATTGTCCATAAAATATATCGTTACTTTTTCTAAGCTGCTGCTGTTGGGATTCTCGGTATCAGCAGGTATTTCATTACCTTGCTGACAACTAAATAAAGCCGTTGATACAAACAATAAGGATAAAACCAAATGAAGCTTTTTCATGGAATGAAGCCTCCCATTTCCCTCTTTGTAACTTAGACGTGTAAATTTCATCTTAGTTTCATTCGGCACACTTTTTTGCACGGATTTAAAGAAGACCACAACCGATTTGTGGTCTTCTTTAATGTATTATTTTATCAATTTGAGACTCATAGATTTCCGCAGGACCGTCTTCATATAGTTCCCATTTCCCTCTTAACAGAAGGCTCTCCATCCAGAGCAGAAATTTGATTGTGCAATCTTTTCCTACTTTCACAAACGGGACATTTCACCTCACTCTGTGTCCCACTGCTGAAACTGAAACAACCTCTATTTCTCGGAGAATAGAGGTTGTTTTTATTTTGGCTGATTTCAAAGAGATTAGTTTTTGTACATTTAAGGAAATATGTTTTTTGCAAGAGAAGTCAGTGACCTTATGTGTAGGTTTTTTAGGTTAACTGTTGGAAGGAGAAAGTATCGATTGTGAAGGAGTGAAGGCACATCTCAATCAAGGACCAGTTATCGGTGTTTATCAAAGAAAAAGACAAAATTCTGCGAAACTTTATATGTGAAAAGGAAATGAGTAAGTAAGCGTGTTATGAGTGAGTGTGTAATACGGGGAAAATGCACATATGGATTAGCAGGGAAATATCTGAAGCCATTTTCTCAAAATACAGAAGAATGAGCTCCTTACTGTCTGCTTAATCGCTCAATTTCTGATTCAACTCTGAAAACTCTTTTATTTAATACTTCAGTTTTATCATCTACATGTTCAGTGATTTTATCTGCATAATTACCAAGGCTGTCACTTAAAATTTGCTGTAACTTTTGTTGTCCATCTTCAAGTCTTGCTTGTCCAGCTTTTAATTCGTCTACATCTGTTTTCAAACCACTGATGTCTGTTTTCAATTCGCCGACATCTGTTTTCAAACCACTGATGTCTGTTTTCAATTCGCCTACATCCGTTTTCAAACCACTGACATCTGTTTTCAATTCGCCGACATCTGTTTTTAAACCACTAACATCTGTTTTCAATTCGCCGACATCTGTTTTCAAACCACTGATGTCTGTTTTCAATTCGCCTACATCCGTTTTCAAACCACTGACATCTGTTTTCAATTCGCCGACATCTGTTTTTAAACCACTAACATCTGTTTTCAATTCGCCGACATCTGTTTTTATGTCTTTCAGTTGGCCTAAAATTTGATTTAGAATATCTTCCACCACAGCTCCCTCCTTCCCATATAAAGTATATTTATTATAACACCTGCAACCTGTTCTGCCATAGCAAAATTGTAAAAATACAGAGACCCTTATTTCTGATCGGGCTTCAAATTATCAGTTTAGTATACAGTTTAATACCATGGAAAAAGCAGAGTTGAAAGAGCTGAAAATCTACGATTAGATCTTCAGCTCTTGTATTAAATATGGTTCTGTTTTATTAACGTTGAAGAAGACTTGTATTTGGGGCACTGCGATATCCTTACACGCTCACCTCTTTATTTCTCAATACCTTGAATGTACCAACTGCCAAAATGATCGAAAGCACACCCATCCACAAAACTGCCGCAACTGGGAATAACACCGGATAGCCGAAGACGTTGATGGTTTTGAACTGGGCAAACAGGAACTCAGCCCTCATGATATAGAGATACGAGAACATTATTGTATCCATGACCCATGCTTTCATTGGGATCATTTCCACAGCCAGGAACGGCATGGAGAAGATTGCCCCTGATATGAAAAATGAGAGCAGTGAATTCTTGCTGATCGATGAAATGAAAAGGATCAGGATGGCAAAACCAAATGCCGCTGCCAGATGGATTCCCAGTTGAATCAAATGGAATTCGAGCATATTCAGCCCATATGGAGAAAAATAATACTTGAAAACAAATTGCAACGGTGTTTTCCAGCCTAAATTACCAAGAATATAAAGCTTGCTGATGACATTTACAGCCTCCCATGCAGCCACGACGCTTAGCGCATAAATCAACGCCGCACCCAGCTTCGCCCATGTTAAAACGGTTCTTCCCTTTTTTGAACTCAGTATATAATTGTCGACACCTGAACTGTACTCACTTGTAAAAATTGAAGAAAGTCCAATCAACAGCATCGCCCCGGTAATAATAAACGCAAATGTCGCGGTATAATCAATGATTTCTGCCGGCCCTCTGTGAAAAGAAAAATAGGAAAGGTCCACATTTTCTAACATCTGCTTTTCGAGCCCTGCATTATACTTATTTGAACCCTCCAGTTCTAGCAGTCTTTTATTGAATGTCTCTTGCACCCTTTGGATAAACACAATATCTTCAAAGATGCCTGACTTAATTGCTTCACTCTCTGAAAGAAAAGCCCCCTCTGTCCCATTTGCTATCATTTCCTGAATCCGTTCTTCAGTTTCCGCCATTAATTGCTCATTGGAAGCTTCCGCCTCCTGGATTTTCTCAGAAGTTAATGTCCCTTCCCATTTCTGATAAAATTGCTTGGTCTGATCATCTGTTTTTTCAAAGTTTAATATGTACATAGATGAGAAAAGGATGAGAACCAAAAAGGTAATATAAATCATTTTTTGGCTGAAAATCTTATACAGCTCGAACTTGAGCAGCCTCATCATATCCCCTCCTCTTCATCGAAGTAGTATAAATACAGTTCCTCTAAATTGGGTTCCACATTGACTGCGTTGGGATGAGGTTTTTCTTCACTAATCATCCTTAGTTGAAATCCATCCTGGATTCGCGAGATATTCCCGACTCTATATCCGGCTTGAAACCTTTCCAGTTCCTCTTCCTTTGCTGTCAGTGACCATACTTTCTGTGCGATTCCTGCTAAAAGATGGTTCGGTGATTCTTTTCGAATGAGCTTCCCTTCTTTTAATATCAGAACTTCTTTGGCAATGAATTCGATGTCCGATACGATGTGAGTGGATAGCAGGACGATGCGGTTTTCTGAGATTTTCGATAACAGATTGCGGAACCGGATTCGCTCTTTCGGGTCAAGACCCGCTGTAGGTTCATCGACAATCAGGATTTTCGGATCATTCAATAACGCCTGGGCAATGCCGATTCTCCTTTTCATCCCGCCTGAGAATTTTCCCACTTTCTTCTTCCGCTCCTGAGAAAGGCCGACTAAGGCCAGCGTTTCATCCACCTTATCCTTCGCTTCCTGTTTCGAGAGGCCTTTCAACGCAGAAATATAATGTAACAGCTTTTCCGCTGAGAAATTTTTATACAGGCCCACATGCTGCGGAAGATAGCCGATCAAGTCGCGGTATTCGTGGTCCATGCTGTCAATGTCCCTGCCATTCAGGAGAATCGTTCCCTCGGTGGGCTTCATCACGGAGGCAATGATTCGCATCAGTGTCGTCTTTCCGGATCCATTGGCACCAAGGATTCCATAGACACCAGTGGTGAATTCCAATGTAAGATCATCGAGCGCCTTTTTCTCTGCTTGTCTTTCTTTAAAGATTTTCGAAACTCCATCAATGGTTAAGTTCATAATTGACGCCCCCTTTATAAAGCCTGCCTGCTTGAAGGATGATGAGAATAATAGCTGTCGTAATGACCAGCAAATAGACTCCGGCTGGAACTGATTCGATCTTTCCAATAACTTCTTCACTGCTTAGAAACACACCGGACACGAGCCATACCAGAAGTGTGGCTGTGACAGCATGCATATGCCGAACCCGATTGGCGATCAGCAAGGAAATTGCCGTTATGACGGTAAAAGGAGTCATCCAATAGAGCAGCAGTTTCCCCGCCCATACATCTTCAGAAAAAATAGATAGGGCAGCCATTGCCATCAGATTGATTCCGGAATTGAATCCGCCGATGATGATCATCTTGGACAGGATGATCTCCTGTAGATTGAATTTGAAGGAAAGTTCCAGCTCTGCCATGCCGGTCAGCCTGCTTTTGAGAATTTCGAATAACCCGGTGATGGTTGGCAATGGTGCAAAAAGCATCAGAGTCACATACGGATCTTGATCAGCCAAAAACACAGCATAGGTGCAAATAAACAGGAACAGAGTGTTCAATATCCAAAACAAAGGACTGAAATAAAAGATTTCCTGATAAGCATTCTTGAGTAATGGCATAATGTTTTCCGCAAAGCTCTTCCAGCGGTTTTCTTTTACGGGAACAAAAGGTCTGACGGCTTCGATCGTCCTCATCATTTCTGCCTCACTTGGGTACTCGACATCATAATCGTCCAGCTTGAACCCAAGCTCCCTTTCAAGCTCTTCTAACTCCAGGTCAAACTGGCTGTCATTTTTTCTGCTGTTGTCCATATTCCTCACCTCTTCCTAAAAGTTTGGCCAGTTTCCCAAGTCCCTGTTTCAGCCTCGACTTCACAGTGGATTCGTTGGCATTTGTCACGGTGGCGATTTCATGAATCTTCATCTCATGATAGTACTTCAGGATGATGGCATCCCGTTGATACTCTGGAAGCTCGCCAATCGCTGCCTTCACCCTCTCCCTTGTTTCTTTTTGAGCAAATATGTAGGAAACATTCGTTTTCTCATTTGACAGGTATTCCTTGAGCTCGGACTGCTTTTGAATTCGTCTATGTTCGGCACTTTTCCAGTAGTCCCGGCAATGATTGACCGCAATAGTAAACACCCAGCTTTTGAAGCTGCCGCTGTTTGAATAGGATCCGATTTTTTTCATCACTTTGATAAAAATCTCCTGAGTCAGGTCATACGCCAAATCTCTATTTCCTGTTTTCCGAAAAACAAAAGCAAACACATCTTTGTAGTATTTACGCGTCAGGACTTCCATCGCCGCCTGGCTGCCGCTTAGGATTTCCTGAATAAGCTGCCGATCTTCCGACACGTTGCATCACCTCAATATTTTAGACGAGAAAAAATTCATAAAGATTTAATGTAATGTAAAAAAAAATGGTTTAAGTAGGTACCTTGTCCTTTTCACAGACAAAAGGGATAGCTCACCTGCCCCTTTGTCCGAATCACTCAGGCATTTACCAACTAAACCTTATTCGATTGTCTTGATCATTCGGTTGGTTCCCATCTGAATTTTTTTATTATTAAAGTCACTTCTTCAATAGATGGCATTATTGAACTTTATGGGTATTCACACAGTCATTTAGGTTTTCACCCACATATAGTACACAGAATACTCACTTACTACATTGGGTTTCCCAGCCATCCTTAAATAATGGAGGTCTTAATATGATAAATTTTAATTCTTTTCAAGGGACCGTTACCATGATAAGCGACTTTATAATAGGACAAAATAGCGAAGGAAAAGGTTGTTATAAATTAATGACCGTGGAAAATGATTCTGGGGCAGTAGTAAATTTCGTGGTATCACCTGCAACTTACTTTGTAGATCATCTGGTGGTTGCAGTAGGAGATAGAGTAACTGGATATTATGATGCGAATGCACCTGTTCCTTTCATTTACCCTCCTCAATATCGGACAATTGTAATGGTAAAACATATACCTAATCAAAATGTGAAAATAGATTATTTTGATAGTCAATTGAAGAGTTATGACGGCCAATTACAGTTAAATATTTCTCCTTATACCCAAATAATATTGACAAATGGGCAGCCTTTTTCAAGTACTCCTGCAAACCGAAATTTAATTGCTATCTACGGACCTGTTACAAAGAGTATCCCTGCTCAAACTACACCCTATAGAATTATCGTTTTATGTTAAAAACTGTTGAAGACCTATGGTTAGATCTTCAACTGGGAAGCTCAGAATAAGGACCTGAATCCCTCGTTAACACAACGGGATCAGGCCTTTATACATCACTCATTTTTCATGAAATTCTGATTTTCCAGGTAATCCAGAACAGTCTGTGAAAACTCATGATGTGATTCTTTCGTATACTTGACAATAGTGTAAATTTGAGCAAGATTCTTCAGCCCCAACCGCTCTGTCATCTCCTTCAGCTTCGGATTTGCCATGTAACGATCCCAGCCCTTTTCATTTCTCTCCTTGTAAATATCCATAATGTCTTCATCAGAATAATCCTGATACTGCTCATAGTGGACAAGTCCAGCCTTTGGCAGCCGGTCACGCGGGGCTGGGTTCTCAGCAGGATATCCTAAAGAATAGCCCACAACGGGAACGACATTGGGAGGCAGATTCAAGATCTCGCCGATTTGATCACAATTGGCAAGTGTAGAACCCATATAACAGATGCCAAGACCTGCATTTTCTGCTGCCAAAGCACAGTTCTGTGATGCAAGGGTCGCGTCTATCGCCCCGATCATGAAGCTCATGAAATTATCAAAATGGACAGGTGCATCATTAAGCGAAAGCCATTTCCTCATTCTGTTGAAATCCGCACAAAACGTTACTAGTACAGGTGCATCGATAACCATCGATTGTTCCATATGAGCCGAATATAATTTCTTCCTTAGTTCTTTGTCTCTTGTTACAACAATCGAATAGGACTGCATGTTCCCGCTTGACGAAGCTCGTATCCCTGCGTCCAATATATGATCCAGCAGTTCCTGGCTCACTTCCCTATCTTCATATTCCCTAATCGACCTGTGGCCATGAATCACATCATTTAATTCCATACCTCTCTCCCCTTTATGTAAAAGTTTCTTTTTAAGTATTGTACATTAAATCCTATACTCCCGAAAAAGTTTTTTCATTTTTTAAACAACTTATACACGACTGGATAACCGAATAGATGCTGGAGATCATCAGGCAGACTCGTTCAGTCATCGTTGAAACTTTTTATTGGCATACCCGAAAAGAAAGTAGTTGTTATATATATAAGGTGGTGTTCTCCTGTGTTCATGAGCATTTTCCATTAATCCAACCGTGCCGCTAAAGCAGCTCTGTTAGGGGCTGCTAAAAAATTGTACCTGGCAGATATTCCATTGTTTTTTGCTATTCTAAAAGAAACACAAAAGGCATGACACTAAGTGTGCCATGCCTTTAGGACGGAAGGAATGGTACCACCATGTCCCTTTGTCCTATTATAAGAAAAATGGAAGAATCAAAATCAAAATAACTGGCACAACCACAATCAAATAAGCAATTGGATTGGCAAAGTTGATGGTATACCCAATCCCGAACCGCTTTTCAACAAACACGGACGAGTCCTCTCGGTTAAAGTAAAACAGGCCGCCTTTCCAATGCTGATCTTCATCCATTCCTTCTACCTTTTGCCCTTTAGCAGGAGATCCATCCGTGATCACCTTTCCTTCTAAGTCTGAATCCACACTGCCGACCTTCATGGTCAACCAGATGACCCCAATCAGTACGATGATCAGGAAGCCTATCGGTAAAAGAGCCAGCACCAGTTCATCGAGAAGATTTTCATAGAGTAAATTGAGTTGTAAAAAAGAGAATAGCAGTGTCATCAATAGGTTGATAACGAATAAGAACCAGCTTGTATATTTACGAAGACGAAGCTGACGCAGCTTGGATGAAGCCACATTTCCCGCGTTGATTTTGATGCCTGACCTTTTGGTAAACAGATTGATAAAGAAGAACATCAGCTGCATGATCACTAAAATGAGTGGTAAGCTGAGCACGACTATCCAGCTCTTTTCGCTGAAAGCATCCGGCTGGCCGTCTGCTCCCCAGTGTGTCGGTATACTGTTCGGCAGCTGGTCGTATATGTTTGCCGATAATATGATGAGTCCCACTGAAATGATCACAGGGAAAAGGTGGACGACGGACGCAAGCATCTCATCCTTTGAACGAAGTGCCAATTCAGTATAATGGACTTGTTTTACTTCACCATACCAATTTTCAGCCTTTTTTAGCTGTGTCATTTTGTAATGGAAGAAAAAATAAAGGGTGAATCCAATCAACAGGACACCAATCGGCATGAACATACCTGCCAGGGCCAATTGTCTTTCCTCCATGACGTCTCCTTGGTTCCAGAAGTAAAATCCGCTCAGGATCAGGACTGATAAAATGGCTGTCAGTATGGCATATGTCTTTTTATACTGCCTTACCTTTGGATGGTTCGTTTTCTCATAAGGAATGGTGACGCCAAAGACAACGGTCCGTTTCACATAGAATGGAACAAAAATTTGAATGATACTGACGAAAAGAATGGTGATAAACAATATGGTGAATTCCATATGGCTACTCCTCCTTTATTTTCATAATAATGTTTGAGACTAACTGATGAAGCTCCTCTTCATTCATGCCATAAACCAGACCTTCTGCGATAACTGGCCTCAGCTCTTCAGTTAAGTCTTCCCACTGCTTAGTTGAAGCCGAATTTTCTTTATCTGCAATAATGACGGCCCCTTTCTTGGGCACGATTTCAATGATCCCCTTCGACTCAAGTTCATGATAGCTTTTATTGACCGTGTGCATGTTAATACCTAAATCACCTGCTAAGCCACGTACAGATGGCAACGTATCGCCTTTTGATAAATCGCCCCTGACAATGGCTTCGATAATTTGTGTGCGAAGCTGCAAGTATATCGGAAACGTTGATTCAGGATCAAGGATGATCACCTAAACACCTCCCACTTTGTTGTTCTACACTTACTATAACAATTTTTGTTCTATATTTACTATAACAAATCTGTTCTACTATGTATATAACAAAACTGATTTTAGTTGCTTATTTATGCACTGCAAATTTTGAGACAGTATAGGACTTGGTCTCTCCTTTGTCCCTGTCTTTTTCCCACACAAAGAAAGACACACCAATCATTGATTGATGTGTCCGGGGATTGAGTTCACTTTATTTTGAACCCGTGTTCCTCTCTTGAGAGTGTGAAGACTTAACAACTCTATATAAAGTCTGAATCGATTCTTCTAAGGTTGTGTAATTATCGACAATTTCATTAGCTTTTGCATTTTGTTCTTCTACACTTATATTTAAGTTCTTACTGATATTCCCTTTGGTTTTCTTGGCTTATATTTATTTCCGGTTTTGAAGATAAAAGGTATTCCAATGATCGTCGGCAAGAACCAAAAGATTAGTACCGGGATTTCGTTCAGGACAGGAACTTTCGGAACATTGACGACAATCGTAGCAGTGACAATGCCGATATACGAACCGAGCATCCCTCCGATGTGGGCAACTATCCAGTTCTTCCACCTGATTTTTCCCGCCAGGTATCCAAGGAGCGCCAGTGCATATGAGAAAACCCCAATATAGAATAGATAGGCGCCTTCTTCCCAGTGAAGGAACGACATCGTGATTGCCGTGATAAAGACGAATACATAGGAGGCATGATAAACCTCACCTGAGATCGTATGCCGCCCTTTCCTCTTCTTTGAGCTCATTGCTGACACACCGCTGATGAGACAGATGAAACCCGTTACAATATGGGTAATCAATAACAGAGTAAAAATGAAACTTCACCTCCAGCCTAACGATTCTCCGCCTTTAATTCTCTAAGAATCAGGAGAACACCGAGTCCGTATACAGCCGAGATCGCAATGGGTACAATGGTGAACGCATGGTCCACGAACCACCCGCCTAATATCAGGGATAGCAGGCAGACCCCTAATGTTACCACTAAATAGGCTCTGCTTTTATAGATCCACATGTAAGGAAGGAAATGAGATCCGCCAAGCAATCCAATTGTGAAAGGCAGGTATTCCGGCATATTCATATAGACGATGATGAAGACCGGAATGAAGAAAGCTTGCGGTGCTGCCACGATTCCACCTAAGGTTGCCAGCGGGTTTTCAGAAGATAAGATATTAATGCCAAGAAGCTTGCAAAGCAATAAACCAAACGGGAAGATTGCACCCAGCCCGAAGATCCAGACTAAATGGACGGTCTCCATAGGCAAAAAGAATGGGAGAAACGTGAATGCCAGGAACACAATCGCTCCTGATAAAAGAATCGGATATCCTTTCCTGGCTTCTGAACTGATGTCAGAATGTAAGTTTACAAGTGTCTGAGACATGAACACGCCTCTCTTTCTATAATTTTCCATCATAAAATTAATATACAATCATTCTATGAAATATGCCATCATTAGTTTTTATTTACTTCTATGCATCCTCTGCACCCGGACAGTGAACCTGCCCAGGTGCCTATTCTTGTCCATTTTTTTACTGCTAAATCACTTACATATCTCCTATATTATTTAGTATACTTGAGTGGGAGGTGACAATATGGAAGAAAAAATAATGAATCTTCTATCCAAAATGAATCAGGATATGAAAGGTTTTAGGGAAGAGTTTATTGGTTTTCAGAATGAGATGATGAGTTTTAAAACGGAGGTGAATGATCGGTTCGATGGTATAGAGCAACGGTTCAACAGTATGGATATACGTTTCGATGGCATGGATCAACGGTTCAACAATATGGATCAACGTTTCGATGGCATGGACAACCGCTTTGATAAAGTGGAGGCTAAGTTGGATGGAATAGGTTATCAGTTTGAAGAAACCAATGCGTTAAGATTAGACGACGTTGACTTCGTTACGGCAAAAGTGAATAAGCTGGAGAAGGATGTCTTCATTATAAAAAGTAAAAACAAAATCTAACTCTTCCTTTCTTACCCTCTACCTTCCCGTTCGGAATTCTCTTTTGACAAGTATACCAACCAAGTACAGGCAGCTAGTTCCCCCTGAATGAAAACACTAGTATAGCAATCCCCTTGATATTTGCCTTATTGCCTTCTTACCACTGCAGCTCATTTTATGAACATAGCAAATGTTCCTAATAGAAAAAAGGCAGAGACACACAGGGACAAGCATACCTTAGCCCACTCTCAGCCAAAAAGAGCCAGACCACCTGTCCACTTTTTCCATTTTGCGAGATTATCATTAGCAGATGACAACCACTGGCATTCCCTCTCTTTCCATAAATATACACGTATGATATTCTGAAGAAAATAAAGTAAATTAGTGTAACATTAAGGAGAAGTACCATGAAGAATAACTTAATAATTGTTTTAAACGGTGTTTCAAGTTCAGGTAAGTCTGCTTTAGCGAAGGAGTTAACAAAGTTGCTGCCTGACTTTTTTGCTTTCAGTATAGACAATTATGATTATGTCATTGAGCAAATGGAGGAAAGAGAGTCGCAGAGGCTGATACCTATTGAAACAGAGTATTTTTATTATAAGAATGCTGCCATGTTTTCAGATCGAGGGGTTAATTTAATCTTAGATCAAGTACTGCATGATTCGTTAACAGCAGAAAATTTTTATGAAATATTGAAAGGGTATCCTGTTCTTCTCGTTGGTGTGCATTGTCCTGCACAGGAACTGAAACGCAGAGAGCAACAAAGAGGAGATCGCCAAATTGACCAGGCCCTTTCACAACTTAATTTTGTTCATCAAAGTGAAATCTACGATGTTGAAGTTAATACGTTCAGACAAAGTTTAGCAGACTGTGCGCAAAGTATTGTCAATCGATTGAATAGTGATACACCACTAACAGGGTTTCATCAATCACTAACGATATTCAAAGAGCCCCAAAAGGCCCTCTAACTAGAAAATCGTTTACCATATTTACGACTACTTTTGCAGCCTGATTTTTTACATGAAGCCCATTCTTGCTCCACTTCTCTCCTATCTAGTTCAAGTATAAAATCAAAATAATAAAAAGCCATCCCAGTGGATGGCTTTTTAAGAAATATTCATCCCCTATTTGAACTGAATGTGAATACTAGCGATTTCAGAACGGGTACCGATGCGGATTGGCGGCCCCCAAAAACCAAAACCAGATGTGACGATCGAGTGCATCTGTTCCTTTTGCAAATGGCCCCAATCATTTTCATAAATGGCATCCGTGAGCAGGCTGCCAGGGAAGATCTGCCCTCGGTGGGTATGGCCGGACACCATCAAGTCGATGCCTGCCTGCTGTGCAATGTCTAGATCATATGGTTGATGGTCTATTAAAAACAATGGCTTTGCAGAATCTATCTCTTTCATAAGCAAGTCTAAAGGCAGTCTGTCATTATCGATGCGGTCCTTGCGCCCGATCAACGTGAATTGCCCTCCAACATCCTCAGCCTCATCATACAGTACAGTGATTCCACTTCGCTCCAAGGCTTCGATTAGTTCTTTCATTGTGCCGTCATGCCTGTCGTGATTGCCTAGTGATGCATAGACTCCCATCGGTGCATGGAGCCCCGCTAATACTCTATCAATCTTCTGGTCGATAAACGGCTGGACATCATCATCGAAGAGATCGCCTGGCAGCAGGATCAGATCAGGTTTGAGTGCGTTGGTTTCCTCCACCAAACGCTCTGCATGTCCTTTTCCTGACAGCAGTCCAAAGTGCATATCCGCCGCCATCACGATATGAAGGTTGTCGAGAGTAGAAGAATCTTTATTGATCTGTATGTCATAGTTGCGAACAACAGGGCTGAATGCGTTATAGGATCCATATACCATAAAGAATATCAGAAGCACCAGCGTGATGAAGCGTGTCCACTTCTGTGTTCCATGCCGAGGCAGCCGCGTCAGGCGTAAGAGAATAACCGTCAGATGGGCAAGTGGAACCAGCAGTAAGAGCAAATAAAAGCAGGCCATCCAGTAAGCGCCGATGATACTGATGAATGTGAGGCCAGTCATGCGTCCAACTATAAACGAACTCGCTGCCAGCACGACGACAAGGCTATAGAGAAACTTGAAACGCCAGCTTGACGTTTCAGGGCGCAGCCAGCGAAACCCGCGCCACCCGATATAGTAGACGAGGCCGCCATAAAGCAGCATTGAGATGATGATAACAACAATGAACATATGTATTTCCTTGCTCCTTTTCCTGCATATTCTGTTATTTAGTAGTCTCCGAAAGAAGTATGCATAGCGGTCCCAAACAAACTCGAACATTTTCCCAAGCTCGCCAGCATGATGAAAGAACACTACTCTTCGTTATCGTACCAGATTACTCAAGAAAGCACTATTTTGAAGATACTATGTATGTCTTCCCTATCTCACCCATATTGAGGAAAAATGAAGCAACCCATCTTTCCAGGATAGATCAGTTTCTTAACCCTTGGAGAACAGTAAAAAACAGCTGAAGACCTAAAGGTAGATCTTCAGCTGCTTTTGCCGAATTAACTTATCTTCAAAACTGTAAATAGAGATGTACAGATCCTGACGCCTATTGGACCGATAACTTGCCGCATTCACTTAGCAAGCCTTTGTATACCTGTTTATCTCTCGGATTAAAATCAACTTCCTTATAAACGATTTCACCTTTCTTATCGATTAGAAAACAGGAACGGATCGCCACTTCATCCTTTTCATGAAATACATGGTACTTCTTCACCGTTTCTTTATGCCAGTCTGACAACAATGGAAATGGCAGTGTTCCAAGGCTTGCTTCAAAAACATTGTGCGAAAATATATGGTCAACGCCTATTGCCAGAATTTCTGTATCTGTTTTCTTAATCTCCTCGTAATCCTCTTTCCAAGAGGAAAGTTCCGTAATTCAGCCAGGAGTGAAATTAAGCGGATAAAATGCGAGAAGGACATTTTTCTTTCCTTCATAGTCCGATAAAGAAATTTTCTCTTTCCTGGTAGATGAAAGTTTAAAATCAGGTGCTTTATCACCGACTCGAAGTTCCACGTCATTTCCCCTCCAATCTTGTATAGTAACTATTCTTTCTTAAGAAATCACCTTCTCCCCTTCACTTTTCCCTACAGCAGGGATTTAAAACTTTCGATTGTGCTGCCTTTGTCTCACCCTACCCCTTTATGAAGGAGGAAGTTCATATGATAAATGCTTTGACGATGAATCGGCCAATATAAATATGAACTTTTCCTTCCGTCCTTCAGGAGCATGAATAGTTGATTAACGACTTCTATTAGCCTGATAATAAGGTAATACAAAAAAGACTTTTAGAATGTAGGTGAGCGGCAAGTGAAAAATAACCATCATCCCCTATCAGAACCTTTATTGCTTCCTAATGGTGCAAGTATTAAAAACCGTTTTTTCAAATCGGCTATGAGTGAAGCCCTCGGAACCAAAGATAACGACTCTTCCCCTGCTCTAGTTACCCTTTACAATACGTGGGCAGACGGAGGTACCGGCCTTGTTGTGACAGGCAATGTCATGGTTGACAGAAATGCTCTAGGAGAATCGGGCAACGTCGTGATTGAGGATGAAAGGGACCTTGAAATGCTCAGTCAATGGGCAAAGGCTGGGACCAGAAATGGAACTCATCTTTGGATGCAGCTAAATCACCCGGGAAAGCAGTCACCCAGAACGCTATCCAAAAAACCAGTAGCCCCTAGTGCTTTACCGTTATCTGGGAACCTTAAAAAATTCTTTAATGAACCGCGGGCCCTTACTGTAAAGGAAATCCAAGAATTGATTAACCGTTTTGGAAACGCAGCCAAGATCGCCCAAAAAGCCTGCTTTACCGGGGTCCAAATACATGGAGCTCACGGTTACCTCATCAGTCAATTTTTATCACCTTATCATAATCGGCGCAGTGATAAATGGGGCGGCAGTTTGGAGAATCGAATGAGATTTTTAATAGAAATCTACCACGAAATTCGCAAACAGACCAGTAAAGAATTTCCAATCGGAGTCAAATTGAATTCTGCTGATTTCCAGCGAGGGGGTTTTACGGAAGATGAATCATTGGAGGTCATTCGTAAACTAGCTGAAGCCGGGATCGATCTCATCGAAATTTCAGGCGGGAATTACGAGAATCCCTTGATGCAGGGGGTCAATGCCAAGGAAAGCACCAGGAAACGGGAAGCCTATTTCCTGGAATTCGCTGCAAAGGTAAGAGAAATTGTGTCTACTCCTTTGGTTGTTACGGGGGGCTTTCGCTCTGAAAAAGCCATGAAGGACGCAGTTGCTCAGGGTGAAATTGATATGGTCGGTATTGCCAAGCCTCTTGCACTTGTCCCTGACCTGCCAAATCAAATCTTTCAGGGAACCTATCAGACTGTGAAATTAAAGCCAATGAAAACAGGATTGAAATGGCTCGATAAATCTGCCTCGATGTTAGAAATCGTTTGGTATGAGCAGCAGCTGGCACGTATGGGAAATTCAAAACCTCCCAAGCCTGAGCATAGTGTCTGGCTGGCGTTATTGCATAGCATCAAGACCAATGGGGCCTCTGTATTTAAGAAACGGCGTGGGTAATATGGACGCAGCGTCCATTGTCCCACCTAGCCTGATCAAGCCAACTATTAGGCGATAATGACAAACTAATTGACACCTCACTTGACAGCCGATAGACAAAAAAGACTCTTCAATTGACGAGTCTTTTTCCTTGTCTGAAGATTAGGGACCTTGCAGACCGATATTCAATTAAAGCAACCCTTTAGTTGAAGAAGGACGTTCAATTTATGGTATCGTCCTTAACTCCTGGTGACAGTATCGGTGAACTGTGCAGCAAATGACTTGGAATTTTTAGTTATTGTTCTTCAATATAAGCTACCTATAGCTTAATAGCTTATTATTTTTTTGAAAAATATCATATTTTTCTCACAAAACTCTACTAAATGATTTATGTTGCATATCAGTATAAAAACGGGGTTTATAATTAGTAAGATAATTATCAACTAGTTCTGGTACGGATCTTGATAGAACATTGTTTACTGCCAATTCTTCTTTTGTATGATTTAACCAATAAAATTGTAAATGATCCTCTTTAGAGAGAGGTAACGGATAAATTTTATCCATTTCATCTTCATTAATTTGAACCTCAAATACATGTGAGATACTGTGAAACACCACACTATTTTCCTCATAACTATCTTCCATTACTCCAATAAATCCCTTTATTATTATCTCTTGGATTCCCAGTTCTTCATATAACTCACGTTTTAGTGTATGTTCACAAGTCTCACCAAGTTCAACGCCACCTCCAGGTAAAAAAGAGTGCGCTCCCTTAAGTTGTGCTATTAAAATTTTACCTTTATACGGAATCACCGCTCTAGCAATATGCCGGAAGATCGTTTCCATTAGAACTTCCCCCTATTTTCTATTCATTCCAATATTATCTTAGATTATGGTACTTATTTGACCATAATAACAAAAGATACTGTCAATAAAATTTCAAGTTTTCCGTTAAACGATCCTACCGTTAAGTAAAATCATTCACCAAATACTCTAAAACAGAAGTTCTTTAGAGCGTTGTATGGGTCAACTGCGTCTAAAAAATGATGACGTATTTATTCAACAAAACTGCCCGTTTGTTGAAGAATTAAAAAGGAATTTCTCCTAAAAAAAATGGAACAAAAACCCCAACAGTTGATGCAATTACAATTACCCAAAATGTTTTTGAGGTTAACCTTTCCTTTAATAATCGACTTTCTTTTGATACAAAGGAGAGTATGATTGTATATAATCCAAAAAGCATAAAAGATAAACCAAACCATACAACCCAAACATTGCCTGAAAATCTTATTCCAGCACCTTCATAAACATTTTTTAGAACATTATCAGTTAGTAAAAATCCAAGAACTAAAAATAGAATAATTTCAATTACCGTAACTAAATACATTTTCCAAATAGCCATCTCTCCATCCTCCCTCAAAAAATAACCAAATTCAACTATATTTACAATAACACTGTTCTTGCACAAACCTGCACCGATAGCCGAAGATGCCAATTCTTGCTGAAGGAACTAAAGAGGAGGAGCCTGATATTCAGCAAACGCCCCAAAGTACATAACCCATAGTCTTCATTTGTTACAGGAATGCTGCCCGTAGTTGAGCTTGCTGACGTACCTGAAGGCAGGCGGCTGTTTGTTCGGCAAACGCCACCGTTAGTATACAAAGGAAATAAATATTTACAAATCACTATTCGTTTTTTTCAAGTCTTTCTTGATTAGCTCTAGAATCACTACCCCGATTACCGCACCTATACTCAATGCAATAAAAGTTGTCCAATCTATCCCCTTCTCTGTCCATAAACTGATAGCAATTTGTATAATAAAAAGACTACCAATGAATTGAATTAAATATTTCAATGTACTTTTACTCATTATCTCCCCCAACACAAATTTCCATTTTTCTTGCTTGTGTTTTCATTCCCATAGCTTCATAGAACTTTATAGCCGTCTCATTAAATTCCCAGACACCCAGTTCTAAACTTGCTGCACCCACTTCTTTGGTAAAGTCAATTTCTTTATCAAATAACAACCGACCTAATCCTTTTTCTCTGAAGTTATGATTAACTCCAAGGTCCTCCATAAAAACATACGACTGCTTAACAACAGTGTCACGATTGGGGGTATCGTTCTTTCTTAAAAAAGTAAAAGCAATGATTTCATTTGCCGCATCAATTATATAAACTCTTGCTTCTTCGCTATTAACTAATCCATCAAAATATTCTTTATCCAATGTATTATTTGCAGGATTATATTTATCAGGCCTACCCTTAACATGTAGGTGATGAACCTCTTTATGTATCGGCTTGACTTTATCATAATCATCTAATGTTGCTGTTCTGATTTTATATTCCAATTTTCTTCCCCCCTAAATAGTTAAACTTAATCCCAATTATTTCAAATGCAAGCTACTTACTCAAGACAAACTATTACAAAAATGAGCTTACCCTATTCTAGATAAGTTCCCTTTGGTACTATTGTTTTAAATGACAAATCATTTATCCTTACCTCGTATTTCCTCTAGGATTTCAGCATTTATTTTATTTAGCTTTTTTAATGAACCATCAATTGACAGAAAGACAAGGAATAGTATTATTATTCCGAAAATCACAAAGAAACCCATTTGCTCTCCTCCCCCTACAATAAGCATACCGGTCCGTAACCGCTTTTTTTATTACAGCTTTGCTCCCCATGTTTACAATCTATAGCTCTCTGACTTCAAAAGGAAAAGCACTGTTCAGTCTTCAGCATAGGCTGGTCTAGTTAAAAAACTCATTAACACCATTTTCATCTTCTAATTTACTTTGAATGAACCTGCTTAGTTCTGCTTTCTTATTAAATTCTCTGATATCTTTCCCATAGAAATTTTGTAATTCTACTCTATTAATTCTAACCTCCTGCTCAATAAAATTGAATGTAACCCAATCAGCATTTTTAACCAAAGAAAGTATGAATGTGGCATTATATAAAGACAGTTCTTTGTAATTTGTCTCTACTGCATCACTATTTTCCACTGATATATAATCCAGAATAATACCATAAGGTTCTTCCGAAGTTTGCAACTCCAACCCACTAATTTGTTCGCCACTAGGATTCGGCAGCCTCCTGGTAATATTTCCAATAGCACCTGCATCTCCTACAAAAGAATTTTTATATTGAAATAAATCTTCCTTTTCAAGCACCTCATTTGAGTAACAACCATTCAAGGAAAGTAATATCAATAATGAAAAGAAAAAAAAGGTAACTATTTTTCTCACTTTTATCCCCCATATACTGTTGATCATATTCCGTTAGCTGAAGATACTCTTAAATATCCAGGACGGACCGCTAGTCTGACCAGCAATCGCCAATAAGTCAATAGTTTATTCTTTACTTTTACTTATGACCCACTTAACAGCGTCTAAAAGGTTTTCAGCAACATAATCTGGTTCAATTCCTTCCCATTTATCCCTGTATTTATTTAGCGAACTACGCCCCCATCCAGTAAGCACTAAAATCTTCATTGCTCCAACAGAATGAGCCGCTAACATATCAGTTGAACCAACGTCACCAATAAATACAGTTTTTGTTAAATCTAATTTATATTTCTTTGATGCTTCCAAAAGCATTCCTGGTTTTGGCTTATGACAATTGCAGTCATGATCTGAACGATGAGGACAAATAAAGGCATCATCAAATTCCAATAGCTGAAATTCCTTGTAAAAATCTTCGAGAGCAGCTTCGCCTCTACTAATTCTATGTTGATTAGTACAGGCAAAAATTTTTATTTTATTATCCTTTAGAATTTGTAATGCAGCTCTACTGAATGAATGAGGGGAGAAATTTTGCGGGTGAATAAAGTGTCCAGTCCCTCCAATAGTTCCATCACGGTCAACAAAAACTGCTTCAATAGGCATGGTTTTGTGCTCCCCTTTTTTCTAAACTTTTTTAACAAACCAATAATTAAAGAACGCCAATAGCCGAATCAGTTGGCTGATCTTCAATTATGCCCACCACATTCAATAAAAACTTTTCAATTCACCTTCTTTTATCTATCTCCAAATACGGCAACTACCGAATAATGACACTAAGAAAAGTAAAATCAAATAATCTATTGATCTCCTGTAAACCTTCACTATCAAAATGCCTATAAATTTTATTAACTCTACTGATATTACAGAACATTCACTTAATTACCGAATCTCATTTTACCACAGGGGTATGAGATTTCACTTCAAAATCGAAATAAAGAATGATTTTGATATAAGGAGGAAACATAAGATAATCGGGAACACAAAAAGTTTATACCAAAAAGAGGAAGGTAAACATACTTATAGAATTGGTTGGAATTCTTGCTTAGCTGACTGTCGAGAACGAAAAAAGAACATTACATTTCAACTTTGTGAGAAAGGAGAATCATTATTGGATTCGATTTGGCTGGAATATGGTTGGACTTTATTGATTTTAATTGGGCTTGAAGGATTATTATCCGCAGATAATGCACTCGTACTTGCCGTCATAGCCAAGCACTTGCCGGAAGATGAGAAAAACAAGGCCATTAAATATGGTATCTTTATGGCCTTTGCATTCAGGTTTGTTGCCCTCTTTGCGATTTCTTTCATTGCAAATGTGTGGCAAATACAGGCCATCGGTGCAGCCTATCTGCTGTACTTAGGATTGAAGCACGTGATCAAGGCCAAGTTCGGTAAAGAAAATGAAAATATTCATAAGGATACGGAGGAAGAAGCGAAAGGAAAAGGCTTCTGGCCTACAGTGGGAAAAATCGCTCTGGCTGACCTTGCGTTTGCCATCGATTCCATCCTTGCCGCAGTTGCCCTGGCACTAGGGCTTCCTGATTCCCCTCTTGGAGATTTTGGAGGAATGGATGGCGGACAGTTCATCGTTGTGGTGCTCGGAGGGATTGCCGGGCTGATCCTCATTAAATATGCAGCAACTTGGTTTGTGCAGCTGCTTGAAAAACGCCCTGCGTTGGAAACGACCGCTTATGCCATCGTCGCCTGGGTCGGTGTCAAACTGGCAGTCATCACCCTGGCCCATGAGGATATCGGCGTATTGGATTACCATTTCCCGCACAGTACCGTGTGGACACTGATTTTCTACGGAGTCCTTGTCGGGATTGCCTTACTCGGTTGGTTTGCTCCAGGTAATAATACTTCCGGTGAGAGCGAAAGCTGATTTTGAACAGACTAAAAGAAATGACCTCTACAATGATAAAGAGGTCATTTTTTTATGCATCTCTTTATCCAGGATTTTTCACTTAAATAGAGTTGGGCACTGGACTACAAGACCCGCTCCGTCTCCCCATCCATCAGTTTAAAGTGGATATAATTCGATGTGCCTCCTCCAATATGATTTGGGATATCCAATACATCGATCCGTTCTTTAAACTGAATAGTTTTTCTGTGGTTTGCCTCGATTGTAATCGTGTAGGGGCCATTTTCATTCATGAGCGACACCATGCGGGTTTTATCCTCTGAATAATATTCCTCTATAAACTCTAATTGAAATGTTACGGGTTCATTGCTGCGATTTTTTAACACAACGATACATTCTGCATTTAATAGACCGTCGTTCTCCGCCTGCTGAAATTCACACGTGCCATCTCCGTCGTACCAAATCGCTTCGATTCCATCGGCTGCTGTTTCCTGATACACGGCTATGAGCAGCAATGGCGAGAAGGCATATGCCACACATACGATGAAGGTTATCCGGAAACGATATTTTTCCAAGCCTTTAACGAGCAGAATGAGGGCGACAATAAACAGGATGCTGCCGAAGATGCCAAGCAAATTATACCCCTCATTGGTGGTAATCGGAAATGACATAAAAGTTGAACGTGCATGTAAAAGCTCGTAGTCGGGAAATGGAAAAAATAAATGCATACATATGATCAGAAGCAAAGTGGAAAGAATGAGTGCAGTTTTATTTTTTATCATAGGATCCCCTTCTCCATTTTTCCTCTGCCATTATCAAGACTGTTTCTTGATTGTTTCTTCAACATATCGGAGTAAGGCAGGATATTGAGATTCTCCCTTCAAGAATTGCAACACGACCAATAAAGGTGAAATGACAACATCCTTCTTTTTTGAATAAAGAACTGTCTGGATCTTGGCATCCCGATATTCAACGTCAGGATTGGAAGAATAGCGGTAGACCGAATCGGACTCATACCATTGGAAGTCTTGGTCCATACCCCTTTTGACCACTTCCCCGATATAGGAACCAAGGCGCGAGACGAAGTTATCAAAATAGGTATCGAGTAAATCCGATTCGTACTCGCCTTTGATTAACCTCGTTGTATATTGATCAAGATAGCGGACACTTTCAATGCTGAAATCCAGGTTGTTTTTAGTCAGGTTTTCTTGATCCCAGGCATCCTTCGATACATCCTGATACATTAACTTGGCAATCCCTTTTAAATCATCTTTTATTAACTTATCTTTTTTTGCGAAACCAAACATTATTGGTTATCTCCTTTAGATTACAATTGAATTATTCGATGAAACTCACAATGATGCCCAGCATGGACAGTGCAAACACCAACAGGATTGATAATAGAATTGCAGGTGCAATATTTTTCAAAAAACCTTTTTCATTTTTTCTATGGGCCAAAAAGGTAAATACCAAACTCAATACTCCCGTGATGACAGAAGTGAAAAATAAAATCTGCAAAACGACCACGATCATTCCTTCCGGCTGGTCTGGTGCGAGTTCATAGGAAAGAAATAATGTTAATGCACAAATAATGCTTAATAGTGCTGATGGCTTACTGTATTTTTCAGACATTGTTTCAGAACCCTCCTATTCACTCAAAATGAGAACTTGTGAAGCTTTTACATGTTAGACGATTTTGCAGGATATCTGGTTTCGAAAAGGCGAGTCCAATGGTGGATGCACCATTTGGCTTGCAGCTGTAAAGCTGATGGCAAATCCCACACTTTACTAAGCTGGAATACTAATTAATTGGTTTCATTTCATTTTTAATAATTTCGTAGTGGGTACTGACAAGGGAGAATTCGGTTTCTGATTAAATCATCCTGATTTCTACAATTGACATATTCTCCTAATTTGGAATAATAAGTGTTATAAAAGATTGGAAGGGAGATGGAAATATGTCCAAAAAATCCACGTGGGGGATCACTTTTTTCATCAGCCTCGGAATCATGCTGGCCCTTTACGGCATGATGGACTTTCAATACTTTAAGTATGAAATGAATAACAAGGATCAACTCGTTATCCATGATGGTCCCGGCAATCTGATGACCGTCACGAACCCTGATGTCGTCATAGACCATGAAAGCCTGGAAGTACTCGGACATCACATGTCTGCCTACAACAACTGGATACTGTTTGGCATACTGATTGCCTCAGCTTTCATTGCAACTTACCGTATGCTGTTAAGTGACAAATGGTCTCAGGATCAAAGAAAAAGAAAGAAATATCTATATTGGACACTTGCACTGAACGGGGTTGCCATTGCTGCATCGATCATTTTTTTATTCCTCTACTATGAGTTATTGAACGAAGCTTATCACAATGTATTATTTTGAGAATTCTCCTTACTATTTGAAGGTGGGAACTTCCCTTTGAGAAGTTTGAATTATTTCCTTTCCAAAACGTCCGGAATGTGAATGGGGGCGGACTTACATCCGTAGGATTCTTAACTACAACAACCGAAAAGCTTCTTCATTATTTAACGTGTTGCAATAGGAACATGTGCATTAAAAAATATAAACGGAAACAAAAAGGAGAAATGCAGAAGTAAAGAAAACAAATAGTGAAGAATATTTCCGTTTTGCATTTAGTTCATCCATTCCCAGAGTAAACATGAAAATTCCCAAGAAAAACATCATATAAGGCAATAAATCATTGTTACCTGAAATTAAACTGTATAAAGATAAACTAAAGGATATCAGCCCAGAACAAACCTTTATCATAATAAACACCCTTTCAAAAACTAGAGGCTAAAAGAAAGATATACAAAAGACCAATGTTAATAGTAACAAGGTGTCGACAAACCTGGCCATTCACATTAAATAAGTTAGACGGCCCATACAAGAACAATCAGCACTAGTATGGCGACTAATAATATACTTCTGAACCTGCTCCGTCTCCAAGAGTCCAATGCTGAAAAGAATCCGCCGACGACTAAAAATATTATCCCAATCCCTTTCACCATGCTGCTATTGATCAGAGTCCCAGCATGAACAAAGAAGGTGCCAGCAATCATCAACCCTAAAGTGAATATGAAGCGGAGTGACATAAAATCATTCAACGCCGATTTTTTGTCCTCCTCACTCATTTTCAAGAATTCTCTTATAACCATAAAGGCAGGGATTCCCCACATAAAAATAAAAGGAAAAACTAGATTAGTTTTCATTCTATCTGTACTCCCATCAGATGAAATAGTAAATGACTGTCAAACTGAAACTTAACAGCATAAACAAGACGATTCCAAACGAGAAGGATAACAGACGAAACTTGAATAACTTGACTCCTCCTCCATCCTACCCTGTGAACCCTAAATTCATCTCATTATGTATTTGATTGGTATAAAGCAAAAACAGCCAGAACGCTCCAAATATAGCTAAACCTCCTGGAATTAACCCTCCGTGATATACCACTGGGAAAATTTCCGCCACCCCCAAAGCAAACCCCCTTTCATTAACACGGTGATAATAACGAAGAATGCTTTTTTGTTTTATCTACCCCTATGTATCTATTAAATACGTTTGGGGGGATCAATAGGTTTCAACTTTTTGCCAATATTTCTCTAACCCCTTCCCCTTGTAAATAAAAAAAACAACCGCTTTAGGAGCGGCTCTCTTCCTTATCTTATTTAAAAAAAGAGGGACGTCTGGTCATCAGTACCAAACGTTCCCTCTGCTCCACCACATAACGATTATAAAACTTAATTTATATCTAGTTGCCACTCACAGATCATACATAATTGATTCCCTTTTAACTCTGCAACCAGACTCCCGTTCATTTTTTCCACTAAGCTTTTTGCAATCGGCAAACCCAGCCCGGTCCCTTTTCCCGTCCCTGTCTGATCTGCCTTATAAAACCGGTCAAACATTTGCTTTACATCCTGTTCGCTAAGTTTCTCAACAGAGTTTGAAATTGTAAGTTGGATGGCTGTGTCCATTTTCTTCAGCCTGATGGCAACATCTCCGGTTGAATACCTGATTGCATTGACTACTAAATTTTCTATCACTCTCTTAGCTGCAGAAGAGTCGAGCAACAGCATCATGTCATCTTCCGGGATATCTATATCAGGCTCTATGTTTCTTTTCTTAAATTCTTCATAAAATCCGATCAATGCCTCTCAAATACATCGTTCAATCTGTGCCTCTCCATGTTAAGTGGATAATCTGCTTGTTCGATAATCGAGAGCTCGAAGAATTCCTCAAGCAAAACCTTCAATCTTCCCGCACTATTTTTGATCGTTTCTATGTATTCCTTTTTCATCTCATTACTTATTTCTTCCGATTCCAGAAATTAATGAGCAGTTCCCATTTAGATCCCCAACGATCCACCTCGCCCAGTGCATTGTAATGTGCAGGAACTTCTTCCGGAAGTGTATTCCAATTGATCATTAAAAAGAGTGCCGCAACGAAGTAAAATGAGTAGCCAATGAAGTCCCAAACCCACTCGCTTTTGGTTTTGGCAATTTTTATTTGGGCCGCCTCAAAAAATTGACACCGCTCTCCCGCCTTACCTGAACTTTTATATTAACTTAAATAGGATTAATCATGAAAGAAGTTTCAAAAAAATTCATTCATCTAAATGAAATATCCAATGGTCCATGTATTTGCAGTTTCAGAGGCTATACTTAACATTACAATGTGTATTTCACTAAGGACTTGAGCATGTTAAATGAGAATACTCGAAACCAGGAGGTGAACTGCTTTGAACTTTAAAAGCGAATTGCAAGAAGCTCAGGATATAATCCATAAAGCCCATCTTCACTTGAAACAAGTCAATTCAAACAGTGCTGATGCAGAAGCCTGTCATTTTGCTCAACAAGAACTCGAAAAAGCTCAACAGAAGATACAGCAGGTTCAACAACTCATCCACGAATAATTCTTCACTTAACCTGGGGGCCCTGCCCCTGATAATATATATCTTAAAAATGGAAAGAAAGAAAAAATATTTTCGAGAAACATATTTAACACATGATAGATCCCCTGCTAAATTGCATTGCTTTGTACACACTCTCCCTCAAAATTAAAGACTTTTAATGAAAGCCTTTCTTTCTTATAGTTAATACAGAGAGTATGTAAACAAAAAGTCAGAGGGGTAATATTTATGAAGATCGAATCGCCGGCTATACCAAAAGATTTACCTTTACGGAATTTCAACGATATTTTTTATGAGGAAGATCCCGAACTGGAATTTTGCCAAATTCATGATTCTGTTTTTGAAAATGAAGTCTTGCCAAGAGTCCGTTTATATAGGATGACATTACGAAATTGCAAGTTTACGAACACGGATTTTTCTAGTATTGATCTAACTGATGTCGTGTTTGAGAACTGTGATCTTTCAAATGTTAATATGAGTGGGGCTTCCATCCACCGCACTGTTTTTAAAAATTGCAAATTATTGGGCGTGGATTTTACGGAGTCGAGCTTTGGCAATGTTCTATTTGATCAATCATTGCTTAACCTGGCATCATTCGGACATTCAAAACTTGAAAAAGTGGTCATGAAGGAGACTTCGTTAGAGCGTTCGGATTTTTACCAGTGCAAATTTAAAAAAGTGGAGTTTAATGTGAGCAATCTGAATGAAGCCAGCTTTGAAAGTACTTCCCTTAAAGGAGTCGACATCAGTACCTCGACTTTCGAGTCACTTTCTGTTTCTGCCTCGGATCTTAAGGGCTGCAAAGTTTCCACGAACCAGGCTATTCAGTTTGCGGCCCTATTGGAGCTTATTATTGTTGATTGAGTTCCCCGGTGCGTTTGTTCGAATACATAATGTTAAAGCCGCATTTATCATATCTGCGGCTTTTTTGCACATGGATATTTTGTTTAGTGTATGGCTATTCTTTCTTAAAAAGATTAGCTTTTCCCATCATCTGGACCATGATTTTGCTGGGATCAAACAGCAGTTCTTCCCGATCATTTGCTGTGTCCTGGTCTTTCAGGATATTGATCTCATCATTAATCGTTTCCATCTTTAAATCGAGCTCCGCCACCGTACTGGCCGCTTCCTTTAGTTGTCTTGTCAAATGCTCGGGCACTTGTTTATTGTACTTATAATAAATTTTGTGCTCCAAGCTCGCCCAGAAGTCCATGGCGATTGTGCGAATCTGCATTTCTACATACACATGCGCTGTCCGATCCGACATGAACACCGGTATCTTCATGATAATATGCAGACTTTGATATCCATTTGGTTTTGGGTGCTGGATATAGTCTTTCACTTCAACCACTTCTATATCAGACTGGGCCTGAATCATTTCACTGATTCGATAGATGTCGGAAACAAATGAACAAATGATACGTATTCCTGCAATATCTTTTATGCTCTCCTGGATATTTTCAATCGTTAGGTCAAGGTTCTTGCTTTGCAGCTTCTTATAAAGACTCTCTGCTGATTTTACCCGTGAGTTGACATGTTCGATCGGATTGTAATCATGTGTTAAGCGAAACTCTTCTTTCAATATATTCACTTTCGTATTCACTTCATCCAAGGCAAACTTATACACCATGCTGAAGCGTGTGATTTCCTTGCGTATTTTATCCAGTGTTTCTTTATTGATCATGAAGGTTTCGGTGGAATTCATTTTGATTCATAGATCCTTTCATTATGCCTGTTCCATTCTATCAAGCAGCTATAGGGTCAGTTCGTAATATCTCCCAGTCTATTAAAGTCCAAATTATTCACCCTCCACTTCAGACGGGACTTTCTCGGAAGAAATTGACGGATATCCTCGCTGTATCCAGCCTGCAGCCTCTTTTCATCGATAATGATGGGGCTCTTAAGCAATTTGGGATACTGGTTAATTCGCTCAATCATTTCCTGAAGAGATAATTCTTCCAGATTGAAGTTCATCTCTTTATACGTTTGCGATTTCACTGCCATAATTTCATCTGTGCCGTCTTCTGTTAACCGTAAGATCGTAAGGAGTTCACCGATCGTAATCGGCTCTTGCATAATATTCCTTTCCACAAAAGGGACTCCATGCTCTTTCAACCACTGCTTCGCTTTCCTAGTCGAACTGCAGCTGCGCCCATATACTGTAACAGTCATCTGACTCTCTCCTAACCTCTAATTTCACTATTGAAACCATTGACGAAAGTAATATTACCTTTGGTAAATCCCGTGTTTGATTAACTCCATTTGCACCTTGAAATGTTTAATTGCCTCTTCATCTGATAATTTTCTTGATAACTTTTCAATTAAATTGTGGAAAGCAACAGCCGCAATTATTTGCAAGATAGGGACCAATTCTGTGTCCTCCCGCACGTTCACTAATTGTTTATCAACTAAATCCATCATCTTTTGAAAATGGACTTGGTCATGAGTAGAATCAATCATGTAGGTGAAGGAGTTCTCCACTTTGTGAGTCGCATAGAGCAATGCATTTTTTATAAAATTTTCTTCCTCTTCATCCGGCATCATGACCAGGAAATTGTGATGCATGTTGATCACCGCTTCGATAATATCACCGTTATGTGCCTCCAACATGGTAAGGAAGTGGACTTTTCCTTCTTCCAGCTTTTCATCTAATAAATAGAAATAGAGATCGTCTTTATTCTCAAAGTATTGATAAAAGCTCCCCCTCGGGATACCAGCTGTTTTAACTATATTCGCAATGGAAGCCTCATGCAGCGGTACCCTTGCAAATTCATTCTCAGCGGCTTGGATTAATACTTTTCTTTTATGTTCTGGCAGATTAAAGAATGTTATCTTTGGCAAAAGTACCCCTCCAGCAATATGACACCGTGTCACTTTTTTAATATCTTCATTTTATATGACACGGTGTCATATGTCAAAGCTTATCTCTAGTATTTGTTGATTCATCCTATTTCAGACCTATGGATTGGGTTAATTGAATCTGGTATTTGGTGGGCAGTAAGTTGGTTCCTTAAGCTGTTCATTAGCTCCTATCAGCTGGTTATTTTGAGGAAAATCTGCTCAGAAACGGGGTTATCAGACCATTGGGTTTGTACTTTTGAGTTTGCATTGGGCCGCAATTTTGGTTACCGGGCCATTGAGTTTGCACTTTCCAAGTTTCATTGGGCCGTAAGAGGGTTTATCGGGCCGTTGTGTTAGCGCTTTCGAGTTTTCATTGGGCCGCAAACAGGGTTATCGGACCATTGAGTTTGCACTTTCGAGTTTTCATTGGGCCGCAAACGGGATTATCGGACCAATGAGTTTGTACTTTCGAAGTTTCATTGGGCCGCAAACAGGGTTATCGGACCATTGAGCTTGCACTTTTGAAGTTTCAATGGGCCGATAACGAGATTATCGGCCCATTGAGCTTGCACTTTCGAAGTTTCATTGGGCCGCAAACGGAATTATCGGGCAAATGAATCCGTCTCTGCACAAACCCACTTGGCCAAAACCCCCATAACCGCCAATGACAAAATGAAACAAAGTGAAAAGAGAAGAAATCTGCAAGGATAAATTAGCAATTCTTTGGGGATTTTATGTATAAATAGGTTTATAAAGGATGTATCCATGAATCAGTACTTCGAGGATATCAAAAGTAAAAATTTCAAAGTGAATGTATATAAATCCCCTGTAGCAGCCGCTATCTGGTCTGCGTGCCTGCCCGGTTTTGGCCAATTTTATGTGAGGGATTATATTATTGGCATCATCTTAGTCATCTGGGAAATCGCTGTAAATGTATTGGCGAAAATCAATTGGTCCATTTATTTCTCATTCACCGGTGAACTGCAAAAATCGCTTGATGTCGTAGATTGGGGATGGGGCTTGTTCTACCCATCCGTTTACGTCTTTAACATCTGGCATGCATATGACCGGGCCAGGGTGATCAATAGTGAACTTCAGGAAAGAGGCGTTCCCACGCCAAAGCAATATTCACACCTTTTAGGTTTTTTCATTGGGCTTTTTCTGGGAATGTTCTTTGGGCTGCACTGGACCTTCTTAGTCAGTCCGGTCTTAAGCGGGTGTGTTCTCGGCCTTGTTTTTGGAGTGATAGGCCACCTGATAGAAAAAATATTGGTAAAGCGATTTGATGGAGGCTAGTATGTTTTTAATGTTGTAAACTCGCCAAATGAAAAGGACTGGCCAGCGCCCTGAATTTACCTAAACGGCAAACTGAAAATATAGCCTATATAGAAAAACAATTCACGCAAGAAGAAAGGAACTTTACTACTCAATGTCTTATATACGGAACTTTGCGTAGGTGATGAATAGGCTTCCATTCCAGTGTTTGCTGCTATCAGCATCGCTCTTTTCATATGCAGAGGGTCGCTGACGATGGTAAATGTGTCGATATTTTTCTCTTCGCCAATTTCATAGGCGTATTTCAAGTTCTCTTCTGTGATTTTTGATTTTGTTTCAAGCAAAATATCTTCAGGATCAACATGGTGTTTTATAGCATATTCCCTTACAACCTCATACTCTGCATACTGATCGCCTTCAGCCTTGCCGCCTGTGAAAATGATTTTCTCTACATAATCATTCTTGTAAAGCCAGATGGAATGATTGATCCTCTCTCGTAAAACAGGAGATGGTTCATCATCCCCAGGCAGCAGCGCCAAGTACCACGGCCGCATCCGTCTTGACTAATTGGACGTTGTCACTAAAAGATCAAATAGTAAAAGCTGAATAGCAAACGAAAATAAGAAAAAGTATGAGCAGGGTTATCACAAATCTAAAACTGAATTTTTTCAACAATTCACTCAGTCCTTTTAAAACAAAAATGTAGAGCAAGTACTTAATTCATTAAATTGTAATAATAATATTTGGCATCTTGCAATGAACTGTTTAAATCCAGAGATGCACCTAGAGCAACGTATATGGCAACACCTGCAAATACGGCAATAAAGGGACCGCTCTCTTTCAATACCTTTTTGTTTCTCTTATAAAGGAAGAGCGTTAGTACCACACTAATGAATAAATAAGATAACGATAGAACGAGTTTTACAAATTCCGATTGACTATCTCCGACGGCTCTCATAAAGATATCCAGATCTTTCTCGTTCTCCTGGCTTTCCTGGATGATTGACGTATTTCCTTTGTATCCGACCTCCCAGAAAAATGCATCCTGTTTTTTTGTGACGGTATATTCATACCCCAAAACATCTCCATCACTGATCACTCCAGAAAATCCCCCTGTATCTTCTTCCCCTTGTGAACAGGCTGCCAGGATTAAAGTAATGAGAAACAATACGGTCAATACTATTTTTTTCATGTCCTTTTCCTCTCTTCTGCAAATAAACCAACACAAGCCGGCCAACGATGTTATGTAGAAATCCGGTTATTTTTAAGATAGATTCTTACCCTCCATTTTAAATTACTAATAACCTTCTGTATATCCATTATTTGCAAACAAACCGAAATTCTTCATGTGAATCTCAAGACACCGCTTTTGATTCTTTACAGATCCCATGAAACAAAAAAAAGAGCGCAAACCATGTAGTTTACGCTCCCTTCTTCTTTAGGGTTTAAATAAGGTATTAATAAGGTGAATTATTTCTCAAGCACTGCAAGCTGCTTATTTAATTCAGCTAATTCGATTTCCAAAGCTTCCAACCGCTTTTCGGACTTTTCAGTATTCCTTCCGACCGACTCCAGCTTCTCGAGATCTCCTTGAATGCGTATGTAATCCGATTTTACCTCATTGATTTTGTATTCTAACTCTTTTTTCGTCATGTTGGTACAACCCTTTCTTGATTTATCTCCATTTAGTATAAACAATCAAAATAGGCTGATGCGAATGTTTTGTTTTGAATCCTTTCTATTTGCAGGTGTCATAACTGAAAAACCGCCAAGACATCATCTCAGCGGCTTTTATAAAACTTATTAATAGGCTGTCCAGCCCGCATCCCCGGTAATAACTGTTCCATTCACGAAACTGGATTCTTCTGAAGCAAGGAAAAGGGCAATATTGGCGATTTCTTCAGGCTTACCGACACGAGGATTGATTGCCAATCCCGGCTGGATTCGTTCCATGCCTGATTGATTGAAGCCTGTCATGGAAGATTGGATGTTGGTTTCCACTCCCCCAGGGGCAATGGCATTACAGCGCACCCCTTTTGTGGCATACATGAAACCTGTGTTCTTCGTGAAGCCGACAACAGCATGTTTGGAAGCTGTATAAGCTGCTCCTGCTCTTGCGCCATAAAGGCCACCGGCTGATGCGATGTTGATGATAACACCCGCCTCTTTTTCAAGGAAGACCGGCAATGCTTTGCGCGTTGCACGCATGACACTTGTCGTATTGACGGCAAAAATTCTCTCCCAGTTTTCATCGACGATATCACCTGCAGGTTCAAAGTTGTCCATGATTCCTGCATTATTTACCAGGATGTCCAATGTGCCGTAGGTCTCGATTGTTTTATCAATAAGGTTATGGATATCTTCTTCTTTTGCGACATTCGCCAGTACGGCAACAGCTTCACCGCCACTTGCTTTGATTTCCTCAACTGCTGCGTTGGCTGCTTCCTGATTGATGTCAGAAACGACCACTTTCGCTCCTTCTTTTGCATAAAGGACGGCAATGGCTTTCCCCATTCCTGAAGCTGCTCCTGTTACGACTGCTACCTTGTTTTCCAGTCTCATTTTCATTCCTCCTAATATAAAGAATATTAAATTTTTTGTCTTTTTCAACAGGTGTTGATTATTCAACACGTACCTATAGTATAATGACTGGTAAAAGCAACGTTCAATCAGCAAAACAGACGGGAATTGTCCATTAACCAACAGAGGGACAAGCAATTGTGCATTAGTTTATGTTATTGAACAATGGAGGCGTGATATGTCTATTAATAATGATTATGTTGACAGGAGAGTTGTGAAATCCAAAAGAGCGATGAAAGATGCCCTCATTTCATTGATGGAGGCGGAAGATTTCAAAGCAATTTCCGTTTCCGATATCGTGCGTTCAGCCGATTTAAACAGAGGGACATTTTATAAGCATTATCAATTTAAAGAGGATATTTTGAATGAAATCATTGACGAGGTCATAGAAGACTTGATTGAGTCGTATCGAAAACCATATAAGGACAAGGCCATCCTGGAGCTTCATGAATTGACGACTTCAGCTATTCAAATATTTGATCATGTCAGCAAGTACGCTAAGTTCTACACTCTTATATTCAAGACCGATACATTGGCTGGTTTCCAGCATAAGTTTTGTTCCATTATTAAAGACCTGACCTTGACTGATCTCCAAGATCAAATCACAAACAGCAAGATCAACCGTGAACTGCATGCAAGTTATCAGGCCTATGCGATTTTCGGCCTTATCATTGAATGGATCAATGGCGGCTTTAAATACACCCCCACTTTTATGGCAGAGCAGCTGCTGGAAATTATCAAGAATAATCGATCGGTTGTTGTCTCTAAACACAATGAATGATAAAAGAAAGACCTGCTCCCGCGTAAGCAAATCCTTACGACCGGGAACAGGTCTATTTTTATGATAACAGAAACTCTCTATTTCGCATTTTCATCCGGTTGATGAATACCAAAGATATTTCCTTCAGTATCTTTATAGTACCCCTGCCAGGCCATTCCAGGAAGTGCATATTTCGGCATGGCTACCTGTCCGCCATTTTCAAGAATCTTCGCTTCCGTTGCATCGTAATCTTCTACGCCCATAGTGCAGACATATCCGTTCATCGGCTGGTTTGCTTCTGGAGGAGGACCCTGGCGCTGCATTAAGGCTCCATTGATGCCCGGTTGATCTTCTCCGCCGGTCACCGCCCCCATATAAGGCATGCCCGCGAAATCGCTCCAATCTTCAAATGTCCAGCCAAATACCTCACCGTAAAACTTAGTAGCTCGTTCCATCTTATCCACGTGAACTTCAAAATGAACTAATCTTCCCATATTTCCCTCCTGGTTTGTACGAATTAATTTCCTGCTTACCTATTATGTATTCTTCAAGAAGTCATGTAACCCTTCATTTTCTAACCAAAAGTCTACTATATTCCTATGGTAATTTCCCGATCTTTTTCATATTTGCAGAAGAGAAAATGTTACCTAACAAATACAGGTCTTTCTCTTCAACCCAACTCTATCCTTCGCTTCTACCTTCTGGATATAAGCAGCAGCCACCGGGACCTTGCAAGCCGTATTCCCGACATCCACCTGGACCTTGCCGATCTGGTCGGCCACTTCCTTTGCTTCGCCGGTCAGTTCTGCAACATAGGAGCCTACAGAGATGACAAACCCATTCATGACGTATCTTACCCGGTTCCGTTCCTCATGGATGGTATTTTTGATTTGTGATAGAAGGGTTTTGATTTCTTCTTTATCCAGTTCTTCATCAGGAGTAATCGAGAGATAATTCGAATAGGTACTCCAGCCGCAGACCGCTGTCATTTCCTCTTCTGACTGCAGCCATTCCCGTGCCAATTCCAGGGCATAGTCACTTTCGGCTGCTGCTCCGGCAACCGTGTATTCTGCTGGCATATACCAATACGCCCCTTTTACCCATTCCTGTAAGGTTTCTTTTGAAATCTTCTTCGGGTTTATCGAGAGACCTGCCAGATACATGGCATCATGGTTTCCGGACCGGTAGAGCTGAAGAGCCAGATCATGATCCTTCTTCACATACTTTACCAGCTTTTTCAGATCACCTATTTTCACTCCGAAAAAAGGCTCCTGAACACCGTGATTCTCATAAATGCGTTTCGTTTGCTCTGAACCCATTTCTTCCAGCTTCTGCATGATTTCTTCATAGGTCATACAAGACTCGCCTCCTTCATTTAACGGTAGTTCCGCTGCTCTCTTTTTCCAAATAGGCCTTCAAAGAATCCAAGTCTTTCGCACAGGCATTCTTAAATGTACCTATCATCAGTTTGCCGAAAACTTTAGAGAGACCGGTAAGCCCTCTTATTTCACCCTGCATGGCCACTTCGGTCTGATCACCTGTTGAGGAAAGAAAGTATGTAAAGATATATTCGCCTTTCCCCATCGATCCCTTTGTTCCATCACAGCGCAGGACGATTTTATCCGGTTTTTCCAGGCTGGTGACTTCAAAGTATTCTGATGCCTCTTTCCCGAACATCTTGCGGGTTTCCTTCCACTGGCTGCCCTCTTGCAATGGCCCTTGATCCGTTCTCTCTATTTCCACTAAGCCCTGCATCCATTGATGTGCTGAATCGAGATCCAGCAACCCTTCATACGTCTCCTCTTTTGAAACCGGGAAGTTTCTTTTTATCTCGAATTGGATACTCACCCTGATATCCTCCTTACATTACTGTTATTAGTATTATAACTTCAACAGGGGTGTTCTATAATCCTGCCGTGTGGTAAAAGAAGGAATGTGAGTAGCGGTGTGGAACTTATTAAATGAATTAAATATCCGTCAACGAAATAAAATAAGAAATGCTGAGAATAAATATAATAAAGAGAAGAGTTGATAGTTATGGAGGGATTTTTAGTACAAACAGCCTCTATCATTGTGGCGGCTACATCATGCGGAATTGCTATTTTTCAAGTTTTGCTCTTTTGGGGATTCCCATTGGCAGAATTCAGCTGGGGGGGCAAGTATAAAGGGGTGTTGCCAAAGAAGGTAAGAATCATGAGTTTGCTTTCAGCTTTCCTATTGCTATTTTTCAGCTTTATCTTTTTAGTTCACTCCAATATCATTTCAGTAGGGTTTTATATACCTACAACTGTTTTGGTCATCATCATTACTATTTTCATGGGTTTTAGTACATTAGGAAATTTAGTTTCTAAAAGTAAAAAAGAGAAATTTGTAATGACTCCAATTGCGGGGATAACATTTTTATCTTGCATACTTGTTATTATGAATAGCTGAATTTCCTTTGGTGGTTACTCTAAGTGAAAAGAAAAACGCCCTGTGTAAAAAAAGGGCGTTCTATCCTTCATTACTACCCAGTAATGACTTCAGCCTTTTTCAGGATGAACGCCTCATTATTATTTTTGATGACAATATCGAACTGCTCACTTCTCGGATGCATAAACAATTCATATTGTATCCTTCTTTCATGATGAGAGTGCTGTAAATCCTTCAAATCGGTACCTCTTTCTGAAATGTCACGGATACTTCTTCTGCTGAATTCCGTCTCCCCGTCCGTATATAAATAAATCTTCAAATCGAACAAATCAGGATCAATGAAGGCAATACTCATCCCGTCTATTATATTCACTTTTTTCCGGGAGGCGATTAATGTATCCTTCGCGTAATGGGTACCGACACTATAAAAGTCGAGTACATCCTTCATCATCAGGATATCTCTTTCCATAGCATTCAAGTTGTGGGCTGAGGGATGGCAGGCCGTCATTTTATAATGGTGGTTCTCATTTTTATATTCGTAGTCTATTTTCTTCCGGACGGCAGAACTGATGATGAATGGGTCTGTATTCATATAATTCACGTCTTCCTGCCCCAAAAGGTTGACCAGATTGCTCGCAAACGTCGTCTTCCCGGAAGCCCCATGTCCTGAAATACCAACGATGATTCTTTCCTCTTGATTTCTTATCCAATCAGCTATGTCCTGTATGATTTTATCCATAACTCTCCCCCTATCGTCATCAAAATAATTATACAAATACTCATTCATAATTGGAAATTTTTTCTTAATGATCTCTGTCTTTTTATTAATTTAAAGTTTATGAGTATGTTATCCTGAGAGAGTAAAATAATGTAAGGACTGATTTTGTATGAGTAAATGGAAAAAAGATTTTACGAACAGGAATGAAATAAAGCGTTCGATGGCTGCTAAAATAGGATTGATTTCTATATCAGCCGTTATTTTAATCTTGATGATCGTATTCGATAGTATTGGCACGGCTGATTTTTCAGTTCCATTTGCAGCTGCTGCAATCATTGTAGGAGTTGGCAATGCCATTTACTTTCGTAAGGATATCAAAGCGTTGAAAAACCTTGCAGACTAGTAACCTTTTATGGAATTTGTTTAGAATACATAGCCGGAAATGAAAAGGGGACATTGAAATATGATAATCCGTGAAACCACCGATTCCTTTATAATGATTAAGCAGCATGACCATGCTTATTTATCTGGAGTAATCACGAAACACTTTAAGCATACATTCCTGCAATCAGACCGTTTGTTCGAAGATGTTGTCTTGGCCTCCTATGAACATGACCGCAGTTGGATCGGTTTGGATGATACTCCTATTTGGGATGACCATGCAAGCCTTCCCTACTCATTTTCTGATTATCCTCTTCTCCCTAAATTAGCATTCTATCGAATAGGATTGGATGAGATTGAAAGAATGAATCCCTATTCCTGTCTCCTATGCAGCATGCATTTCTGTTCATTCTTTTCTCATTCAAAAGACAAAGATTGTCTTCTTTTTTTAGAAAAAGAGAAAACACGCCAAAACAACATCAAGAAAACCCTGCCCGGTCTTGATGAAGCTCTGCTTCTGCAGCATTTTTACCTGCTTCAATTTTCCGATAACCTTTCCTTATATATCTGCTTGAATGAGCCTGGTGCTGAAAAGGATCATGAGCACCCATGGTTTAAAAAGGGTTTTAGTAACACTGAAATGTTCAGCCCGCATAACCAGCCGCTCATTGCCCAGTGGATTAATGAAAAAGAAATATCAATAAATGGGTTTCCCTTTCAGAATGGCTTTCAGTTGTCCTTACCGTACAAAAGTGTTTCAAAAAGTGCTGTGGCGGATAAGGGCATTGCAAAGGCGTATGAAGACAGCGCTTGGGAAGAGCAATTAATCTTTATAAGGAAATAGCAGTTCAAAAGAAATATAAAAACGTCAAGAGCTAAAAAGAGGCTGGGACAAAACCTTAATAAAAGGATCTTTTCGCATTGAGTGTGGCTGTTTAAAAGTATTGGATTTCCGCTCCAGCCTTACGACTCCGCGGGGCGGGCGGTGAGCCTCCTCGGCTGATTAAAAAGCGGAAGCGGCCGTTCAGCGACGTACAGATTGGAGGGCTATCGCATGAGATAAAGGAAACACAACGAACGTAGTGAGTTGATGTTGACTTATCGCAAGGAGAGAGACCGAAATCTGCTAGTCGCTGGCCGCTGGAGCTGGATTCGCCTGTGGGGTTACGTTCCGGTGGGTACGTAACTTTGGTCTCACCTGTCCCGCTAGTCCCGCAGGAGGTCGCACGGCTTCCGCTCCAATCCCTCTACGTAATAGGGTAAAGGGTAAAATAGCATTAAAAGAACAATCTTTTAGAAAAGATTCTAATAAAATGAATGACCGCATGAGGTTAAGTATATAAACCTTGATTTCATGCGGCTTTATTTTCGGTAATTCTACTTGAAACAATTAATTTTTCAACTTATGTCCCAGTCTCTTTGACTTTTTCATAGCTGTCCCCGGTAATCTGCAACTTACATAAAAAGCCCTATAATTTACATAGTTATCTATTGTTTATCGCTTCCAGGATTTCCTCCTTTAATTTATCTGTGCTTTTCTCGCTTCTTAATGATTTCTCAACTTTCGCCCATCCAACTATGTATCGTAAATGTTCATCCTTCTTAAACAATTCTTCATGCTTAGAATAAATATGTTTAAACCATCCTGTTCTATTTAGCAATTCAATGTTTCTATTAACTTTCTCTTCTTTTGGTTTCCCACGAATAAACATAACCATCGACATAAGTATATTTGTAATTATCTCAAGGACCATTCATTATCCCTCTTCCACTAGTAAAAATGATATAAATTCAGTTAAATATCAATTTTGTTAGTAAAGTATTCTGCCCGTTTATTGAATAAGAGAGTGACACCCTTTTATTCCCCTACATAATATTCATAAATTGAGCTAAGATTGCTGTACATAAACTTATAAAAAATGTGATAAGCCAATTTATTTTTCTTGTCATTTTCAAGAAAATGTTTAATAGTGAACCAATAAACATACATAAAATAAAGACAAATAAAAACATAATAAAAAACTCCAAAGCAAATCTCTCCTCCCAAAAATTATTTACCTTCTTTTTCAAAGTGAATGGCAAACAGCCATATACCCTTACAATTGTCTTTAATAATAAGACGAAAACAGGGTTATTAATGTTTCGAATAATGATAATCTTCTTTTGTAATGGTCTTTTCTTAAACTTTGTTGCTATTTAGACAAAAAGATCGAGCATGAATGGTTCATGCTCGATCTAAAGAGGGGGATATTCAATTAATTCTTTACCCTTTCACCGATCCTGCAGCAATTCCTTCTACAATTCGGTCGCTAAGGATGAAATACGCAATCAATACCGGGATGATGCTGATCATCAGTGTCGCCCCGATGGCGCCCCAATCGGTTAGGTACTGGCCGACAAAGTTGTTGACCCCTACTGTGATCGTTTTCCATTTGTCAGAGCTCAGGAATGTTTGAACGAATACGAATTCATTCCAGTTATAGATCATGTTGATGATGACCGTTGTCGAAAGGACCGGCACCGTCATCGGAAGCGTGATCTGAAAGAAGATTCGGTGGATGGAACAGCCGTCCATTACGGCCGCTTCTTCGATCTCCCTTGGGAGCGATTTGTAAAAACCGGTCAGGATCATGATGGTGATCGGCAGATTGAACGCCACGTAAGAGATAATGATTGAAATTGGATTATCAATCAGATTGACGGATTTAAAGATATTGAACAATGGAATCAGGGTGGAATGAAGCGGGATCATATACCCTGCCATGAACAACGCCAAAACGACACCGCTTAGCTTCCAATGCATTCTTGTGATTGCAAAGGTTACAAAGCTTGCCAGGATTACGGTTAGAATTACGGCAACAACTGTGTAAATGACAGAGTTGAAGAAGTAGGTATCAATATTACCGGTCGTCCAGGCTTTGACGTAGTTGCCCCATTGCGGATCCTGCGGCAATGCGAATGGTGACATTCCGAATACCTCTTGATTGGTTTTCAGAGAAAACATGAATAACCAAACAAGCGGATAAATTTGAACGATCGCAATGATACCCAATATGAGGTAAAGGATTCCAAATCCAATTCGTTTTCCTAATGATTTATTCGTTTTATAAGACGCCGGGAGGCTCGTTTTGGTTGGTGTTGATGGTTGTTGATAGGCAACCTTGCTCATCTCTTCCTCTCCCCTTTCTTAATATTCAACTTCGTCTTTTGAAGTTAATAGTTTTTGGATAATCCATGTCATGACCAGGCAGATCACCAATAATCCGAAGCCGATGGCACTTCCATAACCGAAGTTGTATTTACTGAATGCTTCCTTATACATATAAGATGCCATCACCTCACTCGCGCCGTTAGGCCCACCGCCTGTGAGGACGAAGATCAAATCGAAGTATTTCAGTGAACCGACAATCGCCAGAATGACCATGACTTTGATGACGCCGGAAATAAGTGGCACCTTGATTTTATAAGCAATTTGGATCGGATTCGCTCCATCGATTTTCGCCGCTTCAATCAGTTCTTCAGGCACATTTTTTAATGCTGCATAGAAAATGATGATATAAAATCCTGCATATTGCCATACGATCGGAAGGAACAATGCGTACAAGACGATGTTCGAATCTGCCAGCCAGAGCGGCGGATCTTCAAATCCTATGTTCGTTAAGAATTTGTTCAACATACCGTTTGACGGGTCAAAGATTTTCGCCCAAAGCTGCCCGATCGCAACGGATGATAATAGCATTGGGATCAAATAGATCTTTCTGAAGAAATTGGCTCCTTTAATCTTGCTTGCCAATATCAGTGATAACACTAAATATCCGACAAGGCTTAAAGTCGAGAATAGTCCCAGCAGGATCGAATGCCATGTACTCTTCCAGAACATGCTGTCCTTGACCAGCTCTATGTAATTGTCCAACCCGGTGAACTTCATTTGGCCGATGCCATTCCAGTCCATTAACCCGTAATAACCAGTCAGGACGATTGGAATATAAATCAATAGAAGAATCAGGATTAAGGCGGGAAGTACATAAAGGCTGATGACCCATTTATTTGACATTACACTTCTCATTTTCTATACTCCCTTCTAAAAAGGATAGAGGGCATATCGATATGCCCTCTATCACTGAAACTATTACTCTTGCTCTTCGGCAATTTCGTCTGCATGCTGTTTGACGAACTCTTCTGCTGTAATTTGCTTTCCGAACAGAGCCGTTACCAGGTCATGGTGAAGCTCAGATACAGCTGGGCTTGATTGAGTATCAAAATACGTCGTTACATTTGAAGCTGAACCTAAGTCATCCAGGATTTCAATGTACATTGGATCAAGGTCAAGGCTTGCTGTGTCCACTTTCGTTGCAGGGATGACACCAGCATCTGTCACTGATTTCTCTCCCCATCTCTTCACTAGGTATCCAACGAAATCTTTTGCTTCATCTTGGACTTTAGAATCTTCCGCTACGAATAGGCCAACACCAGGACCGCCTACATAACTGTCGATGGACTCTCCTTTACCGCCTTCATAAGTAGGGAATTTGAAGTAGCCGATCTTGTCTTTGAATTCTTGAGTCACGTCAGGGCTTGTCGTATAGTTAGGAAGTTCCCAAGTAGCTGTCAGGAACATCGCAGCTTGTTCATTCATGAAGTAGCCTTTTGCATCGTCATTTGATAATGCGCTTGCACCCTTTACAAAGCCGCCCATATCTACTAGATTCTGTATTTCTTCAGCAGCTTTCTTGATCGCAGGATCATCGAATTTCGCTTTTTCATCGATTACATCTGTCAGGATTGTCGATCCGCCGATACGGTCTGCCATGTACATGAACCAGAATGACGCCGGCCATCCGTCTTTCGCTCCTACAGTTGCCGGTGTCACACCATTGTCAGCCAATGTTTTGACAACGTTTTTATATTCTTCGAAAGTCTCTGGGACTTCTAAGTTATATTTCTCAAAAATTTCTTTGTTGTAGAAAACGTATGAAATATTCAGTTCCAGCGGCAGTCCATAAGTTTTTCCGTCAACTGCATAAGATTCTTTTACACCAGGGATGAATTCCACTCCGCCTGTATCGACTTCATCAAGCGGTGCCAGCATGCCCCCTTCTACGTAAGGCTGGATGAATCCATCAGACCAGGTCATCCCGATATCAGGCAGTTCATTGGAAGAAGCCAATACTTTCAGCTTTTCTCTGTATTGATCCGGATTGAGGATTTCTGTTTCGATTTTCACATCATGTTCTGCTTCGTATTCCCCTATGATGTCTTTCACGATGGAAAACTGGGCATTCGAACTTCCTTCCGGCCATAAATGCATGAATTTGATCACTTTGTCGCCATCCGCATTTGCTTCATCTGTTGAACTTGAAGATGAACATCCTGCAAGTGCAAGCGAGGCAACCATCAGCGAAGAAGCCAATACTGCAAACGCTTTCTTTTTAAACAATGTAAGATCCCCCTTTGACCTTGTTTGTGTTTTGCTTACATTTATAGTGTACATTCAGATAGTTCTGAAAAATAGGTAACAACGGTTAGGAAAAGTACTACTATTTTTAGAAAGCGGTTTCATTATTCGTCTTCCGGTATACACTCGGGGTCTTTCCTTCCAGTTCCTTGAATATCTTAATAAAATATTTGGAAGTTTTGTATCCTGATTCTTCAGCGATCTCCGCAACTGGCAGGCTCGAAGAAATGAGCAGATCCTTGGCACGCTGGATCCTGCGTCTTGTCACGTATTCACTGAAAGTCAATTTGACATGTTCTTTGAATAAAACGCTGAGATAGCTTGGGTTGAGATGAACATGATCAGCGACCTCTTTCAATGTGAGTTCATTTTTCAAATGATGATTGATATATTCGATCGCTTCCCTGATTGGTTCCCGCTCCCCATAGTTTTGCGAATCTGCTTCAACCAGTTTTTTGTCAACCACTTTCTCGATGACCCCTGCCCTTTCTTGCTTTTTAACTGCTTGGATGGCATCCTCAAGTGCTTCAAGCAGTACCTTCTTGCTGATCGGCTTCAACAGGTAGTTTATGACACCGAGTCGGAGGGCTGCCTGGGCATACTCGAATTCCGAATAAGCGGAAATGACAATGATGACCGGATGGAGTTGTTGATCTTTGGCTATTTTCAATAACTCAAGGCCTGTTATTTCCGGCATGCGGATATCGGTAATCAGGATATGGACCTTATGCTGCTTCATTTGGTCTATCGCTTCTTGCCCATTGGAGGCCGTGACGATTTGAAACTGTCCATCAGCCCATGTATCCACGGTCTTGGCAAGGCCTTGGCGGGTTCTTGGTTCATCATCCACAATTAAAATCGTTTTCGTATTCATCATTCCTTACTCCTCCCCCTTCACTGGTATCACAAAGGAAACCATCGTACCGGCATTTTCTGTGCTGGTAATCTCGAGGCCGCTTTGAACTTGATCCGGATAATAGAGTTCCAGACGTTTATGCACATTGGAAACCGCCATGCCATTGCCTTTTTTTGACATAATTCCACCGGCTGTCATGGCAAGCTTGATGGAATCCAATCTTTCCTGGCTGATCCCCGGTCCGTCGTCGATTACTGAAATCTTCAGGAACTCATCATCCATGACAGGCTGTATGGATATTGTGATCGTGCAAGGTTCTGAAGTATTTCCTGCACCATGAAGGACTGCATTTTCCACTAAGGGCTGAATCAACAGTTTAGGGATTTTCACATTCCTCCATTCAGGATGAAGATCCACATCCCATTTTAAATGGTCTCCAAAACGCAATCTGATGATTTCCATATAGTTTTCAATATGATAGATTTCTTCTTGCATTGTCACCCAGTCTCCATCCGTTTGTTTGGAAATGGTATATCTGAATAACTCAGAAAGGGAGACGACAAACTCTGCAAGCTCCTCTTCATCCTTGTCCTCAAGCGCCCACTTCAGCGCGTCGAGGGTATTGAAGAGAAAATGCGGGTTGATCTGCGCCTGCAACGCCTTAAGTTCACTGCGGCTGCGGGTAATTTCTTTTTCATAGACCATCTTGATCAGGTGATTCGTTTGTTTTGCCAGCTGATTGTAGGTACTGTTCAGTTCATTGATTTCATTGACCGTTGTCACACTTGGATTCATCGTCAAGGAACCTGCACTCGCCTGCTGCATCGTCTTGGTCAATTTGATGATGGGTCTTGTAATGAAACTTGTGAGAAACAACGAACTGATGAAGAAGATAATTAAACCAAGGATGCCGGAAATAGCGATGACCGTCCTCAGCACCGTGATTCCTTCTGTCAGTGCTCTAATCGGGGTCAGGATTATCAATGTCCAGTCGGTTTCATGGGATGTTTGTCTGGTCACCATGAATTCCTCCCCTTCCAATGTGAGGACTGGCTTATCACGCCCGATAATTGGTGCAAGAGATCCATCATAGTTTGATAGAATCGGCTTCATTTCTTCATCAAGCAAAAGAGAATATTGATTTGAATTACTGGCATCATTTTCAAACTGCAGATAACTGCGATAAACACTCAACAGGAGGTATCCGCCACGCGCATATCCCTGCCCTATGAGATTGACCTGCCTTAAAGCAAGGAGGTTGTCGGAATTATTAGGGTCCTCTCCAATCCAAATCAGTCCCCCGTTGGCTTTATCCGCCTGAATGATCCACTTTTTATCAATACGGCTCACCAAACTTGAATCATCCAATGGCAGCAGCCTGTTCATGTCATTTGTATAAAGCTCAAACGCAAAGATCCCTTCCGTATTTGCCTGGATGGTGTTGACAATTCCGTCTAATTGCTGCCGTTCGGCAAACGATATCGTGTTCCCTTCATAGGCGCTGGTCAGGACCCTCTGAATGTTATAGTTGGTCATGACGAGTTTGGAGGCTGTACTGATTTGTTTATATAAAGACTCCAATCTTCCATTTGCCTCCAGAGCTGTTTGATAGATTTGTTTCTCGGCATTATTTTTCAAAAGAGTCGAAACTTTGTTATACGTAAGGATACTGACGATCAATAATACGGCCGCCATCACAACCAGAAATACGACCAGTATTTGATTTCGCAATGTATTCCATTTCTTCATTCTTGTAAACATGATGCAATCGCCCTTCTATTATCACTAGAATAGTTTTTATTTACTATAACTCATTTAATTACAAAGGTTAACCGTATTTGAAATTATCCGACAATATTTTTAAATAAAGAAGTTATCTATGTTCATTAATGATACAATGGTCTATAATTATTGAATACTAGAGATATAAAAGCGCTGACAAAGGGGGGTTTTTCTATGAATCATCGATCTATGAGGGGCCTCTTTTCCCTAACCGAATGGGTGGCTAAATTCGCCTATATTAATCTGTTATGGATGGGCTTTACGATCCTGGGGTTAGGGGTTTTCGGTCTATTTCCTGCCACTGCTTCCCTGTTTACTATTTTACGAAAGTGGATCATGGGTGAAAGTGAGCTGCCAGTCTTCCGCACCTTCTGGCATACTTATAGAAAAGAATTTTTCAAAGCAAACGGCCTGGGTATCGTGGTTGTAATGCTTGCCGGCCTGTTATTCGTAGATTTATATTATATGGACAACTCTGGAAACGGCCTTCAGGTGACCCACATACCGCTGTATATGTTAATATTGGCCGTTGGGATGATCATCCTGTATATCTTTCCGGTGTACGTTCATTTTGATGTCCGGTTTATTCAGCTGTTCAAAAATGCATTTTTGATCATGCTGGTTAATCCGGTTTCCAACTTAATTATGATCGTCGGTGTCGGTTCAGCCATTTTTGTTATGAGTGCACTGCCTGGACTGCTGTTCTTCTTCGGCGCCAGTTTCACAGCTGCTATCATCATGGCAGCCTGTTATCTTGCTTTTCAAAAAGTCGAAAAGAAACAAAAGGAAGCACAAACCCTATGATTGTGCTTCTTTTTGTTGCTCATTTTGCCTCTCTCAGCAGTTCACTGACAGTAACAAGCTGACATCCTTTTGAAGTTAATTCGACAACCAGTTTTCTTACAGCTTCAATGGATTGAGACCTGTCCCCGTACCCATCATGGAATAGCAGTATGCTGCCATTTTTTATATGTTTCTTCGATTGTTCATAGATAAAATCCACCCCTGGCTGCTCCCAGTCCTGTGCATCCATATTGAGTGCCCCGATCATTGGATACCCTTTTTGCTGAAGAATCTGCACTGTGTTTTGATTGTAGTCAAGATAGGGAGGGCGGAAGACGGCAGGTTTAAAGCCTGCCAGTTTTTCTATCAGTCTTTCTGTATCTTCTATCTCTCTAAAACAATCTTCCCGGCTTAATGCTGACAATCTTGGATGCTTGTAAGTATGGTTTCCGATTTCATGACCTTGTGCCGAAACCTCTTTGACCACATCAGGGCACTTCTCCATTTGCTCGCCGATCATGAAGAAGGTAGCTTTTCCGTTCGCTTCCTGTAAAATGTCGAGGAGCTGCTGTGTATAGATGGAATTCGGTCCGTCATCAAATGTGATGGCGATTGCTTTTTTGGCTGTTGGGATTTCGTTAATGAGCGAATCGGACAAGTATATGTTCCCTCCCCTGCTGGTATCTTTTTCAGGGTGCATCTTCTTCTTAAATTCAAACTAGGGACTTGTTCAGCCCTCTTGCGGGGTGCATCTTCCTTCAAAATCAGAACTCGAACCTTGTTCAGCCCTTTTGCGGGGTGTATCTTCGCTCAAAATGAAAACTCGAGCCTTGTTTAGCCCTCTTGCGGGGTGTATCTTCGCTCAGAATGAAAACTCGAGCCTTGTTCAGCCCTCTCCCGGGGTGCATCTTCCCTCAAAATCAGAACTCGAACCTTGTTCAGCCCTTCCCCGGGGTGCATCTTCCCTCAAAATGAAAACTCGCACCCTGTTCAGCCCTTTCCCGGGGTGCATCTTCCATCAAAATGAGCACTGAAGCCTGCATTATTACATATCAATAAGGTCCTCTAATAGAATCCTTCACCTTTTCATGATAGAAGCGCTCGATTTGCTTCTGCTCTTCTACAGAAAATGGCTTGGTATCAAGTGTAGAAAGGTTATCCTGGACCTGCTTTAGATTTTTGAATCCTGGGATGATTGCGGTAATTTCTTTTTGGTCCAGAATCCAACGGAGCGCGGCACTGGCCATTGAGCTGCGCCCTTTTGCTATCCACTTTAGCTGATCCGCCAACTCGACGCCTTTTCTAAAACCAAGGCCGGCAAACGTTTCCCCTACATTGAAGGCCTCCCCATTTTCATTGAAATTGCGGTGATCATCAGATTCAAATGTGTGGCCTGGTGTAAACTTCCCGGTAAGCAACCCACTCGCAAGCGGCAATCTGACGAGCAGGCCGACTCCTTTTTCATAAGCGGCAGGAATTAATTGTTCCATCGGCTTTTGGCGGAACATATTGAAAATGACCTGAAAGCTTTTCACATTAGGGTTCTCTAAACAGATCATGCCTTCTTCCACTGTTTCGACACTGACGCCGTAGTGACGGATTTTCCCTTCTTCCTTCAGGCGGTCCAGCACTGCGAACACGCTCCCATCTTTCAGGATTTCAGTTGCCGGACAATGGATCTGATACAAATCAATCGCCTCTCTGTTCAACCTGCGGAGGCTGTCTTCACAATATGATTTCACCTGTTCATAGCTGTAGTTCTGCGGATCGAAAATGTCTCCTTGACGGCAGAATTTCGTCCCGATATAAATCTCGCCTTCTCTGCCTTTAGTTGCTTTAGCCAATAATTCTTCACTGTGGCCGTCCCCATAGACGTCAGCTGTATCAAAAAAGTTGACTCCCCGGTCGATTGCATATTGCAGTGATTTCAGTGCCTCTTCATCACTGGTTTTTCCCCACGAACCGCCGATGGCCCATGTGCCAAAACTGACTTCGCTGATCTTGATTCCGGTGTTTCCCAATTCACGATAATTCATTGAATGATCTCCTTTCTATTCGGCTCCAAATCTATAAATGGTTCTTGATGAATAGCTCTCTCCAGCATCCAACACTATTGATGGAAAATGAGGATGGTGAATCGCATCTGGCAGTCTCTGGGTCTCGAGACAAATCCCCAGATATTTTTCAGATGGTCTACCCCTGAATTCATCTTCTGCTCCTAATGAATTGCCAGAATACACAACAACCCCCGGTTCGTCGGTTTCCACCGTTAATGCACGCCCGCTGGCGGCATCCTTCAAGACGATTTCCTCTTCATGATTGTCACTCAACAGGAAGGGATGGTCGTAGCCATTTCCCACTAAGACATTTTGTGGATGCACAGAGCCCGCTCCAATTTCCAATGATTTTTCAGTAGTAAAATCAAATGGCGTTCCCTTCACTCTTCTAAGCTCGCCTGTCGGGATGAATTCTTGATTCAATTCAGAATAGCGGTCGCTCTTAATTTTGAGAGTATGCTGTAAAACATTGTGTTTCAAGTTTCCGCTCAAGTTAAAATAAGAGTGATTCGTCAAAGTAAGGAGTGTCTTTCGGTCTGTGTCCGCTTCATAGTGAATCGTCAGTTGATTGACGTTGTCTAATGTATAGGTAATACTTATTTTTACATTGCCTGGGTATCCTTCTTCACCATCAGGACTGATATAGGTAAACCGAACGCCTTCCCCGATGATTTCAGCGTCCCAAACGATTTTATTGAATCCCCTGCGGCCTCCGTGAAGGTGATTGTTCCTGTCATTTTTTGTGAGAGTATATGTCTTTCCATCCAGTTCAAATGAACCGTCTCCAATTCGCCCCGCAACCCGTCCGCACACAGCTCCCAGGTAATATGGATCTTGGATATACTCTTCTAATGAATCATGCCCCAGAACAATATTTTCATAGATTCCATTTTTATCAGGAGCCATGATTTTTGTGATGATACAACCGTAATTCATCACTTCTACTTCTATGCCTTGTTCGTTCTTCAGCCTGAATGAAAAAACAGGCTGCTGATCTATTTCACTAATCTTTTCTTGAATGACGCTCAACTTGATTCCTCCTTCCGTTTCATCGTTCGTTAAGAACGGTTCCAGTCAAAGCCGATTTCTTTTAAAAAGGCACGTGCCAGAACCATATGGCCTGTTGTGGAAGGGTGAACGCGGTCCCAAGCGATGGCTGCCGGATACATGTCTTTTAACAACTCATTGAATGCAGCTTGAGTATCAACCAAGTGACATCCTTCTTCACGGGCAATTGCTTTCACCACAAGTCCATACTGATCCATTGCTGTGCGCATCGGATCCTCTGTATTGCTCTCCAGGTAAAAGGGAGTCATAAGAACAACCTTCTTCACCGTTAATTTTGCTTCACCAACAAGTTCCCTTAGTGAATTCTCATACTCATCAATGTATACATGCCCGTCTTTGATGAACGGAGTATCGAATTGACGCCACACATCATTGATACCGATCATGATCGACAAACAGTCCGGTTGTTGCAGGGTGACATCCTCCTGCCACCTTTTTTTCAGATCGCGGACCGTATGTCCATTGATGCCCTTGTTCACCACTCTGATTCTGAGGCGGGGATAAACGGCTTGGAGCAGGCCATCAATGAACGAAACATATCCTGTTCCAAGTGCGCCAGGCACTCCTTCGCCCTCAGGTTTCGCACGGTCGCAATCCGTGACAGAATCACCGATAAATAAAAGTTTTTCACCATTAGTAAGCTTCATTCTCTACCTCCTTTTCAACCACTTCACCAACAGAATCTACTTCCTAAACTCCTTTAATCGTGCATTTAATTCACTGGTTTGACCGTACACTTGCTGATAGAGTGCAAAGAGCTTTTGATAGGCTTCTACATTTTCCGGAATCGGGTAGTAGGTTTTCGACGTTTGGATGAATTCATTGGCGCATTCTTTCAAGGAAGAGAACCATCCACATCCATAAGCGGCAAGCATGGCGGCTCCCATACCTGGCCCCTGTTCACTTGCCAGCTTTTCAATCTCAGCGTTGAAAATATCCGCCTGCATTTGCAGCCAAGTATCGTTTTTGGCGCCTCCCCCGATGGAGATGATCGAACCAATTGTTTTGCCGTTGTTTCTGAAAATATCAATCGACTCATTCAGTGAAAATGTGATTCCCTCCAGGAGAGCACGGGTAAAATGCTTGCGTTCATGGGCTGCATCCATCCCGATAAAACTCCCCCGGATGGTTGAATCCGCATGGGGTGTCCTTTCACCGGCGATATAAGGTGTGAACACTAGACCGTTACTTCCGGGAGGTACTTCATCAATTCCTTCCAGCAGCTCTTCAAATGTTTCTTTTCCTGCAAAGGTTTCTTTATACCAGCTCAAGCTGTATCCGGCTGCCAAGGTTACTCCCATGGTATAATAAGCATCTTCTTCTCCATGGTTAAAGTAGTGGACTTTTCCTTCAAAATCCAAATCATTTCGCTCTTCATAAGACAGGACGACACCAGAAGTCCCGATACTGCATAACGTTTTTCCTTCAACAAGAATGCCTGATCCGATGGCACCACAGGCATTATCCGCTCCCCCGGCAAATACTTTCACCGTTTCTGAAAGCCCAGTTTTTTTTGCCGCTTCCGCCGTAATGGTCCCGACAAAGGCATGAGAATCCACAAGCGGCGGGCAGATTTCAGGGGAAAGATCGAACTTCTCTAATAACTCGCTGCTCCATTCTCTCTCTGCCACGTTCAACAGTAGAGTTCCTGCGGCGTCGGAATAGTCCATATGGATATTTCCTGTCAGCCGGTAACGAAGATAATCCTTTGGAAGCATGAATACTTTCGTACGCTCAAAGATTTCAGGCTCATGTTCTTTCACCCAGAGAATTTTCGGTAATGTGAACCCTTCTAAAGCAGGGTTTTTCGTAATGTCCAATACATGTTGTTTCCCGACTGTTTCGTAGATTTCTTGACATTGCGGAGTGGTTCTTGTGTCATTCCAAAGGATTGCATTTCTTAACACTTTATGATGTTCATCTGCTAATACGAGGCCATGCATTTGTCCCGAAAAGCTTATTCCTTCAATATCATTAACGTCCCCATCGAATTGCTGGATCATTTCTGACAATGCGGCCTTCGTCTTTTTCACCCATTCCTCCGGGTTTTGCTCACTGTAACCGGATTTTTCAATGATCAGGGGATACGATTTTGAGATTTCATTGCAAACTTTACCCTCCTGGTTGACGAGCAGGATTTTCACTGCACTCGTTCCTAGGTCAATACCTATTACATACTTCATCTTTATCATCCTTTTTTTTACAAAAATGTGCTGGAGCAATAATACCGCCAGCACATTTTTGTCTATTCTATTTAAGTGATTACGCCGTTACACTTGTAAGAGTTTCGAGGATATACTGATTGATGACCGCTTTCAAGCGTTCCGTTCTGCCTGATGTGTTTTTAATTTCAGTCAATTGAAGCGCATATTCTTCAAGTTCACGGAAGTTGGTCTTCCCTTCCACAATCTCCAGGCCGATTCCTTTCGTATAGCTACTGTAGCGTTCTTCAACAAAGCCATCAAGGGCCTTATCTTCAATCAATCTGTTCGCCACTTTGAGTGCGATGGCAAACGCGTCCATACCTGCGATATGAGCATGGAAGAGATCATCAGAATCAAACGATCCCCTTCTTACTTTCGCATCGAAGTTCAGGCCGCCGCTGCCTAATCCGCCATTTTTCAAAATTTCATACATCGCTAAGGTATTGGAATACAGATCTGTCGGGAATTCATCCGTATCCCAGCCAAGAAGTGTGTCCCCCTGGTTGGCATCTACTGAACCAAGCATTCCATTGATTCGCGCTGTTCTTAATTCATGCTCGAAGGTATGGCCTGCCAATGTAGCATGGTTGGCTTCAATGTTGAATTTGAAGTAGTCTGTCAAATCGTATTTTTGCAAGAATGCAAGACCGGTAGCAACATCGAAATCATACTGATGCTTTGTTGGCTCTTTTGGTTTTGGTTCGATCAGGAATGGGACAGTCAAGCCGATTTCCTTAGAATAATCGACTGCCATATGGAAGAAGCGTGCAAGATTGTCCTGTTCAAGTTCCATGTTGGTATTTAACAGAGTTTCATAGCCTTCACGGCCGCCCCAGAAGACATAGTTTTCTGCACCAAGTTCTTTGGCTACCTCTAGCGCTTTTTTTACCTTTGCTGCAGAGTAAGCAAACACATCTGCATTTGGAGAGGTAGCTGCACCATGTACATATCGGGCGTTCGTGAACATATTGGCTGTATTCCAAAGCAGCTTGGTCTTGCTTGTTTTCATATATTCTTTGATCATGCCGACGATAACAGCTTGATTCTCATTTGTTTCCTTCAACGTTCTTCCTTCTGGCGCTATATCCACATCGTGGAAAGCAAAGAATGGGACATTCAATTTTTCGAAAAGTTCAAAAGCAGCTTCGACACGTGCTTTGGCCAGATCCAATCCTTGTAAATGATCCCAAGGACGAAGAGCTGTGCCGACGCCAAATGGATCGGATCCATCTGCTGTGAATGTATGCCAGTAGGCTACCGAGAAACGAAGAATTTCCTCCATCGTCTTGCCATTGATTTTTTCTTCCGGATTATAGTACTTGAAAGCAAAAGGATTTTTGGATGCTGCACCTTCGAATTCAATCTTGTTAACCGTTTGGAAATAAGCCATTTGTTAATCCCCCTAGTCATATTATCGTTTATGCCACCTATGTAAAGGCTTACAATCTTGTTCGTCTTCCGCCTTTATTTGGTAACATTATAACATCGGAAACTTAGTTTGTCTATTGGATAAACTAAGTTGATAAAAAAATAGTTTAGCAGTCTTCTAGGCTGCCTGCCTGTAACAGACAGCCTCTCCTATTCAGTTTTATACTTGTTGTGCAGAGCTTTCTATTGCAGCAGATTGCTTGCTCTCCTCTAACCAAAGGATACTCGTTACTCCGCGTGGATAATATTTGCTTCCCGCGATTTCACCCGAGATGATCTGGTCGCTCCAGCTCCATACTGATAAGGTTGGATGAGTCAGCCATGCCACATGGGCCGCGTCTGCTTTTGCACCTTTCTCATCCCACTCCCAACCAAGAATCTCACGGGCAATGAATTGCGACAGATAAATCTTGCTTAACCAGGAATTATTGCTTGTCGATGAAATCTTCCAGCCTCCATCTTCAAACAAGCAAACTCCCTTGGTCAGAACAGTTTCCAAGTGCTTTTTCAATACTTGGATATAGGCTCCAAAACGCCCATCAGGATCCAATGCATCCTGATTGTTTGTAAAATAAGGGAAAATCAATCCTTCAATTGCCGGGATGATACGGGAGTCATTCCCTTCTTTTACCACAGCGGGGATATAACCGCCTGCTGTCACATGAGAGGAAATCGTCGCAGCACATTTCTCTGCCTGGTCTCCAGCTTGCTTGGAAAGCTCTCCGTACCCATTCTCTTTAAGAATCTTTTCTAATGCTACATACGATGCCCATGTCTTTCCTGCCAGATAAATATTATTTCTTGCCTGGCCGAGTGAAACGTCCAGACTGTCATACGTCGTTATTTCAGCTCCGCCCATTACTCGGGTGGAATCGAGGCCCATGATGCCATCCCGTTTATCCGCTTCCGGATGGTCACGGTTCAGCATGCTGTCAAAGCAGCGGACGAAGATATCCAGATTCTCATTCAGCCATTCCTGGTCCCCTGTTTGTTCAACGTAAACGGATGCACACAAGACCCAGTTGACCAGCTGTTCGTAAGTCATATGCGAGAAACAGCCGTCTAACCCATACAGTTCATAGGATGAATACTGCGGACGGGACACCGTATTGGCAACCCCCATATCATGGGTAAAACTGATTCCGCCGGGATATTCTGTTTCATCACCAGGGAAGCGGACCTTATCCTCATAGCTGAAACGGCTTACGAACATATCGAGCTCATTTTTGACTGTCCAAGGATTCATTTTTAATTCAAAGAAGATTTGGTCTACCGTGAGATCGAAAGTATTCATCATCCGGTATTCACCTTCATTCACCACCCAGAATGGTTTGCCTTCCGCTTCGAGCAATTGTGTACAGCCGTAGTAGCTGCGAATCGAATGGATCATCATGAACTTCTGGTCTTGAGATAACTCTGCATCACTTACCAGGGTGTTTGCCTTTCTTGCACGACTGGTGAATTCTTCAAAATTCTCTAATGCAAATGCAGCTGCAGATTCAATTTTAGGAAAATACTTCGTATAGTAATACGATGCATCCATCCCTGCCGTCACATAACCCGAACGGTGAAAACATAGAGCAAATCTGTATGTGCGTTTTTCCCCTGCCGGAACATCCATGATGAGAGATCCAACAGGTCCAAGACCAAACGTCCAGTTCTCTTGGAATGGAGTCGTTAAAATATTTTCCAAGCTGAAGTGAAGGGCCGATTTCACTTCAGGATCATCTGAAACAATGGCGGTCAAACGCCCCTGTCCGATACCGGAAAGACCATCACATGTATCATCCATCCTGCGCATGGAGCTGTAAGGGTCACTGCCTTGATAGCCAAAAAAGGCACGGCGGCTTTTCGTTCCTTTTGAATTATCGACAGTTAGCTCTGCCCAGACAGCCGGTACCAGCGCCTTTTTCAACTCTTCTTCTGACCCTGATTCAGGATCTGGTACAGACTCAACTTGGGAATACACCGTAAAGGTCAAATCGCCGGCCTTCCAGGAGTCCGTCCCTAAGTGGAAATCACGTTGAATCTCATCCTTTTGGAAGGGGAATATAATTCGTGGTTTGTCAGGGTCCGGATCCATATTTTCAATATCATAGCGCTTGCTTTCATCATCTGCAGATTCGAAGAATGGAAGCGCATCATACATACCTTCCTTATCAGAGGACTCTACACCTACATATACACTTGTCTTTGGTGAACGGCCGAGTTCTAAATCAAAACCGCCTCCGCTTCCAGGAAATCCAAGGGTAAAGCTTGAAAATGCCCCAATTGGTGAATGGTGTGCATTGAAAAACATGTTTTTGGCCAATTTTCTCCCCTACTTTCTTTAAGTGTTTACTTTTCATGACAGCAGAACAATGCCGCAGATTTATGTAATGTCTGCTATGGAAGTGAAGGAACCCCTCCCGCTGCCGGCTATCCAGCATGTTCCGCATTTGTAATTTAAAATACTCACAATTGACTAACTAATTTGATTATAATATCTTTTTCTTAGTTTGTATACCCACTAAACTAAGTTTATGATATGATAAAATCACTAAGAGATAGCAGATAAGGAGATTACGACGTGGGAACCATGACATGGAATCAACAAACAGTCAAAAAGAATAATAAAGCACTCGTCTTGCAATTGATTATGCAAAATGAGCCGATCTCAAGAGCAGATATCGCCCAGGTATCCGGCCTGAATAAAGCAACCGTTTCCTCATTGGTCAATGAACTGCTGGCGGAAGAACTGATCTATGAATCTGGACCAGGAGAATCAAGCGGCGGGCGCCGTCCGGTCATCCTCCATTTCAATAAGGTCACTGGATATGCCATCGGAATCGATATCGGAGTGAATTACGTTTTATGTGTTCTGACCGATTTGAAAGGCAACATTATCATTGAAAAAAATCAGCCCGTCACCAGAACTCCCTATCACGATATCCTCACAACTGTAAAAGGGATGGTTCAATCTCTAATCGATGAGATGCCTGACAGCAGATATGGAATTGTAGGGATTGGCGCTGGTGTCCCGGGAATCATTAACAAAGAGGGATCCATCCTTCTTGCGCCGAACCTGGGGTGGGAAAACATTCAGTTGAAAAAAGAGCTTGAAGAAGAATTTCAAGTTCCAGTGATCATTGAAAACGAAGCAAATGCCGGGGCCTTTGGTGAGCAGCAATTCGGGGCAGGACAAGAATCTCAAAACATCATCTATGTCAGTGCCGGAATCGGAATCGGGATAGGAATCATTTTGAACAAAGAACTCTATCAAGGTAAAAATGGATTCTCAGGTGAAATGGGACATATGATCATCGAAATGAACGGAAAACAATGTAATTGCGGAAGCAAAGGCTGCTGGGAAGCATATGCCTCTGAACATGCTCTGCTGGAGATGGCCGAAGACAGGATCGATTCATTGGAAGAGTTGCTCAAGCTTGCCGAAGATGGAGACGACACTGCGCAAAACCTTTTTGAACAGATCGGGAAATACCTTGGGTTTGGCATCAATAATATCATCAATACGTTCAACCCCGACCAGGTGATCATCGGGAACAGACTGGCCTTGGCAATAGAATGGATCAATAAACCGGTTCGCGAGACGATTGGAAGCCACACTCTCGCACACCACCAAAAAGAATGCCATTTGGATTTCTCCAAATTAAAGAAATATTCATCCGCGATGGGTATGTCGGCATTTGTGGTGGAAAGCTTTATTAAAGAGGAAGCGAAGAGTTCATAAAAAACATTATCGCTTTGAGTGATAAACGCCCGCTATTCAAGTAAAGATAGTTCAGTTTTGTAGTACAAAACTAGAAAAAGCAGTTCAAAAGGACTGCTTTTTTACTATAAATTCGTACTAAAATCCCCATAATAAATTCATTAATTGAGTAGGTCACCGAAGGAAAGGTACTTAAAATAAGGGCAAATTTTTCCGTTAAACTGCAGAACTTAGCCGGGGAGAGGTAAATAAGGGAAGAATTTTCCGTTAAGCATGCTCAGTAAGTCCAAATTTCATGTTTTTTAAGTGAATAGCGGAAAATATTTCCCCTATTTGACCAATTTTGCTCGACATTTCTGCAATAAGGGAAATTTCTTCCCTTATGGTACAAGCTCATGGTACTGGTTCTTTATTGGTCCTGGCTTTTATGGTGGAGAAGGGCCATGAATGAATAGATTTCCAAATTTTGCACCTCTAAACTGAACTACTTATATTCAAGTAGCGGGCGTCTTCATATGGGTAAACAGTGAACGATCTTTGCCTTGAGTAATCGAGTCCAAAGCCTCTTCAGCTTTTCTCAGTCCTTCTATCGTGGCCTCCAAATCAATCAATCCCTGCTCGTCGGCCACACGGTAATCATCCAGTACAGCAACGGTCATAAAGTTCCCGCTTCCGAACCTGTCCGGCCTTCTAAATGCGAGTCCAAGTTCATTCCCTTTCTCGACCATTGCCTTATGCCATTGGGCACGTAGCATTCTCCGTCTTGATTTTTCTTCAACCTTGATTTTGAAACACAGTTTATCTTCTTCAAGCTGAAGGTACTGATTTGACTCCTCGTCACTCTTCCAGTGCCACCAAAAACCGGTGAACCCTCCTTGCGTATTGGCAAAGTAGCTCCAATCTCCTTGGAGCCCCCGCGCTTGCAGTTCGCTGTAAAAGCCTTGCCATGCCAGCGCTCTCCAATCGGTAATTTGGCTGGTGACATAGCTGTTATGGGCAGCCTCTATTTTCAGCAGATGTTCATAGTAAGCTGTGAAAATCGAATCCTCAATGCCGTTCATGATGCCTTTTCCCATAAGGGTCAGCATATCCTGCCGGCTGAAATGCTGGAAGCCCGCCTTCTCAATACCGCGATAACTCCCCTGGTTGCCGGTTTGATAATAGATTGGCAGTTGATGCAGGCATCCTTTTTTTTCTATGTTGTTTCTAACCTTCATTAGTTGGTTTGTTTGATCGGCCGTAATGCTTTTACCTACTATCAATATCGCAAACTCATCATTGATGGTGGCGAGTATGTCAAGATCGGCAGCTTGTCTTGTGATTTGAATTGAATGAATGGCAGGTGCGTGAAGCTGGTGCTTGGAGAAGATATCTGTGATGAATTGAGTTCCTGCATTATGTAGAGCCATATCTGCTGGCTGATGTTGTGGATCGCCCCATTCTAATAACCAGCATAGAAAGGCATCCTGAGATAAATCTGATGTAGCATAGCTGAATAAGTTCGGTCGGTTCATGGTCTTCACTCCGTGGCAAAAGGTATTTTGATAGAAAAGTAAGAATATTCCATAGATTATAATATCAAACTTTTTTAAAAAGGGCTATCCTGTTTTCTTTTCTCACAGATAAACGCATCGTGATGACTAAGGGTTTCCGTATTGGAAGAGAAAATTACAAATAGCATTATAATAGCAGGCTAACTAACAAATGAATTAGACCTGCTCTATTAATTGTTAAAAAAATGTTTTCGCTTGATTTTGGGTTAATGAGGACTTCGAATAGCATCTTATTTAACAAGCGTACAATAATTATTGTGCAGACAAAAATGAGTTGCTAATTGGGCTTCTAAACGACTTGCGAATTATCATCTTTTTCTTGGAGTGCTATTAGCAGATACGGTAGTTGGGAAAATGAAGATTGAGTACCACGTTATAGAAAATAAGCGGAGTTTTTACCGTTAAATGCAGACTAGAAGTGGCTTTTGGCGAAAATAAGGGGAGTTTTTCCCTCTATACAAAGCAAAGCTGCCTATTTTCACGTCTTTTGAGCCGAATAAGAGGAATTTCTCCCTCTATTTAAGCTATTTCCAGTATTATTTGCTAATTAAGGGGAATTTTTCCCTCTATAATTCTCAATCAGCAGAGAACCTGCTGTTCACCTATTCAGCGATCGGGGTAATAGAATAAGAAGTTTAAAAAAATCAAAAATCCCGGACCTTTTTGGATCCGGGTTTTTGATTTAAATACAGTGTTATTTGCACTGTTATTTCAGCTGCTAAACAGGGTTCCTTTTAAGGTTTCTCTCCTTAAAAGGAACCCCTTACATGATAACGAGACGTTTTTTAGTATGTTTATTAAAAAATCTTTTTAACAGCAATCACTTTCGTTCCCCGTCAAAGTCAACCCATTAGCTTCCTCATTGAAATCAAGGGTAAGATTCTCTGTAGCAGATTCTACTTTGGGGTCGATTGCTACTGTAATTTTATTTATTGTAACCACTTTATCATCTTCTTCCGGCTCATCCAGAGCCAGTCCTACTTGTGGCTGTCCTCAGCCAAAGCCGGCAAAATAAAAACGAATGTTTTTAGCTTCGTGTTCCTGCAACATTTGCTTCAAGAACTCACGAGCTTGATCAGTAATGTTCACTTTCCCTACACCTCAATTAAAAAATATTTCTACCATTTCATTGTACATCAAAAAACGGGATAAAGGCGAGTCAAACGGCTTTTTGTGATATAGATAACGAACTGGCAGCTACTGCTTCGTATATCTCTTTAAGTCCTCATAGCCTGTCTGTTCTCCACTCATTAAAGGCACAATCGCACATTGCTTACTTAACTCTGTTGATACCTTTTGAATCCAGCCGGCCTCTGCTTTCGCTCTTCCTTGTAAAACCGGGTCTTTTGTTTCCGTCGCATAGAGGCTTTGGTTGATCAGCCACCATTTCGGATCGATATCGGCCCGCTTTAGATCATTTTGCAAACGGCTCGCCTCCAAGACTGGTGTGGCTTCCGCCAATGTAACAATCACAACGCCCGTTTCTTCAGGGTTTCTTAAACGGGGCAGCAGTTTTTTGACACTTTCGGGAATTTCACCTGTCGAGCGTGCCAATTCTTTATGATAAGACTGAGCGGCATCCAGAAGCAGTAAGGTATGGCCGGAAGGCGCTGTATCAATGACAATGATTTCATCTTCAGACTTGGATACCACATCAGCAAATGCACGGAAGACGGCGATTTCCTCTGTACATGGTGAATTCAGGTCTTCTTCAATGTAGGCCAGCGCCTCATCATCCAATTCACTTCCTACGTTGGACAAAACTTCTGCCTTGTAAGCTTCCACTTCTTCTTTAGGATCAATTCTGCTGATCGTCAAATTATCACTCGTTTTGCTCCGCTGAAACATAAAATCCAAATGTGCGGCAGGATCTGTCGTGGTCAAATGGACTTTGTGCCCCTTTTCAACCAGGCCGACCGCAATCGCTGAAGCCATCGTCGTTTTGCCGACGCCGCCTTTCCCCATCGTAAAAATGACTCGGGTGTTTTTTGAAGAGAAGTCTTCAATAATATTGCTAAGACCAGGCAAGCTGATCTCTTCTAACGGGGAAACAGCATCTGATTCTGCCAGAATTTGCCCACTGAACAGGTGACGCAAATTGGCCAGGCCCGTCAATGAATAAGAAACAAAAGGCAGCGAGTACGTACCGATCTGTTTCAGGTCCTCAGGCATTTCATTCAGTGCATGCTGCTGTCTGCTGAATAAAGAGAAAGAAGCTTCATCTTCGGGAATATGGGTTTGCATCAATCCATTCACGATTAAGTGCTGGTTGCTGATCCCGAGTCCTTTTAACTCCTTAGATGCCCGGCTTGCCTCAAGCAAGGAAGACTCATCCGGCCTTGCCACCAGGTATAGGGTTGTCCGGGTTGGATCGGCTAGCGCATTCATCGTGTTTGAATAAGCCTGTTTCTTTTGGGCTAAGCCAGATAAAGGTCCTAAGCATGATGCCCCGTGTGTACTTTCTTCTAAAAACCCGCTCCATGCAGTCGGAAGTTGAAGAAGCCGGAGAGTATGGCCGGTAGGTGCGGTATCAAAGATAATATGGTCATAGGATTCAACCATAGCTGCGTCTGATAATAAATTTGTGAATTCATCGAATGCTGCGATTTCAACCGTACATGCACCCGACAACTGTTCTTCCATTGTCGATACAACGGATTCAGGCAGCTTGCCGCGATAAGGCCCGACGACTTTTTCCCTGTATGCACTGGCTGCCTCCTCTGGATCGAGGTTGCAGGCAGAAAAGTTTGACACCCCAGGTACAGGCATTGGAGTATTTGTCAGTTCCAACTCCAGGACATCCTGCAAATTTGACGCAGGATCTGTACTGACAAGCAGCACGTTTTTTCCCTCATCGGCGAGCTTTAGAGCCGATGCACAGGCAGTTGACGTCTTTCCGACTCCTCCCTTTCCTGTAAAAAATAAAAATTTCGTCGTTGTGATTGCTTTTGTATCGAATGGTTGAAACAAAGTGTTCATCCTTTCCTATTTCAAATCCAGCTTTACCCGCGGTTTTTTCTCTGTTAATTCTTCTGCTTTGATGCCAAACCACTCTGCAAGTTCAAGGTTTGAAGGATATTCACCGGTCTTTACAACTATGCCATTGAGCATAACAGCTGGAAGCGATTCCGGTCCTTCTTCATGAAGCAATGTATTGATAACCTCATATTCCACAAATGCTGCCGGATCGTTCGCAAGGTTGAACCGCTTTACGTCAAATCCCTTTTTCTCCAAAATAAAGGCAGCGGAAGCGATCCGGGTCAATTCCGGGTCCACACTTGGTCCGCAAACCCCTGTAGGGCAGCATAATGCTGGATCAAAAATCTCGATTTTCGTCATATCAAAAGCTCCTTTCCCAGTACTTTTGGATTACTAAACTCATTTAAAATATGAAAGAATAAACTTCCCGTTTTTAACAAGAATTATCGCAGGCAATTCTCAGTCCCTGCTCTTCTAGTTCCTTCACTCTATATCCCTGGGGTAAAATTCGCTGTTTGTGTTTAATGAATAAAAAATCCATTGGCCTTGTCTCGATTCTTTCACTAATCCAGCGTCCTTTAGTTTGCGTAGATGCTGGCTGATGGCCGGCTGGCTCATTTTGAATATCTCGACAAATTCGCAAACACAGCAATCATGAAGGTCAAGAAGCTTGACCATTGTGAGCCTTGTCTTATCTCCAAGTAATTTGATGATTGAAGCCGTCTTTTCTATTGGGATCATTACTGAAGTCATGCAAACCCCTCCGATTGATATTCAATATATAATACTCTACTTATATAATAAAATGCTTATATAATATTTTCAAGAGTAGATATGTAAAGTTGAGTATTGAATTTAAATTTTGTGGTGTAAAAGGGGATTGGGTGTAAAGTGATTTTTCAATCGATTAAGATTCAAAAACAAGATTCATATCAACTTTCTCAGTTTCTGAAGTAATAAGATTTTCAGGATTTCAATTTGACTACTTTTAAGAACAAGTACTTATACATAGGCCAAATTAAAAGTCCTTATCTTCAAGTTATTAACTTGCTAAATACAGGTAAATAAAACCAGACTTCCAGGGAAAGCTATTTTCAACATACCTATAGGAGGACAACAGATATGAGTGATAATTCCAGCCTATTGTCGATTTTTGCCCTTGGAGGCTGTAATGAAATCGGCAAGAATATGTATGTCGTTCAGTATGGCGACGATATCGTCCTGATTGATTGTGGAGGAAAATTTCCGGATGAAAGCCTGATGGGAATCGATTTGATCATCCCGGATATTTCTTATTTGGAAGAAAATGCGGATAAAGTCAAAGCTCTGCTTGTTACTCATGGGCATGAGGACCATATTGGCGGTGTTCCCTATCTTTTGAAAAAATTGAATGTCCCCATTTATGCCACAAATTTCACCCTTGGATTGATTGAGCTCAAGCTTGAAGAACATAAGTTGCGAAGAGAAACGACGCTTGAAAAAATCGATACGAATTCAACTTTGAAGCTCGGTCAAATCGATGTTTCCTTTTTCAATGTCAGCCACAGCATTCCTGACTGTCTCGGAATCGTCTTTGACACACCACAAGGAAGAGTCGTCCATACAGGAGATTTCAAATTCGACTGGACCCCGCTTAATAACCAGAAGGCCGATATCCACAAGATGGCTGAAATCGGGAAAAACGGGGTGCTTGCATTATTATCAGAAAGTACGAATGCGGAAAGAAGCGGCTTGTCCCCTTCTGAACAGATTGTCAGCAGCCATATGGATGAAGCATTCATGAAAGCAGACGGGAAAATATTTGTCTCAACCTTTGCCTCTAACGTCAACCGGGTGCAGCAGGTAGTCCATGCAGCGATCAAGACAAACCGCAAGCTCGCCTTATTGGGGCGAAGCATGGTCAACGTCGTGTCGGTGGCAATAGAACGAGGCTACCTGACCGTTCCAGAGGGAATGATCATCGACCAGCGGGACATTGATTCATTTAACCCGGAAAAAGTGGCGATCCTTTGTACCGGCAGCCAGGGAGAACAAATGGCTGCACTCGGGCGTCTCTCGAGCGGCCAGTTCCGTGATGTATCGATTTACCCAGGGGATACGGTCATCCTGGCTGCTTCCCCTATTCCCGGAAACGAAAAAGCTGTTTCACAGATTATCGATAACCTGTTTAATCTTGGAGCCGATGTCATTTATGGAACAGGCAGCTCAACAGGGATGCATGTATCCGGGCACGGCTATCAGGAAGACTTGAAGCTCATGCTCTCACTTATGCAGCCGACGTATTTCATACCCATCCACGGTGAAACACGGATGCTCCATCATCACCGTTTGCTTGCTGAATCCGTCGGTGTCGAAAAAGACAATACCTTCATTATTAAAAATGGTGAGGTGGTCGATATCGAAAACTCTGAAGCTAGGCAAACCCGCACCGTCTCTTCCGGTGACACCTATGTGGACGGAGTCAGTGTCGGCGATGTCGGCAATATTGTCCTCCGCGACCGTAAACAGCTGTCCGAGGACGGAATCCTGATCGTTGTCCTCACATTGAGCAAATCGGAGCAAAGGCTGATATCCGGTCCCGATACGATCAGCCGCGGGTTCGTCTATGTAAAAGATTCCGAAGAGCTCATCCGCAAAGTGAATAACATCGTTAGGGATTCACTCGATGAGCTTCCTCCCGGCAAAGTGCAGTGGAAAGTCATCAAGCAGAGCATCATGAAACATGTCGGACAATATCTCTTTAAGCAGACAAGACGGAAGCCAATGATCATTCCGGTGATTATTGAAGTTTGATTATTAAAAACAGGAGGCGTTTTTCATTCGAAAATTAGTGTGGATCCTCATCTTGCTTTCTTGCCTGCTCCTTGCCGGTTTTGACAGAGGAGATCAGCTGGAAATCTCGAATATCGAGACAACGATTATCAAAGGGGAACGGCTGCTCAGATATGATATCAGGCTGAAAAACACAGGAAAGACCTCATTCAAGAGTGAATTTGATTATCCTGGGCAGCAACATTATGGAATCGAGGCAGTCATCAGGCCGAACAAAAAGCTGGCGGCTCAAATGGAAATGGTCCAAGACAGTAAGTATCCTAAGATGATGATGTGGAGCTCGGGCAGTACAGGTCTTATGGATCCCGGTATGGAAGGCCGCTTCCATTTGGAGTATAAAATAAAAGAGGCGGCGAATCTTGATAAAGTGGAACTTGCTGCTCTTGATGCCACCTTGCTCATCCTCGACGGGGTCGATATCGTTAAAGAATTCCCGTTAAAGAAAATGAGATGAATTCAGTTTAAATACAACGAAGTCAAAAACCCGCCCATCAATGGGCGGGTTTTACTAAAGAATGCAAATTCTACTTCAGCCATTCAATAAACACTGTCACACGTCCCGCCTACAGGTTCATAATAACAATGATTCTTGAATTGGCCGGCAAAAGGCTGGCCGTACCATGTTGGAGGGCATGGGGCATATGGATTAAAATACCAGAGTGCGTATTTTCCCGGGTGCTGCCTCCAATAATCAAGATTCTTTTTTGCTAACCTTTTTTCAACCGATCTCGCTCTGTTATAAAATAGGTTGCCTTTTTGAACCGCTTCGAAAGAGTAATTTCCTCCCTGCACTTGAAAAATGACATCATTAATGGTTCTTACATCTTTAAAATCAAGACAATCCGCTATCGCCCGGTTTACGATTACATTTCCAACATAGAGCATTCCCTGTTGTCCTTCACCTTCAGCTTCCGCTCTCATCATCCTTGCCATTAAGGCTACATCTGAATCCCGGTATTTTACTCTTGGCATTTTTTTCACCTCAGAAATATTGTATGAAAAAAGCCTATATTGATGTCATTATTTATTAATTCTGAGTGGTTATTTTGAAATTGCAAAGATGGCTGCATGAGTACAACATTTGTAGGATTGGTATTTTATGATAAGCTCCATTGGGATGTTATGGTAGCATGATGATTCCAAAGCAGATATCTGGTGTCAGATTGAAAGACACCGGGTTGGAAGAGGTACATGAAGTACAAGTGAAGGATGAATAACTACTTTGGTTCCTTCACTTCTTTTCCGCTCTTATTATGAAGCTTGTGAGGGGCTCTTCATCGACCGAAACGTCAAACATCCAAAGGCCCTCTTTGTCTAAAGAGAATTTGGCACCGCTTTGGTTATTCCCTATCCCCCTTTCATAAAGTTGAATGGTTTCATCTGTACCCTCATGAGTGGCCGACATTCGATACTTCTTTGCATTATGGTTCATTGATTCGTCTAAGAAATAGACACCATAATGCCTTCCTTCCCCAACCGGGAATGCCGGCTCATCAGCCTTTCCATTTAACTTTACAATCCCAAGCTTCCCTTCTGTTCCATACAGTGTCATGGCTTCATGCTGAAAAGGCACTGATTCCTTCCAAACGATTTCATCCTTCCCCTGACTGCATGCCGATAAAAAGACCAAAAATAAAGCAAGCAGAAGACATGAAATGGCTTTAACCTTCACACTAACCCCTCCTTGATAAAAAAGCGCTGGAACTGGATTCAGAACCGTCGCCTGGTTCTGAACAGAATATTTTAATACTCTTCAATAAAAAACCTCTTATTATAATAATTCCACCTTCCTCAGGAAATTCCTTGCCTCTGTGACCTATATAAAACTCATTCTTCCATTTGGTTGTCTTCCAGTCTATTCCCCGGCCTTCTCGCATAAAGTGTACAAGCGATTCCTTTAGGAAATTACATAATAAGAAAATAGAACAAGCGAGGAGACTTTGGATGTTTGTTTTTATAGAAAAAGCGCTTCTGGCCATGGTCGCATTACGGATCCTGTCGGGGAGCATTGAAATCGGCGCAGCCCTGCTGATGTTGAAATTCAATGATTTGCACAAAGCATTTATGATTAACTCCCTTCTTGCTTTTGTCGGCCCCACTATCTTTTTTTCCACGACAGCCATTGGGCTTGCGGGCCTGTCGGGAAGAATTTCCCCACTGAAAGCATCATGCCTGATTGCGGGGGTTTTGCTGATTGGGCTTAGCATCAAAATAAAATGAGCCGGCAGTATAGTTGCCGGCTCATTTCTTCTTTTACACTCTGCATGGATGAGTCCCATAAATGATTGGTTAGTGTTTCAATTTCAAATGCCTAGAAGCGAAATATAATCAATTATCTTTTATCAAACCTTCCCGGTCAATAGCTCCAGGCGGTTTTTCCATCCATTCATGCTCGATTAACAAGTTTGCTCCGTCTTCTGCCAAAATCCCTATTTCGGCTATCATTCGCCCGTAGTTGGCTGCGATGTCCCGTCTTTGGCTGACAGACAATGCCTCTCCATAATAACCGACTGCTGAAGACAGCAGTGTATTGATATGGAATAACATTAACTTGTCTGAGAAAGGAGGTTCTGTTGAATCAGTCACTTCCGTTTCAAAAGTCATCGGAACATTCAAATGATCTTCTTCAAGCATGGAAGATAGAATCTTAAAATGTTTCTGACAGATTTTCCGGCCTCTTAACATGAAGTCCCGAACATCTTTTGTTCGCGCCACCTGACTGAATCCCAGTTCTAATACCATCTTCCCCATTATTTTTTGCAAATTCAAATAGGTGCCGCTGATCTCCATTGCATTAATCGGCCTGCGTTTTCCAAACCATCCCGTTAGAAAGCTCTGCTTGCCGACAAATTCAATCTTAGGCCTATGAGTTAAAATAGGCGGTTTACTGATGATTCCCTTCTCCAACAATACCTTGGTTGACTTAGAATACAACTGCATCGTTTCTGTTGTACAGCCAATGTAGTAGCTCACTATGTCCTCACGAAGCGAACTGCCCACAGCACCTGCATACCTTGTCAGACCATGAATGGACATAATATTGATATAAAGGATTTTGTAAGTATCGGTAAATAAATCAGGCGCATCCAAATTTACATCTTCATCTGAAAATCCAACAGGGATGGGATATTGCTCCTGTTTCAGAAATTGTTTTGTCTTTTCCAAATGAAGCTCTGATAACCCCAATGCACCCTGAAGGATTTCTCTGATCGCATCATCCTTTGTTTTTTTCACAAAATACCTTAATATACATTTTGATAAACTATCATTTATGTACTGTGACCATATGACACCCAATTCTGCTGCAGTCATCGTGGTTTGGTGGTTCGTGTTCTCCAAAGTAATGGCCCCTCCCGCATTTTCAGTAGTAGTAGTTTAACCGGAAGGATTGCTGCCAATTCAAGAAAAAAAGCTCTATTTCCATTACTGTTTACCAAGCAATGCAGAAGTTTTGGATGCCTGAAGGACTTAATTGGCCTCATATTATTTTTGTGAAATTGATTTTTGGATATGGATTTTTGGATATGGATTTTTGGATATGGATTTTAAAAAAAGAAACGCAGCCATCACCGCGTTTCTTTGAATTCTCATTTATCAGACAATCGATGTAAACTCCTGAGCCTGTTTATCCAAATTGCCAGCCGAGCTGGAAATCGCATCAAACTCGCTCATGGCAATATCGATTTGCTTTTGGCTCTCTTCTACGCTTTGTGAGATGCGGTCGATGCTGCCTGTCACCTTGCCCACTTCCTGGACGATCCCTTCGATGTTATCTTTGACTTCCGTAATGGAAAGTTCCACTTTTTCAGAAAGCTTGCGGACTTCCTTTGCCACCACATCAAAGCCTCTTCCATGTTCACCTGCACGTGCAGCTTCAATGGCGGCATTTAGTGCAAGCAAGTTTGTCTGCGAAGCGATTTCGCGGATTGTTTTGACGATTCCTGTGATGAAGTTGGCCTGGTTCTGCAGGTTTTCCAGATTCTTCGCATTTTCTTGTGATTCATGGGAAATACGTTCGATCGTTGTCAAGAGCTCTTTGCTTCTTGACATGCCAAGCTCTGAGCGGGTATGAAGCTGTTCTGACATTTCTCTCAAATCATCGGCCATTTTTACGATTTGGTTTTGTCTCTGCGTAATATTTGTCGCTACTTTCGAAACCCCGACCACTTTTCGTCCGTCTTGTGAAAAAACGGGCATGTATGTCGCTTCAAGCCACAGCCTGTTCCCTCCGGCATCCACTCGTTCTATTTTCCCTTGATAACTGTTGCCTGCCAACAGGTTGCTCCAGAATTTCTCATACTCCGGACTATTTGCAAAAGCAGGAAAACAGAATTTTTTATGTATCATTCCTTGCATTTCAGAGACAGTATATCCCATTGCCTGCGCGAATAATTCATTGACATACGCAACGCGGCGGTTACTGTCAAATCGGATGATCGCCAAATTTTGCTCTATTGCTTTTACAACCAATTCGTCTGTCACCAGATGATTTTCTTCCTTCACGATCCCGTTCATATTTACTCCCCCAAAAGTCACAATTTGTAAATTTAGCAAATTGTTTGTCTATTTATATATAAAGATACCCCATATTAACTACTTAATCAACGAAACGTTACTGCTCGTCTGTAATGATCCCTTCTTCAAAAGAGATATCCTGATGCTGTAACACACCGAGATTTTTGTATGTAATTCGGACAGTCCTGATATCTTCCATCTCAGAATCCCTTGCCTTCGCCCGCAACGCCAGATGAAATTCATCTTCTGCCGTATAGCCCTTAACCGGCGTAAGGTCCTCTGCTTTAAGTTCTTCTGCGCTTATTGTCCCGAATCCTCTACTGCTGATGAAGGGGGTGATTTGTAAAGAATCACTGCTGTCTAAGACCCTTCCATCCTGTTTGATGAATTCTATCTTCTGGAGCACTGGATTCGCGATGCCGTCCCAGTGAAAATAATAGCTTAAGAAATATTCGCCGCCGCTTTCAAAATATGTTTTTGCCATGGTCGTATGAGACCATTTTGTGAATTCACCTTCTTTCGCAAGATAAATGATTAGGCCTGTTATTAGAATGAACGGCAGTATTAATGCTGCAATAATTCCAATTAGTTTTTTCATCGAATCCCCCCTTTTTTATCATATAATAGAAGTGTCAATATTGTCTGAATTTATTTTGGAAAGAAGGAGAAAATATGATGAACCTGTACTATGAGGTAATTCCCACAACTGATATTGCATGTTTGAGAGAGAGCTGCAATGAGCTGATGGCCTTTCAGAAGTCTGTTGCACATATCACACCTGAATTATTCGATGAGATGAACTTTGACACCAGGCTGCTGCCATCGGTGAAAAATGCCTTACATAATTATGCCATTGCGGTAAAAGACGGGGACTTGATTGTCGGCTATGTCTATTCCAATGTATCGCCAAAAGATGTGTATTCCAATGAATTCGCTACGTTCTTTGATATGGATTCAGTTGATGGCGACCTTGTTGGGTGTTTATCACAATTTTATCTAAAAGCTGAATACCGGAAATATGGAGTTGGTTCGGTATTGTTCAACATGTCAATGGAGTGGCTGAAACAGTTTGAAGAAATTGAAGACTATTTTATTTTCGTTTCCAATGGAAATGAGAATGCCCTCAAATTTTATCTACAGAAAGGCTTCATTGTCAGCCATGATATTCTGGATGGTTTTATCACTGTACTTAGAAGCACCAAGGAGAAGTTGGCAACATATGCAAAGTGACAAATTTATGAAATCGCTTTCATTCATATATTCATCAATCTTCCAATGGAATAAAATAGAAGTATAGGTTCCTACTAAAAAGGGGTTGTTTCTATGGGCAAATGGGAGATTTTCAAAAACAGGAATTTCGTAATGTATTGGCTGGGGTATCTTTTTTCTGCTTTAGGGGATGCCGTCTTCATCCTCAGTGTCTCCTGGATGATTGTTAAAATGACGGGATCAGGTGTCGTCATGGGAACGTTCCTGTTATTCGTTGGAATTCCCCGCGTTATCTTCATGCTTGTCGGAGGCATTGTCGTTGACCGTTTGTCTTCAAGGACTGTGATGTTCTGGTCGGACACTCTGAGAGCGGTCGTCTTGTTTATTTTTGCTGCAGCCTCTCTGACTGGGAATATTACCATGCCTTTGATTTTCGGTCTTGGAACTGTTTTCGGGATCGTCGATGCATTTTACTGGCCTTCAATCACAGCGATTCGCCAGCGCATTGTCCATAAAGAGCAGTATACCCAGTCCAATTCCGTCCTGACAGGTACCTGGCAGATTGCGGCGATTGCCGGACCGCTGCTTGGCGGTATCCTGATCAATTTGTTCGGTTTTACCTTAAGTTTCACCGTGACAGCCTTCAGCTTCCTGATTTCAGCGGTCACACTCTTCTTTATCAAATTGCTTCCTAAAGCTGGCGGAATGGTTACGGAAAATCCCAAAAAATCCGTACTCGGAGATATTAAGGAAGGCGCACGGTTTGTCTGGGAAAGTCCGATCTTGATGGTCATCATCATTACAGCGGTTTTTGGCAATATGGCGATGAGCACAATCCTTGTGGGACTGCCCTTCCTTGCCAATGACTATGGAGTAGGCGCAGAAGGATTGAGCCAGATGCAGGCGGGACTAGGGGTCGGCGGGATCCTTGCCTCGGTTCTGTTATCTGCTTTTATTGTGATCAAACGACCAAGTCTCCGTGCCAAAATGGTGATTCTATTTTTACAGGGAGGCATGATCCTCGGCATCGGATTTACCCAAAATCACTGGCAGGTCGCTTTCCTTATCGGATTGATCGGCGCTTTTGGCGCTACGCTTGGAGTATTGGAGCAGAGTATTTCGCAGACGATCATTCCACAGCATATGATGGGACGCGTCTACAGCATCATCCTGATTGTCGCACAAGGAATGACACCGCTTGCCCAGGCGATTAACGGCTGGTTGATCGATGCAGTCGGTGTGCATGACATTTATTTTTACGGAGGAGTGCTAGGAATGCTCTCAGGGCTTGTCGGGTTCTTTGTTCCGGCGGTTGTGAGGTATGGTGCAGAGACCGGAAAGACGGTGAATGTTTAAGTCGCAGGTCTGGATTTGATAACACCGGGGAGGTATTCTTCTCGGTGTTTTGGCTTGTTGAATTTTTGGAGACTTATAGATTAGCAGAAGACAGAAGTAAGTTAGCGGAAGCAAAAAAATAATTACCACTATATTAAATAACTAACCCTTTCACAAAGAAAAACACCGCATTGTGCGGTGCATTTTCTCTGTTTACTAGCGTTGTGGATTCGAACAGTCTTCAAAGTTTATTTTTATGCTCTCATTCAAATCAACGCCCTTACTCATCTTCAGCCTTGAATATCACGGCGATTATACCCGACAATCCCCGCAGCCATAACAGAGACAGAAATAACCGTCAAAATGGAAACACTCAGGAAATTCATCTCTTCAATCGGAAGCTCCGGGATATGGGCGAATGGAGAAATATTGCCTACCCATTCATCGAATTGGAACATCCCTCCCAAATATACAACGAAGAAGGAATAACCAAGATATAGCCATGCCAGCCCAGTCAGGTTGGGGAAGAAACCGACTAGCAATACGGCGAGCGCTATCAGCACCCACATTGCCGGAAGATAAACCAAACCTGCTTCAATGAATGTGAAAAATTCGATTCCATCCTCCATTACAGTGATAGCCGTTGCTCCGAGTCCGACTGCCGCCACACCCTGCATGACAAAAGCGACAATGAGTGCCAGAGCTAAATAGCTTCCAAGCAAGCGGGTTCTCGACACCGAACGGGCTAGCAAATGTTCCGTTCTACCCCCTTTTTCTTCCCCTTTCAGCTTGAAGACAACCATTAACGCCGGCACGGTACTGATCATTGCAACGATGGACATAATTTTTGCTGTAAATTGTTCAGTCAACGAAAATCCTTCCGCCGAAGGAAGTAACTGCTGCATCATCTCAATTTCGCTGAAGAAGGATTCTAAATCACCGAAGATTGACCCGTAAGATGCACCAATCAATAACATTCCAATTGCCCATGATATCATACCTGTTCGCTGCAGCCTCGCCGCAAGGCCGAATGGACTTTGCAGCAGGGGTGATGCAAATTTTTTGCCAGGACGTGAGGGAAGAAATCCAGACCCCATGTCACGGATTGAATTCAAATATAACGCAAGAAGGAAAAGGACCGCTGAAACAGCTGCTGTCATAATGACCGTCCACCAGTAATTGTTCACGTAAACTTCAGCACCAAGGATCCATCCTAATGGCGAAAACCAGGAAAGCGTCTCGTTACTGACATCTCCGATGGCACGGACCAAGTATGCAAGACCCAACAAAGTGAATGAAAAACCGACCGTTCCCCTTGAAGATTCAGACAGCTGGGCAAACACTGCTGTGATACCGGCAAAAACCAAACCGGTCGCACCAAGCGCTGCACCATATAACAGAGAGCCATTCAAGTCAATGCTCTCGATACCAAGACCGAATAATCCAAATCCGATGATGAGTGCAAGCAAAACATTTGTTAAAACCATCGAAAGGATCGTTGCATTCAAATTCGCCAACCTGCCTGCAGGAAGCGAGCGAACCATTTCAATTCGTCCATCTTCCTCTTCAGCCCTAGTGTGGCGGGCTGTCAACAGAATGCTCATGATCGCCACGACAACCGCAGTAAAAAGCAGCATTTCATGAGCAAACATGGCACCGTAGGTATAATGATCAATTCCATACCCCTTCCCGAGCATAGCGGTCATGGCTGGGTTCATCATTGTAGCGGCAATTGCCTGTCTGCTCTCCTCTGTAGGATACAGCCCTTCAAAGGATGCAGCCGTCATCAGGCTTAAGACCGCAAATGAAAGTAACCAGACAGGAATCCGGATACGGTCCTGCCGTAAAACAAACCGGAATACCATTCCTGTTTTATTGAATAACTGGCTGGTCATCAGGATTCACCTCCGTCTCCCATGATTGAACCTTTGCCGCTTGTATCATAATGCTGCATGAACAGGTCTTCAAGCGTCGGTGGAGCACTTTCCAGCCGGGTGATCCCAAAACCGCTGACATATTGAATGACTTTATCCAATTCTTCTGAATCAACCTGGAAGGAAAGTTCCTGGCCGTTCTTATTGATATCATGCACACCTTTCAAACCCTGCAAGGATGCGATTGGCTTTTTGGTCTCCACCAGCAGGTTTGTGCGGGTCAGATGACGCAGTTCATTGAGAGTACCCGTTTCAATGATTTGGCCTTCGCGAATGATCCCTACTCTGTCACACAGCTTCTCTACTTCTGATAAAATATGGCTCGAAAGGAGAATGCTTTTCCCCTCTTCTTTCAGGTCAGATACACTCTCCTGGAATACATGTTCCATCAGTGGATCCAATCCGGATGTCGGCTCATCCAGGATATACAGGTCAGCACCAGACGCAAAGGCGGCTACCAATGCAACCTTCTGGCGGTTCCCTTTTGAGTAGGTTCTGCATTTTTTCGTTGGATCAAGTTTATATTTTTCAATGAGTTCTTCTCTCTTCTCAAGATTTGTTGAACCCCTCAATTTCATGAACAAGTCAATGACTTCCCCGCCGGTCAGGTTCGGCCACAGATTTACGTCTCCAGGAACATAAGCAATTCGTTTATGGATTTCGACTGCATCCTTCCAGGCATCCATTCCAAATATCTTCGCATCCCCGGCAGTTGCTTTCAGAACACCCAGCAAAACACGGATGGTAGTAGATTTTCCGGCACCATTTGGTCCGATGAAACCGTATACCTCTCCTTGATTCACTTCAATATTTACACCATCCAATGCGGTGAACTTCCCAAATTTCTTTGTCAGGTCATTCGTTTGCAATACAGCCATACCCGCTCCTCCTCTATCTTACTTTTTATAAAACGACTGTTTCAATACATCCAGATAGTCGTCCATTTCTTTCATTATTTCATCTATATTCAGATGCTCAAAACCCAATCCCCTATATTTGGCCTGCATACTGTTCGAAAAGCCCTCCATCGACCACGTGATGATATTTTTGGCTTTTTCGATATCCACGCCTTTTCTGAACTTGCTTTTATCAATGTCATCGATCATTTCTTTATAATTATTCGCTAAGAATGCCGCCTTGCGTTTTTCCAGTTCCTGCAGGATTTCCGGGTCATCTTCTAGGAATATCGCACTCATAAAATGGAACACTGCTGGATACTGATGAAAAAGTTTCATTTTAACTTTGGACATCTCCCTGTGCCGTTCAAAAATGTCTTTCTCTTCCCAGTTGATGTCTGCTTTCATCCGGTCGATGACCATCTGTACAAAGTGGTCATACAAAGATAAATAGAGATCTTTTTTGTTATTGAAATAATGGAATAATGCACCTTTTGAAATGCCGGCCTCTTTGACGATTTGGTTGGTCGAAGCGCTATTAAAGCCTTTCTGGGCGAATTCATTCAATGCTGCATTCAGTATCCGGTCCTGTTTTTCCTGCTCCAGCCCGAAAAACTTTTCATCCATTTTCACACCTCCATATAACGTGATTGACCAGTGTGGTCAACATCATAATACACCCGTTGACCACATTGGTCAATATTTTTTCTGTATAATAATATTTTTTCATCCAAAAAAGAAAACAACCCCCTGAAGTGAGTTGTTTGACCTAACATTCAATACCTTAGCAATGTTGCGTGTCCCATCAATCAGGTGCGTGCTCTGAAAGCTTCTTCCGGTCTGCAGCAGTTGGAGACTCCTCCAGCCATCCGTGTCCGATCATCAAATTCAGCCCTTCATTTGCATACTTTCCAATTCCAGAAGACAATGTGATCAGCTTGGCATGAAGATCATGCCTAAGTATTTTAGAAAGGGCCGCCCCATAATTCAAGATTCCTGTTCCGTTTGCCATTGATGCATGCACCAGCAGCAGCTTATCCGAAAACGGAGGTGTAGTGGAATAGGTCACATGCGCATCCAATACACTTGGCACCGGCAAGTCCTCTTTGATTAAGAAGCTTCCAAGTTCCATGATTTGTTTGTCAGCCAAACTGGCATCTTCCCGGAAAAACTTACGTAATTTACCTGAAGAAGCAATTTGGCTGAATGCAAGCATCAATGCTTTCCCTAACACATTGGTATATAGATTTAACTGAAGATGCTTGATCTCAAGTGCCATAAGCGGTTTGTTTTTTTAAAGACTGCTGATCCTTTGCCAATGCTTTTGAGGAAGCCCTTTTGCATACGTAATGAATTCTTTAATATCCTTATCTTCAACAACCTCCATAAAGTGTTCGAATACACAGTAATAGACTGAATCTCCTTGATAATTGGCGAATAACTCGCCTAATTCAGAGGCTACCAGCTTCTTATTCTTCTGGTGTTCTTTTACCATTTCTGTAAAGTTGAAGCTGTTGGATGATTCCACTTTTCTACCTCCTTCTGCAAATTCTGTTATATTTATTTTCTGTTCGTTTCACTTGTGATATACACTCTTATATTTCATAAAAAAACCAACCATTGTAAACGGTTGGTTTCTGCTGCTTATTCTGTCGGCAAGCCTGGCGGATAATAGTAAGGAGGGACTTTCAGCCAACCACGCTTTCTCATCAATGTTTTAAGGGTTTGGCCAAAATTGCTCCATTCTGAATAAAATCCGAACCACATGAGGCCGATATCCCCTCTGACTGAATCAGCCTGTCCTTTAGCACATGCCTGCATGCAGGTAACCAGTTTAAAAGCAATGCCATTGGTAATTTCATCATCAGTTAACTTTACTCCGAGAGGAATATTATTCGGCATGGATTCCGGTTTTGCAGAAGTCACATCCGGCAAAGGAATGCCTTCTTTTTTCATGAAACCAGAAAGTTTTCCGACTTGGGATTCACATAAGTGAACAACATCTGTCAGCATTTCCTTCACTTCATCATCTGTAGTTGTGTTCAACCCTACCTCTTCATACCGGATGAACTCCTCCATCAACGTTACATATTTCCAACAGTCTCCCGCTTCTACAATATGTAAAGGTTGTTTCGGTTCATTTGCATTATCGATCGAAGTTTTCAGCATATTCCATACCGCCTCGAATGGATTTGGCATTTCTGCACCTCCTTACATACTATTATTTCTTAAATATCTGCAAAAATGTAAGTTCATTTACAGTTGTTTAGATAAAGCAGTAAAATGATGCACATTCCTTGGTAATAAATATGTATGCACACCTGAGGCTTAGGAAAAAATGAACTTGTTAGGAGGGTTATAATGACGTCAGTATTTGAATCAATTAAAGAATATTTACAAATGAAACTTGATGATGAGCCCAAGAATCCCCTTCATGTCGGTGAAGTGATGAGCTGTTGGATGTATTTGGCCTTGATGGATGAAGCGACAGTCTATATTCAAATCGGCTTAAATACCACAAACGACGACGAGGTTCGAAAGATGTTAATCCAAAGCTTGAATCAATGCGATGTACAAGGAAAGAGGTTCAGGGATTTCATGAAAAAAGAAGGTGTACACTTGCCAAGTACAAGTGAACAGCGACCAAATTCTGAACCGAATAGTGTACCCCTGGGTGTAAAAATGACCGACGATGAAATTATGAACGGACTAAGTATGAAAACCGTGGCAGCCGTGATGCATTGTGCAGCCTCAGCCAGCCAGTCGATCCGGAATGATGTTGGCATGCTGTTTACTCAATGTATGATAGAAAAAATGAAATTCGGCACTGAACTTAAAGGGGTGATGAGGAAGAAAGGCTGGATCAAGGTCCCTCCTTACTACTATCCGCCGGGCATGCCGAAACAACAGTGATTCAAAGAGAAATCCTTTTATGGATTTTTCTTTTTTTTATGGCCCTTTTTAAAAGGGTGCATGTAATCTAATACTGTACCTTGGCAGCAATTATGATAAACCTGGCTTTATCGGGAAACCTATAGTTTATCTTGTACAGTCATCGGAGGTGGACGGATGTTTCAAGCTGCATTATGGGGAGGAATTACAAGCCTGTCTTTGTTTATCGGCGCTTTAATGGGTATTTATTTGAAGATACCCAAGAAGATTGTTGCCTATATCATGGCCTTTGGAACAGGATTGATCATCGGTTCGGCGACCTTCGACTTGCTGAGTGAGGCTCAGGGAAATGCCTATCTCCTCCTCATTACTCTTATGTTTTTGCTGGGTGCCCTGATTTTTACGATATTTGAGATGATTATCGCCAAAAAAGGCGGAAATGAGCGAAAACGTTCCAAGAAAAACCCACATGGCCATGCAGGACTGGCGATTTATGTAGGGACGATCATGGATGCCATCCCGGAATCCATCATCATTGGAGTCAGTTTCATTGGCACCCAGCCCATTCAATGGGTGTTCATCTTGGCGATATTCATCAGTAATCTGCCGGAATCACTGTCCAGCAGTATCGGGTTGAAAATGGATGATTACAGCGTTAGGAAGATTTTATTTTTATGGGGAAGTGTCGTGGTTCTATCTTCTTTGAGTTCAATGCTGGGCTATATTTTTTTACAAGGAGCGTCTGAAAGCATCAGTTATCTGATCGGGGCTTTCGGTGCTGGAGGTTTGATGGCGATGGTTTCATCCACCATGCTGCCTGAGGCATTTGAGCAAGGCGGACCAGTGGTCGGATTCATATCATCTGTCGGTATTATCCTCTCCTATATTTTGACTAACCTGCATGGAGCTGCATTTTAAAAATAAACGCTCCAGCGCCCGTGGTTGCTGGAGCTTGCCACGGATGACATTGTTATCAATATTTACAAAGGTTAATTTATTATCGCCAAAACAAAAAAAGGAGCTCTCATATTGAGCGGCTCCTTTAGCATGTCGATTCAGCCGCCCATTTTGCGGCGCGTCACGCTTGCTTTCTTCGCTTGCTGGCTCTGCATTCTCTGATTGCCGGCAAATCCGTTATTCTGTTGTTTCCCATTTCCTTGAGCTTGTTTCTTTCTTTCCAGCTGCTGCTTCATGGCTTCCTGAAGGCTGACCTTTTTTTGTTCCGTCATTTCCTTTATCTCCTTAGCATGATGATCATGCGTGTAATAAATATACCTCAGATAATTATAATACAAGCCGGAAAATAAAACACCTAAATTCTTATCAAACCCCTTTAACACATCACCGCACTAAGAGGGACAGTCCCCTGTTACTGTGCTCTATCAGAGTGCTAGCACATAGCTATACTTCTGATAGATGCCCGGTCTGGTTGAATTCTTTGACGTCCCACTTGTTGTCGCTGAAGTGAATGGTGTTGAAGCAGGCATTGACGAGACGGGTTTCACCATAGATGAATTTGTCAGGTGACAGGTGTGCCAGAAGGATGGAAATGACCGCACCGTGTGCTACCAATAATACATTTCCCCCTGGATATTTCCGTTGGATATGTTCGATTCCACTCAGTACCCGCTCAATGACATCGTCACGTGTTTCCTGTCCCGGACTTCCTCCATTAGGATACTTATTTCGGCTTTCTTCTATGAGCATTCCTTCTGATTCCCCGAAATGCCTTTCCGCGAATTCCTTCATTTCCACCAAAGGAAGCTGTAACCCTTCATTGATGATTTCAGCCGTACGCTTTGCGCGCTTTAATGGAGACGTGATGATGGCATCCCATCCCCCTCCATTTAAGAAGTCACGCGCTTCCCTTGCCTGCTGCTTTCCCGTTTCATTCAGTTCAATATCTGTCGATCCCTGAAGTCTTCTTTCTTTATTCCAGTCGGTTTGTCCATGGCGGACGATACAAACTTTCGTCAAAGCTGGTTCCCCCTTATCCCTGTTTTCTTAAAAATTGTACCATAACCCGGAAATATGGTTCATTCATCTCACCTTTTGTCACGATTTGACCCTTGTCCACCAAAATATGCTTATAACCAATGATACTCGTCCATTCTCCTCAATGCTTGTTCGCATATAAAGATAGTAAGTCAAAAGAAAAGAGAGAAAGATAAATCTCATTTTTTTTGACAAAAATATATAAGGAGTGAATTGGATGAAGAAAAATACTTGCGGTACCCATCACAAGGGGTGTCCTCCAGGGCTGCAGTGCGACAAAGCTAAAACAAAGCATGTTGACTGTAAGGCAGAAGATTGGCCGACTTATGGTGAGGTATATGTACCTGTCGTTCTTTCCGATGTTAAGCTTCAGGCTAACGTAGAGGCAGATATTAAATTACCGACGCCAGCAAGAGAAATCAAGATGATCAAGAAAAATGTTTCCTTGAAGCAATGTGAAGCATTGCGCCACCCTTACAGTGACTATAAAGTGAAGCTCTATATCACGGGTGTCGTCCACAAAAACATTCAGTATGTTGATGCATGCACTGGATTTGTAAGAGACTATGCAGTTGATGTTCCTTTCACATGCAGTGATGAAGTGAAAATCTACAGCTATGTCGATCAGCATAAGAGCAAGAAGAGCTCTTTGACTGCGGAGTACAAATTCCTTGCAAAAGACGGCCATGGTGCAGACAGATGCAGAGACGGCTCTCATACGTTTGAATTCTTCAACGAGCCAATCGACTGTGTTCTTAAGTATGCAGACGTCTTTGAACTTGATCTTTACAAAGATCACGACAAGTTCGGCCGCTTCTCAAGAATCACTGAAAAGATGGACGTCAACCTTTGGTTCAAACTTGTCCAAAAACAAGAGAAGCATGGTTACTACTCTCCTGGATATGAAGCTCCGGCAGAAGATGCTGAAGCTGAAGAAGCAGCAGAGCCGAAAACAATGCTTGATAGAATCAAAGACAGAATCGACCGCATGAGCTAATGATGAATGGGTGTCTTTTTAGGAGACACCCTTTTTATTTTGCTCTGCAATTTTGGCCGGATATCGAATGAAAAGGCAAATTGGGTTTATCGGCGGTTACTTCCATTTTATCGGCGAAAAATGAATTTTATCGGCCAAACAAGAAAACTTATCGGCGCTTCGACAGGTTCCGACAGACACCATGAGTGCCTTCCCTTCATATTTCTATTTCTACCACCTGATCCTGGTACCCTTCAATCGTTAACTTAGCGCTTCCCTTCAAACCAAGCCTCAGCTCTCCATCCGGTTTTTCAATCACTTCCTGATGCCAGATGACATCGAACGAATTATACTTGAATGTAACCGGTGACACCAATGTCTCCTCGAATGCCCTGTGGACACTGATATGGTGATCGGTTTTGGACCGGAACCAGTATTCCCGGCTGTCATTAAACGAGAGTTCCGGATCTGTTAACCAGTTCGTTTCAAAATTCCTCTCTAACGGCACCTCGATCTGAAGTGATTGGAGTGTGCCATCCTCTGAAACAAAATCCATATCTGCGACCAGGACCAGCTTTACGAACACCGTTTTTGACGGCAGAACAGCATGGCCTTTGAATGAACGGATTCTCCAGGACATGTTTGTGATTTCACATAAAGGAATCATGATATTGAAGCTGTCGAATATATCAATCTCCAGTTTTTCTTTAAAAATCAACACAGGCAGTTTTGCTAAAAGTTTCTTGGAAGGGATTGGATTTTCACAAACATCATCTTTATTTTTTTCCTCTTCTTCTTTTTCCTCTTCCAACCCATCCTTGTCTTCTTCATATTGTAATTCTTCATCAGGAGATTCTTCGCTTTCGTCCTTCTCTTCTTCATAAGAATCTACTTCATATGAATCTTCTTCAGCTAACTCCCATTCTGTTTCTGCAGGTTTCCAGTCCTCATTATCAGAAAGCTCTTTTTCAACCAGAAATTCATCTATCGACTCATCTGGAACTGGAATGATTTCTTCCTTTTTTCGTTTTGGTATAAACTCTTCCTTCTTTTCATTCTTTCGTTCTACCTTTTTTGCCGTTACAGGAGGAGGCGATAGAATCAAAGGCGGTGCAACATGGTTTTCCTTCTTAGGCACCCTTTTCCGGGGCTCAGGTGTATGTTCGAGTTCTTCGTTATCTTGATAAAAAGAACTGGGATATGGATGCCGTCTGCTATTCATCTCTTCCCAGAGTGAAGTGATGGTTCTCCGGTCATCTCGTTTCCTTGGATATTCATATTGATTTTCCCATTTGCTCATCGCTGACAAGAAAGTGCGGCTATGATAGCAGCCTCTCTTTTTTCACCTCCTCCTGAAAAAATAAATAGAAGATGGGATTACACTAATAATCTAGTGTAACCCCGGGATTTTCAGTGTTTTTAGTAATGATCTTTTTCGTCGTCACAGTCATCATGGTGGTGATGGTGGTGGCAGTCGTCATTTGTAGTAGATGCTACACGAATCTGTTGGTCTTGGAGGACTCTCAATGTGAAATCAAGGACCATTTTCTCTTCAATCACTGTGAAGATCCCCTCTGCAAGAGGTGTCGTTGTTGGAAGCGGGCCTCTGTCGATTGCCTCATCCCACTCAATGATCTTGCTGGAAACCAGTTCACAGTACGGCAATTCATTGTAGTATTGTGCGCTCGTTTGGTGGAATTGAGAAAGATCGCTGGAAAGCAGCTCATCTTTTTCTGGATACCCGGAAGGCAGCGGCTGTGCTACGAAGAAATCAAATTCTTCTCTTGAATTTGTTTTAGGCAGTACCGGGTCTGTGATATAGTCTTCAATCTCTGTGATAACAGAAAACGGAACATCAACTGTGTAGGAGTGAAGATCGGAAGCGATGGAAGAATTAGTCGTTTGTTCAATATCCGTTGATGGGCTTGCGTATTGAATGTTTTTACGGACGAATCCGCTGATGAATAATTTATTGGATGGAAGCAGCAATCGGCATTGCGTGATTTTCACTCTCTTTTTTATATCCTTGATTTCAAGTACCGGTTCAGGGAATGTGATTGTTGCACTCATGTTTGCCGTCAAGGACAACTGAGCTAAGACAACGGGCACCTTTGTAATTACTTTTCCAATGTTCACATGCGGATGGTGGTGTTTCGGCTTGCAGTGATTTTCATTTTTCTCTTTGTATGAATCAGACATTTGAAGTCCTCCTTAAAACTCAAGATAGTTCAATGTATGAAGGTCATCAGTCTATGTATAGGCGGATGCCCATGGGCAAACCCATAATTTTCAAACTGCTTACAGTAGTGCTATTCCATTGGTTGCTATTCTTGGATTTATAGATATGAAAAAAGCATTACCCCGAATATGGGATAATGCTTCTGCTCAATATGGGAGTGTAGAAAACCCCTGAATCCTAAAGTCCTCCGTTGTCGTCTCCATTGCCTGGAAATGCTACTGATGCAATTGGAACTTGCTGATTTTGCATTACATTAACAGTGAATCTTAATACAAGTTTTTCAACCATTTTGTCAAAACAGCCTTCTCCAACTGGACCGTGGCCATAAGTTTCCCGGTTTGTTGCTTCATCCCATTCTAGCATTGTGCTGGAAAGCAGTTCACAATATGGCAGCGGGTTGTAATATTGAGTACTTAGCTGATGGAATTGTGAAATATCGCTGGAAAGGAATTCATCTTTTTCAGGGAACCCTTTTCCTAATTTTTGTGCTCTGAAGAAATCAAACTCACTGCGTGAATTAGTTAGAGGCAATTGAACTGGTGCATCCAATGTAATATTGGTAAAGCATTCGAATGGAACTCTGACTGTCAGTGATTTGATGTCAGAAGAAACACATTGGCCATCTGAATTATAGCAAGGTGTAGCATATTGGATATTTTTGCGAACATACCCTTTAATCATTAAAGGATACATGGTACCCGGAGTTGAGAATACTGGAAGCTCGGATACTGGTGTGGTAATCAAACGGCATTGAACAATCTCAACTCTCTTCTTAATATCCTTAATTTCCATCACGTGGTCTGGAAAGTCAATGTTGCAAACCATGTTTGTTGTGACTTCTCTTGTTGCCAGCCTTACGGGTACATTAATCGTTCTGACTGCATCAATAACCGGAGCTGTAATTGGATCTACTTCTGCAGAGTTACACTCCCCAATGTGAGCTGATTTGTTGAATTCAACACAGCTCTTATCATGATGATTGTACTTATCACTCATTTTTACTTCCTCCTTTGTATTTTACCTTCACTTTATCCTATGCGTACAGGCACCATAAGCTTGGTCAAATTCATCAGTATAAACGCGGATTTTTGATATAACAGACCTGATTTTTACTAGAAAATTGATTTGGGCTATTTTTCAAAAAGTGAATTGGGTACTTGCACAGGTCCCTTCCCCCTTTGCATAGGATTCATCATGAGGAGGGATAAAATGGAGAGAAGTAACTTTCTTGCCGTTGATATAGGCAACAGCTGGTACAAAGTGCTTGCATCGGACTGTGGTGAGCTGTCTGAGTACCAGTTGCCTAATGCGATTGCGTTATTTGATGATGAATTCTATGAAATGCCCTATGATGAAGAAGATATTGAGTTGGAAGAAAATCTGATCGTCGAGGTGAAAAGCCCGGCTGTCCAAAATAAAAGAGATATCTATTACACTGGAAAGTCTGCAGCCAGACAACGAAATGTCAGCCTGACGTCAGTGAACAATCAGAAAGTGGATGAAGTCCGTACTTATATCCTGTTGTTCTCGATTGCCGCGTATCATGCTGTCCTGAACAATCAAAATGAAACCGAGATAAACTATGATATTGACCAGCTCGCAGTTTCTCTGCCGACGACTCAATATAAACAGAAAAAAGAACAGCTGAAGCAGCGCCTGCTCGGAACACATACGATCATTCTTCATAAAGTTCCCGGGGTACCTGAACCGAAAGAAGTGTGTGTCAAGCTGGCCATCAATGATGTCATCGTAGGTGCTGAAGGTGCATGTGCCTATCTTGGAATGACACGTGACCAGGAAACACTCGGCATTAAAGATGATGCACTAGTAAAAGATTCACTTAAAGGCGTGCTGATTGGAGACTTGGGCGGGGATTCGGTTGACTTTGTCGGTATCAAAAACAACAAGCCGGTAGCGTCTGTAGAAGGAGAACACTTCGGCATCAATCAATTCCTTGATATCATCATTCAGAAAGTGAGCAAAAATGAATTATACAAGTTTGATTCACGCTCTGAATTGGAGGAAAAATTGTATGCCGGCCAATCAGAATGGTATGTCGAACCATTTGCAGGTGTCCGGAAAGATATCAGTAAATATGTAACGCCTCAATTGAAATCAATGGCGATCAAATATTTGGAACTGTTCGACCGTGTCAGAAGCAGTTCGAATGAAATCAAGGGGGCAGCCCGGTATATTGCTGTCGGCGGTGCAGCAAAGCTTGCACAAAAACAAATCCAGGAAGCGGCCGTACGCTGGAGTGAAAAAGGACGCCCAATCGATTTGACATTCCCTGAGAACCTGGAGAAGCTGAATGTACTGGGGTTAATGATTCTGGCGAAAATGAATCATCTAAAACAACAACAACAAGAAGAAACTACTGATCTAGCTGCCACCAGGGGTTGATCGTTATGGGAGAAACGTACACTGATTACGTAAACCGAGTAGCCATCACGATGCCGGACAAATACATCGACATTAAAACCGGCGACACCCATACCGTTTCCAAACTCATTCAGGAACAAATCGAATACCATGCCCATAATCATACCCTGGTACACCTGGTTTTCTCGGCACTGGACCAATATTTCTCGCCAGCTGCCAAAAAAACGACCAACACGGAAATTCTCCAAGAGCTGGAAGCCATCAAAATGATGCTGCAGCAAGGCTATTCCGCTGCACCGGGGAATACCGAAAACGCCAATTCAAAGCAGCAGGCTCCAAAACCGCTCAACATAAAAGAACTGAACGACATACTCGAAGCCTTCGGGGGCTGACACCCTGGAGGTTTTTTTGTGTGACAGGGACTCCCCGAATTATGTCGAAAACAATTAAATACTTTTAAATATAATTTTGTTTACTCCAAAAAGTAATGTTGGTATATTTTACATATATTACACATTAGGAGGAAGATGTTTATGACTGCTGTTCATTACTTAAAACCTGATGGAACCACTCTTCATGGATTTTTTGACAAAGACCTGGCCCCCTCTCTCGCGATTGAATCCGGAGATACGATTGTTTACCAGACACTTGATTCATCCTGGGGAATTGAAAAGAGGCAGGAACCTGGAGGAAAACGGAAAAAGTTTACAAGCCTTACACCCCAAAGACAGCACGATCAATTTGGCCATGCACTTGTCGGCCCGCTTTTTATCAAAGGGGCAACACCCGGGTCTACATTGGAAATAAAGATTAACGAACTCATCCCTTCTGATTATGGATGGACTTCAGCAGGTGGGTTCCCGGGCTACTGGAATAAAGCGCTCGGTCTTGCAGATGAACAAGAAGTCACCTTAGACTTCGATTTGGATTCAGAGAAAAAGATTGGAGTCAGCAGGTTTGGAAACTTCAATCATTCTATCAAACTGAGACCGTTCATGGGAATTATGGGAATGCCTCCAAATGAGCCTGGACGTCATTCCACAGTGGTCCCTTCTCCTTATGGCGGTAATCTTGATTGTAAGGAATTAACGGAGGGCTCCACACTTTATCTTCCTGTTCCTGTTGAAGGCGGATTGTTCTCCACTGGTGACGGGCATGCCGTGCAGGGAGATGGAGAAGTTGGCGGGCCTGCTCTGGAGTGCGGGATGGAAAGAGTGGAGCTCACCTTTTCAGTACTCGACAATATGCGATAAAAATGCTCAGAGCAAAAACTCCAGAAGGCTGGCTCACGATGGGAATACACGAAGACATGAATCAGGCGATGTGGATAGCATTAAATGAAATGCTTGATCTGATGAGCGGACTATATAATATCAGCCGCACAGAGGCAAATGCCCTTGCCTCCCTACCTGTAGACTTGAGGATCACCCAAATCGTCAATTCTAAAAAAGGTGTGCACGCATTCCTTCCACACGATGCACTATTTTGATTCGACAAAAACCGGGTCGTGCCTGTCACTCACTATATACAAAAAAACCAGCTCCCGATTGGGAACTGGTTTGTGATTGGTGGTAGTATGTAGGCCGCATTTGCCGTAAATCGTCTAAGAAAGTTTTAAACCACCACTCCTCAAAGTGGGTGTTTGCAGAAACGTTCCTGTCTTCCGCAGTCCATGGCGGCCTGACATTCCGGCTTCGATGTAAAACTCCCTATTACAGTTTAAAGGTTAAAACTTTATTATCATTACGTACAACGCAGCTTGTATTTAATATATTACCCCACTGATGAGGAAATATCAAGGACAGTTTTTTCCAGATTGATTGGTTTGTTATAGGGCACTATCTTTTCATCAAAGGCCATTTTCAAAAAAATGTTGAGTGATTTCCGCTTCAGGTGTGCGACTCCGCGGGGCGGGCGTTGAGCCTCCTCGGCTTTGCCTGCGGGGTTACGTTCCGGTGGGTACGTAACCTTGGTCTCACCTGTCCCGCTACTCCCGCAGGAGGTCGCACACCTTCCGCTCCAATCAAAAAATATCATACTACAGCAGGAGTAAAAAAAGAGTAAAACCACGAATTATTAGAGGATAACCTTTTACTTTAACAAACGCAATTTAAATTATATCTTAGCTATACTGATTCCCTACAGGTAACCAAATTATTTAATGAGGTAAACCCTAGCTTCCCATGGTCGCAGTTCGACCCGCTCAATCTTATCAGTGCCGTCGACTTCATAATTGCTGATAAGAATTTCCTGGTTGTCTGCATCGATTCCTTCCGGTAGTTGGAACACAGGTGTGTTGCTGGAGAAGTTCAGCATCACAACAAGCTTCTTGCCTTCATATTCACGTGTATAGGCATAAATCTCCTTGTGGTCAGGCATCAACAGGTTGTATCTTCCATAGACCATGATTGGATTTTCTTTACGAAGCTCAATCAATCGGCGGTAGTAATGGAAGACAGAGTTCGGATCTGCCAGCGCTTTTTCCGCGTTGATTTCTCTATAGTTAGGGTTCACGCTGATCCATGGATCACCTGTCGTGAAACCAGCATGTTCACTGTCATTCCATTGTATTGGTGTCCGTGCATTGTCCCGGCCTTTAACATAAATAGAATTCATCACCTGCTCCTGGTCTTCCCCGTTATTAATCACTTTTTCTCGATACATATTCAGGGTTTCGATATCCTTGTAATCATCAATGGATTCAAACCTGACATTGGTCATGCCAAGCTCTTCCCCTTGGTATATATAAGGAGTCCCTTTTAAAGTGTGGAGAAATGTCGCCAGCATCTTTGCAGATTCAAGGCGGTATTCAGAATCATTGCCAAAACGGGAAACCATTCGCGGCTGATCATGATTGTTTAGATACAAGCTGTTCCAGCCCTCATGCTCAAGACCTTCCTGCCATTTAGAAAAACTGTCGCGAAGGGCCTCCATTTTCATTGGACGGAGATCCCATTTCCCGCCGGGACCGGAATCCAGGTCAACATGCTCAAATTGGAAAACCATATTCAGTTCGTGCCGGCTATCCGCCGTATACTCTTTCGCCTGTTCTACATCAACCCCCGGCATTTCGCCGACGGTCATAACATCATATTGGGAAAGAACCTTCTCGTTCATTTCTTTAAGGTATTCATGGATTTTCGGCCCGTTCATGTAGTGATCGCCACCAGGTACATATTTTCTTCCCTCAGAATTTTCTGCATCAGGCAGTCCTTCCACCTTTGAAATAAAGTTGATGACGTCCATCCGGAAGCCGTCGATGCCCTTATCAAGCCAGAACTTCATCATGTCATATACTTCATCACGAAGCTTTGGATTTTCCCAATTCAAGTCTGGCTGTTTTTTACTGAACAAGTGCAGGAAGTACTCTCCGGTCGCATCATCATATCGCCATGCCGATCCGCTGAAACATGACTCCCAGTTATTCGGTTCCTTGCCGTCATCCCCTTCCCGCCATATATAATAATCTCTGTAAGGGTTGTCTTTAGATTTTCTTGATTCAACAAACCATGCATGCTCATCGGAACTGTGATTGACTACCAGGTCCATGATCAGTTTAATTCCCCGTTTGTGCATTTCATCGAGAAGCCTGTCCCAATCTTCCATGGTTCCGAATTCATCCATGATGCCCCGATAATCACTGATATCATATCCATTATCGTCATTTGGAGATTTATAGACAGGAGACAGCCAAATCACGTCAATCCCAAGGGTATTCAAATAATCAAGCTTTTCGATAATCCCGTTGATATCACCGATTCCATCTCCATTCGAGTCGTTGAAACTTCTAGGGTAGATTTGGTATACTACCGCTTCTTTCCACCATTGTTCACTCATGCTGGCTCACTCCTTATGTAAAATTAATTTATAATGAAGAATATGTTTATATACCATTATCCCCTGTATTTCTGTACATTAACGAAGTATAGTATGAAACCGCTTATTTGTCAGTAATTAATAGTATTTCAATATAAAAATCAACAGATGCTGATTTCTCTCCCTCTCTATGGTTTCCCTCTGATTTAACTCTGTCGAAACATATAACCATTTACTCCAAATCCTCAAAACCCCGGTTGAACTTATGCCCTTTTCCATATCCTAAAACGAACAGACTAAAAAAGGCACACTTCGTAAGCAAGATAAATGACAAAATCACCGTTCATGGATAAGCTATTAATTACTGATAGGAATACTATGCAATCCTGTAGACATCACGTTAGGAAGGAGGTTAGCTTAATGAAGATTGTACTGGCCTCTCCCGATTATCACCAACAGCGAGGGAATACAGTCACTGTTAACCGTATTACAGATGGGCTGGAGAAAGCAGGTGTCCAGACTGAAGTTTTGTCAGTGACAGCTGAACCAGCCATAGCATCTTTCCCTGATGCAGATCTGATTCATGGCTTTCATGCCTACAAATTTTATACATACAGGGAAAAGATGCATGAAAACAATACTCCTTTCATTATCACGATGACGGGTACCGATTTGAATCATGACTTATTTAATGAAGAAAGACGGAAAAAGATTGCTGCCTGTTTAAATGCTGCTGGGGCGATCACAGTGTTTGATCAAGCCGCCAAAAAGCTTCTGGCAAATGAGATTCAGGGTATTCAGCATAAAATTCATGTCATTCACCAAGGGACAAGTGACTTGCAGGCTGGACATACATCCGTCCCTAAAGAAGACGGAACATTATTGTTTCTGCTTCCTGCTGGTATACGGCCCGTAAAAAATATTCCGTTTGCAATCCAAGCCCTTAAGCAACTTCATAAGGATCACTCGCAAATCCGGTTGCTATTGGTCGGCCCTATCATTGAAGAAGCTGAAGCCAAACGGGTTCTTGACCTTGTCGAAGAGAACGCAGGTTGGATCACCTATGCGGGGCAGCTTCCCCATTCTGAAATGAGTGCAGCCTATGAAAATGCCGATATCGTGATAAATACTTCCCATTCGGAAGGTCAGCCCGCGGCCATTTTAGAAGCGATGGAGAATGAACTGCCAGTGATAGCCTCGAACAATTCAGGCAACCGTTCTATTGTGGCACATGGAAAAACGGGGTTTGTATACAATAATCAAGACGAATTTCTTGAATATGCCCTGACTTTGCTCAATAATAGCGAGATGAGGAAAAATTTTGGCAGAACAGGCAAAACATACATTCTCCAAGAACATTCGAGAGAATATGAAACCCGGACATTCCTCAAAATTTATCAGCAGGTGCTGAATGAAAGCTTACGAATAAGGAGTGAATAGATATGACAAATAAAGAAATTTTCAAACTGACTTCCCTGTCTACAAAAGGTGGCTGAGGATGCAAAATTGGTCCTGAAGACCTGGCGCAGGTTCTGCGTCATTTACCCCGTTCTGTAGAAGATCCTAATTTGCTTGTCGGCCTTGATACATCCGATGATGCCGGCGTTTATAAGATCAATGACGAAACAGCTCTCGTCCAAACATTGGATTACTTCACTCCAATCGTCGACGATCCTTACATGTTCGGCCAGATAGCGGCCGCCAATGCTCTCAGTGATGTCTATGCAATGGGCGGCAAGCCGATTACCGTTATGAATATCGTTGGTTTCCCGATCAGCACATTGGATAAAAGCATTCTGGCTGATATCCTTTCCGGTGCATCTGACAAAGTCCTGGAATCAGGCGCCGTGCTTGTAGGCGGCCATTCGATCGATGACCAGGAACCAAAGTTCGGCCTTTCGGTTACAGGAACTGTCCATCCTGATCGAATCCGCTCAAACGCTGGGGCTAAGCAGGGAGACAAGCTGATCCTGACAAAGCCGATCGGTGTCGGCATCTTGACGACTGCCATCAAAAACGACAAACTTCCACAGGAAGATTTGGATGAAGTGATGAACACAATGGCTGCTCTGAACAAAGATGCCGCTGAGGCAATGGATGGATTCCCTGTTAATGCTTGCACGGATGTAACAGGGTTCGGCCTGCTAGGGCATGCCATGGAAATTGCCGAGGGAAGCAAGCTCGGCATCACGATTGAAAAGGACTCAGTTCCAGTACTTAATAGAACAAGAGAGCTTGCAGAACAAAATATCATTCCCGGCGGCACACGCAAAAACCATAAGTGGCTTGCTGACCGGATTGATTATGATGCGTCCATTCCAGAACTCGACCAATTGATTCTCTGTGACGCCATCACCTCCGGCGGCCTTCTCATCTCTGTTCCTGAAGAACATGCAGAGGCACTACAGAAAGAGCTGAGCAGCAGAAATGTAACATCGGCTGTCATTGGAACAGTCACTGCCGAGAACCCAGGCAGAATTAGCGTTGTATAAAAAAAGGGCTCTATATGAGTCCTTTTTACACATGGAATAACAAAAATTCATAAAAAATGAGGTGCAGCGAATGAAGAAGAGCATGACGTTCCTGCTGTTGCTTATCCTTTCCGTTTTCATAGCAGCTTGCGGCAATGGAAACAACGGGAACACAGCAGAAAACAATAACGATAATAATGAAGAGGCAAGCGGTGAAGCGTTTACGATTGGCGTCATCCCTGCTCAAACAGAAGGCTCCATGGAAGGTGCCATGGATAAATTACAATCCATCCTGACAGACAAACTTGGCAGAGATGTCGAGGTTGAAGTATACCCGGATTATAATGGCGTGGTAGAAGCCATGAATTACGACAAAATTGATATGGCCTATTTCGGTCCTTTATCTTATGTCATCGCTCATGAAAAAAGCGGTGCAAAAGCGATTATCACTCAATTGATTGATGGAGAACCTTTCTACCATTCGTATATCATCACCCAAAAGGACTTCGAAGCGAACTCTTTGGAAGAGCTTCTGGAAAACAGCTCCGAAGTTGATTTCGCATTTGGTGATCCTAACTCAACATCCGGTTCACTGATTCCTTCTATTGAACTGCAGGACCGTGGTGTTTACACATCTGAAGATGAACATGATTTCAACTCCGTCCGTTTTACAGGCTCACATGATGCCACAGCACTAGCTGTCCAAAATGGCCAGGTTCATGCAGGTGCGATTGACAGTGCGATCTATAACCAGCTTGTAGAATCCGGAAAAGTGGATGGCGAACAGCTCAAGACCATCTGGGAATCAGATAAATTGTTCCAATACCCATGGGCCGTCCATCAGGATACCGATCAGGAAACCATCGATGCCCTGCAGGCAGCTTTCCTTGAAATCGAAGATCAGGAAGTACTTGATGCATTTGGTGCTACAGGATTTACCGAAGCAAGCAATGAAGATTATGAAAGTATAAGGCAGGCTGCCCTTAAGCAGGGAATTATCGAAGAATAGAGTGATAAGTGTGTGGTTTAAAAGGCGAAGCATCTTTACCTTTCTTGTTTTAATTATCTTTGTCTACTTCAGTATGAAGCTGACTGAATTCGACCTTTCGAAGTTCAGGGACTTCCGGAACATGATAGATTTTCTATCACAATGGTTTCCTATGGACTTCTCCCTGCTGCCGAAAATGATTGAAGACGGATTAGAGACATTGGCAATGGCCTTTCTCGGGAGCTTCTTCGGGCTCCTGCTTGCCTTGCCTTTAAGTTTTGTAGCGGCAAAAAATACTTCCCCCTCCTCTTGGCTCTATCAATTAACGAGGGTGGGGCTCAGCTTTGTCCGCTCCGTTCCTGAAATTGTTTTTGGCTTGATTTTGTTGACGGCGCTTGGTCTTGGTCCATTCCCGGCTGTCATTGCCATCATGCTCCATAATATCGGGGTATTGGGGAAACTGGTGTCTGAATTAATTGAAGCATCCGATCCGGGACCTCAGGATGCCATGAAAGCAGTCGGCGCCAAGAAATGGTTTGCCTACTTCTTCAGCATCCTTCCGCAAATTTGGCCCAACGTCCTGTCCCACTATTTTTACCGATTTGAAGTCGCCATCAGGACTTCTCTCGTGCTTGGTTTTATCGGCGGTGGCGGAATCGGCCAGCGGTTGTTCAATGACTTCAAAACCTTTCAGTACTCTTCCGTCTCACTCGATGTGTTGATCATCATGATCATGGTGGTCGCCGTTGATTTCCTCGGAAGCTATGTGCGAAATAAAGTGATATAGGAGGCACTGCATGTTAAGTTTGAAGAATATGACGGTCCAATATAAAGGCTCTGCTCAACCTGCACTGGCTTCTGTAAACCTTGAATTCAACAAAGGCGATTTTGTCTGTGTACTCGGTAAGAGCGGTGCAGGAAAATCAACACTCATCCGCACCATTAACGGGCTGCAGCCTCTTACTCAAGGTGAAGTCCATTGGCGTGGACAACTCCTTTCTAAACAAACGGAAGAAGAGGCGAGAAAAGCAAGGCGTGAAATGGGCATGATCTTTCAACATTTCAATCTGGTGCCCCGCCTATCAGTGATGCAGAATGTCCTGACAGGCATGTTTGGCTACCGCTCATCATTCAAGAATATGATTGGCTGGTTTAGTCCAGATGAAGTCCGAAAAGCGCAAGACCTCATTGAGGAAGTTGGCCTTGCTGAATTTGAGAACAGGCGGGTCGAGCATTTAAGCGGCGGGCAAAAACAGCGGGTTGGAATTGCACGGGCACTCCTTCAGAATCCCAAAGTGCTTTTAGGGGATGAACCGGTTGCCAGTCTTGATCCGGGTACTTCCAATCATATTTTTACGCTTATCAAAAAGATGCATGATCAGCATGAGTTGTTGACAATCATCAATGTCCATGATGTTTCATTGGCGAAACGATATGCTGACCGGATTGTTGCTTTAAAAGATGGAGCGGTAATTTTTGATGGAAGAGCTCGGGACTTTACCGAAAAAGAATACCAGGAAACCTACGGATCAGAAACCTATGAACATATTTGACTGAAGGAGAGTTGATTCTTCATGAGAAATAGCCCTTGAGTGGTTGACTGCACCAGGGTCGTGTACGACTCTACTGATGAAAATGTAATCACACACCTTAATGACGCCCGCGAAAAAACCGTCATGCTGACATTTGACGATGGGCCAGCCAGGGTACTGCGTCAAATCCTCGATATACTGAAAAAGGAACAGGTACAGGCTGTTTTTTTCTGGCAGTCCCGCCTGCTCCACCACCAACGCCCTTGGAAACGGGTACTGGATGAAGGACATATTATAGGCAATCATTCTACAAATCATAAAAATTTAACAAAGCTGAGCCAGAAGGAACAATATCATGATTTAGCTCAATGCCAATCATGGATTCAACAGGTGACCGGACAAAAACCAAACTACTTCCGCCCCCCTTTCGGACAATACAATCAGGATACGCTCACTGCAGCCGGTGAACTTGGCATGAAGACCGTCATGTGGCGAATTGCCTCAATGGACTGGGAGCTCCAGCATGATTCAGCGCAAATACTGAAGTATGTCCTGGACAACCTAGAAGACGGAGCCATCATCTTACTGCATGAACTGCCACAAACCGTGAAGGTGCTTCCTGAATTGATTCGGAGGATAAAAGAAAAAGGATTTCAATTCGGTGTACTTGACGCTTAGGGCTTCCTAAGCGTTTTTTGTAGTTTGAATCTGATTGAGTAATATTCTAAGATATTGCGGACTAAATACTCTTTCATTGAATATTAACCCTATGCCATAAGAGCCTCATCACGCATGATTTCACCAATAAAGTTATAAATACACTATAATGGGAAAAGTAATACAGATAATATTCAGTTGGAGGTTTGACAATGAAAAAGTGGGCATTTGTCTCAGATTTTGACGGAACCATTTCAAATCAGGACTTCTACGATCTGGTCATTGAAAACTATTACCAAGAAGGTAAAGAACTTTATAAGCAGTGGAAAAATGGCGAAATGCAGGATATCGAGTTTCTGAGTGAGGTGTTCAAGAACATCAATGACAAAGAGGAAAACGTCATCGAGGACATCCGAAATCTCCCTATCGATGAACACGGTATACATTTTATTAAAAAAGTGCAGAAATACGGCGGAGATGTGTTCATCTTAAGTGCCGGTACCGATTACTATATTCACCACCTGCTCGAGCATTATGGTATTGAGAATGTAAAAGTCTACTCCAACGAGGGGTACTTCGAAAATGAAGGCGTTCACCTCAGACTGGACCCGTCACATCCTCACTATCATGAACGCTACGGAATCGATAAATCAAAAGTCATAAAGGAACTGCAAACAGAATATGAATCCGTCCATTTCATTGGTGACAGTGAACCGGACACCCACCCATCCAAACACGCCGACCTGGTTTTTGCCAAAAAAGGACTTCAGGATATGCTTCGGGAACAGAAAGTAGACTTTGTAGCTGTAGATACCTTCAAGGATGTTGAGGAGTATTTGATTAATGAAGGATTTCTGGATAAATAATATGAGACGGCCTCATAAAAATACTGCGGCCGTCTCTTTTTTGGGGTCTTGTGTGCGGGATATTCAACTATACGTACAGTTTATGCAATAATGCGCACGGTTTATACATATATACGCACGCTTTATACAGGAATACGCACGGCTTTTAGGTATTTGTGCACTGTTTAGAATCAGTCTAATCCAACGCTGTCAAAATCCCATTTATTTTTTCACTTTAATTGGCGACAACTGTATTTTTCCAGGTGTTATATATTCAGTAAATTAATGAAATTGCTGTCCGCTCAATTCTTCCAGCAGCCGGACATGCTCTCTGTCCTTATCAAGAATTTCCTCAATGATTTCTTTGCTCTCAAAGTCCAGATCCCCTTTTACGATTTCTTCGGACATTTCAACCCCATAATGGCTCTCACCCTTTAAGGCACTCTCCAGTAGATCTTCATCATTGTCAGGAATCATGAATTTCCCTAAATACCCCTGCACCTTGCCCATGGCCCCTTCATCTACAACCGGAATTCCCCTCAACGCCCGGATTCTTTCTGAAACTTTTAAGGCATGCTGCTTATGGTCCTCCTGTATCTCCTGAAAGGTATCCCTTAATGAGGGATCTTCTATTTTCTCAATGAATTCTTCATAAGCATGAATTCCCATATACTGCCCTTTCAAAAATTCATTCAATGTCTTTACTACACTTTCATCTGCCATGAATACACTCCTTTTCGATCTAGTATTTGCTTCCCAGGAGTTGTTATGTAAAAAAGCACCATCAACCTGGCAATGGTGTTACAATATCTACATAAGGAGGAATATTATGTTAAATTTATTTCAAAAACCTGATTTCATGATTCCTCCAGAAGGAATTGATTCTGTTGAAAGAGTAACTCTCGGCGGAATCCAACAGACCATTCTTATTCAATCCACTGCTATGAATCTTCCCGTCCTGTTGTTCCTTCACGGGGGGCCTTCCATGCCTCTGCCAGGGGTTTCTTCACGTGGAAAAAATTACACTGTTGCCACCAATACGAAAGAACTGGTCAAACATTTCACCCTCGTTTTCTGGGATCAGCGCGGAACAGGAAAGTCCTATCACAAAAACATCCCTCAAGAAACCATGAATTTTGAACAGTTTGTCCAAGATGCCAATGAAATGACAGACTTTCTGTTGAAAAGATTCAATCAGCAAAAGATCTATCTTGCAGCCCATTCATACGGCAGCCTGATCGGAATGTACCTGATTCATCATCATCCGCAGAAGTTTTATTCGTATACAGGAATTTCCCAACTGATAAGCTGGACGGAAAACGATAAATTGAGCCTTCAATGGCTTAAAACTGAAGCAGCAGCACGTCATGACAAGAAAGCATTGAAAGAATTGAATGCAGTAGGAGTACCACCGTTTTTAGAAGGCCAGAAGCAATGGGGCGTCTTGCGCAAATGGCAGATGAAGTATAACTCAATGGTTTACACGGATAAAAATATCAAGCATCCGGGCTTGGCGAAAATTTCACTCAATATGTTGCTCTCGAAGGACTACCGCTTAAGTGATATGAAACATACCTTTTATGATGGCTTCAAGTTAGTTTATTCAGATGAATTCATCAGAAACATCCCTCTTATCAATGTGGCAAAAGACATTCCACGAATCGGCATCCCGGTAACCTTCATCCATGGAAAACACGATGTTCACGTTCATGGTGAACTTTTGGAAGACTATGTTGAAAACTTGAATGCTGAACATGGCAAAAGGATAGTCTGGTGCGATAAATCAGCTCATTTATTTCATCCTGATGACACAAAGGATATAGAGAACCTTTTGATACAAGAACTGAACCATTCACAATAAAAGTCCCCTTCAAAGCTGAAGAGGACTTCGTTCATGCAGAAACATTATTTGACGCAGCAGTTTTCACGTCAGACGCCTTTACATTTTTAAGAACATTAATGAAAAATGAAATAATACCAAGAGTAGCAAGAATGGATCCAGCCGATATGATCGGCACGGCAAGTGACTGATTGTGCACGACGATTAACAGACCTGCACACATGAACGGAAGACCGATATTATGCAGCCAGAAATGAATTTTCCCAAGAGTGCTTTCAGCCGCTGCAGGAAATAACACATAAATCAACCCGGCTAATGCAAGAGAAGCCCACCCCAATAGATTGATATGAGCATGTGCACCTGTGTACGCAAAATTATGGACAATGGACATATACATACCTAAACCGACACCAACAATCAGATAGAACACAGAAATCTTCAAGAGTTTGGCACCCATCTTATCTCACCTCCTCATTGTAAAATAAATACAATAAAATAGTACTATATTCCTTTTTCTTATTCAATAATTTATTAGAAAATTAAAAATATTATTTAGAGGAATAAATTCCCTCCACCTTATAAGCAACTGCTTCGGTCAGTTCCCTCGTCATCTCCGGCAAAATGGAGTTAAGCAAAGGGTTCACCATTTTTGCCAATGGTCCTTCTGCATTGATCTCAAGGAATCCGGTCATATAGGATGGGTCACCAACTACTGTGTCTGCCTGAAAATATCCATGGCCATTAAATCGCTCATTCAAACCGGTCAGATTGAATGTGACCTTTGTTGGCTCCTGCCAATCCGTAATATCGACTTTCAGGTGAACTTTTTTCTTAATGAGACCCAAATCAGTCTTGAACTTCCAAGTCGACTCTCTTTCATTAAATATCTCATGATCAATATAGCCAGGAACAAGCGGCGCCCACACATCCATCACACTAACAAACTTCCATAGCTCCTCAACCGTTGCTTCCACCTGCATTTTATGAAGGCCAGACGGCATACAATCCCCTCCCATAAGTCTTCTCTTGCCACTCTATATAAATATTAGAAAAATGGGAGGTTATTACTGGAGAAATGAAAGGTATGCTAAATGCTTAAGGCTGACATACAAAAAAGAGAGCTGATTAAATCAGCTCCCTCGGTTGATATTATTTAGTCTTCAATGACAACTTTCTGCATTACATCGCCATTTCTTAGGTTTCTTGCTGTATCAAGACCAGAAGTCACTTTACCGAAAACAGTGTGAACACCGTTCAAATGAGGTTGTGGCTCATGGACGATGAAGAATTGGCTTCCGCCTGTATCTTTTCCAGCATGCGCCATAGAAAATGAACCTGCTTCATGTTTGTGAGGGTTGCCTTCTGTCTCACATGGAATTGTATAGCCAGGTCCACCAGTCCCGGTGCCCTGAGGACAGCCCCCTTGGCTTACAAACCCAGGAATGACACGGTGGAATGAAAGTCCATCATAAAAACCTTCTTTTGCAAGTTTAGAGAAGTTTTCAACTGTTCCAGGTGCTTCGTTAGGGAACAAATCGAATTCGATTTTCTCCCCATTTTCAAATTGTATGTATCCTTTTTTAGCCATAGTGATCAACACTCCTATTCATTAGAAATCATTTATAATAATACCATGATTCTCTTCAGAAGAAAAAGATTGTGAAGGGACATCTTAAATTTCAAGGGAAGACAGCCGGAATTCCGAATATACCCGGCGGCTCAATCATACACCTTTAACCATCCAAACTGCCTCCAGCAGGCCATTTCCATGCATCCGCTTCAAGAAGCCCCAGCAGTTTTTCACGACGATTCTTCAACTCGGAAACTTCAACATTGAATTCCTCATTTGATTTCACCGGCAGCCCCTCAGAGCGGAGGGGATCCAAATCAATGGCAGGCGGTGATTTTCTTGCTGGTTTGGCGAAAACGGAATTCAGTAATTCCAAGTAGTCTTTTACACTCGACCTGGCCTGCTTCACCCATACTTTATTCGGCTGATATTGTTCATTCACTCCAAATTTATAAATCGTCAGTGCCTCATCAAAAATGGCGATGGCCATCGATGATGCCTGCTCCTTTTTAGAAGTATGGTAATAATGAAGAATGGGATATGCTTTATGCTGATGGACCAGGGTACTGAGCTGTGCTGCATGATCTTTTAAAAACAGGTTGATATTACTGTAGTCACTGCCATTCCACCCTTGTTTGACCACCGTTATGCCGTCTTTCCCCTGTCCGGTAATACTTGAAGCAAAGGCACGTTTCTGGATCACTCCACCGACAACCGACACTACATAAGAAACAGAAAGCGTGATAAACAACATGCCGCTTCCGGTCGCAACCGTTGTAGTGATCTGCCAAAAACCATCATTCGGAATATAGTCACCGACACCAAGAGTGAATACCACAAATCCAACGAAATAGATCCTCTCCGCCCAGGAAGAGATTGGAACCTTACTCTGCGATACCAAAATCGACTGTTCGCTTCCTGCAAAGAAGAAAGTCCACCCGGCCCACAAAAGGAAAATCCACATCAATAGTGTGAAAGTTAAAATCATCGGTCCCGCGAGAGAAAGCAATCTGGAATTTCCCCCACTCACCTTTTTCAAGCCCAGCCAACAGCCCTTGGCAAGCTGATTGGAAAGAGGTCCAGCACTTCCTTCCACCCATATCGTTGTCCATAATAAATCTATCGCTACCATAAGTAATAGCGCTGCCCCGAGAATCAAAAATAAAACATTCATTTCAAATCCCTCCCCTTATGTTATTTATGGGAGCCCTTTCTTTTTTCCTGACATTTCATGTAAATACCCGTCTGCTTTTATTGACAAACATTCAAGTGAGTTAGCAGGAAACAATTCCCCCTTCACTCGATTATTTTTCTATGTTAGGGTATAATACAGTAAGGCTCCTCCCGAATACCATTCGCTTGTTGCGGGACACTTAACCACTGTACGGATCGGGAGGAGTCTTCTTACATAGGAATGCCAAAGCTTGCGGTCATCGGGACTGCAAGCTTTTTTTTGCCATAAATTACTGCTTTCAATAAGGCTGTCCACCCTTTATACTGACAAGTTGGAGAAAGGAGAATGACCATGGCTGAACTGAAGCAATTTGTATTCTTTGATTTTGAAATGAAATGCGATGACCAGGGCATGGCCTATGAAAATATGGAAGCCATCCGCTTGGGAGCGGTCAAATATGATTTAAATTCGAAGTGTATCACCACTTTTGATCGATTTATCCAGCCAACGACACAGGAACCTTTAAGTGACTTTTGCAAAAAACTTACCGGTATCCGCGATGTTGACCTATTCTCTGCTGATATGTTTCCCGTAGTATTCAAAGAGTTTCTATATTGGGTTGGCGGCGTTAAAAAGACCCGCTTTTTCTCCTGGTCGAAAAGTGACTTATCCAGACTGAAAATGGACAGCCTGCTGCATGAACTGCCTCAGGCAACAATCGAAAAAATCGAAAACCGCTATGTCGATTTTCAACATGTGTTCAGCAAACGCGTTTCCAAGGATAATCTTTCTGTAGAAAATGCACTCGCCCTTTATGGTGTTGAATTTGAAGGTGAAGCTCATAACCCTATGTACGATGCCTACAATACATTGCAGATTTTCCTGCATTACTATAGCGAACCACTGCAATCAGACTTGCAAATGGCAAAAGCCTTTATTTTACCAGGACAGGAAGTTGATCATTCCACTGTCAATGCGCAAGTAAGACAAGCAGTCACAACAGACCTGTCGTCCCTGACTGAAAATCTCCGTTTCGCCTTCCGTTTAAGAGATGCGAAGAAACTGCTCAAAAAGGTCAGTAAGACTGTAAAAAAATATGATAATATCATAATCAACCGATCTGGTGTTTTTACAGAAGAGGTTCTTCAGCTGGTTGGGATCCTCACTCACTTCCATGAGGAATTAAGAGAATCCTATCAAGAACATTTTCTCTGTTCTTCCAGAGTCATGATCCTTGATGACCATTCCGTGCATTCCATTAAAAACCTGAAGTGAAGCTTGTGCGCTTCCTTCTACATACTCATGCCTTCTGCCTGACCAGCAGAACCATCATCATGCCGAACAGACCAACCACACCAGCTGCAACACCCGCTAAGGCAAATGGCAGGCTGTCCCATCCGCCGAGGAAAACAGCTGATCCCAAAGCAAATAAGCCTCCGGCCAGGGCGATAACATAAAAGGCAGCAAATCGTTTCGATTTCTTGACATTCCTGCTCAGTGTAAGAGTAACAACCAACAGCAATCCACTGGCAATCACCAGCATCTCAACCCCTCCTTTTCATAAGAAAAAGGAATGGAGAAAATCTCCACCCCGCTTAGTGAATCCATGTGACTGCATCTGTGCGATGGTCTTTATCGAAATGCTTCACTTCCATACCCGGCATCAGGTTCTCAAGCTTGGAACCCATTTCAATCCACTTCTTATCACTGACCACAGCCACTTTATTGAATTCATCCATATGTTCTTTGTCAAACTTAAAATCTTCCTTCAATGTCTTCATGCTAACATCGATATCATTCACGATCATCAAAAGATTCATTTCTTGACCTGGTGTCTTCTTATCATGAAACGCCCTTTCGAATTCTTTCATGTCTTCCTTCGTGATATTTCCCGTCACTTCAATCTCCAAAAGATCATTACGTCCACTCGGAATAATGGTAATCATGTTCATTCCTCCTTTATTGATCTCTCATTTCATTTATACCCGGAGGAATCGGGGGTTTAAACGTCGAAAACACATCAAGGAACCATCACGCCTGCCTCAATATAACTCCTGGCGAGCTTCCACTCACTGCCGATATTTTTGTATGTATTGAAAAATAAATTGGCAGTCTCAATTGGGTTACCTTCTATAACGAGAGTCGCCGAAATGATCACCATGGTTTCATCATGTCTTAGCGGGATCGTCGACATCGTTTTCAACTGCCACTCGGCTTGGTTTTCTTTTACAAAGTGGAACCCCTGCTCCCAGCCTTCAAGAGACTCCTCATATCCAAAATCGAGAATTTCCCCGCGCGAGAACTCCCTCGCCTGATAATCTCTTGATATGAGCGCTTGTAGCCCTTCAAGAGAAGACGAACTCCAGGCGGTTAAAAACTGATCTAAAAAAGAATCGAATGATTGCATTTATATTGCCTCCTTTACAACGCTGATTATTATAAAAATCACCATAAGTACCCCTAGTCCGATACCTGCCAAAACAGCCAGGATGTTCGTTCTCAGCGTGTACCCTTTAAAATCGGCCGGCGAAACAGACCGATCCACCTTTCTCATCCGAAAGAACAGGCTGAGGTTAAGAACCACTATCATAAAACCAATAAATCCAGCTATCTCCTTAAAGGAAAATTGCATATATTCCTCCGGAAGAGGTGTAGCAAAAGCCATATAAAACAAAAATACTGAAAAAAAGAAAGTAAATGCAATGGCTACCTTCTGCTGCTTCAACCACTCTGCCCCCATCTTCTCCTTCTCATACTGAGCCACCTCACCAAAAACCGGGATAAGAGAACGTGGAGAGTTCAAGTGCAGGAATAAAAATATACTTTGAGCTATTCCAAAAACACCCAAAAAAACAAAGAGCTGCCGCAATGTAAACGGAAAATAATTTATAGCCATAATGAGAATTCCTGCTATTGCCAAAATCATTGCATTCATGGCCACCGCCTGCCTCGTCCGCAACCGCCTTACCTGCACATAATCCAGTTTGCTCACCATCCTTTATGGTGATTATAGCAGAAATATTCTGATTATTGGTGGTTGTTACCATGAATTCTTTAACAAGAGGCTCTAACAACCATCACTGTTCCTCAATCACACTGCCGTAGGTCTGCTGCTGCTTTCTAGCGACATTTAAACTCCAAATCTATTAACTGAATGTCTTTAAAGCCCTCTTAGCGACACTTAAATTCCAATTCAACTAACTAAATGTCTTTAGAGACCCCTTAGCGACACTTAAATTCCAATTCAATTAACTAAATGTCTTTAGAGACCCCTTAGCGACACTTAAATTCCAAATCTACTAACTAAATGTCTTTAGAGGCCTCTTAGCGACACTTAAATTTCAAATCTACTAACTAAATGTCTTTAGAGGCCTCTTAGCGACACTTAAATTTCAAATCTACTAACTAAATGTCTTTAGAGACCCCTTAGCGACACTTAAATTTCAAAGCTACTAACTAAATGTCTTTAGAAGCCTCTTAGCGACACTTAAATTCCAGAACTACTAACTAAATGTCTTTAGAAATCCCCTTCAGACATTTAGATATCAAATTATCTACTAAGCTTCCCTCAAAAATCCGTTAATGACTTTTATTTCAAAATTTTTATATCCCGCGCTCACTAGAACCCGACATTAAACATACTTTAAAAAACAACTAAATGAGATCCGTTTTTCATTTTATTATTGAACCCTCATAATACGAATGTTTCCCATATCCAACTAAATCAAAATTTTTCAAAAGAATACTTCGTATAGCTCTCTTACTGACTACTTTGCAGATATCATGAACTTGGTTAGTTGAAAGCTTCATTTCCGGAAACAATAACTTAAATTCTCTAATGACTCGCAAAACTGCATCATTACAATTCTCTTTCTTACCACAGTTTTCACATAACAATGTCAATCGTTTAAATTGTCCATAAAACCCACCACACCCAAAACAAACAATCCCTTTCCGAAGATCCTCATACCTATACGCAGGCACCCGGGAATAAGGGGATTCTTCTGAATGAAACGACAACAATTTTTCCGCAGTCCTTATATCAGATTTTTTTGCATGGATCGTCTGTTTATGGAGTTTGTCGATGAAGCGGTTTAATTGCGCGGGGTATACAATCGGGAAATCCATAGGGGGATTATAGAGGTGAAATTCGGGATTCACAAAAACGAGGTATGGAACGATGGGGGCATGAATTCCATACGCCTCCAGCAGTTGCCGTAACATTGACTCGGCTCTATTCAACTGCAGCATTGGACTTTTGATTTCTTTTTTGCTTGAACAGGATTTCCATTTTTCACCTTCAATCAAGTAGTCACCCTCAAGGTTTTTGACCTCGAACAGGTACACTTTCCCAGCATTAACTCCCACAGAATCCAATTGGAAAAGCGTCTTTTTGTGTTCCAGCAGAAGATCATTTAAAAATACAACTTTACCAGAAACTGGTTCCGCCAACCTGTCGAATTTCTGTTCTCCTTCAAACCCCTTTTCTACATATAGATAGGCCTTCTCCTCATCGATCTCAAGTTCCGTCCTCACACTCAACGACCTGTATATCTTAAGCTCATCAGATACTTCCCGTTCTTTCATAATCATCAGCATCTCTCCTTTCTAAAACTATCATAAAACAAAAACCTGAATTTTCCAACAATAATAAAATAGAGAAGCAACCAACCGCTCCTCTACTCAAAAACTCTATCCACTTTCACCAACTCATGTCCCTCAAACGTCAACCGGTAAATATCCGGCATCCCGAGCCGACCCCAAAATTCAAAATCAAATCGTGAGTCAAAATAATTCATGATCAACACCATGATATTACCATGCGTACCAATCACAATATTTTTGCCAGAGAACTCATCAAGTACCTCCAGAGTCGCCCGAACTCCCCTTTTCTGCGCTTCCGTATTCGACTCTCCGCCTTCCCAGGAAAAATCCCATTCACTCCACACCTTCGTAATGGCAGCATCAAAATCTTCCACAGGCTTCTCAGATAAAAGGCGTTCCCTGAATCCATCCCGCACAACAATCTCACTGCCAAAATGCTCCGCCGCACCCTGGATGGTCTGTACCGCACGAAGAAAGGGGCTTGAGATGAACACATCGAGATTTTCACCAGCTAACTTCTCCGTCACTATCATAGCTTCATCAAAACCCTTGGCCGATAGGGGCCTTGTCAGCTCCTCAGGCGTATACCTCGAATGGGCATGCCTGACAAAATACAAATTCGTTTCCAAAACCAATCGCTCCTTTCAATCAAAAAACTTCATATGAGGTTTATCCTCTTTGTAATAATGCAGCCTGTCCTGCAAAGTTCCAGTATGAAATTCAAATTTGTGGCCGTCAGGATCTGTAAAATAAATCGATTTCCTATCCCTGCAATCACGTGCACGACCGGTTAAAATAACAGCACCGCATTTTATCAATCGATCATAGGCTGCATCATAATCTTTTTCATCAATAGAAAATGCAATATGCGTATACGATTCACTTTTCCGCTCTACACCCTTCTCCTCATTCAGAGCGAGCCACATCCCGTCCAAATCAAAGTAAGCTGTGCGGCGTCCTTTCACTAACAATCTTGCCTTAAATACTTTTTCATAAAAATCAACCGACTGATCCAAATCCTCAACTGAAAACAAAAAATGATTCAGTCCTTTTACAAGCATACCTTCACCAACTTCAAACAAATTCTTTTTTAACCAGCCACTTTAATAGGATAAAGTCCACCTCATCAATCGATTCAAGCGGCCTTTTCATATCCCATAGCATGATCTGAGAAGTTTCTTCATTTTCGTGAAAAGGCTGCAGAACATCTATTTCAGCAGTGAAAACCGGGTTATGCCTCAGCTCGCCATCCTTGGATTCTTTGACCATGATGCCTTTAAAACTTAAGCTGTCCACTACTTGTCCGGTCTCTTCATAAAGCTCTCTCGCTGCACAATCCCTGCACGATTCGCCTTCCTCTCTTTTCCCTGCCGGCAGCTCCCACTGATTTCTCCAAATGTTATAACAAAGCAGGTATCGATCCTCACACTTTAAAACAACAAACGAACCGGACAGTGGCTGCCAACCAACTCTCCAACTCCTCTTCCTTCATAGGCAAAAACTCAATAAACTCAAACCTGTGATTCTTCTCAACCATATTCAACAACCTGTCCCCCCTCACCAAGAAACTTTAGCACGTTACCGCACTAAAAGGGACAGTCCCTCGTAGTGCTTTAACGCGTTGAATCACTAATGCTTTCTTCCTCAAAAACCGCCTTCTCCGATTGATTAATCAAAACGATCAGCAAAAGAGCTATAGCCCCCATAAGAAAAGAAGCAGCCATGATGCTGTACCTTAGGGGGATGATTTCCCCTGTAAAACCGACCAGCAGAATAAATGAAACCTGAAGCACACTTTGAAAAATACCAAACACACTTGAGATCCTGCCCATCATCCCGACAGGCACATTATTCTGGTAAAACGTCATGAAACCTGTTCCCCAAAACGGATTGAAGAATCCCAATATCACAAAACCAAGCGCAACGGACCAAAAGGAAAATGAAAAGGCATAGATCAGATAACCAAGTGATACAAGCGCGAACCCCATGCTCATCATCACTTTGATAGACAGCTTCCTGGCCGCAGCCGATATCGCCGCAGCACCCAAAATCGAGCCGATTCCCGTTATGCTGATCAGAAATCCGTAATCTGTTTCGGAAAGCGCCAAAACATCTTGGGTAAAAACAACCTCCTGAGCGTCCATGCCCAATGCAATCACCATGAAAAACTGGGACAAAAAGTAGATTGTCACAACAAATCTGTTCCCAGCAGAATATCGAAACACATTTTTCCAATCTTCCTTAAGGACACCTAGTGTAATTCGTCTGGAATCTGGTTCCCCCATAACATCCGGAAGCATCATCAACATCATGCCAGATAACAGAAATGAAATGGAATTGATCCAGATTGATATATCGACTGATACAAAAATAAGCAGAACTCCTGAAATGGCCGGGCCGATCAGAAATGCACTTGAACTGATTAAGCTTCTGAAAGAATTAAACCTTTTCCTGTCTCCTTCAGGAATCAATCCTGTAATATAAGCGATCGATGCCGGTTCAAAAAACGATTTAGATATGGATAGTAAAAACAAAAGTATGTAAATGAAGAAAATCGACTGACAAAACGGAATAAGTGCAACCAATAGGGCACGAATAATGTCCGTCCCAATCATGATTTTCCGCTTGTTCATCCGGTCAATCAGACTGCCCGACCAGAATTTCGTCAGAATGGCTGCAATCGGCCCGATGATCCAAAGCCCTGCCACTGCAGCCGCAGAACCGGTCATCTTCAAGACAAGGATATTGATGGCGACAAGGTAAATAAAGTCCCCCAAAGTGGAAATTCCGAGTCCGAATAACAATAAGAGGGAACTCCTCCAATTCGTGATAACAATCCCTCCTTCGTTTGTTATCAGCACCTATTCTCTTTTATAAGAACCATTTCCTGTTATATGTGTAAAAATTCACGGAATCATCATTAATTGGGTATGAGGTTATTCACAAAAATATTTGCTGTTAAATAATATTAATTTTTATAAAGCCAATACTACTCTATATGACTGAATGATGGTGATTCTATGAGGCGAAAAAGCATTCTAAATAATAACTCTAAATACTTTCTCTTTCTAACAATCGTCCATCTGCTGATGCTGGTTGTTTTGACTCTAAAAAAGAGGCAGAAAGACATGTGGTTACTGTTACTTGGCAACATGGGTTTGGCGTACATATTTGAATATTTTGTATTGAATTTGTTCAGGGCGTATACTTATCGGCCTTCTGTCATGAAGAAACGTTTTTTTGATAACATTTTCGGAGCGATTTTGTCCCAGGGCGTGTATGTGCCCATTACGTCGACCTTCATCACAGTATTGAAGGGAGGCTGGAAATGGAAAGCCGGTTTCAGCTTGTACTTTTATCTGGTTGAAAAAATGTTTATCCGTTTGAAATTATATAAAGTACATTGGTGGAAACCCTACTATACACTTGTCTTGATGACCCTTTACTTCTACCTTAGTGAGGGGATTCACAAATTACTTTCGATGCAACAGCAGTGGATGAGGAAAATAATCCACTTCTTGTCCATAGAAGTAATCGGTGTGACTTTGCTCTACTGCACAGCCGCCAGCCGGAAAATCCGATTTGGAAGAGGACAATTCCATTCATGGAGGGAGCACTTCATCCTGGCTCCTCTATACTGTTTCGTGCTTTCATTCACTGCCGCTATAACCTCTTCCAGGGAAGGAATCCGAAACAGGATTTTTCTGCTTTTAAGCTGCAGTGCACTTGACCTGTGCCTGATAAAAACAAAAATCCTAAAATGAAAGTCCGGCAGATTTTCTCTAATATCCCGGTTCACCTTTTTATGATTGTGATTTCCAGAGCTCTTTATAAGTGGATATTCAAGGATAGCACCCGTTCTGAAACCTCCCCAGGCCTTACATCCAATGAGGGAAGTTGATCGATATCCATCCAGAGCGGTTCATAGGTTCCTCGGGAGGTGTCAAGAAACTCCTCTCCAGAGCCTGTTCCCATTTGTCCGTTGAGGATATAAGCGAGGTAAAAGTACTGCTTCCCATGATAATCGATTACAGCAATGCAATCCTCCAGTTCGACTGTTACCCCCAGCTCCTCAAAGGCTTCCCGCCTGGCTGTTTCTTCAGGCGTTTCCCCTGCCTCTATCCCTCCGCCGGGATAAACATAGTACACTTCACCATCTCTTACTCTTTTGATAAGTACCACCTGTTTATTATCGATAATGACAACAGATCCGCGATTCCTCATTGGCCTCCCACTCCTCACTCAAAGCAAGCATTACCTTGCAATGAATTATTTCTTTTCCTCCAGCAGCCTGTCTATCTTCTCTTCAATCCGGTCAAGACGGCTTTTATTTCTCTTTCTTAAAACAACAAAAATGATCACGATGGCAGCTGGAATTCCCAGCAGCAAAATAAACATGATCAATTGAAATAATATGTCTCCGCCATTGAAAGCAGAGCTTTGTGCTGTTAATAGAAACATGTTCTCATTCTCCTTGTGTATACTTCATTTTTAAAAATTCATATGTACTTCCGTTCGTATCCTGCATAAAGGTCCTGACCGGAACAAATCCTGCCTTCTCATATACCCTTATCGCCCGCTCATTGAATGTAGCAACGGATAGCACAAGAACTCGGCCTGGATAATGTTCCAAGGCAAACGCAACTCCTTCTTTCACAAACTGGAACCCCATTCCTCGTCCAGTAAGGCCAGGTTTCATTCCCAAACCGATTTCCAGTTCATTCCCATCGGATTTTTCAAAGCTGAAATAACCTATAATTTCATCCGTATTTTTCACGATATAGTAGCCTGCCCTGTCCGATTCCAGAAATTCCTTCAGATCTTCTTCGTCTTCCGTCATATCGTAAAAAGAATACTTATCTTGATACTTCCACTTGTAAGCGATTTCTTCAGCTATGTCATTTGTCATTCTTGTAAAACCGTACATATTGAATCCTCCACCCTTCCTTATTTTCAGCGAATGGCTATTTTTATTTTATCATAATTTACCATCTTACTATTCTGAATTGTCATTATTCCATAAAAAAAGCAGAGGCTGATCCTCTGCTTTCCTCTTGTAAACGTGTTTAAATGACTTCCACTTTCTTCACGCCACAAACATGCTTCAGTGCGGCTTTGTCCACCAGGACTTTGACATTGGGGTGCTTTTTTAAAATGGATGCCGGGAACTCCTCTGTAATGTCACCTTCAAGAAGCCGCTTTACCGCTTCCTGCTTGGATTCCCCAGATATCAACAGGAGAATTTCTTTGCTTTTCAAAATGGTATTGATACCCATCGTGAGGGCTTTCCGAGGCACTTTTTCAATAGAAGAAAAGTAACGTGCATTCGCCTCTCTTGTTGACTCTGTCAAATTCACCACATGTGTATTCGCAGAAAAGGAAGTGCCCGGCTCATTAAATCCGATATGGCCATTCATTCCGATTCCGAGAATTTGCAGGTCAATGCCGCCATGTTTGGCAATTTCGGCTTCATAGCGAATGCATTCTTTCTTAATATCGTCTGCCATTCCATCAGGAAGATGAGTGCTACCCTTATCTATATCAATATGTTTGAACAACCGCTCATTCATATAGTGAAAATAACTGTTTTGATCGTTCTGCGGAAGTCCGGCATATTCGTCAAGATTAAATGTGGTTACATGACGGTAACTGGTATGTCCCTTCTGATGATTTTCTATCAATTTCTCATAAAGTCCTTTGGGTGTTCCTCCAGTCGCCAGCCCAAGAACCGGGGCAGAAAAATCATTCACCCTTTCAATCACCAGTTGGGCTGCCTTGGTGCACATGTCGCTGTAATTTTTGACTTTGATGATTTCCATTAGGCATCTCCCCTTCTGTAAGCGATTTTCCCTCTGCATATGGTCAACTCTACATTCATTTCATGATCAAGGACGACAAGATCTGCATCTTTGCCTTCCGAAATGCTGCCTTTTCGGTTAAAGCAGTTCAATTCTTTTGCCGGATTTTCTGCAGTCATTCTAATTGCTTTTCGTATATCACAGCCTGAAAATTGCTGAATGTTTTTGAATGCATCTTTCATTTTCAGCACACTGCCGGCCAGCGTGTTTTCATCGAGCATTGCCTTGCCATCTTGAACATGCACGGTTTGGCCGCCCAATTCATATTTTCCATTCTTCAGGCACTTGGCGCGCATTGAATCCGTGATCAGGATCAACCTTTCTTCCGTAATCTGGTTAAAGGCAATTTCTACGGCGGCAGGACTGACGTGAATTCCATCTGCAATTAACTCGACCACAAGTTCTTTACGGTTAAATGCAGCACCAACTACGCCAGGCTCACGATGATGCAGGCCTGTCATCTGGTTGAATAAATGGGTGACATGGCTGACTCCTTTTTCGACGGCTTCCCCCATTTGCTTATAAGTCGCATTCGAGTGTCCTGCAGAAGCGATAATGCCATGTTCCTTTAAATATTGTATCAATAGATATTTTTCATCTTCTTCAGGCGCCAATGTAACCAATCTGATGTGATCATCGGCCTTTTGCTGCCACCTTTTGAATACTTCAACACTCGGTTTCTTGATTGCATTTTCAGGCTGAGCCCCCGCTTTTTTCTTATTGATGAACGGCCCTTCCAAATGGATTCCAAGAATTTCAGCCGTTCCCGGTTCATTCTTTTCGCTCATATAATTAGCTATGTTCTTCAACGCCGATTCAATTCGGGACGGTTCATCCGTCATCGTCGTCGCCAGGAAGCCGGTCGTCCCTTCCTTCGGCAAAGCTTCAGCCATAATCTCAAGTGCATCTATTGTTGCATCCATTGTATCTGCTCCATTGACGCCATGTATATGGACATCGATCATCCCAGGGACCATGAAGGATTCCCTGCCTGGCTCCATCACTTCATATCCGGTGACTCCGTAAAGATCATCGGCTTCCCCTATTTCAATTATTCTTCCATTTTTTATTTTGGCATATCCTCTGGGGATTGTTTTGTTTTCAGCAAAAATCTTCACATTCTTTATAAGCAGTTTATTCAACAGATATCACCCCCTTTGGCAGCTTCTGTCTATGTATATTACTATTGCTTTCATCAAAATAATATCATGAATATGAACGGAAGCCACGACCGAAACCATCTGACACAAAAAAACGCTTCTCATCCTTGGAGAAACGTGTGGCCACTACTATTTAAAGTCTTCATTCGTAAACCTTTTGAGATGGATATCCCTTGCAATATGAATCACTGCCCGAAGAATCATTAATATACTTCCTGCCAGGAAAAAAGTGACGGCAATTACACGTTCTGCATCCATCAAAAATAAAATGCTTCCAATTAAATAAAGTATCCCGAGAAAACTATCATTCAGATGACCAAGTATTCGATACCGGTTTTGGATGACCATTTTTTTCTTTTTGCTAAGGTGGATCTGAAGTGAGTAGTCATCCAGTTTTTCCGTCTTTTTTTTGAGTTTATTCAGCATCTTTTCACCTCTTGTTGAGTAAAATTCCAATTCGTTTAAAATGGCTTTGCAATTTTTCTGCTTAGATTTTTCATTACCCCGTTGGTTCGAGGACTAAAATGGAAATTTGTGTGATTTTCAAAAAGTAATACTAAAGAGACGGCCCATAATTCATTAACGTTGACTGTTTAGCGATTGGCCAAACAAGGTTTATATAGAATACATTGGTGATCGATCTACAGTTTAATTTATCCCATGTTCCCAATATGAACACTCCCACTTGCTTTTCATTCCTCAAAATGACCCCATTACCAATCCATAGGACTTTCAGAAAGACTGAACACAAAAAGAACGCTCCCAACAGGGAACGCTCTCCAAGCATTAAAGGTCAACTTTTTCAAGTTCCGAAGATACCAAAAGCAGTTTTTTCTGCTTCACTTCTATCTTCCGTGTATAGAAACTGTAAATAAGCATCCCCAACACGATAATAAAGAGGCCGGCCATGGCCACAGCATTCGGAAACGGGGAAGACAACAAAATCACTTCCCCGATAACGACAAACAAAACCTGCGTGGACTGCGCTGCTTCCACGGCAGCTAATTTCGCTGGATTTTCTCTAGCCTTGTCGGTCGCAATGAAAAACAGCGTGGTAGCGATGACGCCTGAACAGATGGCGACGATAAAGGATTGGAGAATCTGCTCAGCTTCAGGCAAGCCGACACTCACATATCCATACGCACTGACAGCCAGCCAAAAAGGAATGCTTGCCATTGTCATGCCCAGGACTCTTTGGAATGTATCGAGCCGCCCGCCGCATAACTCCATCATTTTGCGGTTTCCTAAAGGATAAGCAAATGCCGCGAGTACAACGGGAAGAACCCCTGCCAATAACATTCCGGCAGTAATTTCACCCGATTGCTGCCATTGAATCAGGATGACACCGCACAATATCAATAATGAAATGAAAAGCGGTTTGGCAGGTATTGTCTGCCTGATCTTCATTAAGCCTGAATCGGTTTGCTTTGTTTCAAAAAACAGCGGCCCCAACAGCAGCCCAGCGACAATCGTAATCTGCCATGTCCCTGCGACGAGCCAGCCGGGACCATAAGATGCGGCAAAAGTCAGTGGTCCATAGAATAGGACAAAACCGACAAAGCTCCACAAAAGCCATTGAAACGGATGGAGGCGAAACTCATGAATCAGCTTCCCCATATTCCTTCTCCCAAGGACAATCAGAACCAAAAATGGGACCATGAAGAAAAACCGTAACGAAGAACTCCACAGCCAGCTGCCCCCGGCAAGCTCCATCGACCTGTTCAAGATGAACGTCACTGCAAAAAACATTGAAGCCAGGACACCAAGCAATATCTCTTTCATATCCCCACACCAATCATCTGAATTGTTACAATAACTATATGCAATTCACCTGGAGAATTCCAGATAAATTTTTAAAAGAAGGACCAGTTTCCTGAACTTTCTTACCGTTTCACATCTATCCCTTTCAACGTTTCTGCAAGGCATTCAAATGTGAAGTCAGCTCCGCAAAGCATGCGTACCCTTTCCTGCCACGTATACTGCTGATTTGGATGTATGAAAGATGCCAATAGCTTTTGAAAGAATTCAGCCTGGTTATAGGGACTGATAATACCGTATCGCTTGCGAATCATATCGCGAATAGCCAGGGCATAATTGTAATCCTGGAAGAAAGCCGGATTTTCAACATAAAACATTTCACTTGCCGGGTGAAACGCTTCTCCTTCTTCACCAAACACCCTTAAGTAACAATCATCAGCCATCTCCTGAAAGTCACCTTCTGGATTAGCATACATTTTGTACTCCACGAGTGCGTAATAATGATTGATTCTCACCATCTTCATTTCCGTTACCTTGTTGATTTCCTGCATCTGTCCCACTATTGTTTGATCTATATTGAAGTTCTTTTGCAGAAATTCCTCATCTGCAACAATGGTCTGAAATAGTTCGGCAACTCCTTCTGCCGCTATGCTCGAATAAAAGCGATAAAGCTCAGGGTACTCAAATGAACTGTAATGCCCGTCAACCGCATGCCCCATTTCATGTATGCCCGACAGGTAAACAGAGTAAGATTGGCGTTTGTTGACGACCAGTTTGATTTCCTGCGGACTGATATTGATACAAAATCCTCCATAGGGGATTTCAAGGGTTTCCAATTTGAAAGGAACACTTTTGGCACTTATACCTATCCCCTCAAGTATATCCTGCATGACGCTGTGGATGCTGACAGATGAAAAGATCGATGGATCGATCTCGTTGAATTGAAATATCGAAAAATAGTGATCATAATGGTTTATTGTTTCCCAACTGAATTTTTCTTTGATTCTCTCATCCCAATAGCCGGCTGCATCCTTTGTGTTTTTCAATAGAATGTCCATTTCCTCCATATATTGGCCGATATCAATCCCCTTCAAACTGCAGCGAATATGATAATAATTTTCAAAACCAGCTTTTTGGGCTAACTCATTCCTCTTTTTAATCAGTTTCCGGAATCGACTTTCATGTATAATGCCAATTTGCTTAGCTTCCCTCATGAGTCTTTTCCGCAAAGTCCTATCTGGATGATCCATAATGGCGGAATGGACAGAGCCCAGATTGTAGCTCTTTCCGTTCACTACAAACTCGCTATTCAGCAAGCTTGCCTGTAACTCTTTATGCAGCCCGCTCAATTCCGGATGGCTGTCCAATCCTTCCTGTTCCATTTTTGCCAGAAATACACTCAGCCGCCTCTGCCAAATCCGGTCATCCTTCAATTTATCTTTCCAGGTAGTCATCGTTTCTTTTACAACTGAATCAGTCATGAGGTTGTGTTTCAATATCTGAATTTCATCAAGGCGGCCACTTGGTTCTTCCCCCGCATGAAGGCCATAATAAAGCCTTTCCTCTTCTTGATATATAGTATCAAGCATACAGATCTCTTCTTCATATATTTGTTTCCATTGATCCCTGTCCGTAATGGCGGCTAACCGGTTAAAATTCAATTCCATTGCGTTACCTCTTAATCCTTAAAGAGTAGATATAACTTTTTATCAAAGGCGGAATCAGAAAGACCACCGGCAAGAAAGAGACCATTGCTGCGGCCGATTCATCCAGAGAAGGAAGGAACAGAATGACAACACCCGCAATAAGCATGGGAACAGACCAGATTATCAACTGTTTTCCGCCATAACGGTTAATCTCATACCAGGCTTCATCTGATTGAAAAGAGTTCGGGAACCTGACTCCATAAAGGTAATTCATTTTGACTTTCTTTAAGTATAGCGGCAGGCTTAAGCCGGTAAACAGCAGTGCACATCCTATTAAGATAAGGCCCAATACTATATTCATAAGCTCCTCCTGAATGAATATCTTCTCTCTAATACCTATTCATTTCCATCCCATTACAAGGGCTGCAACCAACAGCAAAGTAAAAATCACTTTTCGTTTTTTCTTCATTGACAGCCCCCTTTGCTTTTGTAAAACTCGAACTACTTCACATCCGACAACTCTTTCATTCTCAGAAACTGTGATACGACTTTAGTAAACTCGTCAGGTTTTTCATAATGTGGTGTATGACCGCAGTCCTTAAAAGTATAAACAGATCCGTTCTTAGCATCGCTGCAATACCACTTCATCTGGACATCACACGGAACCGGGTCGCAATCACCTTTCAGCAAGAGCATATCGTGAGGAAGTAATGTAAAATGAGAAAGTAATGACTCAAATATTTTCCCTTCCTCCCTCAATAAATCATAATGAACATCGGAATTATCGTAAAAGGCTTCCCACTCGTCATCCGAATAGGCTGAGTAATCCACTCCCGCATGCAAATCATACCGGTAGATTCTCATTCTTTCCTCACCAAGCAAATCGCTGTATTTCATATATTTTTCTGTCAGTTCACGGATTGTCACAGCTTCCTCTGTATTCGCCAATACCAGACATTTCTCCGCCTCTGCCTTTTTTCCCTGCTCTTCCAAAAGACTCGCTGTTTTTCTGAGCAGACTGCGAGAGGTCAATTCAAAATCGAAAGTCGGTCCTTCCAGGATGATCTTATGTATGGATGAAGGATATCGAGTCGCATATAGAATACTCAGGAAACCACCGAATGAGTGACCGATTAGAGACCACTTTGCTATGTTCAAGTGACCCCGCAGCACCTCGCAATCTTCGATAATATCATTAAGTCCGAACGGCTCCCCAGGCTGGATGCCTTCTGACCTGCAAACACCGCGCTGATCGATAGCGATCACCCTGAACTGAGCAGCAAGCTTCTCTGCCTGTGCAGATGAAAAATCATAGCAACTTTCCCCAGGACCGCCATGCAAATAAAGGATGGCATCTTCATTCTCAGAACCATACTCTTCTACGTATAAACCTTTACCTCTGATATTGACTAACTTACCTTTTTTCATCTTCTCCCTCTTTCTATGTGAACGATTTTTCCTCATCAGAAATGAGAATTATTTTTTAAAAGTTAATTTTGAAGATTCACTTAATTTTAACATGAAATCATTCCATATTTAGGGTTAAATGGAAAGTTTATTCTAATCCCTTTACAAAAAATCATCTGGTATTTAGTTCTTTTCAGCTGCCCTGCCTAGCAACTTCCTTTCCAGGCGGGAGTTTCCTCATAAAAACTTCTTTTGAAACAAAGCAGTTCTCAAACCCGATACACCGAACAATCCCTCGTCTTCACCACAGTCTCTCATCAATCTCGCCTCAACCGGTTCAAATTCTTTAAAGATCTCCTTCAGTTTCGCTTCAGAGTAACCCAGTCCTCCCTGCATGCTTCTCTGCCTGTATACCTCCCAATCTGAAATCATGGATCCGCCAAGATCTCCCCCTTCTACAAAACAGGTCAGGGCAAAGTGACCCCCTGGTCTCAATGCATTCTTAATTAGGTTTAAATAACCCAAACGGCGGTGTGGAGGGATGTGGTGAAAACAGCCTGAGTCATATACCAAATCGTAACTTCCCTCATCGAAGTCCAGTTGGAAAATATCTTCTTCTATAAAACTTATTTCCACATTTTTCTCCTTTGCCCGTTCTTTGGCCCACTCAAGACCCTCTTTGGAAGAATCTACTGCATCCACCCTGCATCCGTTTTCTGCTAGAAAAATAGCATTTCTTCCTGGACCGCACCCCAATTCCAACGTTCTTCCCGCGCTGATCAAATCCCTTTCAAAATAATCCACTAAATTTTCATCTGGATCGTTTTTAAAGAACGGAATCTTTTTTTCACGATTCATATAAAAGGAATTCCAATCAATTGAATTCTGTTCATTCAACAGCGAATCCAGCATTTCCAGCACGTCTTCATCCCTGATTATCATTTCTTTCATTCACAATCCGCCTCCTTAGTATCTCTCTTTTCATTTTACTAAAACAGCACAGGCGACTTGTTACATAAGCATTAATGTTTTATTATTTCCACAGTCTCTCAAACTCGTAATCCCTTGGTAAATATCAATCTGAGGAACAATTGGAGCTTATTCTTTGAACAAGAAAACACTTGTAAGGGTATTGTTCATCAACACCCTACATTGCCGTAATAACGCTGAAAAGAGCCTTGAAGCAGAAAGGCATATGGATAATTCCGCCTTCATTATTACATTTGTTACCTTAATGTTACAAAGCAACCTCCTCCTCGAGTTGGATGAATTTTCAATCTATTTACGTTATACTGTTTTACGTGGAAATTTTTACATAATATTGGAGGGGTTAAAAGTGGAGAAGACAATCAGTGAAAAATGGGACTTGGAATCCATTTATTCAGGAGGAAGCCAGTCACAAGAGTTACATGAGTATATCAAATGGCTAAACAACAAGATTAATGAGCTGAGAGCAAGGATGAGCAGCATCCAAACAAGTGACACATACAACGAATCAAACCTAGTCTTCCTTTTAGAAGAGATTCAACAAGTCATGGAAGGCACCATTCATGTCGACGAATACCTGATCTGTGTTACTTCTGACAATGTTGAAGATCAATCAGCGGCAGATTTAGTAAATCAAAGTACGAAGCTCAGAGGGGAATTTGAGATTCTATTAGTAGAACTGGATCAAGTTCTCTTAGCTCTGCCACAGGATACGTGGAAGGCACTATTAGAGAACGAACAAGTGAATGAGTACGCGTTTTTCCTTGAAGAAAGAAGGCAGCGGGCCCAAGATAAACTTCCCCTCCAGATGGAAAAGTTAATTCAAACTCTTTCCGTAAACGGCTTTAATGGCTGGGAAAGCCATTTTGGCCAGCTTGCTTCACAGATCAGGGTACCCATTGAACGGGATGGGGAAATGCAAAACGTGACGGTCGGCGAAGCCCTTTACGAAGTGCTTCAATCACCAGATCCGGCCCGTAAAAAGACGATCATAGATGCTTATAACAAGTCCTGCAAAGAGAAGTCAGATACTTTTGCTGCCATATTGAACCATGTTTCCGGCTTTCGCCTCGATATTTATGCACAGAGGGAATGGGACAATCCGTTGAAAGAACTGCTCGATCAAAACCGCATTGGGCAAAGCTCATTGAACTCAATGATGGCGGCCATTAAATCAAAGCAGCCTGCCCTCCGGAGGTTCTTGAAACGAAAAGCTGAGTTGATGAAAGTGGATAAGATCAACTGGTACGACATTCCTGCCAATACCTTTACCGCACAAAAACAGTATTCTTATGAAGAAGCAAGAAAGATCATCATTGACCAATTAAACGATTTCAGCAAGGAAATGGGCCAGCTTGCTGAAAAAGCCTTTGACGACGGCTGGATTGAAGCTGAAAACCGCCCGAACAAAAGAGCTGGTGCATTCTGCGCCTCATTTCCTCTTTCAAAAGAAAGCAGAATATTAACGACTTACAGAGGAAGCTACTTGGATATCATTACTCTCGCTCATGAGCTTGGCCATGCTTATCATAACTCTATCCTTGATCACCAACCTCCGTTTGCTCGTGAAAAAGGAACCAGTCTGGCAGAAACAGCTTCCACTTTCTGCGAGAACCTTGTTCTGGATGCCGCGATGCAGACAGCCACTGATGATAAAGAAAAATTGTCCCTGCTGGAATCTAAGATTGTATCTGGTCTTACTTACCTCGGGCTGCTTCCAACCTATTTTAATTTCGAACAAAACCTCTATGAAAAGAGGAAGCAAGGCATGTTAAGTGCGGAGCAGATTACAGGATTGATGGCTGCAGAAGAGGCGGATATTTACGGAGATGCCGTAGATTATTACCACAGTTACAGCTGGGTGACGACCTCCCACTTTTACAGTACTGAAAAACCGTTTTACAATATTCCTTACACAATCGGATATTTATTCAGCAATGGTGTTTATGCTCTTTCCAAAGAACACGGCAGTGAATTCAACGCTCAATATAATGAGCTTCTGATGAACTCAGGAAGCATGACGGTAGAACAGCTGGCCCAAAAGTATTTGAACCAGGACCTGACGCAGGAAGACTTTTGGCAGGAAGCTATTAAACCGGTGACCGATGCCATGGAGGAATATATTAATCTGACTGAAGATCTTATATAATAGAAGACTCCCGGATTCTTTTATTTCCGGGAGTTTTTTTCATTATACTCAATGATTTTCTTTAGATACTTGGCGTCTTCGGGATCAATGCTGTAAAAATCGACATCTTCCCAATCCTCTCCTGCACGATCGGCAATGATGGCGGCTCCTTCAAGGAACCAGACACGGGAGTCAATCAAGACTGTGTATTGTTTTGGGCTGTTAATGCGAATGAAAACATCTGGATTTTCAAAATCAAAAACCGGATCAGATATCCTCTTCTCATTCATCATCATTTTTTCCTTATGTATATAAATCATCATGATATTGTCTATTGCAGACTGGTCTTCTGTATTCTTGATCACCTTATTAATGATGTATTCCCCTGGTCGTTCACCGTTTTGATAACTTACTTGGATCTCTCTTGAAACAGGTTCATTCAATAGGAATATCCCCGCAGCAAAACCAACACATAACAGAATGGGAATCAGCAAGCCCTTTTTCCAATGCTTCAAGGTCATTCCCCGTTTTCCTTCGTTTTTGTCTGGCTTACCTTGACGAGGATATCAGAGACAGCCATCGCAATTGCCGCATTCAGCATTCCGAATACGGAACCCACGAAAACCATCCCGCCACCAGAGTCTCCCACAAAACTCATGACACAGAATGCGAAACTGCCAATGAATACGATAAGGCCAAATCCGTATAAAAATCCTGCCATTTCATCACTTCCCTTCCCTCATGTTGCCAGGCATCGTTGCGTTATTTTCATTTTCTACCATCCAGGATAAAATAGTGGTGCTGTCCCGCACCTTGTTATTTTTTACAGAATGCAGGAGATTAGTGACTCCGTCAAGATTATTCACGTCATCGAAGATTGAAAAAATATGGCCAGGACGCTGAAAATCCACACCAGGACATTCAGTCAGTCCATCCGTCGTCATGAAAATATGGTTTTTGCCCCGCCTTAATTCTTTGATTCCGGTACTATAGCAAGGGACCGACTTATTGAAGGTACTTTCCTTCCCCACCCATTCATAGAAACTCCGGTGATTCTGCTGATATTCACCCAGCCTTGCCAATTCCGGATGATACAGGTGAAGGATGCAGTCACCAACGGAAAGCCAGGACAGAAAGTTTGCCTTTCTGACAACAATCAAGCATGAGGTTTCACCCTGTATTTTTTGGCAGGCTTCTTTGAAAGTATTGCTTTTAAAGATGGTGAGCGCAAGCTTGTTAAGTTGATTAAAAGCGGATTCACACCCGAGTTGAAGTAAGGAAGTGATTTCTGCTTTTTTCTGATAAAACGAAGAAACTATCAGTTCTGCACTTTCTGCCGTATCATGGGCATCAAGTAAAATAGCAAACTCCCAGTCTTCCTTTTCACTGGTCCAGACCAGGCAGCCGTCTTCATTTTTGGTTTGGCCCTCCGATGAATTGCCGCCAAAATGGCCAACGACCACCTTACCAGCTTTCAAAGTATGGATTTTGTCTACAAAATGTTTCTCGTTGCCAACCCATCTATATTCAGCCTTTATATGTTAAGCTCCCTTTCCTTCTATACTCTATAACTCTATCTTTTTTAGTATAATCTTCCTGTACATACCATGCAGCATGATGGGTTCGTCCATCTCGACAAGCAATTCGTCCTTACTTTCACTGATAAGTTCATTGAAGTTCAATCCGATATCAGTCCCGACCATTTTTATGGCCCCTCTTAAAAATCCTTTAATGAAAGACGGCTTACTTGAAGCAAACTTATCAAACACAATCAATCGTCCGCCTGTTTTTAAAACACGGATCATTTCCTTCATCGCCTTTTGAGGATCGGGCACAACAGATAGAATCAAACTTGCCGCGATGATATCAAAGGAGTCATCTTCAAAATCCATGTCCTGGACATCCATCTCTAAAAACATAATACCAGTATCAGGGAATTTCTTCTTTGCCTTCTGCAGCATATCCGGAGAATAATCGATGGCTGTGATACGCAGGCTGGTATGGTCGATCCATTCCAAATCTGCTCCGGTTCCTACACCTGCAAAGAGGATTGTCTCTGTACAATGAAAATCCATCTCCTGAAAGATTTGTTTTCTGGCATTCAGGAATGAGCCTCTGTTGAACAACAGGTCATATACCGGAGACCACATTTTGTAAACCCATTTATTCCAATGATTATTCACTTTTCATACTCCCTTACGATACAGCCATTCATTCACACGGGGATTTCATACTTTGAATGCTGTCCGTATATATTGGCGATTCCTTTTAATTGATAATGGCGCTGATAATAATTGTTCAATCCCTTATTGCTTGCAAGGCAGTCAAAGTGGATGTATTTTTTATCTCTCCTTCTCGCCTCTTCTTTTGCCCATTCCATCAATGCGTTTCCAACTCCATTTCCGGAAAGGGACCTCTTTACCACCAGCCTGTGCAGGTAAATGACATCCTTCCTCTCAGCCTCTTCTGCCCATATCTCACAATCCCACTCATTCGGATGATTTTCGAGAGTGACGGATGCGGCAGATTCTCCGTCTTTTTCTAAAATATAGGTATTCTGCCTCTGAATGGATTCGAGAACCTCTTCTGTATTCCCTTCCAAATCGCTTATATAGTAATCCCATTGGCTTGTATCCTTTGTCTGCAGCCATTCCGCCGCCCCTACCAGCAGCTGAAGCACCTGATCAAGATCCTTTTCAGCAGCCTTCCTCAAACTAAACAGCTGTTTTCCAGCCTGTACCTGCATCATCCTGCCTCCCTTTAACGCTTTAATGTATTGAGGGACAGTCCCCTGCTACGTTAACGTAACAGAGGACTGTCCCTCTTATTGGATTGTCTCGTTATCTGAACGTGATCCCTTTTAGAGGGAAGATAGAGTCTGTGAATTCTTCTTCACCGATCAGAAGGATGGTCGGCTTGATGGTAAATGTCTCTCCAGACGAAGCTGACCATTCCTGGATGGAAGCCGCTACAAATACCTCCTGATTCATGTATACTTCTGAAAGCTTTTTGGAAGCCGGATGAATAAGAGTGATTTTTTCGTCCTTTTCATCAGATCCGACTGTTACATAAGGGCTGTCACCAAGCATGAATTCTTCCACGCCGGCATAATAGCGTTGGAACACCCCTTCACTCGGAATCGTAACATAGGAAGATGACAACTCTTTACCAGGTTTAAAGAATGCTTCCAGGTCAACCAGCTCCTGATGGAATGTACGTCCGGAACGCTGGTGAACTTCCCCATAGAAAGCAAGTACAGGAACCTCCGGCAATGTCAGCGCATATTGTTTCAGCGTGACTCCCTTCATTGATTCATGTTCCTTGATCTCGGTCGTCAAACAGAGACCCGTCCATTCATGGCCATTCTGATCGATTCTGCTGACCTTTTCAACCTTTGTCTCTTCTTTCAGCATGGAATATGGGCTGACATTATGGAAGAAATAGCGGATGCCGCCTCCCCATGGATTCCACCAGGCTCTGGGACCTGCTTCAGGATATTGATGATGAAGTGTCTCCTTGCCGTCATATTTCAGTGAGTAAACACCTGGATAATAGGCAGATGAAGCACTGAAAGAAATCACTCCATTGTCTACAGTCCAGTTGCCGTCAATCTCTGAAACCCGCACGGAATGTTTCCCTTTGACCAGCTGAAGGGCTTCTAAATCAGCTTTCTGCCCGGATGAACTGAAGGAACCTGTAATCCGTTTGATACCAGGAGATGTGTGTTCCACTTGCAAATTGATCCGGTTGCTTCCGTCTTCTTTTTCCGTAAATCTTTCAAAGATTTCTCCTTCATTCTTCAGCTTCAAGCTGCCATGCACGTAAGGGGTAAGCATGGAACGGAAGGAATACTCCACTGTTTCACCGGCAGAAGATACGAAATCTCCACCAGCCGATTCGAGTGCATATAACGGAGCTTCTTTTAAATCTGGCAGATCTTCTCCCAAAACGAAGTCCCGCCAGTTCTGCCACTTGGCAGCAGTATTCACGCCGATCCCGATTGGTCCAAGGCAAATTTCTTCGTGCGGCTGAATACTATTGACCTTATATTCCACCCCGAAACGCCATTCGTCTTTTCTTCCGACGGATTCTTCCGGCCAGGATAGACCTGTCTTTTCGCCATTGGAACCCGAAATGAACATCCAATTCTCTGAAATATCCTTGTCTGAGATATAATCCATGAATGGAACGATTGCTTCAGTTCCAACCATCACCACCCCGCCCTTTTGAGGGATGGCCGCTCCCCTGAACTGGGAAAAAACAGGCTGCAACAAGTAGATATCTTCTTTTACCTGATTTCCGGTATTGATGATTTCATGTTTCATTTCAATATATCCGTCACCATACATAATCAAATAGGTATTCACGGACAAAGATGAATAGGCGTCTGATTCAAGCGTCGTTTTCATGACCATTTTTTCGACCAGCGGAATGAATTCAACATTGCTTGCTTCCTTCTTGGAAAACTCCTCGCTGAATGGCTTTCCAAGTTTGGGTGCAAAAAAGGTCATTGCTTCCCCTGAAGAATGGATAGAGCCCACCGTCACATGGTGATTGCGTTTTTCGACCTGTACGTAATAAGCCCCATTATAGCAGTACCAGTGTTCTTCCGTCTCACCGCCGAATTTGCTTCCGAAACCTGGGAATGCCAATGAGAGAGTCGTCTTGAATGTGAGGGCTTTCTGATTCGGCCGCTCTACAACCACTACGGCTTCCTCTGTCAAAAATCCGTTTTTGACCAGCTTTACCGGAATCGGGAAGGATATCCTTTGTTTCGCATTCATTTCGGCTTTCACTTCTGATCGTTCCCATTCGGCAACATCGCTTTTGGGCAGATAAATTGTGAAAGTACTGTCTTCCTCCAACTGGCTTTCGATATCCAGATGGACCAGTCCGTTTTGGCCGGCTCTCCAATTCTTTTTAGTGGAACGAAGACTGATCTTACCTGCCTGCTTTGGAAACACGCCCATTTTTAACGGAATATGAAATCCATCCATTTTCACATTTGCAGAAATGACGGGATGTGTCTTCCAAGGACTCGGCTCCCTTTCAGGCAGTGAAACGGTTGCAGGAAAATGACCTGACCATTCTTCTTCAACCATTACCGTTTTCACAAGATCTTGAGAAACAATGTCAGAAGATTCACCTGATAAATAAACGTTCAGAGGCTGCTCTGTTCTATTAACCACACGGTATGTAACAGAGTGCTCTTGTTTTTCTAAAAGCTTGAAATCTGCAAGATTCATTTCAATCAGGAAATCCTGAGTCTCAATCAGTCTTATCCCCCGGCCTGTACGTTCAATTTGTACACGGACGAACTCGTCGCCTGCTTCCCATTTATACTCGAAGCAGGTATGTTCGTTAGACTTAATTCCGTCAGGCTCTATTTTGATTTCGCGCTGGCTCGTTGTATACCAGTCATGCTTTCGGAAAAATGGCTTTAGCAAGTCAATCTGCATGACAAGGGGAATGAAATTCATCAGGTGCGTGCTGTCGTCCTTCTCCTCCCAAAAGAAGCCACACTTCTTATAAAGGGGAACAGCTTTTGTATTTCCTGCCCAAGTAAACAGATCAAGGCGCGGCCATTTCAATTCAATCGTCTTTTCCAAAGCCTTCAGCACAAGCTGTTTGCCAATTTTCAGCCCTTGGTAATCCGGATGGACATTCAGCAACGGGATATATAAAGCTCCTTCATCTTCGCGGTACTGAGACAGCCCGCAATAGCCGACTACCTCTTCACCGGCCATTGCCAGGAATAAATGAAGGTTCACGGAATTCGCTTCTTTTTCCTTCACATCCTGTTCGGTCGTGACCGTGGCATCCGCACCCCAGTTTTCACGACTTTCATTCCACATTTTGGCAACCCCTTTTGCCAAACCTTCATGATATTCTACTATTTTCACTTGTTCTGCTGTTGTCTTCATAACATCCTCCTACACTAGGTTTTAAGTGATCTGACCTCACATTTTTTATCTTCTTGAATTACATCGACGAATTTGATCATCGCCATCTCCTCCTTTCGGTAATGTTGGAAAAATTTACTTCTCCCACCCACAGTTTAAAATGTTATGCAACATATGTAAAGAATATTCTAAATTTTTATGTTATCTAGTTCCTTTTTAATATATCTTCTAACAGGATCTGGATACCTTAGGATAAGTCTCCATCACAAATCAAATCATGTATAAACCAAAAAAAGCCTCAAGGAATATCCCCAAGACTCCATCTCTTACACATCTATCTGCTTAATCACCCTGGCAGGATTTCCGCCGATCACTACATTATCCGGTACATCCTTTGTGACCACAGAACCAGACGCAATCACCACGTTATTGCCAATTGATATCCCTGGGTTGATAACGGACTGCCCTCCGATCCAGACGTTGTCGCCAATCATGACCGGTTTTCCATATTCTTTCCCTGAGTTTCTTTCAACCGGATTCAAAGGGTGGGTTGCGGTATAGATATGGACACCTGGCGCGACCTGACAATTTTCACCGATACGGATATCGCATACATCCAGGAAAACACAATCAAAATTGGCAAAAAAATTCTCGCCCACATGGATATTCGATCCGTAGTCACATCGGAAAGACGGCTCGATACACACCTGTTCACCTGTAGAGCCAAGTAATTCTTTTAACATTGCAGGACGGTCTTCATCGGTTTCCAATGAGTTATTATACAGCCTTGTCAATCTGCGGGCGTTGACTCTTTCTTCTATTAACTGAGGGTCAGCAGGGTTGTACATTTCCCCGGCCAGCATCTTTTCTTTTTCTGTTTTCATTCATGACTCCTCTTCTACTTTTTATGGTCTTTTACAATGATAAACACGATAAAGTGTATGACCAAACTTAGTCCCATCCCAAGGAATCCATACACCAGATAACCAACTGCGGCCCATCTACCTTCACCGTAGTTGGTCCCCAAGATGAGAAGCCCCGAAGAAAAGAGGAACAGCATAATTGGAATACTATATAGCCAGCTTCTTTTTAGCAGCTTCATTCCAAAGAAGACAAACCAAAGGATCACCGCTGAAAAATAAATAACTGAGACGGCAGTTGTGCCAGTCACTTTTCCACCTCCATATAATCAGGTTCATTCTATCGTATCACACAATTCTATATGCAAATGATGAGAATCATTCCAACTGTGGTATCGTTCAATATGCCAGCTTCTCCTCCCTGCTCAGTGGCTATGTTATTAATCAACATCATATTCTTCCTTGTTTTATCCAGCCCCGAATCTGAACCGTTCCGAAGACACAAACAAAAAACAGAAACAGCATGGCAATGACCCAGATGGACAGACGGTTAATATCGGCAAGCCCATCGACATTCAGGGCAACAAAGGATGAGAAACCAAAAAACATTACATAACAAAAAATATTTCCCCCAATCCAGGCATATCGCAATCTTTTGTCCTTCATTCTTCAGTTTCCTTTCCAGACCTTGCTTTTACAATCAGGAAATGAGGTTTGGTCATTAGGTAACGATAAGACTTTTCTTTCACTTTCCTCAGTTTTTCAAGTGGCTGCGGCTCAATCAGTTTGAGCAGGTGGAAATGATTTGTGGTCATATTAATGATGTTTTGCAGAGGCCTTCGGTAAAAGCTTACCTCAATGGACAAGTTCGGTTTATTCCAGATTTCGGATAGTTTAACAGTTTCAAAGTAATCCTCGGGCTTGTGCCTGGAAAAATCCATAAAGGGATGGTGAACAGAATAGAGGAAGGTGCCTCCTGGTTTCAATACCCGGCTAAATTCCCTGAATGTCGAATTCCAATTCTCTATGTAATGCAAGGTTAAAGAAGAAACAATGATGTCAAATTGGTTATCCTCGAAGGGCAAATCCTCCCGCAGGTCATGTTGTATAACATTGGCACTGTGAGACAGCCGCTCCTTGGCAGCCTTCACCATTTTCTCACTGATATCCAGGGCTGTGACTCCTGCTCCATTTCGAATGAATGTTTGAGAATACCAACCTGCTGCACATCCAGCATCCAATATTTTCATACCTTCAAGCTTGTGAGGGAGCAGCTCCATCATTGCCGGCCGTTCATAAAGGGAGTTATAGTGGCTGCTCCCGTCTATATCATTCTTATAGGTTTCTGCTAAATTGTCATATACTTCTGCTGCAGTACGTTCCATTCTTCTCCTCCTCTAATCAGTCATTTACAATATCCTGTTTCTGTTCAAGAAGAGGCTCATACATCATCAATGCATGGTTTTCTGTAATATACTGATCGTCGATTTCATTTCCCTGTACATTAAAAACTTTGCGGTGGAGCCGGTTATGGCGGATGTAGCCTCCCCAATGCTCAAAAGTGATCAAGTGGTCTTTTTCATACACTTCATAGGATTGAAGTGGGGCATGTACCGTTCTCCATTCACCTCTGAGATGCGTCTTATCCAGATAAACATGCAGCTGATAAGGCTGGTCTGTATTATTCTTAATTTGCAAATCGAGATAATTATAAGCACAGGTGGCACCGCTGCCAAATGGCTGTGTCCGATTGGAATCAGGGAATACATCGTAACTGTGGCGGTGCCGTTCGGTTACTGTCAGCGGTGTATGGAGGGCCATCCAATAGATCAGATTGGAAAGCTGGCAAAGGCCTCCGCCTATCCCCGGTTTAAAGGATCCATAATGCAGAATCATCGCATCGACATACCCCTTCCCCTTTGTTGTATTGCCGAGGAGCTTCCAATAAGAAAATGTTTCACCCGGCTGGATAATGATACCTTCGAGTTCCTTTACCGCGATCTTCAGATTGGTAATCTTATTGTATTGATACCACATATCTACGTCCTTCAATTTCCTAAGGAGAAGCGATTGATGCTTAAAGGCAGTTGAAGGGAGCAAATCCTTGGAGTGTTTCTTGGCGAAGGTCTCTTTCGATGCTGTCCATTCCAAATAACGTTTTGTACGGTAAAATACGGTTCCTAGCAGGATTCTGAACTGTGACCGCTTCTTTGGCTTCATTGCCATGGATTGAATAAAGTCCATAAATTCACCGGCTTTCACAATAGTATCTATCTGATTACTATTGTACTATATTGGAAATTTAATATAGACTCTTTTTTGATTTTTCAGATATTTATGTTCACAGCAGCTCCATAATGATTTCTGACAATCTGTGCCTGATAACAAGCTGGGTTTTCACCACACGCATATCGGTCGATTGGAGATCTTCTGCCTGCACTTCCCAGGAAAGACCAGTTTCATTTTCCAGCTTTACAAGTTCCTCTTCCATCCAGCTCTTATTCTCTAAGTAGATGTTCAATGCGAGCTTCTCATCCATAATTTCTTCAGGAATTTTATAATTTAAATTATACAGCCATTCTTGAAATCCTGCTTCACCATACTTAACTAATCTGGCATTCAAGACCTCTAAGAGAGCAGAGGTGATTTCTTCACTGAACTTTTCTTTCTTCATCTGTTGTTCGAGATTGCTTAATGTGAGGGAATTGAGATTTTTCCTATTTAGAAACAGATCCTTCCATTGCAAGCTTCATCCCTTCTTTCTTTTTAAGATATAGTTTAGCATAACTTCCCAATTTGCTCAGGTAAAAAATATATAACAAAAAGTTAAAAATACTTTACACTAAGTAAAAAATATATTACTATGTAGACAAGGAAATTTTTTCAAAAGGAGGAAGAACAATTGGTTTTAAATGCTGCAGGTTGTTTGCAAAACCGGCTGGCTGTACTGCGAGCCGAAAAGAAGTGGTCGCAAAAGCAAGTCGCTGAAAAAGTCGGAGTAAGCCGGCAAACGATTATCTCGCTGGAAAATAACCGATATAACCCGTCACTGAAACTGGCATTTGAAATTGCCCGGATATTTGAGAAAGATATCAATGACGTATTTCAATACGAAGTAATGGAGGAGAAAAAATGAATGTTCTTGGAATTATCCTGATGCCTTTGTTCCTTGTGTCACTATGGGTCTCGTTGAAGTTCATATTCGGAGATGAAGGGAAAGATGAACGGGGAAGCCAAATTAAAAATGCAGCTTATACGTATTCCTTTCCGATTTTCCCGATTGGGTGGCTGTTGATCGATTCCTATCATTCTTACATTTCCCCTATGACTTTTGCAGCCTACCAAGACGCCATCTGGATTCTTGTCCTTCTCACATTCATCGTTCAGGGCCTGGTTATTTTCATTTATAAGAGGAAGATGTGATATTCAATTCAATTTAACAGCAGGTAGACGCTCAGAATGCATCTGGGCGTCTCATCTGTTGCTAAATAGCTGATAATTTAGTTTCATGACTACAGATGGATGTATTTCTATAAATCATTGTGGTGCATTTATGTAATAGACCAGATTGTCCGTCCACTCCCCAAATTCGAAAATAAACCCTTTTCTTACACATTCATATTTCATGCCTGCACGTTCAGCGAGTTTAATTGATGCTTCGTTGTCAAGATTGATATGGGCCTCAATACGGTGATACTTCAGCTGTTGAAAAGCTATCTCCAAGGCTCCCATCACCGCTTCACTTCCGAAACCTTGTCCCCAAAACTGGTTATGGATCGAGTACCCTATCCTTCCCCACTGAAAGTCTGCTCTTTCATAGGTAGAAAAATCGATCATACCCAGATGACTGCCGTCCTTGCACTGAAAGACACCGAAAATATAAGCGGTGTCCTCCTGAGCCATTCGTTGATGCTTCTCAACAAGTTCAGCAAACCATCCTTCAGTACACTCTTCCATGTTCAGCTTTCCTTTATCATGTCTATACTGAGAGGGCATTCTTTCATTAAAACCGCTCAGCCAAACAGCATAATCCTCCTTTTCAAGAGGCCTTACTATTAATCTCTCAGTCTCTTTACTGCATCTAAATGATGTCATTAACTCACCTCATTCTTCCTGCTCAGAAAACACCTCTAAATCCTTAATCCAGTAGGTGTCATTACCTGCTTCTATAATTTTCACGCTACTAACCGGATTTTTGCCTGATAAAACACCCACCTCATACCCAGTTTCATCATTTGTATAAATAAGTCCGTTGCCCTGATTTACTTCCCCTGATCCTCTAAGTAAATCAAGATGATCGACTTTCCAACGCTCGTTTTCTTTGCCGATATCCGCCATCCAGATATCCTGGTCATTCATCAACCCTTTGAAAACAGTCAAGACGGATCCGTTCTTTAATTGATAGGAACCATAAACATTCATATCCCTCTCTTCGTCTTTCAGAACGTCCAGCAGCGCTTCTTCTCGTGACAGAAATGACATGTGATTTGGCGATTCAGCCTTATCCTCACAGCAGCCGGCCAATCCAAGAAAAACTATACAGGCGCCCGCCAATCGATTTATCTTCATTCAGATCATCCCCCGCATTCATACCCATCAGCTTTCAAGTGAATCATTCAGTTAATCCCAAGCAAAACTGCACCAACGATGTTGCATTAATCTTACCATAATTTAGGTGCAATAAGTCTTCAATCCACACTCAACTTTGCATGAATCGCATGTGCCTGAGTATACGGAGACCCATCAAAACATAAAGATCTTCTCTCACAGCATCAAACTCTGGTAAAATCTGATTTCTGAATGACTTGAACCTCCTTTTTATCCTGATTAAAGTACTTCCTTTTAAACTTTTTCCGGTAATACGAATACCCCGCAGTTGCCTGGATATACCCTTCCATCATCAGGGCGACAGCAAACATTGTTGCTGCGAAAAATAAGATCGGCGTGAGCGGTACCCAGGGAGCCCCCTGCAAATAGCGAAATGTATCGCCTATGAGACCGGACCATTCAAACGTCATTGACTTCGGCGGATCGTTGACCAACTGGTAGTCGACATCTGTTCCTCCCAGAAATAGTTTTAACAATCCTAAATGAATGAAGATGATTAACGCCTGCATCACCTGCTGGCCAAAAAGGATGATCAATTTTTCACGGATCGCAGGAAAGATATGTTTTCGGATAATCCGAATTCTGTTTGCTCCTAATGTTTTTGCACTGGCAATGTACTCCTGCTTATAGGCAAGTGTAATTTCATTACTAAGCAGTGATGAAAGAACAGGGACTATTAGCAGTGTCAAGACCATTACTTCTATGATGAAGCGTTCTGTCATTGTTGTCTGAAACCCTTCAAAAGGCTCCCAGAGGACAGGATAGAGAAGGAAATAAGCCACTATCGATAGTGGAATGTAATGAAACGAATCAACTGTCCCATTAATGAACTTCCTATACCTTTGCAGATAGGTACCAATCAGGAAACCAAGCGGTACCGAAATAAGTACTCTCAGGAATCCTATTGCAAATGCAGCAAGAATCGTATACTTTGCCCCGATAAGGACTTTTCCCAGCATATCCAAGCCAAGGGGGTCAGTACCAAATGGATAGGCCAATTTTGGCGAGATAGGCGCAGATTCAACGGGTACAGTATCAACCGAAATATAATACAGTTTCCTGACCTCATTCCCCCAGATCAGGGAATAGAGAAAGCTGGCAGCAAGCAAGGTCATGATGAAAATGAAGCCGGTTAAGAACATAGGATTTCTCCACACGCTTCTCTTCATTATAATTCCTCCCCTCTATTAGCTTTTTTAGAGAGGAAAAGTTCCCCCAGATTATAAAAGATAAACAATGGAATAAAAATCGATAATAGGGCGAGAACAAATAACTTAGGCTGCATAGTCGACATGAGGAAACGCGTGATTCCCGGGATATTGAACAGCAATTCAATGACAAACAAGTTGGACAACATGAACCAAATTGTTTTTTTCGATTGAAAAAACACACTGATGATGGCATTTCTCAATACTTGAAAGACAAGAATAGCTAGCTTACCCATCCCGATCGATTTGGCGAGAAGCACATAATCTTTATTCATTTCAGACTCGAAGCTGAAAATAGTGACCCTGAACAGCTGAACTGCCGGAAGGATTGCCAGAATCAGGATAGGAAGCAGATAGGCCTTATCCTCGTATGTGGAGACGGTGTTAAATAGCAGGACCCCTGACTTCTTATAAAAATAAAGAATCAATAATTGAGCAGACAGAATGATCAATAAGTCAGGCAGTGATTCAAGCAGGTAAAATCCAAGCTTGATTCTATTTCTAACCCGTTCCGAAAACAGCATGGAGGTGATTGTACAAAAAACTGCTATTAGCAATGCAAGGGCAAACGAAGAAAACAGGACGGTCAATGAATACTGAATCGGGTCAAAAAGGTATGGAAACAGGTCTCTTTCCTTCTGGCCGCCGATAACGACATACTTCAGTCCGTTTGGCTGGAGGATTGCCGCCAGGATTTCCTTGATCACTGACCAGTACTCTGCAAACTTTAATTCCTTGTCATTGATACCGGATAACAATGCCGGCAGTCCGCCGGCAAGAATAATTCCAATGATGGAAATGACAAAATAGACGAACCTCTCTAATATCTTCACTATCCCTCCTCCTTTAAGGGTGAGCACTCTTCAAGCTGCCGAACATGATTTTGCTCTGACCATGAAATTCCTTTTTCACCTCTCCATACAGGCGGATGCCTGTATGCAGCTCGTTCTCTATATAATAATGATAAACACCGGATACCTGGCTGCTGTTATACAGCTGTTCCCCCCTTTCTCCCACTGTCTTCTGAATTGCAGCGTCCTGAAGATGCGGGAACAATTCAATTGTGACAAGGTATTCTTTGCTGTCATCGGGAAGTTGAAAGGAAAGGGAAAAAGATCCTTCTTTGCCTATTTCAATTTCCTTCTCCTGAATAATTCCCCCACGGTCCCCGTGTTTTATTTTTGCTTGAAGCATTGTTCCTTGTGGTAATGCACTATCCCCATTTATGAGTACATCTTTGTCCAGGCGGGTAACATTCCCTTCAATGATAAATTCGCTATTGAACAAGTTTGCCTCCTTATTGGACTGGAAGGAGAATGGATTGTTGACTACAAGGCTGCCAATGATGGGGGCCAGAATTAATAATGTACATAGAATGGCGATATTATGTTTCAGGGAATGAAAGTACCGATCCAACCAACTCTGTCTGTTGGTTTTCCTCCAAACAGTTTCGAAATCAACAGATGTGCCTTCGTTGCTGTCAATCTCCTGGAAGAGCTTTTTTAGTTCCCTATCTTTCAACAATATCTCCCCCTTCCATTTGGAATTTTTTGATGTCCATGCGCCTTAATTGCTTCAGTGCAGTATTCAACCGGGATTTTGCCGTTCCTTCTGGAATGTTCAATATTCTTGAAGATTCTTTCAGGGTAAACCCCAGATAAAAGTGAAGGATCAGGACCTCCCTGCTTTTTAAAGAAACCTGCCTTACTGCTTCCCACAGTTCTTTCATTTCTTCATCCCTCAAAAACGACTCTTCAAGCGAATTGACTCCATCTGCCTTAATCTCATCTGTAAACAGGGCAAAACGTTCAATCCACTTTTGTTTTCTCATTATTGTCCTTGTCACATTGATGGTAATGGTATAAATCCAAGGCTTGATTGGTCGTGAATCATCATAGGTATGATAGTTGGTCAGGATTCTTATGAAGGTTTCCTGTGTAATATCGTCGGCAAGGCTTCTCGATTTCGCAAGCAGCAAGGCTGTCCTGTATACATAATTCTTATATTCACTGAATAAAGCTTCGGCCTCCGCCTCACTGATATAAAGTCCCATGGCTTTCTCCTTTCTTTCCATTTATCTCTATTACTCTATATAGGTTAAAACAGTTCGGTCTTTGCTTAAAATTTCTTTCATTCTTTAATTCTATAAAAATAGGAACTTCCCTGTAAAAGAAGTTCCGCTCAGAATTGTTCGACTTAAAATGATACGAAAAATGGATTTTCTTTTGTGTTCAGTATTTCTCCCCTTGTTAAATAAACAAAGGACTAATAACATGAATAAGAACATCTGCAAGAAAGTGTGCCAGCATCGCAAATTCAAGTCCTGCGAATAAAAACAGTGCTCCAAATACCACTCCGCCGATTCCGTTGATAAGCAGCATGGCCAAGATCAAGGCAGGGGTCATATCAAATGTGGATGAAGCGATTCCAAAGTGCATGGCACCAAATACAAGTGTGGAAACAAGGATGGCAAACCACTTTGCTGTTAATCCAGGCGAAGATTTTTTCACTTTTAAAATCATCCATAAAATGAATGTGATAAGGAACAGCCTGAAAATTGTTTCTTCCGTCACACCTGCCCCGAAAGAACCGAGCAATCCAATCCACCATGATGGTTCATTAATGGAAGAGTTATCGATCCCAAGCGGTTTGGAAATGATCAATGAGGTAATAATGATTGCCGTTCCTGTCAGCATTCCAATCACAACAGAATACCCAATCATTTTCCAATTTGTGAATTTCTGTCTGGAACTGATAGCTTCTAATATAGGCATTTTGAGCTTCAGTTTTCTCCCAAGCAGCAATGCAATAAAGATCAGAATGGATCCTTCAATGAGTGTTTGAGCAGTAAAGATTCCCGTGAACACCCACTTGGATACACCCATTATCTCGTGATAATTCTCACGGGCAATTGCATAAGGGGCTAAAGCCAAAGCTCCTAAGAGGTTTAAAACCAGCAACATGTTATAAAGTTTCCAATTAATAAGTGGAGTTCTCACAGATGTCCCTGCAGGCTTCTCCTCCCATTCTGTTTGATTCTTATCCAGTGTTTCGATTTTTTCTCTGATGGATTCGATGAGTTCATCTGCCTGGTCAATATAAATTAGAGCTTTCGATACCTTCTTCTTCAACCCAAAGTATCCTTTGGCTTTTACAGGTTCCTTAAAAACAATCTCATACTGCAAAGGATCACTCATCCCGAAAATCCTCGTCCATATTCTCGGAAACGCTGTGACATGAAACACGTCTTTGGGATGAATGATCCCTCCCTTTGAGTCATACTTTAATTCCGCCTTTTCCATTCTGTCTATATCCTTAAGGTGAACGTTAAGCTCCCTTCTGGCACCTATCTTCATTTTCAATCTGTTATCAGCCAAGGTAACCGGTGTGTTCCTCACCCAGTTATAGTCGCCGAGCAGATAAAAAATGCTGTAAAGATGAAGTCCCGTGAAGGCATAGGCGAAAGCCGGGTCTTCTTTCCGAAGCCAAATATGAAAGGCAGCCATCTCAATGACCTGCTCATGGAGAAGGGCGATGAAAAGCCAAAAATAACTCGTATTTTTTTGGAGGGGAAATGAGCCGGTAGACGGCGTTTTATTCTGTTTCCACTTAAAGAAGGCATAATACAATAATTTCCATTCTTTTTGAAATACAGTAACTAAGGGATTCTCATCAATCTGCCCCTGCTTATACCGTATGAACAGGAAGATCATAAATCCTTCAAATAATGCGGCAATGACCACTAACTTGACGATTGTCTGTGTATCGATACCCCTCTCCTCCCTCTTTTCCATTATTATCCTGATTTAAGAGTAGCTAAGGGGCAGCGGTATGTAAATAGATTTCCGGGTTTATACATAATATCGTAACATTATTTTCCAGGCATTAATTCTGGCTGGTATTTTTGAGATTCATCAGGCGAAAGTTATTTGGTATCATGTCCTTAACCGTCTCGAATTTAACCTAAAAAAACACCCCCTGTCATTGACTAAGGGATTTTGTGATAAAAATAAAGGGAGAAACTTCCCTTATTTAGGAAATGACACTAAAAACAGTTGAAATACGGGGAATATTTACCGCTATTCATTTGAAAATCATGAAAAATGGGGTGTCGTGCCAGGAATAAGGGGAAAACCTCCCCTTATTTATAGCTAACTCAGCTATGTTTTGCAGTTTAAGGGGAATTTCTCCCCCTATTGTGACTGCTAAACTAAAGTAGACAGTTTTTGCTAGATAAGATGAAACACTTATTTACCCTAATATACCAGTAAAATATAAGGCCCTTCCATTGTATGATGATGGTTTGATTCTTAAATCATTGGAGGGCTGAGAAAAGGTGGATAAGTGGGAAATGTATATGGAAATACAGCAGTTACTCAAGAAAGGATTCAGTAAAACAAAAGTAGCAGATAAGCTGGGGGTGTCCAGGGCGACTGTATATCGTCACCTTAAGAAATCTCCTTCGGAGATGGCAGAATGGGTTGAATCCTTACAAACAAGAAAGAAAAAGTTGGATCCTTATAAAGAGTTAATCTTGAATTGGTTAAGGGAACATCCTGATCTTTCAGCAGCACAAGTAGAAGATTGGTTGATGGAAAGGTATAAGGAACAACTTGAAGTGGGTGAAAGTACAGTCCGTGCTTACGTAAGGGAGCTAAGAGTTGAATATAAAATAGCTAAGGAATCTTCACCAAGGGATTATGAAGCAATTCCAGATTCACCAATGGGGGAACAGATCCAAGTTGACTTTGGGCACACCAAGCAAAAAACGTCTGGTAATAAAGAAGTAAAGCTTAACTTTATTGCCTTTGTGCTATCTAACTCGAGATACAAATATAAAGAGTGGTTAGATCGCCCCTTTACAACTCAAGATGTCATTCAAGCTCATGAAAATGCCTTTCAATGGTTTAGTGGGATTCCAGGAGAACTCGTGTATGATCAGGATAGCTTAATTGTGGTGAGCGAGAATGGCGGTGATCTCATTTTAACGAAAGAGTTCCAGCACTATAAACAAACTCGCAAATTAAACCTTCGGGTTTGTAGGAAAGCCGATCCAGAAAGCAAAGGGAAAATAGAAAACGTTGTAGGATTTATTAAGTACAATTTCGCCAAGTATAGAGTGTTCAATAATATTGATTCCTGGAATGAGCAAGGATGGGAATGGTTAAACCGTACAGGTAATAGAAAAATCCATAACACAACAAAAAAAAGACCGGTCGAAGTGTTCTCCTTGGAAAAGCAACACTTAAGACCAGTCTCAGGAAACATTAATTTCCTAAACAATCATGAAAATAGTATAACAAGAAGCGTCCATAAGGACAATACCATACGGTATTTATCCAATAGGTACTCCCTTCCACTTGGAACTTTTCATATGAATGAAACTGTCTCAATAAAAGAAACAAAAGACAGAGAACTATTAATCTATCACTCTGAGACAGGAGAACTCCTGGCCAAGCATCAGATTCCAGATGGTAAAGGACAATTAATTAAAGACAGAAAGCATACAAGAGATCGCACAAAAGGAATTGATGCATTCATTGATACTGTGGCGAACCGATTCGAAGAAACAGAAACGGCCTACGATTACTTGGATAAACTTCGTGAGAAGTACCCACGGTATATTCGTGATCAGTTACAAATGATACTAAAAGAAACAAAACAAAATAACGAGCAGCTCCTAACAGCAGCCCTCTCGGAATGTATCAAGAGAAACTTATATAGTGCAACAGATTTCAGCGATATCATTTTATACCTCAAGCGACAACGCCAGGTTCATGATACAACAAACGACAAAGCTGAGACTGTTTCACCATTAAATAGCATATCCGGTTGGATTATAGAAACAGAAGCACAAAAGAGAAATGTCGATACCTATACTGCCTTATTGGAAGAAGGTGATCAAAGTTGAATCAGCTTCAGGAGGTCCAAGATATATTTAGATCCCTTCGGTTAGCTGAAACAGCTGATCGATTGCCAGAGTTAATAAGAGAAGCTGAGAAAAGGGATTTGTCCTTTACTCAGTTTCTACTAGATGTAGCAACCTATGAACAAAAACGCAGAGATGAAAAGCAGCTGGAAAGGCGATTTAAGTGGGCAACGTTTCCCTTCCATAGAACAGTGGATGAGTATAACGTGAAAGAGCAAAAGTCTTTGAGCAGTAAGAAGTTGAACCAGTTAAAAGATTTAACTTGGATTGAACAGCTATATAATATCATTTTTCTAGGACCGCCAGGTGTCGGTAAGACCCATCTTTCGATAGGTCTTGGAATTGAAGCTTTAAACCAGGGATATAAAGTGATCTTTACCACTATGGGAGATCTAATTCAGGCATTAAAGACAGAAGAAATAACGAGGAAATCCAAAACAAGAATGAAGCGAATTAGAGAGGCAGATTTGGTTATCATTGATGATTTGATGTTTATGGCAATGGATAAACAGGAAGCTAATATGTTCTTCCACCTCATTAACAACCTTTATAATCAATCCTCGATTATACTAACATCTAATAAAGGACCCAAAGAATGGGGTGAGCTATTGGGCGATCAAGCCATCACGACAGCTATACTGGACCGGATATTACATCGAGTGGAAATAGTTCATTTAAATGATGATAGTTGGAGAATGAAACATAGAAAAACGATTTTTGGTGAACAAAGTGTCTCAAATTAATCAGCAAAAATTGTATCATTCTACTTGACGGTCACACCTATTTATGGATCTGTGACCCCTCACTTAAGGATAGGACTTTCTATAATCAAAAAATCATCTTCCACTTTCCTTGCTCCTTAATGGAATATCCATTATTTTCAATTGTAAATTCGTATGGAAACTTTGATATAACAACAAATAAAGCAGGTCTAATTCATATGCGAATTAGCCTGCTATTAATATTGCTGTTTGCTATTTTCTCTCCCTGAACGGAATCCCTTATCATTCGACTAAGGGGTGATAATTTTTGTTAAGTTATTCAAAGGTTGTCATCTCTTTTTTTACCTTTTTAAAGAAATCTTCATCTGGTTTCAAGTAGAACCAATTATCGATTGTTACCGGCTCCAACCCTTCACGGATTGAAACAGTATCCATTGTATTTAACTTGGTTGTTGCCACTTCTTCTAATATTTTTTCCAGGTCTGTGTTCGTTTTCGCATCACCCATTAAGTCGGCTAAAGTAGCAGGTGGCAGGTGTTTTAACATGTTTTTTAATACGGCCTTTGATAATTGAAGTCGATCTTCTTCACTCCAGCTGTTATCTTGAGTTGTCATCTCGGGGGTCGTTAACAATGTAACAGCCTCAGAACCATTAAGTTTCCTCTCGCCTTTTTCTAAGTTGATTTCACTTTCTTCATAAGAAAACAATACTTTTTCTTCGTCTAAATCTATCACAGTGTCACCGATGGTGTTCAGGATATATTCAAAATTATCGGTTTCTACCGCAAGATAGTGATCAATATTCATATCAAGGATTTTCGATATTGAATCCTTAACTGATTCTGCACCATTTCCATAAGCATTGACATCAGTGAGCTTACCCTTCTCCCCCACATCCTTCAATGGATTCACCAATGGAACATACAGATCTTGTGGCAGGGAGAGCAATTTGACTGTTCCTTTCACCTTGTTATACGTAATCAGTAAATGCAAATCTGTCCTCTGATTTTCGCCTTCTAAAATAAACAACAAGGAAGAGTGTTTATTTGCTTCTTCTGCTGCCAGCTTTTCTGAATGGTCTGCAGTCTGGTTGCTTGAATCAATAAATGAATAGGCAAGGACAATCGAAAGTGTGAGCAAAACAGCCATAGCTGCTAAAGGAGCAACACGCTGGTTTATTGTATGAAAGAAGCCTGGTTTTGCCGAAGATTCTTCTCGTTCTATTTTTTTAAAAACTTTCTCTCTGTCTTCTTTTGTAAAACGAAGTTCCTCTTTTCGCAGCTCCCTTGAAGACTCCCTGATATCTTTATCATTCATAAACCTCAGCCTCCTCCAACTTGATTTTCAGCCTCTGTTTTGCTCTTCTTAATCGGGTCTTAACTGTATTCACTTGCAGCTGAGTCACTTCTGCCACCTCTTCGATATTTAATGATTCATAATAATACAGGTAAATGACTTCCCTGTACTTCTTCGGAAGGGAAAAGATGATTTCTTTTATTTCCTGGCTCTTCTCTTCATTAACCATCGTGGTTTCAACAGAAGGAAGTAACGAATTTGTACTTTCTTGTATGTAGTCAAATACTTGAACTTTTTTGTGATGCCAGCTTTTCAGGTAGTCTTTGGATTCATTGATTGTAATACGGTATAACCAGGTTTTCATCTTAGCGTCTCCACGGAAGGAGTCCAGCTTTTTATAACATTTCACAAAAGCATTTTGAGTAATATCTTTTGCGATATCTGCATCTTTAACATAGGAATAGGCAAGCCTGACCAATTCGTCTCCATATTCTGTCATGATTTCATCCAGTAACAAGTCTCGTTTGCGTTTATCCATTGTTGCAGCTCCCTTTTTTCCCCTCACCTGTCTTATTAATTTCTTATTGGACGATTCACACATCCTAAAAGGTTTCATTTTATTGGGTAATTATTTTCCATTTGTTTTCCTTATGGGTGTTATAGAATTAAACTACATTCTTTGATAAGCACTTTTATCTGAAGTATGGTTGCTGATTAGTGTGACTTTTATCTTATCAACTTGTTTATACCATAAAACAGGTAAAGAAAGTTTTCAAAATGAAAGAGCTCATTTCAATTGAAAAGAGCTCTTTGCAGGTCAATTCGCCGTTCTAAAAAACCAATTATTATGAATGACTATATGTTTTAAGGGAATTCGTACTCTTCTGCCAATGTTCTTCAAGAGTCTGCTGTAATGTCCCTTTTGTCTCTGCCTGATTTTCAAACGTTGCTCCTGCACTCATCATACTTCTGACAAGGTCAACACGCAAGCCTGTCAAAACGGCTTTACACCCCATCATCTTAATCCCGCTCAACAGCTTTTCGAAATGAATGATAACATCAATCTCCATTTCCGCAACACCTGACATATCGATGACCAATGTTTGGATTTTCATAGAGTCAATCCCTTTGAGGACCTTTTCTTCAATAGTATAAATTCGATGAGAATCAATCATGCCGATCAGGGGCAGAACAGCAATTGATGGATTAAGAGGAATGATTGGTACCGATAAGTTTTCAACCAGCTTCTTTTGAGATAAAAGCTGTTCATCTTTATAGTCAGAATAACTTATAAAAAATGTATTTAAGAATTGGTCAACTTTATCATTGATGCTTTTTTCTAAATCATAAAATCTTGCTGGATTATATTCCTCTTCATTTTCCAAAATTTCGAATTGATAGAGGAAATACCAGATTGTTCTCCTGATTGCATGAACCCATTCCAGTTTAAATGACAATGTCAAATCATGCTTTGCCCAAGCAACTCCTTCCTGCCTGGCAAATGCGACTAGGTCATCTTCTCTGTTTTCAGTTATATAAAGTGCGAGCAGTTCAGCATTTTTTAAAAGATCAATATTCCCTTTTTCTAAAATGTCATTAATTTTGGTCCCAACATTAACCGCTTCAGACAGCAGTTTTTGTTTGAACTTATTACGGTTGGCTGAGATAAACTCATTGATGCATTCTGTTTTCAAAAAATCGGCAGCCATAATAACCACTCTCCCTTCAGTTTCTGTTCTATTTTAAATTCTTTTCCTATAAAGAATATCCTCCCGGATTTTAAAAAAAGTGTTATTCTTTTAAGCATTAAAAAAACAGCAAGGACTATTCACTTCCTTGCTCTTCTGCGGATTGGTACTCTTCCCATAGCTGTGAAAAGGCATTCAGAAACTCAATCGGGGCATAGGCTTGGTAGCCGGTATATTCTTCATTATTTACTGTATATGTTATCCGGCTTCGGCTCTTATCAGGGAGAGTGATGTTCTCACCGTGTGGACCATATATCAGTTGCAGCTCTTCCGGCTGCCGTTCCGGCCTGAAGGTGACAGTCATCTTGCTGTATTTCAATTTATCTTTCCTTGTCACGGTAGTTTTAAATTCCCCGCTAGCTCCAATGACGATGTCCCTTTCTGCAATTATGTCTCCCTCTGGTTCTTCACCTTGCAAAATATTATTTACGCTGAAACCACTCTGCTTCCCATATTCCTGCAATAATATGGTCAATACTGCACCCTCCGGAAGATTGGATTTCCCTTTTAACTTAAGCTGCATTCCGCCTTCGACCATACCGGCAATATCAACACTTGTATTAATCTCGCCATCTTCATTCAATTCATCTCCTACCGAAATAGCTTCAAGCTGCTCTTCTACGGTAACAAACTGAATTTCCTCTTCCTTTTCTTCCTCAGGTTCGTCTATCACTGCTTCATCTGCTTCCGGTGCAGAATATTGAAGGTCTATCCTGCAGCCAGCCAATAGAATTGAAAAACCAATTAAACAAAAGGTTCCGATTGACCTTTTCATCGTACTCCCCCAGAAAAAACCTTTTATTTCTATAATATAAATTTTTCCAGCATTTAGATATGATGAATAAGCTATTTTTCACATTTATTTCGGGGCGACAAGCTCTACCTTGATCCGATCTGGATCCTCAAAAAATACGGCATAATAATCCTCTCCACCGGCAAAAGGATGTTTGTCACTGTAGAGGATGTTCGTTCCCCTGTCTTTCAATTTTCCGGTCATTTCATCAACCTGGCTGCGGGATACAGCGTGGAATGCCAGGTGATTTAATCCTGTTCTGCAGCGGTGGTAAGGGATGTCCATATAGCGGTCTTCGGTCTGTACAAATACAAGGTACGTTTCCCCAAACTTCCAGCTTTGCCCTCTATCCCATTTTTGATATGAGGTATATCCTAGTTCCCCAAGGAACCATCCCCAGAATTCCACTGTTCGTTTTAAATCAGTTACATAGATTTCAACATGATGAAGCATATTTCGCCCTCCCGGTTGGTTTTAATTTTACCGATGATATGACAGGAGCTTTATTTCCCTCTACTCTGATAAGAGCCACTTCTGTTATTTTTCCAGCGATTGGTTGTTCTCTTTTGAGGCAATGAATGAAGGCTTGTGACAGTTTCTCCTGAGTCAGTCTGTTTGCCAGAGTGCAATGTGGGATCCATTGATTAGGAGAGTATAGAGTTTGAGCATAATGATTGATGCAGGCAAACTGTTCATGATGCCTCTTATGTAAATCCAGCAGCTCATTTGTGACGAGAGGCGCAAGGTACAATGCCCCTGAATTGAGAAAAGATCCAAGCGAGGGAAATGAAATATCTACGCAGCTCTGCGCTTTATAAATTTCGGCCATCTTCTTACTAAATTCGGCTTCATTCATTTCCTTATAGCTTGCAAGGGTTATATGGGGTTTCCTGTCCACCACTTCCTCTGCGTAGAATGAAATCGACTGTTCTTTAAGCTCTTCCCAAATAGTCCTTATCTTATTGCCGGTGTGTTCATCAAACAATCCAATTACCCCATACATTCTGTAGACTCCCTTCACTCAAGAACAGCACATGACTGCTTTTCCTAAATCTTTTTCCCTGATTAGCAGATTTCCCTTGGAATCGATTTTAAAATCGATTCCTGCTTCTTTAAGCCTTTCATAGGCTGACTCTTCAATCTCCTTATTCTGCTGTGACCCTTCTACCCAAATTGTATATTCTTCCCTGCCTGTTTCTTCAGGCAGACATCCTGATAAAAGGAAGGATGCCGCTAAAAGTAAAATAATATAATTCTTCAAATGGCCTGCGCCCCCTCCTGACATTTTCTATTCTATTAGTATATAACAATGAATCCAGCAGAAAGGAACAATTCTTTGAATTATGAAACTTTTTCGCGGGGCGAATCGTATATAGGTGTAGAAGACAATAAAGGAGTGGAAAAATGCGAAAGCTTTCTAAATTATTTACAACTGCTGCCCTTGTCGTCACATTAGGCGCCTGTTCGGCCACAGCATCACCTGAAGGGAATGTCCAGAATCAAAGTGATTTGACACTTAAAGAGGTGTTCGATAAATCACAAAAGGCAGATGCCGAGTTAAACAGTTTCCATATGGAAATGAATCTTGAGCAGGATATTCATGAAGAGGCCAGCGAAAACGGCCCGATGAAAATGAGTACAAATTCTTCTTCCGATATCGTTCTCGAGCCTCTGACAATGCATCAAACTTCCTCAGTCAATATGTCAATGGATGACACTGAGCTAAGTGAAATTCCTGTGACACAATTGGAAATGTACTTAGGCAAAGAAGCTATATACATGAAGGAAAATATGCAGAATCAATGGACAAAGCTTCCTAACGAAATGGCTGGACTTCTCAACGGAGCGGCTTTCCAGGAATCATCGTTACCTAAAAACCAGCTGCAACAGTATGAACCATACTTAGATCAATTTACATTTACTCAGGATGAGAACTCTTATATTCTTCAACTGGCTTTAGAAGGGGAAGAAGCTGATAAGCTGTTGAAAGAAGGAATGTCCATTATACAAGGTGAATTAGAAGGAACCTTTGAAGGGATTATGGATGATACCAGCCTTTTGGCTTTAAATCTGAAGGTATCAATTGATAAAGAAAGCTTTCATACTACAGCAATGGAAGTAGAACAGGTAATAGAGATGGGGAAAAATGGAGATATCACAAAGATGAATCAAATGATCGACAGCCAATTCTCAAATTTCAATGAGCTTGAATCCATTGTAATTCCAGCAGAAGTGACAGAGGCTGCAGTTGAAATGAATTCAATGTTTGATCAATAAAGGTTCGTGACTCTTAGGTATGTTTCTAAGAGTCTTTCTTATTTTCATTGTGAAGGACAATAATTAATCCTCTTCTCCAAACTATATGGAGTTCGCTTTTTCACCCTTTATTGAATAAACTTTCTCAGCATACCAGAATGTGAACCAAGTCATTCCAAGCGACAGCACAAGGACTAAAATGTATCCCAGGATGCTTATTCCATAATAATATATTGGAGCCCTGTTAAAATAGAGGTTACCGAGTAGATAATGAAATACTGCAAAGTTCCCTATAAAGTTCAGAATTTTTAATAGAAGTAAAATATACATCTCCCCCTGACTTGATAATGGCGAGCTACAAATCCTCTTCTGCCCACTCGCTCCTCAAAATGGCATGCAGCATAGAATCGCGCCAGCCTTCCTTTAACTTCAGATGCTGGCGCATGATACCCTCTCTCTCCATACCCGCCTTCTCCAACACCTTATACGATGCAATATTATCCGGAGCACATGTGGCATAGATTCGATGGAGATCAAGATTTACAAAACCATATTGAATGAGTAACTTTGCGACCTCTGTCCCTATTCCTTTTCCCCAGCTGTTTGGATTGAGTATGTATCCTATTTCACCTGCCTGGTTACAGAAATCCCTGATATTCAGTTCGCCTGCTCCAATCAGGTTTCCCTCTTCCTTACAAATGACAGCAAACATAAAACGTGTTCTGGGGTTATTATTGCTATCTTCCAATGCCTGTTGGACAAAGGCAATTGTTTCTTCTTCTGTATTGGGACCCCAAGGCTGGAACCTTGATACTGTTTCTTTTGAAGCATATTCATGGATCCCTCTCCAATCTGACTCTTTCAGTTCCCTGAAGAATATGCTTTTTCCTATTAGCGATTTATCTACTGGTTTCATTGGCTTTCTCTCCGATTTTCTTTTCTGTCCATCCATTCATCCTTCAAAACCCCATAAAACACCCTGTCGCGGTATTCGTCATTCAAAAACTCATAATCTCTTATTATTCCTTCTTCTTTCAAACCAAGACGTTCTGCCACCGCTCTGCTTCTAATATTTCCCTTTGCCATGTTGATTTCTGCTTTATTCAATCCCCATGTATCAAAACTATGGTTGATGAACTTATTGCAAGCACTCGTGACAAGTCCCTTTCCTTCAAACTTGCTTCCAAGCCAATAGCCAATTTCCGTCTTGTGATTATTCCAATCCACATACAGGAATCCGATAGCTCCAGCCAGTTCTCCTTTATGCCAAATCCCCGCCCAAAAACCGTTATTACTCTCATGGCGTTTCATCGATCTGTCTATAAATTGCTCTGAGTCTTCTACACTGTTCGTTTTATTTGGAAAGGAAAGCCACCTTTTTAACATTTCCCGGTTTTCCTCGACCACCTGAAACAGCTCAGGAGCATGTTGCCTCTCTAAAAGAGAAAGATAAGTGTTTTCATCCAGTTTGACTTTAAACATTTCTTGGCTCCTTTATCTAACTAACTTACTGTACAATTTTGTAATTAAGAAGGCGATCCCAGCAGAAAGAAACAGTATAATATAAAGTGAAAAAGAAGATGACTGTTCTACACTCGTTATCGAACTGCCCTGCCACAACTTTTCAATATCCGGAGTATAAGTGAGGGTAAGAAACATTCCTGAGATCAGCTGCACTGCAGTATATACAATAAAAAAACTCACGATAAAAACGATGGTTTTCTTCATGACTCTGCCCCCTCTTTTAGTATAATTGAAAAAATAACTGGTGCTTCCAAAGGTCCGCCTTGTCCATCTTTTTTCTTCCATAAGTGCAATTTCCTTAATCCTGCCGGTAATCGTATGGTTACTTTCTAAACAAAATGTAAAAGCTTCTGACATTCGTTCAGGCTCAAGATTATTCGCCAGTGTACAATGTGGAATCCATTTTCCAGGGAGATACAGGGAGTTGGCAGTATGGTTAAAAGCTTTGAAATAGTGGTGATGAGATTGATGGAGATCAAACAGTTCATTTGTCATGGTGGGAGAAAAGAACAGGGTTCCATAATTTAAAAACGTTCCCAAAGTATTAAAACAAATATCAATAGCCCGTTTATCTTTGTAAAAGTCCTTCATGCCTTCAATGTAAACTTCCTTATCCAGGCTGCTATAACTGGCTAAAGTAAGATGCGGCCTGCCATTACTAATTTCATCTGCAAAAAAGGAGATCGACTCTTCACATAATTCGTTCCAGATCCCTTTGATGGTCTGTTCCGTATTGCTATCAAAAATTGCAGCAACCCAATACACAGTCTCACTTCCCTCTTTGATACTTTATCTGTTCCATACATACTACATGGTCGGTTTTGTTCCTTTTCAGGCTCACATCTTATCCTTTTCATTAAAAAAGAGTGCTGAAACCTTATAAAGATTAAAGAGAAAGAATAAAAGCCCTGATGAAAATACAATCGAACCAATCGCGATATTTCTCATGATTAATCCTTCCTTCACGGTTTGAAAAGTTTCAGTATCCATGGCTCCATCCATTTCCATCACAAAAAATTCAGTGGCAGTATCGATACCATCATCAACGCTTGTAAGAAGTTTTACAAACCCAATCAAAGTTAGCAATCCCCCCACCACCAGTAGTCCTAAGTAAACTTTTTTACCCATCAATTTCTCCCTTTATCAGCATTTTTTCAAACATAATCATATCCAGTGCTCTTATGCCATTTTCGAAGATTGGATCTGGATATCTGGCAAAAAAATCCCTTTTCACTCCGGCCATCCTGAACCCTGCCTTCTGATAGAAAGCTATGTTTCCAATACTGGAATTTGCAGTTCCGACTATCACTTTTTTTACCCCTTTTTCCTTCTGCAGCCGGAGTGCCTCCTGTATGATGGATTTTCCCAGTCCGTTACCCCTGAATTCCGGCAGAAGAGCAAAATTCTTCAGTTCAACAACCTCATCGGATATCTCTGTAAACAGGATGACACCTGCCGGTACATTGTTCATTAGGATAGATAACAAATCTCCCTCATTGATATATTCCTTAACGGCGGCTTCGCTTTCATCAGCCATCAATAGAAACGATAGGAAATCGCTTCTCTCCCTAACAGGTACGGAGGACAAACGTAAAAGTTTCATAGAACAGCCAACTTTCTAAAAAATATGCAGATTGCTTACTTTATCCGAATAAGCATCTGTGATTCTTTTTACATTCCAGGGGTGCATTTCATTCGGCAAATCATTTTTATGGAAGAAACCAATTTTAGAGATTTCATCTGTAGGAAGAAAGTGGCCACCCTTCCTGATTACTGCCTTGAATAAGAGGACGAGATCGTCTTTTTCAGGCGCTGAATATGCCCCTATTAAATCAGTGACATTCACTTCATATCCTGTTTCTTCGAATACTTCCCTTTTGACCCCATCCACGGGGGACTCATTTTTTTCCAAATGTCCACCCGGCAATGTCCAATTACAGGACCCATAGTTGATTTTCACACAGAGAATCCGGTCTTCATCATCCATTACAGCAGCAAAAACACCGACTGTCGGCATTCTTTCATCCCTCCAATCAAGCTCATTTCTATATCCAGACGTCATTGTCGGCAGTGAGGTCTCCTTCTGCCTCTCCTGTATTGACAACACCTTTCGGCTCAACCAGCATTATATGGCATTCTTTCTCTGCAAAAGGCTTATGCTCAACACCCTTGGGCACAACAAACATCTCACCTTTTTTCAACTTCACTTCCCCATCTCGAAACTCTATCGACATTTCTCCTTCCAGCACGAAAAACACCTCGTCTGTTTCTTTATGATCATGCCAGACAAAGTCCCCCTGTACTTTAACGAGTTTGAATTGGTAGTCATTCATTTCGGTTATGACTCTTGGTGACCAATGGTCATTAAATTTCGTCAGCTTTTCTTTCAGGTTCAGCGGTTCATATCTCATGAAGTTAATCTCCTCTTTCCATCGTTAGGATAGTTAAACCCAATAATAATAACTTAAAAGAATGATGCTTATGAACATAATGGCCGCAGATTGCCATTTTCCTCTTCTGTTTTCAGGCCTTTTTGTTCCTCCATAAAAGAAATAGACAGAGCCAGCGATAAAGATGATATAAGCAGCTGCTTTTAATAGCATTTCCAATTTCATTCCTCCTGTCATCTATGAATCATTCGGGGAGGGTTTTCAAAAAATATGATCTCACTTCTTTGGGGAGCTCCTCCACAGATAGTACCTTCAAGCTCTCAGTTCCAGGTGTAGTCATAATCAAGTAAGTATTTTCCTCATATTCAAAAAGGGTAAATTGCTTGATAGATTCAGCCTGGTTGGCATTATCCTGAATGTATTCAAAATCTTCTTCTTTAAAATATTTTTCATAGCCTTCCAATGTTATATCCTGAGCCTCTTCAAAATCTTCCGCAGAAGAAATTGATTGATATAAGTCTAAAGAATTCTTAGGTTTTAAAACTTGTGTATAGTAGACAGTACCTCCCAGTATCATAAAAGTTATGAAGATAAATTTTCCCCAGTCTTTTAATGTCTTTCTCTTTATTCGAGTGATATTAGTCATCCCTTCTTCCGTTTATCCGTTAACAATTATTTCAAATTTTCTCATTTTTTACAATGGCTTTTGGCTTTCAAAAGAAAATAGAGCTTCCCTTTTAAAAAAATAAGTAGTTCAGTTTTGGAGTACAAAACTAGAAAAAAGCAGTCTAAACCGACTGCTTTTTTACTATGGACTCGTATAAAATGCACAAAATAAATTTCATTAATTGAGTAGGTCTCCAAAGGAAGGGGAGTACTTATAATAAGGGAAAATTTTTCCGTTAAATTGCAAAAATTAGCTGGGGATAGGTAAATAAGGGAAGGATTTTCCGTTAAGCATGCTCTTCAGCCCTATTTTTCATGTTTTTAAGTAAATAGCGGAAATTTTTACCCTTATTTGACCTATTTTTTTCGACTTTTCTTCAATAAGGGAAATTTCTTCCCTTATGGTAAAAGCTCCAGGTAGTGGTTCAGTATTGGTCCTCGCTTTTATGGTGGAGGGTGGCATGAATAGAGAATCGCTTATTGAACATACAATCTCCGGAATCACCTGGCACTTGCAATCGATTACTTATCAAATACCCTCCAAAGCCTGTAATCACCTCATACAGTCAGGTCCTGTTCAGCTTTTATTTGCTGTACATTTCTTACCTGCTGCTGAAGAACGGAGGCAAACAATGAAACCAGCACAGAAATGAAAATGATTCCGATTCCAATTAAGGCAATTCCCGGATGAAGAGCCTCGAACATCACTAAAGCAAACATACCGATGATATATACACTGATGATAGCAATAGCACTGAATTTAATATAATTTAATGTCTCAACTGCCTTTACCGAAAAGGCGTTCTTTTCTTCAATAAAGACCAAAAGTTTCCAGGACTGAAGTATGGCGAAAAAGAATGGAACAGCCGTTAGATACAGTCCGGTAAGTACTGGTATCCGTAAGAAAGCAAACTCTGGAGCAAGTTCAGCCGATTCCTTGCTGATCCAGGGGAGCCAGAATAGACATAAGCAGAATACTGAAAGACCAATTATGACTAAGGCAATCTTTAAAAACAAAGTAGTATGAACTTTCATCCGTAACCTCCTGAGCAGATTGTTTTCTCAATATCCATCTTATTACATTATTTATTGATTATCAATAAATAATTATCACTTATAAATAATATTCAAGGTATAAGAAAAAAACAGCTATACGGCGATAACTGCTCCTTCACGTAAAACTGCTTTGTTATTGTCTACTGCTCACCGCCTTGACTATCATGGATAACCACATTATTCATCTGGCTTCCAGATTAGAGACGATTTGGAGCAGGGCTTCATCAATCTCCCTGTATTTGAATTGAAATCCTTCACGCTCAAGCCTGTCAGGAATGACCCAGCGGCTCTTCAACACCAGTTCTGTTTCTGTTTTGATCATCATCGCACCCACCTCCAGCATCCACTTGGGTGACGGCAGTCCGATTGCTTTGTTCATTGTTTTCCTTAAGCTTTTCATCAATTTCCGGTTTGTGACTGGTCCAGGTGCTGAACAATTGAATACACCGGTTATTTTCTTGTTTTTCTGAAGAAAAAGGACGATATTAAATAAGTCCTCGATATGAATCCAGCTGAACATTTGATTTCCTGACCCCTGGATCCCGCCAAGGCCGAATCTCACTAGATTTATATAAGGAGTCATCACACCGCCGTCCTCTCCAAGGACAATGGCAATCCTAAGAGCAGCCTGCCTGGTATGTGGTAATTGGAAAGAGAAAAAGGCCTTTTCCCATTCTTTTGCGACTTCTACAGAAAAGCCGGAACCGATTTCGCCTTCAGTTTCTGTCATTGGCATGTCTTCCGCATGACGATAAATCGTAGCAGTGGAAGAGTTAAGCCAGAGCTCAGGGGGATTATCACAGGATTCAATCGCCTTTCCTATGATCTTGGTTGTCCTGATTCTCGATTGCATGATTTCTTGTTTATTCTTATCATGATAACGGCAGTTCACAGATTTCCCGGCCAGATTAATGACCATTTCCGCCCCTTCCAAAGCTGATATGATACCCTTGTGGTTTTCCCATGTAATATAGGATGAATCCCTGGATATAATGTGAACTTCATAACCCCTTTGACGGAACTGTTCACTGAAGTATTCTCCGATGAAGCCTGTACCGCCTGCCAGAACCACTTTCTTTTTCATCCTAAGCATCCCTCCCGCTGGTTGTGAATGTATTCACAAATAATTTTATAAATAATAATTCGAAGCTTTCCTTTCCGCTCAATTCTCGAAGTTAGAAAATTATTATCTTTATATTATCATATATTTCAAGTTAAATCAGATGATGTCTTAAATACTATTCAGTGACCACTAGCCAAAAACACTTGGATAGTGGTCTAAAGAATTTAAGGATTCATAGAATATCTATTTCCGATGCAAGGAAAATTGGGGCTTGCTCGATTTTTCTAATAATCAAGGTTCACCCCCCGCTAAGTCAGTTAATCGGTACATAACCTGTTTCTTCTATTAATTTTTGTCCTTGTTCAGACAATATCCAATTGATAAACGGTTCAACGTTTGGATTATCTGTACCGTTAGTAATCGTATAAAATTCACCGGTGAGTGGATATTCCCCGCTTTGAATGCCTTGTGTGTCCGGCTCTACATTGTTAATCTTCAGTAGTTTGACCCCTTTGCTGTCAACCATCCCTGTAGCAAAATAACGGTATGAAAAACCGAGTGCATTTCGATAATTCCGGTAATCTGATGCTTTTTCAATAACTCCTCCCATGCCACTCACCCTCTGGTCGGTAGGCGGCTGCATGATTGGAATGTCTCCCATCATATTTTGCAATCCTGTTTGGCTGCCGCTGCCTTCAGGTCGTTGAAAAGCAATGATCTCCTTGTCTTTCCCACCAACTTCTCTCCAATTTTTAATTTCACCTGAATAGATTTTCTGCAGCTCTTCAATCGTTAAGCTTTCGACAGGGTTGCTTTCATGAACAAAAAACACGAACGCTTCTTTCCCTATGGGGGTCATGTTCATTTCTTCTCCCAGCCCCGAACGCTGTGCTTCTGAAGGTCCGGCCACGAAAATCATGTCAACCTCCTGCTTGATGAGCCTGTCGTATGCTGTACCAGTCTTTGAGGACACCACTTCACTTTGAGCGGGATTGTCATGGGGATAGTCACCTTCTGGATAAACAGACTGGACAAGTGAGGAGATTACTGGGTATAGAGCTGTTGCTCCATCCAATGTCGGCAAATCGCCTTCGAGTTTAAGGTCCGATTCTTCTTCTAACACTGCTGCTTTTGAATTAGCTGTAAATGGTTCATAAGCGGTCAAGTCCACTTCCGCATTTGAAATTTCAATGCGATTGATATAGGCTTCGTACCCACCGTATGAAAGTAACGGAATCCCATATACAAGGATTGGAATCAGGACACGGAATTGTTTTTTCAACCTGTTCAATACTCCTAAAATAAGGAGGTTCCCGGTTATTAATGATGCTCCTAATACAATCGCTACATAAATATAGCCATTTTGAGAAGAAACAAGTAATGAAAATGCCATCGCAAATAAGCAAACGACCCCAAAGAAGATGGTAAAACCGGCTGCTGCAAAAAATTTTCTCCACATACTAAATCCCTCACTGCTCTGTTATGTATTGTCACTGTTTTCACTTCATTGAAAACAAGGATTCCTCTATCTTTTTCATAATCGCAAAGGCACCTTTTCCATGGTTCGAAACAACCGCAAAGGTTACTTCTGCTTCTGGATAACAGCCGGAATGAAAGCTCACCCCAGGATCATATCCCATTACATGGTATTTTCGGAAAGGACCGCTGCTGTTCATCCAGATCCCATATCCGTAATCGACACCCTCTTTAACCCGTACATGAGGAGCAAGCAAGATTTGGGTGATTTCCTTGGATACCAACTGGTGATTAAATAAAGCCTTCCAAAATTCCACCATATCAGGAGCCGTAATAAAAGCTCCTCCATCCGGTCCTCCTTTGATTGGAACGGAATACAGATTGGTTTTATAACTTCCGTCCGCCTTTTCTACATACCCATAAGCTGTATTTTTTGGGAGAGAATCCATAGAAAAATAGCCAGAATCGTACATTCCTGCTTTTCCAAAAATATTTTCGTTAATATATTCTGTAAAAGAAAGGCCCGATTGCTGTTCGACAATCAACCCTAAAACAATATAGCCTGCATTATTATAATGAAACTTTTCGCCAGGCTTGAACTTCATTTTTTGATCCTGAAACATCGGCAGAAAATCCTTCGGCTTGTGCAAGAGATACATTGGAGTCTCTTTCCATAAGTCAGCAAAATCACTCATGGTTTCTTCGTCAAAATAGTCAGGGATCCCTGCGCTGTGGGTCATCAAATGATGGATTGTGATGTCTTCATCCCATGCCTTAAATTCGATGTCCAGGCAATCCTTCAACTTTGTTTCGAATGTGATGATACCTTTTCCGACAAGCTGGCAAATGGCTATAGCGGTAAATATTTTGCAGCCTGAAGCGATTCCAAAACGTGTATGGAGGTGAATGAGGCGTTCTTCTGCTTTGTCGGCAAATCCTGCTGATTCTTCCAAAATATTTTCATCTTTTCTTTTAACAAGTACCGCGCCGGAGAACTTTTCGTTTTTCATTTCAATAGATATCAATTCAGATAGTTGTTGTGCTTTCATTCTTACCATCACCTTGTCTTGAAATTATTGGTAACTGTCCTTTTCTTCTGGGAGATAGGAAGGCTCATAAGAAATCACAAAAGGGAGAAGCAACATACCGCCAATAAGAATAGATACCAACAGGATGATTGATTGTGATATTTCCAGTTCGATAAAGGTTCCTGCAGTAGCGATCAATACTATAAAAGTGATATTAGCGGCTAAATGCTGCCAGATGATCCTCATATTCTTAGTACCGCACTTGCTGCATTCAATTTTACGTTTGCTATACATACTTCCAACTGATAAATCTTTAAAGACCCTCCACCAGGAAAGCGGCTTTCCACATTCTCCGCATTTAGGTAATCCCATATGATCTACTCCTTTTTGAAACTGGAAATCTATTATGAAAAAGGGAGATGATTCAGATATCACCCCAAGAAACAGAAATGTTATAGCCTGCAGTATGAGATAAATATCAAAAGATGAAGAACGGTGTTTGATTAATCTTCCTTGTTACGGTCATTTTCCAGTTCTGCCTCAATTTCACTGTTGGTTAAAGGAGGTTCTCCTTTGTCTTGTAAATGGCGCTGGATCAGCTGGCCTGTTTCCGAAGTGTCAATTCCCCTTCTTACAGCCCTTTCGATAATGATGTATAAAATATATAAACTGAGAATTGCCGAAAGGATAGAAAGTACAATGAACTCCAAAAAATCTCACCTCTTTTATTCTTCTATTATTGTAAATTTTACCACAACTTTTTTGACTTTTGCTTCTAATTATTCAATTAATCAGAATTAATTAAAAATGCTTCTGCTATGGAGTTTCCCAGCAGAAGCAAGAAGAGGATGAAAATATGGATTACCTTAATCCCATATTCTCCTTAATGGTCAGCTTGTCTCTTTTAAAACTGACACTCATAAAAGTGTTGGGAATCTCGCCATCCCATATATATATTCCATCACCATTTTCATCTCTTTCTCCATCCCCTTCTGATCCGGTGATGTCCACTACTTCTTCGTATGACATCCCTTTTTTGAGTAAGTTATAATGCTCGATTGTCACCAGACCGGTTTTTTCAGTTTCAGCATCGTTTCCTTTTTCCTCTTCAACCGTTTCGTTGTCCAGTTTCACTGAACAACCGCTCACAATTGTAAAAGAACTAAGAATTAAAGAAGTCGATAATAGTAGTTTCACAGAAATTTTTTTCATTTTGCACTCTCCTTGGATTATGTAAGATAATGATTTGTGATTACACTTAACCTCTTCCTAACTATGTAACTGAACGAACCTCAGAATTGTTTCATAAAACCACAAAAATTTAAATCCTTTCCACTTTAACCCTTTAATGGAATGAGGGACTGTCCCACTAGCGATGCATATATGTAAATTTCTTAAATTTATTCAAAATTTTTACAGTTCGTTTCAGCTCCGGAATTAAAAAATGGTAACATGGTTGTAAAAGACCTTGTTCCCATTTTTTTACATACTTATAGTTAAATTCGTCGTTTTCCTTTTACCATGGCTACAGTTCCAAAATCATGTTTAGATTTCGAAGGGATCGGGACTTTTTGCCTTCCTTTTGATTTTTTCTTCTTTCTCCCTAATTCTACTAATAAATCGCTATACGTTTTATAGAGATAGGTTTGAAGTGCTTGAAAGAATCCCCATGTAGTCTTGGTGGATCGTGTCATAAGTTTAACGATCACAGATAGACCAAAGGCAATGACCGATAAGAACATTTGATTCCAGATTCCTTGGGGCTTTGTGCTCCAAATTTTAGTGAATTTCAGGTGCTGTTTTATCCATTTAAAGAAGAGCTCAACGATCCATCTGTTTTTATAAATATCTAGAATCTCAGTGTCTTCAAGGTCCCATCGATTGGTTAAGATTCGATACACCCTATCCTTTTCATCCGTAAATTCGATGTATCGGACAGGATGGTGAGAGGTGCCGAAATAGACAATGGCATCCTTGGTGACAGAAGGATGAGTTGGTTCAAACTCTTTTTCAATGTATACCCTCAAATTTTTCGAGATTCTCGTAACGAAAGAAATGTCTCTCCTCAGCCATTCTTCCAGATTCATTTTGGAGGAATAGCCCCGGTCCGTTACGTAGGTGGCATAAGAATCTTCGATGAGGTATTTGGCACTTTCAAAGTCACTGACATTGCCCGTAGAAGGAATGATTTTGTCTGGAAAGGCCGTATTTGGTGAGGTAACAACTAACCTCGTGTGCATTTTTACAGCCGTATGATCCTTCGAAATCGTTGCCCACTCACACAAGCTTTTAGGCAGCTTCAGTTCTGTAGAATCAACGATTTTGAGGAGCCCCACTTTTTTTGAAATCCCTTTTTGGTCGCGTGTAAGGTGGAGAAGTATCTCGACAACTTTATAGAAAAGTTTCTCTACAGTTTCGGTCGGAAGATCGTTGATTCGGCGGCTTAATTGCGAGCCGCTGATCATATCGAGATCCAACTCCTCGCGTAAGGAAGGATGGGCGAAGAGCTTCTCTTCCATACGATTGTACGAATTCCACTGATCTAACTGGCCAGCGATAAAAACTTTGATTAAGGACTCTGTTTTGAGCTTCTTTCTGTAGTCCAGTAGTGGACATCTCAGGTGTTCGGTTGGCAATAATTTTAAACATTGACAAATTAACGTTTCATGACCTATACTTTTACTCATTGTGATGAGCTCCTTTTGTAGAAGATTTGGGAACAAGTATGGTCCTGCATCTTCTACATTAGGGCTTTTTTTGCGTTTAGGAAAGTATTTTTATTTTTTTATCCACAGGCTTCCATATTTTGTAACACATGCATCGCTAGTGGGACTGTCCCCTGTTACTTTAAAGCATTAAAGTGCAGATCATGAAAAAACACCCTGGGTTTCAGGGTGCACAGCAGTTATTTCTTCGGTTGTTCTGGATAGGTTTCTTTCAGGAATTGAATAGATTGCTTAATCAGTTCTTTGAGAACCTCCACTTCAATATCCGCTACCTTATTGATATACACACAAGCTTTGCCGGAGGTGTGTTTTCCGAATTGTTCTAACAGCTTTTCCCTGTCAGGATCCCCGGTTGCAAAATACAAACTGATTTTCGCCTTCCTCGGAGAGAAACCGACCAATGGAGCATCTCCTTCATGCCCAGTTTTATATTTATAATGATAGGAACCAAATCCAATGATGCTCGGCCCCCACATTTTTGCTTCATACCCGGTGGTTTCAGTGAAAATATCTAACAGTCTGTACGCATCTTCCTGCTTCTTTGGATTATCGACGGCTTCAATAAATTCAATGACACTTCTGTCATTCTCTTTCGTTTTCAATTCATACATACCTTTCAGCTCCTTACCCTGTAAATACTGTGTTATCTTTCACGAAGCAAAGCGGATTCCCGAATGGATCTTTTGCATAGAAAGATTCTTCCCCCCATGGCCTCTTCATTATACCTTCTTCTATATAAAGTGGTTCAGAGTTTTTTACACAATCGTAAACCCCTTCAAGATTTGAGACAGAAAGATAGATATGTTCAGGGTTGGGAGACACTGCCGCCACGTCTCCATCAGCCCCAGGGTCAAAACAGGCAAGGATTGTTCCACCACAATCAAAATAGTGGCGGCCGTTGGAGACACGTTTTCCTTCTATCCCCAATACCATTCTGTAAAAGTCAGCTGCCTTTTCAATATCTGTGACAGGTATAATGACACGATAAAGTTTCATTATTAAGTCTCCTTCCATTTTTTAAAGCTCCAATTTCCTCTATGACTTGTGTCCTTGTGTCTTATTATAGGTGGATTTCAGTTTACTTTCAGTATTTTTTGCCTTTCTTAATCAATGGATCTAAATTTACAATAGGTATTAAATTTCCATAATGAATTTTCGTTCTTTCTTTAAAACTGTTAAGCTGGTAATACATCATTTAGCTATATGAATTTTTTCCCATTCTGTAATTCCATATAGTTCTTGTGTTTTACAACAGAACTGACACGTTGTTTTCTGGTAAATACTATTAAAGGGAGAGATTCATATTACTACTAAATATCATTTTTCATCCGAAGATTTTCCGTCCTTAAAGACTGCATCTAAAAAAATGTTCAAAAGCATTGGAGAACGACTTAATGTGAACACGGCCTATGTGACCAAAAGAGGTTCGACAGCGATGACCGTCCTTAGTTCATTTAATGAAGAAGAAGAAATCATTCCTGAAGGTTATTCAGTAGAGTACGGCGGAACCTACTGCAGGCTGATTATTTCCAGCCAGGACAGTACGTTAAGTACCGTTGATTTAACACAAGATGCGATGACCAGGGAGTTGGAAGTTACTTCTCAATTAAAAGTCAAAGGCTTCATGGGTGTGACTCTTTATGATTTGGAAGGTAAAGTATTTGGCACTTTATGTGTGATGGATCGTGAAAAGAAAGATTTTTCAGAGGATGATGCAGAATATCTTAAATCCATGGCCGCTGTCTTGTCCCACATCGTCCATCTGGATCAAACTCAATTCAATATGTCTTTCCTGAACGTGCCTATCATCCCTATAACGAATGGGGTTTCAGCTTTGACCATCCAAGGTATGATCGATGAAGAAAGAGCTGCAAAGATTACCGATGTCGTCCTCAGTTATTGTAGTAGTTCAGATATTGATTATTTTATCATCGATTTATCCGGACTGATCATCCTGGATGACCACTTTCCGGTTGTCGTGACTAGTATTATCCAGTCACTTCACCTCATGGGCATTGAAAGCATCATCACTGGCATCACGCCGGAGATAGCACGGTATGAAGCGCATAACGCCGCTCTTCTTTCTTCCTCTGTCAAAAAGGTGGCAAACCTGGAGGCAGCCTTGGAGTACATAGGTTTTTATTTAATTGAAAAAGAAGAAAAGACTCATGTATGAGTGTTCAAACGCCGGCTGCAGCCGGCGTTTTGTTATATGAACACAATGGACTCATGCTGCACACTTCACCTTGCATCTGAAACTCTGGAAAGCCAATCATTCAGAAGGTGCTGAACCACTTCTCTCTTTTCTATCGGCACCATATGCCCTGCCCCATCCACTACCGTAAAAGTCGCATTAGAAAACTTTTGGAACAGCTGGAACTGATCTTCGTAACCACATATTGAATCTTGTTTACCAAGGATGAACAAAGCAGGGACATTAAGTTCTACGCATTCTGAGAAAGGTTCTTTTGTCAGGAAGTAATCACTTTCCCGCCAATTTGATGTAAGGAAATCTCTGTTGGCAAGTTCTCTTCCGGGCTGTACTTCTGACAGAAAACGTTCAAGAGTGGTCTTGTTTTGGATCACCATCAACGTTTTGTATGCTGATTTGATATCCTCCTGAAGCTGCAAGGTTAGGTTTTCCTCCTCAACTAAACTAATTTTCTCCGGAAGCTTCCCAGTCCTGTTATGTACTGCCGGAACAAGCAGGCAGATGCCTTCAACCTTTTCCTTGATAGTGTCCAGGATTCCTTGAGCCACGTACCCCCCGTATGACATACCGACTAAGGAAAATCGTTCTTCCCCGATTACTTTTTCTATTAGCTCCTGAGCGCTTTTAACGATATCTTCTGTGCCTTTAAATTGGTCGTTGATTTTGCTGCAGCCATGTGCAGGCAGATCGACATAGATCCGCTTGAAATTGCTATTTTCAGTGAACAAAGGTTCAATCCAGGCACTCATCGCCCTATGGTCTGTTCCCATTGAGTGAAGGATGACGATGGGTTTCCCCTCTCCACACACTTTATAATGTATCGTACCGTACTTTACATTGCATTCCATGGTTTCATCTTCTCTCTGCAGTAAGTTATTCCAATACATTCGACTTAAGCTCCGGATATCCTTCTCTTTCGTAAATTCTGCTAAAATGGAGGTACTGGATTTTTTATTAGGAGGAATGACAAATGGCAGAGCATCACTTTCACTTGAAAGCAAACTGGCCGGGACTTCGCAATGACATAGGAGATATTGAGACCGAGAATATGAAAACAGCCATTTCGATTCCGAAAGAAATGGATGGTCCTGGAATCGGAACGAACCCTGATGAAATGCTTCTTGGTGCGGCAGCGACCTGTTTCATCATTACGCTTGCGGCCATGATGGAAAGAAGCGGCCTTGAAAAGAACGATCTGACCTTGGAATCGGAAGGAATCGTCGATGTCACCAAAGGGGTGATCACCTATAAAAAGATCATTCACCGCCCGCGAATTACATTGAAGAAAGAAGCAACAGAAAAAGATGTCTCCCTTGCAGCGAGGCTCGCAGAAAAAGCAGAGTCTTCCTGCATGATCACAAGGGCCATTAAAGGAAATGTCGAGGTAGAACTGCAAGCGGATATTATCAGGTCAGCAGAATGACATTTTACAAATCCAGGGCGGTTATCTATTCTGCGAAAATCTATCAATTATTGTAATTGCCTCCTTGTTTTCATACATTTTTGGACCGCCATGGGGCAAGTGGACCACCAAAGACAGATTCACCGAGTATTTGGAAGCAAAATATGAAAAAGACTATGTTGTAGAAGACGTTTCTTATGATTTTTTTCATAGCTGCACTTATAATGCTTACGCACACGCAACAGATGAACCCGAGATCATTTTTCATGTAGGCGAAATGAGGGGTTCCGGGCAAATTGATGATGCTTACCACTATGAGGCTGTGAGATATCATGCCAAGAAAGAAATAACACCAATAGTTGAGAAATATTTCTCAAAAGATTCCCGTTATTCAATAGAGACCAGCCCTATATCAGAGGCAGGAGACCCTGTAGATTACATTTATCAATCGAGCATTGAAATCGGAGTATCACTTGAGGATGTCACTATTTCTAAACATAACGAGAATCAGGAGGTTGAGGAAGCTGCCGGACTTCTGTTTGAATTAAAAGAAATGGGCATAGAGTTCCGGCATTTTGGCATCAGTTATCAAAACAGGACATTGCAGCTGACCCCTGATCTTATCTATTCAATAGAGAATAAAGAAGACCTTTCTAAACAGTTGGTACCCTACAAACGGTAAGACGCTGGAGACTGAACATCACCAGCGTCTTTTCATGTTAAAAATCAGTTTCCTCGCCGTACCCCATGATGATCACTTCAGTCTTCTTTTGACCGCTTAACTGTTCTTGTAATTCGGTATCTCTTCCAATCATATTCCCGACTACAGGGAATGCTTCCAAAAGAGCCTCCAGCGTCTCGGCAGAAGCTGCTGTCTCTTTAGAAGGAAACGTATGGCTTGGAATGGCGTATTTCACATCTAGAAGTTTTTCAACAGCATAAGCCACTTCTTTAGGACCCATGGTAAATTGCCCTGAAGAAGACAAAATCGCTATCGTTGGATTATACACATCCTGGATCAGCTTCATATCGAGCATCAGTGCTGTATCACCTGAATGATAAACGGTATGGTCATCGGCAAAGTCCATTATGTAGCCTGCTGCCTCCCCGGCATATACAGGTGTACCTTCCGTCTCCCCATAGCTGGAGGTATGTTTGGCCTGTACCATCGTCAATGTCAAATCTTCCAAATCAAAGGACCCTCCAAGATTTAATGGGAATACATTTTGAAACCCATTTTGCATAAGGATCATGGCCAGTTCATACTGAGCAATCACCAGACATTCCGGATTAGAAGTTTTTAGTTTCGATAGTCCGCTGGTGTGATCAAAATGCCCATGAGTCAGAAACACCGCATCAAGGCTTTTCATGAAATCATCTGTTTGAAATTCCTCTGGACAGCCGGGATTCATATCAAAGAATGGGTCAACCAGGTAACGTTTCCCCCCTTTTGAGGCAAATAGATACATCGCATGTCCTAAACGAATAATCTTCATTAAATCTCTCCTTTTCAAATAGAGTCTCTTCATCTTATTAATTTCAATGCACATTTATGAAGCAATTTAAATTATGTCTGTCTTTCAAGCTGAATGCCCCCTTTTTTTCACACACATTTCATTCCACCGGCTGGCAATCACTTCTAAAACATTACCAATATTCTACCATAAATATTCTGTTTTTTCTGAATACAACAGGACTTCTTCTTGAAAAGGCATAACATAATCGAAAAAAGTTGCATTCTTTCCTTTCAACTGACAAACTGAAGGGACATGCTTTGAAAAATGACAGAATGAAGGTGAGTATATGATAGAAGTAAGAACATCTCAATTGAGTGATGGAGAATTAAATCGGGGAGTCTTTGCTGTCAGGGATATTAAAAAAGGCGAATTGATCCACGAAGCACCTGTCCTTCCCTACCCCAATAAAGAGCACGTCCACATTGAAAAGACACTGCTTGCTGATTATGCATTTGAATACGGAATAAACCACAGTTGCTTGCTTTTGGGATATGGGATGCTTTTCAACCATGCCTACGAGCCGAACGCGGATTATGAAATTAATTTCCCAAACCATACTTTCGATTTTTACGCTTACAAAGATATCAAGGCAGGGGAAGAAATCCTCATTAATTATAACGGTGAAGTCGATGATGAAGAGCTGTTATGGTTCGACAAAGAAGATAAAGAATAACCTGCATTGATGGATATCCACGTGGCTAATCCACATAAAACAAGAATGGGAAAGCGCTCTTCATAAATGCCGCTTTCCCTATTTATTCATTCTTTAATTTTTCTGGAGGAAATAATGAGAAACGTCCTGATCCTTACTCAGATTGTGTTTTTGCTTTTAACACCTCTATGGCTGGAGTTGACCCGCTACCTTCACCCTTTTGTCATATTGATTGTCTGGGTCTGCTATTCTTTTAGTCTATTATTTGTTTTATGTTTATGGAAACAGGTGGAGGTTACCTTTTCAAAAAGATTATTGAATATCCTGATCTTTTTCTATAGTGCCGGTCTGCTTGTTCTGTTATTCTTCAGACCCAATAACCAGGTATATAATAGTATCAATCTGATTCCATTCAGGACAATTCTCTTTTATCTGACGGGCTATGTGGATTTTCTTATCGCATTTTACAATATTGGAGCGAACATCGGGTTTTTCATTCCATTCGGTCTATATTATCGATATATGGTTAAACAGGCTTCCTATACCGGCGTCATCCTTTTTACAACAGCGGGCATTTGCTTGATTGAAATCTTGCAATTTATAACTGGCCGCGGCAGCTTGGATATTGATGATTTGCTGCTGAACGTTTTGGGAGCTGCGGCTGGATATATGCTTTATCCATTCGTACGTAGGGTATTCAAATTAAAGGAATGAATTTTATTTCTTTTAACAGTTCATCCGGCATTCTCTTCAATTTATGTAAGCGGCAGCATGCAAATCCAATGGGATTTCTCTATATCGCAAAACAGCAATCCCCTCAAGTGAGATTGCTGTACTGATGTTTATGCGTTTTTCCATACTGAAGCATATTTTTTCTTATACTTGCTGTCCTCTTCAGACTCAATCAATTCCAAAGCCAGTCCTTTCAAACTTTCATCTCTTAAGATATCGAACAGATTTCTTAAGTCCTGGATGATGTCAAATCGAATGAGTGTAGAATTTTTTTCGTCTGTGCAATGATGAAATCGGTCTATTAAATGACTAACGACGAGTTCTTTTTGCCTTTTTCCTGCCAAACCAACTCTCCAAATGGCCTGAAGTGCATGTCTTGCTGTAACGAACTTTTCATCTTTGGTTATTTCCCAAACCATAGGAAAGTCCTGCAGTATTTTGTTTTCAGGATCACTGATTGCTAAATGGGAAAGAAATTGTGCTGCTCTTGATCTTTTATGTGGATCCTTGTTTGAAAGGTCTTCGATTAATCTGTCCCAAACATCATAACTCCAATCGACTTCCTTCTCGGTCAATTCCATTATTTTCTGGTAAGCTTCATATTGTTCCGTTTTTTCTTTAGATGCTAGATTCTCAAACAAAGCTCGAATATCACTGTTCATCCAATACACTCCTTTTTATAAAATGGCTGTGTTAAAGAGTAATGTTTTTTTATAAACCTATTTAAATAGTGCTGCATGATTTCTGCTCCAGGTGCACGACTCCGCGGGGCGGGCGGTGAGCCTCCTCGGCTTTGCCTGTGGGGTCTCACCTGTCCCGCTAGTCCCGCAGGAGATCGCACACCTTCCGCTCCAATCAACCTTAGTTTCCAAATAAAAAACACAAGATTGATTTTATAATCAGATTTTCAGGATGTACAGGCTACCAATTAAACAAATGCAGTCTGTTAACCAATGGATTCTTTTATACTAAATAACAACATCATTAACTAACAAATCCTATAAAATTATTAAAGAGCCACAAGGGATTATGTTCCATTTATATCTTGATTGCTTTTGTAGCGATGAACGTTTTTATGTACTTGTCCAGCAGCCTGTTTCCACCGAAGTCGTCTTCATACAGGCCGGCTATAACGAATCCAGCCTCTATCTGTCCCTGGATTTGATCCTCTAGCGTATGTCCAAATTCAACTGTTTGGTTATCCGCAAGATGCTTTTCAATCTCATCCTTTGACATGTTATCCAGTGAATTGGAAGGGATGGAATGACGGACATCAAGGACCCCGTTCATTTCCTGTTCATCATCAAATATGAAAAGAAGCGGGTTCGTAAACCCTGAGATCAGCACTCCTTTAGCCTTCAATACCCGGGACGCCTCTTTCCAGACAGGTGCCAGATCCTCAACAAATAAGTTGGAAACTGGATGGACAATTAAATCAAAGCTTTCATCACTGAACATATTCAAGTCAGACATATTTCCTTGAACGGTCTTCAAAACAAGCCCATCCCTTTCGGCAACGGCACGATCCTGCTCAAGCTGCTTGTCGGAAATATCCATAACTGTAACATCCGCTCCTGCAGCAGCCAAAACTGGTCCTTGCTGCCCGCCGCCTGAAGCCAGGCAAAGAACCCTCTTTCCCTCCAGTGATTCCGGGAACCATTCTCTTGGTACCGGCCTGACTGTCGTGACCGTAATTTCCCATTCACCGGCTTTGCTTTTCTCAATCAATTCTGCACTGACGGCTTTCGTATACACAGCGCCTTCTTCCACCTTGTTATTCCATGCTTTTCTGTTATGTGAAATCATATCCACGTTCTGAATCTCCTCCATTTCATTACCTTTTCCTTGAAGGAACAGGCTCTATTTCTCCAAAACTCTCCCATTTGAATTTACCATACTTTTCAATTTATATCTCATTACCGATTAAAAATGGCTGCCCATGCCGGCAGCCAGAGATTACTTTAAAATGAGCGAACGAAAGAGTTCATCGAGATCCTTTTTTATAGCCATTCCTTCTTCTTGAAAAGAAGGCTTCCTATCAATAAGATTCATCATTTCCTTTTCAATAAAAGATAGCAGGTGTTCCTGATTCCCTTCCCATTCAGCAGCTCCTGATTTCTTCAATTCCAGAATAGAGGTAATAGCTTCTTTCACGGCTGAATCACTGACTGTATGGGAAAGCAAATCTTCAAATCTTACCGGCGGGAACGCTTCATTCCGCCTTATCCACCTGCAGGCAAGAATGCCTCTGAGCAGATGGAGAGTTAATTTTACGGACTGAAACCCCTGGTTATGCCATTTGTGGTAATTAGACTTCGACATACTAAGATAATGATAGTAACAGGAAGATGGTGAAAATGCCTTGCTTTGTAAAGGCAGGATTTTTTCACAAAAGGATGGATCCGCAATGAGCTTTTCTTCAGTATGAAGCCACTCCAGTATGGAAGGATTCGATTTCCTGAACAACTTCAAAGCTTTTTTGAGATCCCATCCGCTCAGCTCCATTCTGCTGGAAGGCTGTTTTTCTATAACATCCCTGTTCTCTTCCAGAGACAGGTACCATTCTAAAGAATGACGGTAGATGAACCTTATATCATGATCACTTTCAGGAGATGAGAATCCCCATGCCCTGCTTCCGGCTTGAACTGCGTACAAAATCTCGACACTATATTCTTTTTCAATGGACTGCAGTTCAGCCAGGATTTCGTGATTCATGAAACACACCTCGTTATTCTTGAGAAAGCTTTTCTATAACTTTGGCTAACAAAAGCGTTCTTTCGGTAAGTGATGAAATCTCCATATATTCCTTATCGCTGTGGGCATTGCCTCCAACCGGTCCCATGCCGTCGATCGTAGCGACTCCTGCCGCAGAGGTGAAGGAAGCATCAGAACCGCCGCCAGTAGAGGTATCAGTAATTTCAATCCCGAGCTCCTCTCCTACTTGGACAATTCTGTTGAGCAACTGTTTATTTCGTTTGTTCTTTTCCATTGGAGGCCTGTTCATTTCGCCTTCAAGAATAATTTCTGTTCCGGGTACATCTGTCTTGGAGCAGATTTCTTCCATTTTTTCTTCAACAGATGAAGCCTGATCTGATTCAGAAATCCGGATATCGACCTGTGCACTTGCATGGTCCGAAACCGTATTGACTGAAGAACCGCCTTCAATAAGCCCGACATTCACACTAATGCCGTTTTCATGGTCATTCAGTTCATGCAGTTGGATGACTTTATGGGCCAGTTCTTCGATTGCACTTCTGCCCTTTTCCGGCTCTATGCCTGAATGAGCGGCTCTTCCGATGACGTTGAGGGTATAATTGCCTTTCCCTCTTCTCGCGGAAACGAGAGAACCGTCTTTTCTCGCAGGCTCCATGATCAATGCATACTTTTTCCCCTTGGCTGTTTTCATAATTAATTCTTTTGAAGAAGGGGAACCGATTTCTTCATCACTGTTCAACAGGATTTGAAGATTCTTACAGGCTGGCAAATTCACTTGCAACAAAGTCTTTGCCGCATACAGGAGAGTGACCAGACTTGACTTCATGTCGATGACTCCCGGGCCATATGCATGGTCCTCTTCAATTCTGAAAGGTCTTTCAGCAGCTGTGCCGTCTGGAAAAACAGTATCCATGTGAGCGATCACCATGATTTGCGGATCCTCAGCTTCTTCATGTTCTATAATCAGATGATTCCCATAATCCTCTTGGGTTATGACATTCACCTTAAATCCGATCCTTCTGTACTCTTCTTGCAAAATAGCGCCGATTCGATCAACGCCCTCTTTATTGTTAGAACCACTATCAATATTCACCAGTGTTTCAATTAGTTTAAGCATTTCCTCTTTGTTTTCATTAATATACTCTTGCACTTTTCTCTCTCCCAGCTTTCTTCCTGACTGACTAAAAAACGTTTTCTTACTATTATACCATCTTTCATAAAAAAACTTTTAAGAATGTTCAACCTTCCCTCTTTCACTGGCCTGCCCTTTTCCTCTCTCGTTTTAACAGCATGCCCATTGGGAGGTACGTTAAGGAGAAGACAATTAGTGCTGCGATTTCAAGGTTGATATAATACATGATGCCAGATCCGAAGAAAGATAAGATGGTTTTGGATTCGGTGGGATTAGCCAGATAGAAGAAATTGGTGTCCATGAGAAGATTGATGAAAAATATAGGAATGGCAATAATGTTGAGCATCAAGAAGCCGGTCCACACCGCTTTTCTCGGTAATCTGTAACCTTCGTATATAACAAAATATAATACGGACCAGGCAATGGCCGAATGATGCAGGAAATATTTCAAAAAACGGTAATGTGGAAATTGATAAAACACTTCCGGGGTTACCATACTCAGGATGGGAGGAAGGAATCCAGTGAAGAACAATAAATAAAATGCTTTTTTGCTGCGCTTAAAAAATAAATAAATCGAGATAAATGTACTGATGGAACACAGGTGCAACGGCAAACTGCCATATTCCCACTGGTCTGTCGCAATTACCCATATTTGTGCAGATAATTCACTCAATGCCAAAATACTGAATAGTGTCCATTTTATTATGGACTGGTATGGTTTGAGAAAAACTCTAAAGATAACAAGGAATAACGAAATAGCCACAAAAACCAAGAGCACTGTGATGTGGGGATTGGAAAACAGCTCAAAGGTACGCATTTCCGTAACCGAAAACATCTTGCCACCCCTATTCTCTTTGAAGTTAAGTGGTTGTTATGAATATTTTATTCTGCCATGTTGGGGATTAAGACCTTCTTGATGAATTTTTAACATGTCCTAGTGTATTTTTAAATATTTACCATTAATCAGCATGATTATTAAGATGACATAAAACAAAAGAAATTCCACCTCACTCAACTTAGCAAGAAAACTGTTTTGGTTAAGGAGGTGGGGATCTTTCAGATTTTTTCAATCTACACTCTTTGTGTAAGAATGTAATAGTTCATTCGAGAACTACCTACACCTTTTTAATAAACCTTCCTCAGAAGTTCAACAACCTCTTCTAATGTCAGACCTAATGATTTGTAATAGGATATGTCCACGGCCATTTTATTTTCGATCATTTCATTACGCTTTTTAAGAATATCTTCAGTTGAAAGTTCTGCTACAAAGCAGCCCTTTCCAGTTACAGTATAGATCAAACCACTTCGTTCAAGTTCTTCCCAAGCTTTTTTTATGGTTATAATGCTGACACGCAGTTCCTTGGCCGCTTGTCGTATTGGAGGAAGACTATAGCCAGGTTCAATCTCACCTTTGAGAATTTGAGCACTGATTTGTTCAAAAACCTGCTGATAGATTGGTTTTTCAGAAGCATTTGAAATTGCTAAGTTCATTAGATATCCACTTTCTGAAATTGTTTAAGGGCAATTTGATAAGCGACGAGGGTGAATACTGCAAATAATGTAATTCCTGTCAAAAGGATAGGTATGTGTATTACTAGATTATCAGCACCACTGCCTTTAAATAAGTCAAACAATATAGAATTTTGTATTCCTGACCATTCGGCAGCTCCTGCAAATAGCATAGCACCCGTAATCGCTACTATTGTAGGAGCTCCGAATTTATAGGCTGTCTTAAAATACATAGATATGAAAATCAAGTTGAATATAGCCAGCATCATAAAAGCAAGTCCCCAAAAACCTACAGTTGGTCCAAAGAAAAAATTGGTGAAGTTAGGATATAATTGAGTATTAATCAAGCCAAAGATGACTGCAATTACAATATGCAATAACTCCAAAATTACAAATACCGCTACTTTCGCTTTTACAATGTCTTTTTTAGTAACGGGCATCATAAAAGAAAACTGTAAATCATTCTGAGCTTTATAAGTCCCACACAGATTAGGTACAGTTATCCAGCAAAAATATAGAAGAACAATAAAGTACAGCCATCCGGGAATTAACATTAAAGCACCTGTCAAAAAGGGTAATATATAAAAGATGGGACTTACACCCAGTTTTAATTCCTTCAAAAGTAAGTTATACATACATATCCTCCCTTTTTGAAAAATAAATCATAATCTCTTCAAGATTAGGACGGATTGAGTTAATATCTGAGTTTGAATCAAAGTCTTTCTCATGAATCAATCCTGTAAAGCCGAATGAATTTTTTTTATAGGAAATCAATTGTTCTTTAACCTTTTCAAGTTGACTATCATTTCCATTCACCAATCGATAGGCGTTAATAAATTCTTCTTTCTCAGAACTATTAATGATTTGGCCGTTATGGATATAAGTAATGTAATCTGCACATTTTTCTAAGTCAGATGTTATGTGAGTTGAGAAAAGAATACTGATTTCTCCTTCTTCTACCAACTCTTGGAAAAGATCCAACAGATCGTCTCTCGCTACTGGATCTAGTCCACTTGTCGGTTCATCCAAGATGAGAAGCTTTGAACCATGGGATAAAGCAAGAGCCAAATTGTATTTTACTTTCATTCCTTCTGACAATTCTGCTATTTTTTTATTTTCATCTAAATTAAATCTTTTAAGATAATTGTTATAGGTTTCTTCCTCCCAATTATTATAAAATTTCTTAATCACATTAGTTACTTTTTTGATTTTGCTTCTCGTATAATAATTGACACCACCAAATGCGTACCCAATTAATTGCTTCATCTCAAGTTCGTTTTCGATAAAATTCTTACCCAAAATACTGATTTCCCCACTATCAATTTGAGTCATATTCAAAATTGATTTTATAGTGGTTGTTTTTCCAGCACCATTGGCACCGATAAACCCCATAATATATCCTTTTTTCAGTTGAAATGAAACATCTTTTAACTGAAAATGTTCATATTTCTTATTTAGATTTCTGACATCCAAAGATAACATGTGAAAACTCCCCTCTAAAATAATTGTGTATACTGTATATACACAATATACTCTTTGGATGGTTTGTATGTCAAACAACTTTTGAATTTCATTTAATATCACGCTTAAAAGATTGAAAAGAACTTGATTGGCCTCCTCAACTTTGCCTGTGGGGTTTACGTTCCAGCGGTACGTAACCTTCGTCTCACCTGCCATCAAAAGCGGAAGCGTCTTGTCAGTCCTGACAAGCAAATGTTACGAAGGGGTGCGCTTTGAAACTTGTCGTTATGCTAATCCCTCCGGAGGTCGTACGCCTTCTCCTCCAATCAAATTCAAGTGACAAAAAACAATCTTTTTAAAGATCATAAAAAAAGAGCATCAAATTGTGTTGTAATTCAATGCTCGATTCCATATATTGTTTTTCATTCTGAAACAGAGCTGCATAGCAAATCATTGGCTTACATTTCAACGGATGATATAAAATTCCTTTTGTCTTTTTGCCATGTAGCTAACTTTTCCATCAATGAATGAAATTGGTTCTTCCAGATAAATCGGGACTTCCTGATTCCATTCAGGAATATATCGGCGTATATTGAATTCCAGTGCATAGCAGGTGTTGTCCTTGATGAGCAAATCTCCCCTTCCAGCGATTTCTTCCTGCCTGTCATAAAGGCCGATCCATGGCCCTGCCCCATGACAATGGACGCCAAGTGGGTGAGAATACAGCATAGAGTCTATTTCTTCCTCACTGGAATCACTGATACTGGCAGTGAAGAGTTCATTCCCGCTTATTCCGTCTTTTATTCTGCCTGTTACAATGTCCGCAAACCTCAAAGCCTTTTCAAATGCCGCTGACAATCCTGGCGGAACGGTATCTTCACCATTTTTCAATACATAGGCCAGCTGCTGTGTATCAGTGGCGAGGCCGAGATAATGGATGCCAAAATCCAGATGGATGATATCACCCGGTAGAATGATGGTATTCTCCAGCCTGTCTGTATCTGTCCCCTGCCTTTGTACATCGACAGTTGGATAGAAGGACGTTTCGAGTCCGAGATTCATTACCTTCTGGCGGATCCATGTCACCACGTCGGAAGTAGAGGTCGCACCAGGATGGATTACCCTGTTGGATAGAGCCTCTTCACTGATTTCCCTGGCTAATTCACAAATATGGGGATAGGCCATTAATTCCAATGTACTCCTTGTCTGAAGCCAATCTACAGCTATTAATTCTGAACTAACAAATCGATGCTTTTCCTGATCAACCGAATTGGCCAGGCTGCTGAAAAGACTTACTGTCAGCCCATCCGTCGCTGCATGTAAATCCCCCATATTAACCGCTATCTCAGCAGGATTCACTTTCTGGACTAGTCTTGCAAGGCATTCCCATTGAGTTTCTTCAGCAGCATTCCATACATTCTCATAATATGGTTGGAAAGCAGGGTTCCTATTGAGGACAAATCGATTTAATTCCCCGCTCTCATTCATGCAAAACACAAAAACTGTCAGCCTCCTTGAACTATCAACAGCCGCTGGAAAAAAGGTACTGATGACAGGATCCTCGTTGTATTCCCTTCCTATGATGACCCACATCTGGACATCATGGTCTTTCATCAGTTTAGGCAGAATCGTATTAAGCCTTTCATCAAGCACCCTGTCGCGAAATTGGTCTCTTTCTTTTAATGTCATGATTCTTGAATATGTATTCTCCATTACGATGGCCTCCTTTTTCTTATATGTTATCTTTTTCTATACAGGTTGACACTTTCCTCTATTTCTAAAAAAAAGCCCGCCGCGATGGCTGGCTCTACATCACTTGCTCTTTTTAGAAAACAACCTGGATAAAGGGTAAACAAGAGGGCTTTGAATCAATAACGAAAGGACGATTGCTCCGTATGTGAGTGACAATATCGTATCTGCCTTTCCAGTACTTTCTGCTGCCAGGCCTAACAACAAGGCAACCGACATGGTCCCTTTGATCCCAGACCAGGTGATAATGGAAATGTCATCCCAAAGAAATTCCCTTCTCCACTTTGGAAATAACTTGAATATACCCGCCAACACGACAAACCTGACAATTAATGAAAGGGCAAAGATGATAAATATGAAACCAACATTCTGAAAATCAATATGCTTCATAAACTCAATTCCAATAAGTAAAAAGAGGATTGAAAGGATACTGGGTTCAACCACTTCCCAGAAAGAGTTCAGATAGCTTCTATAGTCGCTCTCTCTAATAGTTGTTTCAAGTTTCCAGGACAACATGACTCCCGCCGATACAGAAGCCAGTACACCGGAAACCCCTAATTGTTCAGCAGCATAGAAGCTTCCGTATGCAAGCACAATGCTGAGTATCACTTGATATTGGCGGTGGTGGGTAAAATGGATCGCTCTGCTGACAAGCCAGCCCAATATGACTCCAATCACCAATCCTCCAATGGATATTTTTAGGAACTCCCAAAAAGCTGAGCCTAATTGAAATTTCTCATCGGTTAAAAATATATGCGAAATGATGGTGAATAACACGATGCTTGTCCCATCATTGACCATTGATTCTCCTTCTACCACATCCGCTATTTTAGGGTTATTGGACGATTTCTTTAAAATGGATACAACTGATACAGGGTCTGTAGGAGTAAGAATTGAAGCAATCAATAATGCCCCTGCAAAAGATAATGAGACAAGGCCAACAAAATAAATCGATGCGCCAAGTACAAAAACTGTCAAAATTAATCCTAGCGTACTGAGAACACTTATGACTCCGATGTTCTTCTTCAATCCGCCTATTTGGAATTGATAGGCAGAGATAAAAAGAAGCGAAGGCAGGAAAACATTAAAAATCATCTCTTTCGTTATCTCGACGGATGAAAAGTAAGGGGTGAACGACAGTCCTATACCTATCAGCAGGAGAACCATCGGAACAGGGAAGTTTTTTTGTTTTTTATCAATTGTAAACACAATATATCCAATCAACAGTAAGATAAAAATATGATTATAACTCATCAGGAACCTCCCATTACACGTACTATTCTTCCCTTTTCCTTTCTACTGCCAACTTAAACAGACATTTAGGAAGGTTTCTGCAGTGTATGTTTACTTCTGTAGATTCAAGGGTAATGAAGTAACAAGGACAGTTAACCAAATTTACAAGGAGGCATAAGGGTATGAGACTTAAACCATTGAGTTCAACCTTGATTGTTGGAGCTGCAGCAGGTGCAGGATTGATGATGAGCAAAAAAGACAACCGAGTGAAAATGCAAAATATGATGGAAAGCTTGAAACATAAATGGAAAAACCGCAACAAAGAAGATTTTCCAGTTGAAAAAGCCGGCCATCCTTATCCTGAAGATGTAGAAGATAATAAGATGGTCAGCGAAGGTGCCCAGACATCTGTTCAGTATTACAATTCAACCGCACAAAAATAGTGCATCACCATAATAAAAGGATCTTGCCATCTATCAAGGCAAGATCCTTTTTAATGCCGTTTAATTACTCTGAGATACGAAAAGCAATCTTCCCAAGATTTTCACTATTTTTCAAACGCAGGAAGGCACCTTCATAGTCTTCAATTGAATACACTGTGTCCACGACCGGATGAATATCATGATCGGTAATGAATTGAAGCATATCAGCCAACTCTTCTCCACTCCCCATCGTGGAGCCCAGTAAATTATATTGGCCGTAGAAGAACTGGCGGATATCGATTTCCACTTCATCTTCTGTTGTTGCACCAAAGGTGACGATTGTCCCACCTTTCCTTACTGCCTGCAAAGATTTTTCAAAAGTGGCTCTTCCGATACTTTCAATGACAATGTCGACTTTTTCATCTTTAAGCTCTTCAGTCCAGTCACTGTTTGTGAGGAGGGTAACATCCGCTCCCAAAGCTTTTGCCTTCTCCAGCTTCTCATTGCTCCTCGAAGTAACGATGACCCTTGCGCCGGCAGCCTTTGCGAATTTAAGCAGGAATGTTCCGACACCGCTGCCGATTCCCGGTACTAAGACTGTGTCTCCCTCCTTCAGCTTTGCCCTCGTAAACAAAACCCGATAGGCTGTAAGAGCTGCCAGGGAAAGCACGCCTGCCTCTTCCCAATTTAAGTGCTTTGGTTTGCCGGCGATATTCTCCGCTGGCAATGTAATATATTCTGCAAAAGTGCCATGGTCAGGAAGCCCCACAATTTCGAAACCGGACGGAGGAGCGTCACTGTTATTTTTCCAGCCGAGTCCCGGATTGATGATGACTTCATCCCCGATTGAAATATCCTTCACTCCGCTTCCAGTTTCTACAACAATACCCGCACCATCAGAACCAATAATCAATGGCGGCTGGTCTTCTTTATGCCTTGTCAGTACCATAAGATCCCTGCGATTCAAACCAGCTGTTTTAAGCTTGAGCTTGACATTTCCCTTATTCACTTCAGGCTCTGGAAATTCTCGCAGTGAAAGTCCTTTCATCCCCTGTTTGCCTTCATGGATTAATGCTTTCATGTTTCTCCTCCTTTGTCCTTTTGCAGTCGTTTATATTTTTTCTACGACTTTGATGCTGTCTTCATCCGTTGGGTCGACCGATTGTGGGATGTCGACAGTCGTTCTTAAAAATGTTTCTGTCTCTTTATCTGTAAGCGGGTGATTTTTTGAAAGGGAAAATTTAAAAGGAATCCGTTTCACTTCCTCAGCCTTCACCGTCCCGATGTCATTCAGTGCATAACCGTACATTTCTTTTTCATGATAGGAAAAATCACTATCTTCTCGATAATCCTCTGTACGCACAAACACCGTCAGCACGATCTTATTGACGATTTGGTCTGACATTCCGCCTTCAATAACTACCTCGCCGGTCAGTTCACTTGAAGGGGTCAATGTTTTATCCTTCACAATGGTATCAACCTTGATGTTGCCTATTCCGATACTGGACAGGAATTCTTTCCACATGCTTGTTTCATCCTTTCTTAACCTCTGCCTTATAAACAATCTTTTCTAAAAAACAGGTACCTAAACAAAGATTTAATTATGTATTGTCATATCAGATATGCTTTTGCTGAAAATGATACTAATTACACTTTTGAAAAGCAAGGAATACACCATTTCTTGAATAGAAAAACAGGAACCGGCTGAAAGCGGCCCCTGTCTTCATATTACTGCTTGATTGCTTTTTCTAAGATGGCAATTGTTCTTTGAATATCCTTTTTGCTGACATCATAATGGGTGGTAAAGCGTACAAGGTTTGGCCCGAATGTAACAGCAAGAACTCCTTCTTGCTTCAATCGTTCAGTAAATTGGGCTGAGTTCATTCCTGTTTCGGAAACATCCGCTACAACAATATTGGTATCTACCTGGTTGACGATAGCCAGTGTACCTATTGCTTCTATCCCTTCTGCAAGAAGCTTGGCATTATCATGGTCTGCAGTCAGTCGCTCCCTCATGTTGTTAAGGGCATATAATCCTGGTGCAGCTATTATCCCTGCTTGGCGAAGGCCGCCGCCCAGCCGTTTTCTCCATTTACGGGCTTTTTTAATAAAATCCGAACTTCCGGCAATGATAGAGCCTACCGGTGCTCCGAGCCCCTTGGACAAACACACTTGTACCGTGTCGGTATATTGGGTGAATTCCGTCAGCGGAACGTTGGCAGCAGCAGCTGCATTGAATAATCTGGCACCGTCTACATGGACAGGAATATCATGCTTCCGGGCAATTTCATATATTTCCTTCATATTCGCAGATGGGACCAGAGCACCCCCTGCACGATTATGCGTATTTTCCAAACAAATCAAGCCTGTTTCAGGAAAATGCTGATCATCTTCGCGGATAGCGAATTCAACCTCATTAGGATCCATCGCTCCGCGGGTCCCTTTCAGCGTCCTTGGCTGCACACCGGCAAAGGCAGAGATAGCCCCTGATTCATAATAAAAAATGTGAGATTCTGCTTCTAATATCACTTCATTCCCTGGTGAACAATGGGTAAGCACCGCAATCTGGTTGCCTTGTGTCCCGCTCGTCACAAATAGAGCCGCTTCTTTACCCAAAAGCCCTGCAGCCCTTTCTTCAAGTTCAATTACAGTCGGATCTTCACCATACACATCATCTCCGACAGCAGCATGCAAAGCTGCCTCTCTCATTTCCTTTGTCGGTTTCGTCACTGTATCACTCCGCAAGTCAATCATCGATAACAACTCCAATCTATGTATTTACACCTAACTAAAAGTTCCTATTAAATTATAACATTATTCTATGAAGATGCCTTTTTTCCTGTTAATCCCAAGTAAACTTATCCAAAATATAATTATAGGAATATTCGGACTTTTATAAGATTTTGTGTGGTAATCTTAATATTGTTGAGATCTCATCTCTATGAAAATTTTCATCGAAAACCACCTATTTTCTTCATTCACAAAGGGGTGATGAAGGCCATTTTCCCAAGTGGCCAAACTCGTTCTAACAGAGGTATATACTTTATACTATTACTATAGATAGAGAGGAGAAATAACGTGTCGATTGGAAGCAAGATTCGTTACCATCGGATGAAAAAGAAATTAACACAAGAAGAACTTGCAACCGGAATTCTTTCCGTCTCTTATCTTTCCAAGATTGAAAATAACCAAACAGCCGCTTCCTCAGAAGTAATCGAACTACTTTGTAACCGGCTTGGGATTGCTTTATTCCAGGAAAACGATGATGTTCTCCTCCAGGCTTTCTCTGACTGGAATAAAGCATTGCTGAGAAATGACTGTGAGAGAGCCGGACACCTGTATGAAAAGGTATCGCATCATATCAACCAGATTGAGGATATCAGCCTGCTGAATAGCTACCATATCCTCATGATCCGCTATCATCTTTTATTAAAAGATTACGAAAGTCCATGGAAAATAATAAGAACCCTCGAGAAAAACTATAAAGACCTCTCTGATAAACATCGCTTTTACTTTCATAAATTTACAGGGAACTTTTGTTACACTCAGGGAAACTACGAAGAAGCCAGTAATCATCTTAAAGAGGCGGAGCACTATTTTGTTCTTGGAAGCATTACAAATAATGAGGAAAAAGCGGATTTATTCTATTTAAAATCGCTGACACTCGTTCAGTTAAGAAAACATGCGCTTGCCATCCATTATTCTGAAGAATCTCTGGCATTATATCAGAGCCTTTACCATAACAAACGCTGTGCTGAAATCCACTTGCTGCTTGGCGTCTGCTACCGGCGGATTCAAAATACCCAGGAAGCGATCTCCCATTATGAATGGGCAAATGAAATCAGCATGAGCATAGATTATGCACTTCTAAGAGGCAATGTTGAACAAAACCTCGGCTTCCTTAAAGGGATGGAAAATCGCACAGAAGAAGCGATCTCCCATTACCTTAAAAGCCTTGAGTTCAAGAGTGCAAACCAAAACAGCAAACTGACAACGATGCTTGCTTTAGTCAAAGAGTACTACAAACTGAAGGATTTCGATGAAGTCAAAGAATGGCTTGTTGAAGGGATTCAGCTGGCTATCGGACAAAGCAACCAGGAAAAATATTATGAATTCAAAATCTACGAATTTGCTGTTGATCAATTGGATGAAGATTTTGAACAATTTATGAAGAGCGAGGCCCTCCCCTTCTTTGAGAAATCGGGAAACCCTCACCTTCTAGCCCAGTATTCTAAATTCCTTGGTAATTACTATCAAGGAATTAGAAAATATAAATATGCCGCCCATTACCTGACAAAGGCTAATGTGGCATATGAAAAAATAATAGGATTATAGGAGGAAATTACGTATGAAAAAACTAAAAAGAATCATCATTGCATCCCTAGTGCTTATGGCCCTTTCAGCAGGAACGACAGTAAGTGCACAAGAGGAAGACCTGCCGCCGCCAAATGGTGGAATGCCAGCAGACGTACAATAACAAACAGCAAGCTCCTGATTCCATTCGGAACCAGGAGCTTTTTAGTGCTTTAACGCACTAAGAGGGACAGTCCCTCTTAGCGCGTTAATGTATGAAAGCGCTTCATATATAAATGGTAAATTTACGTAACTCGTAGTATATTTAATTTGCAAGCTACTTAAAAGGGGGATCATATTAATGGCTTCAAAAGAAACAAAATTAGAGAGATATGCCGATTTATTGATCAGAGTAGGAATAAATTTACAGGAAGGCCAAACACTGCTTATCAATGCGCCTGTGACTGAAGCAGACTTCGTTGCCCAACTGACTGAAAAAGCGTATGATACAGGGGCCAAAGACGTAATTGTAGATTATTCCGATGACAAAGTGAGAAAATTGAAAATGGAAAAAGCTCCGGTAGAAGGGCTAAAGGATTTCCCTCACTGGAAAGCCAAAGGATTTGTGGAAATGGCCAAGAATAATGTCGCCGTACTTAATTTGATTTCCCCGGACCCGTCGCTGCTTAAAGGCATAGACGCCAAGCGTGTAGCTATGGCGAACAAAGCCAGCGGAGAAGCATTCAAAGACTTCTCTTCCTACATCTCTGGCGGCCGTATCAGCTGGCTTATAGCAGCAGTGCCTTCCAAGGCATGGGCAAAAAGCGTATTCCCGGAATTGTCCGATGAGGAAGCTGTTGAGAAATTATGGGATAACATATTCTATACAACCAGAGTTGATCAGGAAAACCCTGTTCATTTGTGGGAAAAGCATATTGAAAATATGAACAAAAATGCCGATCACCTTAACGAGCGTGCCTACAGAAAGCTTCATTATAAGGGACCTGGAACAGATTTTTCTGTACAATTGCATCCAAAAAGCAAATGGATTTGCGCCCAATTCACAAATGATAAAGGTGTACATTTTGTGCCTAACCTTCCGACCGAGGAAGTCTTCACCATTCCGGTGCGTGACAGCGTAAATGGTACTGTCAGCAGCACCAAGCCGTTGAACTACAGCGGAAACCTGATCAACAATTTCAGCCTTACGTTCAAGGATGGTAAAGTCACTGAATTTCATGCAGAAGAAGGCTATGACACTTTAAAAGGATTGCTCGAAACGGATGAAGGTGCTTCTTTCCTTGGCGAGCTGGCACTCGTGCCGCATGATTCACCAATCTCTAATACGAATATCATTTTCAATAACACTTTATTCGATGAAAATGCCTCTTGCCATATTGCTCTTGGCAATGCTCTTTCTATCTGTGTTGAAAATGGCAAAGAGATGAGCAAAGATGAACTCAAAGAAATTGGATTTAACGAAAGTCTCACCCATGTTGACTTCATGATCGGTTCCGGAAATCTGGACATTGATGGGGAACGCGAAGACGGAACTACAGAGCCAATTTTCCGTAAAGGCAACTGGGCATACTAATATAAGAAGAGCGGCCGATCAAATGGATCGGCCGCTCTTCTTATTCTTTATCACTATCATTTGAATTATTTTTCGATCCAGTGTTGTGTTTAACACCTTTACTTGTATACGGCTTAAAACTTGCTTTTTTCTTGGCGCTCTTCTGCCAGCGGTTCCAGCCTTTCTTGCCAGTTCCTCTGCCAGTGCCGCCTCCCTTGCTCTTACTCATGATATTCACTCCAATTAACGTACATCTCGTGATCTTGTAAAAGACTATTATAACAGAAACACATACGTGAAGAAAAGGACAATGAGTAATGCAGGTTTCCTTTATAGACAAGCAGTAGAACAATTATTTATTGATGACCCCTTTTTTAAAAACCGCCGCACCTGAAACGGCTCCAGATTTTCTTACAAATGCTGTCTTCTCTTGACGCTGGCTCAAATAAACAGTTCTCTCCTAAAAAAATCGGGAAATAAGTTACTTAAATAGGATTTCCTTCTTTATTACCTAACGTATGTTTCGAGATTTCTTTATCAGGGAAACAAAAAACTGAAGACAAAGAAAGGAGCGATTATCATGAAAGAATATTACGTAGTACCTAACAAGGATGACAGCGGCTGGTATGTCAAAATCGAAGATGTTGCTCCCACAACTCTATACAACGGCCAGTCAGAAGCCATTGCAGAAGCTGAACGTCTCGCTAAAGAAAACCAGCCGGCAAAAGTTTTAGTCGAAAATGAAGAACACAAAGTGGTAAGCGAGAAAACATTTTCCTAATAAACCTTGAAAAGAAGCCAATTCAGCCTTGTTCTTCCGGCCGGATTGGCTTCTTTATGTGACATTTTAAAAATTCCCATATATTACCCTTAATATTACAAAAGAATTTCAGATAAAACATTCTCAAGTCATACATAATCGTTTATGATAAATATATCCGTAATTTAAAGGAGTCACACTTCTAATGGCTAACATAAGTACCAACAAAAAAATGCTTTCTGCCGGGGCTCTATTGCTACTGGCCTTTTCACTAATATATGTAACTCTTAAATCGCAAATTGCCGAATCGAAAGAAAACGTTTCAATGGCTCAATCACATATTCCTACTGTTTTTGTGCACGGCTATAAAGGAACCTACAACTCTTTTAAAACCATGCTTTACCGCTTTGAAGAAAATGAGTGGGCTTCAAGAAAACTCGTCGTATATGTATCGGCTGAGGGTGAAGTCACATGGAAAGGCACTCTTCCTGAAGAAACCAAACTTCCTTCACTAATACAGGTTGTGTTTGAAAATAATAAAGCTTCCATTTCCGAAACATCACTGCACCTCCAAAATGTAATGGAAGGTTTAAAAACCAAGTTCGGCATCAATAATGTCAATCTTGTCGGGCACTCGATGGGCGGCCTTGTATCCGTTGATTATTTGGAGAAATCAAGCGGAAACGACAAGTACCCTCACACTGTGAAATTGGCGGTGATTGGCAGCCCGTTCAACGGCATCGATAAAGAGTCGTATCATAGAGTAAACACCGGTGAGGCTGTCATAGACTTGAAGCCTGGATCAGAAGCATTGAAAGCTCTTGTCAAAAACCGAGAAGATCTCCCTGCTGATATACAGGTCCTGGCAATTGCAGGAGCGGGCGATCAGGTCGTTGAAGTAGAAAGTGCATTTGGAATAGGGTCAATCATTAAGAAGGATCAATTGCAAACAGAATTAATCGATGATAAAAAAATAGACCACAGCGGTCTTCATGAAACAGAAAAAGTAGATAAATTAATAAAGAAGTTCTTATGGAACTAGTTTGAAAGCCTGATCCTACGAAGATCAGGCTTTTTTGATAAGCAAAGTTAATTCAGAGAATATACAAATATTATTGGAACGAAAGGTGTGCGGTCTCATACAGGATGAAGGTAACACACGGAATCGCATGGCCGGAGCGGAAATCAGGCAGCACCATCTGAAGAGGTTTATAAAACGGAAAAACAACCACATCCACAAAAAGAGCAATAATAAAGACCGCCAAAAACGGCGGTCCTCACTTTATGAAAAGGCCATATTCTTGTTTTTGCCTTTAAGAATCTGGAATACTCCATACATTGCCAGCCCAAATGCTACCAGGCCTAACATCCATTGCCCGAAGGGCTGCTGAGCGATTTTAGAAAGTGCTGCATCGAGACCTTTTGCCTGCTCTGGTTGTGCGGTAATGGCTGTTTGGATTAAGAAGTAACCAGTGATGCAAAATACGACTCCTCTTGCCATTAAGCCCCATTTCCCGGCATTCTTGCCAAGCTTGTACTCATGTTTATCCATTTGACCTGTATGGAACGATTCAGTGAATTTTTCACTATATCCTTTGTAGATTTCGTAGATACCAAAACCGATGACAGCTGCCCCGGCAAGGCCCACCATCCATTGTCCGAAGGGCTGGGAAAGGATTTGAGCGGTAATGGTTTGTTTACTGCTTCCGCCTCCCCCGCTGCTGCCTGCATTTGAGGCAAGCTGGACGGCTCTCATAGCCAGTCCTGCATAAACGATTGCACTAAAGATGAAGCCGATTCGGATGAGAATCCCCTTTGCATCGCGCCCTTTGTTTTGAGGATCTGTAATGGCCTCAACGATTTTCCAGATAACGTATCCGGCCAGGCCAATAGCGAGAATCCATAAGATGATTTCACCGAACGGCTTGGCGGCAATCGAGGCCAAAGCTCCTTTAGTACCGGTCGTTTGCCCCCCCACTCCTATGGCCGCCATGAATGCCAGTACTCCAATCAGAACATATACACTGCCTTTTGCAACGTATCCCATACGCCCCAACCCTTTTACCCAGGGTTTTGCCTCATGTGCGCCTTTTTTGGCTTGTCCTTTAGCTTGTTCCTTATTCATATGTCTTCTCCTCTCTCTTCTAGAAGTTTCATTTTGTATTCTTACCCACTGATTTCCCTTTTTTATCAGATTGAAAACTTCCTGGGACATGGGAATTATAGAAACTATTTAAAAAGAGAATACTAATTGAGGAAAAGAATTCTAAAATTTGATATTCTGAATATTCCATCAACTATTTCCCCGGAAAGCGCAAGAAACGACAAGATGCGATGTAAAGCGGGGGAAAATGTTCTAAAAAGGAGAATTATAGTGAATAAGTCTGTTTTTCTTGATCGTGACGGAGTAATAAATGAAGTATTGTCGAAGAGGGTTAAGTTTGTGAACAAGCTGTCTGATATCTACTACCTTGAAAAAGTTCCGCAAGCGGTCAAATTATTGACTGATGCAGGTTATAAGCTCTTTGTCGTAACGAATCAGGGAGGCGTGGGACTCGGATACCTCTCTCAAGCCGGATTGGAAAATATCCATACAAAAATGAAGCAGGACATTGAAGAAGAAGGCGGAAAGATAGAGGAATTCGCATCCTGTATACACAAACCTCATGAAGGATGCGCTTGCAGAAAGCCTGAAGCAGGAATGATTCTAAGTCTCGCTGAAAAATATGATCTCGATCTGAAGAAAAGCTTTATGGTTGGGGACAGAGAGCCGGACATTGAAGCGGGTAAGAAAGCAGGATGTTCTACAGTATTCATTGCAAATGAAGATCCTCTTAAGATTGCTGACCATACCTTCCCTTCCTTGTATGAGGCAGCCCTTTGGATTGCCAATAACCACTAACCTTCAGAACAGGTCCTGAAGGTTTTTTTTAGTGCCAACCTTATGGCACCTTGATAATTAATAATATTTGAATCTATGTATCTATAGAAGTAAACTAAATAGTGGTAAAAAATACTATATTTTTATCTAGGAAAATAACATACTTCTATAAATTATTTCTGTTTCTCTGGATATTCATAGCACTTGGCCTGGGTTACTTTGCAGTCGGGCTGCCTTCTATCCTGGGTGGAGATGGCTTCAAGACAGATGGAGAATTCAAACAAGTGAATGAAACGCTCACAGAAGAGTTTGATTTTCCAGAGAACACCCTGCTGCTCTTGTTTGAACAGAATGGCAAAAGTGAAGCTGATTTCGAAAGTAACATCCGGGCAACCTTGGAAGGCATCCAAGATGCAATAAGTGAAGCTTCCATCCAGTCCCCTCTTGAAGACGATTCATTGAGAGAGGACGGCACAGCTTATGCACCCATTTCGTTTGATGAATCGAATGTTGATGATGAAATTAAGACGATTGATAGTTTAATAGAATCGAAAGAGAATATTGTCTTAACCGGCGGGCCCGTGATTTCGGCTGATATCAACAAAGCCAGCCAGGAAGACCTGAAGCGTGCTGAACTTATCGGCCTGCCCGTTGCACTGCTTGTACTGCTTTTTGCATTTGGAAGTATTATTGCCTCTATTGTGCCCATTATCATTGGAGGAATAACGGTTGTTTCTTCTTTTGGCATTTTGACTTTGATTGGGGAAAAGATGGAGCTTTCCGTCTTTCTCCTGAATGTCGTGCTGATGATCGGTCTTGCTTTAAGCACCGACTTTGCCCTCCTGTTCATTAACCGGTACAGGGAGGAACTCCAAAAATCTGAAAAACTGAAAGCTGTCAAAACGACGATCCAGACTGCGGGAAGATCGATCATATTCTCAGCTGTTTGTGTATTTATCGGTCTTGCTGCCATGAGTGTAATCAATATCGATATTTTCCAAACGATTGCAATTGGCGGCATGGTTGTGGTTTCCATCGCTGTCATTTCGTCTCTGACGCTGCTTCCGGCTGTCTTGATACTTCTTGGTTCTTCCATCAACAAGTGGACTGTTATCAAGCGGAAGGAAGATAGCTCAAAAGGCTGGCGTTCGTTTGCGCGATTTGTAATGAAAAAACCACTGCTGATTTCAATTTCAGCCCTTGTGATCTTGATCATCGGCATCTTACCGGTAGGAAACATTTGGAATTCTTGCCTGGTTATTCCAGGGAGGCCATTTTGGACTGCAGGCATCTGACATCGCCCTTGTTCTCCCAGTCCTCGTCTTCAGTCTTGTATTTGGACTGAGTATGGATTACGAGGTATTCCTCATCTCGCGTATCCATGAGATTTACTTGGAGACCGGCAATAATACAGAAGCCACAGTAGAAGGTCTTACCTCAACGAGTAAAATCATTACCTCTGCCGCCCTGATCATGATGGTGATTACAGGGGCCTTTGCTTTTACCGGTGTGATGCCTGTGAAACAAATCGGAGTCGGAATTGCGATTGCCATCTTCATTGATGCCACCATCATCAGGATGCTTCTCGTCCCTTCACTTATGAAACTTCTAGGTGATTGGAACTGGTATATGCCTTTTTCCAAAAAAAATAAAAAATTGAGAAACCACGATCATTTTTCAGCATAAACATCAAGCCGGGGCAGAGACGTACTGTTTCCGGCTTTTTATCATTCTGTCTTTAAGCAGGCTGCTCCTTTTGTTCATGCAAAATCGTTAAGGACCTGCTCAATCTATGTTAAGGTACTTATAGATACATAGTGACAAAGGAGGCTGTTAAATTGGAAAAAGCCGAATTCTACAATATGATTAAAACGTCCTATCCATTTGATCACTTATCAGATGAACAACTGGAACTATTGGTGTCCAATGCTCATTACCAGAGATATGCGAAAAATGAATTCATTTTTCACGAAAAAGAGTCACAGGAAGAATTGGACGTCTATTTTTTAATTTCCGGCACTGCAAAAAATGTACTCCACCGACCTTCCGGGAAACAAATATCGCTTCGCTATTATTATCCCGGTGACCTTGTCGGATTGATGATTCTCTGGACTAGCGGAGATATGAGCTTTTCTGTACAGGCCATTGAAGATTGCACATTATTCCGTTTCAATAAAAAAGTGTTTTTTGATATGCTGACCAACAATAAGGATTTCTCGCAAATCATTTTTGAGAGTGTCGGCAACCGCATGAAGACGCTTTATGATGAGATTAAATTCAAGGAGTCACAGGAAGAAAGTGCAGACCTAGCGCTTTTCCGAACAAAAGTAAATGTATTGATGGATACTCCCCATTTTATTTCGAGAAGTTCGACGATGGAAGATGCAGCAAGGAAAATGCTTGAGGAAGATGCAGAAGCGATTGTAGTATGTGATGAGGAAACTTCCCTTAAAGGAATCTTGACTCAAAAAGAAATTCTTCATTACATGACTCATCCTGGAAATGATCCTGGTGTGGTAAATTGGATGAATAAGAAGCCTTACTGGGTAAGAGACGAGTCCTTTGCCTATGAAGCCCTTTCCCTTTTTAAATATGAAGGTGCCAAGTACGTTCCTGTCCTTAGGAATTCCAAGGTCATTGGCATCTTGTCGGGGTCTTCCTTTGTCAACATTCATGACTCCAGCTATCTGGATCTGTCCTACAGTATTACATCTGCTTCCAAAACCCATGACCTCATTCCGTTGTCACCGGTTGAAAACAAGACATTCTCCTCTTTTATCAGTAATTTACTGGATCAGGACAGCTTCGCTTATAATGTCAGTGAGGTTTTAACGAATTATAATGACCGTCTCTACCGAAAAGTCATCCTCCTTTCAGAAGGTGAAATGGTTTCTGAAGGTTTTGGTTCGCCGCCTGTGAATTACTGCTTCATCGTAATGGGAAGCCAGGGCCGGAGTGAACAGTCATTTAATACCGATCAAGATAACGGAATCATCATAGCTGACTATGATCATTTCGAAAATGCTGACTCCATTGAAAAATATTTTGAGCGATTTACTGAAAAAATCAACACAAAGCTTGCCTCATGCGGATTTCAAGAATGCACTGGGGGAATTATGGCGAAAGAACCAAAGTGGCGTAAATCCTTTAGTGAATGGCGTGTTTCAATTGATGACTGGCTTCATGAGATTGATGCTGAAGAAGTTCAAAACTTTACGATGTTTTACGATTTTCGCCCTATTTTCGGTGACTACAGCCTGGCAGAAGACATTCGTGGTTATATCGCCCAGAAGTCACAGAACAAATTGAATCTTCAGCAGCTGCTTCGCAAAGATGCCATTCGCTTCCGTATACCGGTAGGTGCATTAGGAAGAATCAACCTGAAAGGCCGTAATAAAAAATTTAATATTAAAAAAGCAGGTCTCATGCAAATCGTTAACATGGTCCGCATCCATTCGATAAAAAATGGAATAAAAGAAGTGAATACCATTCAGCGTCTTGAAGCATTGAAGGAGAAGAAAGTCTTTCATCCCCGTGATGCAGAAAATGCCAAGACAGCGCTGCATTACCTTCTTTATTACCGATTGAACCAAAACCTTTCCGAACTTGCAGATGACCTCGAGCTCAGCAATGAACTGTCCATCGACCAAATCACAAAAGAAGACAAACGAAAACTGAAAGAAGCATTGCAAATCGCCAATCGGATGCAGCAGGTCATGGAGATAAGTTTCAACCGGAACCGGGTGGTCTGAACATGAGTGACACTGGATTTAATGTAGGCTATCGTATTTTCAAATATTATCTATGGCATAGATACCTGTTCAAAAAGCAAGTTTCTAAGGAAAAAACGAGCCCTTCCTATCAGAAGCTGAAAGCCATGCTGAAAGAGTTTGAAGAAGAAAAACCAATTCTTCAGCAGCAAATGCTGAAAAGTTGTGTTTTCACGATTTTCGACTTGGAGACAACCGGGTTCTTCCCTGAAATCGGAGACGAGATTATATCAATCGGCGCAGTAAAAATGCAAGGTGAGAGGATCTTGGATGAAAAAGCCTTTTACGAAGTTATCAATCCACTGCAAACAGTGTCTGCTGAAACAAAGAAATTTACTGGATTAAGAAAAAAGGATTTTATCAAGGCAAAAACACTGCCGGTTGGATTAAAAGACTTCTTAGAGTTCAGCAAAGGAACAATCCTCGTTGCACATCCTGCCTCCTTTGATATCAACTTTCTGCAAAAGAGAATCAGCAAATGGGACCTTCCCTCTTTTGATCCTGAATACATTGACTCTTATGCACTTGCAAAGGAACTGCTGAATGATGATGAATGCTACCTTGATGATTTGGTCATGAAATTCGGCATTACGAGAAGAGACCGGCATCATGCATTGAATGATGCAATCATGACAGCGGAAATCTTCAAGGAACTTTTAAGGCTTTGCAAAAAAGAAGAAGTAGAAACGATATTGGAGTTGCATGAAGCAGTTGAGATATGAACAATATTACATCAACAAAAAAGATCGGTCAGCAGGACCGATCTTTTTGTTGATGTTACATTTAAATTTTTTTTAGCAAGCCTATTAGAAAAATCTCTTCAATTCCAATCTATTCTTAGGATTGGAGAGGATTCTTATATTGCCCACAGTAGGTATACCTTTTCTCACTTCTTCTATCTTCCAAGCCATCCTCCATCAACTGCCAATAAATGGCCATGAACGTAATTTGAAGCATTTGAGGCAAGATAGACTACAGTTCCCATAAAGTCATCCGGATCCCCCCATCTTTCTGCAGGAATTCGATCCAGAATTTGTTTACTGCGGGTTGGATCATTTATCAAGGCTGTATTCATATCAGTTGCAATATAGCCCGGCACTATCGCATTGACATTTACACCCTCTTTCGCCCATTCATTAGAAAGTGCCTTTGTCATCTGGGCTACCCCGCCTTTGGCAGCTGCATAGGCTGGAACTGTATAGCCTCCTTGATAGGAAAGCAACGAAGCAATGTTGATGATTTTTCCCTCTCCTTTAGAAACCATGTATCGCCCTGCTTCCTGACATAATAACCAAACAACTTTCAGGTTAATTGATAGTACATCATCCCAATCTGATTCAGAAAAATCAACTGCTGGAGAGCGTCGTTGGATACCAGCATTATTGACTAAGATATCAATTTTCCCAAGAGCGGAAATTACTTTTGGAATTGCTGATTTCACTTCATCCTTCTTTTCAAGGTCACACGGGATGATAAAGCATTTTCTCCCAATTTGTTCAATTTGCTCCTTAACATTAGTTTGTCCAGGGTTTCTCTGAAGCAAAGCAATATCAGCTCCTGCTTCCGCTAAAGCGACTGCCATTGATTTGCCAATGCCTCGGGTAGCTCCGGTTATGGCTGCAACCTTTCCTGTTAAATCAAATAATTTCTGAGTCATATGTATCTCTCCTTCTGGTTTTTCTGTAATTCTTCTTCTATCAACTTAAATAATTCATTCTATTAAACTAGGGATGAATGTAACCAATGATGGAAACAGCACAATTAACACTAATGCAAAACAAAGCACAAGGACAAATGGGATGGCGCTTTTCATAGCATGATCGAGCTTAACACCTGAGGAGGAGCATGCAACGAATAAGCAGACACCTACCGGCGGCGTCAATGTTCCTATTGCAATATTAATTACAATCATGACACCAAAGACTACCGGATCCATACCAGCGCTCATCGCAATTGGCAATAAAATCGGAACAAACATTATCAGCAATGCCAGCCCTTCAATAAACATACCACCAAGGATGAATATGACGTTGATTACAAAAATGATAAAAATCGGGCTGTCTGAAACACTTGTGATTAAATCACTCAAAATTGTCGGGAAGTTATGACTCACAAGAATCCAACTGAATAAGGAAGAAGCGGATATGATCAACATTACATTGCCGGAACTTACGATTGCTTCCATGAAAATTTTCGGTAATTCACGAATCTTAATGCTTTTATAGACGATCAGTCCCAGCACAAGAGTATAGACCACAGCAATGACACTTGACTCTGTAGGTGTGAATACTCCTGTTAATATCCCACCCACAATAATTATGGGAGCAAACAGAGGTAATATAGCTTTTTTAAAACTGTCAGTGAAATATCGGAGCGAAAAAGAATTCGTCTCAGAAACACCATACTTATATTTAGTACAAATGATTCCTGAAACAACCATTAATAACACACCTATTAACAATCCAGGTATAATTCCACCTAAAAAAAGCTTGCCGACAGAAATACTTGCTATCCCACCTAATACAACCATCGGAATACTGGGTGGAATGATGATGCCGATGGAGCCTGAGGCAGCCTGCAATGCAGCAGCGAACCTTGCTGGATAGCCCATTTTCACCATACTTGGCGTCATGACGCTGCTTAAGGCAGCTGTATCTGCAGGTGCTGAGCCTGAAATCCCTCCCATCAGCATCCCGGATGTGACACTAACATAACTCATTCCGCCTTTCGTCCAGCCGATAATTGAATCTGCAAAATTAACGAGCCTTTGAGTCAACCCACTTTTATCCATAATTACGCCCGTGAGCATGAAAAAGGGAATCGCTAATAAAGTAAAACTATTCATTGAAATGAACATTTTTTGCGGTATCACCAATAAGGGGATGGCACCTTCCCATACAATGATGAAAATTGCGGATACCCCTAGAGAAATACCCACTGGAACACCTATTATCAGCAGAAGAAAAAAAGTTATAAACAATAAAGCAATCAAAGTTTCTCCTCCTTCCGATTCACTACTAATATGATAAGAAAAATAATCGCCAGCAAACTCGAGGCTGGTATGATTGCATAAACCACTCCCAGATTAATAGGAAGGACAGAAGCCATACCTGACATACTTATCAGCACAAATTGATAACCCTGCCATAGTAAAATAACGAAAAACACAACCATAATGAGTTGAACTAATGATTCGATCGTTTTTTTCATTTTTCTCAGTCTATCTGTAATAAAGGTGATGGCAATATGTTTTTGTTTGTAAATTCCCATTGTGATTCCAAGGAACATTAACCATACAAAGAGATAACGGTCAAGCTCTTCTGCCCATACCATTCCGCTGGAAAAAACATACCGAAGCACCACCTGCATGAATACGAGTGAAATCAAGACGGCCATAAGCAAGGATACTGTGTAAATGATCAACTTTTCCAGAATCAGGCCAATTCGTCTTAACGTTTCCAAAGTGATCCCTCCTAATAGAACATTTGAGCTAAAACATAAGGGGCAAAAAGCCCCTTATGTTTTAGCGTTATTTTGTATCGATAATCTGTTGAATGAGCTCTTCTCCAAACTCATCGCTATATTCATCGTATACAGATTTTACAGAATTTCTCCATTCCTCTTTATCCGGGTTTTTTTCAATTGTCAATCCTCCCTCAGTCTCGAGGAATTCAATTTCTTTCTTTTCATTTTCACGGATTAATTCTCTTTCATAGTCTCCCGCTTCCTGCGCAGCCTCCATCAGAGCTTTCTGTACATCTTTATCAAGACCATCAAACTTGCCAGGATTCATAATTAGCAGCATTGAAGCATAGGTATGCCCATCAAGGACCATGTAATCTTGTACCTCATACATCTTAGAACTCTTAATAGCAAAAACCGGTCCCTCTTGACCATCCACTACACCATGCTGGGCAGCCATGTAAAGCTCTGAAAAAGGCATTGGAACTGGATTGGCTCCCAGTGACTCAGTTGTTGAGATTAGTACTGGCCATTCCGGTGTTCTAATTTTCAGTCCTTTCAGATCTTCTGGTGAACTCAATGGCTGCTTACTATTCAAGAAGTGTCGGAATCCAGACTCCCAGTAGTTCATGACTTTAAATCCGCCTTGTTCTTCTGCTTCTTCAGCAAGCAGTTCTCCAACTTCGCCCTGCAAAACCTTATCTACATGCTCTGAATCTCTGAATAGGAACGGCAAATCGAAGATTGAGAATCTAGGATAATACTTTGTTACACTTCCTGAAGCAACAAGGGAAATATCCACTGTTCCTAACTTTGTTCCTTCAGCAAGTTCCCCTTCATCCCCTAATTGACTGCTATGGTAAACATCCACTTTTACTTTCCCATCTGTTTTTTCAGAAACTAGCTCTGCAAACTTTTCTGCACCCGCATGGAACTGGGATTCTGTCGGTTGGTTGTGTCCAAGCTTTAATGTAATGTCTTCTTTCCCATTTGCTGAAGAACCACTCTGGCTCTTCCCGCATCCTGCTAAACCAATTGACAAGATAACTGTAATAAGTAGGATTAAGATCTTCCAACTCTTTTTCATGTTTCTCCCCCTAATTTGAAATGTAATTGTATGACACAGCATGAATAGCTGTAGATACTGAATTGAAAATTCACATAAACAGCAGCACATCATTGTAAACGCTCTCATTTTTCTCTTTTTAAAAAGCTTTCCATAAATGCGGCTGCCCTAAAAGAAGTTCAGTGTATTGACTACCTCGCCCAAGCAAGAGGACTCTGCCGGCCGTGGCTAAATCGTGTGCTCCATCAACACTGTATAATCTCAAGCAATGTCAAGAACTTTAGAAGAAATCCTTAATTATATTTTACAGTGTTATTTTCATATTATATATAATAATTAAGATTATATATAATTTTTAAAGGCGTGTAAAGGGCTATTATATATAATTAACCGAATTATATATAATAGCCTGAATTTAATCTTTATTTTGAAACCATTTTCATGATATGCCCTTTGAAAGCTTCTTTCGATTTTTCCACATCTTTTTGTTCCAGCATTTTAACAAGGTCAAAATGATACTGATACACTTCTTCCGGGAGAATTTGAACTTGCGGATTCAAAATAGTAATATATCTTCGGATATGACTGGTTAACATTGTCCAGATTCTCATATAGACATCAACTTTTGACATTTCTATGATGGTCCTGTGGAATTCCATATCCAATTCAGATTGAACTGCATAATCGTGTTTGCCGTATTTCATCTTCTCCACAATATCATACAATTCACCAATATCTTTTTTGGTCAGCGTTGGCAGGATAATTTCAATTGCATTCATTTCAATCTCTGCTCTCAGGGAGAATATATGATACATCTCAACTGGGTTGATTTCTGTAACAAAGGCACCTTTATACTTAACTGTCTTAATTAACCCTTCTTCTTCCAGGCCTCTAAGAGCTTCTCTTACAGGAACCTGGCTAATACCAAATTTTTTTGCCACTTCTGTTTCGACAATCCTGTCGCCTGGCTTGAGTTTATTCTTAATGATTTCATCTCTCAAGTTTTGTTTCACTTCATCTTTTAAGGAAACGAGCGATCTCGCTTTATTGGCTTTCTCCATACAATACATTCCTTTACCGATTATTGTTACACATAAAAAATGGGATTATATATAATAAAGATAATTATATATAATTATCTTTTATACATCAAGTTGTACCCTTCATTATAAAGGAAAACACCTCAGTTTTGGGCTAATAATTCTTCATTTTCTATTGAGGGGAATAAAGTGCAGAGATTGAACACGAATCAAAATACTGTATTTTCGGTGATAAAAATAAATAAGGTGGTACGGCCTTGTAACTTTCCGGTGTTCTTTTCAAATGCTGTTTTCGTATAGATTGCTGCATTCGGATATCTGCTTGATACAAAGAGAATCTCTCTGAATAGGAAGAGCAGCCCTTCCCTTCCTCGCAGTAATTCTTATTATTTAAATCGCAACAAAGTTAAAGAAGAGAGCCATTCTAAAACAAGAAAATTTAACCCTAGAAACAAAAAAAGTGCCCCTTAAAAAAGGGAACACTCTTCCTGACGAAATTTATCGAACCTGGCCGTTTCCAGTCATCATATATTTAACCGTAGTCAATGCAGGCAACCCCATTGGTCCGCGTGCATGCAGTTTTTGAGTAGAGATTCCGATCTCTGCACCAAATCCAAGCGCTCCCCCATCAGTGAAACGAGTGGATGCATTGTGATAGATGGCCGCAGCGTCTACCAATGTCATAAACATTTTCGCTGTATCTGCATTTTCGGTGATGATTGCTTCCGAATGTTTTGTACCGTATTTCTCGATATGGTCGATTGCTTCATCCGTTGTATCGACTGTTTTAACAGCAATATCAAGGCTTAGGTATTCATTAGCCCAATCCTGTTCTCCTGCAGGTGTGCAGCCTGGGATGACTTCACATGCATACTCATCGCCATGTGCAGAGACGTTATTGTCTTTAAAAGCAGCAATTAACTCTTCCTTGTTGTCAGCCAGCCATTCTTTATGAACAATCACTGTTTCTGCTGCGTTGCATACTGCCGGACGGTCTGTTTTTGCATTGATAAGAATGTTTAGCGCCATTTCTGTTTTTGCATCTTTATCAATGTAAATATGGCAATTACCTACACCTGTTTCAAGAACAGGAACTGTCGCATTGTTAACAACAGCATTGATCAATGCGCCGCCTCCGCGTGGGATCAATACATCAACATGCTCTTTCATTGTGAACAGCTGTTGAGTCGCTTCACGGTCAGTGGTATTGATGAACTGAACAGCTTCCTTTGGAATCTTGGTTTCTTCCAGTGCATTATGCATAACATCCACAATCGCTTTGTTGGAAGTGATAGCATTGGATCCACCTTTCAATATGATGGCATTACCTGATTTCAAAGCAAGACCAGTTGCATCGACCGTAACATTAGGGCGTGCTTCATAAATCATGCCGATGACGCCAAGAGGAACTGTCACTTTAGCAACATTCAAATCATTTTCCAATGTCCAGTCGCTAACTGTCAAACCAGTTGGATCTTCAAGATTTGCAACTTCACGAAGTCCGTTCGCAAAATCAAAGATACGGTCTTTGGATAAAGATAAACGGTCCATGAATGCTTCATCAAAGCCCTTTTCACGGCCTCTGTTTAAATCCTTTTCATTTGCTTCCAGGATTGTTTCAAACTGCTCTTCCAGTGTATTTGCAAGTGTCAATAATGCATGATTTTTTTCTTCTGTTGTCAAAAGTGATAAGGCTTTAGCTGCTTTCTTTGCTGCAATTGCCTGTTCTTCTACATTCGTTTTGGTTAGTGTTGTCATCCAATACCTCCGTAAAGTGATTTATTTACTTGGTTTTATATTTGTTAGACGCCTACAGGAATCGGCACTTCTATGTGACACACCAGGTGATCAATTTCCACTGCGGCTTCTTCATACTTTTCTAATTCTTCTTCCGGCATTCCGTTAAATTTCTTAAGCTCTTCATTGTTGTAATTGACGACACCCAGACCGATCTCTTCGCCGTTCAGGTCTGCAATCCTGACGACAGCGCCACTCTTGAATCTTCCTTTAACAGCGTAGATCCCTGCTGCGCTCAAGCTTTTTTTGCTTTCAAGGATTAATTTCTTTGCATCATTATCAATCGTGATTTCGCCTTCCGGTCCTGAGTTGAATGCAATCCACTGCTGTTTTGTATCCAGGTTCACGACATCTTCTTTTGATTCGAAATACGTTCCTGTTGCTGTATGCTGAACCGCATCATAAATGATATTAGCTACACCTGATTTACCCAGGAATGCAGGGATGCCTGATGCCATCGAAATCTTGAAAGCATCGATTTTCGAACGCATTCCGCCTGTACCTACAGAGCTTCCAGGTTCACCTGCCATATCTTCTATCTCCGGAGTGATTTCATTCACTTGGTCAAGAAGCTTGGCATCTTTATTTTTGCGTGGATCATCATTATAAAGTCCGTCAATGTCAGAAAGGATAATCAGCTTATCTGCATCTACAAGTCCGGCGACCTTCGCAGAAAGTGTGTCGTTATCACCGAATTTAAGGCGGTCGATTGTTACGGTATCGTTTTCGTTAACAATTGGGATGATGCCGCGTTCAAGCAGGACATTTATTGTGTTTTTCGCATTGTTATAGCGATTTTCATCAGAGAAGTCGCTTCTCGTGATGAGAATTTGAGAAGCTACATAACCGTTTGATAAAAATAGGTCAGAGTAAGCTTCGATTAACAATCCTTGACCGATAGATGCTGCTGCTTGCTTTTCCGGAAGTGTGCTTGGTCTTGTAAGGCAGCCCAGCTTTCTATACCCTGCTGCAACGGCACCTGATGACACAAGCAATACTTCATGGCCGTCATCTTTCAAACGAACAACCTCGTCTGTCAATCTTTCCAGCTTTCTGCGGCTCATCTCCCCGTGAAGGCTTGTTAAAGAACTGCTTCCTATTTTGATTACGATTCGCTTCTTCTTGGTGTCCGGAGACATCATATCACTCCTGTTAAATAAATATTTATATCGATCCTTTAATGCGTTAATCCACTAAGAGGGACAGGCCCTTTTAATGCACTAATGCAGTAACGCGTTAACTTATCAAGGGACTGTCCCCCGCTGCGGTAATGCGTTAATGCAGCGAAGGGGTTTCCCTTCTTATCACTAGTTGGCTACTAATACTTTTTTGAATTGGGAACTGATTTCTTTTGAACGTTTTTCTGCTCCTTTGACGGCTTGCGAGATTGCTTCTCCTCCGCCAAATTTTGCAAGTGCATCTAGCCCAGCGGCTGTGGTTCCATTCGGGGATGTTACATTTTCACGTAACTCTGCGGGTGTTTCGTCTCTTTCCATGATCATCTTTGCTGCACCAAGAATGGTTTGTGCTCCGATTTGACGGGCTACTTCCGGTTCAAGACCGCTTTCTTCTCCAGCTTTCTCGATGTGCTCCATTAGATAGTAAAAGTATGCTGGACCACTGCCGGCGATTCCTGTAAAGATATCCATCTTCTCTTCTTTGATGGTATAAACTTCACCAATGCATTCAAGTAATTCTTTCGCTGTACTCATTTCTTCAGCATTTGTGTACTCTCCTGCAGCAATAGCGGTTGCAGATTCTCTCATCATGCTGGAAGTATTCGGCATAACGCGGATTACTTTTTGTCCTTGGGGAAGACCGTCTTCCATATGTTCCGTTGTAATTCCCGCAAGCACGGAAAGAATCACTGTTTTTGGATTGATTTGATCTTTTATTGATTCTAATACAGCATCAATGTCCTTAGGCTTCATCGCCAGGATCAACATATCGATTTCATCAAAATTTAATTGATCTTTTGTAACGGCCGTAATATCATATTTTGCTTTCAGTTCTTGCAAACGCCCTTGATTGCTTCGGTTGGAAACGATAACTTGTTCAGTTGGAATTTTGTTTGATTCAACGATCCCTGAAATCATCGCCTCTGCCATATTACCTGCACCCAGAAAAGCAACTCTTTGTTTGTTTAGCAAATAAATCCTCTCCCAATGTTTGGTTTTGTTTTCGTTTTTAACTTTCATAGTCAATTCAATTTCACGTTTTGTTCGCATTTTTGTTCGCTCTTTTTTCAACGTTTACAATCGTAACACGTACAATTTCATATTCAAGGGGTTTTTACAATGTTTGGTGTATATGATTGAATTAGTGAGTGTAAGCGTTACCATTTCGGGATGAGCGTTTCTAATAAGCAATAATCCCCATATATACGGCCACAGGACGTTATATCACGATTATTTTTTCGCATATATTACCTGATTAATCAGAAAATTAACTCTATGAAGCTTGGCATGAAAGCCTTCTTGGGCAAAAAACAGACCATTGATGAAAAAAATATATTTTGAATTTTTAAAGCTATTCTTTTTAGAATTGCTGCTATCAAGTACAAATCCACAACCATTCTTGTTAGGAAACAAACTGAACATATAAAAAAGAACCAGGCAGTAAATGCCTGGTTCTAGCATTGTATTATTGGTTTAAAAATTCCTGCAGTGCAGCTTTGTTTGTATCGAAGTCCACTTCCAGAACGGCACCTGCATGTTGATAGTATCCATCCGTATATGAATCTTTCACAGGAATCGTCAGCTTTTGAATATCACTGCTTGTACCAAGGAAGATGTCTTTTACTATGCCAATCTGATCAAGCTTGCTCATGTTCGTTTCTATATAAGGCTGGGCAGCACCTATCATCTTCGGAAGCTTGGTTACACTTCCGATACTTAAAGCCTCATCCTTAACAGCAGTGATAACCTGCTGCTGTCTTTCAACCCTGCCGTGATCTCCCTCCGCATCTGCACGGAACCGGGCATATCCGAGAAGCTCTTTGCCATCCAGGTTTTGCAGCCCAGGCTGCAGGGAAACCCCGATATTTTCCGACATTGCTTTTTCGACATTCATTTCAATTCCATCAGGAGCCAAAATATCAATGGACTGTTCAAACCCCTTAAAATCGACAATCATATAATATTGTACATCTACGCCAAAATTCTGTTTTAATGATTGTCTCAACAGATCCGGCCCTCCTAAGAAGAAAGCGGTATTCAACTTATAGTTTTGGTAACCGGGAATCTCGACATACATGTCTCTCATAAAGGAGACAAGCTTGGTCTCATTTGTTTCCGGATCAATTTGGGCAATCATCATTGTGTCCGTCCTTGATTGTTCTTCACCACGGCTGTCTACTCCAAGCAGCAAGACGTTAATTCGGCCGTTTTCATCTTTAACACCATTGAATGTATAATTTTCTTCTTTAGGTTCCGCTCCTTCACCTGAAGCCATTTGAGTGCCCTGGTAGTACTGAATACCTGCATATCCCAGTAGAAGTGTTATCATAAATAGTAAGAATAGAACCGTTTTAAGGCCTCTTCTTTTCCTTTTCTTTTTATATTCCAAGCGTGAATTCATACATGCACCTTCTTTGGTTTTGGCTGTTTTTCTGAATTTTAATCCAGATCCTTTTTTATAGAAAAACAACTTAAATTTATTCTAGTAGATTAGACGATAAAAACCGCTAAAAGTTTCACTAGTAAACTACTAAGTGATTGTATAGCATTCGAGTAAAAATGACAATACTTATTTTCTTTTACATTGATAGAAGGTGCACATGGCCATTCAGCTCATAAATCAAGTTCTTTCCTTATTATATATATTGGCTTTGTTGAAGTTCTTGTTAATTATATGTTGCCTGATTTCCGATCCAATCGATCATATCAAGAATTAGTAACTCTGTAATCATTTTTAAAAGTAATTACTAGTATGCAATTCTTTTGAATCGTAAATTGATTTAGGCACTATCAAAAAAGGATATTCCGTTTTCGTCTTTCCACATTGATTTAGAGTGTATTCTAAAGTGTCTTTCATCTCTTTTGTTAGGATTGATGTACAGAAATGGCTTTCGATAAACTCACCATCCACCATAAGTTTAACCGCAATGTTGTACCCATTATAATCAAGAGAACGAACCCACTCCTGTCCCTCAATCCCATAACTGGTCACGCTGATAGTTGAATTCCTTCGTTCCTCTATATCTTCCAGGAATTCCTGAAAAGCAGCATAGTTTTCAACGCTGTCATAATGCATAACGACATTTTCTCCCTTTCCCATGCTGAATCCATTTATTTCTCCACCCATGGATATATAAACTAACAGCAGCAAAAATCCAACAACCAACAGGCTTCCGATGGAAACAAGGATACGATTTTTCAGTCGCTGTTTCATGCTCATATTTTCATGTATGACGACTTGCTCCATTAAATTTTGATGCATTTCTTTTTTGTAGGCATCATCTATTTTCACAACAGGCATGGACTTTAACTTGGAGTCCAGCTCATCCTTCCTTGAATCATGCATACACTATCCTCCCAACTGTTTCTGTAATGCCGATTTTGCCCTGTGATAGGTTGACCTTACCTTATTTGGTGTCCAGTTCAGTATTTCTGCTGTCTCATCCACGGAAAATTCCTTGATTCCCCTTAAAATAATGACGTCCCGATAATTGTCTTTAAGTTTTCTGATTGCTTTATAAAGCTCTTGAGTTTCTTCATTTTCTTGAAAAAGCTTCTCTGGTGTAATCTCGCTTTTGGGTTCATGGAAGGGCTGAAAAGGGATGATCCTTTTCCACCTTTTGCTTTTCATTTCATCAATAGCGAGGTTTCTGGCAATACTGAAAAGCCATGTTTTTGGACTTGAGTTCCCATTGAACGAATCAATCCCCCTGATCGCACGGATAAAGACTTCCTGCACCAGATCCTCCACGTCGCCGGTTCCCATCCGGTAGATGAGGAAGTGGAACACATCATCACTGTATCGATGAAACCATTCTGATATTTTCTCCTGTTTAGACATCGGTTTCTCCTCAAAAAAATAGTTATCTATTCATTAGACGATACTGTTCGTACATTATCGCATTTTTTCGGTAAAAGGGATAAATTGATTCCAATTAAATAGAATGATTTCCGCTATAATCAACAACACTTTATATAAAATACGAGATGAAAAATCACAATTTTTAAGAAAACAGCCTATTGAATACTCTGCTCGAGTTACATAAAAAAAGCCTGCAGCAAAGTTACAGGCTTAATTTCTCTTATATGTGAACCTTCTGTGTTTCCAAGATGTCTTCTATTTCCACAAACGATTTCATAACGACATCTGCCTCATCAAGCTCCCCCTCTGCAGCGAAGCCCCATGAACAACCAACTGTATATAGGTTGTTCTGTTTTCCTGCAAGAATGTCCGAGCTTCTGTCCCCCACCATGATGGCTGAAGAAAGATGGTGATCATCTATTATCATTGCCACCAAATCTCCTTTTTTTCCTGATGGACAGGCTTCAATGCTGTATACTCCTTGAAAGTAGTCTGTTAATTTGAAATGATTTATGATTTCCAGTAAATATGAATGAAGTCCGTTGCTTGCTATGAATAAACGATAGTCTTTTGCCATTGTTTCCAAATGGGACAATACATTCGGGTAAAGCTCGCCATTCCCGCTCCTGATTTCCCGGAAAAGGTGGATGTGAAAGATCCGATTGACCTTATCATGAAGCTGCTGTTCATGCATAGGCAGAAGATTTTGCCACACTTCTGGCAGCGGCACACCCATGATTTTCAAATATTGTTCGACCGGTGCTTCTCCTTCCCATTGGTTTAATCCTCTCAGACACGCGAAGGTCTTCTCCAATGCAGCAATCAATACTTTATCCGTTTTAAAAAGGGTTCCATCCATATCAAAAATCACTGCTTGTCTACTCATTCCTATCTCCCCTGTCCTGTTTATATATTTTCCATTTGTAATTCATCATTGAAAAATATTCTTGCCTAGCGACATATTCCGTTCCTTCTGAGGTAACAATCAGATAGGTGCCATTCCCTAAATAGTCTGCTGATTGAACTGGATTAGTAGTAAAATGCATTTTAAGTTGGACATCTTTTAAAATAGCATCTGCATTTATATCCTGAAACATATTATAAGGTCCAAACAGATTAGAGACCAGAAATATGAAGAGTAACACAATGGTATACACTATCTTTTTCACCTTATATTCCCCTTTTACATAGCAATTCTAGGTATCAGTGCGCAAGTTAATGAAAGTCGAGCTCTTCCAAGGCTTCAAACGCTCTTTTTTTGTCCAGATTACTCGACTGCCAGCTTATTTCCCAATATTGCGCTTCATTCATTTCCCTTTCCAAAACTTCTCTTAAACCAGGAATATCTGGGTCTTTTTTATATAATTCGATAAGTCCAAGTGTTCCTGGATATGACATTTGTTCAAAATAATGCAAATCAATCTTACCCGTCTCCTGGAATCGCTGAATATTGCTATCCACTATCCATCCATTAAGATCAATGATGTTTAATGCACTGTAAAAAAGCAGGAATGTTATGATATAAAATCGGCTTAATGATAATCGGTCATACCAGATCTTCAGGAGAGTGAACGACAGTATGACACCGATTAACCCCATAGCAGCATGTGCCAGAATGCGGGACAGCGTGAATCCGTATGCTTCTTCATATAAGTGTAATCGCATAAAAGCTGAATACAGCATGATACCGCTCATCACGATCAGTAACGTAAGCAGTATGTTCTTCACTGATTTTACAGCCGTACTCTCATCTGCAGCCGTTTTGATGACAGCCACGACAATCGACCAATTGAAGAGTGTCACGACGACCAATTCAAAGAAACCCCTTCTTGCATAATCTGCATAAGTAAACCCGCTGGCGAGTGATCCGCTGAAGAAATACTGGAACTGTACCACCGTAAACAGAGCATAAAGTGCATTCAGCGAAAACAGTACAGTTAGAACAATGATACTTTCCCATTTCATCCTTGGTCCTTTAGCTTCTTCCCACAAAGATTCATTTTTATTAATGATGACTTTCAAGAAGGAGTACAGCGCTAATGACACCAGCAGTATAAACACAAACCTGAAGAATTCATCACCAAGGTGCAGGTTGGACACTTTGACTGGCAGTTTGCCTATTAGGTCTGCAAAATGATTATCTGCTGATATCAACAGAAGCCCGGTGAACATGACAAGCGGTACAGAGATTGCCAGCCCTATAATTACAAGTTTGAGAGTCCGGTACGTCCCTGTGGCCACTTTTCTTTGAAAGATATTTTTCACCAGGCTCAAACGGCCGGCAGCAAATGAAATCCAATGTCCTAAAAGAGAAAACATGAAAACGATAAACCTGGGACTGTTCCAGGCAGTGGTAGCTTTCCTGGTGATCAATACCGAGTGAATGATTATTAAGGCGGGCAGTACAATGAGATTTAATAAATAAAATACAATATTCCAATATAAAAAGTAACTCAAGGATAAAGCCAGCACAGATAACATCAAAAGAAAACCGATTTTTCGATTGGATACAACTCTCCCTCTAATCTGCCAATAAAATAAACAATAGTAAAATGTAACGAACAGCAAAACTGACACCCCTAATGAATGGTCGATAAAAAGCCAGTTAGCAATCATTCCCATAATGATACAACAGACAATGAGCACTTTGTTTTTTTTCTTCATAATTTCTCCCCCTATATTGTTATTCTACTTATATAGTAATCCTATGTACTATGGTAAAAAAAGAGCGTTCTACACAGAGGCTCTTCTTCCCCACCTGTATCCAAACCAACTGATCGGAAAAAGCAAGATGGTAAATAAAATGCAAGTCATGATGAAGGAACGATTTAACAGCGGATCAAACCATTCATGAGGGATTAAATGAAACAATACAAGATTCATCAATAATATGTTTGGGATCAGGCTCAGGAGCATCGTCCTAAACAAAAGCGTCTTCCCTTTTGAACCAAATTCCTTACCTATCTCATACCCAAGCAATACCCAGAACACGATATACACTGCGATGATGACGGAAGGGACCCCTGTCAGCTTCATCCAGAAAACGTGAAGCCAACCCCATGAATACTGATTGTAGAGGAGTGTTAAAATGCTTCCACTGATGAAAAGCAAAATATTTGCCGATACAAAAAGCCATTGTGTTTTGCCTGGTGTAACTGACCATTCTGCATTCCATATCGAGGCTATTTCTTTGGGTGTACCGATTTTCTCATGAATCAAACAGGTCAGTTTATCTTTGTCAGCCTCGTCCATTTCCTCCATCAGGTGATTGATGTGTTCTTCATACTCTCTTAAGACACGTCCTTTATCTTGATGGGAAGCCAAAAGGTCCTCAAGTTCACCGAGGAAGCTGTCTCTAGATTGAATCATGTCCCGGTTTTCCAATCATCTTATTCATCATATTGACAAAACGATTCCATTCTTTTGTCCGTTCTTTCAGGATTTCTTTTCCTTCATCAGTGATTTTATAATATTTCCGTGCCGGCCCTTTCGTCTGCTCCTGCCAGTAAAACTCAATGTATTCCTGCTTTTCAAGTTTGTGGAGAGCAGGATATAATGTTCCTTCTTTTACTTGCAGATTGTTTTCAGACCGCTTTTCCATTTCCTTTACCAGCTCATACCCATACATATCTTTTTCGTTTAATAATTGCAGAAGAAGAAGAGAAGTACTCCCTTTAACCAGTTCACGATTGAACATATTTTCACCTACCTAGAATTATGAGGTATAGTCTCATATTAAAAAATCTGAACCAGTTTGTAAAGCATATATTTTTATTTCTTATCAGAAAGCAGTTTTTTATGAATCCAGATCGCTGCTATTGACCCATCTCCCATTGCGGTGGAAACTTGTTCAGAATGTGCGACAATATCCCCTGCTGCCCACACACCCTTTACATTGGTTTCTTTGGACCTGGCATCTGCATTGATGTGCCTATTCTCCATAATGTCGACACCCAGCTGTTCTGCAAGTTCAGTGTGTACCTTATTTCCTCCAAAAGCTATAAAACCCCGCTCCCCTTTGATTTCTTCTCCGCTGTCAAGACGGATTCCTTTAAAGCTGCTTTCTCCTTCCACAATCGCTTCTGTGATGTTACCTTCTACATAGCTGATCTTACTTTCTTTTAGTTCACCCATCGTTTTACCAGAAATTCCCTTCCCCTGATGGTTGACAAACACTATATCCTGACTCCAGTAACTGAGGGTTTGAGCCATTTCGGCTCCTGTTTCGCCTGAGCCAAGGATAACAACTCTTTTGTCTCTAACTTCATATCCGTCACAATCGGGACACACATACACGGAAAGGCCCAGACAAGGATCCAGGTCTTTAATATCAGGAATATTGTCCATCACACCAGTGGCAAGAAGCAATTTACGGCCGACATAATGATTTCCCTCATTACCACTTAATATGAACTCTCCCTTATCCTCTCTCGCCTGCATCACACGGTCCAGTTGAAACTCCACACCATAGGATTCAGCGTGCTGCCTGCCAAGTGAACGAAGTTTTTCCCCACTGACTCCATCCGGCCAGCCCAGCAGGTTGTGATAACATCGGCATATGGCAGAACGTCCGTCATTCGCATCGACAACCAGAACATCATGTTCATACCTTCCCAGTTGAATAGCAGCCTGCAGCCCGGCGATGCCGCCCCCGACAATAATACAGTCGTATGTTTTGTTCATAAATGCTCCTCCTCCTATCTCATTAATCGTTCACACCTCTATTATTGCTAAAAGACATGAACCGGATAAATCATAATTCTCTTTATGAAGCATAGCTTTAGGATTATGCATGCCACGTTAGAATATTCCCTGTTTCCCCTTCTTTTTCCTTACATAAAATGATTCAAACTCAAACTTGGCATCTATATTTCCTGGAGGAAGAACAACATGGTTTTCAGTACAATAAATCTTGTTTGACAAAAGTGGCTGTTACATTTCCTATATTTCACCCCAAAGATTCTTTGCGCAAGAAAAAAATGCTTAATTCAAGATTTTTTGATTGTACTGACTGACAATAGGTGATAAAATTCCTTTATTGATTTTATTGTTTTAACACTTTAATAGACAAAAGCAAATTGAACTATCGGGGAGTGCTTTAACTATGGAACAAACTGAAAAAGCTACATTTGCCGGCGGCTGCTTCTGGTGCATGGTAAAACCCTTCGACCAGATGCCCGGCATCAAAAGCGTAATCTCCGGCTATTCCGGCGGCCATATAGAAAACCCTACTTACAGAGATGTTAAAAAAGGTGACAGCGGCCATTATGAGGTCGTTCAAATAACATTCGATCCAGCGGTTTTTTCTTATAAACAGCTCCTTGAACTATACTGGCCTCAAATCGATCCAACCGATGACGGTGGACAATTCCATGACAGAGGAGACTCATACCGAACGGCTATCTTCTATCACACTGAATGGCAACGGGAAATGGCTGAAGAGTCACGGAAAGTAATAGAAGACAGCGGACGATTCGCCAAACCGATCGTAACCAAAGTCCTTCCGGCTGCACCTTTTTACCCTGCTGAAGAGTATCATCAAGATTACTACAAGAAAAACCCGAATCATTATAAAGCAGACCGTGCCAAATCTGGTAGAGACGAATTCATTGAAGAACACTGGGAAGAATCTCTTTCTTTATAAAAATCAGCAGTAATGAGTGTGTCTTTTACCCAGGCACACTCCTACTTACCCAGACTCCTTTATATGTAACGAAAAAAACAAAACTTGGAACAAAAACAGAGTGGTTAATCGCTTCGGCGAAATCCCACTCTGTTTTTGTGCTTTTTCGGGCTTCATTGCTTTGAGAAATTTGTTTATTGAAGACCAGCCCATTTGAGGAGAACTTTAAAACTGTCTCTGTAGTGTTGCCCCTTGAACCTGATTCTTTTTGATTCCGTACCTTTAAAAAACTAATGATTCACTTTCGAAAGGACATGCTAAAGAGGAAGAAGGAGTGAATAAGAATGAAAAAAGACCAGTCTCCAGGCAAAGCGGGAGAAGACAAGCAAATGGCTGCTGTTTCAGGACATGGTGCCTACCTTGATGTGAATGAACCTTATCCGGGAGATTCAGTCAATGAACATCAAGACCTGGAATTTGCCAATGAAATCATGGCAAGAGAAGAAATGAAACAGCAAAATGACAGTCTATAAGATCAAAGAACACCCTCGGATATCAGAGGGTGTTTCAATTAATAATCAAAAACAAAAAAGGACCTGAAACCAGGCCCTCTTCAATTTTAGTAACCGTATCCTCCGCCGTAGCCGCCTGAAAATGCTCCCGCACCCACGATAATCAACAAGATGAACAAAACAACAATCAGCGCAAATCCTCCATTGTAACCTGCACTCATATTTATGACCTCCTTAAATTGGATTCGTAAATAACATATTCAATAGTTCACAATCCGTGCGGGCAGGTGGGACTTTCAATCTGGTGAAAAATATTTGTATACCAAAATTAGAACAATATGGTAATATTAATTCAGATAATTTAAGGAGGAATTTACATGTCAAAAACACTATCCGTACTACACGCCAACAAAGGAGGAGTGAACGGTTAATTCTGTTTTTTGAATAAGTTAACAGCACACTCCTGCCTTTCTATTTAAAAAACACTTTAATAGAAACAGGAGAATGTTAAATTGAAAAAACAAACTATCGCATCACATAATATCAGAGCCCTATTCTGGGTTCAGTTTTTTGGCACCATCAGTTTTCTGCAGCCTGTCATTACACTTTTTTACATGGAAAGGGGATTGGATTCTTCCGATATCCTTATCGTGTTGATGTTCTGGAGCGGAGCAGTATTGCTGGGAGAAGTCCCGACAGGAATTTTTGCCGATCGGTTCGGTGCAAAGGCCTCTTTCATAACCGGGTCTGCGCTGAAATTTATAAGTATAGGCCTTCTATTATTTGCCTATGATCCATGGATGTTCTTTTTGTACAGCGCCTTGAACGGTTTCTCTGTCACTTTCTTTTCAGGTGCAGATGAGGCACTCATTTATGATTCACTGAAAGAAAGTGGAGAAAATGACTTCATGGACAGAGCAATGGGAAAAATTCAATCGGCAGGATTCATTTCCTCCATTTTCGCAGTCCTTTTTGGATCTTACCTCGCTAAAGACCTGCAGGACGAACAGTTTCAATTATTGATATTACTTGCTTTGGCATTTCATATTATTGAAATTGTATTTGTATTTATGGTGAAAAATCCTAAGGTTGAAAGTCCTTATCGGGAAAATCCATTTTCTCAAGTAAAAGAGGGATTATCTGTCATCCGGAAGGCGCCGCAACTGTTGATCATGTTCCTGAACGTCACTCTCGTGTTCATCCCTGCCGGTGCTGTATATGGCTATTTTGACCAGCCGTTGATGACGGACGCAGGACTGCCTGTCTATTTGCTCGGTGTTATGTATGCCTGCTCGGCTTTACTAGGCTATTTTGCTTCCAATTCGATTGGATGGCTGACCGGAAAATTCACCAGAATCTTCCTGATGCATGCAACCGGCCTATTTGCAGTCGCAGGCCTTCTGCTGTCTGCCATGCTTTCACAATCACTGTGGGTGGTTATCGGAGCATTCTTTGTCCTGAGATATGTAAGAGCAATCAGGTATCCGATCTATTCCCAGCTAAGCAATGACCTTATCCCTTCTGGAATCAGGGCAACGACCATTTCGCTGCTGTCAATTGTCGATTCTGCTCTGGATTTGCTGGTCTTCGGAATACTTTCGGTGATAGCTCTTAATGGATATGAAGCAGTATTGTATGGATCAGCTGCAATCGCTCTGCTCGGTACTTTCCTGCCTATCAAAAAGGTGAAAAAAGATGTAGCCACCTCAGGTGTGAGTGCATTAGAGAAATAGTTTAAGATGGAACTTACGACTTTTTAGTTGTAAGTTCCTTTTTTTGTTCTGAATCCTTATTCAGGAAACAGAATCATACCCTCGCCTTGGAAGCGAACGACATCAACTGGATGCTCAGATCCATATGATGTCCCTCTTTCAGTTAATTTAAAGCTTTATTAGGTAGTGAAGAGTTAATTAGAATAAGGAATTCTCTCTAATTAAATACGAGATTGAATTCTGAAATCAGATTCTAGAACGGTTCAAAAAAAAACGCAAAGGCCACCAGCCCTTGCGTTTCCAAACAATCAATCCTGTTTTTTATAATACGTCCATCCTTCTTCCTGATAGACCCGGCCTTCTTTCATCAATTTGCCCATAGCCCTTTTGAAGGAAGCTTTGCTTAATCCGAGCTTGTCTTTAATCTGTTCCGGCTGGCTCTTGTCCCAGAGCGGCATTGCTCCGCCCCTGCTGTCCATATAATCCGTGATGATATCTGCATCCTCATCCATCTTGTCTTGTTTCAAAGGCAGGAAGGACACGTTGAGGCTGCCGTCGTCTTTCACGTCGATGACACGGCCTTCTACCAGTTCACCCAGCCTTGGCTCTTCTCTTCTTTCATTTTCATGGACAAAGCAGCGGTATCCCTGTTCTGTCAACAAAAATGTTCCTACCTTAAGCAGTCGGTATACCCGCCCTTTCACTTTGGCCTTCAACATATCCTTGGATGCTCTTCTCGCGATTTGGCCAATAATATTCTCCGTGGCCAATTTCCCGTAAAGACGCCCATTTTTATCCCCTCTCAATGAAAGATAAAGTTTGTCGCCAGGCGCAGGCCATAAATCTTCATATATAGGAAGATCATCGGAAGAAACAAGGATGTCTTTCATTAATCCAATATCCACAAAAACACCGAGACCTGATTTTACATCGACGACCTCAGTCCATCCATATGAACCGATTTGTATTTTTGGAATGTGCATGGTTGCGGTCAATCTGACTTCTTTATCATGAAACAGGAAAACTTTTACCTCGTCATCAACATCAATTTCACCTTCAATCTGTGAATAGTGGAGCAAGACATCTTCCTCGCCGTTTGTTAAAAAATAGCCAAAATCGACTTCGCGATCAACTGTTAAAACTTGCACTGTTCCTGCTTCCAGCTCTTTAGCCATAATGCATATCCCCCTAAATTGGTATTATTATTTATCTTTACCCAAATGTCATTTGTTCAATAGTTTCTTTCTTATATCGCGTTATAATCCCTGATCTCTTTGTCCTTTGGCAAAAGCCATGTCAACACGCCCAAAAGCGGAAGGAAGCTGCAAAGGATCATCACGAATCGGATACTGATCACGTCAGCAAGACTTCCAAACAGGACAGAGCCCACTGCACCCATTCCAAATGCGAGCCCGACAGTCAACCCGGAGACCATGCCGATTTTCTGCGGTAAAAGTTCCTGGGCATATACGACGGTTACACTGAAGCTCGAAGACAGGATGAATCCGATCAGGAAAAATACCGGAATGACCACGGTCAACGGAAGGTATGGCAGTAAAATCGTCAACGGGGCCGACCCGAGCATGGAAAGGAAAATGATATTTCTCTTTCCAAAACGGTCCGCTAGCGGGCCGCCAAAGAAGGTTCCGAGCACACCGGCAAACATGAAGGTGAAAATATACAACTGGGCCTGTTTGATGCTGAGCCCATAATCTTCTATCAAATAAAACTGATAGTAATTAGAAATTCCTGCACCGTACCATGACCTTGCAAATACAAGGAACACAACCAGGAGCATAGCCATTTTAATTTTCTTATGTATTTCCCTTCTTAGCTTAGGCTGCTGCTTATCCTTATTTTTCATAAAGGCAGTATTATTAGACTCAAGTATCCCTTTATACCATTTCGACACACGGACGAGAACAATGATTCCCATAGCAGCAGCTACTGTAAACAAGAGCGCCCCTTTTTGACCTAACGGTACAAATATGAAGGCAGTGATAATCGGTGCGAGAGATTGACCCGTATTCCCACCGACTTGGTAGATTGATTGCGCAAGCCCTCTCTTATTTCCTGCGGCTAAATAGGCTACCCTTGACCCTTCTGGGTGGAAAATAGCCGATCCAAATCCGATGAACAGGACAGACATGAGAAGAAAGAGAAAATTATTGGATAATGCAAAGCCGATCAAGCCGATTAAGCTGGAAAGCATGCCTAATGGCAGGAGAAACGGACGGGACTTTATATCTGCATAATATCCAAACACAGGCTGCAATAATGATGAGGTCATATTTAAGACAAAGGCAATCCAGCCTATTTGTGTATAGCTTAAGCTTAACGATTTTTCAACAATCGGAAACATCGCGGGTACGACTGCCTGAAGTGTGTCATTGATGAAATGACCGGAACTTATGGCTAAAAGCACTCCGTAAATTGTCGCCATTTGTCTTGTTTCCGGCTTGCTTGCACTCTGGCCCATTGGGTTCCCCTCCACCCTATGCAATAAATTACACGTTCAACCTTTCTATTATAGCTGAAAAGAGTCAGTGAGAAAATCATTTTCCATTACAGCATAGAAAAAAAGCTGGCGGCATGAACATATGCCACTCAGCCTATATACTTCTTATCTACCGTTAATGATATTAATTGCTTGTTTTAAGCTGGAGTAGGTTTGGATTTTTTGAAAGTCTATCCCCAGGTTAACAACTGTCTGAACGATATCAGGTGTCATACCGGTCACCTTCGCTTTGACACCGATCAATTCAAGTGAATCGATTAATTGGAAGATGATTTGAGCTACATAAGTATCAATAATCGGAACACCCGACAAGTCAAGTATAAAGTAATTCACCTTAAGCTTCGCACTTTTCTCCAAAGCTTTTTCCAGCATAAGCTTAGCCCTGCTGGTATCAATATCCCCTACTAGAGGAAGTACGGCAATGTCGTCGGATATCGGAATGACCGGAACCGATAATTCAAACAATGCCTCTTTAGAGTTCTTCAGCTGGTCAGCCTGGTAATCTACAAATGGGAGACTGAAGTAGCAGGTGACATCACTGATAGCCGATACTAATATGCTGAGCATTTCATAAAATTGATCTATCGACAGATCATATTCTTTTGCTTTTGCTTTCAGCATGTCGCCAATAATGTCCCTATACTCTGGAACCTCGTTAAGCATTTCTTCGAGACTGGTATTTAATGTGGCACACTTCGTCCCGGCTTTTTTTCCCCAGTTCATGAAGTTTTCTTTCCTTTTCTCTTCATTGAGTATAAAAGACTCGGCAAACAAGTTAACTAATTCTTCTCTCATTGAAAACATATCATTCGATATTGACTGTAATTCCGGATATTTTTCATTTTGTCTTTTTGTGACTTCTTGTGCCAGTTCTCCACTTTTTTCCTGTATCAGACTGCTGAATTCTTCATAGATTTTATTAGTCATTTGAACACCCTCTTTGCGCTTTTCTCTATTAAATGCAGTTATCTAGTTAGCCTACTATTAAAGTGTAAATGAAAATCACAAGCAGTTTCAAATGATAATGTTTGTTATCCTATTTTTCCCTCTGGCACCTTGGGTTTTACCAATGAGCGTAAAAAAACTCCCCCATCAACCAATGGAGAAGTAAAAGAATACCTTATTGAACATTTGGGAACAGTCTTGTGACTCTTTCACCTATTCTGTCACCCAGGTCCCTGACCGCTTCGCCGCTATGAATTTGTTTACGGTAAGTCTTTAACTCATTGACTAATCCCCGGTCGGTTGTCACATATACATTTTGTATATCGTTATTTACACTAATTACAGATTCTTTTATTTTTCGCTGCAACTCGTCACCAACTTCACTATCAAGCCGATTTTCGAGTACAATTGCAGCATAAGCATCTTCGCCTTTCATATAAACATACGCCCGCTCGACCTCATAAAGTTTCATTACTTTATTCGCCATCTTATCTGTCATGCCATATGTAGGGTCCGCAGGATTTGCTTCACCATATATATTATTTTCACCAGTGTTCGTTGTATTATAACGGACCTGCTGTACACCCATGCCGCCGTCTTCTCCATCCTGCCCAAGTTCATCATCATTCAGATTACAACCGGCAAGCAGTAATGTGAACACGGAAACCAATGGGAAAATCAATTTTTTCATTTGAATTACCTCCTTCATTTTCACCCACTAGAATTCCCATATCCGTGTCAAAACATACTCTTGGCTATAAGATCATTTTCTCCTTACTTTTATTTCACCTGCGATTTATCAAAAAAAAAAAAAAAACAGAAGCATTATGCCTCTGCTTCTGTTCTTTAATGACCAGCCTTATCTATCCCAATTTCGTCCAGGTAGATATATCCTTCGCTGCTTTTGTTAAAAACAAATGCTATTTTAGTCACGTCGGAAATCTTTATTTTTCCCTCTTCTGATAACTTGCTGAAAGGAATGCTGAATGTTTGTAAGACCGGCTCATGAGAACTGCCATATCTAGCTTTTTGATAGAACCATGTCTTCGTATGCTGAATGTGAAGAGGAGGTGCGAGCGGCAGCCATTCATTTAATGAGAATTCGCTAGTTTCTCCGCTTGAGGTTTCCATCCTAATCGAGAAATCAGAAAGATTATTGCTTTCTCCAAGATTAGCAGCTGAAAATGTGAATAAATCATCTTCGCTGATTGTTTCTTCGGCAAAATAGCTATCCGGAACTTTCATTTCATATTTACCAGCATCGGAATAGCTTTGATTCCATTTCAGATAGGCCCCGTAATTGTCCCTATCTGCATCTTCTCTTGTTTTCAGCATACCTTCACTCCAAATCCTCAGTCTTGCTCCCTTGAAGTCAAAACCTTCAATATTCCCTGTTGTCAGTTCATAATCATTTTCATAATCGTTCATCACAATAAAGCTGTTGTCTTGGTACCTGTTGACATACACAGTATCGGGAAGCCAATCCAGTGCATAACTGTAGTCCCGGAACATTGGTTTATATTCCTCATTCCCTTTCAGCGTAGTGTCTAAAAAGGCGGAAATATACGTTTTGGCAACCTGCCTCTGCTCGTCCCCTTCAATAAGCGGTTTTTTATTAATGAACAAACTCATCGGAAAAGCAGTATCATTATCTCCCCATACCGTATTGAACTGGCCGTGATTGGCACCGTGGATGTAAATGGAGGATTTGAACCACTCGTTCCCATCCGTGAACTTCACTCCATCATATTGACGATCTCCACTGAATTCAGAGAGGTCACTGTCATATGATCCATGGAGAAGAAAGTAATTTATGTTTTCCAATTGCACAGGTTTATCGCCTAAGGTAAAGTAATCCGTCGGGGCGATGGCAATCACCGATTTAATATTATAATCAAAGTTGAAGGTCAGGATCCCGTTGTTCGGATACCTTTCAAGCTTGTTATATTCAGCTGCCACTGCAGCTGCCTGCCCTCCTCTTGAGTGGCCAAGCAGGGCGACATTGTCAAAATCGACTTTTTCAGAAAGAGGATTGTTCTTGGATTGATCGAAGTCCTTGATCTGATCCAAATGCTTCAGCATCATCCATGCTCTTGCGCTTATTTCATTATTCAGCCCCCCGGACCAGGACGAGGTGTTGAAAAAATTCTCATCCAGGGAAACAGCGATATACCCTCTGCTTGCCAATAGTTCTCCCAGATAAGCATAGCCAGTATCAGAAAATTCTTCCATCCTATGATTTCCATGAACCATCAGTACCAGAGGGAACTCTCCCTTTCCTTCCGGCATCCAGACTGTGCCGTTCACCGGGACCTTATTTTTGTCAAAGCCCCAATACCAGCTTCTATATTTATTCCAGCCGCCTGCAACAAGCGAAGCATTTACTGTATCCGTATGGTAATCTACTTCAGCACCGAAATGCAGACGCCGCTTATCTGTACCGCTCCCATAAGTAAAAGAACTCACTTGATAATTACCAGTTTGTGAAGGATCATCAGCTTCGAGCTGTTTTGGAGAAACACCTTCTGCCTGCAAGGGATATCTTTCAATCCCGGGAGACACCAGCCAACCAGCAGATCCACCGAGACAGACAAGTCCAAAGCAAAGCACCAGTATGTTCCCCCCTTTTTTCCGGCTCGAATTCCACCAGTATCCAATGCCCCCGCCTGAAATGATACCGATACCAATCAAGGCATAACTTAGTGGAAGAATATGTTGTGTGCTTCTCACCTGGGACAGAAGAATGACAAGTAATACAACTGATGATGATACAACTGCCAAAAACCGGCTCGGCATCTTCTTTAAAAGCATAATGAAAGGAAGAAGTATATAAGGACTTAATAATGCTAAAGCTGCTCCTGGTATAAAAACCACCAAAAAATCCACGAAAGAGCCAAGACCGGTCTCCAGACCAAGTCCGAAAAGAGCAGCAAACACGATCAGGACCCCCGCTGCTCCTGCAGCAGCCCCTTTCCATGCGCGGTTCCCTGCAGCCTCTATTGTTAAGCCGACATATAATAGCCGGCTCTTCACTTTATTTAAAATAGGTTTCTTTTTATTTATTTCCATTGGCTGTTCGAATCGTTTATTAGGTTCCATGGACAATCCACCTCTTTAGTTATCAACCGTAATTATAACAAAAATGAGGGGCAATATTGCTTAAAAATTATGTAAATTGCTTACTCAAAAAAAATGTCCCTCATTTCGAGGGACACCGAAACTGTATCATTCAGTTTTTTCATGAAAAATAACATTCTTTTCATCATGCTTTCGGTTCATCTGATGATTCTGTTTCCTGTATTCCTTCGTTTTAAATACGATATCAAAATCATAATCCTCCGGATACATTTCTTCCGCAGAAATATACAATTCAAGCCGTTTGTGATTGATTTCTGCTTGCTCTCCCTTAATAAATACGGTGTAGTTCCCTAGTTGATCGGGGCCTTTTTGGACAATGGCATACTCACCCGTTGAGGTTACTTTCACATTATCACCCATCTTAAATTGGGTCACTTTGTCTTTACTCCTATCTTTATCCTCGCGATTTCTCCTTGCGTGGCGGTTAATGGCCACCTGTTTCTCGAGGTTCTTTCGGTATTCATAATCCTCTCGTTCGACATGGTAGGTTTTTGCTGTCTTGTAAGTGACTTTGTGAGCTGTTTCAATAAGCTCGGGATGCATTCCCAATTTAAGAGCTATCGAAAATGCCTGGCTTTCTCCGCCTCTTCCCACAATGAGCCTGTAAGTCGGTTCTAATGAATCAAGATTGAATTCCATTGATCCATTTGAGAACCCTTCTTCTCGCTCTGCAAACTCTTTAATTTCACTGTAATGGGTCGTAGCCAACAGTGCAGCTCCCTTGTCGTAGAGTTTCTGTAGAATGGCAGTCGCCAGTCCCATCCCTTCGCCGGGATCGGTGCCCGAACCAAGTTCGTCTAAAAGAATTAAACTCCTGTCATTTGCTTCCTGAAGGATCTCAATAATGTTTTTCACGTGGGAACTGAATGTACTAAGGTTTTGCTGCAAGCTTTGCCCGTCCCCTATATCAAGGAGAATTTTTTGAAAGATGCTGATATGGCTTCCCTTATCGACCGGAATATGGATGCCGCATTGAACCATCAAAGTAAGAAGGCCCACAGTTTTAATGGTTACCGTTTTCCCACCTGTATTCGGGCCGGTTATTAACAAGGCATGAAACTCTTTTCCCAATTCAATAGAGAGAGGTACAGCCTCTTTTCCGATGAGAGGGTGCTTTGCATTTTTCAACAAGATATAGTGAGACTCATTTAATTCAACAGGGTTCCCGCTAATAGCCTTACTGTATTTTGCTTTCGCAAACAGAAGGTCATAATTGATCATCACTTCAACAGCCAGCTTCAGTTCTTTTTCATTCTGCTGAACAAGGCCTGTCAAATAAAGTAAAATGCTTTCGACTTCGGAGTCTTCTTCCATTTTCAGATACATTAACTGATCCTGCTGATAACCGACCTCTTCAGGTTCAATATATAAGGTAGAACCTGATGCCGAAGTATCCAATACCGCACCTCTGATTTTTCCCCTGTATTCCTTTTTTACTGGTATGACATACCGGTCTCCTCTTTGGCTGACAATGGCTTCCTGTATATATGATTTATATTTGTTTGATTTAATCATGCTGTTGACTTTTTCTTTCAGCCTTTCTTCCTGGATGCTGATTTGCTTCCTGACTTTCAAAAGCTCCTTGCTGGCATAGTCATCCACTCGCCCGTTTCGAATACATCGTTGAATCTCCTCCAGCAGTCCGGGAATGTCTTCAATCGAATAGACGTAGGATGAAACCCTTGGAGCAATGTATTCCTTATCCTTCATGAACCTTTTCAGTTTTTCACAGCAATCGAGAAACAGGATCAGCTTCTGGAACTGGTCGGGCCTCAGTGCTGTCCCTTTGTTCATCTGGGAAAGAATCATTTCGATTCCATCCAGTGCATGGATTGGAACACTCTCACTTTTGCTCAGGATTTCAACAGCTTCTGAAACTTCATCCAGCCAGGACCGGATTTGTTTTTTGTTGAAAGAGGGGCTGAGTGAGTTCACCATTTTCTTACCTGAATCGGTAAGTGCATAATTTGAGATTTCTTGTTTGATTTTATTGAATTCTAATTGTTTAAACGTTTTTTCGTTCAACGGTAGTTCCTCCTGATTAGTTTTTTTGTAGTTTTTTAATAGCTTTATTTTTTAATTAACTAATCCGAAAACAACAATCATGCATACCGGTTTTTGAATAATACAAAAAAACCGCAATGAACAATGTCCATTACGGTTTCGATATCATACAAAAGGAAAGTGCCGCTGCGCCAAATGGTGACACAAAAAAACTGTGTGCGTCGACACAGTAGTGCAGGCAGTTGTTTGCATGCTATGATCATTGTTCTTAACTATCAGTCAAAAAGGCATACTTAAATAAGCTTATGGAACTACTGGATTTTCGCCCAGTTTGCTCAGCCTTCATGAATGACCGTATAAAGTTACGGATTAGTTAAGAACGACACCTAACATACAACACTACTCCTTCGATAGAGATTTATTTATTGAATACAATTCCATATTATGCTGGTACATGACTCTTGTCAACTGTTTTTATAATAACTAAACCTTTACATCATACTTATCTTTCAACTCATCTGGTGCCATTTTAATGATTTGCTGCAAAATCAGGGTGAAGACAGCGATATCATCGACTATACCGAATATAACCAGCCAATCGGGAATTATATCAAAAGGCAGCAGGATATAGCCTATAATTAATGCAACTGATAAAAATTTTTTCGTTCCTTTTACAGAACTTGATTTAAAGAATGCGACCAAAAATGGTATCGATCTTCTGATATTAAATAAAAAACGGAGTCTTTTTAAAAATTTCGCCATACTCTTTTCCTCCTTACAATACCTTTACTTCTCTTTACCCGATTTCGAACAAATTAATTTGGGTTGATGATACGTTTTTCTTATTTTACCTTAAAATTTATGATTAGTACGCTTTTCATGTTGTGCTTGATTTTGAAGGGGGTTTTTCAATTGACTATTTCTATAACTATTATGGCTATTGAATCAGTTGTTAGGAATGATTTCCACTCCAGGCATGCGACTCCGCGGGGCGTGCGGTGAGCCTCCTCGGCTTCGCCTGCGGGGTTACGTTCCGGTGGGTACGTAACCTTGGTCTCACCTGTCACGCTGTTCCCGCAGGAGATCACATGCCTTCTGCTCCAATCAATAAGCTACAGCAGGAAAAACAGAAATTAAAAAATCACATTTTCAGCTAATAGACTTTCAGTAATATTAGGGGTCTATTTTATTATCTTGTTGAAACTTATTTAAGTGTCGTTTGGTGCTGAAATTAATACTTCGAACGTGGTTTTATTAACAAAGGGGTAGATTTCTTGTTTTGCATTTAACAGACTCGAACTATTCCTTTAAGGAAAGGAAGAATTATTAACAATCATACTAGGACTATAAGTGAATTTATTGGATGAACATGTTATAATCTTTTAGATATGAATGATGGAGGTAATTATTAAATGATTCAAGTATCAGATGTAAGTCTGCGTTTTGGTGACCGTAAACTATTTGAAGATGTAAATATAAAATTCACGCCTGGTAACTGCTACGGCCTGATTGGGGCTAACGGTGCCGGAAAATCCACATTCCTCAAGATTCTTTCCGGGGAAATCGAATCACAAACTGGCAATGTTTCAATGACGCCTGGTGAGAGAATGGCTGTTTTGAAACAGAACCACTTCGAATATGAAGAACATGAAGTATTGAAAGTGGTTATTATGGGACACGCCCGCCTTTATGAAGTGATGCAGGAAAAAGATGCTATTTATATGAAAGCTGATTTTTCTGATGAAGATGGCATGCGTGCCGCTGAACTTGAAGGTGAATTTGCTGAGTTGAATGGATGGGAAGCTGAATCCGAAGCTGCCATTCTATTGAAAGGCCTTGGAATCGGTGAAGATCTCCATACCAAAAAGATGGAAGACCTGAATGGTGGAGACAAAGTCAAAGTCCTTCTTGCACAAGCTCTTTTCGGAAAACCGGATGTATTGCTTCTTGATGAGCCTACCAACCACTTGGACATCGCTGCAATTCAATGGCTGGAAGAGTTCCTAATCAACTTTGAAAACACAGTTATCGTTGTATCCCATGACCGTCACTTCTTAAATAAAGTATGTACACATATCGCTGACCTGGACTTCGGCAAAATCCAAGTCTATGTCGGTAACTATGACTTCTGGTACGAGTCCAGTCAATTGGCTACGAAAATGGCTCAAGATCAGAACAAAAAGAAAGAAGAAAAGATTAAAGAACTTCAGGCATTTATCGCACGATTCAGTGCAAATGCCTCTAAATCCAAGCAAGCGACTTCCCGTAAGAAACTTTTGGATAAAATCACTCTTGATGACATTAGACCGTCTTCCCGTAAATATCCTTATGTTCATTTTAAGCCTGAACGCGAAATTGGGAATGACCTTCTTAGAGTGGAAGGCATCAGCAAGACGATTGAAGGCGTGAAAGTTCTTGATAATGTAAGTTTCATCATGAATAAAGATGATAAGATCGCTTTGGTTGGCAGCGACGAGCTTGCCAAAACGACTCTTTTCAAAATTCTTGCCGGTGAAATGGAACCTGACAGCGGATCTTTCAAATGGGGAGTTACAACATCTCAAGCCTACTTCCCTAAAGACAACTCGGAGTATTTCGAAGGAAACGAGCCTAACCTGGTTGAATGGCTGCGCCAGTACTCTCCTAACGACCAAAGTGAATCCTTCTTGCGCGGGTTCCTGGGAAGAATGCTATTCTCAGGTGAAGAAGTCATGAAAAAGCCAAGCGTCCTTTCCGGTGGGGAAAAAGTTCGCTGCATGCTTTCCAAAATGATGTTGAGCGAAGCAAATGTTCTCCTGTTGGATGAACCTACAAACCACTTGGACCTTGAATCTATCACTGCGTTGAATAATGGTTTGGCAAACTTTAAAGGATCAATGATTTTTGCATCCCATGACCATCAGTTCATCCAAACGATTGCAAACCGCATTATCAAGATCGATTCTGAAGGAATCATCGACAAACAAATGACCTATGATGAGTTCCTTGAAGCTACTGCTGTTAAAAGTTAATTGTTACTAAGTGTAAAGGCCTTCCTGCATTGGAAGGCCTTTTTGGTTGAGAACTTTTCTGTTGAATTTGTCTTTTCGGTTTTAAATTTTGTTGGAACACTCTTAGAGATTTTGGCTTGTCAGTTTTAACTGTCGTTAGAACACTCTTTGAGACACTTAGTTTTACATTTTCAACTTTAACTGTCGTTAAAACACTCTTAGAGACATTTAGTTTTGCATTTTCGACTTTAACTGTCCTTAACACACTCTTTGAGACATTTAGTTTTGCATTTTCGACTTTAACTGTCCTTAACACACTCTTTGAGACATTTAGTTTTGCATTTTCGACTTTAACTGTCCTTAACACACTCTTTGAGACATTTAGTTTTGCATTTTCGACTTTAACTGTCGTTAGAACACTCTTAGAGACATTTAGCTTTGCATTTTCAACTTTAACTGTCCTTAGAACACTCTTAGAGACATTTAGTTTTGCAATTTCGACTTTAACTGTCGTTAGAACACTCTTAGAGACATTTAGCTTTGCATTCTCGACTTTAACTGTCGTTAGAACACTCTTAGAGACATTTAGCTTTGCATTTTCAACTTTAACTGTCCTTAGAACACTCTTAGAGACATTTAGTTCTGCATTTTCAACTTTAACTGTCGTTAGAACACTCTTAGAGACATTTAGTTTTAGGTCTTCCATTTAAAGTGCCCTTAGCACACTCTTAAATTCGTTTTATAGTGTCTTTAAAATCTTTGACTCCTTTTTTAATATTTATATCATTATCCGATGTTTATCCATGATTAACCATCAATCACTCAGTCCTCCAGTTTCCTCCCCCAAACAACTTTACAAATCACAATTCAAATTATGAACGCCAAAAGCCCGGAAAACTCCGGGCTTTTGGCATTCAGACTATTTTACTGACAAAACACGTTCGTGAAGGACTAGCTTTATTTGGAAGTAACCTATTTCATCAGGCAATTCTTCCTTAATCGGCTTTAGTTTTTCCCCACCGGTTTTCTCGATTGCACCATGAATCAGTTCTCTTTCTTCTTCACTGACAAACTCATTAATATTAACATCCTTTTCTTCTTCCACACATTGAAGAAGATGATTTTGAACGGTCGTTAGCGATAAGTTTCTCTCTTTAGAAATTTCGTCAAGGGCCAACCCTTGAGAGTATAATTGATAGGTGGATAAATAGGATGGTTCTTCTGTTTTCTTTGAACCACCTGATTTGGAGGCGGTCTGATTTACAAACCCTGCAATCTCCTCCATGAACCTGGCACCATATTTCTCACTTTTGTGAGCACCCACACCTTTTACATCAAGGAAAGCGCTGCTGTCAGCAGGCAGCTTACGGCACATGTCTCTCAGTGTTTCATCAGAGAATATTACGAATGGCGGTACCCCTTCTGAATCTGCCATTTCTTTTCTTAACGCTCTTAGGATCTGGAACAGTTCATCATCTTCTTGAAGAACCACCTTTTCCGCTTTCATAGTCTCTTTACGCATCACTGCTTCTTTTCCCTGCAGGACATTCTTGCCTTTCTCGCTTACCTTCAAAACCGGAAAGGTTCCGCTGACTACTGTGATATACTCCTCTGAGATCAAGAAGTCAATGAACAAGCTGACATCCTTTTGCTTCTGCTCTTTCATAAGGCCATATGTGGTCAATTTTTCGAAACCGAACTCTTTTATCTTCTTGCTCCTTGATCCTGCCAGAACTTGGCTCACCAATGAATTTCCGAATCTTTCCCCCATACGAACCATGCAGGAAAGAACCATCTGGGCCTCCCTGGTTACATCTATTGCCTGGCGCTCATCTTTACAGTTGCTGCATTTTCCGCATGGCTCAGCTGATTCATCGCCAAAGTAATGCAAGATGAATTCCTGAAGGCATCCTTCGGTATGGCAGTAATCGACCATCTGCCTAAGCTTCAGTAATTCCTGTGTATGTCTTGCAGGGTCGTTGGAATTTTGCGAGATCAGGAAGCGCTGGATTTGTACATCCTGAGGGGAGTATAGAACGATACATTCACTTTCTCCTCCGTCCCTTCCTGCCCTTCCAGCTTCCTGATAATAGCTCTCCATATTTTTTGGAAGCTGATGGTGGAGTACATACCGCACATTCGATTTGTTTATACCCATGCCAAAAGCGTTGGTAGCGACAATGATTTGCAAGTTATCTTTAAGGAACTCCTCCTGCATTTCATCCCGCAGAGTGTCAGTCATGCCGCCATGATACTTCCCGACAGAAAGCCCTTCCTTTTTCAGCTTGTTATACAGGGATTCTACTTCTTTACGAGTAGCAGCATAAATGATCCCTGATTCACCCTGGTTGGCTTTCACATAATTCTTCACATATTGGCTTCTATCCTGGCCCTTAATCACTTTGAATGATAAATTGGTTCTGGCAAAGCCGGTAATATAGGTATTTTCATCTATTATATCAAGAGAAGAGCAAATATCCGTTTGGACTTGAGGTGTAGCTGTTGCCGTCAATGCCAGTACCACGGGATTGCTCGGCAACCCTTTGAGCAAGTCTTTGATTTTCAAATAGCTTGGACGGAAATCGTGGCCCCATTGGGATATACAGTGTGCTTCATCGACTGCTACGAGCGGGATAGGCAGCTTCTTTAAATACTGTACAAAATAAGGGGACTCCAGCCTTTCAGGGGCAATATATACGAGTTTATATATACCTAGTTCTGCTTCACTCAATCTGCGCTCTATTTCTGATTGAGTCAGTGAGCTGTTGATGTAAGTTGCGGAAATACCAGTCTGATTAAGAGCATCTACCTGATCTTTCATCAAAGAGATTAACGGAGAAATGACCAGAGTGATCCCCTCAAATAGAAGGGCGGGGATCTGGTAACAAATGGACTTACCTCCTCCGGTCGGCATGATTCCTGCTGTGTTATTGCCAAATAACACACTTTGTATGATTTCATCCTGGCCTGGCCTGAAATTTTCATAGCCAAAGTATTCTTTTAAATAGCTTTTTGCGTGGTAAATATTCATTACTAAAAACCCCTTATTCATAGATCAGTTTGGTGACAGTATTAATTTCCAATGGTGTTTTCAGACTGATCGAAAAGATTGATTTCAGGAAGTGAACCCCTGCGAGGGGCAGAGCTGCGGAGCGGAAGGACGACGGAGAAAGCGGATGGGTGCCGGTAGTCTGATTCATGGTTTTTGTTTTCCAACCTGATAATAACTCTATTATAACCTCTTCGATCACCTGCCGTCGATCCATCTTCCTCATTTTACGGAATGTCCTTCGTCCTCTTTGCACATTTGACCAGAACTCCCCCTGAGCCCTTTGCATTTTCAACCACTCTGGGTCACTAATATCAATAGCGGAGTATTGCTTAAATAAATCAGTGAACTTTTCTTTTGGATTTTCCATTTCATTATGGTGTTGGTTAAACTTATCAATAGAATAATCAGCTGATTGTTTAAATCATGTAAGATACAGCTCTTCTTTATTTTTGAAATAATTTTATACCGTTCCTTTACTGATCTCTGAATCCCTAATGATATCACCTATGCTTGTAGTGCGGTAGCCATTTTCACTAAAACATCTTTTGGCAAATCTTTTCCATGTCGACCCAATGTGCGGATTGTCCTTCATCAGGGATATCAATGGTTACTGATATTGGCTTAGCTGTCTAACAGCCTAATCATGCACAAAAATCAAGACCCATTGATCGAATCAAAAGGTCTTGACTAGCATTTACAATTTAATTAGAACCAGCGGAATCCAGGTTTACTGTCATCTTCTTCTTTTTCTTCAGCTTCAACATCTTCCTGTTCGGCTTTTGGCGCTCCTCTCCAAAATGAATCCCAAACACTATGTTTCGGCTTTTCTTCTGCTGCTTCCACTTCTGCTTCTATGTCAACTTTTTTCTTAGACATACAAATACCTCCTTTGAATAGGCTCCCGGTAATGGCCGGTAAGGAAATCGACATTACATACTATTCAAAGAAACTCATATCGTTTAGGCTATTGACTGATTTTCACTTATTTCCTTTCACTTCACTCATCAATATCGTTAAGACATTTTTTAAATAATCTTCATACTTGAAATCGATATTAATATAATGGTTGGATTTTGGATCTTCTTTCATATCACGAAAATCAGCATAGGTAAACCCTTTCGTCACATCATCTGTAGAGATGGAGATTTCTTTTTGGACCAGAGTCGCCTTCTCGCGGTTTGTCAGTAAGTAAATTGTATACAAGTCATGAAGCGGCACTCCTTCAAGCCCAGGCTGCAATTTTTCATATGCTTTTCTGTAAAAGTTGAAAATCGGCAGGAAGATGCTGCCGAACTGGTTTCTGCTCTTTTCTGATAGAAGCTGTATATGCTCCAGCTTAAGCTGGGCATATTGGGTAACATTTAATGGAGCAACATAAACGGGGAGTCCAGATTCAAGCACAAATCTGGTAGCAGTGGCGTCGCCATGGAAATTAGCTTCGGCAATCGGCGTGATATTCCCGGGAACCAAAAAAGCTCCTCCCATCAAATATACCTCTTTGATGCTGTCTTTAATAAAAGGATAAAGATTAAAAGCAAGTGCCATAGAGGTATTTCTGCCAATATCAACAAAATATAGGTCATCATTTTGCGAAGTAATATCCAGAATTGTCGAGAATGGATGGGCTTTATAGATAAATTTTTCCGGAATTTCAATCGGACCGATTCCGTCTTCACCATGGATGGCGGGATAATAGGGTTCATATTCCCCTGTAAGCGGCTTGGAGGCTCCAGTGATGACTGGTATATCCTCCCGGCCTGCAACAGACAATATATAGGCTGCATTCTTGGTCGCATCTTCTTTACTGACATTGCCGAAGCCTGTTACAATCGCTTTCAGATCAATCTCCGGGTTGCTTAATGCATAAATGATTGCAAATGTGTCATCGATGCCCGGGTCTGCAAATAGGACGACTTTTTTCATTGCAGCTCCTCCTTTTAAAAATCTTCCTGACATCAAAGCATATTCGTGAATCAGCAAATTTAACCATGATTAGCCCATTTTCAAAACGTTATTTATCCAAGGGTCAAACTTTTTCCGTTGGTTCAGACTCTTGGTACTCTTTTAGCGTGTCTTCTTCTGTCCGAATGCACACTGGTTTCGGACTAACGATCTCCTTTTGGGTTCGTTTCTGTCCAAATCCTCCCCTGATTTGAACTCAAAATCCTCTTTTGGTATGTTTTCTGTCTGAATCAACCATGCATTCGGACTCGGTTCCCCTGTTGATGACCTTTTCTGTCAGAATCACTTTTTCAGCAGCAGCGGCACTCCCGAATAAATAACAAAAAACTTCCTAAAAGAATAGGAAGTTGAATGATCACGGTACTATTTTGTTGTTGGGTGCGGGTTATCCACAACTTGAAGAACTTCTGATGAAGGGACCATTTCGCTTTTGCAAAGCGGACAGTGAGGTGTTTCTTCGCTTTTGAAGTTATCCCTCATCCAGCCTTTGCAGCCTTCAGCTGAACATTTCCATATTTTTGTTTCTTCTGTTTTGATTTCTTCTTCATTTCTTCTTCCAAATGCCATCGTGTCATTACCTCCTTTTTCATTACAAAGCCATTTCAGTTTAACTGCTTACAGAAGCATGTCCGGCTGCAGGTATCCTTGAAAGGGCCTTACAAAAATAGCTACCCTGTTTCTGGTGGGTAGCTATTTTTTAGCTGAAGCTCGCTAAAATTATAATTTTACAACGTTAGCTGCTTGTGGTCCGCGGTTGCCTTCAACCACTTCAAATTCCACACGCTGACCTTCGTCAAGAGATTTGAAACCTTCACCAGTGATCGCACTGAAATGTACGAATACGTCGTTTTCGCCTTCAACTTCGATGAATCCGAAACCTTTTTCTGCGTTAAACCATTTTACTGTACCTTGTTTCATGAGTAGAAACCTCCAAAAAATAAGAAAAATTTTAATATGTTACTTTTTTAAAAAATAAAAATTCACATATTATAAAAAGTACCGGCGGAGAAAGGCGATCACTTTTTATAATATGTGAATGGCTTTCGGTTTTGCGGTGTTTCAAATATTAATTCTGATACTCCTATTATAGTACATTAAACGATTTTGTCAAATAAGTAAATGGTAATGCTTTCCGTTTTAATGAATTTTTTTGGAGAGCCAAAAGGCCCTCCTGTTTTTACTTTTTGTTCTTTTTACGGGAGGATTCAGCAGGTACACCGCCAGGCAGCTCACTCATGGTAGTCCCCTGGCCCTCCACCTGCGCAGAACCCAGTCCCGCCTTGGACGGGTCTTGTTTTTTCTTAGCCATAATATCACCTCAGCAATATTATTGGATAAACAAGGGTGAGTTATGACAGCTATTTTTCAATCGGACTTCTCATTTTCCAACCGTCGATTGAGAAACCTCCCATCCTGTTAAGTACATGATGGCAGAGCTTTGCAAAGTTCTGAACCATATCATCTTTTTCCGACGCATCGACAGACTGGATGAATGCCAATGCAAATTCTTCATCCGGGAATGGCGGCTTCAGGTATTTCTGCAGATACACCGGTTCTTTCAGATAAGATCCGATTTGATAATAAGGAATGGCTTCTATACCTAAGAATTGACAGTATTGATCAAACAGGGCCTTTAATGAATTGTGATAAACAAAACAGAAATCCTCCCGGTTGTTTTCATGAAGGTCTTTCAGGTTATCAAGAGAATCCCATATGCTGTATTTGATAAATTCCACAGATGTTTCCGAGATTTCTTCAAACGGCTTTGCCAGCCAATTCTCAGCTTCTTTTTTCAAATCAGCAATTGTCCCTTCTCCATCCCTTAAGATTTCTCCCGTAACAAATTGCACTGCTGCATGAGTTCCTCTATCGTTGTAGTCTTCTTTAAAATACTTTCGAATTTGTTCAGGGGGATTGCAAAAATATTCTACGAGGAACCCATTGACGACCCTGTTGCCTCTTTCCCTCCATTTGGTTCCATTCTTCAATACAAGATGAACATCAATGTCAGATCGTTTTGAAGGATTACCTGTTACATAGCTTCCGCATACAAGGACTCCTGAAAGTTCTTTGACATTTTTCCACTCTTTCAAGAACACATCAAGCGCTTTTCTCCAATCATTCAATCAATATCACTCTTTCTGTATATATTCTGTTGGTAATATCGGTAATAATTTCAGGTAATCAAGGACAAAATACAAAAAAATAATGGTTAAGGATGTTTGGGCATGGTATTCAAATGGCGTGAAAAACAAAGAAGAGAAGAAGAAAAGTCAATAGCCCACAGCCTCAACTTAGAAGGCTTAAAAGAAGAAATTCAAGATTCTTTAAAACAAAGCTGCGATATCATTTTTCATGAGATTGAAAAAGATGGGAACACCATTCTGATCATTTATTTAGAAGATATCATAAATCCCGATCAACTTCAGCAGCACATCATAAAGCCTCTTGAGAAAACGGCCGAATGGACTGACCCTAAATGTATTGCTAATTCAATCAATATCGGTAAAATATCCATCACGAACCGCCTGATTGATATTATAGAAGCAATCATAAATGGCCATGCTTACATTTATGCAGAAGGCCAAAGCAGCGGCGTGTTGGCAGATATTGCTCAAAAAGCAAGCAGAGGCCTTGAAAAGGCTGAAACCGAATCCCTTGTATTCGGGCCTAAAGTTGCTTTTACCGAGTCAATATCGACCAACCTGAACTTGATCAGAACCAATGTGAATGATCCAAATTTGTGCGTTGAGCAATTCCACCTTGGTTCCAGGGTCAAAACGAAGACCTATCTGATCTATATCAAAGATATTGCTGATGAGGAAAATGTTAATACATTTAAGCAGCGGATGAAGGACCTTGAAGTTGATAGTATTATTGACAGTTCTGTATTGGCACAAATGATAGAAGATAATTCTTACACGGTTTTTCCTCAGTTGATCACGACAGAGCTTCCTGACCGGTTCAGTATTTCCTTATTACACGGAAAGGTCGGTATATTGGTGGACCATAGCCCGCAGGCAATCGTAGGGCCTTCCACTTTTTTGAATTTCTTCGAATCCACTGAAGATATTTACATGAGATGGAATATGGGGTCTTTCTTAAGAGTTCTCCGCTTCTTAGCTATATTCCTGTCAGTGCTCCTGACTCCAGCATATGTCGCCGTTCTGACTTACCACTACGAGGTCATCCCCTCCTCTTTACTGGTTTCACTCGGGGAATCGCGTTCAAAGGTACCATTTCCGCCTGTTTTCGAGGCGCTGCTTCTTGAATTCATTATCGAGCTTCTGAGGGAGGCGGGGGCACGGCTTCCAACGAAAGTCGGCCAGACAATGGGTATCGTAGGCGGTATCGTCATCGGGCAGGCCGCAGTAGAGGCAGGATTTACAAGCAATATTTTAATTATCATCATTGCGATAAGTGCACTAGGTTCTTTCACAGCCCCAAGTTATGCTATTGGGACTGCAGTAAGGATCATCCGCTTCCCGATCATCATTTGCGCAGGACTCTTTGGAGGAGTCGGAATCATGTTCGCCTTTTCATTCCTGCTGATTCACCTGTTAAAGCTGTCAACCATAGGCACACCGTATTTGTCGCCTGTATATCCCCTCGTGGTTTCCGACTTGAAGTACAGCTTGTTCAGACTTCCCCATCAATTCATGGGGAAACGTCCTGAATCCAACTCGACAATCGATAATGAAAAAATGAAAGAAAGAAAGAAAACGGAGAAAAAAGACGTAGACGAATAATAAAGGGTTGTGTCTATGAAAATTAATGTCGATCCACCTAAAGGCCTGATGTTTAATTCATTCTTCATTATGTTTGTAGTCCATGTAGCGCAAACCGGTGTAGGTATTGCAGGGCTTCCGCGAATTATTTTCCTTGAAAGCGGAAATGATGCCTGGATATCGGTATTATTATCAGGGGTCCTTTTAGCGTTTGCCATCACAGTCATCGTGCTTTTATTAAAAAATTATGAGAGTGCAGATCTCTATGGAATTCATAAAGACATCTTCGGAAAATGGGTAGGCTGTTTATTCAGCCTTGCTTATATAGGGTATTTATTTCTTATTGCGTACCTTGTTATCATGCACTATACCGAAATGGTCCAGGCGTGGATTTTCCCTCAGCTGCCAACCTGGCTGCTGACTGGACTGCTTATATTTTTGACGGTCTATGCTGTTCTTGGCGGTGTAAGAGTCATAGTCGGCCTCAGCTTTTTGACCTTTATTCTAACGGCATGGCTGGCCCTTATGTTGTATGCACCCTTAAGGTATATTGACTATACCCACTTCTTTCCGATTTGGAACCACAGCCTTAAGGAGATCGGCACGGGAGTATACAAAACGGCTTTTTCTGTCATTGGATTTGAACTCTTGCTGCTTCTTTACCCGTATGTAAAAGACAAGAAGAAAATCCTCAAATTTTCATTGTATGGTATTGGATACACCACATTCCTCTATACCCTTGTTACCTTTGTATCCATTGGCTTTTTCTCTGAAATGACACTGGAAAAAACGATCTGGCCGGTCCTTTCCATGTTTAAAATCGTGCGGATCCCGAACCTTGAACGGTTTGAGTTCATTGCCGTTTCCTATTGGATGCTCGTCATCCTTCCAAATATATGCCTCTATTTCTGGGCAGCCACCAGAGGCATAAAAAGGGTAACGGGATTTAAGCAGCGAAAATCGATTTTTCTGTTTGCCATTGCTTTGTGGATCTGTACATTTTTCATTGATCAGAGAATTGAGATGAATATGTTCACGGATAAAACCGCTACAGCGAGCTTTTTTTTAACATTCCTTTACCCGCTCCTTCTTCTGGCACTCGTCATGTTGAAGAAATTCGCAAAAAAACTTAAGGGGGAATCAGCATGAATAGAATCCCTTTTGTCCTGATCCTCATATCTGGATGCTTACTTCTATCAAGTTGTGTAGAAACCCGTTATCTGGAAAAACAGGGTCTCATTACGGCTGTGGGCTATGATCAATCAGAAGAGGATAGAATAACCGGTACGCTTGTGTTTTATCAATTCAATCCTTCCATGCAAAATCTTTCCACAGTCATATCCGGCGAGGCAGATACAAGTAAAGGGATAAGGAAGTCCGCCAATATGGAGACTGACCATAACCTCGTTTCCGGACAATTGCGGGTAGCTCTTTATGGAGAAGAAATCGCCAAAAAAGGAATCAGTTCCCTTGTAGATTCACTTACAAGGGATGCTTCCATAGGCAACATGGTTTTCCTGGCGGTCGCTGATCCTAGTGCGAAAGAAATTTTATCCTTCCAGCCAAAGAGCCAGCCTTCCAATATGGGAACCTATCTATATAACCTGATGCAGCTCAACGTAAAAAGTGAAACCATTCCGAATCCGACTCTCCAGGAGTTCCTTACGAGCTATGGCTCGATTGGTAAAGATGCCATTCTCCCCTATTTATCCATCATCGAGGGAAAAGTCGGGATTACCGGCTTCGCCTTATTTTCAGATGATAAACAGGTTTCAGTCTTGGAAAGAGAAAAAGTATTCTATATACGCTCCTTGCTCAACCGGATTAGCACCGGAAGTGTTGAAGTCAGCATCCCAAAAGAAAACCTCATGAAGGAAATCAAAGCAGCACAACCTGAAGAAGAACCAAAGGATGGAGACATGCTTCATGTCATGTTGGACAATATCAATAGCAGCCACAAAATCGAAGTATCAAACAAAAATAAACCAGCTTTTGATATTCGGCTAAAATTAGAATTGCGAGTTTTGGAAATGTCTGCTCCACTCAACCTATCAGAAGAACCAGTGTTGAGAAAGTTAGAAGATGAATTGACAAAAGCCATGACAACGAAGGGAACTGAAATTTTATATGAAATCCAGGAAACCGGCTCGGATCCCGTCGGTTTTGGCACCTATTACAGGGCAGTAAGCAGAGGGAAGGAAGTAACCAAGGAAAATTGGAAAGAAACGTATCCTGAAGCTGAATTCACTTATGATATTGATGTTAAAATCGTCCGTACTGGTGTCATTGACTGACATTGCCCCTCCTGCCAATATAATTGGCGGGACTTTTTATTTCAAAGCTGGTTATTATGCATTATAATAGCAGAATAAGTAGATTCACGGAGGTACAAATGCTCATATATAAGTCTTTTCAAAAAAGAATGTTATATAATTACCTTTTTGGCTCCCTTATTGCAGTATTCGGTGTAGGATCGGTGTTTATCTTTCAAACTCTCGATTTGCCCCGCAGCCAAAGCCATTATATGTTCCTGATTCTTTTGCTTTCGCTTCTAATCATGTTTTCTGCTGAATTCTTTGTCTTCACTAAACACCTAAAACCATTGAAAGCAATTTATAAGAACCAAAAATTTTCTTCTGCTGAAATCGAGAAAGCCTTTCAACAAGGCTTACATTTTCCGCTGCTGACGGTCAAACGAATCATGCTGCCTCATTTTCTTGGACTGGCAGTGCCTGCATCGTTGTTGGCGTTTTATTTTATCAGTACACAAAAACTGACTTTTCCACTGTCATACATTGGCTATGCGTGGGCTGGTGCGTTTCTTGTAGCGGTCATGCATGCGCTGATTGAGTTTTATTTAACCTTTCACACTGCTGCCCCTTTGCTTACCGACCTGGCCGATAAGGCTCAAAAGCTGCATGGCGTCAACTTATTCAAGGAGAATAATTTTTACATAAGCATAAAAAGAAAATTGCTGATCGGATCTTTGTTTCTGGCCCTATTCCCGGTCCTGCTTTTCAGCCTTGCCTCACAGGTACGCCTTTCACTGACCACAGAACCATTAGCGGATTATTGGACTTGGGCCGGGCTGCTGATTTTCATCATCCTGGTACTGGCTTTTCTAGGTACCGTATTGCTGTTCAAAAATATCGAACAACCTGTTACAGAATTACAAAAGGGCTTTAAAGATATTGAAGAAGGACACCTTCACCATCTGACAAATCCATATTCAGATGAATTCTCACAACTGATCAATGGGTTTAATAACATGGTCACTTCAATACAGTTAAAGGACCAGAAAAACGACCAATTAATCGCGAGCTTTTTTAATGTTATAGCAGGTACTCTGGATGCAAGGGACCCCTATACAGCAGGACATTCCAAACGAGTTGCCGACTACGCAGTCATAATTGCAGAGCGTGCAGGATGGGCAAGAAACAAGATAGATTTACTGAAAAAATCAGCTCTCCTCCATGATATTGGGAAAATCGGCGTTAGAGATGAGGTATTGCTTAAAGATGGACGGCTTACTGAGGAGCAATTCGCGCAAATAAAGCTCCATCCTGTCATTGGTGCAGCAATTCTCGAAGGGGTCGATTTAACTGAGGAACTTCTGCCTATTCTGCCGGGGGTTAAATATCATCATGAAAGATATGACGGCAAAGGCTATCCTGATGGCCTGCAAGGAGATAACATCCCTGAATTCGGCAGACTGATAGCTGTTGCAGATGCTTATGATGCAATGACGTCCGACAGACCTTATCGAAATGGCATGAGCAGCTTGAAGGCCCTTTCCATCCTCCAGGAAGGTAAAGGCACTCAGTGGGATCCTTTATTTGTGGATTATTTTATAGAAGTTCAAGAAAAAAGTGCCAGATTGAATGTTGAGAAAGCTTCTGCCCTAAGGTAGAGGCTTTTTTATTACGCTGTTCGAGGCTCTCACAGTATGACTTATCCTTGAGATTAAAGTTTTGAAAAGATAATAATAGAGAATATATATAGGAAGGAAATATTTTATACTTTAACTGGGAGTGAATCTTTATGCCACAGGGAAAATGGTTCCGCAGGGGATATGCGGTTGCACTTATTTTGTTAATCATCTACTTGGGAACCCTGGTAGATTTTATTTTCAGGCCCATTACCGTTCTTGTAACAGCTTTATTTGGACCGATAGTACTCGGCGGAATACTTTATTATCTTCTTCGGCCGCTGGTCAATTTTTTATCCAGGAAAATACCGAGACCCCTTTCCATCCTGCTCATCTATCTGGCCGCAGCCGGGTTAGTTGCCGGAGTGATATTCTACATCGGACCGATTCTCCAAAGACAAGTCAACAGCTTGATTAATAACACACCGGACATCATTCAAAATTTACGGGAGGCGTTGTTGAACCTTCAGCAAAATGAATGGGTCTCACGCTTTCAGCAGGGCGAACGTTTTTCACTCGAAGATTTAACCAACCGCCTCACAGCTTATTTAGATACAGTAGTTTCCACCATTGGTTCAAACTTTATGAATATCATTAGCACGGTTACCAGTATCGTGATATTAATTATTCTCATTCCGTTTGTCCTTTACTATATGCTGAAAGACGGAAACAAACTATCGGATAAGGTATTAAAGCTGGTACCTAAAAAACATGAAAAAGAAGGAAAAAAAGTCTTAAGCGATATGGATGACGCGTTAAGTTCCTATATACAGGGACAAGTCATTGTCAGTTTTTGTGTCGGTGTACTGGTCTATATCGGATATCTTATCATTGGACTCGACTATTCATTGGTTATATCCATTCTGACGATGCTCACGAATGTCATTCCGTTCGTCGGCCCCTTCATCAGTTCAGTGCCAGCAGTCATAGTGGGCTTCTTGCAAGAGCCTATCATGGCACTATGGGTCATCATTGTTATTCTTGTCGTTCAGCAGATTGAAGGAAATCTCATCTCTCCGCAAGTAATGGGAAGAAAACTGGATATCCATCCGTTGACAATCATTTTGCTGCTGGTTGCTGCAGGACAATTCGCTGGATTCCTTGGACTCCTTCTGGCAGTACCCACTTATGCAATCGCAAAAGTGATTTTCATCCATCTATACCGTTTCATTAAATTACGTACAGATTTATAACTTGAATTTGATTATAGAAAAAGACTGCCAGGATGCTTATTTCCTGGCAGTCTTTCTTTATTTAATGCAATTCCCCTATGAACGACCTTTGAACAATATTTATTCTTCTAAGGCGCCTATAAGAATCTCTTTCTCCTCTTTTGAAAAAACCTTTGGCTCAGCATCCTTCATTAAAATCAGTCCATGATATAACTGTAAGTCGTCATCGCATGCTTCGCAAAATACTTTTTCTTCTTCATTCCAGAAGGCTACAGTATTCTTTTTTTCTTTGAAATGGTTAAATGTATGTTTGCTTATCTTTACAAGATTAATAAATTGGTGAAATGCTTCCTTTTCAGTTGGAAACTCTTTCTCCTCGGATATATCCTTCTCCCAGTCAGGAAAGAACCACCAGGGCTCTGACTCGCCTTTTATTTTTACCACTTTCCATGATGTCATAGTAAACACCTCCAAGGGCTACGTGTGTATTGTACAAAATTCTGAATAGGATAGAAACTTATCTGCTTATTTATTGCCTGTCTTGTAGTACTTATTCAATTTTTAGACAAGTTATCGGTGGACGGGGCATATATTCATATTAGATAAAGGAGGTTTTTTAATAGTGAAGTTCGTCGTTTTGAAAAAAGGGTCTCTTATATTATTTATTATCGGTTTTGTCGCTCTATCACTTGGGGCTGTCTGGATGCTGCTTCCGAGGGAGTCTTATCCGACAGTCACCATGAATGGGGAAAACCCGGATGTACAAGTAATCAAGCTTGTTACAGGGGAATTCTCCTCAACTACCGACAGTGGTGAAGAAATTGAAGCATATAGGTGGGACCCCGGGACTATCGTGGTAGACAAAGGAAAGGAAATTCAATTCCGCATCTATGGAGTGAATGGGAATTCTCATCCATTTTATATTGAAGGAACCGATGTAAGGGGAACTGTCAAAAAAGGGGAAGAATCAGTCTTTAATGTAACTTTTGATAAGAAAGGCACCTATAAACTTGTATGTGAAGCACATCCAACCATAGAGAAGAACGGCCCTATGATCGGGTATATTGTTGTTAAATGATAAAGAGGCTGGGACAAAACCTCTTTTCGCAATGAATGTGTCTGAGTAAAAAGAATGGATTTCCGCTCCAGGTGCACGACTCCGCGGGCGGGCGGTGAGCCTCCTCGGCTTTGCCTGCGGGGTTACGTTCCAGTGGGTACGTAACCTTGGTCTCACCTGTCCCGCTAGTCCCGCAGGAGGTCGCGCACCTTCCGCTCCAATCCCCCTACGTTCAGGGAGCAGCGGTAAATAACCTTATAAGTAACATCTTTAAAAATTTTAAGATAAGAGCGTAATAACATGAATGTACCGCATGAAGTCAAGAGTATATAACCTTGACCTCATGCGGCTTTATTTTCGGTAATTCTACTTGTATCAATTAATTTTTCAACTTTTGTCCCAGCCTCTTTGTTTAGTATCCAATTATCAATCCACAATAAGCCGCTATCAGGCCTCCTGCATAGCTGCCAGCCAAATATTGCAACGCCTTTATTTTCTTCCCAGTCTTGAAAAGTTTAAGCGTTTCAACTTTGAATGTTGAAAATGTGGTAAATGCACCTAGGAACCCGATTGCCGTAAACGCATATACGTTTCCATTCAGCCCTAGCCCTATCAGTAAACCGAGGAGAAATGCACCTGTAAGGTTTACAATCATTGTTGCAAGCGGAAAAACGGGATGATAGTTGGACTTTACGGTATTGGCGATTAAAAACCGGAAGATCGCTCCTATAAAACCACCAACAGCAATCCAAGCCAACGTCATCCGTGATCCCCCTTTCTCTCATATACAGCCATCCCCATCCAGGCAAAGACCAAACCGCCAATTCCACTAAGCAGCAGATAAAGAAATGCAAGGGCATAATGATGATCTTTTACCAGCCCGATTGTTTCTACACTAAAAGCAGAAAAAGTCGTAAAAGATCCAACGATACCTGTTCCGACTGCTGAGCTTAATGCGGGTGAAATGTTGTGTTTAACAAAAGATTCTGTAAGCAATCCAAGGATGAAACACCCTGCGAGATTTGCTACAAGAGTTCCATAAGGAAAAGATGGCGGGTTTAAGTGCAGTAGAGCATTTCCCATCAGATATCTGCAGACACTGCCAACTGCGCCACCCAGCCCAACAAGCAAATAAGCCATAACTGTTCCTTTCTCTTTAAAAAATAAATAAGTTCCACTTTCTATTCTAAAGCTTTTTCAAGAAAATAAAAAGAACGCTCCTCCAGCCGGCCGGGTTCATTACTGGTAGTGGAAAAGAATCAAAGATTGGTAACCAATCGCCGTTCAAAAAACTCCCGCCAACCAGTTTTCACTGAATGCGGGAGCTGAATGTGAGCTTACTTACTTGGTTAACCCTTCCCTGATCGTTTTGATATTCCACTCCATCATAGAAATATAGGTATCACCATCTTCACCAGGCTCAGCCAGGGAATCTGTGAATACTTTACCCATGATAGGCACATTTGTTTCCCTCGACACTGCTTCCATACTGCGTGCATCGATACTTGTTTCCAGGAAAAGTCCTGTGATTTCTTTTTCATTGATGATATCTACGATTCTTGTAATTTGGTCTGGGGTTCCCTGATTTTCCTGGTTGATCTCCCAGATATATTCTGCATTGAACCCATATGCTTCACTGAAGTATTTAAATGCGCCTTCACTCGTTACAAGAACTCGTTGTTCTTCGGGGATTTCATTGAAATTCTTTGTGGCTTCATTGTGTAATTTTTCTAACTCAGCGATGTATCTTTCTGCATTTTTCTCATAAACTTCTTTGTTTTCTGGATCAACTTTTATTAACCCGTCCCGTGCATTTTCAGCATATTTGATTCCATTTTGAATATCTAACCATGCGTGAGGGTCTTCTTCACCTTCTTTTCCTTTTGTTGTAAGGTACTTCGCATCCACCCCTTCACTCATAAGAAAAACAGGTGCGTCATCTCCATCTTTCCCTGCCGTTTCCATCAGCTTGTTAAACCAAGAATTCCCTGCTTCCAAGTTCAACCCATTATAGAAGACAGCGTCTGCATCTGTCGTCTTTTTAACGTCTTCAGGAAGCGGGTCATACTCATGCGGATTAGACCCGATTGGAGCCAAGCTGTGAATATCAACTAAATCACCGCCAACATTTTTGACAATGTCATATACTATGGAATATGTGGCAATCACCTCTATCTTGCCTTCTCCTTCTTCTGCATTTCCTTGTTTTCCTTCTCCATTGCACGCCCCTAATATCATAAGTGTAAAAAGCGAGATTACGAAAAGAGATAATTTCTTCATGATCTTATTCCCCCTGAATATAAATTGAATTTAATTGAATTTAATTGAATTGCCTCTAGACCAATGCCGAACGCTTCTTCTTCGCTTTTAACGCCTTCCAGAGCAGTCCGTGCTTAGGAGAGAACATGAAAACCAAGGCGAAGATTGCTGTTGCTGAAATAACAATTGTTGCACCTGAAGCCAGGTTGTAAGTAAAGCTGAAGTAAAGCCCTGCAACAGAAGAGATTATGCCAATTCCTGCTGCGATAAAAATCATCAGCCACAGCCGGTCCGTCAGCAGATAAGCCGCAGCTGCAGGAGTTATTAACATTGCTACAACCAACACGATGCCGACAGTTTGAAGGGACGCGACCGTCACCATAGTAAGCAGGGCCATCAGGAAGTAATGAATCAGCCTGACAGGCAGGCCGTAAGCGGCTCCCATCGTTTCATCGAAGGATGTAACAAGTAACTCTTTATAGAAAAGGTAAACTGCTGCGAGTACAAACAAACCGATTCCTAGTGTAATCCACATATCAGAAGGCCGAACAGCTAACACATTGCCGAATAGGATGTGATATAAATCTGTACTGCTTTTTAGCATTGTGATAATGATAATCCCAGCAGCGAACATGGCGGTGAACATAATCCCGATTGATGTATCGTGTTTGATCCTGCTGTTCTGGCTTACAAATCCGATGGCGACAGCTGTAAGGATGCCGGTGAATACCGCTCCGAAGAAAAAATTAATTCCAAGCATGTAAGAAATTGCTACACCAGGCAATACTGCATGTGAGATTGCATCTCCCATTAAGGCCATCCCCCTCAAGATAATGAAACAGCCAATTACCCCGCATATAATTCCCACCATTATTGAAGTAAGAAGTGCTTTTTGTAAAAAACCATACTGCATAACTGCATCAACAAATTCCATTGATCCTAAACCCCCATTTCATTCAAGAATGCAAACTGCCCTTTATACGCCTTTTCAATCACACTGGATTGAAAAACTTCACTCACACTTCCATAACTAATCAATTCTTTATTAAGCAGAATCACCTGATTAAAGTATTCCGTTGCTTTGCTTAAATCATGGTGAACCACCATCACCGTTTTCCCCTGGCTGCATAATTCTTTGAGTATCTTAACGATCGTTTCTTCGCTTGATACATCCACTCCCACAAACGGCTCATCAAGAAAAAAGATTTCTGCTTCCTGGGCCAGTGCCCTTGCCAAAAAAACACGTTGCTGCTGCCCTCCTGATAACTCCCCGATTTGACGTTTGCTGAAGCCTTCCATGCCTACTCTCTTCAAGCATTCATATGCCCAATCTTTTTCCTTTTTCTTCGGGCGGCGGAACCATTTCAAACCAGGGAAAGTTCCCATCAGGACAGCATCCAGCACGGTGATTGGAAAATCCCAATCAATGTCGTTCCTCTGAGGTACATAGGCAATCTTTTTTCTTACTTCCTTAACCGTTTCACCCAGTATTCTCACATCCCCTTTATCCCTGGGAATAAGGTTAAGCATAGATTTCAAAAACGTAGACTTGCCAGCTCCATTCGGTCCGATAATCCCCACCAGATTACCGGCATCGATCGATAAGCTGACTCCTTTTACAGCCTCGTTTCCATAGTATGAAACATGCAGATCTTGTATTGATATTGCAAGATTAGCCACACTTATTCCTCCTTCTTAAACCTGACACCTTTTTGAATAATTTACTTTCCTAACCCATTGCACGCTTCTAAGCTTCGAACTCAATCTTTGATGAAATCACATAAATTTACACAAGCTAATTAATTTGCTCTCAACCAACTTTTGGCTTAAAAAAATTTACACTCTTAACCATATGATTAGCCATGATAACATGAAAATTGTCCACGCAACAAAAAGTTTCCCTTACGCAAAATATATATCCTGCATCAAGATATGTCAACCATAATCTTCAGAATAGTTAGCATACCCTAAAGATAAATTTTAGAGTTTTTCTATCCGTTTGGTTACAGATATTTTCTTGAGTTCTTCTTCATTAATAATTCCAAGGGCTTTAAATACATGGGCATACTTGATCATTTTTCGTTGTATTCTACTTGACGTGTACACTTTCACCACCCCTTAATTTAGTATTAATAAATTATATTCACTCCCCTTAAAATGTTTCCTCCGCGCAAAATAAATTCGCGAATCAAATTCTTGTAACTGCCTATAAATAGCAAAAAAGCAGCCCGAGGGCTGCTTTTTTATTTGAATGAATTTATTTTAGATTTACTCTATTTACTATTGTTTGTTGTATATTTTATCAAACATCACATTTAATAATCTAAAATTATTTGTATGATGTACCGGGTTGTTCTATTGGTAAATTGCCCTAAGACAATGAAAGCCCTTCCTCTCGATCATCCTTATGGCTCCTAGGCCACGCCAGTGAGAAATAGGGGAAAATCTAGCAATAACATTTTATCATACAACTTTCATTCTGCTTTGCATCGGATAATTGTTCAGCCTTTTTGCTGGATTGAAAAGGCAGCCTTATGTTCACCGTCAAGCATACGGCAATAAGGAAAAGTCGATCAAGCTATGTTGATCTTCAGAAGAAAATTTCGATGTACTACTACGGAGACTAGTAGTCAGCAAGACCTGACTTTTATGTGATTTTGTAACCACAATCACTCACTATACACTCTTTTTATACTTTTGTCAATCAGAAATAAGCCGGGACACTGTCCCGGACTTTTCCCTTGGCTGTCAGGCCGTTATTCTGTTCCTGACAACTGCTGTTCCCGCTATCAGGAGCAGTCCAAGGTAAAGATAAATTGGATAGAAAACAAGCTGGCTTTTCATCATTGCCGAACTCTCTTTATTTTCTTTTTCCTTCTTATTCACTTCAGGTTTTCCTGTAGCCATCACCAGGCTGCTGATTGCTTGCTGCTCTCCATCAGACATAAGGATTAGATTTCCCGATTCATCAACTGACAGCTCATCTTCTTGATTGATATTGCTGGTGTAAATGATCTCTTCCGCTGAATAGAAATCATCTCCGGCAAGGCTGAAATGCTCCCCCTTAGGGATCACTCTGTGCTCAAACTGATTCAGCCCGTAATTCAACAGGGCTTCCGTATCCTGGTAAATAGCTGTTTTTGATTGAGCTTTAAGCAGCACAACCGTCAATGAAAGATTGTCATTCGAAGCAGTTGTAATCAAGGTATGTTTTGATTCATCCACATACCCGTTTTTACCCCCGGTAACTTCAGGATAAGGGATTTCCCCTTTAACCATTTTATGATGATTAAAGAGGGTAGTTTCCCATCCCTCTCCTTTCCAGTCAACTTCTTTCAATGAGAAAAGCTCTGTGAATGTGTCATTCTTCATGGCATAAGATGTAATTAAGGCCATATCTTCAGCAGTGGTGTAATGGTCCTCTCCATAAAGGCCATGGGGATTGCTGAAATGCGTGTTTCTGACCCCTGCTTTTTCTGCAAGAAACTGATTAAGATTTTTGCTGAAGTCGTCAACAGAACCGGCTAGATGTTCAGCAATTGCAACTGCTGCGTCATTTCCTGAGTTGATCATCATGCCTTCAAGCAGCTGTTTGAGTGGCATTTTCTCGCCCTCAAGCAAGTACACTGAAGACCCCTCTGTCTCTGCTGCGTTCTTACTGATTGTCACGCGACTGTCTAAATCACCATTTTCAATGGCATAAATGGCCGTCGCCGCTTTTGTAATACTCGCAGGTGACATACGCTTTTGAGCATTTTTCGCATAAAGGACAGTTCCTGTTTCAGTATCCATCACGATACCGCTTTGACTAAAAAGCATAGACGGCTGCTGGTTTTCTCTAGTTTCAGCTGCAGCTGGCTGAATTGTTATAAATAATAAAATAAAGACAATTATCATTTTCCTCACAGAAGGTTCACCTTCCTAAATATATGTTTTAAAAGACTACTAAACATTTTATCAAAAAATAGTGCTTCTCAACCATTGAAATCTAAATTTAACAGTGCTGAGACTAGATTGTTGTATTACTTAGCCGCCTCTGCCAAAAGGGTGTGAAAATAGTAACATTAGCAGATTACCTCCTCATGTTTTAGGGAATAAAGGTAACGACAGTTTTGGGGAGGATTAGCATGACAAGAAAAGTGCATTTATTCATTGAAGGACATGTTCAAGGAGTAGGGTTTCGATATTTCACTAAAAACAAAGCGGATGAATTACACGTGGCCGGCTGGGCAAAAAATCTTGATAATGGATCTGTTGAAATTATTGCTGAAGGCGGAGCAGAGGAAATCGAAGAATTTGTGACCTTTGTGAAAGATGGGGCAAGCCCTGCATCCCGTGTAGATACCTGCCATATTAATGAAATCGAATCAGATGGCCAATCCGAACAAACATTTAAAACCCTTTAGATATTGAAAGACTGGCAGTAGTTACACTGGCCAGTCTTTCTTGTTATGATTAATATATTAAAGTAAAACTACAAACTAATTCACCATATTATGCAGGATTTCTGAAACTTTTATAGTATTCAATCGTATTAAATAGTAATGAAAAATTATTCATCAGTGAAGTAAGAATAAGGAGTAGATAACATGAAATCCATACCATTGACAATCTTAAGGGCGTTTACTGCTATCAATGGTTTTTTTATTACCTCGATAGTGATGATTTTTGGCTATGATCAATCGTTTTTCCTTGGTGCCGCAGGCGGGCTGGCTGCCGGATATTTTCTTTCGTTGACGGTGAAGTGGCTGTATACGAAACGTTTCTTAAAGAAAAACGGAATTTCTTTAAAAGATTACCGTTATATAGATAAAAACTTAAAGGACGCCAAATCCAAGATCAAACGGCTGCAAAAAGCACAATTCCAAGTCCGCTCATTAGGAGCCTTTAAGCAAATACTTGAGTTAAACAGGCTGTCCCGAAGAATTTACTCGATTGTTCGCAAAGAACCGAAAAAGTTCTACAAAAGTGAACAGTTTTTCTTCTACCACCTCGACTCGGTTGTGGAACTTTCCGAAAAATATACTTATCTTGCGACGCAGCCGATTAAAAATGACCAGGTATTTCAATCTATCAAAGATGCAAAACGAACGCTTAATACGTTGGAAGATTCACTCCAGGAAGATCTTATGCATGTCCTCTCGGAAGATATCGAGACACTGGATTTTGAATTGGATGTAGCCCGCAAACATAAAAAATAACAAAGGAGCATTATCATGGACTCAAAAAATACAACCGACTATAGAAATGATGATTTAGAAAGCTTGCTGGCCGATCCTTTTTCCGGCAAAACCCATCAAAACAGCGAGATTCAACAGGCACCGGTAATGCTTGCAGACAGGCTCACACCTGAGCATAAGCAAAAAGCACAGGAAATCGCAAACCAGATTGATATGAAGAACAGCCAGGCCATTTTGGAATATGGTACTGCCGCACAGGCACAAATGTCTAATTTTTCCCATTCGATGCTTGACCACGTCCAGAAAAAAGATGTCGGTCCTATTGGAGACGTTTTGAATGATTTGATGAAAAGATTGAAAGAAATGAATCCAGAGGAACTATCAGATGAAAAGAAAGGCTTTGTGAAGAGGCTATTTGGCAAACTATCAAGTTCCATCCAGGAAGTTCTCTCAAAGTATCAAAAAATCGGCAGCCAGGTCGACAGGATCTCTGTTAAGCTGGAGCATTCCAAAAATGTACTTATCGATGACAATCGATTTCTGGATGAGCTGTATGAAAAGAATAAGACGTACTTCCAATCACTTAATATCTATATCGCGGCTGCTGAACTGAAACACGAGGAACTTTCTTCAGTAACGGTTCCTGCTTTAAGAAGAAAAGCAGACACTACCCAGGACGATATGGCTTATCAGGAAGTCAATGATGCCCTTCAGTTTTTAGACAGACTGGAAAAGCGGATACATGATTTGAAAATCAGCAGACAAATGACCATTCAAACGGCTCCGCAGATCCGCCTGATCCAGAATACGAATGGTGCACTTGCCGAAAAGATCCAGTCCTCTATTCTGACAAGCATTCCGCTTTGGAAGAATCAGATAGCCATTGCTCTTACTCTATTTCATCAAAAAAAAGCTGTTCAAGCTCAAAAGCAGGTATCTGATACGACGAATGAATTACTTCTTAAGAATTCACAAATGCTTAAAACAAACAGCATTGAAGCCGCCAAAGAAAATGAGCGCGCCATCATTGACATGGAAACATTGAAGAAAACACAGGAAAATCTTATTTCAACAATTGAAGAAACGTTAAGAATCCAGCAGGAAGGACGTTCTAAACGCCAGCAGGCGGAGAAAGAATTGCTTTCAATGGAGAATGATTTAAAAAACAAGCTTATGCATCTGAAATAACAAAAAAGGCTGATTGCTCAGCCTTTTTTGTTTGAATTAATATCCTCCGCCACCGCCGTTACCACTGTGTCGGTTAATGTCAGCCATGGTTTGTGCGTAAGCATAATCTTCATTATCATTCTGGCGTTCTTCAGAGTATGATTTACCCTTATAATCATGATATACAGCATAAGCAAGGACTAAAACGAAAGGAATTGCAAAATAAACCCAAAACATTTTCTCTGCCTCCTTTTCACCATTATACCACAAAATGGATATTAATGTTTATCCTCCACGTTTACAATTGCATCAGTAATATGTTCATGTTCCCGCTCTGCAGTTTCATTAGAAATGATTTCTTCTTTAAGCAATTTGTCAATTGCCTCATATTCCGCATATAGTGTATGTTTGCGCAAGGAGACCATCTGGTCCTCTTTTAACGTAGGAATCTTATCAAACAATTCATTTAATTGCGCTTTCAGCATATCAATCCTTTTCTCATACGCATCAATCAGTTCTTCTGAAACAGGGTCCGTAATATAAAGTTTTTGCTTCACCCTGTGGATTTCTGAAATAGCCGTTTCATAGCGGTGCAATTGCGCTATCAGCTTCTCAAACTCCAAAGAACCTTCCTGTTTCGGCTTCACTCCGAGCAAACCGATTAAAGGCTTGATTGTAAGGCCTTGTATGACCAATGAAAACAGGACGACACTAAATGCAAGAATCAATATATCTTCACGTGAAGGGAAATCTCTTGGCAAACTAAGGACAAGCGCGACAGATAACGACCCCTTCACCCCTCCCCAATTGAGAATGTGTTTCCACTTTACCGGAAAACTCTTGATGATCGACAAGCTTGTATAAACGGCAATACTTCTTGCAATAAGAACGATCGGAATGGCAGCAAGGATTAATTCCCACTTGTCGAGCAAGTCGATCCTCGTTATTTCCAAGCCGACCATCAAGAAGACGAGAGAGTTGGCAAGCAATGCGGCAACATCCCAGAAATTATTGATATTCAGCTTGGTTGTCGGGCTCATGCCAATCTTTCCTCCATAGTTCCCAAAGATCAAAGCAGCGACTACTACTGCGATAACACCTGAAGCATGAACGCTCTCAGCCATTAGAAATGAACCATAGAACAAAATGACGCTAAAGATGATTTCGAGCGGATAGTCATCGAAATACTTTGTCAAGATGGAGAATCCGAAACCGAGAGATCCGCCAATGATCAGTCCGAGTGAAACAACCCTGATAAATTCCCAAAGTCCACTTCCGAGCCCTGCCCATCCTGCATCAATATAGGACAGTAAATAGAATGCGGAAATATTGAAGAGCACTACAGCCAGACCGTCATTGAACAAGCTTTCCCCTTCAATGACTACTGCCAGCCTCTTATGGACTCCTACACTCTTAAAGATGGATAAGACACTTACAGGGTCGGTTGCACTCATTAAGGCAGCGAAAACGAATGCGGCAGGTATTGAAAAATCAAAAAAGTAATAGGCACTGAAGCCAATCACTAAGTAAGATAAAAATGTTCCTGCAAAGGCAAGAGAAAGAATTGGCTTCTTATTTTCTTTCAAATGGGAAAATGGCAGTTTCAATGCTGCTTCCCCTAATAAAGCTGGAAGGAAGAGAGTGATGATGACAAAGTTAAAAATCTCCCCTTCTGTAATAAATTGCTTTAAGGGTTCAAGTACCGGGATATTGAACAACCCAATCAGCGCCCCGACGATCACTAATGCAATCGGGTAAGGCTGTTTGAATTTTTTTGCCACCGCAGTAATGCCGGCAGCAATCATTACAAGAATCAATCCTAGTTCAAAAATATGATGCAAGTCCAGTTCGTGCATATAATTACTCCCTTTCTTCTTATTTACCTTATTATGTAATTTTTCTGTTTTTCAAATAAAATGTTATCTGATTTCCGTTCCAGGTGTGCGACTCCGCGGGGCGGGCGGTGAGCCTCCTCAGCTTTGCCTGCGGGGTTACGTTCCAGTGGGTACGTAACCTTGGTCTCACCTGTCCCGCTAATCCCGCAGGAGGTCGCACACCTTTCACTTCAATCAACCAATTATATTACCCTGAAGCCAGATACGTTTAAAAACATCATTAAATGTGCGGCTTCATACAGTCTTTATTATTTCCCGATTCATACCTGTTCCCTAGGCTAACAAGCTTTGTAACTGTTTATTATCAGTCGGCGCAATTCCAATTGTAACACTTCATTACATAAATATGTAATGCTTCAAAATATTGGACTAATTGGATAGTGTTTTTCCATTCTTTATATAATAACCTTTACCTCAATACGTAAAACCAAAAAGAGGCCGTCTGAAATGGTCTTCCACCGCATTCATCTCAATGTAGTATTGACACATTGGTGCGGGGACCATCCAGACAGCCTCTTCTCTTTATATACTTTTTATTAAAAGCCTGCGCAGCAGGGGAAACAACACATCAGGCAGTTCCTCTACATCGGAAACAAGAATACTGAATTTACCATAGATATTCTCGATCATCTTGCGCTGCCCTTCTGTGATTTCTTCATTGGAAAGAAACACATTGATCACTTCTATTCCTTGTTTCCTTGCATGCAGAACAGCTTCATGTGTATCAACTATCCCATTTTGCTCATAACCAAATGCAGCCGGTTCCCCATCAGAAAAAACGAGCAGAAACTTTTGCTTTTCACTTCGCTGTATCAGTCTCTCTGACATCAGCCTGATAGCAAAGCCATCTCGATTATCTTCTTCAGGCTGAAGGCTCATTATTTCCGCACCACTCCCTGTATTCAGGCTGCTGCTGAAATCAAGTGCAGCTTTCATGTAATTTGGTTGTTTTGTTTCTGTGGCATGATTGGTATCTTCCCAGAAACCTACTACTTCATGTGGCACTCTCAGCGATTTTAACGATTCATGGAACAAAGTAATGCCAAGCTTCGTTTGTTCCATTTTGTCGTACATCGATGCTGAGCAATCCACTAGCAGTGAGAAAACAGCATCAATCTCAGTAGATGGATTCTGCTTCTTATAAAATAAACGGGGATTCTCATCTGTCATGAACCTGAGTAGTTTTTTGTTTAAGCGGCCGAAATGCAGATCGCTTCGCGGCTGGATTTTTTTGTGCTCCAAAGTCTTTTCAATCATCTTTTGCAGTTTTTTCTGGTAAGGGGATATAAGTCCCTTATTCCTATCATAAGCTTTCATATCCTGATAGTCGGGAGTTTCAGGTTTGAGAAATATCGGATAGGCGAATCGGTTTTCTTTACCGTACTCCCATTCTCCCCCACCGCTTTCTTTTTCTCTATCCTGGCGGGCCGCTTCCATTTGAGAGTAATCATTATTCTTCGTTTCTTGTGAAGAGCCCTGTACCATTCCAAGAGCTTGGTCTCCCTCATCCCCTTCTCTGACCCCATTTCCCATAAGGTCAGATTTTGACCCTTTATCCAGGTCGAATTGCAGGAAAGAATCCCCTTTATCACTTGTTTCACGGTGCCAGGTTCTCATCTCTTCCTCAAACACTTCTTCTTCTCCTGTGGATTCCTCCTCAAGGACATCATCATTTTGCAATGGATCTTTTCTCTTCAGGTCTTCGATTGTCAGTCCTTGACTGTCTTCCCAATAAACCTTTTCAGGCAAATGGAAGTACTCGTTGAGCATATCCTTGTCAAGTATCTCTTCGAACACCTCCATAAGTTCCAAACAAATTTTGCTTACTTCCTTGGTAGATGAAGTCTCAAACAACATCAAGAGAGTATCTTTAATAAACGGCATCGCCAAATCGATTCGATCATTGATAGAAGATACTTCTTCAAGGGGTGACTGAGCATTCAGGATTAAATACATGCTGTTGAACAGCGCATCTGTAAAGACGCTCTTAACAAGGTTCACTTTCAACTGGGAAGTAAAGTGCTGCCTATACAGGCTTCTCCTGATGGCAAAAGCTCTTTTCGTTCCCGGTCTTTCATGTTTGCAGATTTCCTCGAGTCTTATATCCTCTCCGAGCACAAAAAGCTGCTTTCCCAGGTTTGGAAGCTTAGTTTTCTTGACTCTGTCTATATAAGCAGCGGTCTCAGAAAAATCGGTATGTTCAAGGTTTCCAATCGTTCTCAGGAATATATCACTTTTCAAACCGTTTGTTTCCTCTTCTTTACTCCGGTGATCCCAAAAATGGGTGACATAGACTGTATCATTTTTGACATCCATATAAGAATGCGGTCCATATTCCAGTTCCATCTCACCTTTTTTTGAAAGGGTCTTCGCTAAATCCGACAGCTCCATAAATAGAAAAGAATCAATGGTCTCGTCATTAAACTGTATAAATCTGCGCATAATACCATCCCTTACTCAAACAATGTTTCCGCTATATTCCGGATTGCCGATTTTTCCCTCTCATCTTCCAGCTTATCAATGATTCCACGTTGGACCGCTCTTAAAGGAGGGAGGTAAACGGCGAGGTCGCAGGCATCAATCAACGCTCGGATGGAAGCTGCTTCTTCTGATACCTGGCCATTTTGCACTTGCACGAGCAGATCAGAAGAAAGAGAGATGAACTTCTCTACTAGTTTTTCATTTTTCAATTGACTCTGATTCAAAATGACTGTTTTTAACGTATTCCCGCTGATGTATGGAACATCTATTACCACAAACCGGTTTTTCAATGCTTCGTTTAATGGGACAGTCCCAACATACCCTTCATTTATAGCTGCAATGACACCAAAGGTTTCTGATGCCTTAATAACGTCGCCTGTGAACGGATTGGTAATCATTCGCCGGTAGTCCAAAACACCATTCAAAATAGGCAGTGTTTCGGGTTTTGCCATATTGATTTCATCAATATACAGAAGATGGCCCTTTTTCATTGCCTCGATGACCGGCCCCTCTATAAATTCAATCGTATTTTTGCCGCCCTTCTCCGCTATTGTCTTGTACCCAAGAAGTGCTTCCGCATCCATGTCGACAGAGCAGTTAATACTGTGCATAGGCTGCGAGAAGATAGAAGACAAGGTATCTGCAAGTTTTGTTTTCCCTGACCCCGTCGGCCCTTTTAGGAGCACATTCTTACCCATCGAAAGAGCGATGACGGCATCTTCCAAGATTGCTGCATCTTCCGCTGTATAGCCTCCTTCCCCTATTAACGTATTATCATTACTTTCTCTAAATTGGGCTCTCCTATTTGTTAAAATTGCTGATACTGGTTCAGGCAATTGTTTTTCCAAAGACATACTTAACATTCCTTCCTAAACATTTCTGCACTAGAAACCATTCTACATGTAAAAACGTTTTCACTGCAATGATTGGTGATTGTGTCTTTAGTTTCTCTTTTTAACGAGTTTTTTTATGCGAGTTTCGAATTCAGACATTCTCTTGGACAAGACAAAAAAGAGAGGTGAAGCAGTTACGCCCTTCACCTCTCTTAAAATTCAGGAATCTACTTTACTTCCTCGAAGTAATCCTTGTAGAACCCGCCCATTTTTCCGCTGTCATCAATGACAAACAAGTAATCTTCTGATTCATTTTTTACTTCATATGTTTTACCTTCAGTCAAAACATTCTCGACTTTATACTTTGCAGCATTGGTATGTACGCACTTTACGGTCTTTATAGTAGGGCGGCTTGTCCAGTCTTTATGTATCATGATTAGTATCTCCTTTCCATTTCTTCTTTATAGTATATTCTTTGAAGTACTTCACTTCAATACTTTGCCTGAAGTCTCAATGATATTTTTATCAGGATAGCTTAACCGATTTCCACAGCTGTAGTGAGCCTTCACCAGCCCCCATTCTGCTTCAACAGCATAAGACTAGTGTTGCAAGTGGACCATCACTATCATTTTTTTCAACGTTTTTCTCATAAAGGTACATCCTATTCTGATTTTGTTTTACAATGTTAGAGTAGAACCAAATAGTGCGAAAGGTTGAAAAGACTTTATGAAAAAAATAGTAAATCCAGTATCAGCCATCATAATCTGCATTTTCTTAGTTTACTCGATGACCCACAGGCCAGACGATAAAGAGTTTGAGAGCTGGCTTAATAAGGAATATCAAATTACATGCGGCCCGGTATCCTGCACAAAAATAAATCACAAAACCGGTGAAGTACGAACCCTTATTGAAACAGGCTCGCGTACCAAAGATGGCTATCTGCTATTCAACACTGTTGCCAAGACATTTGAAGGCAAAGAAGGCAGGCAGACAACCATCAAAGCAATTGGATTTCTCGGAAAATATTATCCTCTCGTAGAAGATGTTGATAGTGCAAAAAAGCAAGGATAGCTTATTCTTTTCCTTTTACCTTATTCAATTTCATTCCCGCTTGTTTCCTTCGCATGTAATAAATGATGAAGGTCAGGATAATCAGGAAAACAGCTGCTATGGTTAACGCAGCGGAAAGGTGATCAATGATGATGGTGAAGGTGGAAGGAAACATTCTGCCTATTTGAAAATAAATCATACACCAGACAAAAGCAGCAGGATATGCAGCAGTCATGAATTTTACAAGGCTTATTCCCGATGCGCCCGCAACATATGGCATGAACAAACGTATGCCTGGGATGAAATAGCTGAACGAAATTCCCAACGCTCCGTATTTTTCGAGCCACGATTGCCCTTTTTGTATTAACAAGCGTGACTTTGATTGTTCAAATTTATTTAGGAAACGAGCTTTCGCCCAGCTCCCAACTCCGTAACCAAAGGTTCCCGAGCTAATCACTCCCAAGTACGTTGAAGTAAAGGCAATAGACGGGGAATAGGCTCTCCATTCGGTCAAAACACCGGAGAATGCTGCAGCCGCTTCATTAGGGAGTGGAAATCCTATGAATATAAGCCAGCTGAACACAAACATGGCAAAGTAGCCCAAGTCATTTACTAGTTCCACTAAAAAGTCCATCCTCTTCCCCCTGTTCTAAAAAACTGATCCTCTGTTCATAACGGCGGCTTTTCCCAAAAATCATATAGGGAATACTGCTCAAAACCCAATTTCTTCAATACAGGGGAAGAGTGACCTTGCCTCGCTTGACATGTTGCCAGTGTTGCACCTTTTGATTTTGCATGTCCGAGCCGGAATTTCACCATTTCGGAGTATATTCCCTGGTTTCGAAATTCAGGCAGGACACCACTTCCATTCATAAATAAGGTCCGGCCATCGTTGCTATACCTGTAATTGCTGTAAGCAACAGGCTTTGAATTCATATAGGCTATTATATAACCACCATTTCTAAAAGGTGAGGTGATATAGCTTTTCCTTTGATTAAACAGTTTTTCTCTCTGTTCAACTGGGTATTCCCAAATTAAAGATGATACTTCCACAAGTTTTTCAATATCCTCATCACTTTCAACATCCTTCAGTTGTACAAGACAGGATGCTGAGTCAGCTTGAAAGTTCTCCACCTTAAATGCAAGTCCGTCATATTTTTCAGTGTTTAGGAAACCGTCTTCTGCCATATACCTTGATAGAAGTGTACTTTGTGAATTTTCAAGCCACAAACTAAAGGGGCTCCCGTTAAAAAATCCTTTAATCTTCTCCCAGCTTTCAGATAAAAAATTATCTCCCTTTACATTCACTTCAACAACTTTATTACTGAAAACATTATGGACCTTCGGATTTTTGATTGCTCTTATTCCTCCCTCTTCCAACGTTTGTATGTATGAGGGAATCCACTCTTTTTCATAATCCCAATGATGGGATTCTATTGCATAAATGATCTCTGAATTATTCATTTTAATTCACCAGGTTAACCCTTCCCGTAGATAAGTTATTATGCTACTAATCTCCAAGAAGACCGTTAACGTCTGCCTCGGACATTCCCAGCATTAAGAGTTGCTTTTTTAATTTACCATGATACTCTACGCTGACATACGGCTTTGATCCTCTTAGTATTTCACGGGCATAGTGTGCAGGGGGACAAGTTTCCTCTCCTCTGTGGTTTACAATGAATGTTAACACATTAGGGATGACCACCCCGTTGACCTCCACATTGACAACCGCTGCACGGTATCTGCCAGGGACAACACCTTCTCGTTCATAAAGATAGTCAACAGCTTCAAACGGGAGACGATAAACAACCCCTTCAGTCAGGCCCCCATCTTCTATGATATCACCTCGCCCTCCATCCTTTACGATAAATGTATACTTCATTGAATATCCTTTTAATTCGCCTTTTCCCAAAGGTTCCTGAAAGTGATGGTGTACCCCCGCAAGTTTGAATCTCTCCAAATCCATACAAGACCCATAAGCAAAATAAAGCAGTGATTCAGGCTTTTTCTCCATGAATGTGTGCAAAGTCCAATCACCCGATGGAATACATTCTTTAAAAAGCGTGGGCTGAAAACCAGTATAAAAGATTACATCAAGAGAGCCACTATCCGTAACCGCCTCAGCAGTTTGCCTTAAGTAAAGATTTTCATCGCTGTTTTCTTTGAAGTCCTCCAGCTCATCAATCCTCTCCAAGACAGCCTGGTTGATTTCGTAAATTTCTCCATATACACGACCACTTCCTTCCTTCAACGCCGGATATCCTTCTCCTGTATCATATAATTCACCTTTAATCCAGGCTTGTTCTGAGACAAGCTCTGAATCTTCCAAATAATAATGGTATTTTTGATTTTTCCTCAGAGATCCATATACAAAGATTTTCATCCGATATCTGCATCCTTCCTATTAGTATGTATGATTATTTTTATTCAAAAATAATTACGGGCATCACTTTAACAAGGAATTATTTTCATTTATGTCTCCTTATTTGATTCTACATGCCCTGTGGATTCTCCTCCATATCTCCCCTTTTCCAAGGTGTGGAAGCATCTGTGTTGATTGTGTTTCGGCTATTAAATACTATATTATTATCATAGAAAACCAGATGCCTTTATTGCAAATATTTTTGCTGTAATAGGAAGGATCCTCTGAGATTGTATTCGGATTCCAAATCAAAAAAGAAGCTGACAGTTTTCAGCCAGCTTCTCCTATTGTAACTTCAGCTATGAAGGGCCTTCTTTTCAGCCTCTTCCCTCAATCGGAATTTTTGAATTTTCCCTGATGCCGTCATTGGGTATGCGTCAGTAAATTCAATGTATCGGGGAATCTTATGACGAGATATTTTCCCTTTGCAATATTCCCTCATTTCCTCAGCGGTTACATTTTGGTCTTCTTTTGGAATGATCCATGCCATTACTTCTTCACCATATACTTCATCCGGGATTCCAACAACCTGGACATCAAGAACCTTTGGATGGGTGTACAAAAACTCCTCAATTTCACGAGGATAGATATTTTCTCCCCCTCTTATAATCATATCCTTTAATCGTCCGGTGATTTTGCAGTAACCGTTTTCATCCATCACCGCTAAATCCCCTGTATGGAGCCATCCATCAGCATCTATAGCTTCAGAAGTAGCATCGGGATTGTTATAATACCCTTTCATTACATGGTATCCACGTGTGCAGAGTTCTCCTTGCTGGCCGTGGGGGAGTTCTTGATTAGTACCAGGCTGGACAATTTTCACTTCTACATTTGGAAGTGCCCTGCCCACAGATTCCACCCTGAGTTCGATTGGGTCATCTGTTCTGGTCTGGGTTATAACAGGCGAGGATTCTGTCTGGCCATAGGCTATGGTAATTTCATCAGCTCCCATCCGTTCGATTACACCTTTCATTACTTCAATCGGACAGTTGCTTCCAGCCATTATACCCGTTCTTAATGAAGATAAATCGTACTTATCAAAGTCAGGATGGTTCAGTTCTGCTATGAACATTGTCGGGACCCCATGAAGACCGGTACATTTTTCATCTTGAATAGTCTGCAAAACCGTTAAGGGATTAAATTCCTGCACCGGTACCATAGCTGCTCCCACTGATACACATGCCATAGTTCCTAGAACACAGCCGAAACAATGGAAGAATGGTACCGGGATACATAATCGATCTTGTTCTGTCAGCTTCATGCACTGAGCAATATTATATGCATTATTGACAATATTGCTGTGTGTAAGCATAACGCCCTTAGGAAAACCAGTCGTACCTGACGTATATTGCATGTTGATCACATCATCCGGATCCAGGCTCTCCATTCTTTCGTCAAGCTCCGATTCTTCAACGTTTTCCGACATTTGCAAAATATCTCCCCAACTATATGTACCGCTGTATCGATTTTCTCCTAATACGATCACATTTTTCAATGAAGGCAGTTTTTTGCTTTCAAGGTTGCCAGGCTGGGATGTTTTCAGCTCCGGGCAAATTTCATAAAGCATTTCTATATATGAAGCATCTCGGTAGTTATCCATCAGCAGGATTGTTGTAGCCTCAGATTGTTTAAGCAAGTATTCCAGTTCTGCCGTGCGATAATTGGTATTAACTGTTACCAGCACAGCCCCCATTTTGCCTGTTGCAAATTGGCTTGTAAGCCATTCAGGTGTGTTCGTTGACCACGCAGCAATATGTTCGCCTTTCTGAAGGCCAAGCCCCATAAGGCCTCTTGCCACTTTACGGCAAAGCTGGTCGAATTCTTTATAAGAGTATCTTAAGCCGCGGTCACTGTATATAACCGCATCTCTTTCTCCCTGATTCTCTGCCTTCTCTTCCAATAATCTGCCTACCGTTACATTCAACAAGTTTGACAACTTACTTCCCCCATTCAAGCAAAAGATTTTTCACCTTCTGGATTAGGAAACTGTTGTATCGCCTGATGTATTTTCACCCTATCCCGCCTTTATATTATCATAAATTTTTGAATTTTTAAAATAATAATCACACGACTATTCTGTACATGAGTCTGCGAACGTTAAAAACTAACAACAAACATACCAACTCCTAAAGCAGAAATCCCTCTTGCCCAGTTTCTCAGGAAGACATCCACTCAAAGAAATAAATTGAATGCTATTAAAAAACTTTACTTTACCCCTTTTCTTCTGGCACAAAAAAATGTAGAATAAAAAGAAAATATAGAATATTCTATATTTTTAAATTCTCCTGGGAGGTTTTCCATGAAGATTATGAGTAACGAACAGTTGGTAGCAGCTTATCGAGACGCGGAGAAAGATGGTACTAATCGTGACTGGATTCAAATGCTGAAGAAGGAAATTCATAGTCGAGGAATAAGGCCTGTTAGGAAAATTTAAGCACAACGATACTTAGTGGAAAAATTTTTTGGTTACTGTACACCCCCGAGAAATACTTGTTGAGGAGATTGCCGTAAATGTGCTTTCTCCTCCTTTTTTTCTTCCTGACGGGTAAATGATTTGGATTTTTTTGCATGTCATCCCCGCTTTTCATCTCCTTCCGCTGCATATACACATTTCTTTTATGGCTCATTCTCGTTTTTCCTCTTCTGAGCAGTAGTTTTTTTAAAAAAATTAACCAAACAATATCAACTATCGTTCGATAATTTACAGATCGTCCATGACCACTGACCAACAAAAAAGCCAGCAGAAACATTCTGCTGGCTTTCAGTAAACAATATTATCCTTCAAGCAATAAATCTTCTGGGTTTTCGAGAAGGTTCTTGATCATTGATAAGAATCCTACTGCTTCTTTACCGTCGATGATACGGTGATCGTATGATAGGGCAATATACATCATTGGACGGTTTTCCATTGTATCTTTACCAGTTGCAACCGGACGCAATTGGATTGTATGCATTCCCAGGATACCTACCTGTGGTCCGTTAAGGATTGGTGTGGACAGTAATGAACCGAATATACCGCCGTTTGTGATTGTGAATGATCCGCCTTGAAGATCGCTCAGGGCAAGCTTGTTGTTTCTTGCTTTTTTGGCAAGCTCCATGATCTCTGCTTCGATTTCAGCAAAGTTTTTGCGGTCACAGTCTCTTACCACAGGAACAACAAGACCATCGTCAGTCGAAACGGCCATACCTACATCATAGTACTTCTTAAGAACGACTTCGTTTCCATCGATTTCAGCATTCACATAAGGATACTTCTTCAACGCAGCTACAACAGCTTTAGTAAAGAATGACATGAAGCCTAACTTTACATCATGTGTTTCTTGGAACTTATCTTTTTTGCGTTTACGCAGTTCCATTACGGCTGACATATCGATTTCATTGAATGTTGTAAGCATTGCAGCAGTTTGCTGTACTTCAACAAGGCGCTTAGCGATTGTCTGGCGGCGGCGGGACATTTTTTCACGCACAACCGGTTTACCGTCATCCTTTTTTGGTGCTGCAGCTGGTTTGCTTTCAGACGCTGCCGGTTTAGAAGGAGCAGACTGCGGCTTGTTTTCAAACGCTTCTATATCTTGTTTACGGACTCTTCCAAGCGGGTCTGTAGGAACTTGGGAAAGGTCAATTCCTTTCTCACGAGCAAGTTTGCGAGCCGCTGGTGAAGCAATGACACGCTCTTTCTTCTCGTCTTCACCTGCTGTTTGAGAAGGTGCCTCTTCTTGTTTTGCTTCTTCTCTTGGAGCTTCCGTTTTTTCTTCTGCAGATGCAGGCTGCTGGCCGCCTTCCCCAACGATGGCGATTACCTGGCCAACTTCAACTGTGTCCCCTTCTTCAGCCTTTAGCTCCTGAATTGTTCCTGCTTCTTCAGAGATCACTTCGACGTTGACTTTATCTGTTTCAAGTTCAACAATGTATTCCCCTTTTTCTACATAGTCACCCGGCTGTTTAAGCCATTGGGCAATTGTACCCTCTGTAATGGATTCTGCTAATTCTGGTACTTTAATTTCTGCCACTTCGTCTTCCTCCTCCTATTTATCTTGTCAGCGCTTCACTGATAATTCTGGATTGTTCTTTCTTATGGACTGTCGGTTCACCTTCAGCCGGGCTTGAACGTCTCCTGCGCCCTGCATATTTCACCTCTACGCCATCTGGTGCAACATCACGAAGCCTCGGTTCTGCAAAGGTCCAGCCACCCATATTCTTAGGTTCTTCCTGTACCCATACCAACTCTTTCAGATTCGGATAATTTTTGATGATATCGGTAATATCCCCTTTAGGGAATGGATATAATTCTTCCACTCGCAGAATGTGAAGCCAGTCCATATCCTCTTTATCTTTCAGGCTCTCTTCAAGATCAATTGCCATTTTTCCGCTGGCCAAGACAACTCTTTCTACCTTGTCAGGGGCTTTACCCAGTCCAGGTTGTTCCAAGACTGATTGGAATTGCCCATTTGAAAGCTCTTCCGGCGTTACAGCTGCAAATTGATTTCTGAGCAGGCTTTTTGGTGTCATGATAACAAGCGGTCTTACTTCCTCTTTTTGCAGGATTGCTGCCTGTCTGCGGAGAATGTGGAAATACTGTCCTGCTGTCGAGCAGTTTGCCACTGTCCAGTTGTACTCGCCTGCCATTTGAAGGAAACGTTCCAATCTGGCGCTGGAGTGCTCAGGCCCTTGGCCTTCATAACCGTGAGGAAGGAGCATGACCAGTCCCGACTTTTGGCCCCATTTCGCTCTGCCCGCAGAGATGAATTGATCGAACATCACTTGTGCTGTATTGGCGAAATCACCGAATTGAGCTTCCCACAAAACAAGTGTTTCAGGAGCAAAGACATTGTATCCATATTCAAAGCCTACAACAGCTGTTTCAGTCAACGGGCTGTTAAATACGGCAAATGAAGCATTTGATTCCTTCAGTTGATGAAGGGGGATCATTTCTTTACCCGTTTCATGGTCATGAAGCACAAGATGGCGCTGTGCAAATGTGCCACGCTCCGAATCCTGGCCGGTAAGCCTGATCGGTGTGCCTTCTTTAAGGATTGTTGCAAAAGCAAGCGTTTCAGCATGTGCCCAGTCAATTTTGCCTTTGCCTTCGAAAACGCCGCCGCGTCGCTGTAAAATTCTCTCAAGCTTTTTGAAAGGCGAGAATCCTTCAGGCCATTGCAGAAGTTCCTCATTGACAGCTCGAAGTTGATCATAATCAACACTTGTGTCAATATCAGGGAACCCATTTGTTACATCTTCAGGAGGATTCATGGCGATGTCCGGGTTTTCATCCTTCGTCGGAACCTTTTCATATGCAGCTTTCAGGGTATCTTCGATTTCTTTTTCCATCTGTGCTGCTTCCTCTTTCGAGACCACGCCTTCATTGATAAGGTGGTCTTCATAGATTTTACGTGCAGTTGGATGGTTGGTGATTTTGTTATACATCAATGGATTCGTTACCATTGGTTCGTCCATTTCGTTGTGGCCGAATCGTCTATAGCCAATCAAGTCAATCACAAAGTCCTTTTTGAATTTATGGCGGTATTCATATGCAAGGACTGCAGCTGCCAGGCAAGCTTCAGGATCATCGGCATTCACATGGACGATTGGCACTTCAAAGCCCTTAGCAGTATCTGACGCATATTTTGTAGAACGTGAGTCATAGCTTTCGGTTGTGAAACCGATCATGTTATTGGCGATCAGGTGAATGGAGCCGCCTGTATGGAATCCTCGGAGTCCGCTCATGTTGAAGGTTTCAGCTACTACACCTTCACCAGGGAATGCTGCGTCACCATGAATCATGATGGCATAAGATGTTTCAGTGTTCTGTTCGGGATAACCACTTTGCTCCCTTTCCTCCTGTGCAGCCCTTGAGTAGCCTGCAACAATCGGGCTGACAACTTCCAAGTGACTCGGGTTGTTCGCAAGTGTCACGCGCGCGCGCGCAGTATCATTCACACCGATTTTACGGTCAGCACCAAGATGGTATTTAACATCCCCTGTCCAGCCGTAAGTAATGCCGATTGACCCTTCAGAAGGGATTAAATCCTTGCTTGGTGCATGCTGGAATTCAGCAAAAATCATTTCATAAGGTTTGCCGATGACATGAGCAAGGACGTTCAGGCGGCCGCGGTGAGCCATTCCGATATTGATTGTTCTTGCACCATTCTCTACTGAATAACGGACAAGCTCATCCAATAACGGGACCATGTTGTCAAGGCCTTCTATCGAAAAGCGTTTCTGGCCAACGAATGTACGGTGGATGTATTTTTCAAATCCTTCCACTTCGGACAGCCGTTTTAAGAGTGCAAGTTTTTGCTCTTTACTATAATCTGAAAGTATGGAACCTGATTCTATTTTGCCTCTAAGCCAGTTCTTCTCTTCCATTTCATGTACATGCGCAAACTCATATGCAAGCTTACTTGTATAGACACTTTTCAAATGATTGATTGCATCAAGCCCATTACGGACATGAGAGGGTGCTTCCGGGCAAATGAACTGAACAGGGATGCTTCTCAAGTCTTCCTCTGTCAGATTGTACTCGCTCAGATCAATTCTTCTATTATCTTTCTTGCGGTCGTTCAACGGATAAATATCAGCTGCCAGATGTCCATATGTACGAATATTGTCTGCAAGATTGACTGCTGCTACGACTTTGCTTAAGTCTTGTGATCCAGCAGGCATATCAGGCATCTGAGTAGCTGTTTGACCAGTATTTCCTTCAACAGCTGCAGGCGGACCCCATTGTTCAAACAATTCTTTAAGCTCCGGATCTACTTCTTCCGGGTTTTCCAGGTAAAGCTCATACACTTCCATTATATAACCGAGGTTTGGTCCATAAAAGCTTTCCCATGGTCCTGCCTGGTTTGTTGATTGTCTTTTCACTTTGAAAAACCTCCAACCATTTCACCATTCTAGATTTTAATTTTTACTATTGAAATACTATACGAAAATAGTATCTTTCAAGAAATTTAAAACGCTTACAGCAATATTTTATCACTCTAAAGTAAAGAGATAAAGCATTTGTGACAAATTCTCTAAAATTTCGTCAACTCGTATATACAGTAATTTATTGTTGAAAATTATTTACCTTAAATAAACCAATTGAAATTTTAGACTATTCTGAAATAATAAATCACGGTTAAAAAATGGTCTGAAGTCCTTCCATATCCACCTTCTTTACCGTTTTTCATAAACCATCTTACTACTGTTACCTAAAAAAACCAAATATTTTTTTTGATTTTAATTACTTTTTTGTATATTTTTTTATAACGTTGATACAGCAGGCTGCGAACTGTAATTTTCTCTTCTTATTTATATAGGCCCTCCTTTTAGTCTTAGCTAACTTTTGTACGATCTATTTTTCTTATCCCCTTCCATAAGGCAATCAAACATCCTATCTGCCTCAGCATGAACTGCAGGGCTGATGCCTGCATACAATGTATGAGGAATATATACGGTTTTTCACGAAACCTCAGAGACCATTAAAGAGGTGAAGTCAACATGTTTCCATGGAATTCATTTTTCCCGTTCAATAAGAACATGAAAGATATGATGAAGAATATGAACCCCCAGGAAGTTGATCAATATGTAAAAGGTATGATGAAACAAATGTTTCCTAATGACTGGCAGAATGTCCAGCAACCAGGGGATTTAATGAAAAACATGTCCAGTATGATGCAAAGCGGCACCGGCAGGGAATCAAGAGAGGAACCCCCCACACAACACACAGACAATATTCCTGTAAATATATTCGAATCACTGGAAAGCATCTATATACAAATTAAGCTCCCTGATGAGGAGTTAGTCAGAAAGGTCAAGGTATTTCATACATCGAATCAGGCTATCGTCGAAAACATCCCTTCTGATGGAGAACGCCAGGTAATCACACTTCCTTCCTTGGTAAAGAAAAAAGGCTCTTCAGCTCAGTACAAAGATGGAATTCTGGAAATAAAAATTCCCAAAAGCATTGACCTGCAGTATACAGAGATAGATGTCGCTGAAAAGAAATAATTTAATTGCTTATTCATCCCGCCCTCCTTATCATATAGGTATATAAATCAAGTACGGGAGGTAGAGGGATATGAATATAAGGGAAGAAACCGAGAGAGACAGACAGGCAATTAAAAATGTGAATGACCTTGCTTTTGGAGGAACCAATGAGGGCAAACTTGTAGAGTCGATAAGAGGTACGGAGTACTTCTTCCCGGAATTATCACTGTGCGCTGTGACAGAGACCAATATCCTTGTCGGACATTTGCTATTAAGCACTGTCTTCATTGATGGTGATGATGAGACCTATCAAACCCTTGCATTAGCTCCGATGTCTGTTTTACCGGGATGGCAACATAAAGGCATCGGCTCACTTTTGGTTAAAGAAGGCCTTCTTCGCGCAAAGAGAAACGGATTCAAGCATGTTGTCGTGTTAGGACACCCCGATTATTATCCTAAGTTTGGATTCCAGCCCGCTGCCCCAAAAGGAATCTATCCGCCCTTTCCTGTTTCTGATGATGTTTTCATGGTGATTGAACTTCAGGAAAAAGCTCTCGTTGGAATTAAAGGGACAGTCAGATATCCGCCTTCATTCAATATTGTCACTTAAATAATCTATATTATCGTAATCATTCTGGCTCAATCAAAGGAATTGAATTGGTCCCTTGATTGAGCCAGAAATCACTAACAGGTCCAAAGTGTGGGGCTGTAGCTTTCTTTTACATGTTTACATAATAATGTTATTGTCCTTTTCCGTAGGAGTTGGAATGAAAAATTGGTTTTTGCAGAAAATACATCTAGTGAGTTAGATAATGTATTTTGGAGGAACAACCATGAAAGAAAAAAAGAAATGGGATTTATTTGCTCTTTCTTCCATCCCGCTAGTGATGACATTGGGGAATTCCATGTTGATCCCTGTTCTCCCAACCATGGAAAAGAAACTGGGTATCAGTGGTTTCCAGTCAAGCATGATCATTACAGTTTATTCGCTTGTAGCGATCATATTAATACCGATTGCCGGTTACCTCTCTGACAGGTTTGGAAGAAAAAAAGTCATAATTCCGAGCCTTATCATTGCCGGCGTCGGCGGAATAATATCCGGATGGGCTTCCTGGCAGATGAGTGATGGATACTTGGTTGTATTGTTAGGCCGATTCGTACAGGGAATTGGCGCAGCTGGAGCATTTCCGGTTGTCATCCCTACTGTTGGTGATATGTTCGAAGATGAAACTGAAGTGACTAAAGGGTTGGGCCTTATTGAAACTTCAAATACATTCGGCAAGGTACTAAGTCCTGTCTTAGGATCTTTGCTCGCTGCCTGGATCTGGTTTATTCCATTCTTTTCCATACCTTTATTCTCTTTAATTTCCATAGGGCTTGTCTTCGCTTTGGTAAAAGTACCTAAAAAAGAGAAAAACGACAAGAAATCTCAAACCATCAAAGAATTCACAAAAGAAATAAAAGAAATACTGGGCAAGGAGGGGAAATGGCTTTCTGCGATATTTGTTATAGGCATTGTATCCATGTTCATTCTATTTGGGTTTCTCTTCTTTTTATCCAATGTTCTGGAAAGCAAATATAAAATAGAAGGCGTGTTAAAAGGGCTCTACCTGGCCATGCCTCTTCTTTTTTTGTGTGCCACTTCCTATTTAACAGGGAAATTCATCGGTAAGAATAGAACCATGATGAAGTGGGCTATTGTTGCGGGGATGTTAATAGGTGCCGGAGCACAAGTGCCTATCTTCTTTACTGATGGAAAATGGATGCTGTTAACGTTTCTATCCCTGGCAAGCATTGGCGTTGGAGCAGCATTGCCTTGTCTCGATGCTCTGATCACTGAAGGGATTGAAAAAGAACATCGCGGTACCATTACCTCCATCTACAGCAGTATGCGATTTATCGGAGTTGCCGCAGGCCCGCCAGTTGTCGCCTTACTTTCTAAAGGCATTACCTTTATGATCCTTATAGGTGTCAGTGCTGTATCAGCCTTTGTTGCTTTGTGGCTGATTAAGCCTGAAGCACAAGAAGCTGGAGAAATGACGCCAAAAGTTACTTGATCAGTCGACAGAGTAACTAACGGGGTAGATTCAGGATGAGAAAACGTTCATTACCATTAAATTCAACAAATCCAATGGCGTTAGTTGGACTTAATAGGGTGAAATGATTTCCGCTTCAGACGTACGAGTCCACTCAGAAATAGTTTGAAGTTCCATTCATTACATTAATTGAAAAAACATCAACAAGGCTTTTCTTTCACTTTAACAAAGGCCCTGTTAGTTGATGATGTTGTTATTCCGGTTTAAATACGGAACATCTCATCCAAAAATGCATTGTTGCTGCTGCTAATGCTACTTTTGTTATAAGTGAATTTAAGTGGATATTGAAACCACGGTTGATTGGAGCGGAAGGTGTGCGACCTCCTGCGGGATTAGCGGGACAGGTGAGACCAAGGTTACGTACCCACTGGAACGTAACCCCGCAGGCGAAGCTGAGGAGGCTCACCGCCCGCCCCGCGGAGTCGCACACCTGGAGCGGAAATCAGGCAACACCAACTAAATGGGTTCTTAAAACAACATCACTGTTTAACAAAGCCTTAACAAAAGAAGGAGGACGAAATCATTAGCAATTTCAACCTCCTTTTGCTTTTTAGTTAATTCATAGTTAATTCACTTCACTACTGAAATTTCTTCAGCCGCACCGATAAGTTCTTTAATCTCATCCAATTTGTCATCGTGAAATAATTGTATGACTTTGCTTCCCACTACAACCCCATCTGATACGCCAAAAAAATCCTTTACGTGTGCAGGTGTAGAAATACCGAAACCGGCAAGAACCGGAACGTGACATACTTTTTTCAGCTCTTGCAAATGTTCCTTCAATGAAGCTTGAAATTCTTTGACAGCTCCTGTGATGCCATTGATAGTCACAGCATAAAGAAAACCATCTGTCTGTTCTGCCAATCTCACAAGCCTGTCTGCTGAACTAGTCAATGAGGCAAGTTGAATAAGAGCAATCTCAAATTTTTGAATATGCGGCGTAAGTAATCCAGCATGCTCTAAAGGCAGGTCAGGGATTATGAGACCGTCAATTCCAGCTTCTGAACATGCCGCCGCAAACTGAGGCAATCCAAATTGAAGTACGGGATTAAAATAGGTCATGAATATTAAAGGAATTCCGATTTTATCCCTGCTGTCTTTAACCACCTCCAATATCTCTGCCAAATTTGCTCCTTCTTTCAGGGCTCTTTTGCCGGCTTCCTGTATAACCGGTCCATCAGCTGCTGGATCGGAAAAGGGAATACCGATTTCAATAGCTGAAGCTCCTGACTCTTCTAAAAAGGACAGCCTCGTAATGAGATTCTCTAAACCGCCATCCCCTGCCATAATATAAGGGATAAAAATACTCTGTCCGTTGTTTTTCAAATCATTTAACGAATTTTCAAGAAAACTTTTACCCATGTCGCAGCCCTCCGGTTTTTTGTTTAACAGTATCCACATCTTTATCTCCCCTGCCGGATAAACAAATCACAAGGGATTCGCTTGTCTTCATTGCAGAAGCAAGGCTGACGCCAAAAGCAACAGCATGAGAAGATTCAAGTGCTGGAATGATCCCTTCCTCTCTTGAAAGCATTTTAAACGCCTCAAGGGCATCTTCATCGGTGACTGAAGAATAGGATGCACGCTCAATATCCTTTAAATAGCTATGTTCAGGCCCGACTCCAGGATAATCCAAACCCGCTGAAATTGAATGGGCTTCCTGTATTTGCCCATGTTCATCCTGCAGGACATACATCATTGCACCATGCAGTACTCCGCAAGCACCCTTAGTCATTGTGGCGGCATGCTTATTGGTATGGATCCCTGTTCCTGCAGCTTCGACGCCATAGAGCTTTACATCAATATCCTTGATAAAGGGGTAGAACATCCCCATCGCATTGCTTCCTCCTCCGACACATGCAACTACTGCATCCGGAAGAGCATTTCCCTTCTCAATGAACTGCTTTTTGGTTTCTTCTCCGATAACGCTTTGAAAGTCCCTTACCATTTTCGGAAAAGGGTGAGGTCCCAGGACGGAACCGATGATATAGTGTGTGTCCTCTACATGAGAGACCCAGTAACGCATCGCTTCATTAACTGCGTCTTTCAGGGTAGCGCTTCCCTGCTTGACACTTATTACTTCCGCACCCAGAAGTTCCATTCTAAAAACATTGAGCTTTTGTCTTTGGATATCTTCTTCACCCATAAAGATCACACATTCCAGGTTCAGCAGTGCACAGACTGTAGCAGTCGCCACTCCATGCTGGCCGGCACCTGTCTCAGCAACAATCTTTTGCTTTCCCATTCTTAGGGCAAGCAGCGCCTGGCCGATGGTATTGTTAATTTTATGTGCACCGGTATGGTTCAAATCCTCTCTTTTCAAGTAGATTTGGGCACCGCCGGCTCGTTTTGTGAGATTTTCCGCAAAGTATAAAGGCGTTTCCCTTCCTATATATTCCTTCAAGTAATATTGGAGCTCATTCCGAAAGGCGCTGTCCTCCTTAGCCTCTTCATAGGCTTTATCCAGTTCTTGTACAGCTCCCATCAGAGTCTCGGATACAAACTGCCCTCCAAAACGCCCGTAAAGGCCTTGTTTATCTGGTTGTGCATAATTCATCTCAATTCCTCCTTTGTCCTGATCGCATTTTTCGCCATAAAAATGAACTTTTTTATTTTTTCAGGGTCTTTGGCTCCATCCGTTTCTACGCCACTGGATACATCGACCATAAACGGATTGACTTCCCTGACTGCCCTCTCGATGTTTTCAACGTTCAATCCGCCTGCCAGAATAATTTTTTTGTCCGCCGTGAAGTTCCTTAAATAATTCCAATCGAATGAGGTACCATTTCCTCCTTTAGATGAACCATGACCGCTGTCCAGTAAAATATAATTCCCTGTGTACCTGCCAACTTCGTTCAAATCAGATTGCCTTTGTATAGATATCGCCTTATAGCACGGTACAGATAATGAATGGCAAAATTCCGGTGTTTCATTTCCATGCAGCTGAACGAAATCAATACCTGCCAGGTCCACTATCCTTTCGATTTCATCTTTTGCAGCGTCAACAAACACACCCACTTTCTTCACGGATGGTGAAAGTTCCTTACTGATCTTCCTTGCAGTTTCCGTTGTGATCATTCGCTTGCTTTCAGCGAAAACAAATCCTATCGCATCGGCACCAGTTTCCTCCGCTGCTTTCGCATGTTGCAGTTGTGTTATTCCGCACACTTTAACTTTAACCAAGCAATGCCCCCTCCTTATTAACTTTTAGGGATTTGATGGCGGCACCTGCATTGCCGCTCCTCATTAATGACTCTCCGACCAGAACTCCATCGGCTCCTGCTCTAGCTGCCCTTATCGCGTCTTCGCTCGAATTAATTCCGCTCTCACTGATGATGACCCTTTTTTTATTATTAAAAAGAGGTGCCAGACTCTCGGTGTGACCAAGGCTTGTTTTAAACGTTTTAAGATTGCGGTTGTTAATCCCTATGATTGGAACATCGAGACTTACTGCTCTTTGTGCGTCTTCTTCATTGTGAATCTCAAGCAGTACTTCAAGATCCTGCAAAAGGCAATATTCATATAACTCTTTCAATCTCTGTTGCGGTAATACCGCCGCAATAAGGAGAATAATATTGGCGCCTGCATCCTTCGCTCTGTCTATTTGGATCTCATCTATGAAAAAATCCTTGCACAGAACAGGTATGTCTACCGCCTTCCTCACCTGCTGAAGGTCTTGAACAGAACCTTTAAAGAAATCAGTATCCGTAAGGACTGAGATCGCACTTGCTCCTCCATCCTGATATACCTTAGCCTGCTCTACAGGATTAACAGTTGATACGATATCTCCTTTCGAGGGAGAGGCCCTTTTGATTTCCGCTATGACCCCTATATTGGCAGAGGAATGCAGCCTATGAAATAAGGAACTACAAGATTTTTTATGCAGATGGACTCTTTCAAATCCCTGCTCTTTTAATACAGCCACTTCCTGTCCCTTTCGCTCGATGATTCTTTTCAAAATATCCGTCATACTTACATCACCTTCTTTCTTCTTTGCTGCGAAAAAGCAACCGTTTTTTCAAGTTTATCTAATGCTTTGCCCGTTCGAATCGATTCTCTTGCGACCATAACTCCTTCAGCTATGGTGGTTGTCTTTCCATTTGCAAATAGAGCGATCCCTGCATTGAATAAAACAGTGTCGAGGTATGCTCCTTCTTCGCCTTTCAGCACACTCAGCAGGATGCGGGCGTTATCCATAGCATCGCCCCCTCTAATTTTTTCGTTGGAATATACCGGCAATCCCGCTTCTTCAGGACAAATGGTTAGCCTGCTCATCTTTCCGTTTTGGAGCAATAACAAGTGGTTTTCACCTGCAAGAGATGCTTCATCCATAAATCCTGCACCATTCAAGACAACGGCTCGTTTTCTTCCCAGTTCATGCAGCACGGAAGCCATGGTTTCAAGCATATCCCTTCTGTAGATCCCCAACAGTTGAGTCTCAATATTGACAGGATTAGTCAGAGGGCCGATCATGTTGAAGATCGTCGGGATTTTCAATTCTCCTCTTACTTTCATGATTTTTTTCAACCTTGTATGAATGTAAGGCGCATAGAGAAAGGCAAGGCCATTAGATTCGAGCATTTCATGAATTTCCTCACTGGTGAAGTCCAATGCTATTCCCAGATTCTCAAGGACATCTGAGCTGCCGGTCTTACTGGAAACGCTTCGGTTGCCATGTTTGGCTATTTTGACTCCAGCACCTGCCAGTACAAATGCAGTGGTGGTACTGATATTAAAGCTCTGTGACCCGTCACCTCCTGTTCCGCAGATATCCATTACATTGTTTACAGGCAGCGGCTGAAAGACCGCTTGATCACGGAGCATTTCCACTAGTGCTGAAATTTCTTTAACGGTTTCTCCTTTCATTTTTAATGCTGTCAGAAAAGATGCCACTTCACTTTCACTTGTATCTTCTTCAAGCAGAAGGTCCACTGCAGCTTTCATCTCCCCTTTTTCAAATGATTCACCTTCAAACAATTTCTGAAGAAATTCTTTCATTCCCCACTTCCTCCTTTAACTCAATGAAATTTTGCAGCAGTCTTTTCCCAAGCTTTGTACCAATTGACTCAGGATGGAATTGCATCCCATAAACCGGAAAGTCCAAGTGCCTCAAAGCCATAATCTCATTATCATCCATTGATAGGGCGCAGGTTTTCAGGACAGGCGGCAGTGTATCCTTCCTTACGACCAGTGAATGGTACCTCATCACCTCTATCGGCTGAGGAATAAACTCGAATAGCCCTGACTTATCATGCTTAATTAATGATGTCTTCCCATGTTTAATGGAAGCGGCCCTGATCACCTCACCTCCAAAAGCGGAAGCGATTGCCTGGTGTCCAAGGCAAATCCCAAGAATCGGAACCTTGTCATGGAGTTTCTGAATCAGTTCGATGAGTATGCCGGCTTTCTCAGGTCTTCCTGGCCCCGGGGAAAGGACGATGGCTGATGGCTGTAGATCGATGACCTCCTTTACCGTCACTTCATCGTTTCTTTTGACAAGTGTTTTCTCTCCCAATTCACTCAAATACTGATATAAATTAAATGTAAAAGAATCATAATTATCGATTAATAAGATCATTTCACCACCTCGATCAATGCTCTGGCTTTATTGATGGTTTCTTCATATTCCATCTCCGGCAGTGAATCATACACAATGCCTGCACCAGCCTGCACATAGGCATGATCATCTTTAATGATCATCGTCCTGATGGCAAGGGCAAGGTCGGTATCTCCGTTAACAGAGATATAACCGACAGTTCCTGAATAGACACCCCGCTTGGTCCTCTCGAGGTCATTGATAATCTTCATTGCTGCAATCTTCGGCGCACCGCTGACAGTTCCCGCAGGCAGACAAGCTGTTATGACATCAATGCTGTTCTTGGAATGGGCAAGCTTTCCTTCTACTTCGGATACGAGGTGCATGACATATTTGTATCTTTCTATGAGCATATATTTTGTCAGCTTTATACTTCCCACTTCGCTTACTCTTCCTAAATCGTTCCTTGCAAGATCTACAAGCATCCGGTGTTCGGCAACTTCTTTCTCATCCTCCCTCAGCTCTTTCTCCAGCCCGGTATCTTCGCCTTCATATCGGCCTCTTGGCCTGGTTCCCGCTATTGGATTAGCAGTGACTTTCTGGCCATTCACTTTAATGAAACTTTCTGGTGACGTCCCCAGCACAACATAGTCTTCAAAGTCGATATAGAACATATAGGGAGAAGGGTTCGTTTTCCGGAGTTTCCGATAGTAAGAAAATGGATCTCCCTCGAAGGGCGATTTAAACCGTTGGGATAAAACGACTTGAAAGATCTCCCCTGCAAGAATTTGTTTTTTCGCAGAGTCCACCATATGAAGGAACTCCTCTTTAGTTGTCTCTGTTTCAAAGGATAGATTCCCGATCACATCACCATCCTGTGAGACATCAGATTTTTTGATGATTTGCTCCATCTCATTCAACAATTGTTGAGGATCAGTTTCCGTTCTTTCATGAAATCCATCTAACACTAGAAGTGTCACTTTGTTTTCAATATGATCGAAGATGAAGGTCTTTTCATAAAACATTAAATGAATGTCCGGCATTTCCAATTCATTCACAGGCAGCTCCCCTATAGATTCGAATTGGCGGATATTATCATATCCGATATATCCGACAGCTCCACCGGAAAACGGGAAGCCTCCATCTTCAGTGGTCCTGGCTGAAAAAATCTCTTTCAACTTGTCAAAAGGGTTTCCTGTATACCTTGTGATCCTTTTGGTATCAAAATGATATTCGCTGACTCTGTTTCCTTCAGCTTTGAATTCACAAAATGGATTGCTTCCAAGAAAAGAATATCTGCCGGACTTTTCATGCTTCAACGAACTCTCCAGTAAATACTTGCGACTGCCTTCAAGCTTTTTATAAATACTGATTGGTGTCAGTTCATCTGCATTCATCTCTCTGGTGTAATAACGAATTTTTTTGGTCAACTCCATGTTTTTTTCCTCCTGCTTGTTTGGATGGTCGTGACAGGCACACCCCGGTATTTGTCGAAACAAAAAAGCCCTCCGAGAAAACAGAATTTTCTGTTTTCACGGAGGGCGATTATAGCCGCGGTGCCACCTCACATTGAAGTTCTTTCAATGAACTTCCTCTTATTCAGGTACAGGATTTTTCATCCGATACCCTATCCTTTTAACGGCGGAAACCCGGGCAGCCCTACTAAGGTTCAGGCTGCCTCTCACAAGTCCATTCGGCATTATCCCTCGTGCCGGATTCTCATCAACACCGGCTTTCTGTTACGATTCTGAACATGCTTACTACTCTTGTTCAATGATTTAATATATGTGGTTTTTTGACAAAGGCTGTTTTCGCATAAATTGTTGCTTTCGGAAAAATCCCAGGAACCGGATTGTTCCCCCTGGATACAAGGGATTTTCTTTCTGAATCGGGAGTGCAGCTCTTTTCTTCCATCCTTAAAGAGATATTTCAGGACAATCATGGTGATATTTTTGAATTTTATATTAAAAAGCAACAAAGTTTACGAAAAGAGCCTTGACAAATAAAAAAGGGTCCCCTGTCCTGGTAAAGGACGGGAGACCCGTGGTGCCACCTTCGTTGATTGCAGGAACTGCAATCCTCTCTGCCGTATTGGAGCGGTTTGCTCGAATACGTGTCTCTTGTATCGATGAGACGTTCGTCAAATCCTAGTTTCGGCGATTGCCGATTTCAGTTTGAAGGCTCTGAAGTCCATTCACACCCATAATCACACTGGTTCACACCACCCACCAGCTCTCTTCAGTGATTATCGGGAGCTACTCCTCTTCGTCAATGCCAATCCGTTCTTTAATTGGTTATTATCTTAATATGAACCAAACCTGGAAGTCAATAGGCATTTCAAGAATTATTTCTTTTTTCTATAAATTTATGATAATAGTTGCTGAGAGTGATCAGCGGCCAAATATATTTATAGCTATGGTAGTTGATATAAAATCTGCCGGGAAGGCCTGAGCCTGTTGGATATTCCATCCACCAGCCTGAACTGTTTACAAGCTTCACCAAAGCCTCTACCCCCTTGTCAATTTCTTTCGAAGGACGGTCACTGAGACTGATTAATGCATCCAGGGCCCAGGCAGTTTGCGAAGGAGTACTTTCTCCTAATGGAATATATCTTTTCTCTTTGTCACTTAGACAAGACTCTCCCCAGCCGCCGTCACTATTTTGAATGCTTAACAGCCATTTTTGGGCTTTGACAAGTGCGGGGCGTTCTGGATGAACCCTTACTGCTGTCAATCCGGTTACAGCTGCCCAAGTACCATAAATATAGCAAATACCCCATTTCCCATACCATGAACCGTTTTTCTCCTGATTGGACTCCAGCCAATGTATTCCTTTATTAATTTTGGGGTTTTCTTTTCTGAGCCCTGCATCATTGCCCAGGAATTCCAGTGTCCTCCCAGTCAGGTCGGCACAGGATTTATCCAATGCCGCATCTTCGGCCCCATCCATCGGCACCCAGGAAAGAATCTCCTTACCTTTATTTTTTTCAAATGCCGGCCATCCTCCATCCGGGTTTTGCATCGCCAGAATCCAATTCATTCCCCTGTCCCACGATTGCCTGGTATACGGATTTTTCAATGCCGCTGCCTTGATGGCACGCAAGGCAGCGGTCGTATCATCCACATCCGGGTTCATCGTGTTGATGTCCGAAAAGCCCCATCCGCCAGGAATCGTTTGTGGACATTCCGAAGCCCAATCGCCAAACCTTATATGCTGCCGGGAAAGAAGGTATCGGGTTGATTCCGCAAGTTTTGGAGATTCGACATCAGCACCTGCGGATTGCAGAGCGTGACTGATCAATGCTGTATCCCAAACAGTAGAGGTTGAATTCTGGATATGAGGGAACCCCCCTCCTTTGCATTGATAAGAAATCATCGCTTTCACAGCCTTAACTACAATGGATCCCCCTTGGAATAGCCTTCTGCCAGCAGAGCAAATACCATATAAAAACTTGAGCTGACATAACTGTATAGACTTCCATCCGTTTCGATCCTTCCAAGCATATAATTCAGTGCAGATTTTCTGGCTAGTTGATTAAGATTATTAGGAAAAGCGGCTATCGTGTTAATCCCTTTGGCAACGGAAGCAAGAAAGGCCCTTTCATTGTCACGGGGAAGCAGGGAAAACTCTTTTTCTAGTAAAAGTGATGAAAGGTCAGGAACATTCTTTGCATTTTGTACAAACCCTGAATTTTTCAATAGAAGCAGCGGCGCAAGGTGAACTCGTGCATAGGCACTAAAGTCCCTAAAACTGACTGGAAAATAGGAAGGGAGCAGCAAGATTTCAATCGGTATGGGAAAGAATCTTTCCCAGGGATATTCTCCGTGGATTGCGAGCATGAATTTTGTCATTGAATGAGTTTTATCCAGCCCGCCTTCAGATAGAATATACTCCCTAGCTTTGGCCATATTAACATCCTCAGTCCGCACCTCACCACTCCAGATCAACGCAAAATAGGCTTCCACTGTCGCCGATAGATTTCCATTCTTTTCGTCATGAAACAGCTTCCAATACCCCTGTTCATCTTGCTGGTATAAAAGCCTTTCTGCCAGCTGTTTAAGAAGCTTACCCTTTTTTATCCCCAATGATTTAATTAGAATGATCATATAAGCATCCGTCATCAAGCTGTTTTCAAAGCAAAATCTCCATGCCCCGTCAGAATCCTGTTTTCCCAGCAGGATTTTTTTCATACGCTCCATTTCCCCTGAAATCAACTTTTGCATTTAAAGCACCACCTTCCTTGGAAGACTGTCATACTAAATATATTCCAGAGTTTTCATCTCATGTCGAAATGGACTCCGCAAAGAACATGTAAATGTTCCTAAATTAGCCATATTGCCTTACTTCAACCAATTCCTTTTTTTGTATAATAAAAGTAAGGATCACTTAATGAGGAGGAATGAAATATGGTTGATGCAAAACCAAGAAAAAGATCGCTGCTTTTCTGTGTGTTGACAGCACTCGTGCTGATCACAAATTTCTCCGTTTACCGCCTGGAAGATGTTCCAATGAATATGGCATACGGATCGATCATCGATCTCATGATCATCATCCCCTTAATGGCATACTTTTTCATCATCCGCAGGCATTACTCCGTCAAAATGCTTTCCATTGTCATCGCTGCAGGCTATGGAGCTGCGTGGCTCATCATACCGAACGAACACCTCTCTTCTCTGCCATTCTTTAAATACCTGATCATTACAGCAGAGGGAGCGTTTCTGCTTTTTGAATTGTATATCGCCTTTAAGTTAGTCAAAATGGTCCCAAAAGTTTTTGCCTACACAAAAAACCTAAAATATGAAACTCAAGATTTCTTTCCCCACAGACTTGAAGCTGCCATTCAACAAAATATGAAGGCCCCTCTCGCCATTCAAATCTATTTAACTGAGCTTTCATTGTTTTATTACAGCCTCTTTTCCTGGAAGAAAAAAAGCCGTACCGGAAAAGGGACTTTCACCTTGCACCAGAAAACGAGCACGATTGCTTTATATATCATGTTGATCCATGCCATCATCATTGAATCTCTTGGGCTGCATTACTTTCTTCACCAATGGAATGCATGGGTGGCCTGGATACTGCTTTTCTTGAATGTCTATTCCGTTTTGTTCTTTATAGCTCAAATACAAGGATTTCGGTTGAACCCTCTTAAAGTGACCGCTGAGGAATTGACTATAAGAATGGGGTTTGCAAGCAGAATCATCATCCCATTGAAAAATATTGCTTCTGTCACTGAGTACGTTGGGCCTGAAAAGCTCCCACGGAATATCGAAAAAATCACCTTCCAGGCGATAGCACCTGATTTTGTTCCTGAGCCCCCGCATCTCGAAATAAAACTGGTAACCCCACAGAAAGCTCATTACCTATACGGGATCACCAAGGAAGTTTCACAAGTGCATCTAAGAATGGATGACCCGGCAGGATTTAAAAAGTTTATCCTTGAAGAATTGGCTGATGAGAAGGGTGATTTTTAGGGAATACTCACGTTTTTTGGATCTGATGCTGTACAGGGAAAATATTGACCACACTCATAAAAGCTGCTTTTCCATTCGGTTTCTTCAGGAAGAGCAGCTTTTTCATTGTGTTGTTGTAATATGTTAAAATGAACTCTGGATGACAATTCAGAATAATCAAGAATGGAAGTGAAAAAAGATGCGCTATACTATAGCCCCTCTAGGCGACAGTGCCGTTATAGTCGATTTTCAGATCGAGGAGGAAGAGATGCTTGTAAATACCATTTCCTCCTTCAGCAGAAATCTGAGTGAAATGCCCCATGAAGCATTCATTGAAGCTGTGCCTGCTTATAAAACGGTCACCATACATTATAATCCGCTTAAACTTCATTCACTTTTTCCATACAGCGAAATCGAACAGATATTAGTCAATGAAATTGATAACATCCAGATAAGCAAAAGTTCCAATGAAAATGAGATTATCACTATCCCAGTCTGTTACGGGGGGAAATTCGGTCCTGACCTGAATTTTGTTGCAGACTCTCAAAGAATGACGGAGAACAAAGTGATTGAGATTCATAGCAGACCTATATATACAGTGGCATTCCTTGGCTTCTCCCCCGGATTCCCATTTTTAAGAGGGATGGATCCTTCAATCGCAGTTCCAAGGCGAAGCAGTCCAAGAGTAAGAATTGAAGCAGGGTCTGTCGGAATTGCGGGCAGCCAAACAGGGGTCTATCCGATTTCTTCCCCTGGCGGCTGGCAAATCATAGGAAAGACACCCTTAGCCTTATTTGATCCAGACAATTCTGAACCTGCATTGTTAAAACAAGGAGATCGAATCCAGTTCAAACCAATTTCAAGAAATGAGTTCAATCAAATGGAGGGTTGCTGAGATGGGTTTCTCTTTAGAAAAAAGCGGCCTTATGACAACTATCCAGGATGGCGGAAGAATCGGTTACCGGAATATCGGCATGCCTGTCAGCGGACCGATGGACCCATTTGCATTCCACCTTGCGAATCTTTTGCTTCAGAATGATGAAAACTGCCCAGGATTGGAAATTACCTTACAGGGACCGGTCCTCCACTTTACTGCTGATACCGAAATTGCCATCTGCGGTGCAGATTTAACCCCATCTATCAATGATCAAAATGTAATGAACAACAAACCTTTACACGTCAGAAAAGGGGATGTTCTCAGGTTTGGCATGGCTGCCAGCGGGATGAGAGCTTATATTGCCTTCAAAAATGGAATTAATAATCCGAAACAGTTGGGAAGCACGAGCACTAATACCCGCGCCGGAGTCGGAGGTATAGAGGGACGTGCTTTGAAAGCCGGTGACAAACTGGATTTGTATCCGGCTCAATATCACGGCAGCAAGAGAAACTGGGGCCTTGCTCCTTCCCTATTCACCTATATGGAAAAAAGGGAAGTCAGGGTTCTCAAAAGCACCCAGTGGGATTCGTTTAACAGCAGAGCACAAGCAGATTTTTTATCCGGAATGTTTACAATCCTTCCTCAATCAGACCGGATGGGATACAGACTGGAAGGACCAAGACTGGAATTGAGCGAGTCAAAGGAGCTTTTAACAGAAGGTATAGCGATGGGGACAATTCAGGTTCCTTCCAACGGACAGCCAATCATCCTCATGGCCGACAGCCAGCCGACAGGCGGTTATCCTAAAATCGCTAATGTCATTACCGCAGACTTGTCTGTCATTGCCCAACTGAAACCCAATGAAAACATCGCGTTCAGGGAAGTGTCTCTTAAAGAAGCTCATCTTGCATTAAGGCAATCTGAATACAAAATAAGAATGATTAAAGCAGCATTGAAACTAAGGGCTGATTACTAACTGAGTTTTTTAGTAAATACTGAAGAACCTAAATGATGGGAGAGATAATCCATTGAAGATAGATTTAAATTGTGACCTAGGAGAAAGTTTTGGCACATATACCAAAGGAAATGATCAAAAGATTTTAGAGAAAATCACCTCTGCCAATATCGCATGTGGATTTCATGCAGGAGATCCCCAAATCATGCGCAAAACAGTCAGCCTCGCCCTCAAAAATGGAGTTAAGATCGGTGCTCACCCAGGTTATCCTGACTTAGAAGGATTCGGAAGAAGAAACATGGATATTCCTCCTGATGAGATCTATTCTCTGACCCTATACCAGATCGGTGCTTTATATGGAGTAGTGAAAGCACAAGGCGGACGCCTTTCACATGTCAAGGCTCATGGTGCCCTTTATAACCGGGCTGCAAAGGATAAAGCAGCAGCAAGGGCCATCGCTCAGGCTGTCTTTGATTTCGATCCCTATCTGACACTTTTCGGATTAGCCAATTCGGAAATGATCACAGCAGGCAATGAAATCGGATTGCGGACAGCCAGCGAGGTTTTTGCTGACAGAACTTATCAAAATGACGGCACCCTCACTCCCCGCAGCCAAGAAGGTGCTGTCATCCATGATGAAGAGCAGGCGCTTTCACAGGTAGTGAGGATGGTTAAGGAAAAAAAAGTGATCACCCTTGATGGATTCCAGATACCAATCACTGCTGACACAGTGTGTTTGCATGGCGATAATGAAAAAGCACTGGCATTTGCAGATAAAATCATTAAGCAGCTTCAAAGCTGATTTTGTATAAATAAAGACAAGCTGGCCCCATCCGGGACCAGCTTGTCTTTATTTATCCTCTTCTTTTTTATCTGCCATTACATTAAACGGCAGCTGTTCGGCTGCAGCCTGAAGGATTTTATTGTTTTTCACATTTACCATTAGGAATTCAGTGTAATCATCATCCCTGGCAAGCGCTGCTGAATATTCCTTTTTAAGATAGTTTTCTGCATCAAGGTAGTTTGGGAATTCCCCTTCAATTTGCCCGTTATATTCAACTCTCCAGCTTTCCTTGTCCACAGGGTATACGAACAATTGATCTTCCTGGCGGTTTTTATAGAGGGAGCCGTTGGCAGATTCCTTTAAATTATAACGGTTTTTCGGAGCGTCAATCGGCAGAGGCTCAATCTCAAACACATCGGTCACAAACAGCTTGAACGCTTCTGCTGTCAGATTGCATCCTGAGGCTTTTGCGTGCCCCCCGCCTTCAAATTTTCCGGCAACTTCCGAAACGTCAACATGGTCATGAATGGTCCTTAAACTGATCCGTTTCCCCCCCACACTGATAATAGCTATATAGTCCAGGAAAGGATAATCTTTACCCAGTTCATTTCCTAATTCAGAATGATAGGATTCTGCATGGACAATCCCCACGCAATATTCATCAACGAAAGATTTGACGAGCTCACGGCGTTTGCGGCGGATGTACCGTTCAATTTTCCCTTCTTCCATTTCAAGCAGTTTCAGTTCAAATTCATCAAAGAAGAATTCTGAATGATTCTGCAATCGGTTGAGCATCTTCTCCTCGAACTCTTCAATCGTCAACAGGAAGAATAAATCATTCAATCTCTTGGCTGTTACATTATTATTAACATCCCATTCCCAAGTGTCATATTGCCTAATCAACTCAACAAATTCCTCAAGGATAGGAGTCGATTGAATGTCGCCTTTTTCTTTCAGGTCCTCATAGAGGAGCGATGTGGCGGATGCAAGCCGGCCGTCGCCATACTCCACTGTCACGGAAGCCCATTTATACTGGTTCAAATGTTCTGCACTCCGGTGATGATCAATCAGCTCTACCTTTCCCTCTTTTTGAAAAAATTTTTCCACAGCCGCTTCATTTTCTTTATTAACGGATAAGTCTGTGATAATCAGCTTGGTGTTCTTCTGCGGCTTTTTCAAGAATCTTGCCACTTGAAAGTTCAGGCCGCCGATGGAGTTATACCTTACTTCCGCTTCTTCTCCCCAAGCTATCTTAGCGATAATGCCGCAACCGACACCATCTAAATCGTTATGTGATAATAAAAAACGCTGCATGTTTGGCCTCCTCAGGCATTCTCTATGTATTGATAATTCTATTTTCTGTTATTCCCTTGCTAATATACAGTAAAAAGCTCCGTCTGTTAAACAAAACGGAGCAGATGCCAAAGATATGTCAATGAACAAACCTTAAAGCTATTGGAAAATCATACTCCCCGTTTATTTCCCCATACATAAGTATGAAGCTGAGGGAGCACCCTGACATTATTGAGCCTTTCGCTTTCTGTAACGGCTTCTATCAGTTTCTCATAATCAGTGATAAGCTGACTGAGCAAGCCTTCACCTTCTCCGGCGGCCAGGTTGGTATTCCCTACTTGTAAAAAGAATGATGCTTCTGGATATCTTTCATGCAAATCTACGGCATATTTCATGTCTTCATCATTAAAGATTACCACTTTTAAACTGTAGTCCTTATGATTCTTCAGCTTTTGGACGATTGTATCCAAGATTGCAAAATCTGTCTTCATCCCTGAACTTGGAGGTTTTGGTGACAGGGTCAATTCATCAATATCCATAAACCAGTCCTGCCACTTGCTTCCTTGTGTTTCTAGTGCCGATTTGATTCCCTTTTCTTTAAAAATCGCCAGAAGTTCTTCAATTGATGAAATTAATGCTGGATTGCCGCCTGATATTGTGACATGATTAAATCTTTTCCCGCCAATACTATTGAGCTCTTCCCATATTTCAGAAGCTGTCATCATTCGAATGTCGCTTTTGGCAGATCCATCCCAAGTAAAAGCAGAGTCACACCATGAACAGGAATAGTCACAGCCGGCCGTCCTGACAAACATCGTTTTCCTGCCGATGACCATTCCTTCTCCTTGAATGGTTGGACCGAATATCTCCAAAACAGGTATCTTTCTCATTTCCGGCCTTCCTTTCTCGGACGGAAAATACAGTAGCTCGTCGGTGTTTCGCGCAGAAAGACTTGAAGACACTCAGCGTTATTTTCCTGCATGTCTAAATGGGACTGAATTAAGTCACAGATCAACTCAGCCATTACTTCAGTTGTAGGAAACCTGTCGGGATTCCCGGCAAAAAGCGGATCTTCATTCAACATGGTATGATCGAACCTGTCATGAATCAACTTTTTGATCGTCGCAAAGTTAATGAGGAACCCTGACTCATCAAGGCTATTTCCCCCTATCGTCACATTTGCAAAGTAGGTGTGCCCATGGACTTTCTGGCATTTCCCTGCTGATTCTGAGGGAATATAGTGGGCGGCCGCAAATTGGAAGTCTTTATTTAACTCATATGAGTAAGAGTGCTGAGGCACTGGATAAATTTGGCCAATCATGCTTGTTCGCCTCCATTTTTAGAAGATAAGTAGTCTGAGAGCCCTTTGTTCCGAAGCTTGCAGGAAGGGCACTCCCCACAGCCGTCCCCCCGTATGCCGTTATAACAGGTTAGTGTTTTTTCTCGGACATAGGCAAGCATTCCCATATCATCTGCCCACTTCCATGTGTTTTCCTTATCAAGCCACATTAATGGAGTATGAACAACATAGCCCTCATCCATTGCCAAATTCAATGTGACGTTAAAAGATTTCACGAACATGTCACGGCAATCGGGATAGCCGCTGAAGTCTGTTTCGCATACACCAGTAATGATATGTTTTGCCCCAATATTCTTAGCCAGTACGCCTGCAAATGAAAGGAATAACAGGTTCCTTCCCGGAACAAATGTGGATGGAAGTTCACCTTCTTTTTCAGTAATGCTTTCGTTGGTCCGGGTCAACGCACTTGGAGCCAATTGATTGAGAAGGCTCATATCAAGGATATGATGCGGCACATCCAATTCTTCCGCAATCTCTTTGGCACACTCCAATTCATCTATATGACGCTGTCCGTAATTAAAGGTAACAGCCTCTACTTCAGCAAATTCTTTTTTTGCCCAGATCAGGCAGGTGGTACTGTCTTGTCCTCCGCTGAAAACAACCAGCGCTTTTTCATTTTTCATCATTTTTTATCTCCTCTCACTTCCGGCTTGCTGCCATTTAGAAGAAGAAGGAAGTTCTTTGCGGTCTCTATTTAAGTATCAACAGTAATAAAACAGAAAAAAACGGCATCTAAGGAGAAGCCGTTTTCCTTAGTTTTTTATAGAGGGTTAAGCTAGAACCTCTCCTGCACATTTGCAGAATTCTTCTATATAGTTATTTTACTATAGCATATCGATTGTTTGCTGTCATTTCATTCTATGACTTCATTTAAAATTTATGTCCTCAAAATCGGCATGGAGCAGCAGCGGAAGGATCCACCTGACTTGATGATCTCGGAAAAATCGACTTCTATAACATGATAGCCATGTTTCCTCATCTGCTTGTTGACCCCTTTATTCTGCGGAAGGCTCAGCACCTTTCGATCGCCTATTGATAAGACATTCGTCCCCATCGTGAACTGTTCTTTAGCATCAACTTCAATCAAGTTATAGTGAGATTCAAGAAGCTCCAGTTCTTTAGGTTTAAAAGCAGGAGAAAATACCAATGCTTCTTTTTCTGACAAAATATTAAAGACACAATCAAGATGCAGATATTTTTTTTGGAAAGGAACCGGGATGACAGTAAAGCCGTCGGCCAGGTTTCTCAGCTGGTCAATGGCTCCTTTACTTGTCCGGTGGCTTACACCGACAAATACTTTATCTTTATCGACTATGACGTCCCCGCCTTCTATATTGCTGTTATCCAGCTTTTCATATTTATGCCCCTTGCCGGCCAGCCAGGACTTTAAAACTTCATCCTCACCAGACCTTATATCACTGCCCATCTGGGATACATAAATTGTATCACCGATGGTAAATCCGATATCCCTGGTAAATACCTGTTCAGGCAGCTCTTTATCAGGAGCCATTTCAATGACTTCCGTGCCATTATCTTTCAAAGCATCCACAAAGTCGTTATGCTGTTTCAAAGCAGTATCTATGTCTATATTTTTATCCAGAAAATGCTTCTGGGTTTCATTGATCACTTTTTCGATTTTCATGAAGCGAGGCTGGCAAACAATGACTTTTTCCAACCTGTCATATTCACTATCACAATATTCCGTTTGGTCTTTTCTAATGGTAGTTGCCATTTTTAACCCTCCATAAAAGTTGGCTTTTACGGAATTATTCCCATCGGAACATTATTTTTAAACCCGCAGGGAGCGATACTCCTTCTGCACGACTGAATAAAGATAAGAATACTCCTTTGCTTTATTGTATTATTATTCAATTAAAACAAACAATTAAGCTTTATTCTGAATTATTATGAACAGAAAAGTTTTTTTCTTATTTGGAACTCTGTTTACGATTACAGCTTCTTACGAAAAGCATAACTTGACTTATTGTACTGCATGGCATTCTCATAGAACCGGTGTGCGTCTTTTCTGTGCAAACCGGAGTCAAGCCCTGCTGAATCACAGTTTTGCTGAGCTCCCCACTCTTCAATATATTGCAGCAGCTGTTTTCCGTAGCCTTTCGAACGCTCCGAAGATTTCGTGACCAGATCATATATAAACACATGGCGTTTTGCATAGAAATTAGTTCTTATTATGACTCCCGCGAGCGAGAGGAGCTCCCCTAATGGATTATAAAGACAGAAAACCCTGTAGCCCTCTTTTCTCATTTCTGCCAATAGATCAGAAAACTCTGCCCTCCCTAAATCAGTACGCAGCTCGATCAACAGCCCATATACTTCTTCCCATTCACTTTGTGAAACAGCTTCCCTAATATCCATTTCAATTGCTCCTCCTTGGAAATCCCAACTACCAAACTAGTATTCTTCCTCCCGTAGAAAAATACCTTCTTTACCCCTTTAACGCACTGGGGGACTGTCCCCTGGTTTGTTAACGTATTAAAGTGTCCACAGCCTATTTTGCTTTGCTGCCCATCCAACGGGATTATGTCCTGCATATTGTTAGGGAGAGGAAAACAACAGGAGGTATGATAATGTATCACTTTCGAAATTATCCGCAAACAGATATGATGATGGCCAAACCAATGAGCCAGGGGATGATGCAGTCCCAGCCGATGTTCCATTTTGAGCCGTATGTCTATGAAACTCTTCAATCTGTCATAGGAAAAATACTGATTGTGTCGACAGTTCAGGATACTCTTAGAGGAAGATTAATGGATGTTAAACCTGACCATGTAGTGATGAATATTGGGGATGAAACGTTTTTTGTCCGCATTGCACAGATTGTCAGTATTATGCCTGACTGATGTCCTGAAGGATGGTATGAGTTTGATAAGATCCTATGAATTAATGAAATAATGGTTTTATGAATTCTTAGCAGCTTCTCCTTTTAACGAACACATTCGCTTTCCCAATAAAAAAGAGGCTGGGACAAAACCTTAAAAAAAACTCTATTCGCAAAGAATATGTCTGAGTAAAAAGAATGGATTTCCGCTCCAGGTGCACGACTCCGCGGGGCGAGCGGTGAGCCTCCTCGGCTGAATAAAAAGCGGAAGCGGCCGTTAAGCGACGTACAGATTGGAGGGCTCTCGCATGAGATAAAGGAAACACAACGAACGTAGTGAGTTGATGTTGACTTATCGCAAGGAGAGAGACCGAAATCTGCTAGTCGCTGGCCGCTGGAGCTGGATTGGCCTGCGGGGTTACGTTCCAGTGGGTACGTAACCTTGGTCTCACCTGTCCCGCTAGTCCCGCAGGAGGTCGAGCACCTTCCGCTCCAATCCGCCTACGTTCAGGAAGCAGCGGTAAATAACCTTAAAAGTAGCATCTTTAAGATAAGAGCCTAATAACATGAATGAACCGCATGAAGTCAAGAGTATATAACCCCTTGATCTCATGCGGTCTTATTTTCGATTATTTCTACTTAAATCAATTAGTTTTCAACTTATGTCCCCGCCTCTTTCTATGACTCTACCACATTTCCCTCTGCAGGTATCGGGTGTTCTTTCAGCATTTTTGCAAAATGGATAAGGTTATAGGCCATGATTCTGGTATTTTGCTTAGTAAAGTCATTTTCATATCCATCAGCTTCCAAGAAGGATGGACCTGGTCCAGCCTCACCTACCCAGTAGGAATCTACATTTGGCGGAATGGTGAATCCAAGGTGTGACATACCGTAAATCAGGTCTCTTGCAGCACTTTTGGCCCCATCCTCATTGCCTGTCACAATCGTCCCCGCTACTTTATTGTAATAGAGGTATTGTCCTTTATCATTCGTCAGGCTGGCACCGCCATTGATGCGTTCTATAACCCGCTTCGCAATGCTGCTCTTTTCCCCAAGCCATATCGGAGTCCCGATTACGACAATATCCGCTTCTTTGACTTTATCAAAAATTTCCGGCCATTCATCACCTATCCCTTCGTTCGGTGTCATGCCGGGAGCTACATTGTAATCAGCAATCCGGATCGTCTCCGATTCTACACCTTCTTTATCAAAGTACTCGATGACTTTATCCATTAACCCTTGTGTATTTGAGGGTTCCGGGCTTTTCTTTAATGTACAGTTGAGAAATAAAGCTTTAATGTCCAAACTGATTCCTCCTCATAAAATATCTATTAATGTATATCCGGAAGGCTCGTTTTTCAAACTAACTTGAGAGAGTTGAAGCATTTAAATAGGGATGTTTTCATTATTACTGTTTATAAGTAACTGTAATCCGTCTTCGCATTTCAGTTTTTAACATTGCTATATATTCCGCTGAAAGATTCTCTTTTTTCGCATGTCTGTATACTGTCATCAGCTGTTTATTGGTTAAACTCTTTAACGTTTTTGGTCTCATGGATTCCTCCTTGAAAGAAAGGGAACATTCAAACTTGACAATTTGATATTCCTTATTTACCCTTTTTCCAAAGATGTCTAACACCCTTTAAGTAAATCTATAACAAAATAACCATGGGGAAAGCCGATATGTTCCGGCTTTCCCCATGGTTACTTGTTCTTATCTAATGAATCCGCCTTCTGAATGGATCACTTGCCCGGTGATCCATTGTGCATCCGGGGTTATGATAAAGGCTATCAGGTTAGCTATATCTTCAGGCCTCCCCATTCTTCCCATTGGAAACATCTTCATTAATTCTTCTTCTGTCTCTTTGTTTATCCAGCCTGTCTGGGTAGGGCCTGGATTGACGGCATTGATGGTGATACCCTTCTTCGCTGCAGGGATGGATGCCGATTTTACAAAAGCTTCAACACTACTTTTAGTCATGGCATAAGCAAGTTCATCCGGCATAGGGCCCAGAGACTGGCCGCTGGTTAAAAAGATTACCCGGCTTTGCCCATCATTCCTGCAGACCTCAATGAACTTCGCTGTCAACAGGCTTGGCGTTCGGACATTGACCCGGTAGTGACGGTCCAGTTCTGATCCAGTAAAATCTCCCACCGGCGTTGGGGTCGAATAAGCTGCATTATTAATCAAAATGGAGGGAGTGCCCAACTTTCCGATTGTTTCATCGATGATTTTCTCATGTGCATTGTCACTCATATAGTCGACTTCCGCCCATTCACATCTTACACCCTTGGAAACAACATGATCTTTCAGTATTTGAAAGGCTTCGCTATCTGCCTTCCATGGCCTCTCTTCATCGTACCCCCTATATCCCGTGAAAAATATATCACAGCCCTGTTCAGCTAATTTTAAACAAATTGCCGCACCTATCCCCTGCATCCTGCTTGCACCTGTTACGATTGCAATCCTTCTCATTTTTTTAGCTCCTTTAACCTGCTTAGGACATCTTGATATTGCTTTTCAAGCAGAGCAATGTCATCCGCTGGGGAGGGAATGCTAAGCCTGCTGACCAATTCCGTCAGTTTCGTTTCCAGCTTCATGATTTCCTCCTCATTAAGCCCGGCTGCTGGAGGTAATTCTTTTGATTCAACCCATTTCATTAAACATCCATCAAACATACTGATTAAACCATCTTCAATTACCCATAGGTTGTCAGCCACATTTTCAACAAATTTTCTGTCATGTGAAACAAGCAGCACCGTACCGGGGTAATCCTTCAACAAGCCCTCTAATGCCTTTAGCGTGTCAAGGTCGACATGATTTGTCGGTTCATCAAGAACCAGCAGGTTGTAGTCTCCAACCAGCAGCTTGGCAATGGCTGTTTTGACACGTTCTCCACCGCTTAACACGCATATCGGTTTGTGGACGTCCTCTTCATAAAATCGAAGTCTCGCCAATATGATTCTAATTACATGCTGTGGAAGGGTGCTTCCTTCTGTCACGTACTTGAGGATACTTTCCATTTCAGGAAGGTTATCCAGACTTTGTTCAAAGTAACCCACCTTGACATTCTTGGATAATTCAACTTCTTCAGGTGTTTCCGTTAGAAGTTGTCTGATCAGGGTTGTTTTTCCGCTTCCGTTCCTTCCTATACATGCGGTCTTACTCCCGGTTTTTAATTTAAGGTATGGTGTGCGGTACAGTTTTTTGCCGCTAATAAAGTTTTCAAGCTCTTTTGCTGTGAGCAAGTTCCGCCTGTGAACAGGTGTCTGTAATACATATTCCATCTTGACTGAATCCCATTCAAAAGGCTGCTCTACTTTGTCCATCCTTTCAATTCTTTCCTTGATCACGGTCGATACACGTTCCACCTTTGCTCTTTTCCCAGCTGCTTTCCCCTTATAAAGCTGCCATTCCGAATTCCCCATTCGGGAAGGCGGTTTATCCATCCCCTGCGCTTGCCTTTGCTTCTTTTCGTATCTCTCCATCAATCGTTTTTTTTCTTTTGTATAGCTTTCATACTTCGCTTCATGCTCTTTCTTTTCTCGTTCTTTTTCGCGGAGGTAATCCTCATAAGATCCTTGATATTCTGTTATTCTTCCCTCTTCCATTTCCCAGATTTTCGTACAGACAGCATCTAGTAACATTCGATCATGGGAAGCAAGAACAAAGCTCCCGTTAAAATGTTTTAACCTTTTCTGCAGTTCATCAATTCTTGCCCAGTCAAGATTATTGGATGGTTCATCCAATAACAACATTTTACTGCCCTCCGCGAACAGTGAATTTATCTTCTTGATCGTAATTTCCCCGCCGCTTAAATGGCTGCTGCTCTCCAGGCTGTCCAATTGTTCGAAATATCCGATACTCCCGTACCATTCAACATCAGGCTTGACATCTGTCAGTCCCTGCAAATATTTAAGAAGAAGTGATTTTCCCTGACCATTCTTGCCGATGAGTCCGATCTTGTCGCCCTGATAAATGTTCAATTCTTTCTCATTAAAAAATTGCTTTTCACCAATCGTATAATCTACATTTATCGCTTTCATCAATAACATAAAAAAACCTCCCCGAAATGCTCCGGAAAGGTTAGTATATATTCTATGCTCAGCTAGACAAAAAAGTTACACGTACAGAAAAAATCCCAAGAAAAATTTCTTGAAGAAACTGAAGGTATCTTTTTTTGAGCAAGGGTCCATCTGAAAATGGACATACTTATCCTATCCGGAACGAGTTAAATTTGTTCATATGCTTTTCGCACTTCTCGTTTTTTGTGGGATAGGTAAATTACTTCATCGCTCAAAAATTCAGTCCTTTCAGTTTGATTACTGTCAGTATATTGGAAATACCTTGAAAATGCAACAGGTTTAGGAAAGATTTCTGTTAAATTGATTTATTTTGTTTCCATCTTCTTTTCTTTTTCGATATTCTGTACACTTTATAAAGAATCAAGACAACGGCAAACAAACTGATAAAAATCAATTCAGGCATGAATTCCTCTCCTTTAGAATCCTATAACAGCATTATACTCATTAGGAACCTGAATTATTTTCAAACATACTTATTTTAAGAAGTTAATAGTGATTTCCGCTCCAGGCGTGCGACTCCGCGGGGCGTGCGGTGAGCCTCCTCGGCTTTGCCTGCGGGGTTACGTTCCAGTGGGTACGTAACCTTGGTCTCACCTGTCACGCTATTCCCGCAGGAGGTCGCACGCCTTCCGCTCCAATCTACAGAGTTTGCAACCAGCTCCATAAATAAGAAAAAAGCATATTAACAAGCTGGCGTTTTCATGCCATATTAACAACAGAATTTAATTTCCGTGTTATTAATAATGGTAAAACCAATATTAATTCACCATCAAAATGAACCTCCCCTTCCTTATCAAAAATAGAAGAGGAGAAAACCTTAGCATTTTCGTCCTACAATTGGTGTGTTAATTTCGCTTACATACTCGATAATTAAACCCGTTACTTTGCAAAAACAGCCTTTTCTTTTGCATACAGCTTTCTGATCAACCGGATCTGCCCTCGGTGATTGATTTCATCTTCAAAGACATGAAACCATCTAAAGAAATTGTTCCCTTTCTTGTGGTACCAAAAGTCCGACTCTTCGTAAAGCCAACTTTCTTCAAGTGAAGAAAATTTCTTCTTCGTTACTTCTCTAACGCTTTCTAATTCTTCTATGTAATATTCCAGAGGCTGACCTTTGATGACCGACGCCTCACTGCCCAACCCGGCGGCCGGTTCCAATGTATCTGCATAGAGATTGATCTCTTCATCATCTAAATGATCAAATGTCATTTTCTGAAAGATTTTCTCAATCGCAGCCAAATGTGCCAGCAGCATCGCAATTGAATTAAATTCATCATTGTATCGATAGTCAAGTTCTTCCTGTGTGATTTCTTTTAAGTCTGCCAAGGTTGTAAACCTGGCGTAATTCATCATCGAGATCAATATTGAAAAATCCTTTTTGAACCCCTCTTTTTCCTTAATGAGAAATAGTTGATCTAACTCCATTATGCCATCCCCTTTGTTCTTCCAAGATTTTCATACTTATAGTATCATAAGATTTAGAAAATTTATTACAATGAGGGCAGGCGGACATATGAATAACAAGATAGGTATTCGGAAAATGATGGAGGAGGACCTCTCCCTTATGGGAAGATGGCTGAGTACAGATAAGGTTTATGAGTTCTACAGCAATAATGGGAAACCACTGTCTTCTGAAGAAGTAGCGAACAAGTATCTTCCCAGGATAAAGGGAAGCAGTACGGTTGTTCCCTATATTTTTCAATACGGGGAACAACCTTCCGGCTATCTCCAAATGTATCCTAGTTCCTCAGACGAATTGAAAGACTGGGGATACCCTGAAGGGACAACGGTATGGGGGATGGATTGTTTTATCGGTGAGCCCAGCCTTTTCAACAAAGGTCTTGGCACAAGGATGGTTGACCTCTTCACTGATCACATCATTCGAGAGGCAAACCCAGATTATATTGTACTCGATCCTTCCATAACAAATAAAAGAGCGATTCGATGTTATGAGAAAGCCGGATTCACTCAAAAAATGACTCTTAAAGAGGGATTGTTCCTGTTAATGGAGCTTGACTGCCGTTCAAAGCGAAACGGCCATCCTTTTTAAAATCATTTCCCTGACCGGCAGAGTATAATCATCAAATTTTTCAAGATCATCTAAGCGAATCCATGCAGCTTGCAGGATATCTTTATTTTCTGGAAGTGTTTGATCAAGGTAAAGTTCACCGCTGCTAATTCTCCCCAGAAAAGAGAATTTTCCAGAAGAGACTTTGAGCAATTCTATCATTTCGATTTTGTATCCTGTCTCTTCTTGGACTTCCCTGATTACCGCGTCTTCCGGCGTCTCCCCTTCTTCAATTCCACCACCGGGAAAGTTCCAGACAATGTCACCTCTATCTACATACTGTTTCACCATTAATACATGATTATCTTTTATAATAATACCTTGAGAAATCACTTGCCCGACCTCCTCACTAGTTTAAATATACTGTAATTTTATTATATTTCCAATTATTTAAAAATCTGTTAAAATTATCTTTTATTATTGGAAAGGTGTGGTTTAATGGGATATCCCATCAGAGTAAGAGCTGGTGCGTTGATGATTCAAAATGAAAGCGTGCTTTTGGTGAAATTTGAAGACCACAAGGGAATACATTATAATCTGCCAGGCGGCGGGGTTGAAGCAGGAGAATCGGTTGGAGAAGCTGCAGTCAGGGAAGCAAAAGAAGAAGCAGGTATTGATGTGGGTGTTGATAGCCTGGCATTTATTTATGAATATGCACCCCACCAGAATGAAAACCTTTATGGTCCGGTACATAATCTGAGCCTTTTCTTTGCCTGCACCATCCTTGGAAACCATGAACCTTCACTGCCGGACAATCCGGATCCTAAGCAAACTGGTGTGGAATGGATTTCACTTTCTGAACTGCATTCCATAACGCTGTATCCTAAGATACAAGATCAAATAATCGAGTATACATCAGGACGCTACTCACTCGACTTAATACAGGAAACCGACTTGGCTAAATACTAATCATTCTATCATTACACTTCTATGTTACTATTGAATGGAAGATATCAAAAAGGATGTGTAGAAGTGTTGGTGATCAAGATGCCTAAAGAAGAAAGAGAAGAAATCATCGAAAGAATTCAGACTTTCCATTATGAACAGCACGGAGAGGAAATGGGCTTGATCGGTGCGGAAAACTTATTTGATTTCTTTGTCAAAGAAATCGGACCCTATTTCTATAACAGAGGGATTATGGATTCAAAAGATGTCCTGATGGATAAGATGCTTCTCTTGGAAGAGGATTTGTACTCATTGAAGAGACCGATAAAATAATGAATCACCTTAAACAAAAAAAGAGGCTGTCTCACGTCGAATGGATATCGGGTGGGACAGCCTTTTTCTATTGAACCGTTTCGATCACTTCTGTGGCAAAGACCTTATCCTTGTTCAATACATCAATTTCAAGAGCCTCCGCCTCATCATTTTCAACTATATCTCTTAGTTCTGTTTCGGTAAATGTTTTGCTTAAAGGCAGAGATTCATTTATTTCAATAATCTTGGAATCTTCCCCTTCTTTATGGCTGACATATTCCTCTTCAAAGACGAAGAGGTCCGTCCCCAGAGCTTTAACCAGTTCTCCATTACTTACATATAGCCTGACTTGAAATGAAGTTTCTGCTTCCATATTCACATCATCAAGGGTGATGTGTACATTGAGCTCCTGTCCTTCTTCATCTACCGATACACTTGCACTCTCAACCATTTCAATTTTTTTATTACCGCATCCTGCCACTATTAGAATGAATACAATCAGTAATGCTGCTGCGTAATATTTTTTCAACTGTGTGCCCCCTATATCTATTTATTGCCACTATTATTTTATATTACTATAGGTGAATGTTGTAGTGAAATTTCTATTGAGAGAAACCATAAATGCTCAGTTTTTTCATTTAGACAAACACGCGATCTCCTTTTTTAAAAAAATTATGGTAAACTGTACAAGTCTGTTAGTTATTTAATAAAGGACGTGATAGCTTGAAACGATTGACACTTATACTCCCGGTTGTGATTTTAGTATTTATTTTGGCAGCATGGTTTCTATCAAATAACTATGGGGAGATTGCTCAAGGAACAAGAATGCTCATATCACTCGGCGGGGCTATTTTGTCCGGAGTATTAACTTATTTTTTATTTCCTAAGAACGAGAGAAAGATATAGATAAAAAACCACCTGTTACTAAGTTTTAGCAACAGGTGGTTTTTTATCTTTGGATTTTTACTTCAATTGGCATCAAAATTTGTTCAATTTGAGATCTATGTTGTTCATATTGCGGTGGAAGCTTCAACTTTCCCCCCAATGTATCAGATGATTCGTCAACTGCAAATCCAGGTGGATCGGTTGCAATCTCAAAAAGGATGTCTCCATGCTCCCTAAAGTAAATCGCATCGAAGTAATTTCTGTCCTGAACGGGGGTAACAGGGTAACTATTGTCTTCCAGGTGTTTTTTCCAAGCAAGTTGGTCGGCATTATCCTCTGCACGCCAGGCAATATGATGGACGGTTCCGACTCCCATTCTGCCCCGAGGTACAGGATTCATTTTCAAATCGATGATATTCGCAATCTCCCCCGTGGCTTTAAATCTCGAAAACTCTCCTTCTTTATCAAGAAGTTCCAACCCCATGATGCTCTCCAATAATTGCTCGGTCAGCTCAGGATTAACAGAGAGGAGAGTTGCTCCAGCAAAACCCTTTATGGCGACTTCCGACGTGATCGACCCGTTTTTCCACTGATTGCTTTTCCCGCCATCTCTTTCGACAATTTCCAGGTGCAGTCCATGGGGATCCTTCAATTCCAAATAATCTTCTCCAAACCTACGTGTCTTGTCGAAAAACACGTCATACTGTTTCAGCCGATTTTCCCAAAAGCTCAAAGCCCCTTGTGGCACGGCATATGAAGTGATCCCTACCTGGCCTCCTCCGATCCTTCCTTGGTGTGCACCGTCCCATGGGAAAAAGGTAATAATGGTGCCTGGATTTCCTTCTTCATCGCCAAAATAAAGGTGATACGTTCCCGGATCATCGAAGTTTACTGTTTTTTTGACCATCCTCAATCCTAGGACTTGTGTATAAAAGTCAACATTCTCCTGTGGGTTCCCTACTATTGCAGTGATATGATGAATTCCTTCTGTTCTCTTTTTCATAAACATCCACTCCTAAACGATTTACTGTATCTTGACAGATGTATTGGTACATTTGTATATGATTTAGAAAATAAGAGCATCCAAAGCATATTTACCAGGTCCCATAAGAGCAAGGCCAATCGCTACAGCCAATAGCGCGAGGTTATATTCGAAACCATTTTGTGTTGCCCAGTAGCCATTTGAGAAATGAACTTTCACAATAGCTACTACCATTGTGGCTGCAATTATAACTCCTGCTATTGGGGTTAGGAGGCCCAAAACGAATAATATTCCCCCAACAAACTCAGCTAATCCGGCAATGAGAGCCATCACGACACCAGGCTTTAAACCCAATGAGTCCATCCAGCCTCCTGTTCCCTTCAATCCATAACCTCCAAACCATCCAAATAACTTCTGCGCCCCATGTCCTACAAATGAGATACCGATGACAATTCTAATAATGAATAAACCTAAATCCAACATATTTACAACCTCCATAAATGAATTTATTTCGAATTCGAGATAACCACCCAAAAAAATTTTAACTGGAATTAATATTTATAAGAACATCCTGAACTATGAAGGCCGCTGCCTCATCAGGCATATAGTGGAATTTTATTCAGCTGAAAATTAATCTTGAATTCGAGATAATCTTATAAGATGTCAATCATATTGTCAATACCTGCTTTATATATATTCAACTCTCTCCATATTGCCCCTGAATTTCAGATTAATTTTCAACCTGGTAAAATTCACAAAAAATAAAAGGTATGAAATAACTTTGTAGAATAATATTGTAAAGAGCTGCCATTAATAAGGAGGGCTGATAAGGGTATGGTTTTTGACTATGAAAAGTATGATGGCTTGGCACTGGCTAACCTAATTAAAACTGGTGAAATTTCGGCAGTGTCGCTCCCTATGCACCTGACGAAGGATATGCTCCCATGCGGTGTACAGGTGATGGCTGCCCGTGGAAGAGAAGACCTTCTCTTCCGGCTGGCTGGCGAATTGGAGCAATCCAGTCGTTGGATAAGAAGGGAATAATTCCACACTTTAAAATCATAAAAAAGCAGCTGATCCATGTTGGATCAGCTGCTTAATGTATTTAAGGGATCGGTAGACTAACCGTGAAAATGGTTCCTTCCTTTTCCTTGCTTTCTACAGAGAGTTCTCCATTGTATTCTTTTAGGATGGTATGGCAAATCGTTAAACCCAGCCCTGTCCCCGTCCCTTTGGTAGTAAAGAACGGTTCATTTATTTGAGTAATCAGATGCGGCGGTATACCACATCCTGAATCTTTAATGGCAACCTCGATATCCTTTCCTCGCTGTTTCATCCCTACAGTAACTACTCCCCCGTCTTCCATTGACTCAATGGCATTTTTAATCAGGTTAATAAAAACTTGCTTCAACTGCTGCTTGTCGCTGTTTATTCGCAAATCATTATACGCAACGTTACTCTTAATCTCTACATTTTTCAGAGTAGCCTGCGGTTCCAACAGCGTTATTACCTCTTCCAGTAAGGTCACCAGATTATGGCTGTTCTTGATAATCGCCTGCGGCTTTGACAAAGAGAGCATTTCCCCTGTTATTCTCTCAATTTTGTCAATCTCTTCCCTCATAATTTCCACATACCTTTGATTCTCTTCAGGAATTTTCCCTTCTAGAAGCTGCATAAATCCTTTGATAGATGTCAATGGATTCCGTATCTCATGGGCGATTCCTGCAGAAAGCTGGCCGGCAGTCAATAGTTTTTCTGTTTTGACATTATGTTCGTGATGTTGTTTTTGTTCAGTAATATCCCTCAGGATCACTTGTACAGATGGTTTATTATCAATGTCAAAAGGCATTACTACAGATTCTACAAATCTTTTTGTTCCATCAAGCCGATAGAATAGACGTTCCTTTATCACTGGAGGTGAGTCCGGATTGCCAATGACATTTATTGTTCTGCGTAAAACATCGTTATGGTCGGCAGAATCAATGAATTCCAGTACTGATTTACCGATAATTTCATCTTCATGCTTTGCCCCGAATAGTTTTAATCCTGCTTTATTTATATATTGAAAAACATTATCGGTAACGAGAGCTACAGTATCAATTGAGTTATCTATCAAAGTTTGATAATGCTTCTTTTGCATTAAATACTGGTGCTGGTAGGTATCGATTTCACTTGATTCCTTTATGAGGATATAATCAAGCTTATATTCATTTATCGAAACTCTTTTAACCACTGATTCTATCTCAAAAACGTTTCCTTTCATTGTAATAATATTTTTCAGATTCTGGCTTTGGGAATGGTCGTCATGAAGCTGTTCCAATTCCTTTTGTGTTTGCTTAAATGAATTTTTATGGGTAAATTCCATCACATGTTTTCCGGTTAATTGTTCAAGACTTTCCATTTCCAGCAACTCAAGTGCATGCTTATTCGCATATATAAACACTCCTTGATCTCCTAAAAGAACCGGAAAGGGTGTTATTTCTATCGCTTCAATGATAGAAGCATTTTCTTCCAGATAGTGTTTGATTCTTTCCTTCATTGTTTAACATCCTGTCTTCAATCTAGTTACATATATTATAACACCTATGGTTCTCTCATAGACTTTGATTGTTATTTTTCTTGTAAAATTCAGACAATCCCGCCTCACTCTTGACTGCTCTTGTTCAGCCAGGCACTTGTTTCGTATGGTGTCATAAAATAAATGGAATAAACAGGAGGTGTGAAGCCTTGTATTACCATTCATTTCATGAGAATGATCAATCCAGGCAAAACCTGATCAATGAGATTCAGAAAGCAATAAACGGTGAATACAGCGCTATAATTTGTTATGACGAACTTAGCAAGCTCGCAAAAACCCGGGAACAAAGGGAACAAATTCTTGAAATCCAGCAAGATGAGAAGAGACACTTTAAAGAATTCACAAAAATATATAAAAAATTAACAGACAGAAAGCCGGTCCCAAAGCTGATTGAAGAGTGTCCCAAGTCCTTAACGAAGGGCCTCGCCGCAGCATTTAAAGATGAACAGGTAACGGTTGATTTCTATTTGGATATTGCCGGCAAAGCTGATAATGAATCAATTAAGGAAACTTTCCGCAGAGCAGCATCTGATGAGCAACAGCATGCAGTCTGGTTCCTGTATTATTTGTCGCTACCGGCAATGGACAGATTCAATCGGCAGACTTCTGAAGCCTACGGTGCAAAAGGGGCCCTTAATTCTCCTTCTCTCACTCTTCCGCAAATGCTTACTTTCGCCATGGAGGATGAATATCTGGCCCAGAGGAGATATGACCTTATTCTTAATAAATTTGGAGATGTAAGAACCTTTTCAAGGATACAACAGGCTGAATTAAGGCACATCTATGCGTTACAGACTCTCTTTCAACGATATGGTATACAAATTCCAGAGGACGAATCCTATTTATTTGCCACAGTTCGTGACACCATAAAAAATGCATATGCTTCAGGCGTGCAAGGTGAAATCGATAATATTGCCATGTACAATACATTTCTTGGTTATAACCTTCCAGCAGATATCCAAGCCGTCTTTATTAACCTGAGAAACGCATCGTTAAACCACCTGGAAGCGTTTGAAAGAGGATTCGCGGCGTTAAATAAAATGCTGTTTTCGCATTGATTTACCAACAGAAAATAATAACCGAAACCAAACCTCATATTGCAGGTTTGGATTTTTCTTTCCCAGCCCTCTCACAAGATCTTATTCAATTCTCTCCACTTGATCATAACTCTCCAACTTTTAATGAATAGACAGAAAAAAGAAGAAATAAAACTTGTACAAGCCCATTTGTCAAATCCCCCCTTGCAAAACGACAGTAGTGTCGATATAATTAAACCAAATAAACGACACTAGTGTCACTTTTAAAAAACGGAGGGATTTCAATGAATCAAAAATTATCGAGAAACAAAAATTTCATCACTTTGATGACCGCCCAGGCCATTTCAAGTTTGGGTGATTGGTTAAGTATAGTGGCGATCATTACTCTGGTTGGGTTAAAATGGGAAGCGACTCCATTACAAATGTCGCTGATCATCCTAAGCCTTGCGTTGCCAATGGCTTTGTTAGGCCCGGTATCCGGAGCTGTGGCTGACAGAATGGAACGAAAAACCCTGATGATTGTATCAGATGTCGTCAGAGGAATGCTCATACTGCTGCTGACATTAGCCGCAAATGTCTGGATGGTGTACCTTTGCCTATTTACTATTGGTATCTTTTCCTCAGTATTTGTACCAGCAAAAAACGGGAAACTTAAAGAGCTGGTAAAAGATGAGAATATGAAAGGGGCCATGTCGCTTACTTCCATGATTGACTCAAGCACAAAAGTATTGGGACCCCTTGTCAGCGGAATATTGGTTTCAACAGTCGAAACCTATAATGTGTTTTATATCGATTCAGCGACTTTTTTTGTCTCAGCGTTCTTGATTTTCTTATTGCCTAAAGCTGTGAAAGAAATAAAAACAGAAGAAAACATTGAGAAGCAGGGACCACCTTTAAAAGAAGAACTTCAAGCCGGTTTCAGTTTTATCAAGCAAAGCAGATTTCTTATGTACGGATTGTTCTTACTGGCGGTAAGCCTCTTGATTCTGCAACTCTCGGATTCGCAAATCATCATCCTGCTCCGCCAGCTTACTAACGTCTCACCTGACTTGTTTGGTTATGCTGTAACCAGTTCTGGTTTCGGAATGCTGATTACGGGAATTTATCTTTCAAAAAAGACGGACTACAATGCATTTCTTTATATGTGCATCGGTGTTCTCGGGATAGGGTTAGGGTTTGGAATTATGGCTCTTCTGACGTATTATGATCTTGCCATTTCCATCCTTTGGGTACCTGCCCTTGCTTTTCTTGCCGGTCTTGCTGCTGGGATGGTATTCATCCCTTTTCAAGCTGCCGTACAAGAAAAGACACCGGTCCATATGACAGGCAGAGTATTCGGAGTCATCAACAGTACAACCACCACGGCGACAATCATAGGACCGCTTGCCGGGGGATCGCTTGCAACAATAATTGGGGTCATCCCTTCCTTTATTGTTACAAGTTCCTTACTCGTGCTCCTATTCTTTATCTCTATAATATATAGAAACAAAGTTGAACAGGAGGATAACCATGGCACCGAGAGTCAGCCAGGAACACAAGAAGCAGCGTCGAGCTAAACTGCTTGAAGCTGCAACTGAAGTGTTTATTGAACATGGATATGAGAGTACGACCATGAAGCATGTTATGGAGAAAGCCGGGGTCAGCCGCGGCGGACTTTATCAATATTTTGAAAACAAAGAAGACCTCTTTCGAGCAGTTATAGAAGGCCAGCAGGAAGAAATCATTGAAGAGTCGATAGAAACGATGGTAAAGATGCAGGATTCCTATTGGGATGTTTTGCTGATGACATTTCTAGGGGAAGACAAAAAGCCAAATGATAACATGGACCCGCTCTCCCCTTCCAAGCTGGAATACTTCATCACTGGCAGAACCGATGAAGCAAGACGTGAATATGCTCAAAACAGGTATCATTTCGCCATTGAAATGACCATTAGAATTTTAGAACAAGGAGAAAAAGCAGGTGAGTTTACTCCCCGCTTTGATAAAACGGTAATAGCCAAGTCGATTATTTCCCATATTGACGGATTGGCCCTGGGGCATTCGATTATGGGATCCAGAAGACTTCAATTGAAAGAGCAAACTGAACTATTGCTCGATTACTTAAAATGGGGCCTTGGTTTAACAAATAAATGAGAACGAATGAAAAAGGGCATTCATAACTTGAATGCCCTCTCATGTTTCTCTTCCCCCTTAACAGCAAGAATCCTCATTTGCCGTGCCGCAGCATGAATCCCTTTCCCCTGTTTCCACTTCCTTAATTTCCACACCGCAGCATGCAGAAGCATTTTCAGATCCTTTTCCAGTTAACTTTTTGATGAAATTCATTTTCCCCATCTCCTTTTATCGATATTTTTGATTATAAATCCATAAATCAACTTTTATTGATTTATATAATTGTATTATATTTCCTCAATAGTGGTTCCGCAACCGTAAATCAATTTTTTTTGATTTATCATTGACATATGAAAATTTTGGTATTACGATGAATACATCAAGTAAATTTGATTTTATGTAGGAAGGTGAATACTTTAATATGGAATTTCAACTGCATGATATTTCCAAAGACAAGATTTTCGGAAAGTATGAGGCAAAATTCAAAGCGATCGCTGATAAGAAACGATTGCATATCATGAACATTCTTACAGAAAAAGGTGAAATGTGTGTCTGTGACCTTGCCCCATTAATGGATATGACTCAATCGAAGCTTTCCTATCACTTGAAAATATTACTCGATGCCAACATTATCACCAAGGAGACAAGAGGAACCTGGAGTTACTACAATCTCAATCCCGAAGAAATTAACCACCTCTTATCTGAAGAGCTTTGCTGCTTATTTAGGAAAAGCTGCTGTTGATCTACAAGCGGCTTCTTTTTAAAATATTAATCAATTTTTTTTGATTAATAAATCAAAAAAAATTGATATTAAGAATTTAGGAGGATTTATATGTGGTTAGAAACAATAAAAAGTTTTTTGTTCATCGCATTTGAATTGACGATCCTATTCTTTATCATTTCCTTTTTCATCAGTTTTCTCCAAGGGGTGATTCCCTATGAGAAAATCGAAAAGAGACTCTCTGGCAAAAATAAATTCCTGGCAGCCTTTGCTGCCGTTCTATTCGCCTTTATTACACCTTTTTGTTCCTGTTCGACCATCCCTATTGTTGTTAATATGCTGAAAAAGAAAATGCCTTTTGGAATCGTAATGATTTTCCTTTTCTCTTCCCCTGTTTTGGATCCGACTATTTTAACTATTATGGGGGTCATTTTAGGCTGGAAAGTCACCATTATATATACGGTCATCACCTCGATATTATCAATCCTAATCGGCTTTACACTAGAACGATTAGGTTTTGAAAAATCTGTCAAGGACGTAGTCATGTCAGGATACAAGGAAACAACAAAAAAGTTCGATGTAAAACTGGCTATCGCAGAAACCGTAAGCTTAATGAGGGGGGTTCTTCCTTACCTGCTCATCGGCGCAGCAATCGGAGCTGTCATTCATGGGATAGTTCCAACAAACCTGGTTTCTGACCTTTTCGGTGGAGAAAGCTGGTGGCTGATCCCAATTGCGGCAGTAGTCGGCATCCCTTTATACATCCGATTATCAAGTATGATACCGATATCGCAAGTACTGATTATGAAAGGGATGGCCCTGGGACCCGTCATGGCCATGATGATCAGTTCAGCCGGTGCCAGTCTTCCGGAGGTAGTTCTCTTGAGATCTATTTTTAAAAAAGAATTAGTCATCACATTTGTTCTTTCAGTGATTACGATGTCTACAGTTTCCGGGTTTGTGTTTTATTTTGTTTGATTCATGACATCCTGCGTTGAATAGATGAGATGCATATTCTGAAAACATAGATGAATGTATAATTCATAAATATTCCACTCTTTTCCCCCATAGAAATATTGTATAATGGTGGTCGGCATGTTACCTTTAAGTGGCAGTATTAGGAAGTTATTTATTAATATGCATCCTTGGTTCTTGGGCAACGATTCATATTCTATTGTAATAATCGGAGTGATGTATAATTGGCAGTTAATCCATTAAGAAAACCTGATATAGAGTTAGTTTCTAAAGAGTTGCGTGACTTATTGACTTCAATAAGTACGCCTCGAAAAGTGAATGAAGAGACATTTTTATTTCAAGAAGGCGAAGAAGCTTCTGAGTTATTCTTAATAAAAAAAGGACTTTTCCAAGTCAGCAAGCTGGCAATGGATGGCGGTGAGTTAAACCTTCGTATTTGCAAAGCCAACGATATCATTGGCGAGTTGACGCTCTTCTCTGAGGATGCTAAGTATATGCTAAGCGCTTTCGCACTTGCTGAAAGTGAAGTATTGGTCATAAAAAGAGATGTACTTGAAGCAGAGCTTATGAAAAATGCAAGCCTTACTTTTGAATTCATGAAATGGATCAGCACCCATTTGAGGAAAAATCAATCTAAAATCAGAGACCTTGTTATGAATGGAAAAAAAGGTGCTCTTTATTCTACTTTGATTCGTTTTACAAACAGCTATGGTGTTGAAACAGATAAAGGTATTCTAATTGACATTCATATGACGAACCAGGAATTCGCGAAGTTTTGTGCCGCTACCCGTGAGAGCGTAAACCGTATGCTTAGCGAATTGAAGAAAAAAGATGTAATCGAAATGACAAAAGAAGGAAAAATCCTTATTAAAGACCTTGTTTATCTTAAAGATGAAATAGGGTGTGAGAATTGTCCGATTGATATTTGCAACATCGACTAACTTTTAATTTGAAGGAATCTCCATTCTTATCTATAACTTTCAAACAGAGGCTGGGACAAAACCTTAAAAAAAGGCTCTTTTCGCAAAGAATTTATCTGAGTAAAAAGAATGGATTTCCGCTCCAGGTGCACGACTCCGCGGGGCGGGCGGTGAGCCTCCTCGGCTTTGCCTGCGGGGTCTCACCTGTCCCGCTAGTCCCGCAGGAGGTCGCGCACCTTCCGCTCCAATCCGCCTACGTTCAGGAAGCAGCGGTAAATAACCTTAAAAGTAACCTCTTTAAGATTAGAGCCTAATAACATGAATGAACCGCATGAAGTCAAGAGTATATAACCTTGATCTCATGCGGTTTTATTTTCGATTATTTCTACTTAAATCAATTAGTTTTCAACTTATGTCCCAGCCTCTGTTCTTTTTTTATATGCCTGTGTGAAACTGATAGGGTACAACTGTGAGAGAAGTCACTGCATGTTCTTGAGAATTGGCATAACATATAATTCACGAAACATTTTGGAGGAAGAATCGTGGTAAAATCTCAATATTTACTCTACCTGAAAAGCTTACCGCTTTTTCAGGATTTAGAGAATTCACTTCTGAAGAAAATGGTTGCTGCCTCAACGTTTTTGGAATTACAATCAACAGATAATATCAGGGAACTCTTATCTCACGAGGAATTAATCATTCTTTTGAATGGTGAACTTCACTTTTCTTTTGAAGAGGAACAGGGGAAAGTAATCGATGTTTTCGTTTTGAAAAAAGGTGATACATTAAGTCTTGATGCTCTTCTAAGCAAGCATTGCCAGCAGCTTGCCATTTTCCCTGTGGAACACACAGCTGTTATCAAGATACCGCTCATTTTCATAAATAATACGGTCATACATCAACCTGCACTTCAGCAGAACCTCCTGCAGACTTTGCAGAGAAACTTAAAAGATTCTTATCATATTCTGGCCAATAATATGATGAATCCAGCAGAATAAAATGGACCCTCAGAGAAAGTAAAAACAGCAGCCTTGTGAGGGCTGCTGTATTGTTTCATTATTCCCCTGTTTCTCCAAAACGCTTGATTCTTTCCCCTATTTCGTCGCGGACTCGCTGGAAGAAGGCCCATTTCTCTTCTTCTGTCCCTTCAGCTTTTGCCGGGTCATCAAAACCCCAGTGAACGCGTTTGATATGAGGCGGAGTTACAGGACAGTTATCTGCCGCATGTCCGCATAAAGTGACGACTAAGTCAGCATTGTTCAAGATATCAGGATTGATAATATCCGAAGTCTGGCCGGAGATATCCACACCGGCTTCTTCCATCGCTTTGACTGCGTTTGGATTCAACCCGTGAGCTTCCAGACCGGCACTCTTGACTTCCCATTGATCACCGAGGTGTTTTTTCGCCCATCCTTCTGCCATCTGGCTTCTGCAGGAATTTCCTGTACATAAAAAATAAATTGTTTTTTTAGACATGTGAGCCTCTCCTTTGAGTAAATAATATTAGAGTATGAGTAACCATAAATACAAACCGACTAGTGTAATAAAGAGTGTAGGTATCGTCAATATGATACCAGTTTTAAAGTACGTACCCCACGATATTTTTACTCCCTTCAATGAAAGAACATGGAGCCATAGCAATGTAGCGAGTGAACCAATCGGTGTGATTTTAGGTCCCAAGTCAGAACCGATGACATTTGCATATATCAAAGCCTCTCTCATCGTCCCTGTCGTATTAGTATCGGCAATGGCCAAGGCATCAATCATGACAGTCGGCATATTGTTCATTATTGATGAAAGAATTGCTGCTATAAAGCCCATCCCTATCGTTGCGGCGAATAGACCTTGATCAGCAGTCGCCTGAATGACATCTGCCAGGACATCCGTCAGCCCTGCGTTACGCAACCCGTATACAACAACATACATACCAATAGAGAAAAAAACGATCGCCCAGGGTGCACCCTTAATGACGGTTTTTGTATTGACAGCAGGACTTCTTTTCGCCATCAACAAAAAGAAAATTGCTACAACCCCTGCAATGAATGAAACAGGAAGGGTCATTTCCTCATTGAGCGTGATAAACTCACTGGCAAAGTAACCGACAAGCAACACTCCTAATACCACCCAAGACAATTTAAACATTTTTTTATCTTTGATCGCTTCTGAAGGCTTCTTCAAATCAGAGAGAACATAATTCTTCGGAATGCTCTTCCTAAAGAAAAGATAGAGAACAATGATACTTGCAAATAAAGAGAAAAAGTTCGGCACAATCATTCTTGAAGCGTATTCTACAAATCCGATTCCAAAGAAATCAGCTGAAACAATGTTGACAAGGTTGCTGACAACCAGCGGCAGCGATGTTGTGTCGGCAATAAACCCGCTTGCGATAATGAATGGAAATACCATTTTTTCATTAAAATTCAGGTTGCGGACCATCGCCAAAACAATCGGCGTTAGAATCAATGCGGCTCCATCGTTTGCAAAAAAGGCGGCAACAACGGCTCCCAAAATCGTTACGTATATAAACATCAGCACTCCGTTGCCTTTTGCTGCTCTGGCCATATGAAGAGCCGACCACTCAAAAAAGCCAATTTCATCCAGTATCAGTGAGATGATGATGATGGCAATGAACGCTAATGTGGCATTCCAAACAATCCCCGTTACATCAATAACATCTTTAAAATCGACCACACCGACTATTAAAGCAAGGACTGCCCCCCCACAGGCTGACCAGCCTATCGACAACCCTTTTGGCTGCCAAATAACCAAGGTGAGTGTTATAAGAAATATTCCTGTTGCTAAAAATGCTGAAATCAATCCAACCTACCTCCCATTACTACACGAGTTGCATAATTCTTACTGTCCTAACTCATAAATTTTAAAACCTTTTCATGAAAGATGCATAAGCAAAAGGCAGAACAAAATGGAATTGTTCACTTTCCTTAAACACAAGAATGATCTTATATGTAAAAGATTTTTATAAGTCATTAATAGGATTTGCAATTTGCATAATCATTAATCCCTTACCTTATATTAACTCCCGCTTATATAATAATATACTTATATGATTATGAAAACCCCTTGTATGTAAATTTTCAGTTAAGCTTTTATTATGATTCTTCTTTTTTGCCTTACTTCTTTTACCCACCGGGCTTATGAGAGGGTGTAGTATCACTGTATTAACTCTGCTTACGAAAAGTTATTTAGTAAAAACAAAAAAACTGCTCATCATCAGAGCAGTTTTCATGATTGGTCTTTTTTGTTCTTTCCTTTCACAAACCTATAGGAAAGATAGGCAATGTACAAGGGTGCAGCCACATAAATCAGATAAGGAAATTGTTCATATGTCCCTCTGTAGATTACAAATAACAAACATCCTAAGAATACTGTTACAATTGTTCCGTATTTAGGAAGAGGGATATCCTTTAAGCTTGGTATCCTGATCCTGCTGATCATCAAAAAGCAAAGTGCAGTGAAAACCACAGTTGTCACGATGCTCGGAATAAAGTTTCCGAAGAGTGTAAGCAGTGCAAGGATTCCCCCGGCAGCTGTAATGGGAACTCCTATAAAATAGCTCAGTCCTGTTTTATCAGAACTTACATTGAACCTGGCAAGCCTGAATGCTCCGAACAACGGAAACAGTCCTGCAACTGCAAAACCGATCAATCCAAATTGGTAGAAATATGTATAGTAAATTAAAAAAGACGGTGCCACTCCAAATGTAACTATGTCCGCAAGGGAATCCAGCTCCTTCCCCAATACACTGTCAGCCTTCAGCATGCGCGCAAGTCTTCCATCCATACTGTCAAGCATCATACCTATTAAAATTAAGATAGCGGCGTTCTTAAACTCTCCATTGGCAGCAAACCCGATCGACAGAAATCCGCAATATAAATTACCCAGGGTAAACATGTTAGGAATGCTTTTCTTTAATCGCATTATAATATCTTCACTCTCCGTAAGATTCTTTCTATAATTTTCTACTATTATAACATTAAACAGAGATGCTCACCTTCTTTATTCAGCAAAGCTGTTTCTTGGTTAATTGCAGCGGTTATCATATTATAGAAAGAGATATTTTTTGATAAGATACTAACTTCCAAAGGAAGGATGAACAACATTGGAAAATAGAGATGAATTACAGACCGCCCTCAAGGAAACAAACATATGGATTGAAGATCAGAAAAAGGTTTGGTTTTGGGAAAAATGGACAAGGCTTCCTTTCAAAATACTGGATAAAATCACACCTGAATTTGTTCATAAAAAGTTGGGTGCCTTACTGGATGAAATGGGAAGTTATATCCAAAATGGAGGGAAATATCTAACCTCCAATAAACAAATGTTTAATTTGATTGAAAAAAAGACAGGCCTCCCGATACATGGTATTGAAGATATAGGTGACATCAGCTTGGAACAGATGAATGAGTTAAGCAGGAATCTGGCAAGCAGCAGAAGAAAAGCGGCTGCCGTTCAAGGAGCAACGACAGGAATCGGCGGGCTCTTCACATTGACTATTGACATACCTGCATTGCTGGGAATCTCTTTGAAAACACTTCAGGAAATCGCCTTAATCCATGGCTATAACCCGGATAAAAAAGAGGAAAGAGTTTTTATCATCAAATGCCTGCAATTTGCTTCTGCGGATATCGTGGGCAAAAAAGCCATTCTGGATAACCTTTCCGCCTATTATGAAGGAGAAGTTTCATCCAATGAAGTCATGGCTCAGATTCAGGGCTGGCGTGAAGTAGTGTACACCTACAGGGACCAATTCGGATGGAAAAAATTATTTCAGCTGGTTCCTGTAGCAGGAATGCTATTCGGTGCTTTTACAAACAGGGCAATGATCAGTGATATTGCTGAAGCAGGGACGATGCTCTACCGAAAAAGAAGAATTACAGAAAGGCTCAAATCCCTCAATGAAACAATATAGGGAAATCCCCTCCCGAATGGCGGGACGGGGATTTTTTCTTAATCATGTGCTTCTTCATGTATCAGTTCCGACCGTTCAACTTGTATTGTTGTATGGGTGATATGAAACTTTTCACCTATCATGTTAATGGCCTGCTGCAGAACAGCCTGGTCATCTTCTTCATCTCTAATTACTATATGACAGCTCAGCGAATTCATTCCGGATGTGATCGTCCAGATGTGAAGATCATGAACATTTATTACCCCGTTGAGCTCTTCCAATGATTTTCTTACGCTATCACCGTCAATCCCGGCAGGAGTACCTTCCATTAAAATGTGTACAGTATGAGAAATTATCCCCCAGGCACTCTTCAAAATCAATAGGGCAACAACTACACTGATAATCGGATCCGCCCAGTACCAGTCAAAAAAAAGCATAATAGCTCCTGCAAGAATGGCACCAACCGACCCTAAAGCATCGCCGAGTATATGCAAGTAGGCACTGCGCAGGTTGACGTTATCCTTTATATCCCCTTTTTTGATCAATGCCCAGGCACTCAGAAGATTAGCCAGCAATCCGATAAAAGCAATGAGCATCATGGTTCCGCTTGCTACCGCTGGCGGGTCAAACAAACGCTCGAAAGCTTCGTATACAATAAAACCTGCGATTAAAAAGAGCGTGATCCCATTTAACAATGCTGCAAGAATTTCAAACCTGTAGAAGCCATAGGTTTTGGATGAAGTGGCTGCCCTGCCCGCAAACCACATGGCCACCAGGCTTAGTGCCAATGAAGCAGCATCACTTAGCATATGGCCGGAGTCTGATAGCAATGCCAGGCTGTTTGTAATAAGACCGCCAAAGAACTCAAGAAGCATAATGCCCGTGGTGATAATTAGTGCAACCAACAGACCTTTTTTATTGCCTTCCCTGGAATGTTCATGGCCATGATGATCATGTCCATGAACATGGTGATGATGCATAACAATCCCTCCTAATCATGAAGTGAGTGATTAATGACCTGCTTGAGGATTTCAATGACATGATTGTCATCATAACTGTAGAAAAAGGACTGACCTTCCCTTCTTGCCTTAACCAGTCTTTGATTTTTTAAAAAGGACAATTGGTGAGAAACCGCTGACTGGGAAAGATTTAGCACCTCAGCGATATGGCCGACTGAACATTCTTCCTGGGTTAGTAAATACAATATCCTTACCCTTGTTGGGTCGGAAAGCGCCTTAAAGGTCCTCGATACTTCGTAGACTGTTTCATCTGTCAAAAATTCATGCCTGCCTTTTTGCACAAGTTCTCAACTCTTTCTGTCGTTTGTTTTAGTATATGAGCAAATGTTCATATGTTGATAAATAAATTCTAACATCTTTATATGTATTGGGCAATTCTTAGTTATATATGCAAAACAAAAAGGCGCCTGTCCGAAAACAGGCGCCTTTGATGCGTATTGAGGCGAGAGACCGTGCGCCACATCGCACGTTTAGCTTAGAAAGCTTGTCTGTCGGCTTACACAATTTAGCTCATCGCTTAATTAATATAGCACGTGCAACACCTTTTGACAAGCTTTTTTCAAATGCTGTTTTTTAAATTACCGGAAGTGTCATGGTGAAAACTGTTCCATTTTCATTACTTTCGACGGTAAGATCTCCACCATGATTCTCCATGATTTTCTTGCTCACTGAAAGTCCCAAACCTGTTCCTTCGTCTTTTGTCGTAAAGAAAGGATCGAATACATGAGGAAGCATCGATGGTTTGATGCCCGGTCCGTTATCCTGAAAACTTATCTTGATAACTGGTCCAATTTTTTCAATATTAATAGAGATTTCCAGAGAATCAGGTTTTGCTTGAAAAGAATTGCTGAAGAGATTAATAAATACTTGTAGAAACTCTTCTTTATTTCCATTAATAGATATCCCTTTAGCGCTATCCGCTACACTATAAGAGAAAGCAACATTATGGAGCAAGGCTTCACTGTTGAGAAATTTCCCTATATATTCCTTCATGAATGCGTCAATTTCAAGTTTTTCTGATTTTGTTTCAGATGGCTTCGCAATCCTCAGGAAGTCCGTAATGATTTTGTTCGCTCTGTCTATTTCGGGAATTAATAAGCCTTTAATCAATGAACTGGTCTCCGTGTCTGTCCTGGTATGAAGCAGTTGCAGGTAGCCCCTGACCGTCGTCAGCGGATTTCTTATCTCATGTGCGATGCCTGCTGCAATTCTCCCGGCAAGCCCTCTCTTTTCCGCTTCTTTAACACCGTTTAAAAATTGGAAAGTTCCTATTACCCTTAACAATTCACCTTTCTTATCCCTGATAATCTGAGTATTATTGATTCCATAGTTTTTATCCAGTACTTCCCGGTTAACGATCGGCTTCTCTGTTTTAAGTGTTTCAAGCAGGTTAATCTTTGCATCCGGTAAGCCAAGCAAATCCCTGATATGACTTCCGATTACTTCATCTCTATTAACTCCAAGATCTTTTGCTGCTTGAATATTGCATAGTGTGATAATTCCTTCATTATTGATTATAACGATATGGTGATGAACAAAGTCGAAAATCGGCATTAAGAAACGCTCCATTTGTTCAAAAGAAATCTCAATATCGGAAGTAATCATAAGTTCTCTTTCTTTCACATTACTCTGCTCTATATAGGAAGTTACTTCACCATCCTTGACAATCTGCTCTCCAGTGGCAGGGTCACTGTAGGAGAAGCTGAAGGGAAGCTTCTTGATGAGATTTCGATATAACTCTACTTCCCTCTCTAATTTGTCAGTTTTATCCTTCAATAACTCATATTTATCCATAACATCGTCCCTAACATTGGCATATTCCAATAAATAACATAGTTCTATTATATCTTTCTCTTAAATCGTTAACAACACTGGTATTCACCCTTTTACACGTTAAAGCACTAAGAGGGACAGTCCCTCTTAGCGCTTTAACGTAATAAAAGACCATTTCCTTTTCGGCACATGGTCCTTTTAGGCATTGTCTTTTTGTTTAGTGAATAGTGCTCTTCGTCGGAGAACTTTATAGATAAGATAGCTGCTGATGGTGGTGAGCAGCACTCCATTAATAACCCATTGGGCATTTTTGAAACTTTCTGTTAAGACCTTGAGGTTGCCTATACTGCCCAAATAGAACATCAAGATAGATACCGGCAGTATCCCTATGAAGGTAAGAAACCCATATCTCGCTGGCCGTATATTGCAAAAGCCTCCAAGATATGCGATATAGCCCATGCCGAGCATTCTTCCTAAAGTAATCGTCCAATCGCCGAATCGATCATTCCAGCGGTCGAATTTATCCTGTTTCCGTTTTGATAACTTTTTCCTCATACTGCTCTCATATTTTAAGCTGAGCCAGTAAGGTATGTAACTGACCAGCACGTACAGCAAACTAACTGCGACTCCGTAAAAGATTATCTCAAAGAAATCCGGCCTCATTATATAGCCATAGATCAATATGAACAAGGCTGCAGGAAACGGCAGCGAAACCGCTTCTATGAAAACGCCGATTATCAGTCCCCAGATACCCATTCCGACCAAGAAATTCATGATTGGTTCAATGATTCACACATCCTCTTTTCTTTTATCTTTCGGTGTCAATATTACTTTTACCCAAACCCTGATTATCGGAAACTATTATTTGGAAATGGTCAATCAGCTACCAAAACACCAATAAAAATAGTGATTAAATGGTAGAGCTCCCATTCAGCAGGCATTTAAACAGCCTCGTTGACGAAACCATATCACTTCTCTATACTGATTAAAGCAAATCTACAAGAACAGGATGAAAACAATGGACTTTGAAATTAACTATTTATCCTTCTATGTCGTAGAAGTTGAAGGTAAAGGCGAGAGTGTGGATAAAAGATACAAGCACTTTCAAACACTTGATGAACAAGGCTATGAAAACAATCCCCTAAAAGACTTCTTGGACGGCGAGCTAACGAAGATTGCCAAACGGAAAGTGGACAGGCACAGCAAGTCTGAAGGAGCACCAACGAAAATCGGAAGGTTCATTGTCGAACCTGGACATGAACTTGATTCAAACCCAAACTATAACCTTTTTCACAGGGCTCGCCACCCTGAATCGATTGATGCTTTCAAAGAAGCTTCTCTACAGTTCGTTAATGCGTATGTTGAAACAAGTGCAGTCAGAGGCGGCGTTTTCATTGTGGCATTAGCAAAACTTCGAAAATATTTTGATGATCCGTTTTTGTTTCTGATGAAATGCGATTTCGAACCGAAAGTTGCCCGTATAACCGACGAAGCCACCCTGATCCATAATGTAGAGATGGCTATCACGACGAAAAACATGAAATCAATCCAGTACCCTTTCATGCCGGAAGAAGGGATGATGGATGAAGCGGAGCTGAAGATTCACCAGGCCTCACACGCAAGATACTTTGAGGACTTTTTAAAATTCGTAGAGTATGAAAAATCCATGCCTGAAATTGTCCGCAGCCAGGTGATGGGCATGGTTCAGGAGCATATTGAAGAATCCTACGAACCCGAAAGTGAAGAACGTACAGAATTTGAGACGGCCATGGAAACCTGGTCAGTCAGCCCAAAACGGGAATTGCAGGAACGCTTTACGACAGAGCAGGTGGTGGAAGCGACTTCACAAATAGTTGAGCAGTCCCCTGAAGTGGAACTTAAAATGAAGCTCGACCATATTGATGTAAAAGCCATGCTTTCCGACTTCGGCGAATCGATTCATATGGCAAAAGTGAACGGGCGGTATATGCTGTTGATAGAAGGAGATTCTGTTCAGTTTGAAAAAGGGGCATCTCCCATCGAGTTCCTAAGGCCTGATGACTTGCAGGATGTTATTGAACGCATCCAGCGAAAAGGATAGATATTACTTTTAAAATTTTTCTATGAGAAAAACATTTTCAAATATTCTCCTTTTTATGAAATTTCATCATATAATAGTCCTTAGATTCTATTAATCCTGGAGGAACCTTAATATGCTTAATGACCAGCAATTAAAAGATATTGAGAGACTGCAAGCAACATGCGAAAAGTATGATAAATGCCAATTGAAGTTGAATGGGGATATGCTCCGCTCCAGGCAAACGGACCTGGATGATTTTCTAGACTATAAAGATGGAGAATTAATAGGTTTTTTAGGGCTTTATGGATTCGGATCCAGTTATGAGCTTTGCGGAATGGTGCACCCAGAGTTCCGGCAAAAAGGAATTTTCAAAGGACTCTTTAATGATGCTGTCCTTTCCTTGAAAGAACGCGGAGTAAAAAAGTTGCTCATCAATACACCCGAAGCATCCAAGGCAGGAAAGGAATTGATAGCCACCCTTTCCGCTGAATACTCCTTCTCTGAATACCAAATGAAATGGCAGACAAAGGATATAGGTGAAAAGAATGCGGATGTTCAACTTATAATTTCCGGGCCTGAAGACAGAGAATTGATAATGGACCTGGATTATTTATGTTTTAACGTTGAGCGCAATGATTCACTGGACTTTATAGAAATGGTCAACGAGGATAAGGACAGCTCAAGCTTTATCATTGTACATGAAGGGAAGAAAGTCGGTAAAATACATGTCCAGAGCGAAGCCGGAAGAAGTTATATTTACGGATTTGCCGTACACCCTTCTCAACAAGGGAAAGGTATTGGCCGAAAAGTGTTAGAGAACATTGTCATACAAGAAAGCAAAGCAGGAAAGGAAATCTTTCTGGAGGTTGCCGCCAAAAACGCTAATGCTCTCAGGTTATATGAAGGTACCGGTTTTGTTTCTTATCAGATCCAGGATTATTTTAATTTCAAAGAATTATAATAGCAACGCCTGAACCTCATTTTAGATGTTCAGGCGTTTTTTTTCTTGGTTATGCTGATGTCATCCAATTGCACTGCCGAGGACATCAATTCTTCCTTCCTTACCAAATGATGTCCTTCGTTCACACTGCCAGGGACTTCATTTCTCATTTCTTGCCTGAATGATGCCCTTCGCCCTTCCAGTAAGTAATTCATTCGTTTTTCTTATCATTATAAAAAACGTGTTGAGCCTTTAATTCGTTTTCAATCTCGATGATGCCGAAAGAATAACTAGGCATTTTTCGTTTATCAGTGGCTGATCCCGGATTGAATAAAAGCACTCCTTTTGTATACCTCAAAAACGGGATATGTGAATGTCCGAAGATGATGATATCCGGCTTTTCCTCAAAAGCATCCATAACTCTCTTTTCAGTCGTTTTCCCTATTCCATGGCCATGGACCACCCCTAATTTATACCCATTTAAATGGAGGATCAGCCTCTCCGGAAACAGGCTGCAAATCTCTTCGCTGTCTGTATTCCCATGTACCCCTTCGACCTTTCCATATTGCTTCAGCATATGATAAACGTCCATTGTGTCCCAGTCTCCTCCATGAATGATCAAATCAGCTTTTTTCAATTCCTTTATCAGCCTTGGAGGAAGCTCCTGACCTCTTTTGGGCATATGGGTGTCACTTATCACGACAATCTTCAATAACCTCACCCCTTTTTAGTGGATATCTCATTTTTACCCAAGTTTCGCTCTTTCTATTTCAATATTTTCCGTCGGTATACGAGTAAATAATGGCTCAGCCTGACTGATATTCATTTTGACGGGGAGCTCGCAAATGCTCCAGGATGGCTCTCCTTTCAGGTGAAAAACTTCTCTGATTTTTCCTGCTGTAAAAGGGATAAAGGGTGATAGCAGCGTTGCCAAGTTGGCTCCAATGTACAAGCAAGTTTCAAGAATAATCCTTCCCTCGGTTCGACTCTGTTTGATTACCCGCCATGGCTCTTGACTGTCAAAATATTTATTGCTCCAACGTACAACCTCAAATGCTGTCCTCGCTGCTTTTCTGCATTCCCCTTTTTCTAAAAGTTCTCCAGTCTCGAGAAACGCGTCTTCCAATTTTGCCTTTACCACGGGATCAATTTTTTTCACTATCGCTCCTTCTCCAAATTCTTTCCGGTAAAACTCTGCTGTTCTTCTGATATAGTTCCCTAGTCCGCCCAATAACTCGGTATTATGTTTGTATATAAACTCTCTCCATGAAAAATCTGTATCCTTTTTATCAGGGTTGTTTACACTGCAATAATATCGCAAGGTGTCTGGGTGATAGTTTTTCAGGATATCCGGGAGCCAGACAGCCCAATTTCTGCTGGTTGAGATTTTCCTTTTTTCCAGCGTTAGATATTCGCTCGAAATAACTCTTTCCGGAAGTTTTTCTATTCCAATTCCCTTTAAGATGGCTGGCCATATTATTGTATGGAAAGGGATATTGTCCTTCCCATGAACATAATAAGAAGTGGCATTCCCAGCCCAGAATTTTCCCCCATGTAATTCATTGATTCCAGTCCTAGCCATACTGCCTGTCAAATATCCGCATACCGCTTCGATCCATACATAAATCTTTTTATGACTGAAACCTTCAAGCGGGACATCCACCCCTGATCCAATATCTCTTGTAGCCGCCCTGTCCCTCAGCCCTTCTCTTAAATATCTCTCTGTTAATTGAATCGCATTTTCACTCCATTTATCCCGATGGGCATCGAGATATTCTGCTAGTTCAGCCTGCAGGTCCGATAACTTCAAATATAAATGTAATGTCTGCTTCAGTACTGGAGCGGTTCCGCAAAGTTTACAGCTCCTTTCCCTTAAGTCTGCCGGATTCAGGATACTGCCGCATTCATCACATTGATCTCCCCTTGCCCCTTCACCACATTCAGGACAATTTCCTTCGACAAACCTGTCTGGCAGAAACCGGTCACACTCTAAACAAAATGTCTCTTCGGTTCTCTTTTCATAAAGGTACCCATTGTCCAGTAACTTATTGAAAATTTTCTGAACCTCCCTATGATGAATTTCCGAATCTGTTCTTCCAAAATGGTCAAAAGTGAAACCCAGCTTTTGAAAGCTCTCATGAAATTCCTGATGGTAGCGATCAGCGATATCTTTGATTTTTATACCATCTCTATTTGCCCTGATTTCAATCGGTGTGCCGTTACAATCGCTCCCTGACATATAAAGGACATCCTCGCCTTTCAACCGGTAGTATCTCGCCAATATGTCACCCGGCAAAAGTGCTGCCAGATGCCCTATATGCAATGAACCATTGGCATATGGCCAAGCTCCTCCAATAAAAACACTCATAAAAATCTCCTCCTAAAATGGTATAAACACACAAAAACCCCCCGTCCATAGATGCATAGACATCTAAGGACGAGGGGTTCAGCTCGCGGTACCACCTTAGTTTACTGAGGGCTCGCGCCTCCAGCCTCATCAAGTACGGAATGAAAAATAACATCATTCTTATACTGTGACATGGGTAACGGATGCCAAAGCCCGTTCCACCCTACACCAATCGGTTCGAATGGAAATGCTCGGAGACCATATTCAACCAACTTTCCCCTTGCTTCTTTTCAGCAACCGAAGCTCTCTGTTAAGGTTCCACATTGATTTACTCTTCTCGTCAACGCATATGTTTATTATTTTCTATCATATGATAAGTCAGAATCTTTTTGCAAGCATTTCTGCAAAACAACTTAAAAGTCCTCCATTCATGATTATAAGGAGCGTCCTGGTTAGGTTATATTAATCATCATGGAATCGCATACAGGCACGTAGCCGATTTCCATATATATTTTATTAGATGTCGGATTATCAAGATCCGTATACAATGTACAAAATTGATTCGTTTTCAAAAGCATTTTGCTCAGCGTGGCAACCACGGATCTGCCATACCCTTTTCTGCGCTCTTCCTTCGGTGTATACACAAAATTCACGGTAATTCCATTATCTGTCCTTCTTGCTCTCCGCGCCATGGAGACGGGTACATTGTTCACTTTCCAGAGAAAGACTGATTGGTCTGCAATCATTTCCTCCGCTCGTTTCCGGGCATCTTCCCCCGGTATTGGCTTTTCAGGAGTATCCTCTATGAAACCAAGGAGCCAGTCCTTAACAAGATCTATGTCATCTTCACCTGCTAAAGACATCTCCCCCTCGCTGATTTCAATATCCTTCACCTCTTCAAGTTGGTAAATCCTTTGTCTCATATGAACCTGATAAGGCTTCTCTGTCTTCTCACTCCAAACCTCCGCAAGTTTTACTGTCGTTATTTTGTTGCCAATAAAACCTGGCAGCTCAAGTCCCTTTTCGTTACTGTAGTTCCATAGCACCTCGGCGACTTCTTCCGTCTTGTCTTCTGAAAGAACGGTGGCAATCAGGTAATGAGGGGGGGTACGGACAAAGACTGCATGGACAACTCCATCTTCTTCCATTACAGCCAAGAATGGATCTTTATAACGCCCTTCCATTATTTGATCAAGCAATCCAAGCGGCAAGTTATTTTCTGCTTCTTCCTGCAATAATAAAGGACGAACTGCATCGTTAAATTTTTGAACTTTATCATATTGTACTATCTTCATTTTCTTCACCTCTCAAGGATAATTCGACATTAACTTTATTATCCCTGCTGTGCTCTACTGAGAGTAACGAGAGGGCTGGGTCCATTCCAGCGGGTACGTTCGCCGGGCGCAGGAGGTTGATTCAGAACCATCATCTATTTTCTAACTCACAAACTTTCATGTTTTTTTACCCAAAAAAAAAACCGGGTTCATGTCCCGGTTTTAAGTGTTTGGCTTCGTCTTTTCAGCTTTTGGATTTCCTCCGCCAGCTGAGAGTTCTTTAGAAAATTCTTCAGAAGTCAATGATTTCGCTGATTGCAACCCCGACTTTGTCTTTCTGTTTCTTTTGGTCAATATGATCTCCTCCTTTCTATCATAGTTTTCGCTCTTGTCCGTTCATTATTCCAATCCCTATTAGAAAAAAACCTTTTCATAAAGATAATGATTAAAAACTATAGCGGCCCTGTTCAGTTTCCGTTATAATACTCTACAAATTACAGGAGGTGGGTTTGTATGGAAATTCGTTCGCTGATTGCGGAAGATGCGGAGGCTTATTGGGAGCTTCGGCTGGAAGCCCTAAAAAATGATGGGGAAGCATTTGCCACTACATATGAAGAATCTATTGCAAGACAGGATCCGCTTCAAGGGGTAAGGTCAAACCTTGAATCAAGCGGCAGTATTACCTATGGAGTATTTTCAGATGTGAGGCTTGCCGGGAATGTTACCATTTTATTTAACCGTCATGAAAAAATGAAACATAAAGCTTCCATTGTAGCGATGTATGTTACGCCCTCCTTTAGAAAAAAGGGAATTGGTCACATGCTATTAAATAAAGCGGAGCAATCTGCTAAGGAATCAAAAGTTGAAATTCTTCAACTTACTGTCGTTACAACGAACAGTTCTGCAGTCAATCTTTATGAAAAAGCAGGCTATATGCCGTTCGCTGTTGAAAAAAAGGCGATGAAACACCAAGGACAGTTCATAGATGAAATGTGGATGAGCAAGCTATTATAATTCCTTATACAAAAAAAGAAAGCGGGAGTCTCTCGCTTTCTTTCTTTTATATCTTACATCTCATTCTCTAAAGAGGGGGGCTCTTCGTCACATTAATGAGAATGATTTTCAATTTCATTGTATGTGATTTATCTCCTTCTGTCAATAAAATAAACAACTTTCTTTTTTTGATTATTGAAAGGTTATGCCTTTATTTTGAAAAACTATTGAAATACCCATCGCTGCCAGCTCTTAAATTGATGAAGAAAAATAAATATTCTCCAAAACGGGAAATTGTGGTAAAATTCAAAATTAGATAAATAGAAAAAATATTGGGGGTAACTTATGAAGGAGAAATTAAAAGCTTTTGGACTGCCGGTCACAATAATTTTAGTGCTTATTGGCATACTGTTTTTTCAGCAACTGCAGAGAATGACAGAGCTTCCTAATGAAAACTGGAGCCGCTCCATTCCTTTTGAAATGGAAACAGATGAAAAACCAATCGTCTTCCAGACTGGAAATGATGTATATTACAGCGAAGAAGATAAGGTCCATCACTTTTCTGTGAATGACGGACTGCATGTAAAGAACGAAGGGGATATTTCTTTTACTGTTCCACGCGGCTACCCCTTCTGGACTGATGGATCACAATTCATCACCCTGAGCCAGGGAGTGCTGAGATTAAGCGGCGGTGATTCCGAACAAATTATTGCTGAAGAGGTGACTGGAGTATCTACGAGTCCAGAAAAAATCGTATACTGGCAGCAAGGAGAAGTCTTCCAACTGAATCCCTCCTCGCTTGAAGCAACGAACATTCACAGCTTTCCAACTGAAATTTCGAATGTTTACTTCGGAAATGATGGGAGCTATGTGATTTCACAGCAATCAGATGACATGAATGCTAACCTATATTATGTCAATGCTGACGGCAAATTAATGGGTGATTCATTCATGAAAATCACCAATAATAAAAACAATAAAATCGGCAATATAGCTTATACTGTTCAAGATGGTGAAATAACGTTCATTCTAGACACCCAAATGAGATCTCAAGGTGTTCTCACGTATCACACACATATGGCTAAAACAACAATAGACCAGTTGGGCACTGCTATACTAAAGCCTGAAAATGTTACCATTATTAATGAGGCTACAGGTGCAAAGCTTGAAACATCCCGATACGTTCAAATCATTAATACAGAAGAAACTCCTACTCTTCTCTTCACTGCAGAAGGACAAGAGATTGGCGACGCTAATACCGTAAGCCTCTATACAGGTGAATTACGCGGTACTAATGAGATTACTTCTGAAGCCATTACGACAACTGACGGTATCACGCATTTCCCGGTTGAAGTAAACAAAGGTTCATTGATGTGGCTGAACTACGATGGGGGATCTTATGAATTATACGGTGCATCACAGTCACCGGAAGTGATCGCTGCAAGTACAGAATTAAATTCTCGCTCATGGAAAGAAAGCGGCATCAATACAGTACTTATGCTTGCAAGCAGCCTGGTTACATGCCTGGTTTCGTTTTATTGGGTATTGCCATCTCTTTTACTACTGATTGTATTGTATATGGCAAAACCGAACATGTTTGAAAAAGAAGAGATCAACTGGGTAGAATACGTGTCAATTGTCTTATTTGCTGTAATGCCATTTACATTTATGGATAAAGCAATGAATGATTACTTCTACCAAAGTGCTCCTTCCTACCTGACTTTCTCTGGAAGCGGCTGGATTCTGCTATTGGGCCTGACAGCAGTCACAGCAGCCATTTGGAAGTTCGGACGAAACCCGGAATGGGGTACATTCGGCGGAGCTTTTTACTTTATTGGTGTGTACATCATGTTATATATCACCAGTATCGGTACTTATGTATTTAACCTATTTTAAGTAAATGAAAAACGGACCGGATGAACCGGTCCGTTTTTATGTGTTGCTGCTGATCTTCCTCCATGGCCGCGCTCCCTTGATAAATGTATAGACGAGTATTGAAAATGCCAGCCATACGCCCCCAGCTGAAAATCCTCCCAGAATATCGCTGGGATAATGTACACCAAGGTAAACTCTGCTGACACCAATTAAGAAAACAAGTAGAATTAACCCTGCGGCACCAAGAATTTTTGACCAGGTATGATCATAAACCCTAAAGACAGCGAAGGCCAATGATCCATACAAAATAAAGGAACCCATTGAATGGCCGCTTGGAAAGCTATACCCCTCCTGTTCCACAAGTGCCTCAATATCAGGCCTCTGCCTTTTAAAATATTCTTTCAGCATCCAATTAGCTCCTCCGCCTAATGCAACTGTGCACAAGACATAGAGTCCCAGTGAATATTTCTTAAATGCCATAAACAGAATCACCGCTACTGCGGTAAGAATGGATATCCATTCCCCCCCTCCCAAAAACGTGATGCCTCTCATGAACTCCGTTAGACCAGGGGTTGTAAAGTAGTTTACTGCTGAATAAACAGCTGAATCAAAGGCGTGTATCTCCTGTTCCTTCCATTCTTCGACTATTTTGATAAATCCAGCTGTTAAAAATACAACCAATCCCAGTCCTAATAAAAAAAACAATGATTGTTTCCATTCAATTTTTCTTTTGTGCATACTCTCTCCGCTCTCCCTCCTGTAGACGGCACTACTGTGCTTGTACTTTTTTTGCCGTCCGTTTTTTCTTTGTGATTTTACCTGCAGGTGGTTTAGCAGCCTGATTCTTTTCTGTTTGCGGCTTAGTCTTGTCAATCGATGCCTGAAGAGCAGACATTAAATCGGTTACATTGGCTGCAGGAGCTTTCTCTTTCGGCGTAACAAACTTTTCCCCCGTTTGTTTGGATTGAATTAATTCCATCAGCCTTTTTCGGTATTCATCTTCATATTTCTCCGGTTCGAATCCGGTGGACAACTGATCGATCAGCATAACTGCTGTGTCAAGTTCCTTTTGGTTGACTTCATCTTCTGCAGGGACATTCGGCACGTCGCCGGTTAGCCTTACCTCATCTGGAAAATGAATCGTCTCCATCACCATCGTGTTTTGATACACTCTTACAACAGCAAGCTGCTCTTTTGATCGCATCACAATTTTCGCTATACCAACCTTGTTTGATTCCACGAGTGCTTTCCTCAACAAACTGTAGGCTTTTTTTCCGCCTTCATTGGGTGAGATAAAGTAGCTGCGGTTGTAGTAGATTGGATCAATTTCCTCAATGTTAATAAAGTCTACAATCTCGACAGCTTTTTCTTCGTCATTGTCCCTTAACCCTTTTATTTCCTCATCTTCAATGACTACAAACTTCCCTTTTGCAATTTCATAGCCTTTCACAATATCCTCGTACTCTAAATCCTTTTCGCAAACAGGACAGATTTTCTCATATTTAATCGGTGTATGACACTCTTTATGCAGAGAACGCAATTTGATATCCTTGTCTTCGGTGGCTGCATGAAGCTTTATCGGTATATTTACAAGCCCGAAGCTGATACTGCCTTTCCAAATAGTGTGCATTAGGTTCCTCCATTAAATTTGGCTTTACTCTTAATTTGGTTTAAGAGGCAGTCCTGCTATCCTATTAAAGTTCTGGAAATACATCTGAAAGTACTTGGACATGATAATATGTAACCTAAAGTTGAGTGGTGATTGAATTGAAGCCAATGCTCCCTGTATTATTCGATGAAATGCCCAAAAATGGGAACTGGAGATATGAAGTTAAGTATGACGGCTTCAGAGGAATTTTAACAATAGCATCTAAGAATGAAATCAGGCTTATCAGCAGGAACGGAAAAGATCTGCTCCCTCAATTCCCCGAAATTAAAAAAGAGTGTGAGCGGATAGCTTCAGAATTGGCTTGGCCGCTTCCTGTCACCCTTGATGGTGAAATTGTTCTACTTGAAAACGAATACAAAAGTAATTTTGGCGGGGTTCAAATCAGGGGAAGGATGAAGAATGAAAGTAACATAATGCATGCAGCAGAACGAAATCCCTGCTGTTTTTTCGCATTTGACCTCTTGCAATCAGCAGGTCACAGTTTGACCGGCAAGCGTTATAAGGAAAGAAAAAAGGAATTAACATCACTGTTCCAAAAAAGCGGTCTGCCTATTAATCCCCTCTATGGAGCTGATGCCAGGGTTCAAATGATACCTGGATTTAAGATTAGTGATGAAGCATGGTCCTATGTAAAAGATAATGACGGCGAAGGGTTGATTGCCAAAACGTCAGACAGCACCTGGGAAGAAGGTAAAAGGACACCCGTCTGGCGTAAAATGAAGAACTGGAAAAGGGCTTCTTGTTTCATCCTCTCTCACGACAGTTCTAACGGATATTATGAGGTAGGGGTTTATAAAGAAAAGGATGTCTGGCCAGTCGGTTCATTCTTTTTTGGAATCAGCCCGGAAGAAAAGCAGGCACTCAATAAAATCATCATGGAAAATGCGGTCAGGACAGATAACGGAAAATACTATGTAAATCCTGGCCTGTGTGTTGAGCTCAATTACTTGGAGTGGTACGAAGAGCAAATGAGAGAACCTCATTTTCACCAGTTTCTATTCTCTACTAAGCCGGAAGAATGCACGTGGGAACAATTCATGCTTGATGAAGCTGCTTTGCCGGAAATGGCAGATATCACTCATCCCGATAAACCGTTATGGAAGTCACCATCAATAAATAAACTTCAATATATCCGATATTTAAGAAAAGCTTCGTCCCGGCTGCTATTCTTTTTGAAACAACGATATTTAACGGTTATCAGGCTTCCACATGGTATGTTCGGTGAATCGTTTTATCAAAAAAACTGTCCTGAATATGCTCCCTCTTTTATAAAAACAGTCAACAAAGAGGGAATTGACTACATAGTATGTGACAATTTAGAAACCTTGATTTGGCTGGGCAACCAACTCGCAATCGAATTTCATATTCCATTTCAACTGGCCGGGTCTCCCTTTGTCAATGAGATCGTTTTTGATCTTGACCCTCCATCAAGAGACCATTTTTCACTTGCTGTAAAAGCTGCCATTGAAATGAAGAAATTGTTCGATCAACTGAATCTGGTGAGCTTTGTGAAAACCTCAGGGAATAAAGGCTTGCAAATCTTCATTCCAATCCGTGAAGGCTATAGCTGGTCTGACACACATCTATTCACTGAGTTCATAGCAAATTATCTGACAAACCAGTATCCGGAGGAATTCACGACAGAGCGCCTAAAGAAAAACAGGCGGGATCGATTATACGTCGATTATATCCAACATGGCGAAGGAAAAACGATTATTTGCCCTTATTCCATGAGGGCAAATGAAGACGCACTGGTATCTGCCCCGCTTTACTGGGATGAAGTAACTGAAGAGTTACGACCTGAAGCTTTTACAATTGATGCGGTGCTTGAAAGATTGAAACGCATAGGCTGTCCCTTTGCGCGGTATGAAGAGGCGAGGAAGCAGCAGAATTTTGAGGAGATTCTTACCTTTCTCAAAAACAACCAAAATAAATAGGAAGAACAGACGAATGAAACGATCGTCTGTCCTCCCTTACCGGCATCCTGTTTTGTCAAGCATTTAAGAAAACATGTTTTTCCACTACTTCTTTTGCATGATCTTGAAGCTCTGAATAGGCTGCCTTTTCTTTGTATTCCATACTGTCCAAGGTCCGGTAGTTTTCTGGCTCCTTCACCTCAAGTTCAAGTTTACTGCGGCTGACGTAGGTAGCATTGCCGATAAGGTCCATTGAATAAGCCTCTCCGCTTTTATGAACGATACAACGGACTTGCCCTCCATTATTGTAGACATCGATTTCTTTCCCGAACTCATTCAATCCGGAAAGACAAGTAACAAGGCTTGAAGCAGACATTGCAGTTCCACAAGCGTTAGTAAAGCCTACGCCTCTTTCAAAAGTCCTGACATAAATCCCGTCAGTACCCAATGCCTGAACAAAGCTCACATTCACCCCGTCTGGAAACAGATTATTAGGTCCGTTCACCGATTCTGAAATACACTTCTGCTCATTGGAAATAATATGTTCACTGTCTACAATACTGATCAAGTGAGGATTTGGTACTGCCACAGCTGAAAACCGCAATGAATCTGATATTTCCGGTACCTTTTCATCGATCAGTGTCTTCCTGTCTATATTCATAGGCAGGTGTTTAAGGTCGAACAGGACTGGAGAAATTTCAACCTTATATGTTGGAATATCTTTAAAGATGGATGGCTCTCTTGATACCTTTAAATCAGCTTTCATCGTCTCTATGGTTATGTTGCTCTTGCCGGTCAATTCAGTGACATAACGCCCTACGCATCTTAAGCCGTTTCCGCACATTGAAGCCTCCGATCCATCTGCATTAAAGACTCTCATCTTCCCGTCACACCTATCGCTCATTAGAACGAACAGGATCCCGTCTGCTCCTATGCCTTTTTTTCGGTCGCAAAGGACTAAGGCAAGATTTTGGCGATCCTTTTCAGAGAAATTATATGTTTCACTTATCTCATCGATCAGAAGAAAATCATTTCCTGATCCATGACATTTGATTAGATTTAATTCCATAAAAAAACCCTCCACGGAGTATCTAGTCAGGCAGACGGCTTACAACATATGACAGCAATCATAAATACCCTGCCTAATCATCTATATTCTTGGTACATCTAGCTTGCCACAACCAAGCCTAATTCGCAATAGGCAGATGCTTGAATCAACCTTATTCAGCAAAAGAAATGCTCCAGCCTATCTGCGAAGAATTATCAGTACAAATTCATTCCATAACACGTTATCATTAAACTTCAATACTGTCACAGAAAGGAGAATTGATGATGGCAGAAGATTTTCGATTTCAATTTAAGGTAAAAAGTGTCATTCCAATGGAAGACGAAATAGATTCAAAAGAAGTCATTGTCCATGTAAAAGTAAAAAAAGGCAGAAAAGAAATCTGCCTTGAAGATACTTTCCTTGTAAGGGTAACAGAGGTAGGAATTTTTCCCGTCCCGAGAATGATTGCCGAAAAAGTTGAAAGCCCTGAATTACGCCGGCTCTTACCCTTTGAATTAAAAAGATACCTAAAGCCTCAGAAAAGATTTTTGGTGCCTGGTGACTATGAATAGATTGATAGACAAATCCGTTTCCAGGAACTTTCTTGTAAAAATTTATAAAACCCTTATTCCTCTGGCATTTCCTCTTTAAGGTATTCTGCTTGAAGGAGACCTTCTGCCCACTGGCATGACTGACCATATAAATGGTTGATTTCACTTTGATTCAACTTAATATTTTCCCCTGCCAGACTGGCTTTTTCCCAGTCAGCCTTTTCAATGGCGATCACCAGGTCGAGGACAATCTTCATATTGTTTGCTTTTCCTTTAAGCGCATCGCAAATCTCATCTTGCAATGGCATATCTTTAAGCACATTTTCAATCGGCAGCCCGATGATGACTTCCATCAGCGAAAACATTCCGGTCAGAAAATAACTGGAGGATACTTCATCGTCAAACACTTCATTTGAGATCAATTCACACATTTTTGCACGGGTAAGGCAAAGTTTAATGACTTCATCCGACATCTGATTCGCAGTGCCGGTCATGTCTCTTATTGCGAGAACATAAATCCATCTTTGTATTTCAATTAAACCAAGCAGTACTATCGCCTGCCGTATCGAGCTGATTTTCTGCTTTGGCCTGTAGGAAGGTGAATTGATCAATTTAAGAAGTTTATAAGACAGGGAGATATCCTGTTCAATAAGCTGTGAAATCTGTTCAATACTTGGTTCATTCATCTCCAGGCTTTGGATGATGTCATAATAAGAATGAAAATAAACCGGGACATCGTAAGTGCTCAGGATAATAGGTTTACTGAAAAAGAAGCCCTGAAAGAATGAATATCCCCTTTGCTTTGCCTCTTCAAAATCTTTGCGTGTCTCTACTTTTTCAGCAAGCAGCTTAATATCAAGGAGCTTGGCAATCAGTTCTATTTCTTCTCTTTTCTCGAGAGTGGTAGTGAGCATATCCACCTTGATGTAATCTGCCTGCTTCATCAGCTCTCTGCAATGGGGATTTTCTTTATCGAACACGAAATCATCCAATGCAATTTTGTAGCCGAGTTTCCTTAATTCCCTGCAGATAGATATTATCTCCGGCGAAGGTTCAACCGTTTCCAGGATTTCTACGACGATTTCACGAGGCCGAAAGTATGTAGGCACTTTGAGTTTCAGCAGTGTCTCTGTGAAGTTAATGAAACAAGGCTTGCCTCCCGATAGGCGATCGATGCCGATATTCAAAAAACTGTTAATAATAACATCTGCTGTCGCTCTATCACCATCTATATTAGGAAAGATGTTTTCCTGGTTATTTCTATACAGTAATTCATATGCAACAGCTTCCTCATTGTCATTGAATATGGGCTGCCTTGCCACAAATACTTCCATACTTGTTCACTCCTGTGCAAAAAATATACATCTTCAACTCTATATAGATCAAATTTATTAGAAAAAAGGATATTTTTTGAAGATTTACTCTACTAGAATACCAATAAATAATAAAGAAGTCCATCTAATTTCTAACCGGCACTTATCGCCTTAAAGCAATGAGGAGCAGTCCCCCGCCTCTTTAAGGGATATAGCGGAAGAATAGAAAACAGCACCTGAAGCAGAATGCCATTCAGGTGCTGTTTGTATCAGTGAACTGAATGAACAAAAAAGTTAATCAAAAACAGTCCAGCAATAATATATAAAGGAAGTGAGACATCTCTTGCTTTGCCGTTTGCCACTTTTAAGATTGGATACAAAATAAATCCAATCGCAATCCCATCTGCAATACTGTAGGTAAATGGAATCATCGCAATAATAAAGATAGCCGGAAAAGCCTCTGTCAAATCTTTCAAGTCCATATGGCGGATATTCTGTATCATCAGCCCGCCGATGATAATTAAAATCGGAGCTATTGCATGGTCAGGTATCCATTTAAGGTATGGAATAAACAAAGAAGAAGCAAGAAATAAAATACCTGTCGTCAATGCTGTCAAACCGGTTCTTCCGCCAGCCGCAATCGCAGCCGCACTTTCAACTGTGGAAACTGTCGGGCTTGTACCGAAGATTCCACAAGTCGCTGCTGAAAAAGCATTAGCCTGGAAAGCCTTCGGGTATTTCTCCGGATTGCCAGCCATGTCCATATGACCGTGGACCAAGCCGATATTCTCAAATACCAAAACCATGGTAAGGGAAAAAGCAGCAATCCAAAATGGAAGCTGAATCAGATTGGAAAACGAGAGTTGAGCAAATACCGAGCTGTATTGCGATAATCCCGTCCCTCCTGATTGGCCGGCATTCGGTTCAATGCCAAAGATGAAACCGAGCAGCGTCCCAAAAGCGATACTCCATAGGAACCCGCCTTTGACATTCCTGATGAATAAAAAGATCGTCAAAAGAAAAGTTAGAATCGCTGCGATGACCCGAATGTCACTGATATCACCTAAACCGATAAGCGCACTGGATCCTCTTTCTACAATACCGCCCTTTTCAAGTCCGATTAGCATAAGGAACATTCCTAATCCGACCGTGATTGCTTCTTTAAGAGATTTAGGAATTGCTTTTGACAGAATACCTGATAACTTCGTAAATGCAACCAGCATGAATAACAGCCCAGAGACAAAAACAACGGCAAGCGCTTCCTGCCAAGTCAAGCCCATAGACTCAACGAGAGTAAAGGTGAACATCGCATTCAACCCCATACCGGGCACTAGTAAAATTGGTGCATTCGCCCAAAATGCCATTACCAGACAACCCGCAAAGGATGCAAGGATTGTGGCCATTACCGCCCCTTCAAACGGCATACCTGCCTCTGAAAGAATCATAGCATTGACAGCAATGATATATACAATCGTAAAATAACCGATTGCCCCTGCTGTCACCTCTTTCTTAACTGTTGTTCCATGCTGCTCTAAACGAAAAATACCTCCTGTTGTTTTCATAAATATCATGTCCTCACGACATAGCCCTCTCCCTACCCGCTTAACCCCCAAAAGGGAAGCCACAAGAAATAATTTTAGCAGATGTACGTACCTTTGCCAATATGTATTATCGTTTTTGCCTGACTATAGATAAGCCGGCATATGTTAAAGCTTAGATCTTTATGTGCTGGTGTTGTGTTGAGGAACGAAGCCCAGTCCATAATCACAAAAATAATTAAAACCACCCATATAAACTGGTGGTTTGCTCTGCGGCTGGATGCCCCTCTTGCCGGGCTCTGCCTAAAAGGCCTGCTGAATGATTTACTCTAGGAATTAATACCCTTTGAAAATTTTTGAGAAATTAGGGGAGAAATTCCGCTTATTTAAGAAAAAGCACGAAAAAAAGCTAAAATAAGCGGATAAATTTCCTTTATTCTTCTAAAAAGATGCGAAAATTAAGTTAGTCTAAAAAGTGGACACAAGAAAAAGGTAGTGAGTTAGAATATAACTATCATTTATAAGGACGTGTTCACATGGGAAAACATTATTCATCCGAATATAAAGAGTATGTATGTAAAATGGTCGTGGAGGAAGGAAGAAAAGCGTCAGAGGTAGCTTATGAGCTGGAGATCCCCTACACCACGATGACTAAATGGGTACAAAAGTATAAACAAGCTAAGAACAGTAAGCATGACTATGTTACGCCTTCTGAGTTTGAGAAGCTAAAAAAGCAACATGAAAAAGAGATGAAAGCCCTACAGGAGGAGAATGAGATCCTAAAAAAGGCCATGCACATCTTCACGAAAAAAACCGAGTAAAGTTCGAGTTTATTGAAGCCCATAGAGATGAACATACGGTAGTGAAGATGTGTGAAGTGTTGAAGGTATCATCTAGCGGCTTCTATAAATGGCTGGAAAGACAGGCCATTGGCGAGACGGAAAGAGAAAAACGCAAGAAGGAATTGCTTCAGAAAATTAGTAAGTCCTATCATGAAAGCCTGGGGACTTATGGAAGCCCCAGAGTACATGATGATTTAGTTGAGTGGAACTATACGGTTTCCTTGAAGACAGTTGCGCGTTACATGCAGGAACTTGGACTGAGAGCCATTCCAGAAACGAAGTTTGTGGTTACGACGGATTCCAATCACTCTCTGCCTCTATATCCAAACGTGGTGAATCGAGAATTTGCTGTCGATACACCAAACAAGGTGTGGGTCGCCGATATAACGTATGTCTGGACACTTGAAGGCTGGCTTTATCTGTCATCAATCATGGACTTATTCTCAAGAAAAATTGTGGGTTGGAGCCATGGAAAGACAATGAAAAAGGAACTAACCCTGGATGCTTTAAAAATGGCTTTAGATTCAAGGAATCCTGAAGAAGGACTCATTCACCATTCCGACCGTGGATCCCAGTATTGTTCGAATGACTACATCGATTGTTTAAAGGAAAGAGACATTCAAATAAGTATGAGCCGGAAAGGAGATCCATACGACAATGCTTGTATTGAATCCTTCCACGCCACCATTAAGAAGGAGCTAATCTACCGATTCCGTTTTGACACAAGGGAACAGGCTGCCAAGGCCATTAATTTCTATATCTCTGCCCGGTATAATGAGAAGCGGAAACATTCCACTTTGGGCTATTGTTCCCCTAACAACTTTGAAAGAAAATACCAACAGGATTCCTTAGAAAAAATCTCATAAATGTACCATTTGCCTGAGTAATGAGTGATTCAAAATTGAATCACTCATTACTCAGGCCCACCAAACGAAGTGCGGTAGCCATTAAGGGTTACAAAATACCTTTTTAGATTGCCCATTTTCTTGACAGAAGTCCATAAATGGTTAATTTTGCTGTGCATAAGGGGAGAAGTTCCTCTTATTTACCCTAAATCGAATTCTATCCTACAGCTTAGCGGTAAAATTTCCGCTTATTTTAGTTAGGATTACTCGTGTCCTTCACAGGGCATTGCACATGCAACCATGAAATGAATTGATAAGGAAACCTGCTTATCCTTTCATTAAGGGGGAATTTTTTATTCTACGCTATCTGGAACCCCGGGCATAGCCAGGGGTTTTCAGGACCTTCAAAAAACGAGCGGACAAAATGCCCGCTCGCTTAAAAAAAATATTAACCAATCTGGCGCATCAGGTTTGCCATCTCAATTGCACCAACAGCCGCTTCCCAGCCTTTGTTACCTGCTTTTGTTCCGGCACGTTCGATTGCCTGCTCAATTGTGTCAGTTGTCAGGACACCGAAGATAACCGGCACTTCTTCTTGCAGGCCGACATTCGCAACTCCTTTTGCAACCTCTCCGCTTACATACTCAAAGTGAGCGGTCGCTCCCCTGATCACTGTTCCCAGCGTGATAACAGCATCATATTTTTTTGAAGCAGCTAATTTTTTTGCAATCACAGGGATTTCAAATGCACCCGGCACCCATGTAACCGTAATATCCGCTTCATCAACTCCATGGCGTTTCAGTGCATCTTCTGCACCGCCCAATAGCTTGCTGGTGATGAATTCGTTAAAACGTGCAACCACAATTGCGACCTTTAAGCCTGAGCCTACTAAATTACCTTCGTATATTGTTTTCATTATAAATTCCTCCTTAGAATTGAAGTAAGTGTCCTAACTTACTGTGTTTTGTTTTCAGGTATTTTTCATTTTCTGTTTTGGACGGCATCTGAATGGCTACCCTTTCTTCAACCTCCAGCCCGTATCCTTTAACTCCAGTGATTTTTCGAGGGTTATTGGTTAATAACCTCATTTTTGATACTCCAAGGTCCTTTAGGATCTGGGCACCAATTCCGTAGTCACGCAAATCCGCCGCAAAACCAAGTTTATGATTGGCTTCGACTGTATCCAGCCCTTCTTCCTGCAGCTTGTAGGCCTTCATCTTGTTGACAAGACCGATTCCGCGCCCTTCCTGTCTCATATATAAAAGGATGCCGCTGCCTTCTTTTTCAATCTGCGAAAGTGCTGCATGAAGCTGGGGACCGCAATCACAGCGGTTAGAGCCGAACACATCTCCTGTCAGACATTCAGAATGCACCCTGACAAGCACAGGTTCATTGGGCTTGATTTCCCCTTTTACCAATGCTACATGTTCCTGTCCGGTAAGCTTCTCGGTATAGGCCACTGCTTTAAACTCACCGAATTCGGTCGGAAGCTCGATTTCCACTTCTTTTTCAACAAGCTTTTCTTCTTTCCTTCTATAGGCGATCAAATCCTGAATCGTGATCATTTTCAGGTTGAATTTCTCTGCCATTTCTTTCAGCTGAGGCACTCTTGCCATGGTGCCGTCAGGATTCATGATTTCACAAATGACACCCGCCTTTGTTGAACCGCTTAATGCAGCCAGGTCAACTGCAGCCTCCGTGTGTCCTGCACGTTTAAGAACCCCACCTGTTTTTGCGATAAGCGGGAAAACATGCCCGGGGCGTTTTAAGTCACTTGGACTTGTATCATCTTTGATCATCTCTAAGATCGTGGTGGACCGCTCAAAGGCACTGATGCCAGTTGTCGTATTCACATGGTCGACACTGATTGTGAAAGCAGTACCGTACGGATCAGTGTTTTGGTCCGTCATCGGGTTCAGCTGAAGCTGTGAAGCTTTTTCAACCGTTATCGGCGTACAGATTAAGCCTCTTCCCTCCGTTGCCATGAAGTTAATGACTTCAGGCGTCGCTTTCTCTGCAAGCGAAACGAAGTCGCCTTCATTTTCTCTGTCTTCATCATCTACTACGATGATGACTTTGCCTTCTTTTAAATCTCCTATAGCTTCTTCAATTGTATTGAACATTTTCATTCCCTCCTCTTCAATCCTTCTTTAGCCCATAAAGCCATGCTTGGTGAGAAAATCCGTACCTATTTCGCCTTTTGCCTGGCCTTCTGTTTTTCCGCCATTCATAAATTTATAGATATATTTTGCCATCATATCGCATTCCAGGTTGACGATATCACCGACCTTTTTACTGCCGAGAATCGTATCATGCCTGGTTTGCGGTATCAGTGAAACTGTTATCGTATTCTTACCGATTTCAAAAACGGTCAAAGAAGTACCGTCAAGACAGACTGAACCCCTGTTAATAAAAAAACGTGAGAGTTCTTCCGGTATATCAATAGTAATGTAAAGGGCATTTTCCACGAACTGTGTGGAACTAATGATTCCAGTCCCGTCAACATGTCCTGTAACAAAATGCCCGCCAAACCGGCCATTGGCTGCCATGGCTCTTTCCAGATTGACAAACGCTCCTGCTCCGAGAAGTTTTAACGATGTATTTTCAAATGTTTCCGGCATCACATCGACAGTAAAAGAGCGTGTGCTAAAGGCAGTTACAGTCAAACATGTACCATTGACAGATATACTGTCTCCGAGCTTCACATCTTCCAGCACTTTTCCAGCTGAAATCGACAGAACCATGGAAGAGGATGATTTTCTTATTCTCTCAATCGTGCCTATTTCTTCAATAATTCCCGTAAACACCCTCTCACTCCTTCCTTATGGGCTTAGCAATAATCTTGATATCTTTGCCGATTCTTTCAAGAGAAGAAAACTCCAGTTCATCACCTTCTGAAATGGATGAAAATCCTTCCCCGCCAAAGCTGGAGAAGGCTTTCTCACCCCCAACCAATTTGGGAGCCATATAGATGACAACCTCCTGATAAGCTTTTTCTTTAAGGAATGAAAAATGGACGGCTGACCCTCCCTCTACAAAAAGGGAGGTGATATTCATCTCACCAAGTCTTTCTAAAACACTTTTGACAGGGAGGTCAGGCGAAGTTAACTGTTCCACCTTCACTCCTTTTTCCATCAGTAGGTTTTTCTTATCAACTGGAGATTTACTTCCACAGAAAATGACTGTTTCTGCTTGTTTCACATCTAAAATTTTGCTTTCTATCGGAATCCTTAAATTAGAATCCAATACTACTCGAATGGGATTTTTTCCACCGCGGGGCAAACGTGTGGTAAGAAGGGGGTTGTCTTTAATGACTGTATTTACTCCAACTAAAATGGCATCATGGTTATGCCTGTATTTATGTACATCCAGCCTGGATTGTTCTGATGTAATCCACCTGCTGTCTCCTGTAAATGAGGCTGTTTTCCCATCAAGTGTCACAGCTGATTTAAGTGTCACATATGGAATCTTGTTCTGGATAAAATGAAAGAAATGAGCATTCAGTGCCAGAGCCTCTTTTTCACAAATACCTGTTATAACTTCCAGGCCTGCATTTTTAAGAATGGCAATGCCTTTCCCTGCCACTAACGGATTGGGGTCCGTACTTGCAATAAATACCCTTTTCAATTTACTGTTGGCGATTAAATCGGCACATGGAGGGGTTTTGCCGGTGTGAGCACATGGTTCCAAGGTGACATATATATCTGCACCTTCTGCATCTGCACCTGCCTGGCGGATCGCATGGACTTCTGCATGGGGTTCACCCGCTTTCAGGTGTGCACCCATCCCAAGAATCACTCCATCTTTCACAACTACCGCTCCGACTGCCGGATTCGGGGATGTCTGTCCCATACCCGCTTTGGCCAAAGACAATGCTATTTTCATATATTCTGTTTCCTGCAAGGATTTTTTCCTCCTTCCTTACACAACATATCTCCCAAATATATTGCAGACAAATAAAAACCCTGAGTGGTTGGAGCACTCAGGGAGATAGTCATAATTAAATAAGCGTATAAAACTGTATGTTTTTTACGCGACTTTTCCTTCTCCCATCCAGACTGTCACTGTCGGCTTTGGAGTTTCACCAAATCCACCGTCATTCAAAAAATGCCGGGTCACGGACTAAGAACATTTGTTCATCACCGCCGGTAGGGAATTTCACCCCGCCCCGAAGGAAATTCTATTCGATTATTTTTACTATACCATAATAGGAAAGGAGTTGCATTACAGAATGCTTTACAACTATTCCTATCACTGGTTCCTATTTGGTATACAAATAGGAACCTGCTATAAAAGGAATCCTTGCCAAAAGCTTGGAGTAAGAGTCTTCACCCAGCCATTTTTCTGCACTCTTCTGCACAGGTAAAACAAATCTCCGCACAGACCTGGCAGTGTCTGTAATCAAATGATCTGCACTCCACTCCACATGCTTCACAAATTTCTGCACAAACTGCACAAATTTGCTTGGCAAACTTGCTGCTCCTCTGCATTACAGCAACAGAATACGCGCATATTTCTGCACATTCCCTGACAAGCTCAATACACTTTGCCATTTTTTCCTCTTCTTTCAAACAGGCATGATAGCATACATTGCAAGCCTCCATGCACTCGAGGCAGGATTTTATGCAGTTCTTATATCCAGCATCCATTGATTTCCCTCCTATTCAGGTCTTCCTATAACTTTCCCTAAATGAAGAAAAACTTTCCACAATTCCATTCATCAAATCAAGTAGTAATTATCGAGAAAGATCAGAACGAATATCAAGGTCCAGTCATTGTCAGCCCAACAGTCTGTCTTGAAGTGAATGAGGATGCTGGATGGATCAAATAAATGCTGTTTTCCCTGCGGCAGCCATCCACGGGATATAGTGCAAATTCTTCTATCATCCAGGAATAAGTGCCATCCCTCTCCTTCTCTCTTTATCACTGCCTCCATTCCATCCGTGCCTTTCCAGGAGCAAATTCCTTTGGCTTTACTGAAAAGGAAAGACCTACTATTTTCTCCTGTGACTAACTCCATTTTATTTTTCCATCTTGTACAAACTATTTTTTCACTATCGCTTAAGCCTTCTATTCTCCATATTCCTCTTTTTTTACATGCTCTCAGTTTCATCACTCCGTCAAAACCAAAAAAGCATGCCGTAGAATCCGATTTAGCGGCGATAAGATAGTGCTCACTGGGAACGGCATTACTTTGTAAAGCTTCCCTTGACCGGGCAACTTCGCCAGCATACATAATAGATAGGCAAATATATGCTATACCAAAAATCACGAGAAATAAGTAAAAAAGGATATGAACGCCTGGTATCAGCAGGCTTAAAAGTACAGCTGACAATAAAGAAGCAATAGCCCGCTTTAAATAGAGCCGGCCTGTTTTTTGATAAAAAAGGGAGATATTCATATTGAACGTTCACTCCTTAATAGAGTTCTATTCATGTTATGAATCTGAGAGGACTAATAGAACATATAAAAGAGAGTCAAGGATGAATCTATTAATAATGCTGGATGGGGGATGAGCTATCAACTGCCAGGGTAATCCTCTATAAACCTGAACACCCTGTTCTTCACTAAATCATCAATAATGGCAGGGGATAATAATCCGGTTATTTGATCTTTGTCAGCCCAGAGATATTCACTATGCTCCTTTGACAGGACAACATCCCTGCTGTTGCTTTTGCATAAGTAGGTAAGGACGATTACCTGCCTATTTGGGTCTGTTTTAAACGTAGTGGCATAGAGGATTTTTTCTATTAAAATATCCAGGCCTGTTTCTTCTTTCGCCTCCCTGACAAGAGCAGGCTCAAGATTCTCGCCAAAATCTATTTTGCCTCCCGCACATTCCCAAGTCCCTCCTCCGACTTCATCGTCATCTGCCCGTTTCACGATCAATGCCTTTCCTTCATTAAGGATCAGGCCTTTGACCGCAACCACCATTGTATTCTCTTTTTTCATTTCAACACCTTACCTTATCAAGGTTTATTAACAGAACGAAAAACCTCAAGGCGAAAAAAACAACTGCCTTGAGGAGATCCTGCCTAAATATTAACCAGCTCTGAATGAGATCCAGCCCATTTGCATAAACCAGAAAAATGTTTTTTGGCATCATGATACCCCTGGTTATATAAGTCTTCTAATTTTTGGGGATTGCGTTCGATTCGTCCTACTTTTAACGGTTCATCGGGCCGGATAATAAATACGTTCCCTTTCTTTTCTTCGCTCTCCAGATAGTCAATTGTTTCATTATACATCGAATACCTGTTTATCATTGCATCTCTCAAACCTGAATACTCAGGATACTTTCGCTTAGTGAAGTAGTTGAATTTGGACGGTCTTTTTTTATACCCTTTGTTTCTCGTAAGGATGACAACATTTTTTCTAAACCCATCCTCTTCAGCTTTTTTTATCGGGATAGGGTCGCTTATCCCTCCATCCAGCAAGTGGCGGCTCTGGAATTTGACTACAGGTGCGACGAAAGGCAGTGAACTTGAAGCACGAATCGGTGTCAGTACATCTTCCCCATAATCTTTCCGGTAATGATAAACCGGTTTGCCTGTATGGCAGTCTGTCGTTCCGATGACAAATTCAGATTCATTGTTGTGAAACGCATCATAATCATACGGGACAATCTTATTGGGAATTTCATCAAAGACAAAATCCATGCCAAACAGTTCACGTTTCCTAAGATAATTTCTCCATGAGAGATATTTAGGATTGCCGGCAAAACCGATATTCACCTTTTTGTTCCTTCCTTTTTGTTTGGATAAAAAAGAAGCAGCAATACATGCGCCTGCCGATACACCAATCACATATGGAAATTCAATATCCTGCTCAAGCAGGTACTCCAGCACACCGGCTGTGTAAACCCCTCTCATCCCCCCGCCTTCGAGGACCAGGCCGGTTTGTTTGAAAAGCATCCAGGTCACCTCTTTAGTAATAATTCAGAATAATATTATGTGTTTATATTACTATATTGTCTCATATTCCCCTGAAAAATTGTACTTCACAGCTCGGGCTAATAGCTGTTCTTTGGAACAACGACAGCTCCGCATTCCTTTTCATAGTATTCGATTGGCCCGGCTTCTCCCAGAATAATATATGCATAGCCCTTATCCTTCATATCTTGCAGAGCTGCATGAAGCAGCATGCTTCCCGCTCCGGTTTTTCTTTCATTTTTCACTACCCCCATAGGTCCGTATATACCTTTCTGTCTGCGGTATACGTCATAGGAGGAAAAACCCACGAGATTACTATCCTTCCAGGCCAGAAATATCGGAATCTCCTGTTGCTTGAAACCATACTTAAGAGTCTTCACCCAGGGTTCTCCAAATTCGGCAGCGGTAAATTCCAATACCCTCTCCTCATCTGTTTTGGCAGCACGCAGTATGGTGAGCTCCCGATTTGTCATCTCTTTTTTCTGGTAGACATTCATGGAGACAATCAGATCACGTGCTGTGGTGACGCTTTCTTGTATTCTCTCATGAGGCAGGCTGCTCATGAGGGCTCGTTCTTCTTCCGTCCATGTCTGATAAAACGCCTTTATGATGTGTCCCTCATTCAAATAGATTTGATCATAACGAGTCATGATTTCCAAGGACCTGTTCCATAAAATCTCTGTGCTTGGAGAGATACCGATGGAAAAATCTTTATGAGGGACTGCTGTTTCTTCAGTTCCAGCTCTACCAGAGAGAAGTCCATGCATTTCCTCTTCAATCAATAAGAACATTTCCAGCAGCGTACCTTTTTTTACAAGGGCCGCCCCGAGAAAAAGGTCAACCGGCTGCAGAGGACCTTTACATATTGCCTCAGCATTCTTAATAAGCTGCTGCACTTTTTCTGTAAGATAATAATCCGTCAATATATATACCTCCTTTTTAAAATGGTATTGATCTCAATATTGCATTACTTATAACAAAAGACCGATTCTTGTCGGAAGAATCGGCTGGGATTTATCTAGTATTCTACATCACTTCTTTGTTTTCCTATTACAACTCACTTTTTTTGAATAAAACAGGTGAAAGGAACAGCAGCAGACCAATAAGGAGTGTCGTAACAGCCAGAGTGAGGGTCAGTTCAGACGACCAATTTCCATCTATAAGAATTTCAGCAACATAGGCAGACAGCTGAGAGGGCGACCATTGCAGCTGTTCTGAAAGTGTACTGGACACAAACGAGAGTAGAACGGATACACCAATGGCGGAAAAAGCTGCAAATCCCGAAGAAGATGTAATACTGCTGAAGAACACAGTCAACGTCACGACGAAAGAAAGCCAAAACCCATAAATAACCAAGGACTGCAAAAATTCAGCTGCTGAAATGTTTTCGAATAGGATATTAATATAATACCAGCTTGACAGCATCCCTAATCCATAGGATACCCAGACAACGATGATGGCAGCAGTCCACTTGGATAGAATGTAATTGAAGTAAGAAACCGGTTTAACAAGCACAAGTGAAGCACATCCGTTCTTTTTCTCCCCTGATACAGTCCCCATGAAGGCAAGAACGATGATCAGGACACCCATCGTGCTGTATTGACCAATAGTGGAAAGCAGGACTTCTTCAGAAGTAGGGGTCGGGATTTTAATTACTGCACCATCTGGAAGGTTGCCGACGGCGTTGAGAATATCGGGCATATAATAGGCTGATAGCGGTTCTGTAATCCCGAAAAGGATGAAAACAATCGGCATCCACAGCCACTTGAAATTACGCCTTGATTCAAGCAGTTCTTTCCTTAAAAGTACAGTGAATTGTTTCATCATTTCACCACCTTCATGAATATTTCTTCCAGGCTGCTCTCGCTGGTTTCGAACTTACTTACAGGGACGTTATTTTCTGCCAATGCTTTTAACACTTCATCTCTTGCCGAACTAACTTCTTTTACCTGAAGCCGAACAGAATACCCATTCAGTGCATGACCTGAAATGGAAGGCAATCCAATAAGATGTTTGATATAGCTTTCGGCTTTATCCTCGAATTGGACGGTCAGCATTGCTTCTTTATACTTCTTCTTGATATCCTTCAAGGAACCACTTTCCACCAGTTTTCCTTTATGGAGGAACAATATATCATCACAGATTTCTTCAGCATCATTCAATATATGGGTGGAAAATAAAATTGTCGTTTCCTGTTTCAGCTTTGCCAATAATTCAAGCACTTCACGGCGGCCGAAAGGGTCAAGGGCAGAAACCGGTTCGTCCAACATGATTAACTTTGGCCGGTGAATGAGTGCCTGCGCAATCCCCAGCCTCTGCTTCATGCCGCCAGAGAATTGTCCAACCCTTCTACTTTGGGCATCCCTCAAGCCGACTAGCTCCAGCAGGTCAGCAGTCCGCTTTCCGGCATCCCTTTTGTTCATCCCTGCTACTTCCCCAGAAAACATCATGTACTCCTCTGCAGACATCCACTCAAAAAACGATGGATATTGGGGAAGATAGCCAATCAGCGGACGCAGGTCTTTTGTGTTTGGGAACAACTCCGATGTTACTTTGCCGGAAGTCGGGCTGATCAAACCGGCAAGCATTTTAATTGTCGTTGTTTTCCCTGCGCCATTCGGCCCGAGAAGAGCCGTACACTTCCCTTCTTCCAGGCTGAAATTGATATCTTCAACTGCCAGCTTTTCTTTATATTCTTTACGCAGGCTGTTTACGTTAATGACGTTCATCCATTCTGTCTCCTTCCGATTACAAAGTAGGCAATCGGACCGATGATATTAACGAATAGAATGAGCAGTACCCACAGCCATTTAGGTCCATTTGTATCTTTTATTCTTATAACATCTACAAGAGCAGTGATCATCAGAATGAATTGAATAATGATAAGAGGAGCAATCAATCCCCAGTTTATTGATTCTAATGCTTGCTGTAATTCTGTCATTAAGAATTCCTCCCTGGTTTCTCATTTTGTTTTCTCGATGATAATACGAAGTAGTTCTCATTTCGTTCAAAACTTTTTTGAATTATTTTTTTGAAAATTATCCTCATGCATTTATTGCAGAATTTTTATCTATTCTTTCAATAAGCCTTACGCAAAAAAGCAGCCTCTGTAATAACAGAGAACTGCTTTTTGTGTTTCTATTCATAAATTCTATTCATCTTCTCTATTTCTGCTTTTATTTTTCCGACGAGGGAAGGCGGCGACAGTACTTTTGCCTGGCTCCCCCAGTTCAATATCCAGCTGACTAGACCGTTGCTGATTCTGGCTTTAGTCGTAAGGATAAAGTGGCCTTCATCTTCTTTTAGAATTTCTATATCTCTTCCAAATTTATCAATCATTACATTGATCAGGCCGTTATCGATACGGACTTTGATCCATTCTTCTGAGCCGGCGAACATGTGAAAAGTCGATTGCACATATTTGCTCACATCAAAAGGTTCATAACTAAAGTTTTCGTTTGTCAGCTCAACATTCCTCAAGCGATCTACCCTGTAATGGCGAATCTCCTCTGCCTCCATGAAGTAAGCGATAAGATAATAGAAATCATTTGTCCATGTTAAGGCAAGCGGCTTCACCTGGTACAGCCTGCCTTTATGGCTCAATGAAAATTGCTTGTCCACATTATACCTGCCGTATTGAAAAGTAATCATCTTCTTTTCTGCAATCGCCTGATGCAATTCATGAATGGTGAGCCGCACCATGGGGCTTTCACTTTTCACCGACGAATCTATCAATATTTCATTTTGCAGCAGCTTTGCCTGGTGAATGCTTGTCAGCTTTTTTATTTTTCGGATCAGGTTCTTCGTTTCGTTTTTGGTGATGAAGCGTGCAGAAACGACAGCATCTATCAGTATTCTAAGTTCATATAGTTCAAACAAGCGGTACTGGTGGCTGTAGTATTTAGGAAGACCTTCTTTTACCTGATTGATGGTTACATCGAAACCCGATTGAATCAGCTGGTCAATATCATCTTTCAGTGAGTTCTTGTTCAGCTTCATCTCTTCCCCGTAGACTCTTTTAAATTGAAGCATCAATTCATCAAAAGAAAGTTCATGTTCTTCATCGGTTTGTTCCCTCAGTATCTCCATCAGTTTTAATAAACGCTCTTTGTTGTTTACACGGACCAATTCACTCACCTCACTAACTATTCTAGCAAACTTTATAGTTAAATTATTCAAAAAAGTCTGTTTTCACAAAAAAGCCGCGCTGCTTAACCAGCAGGCGGCTTAATGGTTTAACGCTTTAAAGCGTTAAGAGGGACAGTCCCCTATGGCGCTTTAAAGGGGTAAAGGCTTGTTACTTTATGATACGGAAGATGGCCGGAATTCGGTAGTACTCGCCCTCATATGCTTTGATCGCTCCCAGTATAGTGAAGATGAAGGCCATGAGTCCGACAATCGGCATAAGGATAAATCCGACAAGGATAATCATCAGAAGTGAACTGACGAGTCCGTATACAAAATAGGAAATCAGAAAGTTCATATATTCCTTCCCGTGATAATCGATGAAATCTGAGTCATCCTTCTTGAGGAGCCAGATAACCAGCGGTCCGATAAAGACAGTAAAAAAACTGATAATGTAAATAAATGCGGCTAATAACCTTTCATCTCTTGATGATTCCAAAAGTATTCCCCCTAAAAATATTTCCTTCTAATTAACTATACGTTTGAGTACCAGGAAAGTTTCACAGTTTTTTAGTTTGTGCTTTAGCGCATTAATGTGCTAAGAGGGACTGTCCCTCTTAGTGCATTAACGTGGTGAAGCGTTTTTGTCGAGGAAGACGTTCTTCTTCTGCCGTTTTTGAATATATGTTTATAGAAACCTTGTCCAGGAAGGATGAACGTATATGATGTCAAAACTAGAAGCCCTCATACTGGGTATGATTCAGGGCTTGACTGAATTCCTGCCCATTTCAAGTACAGGACACCTTTATATCGGAAGAAAAGCCTTTGGACTGGAAGATGCCGGACTTTTCCTTGATACGATGCTGCATTTGGGTACTTTATTGGCTGTTCTAGTCGTTTATCAGAAGGAATTATTGTATATGGTCCGCCACCCCTTCAGCAAACTCAGCTTCATCCTGATTGTCGGTACCATCCCTGCCGTCATTATCGGCTTTTCTTTTGAAGATTACTTCGATAAGATCTCAACAACCGGAAGTACAATCGGCTGGGAATTCCTTATTACCGGATTAATTATGTATATTGCTGACGGTGTAAAAGATGGCTTTAAAAAACTTGAGGACCTCACCTATACAGATGCATTTGTGATTGGAAGTTTTCAGGCAGCTGCCATCTTTCCTGCACTCTCCCGCTCAGGTTTAACGATCGCTGCCGGCCTGTTCCGCAAGCTCGACCGGCAGACAGCTGCCTATTTTTCTTTCCTTCTTTCTACACCTGCGATTCTTGGCGGCCTGGTGATGAAAGGAAAGGATCTTTTCACCGGCCACGTCGAAGCAGTCTCTCTAACTTCTCTCATGGTCGGGACAGTGGCTTCAGCTGTATTTGGTTATATAGCCATAGTTGCAATGATCAATTTCCTGAAAAACCGATCACTGAAAATTTTCTCCTACTATGTATGGGGACTAGGCATTGTGATTTTAATTCTTCAATGGACCGGAATTTTTTAAGGAGGTTGCCTGATGGGAAACGATTGGATTTCAGGACTGCTGCAACTATTATCTGATTGGGGATACTTTGGAATTGCATTTGGTTTGATGATAGAAGTGATTCCAAGCGAACTAGTATTGAGTTATGGCGGTTATCTGGTCTCTGCAAACAAACTCAACTTCTTAGGCGCTCTTCTTGCCGGCATCGTTGGAGGCACATTGGCTCAAGTATTTTTATATTGGCTCGGCCTGTATGGAGGAAGGCCTTTCTTTGAAAAATGGGGGAAGTTCCTGTTCATCCATGAAAAACATCTTACAGCATCTGAAGAATGGTTTACCCGTTATGGATCCTTTGTCATTTTTTCAGCCCGGTTTATCCCGGTCGTCCGCCATGCCATCTCAATTCCGGCGGGCATAGGCAAAATGAAATTTTCTTTGTTTCTCCTTTATACATTTGCCGCGATGATTCCATGGACAATCCTATTCCTGCTGATCGGGATGGAGCTGGGAGACCATTGGGAGCAAATTGAAATTATCGGCAGCCAATATATTAAGCCTGTTGCATTCATCGCCAGTTCGGGAATTGTTTTTTATTTTGCTGTACAACTTTTAAAAGGCAAAAAAAATAAATAGCTTGGTTGAACAAATTCCGGCTTCAATTAACTCTCAACTTTGTTTACAATAATATCAATTCATAAACAAAAGGAATTGAAGTCATGCAAAAACTATTATTAAAAAATGCAACTATATATACAATTACCGCTGGCATAATTTCCAATGGCAATGTGCAGATTGAAGAAGGAAAAATCAAAAAAATATCGATTGAGCCTTCAATAGATTTGTCTGGTGTTACAGTGATCGACTGTAAAGGCAGGCCGCTTCTTCCAGGGTTCATTGATGTGCATACCCACCTGGGACTTTACGATGAAGGGACAGGGTGGGCCGGAAATGACGCGAATGAGACGATTGAGCCTATGACCCCGCATATCCGGGCCTTTGATGGCGTTTATCCTCTCGATCCCGGCTTCCAGGACGCATTAAAGTACGGCGTGACCACTGTAAATGTCATGCCAGGAAGCGCCAATGTCATCGGCGGAACCACTGCTGTCATTAAAACCTTCGGCAAAAACGTCGCATCCATGCTCGTTAGGGAAACATCGGGTTTAAAGCTCGCTTTAGGGGAAAACCCAAAAAGGATCCACAGTAACGGAAACAATGATTCCATCACACGAATGGGCATCATGGGAATGTTGAGAGAAGCCTTCTTCCATGCAAAGTATTGCGATCAGCCTGAAGAGCTTAGAGTAGCTCCTCTAGTGATGGCTTTGAAGAAAGAGATTCCGGTGCGGATCCATGCCCACCGAGCGGATGATATCCTGTCGGCGGTCCGGTTTGCCCAGGAATTTGACCTTGATTTAAGGATTGAACATTGTACAGAAGGACATCTGATTGCGAATGAACTGCGAGATTTATCCTTAAAGGTATGTGTGGGGCCAACGTTTACACGGAGATCAAAGGTCGAGTTAAAAAACAAAAGCTGGCTCACCTACCAGGAGCTCACAAAAAATGGTGTCGAGGTATCCATTACGACCGACCATCCATATACCCCTGTCCAGTACTTGAATATGTGTGCAGCAATAGCTGTCAGGGAGGGATGGAGCCTGGAAAGCGCATTGGCAGGCATTACTATACACCCGGCGAGAAACCTTGGAATTGACGGGCGTCTCGGCAGCATCGAAGAAGGAAAAGATGCTGATCTTGTTCTCTGGAGTGCACATCCGTTTGATTTTATGGCAAAACCTGTCCTTACTCTTGTAGATGGGGAAATCGCTTTCAAAAATTTGTAGATAATTGGTGAATTTTTTCATTAAAAATTAACGATTTACCTATTTATTTTTATGATTTTTTTTAGTATGATACGAACAGATGATATATTCCATTATATTGTTCACTAGCCGGGCAATCTGAATATATATGGCTTATGTAATGGAGGGAAGGCAAATGGTGCGCCACCAGTTTCTTGACTGGTCTTAGTGGGTTCGATTCCCACCCCGAAATTTTTTATGCGGTTTATGAAAAATTTCGAGGGTGGAGTCTTACGCTAAAAGACTGCCCTCATGGAGGGATACTAATGATCAAGAAACGCGAACTGCAGGACTGTCACGTTCTGTTTGATTTGATGGTGCACCCTGAGGTCTTCCCTTTTGTGCGTCAAAAAGCTCAATCTTATGATGAATTCCTGTTTTTGACGAAAAGCACAATTGAAGCCGAAGAGCGCGGAGAACTTATTTCACGTACAATTGCCGATGAATGGGGCAACCCTATTGGCACAATCAACTTATTCGACATTGAGAATGGCGCGGGCTTCCTTGGAACGTGGATCGGCAAGCCATATCACGGAAAAGGCTACAATAAACCGGCCAAAGATGCTTTTTTCCAAGAGCTATTTTATGAGCTGGGAATGGAAACGGTTTTCATGAGAATCCGGAAAGTAAACATCCGTTCTCAAAAAGCCGCCGAAAAACTTCCTTATGTGATTAAGGCTAATGATTTAAGGCCATCCATCTATCAGCAGCTGAATGCTGAGGGGGATATTTACGACCTTTATGAAATTCCAAAAGATTTATATACAATGCATCTCTACAGCACTCCTCAAGAAGAAGAGCAAGCGATGGAGGCATAAGAAAAGCTCTGGATTCCCCTTATGGAACCAGAGCTTTTTGTTATATTATTTTGCCATATGCGATAGCTCATTGAACATATCCTCGATGGTGTAAGAGGACTTATTCTTTTCCATAGCTGTGATCATTTCACCGCTGTTTTGTTTAAGCTCGGCAAGTTTCTTCTTAAAAGTATCTGGATTCAATTCTTCCTCTTCCAACTTCAATGCGATTCCCTGCTTGACAAAAGAGTCAGCATTAATGATCTGGTCTCCCCTGCTTGCTTCCCGGGAAAGTGGAATAAGAAGCATCGGTATTTTAAGGGCCAGGAATTCAAAGATGGAATTTGAACCTGCGCGGGAAATGACATAATCCGTCATAGCAAGAAAATGTGGAAGCTCGGTCGAGACGTATTCATACTGCCGATACCCTTTTTGCTCCAGGGAGGGATCTAAATTGCCTTTTCCGCATAAATGGATGATTTGATATTTCTCCAGCAGCCCAGTTAGATTACTGCGAACAGAATCATTGATTTTTCGTGAACCTAGACTTCCTCCCATGATCATAAGAACGGGTTTGTTTTCATAGAACCCTGTCAGCCTCTTTCCTTCTGCCTTGTCACCCGCAAATAATTCTTCCCGGATGATGGCACCAGCACAAATCGATTTGTCTGAAGGCATACTGTTCAAAGTTTCCGGAAAGGTCGTGAATATTTTCGTTGCGAACGGGACTGCCAGTTTATTGGCCAATCCCGGTGTAAAGTCCGACTCATGGATGGCAGTTGGAATCCCGGACATCTTAGCTGCCATTACAACCGGTACGGAGACAAATCCACCCTTGGAAAAAATGACATCCGGCTTAGTTTTTCTAATAATCGTGAGGGCTTCCACAAGGCCTTTCGCCACTCTGAAAGGATCAGAAAAGTTTTTCCAGGAAAAGTACCTGCGCAGCTTTCCGCTTGAAATTCCATGGTAAGGTATGTCCGGGAATTGTTCCGTAATGATTTCATTCTCGATTCCATCCCTTGATCCTATGTAAGAAACCTTCCACCCCTGCTTTAGAAAAAACGGAATGAGGGCTGCATTAACGGTTACATGGCCGGCGGATCCACCGCCAGTAAAAAGTATATGTTTACTCATTATTATTCAAGCTCCTATCCATAAAGTATCCTTTATCATTATACACAGTATATTTTTAAACATTATCAAAATTATATATTAACACGGAAGTACCAGGGGTGACAGTGAAAAGTGGACTTCAATCAATCATTCTATACCCTTATCAAAAGGCAATTATGATATAATTCATAAGTTCCTTGTTACATACCGGAACAAATTTAGGTTTTGTGAGGCTGAAATATGAGACAGACTACCACTTTAAAAGATAAATACGGACAATTTCTGATCGTCCTTATTCCTATACTCGTGACTCAGCTTGGCATGTTCAGCATGAGCTTTTTCGATACGATGATGTCAGGAAAGTTTTCTTCCACTGATTTGGCAGGTGTAGCGATTGGTTCTTCTTTATGGGTCCCTGTTTTTACAGGTTTGAGCGGTATATTGCTTGCTGTTACACCAATTGTAGCCCAGCTTATCGGGGGTGACAGGCAAAAAGATGTGTCCTTTTCGGTGATACAAGGTATATATGCTGCGGCCTTTCTTGCAATTGCAGTGATTGTCGCAGGCTTCTTTCTCCTTGATCCGATTTTAAACAATATGAAACTTGAACCCGATGTCAGACTGATAGCGAAGAATTATTTACTGGCACTGGCATTCGGGGTTATTCCGCTGTTCATTTATAATGTCCTGCGTTCCTTTATAGACGCACTTGGCATGACCCGCGTCACCATGTATGTGACACTTACATCATTGCCCATCAACATCTTTTTTAATTATGTTCTGATCTTTGGTAAGTTTGGATTTCCTGAATTGGGAGGAGTCGGTGCAGGAGTTGCATCAGCGATTACTTACTGGCTCATTGCCCTGATTGCCTGGCTTGTGATTGATCGTTACTATCCTTTGAAGAGATTCAATATTTTCAGCAGGTGGTATGGCATCTCTCTTAGCAAATGGAAGGAAATCCTGCTGATAGGCATTCCAATAGGCCTCTCAATATTTTTTGAGGTAAGTATTTTTTCTGCGGTTACACTATTCATGAGTGAGTACAGCACCAATATCATCGCCGCCCATACTGCTGCTATAAACTTCGCGTCATTCTTATACATGATACCGTTAAGTATATCCATGGGATTAACGATTGTTGTCGGGTTTGAGGTTGGAGCTAAAAGACTTGAGGATGCCAAGGCATACAGCCTATTAGGTATAATTACAGCAGTCATTCTTGCGGTAGTTTACGGTATCATCCTGCTCTTATTCAGGGAGCCGATATCGGCACTGTACACAGATAATGCAGAGGTAAGCACACTGATTGTACACTTTTTACTGTATGCGGTGTTCTTTCAGCTGTCGGATGCGATTCAAGCTCCTGTCCAAGGTGCTTTGCGTGGCTACAAAGATGTTAACATCACATTCATCATGGCTTTGATTTCTTATTGGATCATCGGCTTGCCGCTCGGTTACTATTTGGCGAAGTTCACGGATTTCGGTCCTTATGGATACTGGGTAGGATTGATCTCCGGTTTAACAGCCGGCGCTATTACTTTATCGTGGCGCCTGGTTATAGTTCAAAGAAAGACGAAGCTCAAAATTAAAAGCACTACTTAAAGACAAAGACAGAACCGTTTTCAAATGGTTCTGTCTTTGTCTTTATTCCTCTTTCACTATTTTGTCATATGTATAAAATGGATTCTCTTTTCCCATAAACTGAATAGTTCCAGTTTGTTCAAAGCCATTTTTTATAAAAAGGGATTGTGCCTTCTTATTAAGGGAGTAGGTGTCCGTCCGGATATAAAATAGATTATGAACTTTTGACAATTTTTCTGCCTGTTCAATTAAAAGACTGGCAATCCCTTTGCCTCTTACTTCCGGATCAACGACCAGCCTGTGAAACAATATGGCCGGTTTAGCTTTTCTCCATTTGGGAGTGCTGTATTCCTGAGGTTCATTCATATCAATAGTGACGCTTCCTGCCACTTTACCATTTTCACCTTCGGCAACATAGAGAGTCTCATTCTCTGCATCGGCTGTGAAATGTGAAGCCAGCGGATACTCCTCTGTCCATTGATCAACATCTTCACTTTTCATAATGGCAACAGTCTTGTCGACACTCCTCATGATTTCCGGGATGTCATCAATCTTTCCTTTTCGAATTGTATATTGCATCAAGGTACCTCTCCTTTTTGTTTGTGTTTTTGAAAATACCATTAAATTTCATGAAATTCAAATTGTTGGCTTGAATGGGGTTATGCTCTGGCAGCCTTAAAAATTCTTAGAGCTGCATAACTAGTCGCGGGGAACCCTATTGGTGGTACATCTTTTTTGAACCATTTATTCCTTCTTTATACTTTTTAGCTGCTGGTACTTATTTTTTTGCTTATTGACTAGCTGACACTCTTCGGCATCTTTTAGATGGCATTTATCCTTCGCTTATTGACCAGCTATCCCTCTTCTGAATCTCTTAGATGGCATTTATCCTTTTCTTATTGACCAGCTATTCCTCTCCGGCACCTTCTAGATGGCATTTATCCTTGGCTTATTGACCAGCTATTCCTCTTCTGCATCTCTTAGATGGCATTTATCCTTTGCTTATTGACCAGCTATTCCTCTCCGGCACCTTCTAGATGGCATTTATCCTTGGCTTATTGACCAGCTATTCCTCTCCGGCACCTTCTAGATGGCATTTATCCTTTGCTTATTGACCAGCTATTCCTCTTCTGCATCTCTTAGATGGCATTTATCCTTTGCTTATTGACCAGCTATTCCTCTTCTGCATCTCTTAGATGGCATTTACCTTATCTTATTGACCAGCTATTCCTCTCCAACATTTCCTAGATGGCATTTATCCTTGGCTTATTGACCAGCTATTCCTCTCCAGCATTTCCTAGATGGTACTTATCCTTGGCTTATTGACCAGCTATTTCTCTCCGGCACCTTCTAGATGGCACTTACCCTAGCCTTATTGACCAGCTGACACCCTCTCACACCTTTCAGCTGGCATTTATCCTTTCCTTATTGACCAACTGCTCTTCTCCAGCACCTCTAAGCTGGCACTTCCCCTACGCTTATTGGTCTTCTATGCATTACACTCTTTTAGAGCTGGCACTATATAATAATACCAATCACTATCCAGATGCCCGACAAGCCTCCTAATACATAAAAAAAGAAACCTGAATAAATTCAGGCTTCCTTCAAACTGCTACTGTTTATTTTCCGATAAACATTTGTGTCCAGTAGTTTCCGTTTGCATTGTGGCCGACACCAATATGTGTAAAGTTGCTGCTAAGAATATTTTTACGGTGTCCTTCACTGTTCATCCATGCCTTCACTACCTCTTCCGGTGAACGCTGGCCCATTGCAATATTTTCACCGGCGGCCCGGTAGTCAATTCCAAAACTGTTCATCATATCAAATGGTGAACCGTATGTGGGGCTTGTATGTGAAAAATAGTTTTTCTTTTGCATATCATTTGATTTTTCACGCGCCACATCACTCAGTTCCGTGTCAACCTTCAGTGCTGGCAGTCCATTCTTGGCTCTCTCTTGGTTTGTCAGGTCTACTACCTGTTTTTCAAATTGGCTTAGTGTTCCGCTTACAGCTTCTGTACTATTTTCTTGTGCAGGCTGTGTTTGGGGAGCTGCAGGTGCTGTGCTTTCAGGTTCCGGCTGTTGGACAGCAGGTGTATCTTCTTGTGACGGCTGTTCCACAGCTGGTTGTTCTGGAGCAGGCTTCTCCTGAACTGGCTTTTGTGTTTCATCCTGGTATTTCCATTGAACATTATAATTAGACATTATATTCTGGATCCATTTGTTAAGGTCATCATGGTTTCCAGAGAATTGATAGGTATATACCTTTTTTTGTGTAGGATAATTCTGGCCGCTTGATGCTTCCGCACTATTAAAAAAAGGTGCAGCCATCAGTGTTAATGCTGTAGCAGTTGAGACAATCATTTTCTTTTTCATATTCATGGTGTTCCTCCTCAAAAATGTAGTTGCTGTGTTGCATATACATCATATCACCGGTTTTTTGTCATAATTGAGGAGAAAAATGGAAACACCAGGATATTTACTATTCTTTGAAAATACTAATATAGTAAATTGTCTGAAAAAGTGATAGCTAACCTGCTTAAAATGTTATCCCACACAAATTTCCTACTTCTAGAAAAACTGGTTTATCATGCACTAGCACCCACTATTTGGCAAAATAACATGATTGACAGCCTCGAATAACTCTGCAGATTTTATCATTTATAACATTTAGTTTTCATATGTGAAAATTTAAATTTCTATGTATTCCGCAAGTCTTGCAATAGGCTGGTATGCAATTGTATCAGTTGGAGCTTGGCTTCGGCAGATAGAGTAGATTCCAGGATACGCTTCACAGCGAAATAATATTTTATCTCCTTATTCTTTCTAATACGGGGATGGCTGTTTTCATCAAGTAATTCTCTAAGGATGGCTTCCTTTAATACATCACCAGGTTCTGTTCTCTCTTGGTTTAAAGAACGGTGGTTCCAGATTGATTTGTACGCTTTCAGCATTTCAGTCGATTTCATATCCTCACCCTTTCGATATACATATTTTTTGTAAAATTTTCTAATACTACTTTCAAGAGAACAACTATCTCTAAGGTTGAAGACGTACTAAATAAGAAAGGTGGTAATTACATGGGAACACCCTATCGCTGTCCCAACTGCAAGACCAACCGATCCAGATTCAACATTATACAGCAGGTGCCGCAAAGTGTGAAATTGGATCCAAACTCAGGTAATATTGTAGAACAGTATGAAAATAACAATGTTGATCCTTTCCACATTGCCTATAAGGGGCCTGAAATCAAGGTACAATGTGCTGCTTGCGGACTGGTGGAGGATGAAAGAACCTTCAAGAAATTTGGAGAGAGCATGAGTTAATAAAAGAAGCGGTCCCCCTATGCTGGAGACCGCTCTAGTTCATTATTATTTGTATTCACTTACTGGTTCCACTTTTTTGAATTCCTTTTTTTCTTCATCTTTATTTGTCATGCGCAGCGGAATCTCTTTTAAGAAGAATGTTAGCAAAAACCCTGCTGAAAGAACAATTGCCCCAATCAAGAATACATTCGTCAGGGAATAGCTTAGTGAATCACGGACGATTTCCATCATCTTTCCAAAGACTTCCTGCATTTCCGGCGGCAGGGCTTGCTGCATTTCCTGGAGTTTCTCTCCGTTCATCAAGCTTTGCGGATTTTGAAGAGACTGTAACTGAGCCGCCGTTTCAGGAGAAAGGCTTCCCAGATTAGCTGTTTCTTTCAACGTGGACATTTCTTCAGCCATCTTAGAACTCATGGAATTATTCATGACTGTCCCCATGATGGCAACACCTACAGTTCCGCCTATTTGTCTGAATAATTGAGTCGCAGCAGTTGCTACACCAAGATATTGATGTTGTACCGCATTTTGAACGGTCAAGGTGAACACTGGAAAAGCTAACCCCAATCCTCCGCCTACAATGATCATATTGATTACCGCAGTGGTGTTGGTTGTGTTTGTATCCATCATGGAAAGGGAAGCCAATCCGCAACCCATTACGAATAATCCTGTAAGCGCGATTAACTTATACTTACCTGTTTTCGTAATGAGCTGCCCGCCTATTGCTGAAGCAAATACCATGCTCAGCGTCATCGGCATCATCACGAAACCGGATTTTGTCGCGGACGTTCCAATGACACCTTGTATAAAGAAGGGCATATACATAATAGCTCCAAACATGCCTGCTCCAAGAATAAACCCAATGATATTTGAGAGGGTGAAGATTTGATTTTTAAATAAATGGAGCGGGAGTACCGGGTTCGCCGCTTTTTTCTCTGTAATGAGAAAGAAAATCAAGGCAGTTAAGGTAACAGCAAATAATCCGATGATTGGGAGCGACACCCACTCATAATCATTTCCACCCCAAGTGAATGCAAGGAGCAAAGGAACAATCGTCAAGGAAAGCATAAGCGATCCAAGATAATCGACCTTTTTCCTTTCCTGAACCGCTTGAGAAGGGAACAGCTTCCATATCATAATGAAAGCAACCAAACCAACCGGGAGGAAAACCCAAAATACCCAATGCCACTCAGCATTATCAACAATCCAGCCTCCAAGTGTAGGGCCAAACACACTCGCCAAACCAAAAATACCGCTCATCAAGCCCTGCCACCTACCTCTTTCCCTTGGGGCGAACAAGTCACCGACAGCCGTAAAGGAAGTTGACATGATCATTCCGGCACCAAACCCTTGAATCCCCCGGTAAATAATCAATTCAATTATCGATGTTGAAAGACCATTCATAAATGAGCCTATAGTGAAGACTCCGATCCCTATTAATATAAATGGTTTACGGCCATACATATCAGAAAGCTTTCCTACAAGGATTGCCGTTACTGAAGAAGTTAGCATGAAGATGGTAAAAATCCAGCTATAGTACTCCATCCCGCCTAAATCAGCAATGATTGTCGGAAGAGCAGTGCCGACGATCGTCTGGTTTAAAGCGGCAAAAAGCATAGCAGACATGATAGCCATCATAATTAAAATCTTTTTCTTCTGCTCTAAGTGTTCCATATAAATCCCCCGTTCACTTTATTAATAATATAAATATTTAACCTAATTAACTTTTACACATAAGGAAAGGGTAACTTTAAATATCAAAAAGTTATCCCTTCCATTAAATCTATGATTTTGTTTTATAAAGTTTTGTAAATAACTCGATCAATTGGTGTAATTCTTCTTCTGAAAAAGTACCAAACTTCTCCTGAAAATACTGTGTCTTGTTTTCTTCACATTTATGGAGTATTTCTTTACCCTCAGGAGTAAGAGCCAATTCAACTACACGTCTGTCCACAGATGATCTCTGCCTTGTCATATAGCCTTTCTCTGTCAGGCCATCTGTCACACTCGTGATATGGCTGGCAGAAACCTCCATTATGTTTGAAAGATCAGATGCTTTCATAGGCCCGTTTTCAGAAAGATTTTTCAAGACCAAAACCTCTCCGCCCGATAAATATTTCCCATTAAGTTTGGCGATATCATGTTTCATCATACGAAACACGCCGCGGAATAATTGTTCTAATTGGGACATTTCATTTTTCAATACTATCTTACACCTTTCGTTGGCAAGGAAAATAGTTCAGTTAGTTAACTATTTAATCTTACGACAATTTAACATTCAGGTCAACCCGTATCAGACCGTTTCAATGTTGTTTTTCAATCAGTCTCAACTCTTTTTCTAACATGGCTTTATCCAGGGCTTCCCCTATCACAACCAGCGTTTTAGGCATATTCATATCCTCAGGAAGCAGAAGAGGCATGCCGTATGAATATTGAAACATAAAAGGATACCGTCTTCCAGCAAACGGTATGTATCCTTTCATTCTATAAATGGTATCAGGCAGATTTCTTATCCATTCCTCAAAGTCGGTCTGTGAGACTTCTCCTTCAAAAGTATGGACATAGGCCTGAAGATTAAGCTGGTGTCCAATCCCACTCTTCTCTCTTTCTTTTGGCATACTCCCCCCCTGCAGTTTGAGCAAGTCAGATGAAGAAACCTTACTGTAGTTGGTCATGATCAATTTAGCAGAGGGATTGATTTGCTGAATTTCAAAAAGAGCCGTCCCTTTTTCCATCTCTGTCAACAAATCTTCTTTATTGAAGACAAGTAAATGAGCATGCTTTATTTGTTCCCTCATCAACTGAAGGACTTGGGGACTATAGGCCTTTCTCGAAACCCACTGCTTGCCATCAACCACCGTTATAATTCCTTTAAAATGAAAGCGATCCGCAAATAAAGGCGACAGTACTGCATCCACAACTTCAACTGGATGAGCTGCACCGGTTGTTTCAATCACTAGTACGTCAAATTCACCCTGGAATAAGAGCTCCTGGAGCTGTGATTCCAATTTATCTTGAATAGAACAACAAATGCATCCATCGAGAAGTTCTTTGAGCGGCGTACCACCTTCTACTTCTTGTGAGTCAATGGAGACACTCCCAAGTTCATTCATCAATACTGCAGGTTTTAGGTTTTTTTCCTTTAATGACGTAATAACATTTTTTAATAATGTCGTTTTTCCGCTTCCGAGGAAACCGGAAAGCAAATATACATCTTTTGTCATCCAAACTCTTCCTTTCAACATCCTTCTTCTAGTCATTCTAGTTCAATACCGGCCGTATTACAATCATCACCTTCACTTTGGTATAATGAAGTCTAATAAGGAGGACGATTAGTTTGCTTGAATTAACAGGAGAAAGAGTCATTCCAGAACAAATGGACCCAATGAATGGTATGCTGCTTGAGCATTTGGCCAGATACTATTTTGCGGTGGAGTATGCAAAGGGAAGAGTACTTGATATAGCGTGTGGCACCGGTTACGGTTCAAAGATCATTGCCAAGGCCCAAAAGGCCGTTTTATCAGAGATAGTGGCAGTTGATCATGATGAGAAGACACTCTCACATGCAAAAGCCAAGCATTATCATCCTCTTATTAAGTACGTGATGGAAAATGCGGCTGATTCGAAACTCCCCGGAAAATTAGGAAAGTTTGACCTGATTATTAGTTTCGAAACACTCGAACACCTTGAAGATGAGGAAAGATTTATGGATAACCTATATCAGTTATTAAAACCCGGGGGTACCCTCATTATCTCTACACCCTTTGGAGCAGGCAGAGGGCAACCGACCAATGAGCCTTATCATGTACATCAATTAACGGAAAATGAGTTTAAAGATCTCTTTGACCATTTTTGCGAAAAAGAGTTTTATTATCAGCGAAGTGTATTAATTGAGCCAAAAAGAGAAGGAAAACATTATCCTTTCTGCCTCGCAGTCTGTAAGAAGCGGCTGTAAAAAATCAGAACTGCAGGAAAATGATACATGTACTCGCATACAATGAATTATAACCCCAGGAAAGGGATTGTGTGTATGTACTACGAGCATATTGTTCCTGTTAATCTGAAAATTTTCTTGCAATCACCCTCACATGTGAATTTAAAAAACCTCTTTCTAACGAACACAGGGGAAACAGATTACCTTGACTTCAAAGCCAAATGGACGAATTGGACAAAGATGGCAAAGCATATTCTTGCAATAGCAAACACTGGCGGAGGTGCAATTATTATAGGGGTCGGTCAATTGGACGACGGATCGATCAATTTGAGGGGATTGACAGAAGAAGAATATATGGACAAGGCAGACATAGATAATAAACTTCAGCATATGCTGCCTAAGTACTTAAAATATCGAACGGAGGACTTTCTTTTCACTGAAGAAAGTGAACCTTCGCTACATTCAAAGTTGTTTCAAGTTCTCATGATTGAATACGATCCTAAATACATACCCTATACTTCCATTGCAGCCGGAGGCGATCTCCGCTACAATGCTATCTATTTGCGGCAAGGTACCAAATCCGTAGAAGCTACCCATGATAAACTATTGGAGATCATCCTCCGCAAAGTCCATGCCGGGAATACTGACAACAGGGAGATGACTTTAAAAGAACATCTGGAACAGCTGCAAACCCTTTTCATTGTGAAGAAAAAAGCACAAGACTTAAGTTACCGCCACTATTTGGAAGGGCTCATTCTAAAAAAACAAGAAAAGGTTGAGATGCTGATGGGCGTTCATATTAAGAAGGATTGACATCTTTTTGGATAAACCCTGACAACAAGATGATTACTTGTGGTCAGAACCTCAGCTTCCCATTATTCTGCATGTTGTGCAGTCTTGCCAAGGCACTCCCTATGTTCTAAGGATGGAAGAATTCCGCTGCTGCCTCTGCATTAGCCTGTGCATCCAGTTCTAAAACGAGACCGGCATCGTTTGTCATCACATTCTTATAGCTATCCTCAACTGGAATCCTGATTGAATCAAACGTATCGATGGGATTAAGCATAGATGACATCCCCAGACTCAAAAGATCCCCTAACTCCAAATCGGTTTCTATAGCCTTTTTACCTTCTTTCATCAACGATGAGACAGTCTGGATCCCTTCACCGTTTGCCAGCTTTTCCATAACAGCTTTTTGAACTTTCCCAAGGACTTCCTGCTGTCTTCTCACCCTGCCGAAATCACTATCACTATCCTTACGAAAACGGACGTAATTCAATAACTGCTGGCCATGCAGAACATGCTTGCCAGGCTCCATCTCCCATTTCCAATGATTAATCATTTCTGCAGGCACATCCACTTCCACCCCTTGAGGCAGAACCTTATCGATAAACCCCACGAATCCTTGAAAATCTATTTTTACCACACGGTCAGTTTTCACTTTAAAGTTTTCCTCTATTGTCTCTTGCAATAGAGCTTCTCCTCCCCAGGAAAAGGCATGATTGATCTTGCTCATCCCATGGCCCGGTATGAAAACATAGGAATCCCGCATGATGGACATTATTTTCGCTTTCTTTGAACCGGCATCATATTGGGCAACCATGATCGTATCTGCTCTTGAAGATTCATTTCCTCTTTGATCTGATCCAATAATCAGTACATTGAGAGGTTCTTCTTTTTTTGAAAACAGATTCAACCCTTCTTTTTGTTCTGCTTTATCATTACTATCTGTCTTGGCTATTTTCTGATCGATTGTACTTTCTGATTTTAAGTCAGCATCATTATTTGTAATTTCTCTCGTCCAGTCATCGGCACAGCTGTGAATGATCAAAAAACAAACGGCAACCTGTACAACTCTTCTGATTGTTTTCAAATTGACCACCTTCTTTAATATAGACTGTTATCATTGTGGGTTAGAAAAGCACTTCCTATACTATAAAAAACGCGAGCGCCTCGTTAGCCAATCAGGCACTGGAGATGGATTTGGAACACCACTTAATTTCGACCCCCAATCTTTTACTTTCTTACCTAACAAAAAAGCTTGCCGGACTTATGCCCGGCAAGCTCTGAAGAAGAGAGGTTACTGCTTTATCTGCTCAGATAGCACCTCAACTGCTTTATTCACTTGTGTATCATTTTGTTCTATCAGGTTTCTCATGTTTTCCATCAGTTTCAAAATACTTTCACTGTTGAGAGTACCAGTCACTTCAAGTTTTTCTGCCTCTTGGAATGCCTTAACCGCTTCAGTCGTTTCTTCATCGAAGAATCCATCGGCTTTCCCTGGTTCATAGCCGGCTGCTTTAAGCATTTCTTCAGCGGCTTTAACCTGATCAGACAAATCCGATTCCTTCAATTCTTTATCCGGATTGATATAAGGCAGTTCCGCATAGGCTGGCAATGTAACTTCATAGTCCGGCTTGATACCTTTTTCATGGATCCATGTTCCTTCAGGAGTCAGCCACTTTGCAGTCGTGAATTTCATATTTGAGCCGTCTGTGAAACTTTCAGATGTTTGAACCGTTCCTTTTCCGAAAGAATTCACACCAATCAGAGGGATATCCGATGATTCGCTTACGGCTGCTGCAAGGATTTCAGAAGCACTCGCACTTCCTTTATCGATAAGGACAGTCACAGGCACATCAATTTTTTGGCCGCCTTCAGATACTATTTGTTCTGTGTTGCCTTCATTATCTTCAACCTTTAGAAGAACTTCTCCTTCAGGCACGAACAGAGAGGAAATCTTGATCGCCTGGTCTAACAGTCCGCCAGGGTTTTGCCTTACATCGATAATGAGCCCTTTCATCCCCTGTTCCTTCATTTCCTGAAGAGCTTCCGTCAACTCTTTATAAGTGTCATCCGAGAAACTGGTTATTTGGACTTTGGCAATTCCATTATCAAGCATTTCAGCGTAAACCGTTTCCAGTGGAATTTCATCTCTTGTAATTTTCACTTCTGTCGGCTCATCTGCACCAGGACGCTGAATGGTCAAGGTCACATCTGTACCTTTTTCTCCTCTGATTTTCAATACAGCATCCGTTACACTAAGACCTTGAATGCTCTCACCATCGACTTCAAGAATCTTATCATTTGGACGAAGCCCTGCTTTTTCGGCTGGAGATCCTTTTATCGGTGACACGATTGTAATGTGCCCGTCCTTTTCCTGGATTTCGGCACCAATCCCCTCAAAGGAAGAAGTGATGCTCTCTTCGAATCTCTTTGCCTCTTCTTGATTCATATAGTCAGAATAAGGATCCTCCAGAGACTCAAGCATTCCATTAATCGCGCCGTTCACAAGGTCTTCCTGTTCTAAATCCTTATAATAATTGCTGTTCAAAGCATCGTATGCTTCATAAAGCTTCTGGAATTCATTTCTTTCCGATACCCCCACATTCACTGCTTTTTCATCACCAAAAGCTAATGCAAAGGTTGTAATACCAGCGGTTGCGAATACCAGAAAAAATATTAACATTACAAATTGAAATTTGCGGATTTTAATAAATCCTGATGTGTTTTGTTCATTCACTTCATTATTAGTGCTCTGATCCTGCTCCTTGTCCATCAACTATCACCACTTTCATTGCATGTCTTGCTAGCATATTTTCCTTAGAATAGCATGTTTTCTGAATTATTGACACTTTTTTTGCACTTTGCCCCATCCCGGAATACCACTGTGGAAACGGGTACGCAGATGTCTGAATTGCATCTTACTCATTTTATCAGGTTTTAAAATTTATCGAAAGGAATATCCCTTCCGCTTATTATTATGGGTTAAAAGGGCTGTAAAAAAACCAACTGTACTGACAGCAAGCAGTGAATGAAAGAATGAATTGGCACCAATAAGGGTAAATCCGCCAAGCAACACAAGGGTATCAATAATAAAGATGATAATTCCGACATTCCATCCAGTGCTTTTCCCGATAATCTGGGCAAGCAGGTCCGTGCCCCCTGTCGCAGCTTCCGCCAAGAGCATCAAACCAATTCCGACACCGACAAAAGCCCCTCCTGCCAAAGCAGCAGCGATTGGTATCATGTTTATCTTTTGAGACAGCGGCTGGAGCATGTCTATCAATAATGAAGACAGCCAGAGTCCATGGATGCTTTTGTAAAATAAACTCCGGTCAAAGAAAAAGGCAAGTATATATAAGGGTATACTCAACACGACAATGGTAAGACCCGGTTTCAGGTCCAGCCAATAGTGACTGATTAAACCGATTCCGATCATTCCGCCATCCAAAAAATGCTGAGGGACGAAAAAAGCGTTTATGCCGATAGCCACCAACAGGCTTCCCAGTATGATTTGCAGATAGAGTTTGTACATTTTCTTCCCCCCTGAAAAACTAATCCCCCAATAACCGCAGAGTATCTTGTCTCACATTCTAAGGTGATTTTTATAAGAAAGCAGATCACCTTATTTAAGGTATATGACTTCCTGACTGGTTTTATTTGTCCAAGCTAAATAAAACGTTTTAGCACCTTCCTTCATAAAAAAACGCTCCTTTCGCAAAGATTGTGACTGTTTAAAAGTGATGGATTTCCGCTCCAGGCGCACGACTCCGCGGGGCGGGCGGTGAGCCTCCTCGGCTTCGCCTGCGGGGTTACGTTCCAGTGGGTACGTAACCTTGGTCTCACCTGTCCCGCTAGTCCCGCAGGAGGTCGCACGCCTTCCGCTCCAATCCTCCTACGTTATAGGGTAGAGGGTTAAATAGCATTAAAAGCAACAATCTTTTAGAAAAGAGCCTAAAAAAAGACCTGCAGAATATATCACTGCAAGTCTTTACCGGTTATATTTTTTTGACATTGTTAAAATATTCTTCAAGGGTCCAGTCATTTTCATAAATGACTTTTGCAGGTTCTTTCCCTACATAACGGAAATGCCATGGTTCATATTGATAGCCGGTAATATCTTCTTTTCCTCTCGGATATCTTAAGATGAATCCAAATGTATGAGCATTCTTCTTAAGCCATTTCCCTTCCGGTGTATTTTCGAAAGGAATACTTACCTGAAAATCATTGCTTTTGCTGGAAATATCCATTGCAAGACCTGATTGATGCTCACTGTTCCCCGGAGGCGCAACAGCTTTCACAGCTTTTTCTTCACCAAATTGCTTAATTTCCCTTTGTAGAAGTGCTTCCTGGTATTGATAGGAGCGATAGCCGGAAATAGCCGTCAAATAAATGCCTTGCTGCTTTGCTGCAGAAAACATCTCTTCTAAAGCAGCTGCTGCTTCCGCCCGGATGTATGCTTTTTCGATGTCCTGATTTCCAAATACGAATGGAACATCGGGCCTGACCAGATCCTCTGGCTTATAGTCGCCAGTAAGGCCAAACTCTTTATTGATGAGTGCCAAAGTATTTGCCGGATTGGTAATCACTTTTTTACCCTCAACTGTTTTTACGTCATTGAAAAACTGAGATTCCAATTGCAATGAAGGGGGAATATTTTCTTCATCAGCAGGTTTAGGTTCCTCATTTCCACTGCCCTCATCGATACCATTATTATCATTCTCCGGTGTTTGCGGTACCTCACTGTCATTATTCTCTTCATTCACCGTTTCATTTTCTTGATTGTCCTGAACAGGCTCTTCCTGCGGTGTGGATTGCTCCTGCTCCCCTGAGGAGAACAGATTTTTCGTCCACTCTTCTGCCTGCTGACAACCTGACAGCAGCACCACAGCAGCCGGTACCAAGATAAGCTTTTTCATTTCAGTCACCTTCTCTAACATTATCTAAACCATCATAACACTTCTTATCCATTCTGTAATCCGGATAAACATCCTATTTACTTACTTTAAAATGAGGTTTTTCTGCAGACAAAGAAAAAGGCCTGCCGATGCATGCGGCAGGCTTGGACAGATTTACTTGATAGCTGCTTCCAGAGCAACTTCGATCATGTCGTTGAAAGTCGTTTGTCTTTCTTCTGAAGTCGTTTCTTCACCAGTCAGGATGTGATCTGACACAGTCAAGACAGAAAGTGCTCTGCGGCCATATTTAGCTGCAAGTGTATAAAGTGCGGATGTTTCCATTTCAAGGGCCAGAATTCCGTATTGTGCCCACTTTTCATGCTCTGCGTTATCATTGTAGAACATGTCTGCTGTGAAGACATTTCCTACCTTCAAATTAAGCCCTTTTTGCTCACCTGCATCATGTGCTCTCTTCAACAATGAGAAGTCTGCAGTAGGAGCATAGTCAATACCGTTGAAAGTCAGGCGGTTCATTTGCGAATCTGTAGAAGCACTCATTGCAAGAATGACATCTCTCACTTTTACATCCTTTTGTATCGCCCCGCAAGTTCCCACGCGGATCAGGTTCTGTACATTATAGCTTTGCATCAGTTCATTGATGTAGATAGAAATGGATGGCACACCCATTCCTGTTCCTTGTACTGAAATTCGCTTTCCTTTATAAGTCCCTGTGTATCCAAACATATTTCTCACTTCGTTATAGCAAACCGGATTTTCCAAAAACGTCTCTGCGATATACTTGGCACGTAGAGGATCTCCAGGCAGAAGGACCGTTTCTGCTATTTCATTTTCTTTAGCGCCGATATGTATGCTCATTAAAAATTCCTCCTATTGAAAGTTCTAAAAATCTCATACCTATAGCTTTCTTATTTTCCCTAAGGCTATGCATGAACATTGTAAGCTTTTTTGCCAATTCATGCAACGAACTCACTTTGAGGATAAGGACGAAGGATCTGGCTAAAATAATCCTAAGGAGGGATTACCATGGCTAAAGAAAAAATGAGCAAAAAACTTCAGCAGGCAGTAGAATATGCCAATAATACAAATCCATCTTCACGGTCCAGAAATCAGCCTAACTCTTCGAAAACTGAAAGATTCAACAGCGGGAGGTAATTGATTTGGGAAAAAAACATCGGGCACGTATCAATGCACCAAAGAAAAATAACCACATACCGCCGGAAGGAATCATTGCAGAACACGAAGGACATGACAAAGAACATTCCGGCCGAAAACGAAAAAACGGTCCAGGTCATAATCAATAAAATGGGCGGAGCTGGCCATTTTACGGCCAGCTCTCTTTTTTATAAATAAGTACCCAGCTGCCTTTACTATAGACAGGGTTGCTTAGTCACTTTTGAAAGAGGACATGATTTGTTCAGCCTTCTTGAGGATTTTCTTCCTCTTATAAACTTCACCTTATTAAAACCTCTTTCACTGCCCAACTTCCACTATTATTCAAACTCGCACCTCGTGCAGACTCTTTACACGGCCCATCTTCTTCTTTTTCTCAAACTCGCACCACCTTTAGAAAACAAAAAAAATCCCCAGTCCTAAAACTGGAAATTCTTTTGCTGTTTATCTGATTATCACTCTGTTTACCTGTTTCCATCCGCCAGGTTCGAGCCTGAAGTAATAATGGCCGCGTCTGCCTTCGTCAACAAAAATGATATCACCGGTACTGATATACCTTGCCTGGTAATCACCCGGCATTCTGTCAGGAACATTGAAGAGCCTGAATGCTTCATCCAGGGCATCCATCCTGTCCTGGGCAGGTATCGAGGTACGATAGACTTTTTGGTAGCCTTTGCGCTGGCCGAATCGGGGCGTTTGAAAAATGGTAATGTCATAGGTTTTTGTGTAAGATTTTGGACGCATGATTTTTTCGAGCAATGCCATAAGAACCCCTCCGTTACTTATTGTTCTTATAGAATTAGCTCTTAGTCATGTCGAATCCTTCATAGAAAAAAGACTGCTTTTGTCGAAGCGGCAAATTAGGAAAATTGATCTAATACCCGAGTTATTTTCTCCTCCAATGCAGGCACATCTGCTGTGGAAACAGACATTCTTACCATTGATTCATCCATCTCAAGCGCCTCTGCAAGGAAGCCTCCAAATCCTCTTGCTTTCCGGTCGACTTCAAAGAGTATTTCCATAGAAGTTCCTGACTGCTTCAGGAAGACGACCTCAAGCTCATCCAGCTTTTGGCGGTAAGCTCCCGAGACCGGCACAAACTCAAATTCCTGTACAAACGGATTCTTCCCTCTCAAATGGCGGGGCGCCTGTTCACAATCAGCTTTTCTAAGCTTGAAACCGATTCTCTCCAATGCCGAAAATACTGAACCCATCAGTTCATTTGGTGAGATTTCGATATAATCTTTATCTTTAGGGTCGACGGCATTTTTTATATCCAGTCCAGTGGCCACCCACACACGAGTATTCCCAACGGTTACCGGTGTTTCATAAGGAAGCTCGAAACTTACCGGAAATTGCTTCACTTCATTTGCCTTTATGACAAAGGGCTCCGAGATCAATACTTTCTCGATACAGGCACTGTCTGTATATTTCTTGTCATCAGATTCTCTTATATAAGTTGTGAAAAGCTTCAGGTAAATGGAATCGACTTCCTGCTCGATATTTCCTCCTTTCACTTCAACAACCCCTGAAATTCTTTCTCCCGCATTGTATCGGGCTTTTTCTAATTTTGTATCAACGGATGCTGCACCAATTCCAACTGAGGCAAATACTTTATTAAAAAATGACATTTACTTTCCTTCCTTTACTAAGTTTTTTTAGTAATTGCTCTTTCCAGATACTGTGACAGTGTGCGGGAATCTTCAAAAGGCTCATCAATCTGGAGGAGCCTCCGCAAAAGAGAGATTGTTTGGGAAGCGAGTGCCAACTCCTCTTCCCAGCTGCTTTCCCTCGCACCCTCACATTCATAAGATGAATATAAAAGAAACAGCAGGAAGTGTCCTAAAGCGTAAAAATCAGCCCTGATGCTTTTTTCCCGCATATAATCTCTATGTTTCTTTGGTGAAGATGGCTTACCATCAATCTCAGCGGCCAGGCCGAAATCGATAATTTTGTAAACATCACCGTCCTGTATGATGTTCGGTATTCTCAGGTCCCGGTGTACAATTCCTTCGGCATGCAGCCTTTCAACTATTTGAATAATTTCTTTGAGTACTAATAAGGATTCTTGCTCATCGAGTCTTTTTCCTTCTTGGAAGATGAGTTTGTCAAAGGTGTCCCCTTCAAAATATTCCATTATAAGATAGGGTACTTTATCCTTCATGCCGATGCCGTAAAGCTTGGGGAAGTAAGGGTAATCCAGGCGCTCAAGGATTTCCGCTTCCCGGCGGATCAGCTTCCCGCCAGGATCAATCATACGCTTATATGGCCTGAGCCTCTTTAATACTGCCATCTGCTCTGTGTCATTATGCTTCACCAAGTAGGCCGTCCCATAACTTCCCTTTCCGAGCATGGAGTGAATCCTATAGTCTTCAACCTGGCTGCCTGTCTGCCACTCTCTCTCAAAAAAATTAATGAATTCCCTCCATATCCCCATTAGGTTCAGCTGCTGAAAAAGCTTGAGAAGGAACGGCTGCTGCCATATTTCTTTTTATAGTGGTGGTGTCCGTAGTGTTTGTGTTTATGAGATTTATAGCTTTTCCATGAATCACTTGATGAATAATGTCTTCGGTGTGACTTGCTTTTCAGTAAGTGTTTGATCAGTTTTTTCAACAAGGTAATTCCTCCTTTTTCTTTTTATACGATTAGGGATGAAAAAAGTTTCATTTTGGAGTGATTTATATCATGTTTCCTGTACTAGAAAACCTGTTAAACCCTTCTGCAAAGAAAATACGCCTTGTGCCTGCAGCTGAATTAAAGCAACTTAAAGAAACAATTCTGCAGTTCAGCCCTCCTACACCTCTGACTCTTCTCCCTGATGGCCAAAAGATCGTACGCCAAATCAGAAAAGAAACACAGCTGAAAAATGCCGACAACATCACCAGGACTAAAGCCTACCTGGACTTTTATAAAGAATGTCCTGAAATTGAATGGTCCTTTCTTGCCCATATGGTTTCCAGGAATGCCGGCTACCACATGACGGATTTAAAAGGAGAGCTGCTTCCTTCTTTGCTCCATGCGGAAGAAACATATCACTTCTTTCTGTTTCTTGAAAGAGCCAATGCCATTATATTTCAAGATGCCTACCCCCAACTCCTCCTGTATAAAAAAAGCTTGGAAGAAAAAAAGTCCCTTTTTCATTTGCTGCCAGCGTTTGGCGTTTCCAAGGTTATGAGCGTTTTATGCGAACGTTTTTGGGATCAGGGCAATAAAACTGAATTAACCACCGCATTGATCATCAACGAACAAAGCATGCTGCAAAAAAGGTTGCTATCCACTATAAATGGGGGGCACAATCTTGAAAAGCTTCTCTTCTTCCTGCAGGACAGACTTGAGGTTACGACTGTCTTTTTCCCTTATACGAAAGCGAGTTTGCCTAAACAGCCTTACTCACTCGCTGGCACAAGCATTTCACATTTTGAGGAAACGTTAAACAGAATCACAATCGGTAAAAAGCTTTACAGTATACTGTTCAAGAAAAAAAATATTTTTAATTCGGCTTTGCACTTTGCCAAGATCACTCCCCATTCAGGTTCCAGGTGTGATTACTGGCCGCAAAGCTATGTACCAAATAAAGCACAAAAAGATAAAATATACAGCCCCTGCCTGCAAGAGGTATGGGATAGGGTTGACCACTCATTTTCAAGCTCTGATTGGCTGACAAGCAAAACGATCAATCATCTGGACGCACTAATTGACCTGCCTATCCCCATAAGATTTGATGTAACTTCAAAAGGTAAACTGCTCTTAAAGATTGCAACTGAATTAAAGGCTTTTAAAACCTGAACTGGCTTCCCATTGCAGGAAGCCAGTTTGTTTGGTATGTAGCAGAGACAAAGTTCGTCTCATTAATTAATACTCATCATCATTAGGGTCTTCGTCTATGATGCACTTGTCAATCAAGTACTCAAAAGTGATATCGGCGATTTCCTCTAACTCTTCCTCTGAGGGTACATACCCTCTGCGAACAAGCTCCTGAAAGAAAAATTCCGCAATCTCTTCCGTATCAATGAACACTTCAATTTCACGCATAGTATCGCCCCCTTGTACTTCAATCTATGAGAAACAAAAGAAAGTTATGCAACCTGAAAAAAGTTTTCATATCCCCTGTTGGACAAGCATAAGTTGGAGATACAAAGAAAGAATTCCCTGAAGGAGTGATTAGAAATGGATGCTGCCAAAACACTGAAAAGCATTATTGTAGAGGATATTATGAATGATGAAGGTATAATCATTAAAGGGATGGAAACCTTGCTTAAATGGATTTTAAGAGCGTTTTTTGTTTTGAGCTTGCCAGTGTTCCTTTATTGCCTGTTCTAATCTTTCCCGATGACATCTGAACTTGAGTTAAGATGATTTTTCAACTGTTCAACTATTGAATTCATTTTCCGTTTATATTTTTTATCCTTGAATAAATAATATAAGGCTTTATAGTCATTGTAGTGGTCAAGCAGTCTGTCTACTTGACTATCATTATGGTTTCGCGGGGAAGGCAGCAATGCTTGTTCTTGTTTGGCCGGGATCACGATTCCGTACTTTTTGATGAAAACTTCAGCTTGATCATAATCCGCAATGAGTGTCAGCTCTTCCTCATCGGCTTCAAGCCACTCTCCATCCGTAATCCGTGTCAATTCGTAAATGACATCTTCCCATGCATCTTCCCTATATCTCCAGATCTCTGTCCTGAATCCGACTACTTTAAAAATGTCGCTGTCATAACCCTTCACTTTAACAAGGTCTCCGAATAAGAATCGGTATTCTATATCAATCTGTTCCTGCTCAAGCAAATAGCCATCATACTCATCAAGCAGCCGCAAGCAATCTTCCTTGAACAACCCTTCACTTTCATTGACCTCGTAAACATAATCTCCTTCCAGCAGCTTAATATTGGTCACTTTTCCGACTGTTCCATAAATCGTCACAACAACAGTATCCCCTGCCTTGAATTTTGGCTGTTTTCGCTTACCCATCTTCTCCCCTCCCCGTTGGTTGTTTGATATTATTATATGCAAACTTGTTGAATACGCGAATAACTGCAGCCTATTAAGGGAGAATTTTATCTGATTTTTTTGAAAACTGAACAATTAAATATTCGTTTATGATGCCTGACTTACACTCCTTAAAGGTTTTATAATAACAACCTGTAAAGTACAAAAAAACCGCCCCGTGTTGAGGCGGTTTCAAATGAGTTATTTCTCTTCCAATAAATATAGGTCCCATGCGTCATCGAAGAGACTCATGCTATCGAGGTAATGTCCGTTTAATTCAAGGTAGGAACTTACTTCATCATAGCTTTCAGACTGTTTCGGAAAGGCGAGGTCGTCGTATACATTGTTCGCGAATGCTGTAAGTTCATCCCTGTCGGTTGGTTGGCGGTACTTCATTAGAAAGTGGTAAAATGATTTTCTCATGGTATTCTCCTGCCCTGCTTCTTCTGTTAAGATTTAATGATTTTGCTTACATTTTATGTTGTGTGTTCGTGTTCGTTCTTTTGTATTAGGATACAAAAACGAGAGGACTACGTAAAGGGCCAGTCAGTCAAAACGGAAATAATTTTTCTTCAATTTCCTCTCGATTTTCATAAGCTCACGATAACTGACCCGATGTTCCAACTGCTTTGTATCGATTAGCAGGAGCTGATCTTCAATCTCTATTGTCACTTCTTCTTCTGTAAAAACAATACCGCAGTCGCTGCAGAATACTTGCGGAGTTCCGGTTATTTCAATGGCTCTTGACCCATCAGGAAGCTCCCAAAAGACTGGCCCTCTGCTTCTATATGCTTGTTCTTCCCCGCACCATGTACATCCAAACCTTTCATTCATCAGCGGACTCAGCCTTTTCCATTTTTTTTAACTGTGCCTGAAACTTTTTCTCTTTCAAGGTATCTCTCTTCTCCCTGAAATCCTTTAAGGATTTATGCTCGGGATTTTCATTGTATTTTTCTCTTCGATTCAACCTCTGCAGCCCTTCTGGAACCAAGGAAGATTTCGAGTCATTCAGCAGGCCGTTAATCCCTATAGAAGATTTATAGTCTTTTAGTGGATAAAGGGAGTTGAAATAGTCATCAGCCCTTCCTGGTGTATAATTTTCCGGTTCAGGATAAGTGGTGATGACACCTTCAAAGTTTCGCAGGACCACTTTTTCAGCACTCTGTGAAATCAGATAGTTAGGCTGAAGGGCTATTTTACCGCCCCCTCCCGGAGCATCGACAACAAAGGTAGGTACTGCATAACCTGAAGTATGTCCTCTCAACCCTTCAATGATTTCCAGTCCTTTAGAAACCGGCGCTCTGAAGTGCCCGATTCCTTCCGATAGATCACATTGGTAGATATAATACGGCCTTACACGGATTTTGACCAGATCATGCATGAGTTTTTTCATGATTGGAACACTGTCGTTGATCCCAGCGAGAATGACAGCCTGGTTACCAACCGGAACACCTGCATCGGCCAGCATTTCACACGCTTTCTTGGATTCCTCAGTTATTTCAATGGACGTATTAAAGTGGGTATTAAGCCATACAGGATGATATTTTTTGAGTATGTTACATAGATTTTCGGTGATTCTTTGTGGAAATACGACTGGTGCCCTCGTTCCAATCCGGATGATTTCTACATGGGGAATTTCTCTGAGACTTTTAAGAATGTACTCTAGAATCTTATCATTGATCAGAAGGCCGTCTCCTCCAGAAAGCAGAACATCCCTTACCTGAGGGGTTTCGCTGATGTATTGAATGGCTTCATCCAGCTGTTTTTTTGGCACTCCCATTCCGATTTGCCCGGAGAAACGTCTTCTTGTGCAGTAGCGGCAATACATTGAGCATTGGTTGGTGACAAGGAACAGGACGCGGTCTGGATATCTGTGAGTCAGCCCCGGGACAGGGGAATCTTCATCTTCATAAAGAGGATCCTCCATATCATACTTGGTTTTATATATTTCTTGTCCGATCGGCACAGACTGCATCCTGATCGGGCAGCGGGCGTCATCTTCATTCATAAGCCAGGCATAATAAGGCGTAATATTAAGAGGGATCGTTTTCGTTGATATTCTGACCCCCTCTTCTTCCTCGGGAGTCATGTCGATCACTTTTTTCAGGTCATCAAGTGTCCTGATTGTATTGGTCAACTGCCAAATCCAATCATTCCACTGTTCATCTGTAACATCCTTCCAAACTTCTATGTCCTTCCAATGTCTTTTCGGTTTATATAAATCGTTCAACATGGTTTACACCAGCCCTTCATCCATCATTTCACCAGACTGACAGCACTTTCATAGAAACAAACATTTCTCTTTCAAGTTACTTCTAGGCTATGATGGGCGACGAAAAATGGTTTCAATTTTTTTGTTTATTAAAGCAGCCTTTGGAGAGCCCACGTCTCAATGTGAACTTAAATCCTTCCACCACACATTCATATCTTCGATTTTATCCAAAATGTAGCAGTTGTTCACCAGTCTGCCGCCATAATGATAGCCCAGCTGCTTGAATGCTGCATTCATGCCAAACGAAAGTGACCTTGCGATGGTATAAGCACAGTAGATTTGCTGTTCGACGAGATATTGTTCCAGGCCGCTCAACAGCTGTTTCATCAGCCCTCCTCCTCTAAAAGATGGATGGGTCGCACAATCCGTCAGTTCTGCATTGCGGTGGCGGAAGTTAATTTCCGCAGACGCGGCACTGATGATTTCATTCTTTCGTTCAATAAAAAGGAATACTGTTCCGCTTTCAATCGATTTCCTGACAAATTCCGGTTTTTGCAAAGGAACAGGATAGACCGGAAACACACTCTCATATAATCCAGCCAGCCGTTCAGCGTCTGATATACCTGCTTTATGGAGTGTAAAAGCATGCAGGGGCTTTTTACTATCGGCCTCTAATTGCATAACATTTTCAAATACGTTTTCCGCCTTCATCCAGTGCAGAGGTACTTTCCTTTTTTCAGTAAGAAACTTTGATAAAAAGTATACGTCGCTTCCTTCAAAGTAGCCTCCCACTACTGCTTCAAGCTCAAATCCGCTGCTTAAAAATGCAAGAAGATGCTCCCTGCGTGACTTCACAATCACTTTCTCAGCATTAGCTTTATCTGCATGAAACTGAATTAGTTTGTGGATTTCGTCCAAGTTTCCCGTATACCCATCCACCCTGATTCTTTGATTGAAACTATCAAAATATATATCTAGTGAAGCCATTTTACTAATTATCGTCTTGCTGAATTGCATAACACTTCCCTCCCTTCCTCGAGCCCGTGTTAAATATAGTCGAAAAGAGCAGCCAAAACCTCTGCTCTCATCCTGCTTATTAATCTTCTGCTGCTGCTTCACACCATGAGATCATAGTTGAAACGATAACCTCTGCAGTTTGAAGTATCTTTTGAACCTCAATATATTCATTTGCATCATGTGCAGCTTCAGTAGTTCCCGGTCCGAAAACGACGACAGGAATATTTCCTCCCTTTGAAAGAATCCCTCCATCTGTTCCCCATGGCGACGCTTCAATGACAGGTTTCTCCTTAAAAATATCTTTATAAGATTCACAAATGACTTTCAAAAATGGGTGTTCGGTTTCAAGGCTTCCGGGCTGCCATCTCCCGCCGAACCACTCCAGCTCTACAGGGTGAAGTTCAAACCACTCATCCCTATCAGATAGGCGTTTTAAACACTCTTCAAGCTCTTTCTCTACTTCCTCCATCGTCTCGTGAGGACCTACCCCGATTCTCCCTTCGATGACAGCCATGTCAGGAACGGATGACGGCCATTTACCGCTTTCAAATTTCCCAATATTAATCGGAAATGGGATCGGGATACTTTTGTAGAGTGGATCTGTTACATTCTCATTTCTTTCCTGCTCCAGTTCTTTTATCTCAGCAAGAACTGTGAATGCCTTATCTATGGCGTTCACTCCTTCATACCGTGTTCCTCCGTGTGCCTGTTTTCCTTTGACACGGAGCCTGAACCACATGGACCCCTGCTGTTTTGGAAATATTTTCAGATTGGTGGGCTCTGGAATAATCGCAGCATCTGCCGTGTATCCCCTCTCCAATGCTGCCAGTGTTCCGGTCCCTCCGCTTTCTTCTTCTATGACACTTTGAAAAACCACATCACCTTTCAACTCGATCCCTTTTTCCTTCAAGGCTTCAATTGCCAGCAAAAGGGCAACCGTCCCGCCTTTCATATCAGTCGAGCCCCTTCCAAAAACTTTTCCATTCACATGTTCACCGGAATAAGGATCAATATTCCACGTTGAAGGATCCCCCTCTGGAACAACATCGATATGTCCATTCAAGATGATGGAACGGCCCCCTCCTTTTCCTTTTAATACTCCCACTACATTTGGATTGCCACTGAAATCGTCCCGGTCGCATCTATAAAAGCGGTGGTTTGCAATATCCTTCTTTTCAATTTCCCAAATATCGAGTGCCAACCCCAATTCTCTGCACTTCTCAATGATTACAGCCTGTGCTTTTGCTTCATTTCCCCTGACACTTTTCTCTTGTACAAGTTTTTGCAAAAGACGGACTGCTTGCGCTTCTTGGCTGTGTATCCATTGATGAACAGCGGAATGATCCATTCTTTGCACATCCTTCCCCCTGAATTTCGGCAGCTATATGATACGGAGATTGTTGGAGGTTTTAAAATCGGCCCGTGTGTTTTGCTCGATTTCCTTCAAGGAATAGGGTTCAAAAATTTCTACCAGTGTGAGTGTTCTTTCTTCTACCTCAAATACACCCATATCTGTAATGACAAGATCAACACATTCTTTGGCAGTCAATGGAAGTGTGCATTCCTTTACAACCTTGCTGTTTCCATACTTATCACAATGGGCCATAACAACAATCACTTTTTTTGTCTTCATCGCCAGCTCTGTAGCCCCACCCATGCCGGGAACTTTTATACCGGGAATAATCCAGTTAGCCAAATCTCCTTTCTCACTTACCTCCAGCGCTCCAAGGATAGTCAAATCCAAAAGCCCCTTCCTGATGATACTGAAGGCAGTAGCGCTGTCACAATAACTCCCGCCTTCCATAAGGGTTACAGGAAATCCCCCTGCATTACACAGGTTGGCATCTTCCTTGCCTCCCTGAGGCGACTTCCCTATTCCGAGAATACCGTTTTCGGCATGGAAGAGTATGTTCTCCGATCTATTCAAATGGTTGGGGACTAACGAAGGGATGCCGATTCCCAGATTCACGACCATACCCTCTTTGATTTCACGTGCCGCTCTCGCTGCCATTTTGTTTTTCTCTTTTACTCCCAGGCCCACTTCCAATCCACCCCTTTTGAAAGCACTATTTTATCCACGAAGACACCGGGAGTCACAATCTCTTCAGCATCCAGCTCCCCTGCTTCTACAATCTCTTCCGCTTCTACGATTGTAGTGTCGCAAGCCATTGCTACTAACGGGTTGGTGTTTCGAGCGCTTTTGTCATAGACGAGATTGCCAAGTGTATCTGCCTTCCGGGCATAAATGATTCCCACTTCTGCTGTAAGAGCTGTTTCAACCAAAAAAGTTTTCCCTTCAATTTCGAGGCTTGTTTTTCCTTTATTTAAATACGGATCATCGGTCCCAACATCCGAAATAATGCCATAAAGCCCTGATCCTCCCGCTCTTATCCGTTCAGCCAATATCCCTTGAGGAGAAAATTCCACCTCCAGTTTTCCTTCACTCATCAACTTCCCTGCAATTGGGTTGCTTCCGATGTGTGAGGCTATGATTTTTATTGCCCTACCCTCAGACACCAGCTGGCCAATCCCAATAGAAGGAAATCCGGTATCATTGCCTATTAATGTCATCCTGGTTATTTCCCATTGAATAAGGTGCTTGATAAGAGTAGGAGGAGAACCAACCCCGCCGAAACCGCCAAACATTAAAGTCATCCCATCATGGAAGTAATCCCGGATCTCTTCATAAGTGCTGACTTTTTGCCCCCTCATTTGTCTCCCTTCTTTCTTTTTGTTTATAGCTGGCTTGCTGCCTTTAAGGCATTTTCAAACCTTGCAGATAGTTCATCCATCTCTTTTGTTGTAATGGTAAGGGGAGGAGCGATAAGGATGGCCGCTCCGCTTCTTCCATCTAATCCTGCAGCAGCAGGGTAAAGGAGAAGACCTTCTTTTTTTGCTTCATTAATGATCACTGCAGTAAAAGCAGAATCAATCTTTTTCCCGTTAATGGCTCCTGAGAACTCTATTCCCAGCAGAAGACCCCTTCCGCGAATGTCTGCAATAAATGCAAACTCCCCGCTTAATTGTTGGAGTTTCTTATTCAAGTATTTCGACTTTTCCTCAACCCCTTCAATAAGCTTTTCTGATTTAACCAGTTTCAAGACAGCAAGAGCTGCTGCACTCGATAATGGATTTCCGCTGAAAGTGTGGCCGCTCATGATTACTTGTGAACCTTGGAGGACAGGGTCTAATACATTTTTCGTCACCAAAGTTGCAGCAATTGGAGCATACCCCGCACTCAATCCCTTTCCTAACGCAACGATATCCGGCAGGACTCCCCACTGTTCCATCGCCAGAAATGTTCCTGTTCTTCCACATCCCGTCATGACTTCATCGGCAATAAAAAGAACCTCATACTTCTCACAAATTTCTTTTATTACCTTGAAATATTCCGACGGCGCATCAATGGCTCCGCCTGCTGCTCCAATAACAGGTTCCGCGATAAAGGCAGCGACATTGCCTTCTCCCAGTCTCCTGATGACTGTCTCAAGCTGCCTTGCACAGTGGAGATCGCAGCTGGGATATGTCTTTCCATAGGGACACTGAAAGCAGTACGGAGGTTCAATGGCTGGCCAATCTCCCACAAACGAATCAAACCTTTCCCTTCGGACAGGATGGCCTGATGCAGAAAGGGCTCCAAAAGTGATGCCATGATAGCTCAGCCATCTTGAGATCACTCTCCGTTTCCCAGGCTTGCCTTTCTCTTGCCAATGCTGGATGGCAATTTTCACAGCTGTCTCGACAGCTTCGGATCCGCTATTCACAAGAAAACACCAATCCAGACCGGTTTCTTGTGATAGAAGGGCAGCAAGTTGTTCACTTGGCTCGTTCGTAAATTGTGAACGATATACAAACGAAACCTGCTGCCCTTGCCTGTAAATGGCTTGCAATATTTCTTCTATTCCGTGGCCGATATTTGCTGTTACCGCCCCTGAACAAGCGTCAAGATATTCAAACCCATTTTTGTCATAGAGATAAACGCCTTTACCGTAGTCAATTTCGGGATAACTTTCCGTCAAAAACGGTTTGATTAAATGAGAATGAGGCATGAAACCCCCTCCTGAACAAAGTGGAGTTCTACTCTTATTAATACTTATGATAAATGCGGAGAATCTTTCTTGATGATAAAAAAGTTTATAAATAAAAGTAGAAGCGGCCCTGATTAGGCTAGAACATCAACATTCACGTAGAGGCGCTATTGTGTCTTTGATTACGAAAAAATGAAAATCGACAACCCCATTGAGGTGCTATGACGTCATCAATTGCGAAAAAATGAAATTCCACAACCCTATAGAGGCACTATGGCGTCATCAAATCCAAAAAAATGAATTTCCACAACCCCATAGAAGAGCTATGGCGCCATCAAATCCGACAAAATGAATTTCCACAACCCCATAGAGGTGCTATGGCGTCATCAAATGCGAAAAAATGAATTTCCACAACCCCATAGAGGCGCTATTGCGTCATCAATTGCGATAAAATGAAATTCCACAACCTCATAGAAGCGCTATGACGACATCAAATCCGAAAACAGAAGATCCAGGCCATAGCCAATCAATAAAAGGATAGATTTTAAAAAACCCATAAAAAAAAGGCTGGCAGCCCCAGCCTCCTTTAGTGAATTTCATTTCATCATTGTTTATAGCCAATTAGCATTTAGGCGCGTAGCACACAGCACCAATAATAATCAAAAGAATAAACAATACAACAATCAAGGCAAATCCGTTGTTGTATCCAGAGACACCAGCTACAGGAGCTGCAGGGTAAGCATAATAACAATCGTCATATCCGTAATGCATTCATATCACTCCTCGGTTTTATTTCTGTTTCAATGTTACTTTATGTATAAACCGCCTAAAGTGTTTATGTTTTCGCCCAAAATAGGCTCTTGGAATTTGTTAATTCATTCGGAAAGTTGACAGGGGGTATAAAGACCGCAAAAATGTATTTTCATTGTACAGTTTATGCTTTATACTTACCGAAGAGTTATGATATGCCGGAATCTCATTTCCCGAGGAGATGACGGGTACAAGTTATCCATTTGGCAGTTGGAAACTGACATCATGGCGATTATGAGCAAATGAATAGAGGAGAGTACAATGAAGTATTTTTTCAAGAACTTTGTTAATGGTGTATTGACGATTTTGCCAATTGGATTGGTCGTTTATGTAGTCTATAAGCTCTTCATTTTTCTTGATGGGCTCCTTGGCAACCTGCTGAGACCCTATCTTGACGAGAACTACATCCCTGGGATTGGATTGCTGCTGACGGTCATCTTGATCACCCTCCTTGGCTGGATGTCGACCAGATTCATTACCGGCACAGTCATTAGAGCCATAGATTATCTTTTAAAGAAGATTCCTTTGGTAAAGACGCTTTACAGTATTATTAAAGACACCGTACATTCCTTCATCGGTGAGAAAAAATCTTTCTCCAAGGTGGCACTTGTGACACTTCCCGGGACGGGAATGAAATCACTCGGCTTCATCACTTCAGAACAGCTTGAACTGTTTCACAGCCCGCTTCAGGATTTCGTGGCGGTATATATCCCGCAAACTTTCCAGGTTGCCGGATATACATTTTTAGTTCCAAAAGATGAGATAGAAATTATTGATGTCAGCCCTGAAGATGCAATGAAATTCATCCTGTCAGGCGGGATGACATCTTCTAAATAGCAAAAGGAAAAACACAAAAAAAGAGCTGAAAAAATCAGCTCTTTTTGTTATTTTACTGACACAGTCATGACCTGGCTTTCTCCGCCTGTTACTTCTCCTGTATCATTCTTCTTGATTTCATCCACCTTATCGCCGTTGGTGATAATTACTGGTGTTATGGTGCTTTTAGCTTTTTCCTTAACAGCGTCCATGTCAAATGTCACCAGGGAATCGCCGACCTTCACTTTTTTCCCTTCTGACACATGAGCTTCAAACCCTTCACCATTCATAGATACTGTTTCAAGTCCTATATGAATAAGGATTTCAACACCATTTACCGCTTTAATCCCCACTGCATGTTTCGTAGGGAAGACTTGAACAATCTCCCCATCGACTGGAGATACGACCTTTCCGTCCGTCGGATCGATGGCTATTCCATCACCCATCATTTTTTGAGAGAAAACAGGATCCGGAACTTCTTCGAGACTGATCAACTTACCGGCAAGAGGTGAATGAATATTAATGGATACAGGCACCTCTTCTTTCTTTCCGAATAGCTTTTTAAACATAAATTTCAGCCCTTCCTGCAATAAAGTATAAGCAATGAAACATCCATCTTATTATCTGCCAGGCTCGCATCAATCAAAGAGCTTCTTATATTCTCCGTAACCTTCTTTTTCCAAGTCCTCTTTAGGAATGAATTTCATAGCAGCAGAGTTGATACAGTATCTTAATCCGTCGGGACCGGGACCATCATCAAATACATGGCCAAGGTGAGAGTTACCAGATTTGCTTCTGACCTCTTTTCTCTCCATAAAATGGCTGTAATCCATTTTTTCCTCGACTTCTTCTTCCTTTATTGGCTTAGTAAAGCTTGGCCATCCGCACCCTGCATCATATTTATCCTTGCTGCTGAATAACGGCTTGCCGGATACAATATCGACATAGATGCCATCACCAAATTCATCCCAGTATTCGTTTTTGAATGGAGGTTCTGTCCCATTATTTTGTGTTACTTCATATTGCAAGGGTGTCAATTCTTTTTTCAATTCATCTTTTTTGTTCATTTACTACTCCCCCAATGCTCTTGTGTAAATGCTTTTCTTCCCGAACCAATGCTATATCTTTGATAGTGTGAAGGATTTTTCCTGTAGTAATGCTGATGATATTCCTCCGCTGGATAAAACTCTTTTGCCGGAAGGATTTTGGTTACAATTGGTTTGGAAAACTTATTGCTTCGTTCCAGATCTTCTTTGGACTTTTCTGCTGCAGCCCGCTGTTCCTCATCATGGAAGAAAATCGCTGTTGTATAAGAGTGTCCCCTGTCAAAAAACTGTCCGCCTGGATCAGTAGGATCGATTTGCGGCCAGTACAGCTCAAGTAATTTCTCATATGGGAACAGTTCAGGGTCATAGGTTATTTGTACGGCTTCAAAATGGCCGGTGGTTTCTGAACAGACTTCACGGTAGGTCGGATTTTTTACATGTCCCCCTGTGTAACCGGAAACAACCTTCTTAATGCCGGGCATTTCGTCAAATGGCTGAACCATGCACCAGAAACAACCTCCTGCAAAGGTCGCTTTCCTTGTCTCCGTGTTTTCCTTCATCACTCTCATCCTCTCCGGGTTACTCTTAAACAATATTCCCTTTATTGAATTATTCTAACGTTATTTTGATGAGAGGTAAAAGAATTAAACTACTTGCGGCCCACCCGATTTTGGGAGAGTTTTTTCCACTTCTTCCTTTCCAGGGATTGAAGCCGTTTATCGGCCCTCCGAATGGAGTACTCTATCTCTTTCAAAAGCTTCAAATAACTCATAAACCGTTCTTCTGTAAGCAAACCTTGTTCTATCGCAATTCGGACAGCACATCCAGGTTCATCTTCGTGTTTGCAATCTCGGAACTTGCATAACTCTGCATATTCCTCGACATCTTTAAATTGCGCAGAAATCCCTTCATTCCCTTCCCACATTTGCAGCTCTCTCATGCCGGGGGTATCAATGACGAAAGCTCCATTCTCCAACGTAAACATTTCCCTGTGCGTAGTTGTATGTTTTCCTTTACTGTCCTTTTCCCTGATCTCCCGGACAGCCTGCAGGCTTTCCCCGGCTAAGCTGTTCAGCAGTGTGGATTTCCCAACACCAGAAGAACCTACAAGGGCAACCGTCTTCCCCACAGTCAGATACGGCTCAAGATTGTGGATTCCTTGATATTCAAAAGATGATACAGGAATAACAGGAACTCCCATGGCAACCGTTTCAACTTCTGCTATTTTTTCCTCCAGATTGGCGCATAAATCCGCTTTACTAAGGATAATGACCGGTGCTGCTCCACTTTCCCAGCACAACAGAAGATACCTTTCCAGCCTGTTCAGATTAAGATCATCATTCAATGATGTTACGATAAATAGGAAGTCAACATTGGCTGCAATGATTTGTTCCTCTGCCTCTTCTCCCGCTTTCTTTCGTGAAAACTTACTTAATCTCGGCAAAACCTTCTCAATCATCGCCTGATTGTGGCCTAAAGGATTGAATGCAACCCAGTCACCAACTGCCGGCAAATCTTCAGCAGCGTGCGTTTCGTAATAAAACTTTCCTGTCAATTTGGCTTGGAACTCACCCTCCAGTGACAAAAGTGAATAAATTCCTTTTTGCTGTGATGTCACTCTTCCAGCCAATAAAGAATTGTTCCCCAGTTGATTTGATCTTTCTTGAAACACATCGTTATATTTATTCAAACTGTTTCCTCCTAATATTTCCGGGTTTCCGGCAAATAAATTTATACACAAAAAAACCATGGCATCCTGACACAGCCATGGTTCTTTATGCATATCAAAGAAACAGTTGATCTATAGAAAATGTCAACTAGTTTAAACGATACTCCGCACATCGAAAACAGGCCGTGTCATTGTAAACAGCAAAAGATACAGTTGATTTACTCATAACACATCACCCGCTTTCATATTAGTTATTCCTATTATGCCTCACATTACCATAATTTACAACTGTTTTTTTGAAAAATAGGTATTTTCACCAATTCATTGCCCTCCGCATAGTGTATTGAGGTAAATCCAAATATAGGAGAGAGATGTATGACACACAGAGAAACCTACCTTCAAAAGGCTGCTATGTATGACTTATTATCCATGTATTATAAATACTCTGATCCCCGCCTTCACATACATTACTACCACAAACATATTAAATACATGAAAAAAGCGATTCATGGCGTGAGGACACATCAAGAAAACAGTCCTGCCTTTGTAAGGGTGCTTCATGCTGTTCCGGATGCTCCGAATGTTGATGTGTACCTGAATGGAAATAAAGTGTTAAGCAATGTGGCGTTTAAGGACATCAGTGAATTTTTGCCGCTTCCAGCAGGTAAATATCACATTGACATCTACCCGGCAGGAACAAGCGTCAACACGGTCATCAGTAAGAAAGTGGCTGTGGAAGCAGGAAAAACCTATACGCTTGCTGCTGTCGGCAAGGGGCAGAAACTGCAGCTCCTCCCATATGTATCAGATCCGTTCGTTCCTACAGGAGAAACCAAGGTGAGGTTCATCCACCTATCCCCGGATGCACCTGCTGTAGATATCGCTGTCCAAAAAGGTGATGTGGTTTTCCCGCATGTCTCCTATAAACAAGCAACTGATTACTTGGGCCTTACCCCTATGACAGTGAACCTTGAGGTGAGGGCTGCAGGCACGAAGAATGCGGTACTTAAGGTTCCGAATGTAACATTGAAACCGAATCAAACTTATACCATCTTTGCGGTCGGACTCCTGGGGGGAAATCCGGAGCTGGAAGCTTTGCTCGTTAAAGGGTAATGGGTGCAGAGCAAAACTGTTCTCAAGCAGAGTCTGTATCAGACTTCAAACGGGAACAGTTTTTTTATTTGGCCCGCCCCGCCTGTCACATCTCACCAGCAGAACGTTTATGAAAAAATCGAAACAAAAAGATGGCTCATTCACATCGGAATAAACCATCCTGGCCTTTAGTCTATAGGGACAAGCATATTAAATACGATATCATCATTTTTTAAATCAAATGTTTTTGCCCGTACCTGGAGATCACTTTTCATCTCGAGGTTTTGCAAAGAGACATAGATCAGTTCGTCGTTCGGCTGGATTTTCACCCATTCCGGAAAATTATACGAATCCCTGATGATTTTCAACACATGCGAAACAGGAAGATTTAACGTTCCCACGGAAATGGAATCCTGCTTCAATAACAGATCCCCATTTTCAAGCGCATTGGCTTCAAACGTCATTTTGAAATTGATTTCACTTGTGAAAACGGGAACCGAACCATTGAGCTCTACATGGTCATTCAGGACCACTGAATAGTCTACCGGCCCTTTGATCCCTTCTTCTTCAATATAGTGATCGATCATTTGATTCAGGTCTTTTTTTGAAGCCTTTATTTGAAAGGCCACATTTTCTCTCTCTTTAAGATTTTCCTCGGCCAATTCCGCGTCTTCTATAGGGATCATTAACAAAACGGCAGCTATCACGAGCACCAGAATATTAAGTCCCAGAAGAGTGAAAAAGCCTGCTTTCCATCTATTTCTCATTCTTACAGCCCCTCTTCTCCGACAATAAATTCATTTTGTGTCAGCTCTGCTAACGTTTCCCGTTCTGCCAGCTCCTCAAACATCCTGTCCGCCATCATTTCATAGCCTTGATCGTTTGGATGAAAATAATCATCAAAAAGGAGGCTGTCCTTCCCTTCGATAAAAATGTCATTTATCCTGATAAAAGCAGTTCTATCATACTCCGACAGTATTTCCTCGCTCAACCCGTTCCAATTCAAGATAATCTCATTCACTTCTTTTATATCCGAGAACCAGGTATTGAAAGGATTGTAGATTCCTACCAAAACAATTCCGGTGTCAGGATTATATTCGCGGATCAGAGTTAAAATTTCCTTTAGGCGGTCAGCGTATTGGATAGATTCATCATTGAAGACGGCAAGATTTAAATCATAAAGGTTTTCTTTAAAGACCTTCATCACATCGTTGCCTCCAATGGTTATGAAAACAATATCAGACTGCTTAATAGCTGATTCAATATCGTCATTTTTCAAACGTTTCAGCAATTGGTCCGTGCGGTTTCCTTTCTTGCCAAAGTTCGAAAATTCTGCCGTTTTCACCGAGTCAAGCGCTTCCAGTCTATCTTTCAAGTACGGAACATATCCCCCGCTTTTTGTACTGTCTCCTACGCCCTGTGTCAAAGAATCGCCGATTGAAACAACTTTCATTGTTTTTGGAACAAAATCTGCAGGCGGTTGTTCTTTTTCAACAAGTGTACGCGTAAGCTGCGAATGTTCCAGAACCTGAGAAGTTGAACAGCCGTATAGTAGAAATGTGAGCAAAAAGAGAGAGAAGAAAATCTTTCTCACAGAAACATCTCCTCTCATTTTTTAATAATATTATATCATGAGAGTTTCTTTAAGACAGACTCTTTTCACTTTTCCCTTCACAATGCCCAATTGCCATATCTAACTATAATTGTTAACGCCATGGAGGAGTTTTAAACGCATGGAATACATCTTCAATAAAACGCTTGTAATTAAAGTGAACAGCTACATAATGTTTTTTCCAATCAGCTAGATCCGTGCTTTCTCGAAAGTCTCCAGTACTTTGTCCGAATGTGCTTCCCAAGTTGACTTCAATTTTGACAGGGACTTCGACAAACTTCATTTCAGCCTCCGGAGAAAGGGACCAAATGGCCAGCAAGTCATGAAGCGGACTTCCTGAAATCCCGGGATATGTCTCCTTATAGAATTTCTGATAATAATCTACAATCGGTTTTATGATTGCGCCCACTTTATCCCCGCTTTGATGAAAATATTGATCCAGATCATTGATCATTTCTGAAGTGAATAAAGCGTATTTTGTAACATCAAGCGGAATAATATAAGTTGGCTTAGGCGAGAGCTGCAGAACAATGTTAGCTGCATAAGGGTCACCATAGATGTTCGCTTCAGCTACTGGAGTGATATTGCCCGGAACACCAAATGCCCCGCCCATTATATAAAAATCGTTCACAAGTTTCATTGTTTCAGGATAAAGAATAAAAGCAGTCGCTAAAGAAGTCAGTCTGCCTGCACTGTAAATTGTAATATCATTCTGATATCTGTTAATAATTTCCCGGACTTCAAAAAAGTTCTCCAATATGGACTCATCCACATGGTTATTTTCTGGAATGATCGGTCCCAGTCCGGCAATACCATGAATTTCAGGGAAATATTGAGGGAGCTCCCCTGTTAACGGCGAAACAGCTCCACCGATAACAGGCCTTGTCGCTCCTGTTAACTCTTGGAGGAATTGAACGTTCTTCAATGCAGTCTGTTTGGAAACGTTCCCGTAGTCAGCGACAATGCCGACTATTTCGATTTCCTCTTTATAATATGCATAAAGCAGAGCTACGACATCATCAACGCCAAAATCTGAAAACAATAAAACTTTTTTTCTTGCCACTCTGCATCACTCCTTATATTTAACTACCAATTCTCTATGTTTACCTTTGACAAATTATTAACAATTTAATGCTTTTATAACTTTCAGCCTCCAAAGATGATATGATGTATTCATTAATTTGAGGAGTGATGATTAATGCGTAAAGGGATAGCTTTATATATTGTTAGTCTGACAGCGCTGCTGTTATTCATAACCGGCTGCAGTTCTGCTGCTGAAAACAGCAATAATTCTTCCGAAGAACACAATCACGAACATGAACAGCTTGCCAACGGGGACATTAGAGAAGAAACAGCAGGAGTAGATCAACTCCCTTCATTTCTGGATGAGAAGGACGAGAATATTAAACTGGTTTATTCTTCGGCAGCACAGCATACAGAACTGCTGGAGTACATCCCTTGTTACTGCGGGTGTGGTGAATCAGCAGGCCACATGAACAATTTGAATTGTTTTGTACACAAGATTGAAGACGGCAAAGTGACATGGGATGACCACGGAACCAGATGCCTGGCCTGCCTTGAAATTGCTGCTGAATCAATTGTCATGTACGAAAAAGGAAGTTCCATTAAGGAAATAAGAAATTATATTGATGAAACATATAAAGAAGGTTATGCAAAACCGACTCCTACACCAATGCCTTCTTAATTTAATTATCTTTTTAAATGGCTCCTTTCGTAGTGATTGTGGCTGTTTAAAAGAATGGATTCCCGCTCCAGACGCACGACTCCGCGGGGCGGGCGGTGAGCCTCCTCGGCTTTGCCTGCGGGGTTACGTTCCGGTGGGTACGTAACCTTGGTCTCACCTGTCCCGCTAGTCCCGCAGGAGGTCGTACTTCTTCCGCTCCAATCCCCCTACGTAATAGGGTAGAGGGTAAAATAGTATTAAAAGCTACAATCTTTCAGAAAAGAGCCGCTTTAATTAAAGAAGACTAAATCAGCAATTGATTTAGTCTTCTTTAATTATATTCGATTGAAGTGTATTCAATTATTCAGGAAACCGAAATCATTCAGAATAGTACATAAAGCCTATAGCACCAGGACCAGTATGTGTGCTGATGATTGGTGTTGTATCTTCTATTTCGATAGCTTCGTAGCCGGTCAGCTCAATGATGCGGCTTTTCAGCTTCTGTGCAAGGTCGAGACCGTCAGCGTGTACAAGTCCTACTCCCTGTATTGTTTTTCCTTTTACATCCTCCACAAATTGTGCGGAAAGGTATTTTACAACTTGTGAGTGGCTACGCACTTTGGTAACTGGCGTATACTCACCGCCATCAAGCGAAGCAATCGGCTTAATATTCAGAAGTGAACCGATTAATGCCCTACCCTTTCCAATTCGTCCGCCTTTCACAAGATTTTCCAATGTATCAACGACGACAAATAGATTGGTTCCATTTTTTATCTGCTCCAATCTTGTCAATATATCATCCAGGCTTTTCCCTTCAGAAGCCATCTTGGCTGCCTCTATAACTTGAAAAGCAAGAGCCTTTGAGATAAACCGGGAATCTACCACCATTACTTCGGAAGAACTCATTTCAGCTGCACTTTCGGCAGACCTTACCGTACCGCTCATATTTCCGGTCATATGTATAGAAAGCACAATGCTGCCGTCTTTTCCCAGCTCATCATACAACTGTGCAAATTCTCCCGCAGGAGGCTGCGAGCTTTTCGGCAGTTCGCCGGACTGTTTCATTTTCTCCATGAATTCCTTAGGTGTTATATCGATCCTGTCCAAAAATGTCTCACCTTCAATCGAAATAGACAGTGGAACCACATGAATACCATACTTCTCTATTTCTTCTTTTGAAAGGTCGACAGTCGAATCTGTAACGATTTTAACTTCTTTCATATCCACACATCCTTGTCTCCCATATGCTTTGTATTATACCTTTATATCCGTTTTATTTGAAATATTTTATCAGCGGGACCGGCTTTCTATAAGATTCATTGGCCCTAAAAATACTTTTCACAAATAACACGCTGTATAAACTCAATTTTTTTCCCACATGATCAGGCTCCCTTTCGGGTGGTGAGTCAAAATAGTACCAGATGCAGCTGGAAACCTCATAAAAAAGAAGCATCAGTATATTACTGTGCTTCTGCTGAAAAGATTAAATCAGGCATTGTTTTTTAATTCTACGGTATGATAGATACTTTGGTATTCTGGCCACTTCAGGTGTTTCTTTAAGTAGTCACGGAAGCTGTAAACCTTCTTCAATGGATTCTGATAAATCTCAGAAATGTAGATTTGAAGTCTGATACTCACTTTAAAATGAAAAGGGTTATCCTGGGCCAAAACTGGAATTTCCGAAATCCTTACCTTCTGTCCATAACAATTTTTGAACTCAAGGCTTTTTAGTAGCAAAATATCAATCCTCTTTTTCACCCGTTTATAACTATATTATACCTTATAATCAATGAAAACAGTTGACTGTTCTTGTAATTTTTCAAATTTCTTATGACAAATTCTCCAACGGTTCTACACACGCCTTATAATCATTTTTTGGAGAATTGACTTCCGGAGATACCTTATACTTCATCATAAGTTCTGAAGGGTAAGGCTCCAGAAGATCTTTTACTTCTTTGAATGAAAGGTCTTCTGTTGAGAGCCAGCGATTTATATTCTCTTCCCCTCTTAATATGACCGGCATCCTGTCATGCACCGGCTGAACAAGTTCGTTCGCTTTCGTTGTAATGATCGTTGATGTCACCGACACCGAGTTTTCATTCCCATGCTTGTCCCAAAGGCCTGCGAAAGCAAAAGGCTCCTTATCCCGCATCAAGAATCGTACCGGGTGCTTCTTACCCTCCTTTTGTTCCCATTCAAAAAAGCTGTCTGCAAGGATGGCTGTCCTTCTTTTATTAAGTAGGTGCTTAAAGCTTGCTTTTTCTTCAAGAGATTCTCCTCTGGCATTGATTAGCGGTTTCCATTTACTCTGGTCTTTTACCCAGAATGGTATAAGTCCCCATTGAATAGGTCCCGCTCTTCTCTTGCCGTTCCTTGATATCAAAGAAAGTACCGTTTGTGAAGGAGCAACATTAAAACGAGGGCCCCACTCATCAACCAGTTCATCGATCATGAATTGATCAATCAGCTCTTCATAAGAAACAGTGAGGGTAAACCTTCCGCACATTTTATCCCAACCTTTCGTTCGAGTTTAGTCCATCTGTTCCGCTTCCAGGGAGTATGTATTTCCATTTATAACACATATTATATAAGATTTTTCAACTCAAACATAATAAAGGAATTGGAGGCTGAAATGATTTGGAACTTGAACTGAAAACCATTGACAGTGAACTGCCTGTTGTGGTGACTATCGACCCGGATAATGGTATTTATACAATCCGAAAAAGTGATACAAGTGGAGAAGTGTTTAATAACGCTGAAGATCTTTTTTCATGGTATCGGGAAAATATGAATCCAGGCTTGTTTGCATCCGATACAGAATATGAGCATTCATTAAATTGGATTAATGAGAAGATTCCTTTATAGGAACCGTTATTATTTTAAAACCTCTAGATTTATCGAGTTCCATTCGGACTGTAATCGTTATCTGAGGCTCGGTTGAGTCCGAATCCGGGTCTCGTTCAAAGAAAGCAATCCCCCTAAGACACCCCTGACCGGCTGCCATCCCAGCAAAACAGCGAGGGAAAGATGTTTCCCACTGAGTTTTATCCCCAAAACAAAACAATAATAATCGCAATCTATTATTTGCCATTATATAACCGCCATATTATGATTAACTATAGAGATGAAAAAGGAGGTACTAATTAGTTGGCCTTTGATTATACAAATTGGAAAGAGGAGATCGCAAACGCTGTTACCCACGGGATAGGTTTTTTGTTAAGTATTCCTGCCCTGGTCATGCTGATATTGGCAGCTCTTGATAAAGGTACTGCCTGGCATATTGTAAGTTTTACAATATTCGGTGTTTCCATGCTGCTTCTCTATTTATTTTCAACCATGCTCCACAGCTGCAGACCTTCAAAGATAAAAAAATTGTTCGCCATCCTTGACCACTCGGCAATCTATATTCTCATAGCCGGAACCTATACTCCGTTTATGTTGGTGAGTCTCCGCACACCTCTCGGCTGGACAATATTCGGCATCATTTGGGGATTAGCGATTGCTGGAATTGTGTTCAAATGTTACTTTGTTGATAAATATCAAATTGTCTCCACCCTTGTTTATTTGTTAATGGGATGGTTGATAATTATTGCTATTAAGCCACTGTATGAAGTGCTGAGTCCATCAGGTTTCGCCCTTCTGCTTACCGGCGGCATCTTTTACTCAATCGGTGCCTTCTTTTATGTATGGAATAAGCTGCCCTACAACCATGCAATCTGGCACGTGTTTGTTCTTGCCGGAAGCTCATTTATGTATTTTTGTGTATTGTTCTATGTTTGATTATTTATATAAAAAAGACCCTGCATGGCAGCCTTAGCTGCCTTACAGGGTCTTTTTTTTAGATTAGGATACAAGTTTTACGAGCATGTGAGAAAGCATATGCTGTTCCTCTTTGTTACCCGCTTTCCATAGCTCATACAAGAGTTTTTCTTCTCGGTTTTTCGGCTCTTCATGTTTAGCCAGATAATCTCCGACTTTTTGAGCTGCACGTGCCTGCTGCTCTTCGTTTAATCCCAATTTATCAGCTTTTTCGACCTTATCGCCCAGGTAATCAGTGAATCGTTCGAAGTTTGAGAGAATGTCCTCTTTTTTGTCTTCTGACATATTTGAAAGACGGTCATCAACTTTGTTGCCCATTTTACTGTCATTCGTATTGTGTTCCATTCTGTCTCATCTCCTTTTTTATTAATACAGTGTCTATATTCCCGATAGTATTAGGGTTAAACCATATAGAGCACATCGAAAAGCAATGAAGACAGAGCCACAGTCTAAGAAGCACGGTCAAATTTATTTGATGCAATCATCCCTTGCACCATATCAGCCATTTCGCGGGGAGACAAACCCTTGTATTCCTTATAAGGAATAGCTGGCAGCACATTGATCTCTACGCTTGCTGGTTTAAGGCCCCGCTTCTGGTTTTCAAAGATGTCGGCCGTACCGGATATATTTATTGGCACAACGGGTACTCCTGCTTCCAATGCTATTCTAAAGGCCCCTGTTTTAAACTGGTTGACACTTCTGCCCTTGCTCCTGGTTCCTTCAGGAAAGATGACCAGAGAATGCCCCTCATTCAACTTAGCCATGCACTCTCTAAGCGACAGAATGGACTGCCGTTTGTTTTTTCTGTCGATGAACACACAGTTGAGCGCATCCATCCATTCATTGATGATCGGCACTTTTTTCACTTCGATTTTCGACATGAATCCAAACGGTTTTTCAATATATCCTAGCAAAACAGGAATATCAAAATCACCTTCATGATTAGAAACAAATAGAACAGGACCAGCTGGTATATGATGATTTCCTGTCACTTTCACCTTGGTCCCTGTCCTGATAATGATCCCCCTTGCCCACCTTTTCGGCATAGCATGCTTGATGACATCCTCTTCTTCCACTGACATCGAGGAGTCAAGCTTTTTCACCTTGGTTAAAGTCGGGATGCTGTAGATTAAGTATAAGGCCATGTATATCAAAACATATAAAAAACGAAGCATTTCCTTTCCCCTTTCAGTTTACATACATTATTATTATAGCTTCTTTTTGTACTGAGTGACGGGAAATTTCAACTTAATGTGTGAGAAACAAAAAAACTGGCAGACTCCATTTTGAAGGCTGCCAGTTCGTGGTAAGCTAATTGATTTTCTCGTATATTTCAAAAACATAATGATATGGATTTTTTTCATTCTTGATTCCCTGTTTAGAAGAAATCAGTTTGTATTGGCCCCAGTTTAATTCAGGAAAATGGGTATCTCCTTCAAAACTTTCATGAATCCTTGTTACATAAAGCTTGTCTGCGTAAGGGGTGAATTTTTTGAAGATTTCCGATCCTCCTGTCACCATTACCTCTACTTCTCTTTCTTCAGCATAATGAAGTACCTCTTCTACTTCATGATAGATGATACACCCTTCTGCCTCATAAGAAAAATCCCTGGTAAGTACGATGTTTTCCCGTCCAGGAAGCGGTTTTCCGATAGATTCGTATGTTTTTCTTCCCATGACGATCGGATGCCCCATTGTTGTTTCTTTGAAAAACTTCAAATCTTCAGGAAGTCTCCATGGCAGCTTGTTTTCATGGCCGATCACGCCATTTTCATCCATTGCCCACACAAACGAAATCATACACTCACCACTCCTTTAATATGTGGATGGGGATCATAGTCTTCGAGAGAAAAATCTTCAAAGCTGTAGCTGAATATATCCTTTACATCCTTATTGATCTTGATTGAAGGGAGTGCTCTAGGCTCTCTCGTCAACTGCAGCTTCACCTGTTCTACATGATTCTGGTAAATGTGGACATCTCCAAAAGTATGGACAAATTCACCAGGTTCCAAGTCACAAACATTTGCAATCATCATTGTTAACAATGCATAGGAGGCTATATTAAACGGAACGCCAAGAAACACATCTGCCGAGCGCTGATATAATTGACAAGAAAGTTTTCCATCTGCAACATAGAATTGGAAAAGGCAATGGCATGGCGGCAGTGCCATCTTATCAATATCCCCCACATTCCAAGCATTGACAATCAATCGCCTGGAATCAGGATTCTTCTTGATGCTTTCAATGAGTTCAGTAATCTGGTCGATTGTTTCTCCGCCTGCGCCTTCCCACGAACGCCACTGTTTCCCATATACCGGTCCTAGGTCACCGGTTTCATCAGCCCACTCATTCCAGATACGCACTCCATTTTCCTGAAGATACTTTACATTTGTATCTCCCTGTAAAAACCACAGAAGTTCATGAATGATTGATTTCACATGCAATTTCTTCGTCGTCAGCATCGGAAACCCTTCGCTTAAATCAAATCGCATTTGGTATCCGAAGGTACTGATCGTTCCAGTTCCGGTCCGATCCCCTTTTTCAGTGCCGTTTTCTAAAACATGTCTGCATAGCTCAAGGTATTGTTTCATTTTATTCCCCTTTACATTGATTCCAACTCTCTGAAGAATTGGTGAGTTGCCGGTGCTTTTTCTTTTAATCTTTTGTTGGTTTTCAGATTGAGGTAAAACATCGCAAACGTTTCAGCGAAATATTCTTCCTCGTACTCCAAAAAGTAATCTTCTTCCGGGAACAATAAATGTGCTTCCCGTTTCCAAATCGCCGTAAATTTCATCTTTAAATAGATTTCTTTCAAAACATATCGGTCAATGCTGTGAGCAATTTCATGGAGTTCAAGATTGATTGAACCATGCCCTTCCCCTTTCTCGCTATGGCCGATTTTAACAAGGACAAGCTGAGAGCCCCCTATTCCAGGGACTTCATCCCAGGTTCTTTCTGTATTAGTGTACCCTCTCGGAGTGACACCTTTCAAGTGCTGCGTCGTTGGAAATGAGGTTAATTTATCTTGAAATAGACGAACCTTGATCCCTTCAGTATTTATCCTGTGAAGAAGTTTTTCCGGAATGTGATCGAGACGATAAATGATCTGCCTTGCTTCGTCTTCATCAAAAGGTTCTTCAGGCAATAGAACAATATTTTCAAGTATTTCAGAATGTAATGTGAGGTCTTTTTTTATAGGGGCATTATCAAGAAATATACCCGGGTAGTTGGCAGAGGTATTTTGGAGGACCAGGAATACTCCCGCAAAAATGACGGTGACGAATAATGAAAATTTTTGGTACATTCACTTTGTCACCCTTTCCCATTGGTAGAAGTTTCAGAAGGAGCTCTTCACAAGATAGGAAGAGGAGTATTGCAACTATGAAACTATTATAACATATATTACAATAATATTATTCTGTAAGATATTTGAAAAATCGAACTAATCAGCTATTTTCATAGCAAACAGCCTTGTATCTGCTATTTTAAGATAATATTTACTCTTTTTTAAAACCTAAAAAAAGACAAGTACAGATGAACCTCATCTACTTTCAAGTATCTTTTCGCATATAGTTTCGTACACGCCTCCAAAAGACTGAAATATATATTGCAGTCTTGCGATTTATGTAGCGAAGTAACTTACGAAATGGCATGAAAAAACCATAACGGATTTGTCCATTATGGTTATAATTCGCCCCTTTATAAGGGGTCCAATATGCAGCGGGTTTACTGTATAAAAACGGCTTTTCTTCACGTAACAAATAGGTGCCTCCGAACGTAATCCCATTGGCCCTAAGAAAATCAGCAGCATAAGTTGATGAAAATAAAGGAAGAAACTTCCCTTATTTAGGAAAAGTCACTTTATATAGTGAAAATAAGGGAAATATTTTCCGCTAATTCTATGAAAATCATGAAAAATGGAGTTCTGTACCAGGAATAAGGGAAAATTCTTCCCCTATTTATCGCTCAATCAGCTATTTTTGCAGTTTAAAGGAAAAATTTTCTCTTATTTTATGGATTTGCGACCCTTACTTCCCGTACTTGTCTTTTTCCTAAGCGAGCCATTGCGGAGGTACATTTTTGTCCCAGTAGATGTCCCCCAGGCTGAAATGCTCCTGGAAGTTATCATGAGCAGTATGGTAATGGAAGTTAAAATAATATCCATCAAGCGGAGGATGGTCACGTCTCACATGAAACCGGATGACATCTTCGCCGCTTCTTTCATCATAAATGTGAAAGATCTTTTCACTTTTGGCATAAGTCGGAACTTCTGAAATCGTTAAAAAAGAAAGGTCTTTTTCAGGATATTGCTTTGTCGTTTCTTCTATTGCAACTTGAATTTTAGGTAAGATGACCGATTGGAATTCATTCTGGATCACCGGCTTGATTTTACTTCCAAACTTGATGTAAGCCTGGTGTTCTGCCTCAGACATTATTTTCTGAACAAAGATTTCATGGTCTAGTTCTGCTTCTTCGCTGATTTCGGCTACGTCTGATGTAACTTCTGATTCACTGTGTATGCTTGATGCTGCTTTATTATTGGATTTATTCAGATTTTCATTTTCATTTAAAAAGGCCTGAGATGGCGTCACCAATCCGAAGGTCAAAATGGATATCAGGACGACAAACGACTTCCTCAACCAGTTAGACAAGTCAAATACTTCCTTTCTATATGTATCTCTTTTTTCATTATACATGTTTAGACGTATGAGAGGTTAAAAAGGTTTCGAAAATTTTATGAAGGATATTAAAACAGGAATGTGGTACTATATTAGAAGAACTTGTATAGAGGAGGATTATCAATGAACGTCGATATAATGGTAAGCATCGGATTCTTACTTTTGCTGTTTTACTTCATCTCACTTACTCTTACAGACTGATCCAAAATACTTAACCATAACGGGGCCCAGCTTAAATAGCAGGGCCCCGTTATTTTTTTTGTTTTTTAAAGAATGTTGTAGTCTTTTATTCCCTTTTTAAAAAGCTGCCAGATTTCCGCTCCAATCAACCTAAGTTAGCACTCCAAAGGTGGATGAGTTTTTGTCATAATGAAACTAGAACTCTTTCGAACATTTGCCTGTTGGGATTAATCAGGGCTCTTACATCTATTAAAGTTCAATTATTCCGTAATGAAATTTCGCAGACGGGCGCTTGTTGACCTGGAATCCGAATTGTGCAAACAAAGGAGAATTGAAATGTTCCTTTAGTACTACCCTGCGGTTTGCAACCCTCTTTGCCTGTTCAATGGTCTCTTTATCTAATCCGCTGTATAATGCCCAATTCCTCATTGGCATGATGCCTGCTGAAGATACTATTGGTTCACTGAACATCGGATCAAAGTAGACAACATCAAAGCTGTTGTCCGGCATCTCTTTTAAATACTCAATAGAGGAGGAATTGACTACTTCCACCCTTTTCATCGCTTCATTCATTTCCTTCAGTCCCGAATCCCATGTCTTCAGCCCTTCCCTGATCAGGTATGAAATCTCCAGGCTGCCTTCAATTCCTGTTACCTTCCCGCTGCTCCCCACAGCAAAACTAGCCACAATACTGTCAGACGCCATACCCAGCGTACAATCCAAAAGACTCATTCCTGATGTTAGCCCGGCTGCTTCTGCAAAAGAATCTTCCTCTCCATTAAGAATTCTCTTAAGACGAAAGGAAGCCGAATTGGGATGAAAGAAAAACGGCTCATCTGAATCTGCTGAAAACAATTCCAGCCGCTCTTTTCCGACAACCAGAATATCCTGGGAGTACCTGTCTTTCATACCTTTGACAGTTTTCTTTCTTCTTTCTATGTATTCCTTTCCCAAATCTCCTGCAACTTTTTTGGCTTTTTGAATCATTTCATTGTTGGTTCTTCCTGCTGTCGTGACTATCAACAGGCTCACTCCTTTTTTATGTTTCAGGATTGCTTGTTACTGAAACACAAAATCCAGGTGTACGGAATTCTGATCCGTTCCCTGGATTTCATGTGTACTTATTTCGACTTGTCGAGTCCCGCTTTAATTTCATCCATGATTTCTTCAATGGAATGATCTTCGATTTTTTCCCGCGGTATGAAATGAATGACTTCTTTACCTTTTAGGATTGCCATTGACGGTGAAGAAGGCTCATATCCTTCAAAGTATTCACGCATCTTCACTGTTGCTTCACGGTCTTGCCCGGCAAAAACAGTAAGGAGCTGGTCAATCTGGCCTTCACTGTTCATCACAGCTTGTGTGGCCGCCGGTCTTGCAAGTCCTGCAGCACAGCCGCATACTGAATTGACCACTACTAATGAAATACCCTTTGCATTATCCATTGTCTGTTCGACTTCTTCTTCTGTCAGCAGTTCTTTGAAACCTGCTTGAGTTAATTCTGCCCTCATCGGCTTTACCAACTGCTTCATATATTCTTCATATGCCATAGACATGATTATCCATCTCCTTTTCTTGGTATGTTTATGTTTGGAATTGATTATTGCTTTCTCGCTTCAGTCATTTGCTTCCAGACCGATCCTTTGGCTTCTTCTCCGCCTTCAATTCTTTCAATGGCCATTTTCACCTGAAGCTTCACTTCAAATTCAGGATCATCTTCGGCGTTTTTTAAAGCAGGGAGGACACTTCTATCTCCAACTTCATAAAGGAACATCGCTGCACGCCAGCGGACCAGTTTGCTTTTGTCTTGCAGGGCAACTGCCATTTCATCCATAGCTTTTTCAAATCCAAGATCTGACAGACAGTCTCCGGCTGTTCTTCTGACTGTGACTGTTTTGTCCTTTAATCCTTTATATAGCAAAGGAAGAGCTTTTTCATCCTCAATCATGCCCACATATACGACTGCAAGCCTGCGGATTGACGCTTTTTCATCATTGAGGGCTTTTTCGAGCAGCGGCAGGTCCCCAATATCAGGGTCTTTCATGCTTTCCAGGAGCTGATATCTTGTTTGCCAGTCTGGTGCATCAAATTCTTCAACAGTTACTATTCTCCCGCGTTTCCCTGTCTTCTCCTCAGCTGCGCTATCAGGATCCTGAGCTTTTTTAACAAGAGAATCGATTCTCTCTTGAGGATAGGCGGCCATAAGCTCCTCAACCACACTCTCTCCAATATCCTCCAGTTCACCGTAACGGGCACCTTGGTCTTTCCACTTGCGGAGAAGAACAACATTATCCCCTTCCATCTGGGCTTCACTGACAGCTTTTACAAACTGTTCCGGCATAGAGAAACGCTTTTCCTCTGAATCAGTTTTTAGTTTCACTTGCATAGGAATGCCTTTGAACTCCTGGACACTGACTGCAACCTCACCAAAGTGTTCATCAGCTTTCGTTTCATTCTTATCCACTGAGGCATCTTCACCAAATGCTTTGCGTACCCGTGGAAGCAGCTCCTGCCAGTCGAACTTGGCATTTCTCTCGACAGCCAGGAAGTCTGCCACGTGATAAACACCTTTAATTCCTTCAATCTCAAGAATATCTCTAATGCGCTTCGGTGCTGAAGAAGCATCTTCTTTTTTGTAGTTGTTGCTCTTTCCGCCAGCCATTTCTTCATCCAATATGATTTTCATCGTATTAGGGCTCGGCGTTGGTTCAATTGACTTTATCTTCATAGATCCTTGACCCCTTTCTATGTACAGTTCGTATCTGGTTTCATTCTAACATAGTCGGATTTCTAATCTAATGAATGTGCTTAGCCCTCCGCAATCTCCGATAGATAGGACCAGCGCTCGATCAACTCTTCTAATTTATTGTTGTATTCCTCGATATCTGCCATAAGCTTTTGTGCCTTTTCAAAATCACTGCCGACAGATTCTAACTCGGTCTGAGCCGTTTCCAGCTTTTCTTCTGTCTGGGCGATTTGATCATCTATCGTTTCCCATTCTCTCTTCTCGTTGTAGGTCATTCTTTTCTTTTTATCAGAAGCAGCTGGTTTTGCCGCTTGTTTTTCAACAGGTTTCTTTTCTTTTGGTTGATTTTCCTCTGCAGCTTTCAAAGAAAGATACTCAGAGTATTCTCCTAAATAAGTCCCGATATGACCGCTTCCTTCAAAAACAAGAAGCTGTTCTGCCGTTTTATCGAGAAAATAACGGTCATGTGACACAGTGATAACGACGCCGGAAAAATCAGATATATAGTCTTCGAGCACCGTTAAGGTTTCGGTATCCAGATCATTTGTCGGCTCATCCAGCAAAAGGACATTTGGCTTTGTCATTAACAATTTCAAAAGGAAAAGCCTGCGTTTCTCTCCTCCTGAAAGCTTTCTGATCAAGGTTCCGTGGCTGTGCATCGGAAACAGGAACCGTTCGAGCATACTGGCAGCAGAAATCTGATCACCGCTGGCAGTTGTTATGACATCTCCGGATTCCCTGATATATTCAATCATCCTTTGGTTTTCATCCATTTCTTCATGGCCTTGAGTATAATAGGCGATTTTAACGGTCTGACCCTGATTCAGTTCACCTTCATCCAATTGATCCTGGCCTGCAAGGATGTTCAGGAAAGTCGATTTTCCACTTCCATTCCTGCCGACGACCCCAATCCGGTCGCCCGGCTTGATCAAATAGTTGAATTGATTAAGGATGACCTGGCCCGGATAGCTTTTATACGCTTCTTTGAATTCAAAGACCTGCTTGCCAAGGCGGCTTCCTGATAGTGACATATCGATCCCTTCGGTTGAAGGACCTGAAGACATATTGTCCTCAAGGTTTTCAAAACGCTGGATACGCGCCTTTTGTTTTGTGGTGCGCGCTTTTGCCCCGCGCCTCATCCATGCCAACTCACGACGGTAAAGATTTCTCTGCTTTTCTGCCATTTGCTGTTCTTGTTCGTTTCGTTCTGACTTGGCTTCAATGAAGGCCTGGTAGTTCCCTTTATAGGAGTATAGGTTCCCTCCATCCAGTTCAAAAATCCGATTGGTGACACGATCAAGGAAGTAGCGGTCATGCGTCACAATAAGGACCGCTCCCTGATATCTGGATAAGTAGTCTTCAAGCCACTTTATTGACTGGTAATCGAGATGGTTGGTAGGCTCATCCAGGATTAAAAGATCAGGCGTTTCAATCAACACCTGAGCAAGGGCCACCCGCTTCTTCTGTCCTCCGGAGAGCTCCCCGACTTTTTTTGTGAACTGTGAGATCCCAAGCTTGGTCAAGATCGCTTTCGCATTTGCATTGGCATCCCAGGCGTTATGAATCTCCATTTGCCGCTGGGCTTCAAATAACGCTGCCTGATTATTTTCGTTTTCCGGATTGGCTTCAAGGTGGATAAGCGCTGTTTCATACTCACGCATCACCTTTATGACAGCCGCCTCACTTTGGAAAACCTGGCTTATCACTGTCAAATCAGGATTGAGTTCCGGCTCCTGATCCAGATAGGAAATGACATAATCATTCGGCTTAGTCATTTCCCCGCTATCTGCTTCATCAATCCCGGCGATAATCTTCAGGAGGCTTGATTTTCCGGTGCCATTGACACCGATCAATCCAGCTCTTTCTTTTTCGGTTATCGTAAAGCCGATGTCTTTAAACAGCATTTTTTCCCCATATGATTTGGTAATATTTTCAACAGTTAACATTCTCACAGCTGACCATTCCATTCTTTATAAAATTGCTTTAAAAAAAGTTCCATAAACTGATGCCGTTCTTCCGCCAGCTCTTTTCCTGTATCAGTACTCATGCGGTCTTTAAGAAGCAGAAGCTTTTCATAAAAATGATGAATAGTGGAAGTTTCACCATTGCGGTATTCTTCCAATGTCATGTTCTTTCTAACGGGTAAATCAGGACTGTATATAGGATTGCCTTTTTTTCCGCCGTAAGCAAAAGTCCTGGCAATGCCCAGGGCACCCATTGCATCAAGCCTGTCTGCATCCCTTACTGCCATTGCTTCTGTCGAAAGGAGTTCCTTTTCATTTCCGCCCCGGAATGAGATGGATTTAATGATGTCGACAATCCTTTCTTTTTCCTCATTATGTACATCTATACTTTCAAGAATAGTATTTACCTTGTTAAGCCCCGCTTGCTCACTTTCAATCAATTTATCGTCTGCAATATCATGTAGAAGTGCAGCTAACTCAATTCTTTCCATATGGCTGCTGCCTTCCTTTTTTCCAATATAGACTGCCAGCTGCCGCACACGGTCAATATGATGCCAGTCATGCCCGCTGGGATCATCCGCATGTATGGCTTGAACCTTCTTTTCAACTTCGGTGATTTTGTTCGTATCCATATAAAGTCACCCTTTCCCCTTTATTTTAACAGAATGCCGGGAAAAAGGCTTTGCCGGGGATACTTTAGAAGCTGGCAACAGCCAATATCCCCATAAAAAAAGAGGGGAAGCCCCCTCTGAATCACTCTGCAAACCAACTTAGGCCAAGCGTATTCTCGCCTGCATGGACCCCAATAACAGCACCGATCTCATGGGCTGAAAAAGAGATCTCCCGATACTTAACGGACAGCTCCCGGACCCAGGACTCAGCTTCCTCTTTTATTAATCCATAAAGGATGTAAACTTCTGTTATATTCTTTTTCTTTAAGGTCTCATCCAGGTAATCTTTCATTCTGATATGGCCTTTGCCTGTGCTTCTGACTTTTTCTTCCACTGAAAGCCGGCCGTCTTTGATTTTCAGTATCGGCTTGATTTTCAGAACTGAGCCTAGAAAAAAGGACAGGCCGTTCATTCTGCCGCTTTTGTGAAGCTGTTCAAGACTCCCTACCATCACAAAGGTTTCACCTGTCTCGATTTTTTTTAATAAGTTCGATTCTATCTGATGAGGGGCCGCTCCGGTATCTGCCTGTTCTATTCCATCGAGAATCAACCTGGTTAGTGGGAAAGATAAAATTTTTGAATCAATGACCGTCACTGGAATATCTACAAGCTGAGACGCCTGCTGGGCGGAAGAAAAAGTACCGCTGAACGCCGCCGAAACGTGTATAGAAAAAATATGGTCATAATTTTCCTGAAGCTCTTCATAGAGTTCTTGAAACACTCCAATGGAAGGCTGCGAGGTTTTGGCATCTGTTCCTTTTTGCCTTAAATGCCTGAAAAGTTCTTCCGGAAACAAATCGACTCCGTCTATATATTCCTTATCCCCAATGATTATATTCATCGGTACAATGAAGACATCTTGATGGTTCTTCAACTCTTCCGACTTTGATGCTGTACTGTCTGTCACCCATGCAATTCTCATATCCCTCATCCCCTTTTTGACGATATGTAAGTACTACTTCTGATTTATTGGGTCATGCCTAAATTATATTCAATAATGAATTCTCTATGTGCACTGCAACTTCCTCTAAATCATCCACCATTTCTTCCGTGATGATCCGGTTAAAGTTCACCTTGCAGATGTGCTGCAGTGGATTGATGCTGGATTTTATTTCTGTCCATTCCAGCGTTCGTTCCGGTCCCCACCACTCTTCCAATCTATTAATGGTTTCATCCGAAAAAAGCTTTCCTTCCGATTGGTAGAGAACCTGCAGCCAGGCACCGGGAATTCCATTTTCGAAAGGATGGGCTTCAGCATTCCATTCTTTTATTCCTGCTAACAAAGATATGACAGCACTGACATTATCTACGTCAGGATCAGATACTGTAAGAGAGAATCTGCGTTCCAAACTGGCAAGGTCGATAATATCTTTCCTGTCAGTTATTTTTAAGGAACCAGATAGTTCAAGTTCATACAACGCACCTTGTAACACGACTTTCAGATTTTCATAGGCTGTTGGGTCAAACATCCATGGCTCCTCCCTCTTATATAAGATTAAGAAGCGGACTAGTAAAGCCCGCTTACATTCCCTTCTTCATCTACATCCATTTCATAGGCTGCCGGTTTTTTGGGCAATCCAGGCATTGTCATGACTTCTCCTGTCAAGGCGACGATAAATCCTGCTCCTATTTTCGGCCGCAGCTCTCTTATGTGTATGGAGAAATCTTTTGGCCTTCCTAACTTCAACTTATCATCTGAAAGTGAATACTGGGTTTTCGCCATGCAGACAGGCAGTGTTCCCCACCCCTGTTTTTCCAGATCAATCAGCTGCTTTTCAGCTTTTGCTGAAAATTCGACACCCATGGCCCCATACACATTGTAAGCTACAGTCCTGATTTTATCTTCAATACTTATGTTACTGTCATAGAGACGTCTGAAGGATTTTTCACCGTGCTCGATTGCACTGATGACTTTACCGGCCAAATCTTCTCCGCCTTTACCTCCATGCTCCCAAACTTCTGCCAATGAAACAGAAGCTCCGTGGCTTTCACACCAGCTGAATAAATAAGATAATTCGGCTTCTGTATCGGTTATGAATTTGTTAATGGCAATCACAAACGGAACACCGAAGAGTTCAACCGTTTCCATATGCTTTTTCAAATTTTCCAAGCCCTTTTCAAGCGCAGAAAGATTTTCTTCCGATAAATGATTTTTATTCTGACCGCCATGCATCTTCAAAGCTCTCACTGTAGCGACAATCACTACGGCATCAGGACTTGCACCAAGTGAAGGGGTTTTGATGTTCATGAATTTCTCAGCACCCAAATCAGCTCCAAAACCGGACTCAGTCACGACATAGTCTGCCAGCTTTAAAGCTGTTTTGGTCGCTATGACAGAATTGCAGCCATGAGCAATATTGGCAAAAGGACCTCCATGAACAAGGGCAGGTGTATGTTCAATGGTCTGGACAAGGTTGGGCTTAATTGCATCTTTCAATAACATAGCCAAAGCCCCTTGTGCTCCCAGATCATTAACCGTAACAGGCTCCTTTCTTGAGTTATAGGCTATTACCATTTTCGAGAGGCGCTGTTTCAGGTCTTCAAGATTGCCGGCAAGACAAAGGACAGCCATAATTTCTGAAGCGACGGTGATGTCAAAGCCATCTTCCCGCGGTACACCTTGAACAGGGCCCCCAAGGCCGATAACGATTTGCCTCAGAGCCCGATCATTAATATCCAATGCCCGTTTCCACACAATGCGCCTTGGATCTATAAGGAGGTCATTCCCCTGGTGGATATGGTTATCAATCAACGCTGCCAATGCATTATTGGCGGCAGTAATTGCGTGTATATCCCCAGTAAAATGCAAGTTGATATCCTCCATGGGAAGAACCTGAGCATAACCTCCTCCCGCTGCACCACCTTTTATGCCCATCGTCGGCCCTAAAGAAGGCTCTCTTAAAGCAATCATCGTTTTCTTTCCGACTAGAGATAACGCATCACCCAAGCCTACAGTGACGGTTGATTTCCCTTCACCTGCAGGAGTAGGGTTAATTGAAGTGACAAGGATCAGCTTGCCGTTCGCATTGTTATCCAGCTTTTTTATAGATTGTAAAGATAGTTTCGCCTTATATTTTCCGTACATTTCCAAATCATCTTCCTCAAGCCCTACTTTGCTGGCGACTTCCTTAACTGGAAGCATCTTTGCTGTCTGGGCTATTTCAATGTCTGAAGGCACAATCTTCTTATTCAATACAATTCCTCCTTAGGCCTGTAAACCATCAACTGTTTGACTATGTAAAAACACTGGTTTTCTATTAATAATGGATTTTTAAAATTTCTTTATTGTCTTTAAATGCAATTTAAACCATATAACCTAATTATGAGCTCTTTTTGCCAATATTATTGCCAGAAAATTTCTTGAGGAATTAATACACTATTAACAAATTTTCAAAAAAGCCTAATCAAAAAAGGAGAGTCGCCTCTCCCTTTTCAGGTTTATTGCTGCTGGCTGTAGTACACTTCCTCGAAAGGCTGTACGACCACGAAACCTTCCCCTTCAAATTTCATTTGTATTGATTCACCGCTTCCCCGGCCCAGAAATGTTTTAAGAGATACATCCGTTACAAAATCAGGCTCAAGGTTGCCTGACCACGCTACGGTTGCATTAGGGTCTGTATAAACTGGACTTCCTGGTTTGACAATAAGAGTTAATGGCTCATAGTGTGAAGTAATGGCAACCATCCCTGTACCTTCGACCCGTACATTGAATAATCCACCGGCCATCATGCCCGCTACCCTTCTCATAAGCTTTATGTCCCATTTTAAGTCCTGCTGGAATGCGAGCAGGTCATTTCCATTCACATAGATTGCGTCATCATCGAGGTTAAGAATGGAAATCTTTTTCCCTTGGTCCGCCAGATATAACTTACCTTGCCCGGTTGCCTTCATCAGTGAAGTGCCTTCTCCCGTTAAAGCCTTTTTGAAAAGTTTGCCCAACCCGTGTTCAAGGACACCTTCTCTTTCAAACTTAATCGTTCCCCGGTAAGAGACCATCGCTCCCATTTTTGCCCAAACCCCACCATCCAGGTTGACCTCAAGCATACGCGGAGTTTCCAATTCAAACAGTCCTTCTCCTTTGTCTTCCTGTTTGGTCTGCTGAATGAATTCGTCAATTGAAAATCGTTGTTTCAAAATAACCCCTCCTATTATTTACACTTCTTTCTGAACATGAACAATGTCATAAAGGTCAACGCCTGCTTCAATTCTTCAGACAAGTTCTTAACAAGGCTGTCATTCACACCTTTTTTATAAACCCATGTCTCAGCTTCTTTTTCTAACCCATTCTCCAATGCGAGTTTCTCCAATTCCCAAGGCATCATTGTATTGCAGATCACTTTCTCCCCATGCAGCCTTGGAAATGAATTTTCACGCGGGTGTGCAGTGGGCCCCAATATCCCGATACAAATCCACCCATCCTGTTTGACTATATCCGAAACTTTCTTCAAAGCATGAAGCGGATCTTCCGTCCATTCAAGAGAATTGATCAGCATGACTGCGTCAAACTGCTCCTCTTTAAAAGGCGGATTTGACAAATCACCCTGTAAAAAGCGTAACCTTGCGTTCTCTTGCTTGTTTGCAAGTTCAACCATTTTTTCAGATAAATCCATCCCGGTGACGTTATAACCATTCTCACTTAATAAATAAGAGCCAAATCCGTCGCCACACCCGAGATCAGCTACACTGCTTCCTTCAGGAATATGTTTTACCATAAAAGGAACAATATCTTTCCTGCTCCCTTCTTTCCACATATTCACACTGCGGCTGTGCCAGTTATTTGCATTGTTATCCCATCGCTCCCGGGCACTTTCATGCCATTCTTTACTCCCCATCTCGACACCTCTTTGCTGATTTTGTTATATGTAACAATGATTATTTACAAGCCCTATACCTTATCATTTCACAGCAAACCTCTAAAATCCTGCCTTCATAGAAATATTTAAAGCCGCTGACACAATTATACTGTGGAAAAATCAACAAGTTTAGCGTTTCGCCTTTTGAAAGGCCACACATTTGAACATACTAGGCATGAGAATAATTGTAAAGGGTGAACAAGCAGTGGAAGAAATCACTAGAATCCAGCGCAATCATGACGGGCAAATAATCAGTTTCCAAACCACTTCAGGCAGGATCATCTCATACCAAAAAGCAATCATGGAGGCACAGGAAGGGATTATTACCGGAGTATATGTGGAAGTTGACGGAGAAGGTACAACCCAGTTGACTAACAGCTATAATGATGATGGCGGCTTTTCACATTTGCCTGCAATTTTTTAAGTTTGCAGGCTTCGCTTTTATGTAAAATAGAGGTGATTCGGACTGAAATGGTCCCCGGAAGCAGAGTTGTGTCCGAATGCGGGGGTGATTCGGACTGAAATGACCTCCGGGTGCACATTTGTGTCCGAATACAGATCCCTCCAAAACACCTCAAGGATCTTTGCTGAGGAAATTGATATAACAAAAAAGGACGATTCTACTAATAGAAATCGTCCCTTTTTTATTCATTTTCGTTTTTATGCTGCATGCTTCTCAGCTGCTGTACCAATTCTTGATTTTCCTCAAACATCTGCACCAGATCACCGATTCTATCTATAGAATCCCAGCTCAGATGGTGTTCGATGCCCTCGACATCTTCATATATGTTCTCTTCTTTTACCCCTATCAGGTTTAAGAACTGCTCAAGAAGATCATGCCTGAAAACAAGGCGCTTCCCGATTTTATTTCCTTTTGCAGTGAGAATTAATCCCCGGTATTTTTCATAAACCAAATAATCGTCTTTATCTAATTTTTGTACCATTTTGGTCACTGAGGAGGGATGAACCGAAAGAGCATCGGCGATATCTGAAACTCTGGCATATCCTTTATTATCAATCAATAAATAAATCTGTTCGATATAATCCTCCATACTTGGCGTTGGCATAGTGAACCCTCCACATTGGTAAAATATCATTAAAAGTTTACTATAGATACTGCTTTAATACAACCTTTGGAAAAGTCAGGACAGGGAACAGAGAAGGTTTTCCCCTGAAAAACCTCTCCTATCCAAAACGTTTAAATTTTCTCACAAAAAAACTGCGCTAACTTTCTTGACTCTTCCAAACACGTTATTGTATATTAAAGACATCATTTACAGAATTCTTTGCCTTCTGATACGAATGACAAATGGTTCTTATAATGATAATATTTCCAGGAGCACAAATATGTGCTTGAAAGATTTAGGAGGAACAGTATTATGCAAAACGGTAAAGTAAAATGGTTCAACAATGAAAAAGGTTTCGGATTCATCGAAGTTGAAGGCGGAGACGATGTATTTGTTCACTTCACAGCTATCCAAGGTGAAGGTTTCAAATCATTAGAAGAAGGTCAAGAAGTTTCTTTCGAAATCGTAGAAGGCAACCGCGGACCTCAAGCTGCTAACGTAACTAAATTATAATATCGACTATATAGATGTTTAAAAGAGGCTGCTTTCCTGCAGCTTCTTTTTTTTCCCTAATTTCAGGACACAACTGAGTTAGTGCCTGCCGGGATACTTTTTTATTACCTACCACAACCAGAGACTTTGGAAATGCTCCATATAAAAAAGAAGCTTCAAGCGGAAGCTCCTTCCCTCTGCTTATAAATATCTATGTTAATTTCTTGCCCAGCTCCTTCAGCTTTTGGCCGACCGTACATTTCTCTATGCAAAAGCGATGTGCATGGCTCTTTCCATGCTCTTTTCTGAAGTGAGCTTTTAATAAGCAATCTTCACAATAGGTTACAAGAATTTCGTCCACTTTGTTAATGACTTGATTCCTTTCCAAAACTCCATCACCTTTCTGACATGCTGTCCATCAATATTTTGAATGGCTGTGTATGAATGTATCTTGAAGTGCCTGATTTGCCAAATGATCCGCTTCTTTGTTTTGTTTCCTGCCGATCGCTTCGTAAACGGGCTTAAGCCCAAGTGACTTTATCTTTGCTTCTATACGGTCCAGCCAGTTATTCAATGTTTCTTCATAACACGGCCATTCTCCTTCAAGCTGCTTTAACACCACTTGGGAATCACCTTTTATTATGCAGGGGACATGATGTACACCAAGCTCTTCCAGCAGGAGCATACAGGAGTATAGAGCAGCATATTCTGCCTCATTATTATTCTCAAGCTCCTCAAGTTTTTCATTCTTCCTGATTCTCCAATTTTCTCCGCCCTTTTCATAATAGATCACCATTCCCAACCCTGACAAAGCATTCTGCTTATCAAATCCACCATCAAAATAGACCATGATGTTTTCCGGTTCCTGCTCAAGTTCTTCGTTCAACTTGAGGAACTCTTTCCTGGTCCATTCATTATCCATCTCATCCCGGATAACGATATCTTCTGCCCGCCCGGTTTTCATTAGATCTTCAATTAAATAATCCACTACCCTGCGGTTTACCCATTCTGATTCAAATGTTACTTTTTCCGGGATTTTTCCGCTGTACTTCCAGATCACCTTCATTTTCAAAGCCAACCTCTCCTTTCAGCCTCGTTTATTGTCTGAATTGCTCCTACTATGTATAATGTACAAGGTCTTTGTATTTATTGCAGGGTATTCGCCTTGCTTTTCGTTAAGAATATATTTTATAAAGTTACTTTAGTATATGCATTAATACACTATAATTTCAGGGAGCTGTCAATATGTTCAATGAATGGTTCGGACTTATATTTGTTATTGTCAACTTCGTTCTCGTCCTGGCAATGTACAGGATTTTCGGAAGGACAGGTTTGTTCGTTTGGATAGGCGTCTCAACTATATTAGCCAATTTACAGGTGATTAAAACAATTGAAATTTTCGGGTTGACCGCTACTCTTGGGAATGCCATGTATGGCACCGCCTTCTTAGTAACAGATATCTTAAATGAGAAACACGGAAAAAAAGAAGCGCAAAAGGCAGTGTGGCTGGGCTTCTTTACCTTACTGGTCATGACGATCATCATGCAGATGGTGCTGGTGTTCGACCCTCATCCTGATGACTTTGCTCAAGGATCATTAGAAACTATCTTTGGGATGATACCTCGGATTGCAGCAGGAAGCCTGGCAGCTTACCTTGTCAGCCAATTTGCCGATGTATATATCTTCGCTTTTTTGAAAAAGAGATTCCCAAAGGACAGCCAGTTTTGGATCCGTAACAACGGAAGTACCATGATCAGCCAGCTGCTGGATACGATAGTCTTCACTTCAGTTGCTTTTCTTGGAGAGTTTCCTTTGGATGTCTGGGTTCAGATTTTGTTCACGACCTATTTATTAAAATGGATTATCGCTATACTGGACACTCCATTCGGATATCTTGCGAAAAGATTCACTCCAAATGATTAACTGCTCAAGGCTGTCTCACCAATGAGGCAGCCCCTTATTATATCTGCTCAAATAAGTTGAAGTTGGGCTGATTTGCGATTAGACTTATAATTACATATTTTTCGAGGTGACGACATGATTGAAGTATACATAGATGGAGCAAGCGCAGGAGACCCAGGAAAAAGCGGAGCTGGAATTTATATCAAAAATAATGGAGAAAATCTTTCATTTTCTATTCCTCTCGGAGTAAAAGAAAACCATGAAGCGGAATACCTTGCGTGCATGAAAGCTCTGCAGATCTGCAAAGAAAAAAACTATAAGGTTCTATCGTTCCGGAGTGATTCGCAAGCAGTCGTCAATGCTGTAGAGAAGGAATTTGCCCGGAACAAAAAATATAAAGTACTCTTAGAGGAAATACTGCGGCTCTCCAAAGAGTTTGACTTATTTTTCATCAAGTGGATTCCCAACAAAGAAAACAAGAGAGCTGATGAACTCGCGCGCAAGGCTATCCATTTGAATGAAAGCAAAAGCCAAAATGAATAACAAAAGAATAGGCGCAGATTTATCTTTATTGGCAATTGCATTCGTTCTTCTGCGAGTTAGGAAAGCTTTGAGTCAAAAAGAAATAATCGAGTAGAGGGAAAATAATCATGTTATTATTTTCGCCCCTCTCACAACACCGTACGTACGGGTCTCGTATACGGCGCTTCAACTTATATTACAGTGTGTACTTTTAGATAATGGGTTAAAACAGAAGGGAGTCCCCTCTGTTTTAGTCTTTCATTTGAAATTGCTCTATGGACCACTTTAGAAAGTCCTATAAACCGATAACCTTTTCTGCAGAAGGTTAGTCCTTTCGCTTCTTCCTTCGGAATCCCTAGTTGAATAAGCGATTTGATTTGTTTACTCGGAACTTTCCATTGTTTCCAGATGATGACCCTTATTCTAGAGCGGAGCTTCTGGTCTATTTGTTTGGTCACTTCTTTCATATTGGCAATCCTGAAGTAGTTCACCCATCCAAAAACGACTTGTTTCAATTTCAAAATTCGAAAGTCTAATGGAACACTCCAGTTTCGTTTTGTGAGTTGGCGAAGTTTTCTTTGAAATTTCCGTATTGAACTTAGATGAGGTTTTACTTGATATTTCTTGTTCTTATAGTCGTAATAATATCCGTATCCTAGAAATTTCAGTTCTTTGGGACGGGCAATCCTACTTTTCTCTGCGTTGACTATAAGTCCTAATTTCTTCTCAATGAATTTCACAATTGATTTCATTACTCGGTCCGCTGCTTTTTCGCTTTTCACAAAAATAAGTGAGTCATCAGCGTACCTTACGAATCTTAATCCTCTATTTTCAAGTTCTGTATCTAGTTCGTTCAACATGATATTACTCAGTAGTGGACTGAGGTTTCCTCCTTGCGGAGTACCGACAGGTGTATCTTCATACTTTCCATTTACTATGACTCCACTAACTAAGTACTTTCTAATTAATGAAATGACATCTCCATCATCAACTGTCTGAGATATAATGCGCATCAGTTTATCATGGTGGACTGTGTCGAAGAATCTTTCAAGATCGATATCAATAACCCAGTCATGTCCTTCATTCAGAAATTCCAAGCTTTTAATAATTGCCATCTCACAGCTTCTTTTTGGTCTGAATCCGTAACTGAATTCGCTGAACTGTTCTTCAAATATCGGACTGAGAACTTGATGAATGGCTTGTTGAACAACTCTGTCCACTACTGTTGGTATTCCCAATTTGCGCATCTTTCCGTTTTCTTTTGGGATCTCCACTCTTAAGGCAGCTTGTGGATGGTATTTTCTTGTTCTGATGCGCTTCCGCAATTCATCCTTGTTTTCCTTCAGGTATTGCTTTAGTTCATCGACCGTTACCCCATCTATCCCACTAGCGCCTTTATTTTTATAGACACGCAAGTAGGCTTCATTCATATTTTGATTACTAAGGATTTGTTCTAAAAGTTCCACACTCGTTTCTCCTTTCCTCTCACGTAGTAAGTGATATCTCGTATTTTGGCTATCCTCTGAGGTACGCTCATACTTTCACCATTAACACATTCGGAGTAGGTCACTTACGCGTTCGTGGTGTCGAAACACTATAAATTGTTCCGCCCTTCATGAATTCGCTTCACTACTATGGCTTCTGCTGACTTCTTGCGACTAACCTTTTTCGACTGTACTCCTGTACATCCGCAAGATCTCCCAGGGTAAGACAACTATCTTTCCTCTTTTACTCGCCTGATTTACTTCATAAAGTTACGCACATCTTTTGGACTTTAGTTTGTTATGGAACTTCATCCCTTTATAAAGCCTTTGTATCAGATTTCTGTTCGTCGAGCCAAGATTTTATTCCACGCTTCCTCCAGCCCTTATTTCACAATAAGTACCTTGCGCTTCCTTAGTGGTTGGTCGATGTGTACCCCCACAGTGGACTTTCACCACCTAGATAGTTGCCATGCCTGGCACACATACAAAAAGCAAAGACCAACTTAGTCTTTGCTTTTTGTGTCAACCCGGGTGCATAATATTTTAAGCCAGCAGTTCAAGGCCTTCAGCATACCTCCAGGCAGCCTTTCTGGTCCTGATATTATTTGAGTACAGTGTTTCTAATAAAGACATATAAAAACTGTTATCAAACCTTTTTTGTGCTTTCAAGGTGATTTCAATAGCCGCATTCACAATCTCATCAGAAGCATTCACCGAGCGTTTCCCAAAATAAATAAATCCAATTGCATCTTCCCCGAATTTAAATCCTTTATTCTCTAGATGAATAAGGAATTCTTCAGTTGTCTGTTTAGTGTACTTCACAATTCTCCTCACCTTGCAGTCAAAGTTCATCAGCGATGGCGGCCGGACCAGCTGTAAATTCGTACGTCGCTGAGCGGCCGCTTCCACTTTTGTTTCGTCCAGTTCCTGCGGCCAGCGACTAGCGAATTTCGGTCTCCCTCCTTGCGATAAGTCATCATCGAATCGCTCCGCTCTTCGTGATTCCTTTATCTCATGCGGGAGCCCTGTAAATTCGTACGTCGCTGAACGGCCACTTCCACTTTTGTTTCGTCCAGTTCCTGCGGCCAGCGACTAGCGAATTTCGGTCTCCCTCCTTGCGATAAGTCATCATCGAATCGCTCCGCTCTTCGTGATTCCTTTATCTCATGCGGGAGCCCTGTAAATTCGTACGTCGCTGAACGGCCGCTTCCACTTTTGATTCTATCTTACAAAAAATCTTCTTTTTTGCCTATCTTTTTTTCCAAGGAAGAAGCTGATTCCCCCTATAATTGTTCCGAATATGGCCCCGCCCAGTACTTCGACAGGCTGGTGGCCCAGCATTTCTTTTAGTTTCATTGGTTTTTCTTCAAATGGAATCGGTTGATCTTCATGCGCCTTACGGACCAGTTCATCCAGTGAGTTCACTTTTAATGTCAGTTCACCTGTCTGCCTGCGGATTCCCTGGGCATCGTACATGACGATCAGGCCGAAAACGAATGACAAAGCGAAGTCAATCGTTGAGAATCCTTTTTTCAAAGCAATGAATGTTGTCAGCGATGATACACCTGCTGAATGGGAACTGGGCATTCCCCCAGTTTGAAAAAACAACAGCGGATTCCATCTTCCTGTCTTAAGATAATGCAAAGGAATCTTCAATGCCTGTGCAGCAAAAATACTTAATAATGCTGTAACGACCCCTCTATTCATCCACTCACCTCCCATCTGCACCCTAAAGAAAAATCCATTCAGGTTCCGCCTCATTAGTGTAACCAATTGATTTATTTACATTAAATTCTGGATGGATGGTGAAAATAATATCGGAGGTGACATTATGAGCAAAAAACATAACAAAAATCGAGGAACGAAAGCACCGGCAGTAAATCCTCAAGGGTACCCACAGGATGGAGAAGCAACAAACGATCCGAAATCCGAGCTGGAGAACAGAGCGAAACGGGCAAACACCAAAATTTAACATTACATCATAACAGATATGCATGGTAAAGGCGATGTTTTCGCCTTTACCATGCACAAGAAAAGAGATTTACCATAAAAGGATAAATCTCTTTTTTACACTATGCATGTTCGCTGATTAAATGATCTTTTCCGATAAGAAACCTTCTCAAAACCCTCAGTTCCAATTCCTCAATCATGGACATGGCTGCTGGTGAGATGGAATTCCAACGGGCTTCCTCCAGTGTGAAGGTTAGCGGTACATCACATTTAATTTCAGCCAGTTTTCGGGAAAGATGAAGCATTTCCAAGTCATTCTCGATCTTCTTCCTTTGAGAAGGAGTGAGATGATGAATGCCATCAAGAATTCCTTGTATGTGCTGATGTTCCTGAATCAATTTAACCGCCGTTTTTTCACCGATGCCTTTAACACCCGGATAACCATCACTCGTATCCCCCATTAAAGCCTTCACATCAATAAACTGTTCCGGAGTCAGCCCTTTTTCTTCTATAAAATAATCCTTCGAATAGGTATGGTAATTGCCGAATCCTTTCTTCAAAAGAACCACATCAATATTATCGTCCAGAAGCTGAAGCAAATCCTGGTCCCCGCTTAGAATCGATACCTTTGTATCTTTAGAGGCACTTTTAGCGATTGTTCCAATACAATCATCTGCTTCATACCCGCTCATGCCGATATTATATAATGCAAATCCTTCTGCCACTTCCTTCGCCAGGTCAAATTGAGGAATCAATTCAACTGGGGGAGCATTCCGGTTTGCTTTGTAATCTGAATAGATTTCATTTCTGAATGTAGAACTTCCCATATCCCAGCAGACTGCTGCATGGCTTGGATTGAAATGCTCGACAGCCATCAGGAGATGCTTCATAAAACCTTGGACTCCATTTGTCGGCTGTCCTTTCGTATTTATCATAAATTGTCCTGAAACGGCCGTCGCAAAGAAAGAGCGAAACAATAACGCCATTCCATCGATCAAAAGTAAATGTTCATTATGCTTTTCCACATTAACCACTCCTTTGTTCACTTAAGCATTATATCATATTTAATGGATATATTTTTTTGAAATTCTTAGGAGAGATCAGATAATGTGAGCGTGGTGAACCAGTTGATGTTTTATACGGGGAGGAAATTTTAACGGAATGGTTTGCTGCATCTAAAAAAGTACCGGGCTCCCTTCAAGGAGCCTGGGTCTAGTTATCATTTTCTTGTTTCCACTTCATGTTCTTCATAAGAGACCCAGTCGCTATAGCTGCCCGGGTAAAGTTTTACGTTCGTAAAGCCCGCTTCCCATAAAGAGAGGATATTCGGAGTAGCAGTCACTCCAGAGCCGCAATATACAACCACAGGGCTGTCTTTATCCAAATGGGCCCAACGCTTCTGATGTTCTTCTGCTTTCAGGAAACGTCCATCCTTCAACCCTTCAGTCCAGACGTAATTAACCGCTCCGGGAATATGTCCTGGTATTCTGTCAATCGGTTCGCTCAAGCCGCGATATCTGTCATTCGCCCGTGAATCGATAAGAATCCCTTCACCATCTTTACTGGCGATTTTTCTAACGTCTTCAACTGCTGCAGTCATTTCCTGCTGTACATCCGCCTTATAGTGCGTCAAAGGAAGTTCCACTGCCTTTGATGTTGTTGGAAGCTCACGCTTTTTCCAGCCTTGAAACCCTTCATCTAAAATAAACGCCTTTTCATGGCCGATATATTTCAACAGCCACCAGCAGCGGGCCGCGAAGGTACCTTCTCCATTATCATAAGTGATCACGGTTGTTTCATTTTCTATACTTGCTTGTTGCAGTTTTTGAACAAATTCAGCAATATCAGGAAGAGGGTGACGCCCCCCATGCTCCTTTACAGTACCTGATAAATCTTGTTCTAAGTCAAAATAAACTGCTCCAGGAATATGATCTGTTTCATACAGGTTTTTTCCGAAAGACGGTTCACCAAGTTTAAAGCGGCAATCAATGATTCTTATCTTTGAATCAGTATAATGTGACTGCAGCCATGAAATACCTTTAGTGTTCTTCATGTGGTTCTTCCCCCTCCTTATCCATTAATTCCTTGATATGTTCCTTTGGGGTCCAACAATTAAATTGGTAGTCAGGCCGGGTATCAAACCCCAGCCTCTTACATTGATAATGCATTTTCCCATGGCGTCTCTCAGCAGAAAAGTGCTGACAGGTTGCACAGGCATGAAACCGGCTGTATGTCATCTTCTTCTCCCCTTAAGTCCCCTGTTATTTGGAAGCAAGGTTCTCGTAGACCTCTTTCCAGCTTTCAAGGTTTTCACTTGATCTGAGAGCGTCCAACCAGGAATTGATCTGCTCTTCCGACTGTTTCCATAAGTAATCAGTCATCCTGTTATGTTCAGTTTCCAGATAGTCTAATGCCCACTCTTCAATTTGTTTTTTTGATTGAGCAAGGTATTTATCTGCAGGTGATTGAAGATTCTCTTGCAATTCTTCCATCAACTTTTTCTTTCCATTATTTTCAAAGAAGTCCTTACTGTTTTTGAAAAGACGCATGGCCTGCTGAAATTGTATTCTTTCCAATTCAGAAAAGGCTTGTGAAAAATCGATCTCCTTTGGCTCTTTCAAATCAGCTGGGGAAAATACAAGGTTTTCCTGCATTTTTTTAATTTTTTCTTCGTACACTTCATACTTGGAAATCAATTGCTTTTCAGAGAACTTTTCTACCCTTAACGATGTCGCACGCATTTCCTGTGTGAAATCAAAACCGACCGACTCAAGCAATTCTTCCAGCCCTGCGTTCAAAGCTGATTTTGAAGAGGCATGCTGTGAAAACAGTGCAGGATGGAATGCTTCTTTAAAGAAATCAGAAAAACGCAGAAACACTCTTTGCTTTACATAATGAACAAGTTCCTTTATTTCTTGTGTTACTCTGAGCTTCAAACTCTCTGGAGCTTCATTATCCAGGTAAGATTTCACTTCCAGGAGGAGTTCCCCAAGCTCGGTTTTTCTTTCTTCCCGCTTCGCTTCATCCATAGAAGAGTTATCAATAAGGGTTTTCAAACGTTCGAGCCCCCTTTCCCATTCAGCTTGTGCTGACTGGGCTGCCATCATTTTCAGTTCTCCATCAATGAATTGGCCAAACGCTTCTTTAAAGATATCGATTCCTGACTCAGCATAGGACTCTTCTGCCACCGCCAGCTTGGAAGAGACGCCGAATATCCGCGGAAATCTTATCCCATATTCGACCAGCTGTCCTTGAACATAGTTGATAACTTCCTGTTCTTCTTCTTCATCTTTTGCCAAATCGACCGCATTGACTATGAAGAACATCTTATCCATTTCAAATGCATCCTTGACCCTTCCAAGCTGGATCAAAAATTCGCGGTCAGCTTTGGCAAATGCATGGTTGTAATACGTAACAAAAAGAATGGCGTCGGAATTTTTGATGTATTGGAATGCGACGCCTGTATGCCTTGCATTGATTGAATCTGCTCCCGGTGTATCAACAAGGGTAATCCCCTGGCGGGTGACCGGTGAATCATAGTACAAATCGATTGACTCGACAAAACAGGACTGGCTTTCATTTGCTACATAGCCTTTAAATTCTTCCAAATCGGCATGCAGAACTTCGCCAAGGTGAGAGCTGTATTGTTCATATCCTTTTGAGAATGCAGCCAGGAAGGAAAGATGGATCTTTTCTTTCCCTTCTCCTTCGGCGCTCTTTAACAAGTCAGGAATCAGCTCTGCCGCTTCCTGCAACGTTTGGGCATCATACTTGAATACTTTCATTGAATTCCGGATATCTTCCATCATTTGGACTTTTGTCTTTAGGTATACTTGTGCGGTACCATGCTCATGTCCATCCATAGGAGGTCTTATCCTGTTGATGGAGGCAGTGGTAGGGTTCGGGCTCACAGGAAGCACTTTACTGCCAAGCAGCGCATTGGCAAATGAAGACTTTCCAGCACTGAAAGCTCCGAAAAGGGCAATGGTGAACTGCTGTTCCTTCAGCCGTTCTGCTTTTTTCTTCAGAACTTCGGCCGTCTGGCTTAACCCGGATATGTTCCCAAACCTGGAGGACATCTCATTCAACCGTTCAATCAACGGCTCTAACTCAATGAGGTCTTCATTTACTTCTGCAATGTTTTCTGAAGCTTCCTTCTCGACTGCTTGATCAACATTACTCTCTATATCTTCATTTTCTTTTTCATAGATTGAATAATTACTCTTTGACTCTTCCCATTTGTGTTCCCAGGAGTCTACTGTATCCTTAGGACTAAGATTCACAGTACCCTCAGCAATACTTTCTACATTATTGATCCTGATTTCAAGATCTTCATGATAGAAGGCCAGTTGTTTTATAGCATTCGCTTTTTTCTTTATCTGATCATATTGCTTATCCAGCAATTCTTTTTCTTCACTTTTCTCTCTGTCTACGACTTCAATAAGGCGCTCTTTAAGACCCTCCGTTTGTCTGCGGGCTTTTCTTTTCATCTTTCCGGCAAGGTCTTCACAGTAGTTCAGAACATATTCGCCCGTCACCCTGGCACCTTTTTTGACACTGTCATTTATATCTTCTTCTGTAACCTCTACTGTAAATCCTTCTGAGTTTGCAGTCAGTTCTTCATCGTGTAAACCAGCCTGCTTCAGGACAAGGCTCCCTAACCCCCGGAGATGCCACTCAAGCTGAGATTCTACGCTGCCTTTCAGGGTCTTAATCAATGCATTCAAGCGATGATGCCTTTCCTCTTCTGTTTTCTTTTTTGAAAAGAACAGCCCCACTTTAAAATCGGATTGTAGAGATTCGAGATAGTTTTTTGCCAGTTCACGTGTTTCAAATGGCATCAAGTAGGCATTTTGAAGAATTTTTTCTCTCTCTTCTTCAAAAGCACCAACATATCTTCTGGTATCCGTTGCCGCGATTTTGGTTTGAAGTTCAGCCTCTTTTTCCATTATGGCAGCACCGTCTTCAATATCCCCAGGTTCAAGGATGGAAGACAAGGAATCCTTCTGCCCTTTCAGCTTTTCTTTCAGCCAGCGATGATGCTCATTGACAAGGCGGCTAACCCCTGCAGCGAAAGACTGCTGCAGCAGTTCATCTCTTTGCTGGAATTGCCTGTTGATCAAGCTCCTTACCTCTGAAAATTCATTATCAGGGTTGTCCTGATCCCTTAATGAAGTAAAGAAAATCCTCTCGGGTTCCACCTGCCATGCGGCAAATGAATCCTTGACTGACTGTTTGAACTCTTGAAACGATAATTCTTCCTCATTATGTTTATCAATCTGGTTAACAATCAGATACAGGCGGACTCCATGGGCAGCCAGCTCCCGGGTGTATTCAAAATTCAATTGGGACTGAACATGATTGTAATCCATGACGTAAAATACAATATCCGCCAGGTGGAGAGCAGATTCTGTGGAAATGCGATGGGCATCATCAGTACTATCCACCCCAGGTGTATCGAGTACTGTCACTCCATCAGGCAATTTTGTATCTGTTTTGCCAATTTCAATACTTTGAACTTTCTGGCCATCTTTACAGTATTTTTTTACAACATTAAAGTCGTACGCACCATTAAATAAAACAGATTGCTGATCGTGATAATGGATTTTTGCGAAATCCTTTTCGGTGTGATGGATTTTCACAAGATTGGCTGATGTCGGTATCGGACTTGACGGGAGTAATTCTTCTCCGGCCAGCGCATTAATCATTGTGGATTTACCAGCTGAAAAATGGCCGCAGAATCCTGCAATGAATTCATTCTTCCAGAATTTATGGGCGAGCAGTTCCGCTTTGGAAGCTGACTCCTTATCCCCATTTTCCACTAACGTTTCATATAATGAAGCAAGTTTTTTTATCTTTCCATCAGTTGTAGTCTTTGTTTGTGATAGCGTTTGCAATCTAACCTTCCCCTTATACCTTTGAGTAATGTAACAATATGCATCTTATATTTTATCTTATTAGGCGTTCCATTCCTATCAAAACATGGAGGCAAATTCCTTAGTAAAGCCAAAAAGGACTCAACGTTCAAGTAGATCTTGAACATTCAGTCCTTTTTGGCAATTAGTATTCATTGTAATTATCGGTCATAAGCCGGAATCAAGTCTCTTGCATCTTTCTCTCCGGATAATGTATCGGCAGAATGATTCATCAGGGTTTTACGGTTGGATACAAAGACATTGTTTAATACAACTTTCATTAACACGCCATATACCGCTGCCGTTAAAATAATCAAAAACCAAGTCATGTCGGAAACCCCTTCCTTTAAACCTGTGTTGAGAATAATTTTCATCTTCAATTAGAATCTTATCAGAAACGATAATCATTTTCAATAAGGTTTTATCATTTTTCTGTTAATTACCTTTTTTTGTAATGGGTATAAGACGTTTTTTCTCACCGTGCACAAATTGATAGTCTGTCACCTCTGACAGTGCCTTTTCCTCAAGAGGGATGCGAACAGACAAAATGAACTGATTCAGGAGGGCAAAAATAAATAAAGTCCAATATGCATTGAACATCAGCGGAATGACGATCAGTTCAATTGTTACGATAAAATAATTCGGATGCTTCATGAATTTGTAAGGCCCTTTCGCTACCACATCTGCTTGTGGCAGGACAATGATTTTCGTATTCCAAAAACGCCCCAGTGAAGTGATGACCCATACTCTTCCAGCCTGTGTCAGCAAAAAAGCAGCAAATAATATCACCCAGTATTCGTTCAGGGATTCCCCCCCTGCTGATCCCTCCACTAACAGGGACACGAAGAACAACACATGGATCGTGACCATAAGTTTATAGTGCCTTTGACCGTATTCTACACCACCCTGTCCTTTCAGCCACCTTTCGTTGCTTTTGGCAATAAACAGTTCAACAATCCGTTGAATTGCGATAACTGCAAACAGCAAATAAAACATTATTCCCACCTCATCAATAACAATTCAGAACTGAAACCAGGCCCCAAGGCCACCCCCAGGCCAATCTCGCCTGCGTTGATTTCTTTCTTTAAGTGCTCTTTCAACACATAATGTATGGTCACGGATGACATGTTGCCAAACCGTTTCAATATATCTTTTGATATTTCCAGAAGAGAGTTATCCAAGTGAAGGGCTTTTCGATAAGCTTCTATCACCTTTTTCCCCCCGGGGTGTGCAACAAAATGGTTGATATCTTTCAATTTCAACCCGTGCTTATCCAAAAATGACTCCACATTGGGCTTTAACCAATCTTCTATTATAGAAGGGATATCCTTTGAAAAAACAACAAATAGTCCGTCATTCTTGATATTCCATCCCATAACGTCCAATGAGTCTTTCATAGTTGTTGACTGGGTTGCAATGACGGATGGCAATGGGACTTCAGCCTCTCTTACAGCGGCACTTTCATCGCCGCAGACAAGAGCACAAGCTGTCCCATCCGCAAACAAGGAGGTACCAATCAGATTGCTTTTGGATCTGTCACCATGCTGAAATGTCAATGAACATAGCTCAATCGTCAACACCAGGACATTTGCTGTTGGGAATGCAAGACAGTATTCATAAGCGCGTGATAATCCGCTTGCTCCTCCTGCGCATCCCAGCCCCCATATCGGTATTCTTTTGACATGATCATGAAAAGGAAGGTGATTCATGATCCTTGCTTCTATACTTGGCGTTGCCAATCCGGTAGTGCAGATGGTGAAAATCGCCTCTATTTCCTCAAATGGAACACCGCTGTTTTCCATGCACTTCTGTATCGCTTCTTTCCCAAGTTTTTCAGCATTCACAATAAAGGAATCATTTTTTTCTTGAAAAGAACGGGGGCTTTTGAACCAGTCTATATCCTGGACAAAATGCCTTGACTCTATATCTCCATTCTGAAATACCGGCAGAAGCCGTTTAATATCCCGGAAGTTCTCTGAGAACAAATTCTCGGCAAATCTGGCTACTTCCTCTTGTCCAATGCAGTATGGAGGTATTGCTGTTTCCACTCTCATGATTTTGGGCATTTGAAATCTCTCCTTACCTCAGTAAGGATATCTTTTCCAACCGCGAATAATTCATTCATTTTTCTTTATACAGAATCTAAACAGTTCTTTCTACCTGCCGATAATAGGTATATAAACTACTTAATTTTTGAAGTCGAGTCCCTTTATCCTTTCTGCATGTTTACTAGAGTGTTATCTTAGAAAACAGTCTTATCAAAGGCTCATTGTTATAAATGTTAGAATTCCACTCTATGGGTGCCTGGTTTTGCATATGCATTTGACGGGCGGAATAGCCGCCGGAACATCGGCTGAAAATCTACAAAAAATTCTAAATCATCGTTCTTTTTTCCCAGACATTATGCTAAGCTAAAAAGACAAAATATTGGAGGATTCGACATGACTACAACTAAAAGTGTAACCGACATAGTAAATGGTACAATTCAGTCAATCAAATCAGTCATCCCCCTCCCTGTTACAGTCGATCCGCCGACTCTTCTCAACGAACCGCTCAAGAAGCATAAGATTGGTGTATTGATAGGACTTACGGGGGATATAAGGGGTCAAATCATCTTTGATGGTGATATCGAGGGCTTTCAAGGGCTTGCTGCCTCAATGTTCGGAATGCCGCTTGAGGGTGAGATGCTGGAATCCTTCGCAGGAGAGCTGGGGAATATGATTGCGGGCAATCTTTCTACCCACATCTCACAACTGGGGCATTCCATGGATATTACTCCGCCAACGGTCATAATCGGCGAATCAAGGATAGCCGGATTTGACCGGGCTTTAAAACTTCCGCTTTCGATAGAAAATGTTGGTGACTTCATCGTCGTCATCATGGTGGACCTTACATAACTGCTTTCCATGACAAAGAGAGAAGACATACGAATCACGGTTCGCATGCCTTCTCTTTTTGTTATCGTCTATTTTAGAATCCCTGGATTGTCATCCCACCGTCGACAAATAATGTCTGCCCGGTGACATAACTTCCTGCAGAGGAAGCAAGGAATACAGCAGGGCCTACAAGTTCTTCCAGTTCTCCAACCCTTTTTAGCGGTGTGACTTCAAGAATGTCGTTGACATAATCTTCATCTTGTAAAAGTTTCTCCGTTAATGGCGTCCTGAAATACCAGGGACCGATACTGTTAACATTGATATTGTATTTCCCCCATTCAAAAGCAAGTACCTTCGTCATTTGGATAAGAGCCGCTTTTGTGGCTGCATATACCACACCAGTCCGCAGTGCCACATGCCCTGCCACAGAAGCAATGGTAATAATTCTGCCGCCATTCTGCTCTTTCATGATTTTGCCGGCTTCCTGGCTCATCATAAATGCTGATTTTAAGTTGGTATCCATTATTTTCTGCCACTCTTCATCAGTAACATCCAGCGCTTGCGAACGTATATTCATTCCCGCATTATTAACAAGGATATCAATCGAACCCGCTTTTTCTTTCACTTCTGAAACAGCTCTTGCAACCTCTTCCCGTGAAGTAACATCAGTGGTCAATATGTATGCGTTTCTTCCCAGTTTCTCAATATGTGAAGCTGTTTCAATAAGATCTTGCTCTGTTCTCGATAACAAGGCAACATCCGCTCCCGCTTCGGCCATACCAATCGCGATCGCCCTTCCGATCCCTCTGCCGGCTCCAGTGACAACAGCTGTTTTTCCATTTAAATCAAATGATGGCAAAAACACAACAATCTCCCCCTCTATACTATTAACCTTATTTTATCATAAGCGTACTATTTTCAAGAGGAGATTGCTTTCTGAATTATTCCTTTTTTTCCAAAGGAGCCTGGTACAGATTATGAATCATGATTTTCTTAGTTTCTATTAAGCATTTATCACAAATGGCATCCTGCTCAAACAGCCTTCTGCATCGTTCACAGTAAAACTTTTCCATTCCCAAACCTCCATGTGCTCAATACTGATATCATATGTTCCAGTAAGCAGGAAGTGTCAGTAACAGGAGAATTAGGACAAAAAATAAGAACTGGCCCATTCATTCATTAAGGAGTTCACTTTATAGGTACAAAATGTAAAAATCCAAAGTCTTTAGCATACGAATTCGCACCATTATTCGTATGCTATTTTTTTTTGGTATTTCAGCAAGTCATCTACTATCAAGTGTTTTTTCGCATCTAGTTCGCACACGTTTCCATAACACTGAAATAAATATTGTAGCCTTGCGATTTATGCAGCGGATTAAAAGACGGCTTTTCTTCAAGTAACAACGCCGTTTGTTCACTGAGTGGCCCCGCCTCGCCATCCGAGAGAGGAATCTCATGGGCCCAAAGGAAATCAGTAGCATGAGCTGATAAAAATAAGGGGAGAAATTCCCCTTATTTAGGAAATGGCACTAAAAATAGTTAAAATAAGGGGAATATTTACCGCTATTCATTTGAAAAGCATGAAAAATGGGGTGCTGTGCCAGGAATAAGGGGAAAATCTCCCCTTATTTATAGCGAACTAAGCCATGTTTTGCAGTTTAAGGGGAATTTCTCCCTCTATTTATGGATCTGTGACTCCTCACTTAATGATAGGACTATCTATAATTAAAAAATCACCTTCCACGATCCTGCTCCTTTATTAAAACCTTCCTACCCCTTCATCTTATCATTTTCATTCAGTCTGGCCGACAGTTTTGGTTGCACTTTACCTTACGAATCAGGGGACAGATTAGTATGCGATTTCATATGAAAAAAGCAATTCAATTAAGGGGACAAATAGTGTTCTTGTACTCCAAAACTGAACTACTTGATTCATTCATGGACCGGTCTCATTCATTGCTTTTATTAAGAAGCCTTCTGTTCAACAACTCTGATAGGCTTCTCTGATTTTCTCACATTGAAGACTATATTCAACAGTATAGCTGTTAAGCTCCCTGCTACAATCCCATTGCTGGTGAGAATTTGCAGGCTTGGCGGGAGCTGATTGAACATGTCAGGGACAACGGTTACACCCATTCCCATTCCGACAGCGCAAGCTACGATTAGAAGGTTTTCTTGTGAATTAAATTCAACACGGCCCAGCATTTTAATTCCATAGGCAACTACCATCCCGAACATTGCTATCATAGCTCCTCCTAAAACAGCAGAAGGGATAATGGTTGTAAGTGCTCCAATCTTTGGTACAAATCCCAAAGTGATAAGCATGGCACCTGTAAGATAGATGACATTCTTCGTTTTCACACCTGACAACTGTGTCAATCCAACGTTTTGCGAATAGGTCGTGTAAGGAAAAGCGTTGAAAATTGCGCCAAGAACAATGGCGGCACCTTCTGCACGGTAGCCATTGGCGACATCTTTTTCCCCGATCTCCTCTTCACAAATATCCCCAAGTGCAAAGTAAACACCTGTCGACTCTACCAAACTAACCATGGCTACCAGAATCATAGTCAGGATCGCTGTCAAATGAAATGTCGGCACCCCGAAGTAAAACGGTTGTGCCATATGGAACCAAGAAGCTTCCATAACCGGCGTGATATCCACTTTGCCCATGAATCCTGCAGCCACTGTTCCGGCAGCAAGCCCTAACAGAATCGCTACTGCTCTAACAAAGCCTTTAAAAAAGCGGAACAATAGAATAATAAAAAGCAGAGTCCCAAAAGCAAGGCCAATATTTGATAGTGATCCGAAATCCGGTGCACCCTCGCCCCCTGCCATATTATTCATCGCTACTGGAATCAATGTAATTCCGATGATTGTAACGACCGACCCAGTTACAACGGGAGGAAAAAAGCGTACGAGCTTGCCAAAATAATTGGAGATCACCATGACGAATAACCCTGAAACTAAAATAGACCCATAGATTGCAGTGATCCCATACTGGCCGCCAATTGCAATCATCGGACCCACTGCCGTAAATGTACACCCAAGAACAACCGGCAGCCCGATACCGAAAAAGCGATTTTTCCAAACCTGTAAAATGGTCGCTATACCGCACATTAGGATATCAATTGAGACTAAGTAAGTCAGCTGCTCTCCTGTAAGTCCTAATGCTGCCCCTACGATTAACGGTACGATAACCGCTCCTGCATACATGGCAAGCACGTGCTGAATAGCTAATGATGATAGTTTAAATGAGTTCATACCGCTGCCTCCTTCAAAAATTCTACTTTTCTATCTTTTAATGACTGAATTCTTGCTAGTGATTCTACTCTGTACCCTTTTTCTTTCAGGAGCCTGCCGCCGTCCTGGAAGGCTTTCTCAATCACGATTCCTATTCCTGCAACCGCTGCCCCTGTTTGCCTGACAATGTCGATTAACCCTTCAGCCGCCTGGCCATTTGCAAGAAAGTCATCGATGATCAGGACTTTGTCGTTCTTATCTATGTACTTACTTGAAACTGTAATCGTATTGGTTTCTTGCTTGGTGAAAGAATAAACCTCTGCAGTCAGCAGCCCTTCCTGCAATGTCAAAGATTTGCGCTTTCTGGCAAAGACAACCGGGACATTCATCGTAAGGCCGGCCATAACTGCAGGGGCAATGCCTGAGGATTCGAGTGTCACGATCTTTGTAATACCTTCACCTGAAAACCTTTTGGAAAATTCCTCGCCGATTTCTTTCATCAATTGAGGGTCGATCTGGTGATTTAAAAAGGAATCCACTTTCAGAACTGAATCGGATAACACGCTTCCCTCTTCGATGATTTTCATTTCTAAGCTTTTCATTTCGTTTTCCTCCTTCCGCCCCTGAACAAAAAAGCTCAAAGGGCATCACACTCTCAATCTGAGCGAGACAATGCCTTTGAGCTTAAATCAAAGAAGTACAGAAAAACAATTCCGTCCATTGCTCACTCATAGTCGAATAATTTACGGTTATCCGGTAGAGACTTGCGGGCCATATTCCCGCCGTTATATGAGTAAGTGTTATTAATTTATCATCAGTATATCAGATTTCCACAAAATTTCAACCTTTATTTCAATCAAACACGAACTATACCACCATAAAAACTTTAATTATTCGTATAATTAACCTTCTTACTATAATGCCATATGTGAGTTTCTTCACATAACCTTCACAATTATTCTTTTGCAGTGTGACATAAATCACAGATAGCTTATTATTTCAGCCCTATTATATAGGTAACAAGATATTGTTTCCAAAATTGAAAGGAGTGAGCCGTATGGCAAACCCGCAGTTAAATCAAAAAACGAAGGTGAAGACTGAAGATTCCTCTTCTTTGAAGGGAACTTTGGCTTCAGTATTATTCCTGGGACTGTTTCTCATTCTCAGCTGGTTTGGTGTTTATTACATTTTTATAGATCGTTTCTAGTGGAAGGGGAAGATTTTTATGCATATGCATCGTTATGAAAAATGGTGGTTAATTTTAGGTACTGGGTCTCTTATTCTTTTCTTAACTATTTTAGGTATCAGCGCATTTCACTCAGGACATACACCTCCAAGTGCTAAAGCTTTTATAGATCCTGAGCAGGTAGACCAGATCGCTCCTTTCAGCGAGCCGGGATTAAAGAAAGTGGAAGGAAAAGATTGGGACTATGAACTGGTAGTGGTAGGCTCGGCTTTCTTCTATTATTCAGGAGATGAAATTGAAGTTCCTTTGGACTCAAGAGTGAAAATCATCGCAACTACTAAGGATGTAGTTCATGGATTTCAAGTCGCTGGTACGAACATCAATATGATGCTTGAACCAGGATTTATCAGTGAATATGTTACTACTTTTGACAAAGCTGGTGAATATCTCGTTTTGTGTAATGAATATTGCGGGGTTGGTCACCATACGATGAAAACTATGATTAAGGTGGTGGACTAAGATGTTATCTAAAGTCGATCGTAAAGACGCACGTTTAGCGCTTGCACATATTTATGTAGCATTCATTGCCCTCGCACTTGGCGGGTTGGCAGGCTTGCTTCAGGTATTAGTCAGATCAGGAAGGTTTACTCTCCCTGCAAATATCGGATACTATCAAGTATTGACGGTTCACGGTGTTTTATTAGGACTTGTTCTAACTACTTTCTTTATTCTGGGCTTCCAGCATGCTGCTATTTCCAGAACTTCCGGAACGTACCGCAAAGGTGCACGGATTTCAGGATGGATTGGTTTCTGGGTAATGCTGCTCGGTACAGCCATGGCAGCTGTTATGATTTTACTTAATGAAGCAACTGTCTTATACACTTTTTATGCGCCGCTACAAGCTCACTGGATTTTCTACCTTGGATTGACTTTCGTTGTTGTGGGAAGCTGGATTGGCGGAGCTGCCATGATCGCTGAGTATATGAATTGGAGAAAACAGCATCCCGGACAGCCTAGTCCCCTGCTGACGTTCATGGCTATTATTAACACTGTTTTATGGATTGTGGCTACATTGGGTGTTGCAGGAACCGTATTATTCCAGCTGCTTCCTTGGTCTCTCGGCCTTGTAGCTGAAGTTGACGTTCTAGTCAGCCGCACACTTTTCTGGTACTTCGGTCACCCGCTGGTATACTTCTGGTTATTGCCTGCCTACATGGCATGGTATGTGATCATTCCAAAGATCATCGGTGGAGAAATTTTCTCAGATTCACTTGCTCGTATGTCATTTATTCTGTTCCTGTTATTCTCAATCCCTGTAGGATTTCACCATCAATTAGTGGAACCGGGCATTGATGCTTCATGGAAATTTTTACAGGTAGTACTGACTTTCATGGTTGTCATTCCTTCCTTGATGACAGCGTTCTCCCTGTTTGCCACCTTCGAAATGTATGGACGCTCTAAAGGCGCTACAGGTTTGTTCGGCTGGTTTAAAAAGCTTCCTTGGGGAGATGCACGTTTCTGTGTACCGTTCATAGGTATGGTGGCTTTCATCCCTGCCGGTGCAGGCGGATTGATCAATGCTTCCAATCAGATGAACCAAGTCGTGCATAACACGATTTGGGTAACCGGTCACTTTCATTTAACACTCGCAACTTCTGTTGTATTAACATTCTTTGGTATTGCATACTGGCTGGTTCCTCATTTAACAGGCCGTGTCCTTACAAAAGCAATGAATAAACTTGCGATCGTCCAGGCTGTTACTTGGGCAGTCGGAATGAGCATCATGTCAGGAGCTATGCATGCGGTAGGCCTTCTTGGTGCACCAAGACGTTCTTCTTTCTCCACATATGGAGATGCTCAACAAGCATTGGATTGGATTCCTTACCAGGTTGCACAGGCAGTCGGCGGAACGATTCTGTTTCTTGGAATCATTCTTATCCTCTATATCTTCATCAACCTTGCATTCTTTGCACCTAAAGGTGAAGAAGAATTCCCAATCGGGGAAACAGCTGATGAAGCAGAAAAAACACCAATGGTTCTTGAAAATTGGAAAATCTGGCTTACAGTATTAACGGCTTTAATTCTTGTCGCCTATTCGATTCCGTTTGCAGATATGATTCAAAATGCACCTCCTGGTTCAAAAGGGTTTAAATTGTGGTAAAAGACACAGCAGGCTTCTTTTAATAAAAGAGGCTTGCTGTATTTTTTTGTTATTATATACCCTTGAATTCTATTGTGTTTGTCTTTCTCTTTGCTTAAAAAGATGTCCTTCGCTTTGCAGGCGGGACATCTTTTTCTCTTTTTCCTTTTTTGATGTCCTTCGCTTCATCGGCGCGGGACATCTTTTTCTCTTTTTCCTTTTTTGATGTCCTTCGCTTCAAAGATTAAGGACATCAACTACTCTTTTCATAGCATTTCGCCATAAGTTGCAAATATACTCATCAGAATATTTCTTTAAAGAAGATAAAAAGCCGGCAGACCTCAAAGAGGAATGCCGGCATCTTTTATTTGTATTAAGCTAAATTATAAACACCAGAATATTTCTCTGTCAGATAGTTTACAAGGTGAGCAGCATTCAGCCCTTCCCCAGTTACTTCTGTCAGGATTTCAAGAGGCTTCTTCATTTTCCCCCACTGATGGACATTCTTTGTCATCCATTCACGGATTGGCGCAAGATCGCCTTGTTGAACAAGCTCATCGTAATTTGGCAGATCTTTCAGCATTGCTTGCTTGAATTGTGCTGCGTACATATAGCCCAATGCGTAAGACGGGAAATAGCCAAAGCTTCCACCTGCCCAGTGCACGTCCTGAAGAACACCTCTCGCATTTGTTTCCGGTCTGATGCCCAGGTATTCCTCGTATTTATCATTCCAGATTTGCGGCAGATCCTTCACTTCAATTTCATCGTTAAAGAGGCCTTTCTCGATTTCATACCTGATCATGATATGTAAAGGATATGTCAGTTCATCTGCTTCGATTCTAATTAAGGAAGGTTTAGACTCATTGATGGCACGGTAGAATTCATTCAATTCAACTTCATCAAATTGCCCTTCACCATACTCCTTCAGAAGCGAGTAGTTGTTTTCCCAGAATGAATAGTTTCTTCCTACAAAATTTTCATAGAACAATGACTGAGATTCATGGATCCCCATAGATGTTCCTGTTGCTAAAGGAGTTCCTGTCAGGTCACTTGAGATGTTCTGTTCGTACAATGCATGGCCGCCCTCATGGATGGTGCCGAAAATCGCGGTTCTCCAGTCGCCTTCGTCATACTTTGTTGTCACCCTGACATCACCAGGATTTAGACCGATCGCAAACGGGTGGACGGTTTCATCCAATCTTCCAGAATTGAAATCATATCCCATCTGTTCAAGAATTTTAAGGCTGAATTCCTTTTGTTTTCCTTTAGGAAAATGTTCAAAAATGAAGGATGTATCCGGTTTATTGGCACTTTCGCTTATACGCTGTACAAGGGGTACAATTTTATCCCGCAGTTCCCCAAATACCCGATCCAATACTTCCACTGTGACTCCCGGCTCATACATACCCAGTAATGTATTGTACTTGTTTCCTTCATATCCCCAGTAACCGATGAATTTCTTATTGAATTCAACCAGTTTTTCCAAATAAGGCTGGAAGGATGGGAAATCATCTTTCTCTTTTGCTTGTTCCCAAGCATTTTCGGCTTTTGATTGAAGAACAACGTACTCTTTGTATTCATCAGCCGGTATTTTCTTGTTTCTTTCGTAATCCTTTTGGCATTCCTCTAAAACTTTTACAACCATATCAGAAAGGTTTTCTTTATTTGCGGATAGTTTCGCTATGTATGCAGCCATATCTTTACTTGTGGACATCTCAAACACTTCAGAAGACAATAATCCTATTACCTCCGAACGCTGTTCAACACCATTCTTTGGCGCGCCTGTGCGCAGGTCCCAAAAGATAAGTCCTAATGCTTCATTGTATGCCGACATCTTTTTTACATATTCTAAAAAGTCTTTTTCTAATTCTTTCACTTCTGTATTCATATTTTCCCCCTAATATCTGGCATCCTTGTAATTTTATCATATTTTTCAGAAAAAAACTTACGTAAACACCTGAACCAAAACCTAAAAGTGAAAAACACGGAATCCGTATTTTTCACTTTTATGAATCAATATGGCAGGATCTTCTTGATGGCAGGAAGCAGTCCTTTTTCATTATCATTAAGAAGGATTGAAACCTGGCCATTATCTGTCGAAGTTCTTATCAATCGCCCGATTCCCTGTTTCAAACGAAGAAGCATATAGGGCAGGTCGACTTCATCAAAAGCAGATTTTGCATGGTTCCGTTTTGCATCAAAAACCGGGTCTTTTGGAGGGAACGGCAGTGAAAAAATAAGTACTTGAGAGAGTGATTCACCTGGTATATCCAACCCTTCCCACAAATGATAGGAGCACAAAACACTATTCACTTCATTTTGGAATCGCTCCACGACTAAGCTGATTTCTTCATCGCCCTCATAATAGATGGGATATGGCAGCTGTTTGTCCTGTAGATACTCTTTAAAAGATTGGAGTTCCCGCTTATTTGGAAACAAAAGGAGTGTTTTCCCTTCATTTTCTTTCACTTTATCAAAACAATACTGATATTTTTGCTCCGCTCCATCAGCAGAAAACTCAGGAATTTGGATTACCATGTTTTCTTCATAGTCAAATGGCGATTCAACTGTAAAAGATTCATACTGATCGATCCCTAAGCTATTGGCTAAATAGGAAAAGTCTTTATTATTAGACAGTGTAGCAGACGAAAAGATGAAAGGTGTTTTCTGGCTGAATACTTTCTGCCTGAGTATCTCTTCAACAAGCCTCGGCATAATGACCAGGGTTTCTGAACCATGTTGTATTTCAAGCCAGTTGATACCTTTGTCTTCCTGAAGGAATAGCTTAAGGGAATAAAGGATTTGTTCAAGATATTCTTCAATCACTTTTAACAGGTATTCATCCATGACATACATCTCTGACTCAAATACCAGTTCCTCGGTAAGCTTCTCTATTAAATCCACCAATTTGCTGCCTTCAGCTTGGACTTTTTCCGTCTTGCTTACATGAAGCCTGAGAGCATCTCCTGATTGGGAAGACGCTTGTTTCAAGGCTTCGAACCATATATCATTTTGAGCAATGATATCTTCAATTAAATACATCGTATTTTCCCGCATATCACTTGCCGTCATTTTTTCAAGAAGACTCTCAAGTGTTTCTTTTTTGATTCTGTATGTCAATGCTTTTTGAGAAGCAAATTCCAGCAGGTGGCCTTCATCGAATATGACAGAACTTGCTTGCGGAAGCAGCGGAAGCTGACCTTCCCTTACTCGTGATTCCTTCGTCCAGATATGCTCCATATAAAAGTCATGAGAACATACGATCAAATCAGCGGCTTCCCTGTAGTAATCACGGTTCAGTGTCTGGCCGCAGCGGTGCCGTTCTGCACACGACATACAGTCCTGCAAAGGGTCCCAGCCGATTGATTGCCATTCCTGGTCTGTTAAATCCCCATACTCTTTTCGGTCACCATATCGGTGGAACTTGCTCATAGAAGCCTTGCCATGGACAAACCCGGGAAGGGAGTTGAAAATATCCATGAATTTATCATTCTCCAGTACTTCTGCATCCAGTTTTTGAAGACATAAGTATTGTTCCCTTGATTTGGCGAGGCGAACGTCAACTTGAAGGTTCAACGCCTCTTCAATCTTCTTGATATCGCCTTCTTTTTTTACAATTTGTTCAATCAGGGTTTCATCAGCACAAGCAATGATGGCCGGTTTGCCTGTATACCGGGCATATGCCAGTGCATACAACAAATAAACCAGTGTCTTTCCGGTTCCGACGCCTGCTTCAGCAAACATCACTTTTTTATCCTGATAGGCTTTCAGTACTTGAAAAGCCATATAGATTTGTTCATCGCGGAGCTCAAAGCCTTTTTCAGGGAGAATATCGTAAAAAACATCCCCGATCCAATCACCGAGTCCTTCATAAAAAGATTGTTCCCTTGATAATGTAAATGGCAATTTCCCTCTCATAACTTCCTCCGTATCTCTTCATTATATCTATTTGAAGCATTCAGCCAATTCTCGGCCCGCAGCTAAAAAATTCGTTTCCAAAAGAATAATTGTAAACTTCAAAAACAGAAAACGCAAGCGAGGGAAGCTTGCGTTTTCTGCAGGAACTATCTTTCATGAAGGTTTGGTTTCATGAAATCCAAAAGAAAAAACTGCCTTTACTGATTGCGCGGGTTGCTGTAAAAAAGGTCAAAAGCCAGGGCATTGGTCAAATCTTCCTTTGCCGATATCAATTCGCCTATAATCTGGCTGTCCATTTTTGAGTGTTCTTCTTCTATCAGATTAATGGTAGATTGTAATGCTTTCGAAATTCGATTGTAGTCAATAGAAGGTCTTTCCACTGTGTTTCACTCCTCAATAATATATATTGAGTATTATACGCAGAAGATTTCTGGGTTATGACTATTTCGGTAAGTGGACAGGATACACGGATCATCCATTTCATTTAAAGGGTCAAGAAAAAACCGCCTGCAATCAGACGGCTTTTCATTTATATTTAATCTTTTCTCGGAGGTCTTGGACCCCAATACTGATAATAGTCAGTCCTAATGAATCCATTGAAGAGCTTTCTTTTTTTGGTAGCTTTTTTACCATAAAGCTCTTCAAAACCTTCGTGGGAGGTCATGATATACTTTGACCATGTCTCCATTTTTTCAAAGGATTCTCCCATTGCTTTATACATATGTTCGACTTCTTTTCTTTCTCCAATCCTTTCGCCATATGGAGGATTCCCTACGATAACACCGTAGCTTTTATCGCTGTGGAAATCTTTCACCTGCATCTGCTTGAATTGAATCAGTTCGCCAAGCCCCGCTTCGAATGCATTATTCTTGGAAACTTCAACCATTCGATGATCGATGTCAGTACCGATGATTTCAAGAGGCTGGTCATACTTGGCAAGATCTTCGGCTTCCATGCGGACATCATCCCAAATCTTGTCTGACATCCATGGCCATGTTTCAGAGAGAAATTCTCTGTTAAAACCTGGTGCTATATTCTGACCGATTAAAGCAGCTTCAATTGGAATCGTTCCAGATCCGCAAAATGGATCTGCAAAAGGCCTGTCCGGATTCCAAGTTGTCAATTGAATCAATGCAGCAGCAAGCGTTTCTTTTAACGGTGCTTCACCTTGTCCGATGCGGTAACCGCGTTTATGCAGCCCTTGACCGCTTGTGTCAATCGTTAATGAAGCAGTATCTTTATGAATGGCAACCTCCAACTTGAATATTGCACCGGACTCCTCTAACCAGCTCGTCCTGTTATAGTATGTCTGCAACTTGTTTACTATTGCTTTCTTAACGATAGCCTGACAATCAGGAACACTGTATAACTTGGACTTCACAGATTTTCCTTGTACTGGAAATTGTGCATCTTCAGGCAAGTAGTCTTCCCAAGGAAGTGACTTGGTCTTTTCAAACAGCTCGTCAAACGAATACGCTTTAAATTCGCCCACCAGAATTTTGATCCTGTCCGCTGTCCTGAGCCACATGTTGGCACGGGCAATCGCTGTTTCATCTCCTTCAAAGATGACTTTGCCGTTTTCGACTTCACATTCATACCCCAGGTCTCTTACTTCTTTTGCGACTAAAGCCTCGAGGCCCATTGCAGCTGTCGCTATCAATTTAAATCTCATTTGAATCACCCTAACTTTTCAATATCTGCTTCACCCAACAGCACATTCACCAAATCATAGCTGTTTAAAGCATGTATGTATATTCGACAATAATACTGTCCATTTCTAAGTGTAACCATTGAAGTCAACTTTAAGCAACAGAAACACTGTGAAAGTTTATAAAAAAGCGCAAGCGCCCCGTTCAGCGGCGCAGGACTGTACAGGTCCCGCCCGCCTGAGACTGTTAAAAGACAAAACAAAAGCTCCCCTTATAATAAGGAGAGCGTCATGTACTCAATTATTAATCCCCGTAATAACATTCTGTAAGCCATGTTTTGTTCCTTCGTACTGCAAACGATGGGTCATCTCGTACTCCGGTGGTAATCATCTATCTACGAAACCACTGTTTCGTCCTTCTTCTCGTTGAATTCCTTAAAGAAGATGCCCCTACCAAATTTGGGTTTCTCGCTCGTGGGGTTTACCTCGTTCCACTCTTGCAATTTCTTGCAAGACTCCGTCACTGTGGCACTTTCAAGGTATTCACACCATATCCGAAGACTTAGGTGTTTTCCCTGCCGTCAATCCGCAAGCGGACTGCCCTAGCTTATGACTTGGCTAGGCACGAACACTACGGGCATCTCAGCACCGTGCGAGCATGGACTTTCCTCTACAACAAACGTTGCAGCGATTACCTGAATGTTATTACTAGTATATCCAAGAAGTAATTATACAGAAGTATCACACTCAGAGCAAGCGGTATTTTTATCCAGCATCAATCATAAAGCTTGCTGCCGAATACATGCTTCTCCAAATTGGATAACCTTTTAAGGATATCGAAATTCGTCGTTCCTGTTTGTTGAGAAGGTGTACGGCGATTCGATTCTTCCACCTGTTTCTTCAGGCGGAGGTTTTCCTGCTGTAAATCTTCAATTTCCTGATGGAATGTTTCATAATCTTTAATGATCAGATCAAGGAATTTATCCACGTCTTCTTGCTTATAGCCGCGCATTCCCGATTTGAATTCTTTTTCGAGTATATCTTTAGCAGTCAATTTAACTTTGTCAGATATCATATTTTCACCTCTAAATTCAACCAACATCAATTATATTTTTTCAAAAAAAGCCGTATTTGTCAATTTTTCTTTCAATCAATAGTATTTAATTGTTCCTCTTCCACTATCCATTGCAAATCCATGAAAGTGATTTGCCGGATTTCCAGTGGGTGATTCTCCTGATATTGCTTTGCCATTCGGTAAAAATATTGCGGTGAGCCCTCTTTCTCTTCATCATATAAAACCACGACGGTATCACTTTTATGTAAAAGGAGATTATCCTTATTTCGGAATTGGGCCGGACTCGTGTATGGCTGCTTAGAAACACTATCAACGAAATCGGCCTGTGACAAGATCATATCATAGTATTCCTTATTCTTCTCATTCCAATTTTCTTCCTGCTTCAAGAATGGCGTCAATATGGCCAGTTTCAGATCAGGATAATCAAGCTGTAAGTCAAACACGACCTCTGCAGCCCATAATTCAGTACCCATCTGCCCGCTGATTAAAACCCATTCAAGTCCTTCTTCAAGAAGTGATTCCAATTGTTTCTGTATTGCTTTCTTAATATATTTCAGCGCTTGGTCATCTTCCTTGAAAATTCCTAATTCAAATGATTTATATCCTGTTACAGTCGCTATCGCTGCCATTTCATCACCCCCGGGCGCATTACTTATTCCTACTATAATCGACACTATTTCCTTTGTAAAATAAAAAACAAGGACACTCTGTGCCCTTGTTTAAAGTCATTATCTTCCCGGTCCATACGGCCCAAATCCTGGTCCGCCCATTGGCCCCATAGGTCCAACTGGCCCTCCTGGCCCTGGTCCCGGTACCGCTCCAGGACCTTGCCCTGGTCCTGGTCCACAGTTGAAGTGCTGGTGAGACACGCTGTCCACCGCCGACTGAGATTGTGGGAAATAGTGTTTATGCTGATACATTTGGTTATTTACAATTGTTGTATGCTGCGGATGAACATGAGGAACTTCATACGTTGAAAAGTTATTAACTTTACAGCATTTCGTTGGATGCATAACTGTCGGAAGAACTTGATTAGGTCTGCAATGCATACTAAAATCTCCTTTCATCTTTGTTTCGTTACATTAATAGCCTATGATGAAAGGGTAGAACATGTACTAATGCAAACACCTATTTTTTAAGGCTTCTCGATCTGGTATCGCTTTAACGGCCCTATTGTTTAGAGTAAACCGTCATAGCACCCTGTTTTTATTCAACAAATTTTACAGAAACGTATATGAACCATCCTTCATCCCTGAGAAGACGAAAACGGTTAAGCATATCACAACAAAAAAAAGAACTACTAACGCTCTACTCATCAACATTCATCCTATCTTTCTTATAAATTAGAATCTACGAATTTCTACACAATTCAACATTTTACAAAAGTACAGAGGATTCCTCAATAAGAAATTTTTGGAGTGAGTGGCAGATGCAGGGCATGCATTCATCTCCTTGCTAAAAGAATCGGGCATTCAACCCTTTGATAACAAGGTCTCACACCCTTGAAAGCTTGCTAAACCAAGTAAATAATAATATTTACTATTTCGACATCTTTCAATTCTGCATACATTTTTTAGCGAAAGTTGCGGTTACCCGGGAAATTTTCGTTATTTCGCTAATTTTCTTTCCAGCCTGTCTATCCTCTTGGATAGCTCAATCAATTGTTTTTCATTGCCGAATGATCTCTTTGTTATTTCCTCATAAGCCAATTCGCTAAACATCCTGGCAGAATCCAGCTGTTTAAATTGATGTTCGGATAATTTCGCTAATTCAATACAGGCTTCTGCTCTTACAGATTCAGGGCCATCTACAGATACTTCCTTCCAATATTCATAAGCCTCCGAGTATTTCTTTAACCGTTTATATTGGAAAGCCAGCGAATGTTTCGCGGCCATTGAATCTTCTCCTGCCGGTTCTTCAGCCAGTTGTTCCAGTCTTTTCACTGCATGTTCCTTATCACCCAGGTAATCAAACCATTTCCCCACCAACAGCTTTTCCTTTGAAGTTTGGTGTGAATCGATACCAAGGATTTGGAAACTGAGATGGACATAAAGCACGACCAGTGACAGAATATCGAGTTCATTATGAAGAAGCACTTTCAACATCCCTTCTGGGTCCTTCCTCTCCACGAAGTCAAAATAAATCATGGGCGCCAGATAACCGGGTACATCATCTTTCCGGTGGAAATTCAATATTTCTTTTTCTACATTGGTTAATTTCACTGACTCCATTTCCGACTTCCATAGCCTTCTGCTGCCATGGAAAAGGTCAAAATGGCCAAATGCCGGCAGCTTCGGTACGTGCTTCCTGATGAGGGTATGCCTGGTTTTCACTTGCGGCCAGTCAAATGCTTTCCCATTATAAGTAACCAGCGTATTATAATCCACCTTTTCCAGGAAGCTGTGATACAAAGGGATTTCACTTCCCGGCCGGGGAAGGATATGCTGCCTTAACACGAGTTTGTCTTCAAGTACCTTTGCATATCCCAGAAGGAAGATCGTGTTTCCTGCTCCACCCCCAAGTCCGGTGGTTTCTGTGTCAAAAAAGAACAAGTCATCTTCAGACAAGCCGTGAGCAGATAACGGGTGATTTCCTGCAAAGGAATTCCAGGCATTAACAGCTTCTTTTATTTGACCAAGCTGATACTTCCCGTGAAATTCAGCAAGGTCGTAGGATTTTTCCCGAATCAAACAGTAATCTCCATCTAAATAATAAGGTTTAACGCCATTTGAAGACCAACTTTCCCAGAATGGAATTTCTTCATTAGAGGTGGGTTCAGGAGGATTGGCAGGCGGATCAGCCTGTTCCCTTACAATATGATTTCTCATCCGGTTCAACTTATTTTTTAATGACACAAAGCCCCCTCCTTCCGTTAAAGCTGTTTTTTAATAGATTGCTGCTTTCGGATAGCCCCTGGACAAGTTCTTTTCTCTCAACAGGCAAAGCAGCTCTTTTCTTTCCTGCTTACCAGGATATTGCCAGCGAATAATAAATTCATATCAATAGCACAAAGTTTAAGAAAAGAGCCTTCATGAATGATGGTCAACAAGGAACATATCCAGCAGTTTCATGGCATCGTCTTTTGCACTTTGGGCTGATATATCGGTACCAATACAAGAAGGACACCCTGTTTCGCACCGGCATCTTTCTATCATTTGTTTTGCCTCTTGCAGGATTTCGTCCATTTGGTCAAAAACCTTTTCACTTAAACCGACCCCTCCAGGGTAACGGTCATAGATAAATATTGTTGGCTTTTCGTTGTGTGCCGCTTTTAGTTGCGGAACAACATAGACATCACTTGTGTCGCACATGACAAAAAGAGGGACAATAGCCTTTAAGCTTTGGGCTAGTCCGATCAGCCCCTGTTCAATTCGATCACTGTTCAAATCCACTTCTTTCTTCAAAGACACCCATGTCGAACTGGTATGAAGCTCTTCTTCAGGTAGATGGATCGGACCCGATCCGATATTTTCATGTGTATCAAATTTTATTTTTTTGAAGATGGTTGCCATCGCCTGGACAGTGACATCTCCATAGGCTGTTTCAGCTGAATCCGAACTAATCGACTTGTCTTCTTCCAGAACGCTTAACTTAACAGCCAGGTTGGCATCCGTAAAGTAGTCGACATCCACTTCCCTCACAAATGCTTTTTTCTCATCCCAGTCAAGGTATTCAACTTGATACTGAATCCCCTGATGCAAGTAAATCGCTTCATCATGCAGGAGTGTCATCGCCGAAAACCTATCCATTTCACCGATTACCTTTACATTCGCAACATCACTTTGATCAATGATGATGACATTCTCCTGGGAAGCCGATCTTAAACTGATATTGTGGGCAGGGAACGAGTCATTCATCCAATACCATTTTTCTCCATTTTTATGAATAACCCTTTCCTCGGCTAGAAATTCCAGAATATCTTCTATATCCAATCCGCCAAATTTTTCTCCATCCGTAAAAGGCAGTTCATAAGCAGCACATTTTAAATGATCGATTAAGATAATTAAATTATCAGGGTTGATCCTGGCTGTTTCCGGAGAACGCTCAAAGAAGTATTGAGGATTCTCAATAATGTATTGGTCCAGGGGACTTGAACTTGCTACCATGATGACCAGCGCTTCATCCTGCCGCCTTCCTGCCCTTCCTGCCTGCTGCCAGGCACTTGCAATGGTCCCTGGATAGCCAGTCATGACACAAACCTGCAGCTGGCCAATATCCACCCCGAGTTCAAGTGCATTGGTACTGACTACACCATAAATTTCTCCATTACGAAGACCTTTCTCAATTTCTCTCCTCTGTGTCGGCAAATATCCCCCACGATAACCCCGGATTGATTTAGGGCCAAGCTGGGATTTGACCAACTCTTGTAAATACGTAAGGATGATCTCGACTCTTACCCTGCTTCTTGCAAAAACAATGGTTTGTATTTTATTTTCCAATAGCGATCCGGCTATGTCTCTCACTTCTAAAGTAGCACTTCTTCTTATATTTAAAGGCTTATTGACAATAGGCGGATTATAAAACACAAAATGTTTCTTCCCGCTTGGAGCCCCATTGTTGTCAATCAGCACCATATCTTTTTCAGTCAGTCCCTCGGCCAATTCCTGAGGATTGGCAATCGTAGCGGAAGTACAAATAAAGATCGGATCACTGCCATAGAACCTGCAAATCCTCCTTAGTCTTCTCATCACATTACTGACATGGCTGCCAAATACACCGCGGTAAATATGCAGTTCATCAATGACAACATACTTTAAATTTTCAAAGAGGGAGACCCACTTTGTATGGTGTGGAAGGATTGCTGAGTGCAGCATATCCGGATTGGTTATCACAATATGTCCGGCTTTTCTTACTTTTTGGCGAATATTTGCCGAAGTGTCTCCGTCATATGTATAACTGTTAATTGCAGCATCCGCTTCAGCAATGATTTCATTGATTTCGCTTTTTTGGTCTTGAGCCAATGCTTTTGTAGGAAAAATATAAAGGGCTCTGGTGTCCTTGTTTTCCAAGATAGACTGCAGCACCGGAAGATTGTAACACAGTGTCTTCCCGGAAGCTGTAGGTGTAACAGCCGTAAAGCTCTTCCCACTCATTGCCGTTTCGAAAGCAGTAGCCTGATGGGTATACAGCTTTTCGATCCCCCGTTCGCTCAAGGCTTTTTTCAGTTTAGGATGAATACGATCCGGCAGGTCTTCCACTTGCGCCTTTTTCTCATCTATTGTATGCCAGTGAACAATCTGGCCTTTATTATCTTTTTTCAATGTATTTATCATTTCCTGCAGATTTCTTTTCCGAAACATGCTTTTCACCTCTCTCTTTATTTTAGCGAATAAACGTTCGAATAAAAAGAGAAAAAAAAAGCCAGGCAATAATTGGCTGCTGCCATCTGCCTGACGTTATTTACAGTTTATTCATTTTCCAAAATGAAGTCTTTGATTTCGATTGACAATTTTTCCGGTTCCTCATAGATACCCATATGGCCTGAATGATCCAACAGAACCTTCTTCACATGCCTGCCATCAACGCAGAATGTACTTTCCTGAGGCACAACGGAATCCTTTGCTCCAGCTGCCAAAAAGACAGGCACCTTGCTGTTTGTTATTGCCGCCTGGCGGTCTCCCCTGCTCCTCATCGCTTTAAGCGTTTCCTTTGCTCCTGCAGGGCTTGTATTATATCCTATTTGCTTCACATTATTGACATCATCCTGAAAATCTTCCAGATGTTCATGGTTGAACAAGTTGGAAACCAGTTCATCGATAAATGGTTCCATACCGTATTCATCAATCTTTTCTATAGATCTTGTCCTTCTATCTTTTGCCTCTTCATTATCAGGCAATGGGGTCGAGTGGATTAATCCGAAGCCTTTCAGCTTTTCAGGAAAGTTCTCCGCAAATGACAATGTCACGTATCCTCCCAGCGAGTGGCCGAACATGTACACATCCTTCAGTTGCTTCTGGTCCATAAAATAATTGATATCCTTGGCCATTTCATCTAGTGTATAACCGCCTTCCGGAATTCCTGACTTACCATGTCCCCGAAGGTCTATCGCTATGACTCTGAATTGATCTAAAAGCGGTATTACTTTCTCCCAATATTCAGAGCTTCCGCAGAAACCATGCAATAGAATGACCGTCTGCCCTTGGCCATGATCTCTAAAGGCCAGCTCATGTATGCCAACACGTTGAGTATCCATTAATAACCCCACCCTTTTTCAGAATCTATTGTTTATATTGCCCTTTACCGAACTCAATAAACGTCGGGCATATTTACACCTTTTACTGAATCCGCACATAAAATAAATGGAGAAAACTGCCTGAAAGGAGACAAGTATGATGGATGGTAAGCTCCCGGATAAAAAGAGACAAAAGCCCTTCAGTGACCTGATGGATTCCATGAATGGTTTTTTTCATGAAAAACCGGTCAGGGGGATCCTTGAAAGTATTGATGAGTTCTTTTCCTCCCCTTTCCCATTTGGAGGATTCCCAATTGACCTGAAGGAATCCAAGGCGGACTACACAATCACAGCAAAGCTTCCTGGTGTAAAAAAAGAGCAGATTGATATTGATATCTACCAAAACTACGTAACAATCTCAGTAGATAATAATGAAGTCCATACTCAGAAAGATGAAAAAGCAAACGTGTTCTTCCAAAAGCAGCTGAAGCAGCACAACTCACGAACAATCCCGCTGCATGGCATGATCGACGAAAGAAAAGTGAAAGCTTCTTATGAAAATGGATTATTGACACTCAAGCTTGGTAAGTTAAGAGGGAAAAAGGTAGAATTATAAAAGCTCAGGGAATCCCTGAGCTTTTTTGTTTTGCTGTTAATTGGTAACAACCTATGATCCCGCCTTGGAAATTTAAATCCTCAGGTACAGAGCATCATATCCGAAGACGGCCCTTGTTCAACATAACTACAACTTAAACATTCCACCAAGGCCCTTGACCATGGACGACACCTGGTTCAAAGCATTCATCATCTGACCGGTTGTATTCATCATTTTGTTGAAGTCGAGCGAGCCATCCTGTGATTTAAAAGAATTCATGATCGTCCCTACCCCGGATGAAGGAGGTTTGACCATAAAACTGCCTTGAGGATAAGGATTTGTCATACCGGGGTATTCATTATACCCACCCTGCTGTTGATAATAAGTATTTTCTTCAGGCTGGAGCGGGTTTTGAAAGAACTGATTTTGATAAGCTGACTGTTGTCCCGGGTTGGTTTGATACCCTGGCATTTGCGGTTGATAACTGCCACCGTTCCCATAGGGGGATTGCCCTGGAAATCCAAATTGCTGATGACCATATCCCTGTGGCGTGCCATATGGAGAATATGGTACAGGACCAGAATAACTTTGTTGGAAGCCTCCATTATAACGGGGGGCTGGATACCTTTTATTATTGTAATGATTCATTTCCATTCATCCTCCTGACAAAGGAATCTCTGCTATAAAATATGTTTCTGCAGCAAAAATGTGCCAATGCCTTGTGCAAATGTCCAAAAGAGCATTCATCAACAATAGTACTTTCGACAAAAATTTAATTTTTTTGTCGGAAGTTCCATTTTTCTTACAACTTCTAATTTGCAGAATTCATGTTAGTATAGCCTTGTAAGGGGAAGGGATGACCCAAATTTCAACGTAACAAGGGGAGGAATAAAAATGAATTTAGAAGAGATTCAGCAATTATTTCATGAAAAGTACCATTTTAATCCAGCTACATTAAATGAACTTCTTACATTTGCCCGAAAGTGTTACATATTAAATGAAATTTCCATCACGGAGTACCGTCAGCTTGTAAAAGAAATTGAAGCAGCCTATCCGTCACCAGAATCGCCTGTGGTTCCAAACTGAATATAGATAAATAAAGGGCAGAATCTTTTGATTCTGCCCTTTCCATTGCCTATCGAATTACTCATCATATTGGTCCAGGACGGTTTTTAAAACGTAATGGACTGATTGTGAATGACTGATGAACCTCTTATAGCTGGACTCGGGGAAAAATGCCTGAATAGAAATCATTTCAATGTTTTCAGCTGTATTGATGATTTGGCTGGGATGGAGGTTTTTCGGCCTGCTGTCCTTCATCCATTGAAGGGCAAGCTGATGCCATTCATCCACCAGCTCTTTTGTACGGTCAGCAAAAGGCTTGACCTCTTGATAAAAATCCCCTTTTTCCCCTCGTTCTCTTGTTTTTTTATATGTCGACAGAATTTCTTCATTTAGTTGAAGAAGATCGGAAGTTAATTGTTTTAAGTTATTCATACGGCATCCTCCCATAATTGAGAATAAAAAAAAGCAGCTTGTAAGCCACTTTGGTTGTTACTTCATTTTATGTGGTTTTATAGGATAATTCAAGATTATTGATCTTACGCGCCTTTTCCGGTACACCCTCCCCATAAAGATGCATTTTCACAAGAATCCGTCCCTCTGATTTCATATATCCCTTTTCAGCTCTGGCAACTTTCAATTGCCTTTCCTTTATTATTATTGATTTTTCTTCATGAACCTTCGCGCCTATCTTCTCTTCTAATTGTTCAAGTTGATTTTCTATGTCTGTCAGCATTCCGAGCAGGTCATCTTTACAAACCATATTAAAGCCTCCTCAAATTAGGTTTATATAAGTATTCTCCCTCTTTCCCCTTCTACCTTCAGGCTTGACAAAACTAGTATTCTTTCGGCAAAGAAAGTGGAAATCGCATAATCTCGACGAAGATTTTCGACAGAAATACTGAATGAAATTCCACAAGGATTAGAACAATACTAAGAGGAGGTGTGAAACGACCATGGCTAAAAACCAAAGCAAAGAACAAAGAATTAAAGAAGCAAAACGAAACGAAACGAAAGCCGGACAAGGTAACCCGAAATTGGAGGGGCCGGACCGTCCATCAACTTAATATAACGCTAGTTTAAGACAGTGCCGGCAAGCTCATACAGAGCGAACCGGCACTTTATTTCTTCCTATTAAAAAGGTTTCTTATCTCAATTGCTTTTTGCAGCTGAAGTTGTTTGCCAAAATACCATTGGGTCAGTTTGACAGGCTCCTTTGCCTTAGACCGGCTAAACCACTTGCTTTTCACTTTTCTTTCTTTAGACCAGTCGCCAAGCGGCTCGTGGATATGGTGCTCTGTCACATCAAACACTGCCCGGAGGATGGGCGTCCCTGTAAAAGGCGCACCCCTGCAGTACTGTTCATAATCTCTTCGGGATCCTGTCGGTTCAACTGAAAGCGCAAATTCCTTAAAATAAAAATATAAATCCTCTTTAAATAAAATTTGTGCGAGCCTGTTCCCCAATGCAATTCGGCTATCCAATTTTCTAAAATCGCTTACACTTGCTCCGTATAAATTCCCTCCTCTTGTCGGGAATAAAACTGAACTGAAGTGAAGATGATCTTCCAAAAAGAATAAATTAGATTTGAATACTCTCCTTTTATATACAGGATGACGAATGACCGGTTCTTCAATGACATTTTGTTCATTTATGATAAGTGCCTGCATCAGCCTTTCCATATCTTCATCCTCCCAAAAAAGTTTCCACTCTTTCTGCATGAATGCCGACACAAAAAATTCACTTAATAAGTGAAACATTTCTTTCTTCATTTCCGTCATATAGTGATATATCAAGAGCTGAGGAAAGATATCTTGAAAAATCAGCCAATTCGCCCTTTCATATGTAAGGAAAAGGTCTTTTCGAATATCTCTGTCAATCACATCGGGAAGCCATGCACCTTTTAGGTCGCACATGTTCCATCCGGCATTTCGAGAGACCATGGAGGCTAAAAATGACCATTTTATTTCAGGGTGTAATAGGTAATACTCTTGATAAGCCTTCGTTCTGGAAATATTGTCCTTATTATAGCGAAAGGTTGTTTCCCTGATCTTCCTTATTAATGTCTCAGGGGTTTCAGCGGATGAGCAAACGGGTAAAAACCGGTGAAAAAAGGATATTTTCTTCATGTAAACCGCCTCGTTAGTCTTTATAGGGTTATGATGACGAGATTTAGGAAATTTTATTCACCCATCTTCTTGACGTATCTGATATCATATAGATTAGTTTGTGAGGTGTGAATATGAACTTCCATTATCCTAATGGGAAAAAGTTTATTCCGAAGGATTCCTCTGCCAGTAAGAAACCGGCAGCCAAGAAAGTTTCATACAGCAACCGGGGGATGACATTAGAGGAAGATATCAATGAGACGAATCAATACTACCTGGCCAACGGCATTGCAGTTATTCATAAGAAGCCAACCCCTGTTCAAATTGTCGATGTGCACTATCCGCAGCGAAGTGCTGCCGTTATTAAAGAGGCTTATTTTAAGCAGCCTTCCACGACGGATTATAATGGGTTATTTCAAGGCAGATACATAGATTTTGAAGCGAAGGAAACGAGAAACAAAACCTCCTTTCCGCTGCAAAATCTTCATGAGCATCAAATCATCCATATGAAGCAAGTGAGTGAACAAAAGGGTATTGCCTTTATCCTGATCCGATTTTCGGCGACAGAAGAAATATTCTTTATGAAATTTAAAGAACTTTTTATATACTGGGAGAGAATGGAGCGGGGCGGCAGAAAATCCATCACAAAAGCCGAAATTGAAAAAGACGGATACAAGATTCCGTTGGGTTTTCATCCCCGTATTGATTATCTTAAAATTGTACATTCTTTATTCTTTTAAATACGGAAATCTCATGCTGTGATTGAGTAATGCTATCCATGACTCCTAAGACAGCGATTTAAGAGATATGAAAGTGAGGAAATAAGTTATGTCTGGTCAATATAAATCCAGGGAAGAAAAACGCCTTGCACAGCAGAAAAAAGCAAAGGCAAATGGAAAAGGAAAGAAAAAATCATTCTTTGCCAAAGCGCTTATCAGTTTATTTATTATCGGCATCATCGGCATGCTGTCAGGCGCCGGCCTGTTTGCTTATTATGCAAGCAATGCTCCTGCATTAGACGAGTCCCTGCTCAAAGATCCTATCGCCTCTGAAATTTTCGACATGAACGGCGACTTAATTACAACAGTAGGAACCGAAAAGCGGGATTATGTAAATTACGAACAGATCCCCCCTCTTATGGAAGAAGCAATATTGGCTACAGAGGATAACCGCTTTTATAAACATAATGGTATAGATTTGATCCGCCTCGGCGGAGCCGTTATTGCCAATGTAACAAATGGATTTGGTTCTGAAGGGGCCAGTACATTGACACAGCAGGTCATTAAAGGTTCATTCCTTACACCTGATAAAACGTTGGAACGTAAAGCCCAGGAAGCATGGCTTGCCATCAAGCTTGAACAGGAATACACAAAGCAGGACATCTTTGAAATGTATTTCAATAAAGTCTATATGTCTGCCGGAATTAATGGTTTCGGCACAGCTGCAACCTATTATTATGGCAAAGAATTGAAAGACCTTGAGCTCCATGAAGCGGCCCTTCTTGCAGGAATGCCGCAAAGCCCAAACAACTACAATCCTTTTAATTTTCCTGAAAAAGCAGAGAAAAGAAGAAACATTGTTCTCAGCCTGATGCACCAACACGGTAAAATCAGTCAGGAAGAAATGGCACAGGCGCAGGCAGTTCCTGTCACAGAAACGCTTGTTTCAGAAGAAAAAAGAGAAGAGCGTTCTGTTGATAAGTATCAAGCATTCATTGATGTTGTTATCGATGAAGTCGCTGAGTTGGGAGACTACAACCTCTTCACTGACGGTTTGAAGGTGTACACCACTGTCGATCCTAACGCCCAACAGCGTGTAGAAGCGATTCTTGCTGGCGAGGCAATTGATTTTGAATACCCAGCACGATTTGAAGAAGCTGTCATGCAGGCTGGCATCACCCTGCTTGATACACAAACTGGGGAAATTCGTGCAATCGGCGGAGGAAGAAACTATGGAGAAATTAAACGAGGATTTAACTTTGCCGTTGACCAAAAAAGGCAGCCAGGATCAACAATAAAGCCTTTATTAGATTACGCACCAGGTATTGAATACGAGAAGTGGTCTACCTACAAGCAGTTTAAGGATGAACCATACGAATATGATGCTGGAGGAGAAGTTAACAACTGGGATGGAGCATTTAAGGGCAATGTTTCTATGCGTCTCTCATTATGGGATTCCCGGAATGTCCCAGCAGTAAAAGCTCTAAAAGAAGTTGGTACCGAAAGAGGTACTGAATTCATCGCAAACCTTGGTCTTGACTTTGAAGAGCAACTTTTTGAATCTGCTGCGATTGGTGGAACACCTGGCGTAAACTCTATCCAAATGGCAGGTGCTTATGCTGCATTTGGTAACGGAGGAGTTTACAACAAACCACACACCGTTAAGAAAATTATTCTTAGAGATGGTGAAACGGAGGTATCTGTCGATCCGGAACCTAAAACCGTAATGAAGGATTACACCGCCTACATGATCAATGATATGTTAAAGGATGTCTTAAATCCGGGAGCAACTGGAGTATTTGCAAATGTCCCAGGCTTGCCTATGGCAGGAAAATCGGGGACCACAAACTATGATGATGACTTCAGAGCTACACATGATATTCCTAAAAATGAGGCACCAGACTCTTGGTTTGTAGGTTATACTACAAACTATACTGCCTCTGTCTGGACAGGATATAAAGAAATAAAATATTCCTTAGATCCAAGAGAACGTAGAATAGCACAATACATCGTCAAAGATCTCATGAGCTATGTGTCTCAAGATATCGACACTGAAGACTTCAAAAAGCCGAAAAGTGTAGTCGAATCGCCTGTTGAAAAAGGCTCTAATCCTGCACGTCTGCCAAGTGACTATACACCTGATGATAAAATCACTTATGAGCTGTTTGTGCGTGGAACAGAACCTAGCCAGGTTTCAGAGCAATTTGATAAGTTGCCTGCTCCGCAAGAATTCAAGGCAGATTATGATAAAGACAAAAAGACCATTACTCTGACATGGAAATATGAAGAGGATGAGGATAGAAAACCAAGCTTTGAAGTAACAGGTTCGTTCAATGATGAGGAAGCAAAAGTGCTTTCCACGACACCTGAAAAAGGCTTGATTGTTGAGAACATTGCTGCTGATGGTACTTACTCATTTACTGTAACAGCAGTCGATGGTGAACAGCGCAGTGATTCAGCAACTGTAACTGTTGTAGTTCAGGAAGAGGAAGAAGAACAGGATGAAGGTTCAGAAGAAAATCCTGAAGATCACGAAAATCAAGATGGAAATGATGATGAGAACCAAGAAGGAAATGATGATGGAAACGGTGAAGGTGATGGAGATGATGGAGACAATCCTCCTGCCGAGGATGACACTGGCGATGGCGAAGGCAATGGCCAAGGTAACGGCGGCAATGGGAATAACTCGGGTAACAACTCCGGAACCGGAAGCCAGCAATAATAATAAAGGCGTCTGACATATGTCAGACGCCTTTTTCAGTGATTCATTCATTTCGATTGCGAAATAGCAAGATGTTTAGCAAATTGCTTTATTTGTTCCGTAAATAACTGATCCAATTGTTTATATGAGTGAAATAGCGACGGCTGCATAAACACAAATTCAAGCCTTTCTCCTGCATTTACAGGTTTAACATGTAATTTCGGAAGCTCTTCTTTCCAATCAGCCGCATTGGCAGGCAGACCATTCGTCCAAAATAAATACATAAGAAAGCATGCTATAGCGTTTTTCATATGCTCCTCTATTTCAGCTGCAGCCCTGGCAGAAAACGCCTGATTTAAGTTTAGGCGCAGCGTCTGCCAACTTTCCTCTAACCGTTTGACCTCATCTGTATTTTCCCAGGGAAGGATCTGTAAAGGAATATCATTGTAATAGAGAAATTCAAATGAAAAAACAGGTTTCAATGAGTCTTTCTCTTCCATATTAATCAAAAGACCCTTTTCATCATCATTAAAAAACAAGGAGTTCATAAGTTGTACAGGAATAGGAAGTGATATAGCTTCCCCCATGTTACTTCTTCCTTTTCATGCGTTTTTTTCCTTCTCTGCAGAGATCAAGAAGCGGACATATATTACACTGCGGAGACTGGGCTTTACAATGATACCTTCCGAAGAAAATAAGCCGGTGATGGGTGTCCGACCATTTTTCTTTAGGAATTTTTCTCATTAAGGTCTTTTCAACCTCCAAGACACTGTCTTTCCAGCGGCAGATCGCCAGCCGCTTGCTCACCCTCTCAACATGGGTGTCTACAGCCAATGCTGGTTCCCCGAACGCTACGGATACCACCACATTTGCCGTCTTCCTTCCCACACCAGGGAGTTCAACAAGTTCATCCCTTGATTGAGGGACCTCTCCTCCATGCTGCTCTAAAAGTATTTCACACAGGCTTCGGATATTTTTCGCCTTATTCCTGTAAAGCCCGATAGAACGTATATCCTGCTGCAGCTCCTCAAGGCTTACCTTTAAGTAATCTTCGGGTTCTTTGTATTTTTCAAATAGTGTCTTTGTAACTTTGTTTACCAGTGCATCTGTACATTGGGCTGATAACAATACGGCAATAACTAAATCAAAAGGGTTTCGATGATTCAATTCACAGTGAGCATCCGGAAACATCTTTTCCATTTCAGATAAACAATACTCAATTTGACTTTTATTCAACATTATTTTCACCACTGTATTTCAATTTATTTTTATGTATATCCTGAATTCTTGTCTTAAAACAAGGCTTTGTTAAAGAGTAGAAGTAGCAAGAAATTAATTGCAGTTTATAAAGGATAAAATGTAAGGCATTAAACTTGAATTACAACATCATTAACTAACAAAGCCTAAAACAAAGGGATGTCAAGCCTGCTATGCAATGGATATGACATCCCCTTCTCTGTTCTATTCATATAACTGCATGTGCAGAATGTCCTATTACTGTTCAAGCCAGTTATAAAACGGTACAGCCTTCTTATCGCTTTGAGTTGTTTGGCTTGATGGCTGCACTTTCTGATGCGGACGAAACCGTTCTCCATGCTTCTTGGCCTGTTCTATTGTTTTCACGCCATTCTTCTTCCACTCAAATAAGATGCGGTCGATATAACGGAAATTCAATTTCCCTGAGATAACAGCTTCTCGAAGAGCTGCCTTGATGATCATTGCATTATGTTCATCCTGGTCTATCCACATTGCCAATGTTTCACATTCAAGCGGTGAAAGAGGCCGGCTGAATTCTTGTTCAAAACAAGTATACAAGTCGCTCTCATCCTGTAAAGTCTTTTCTACACTTTCTCCCTTGCTTTCAGATGCAAGAAAATCAGCAAGTTTCGTCCAAAGAGGTTTCAAAGAATATTTCTCGTAAAGAATGCCATTTGATGAATTTCCTTCTTCAATGGAAATGAATTGGCTTTGAACAAGTCTTCTGAGAATTGATGAACACTCTTCACTGGAGAAACTCATTTTGGAGGAAAGTTCTTCAGGAGTAGGGAAATCGTTGCCTTTTTCTATAAAAGAAAATACCTGGAGCAGCAAAACAAATTCGGATTCGCTCAAACCAAGTCTGTGGTAATTGGACAGAAGGAGCTGAGGAATACTGACAGTACCTTCTTCCATCCAAGCTATCATCAATTGTTTATAATCCATAATACGTCCACCTCATTCATTAGTATATCATGCTGACAAAAACACTGAACATGGAAAATGACTACATCTGCGGAAACAGCCATGGGCCTCCCGCCAGATGGACAAAAGCGGAAAAAAAGACTGCCCTGGAAAAATATCACAAGACAGTCATTTTGAATTTTTTATGGATATAAGCGGTTTAATAGTCTTGGGAATGGAATTGATTCACGTACGTGTTCCACACCGCTGATCCATGCCACTGTTCTCTCCAAGCCAAGTCCAAAGCCTGAGTGAGGTACAGAACCGTATTTACGCAGTTCCAGGTACCACTTATAAGCTTCAGGATCCAAATCATGTTCCTTGATTCGCTTGCTTAGAATTTCATGGTCATGAAGGCGTTCAGATCCGCCGATGATTTCTCCATAGCCTTCCGGTGCTATAAGGTCTGCACAAAGCACTACATCTTCCCTTTCAGGATGCGGCTGCATATAGAATGGCTTCAAGGCAGTAGGGTAATGAGTAATGAATACCGGTTTATCATAGCTTTCTGCGATCGCCGTCTCATGGGGAGCACCAAAATCATCGCCCCACTCGATATCGTCGAAGCCTTTTTCCTGTAAGAACTTGATGGCATCATCGTAGCTGATCCGCGGGAACGGAGCCTTGATATTTTCAAGTTTTGAGGTGTCACGTCCCAGCCTCTCCAAATCAAGCTTACAATTTTCCAGAACAGATTGAACTATATGAGATACATACTCTTCCTGCACTTTCAGGCTGTCATCGTGCTCATAGAACGCCATTTCCGGTTCGATCATCCAGAATTCAATCAGGTGGCGGCGTGTTTTTGATTTTTCTGCACGGAATGTCGGTCCAAATGAAAATACTTTTCCTAACGCCATTGCAGCAGCTTCCATATACAGCTGGCCGCTTTGTGAAAGGTACGCATCTTCATCGAAGTATTTAGTATGGAAAAGTTCAGATGTTCCTTCTGGCGCACTTCCTGTAAGGATAGGCGGATCTACTTTAACAAATCCTTCTTTATTGAAGAATTCATATGTTGCACGGATGATTTCGTTTCTCACCTTCATAACAGCATGCTGCCGGCGTGAACGCAGCCATAAGTGGCGGTTGTCCATCAGGAATTCTGTACCATGCTCTTTTGGTGTAATCGGGTAATCAACGGATTCATGAATGACCTCCAGGTTGTTTACCTGCATCTCATACCCAAACGGAGAGCGGCTATCTTCTTGGATTACACCCGTAACATACAGGGATGTTTCCTGGGTAAGCGCTTTTGCTTTTTGGAAGATTTCTTCTTCGACTTCACTCTTCACTACAACACCTTGTATAAAGCCTGTCCCATCACGAAGTTGAAGAAATGCAATTTTCCCGCTTGAACGTTTGTTTGCAAGCCAGGCACCTATTGTCACTTCTTCTCCTACATATTTATTCACTTCTGCTATTGTTGTTTTCACGTTTAATTCCCTCCAAAACCTTTCAACAATGACTTATGTATCATTTCTTATTGTTTCTTATTATACATATCGATACAACCACTAGCAACACAGAAAACCTGTAAACTCACTTACAATTTGCAAGGATAAAAATATTTTCCGGTGGTAACTGACAGGTTACCACCGGAAAATGGTTACTTTGCATCTTGGATTTTCTGATTTACAAAAGAATGGATGCGTTCCAAAGCTTTTTCAAATAAGTCTAGAGAGGTTGCATAAGATAATCTTATATTATCGGGAGAACCGAATCCAGATCCCGGAATGACGGCTACATTCGCTTCTTCGAGAAGTGCCTTTACAAATGTATCAACTGATTCATAACCCGTCAATGAGGCAGCCTCTTTGACATTAGGGAACAAATAGAAAGCTCCTTGAGGCTTGATGCAATTAAAGCCGGGAATAGCATTTAATTTTTCAAATACGATATTTAATCGTTCCTCGAAGGCTTTGCGCATTTCCTCTACCGGTTCCTGTGTTCCATCATATGCGGCAATGGCTCCATGCTGAGATGTAGTCGTCGGATTCGATGTAGAATGGCTTGCCAGGTTTGTCATTGCTTTAATTATCTGGGCATCTCCTGCAGCATAGCCGATTCTCCAGCCCGTCATGGAGTGTGATTTAGATACTCCGTTGATAACGATGGTCTGTTCTTTCAGTCGGGAAGAAATTTCAGCGATTGACACATGGCTGTTTCCTTCATAAACCAATTTCTCGTAAATTTCATCTGAAACAATCAAAATGTTCTTCTCCAGACAAACCTCCCCAATTGCTTCAAGCTCTTCCCTGCTGTAGAGCATTCCAGTCGGGTTGCTCGGGGAATTGATGATGACGGCTTTTGTTTTTTCCGAGACAGCATTTTCCAGCTGTTCAGGGGTGATTTTGTATTCATTCTCTTCTCTTCCTTCAACAATGACAGGCTTCCCGCCAGCAAGCTTAACTTGCTCTGGATAGCTCACCCAGTATGGTGTCGGAATGATAACTTCATCCCCTTCATTGAGAAGGACTTGAAAGAGTGTGAACAGAGCATGTTTAGCACCGCTTGTTACGATTACTTCTTCCCCTTCATACGAGATACCTTGATCATTTTTGAATTTATTGATGATTGCTTTCTTTAATTGAGGCAAACCGCCGGCTGGAGTGTATTTTGTATGGCCTTCGTTCATTGAAGTATTAGCAGCAGCCATAATGTGTTCAGGTGTGTTGAAATCAGGCTCTCCTGCTCCAAGGCCGATCACATCAATGCCCTGTGCTTTCATTTCCTTTGCCTTTGCTGTGATAGCAAGGGTTGTTGAAGGTGTCAAAGCACTAACCCTTTCAGCTAATTCCCATTTCATATCGTTTCCTCCTATTAAAGATTTTCAATCTTCCTCCACCACTCTCCCGTTTCAAACAGAAGGTAGTAGTAATTCAGATGCTCATTATCATCAAGATAAGTCAGCTCCCAAACCGGACCAACACTTTCCATGCCCAGTTTTACTGATAGGATTTCGTGTACTTCTTCTTCCTCATTCAGTTTATTAATTGCAGCCTTTTTCGAGATTCCATCCGCCCATTTTTTCACGATAATTTCCTCGTCTTCTTCAGGGACCCATACGATTATTTTCTCGCCGTCTGTATTTTCCCCTGTAATGACAACATATGAGTTTTTTCCGTTGTAGAGGGAAACATCCTCGGTCGATGCAATTTCCGTTTCATTCTGAGCTCTCTGAAGAGCACCCTCTGCCTTGTTGTTTACCGGTGACCTGGCATTCAAAAAGATTGCCGCCATCGCTCCAACAATGACAACTGAAACCAATACAATTAAAAATATAATTTTCTTCATTTCATCACTTCTTTATGTACGATATATTGTGAAAACAGCTTGTTCCTGGTCTTCCGGATCCAAAGCCAGTCCAAACATCAAATCTTTTTCTTTCAGTGTCCGGTTTAATGCATCAACCACTTTATATAAGTCGGGTGAATGCTGGATTTTAAGTGTCGACAACACTTCAATTTTGCTTTCCAAAGAAAATCCTCCTTACATCACAAAAATTGTTATAAATATTGAGCCTGAAGTTAAGACACAATAACATTAGAACCATAAATCATTATAACAGCAATCAAGCAATAGCCGACACTATCAACAAAAAAATAATTCTAATCCACACACACACTTCTTCAGGGGGCTGTTCTCAGTCCTCTTTCATATGGATTTCTTCAGCCTAATATCTGGTTCTCCTCTGGAAATGTTATCACTTCATAATTATCTTTATTGAATTTAATCGTTATCAGGCCATGCTGCCCTGTAAAATACACATCAATCCAGCTTTCATGAAAAAGCTCAAGTACATCTGTGTTGATAAATTTCTTCTTCTCCCTGTAAAAGATAGCTGTTTGCGGGTCAATATGATTTAAGAGCCTTTCAGATAAAAGCTCTGTTTTATCATACAAGGGAACCTTTAGTATATTTACATTGCTGAGTTGTTCATTGATGAGTGAATCTTCTGCAATGGAAGAATGCGAGCTGAGCCATAGGAATCGATGAGGCAATGACGTAACAGTAAAATCAAAACCTTCATTATCCTGATAGCCTTCATACATCACATCGATGGTGACCTTTTCATTTAATGAAACCTTTTCCCCTTTTTTCAATGCATGGACCTTTAAGTCCGGGTCCATTACTTGCGCAGCCATCATGGCGCCCGTCAATATTTCTTCCGTTCCCCATTTTTTGATGATCTCTTTCAGGGATTCTGGATGATATTCTTTTATATCCGTAACCAGGATACCCGTTATTTTCTCGATTCCATATTGCTTTAAAATCGCAGAAAGATCTTTTAACTGTTCGGGTTCACCTGAATTGATTAAATAGTTTATCCCCTGCGGGAGATGTATAATGCCGATTTCTCCTTTTTTAAAAGGCAAAAAAGTCAAGGCAAACTCATCAGGTTTAAGTTTTAAATCAACCTTCGGAGCTGCTGTTATTATATTCCCTCCTGTAGAAAGAAAAAACATAACCATCAGGATTCCGGCTAACATGCGTCTCATGATTAACATACCTCCAAAACACGTCTACATATAGAGTACGTTAATCATGAAAATTTATCCGGCCAAGAAGGGATGACCATATACAAGATTTATTCAGCGCCCTGCTACAGCCAATCTTCAATCAATTCAACCATTTCTTGGAGTTCTCCCTGCCTTACAGGCATATCTGGAATCGATTCGAGAAAAGCTTTTCCGTACCTTGCCGTAATGATCCTTCTGTCGAAAACAATCACAATTCCTCTATCTGTGCTTCTTCTGATAAGCCTTCCGACACCCTGCTTAAATCGCAGGATCGCTTCCGGGAGTGAGTGGTAAGAGAAAGGATTCTTTCCTTCATTTTTTAAGATCTCACTTTTAGCTTGGGCGACTGGCTCATCTGGTGGAGAAAATGGCAGCCTTACGAGGACCAGGCAGGATAAATCTTCACCGGGAATATCCACACCTTCCCAAAAACTGCTTGTTCCAAACAGGATTGCTTTATCGAACCGCTGAAAATTTTTCGTCAGCCGTGTCCTGCTTCCACTGGATATCCCTTGAGCCATGAGAACAAAATCCTCAAGGAGGCCGCTGTCCTTCATCAAATCATGTGTCTTTCTAAGCATATCAAATGCAGTAAATAACACCAGCATCCTTCCCTTTGTTGCTTGGGCAACTCCGATTAAATGAGTGGCAATTGCTTCTACATACTCATCAAGCGATACATTTTGAATTTCAGGGACATCTGTAGGAATAAAAAGCTTTGTCATTTCACTATAGTTAAAGGGTGAAGATATTTTGTACGTATCGATATTATGATCGGATAAGCCAATCTCTTCAATGAAATACCTGAATGAGTTCTGAACAGTTAATGTTGCAGAAGTCATGATCGCGCATTTCTTTACATCAAAGAATGATTGTTTCAGCTTATCTCCTACAGAGGCGAGCTGCGATTGGATCATCAGGCTGTTTGGCAGCGAACGGAGATCGCCTTCAAGCCATATAACATCATTTTTTGAAGGTGAAAGGAACACATCCTGGAATCCTGATTTCAATTCATCCCACTCAACAAGGAAGCTGAAGAATTCTTCTACGGCCGCTCTTTCTGAATCTTCAAGCTCGCTTTCCTTTTCCTTTAGCTTTTGGAGGCGTTCCATCATTTCATTCGATAATCTTTTCATTTGGGAAACGACTCTTTCGATACACATTATGGCTGGCTGCCATTCTTTTGACGAAAGCACGGAATCCGTCAGTCTCATTTGTATTTTTTGGACGCCTTTTCTCTTTTTTGCCTGCTTAGTGAATAGAGCGGTAATGATTGAAAAGCATTCCTCGATCTCTCTATAAAATTCTGTTACGAACCGATCTAATTCAAAAGAGTGCAATTGAGGTTTGATGAGATGGGCTTCAAGTATTCTTTCAAGTTTATGAAATAACTGCCGCTGGTCCCAGGTTCCTAATTGGCCAATGACAAATTTAGCTGATAAATAATCAATGACCCTGCCAAAGTGACTTCTTGCCGACTTTTCCAGATGATGTGCTTCATCTATGATCACTGTGTCATATGAGGGCAGCAGCTTGCTGTCACTGACAACATCCGCAAGCAGCATGGAGTGGTTCGTAATAACAAGATCCGCTTCTTTTGAAATTGCTCGTGCATGGAGATAAAAGTCTCTGCCGACCCAAGGATCTTTTTTAATATGCCAGCCGTCATGGCGGACTCTGTTCCAATACAGCCGGCCTCCACTTGTAAGGTTCAGTTCATCAACATCGCCTGTTTTGGTTGAAGTCAGCCATACAAGGATCTGCATTTTCGTTATCGCTGTATCATAGTGGTTTTCATCTTCAGTCAGTGATTGTTCAAACTTAAAAAGATTCAAATAATGATTTTTCCCTTTTAAAAGAACTGCATTGAAAGGGAAATTCAGCATTTTTTTCAGAAACTTTATTTCCTTTTCCAAAAGCTGTTCTTGAAGCTGAATGGTATAAGTACTTAATACAACAGGTATTCCATTTTGCTTGCTGTGGTATACAGCCGGCAAAAGATAGCCTAACGACTTTCCAACACCAGTACCTGCCTCGATGATAACGTGTCTGCTTTCCGACATGGCCTCATGTGCTTTATCCATCATATAAAACTGGCCGTCTCTTTTCTCAAACCCTGATAACACTGCTGATAACAAGGCCGTTTTATCATTATCGCCATGAGGGTAGGTGATTTCAGCAGGAAGCAAAGGGTTCTGGGGCAATGCCGTTTTTCTCTTTAAAGCAATCCCTCTATATACTTCGAGCTCAGGATCTATGTCCTCTATTGACTTGCGCTTATCGGCAAGGATGTTTGAAAATAATAACGATAAATCACTTTTCAGCCATGATGACAGCCTTTCCATTTGTTCAAGCGTCACAAGAGGCAAAGTTGAAAGCTTTTCGATGAAGTAAATCAGCAGCTCAGCTGTCACTAGGGCATCACTATCCGCCTGATGCGGTCTGCTGTGGGTAAAAGACAATCTGTCCGACAACTCCGTCAGTTTATAGCTGTCTGCTGTAGGCAGGGTGATTTTCGCCAGTTCGACGGTGTCAAATGAAGGACCGGTAAAGGAATTGTATCCCGCCTCTTCCAACTCCGCCTGTAAAAATCCCAAATCAAACTGCACATTATGGGCACAAAAAACAGCTCCATCCAATAGCTCCAGCACCTTAGGAGCGATTTCTGCAAATTCAGGAGCATCTTTGACCATATCATCATTTATGCCGGTCAGTTCCTCGATGAAGGAAGGAATTGCAACATCGGGGTTTATGAATGTTGTATATGTATCTGCAATGACTCCATCTTGTACGACCATTGCAGCTAACTGAATTATTTTATCTCCCTTTTTCGGGGAGTTACCAGTTGTTTCAAGATCTACTACCACTATTTTTTGAGGTATCATAAATCACACAGCCTTTATCTACTCTGTTTATCCTCACAAGTGTACCATATTACCCGATTACAGAGCTAGAAGAGAGCCATGAAAGTAAAATGAATTGCTGCTTTGTCACATTGGCTGTGTTATAGAGTGTTGTGGTTTGAGGTCTCTGTCTTTAAAAGTGTTGGCTGATTTCCGCTCCAGGCGTACGACTCCGCGGGGCGGGCGTTGAGCCTTCTCGGCTTTGCCTGCGGGGTTACGTTCCAGTGGGTACGTAACCTTGGTCTCACCTGTCCCGCTAATCACGCAGGAGGTCGCACGCCTTCCGCTCCAATCGACCATATCATGCTTTACTCCATCGAAGTCATGAGTTTCATTTCTAGATTAATTTTAAATCTTATTTAAGCAAAAGCATGAGGGAACCAGTGCATTTTGTTATTTCATTGGTTAAAACCCATTTACTATTAAACTAATACCAACATCATTATCTAACAATACTTTCAAATTCAATACTAGATTTTAAAATATGAATGGTGAAGATATATAATTTCAGAGTGGAAGCATCAGAGCACGTAAATACAGCGGTCCAGTAACTCGTAACAAACGCTCCACTTCAAACAGGCTCACAGTGAACCAATCGTTTTGTATTTCAGCAGCAGAAGGTTAAGCCCTTTCCTGAAACAACAATAAATTCGAAAATTAACGAATATAAAAAAGCGAGTGGCTGTCACTCGCTTTTTGGGTTGATCAATATACAGTTGCTTCAGGTTCGGTTCCGATCATTTCTACAATTTTATTGTTTTCATCCATGATCGCGACTTTCGGTACATGTGTATGGACGTTTTCCTCAGCAACCAGCTTATAAGAGATAACGATGATTACATCACCTGGTTGTACAAGGCGGGCCGCTGCTCCGTTCAAACAAAAAACTCCGCTTCCGCGCTCTCCTGGAATAATATACGTCTCCAGCCTTGCCCCATTATTGTTGTTGACGATTTGTACTTTTTCATTCGGCAGCATTCCGACATTATCAAGGATATCCTGGTCGATTGTGATACTGCCAACATAATTTAAATTCGCTTCCGTTACAGTAGCTCTATGAATCTTTCCGCTCATCATCGTTCTAAACATTTTATTTCTCCTCCTGGCCTGCCTTGATGATAATATTATCAATCAAACGGGCTTTCTCAAATTTCACTGCTAAGGCTATGATAAACTCTCCGGTTAGTGACGGTAATTCTTTAAGTTCCGGAAATGAATAGACTTCGATATAATCAATCAAACCGCTTGTTTCTGCAGTAATCCGTTTCTCAATAAAAGAAATGATTGTTGACGGGTCATATTCACCTTCAGAAACTAACATCTCAGCTTCTTGAAGGCTGCTGTAGAGGACAGGTGCTTCGTCTCTTTCTGTCTGTGATAAATAGACATTCCTGGAACTCTTGGCAAGCCCGTCTGATTCCCTGACAGTCGGGACCCGATTAATGTTGACAGGGAAGTTCATATCCCTTGTCAATCCCTCTATCACGGCAACTTGCTGTGCATCCTTCAGGCCGAAATAAGCATTGTCCGGGACAACGATATTGAACAGCTTTGACACTACAGTTACGACTCCGTCAAAATGCCCTTCCCGTCTGCTTCCGCATAAAACATTGGTACGTTCCGTTACTTGCATCTTTATAGAAGAACCGGAATACATTTCATCCGCTGAAGGAAGAAACAGCACATCTACACCAGCTGATTGAGCAAGGTTAGCGTCCCTCTCAGGATCACGCGGATAACTTTCAAAATCCTCATTAGGCCCGAATTGAAGGGGGTTAACAAAGATGCTCATTACAACAATGTCATTTTCTTTTTTTGCCTTCTCTGCAAGTGTAAGATGGCCTTCATGCAAGAATCCCATTGTTGGAATAAACCCTATCATTTTCCCGTTGCGCTTTTCTTTAAGAAGAAAAGACTGAATCGAGGAGATGTCAGTGAATTTCTGCATTATTTGCTTCCTCCATATAACGTTTGAAGTTCTTCTTCTTTCATTGTAAACGTATGTCCCATTTCAGGAAATTGCCCCTGTTTGACCTCCGAATGGTAATGCTCAAGGCCGGCAAGAGCTACTTCATTCATGTCTCCATATTTCTTGACGAATTTAGGAATACGTTCAACTCCATAGGTCAAGATATCATGATAGACAAGAACCTGGCCATCTGTTTCACTCCCTGCTCCGATTCCGATTACAGGAATACGGAGGCTTTTGGCCACTTCGGAAGCAAGCTGTCGGGGAATACATTCAACTACAAGGGCAAACGCTCCCGCTTCTTCACACCTTTTCGCTTCTTCCATTAGCTTGGAAGCTGCTTCAGCGGTTTTACCCTGAACTTTGTATCCGCCTAATACACCAACAGACTGAGGAGTCAATCCAAGATGAGCGACAACAGGAATACCGGCACTTGTCATGTCCCGGATAGTATCAACGACCTGTCCCCCTCCTTCTACCTTTACAGCGTGAGCTCCGCTTTTCTGAACGATTTCCATCGCCGCTTTCAACGTGTCCCGCTTAGAAAGATGGTAGGTCATAAAGGGCATATCCGTTACGATGAACGTATCTGGAGCCCCCCTTTTCACAGCTTTTGTATGATGAATCATATCATCAAGGGTGACTGACACGGTGGAATCATAACCTAGAACCACCATTCCAAGCGAGTCGCCTACCAGGATCATGTCAAGGCCCGCCTTTTCCGAAAGCTTGGCTGATGGAAAATCATACGCAGTCACCATTGATATTTTTTCATTTTCTTTTTTCATTTTAATAAAATCAGAAGTGTTCTTCACAAGCGGTTCCTCCTTTTTAAGTCAGAGGCTGCGAAACATATAAATGAAAAAGGCTGCTTTCGAAAAAGTTGTCATAAACGCATCAAACAAAGTTTCCGAAAAGAGCCTTACACAAAAAGGGACCCTTCCCTAAAAAGGCAGAAGGATCCCGTATAATTCATAGTTATTGTTTCGATCCTCCGTCCCTGTCCATTTGGATCAAGGCAGAATAATACTTATTATAATGTTGTAAGTTAATTATGGTGCAGTTCGCAGCCGATACTGCCCTTCATTGAAGATTATAACAAAAGTAATGAGGAATTCAATAGAAAAAAGGCAGCAAGAAAGCGATTTCAATTCAATTCAATATCCGCTGAGTATACTTCATGGATACGCCCTTCAGTATCCTCTATTCTTAATACGCCATCTTCATTGATTCCCAGTGCCTTTCCATGGATACTTCCGGTTATGGTCCTGGCCGTAATTTGTCTGCCAATGCTGGCGGCATAACTTTCCCAAAGTAATTTTATCGGAGTAAAACCTTTCTCCATGTACAAGTCATAGTACATTTCAAGCTTTTCCATTACCTTTTGGATTAACTTGGCCCGGGAAATCTTTTCCCCTTTCTCCATTGCCAGGGAAGTTGCAATAGTTTGAAGCTCTTCAGGAAAATCTTCTGTCTCCTGGTTGACATTCATACCGATGCCGATAATGATCGAATTGATTTTGTCCGCTTCTGCTTGAAGTTCTGTCAATATTCCGGTTACTTTCCTTCCGTGCAGCAAAATGTCATTAGGCCATTTAATTTCCGGACTTAGACCTGCCACCTCTTCTATTGCCTGCACCACCGCCACTGCAGCTATCAAAGTGAATTGAGGAGCTTTTTGGGGAGGAAGCTGCGGTTTTAGAATGATGCTCATCCAGATTCCAGTTCCTTTAGGTGAATGCCAGCTTCTCAGCAGCCTTCCTCTTCCTTCCGTTTGCTCATCCGCAATGACGGCAGTGCCCTCTTTTGCTCCTTCTTGCGCAAGGGCGTGAGCGATTTTCTGGGTTGAAGGTGCTGATTCTACGTATTCAATCGTTCTTCCTACTGCTCTTGTTCTTAAGCCCATGTTGATTTCATTCTGGCTTACCTTATCAGGCGCTTTGACGATTCTGTATCCCCTTTTTTTTACAGCCTCGAATTCATAGCCATCTTTTCTCAGCTCTTCGATATGCTTCCACACAGCCGTACGTGAACAACCTGCTATATCAGCTAAAGCTTGTCCTGATAAGAACTCGCCTTCAGTTTCCATAAATGCATCCATCAGTTTTTTTCTTATTGGTGATTGCAAAGCCCTAACCACTCCCTTATGGCATTTTTTTCATTGGGTATCTTGCCTTTGATGACTGCCATTTCTGCTTTTTTCAGCTCTTCTTTTATCCAGGCGCCACCTGTTTTTCCTGTCCATTCCATGAGGTCATTACCGGTTAACTGAAGCTGCCCTCTGTCCTTTATCGGCAGCTTATCGAATGATTTTTTTAGTTCATCAGCTTTTGCCTTACAATGATTGAGTACAGCGTAAACCGTTTCAACATCGACAGCTGTTTGATAACCGGCCTGATAGAGTGCGTATTGATCCCATTCTTTCGTTATCCTCGATAGAAGGAACGAATGCGCTCTAGTAATGTATTTCGCCTTTTTAGATGGAAGTCTCCAGTTTTCCAGGAAAGAAGTGCCGTCTTTTGATAGATACACAAGAAGCAGCCACATTTGGACGTTAGTAAGATGATTATAAGAAAGCATTCCTAGTGACCGAAACGCTTCTTCGCCGCTGTTCAGGCCAGGCAGATATCTATGTAAGCCTGTACGTTCCATTGTCTTAAAGGATGCCTCTTTATACTTTCCGCTCAGCAGTTTTTCAAACTCAGCAGTTACTCTTTCAACAGCAATATAATTTAGGGTTTTTCCATTTTGTTTAATGCTTTCAAATGTTTCAATATTCACCTTGAAATTGAGCTGGGCCATAAAACGAACTGCCCTCATCATTCTGAGGGCATCTTCCTTGAAACGCTCATCTGCTGCTCCTACTGTCCTGATCATACACGCTTTCAGGTCTTCTTCTCCCTGAAAAGGATCGTGAATGCGGCCGGAACTGTCCATGGCGATTGCATTCATCGTGAAATCTCTTCTTTTTAAATCTTCTCTTAGTGAAGTGATGAATGTGACTGATTCCGGTCTTCGGTGGTCCCTATAGCCAGATTCACTTCTAAACGTCGTAATTTCATAGGGTACACTCTTATTAATGACTACAACTGTACCATGTTCTATCCCCACATCTATTGTCTTAGGGAAAACCGATTTTACTTCTTCAGGCAGAGCGGAAGTTGCAATATCAATATCGTTGGTCGATCTGTTTAAGAGTAAATCCCTTACAGCCCCCCCGACAAAGAAAGCCTGATATCCCGCTTCCTCCAGCTTCCTAAGGACAGGCCTCGCCTGTTCAAACAATTCAGGCAGCATCTCATAATCACCTATCTTTCGCCAGCAGATTCATATATATGTCTTCATATTGGCTGACTATTTTACTCCAATGAAATTTAGTTCTCGCTGTGCTCAACGCATTTTCTGAAAGCAACTGGTAGGAACGGCCAGAACTAAACAAAGATACAGCCTTATCAGCGACAGTATCAATATCCCCCAATGGACAAATGAATCCGTTAAAGCCGTCTTCGATCACTTCTGGTATTCCGCCTATATCCGTTCCTATACAAGGGACCCCGCAAGCCATTGCTTCTAGGGCAACCAATCCAAAACTTTCTTTTTCAGAAAGCAGCAGCATCAGGTCACTCATGGAGTAAAGCTCTTCAAGGCTGTCCTGTTTACCCAGAAAGAGTACCTTATCTTTCAAGCCCAGCTCCCTTACCAGCTGGCAAATAACGGTCATTTCCGGTCCATCCCCTACCAAGAGCAATTTGGATTGGATTTGCTGACTTATCTTGTTGAAGGAATGGACAACATCCTGGACCCTTTTGACCGCCCTGAAGTTTGAGACGTGGATAATCACTTTTTCTTCAGGCATTATTCCATAATCTCTTTTTAGATGTTCAGAGTCCACTTTTCGGTAAACACGTTCATCGATAAAGTTGTAGACTGTTTCTATATCCTTATCGGGTTTGATCAGTGAATGCGTTTGATCCACGAGAGCATGGGAAACAGCTGTCACATGATCGGATTGCTCTATCCCGAATCGAATAGCTTCTGTTAAGGAAGGATCATACCCCAATACTGTAATATCTGTACCATGTAAAGTAGTTACGATTTTCAGTTCAGTATCTGCCATCTGTTTAGCCAGAATCGCACAAACAGCATGAGGCACAGCATAATGAACATGTAGAATATCAAGCTTTTCCCTCTTAGCCACCACAGCCATCTTGTTAGCAAGTGCTATATCGTAAGGAGCGTGCTGGAACACTGAATAATGATTCACTTCAACCTGATGATAATAGATATTAGGATACATTTTATTGAGCCTGAACGGAACACTGGACGTTATAAAATGTATTTCATGGCCTTTTTCAGCCAGCAATTTGCCAAGCTCGGTCGCTACTACTCCGGATCCCCCCACAGTAGGATAACAGGTAATCCCTATTTTTAATTTCATATACTACTCTCCTAATAAATCCTTGTGAACAATCAAAGTGTTATGAGCAAAAAATCCTTCTGCAAAAGTCAGTCCTGCTGATTTTCCCATCATTCTTTCCCTGGCTTCCACGGACTCCAGATACCCTTCTGTGAGAGGGGTGGAGACGCTAGCTTCAGAACGGACAAATTGACTTTGATATGCTTGCAAGCTATTTAATTTCGTTTTTATGTATTCTTTTATATCGATGACAAAATCAGGGTTATGAAAACCATTGATCATGTAAAAATACAAAGCAGCAGGCTTATGGGCATCCCCTAATTCTTCGCTCCCATACTTTCTGATACCTGCTGAAAAGAATGCTTCCTTAACCAAACCTGAAGCATTGCCATGATCGGGATGCCTGTCAATTTCGTAGGGTGCAAATACTGCTTTCGGCTTATAAAGCCGGATGATTCGGACAATCTGGTCTATGAATTCTTTTTTCATATATAACCCTCTGTCCGGCAAGCCAATATTCAGCCTTACCGCAGCACCGAGAATAGAAGCAGCCTCTTCTGCCTCCTTCTCCCTTGACTCCGGTGTCCCATTTGAAGACATTTCAGCCTTAGTCAAGTCACAAATGACGATTTGCTTTCCTTCTGCTGCATATTTGGCAATTGTTCCGCCCATTCCGATTTCAACATCGTCAGAATGAGCACCAAACGCCAGGATATCTGTTTCCATCTCAACTGTTCTCCTTCAAATCTTTTTGGATATCACGCCACTCGATATGCCCTCTCTCTAGTCCTTTAATCAGTACTTCCGCAGTCCCCATATTAGTAGCAAGCGGAACTGAATAGACATCGCAGAGGCGGATCAGAGCTGAAACATCCGGTTCATGTGGCTGTGCTGTCAGTGGATCTCTGAAGAAAATGACGACGTCCATCTTATCATTTGCAATATATGCCCCTATTTCCTGATCTCCGCCCAGAGGCCCTGATTTAAACCGTTCAATCTCCAGGCCAGTTTCTTCCGCAATTCTTTTCCCGGTTGTCCCTGTTGCATAGAGACGGTGTTGTAGGAATGTATTTTTATAAGCCAGAACAAAACGGATTAAATTATCCTTCTTTTTATCATGCGCAACTAAAGCAATGTTCAACACAAACACCCCTTCTGTAAACCCAGGCAGCAGACACAACGCCTATTGGAACACAAAGCTGTCCTGCCTCCTGAACTTTATTAATCAATCTAAAAGATTTTCTAACCCATACACCAATGTTTCCAGGTTCATTACCGTATCCACGCAGAACTTTACACCTGACATGAATGAGGCCCTGTTATATGAATCATGCCGGATTGTCAATGTCTGACCGTCAGCACCAAAAAGCACCTGCTGATGAGCAATAAGTCCAGGCAGCCGGACACTGTGAATATGCATACCTTCATAGTCTGCACCTCTTGCTCCTTCAATCGTCTCTTTTTCCTCCGGATGGCCCTGAACCTTTGGCTTTCTCTGAGAGGAAATCATTTCCGCTGTTTTGACAGCTGTGCCCGATGGTGCATCAAGCTTTTGGTCATGGTGAAGTTCGATGATTTCGACATCTTCAAAATATTTAGCAGCCATTTGAGAAAATTTCATCATTAATACTGCACCTACAGCGAAGTTAGGTGCGATGATACAGCCTAGGCTTTTCTCAGAAGCCAGTTCAGTCAATTCCTTCAATTGTTCAGTGGTAAAACCTGTTGTCCCCACCACCGGCCTGACACCATGCTCTAATGCTGTTTTTGTATGTAAATAACCCGTTTCAGGGGTGGTTAAATCTATAAGTACATCCGGAGTTCCTTCATTGAAACACTCATTGATATCTGTGTAGACAGGGACTCCGCGTGAATTCGCGAACCCCTCTATATCACTGAGCATCACACCTCCATTTTTGTGATCAAGGACGCTGATCAACTTCAAATGGCTTGTAGTTTCCACCATTTTCACCGCTTCACTGCCCATCCTGCCTCTCGGTCCCGCAATCGTCACCTTAATTGCTGCCATTACTTTCGTCCTCCTCTATACGTGTCCAGCGGTCTTTATCCCTGGTGTTAAATTTGTGCATAACTGTATTATGAGCTTTTTCAAGGTCTATTCCAAGCGAGTTGGCCAAACAGGTGATGACAAACTGAACATCCCCAAGCTCTTCTTCAATTGTATTTTCTTTTTCAGTGCTTTTTTTCGGTTTCTCACCATGATAGTGATTGATTTCCCTGGCCAGTTCCCCCATTTCTTCCGTCAACCGCGCCATCATGGCCAATGGACTGAAATACCCTTCTTTAAACTGGCTTATGTATGTATCCACTTCTTCTTGCATCTGCTTGATTGATTTATTGTTGTCATTGTGGTTCATTGTAAACACCTCGCTAATTTCTTCTATTATGTTAGCTAAAGAATCAATTTTTTACAAATAATTAGACTAGGGTGTCATTTCTGATGTTTATTGATAGTTTTCACCCGTTCCTATATAATTGCTCTGTTATAAAAATTGGAAAGATTGGAGGAAATGTCTATGCTCTTCGGACTCAAAATCAAAAACACACTATTCATATTGCTCGGTTCTGCAATATTTGCATTCGGACTGGTTCATTTCAATATGCAGAATGAGCTTGCAGAAGGCGGATTTACAGGTATTACCCTGTTACTATATTTTCTTGCCGGCATTGATCCTTCTTATTCTAACCTGGCGTTAAATATCCCTATATTTTTAATCGGGTGGAAGTTTCTGGGCAGGCGTGCATTTTTCTATACTATTATAGGGACGATAAGTCTTTCAGTATTCTTATGGATCTTCCAGCGATATCAAATGGCAATCCCGCTGGAAGGAGATTTGTTCCTGGCTGCATTGTTCGCCGGCGTATTCCTCGGTGTCGGACTCGGTATTATTTTCCGATATGGCGGCACAACTGGCGGAGTCGATATCATCGCAAGGCTTGTCCATAAATATGTAGGCTGGAGTATGGGGAAGACTATGTTTATGTTTGATGCCATTGTCATTTCGGTTTCTCTAGTTACATACCTTGGCTACAGAGAAGCGATGTATACTCTTGTTGCCGTCTTTGTTGGAGCCCGTGTGATTGATTTCATGCAAGAAGGAGCATACGCCGCCAGAGGGGCAATGATCATTTCTGAGAAACATGAAGAAATTGCGGATACCATCAATGAGAAAATGGACCGTGGTGTAACTGTCCTTAAAGGTCATGGTTCGTTTACTAAACAAAATCGCAATGTTCTCTATTGTGTCGTCGGCAAAAATGAAATTGTGCGTTTGAAAAATATTATCAGTTTTGTCGATCCTCATGCATTTGTATCCGTTACAGTTGTACATGATGTGTTAGGAGAAGGATTTACACTGGATGCTAACAAGAACCCTTTGGAAGACTAAAGTCAATTCTATAACGCATGCAGCAATAGATGAAAACAAAAAGTGCTTCCTGTTGTGGAAGCACTTTTTGTTTTGTTCAATCTTCGCCTTGCATTCCTGTAAAAATCAGCACAAGACGCAGCAATTCAATTATTGCCACAGCGGCTGCTGCTACATAAGTTAAGGCAGCTGCATTCAAGACTTTTTTCGCATGACGTTCTTCTTCATTGCGAATCAGGCCAAGAGAAACAATTTGGTCCATTGCTCTTGAAGAGGCATTAAATTCGACTGGCAAAGTGATCAACTGAAACAGCACACCAGCCGCCATCAATACAATACCCAGCAGGAACATTTCAGTAATAGTAGTGAAGAATCCGATCATGATAAACACCCAGGATAAATTGGAACCGATGTTGGCAACAGGTACCAGCGCGTGTCTAAAACGAAGGAAACTGTAGTTCTGGCCGTCCTGGATTGCATGACCGACTTCGTGGGCAGCAACCGCTGCACCAGCCACAGAATGACCATGGAAATTATCCGGTGATAATGCAACTGTCTTAGTTAATGGGTTGTAATGATCGCTTAGAAAGCCGCGTCCTTCTACAACCTTCACTTCATGCAAGCCATTTTCATCCAATATTCTTCTGGCCATTTCGGCTCCCGTCATTCCGGATGTGGTGGCCACCTTTGAATATTTCTTGAACGTCTTTTTGACATTAAGGCTGGCCATAATAGGTATCAGTGAAATAATAATGAAATAAAGGATAAATCCTCCCATTTCAAACCTCCATCTTGATGTGATTAATCAAATTTTATCCCGACAGATAAAGGTTGTCAATCCTTTTGCCTTTCAGACTTTGACTGCCCGGCTTGACCTTTATATTTTCTCCAGCCAACATAAGATAATGTAAGGATAATGATACTTCCTGTTGTGGTAATCACCCACCACAGAGATGGATCTGCTTCATCTTCTGTGAGGCCGTCAAACAAATCCTGTAAGTCACTCTCCAGTGTATTCAATTCATTCATTGCTTCAGGGCTTCCTCCTGCTTCACTCCGGTACCTGTCTATAAAAGTGATCCGGGAGTCAAGCTGCTGAACCTTTTCAACGGACACATCCAGTTTGATGCTTGGCTGAATGATACTGTACTTCGTCAAGAACTGATTGAGAGTGGAGTGATACTCCTCGGTGTTCCCGGCACTTGCAGCCTCCTGTACTTGTTGAAAGGCTGCCATGATCGGCTTTTCCATTTCTGTCCAGAGTGGCTGATGCTGGGAGGATATCGCATCCATGACCAGCCTGAAGGTGATGACTGAATCTACTCTTTGTTCTAAAGTCTCAGAGGAATTCGTCAGAGATTGCAAGGCCCCTTCGTGTGACACCGTAAGAATCCTCAGTTCATCCATTGTGAAAGAGCGGTCCATTGCCGTCAATTCATCGAACTTGTCCGAAAAATATTGTAAAAGCTGTCTCGCTTCATCAAATCGACCCGATTTTGTCATTTGCAAGGCCTCATCGGCGATGTTATCCAGCTCTGTTAAAGATGTTTCCCCAGCTGATGTATAAACCGGAACACTTAGCATAAAAAGTAATATTGCAAGCAAAACCGATCTGAATAATTTCATACTTGTCCCCCCTCAAACTACTAATAAATTGTATGAGAGGGTGGACAAGAGTAGACCTTAAAATTCTATTGATAGAGAGAATCCTGCAATCCGATGTTTCTTCTCTCCACTTTTCTAGTGAAAATATAACACAAGAATATTGAGGCAATGCTCAGCCAGAATGTAAAATACCCGATTTCCCTTATGTACAGATGGAGTTGTGAATAGGTAGGGTATTGCATAAATACATAGTCGATGACGTCATTATGCAAAGTCCAAATCGCAGCTGCGGCAATATGCCATGCCTTCACACGGTAATAAGGGGAATAGAGGATTCCTTGTACAGCCATTGCAAAGTGGGAGCCGATCAACATATAACCTTGCCAGGATAAATCACCTGCTACGGCCAGCGTCAATAAATTCATGACCACTGCCCAAATGCCATACTTGAATAACGTTATGATAGCCAGCGCTTCCATCAATGGCCAATTTTTCCCCAGTAAAAAGGCAGCAATCACAAAGCAAAAAAACAAACTGGCAGTAGGACTGTCTGGAACAAAAATTAAAAAGTGCGGAGCGGTTCTTTCCAATTGAGGAAGATACCAGATGTAACCATAGATTGTACCAAGCACATTGATAACCAGTAACAATCCCAGGAACGATTTGTTGGTCAGATAAGAATATAATAAATTCATACTTTCTTCCTTTCAGCTTCGGTCTAAAAGCTCTCATCATGTTAAAAAATATGCATCCATATAAATTATAAAGAAACAAGGGAAGATTATCCACTTTCTAAAGGCAGAAACCTTCCTGCATGGGAAAGAATCCTCTATACAGGCGCATAAGTGTCAATAAAGCAGGCTTTTTTAAAATTTTATCTTTATATTTTTCAATAAAAAAAAGACCCAGCAAAGCTGGATCTTTTTTTATTCACTTTGGAGTTCTGCAATAAATGTTGCCAGTTTAGCAAGTTCTTCGTCAGTACCATTAAACATACCTGCAGGCATTCCTGGCGGTTTACCGTTCACTGCGATATCAGCAATTTCTTCTTCGCTAAGATCTAAGTTAGCTAGAGAAGGTGCAGCTGCACCGCCTTGAAGTGTATCACCGTGACAGTTGATACATCCGTTTTCTTGATAGATCTGGTAACCTTCAGATTCAGTATCAACTTCAACTTCCGCAACGATCTGGCCTTGTTTCTTAGCTGCTTCCCAGTCATGGTTGACAACTGATTCCCAAGTCAGGAAAATCGTCGCTGCAAGAGCCAATAACATGAATCCTGTCGCAAATGGACGCTTTGTAGGACGGCGGTGAGGCCCGCGGTCAATGAATGGAGCTAATAGAAGAGCTCCAAAAGCAAGTCCTGGAATAACAAATGCACCGATAACATTATACGGACCAGATGCATAAGTGTACTTTAACAATTGATAAAGAAATAAGAAATACCAGTCAGGTAATGGAATATATCCCGCATCCGTTGGATCGGCAATACGCTCTAACGGCGATGGATGAGCTACCGTCAGGCACAGATAACCGATTAAGAATACCGCTCCAACCAACCATTCTTTTAACAAGAAGTTCGGCCAGAAGGCTTCTGTTTTCCCAGGGAACTCGGAATAATCTTTCGGAATGTTAGGCTTACGTTCTGCAGGTACACGCGAGTCACCTACGAACTTCATCCCTTTCCCTCTATGCATAGTGTCCCCTCCTTTTTAATTAAGGTGAATCAATAACCTTGTTGAATTGAATATCTTACAACGGGCCTGAAATCCCTTGTTTACGAATCATCAAGAAGTGAGCTCCCATTAAGCCAAGCAAAGCTGCAGGCAGGAAGAACACATGAATGGCGAAGAAACGAGTAAGAGTCTGTGCTCCTACAATCGTAGCATCACCGGCTAGGAGGGTCTTAACTTGTTCTCCGATAAACGGTGTTGCTGCTGCAATTTCCAAACCAACCTTGGTCGCAAATAGCGCTTTCATATCCCATGGTAATAAATATCCGGTGAACCCAAGACCAAGCATGACGAAGAAAATAAGTACTCCGACAACCCAGTTCAATTCACGAGGCTTCTTGTATGCTCCTTGGAAAAAGACACGTAACGTATGTAAAAACATCATTACAATAACTAAACTGGCTCCCCAGTGGTGCATACCGCGGACAATTTGTCCGAAAGCTACTTCATTTTGAAGATAATAAACAGACTGCCAAGCGTTTTGAATATCCGGAACATAGTACATTGTCAGGAACATTCCAGATAAGATTTGAATGACTGTCACGAAGAAAGTCAAACCGCCAAAGCAGTAGACGAATGCAGAGAAATGATGTGCAGGGTTAACATGCTCAGGCACTTCATGATCAGCAATATCGCGCCATAAAGGCGTAATGTCTAAACGCTCATCAACCCAATCATACATTTTGTTCAGCACTGATTACGCCTCCTTTACTTTACAAGTTTATTTGGTTCTGGTTTTCCAAGGTATAAGATACCGTCTTTTACCTGTGTTGGATATTGATCCAACGGTGCTACCGGCGGTGTTCCAGGAATGTTTTTCCCGTTTTTCTTATAAAGGCCGCCATGGCATGGGCAGTAGAACATGTTCTCATGATTCTTGTCCCCATTCCAGTTAACTGTACAGCCCAAGTGCTTACAAACTGGCGAAAGCGCTACAACATTGCCTTCTTCATCTTTGTAAACCCAAGCTGTCTGAGTGATCTCAGAGGTGTACCACGCATCTACTTGCTCGTAGCTGTAATCCACACGTACAGGTTCAGTTGTTAAATCATCAACCTTTTGTTTCGTTGCGATGAAATCGCCTCCTGCTTCTGCTTTCAGTACAGGATCGATTGCAAAACGAACCATTGGCATCAACATTCCGGCAGCCATGAAACCGCCTACACCAGTTAGCGTATAATTAAGGAATTGACGTCTAGATACACGTTGTTTACTCATCCTTATCCCCCCTCTATCGTAAGGTCAGTCCGACGGACATTTTTCGCACAAATATAAAACTAGGACATAATAATGATATATTAATCTCTCTATCAGGTCAATAAGAGAGTGATTTAAAAAGATGGCAACAATGTGACTTTTTTATGTCAGCCCTCACTCTGCCATTTTTTTACGATTACATTTAACAGCTGCTTGACCTGATCCTCCATTATTGAGTGTTTGTATTTTTCTTCAAGATTATCAAGCGGAATTGAAGGAACCCACATCAGTGCTCGTTCCAGCCCTTCGTTACTGAATTTCCAATCACTATCAGAAGTCAGGAAAAACACATATTGGAACCCTGAATCTTTCATGCTTGATCTCCACTCACTCAGCCTTTTCTCAACTGCCCCCTTGTCTTCCGAATTAAGATAAGTAAAGGCCGGGAATAACATCAGCCTCCCTTTGAATTGATGTTCAAGATACATGGACAGCAGGGATATGAATTCTCCCTGGGCAGCAAATGTTTTCATATTTTCTTCCATCCCTACAGGGAGCAGGGGGACAATCGCTGTGTCGATGTATTTTTTTTCTTGTAAATAAAGCTCAACTTCCTTGCCATTCCAGTTCATTGCATTCACCTCTTGTTTGTCCTTCTTGCCGATTATGATACCACTATATCTTTTCGGATGAAAGTTTGATGGTACCTAGGATATAAAAACCTATTGGAATCAGGTGTGCGAGTGAAGTGCAATTTACAATTCATTTACTTTCAAGACAGTTTTTCAAACTTCTTGATCGTTTGAGCATCTAGGCTTCTCTACGATGTTTTTTTGTTTTCTATGGCGGCATACCGTCTTTGCAGGGGGTTCAATTTGGCTTAAGAAATACTGCGGGTTTACGTAAATTGAGATCCAACGCCAAAAAATCCCCTGCACTAATTGAATAGCAACAATACTTACAAATGAGGGTTGTATAATAAAATAAAAAAGCTGACATCCATTTATTATGGATTGTCAGCTTTTTTATTAGTCAGCTTGGTATGTTCTTTAATTGTGTGGTGAGCCTTTCGAATTCCTCTTTATCATTTCGGTCAAGAGCCTGATCTATGGCCGCCAGAAGCTTTTGTTTCTGGTATGTCTCTATACTGCTTTTCAGGAATTGTTCAGCGATGATCCTGTCTTTTTCATTGATAAGCAGGTATTTCGGCATGAATGGGTTTTCTTCCTGTACTGCAGCGTACTGATAAGAGGCATTTGACTTGCTGAAATTCAGTTGAATGTAAATATCCTCATCCTTGTTCAGCCTGATATCATGAAACGACTTTTCTGCGTCTGTTGTCATGATATTTTCTTTGTAGAACCTGAAAGGCACTTCCTCTACACAGTGGGTGGACATGATCAACCCTCTTGGACAATACTGTGCTTCTTCAACAAAATGAACTTTTTTCATAAGCTGGTCGTGACTCATAAGGTAATTTAGAATCCAAACACATTCGCGTCTTTTCAGCTGGTAACGATTTAAGAACCACCGGATGAAATCCTTTTTCTCGTTGACAGATACAGGGGTCTTCATTCTATTCCCTCCTCTGCGTATTATTTCTTTCCGATTCAATCGGAGCGGAGCTATTCTTCCAATCTTTCTATTACCATTGCCCATTCTTCGTTTGAAGGATCTTTCTTTAACAATTCTTTAAATACTTCTCGTGCTTCGCCGTGTTCTCCTTCTTCGATAAGGAAATATCCATATTCTTGAAGAAATTCAGTATGTTCTTTAAAGAAAGTATATGCAAGACGGTATTGTTTTAATGCTTCTTTATAATCTTCTGTTTTTTCATAAGCTGTAGCTGCGTCCCAGTGGAGCTGAGGATCTTCCTCCCCTTCACTTTCCATCAGTTTGATTATTTCAAGGATGTCTTCGTACCTTTCCTGCTGAAGAAACAATTTGTTCAGTGTCAGTGCGGCTTCCATATAGCCTTGGTCAAGCGCCAGAGATTCCCGCATAAACTGCTCAGCTTCCTCTTCTCTACCCAGCTTCAAAAGGATTTTACCTCCGTGGAACAGTAACTCTTTGTTAAACTCATCATGTGTGATTCCCTGCTTCACTGTTTCAAGGCTTTTTTCAAGTTCTTCTTCATGCTCATAGGCTTTTGAAAGCAAAAGGTAAAGTGAATTGTAATCCGGATCAAGTTCTTTAACTGATTCAAGCTTTTCTATAGCTTTAGAATAATGGCCCGCCTGGTAAGCAGTGAATGCATAACCGAAAAGAGTGTTAATTTCCAGGTGCTCATCCAGCGCTTTTTCATAATGGTCCATCGCTTGCTCAAAGTCTCCTCCAGCACTAAGCGCCTCTCCCATCCTTTGATGAACATCGACCCCGCCTACATTGATTTTGCCTGACTTCAGCACATTTTCATATGACCGGATTGCTTCAAGGAACTTGCCAATTTCCAGATATAGTTCCCCGAGCGCAAAATCAATGACAGGTTCTTCAGATAAGATTCTCTTGGCTTGCAGCAATTTCTGCTCGCTTACCTCGAAAAGGCCTTGCATTTGGTATAAATCCGCCTGTAAAAGTAATGCTCTCGGATAATCCGGATCCGCCTCATCCATATCTGAAAGCAGATCCAGCGCACCTTCCTCATCGTCCATTTCCACATGAACTTCTGACAACATTACCAGCAGCTCGCCTTCTCCAGGATATTTTGACACGAGGATTTCAAGTAATTCCTTGCATTCTTCCAAAAATCCCAGATGATAAAGGCTTTCTGCAAGTGAAAATTTTTCTTCATCAGCACCTAAGTTCTTCACCCGCTTGAAATGTTTTCTCGCACTTTCCAAATCCCCGCTTTCCAGGGAAGTCAGCATTTCTTCTGCATAGTTCATATTAAATATTCCTTTCTTCTACAAGTACTTTATAGAAGGGTTTTCCGAATTATATCAGAAGATGTTCACGTAAAGTAGCCGGGTGTTTTAATTCTTAACTCTTCTCCTGCTCCCGGCTGAAAGAAACATCTACCGTTAGACATAAGTACTTTACCCTTGTTAACTGTGAGGATTAACATATGATTATCATAAAGAAATGATTGGCAATCATCAACTATTTCAGAAGGGGGAGTTTTATATAGGTTATAACTAATTTCTCCGCCTACAGTGAAATTCCCTTTAAGGGGAAAGATGCCAATTTTTTTCAAAAACTGCAAGGGCAGGGGTTTTTTTGGCGATATTTGAGATTTTGAATGAGGAATTCCTTCGTTTTTTAGAATATCTTGCCATACATTCAATAACTTCGCACACTCTCTCTTGTCGATTTCCGGTGAAATTAGTGGACAAAAAACTAGAGGATATCCATATATTGTTTGTTTGATCCAGCCCCAGGCAATTTCCTGCAAATCCTCTGCAGACGATATTTCAATAAATATGGCGGGAATTTTGTTTCGTTTTAAAAGCCTGATGAGTTCAGGGGTGACCAGTTTTGGCTTACATTTAAGGACAAGTACGTAATCGATCGGACTGCTTAACATAGTTGTCCTCTTCCTATTCAGGTTATCGGCAAATTCCGAAAGGTATTCTATACGGAATGAAGTGATCAGTGTAGTGCATCCGCGGTTTATAAATTCAGTTGTAAAATAAGATTTAAAGTTAGTGAACTCAAGGAATTCCGGAAGATCAAGATCCGCCATGACGTGGACAGGAGACATGAGAAATGGAGAAATATTCATACGCGGGAAGCTGCAGCGATTGTAATTTGCATTAATAGAACGGATTTGATTATCCTTTACTAGAATTGTAAGGTTTCTTCTTCGGTCATATTCGATACAGGGTACATCATTTATTATATATGCCATTGCCTACTCTCCCTTCTTCTCTTAAGACAAGCTATGAGAAAAAGAGCAAACTAATGACAAAAAACATTGTTAAAGCCTATATGGAGTTTTGAATACTTTTTTTAGTCCTAATTAACAATATCATTAATTAACAAAGCAAAAAGGAAAAGACATCTCCGTTTAAAGGGATGTCTTTTCCTTTTAATTTACTTTTTTGATAATCCGGCCAGGTCAGAATAAAAGGAGGGATACGATATGTTAACGGCTTGGGCATTTTTTAAGCTGACCTCTTCATTGCATATTAATGCTGCAACCGCAAGGGTCATGCCAATCCTGTGATCACCAAGTGAGTCGACAGTTCCTCCTGACAGCTCTGTTTTCCCATGGATAATCATTCCGTCTTCAGTACTTTCAATGTTTGCTCCAAGTGCTTTTAACTGAGTCACAATTGCGTCTATCCTGTTCGTTTCTTTGACTTTCAATTCTTCTGCGTCTCTTATGACAGTGCGTCCTTCTGCTTGAGTTGCAAGGAGGGCGATGACAGGAATTTCATCAATTAATGAGGGAATGATTTCTCCGCCAATTTCTATTCCTTTTAAGTTGGACGTTTGGACGATGACAGTTCCCCTTGGTTCAAAGTGTGCCCCCTCTTCCACTTCAACGGAAATGTCAGCACCCATTCTTTCCAGAACCTCAATAACCCCTGTCCTTGTAGGGTTCAGCCCAATGCCCGGCAGCACCACCTTGCTCCCAGGTACAATCGCGGCAGCAGCCAGGAAAAAAGCAGCAGATGAAATATCCCCCGGTACAAGTACTTCTGTTCCCTTGAACTCCTGCCCGCCTTTTAGCGTAATTATGCCTTTTTCACTTCTGATCTCTCCGCCGAACTTTTTGATCATCGACTCAGTATGATTCCGGGTCGGAACCGGCTCTTTTATCACTGAGACACCATCTGCCTGCAAAGCAGCAAATAATAAGGCTGATTTCACTTGAGCACTTGCAACAGGAAGACTATATTCTATCGGTACAAGCTCTCCCCCCCTGATGGAAATCGGGGTAAACTGGCCATTGTTCCGGCCGTCTATAGCTGCCCCAAACAGGGAAAGGGGACCCGTCACCCTTTTCATGGGCCTTTTAGCTATTGATTCATCTCCAATAATGACGGAATAAAAAGGTCTACCTGCCAGGATACCTGCCATTAGGCGGGCCGTGGTCCCAGAATTCCCTACATCAAGGAAATCTTGAGGTTCATTCAAGCCTTCCCAGCCTTTCCCTTCAATGACAACCTGATCATTTACCTCAGATATTTTCACGCCCATTTTTCTAAAACAAGATATAGTACTCATGCAATCCTCGGCCTTTAAAAAATTATGTATGGTGGTAAGGCCATTGGCAACCGCCCCAAACATGACAGCCCGGTGTGAAATCGATTTGTCACCTGGCACTCTTAATGTCCCATTCAGTCCTTTGCTTGAAATCGCTAACTCCATAGAATTCCCCATAGCAACCACCTTTATATTGATATTATCCTGATATCATAGAACTTCATATTTTGTTTTTCTAGTTAAACAACTCTTGGCTTTATCAAGGTCCCCATTGCTTTGAAAACTGATAACCAAACGGCCGACCGTATCCTCCCTCATCTCCAAGATGCGGATGTTTGTGATGCTGATGCCTTCTTGGGCAAGATGGGCAGTTATATCAGAAATAACACCAGGATGATCGGGAATATCAATGAACAAATCGTGAAATGCCGGAATGGCCCCTTTACTTTTGGCCGGCAATCCATCTCGAAACATTTTTGCATCAGAGAAAAACTGATAGGTTTTTTCCTCATCTTGTTTCTCCAGCATTTCGAGCAGCCTTGAAGAATTGCTATTCCAATCCTTCAGCAGCTTGATTAGCACTTCACTGTTTTGCAGAGTAATATCACTCCACATCTGCGGATCAGCTGAGGCTATTCTAGTTGTATCCTTGAAGCCCCCTGCCGCCAGCCGGGAAAGCAGCGGAAACGCCCCGTGTGCATTTTTAGCAGTATGAACCAATGATGCAGCAACCAGATGAGGAAAATGGCTGATGATTCCAGTTAACTCATCATGTTGTATCGCTTTCATGGTAAGAAACTTCGCTCTCGTTCCTTTTAACCATTCTTCAAGAGTCACTATTTGATCTTTCGAAGCCGCTTCAGCAGGCGTCAAAATGTAATAGGCATTTTCAAACAGGAGATCTTTCGCTGCTGCCACTCCACTTTTATGTGAACCGGCCATCGGATGCCCGCCAATAAATGCAACTCCTTTGCGGGAAAGCATGCTGGAGATTTTCATAATTGGCTTTTTCACACTGCCTGTATCTGTTATTAAAACATTCTCCTTTAAGTCGAATGTTTGAACTAGTTCAATTAATTTCACGATCTGCATCACAGGGGCTGCCAGTATAATTAAGTCCGCTGATTCAGCTGCCTCTTGAAAAGAGTCTGCTTCTGCATCGATTATCCCGAGCTCTTTGGCGCGGTTTAATTCATTCTTATCTTTATCATATCCTAAAATGACTGCTTGAGGATGAGCGCGTTTTATACTGATACAAAGAGAGCCGCCGATTAAACCTAAACCGGCAACCAGAACTGTTCCTTTCAACAGGAATTCACCTTCTTCTTTCCAGATTGTCATTAACAGGCAGCTCTCTGAAATTCATTCTAATGTTTTCAGAAAACTTCTAATCGTGGCAATCAATCCTTTATTCTGCTGGGGTGTACCGATGGTGATCCTTACGGAAGTTGGATACCCCAATGCCTTACCAGACCTGACAATATACCCTTTGCTTAATAAGAATTGAAACACTTCATCTCCATCAATCCCAAAATCGATTACAATGAAGTTAGCCTGTGAAGGAATATATTTCAACCCGTTTTCTTCACAAAGGTCGTAGTACATTTGCATTCCTTCTCGATTGGATTGACAGCAATTTTCTATGAACTGCTGGTCAGAAAGCGCAGCTGCCGCTGCCCCCTGGGCAATAATGTTATTGTTGAATGGCTCTCTGATCGGCTCCAGCTTGGAGATGATTTCTTCATTTGCTATTCCGTAGCCGACACGAAGACCTGCCAGCCCATAAGCTTTAGAAAAGGTTCTTGTGACGATCAGGCGAGGATACTTCTCAATAAGCTTGATGGAATCGTAATAATCTTCTGCAGTAACATACTCAAAATAAGCTTCATCTAAAACCGTTAAAACATGAGCAGGAACATTGTCCAAAAAGCTTGTAAGTTCCTTCTTCGAAATGTATTGTCCGCTTGGATTATTAGGACTGCAAAGCCAAACAACTGTTGTATTCTCATCTATTGATTCCAGCATTTGATCAAGATTATGCTTGCCTTCTTCATCCAGATTGACTTCTCTTATTTCTGCCCCTTCAATTAACGAGTTGTGTTTGTATTGAGGGAACGTTGGTGCCGGCATCACTGTATTAGTGCCTTTCTGCAGTATAGCTCTTGCAATGATCTGAATGATTTCGTCCGATCCATTGCCAAGGATAAGCTGCTGTTCCGACACTCCAAGATGATCCGCAAGTGAATTTCTTAGCGTCTTTGCATAACCATCAGGATAAACAGAATAGACAAACTCAGATTTTTTCAGGTATTCTCTCACCCGAGCTGAAAAACCAAATGGATTTTCATTAGAGGAGAGTTTTACAATCTTCTCCAAACCATAAATCTTCTTCACATCATCTATTGTTTTCCCCGGCTGATAAGCTTTTAAGTTTTCTATTTGCTTTTTCCAATTCACCTAAGCCACTCCCTTTTCACTTCAATCCTCTAATGCGTTATCACACTAAAGTGTTGCGTATATACTACCATACTTTTCAGGGATTAATCTATACTTAAATGGCAGCTACTAGAGAATGACCGCATTTCGTTTTCAATTCATGATATAGAGATCACTGGATTATCTCAGCGTCCCTTACCTCCTTTTATATTCCGGCAACAAATTTATGTGCAGCTTTCAAGTCTCCCTTGCCAACCTCCATCAAAACAGGCTTTCCTATCTCACTTAACAGCACAAACTTAGGAACTTTTTTAAAAGCTTTTTTATCCCTGGACATAACTGCATATATCTCCTCAAAAGAACATTGTCCTGCGAAAGATGTAGGATAGCCAAGGTTTTTAATCCATTTAATAAATTGTTTGAGGTCGAATTGGAGTCCAGTATACTTTATACTCAAAAACAAAGAAAAAATCATGCCCGCCATAACCGCTTCACCATGTGAAACCCCTTTATAGCCTGCAAGATTTTCAAGGGCATGTCCATAGGTATGGCCAAAATTCAGAAATGCCCTGACTCCTGTTTCTCTTTCATCTTGAGAAACGATTTCCGCCTTTACAGCGATGCCCTGCTTTAAACAGTCTATTAAGAATGATTGGTCAATATCGGAAAAACTGGCCAGGTTTTTTTGCAGGCGTTCATAAAAGCTGTTATCTGAAATCAGAGAATGTTTAATGACTTCAGACATACCCGAACGGACTTCTTTTAAAGGGAGACTGGCCAGGAATGCTGTATCATAGATAACTGCTTCAGGATGATAAAACTGTCCTATAAGATTCTTTCCGAGCCTATGGTTGACTGCTACCTTCCCGCCGACTGAACTGTCATGGGCGAGTATTGTAGTCGGTATTCCGATGAACCTGATCCCTCTCATAAAGGTAGCTGCAACAAAACCAGCCAGATCACCGCAAGCTCCGCCGCCAAAAGCAATGATAACAGACTGGCGGTCCAGTCCATTATTAATAGCGAATGTCATGCAATCTTCATATACCTTTAGTGTTTTTGCTTCTTCTCCTGAAGGAACAGGAAAAACCGAACATACCACTGATGAAGGCAAATACTCTTGCAGCAGCTCCATATAAAGGCCATGGACTGTTTTGTCAGCTATCACCATGATGCGGGAAATTTCCAGCTCACTTAAGATGTGTTGAAGCTCGCCCAAGATATTATTTCCTATGTAGACTGGATATTGTTTGGTGTCGGTTTTAATCTGCAGTATATCCACTTCTTAAAACTCCTTTGAATACTCGCGATATTCTTCAACTGAGGCCTTAAACCGAGTAAATTCATCACTGTTAAACTGAGCGCACAGAGCACTAGCAAGCTCCCAGGCAACCACCGCTTCAGCAACAACGCTCGCCGAAGGTACTGCACAGCTGTCCGAACGTTCTATACTTGCCTCAAACTCCTCTTTACTGTCAATATCCACACTCTTTAACGGTTTGTAAAGGGTCGGGATCGGTTTCATGACTCCTTTTATCACAATTGGCATCCCTGTCGTCATACCGCCCTCAAAGCCGCCCAGGCGGTTGGTTTTCCTGTAGTAACCAATTTCTTCATTCCAGGCGATTTCATCATGCACTTCACTACCAGGCTTTCTTGCCATCTCAAAGCCCAGCCCAAACTCAACACCTTTGAATGCATTAATGCTCATGACAGCCATAGCAATCCTCGCATCAAGCTTTCGGTCATAATGGACATAGCTCCCGACTCCGGGAGGCATTCCCTCAACAATTACTTCTACTACTCCCCCAATCGAATCACCCGATTTCTTCGCAGCGTCAATCTCCAGCATCATCTTTTCTGCAGCTTCCCCATCAAGACAGCGGACCGGAGATTTCTCCGTTTTCTCAATAAGCTCGTCAATATTTCGATAATGAGTATTTTCTGCCTTTACTCCACCAATTTCTCTTACATGTCCTGCAACCTTAATTCCCAGCAAGGCCAGTAATTTTTTGGCGACAGCCCCTGCAGCAACCCTGACAGTTGTCTCTCTTGCTGAGGAGCGTTCAAGTACATTTCTTAAGTCCCTGTGTCCATATTTAATGCCGCCGTTCAAATCGGCATGTCCCGGACGCGGTCTTGTGATTTTTCTTTTGATATCATCTTGTTCATCAGCAGATATAGAATCTATCCCCATAATTTTGGTCCAATGCTTCCAGTCCTTGTTCTCTACAATTAATGCAAGAGGAGAGCCCAGCGTCAATCCGTGCCTTACCCCACCTGCTATATTGACTCTGTCTGTTTCGATTTGCATACGGCGTCCGCGCCCATGTCCTTTTTGTCTTCTCGCCAGTTCATTATTTATATCTTCAGCGCTTAACGGCATTCCTGCAGGTACTCCTTCAAGAATCGTTGTCAGCTGAGGGCCGTGTGACTCTCCGGCTGTTAAATACCTCATCTTCGCCTCTCCTTCCACCTTAACAATTTTGTATCAATATAACACATTCCGGCTTTCAGTACCTAGAAGATTATCTCCGGTCCTGATCATATTTTTATACAAAAAAAACGCCAGGGGAGCCCAGGCGTGCAGATCATTTCTTTCTGTAGAAGAAAGTGTCTTCTGTTTCCAACCCGTATTTCGCGGGATTAAAAATTTGTTCTGTACTGCCGACAAAGAGTACTCCTCCAGGGCGGAGCGCAGAACTGAAATTATGATAGATTTCTTCTTTTGCTTCTTCCGTAAAATATATCATGACATTCCGGCAGACGATTAAATCATGATTGCTCTCATAGGGATCGGCAAGCAGGTTCTGTCTCCTGAAGGATACTGTGTTTTTTATCTGGGGCGAAACACTATAAAAGTCGCCTTCTTTAGAAAAATATTTCTGTTTAACCAAGCTGGGCACTTCATTTAATGAACGTTCAGGGTACACCCCCAACTTGGCTTTCGCAATGGCATTGGTGTCGATGTCAGTCGCCTTGACAGAAATATCAGAGAGCGGCAGGAAATGGGACATAATCATTGCAATCGTATAGGGTTCCTCTCCTGTAGAACACGCTGCGCTCCAAACCTTTAATTTCTTACTTTGGGATAAAAGGCGCGGCAGTATCTTTTCCTGGAGCACTGCCCACCTTTTCTCATTTCGATAGAACTCTGTTACATTTATTGTCATTCGGTCGAGAAATTCGTTAAGAAGCTGGCTGTCCTTGTCCATCGCCGTAAAAAAATCTTTGAAATTCGCCAATCCTTTTTTTTCATAGAGAGAAGTAAGCCTGCGCTTCATCTGGGCTTCCTTGTATAAGAAAAGGTTGATTCCAGTCTTCCTGTATATATCTTTGGTGAATTGTTCATAGCCGTAAACCGTCATTTTCTACACTCCAAAATTCGATAATATTTGCCTTTCTAGTATAGCTGAAATTTCAGAAAAAAGGTGCAAAAAATACCAAATATAATAATTAATCATTAACAAAACTACTCTTATTCTATCGCTTTTTTAGTATATACCCGCTATTAAATATCTGCAGAATGGTTTCCTCTCCATGTACGAAAAACCTAACAAAAAAGCCTGATTCAGTTAGTTTCGACTGAATCAGGCTTTTTCTGTACAGTTCCAAATAAATGATAGGAAGCTGCAGGGTTCATTTTAATTATCTGATTAATAGATCCACTCGTTCATCAGCTTAGAGTATTCTACCAATTCTTCTTCTTTGAAGAACAGGCCGATTTCTCTTTCAGCACTTTCTGCTGAATCAGAACCGTGGATTACGTTTTTGCCCACAGTGATACCGAAGTCTCCACGGATTGTTCCTGGAGCAGCATCCTTAGGATTTGTAGCACCCATCATTTGGCGTGCAGTTCCGATTACATTCTCACCTTGCCATACCATTGCAAATACAGGACCGGAAGTGATAAAGTCCACTAGTTCGCCGAAGAAAGGACGCTCTTTATGCTCACCGTAATGCTCTTCAGCCAATTCTTTAGAGATGCTCATAAGCTTAGCACCAGCAAGTTGGAAACCTTTTTTCTCAAAACGAGAAACAAACTCAGAAATTAAACCACGTTGTACGCCGTCAGGCTTTACCATTAAAAATGTTTTTTCCATTTTTTCCACTCCTAGATATGTATGTATGGGTCATTATTTGATTTCCCACAAAAAATCGTATCATTGATTGTCGATTTTGGCAACGTTTCCATTTCAAATTTTCTAATATTTTCGCTTGCCGATAAAATTGGCAATATTTTTCAGAGTCTTATTAGCACTGTTTTTAGGCAGCCCTTCTAATTCTTTCAACGCCTTATCAAGGTAACGCGAACTCATTTCGTGAGACTTTTCAATGGCGCCTGACCTTTTGATTTCTTCAATGATTGGAGTTAAATAGTCTTTATCCCTCTCCTCATTGATTGTCTTAATTCTGTCTCGCAGACTTTCGTTTCGCATTGCATATAAAACAGGCAAGGTTATATTCCCCTGAAGAAGATCACTTCCGGCAGGCTTGCCCAGTTCTTCCTCACTGGCTGTGAAATCCAGAATGTCATCTGTAATTTGGAAAGACATGCCGACATAGTAGCCGAATCGATAGAGCCTTTTATGTATATGTGAAGGAGCACCTGCTGAAATAGCACCCAGCTGGCAGCTTACTGCAATCAGTAATGCAGTCTTCCTTTTAATTCTGCGGAGATAATCCTTCAAATCTTGTTCAAAACGATATTTATCTTTGATTTGTTCGATTTCACCAATGCAAAGTTCAACTATCGCATTTGAAAGTATTTTATGCGCTTCCTCATTCTGGATTTTTGTCATATATTCAAGCGAACGGGCAAATATATAATCTCCTGTGTACATCGCCGTCCGGTTATCCCATTGAGACTTTATCGTCGGCTTTCCTCTTCGCAGGTCTGCATCATCGATGACATCGTCATGGACAAGAGAAGCGCTGTGAATCAACTCTAATGCAACTGCCACATTTTTAATGCGTTGTATATCATAATCACCGAATTTTGCAGATAACAAAACAAATACAGGGCGGATTCTTTTTCCGCCCGCTTCAAGCAAGTGCAGGGATGCTTCATTTAAAAGAGGCGAACGGGAATCGATGGCCGTCTTTAATTCTTTTTCAATGAGGTCGATATCCGCTTTGAGAAACGAATAGATCATTTTAAACTTCATTTCATTTCCACCCAGATTTAAATTTTTCTATCTATCATTCTTCTTTAACCCCATGTGCATAGCTGCAACTCCACCAGTATAAGGTTTATAATTCACTTCATCAAAACCTGCATCACGGAACATGTCCGCAAGTTCTTTCATACCAGGGAAGTCCTTTGCAGATTCTTGAAGCCAGGAATATTCATTGTAGCTCTTTGCAAACACCTTTCCGAATACAGGCATAAGAAATTGAAAATAGAAATAATATAATTGGCGATATCCAAACATGGTAGGCTGTGAGGTTTCGAGGCAGACAGCCATCCCGCCAGGCTTTAATACACGATGCATTTCTTTCAATACATGCAGGTAGTCTGGCACATTCCGAAGGCCGAAACCGATTGTTACATAGTCGAAGGAATTATCTTCGAAAGGAAGCTCCATCGCATTGCCATGAATCAATTCCACTTGACCCATTCCGGAGTTGCGTACTTTTTCCTCCCCGATCTTCAGCATATTCTGGCTGAAGTCCAAGCCTTTTACCGTCCCTTTGTTTCCAACAGCTTCAGCCAATGCAAGCGTCCAGTCAGCAGTACCGCAGCAAACATCAAGAGCAGATGCCCCTTTCTTGACAGCCATCCTTTTCATTGTGTCTTTCCGCCATCTTTTGTGTTGTTGAAAACTGATTAATGAGTTCATCTTGTCATAGTTGCCATAAATCTTTTCAAACACAGTATGAACTCGCTGTTCTTTAGACTGGTTCATTCATTACCCTTCTTCCGCAAATATTTTCGTGTATGGCCTGGCCTGCTCAAGTAACTCACCGATTCTATTTTCTATCAACAGGCCATCAAAGGAGCTATCGCGAAGCATATCTGATATTTTATCTTTTGATTCAGTAATGTAGTGGGTCATAATCCTTCCCAGGACTTCTTTATGGTTAAATGCCATTCGGGATTCTTCCTTAGTTGAAAACAATACAATCGCTTTCATTGCAGAAAGAAGCGGGGTTGGAATATTTTGATCAAGCAGCGTCTCTTCTGATAGCAAGCGGCGCAAAAATAAGGTTTCTTTTGCAAGCTCAATCTTCCGGCCTGTCCCGTAATGACCAAGAAAGCTTGCAATCAAAGTGGATTCGATTGCTTTGACACTTTCCATGACCTCTCCCATATTTTGAAACTCCTGCTTATACAGGGATATCTTGCTTTCATTCACTGTCTTTATCGCTTGGGCAAGATGGTTTATCAACTCGACATTTTCAAGCTCAGACAAGATTTTATAGTACTGTCCGCTGAAGTAAACCCCGGCCAGGACAGTCAACTGTCTTTCTTTTAATGAATCACTAGATGAATTTGTAACTTTCTCATGGGTATCAAGGCCAATCTGGATAAGCATAACAGTTGAAATCAATTGAATAAGTTCTTTCTCATTCATTCCATGTCCACCCCGAGTGAAGGGAAGGGCAAGAAAGCTTATCCTGTCTTCATCAATTTGCGGGGAATCAATATACTTTTGCAAATAAGAATAGGATAACTTCTCTTCCACATAGTGTTTTATTGATGCTTCAAGATGAAAACAGTCCAATTGTTTCATAAACCTAAATCCCCATTTCTAATATGTATCTACTTAGTCGTTTCAGCAACAAATATTATAACATAATAAGCCAACCCGGGCGAATACTATATCTGCATTGTCAGTTCACAAGGGTAGTTTTTGGGCTCTGAAAGCCTGAAGTATTTTATTCAGGTGTGATTTCCCGGCTCATTCTTCCTGTTAAAAAGGCACGGCTGGAGCAAAAGCAATTTCCCCCCTTATCGACTGAGCCACAGGCTGTGCAGATGGCGAGTAACAGCCTGCCCCCCCCTGTCTTTTTCAGCTGATGCTCATTTACCCAAAAAAGCAGCAGCCTTTAATATTCGTGCTGCTGCCAATGGAATGGTCTATTCATCCTTTACTTTTCATTTCACTCTCTATCTCCCCATTGCTTGTGATAATCGTAGCTTTCCCCCGTACTTTTATTGCCGATGTATGCTCTGTGAACTGGGCTATCATTACTTCACCTTTGTCCAGTTTCTCTGAATGATGAAACTTCGTGTCTGTCCCCCTGGTTAAACCAATGACATTCACTCCATCTTCTATTGCCTTTATAACAATATAATCTGATTGGCTGTTTGCCATATCCTTCACTCCGCTCCACTTTATATTTTGATCAATTTCCTATTCTTTGATTAACGATAAGACTTCATTACGGGATTGTGCGTCTTCTTTGAACCTTCCCCGAACAGCTGTTGTGACCGTTTTGGAACCCGGCTTTTTAACCCCGCGCATGGTCATGCACATATGTTCAGCTTCCAGCACCACCATTACTCCATATGGCCCCAATTTTTCAACAATCGTATTTGCAACTGTGGAAGTGATTCTTTCTTGCAGCTGGGGTCTCCGTGCGACAGTTTCAACTGCTCTGGCAAGCTTGCTCAGCCCGGCAACTTTTCCGTCTTTTGGGATATAAGCCACATGGGCATGTCCAAAAAATGGAACAAGATGATGCTCGCACATAGAGTAAAAAGGGATGCCCTTTACAAGCACTAATTCTTCGTGCTCTTCACTGAATATTGTTTCAAAAAATTCACCAGGATCTGTTTTCAAACCCTCAAAAACCTCTTCATACATGTTCGCCACACGTTTTGGTGTATCAAGAAGCCCTTCTCTATTAGGGTCATCACCGATAGCCTCAAGTATAAGACGAACAGCATCCTCAATTTGAGCCTTATTAATATCTTTCATATGCCTGCTGCCTCCCAGAAGTTCCAGAATTGATATTAAAGATATAGTAGCATATGCATTATGAAAGGGTAAAATCTTCTAGCACACGACTCTTAAGCAATATCCGCTTTTCTCTTATGTTTAAAAGAGCTAAAAAAAGAGCCGCATTAAATGCGGCCCTTTTTACGCTTAAGGTATGTAATTATTTTACAGCTTCTTTAAGCGCTTTACCTGGTTTGAATGCAGGCACTTTGCTAGCTGAGATTTCGATTTCTTCTCCAGTTTGCGGGTTGCGTCCTTTACGGGCTGCGCGCTCACGAACTTCAAAGTTACCAAAACCGATTAATTGTACTTTATCACCATTTGCTAGTGCGTTTTGAATACTATCAAAAACGGCATCAACTGCTTTTGTAGCGTCCTTTTTAGAAAGCTCAGCAGCCTCTGCAACAGCATTAATTAGTTCTGTCTTGTTCATGCCATTCACCTCCTCCCAAAGGAAATGTCTCAGTCATGATTCATTAACTGTCTTGTTACATTAGTAAACATAATTTTCGGTTTCTATACATGATCCAGAACAAAAACCGTCAAAAACGTTGTAGAATCAATGTTCGACATCAATTCTGTTAAAAGATTATCATATAAAAATAAGGTTAGCAAGAATATTTCAAGAAATAATGGGAATCTTTTCTTTTTTAGGGGTAAAATTCTTGTCAGCGAACGTTTTTTGCTGTTATTCTAAATTTTTTGCGCTCATAAAACATTCCAAAATCCCGTAATAAAGGGGTTGAAACGTCTTAAGAAGCAAAATATTATTTCGCAATAGAGTAAAAACATTGTCTTATTCTACAAGAATTATCAATTATACCTTTAGGCAGTCAACCTGCAGCGGAAGGCTTGTTAACAATAATCATGTTATATAAAGGTTCTGTTTTAATCTCATGCTCGAGATTTGAATAGAGTATGGCATGTATTCTACATACGAATTAACCTGCTGCTGATTTCGATCACCCGTAAGTGCGAATGAGTCCGATTTAGTACCTTATTCGGACTAAAAAACACCAAATGGCACTGCTTGTGTCCGAATCCAGGGGCCATTCGGACTCTAATAAAGATCGGGGGCTATTCTGAGTCCGAATCGTTGCCTCATTCGGACAGAAAAACGCCAAATGGCACTGCTTGTGTCCGAATCCAGGGGCCATTCGGACTCTAATGAAAATCGGGGGCTATTCTGAGTCCGAATCGTTGCCCCATTCGGACAGAAAAACGCCAAATGGCACTGCTTGTGTCCGAATCCAGGGGCCATTCGGACTCTAATGAAGATCGGGGGCTATTCTGAGTCCGAATCGTTGCCCCATTCGGACAGAAAAACGCCAAATGGCACTGCTTGTGTCCGAACCCTGAGGCCATTCGGACTCCAATAAACCTCGAGAGTCAGAAAGAGCCCGAATCAATTTACTGGATGACTATGAACCCAGACCTTATACGGCCCCCCTTACTATACAAAAAAAAGACTCTCAAAAAGAGAGCCTCCTACAGGATGATGGCTATTAATCCGCCAGAACCTTCATTGATAATTCTTTCAAGCGTGTCTTTTAATTTATAGCGTGCATTTTCAGGCATCAGTGATAGCTTGGCTTGGATCCCTTCTCTAACGATTGAACTCAAGCTGCGGCCAAAGATATCCGAATTCCAGATAGAAAGTGGATCGTCTTCAAAGTCCTGCATTAAATATCTGACCAATTCCTCACTCTGCTTTTCTGTCCCGATAATCGGCTCGAACTTGGATTGGACATCCACCTTAATCATGTGGATTGACGGCGCTACCGCTTTAAGGCTGACACCGAAGCGAGATCCCTGACGGATGATTTCCGGCTCATCTAGGCTCATATCAGCAAGTGACGGTGCAGCAATGCCATAACCAGTTTGTTTAACCATTTTCAGTGCATCTGCAACCTGATCGTATTCACGCTTAGCATGGGCAAAGTCCTGCATTAGCTCAAGCAGATGATCCTTACCGCGGATTTCCACACCGACAATCTCCTTCAGCACTTCATCATAGAGTTCATCAGGAGCATACAGGTCGATTTCTGCAACACCCTGGCCCATCTCGATACCTGCCAGCCCTGCTCTCTCAATGTACTCAAACTCACTGAAGTAATGGACGACACGGTCCACATCACGGAGCCGCTTGATATCTTTCACCGTCTCTTTCACTGCTTCCTGGTAATTTTCACGAAGCCAGTGATCTTCATTCAGTACCATTACCCAGCTTGGAAGATTCACATTCACTTCAAGTACCGGGAATTCATATAATGCTTCACGAAGAACATTCAGAACATCTGAATCTCTCATACTCTCAACGCTCATCGCCAGCACAGGTATATCATACTTTTCCTGAAGCTGCAATCTTAGGTCTTCCGTCTCTGGTGCATGAGGCTTAGCTGAGTTGATCACCATGATGAAAGGTTTTCCGACTTCCTTTAGTTCTTCGATGACTCTTTCCTCAGCAACCAAGTAATCACTGCGTGGAATTTCACCGATTGATCCGTCAGTCGTTACAACCACACCAATGGTTGAATGTTCCTGAATAACCTTTCGCGTACCGATTTCTGCCGCTTCATGAAACGGAATCGGCTCTTCATACCATGGAGTATTAATCATTCTAGGTCCGTTCTCATCCTCATATCCCTTTGCTCCAGGGACTGTATAGCCTACACAGTCAACCAGCCGAACATTGACGTCCAGGCCTTCATCCACATGGACAGATACCGCTTGATTAGGTACAAATTTCGGCTCTGTTGTCATGATGGTTTTTCCTGCTGCACTTTGGGGCAGTTCATCTTGAGCACGTGCACGTTCTGACTCGCTTGAAATATTAGGAAGGACGACTAACTCCATGAATTTCTTGATGAATGTCGATTTCCCTGTTCGAACGGCTCCTACAACACCTAGGTAAATATCTCCGCCAGTTCTTTCTGCAATGTCTTTAAATAGATCTACTCTTTCCAAGAGATTCCCTCCAATCTTTATCTTCCAGGGATGTTTCATCCGGTTAGCTGTTTGGACAATTTATATTTATGATGTTGTCCCAATTACTTATGACTATTAATATGTTTTTTTTGCCTCCTTATTACTAAAATAGAAAAAAATAAATGGTTTAGGCAAAAAAATTGGCAGAAATGGGAATAACAAAAATGAAAAAACCCCTTTCCTTACAAATATATTTTGTAAGCAAGGGGTTATGCCTATTTCATCATAAAGACAGGTTCATTATCTTCATTTATTGTATATGGAGGTGAGTAGGCAGGAACAAAAGGAGAATTTTCTGTCAAGATCGAACGAATATCGTCCCCTTTTTCCAAATCATAATCCTTCTCCTGGAGAAGGCTGTTCAAATCATTTCGGTAATCCACAAATATCTCTCCGGCTCCATTAATCAGGAGCGGCAGATTTTGATTGGAATAGGGGCTGACTACGTATGGCTCTTCATCATATCCAATCTTTGAATAATCCAGAGTATAAACATTGTCGGCAACGCTTTCTTTAAAAGGCGGATAGCCCGCAGAACGGATCCTTATATTGATTTCCCTGATTTTCTCAGCAATTCTGAGATCAAATATCTTTACTGTTGGATTTTCTTCAACATCAATCAGGACATATTGAAATATTCCGCCATTCTCATATGAATTCCCGGGAACTTCGGCCAGGTACTGAGGCTTCAATTTAGTAAAATCAATTGGATATTTTATATAAATGGGTGTATCCTGATCCTTCGTTTTGATTGGCAGTATTCCGCCATTAGCAGATTGATAGTTCTCAATTCCGGTCTGGACGGCTGTTAGCTGGTCCTCATAAGGAATCTGGTTCTTCTGCAGATCTTCAGAGGGATATAAACATCCCGTCAAGAGCGAAACGGTTAATACCATCAGAAGAAAGGTAATAATCTTTTTCAAAGTAACACATCCTTCAAGCATAACTTGTTAATTTGTCGGTCCGCTTAGGACAATATAGACCATCATCAAGCCGCCGCTTATCATAAGAACATAAGCTATCAAGGCAGTTAGAAAGCGGAAAAGGCCTTTTTTCAGTTTATATCTGCTTAAATAAATTGTTAGTATGGCTAAAATCATAAATCCCATAGAAGCAAATGATACCCACATTTTCATCATAGAAGACATTGGACGTCCCTCCTTATTTGTCGAAAGTATTATATCACACCATTTTAAAAAGTTAATAGCATGGAGGAATAATTCACTGTTATGTCGTTTTTTATTCTTCTTTGATATAGCTGTGTTTTCTTATATATTGTGGCTGTTTAACACGGTCATAGTAATACTATCCGCTCCAGGCGTGCGGTGAACATCCTCGACTTTGCCTGCGGGGTTACGTTCCAGTGGGTACGTAACCTTGGTCTCACTTTTCACGCTTTCCCGCAACCTACTCTGAACAAGTTCGGCACTTGTTGTATTAATCCATAAAATAACTCCCGCGTAACCGATTTTCCGCGCTACTGCAAACTTGGTTTAAACAAACACAAAAAAACTGAAGCGAAGAAACTTCTCCGCTTCAGTCAAGGTGACAGTAACCCATCCATGTTTAAAGCTTTTTATGTTCCATTCATACTATGCAATCCAATTCGAATTGCATCATCGAATGCCTATTAAGGTGATTATTCTTCGGTCATTTTCTCCCCAAGTATATTAAACAGATCTTCCATCTCATGGGTTTTCATCCTGCCCATTAAAGAGTCCACCGCTTGCTTAGGCGGAATGTCATTGAACAAGACGTCATAAAGAGCTTGCGTGATCGGCATTTGAACATCAAATTTCTCTGCAAGTTGATAAGCCGCTTTAGTGGTTCGGACACCTTCTACCACCATACCCATTTCTTCAAGCACTTTATCAAGCTTCAATCCTTTACCCAGCTGATTGCCTGCTCTCCAGTTCCGGGAATGGACGCTTGTACAAGTAACGATCAGATCACCAATGCCCGTCAATCCGGAGAAGGTAAGCGGATTTGCACCCATTTTCGCACCCAGTCTGGCAATTTCAGCAAGCCCCCTGGTAATGAGCGCGGCTTTCGCATTATCCCCATAACCAAGACCATCTGTGATTCCAGCAGCAAGGGCAATGATATTCTTCAGTGCTCCGCCGATTTCAACTCCAATGACATCAGGGTTCGTATAGACCCTGAAGCTTTGGTTCATAAATAGATCCTGGATGTATTCTGCACTGTCCATATTATCCGAAGAAACGGTTACCGTTGTCGGATGGCGAAGGCTTACCTCCTCCGCATGGCTCGGCCCCGAGAGAACGACCACATCCTTCATTGTGGATTCATCCATTTCTTCCTTAATCATTTCCGAAATCCGCATTAAAGTATCGGGTTCAATTCCTTTGCTTACATGAACAATCGTTAACGGCACAGTGACTGCCTCTTTTACTTTTCGAAGAACTTCCCTGACAGCCTTGGTTGGAACAGCCAGGATGGCTGTATCCACTCCGTTTAGAGCTTCTCCAAGGTCGGTGAACCCTATTATTTGTTCTGGAAGTTGAATGTTCTTTAAATACTTTTCATTTGTGTGCCTGGAGTTGATCTCTTCCATTTGGACGGCGTTGTGCCCCCATAAATGGACACTGTGATGATTATCCGCCAGAACCATGGCAAGAGCTGTTCCCCAGCTTCCCGCTCCCAATACGGTGATTGTCTTATTAGGTTTCTCCACGTTTTTCACCCCACTGCTTTATTTTCGTGCACGAGCAATAATCCGGATCGGCGTTCCTTCAAAAACAAATGCTTCACGTATTCGGTTTTCAAGAAATCGTGCATAAGAAAAGTGCATTAATTCAGGTTCATTTACAAATACAACGAAAGTCGGAGGCTTGACCGCAACCTGAGTTGCATAAAATACCTTGAGCCTTTTCCCTTTGTCTGTAGGTGTCGGGTTCATGGCAACAGCATCAGCTATCACTTCGTTAAGAATGCTGGATTGGACCCTCAATGCATGGTTTTCACTAACCTGATTAATCACAGGTATAAGCGTGTGAATCCTCTTCTTTGTCTTGGCTGACAAGAAAAGGATCGGCGCATAATCAAGGAACAAGAAATGTTCTCTGATATTTTGTTCGAAGTTCTTCATGGTCTTTTCATCTTTTTCTACAGCATCCCATTTATTCACCACGATGATTACAGCCCGGCCTGCTTCATGTGCATACCCTGCAATCTTCTTATCCTGCTCAATGATTCCTTCTTCACCATCTATGACCACTAACACAACATCAGATCGCTCAATCGCTCTTAAAGCACGAAGGACACTGTACTTCTCTGTCGATTCATAGACCTTTCCTTTTTTCCTCATCCCGGCTGTATCGATAATCACGTACTCTTGGCCATCAACTTTAAGTTTTGAGTCGATTGCATCCCGGGTAGTGCCGGCCACATCACTGACAATGACTCGATCCTCGCCGAGCATGGCATTGACTAGCGACGATTTACCAACATTCGGCCGCCCAATAAGGGAAAACTTGATTGTATCGTCACTGTAGTTTTCACCAGCATCCTTCTTGAAGTTCTTCGCCACTTCATCAAGCATATCTCCCAAGCCAATTCCGTGAGAGCCCGAGATCGGGAATGGCTCTCCAAACCCAAGAGAATAAAAGTCATAAATGAGCTCTCTCATTTCAGGGTTATCAATTTTATTTACAGCAAGGACGACGGGTTTTTTTGATCGGTATAGGATTTTGGCGACGATTTCATCAGCAGCCGTTACACCTTCCCGCCCATTTGTAAGAAATATAATAACATCCGCTTCATCAATCGCAATTTCTGCCTGCTGGCGGATTTGGTCAAGGAATGGTTCATCTCCTATTTCAATCCCGCCTGTATCGATAATATTAAAATCATGTGTCAGCCAGTCAGCTGAACTGTAAATACGGTCCCTTGTAACTCCAGGAACATCTTCTACAATGGATATTCTTTCACCGACAATACGGTTAAAGATCGTGGACTTTCCGACATTCGGTCTTCCCACTATTGCAACAACAGGTTTTGTCACATTGTTCACCCTTCCTATATTAGGTTGATTCAAGGCCGTTTTCATAGGTTTCGTTAATGGAAGCAGTACTCCGTAATGTTAATTGCAGGCTTTTTTCTTTATTCTTTCACTTTAAAAAATGTTTATCACTATATTAAAATTCAGGAAAAAGCCTGATTTAATCAATCATTATTCTCCAACGATTCACAATGCTTGTCTCTATTGACTTCGGCTTTTGTTGAGAGTACCCCTCAATAATTGAAGGATAAATTAAAGACTGACCTTTTAAGGTAATATATCCTTACAGGCCAGCCCCCTTAACTTCGTTATTTTATCAGTAAATGCAATTTCTAGCAATTAATCTTGGATTTTTTACTAATGGCATACTGTAGGAACTCCCTTACTGCCGGTTCTGAATCCAGCTCAGTACCCTTTTTAATGTTTAACGATAATAAACAATCCGTCATCAATTTCGTGGGCGATCCCATCTAATATCGCTTCCAAGTTTGCTGAGACCTTTTCAAGCTGCTCAGTTGTTTGGCAGTGGAAAACCGCCGTTCCGCTTGGCACTTTTTCAGGGTAAATAGTGACTGCAGCTAAAATAAACTTGTCTAGTGTCATTTAAGCCTTCTCCCCTTTTTATTCGCCTTGGATTCTGTAGGCATTCTGATTGCATTTTCTAAGGTTGGAACCTGCCCAAGCACCGCTATCGCTTTTTCAACATCCTTCTCCTGAGGAAGAACAAAAACACCTACACGGCCGTCATCTAAATCTCTCTTTGCCAATGGAGTAAGAGCTGGTGTCCCAGAATCTTTATAAATCCCCAGCGTTGTTGACATATCATGCAATATTGCTTGCCTCTGTCCTAAGTTGGCTATGGTCGAGCGGGAATCGAATGATTTGGGCGTGAGCAGAAACCCCATGCCATATCGTAATATTTCTTTTTGTCTTTCAGGCAAACCAATGTTCATAATGTAAATGTTATCAACGTATAACCCTGCTCCATCAAATCGGGGCTGCACAAATTCTATATCGACTATATCATGCAATTTCCCTCCAGCCATTAATCTGTGAGCAGCAAGGATGCTGATGATTCCAACAACTATAGCCGCCCAAAAGTTGATGACCAAATAAGCCAGTGTTGTTAAGAGTGAAGCGAAAATCACTAGATAATTCCTGCTTTCAAAAGCAATGGCTATCCCTTCAATGTAGGTAGCACCTCGGGGAACCAGCTCAAATGCATCAAGCTCAGTCAGCGTGTTCCTCTCCATATTCCTTACATCCCGAAACTGTGAAGCGGCTACCGTTAAGAATGTAATAGCGGTAAAGTTCTCTTCCAGTAACGCTGGTACGGCTATGGTACCTAACCCTGCAGCAATGAAACCCAATGCAATATGTATGATTTTCCCATGTAGATAAGTTGGATATTGGCGATAGTCGGTCCTCAGCATATAAATTCGGGTCAATGTACCGATAAACACGCCGAATACGACGGGGTAAACATATTCATTCATATATTTTTGACTTCTCCTTTTCTGTATGCAGATTTAATGAGATGTGACTGCGATACGTATATTGACTGCAACAGGTGCAGGACGCCACCAGAAACAACTATGATTGAAAGGACGTCAAGAAATAAATGTCCTCCTATCAGGTAGGGCAAACCTGTCTGTAAAAATACCGTTCCTGACATAAACTCCCCTAAAACCATCCCTGCAATTACCGCCAAAATCCTTTTCTTGAAAGCCTTTTTACCACTGTAAAGCAAATAAGACAAAGTAAGGAGAATAACAGTCACCATTATTTTTTTATCAACCACTAAAATAACAGGATCGTAAAAAGACAGAAGAATAAAGCTGGAATATGAAGCGGCAATGATCAAACTGCAGATAAATAAATACAGTTTTTCAGCAAGAGAAAATTCTTTCGCAAACAATAATGAAATAATAAAAACTAAAACAGCAGCAGTTCCCGCTTGAAAATCAAAAAAATCGATTCCATAAGGGAAACTTACAATTAAAATAAGTGTTGTTGCAGAAACCCTTAATCGCCAGGGACTTTTTTTGCTTAACAAAAAAGTACCGATAATCCACCCTGCCCACATGAGCCATAAATATAACAAACCATCCATTTACCTACCTCCTATTATTCCATTATGGAAAATCTTTATGTAATCCATTCATGTATAGTTGTAATCTTAAGTGAAAAATTAAAGACAGGAGGTGTTTAGACATGGGAAAAGATCGCCAGGAGAAAAAACTTAGAAAGAGAGGCAGAGTGGAATCTGATCGAGACCAGACACTCGAGAAAGACGGAGCAACAAGATTGGAAAGTCCTGAAGAGTCCAGAAGGAGACAGAGATAAAAATATGAGCCCCGTTTGTTTTCGTGCAAGCGGGGCTCATTACGTATGTGGACTAGTGGATATAGAACGTTTTTTAGAAACAAGAGAAGAGGGAAAAGAAGCGTGATATAAAAAAGCCGGCCATCAAACCGGCCGGCTTTGTGAATTACTTCTTGAAGTTTTTCAGTTTATCCCCAATCATATCGCCCAATTGGAAACCTGTATTTTCTTCAGGCATTTCATAGTTCTCATATTCTTCAACAGGCTTTTCTTCAAGTTCTTTGATGCTTAAAGATAAACGCTGATCGTTTTCGTTGACATCAAGTACTTTAACCTTGACAGTCTGGCCCTCTTCAAGAACTTCATGAGGCGTTCCGATGTGTTTGTGGGAGATTTGGGAAATGTGCACAAGACCCTCTACCCCAGGGAATACTTCAACGAAAGCACCGTAAGAAACAAGGCGTTTCACTTCACCTTCAAGCACTTCGCCTCTTGGCGCTTTGCTTGCAATGTCATTCCATGGTCCAGGCAGTGTTTCTTTGATGGACAGCGAAATTCTTTCATTGTCGCGGTCTACAGACAATACTTTCACATTGACCTTCTGGCCTTCTGTTACAACGTCAGATGGCTTCTCCACGTGCTCGTGTGAAAGCTGGGAGATGTGAACAAGTCCGTCAACTCCGCCGATATCTACAAAAGCACCAAAGTCCGTTAATCTTTGGACAGTTCCCTCAAGAGTTTCTCCTGTTTGGATCTTATCCAATACTTCCTTCTTTTGCTCTTCTTTCTCTTCCTCTACAACTGCACGGTGAGATAAGATGAGACGGTTTTTATCTTTTTCAAGCTCGACAATTTTAAATGTAAGTGTTTTTCCTTTATAATCGCTGAAGTCTTCCACATAGTGATCTTCAACAAGTGAGGCTGGAACGAATCCACGAACACCAAGATCAACTACAAGGCCGCCTTTTACGACATCCTTAACTTCCGCTTCGAAAACTTCTCCGCTTTCAAAACGATTCTGCATTTCATCCCATGCTTTTTCAGCATCCACTTTTCGTTTTGAAAGGACCAAAAGTTCCTCTTCCACTTTTGTTACGATTAAATCAAGTACATCGCCTTCCTGGCAAGCATCAGAAGCTTTTTCAATATGGAGGCTGGATAATTCACTGATCGGAATGATGCCGTCCACTTTACTGCCTTCTACATCTACCAGGACTTGCTTTTCTTCAACTTTCGTGACTGTTCCTTTAACCTTGTCACCAACTTCAAGGTTACTTACTTCCACTTGGTTCATGTCTTCTACCATATGTACTCCTCCTTAATCCATGACTGCTAATAATTTTAAAGTGTATGAATTCACATTTCTTTAAAAATATTCTTTCTACTAACTTCTAATAAATAGACTGATTTGTCAAGCAGAAAACCTTACTTATGCTCATCCAAAAGTTTTTGGATTTCAGCCATGATTACAGCAGTAACCTCCTCGGCATTTGCCTTTTCGGCTCTTAGCCTGCCAAGGTCAACAGGATGGCCAAATATCACTTTCAGTTTTCTGAACGGCTTATAGGTTCCTACTATTGCACACGGCACAACAGCAGCATCCGTCCGCAGTGCAAAAAAACCTGCACCTGCTAAACCTTTTCCTAAATTTCCTGTTTTACTCCTAGTACCCTCTGGAAATAATCCTAAAACATTATTTTCTTTAAGAATTTTCATTCCAGTCCGCAAGGCTTCCCTGTCACTCATCCCCCGTTTTACCGGAAATGCATGCACATGGGGTAAAATGTGTTTCAGTACTGGTGCCTTGAACAGCTCTTCCTTCGCCATAAAAGCGACAGGCCGTGGACAACTGATTCCGACAACAGGAGGATCGAGATTGTTGATATGGTTGCTGCAAAGAAGAACCCCGCCGTCTTTAGGGAAATGTTCAGTTCCGACTGTCTCTATTCTATATAATGGTCCGAGAATGCTTTTTACTACACCTTTTGCAAAATAATAAAATTTCATTACCTGCCAGCCCTTTCAGAAGCAAGCGCCAGAATTCTGCCGGCAACTTCATCGATCGTCAAGGAAGTCGTATCAATTTCTACAGCATCACTGGCTTTTCTGAGAGGAGATACTTCCCTCTCGGAATCAAGTTTGTCTCGTAAAGAAATGTCAGACTTTAATTGTTCGAGATCTGACGGAATGTTTTTCATCATATTTTCAGAATGTCTTCTATTGGCCCTTTCTTCGACACTCGCCAGCAGGAAGACTTTCACTTCTGCATCTGGAATTACATGCGTCCCAATATCACGGCCGTCCATCACGACTCCGCCTTCATTGGCAAGAGTTTGCTGTCTTTTCACCATATCTTCTCTTACCAATCGATGTTTGGCTGCAATCGAAACTGAATTAGTCACTTCATTTTGTCTTATTTCCTGGGTTACATCACGGTCATCCACATATACAATTTGACCGTCTTGGCCTGGTGCCAATTCAATTTTTGTACGCAGAAGCAGTTCATGCAGCTTCTGCTCATCATTTAAATCAATCCCATTTTCAATTGCCTTATACGTAATCGAACGATACATTGCCCCGGTATCTATATATATATAAGAAAGGTTCTCAGCCACTATTTTGGCAACTGTACTTTTTCCTGCTGCTGCAGGGCCATCTATTGCAATCCTTAATTTCTTCTCCATAAAAAACACCCACTTTTTATACTTAATCCTTAAATTCTTGTATATTTTATCATAAAAAATGTTTTTCACACATAGAATGTTATTCTGTTTTTCATAAAGGTTTTCCTTCATGCTGAATGTATAGAAGCTGCAAAAATAAAAAAATTCCTTTTAAACTAATTAAGATCGCCCTTACCAACTTAGCCCATAAAAAAAAGAGGGAGACTCTATCCCCCTCTGTTATCCGTCCTGCCGATTGTTCAGCACTTCAACAATTTCTGTATGGTTCTGCTTATTGACACCCTCATAAAAGGTTATCTTATTCAACTCAGGGAGAACATTCCATTCATGAATGACAATTTGAGCGAGCATGAGCAGGATAAAATGTAAGAATGCAAGTTTCATAAGAATTCGTTCTATTCTGTTCATTTTTTCTCCATCCTTTTAGATATGTTATCTACTAAAAGTATGGGTAGTTCTGCCAATTTTTATTCTTGCTTACTCCAGATATCTTTTTTTCCGGGGCATCCCAGGTTCAAAAACTTTGAGGCAGGCTGCCGCTTAAGTTGTACCCAAGGCTTACCTCTAATCAATTAGGCCTTTATTTCGTAAAGCAAGCTGTTTTTCGAAACAAAAGCGCAAAATATTCTGCTGCTGGAGGTCTTTAAGTTCTGTAAATTCGAGTGAAGCCACCTTGCTCGCTCCCTTTTCCCAAACCCTTACAACTTTCCCCGGGACAGTGAGATAATGATACTCTCCGGTTTGCATTGGGAGCACCAGGATAATTTCCACTTCCATACCGGCTTCATAGTTTTGGTTTTTCTGAACTTTTACCGCGCATCCTCCTGCACTCAAATCCAGAGTGATTGTAGGATAGGCAGCTTCAGAAGTCACTATCGCTGCATCAACTGAAGTATCCACTCTTACAAACTGTCTTCTTTGAATTTTAACAAGTTCTTCTTCTCCGGGATAATGAAGAGAAATCATAGGTATATTGCTCTTCTTCCTCCCTGTCACTTCTGTTTCAAATGAATAGACAGTCGTATCATTATGGACAAAACTTACCTTCAGCTGAGTTCCATCGATCAAAAAAACCGTCCGTTCAGTTTCGGTATGCACGGGATAATCAATATATAGCTTGGAATCTTTAAATTCGACAACTTTGCATCTGTATTTTTCAGCCTTATCGGTTTGAACAGGCTCTAATGTCAATATCATTCCTATTTTCAACATGGAAACACTTCCTATTTTGTTTGCATAGTCAAGCTGTATGATCAATTCAACAATTATGTATTATAGGTATATTATGTCATGAATTTTGAATTTCTGCTATATATTTCGGGATGTTTTACCCAGAAAAAGGATATGTGAAATTCGTTTCTCTACAAAAAAAAGACTCCAGGAACACTCCTGGAGTCTCAATTCACTAAACTGTTTCCTCAAAAATCGGTTCTGCATTTTTAAGCTTCTCAACTTTCTCTTCAATACCGCTGTCTGCATTGATAAAGATGCGGTATGTATCGTTACCGAGCATTCCAAGAAACTCATAGCATAGTACTTCTTCATTTAAATCGTTCACAATAACGGCCAGCCTGTCTTCCATGATTTTTACATTGGGGTTGATTTTGTCTTGTGCTTCACTTTTAGAAATCTTTGGCTGTGGAATATCTCTATCTGTATTATTCTTCAGATAGTCTTCAGCAGCGAAACCTATGACCTGTCCATTATCCAGTGCTACTTTAAGTTTAAGGGCATCCGGGTAAATCCTGACGTTATCAATGAGGGTGACGAATGTAAAGACACCAAGATTATCATATTGGGCACTCTCAAAGAGCTCCATATTTTTGAACTTATTTTCCTTAAGGAATTTCACTGCTTCATTAGCAGCCTCATTTAATCCGATATTCTTCTCTTTCACTTCACGATTATGGATGAAGTATATAGGATACCCGCCTTTTTTGGTTACATCCATACTGGCTTCACTGTCTGTATTGGCAAGGGATACACTATAAAATCCAAAATTCGCGCCATCGCCATTCTCAGTTACTTTGACTTCTTTCACTTTATCTATTCTTGTATAATCCTTCATTATGTCAACTGCTTTTTCTTTTGATATTGTTTCACCTTTAAGATTCTTGTAGTCATCGTTTTTCTTTTGGGTATTGACGAATGTAGGACCGCCGAAATTTGCTTCATCATAACCATCCACTGTCTTTTCCACCGTCTTGAATCCATCAATGATTGTGTTGTCAGCTTGTTCTTTTCCTGTAGCAAGGGCCATTTCAACATCCATCCAGCGCAGGTTGTTCTTTAAAACAAGATGCTGGACTTCCCTCAATTCCTTCTGAATATCCGCACTTTGCTCGTACAGTTTCTTTAGATTGCCATACTCCTTATCATTCAGCGGCTCTTTATCCAAATCCCTGACAGCAACCCTGTAACTGAAGTCCCCGATATTGGCAAGGAACTCTTCTGTCTTGTTGAAAGGGAGAAGTGTAAGAGGCAGCTGGCCTACATCACTGTGTGCCTGTGAAGTCAGTCTCCAAACATCTGCCAATTCAGGTGAAAGAGATTCCTTGGAATTCATGGCAAGTGTGGTCCCGATTTTGTCATGCAGAAGATCTATTTGATAGGTCAACTCATGGAAAGCCCGCTGGTAATTATTCTCAGCATTAATTAGAATGGCATTCTTCTCCTGGTGTTCTTGATAGCCCCAGTAGGCTGTACCCGCAACTCCGATTGTCAGTACTGCGATTAATATTCCTCGTATCAAACTTAATCACCTCTTAGTTACAGAATATATGTTTTCCGATTTTCTTAATTTGAGGCCTGCTCCAGATCCATTTGCTTGTTGCTGTGACTGGATTGAAGTAATATTGGGCATTTTCAGAAGGATCCCACCCCTGGATAGCGTCCATAACAGCCTTCTTGGCTTTTTCATTTGGAGTCAGCCAGATTTGGCCATCCGCCACTGCGGTAAAGGCTCCAGGTTCGAATATGACTCCTGCGACTGTATTAGGAAAAGACGGGCTGTCTACTCTGTTCAAGATAACGGCTGCAACAGCTACTTGTCCTTCATATGGTTCACCCCTTGCTTCTCCATACACAGCATTGGCCATTAATTGAATATCATTTTGTGAGAATCCGTTAGGAATATTTACAGCAGTAGGCTCCTTCGGTTTCTCTTCTTGTTGTGGAGCAGTACCTTGATCTGCAGGTGTTCCTCCACCTGCCTTCCCTCCACTTTCGGTTTGCTTGGCCAGGTCGGTACCTCCGTAATGCGAGAAATCTCTTCCTTCCTGAATCTGTTTCTTAACGAATTCTTTATTATACTTTGAAGCTTTTATCAGTTTATCTTTCGTTTCCTGGCCTACTAAACCATCGATAGGCAGGCCGAATTCATACTGGAAATTCCTGACGGCCCAGTATGTCCCCCAGCCGAATACTCCATCGATATCACCATTGTAATAGCCAACGTACTGCAACCGCGATTGAAGCTCGATGACATCCTCCCCTGTTGCACCTTTTTGAATTATCTGGTTTGAGAATGCTTCTGCATGGTCCGTATTTTCTGTAAACGATAATGTTGATATTATAAGCACCATGAGCAGAAATGCGGCCAACAACTTGATGTGTTTTTTCATCATGCTTACCCTCCAAATCATGAATTAACATTAAACCTAGTTTCTGTAGTAGAATCCATTTTATACATTTAGAGGGCTCCTATTTACTTTAAGGAAAGTTTTTACAGAGAATACAGATAATAAAAAAGATCTCTCTTCCAAGGATATGATGTCCCGGAAAAGAGATCTAAACTGAGATATTCTTTTTCAATTCTGACTGGTCATAGTGTGTAGTGGTCAATCTGTGTGCACTCTTAATTTTCCTTAATCCTGTCCACCATAAAAACAGCATGAATGGCACCATGTAGTAGATCCAATTCTTTCCTGCACTTAGGATGAAATCATATGTTCCATGCAAAACAACTGGAATGATGAGTGACAGGAGTATCCATTTGAGCTTAAGTTCAGGGTCTGTAAATTTGGCTTTGCCCAGATAATACCCCATTACTACACCAAATAAAGCGTGAGCGGAAACCGGAAGCAATGCTCTTCCGATTGCAAACTCCACTCCATGGGCTAACAGGTAGAGGATGTTTTCCACAGTGGCAAACCCAAGTGATACACTTGCCCCATAAACGATCCCATCATAGGGGTCATCAAACTCGACATGCTGAAATACAGCAAAAAACAATATAAACCATTTAAAGAATTCTTCAAGCAGCCCCGCAGAAAAATAGGCATTAAGCCATGGTGAAGGAATGATGTTTTCTGCATCCAATACATACTGAATGAACATGAGAGGAAACGTCAGTATAGCGCCGTACAAGAACGTTTTTATAATAAAGGAAACCGGTTCTGTCTCGAATTCATCACGCAGATAAAAATAACTTAACAATGCAAGACCCGGTGCAAAACCAGCTGATAAAATAACCAGCATACAAATTGTCCTCTTTTCTTTCTGTTTTCTTAATCGTATCATGTAGAAGGGAGAATGAAAATAACCGATTGCAATCACAACAGTATATTCAAAGGAGATGAAGATTATATATGAAAAAACATATTTTAGTCATACACACAGGCGGTACCATCTCGATGATGGAAGATGCACACACAGGTTCAGTGCAGCCTGGTGAAGAAAACCCACTTTCAGCCCATTCTTCATCCCTGGGCCTTTTAGCAGATATTACGGTGAAGGAAGCATTTCACCTTCCCTCTCCACATATAACGCCTGATCACATGCTTGAACTAAAAAAGATTATTGAAGAAGAATATGAAAAAGAAAAATTTCAAGGCGTTGTCATTACCCATGGTACTGATACCCTGGAAGAAACCGCTTACTTCCTTGACTTGACGGTTGATCTGCCTATATCAATTGTCGTTACAGGCGCGATGAGGTCCAGCAATGAAATAGGGGCAGATGGATTGTATAATCTTTTATCTTCCATCAAGGTCGCATCCAATGAAAATTCAACTGATAAAGGTGTGCTTGTCGTTCTGAATGATGAAATCCATTCGGCAAAAAATGTAACGAAGACCCATACGAGCAATGTTTCAACATTTCAAAGCCCTCAATACGGGCCCATCGGTATTGTCACTAAAAGAGGCGTTATTTTCCACCATAAACCTACCTCCCTTGAAAAGTATTCAGTGGCAAGCGTTTCCAAGAACATCGCGCTCATTAAAGCCCATGCCGGTATGGATTCCGCCCTGCTGACGGCATTAAAAGAGCTGAAATTTGACGGAGTGATCATTGAAGCATTGGGTCAGGGAAACCTTCCTCCTGGCGCAGTAAAGGGATTAGAGGCACTTATTTCGGAAGAAATCCCTGTTGTCCTTGTATCGCGGTGTTTTAATGGAATCGCCCAGGACATCTATGGATATGCAGGCGGAGGCAAGCAACTGAAGGAGATGGGGGTCATTTTTTCAAACGGACTTAACGGACAAAAAGCAAGAATGAAACTCCTTGTAGCCCTATCAACTTCACACGAACCTGGCCTGAAAGAACTTGAAGAGATTTTTAAAAACTGAGTATATAAAGAAGACCGGGAAACCCGCTGCGGGATTCCCGGTCTTCTTTATACTTAATTCCTTCTTGCTGTTAGGCTAATCTATGTTGATTTACACTATAAGGGCAACTCCGCGGGAAGGGCGGAGAGCATCTATTTCAACCTTAAATTACTGAGTTTTAATGGCATTTGCAATCATGCCGCCATGAAAGCGGCCATTTTCGATAAAAATTTCATTCGCATTATTTCCTGCAGCAATGACACCGGCTATGAATATACCCTTAACATTTGTTTCCATTGTATCAGGATTAAATAGCGGACGTCCTGATTCTTTTTCGATGTCAACTCCCATTTTAGTCAGGAAAGAATGGTCGGGGTGATAGCCAATCATGGCAAAAACAAAATCATTAATTATTTCTTTGGATTGCCCATTCACAGCATATCTGAGTTTATCTTCGGTGATTTCCTTCACTTCTGCGTCAAACTCCATTACCACCTTGCCATTTTTCACAAGCGCCTCAAACTCAGGAAGGATCCAAGGTTTGATGCTGCTTGAATAATCGCTTCCCCTATAGAGGACCGTCACCCGTGCACCTGCTTTTTCCAATTCAATCGCTGCATCAACTGCTGAATTTTTCCCTCCGATAACGACAACATCGGTATCAAAATAAGGGTGAGCCTCTTTGAAGTAATGCTGAACCTTAGCCAGGTGCCCCCCTTTTACATCTAAAGCATTGGGATGGTCATAGTATCCGGTGGCAATGATGACTCTCTTGGACTCATAAACACCTTTGGAGGTCTTTAAAGTAAAGCCGTTATCACCTAATTTAGTTACATTCATTACCTCTTCAAACCTGTTGATCCTTAAATCATGCATCCTAGCCACTTCCCGGTAATAGACCAAAGCCTGGTTTCGTTTCGGTTTATGTTGTTCTATTATAAAAGGTACGTTCCCGATTGACAGTTTTTCGCTTGAACTGAAAAATGTCTGGTGGGTCGGATAGTTGTATATCGCATTAACAACATTGCCTTTTTCAATAATTAAAGGGTTGATCCCGATTTTTTTTAATTCAATAGCCGCAGATAAACCGCAAGGACCTCCGCCGACTATAATACACTCTTCCTGTCTCATTGCCTTCACTCCTCTGGGGACTTCACTTTTAGATATATCTTTATGATGCCTTATTTAGTCATTTATAAAAATTCTCCTACCACAATATGATAGGAGAATTTAATGGAGGATGCAAAACATTAGCTGTTAGGAGAAACATTTTTTGTCTTGTCTGTGTTCCAATTTTCATGATTTGGTTTCTCTGCTTTAATTATACAAAAAAGAAGCCTCCACAATGGGGCTTCTTTTCTATTAGATCCATCCTCTGAATCTGCTGGCTTCGGCCATTTTTCTTACTCCGACCATGTAGGCTGCCAGTCTCATGTCCACTCTGCGTGTTTGTGCCGCTTCATAAACATTGTTAAAAGAGTTAACAAGGATCTTTTCAAGCTTTTCTTCAACTTCTTCTTCGGTCCAGTAATAACCTTGATTGTTTTGCACCCATTCAAAGTAAGAGACTGTTACTCCTCCGGAAGAGGCAAGGACGTCAGGTACAAGAAGGATATCGCGCTCTGTAAGAATCTTAGTTGCTTCTAAAGTTGTTGGGCCATTTGCCGCTTCAACAACGATGCTCGCACGGATGTTTCCTGCGTTTTCTTCTGTAATCTGATTTTCAATCGCAGCAGGGACAAGGATATCACAATCAAGCTCTAATAATTCTTTGTTAGAAATTGTATTGTTGAACAGCTTTGTAACCGTTCCAAAGCTGTCTCTTCTGTCCAGCAGATAATCGATATCCAATCCGTTTGGATCATGCAGACCGCCGTATGCATCAGAAATACCAATTACTTTTGCTCCTGCATCATGCATAAACTTCGCCAGGAAGCTTCCTGCATTACCGAATCCTTGAACGACTACTCTCGCACCCTCAATGTTGATGCCCTTTTTCTTCGCCGCTTCTCTGATGCAGATAGTTACCCCCTTGGCAGTCGCCGTTTCACGTCCATGTGAACCACCAAGAACAAGAGGTTTTCCAGTAATGAAGCCGGGAGAGTTAAATTCATCGATCCGGCTGTATTCATCCATCATCCAAGCCATGATTTGCGAATTGGTGAACACATCAGGCGCAGGAATATCTTTCGTTGGACCAACGATTTGGCTGATCGCACGGACATAGCCTCGGCTTAAGCGTTCTAATTCCCTGAATGACATATCACGAGGGTCGCAAATGATACCGCCTTTACCCCCTCCGTATGGCAGATCGACGATACCGCATTTTAAACTCATCCAAATTGATAATGCTTTTACTTCCTTTTCCGTAACATTAGGATGGAAGCGAATTCCGCCTTTTGTAGGGCCAACCGCATCATTGTGCTGTGCGCGGTAACCAGTAAATACTTTTATCTTTCCATCGTCCATTCGGACAGGTATTTTAACTGTAAGCATTCTAACAGGCTCTTTAAGCAGTTCATAAACTTCATCAGAATATCCCAGCTTTTCAAGAGCATGCTGAATTACGGTTTGAGTCGATTTCAGTACATCATTTTTATGTTCAGGATTGTTGCTTGCTGCATCTTTCTCGGCTACCATTTAATGTAAACCTCCCAGTTTGATTCACTGTATTACGGAAACATGTCCGCCTTTACAAGCAATAGTATACACGTTTGATATGTTGTTGCAAAGATACTAAAATAAAAAATCTTCGTTTTTTTGAAAACGCTGTCATTTTAGTTGCTTAATGTATTATCACTCCTTATTTTTTTACCCGAAAAGTTTGTTCATATTCACAAATACATTATAAAAAAAGGCTCTATTCGCAAAGATTGTGGCGGTTTTAAAGTGATGGATTTCCGCTCCAGGCGCACTACTCCAATCCTCCTACGTTATAGGGGAAAGGGTAAAATAGTATTAAAAGCATCAATACTTTAGAAAAGAGCCTAAAAAAAGCCTTCAAAGCTTGATATTCCAATAAAAAGAGAGAACAGTCGCCCTGCCCTCTCACTTTCAGATATCGAAATGTTCTGATAAAACCTCACAGCTATTATCCTCGATAATCTTCTTTCCGTATTCATTCAATGTATGGATGGTTTCATTTGTCTTCTCTCCATACTCATATACAAGTGCAGTGAGTAAAGGATCCCATTTATTGAATTGCAGGAAGTACAGGCCACCTTTAGAGTAAAGGGAAATCCCTTCACATTCTTTCGGCAGCCTGTGAAAGAACGAAAGAATATCTTCAAACAGCTTAAACTCATACAAAAAAGTTTCATTATCCTCTTCTGCAGCGAATGGATCGTCTGTAAATATGTCTTCTTCGTTCAAAGTCAAAATTAATACCATTTCTTTTGAATTAAATGAGTTGATTTCCACCGTTACTGTACTTTCCAAATCAATTCCATATTCGTTGTACATTTCATCCATCAATTCCTCAAAGAACTCATGCCATACTAAAGAATCTTTCCATTGCTCATCTTCAAGTATGCCCTTGGTTTCCAATTCAGCCATGCTTATTGAAAATTTGACCGTGTTACTTGATAGCCGCTCAAGCTTCATTTTCCCGCCCCCTGAGTATGACTGGTTACCACCATACTATGTAAAGAGGGAAATAAGGTTCTTTGCCTGCCGCATTTATACTAACCTCTAAAGCCACATGTAATTGTCTTAATTGGCCGGAATATTATTAAACTATAAAAGCTCAACCTGGTAACGATTGAGCTTTTGAAATGAGCTATAAATTTGTCTTCAACCAGTCATCCCAGTCTTCCTTTTGAGATCCTACCATGTTCTCTTTATACTGATCCTTGATCCGCTGTGGAAGAGTGTTTACAGCCAAACCTCCGACACCTACATGAAGGTAGTCCTTTTCAGCCTGGAATTTCGTAACAAGCTCCAACGTTTGGTCAACGTTCTCCCTCATTGTACAGGAGAGAAATAAGAAGCGTGGCTTGACTGTCTCAAGTACGACCTCAATGTCCTCTTCCCTGATACTTGATCCAAGGTAAATCACTTCAAACCCTTTGCGCCTTACATACAAGGTGAACACAAGCAAACCAAGTTCATGCAATTCACCTGGACCGCAGACAGCGACGACTTTTGGCAGAAGTCCGTTATGCGGAAAGGTTTGCATAAGAGTAGTAATCCGCGCCCTCAACACAGAAGTGGCAAAATGTTCATGGGCAGTGGTGATTTGGTTGTTTTCCCAAAGGTCACCAATTTTCACAAGCAATGTTCCCAATACATCAATGACTACTTTATCGATTGTATAAAGTGAAAATGCATTATTCATTAAATGATGTGCTTTCGTTTCATCAAAATTGAGAAGTGCATTCAACAGCTCATCCGACAAATCCTGGACTCTGTTCCCTGTAGAACTTGAATAGGTCATATCCTCTTCTATTTGCTGCTTGTCCAATAAAGAGACTGCCTGGCTGATGGTAAATCCTTGTTCGACTTTTGAAACCAGCCATTTCAAGATTTTCAAATGCTCATCCGAATAGAGGCGGTGCCCCGATTCATTGCGGATAGGAGCAATCATTTTATAGCGTCTTTCCCAAGCACGCAAGGTGCCGGGTTGAATTCCGAGCATATTGGATATCGCTTTGATATTATATTTTCCTTCGGATTGGTTCGTCATAATTAAATCCTCCAAATGTCCCATGTAATATAAAATTATAATGGAGAGATTTACACCTGTAAAATATGTGTGTTCTCCAAACCCATTTTCATTTCCTCTTAATGGTAATAAGATGGGTTTCAGAAGGAGCTCCAAGCCTTAACGGCAATGCTGTTGTACCGTAACCATTGCTGACAAGAACGGTCGTATCCTTTATTATTCCGGTGCCTCCTAGCTGGTACAGCCCAAAGCCAAAAAGGCGGATCTGTCCCCCATGTGTATGGCCGCTTAACATCAGGCTTACTTTTTGATCTGTCCCCAATTTCTTGATTGCAGCAGGATTATGGGCTAAAAGTATTTTGAAGGCATTCTCAGGTACCTGAGCGAAAGCTGCATCAAAATCATCACGATGCAGGCTTAGATCTTCGACTCCTATCAATGCAATTGGGCGAGGTGAATCTGGATCCATCAGTACTGATGAATTTTCAAGCAATACGGTCCCCTCCGATATCAGCAGCTTGCGAAATTGATCGCAGTCAACCTCATAATCATTATTTCCCCATATGAAGTATACCGTCCCCAACGATTTTAACTTACTAATATTTTTCCTAATCCGCTCAAAAGAAACCCCTTTTTCCGTTAAATCTCCCCCAATGATGACGATATCCACCTTTCCGGCTGCCTCACTGATCACCTTGTCGTTGATGGTTCTCCTATGAATATCAGAAATAAAAAAGATTTCCAGTGCTTTTGCAGACTCAGGGAAATCTTCAAATGAAAGCTGTTCGTATTTCACTGTATTGGAAAATGCCGATTTCAGCATAAAAAAAAGCAAGAATAGTCCTGTAACAAAAATGATCCCTAACACTTCTACCATGTTGTCCTCCTATTTCCACCAGAAAAATCTACAGAAATCATACCATAAATCAAAGCTAAACATAAAAATATCAACGTTTGCCAAATTCCAATCGTACTTAGTAAATAAAAACACATTAAATGAAGTGGAATCACTAATAATTCCACCGACAATCTTCCTTGGAAAAGGTCGATCAACAAGCCAATTTCTTTTTTTATTAGATCTGCATTGATTAAAAAACCTGTCATGAATGCGACCGAAGATGCAAAAAACTTCACAGGATTCAAAACCAATTTGACTATGATGTCTGATACACTTAAAAGTTCAATCACAGGACACCACTTTATAAACAGATACCCTGAAATAAGAGACATAACCATTTTGAGAATATGCACAAACAAAAAAATCCCTCCCATAAATCATATGAGAGAGATTCTTTTTAATGATTTCAGTCTTCGTTAATATCCAATATACGGAACCCTGATTTTTCAAGCTTCTTCAGGAATTTGTCTATATTATCTTTCTTCTCAATTTTCAGCACAATCCTGCGAAGAAGCTTATCCGTTGCATCAAATGTTACTAGTGAAATAACAGATTCATGATACTGCTGGATGATATCTCCCAAACGGGCAATGCGCCCTTCCGTTTCGACTGAAGTAAATGCGATACGAATTCCCCGTCGGTGCATTCCAAATGCGCTTTGGAACTGTTCAAGCACATCATACCTTGTGACAAGACCAAGGAAGTTGCTATTCTCATCAACAACCGATAATAATGGAAAATCCCTTAGTTCCACAAGCGTTTTCTCAAAAATTTCATCCCCGACCAGATATTTCTCCTGGTGAGTCACAATCTCCTTTACTTCAGTTTGACTGACAAAATCAGCTTTAAGCTTTTCTGAATTAAAGAAGTTTTGATAAATATTATATCTGGTTACAACTCCAACGTACTGGTCACCAGATAAGACAGGAACCCCATCTATTTGATGATGTTCCAGCACTTCAAGCGCTTTTTCGACTGAGTCATTTTCCTGTACAACATAGCATTTGTGTTTAGGTATCATCGCACTTTTCACAAACATCCATATCACCCCATAAATTTTTACTATCTTATTATAATTCCACATTTATTATTTAAATACCTGCTTTTTCCGCTGGTAAAACCAAAACTTTTGGAATGTATTATTTGGGCCTTCATACAATTGAATGAATACGTAAAAATCTGGAGGGATTGAAATGCATAGTTTGTATAAGAGCTATAAACCCTATATTTCACCTTTCGATCCGTGTCCGCCCATCAAAGTAAAATCCTATTCGACACCGCCAAATCTCTATTTAGGCTTTCAGCCGCCTGACCTGCCCCAGTTCTCCCCAGCAGAAGCCTTAAAGGCAGGTACCTTATGGAAGGTATTTTATGATCCTTATTACAGTCCATATGAAAAACATAAGGAGTGATCAATAATGAAACAAATGCCTCCTGAATACTATCAGCTGCTTGAAGAGCTCCAAACTGCAGACTTCGTCATCGTCGAACTGACACTATTCCTGGATACACACCCGGGCGACCAGAATGCCATACAGCAATTCAACCAGTTTGTTCAGCGCCGAAAACAAATCAAAAAGGCGTTCGAGGAGAAATTTGGAATGCTGACTAATTTCGGTTACAGCTATTCTCACTATCCTTACGAATGGCCTGAAGCTCCTTGGCCTTGGCAAGTGTAACGGAATATCCAAAGGAGGGATTGATTTACCATGTGGGTATATGAAAAAAAATTGCAGTATCCAGTAAAAGTAAGCACTTGTAATCCAAAACTTGCAAAGTATCTCATAGAACAATATGGCGGAGCAGACGGAGAACTTGCTGCTGCCCTGCGCTACTTAAACCAGCGGTATACCATTCCAGATAAAGTGATCGGTCTTTTAACAGATATTGGGACTGAAGAATTTGCCCATCTTGAAATGATAGCGACAATGATTTATAAGCTCACAAAAGATGCCACACCTGAAATGCTAAAAGCGGCTGGCCTTGACCCCCATTATGTAAACCATGACAGCGCCCTGTTTTATCACAATGCCGCAGGTGCTCCATGGACAGCAACTTATATCCAGGCAAAAGGCGATCCGATTGCCGATTTATATGAGGATATTGCAGCAGAAGAAAAAGCCCGGGCTACTTACCAGTGGATAATCAACATGAGTGATGACCCTGACCTTAATGACGGATTGAGATTCTTGAGAGAACGGGAAATCGTTCATTCCCAGCGTTTCCGGGAAGCGGTTGAGATTCTTAAAGACGAACGGGACAGAAAGAAAATCTTTTAAAGAAGAAACCTGTGTATTGCAGGTTTTTTCTTTTTTTATATAGATTTCTAATAAAATGGACAGATAATTTTGTGCAGCGATATTATCTGTCCATCATTTTCAATGTTCAGAACGAATTATTTACTGACATGATACAGATTGATATCCCACTCTTTTTTCATCAATTCATACACCTGGTTTCTTCTCTTCCACGCATCCTCTTTCCAAAGGTCCTTGCTTCTGTCAATAATTTCACTTCTTAGGGCATGGTACTCTTTTTCCGCCTTCTCTTTTTTATCATAAATAACTTTGACGGCTCCAAACAATCCGAAGATAAAAAGAAATACATACAAATGGGCTTCCTTGGAGAAAAAAGCAGAAAATATCGCCTCAAAAGAATACGAATATGGATCGATAATAGCGTTGTAAGAATAGTAAAAGAAACAGAAGGTTATAAATACACTGCTCCAAAGCAACAGCAAATGAGTCTGCTTTAACTTGTCCCATTTCTGCTTTCTGTCAATCACATTTTGCAGCATCTGTTTTGTTGCAAGGTCTGTCCATTCATTCAGTTTCGCAATATGGGGATTCACATCCATCACCTCATTATGTCCTCCCATGTTCCCATGGATTGTTTCTATTATTTATATGTGCTTGTCCTCTGAATTAGAATGTAAATGATCACCCTGATAAAAATCGCATTTTAAAAAAACTGGGAGTAAAAACAAACTTCTTTTACTCCCAGTCCTTTTGGTCTTATTTCATTTATGCATGGCGCCTTAGATTCTGGTTTATGTCGATAACCTCCAGGTATTCATTCAACAGCTGGTCAAAAATACTGTCCCAAGATTGCTTTTTGGCATACTGCCTGGCATTTTCGCCTAGCGTATATCGGAAGTCACCATTCTCTATCAATCTTTCTGTACTTTTTATAAAGTCCTCTGTTGAATGGGCTGGACAGATGACTCCGTTCATCTGATTCTCAATAATACTTGTCACACCACCCTCATCTGCAACGATGGAAGGCAGCCCGGAAGCCCCTGCTTCCAGAACCACATTTCCAAATGTTTCAGTCGGGGAAGGAAAGAAAAATAAATCAGAAGAAGCATACACTTCAGCGAGCTCTTCTCCTTCTAAGTATCCTGCCATTGTTACATTTTTATTTTGCAGCTCCATACTAATTTCACGACGGCATGGACCATCTCCAGCAATAAGCCAATGAACCTGTTTCTTGACATCATCAGAGAGACCCTTTATCGTATTCACCAATGTTTCAAGATCTTTTTCAGGAGCAAGCCTTCCCGCAAATAAAATAATGAACTTTTCCTTGATACCATACTTGTTCCTTATTGAGTTGTTTGTCTTAGAAGGATCGTATAATGTGCAATCTACTCCTCGGGACCAGATTGAAAGATTCTCAAATCCCTGTTGGATCAAGTGATTCTTTGTTTCCATTGAGGGTACGAAAATTTTTTCACAATTGGAGTGAAACCATTTCATATACTTCCAAAGTACCGGGGAAATCCAGGACATTTTATAGTAATCAAGGTACCTGTCAAAATGGGTATGATAGGAAGCGACCACTGGAATACCGAGTCTTTTGGATGCATGCTGGCCATACAGTCCCATGGTTAAGGGCGTCGCGATATGGATTAGATCGGGGTTGAAATCCCGCAGCCGTCTTTCAATTGTTTTCGGGTTCGCAATCGCGGTCCGGCATTCAGGATAAAAAAAGAATGGAAAGCTCGTAAACTCATGGATATTGGGATAGGCTCGTAAACTGCTCTTCATTTCAGGAACAAAAAGCTCATACTCCACTCTCCGTTTCGCCATGTGGCTGGTCAACCTCTTCAATGTTCGGGCTACACCATTTACTTGTGGATCATAAGTATCTGTAAAAATGGCAATCCGCATATAAAAATCCCCTCCTGATTTTCATTGCTTCTCCTCTTCAGATGAACGCTGATAACCACGCTGCCTGTCATGATAGTTAAAACAAAATCGTCATCACTATACCTGTTCCCATACCTAAAAATGCTCCTGCAAAAACATCAGTCGGATAGTGAACACCAAGGACCACACGCGAAAGAGCGACAAGGAGTGAAACAGGCAATAGGATGAACACTAATGGACTGTACAAAATCATAAACGGAACCGTGATTGAAAATATGGCTGTTGAATGTCCAGATGGGAAGGAATGGTCGTTAAATGGATGTCCATACACCTTGGCATCATCAAGGGCAATATATGGACGTATTCTCTTTACAATCCTTTTGGCTCCTGTGACGATCACATGGCTGACAGTAAGAGACGAGATACCGATTACAGCTGCTTGCTTCAAGGTGGAACCCTGTTCTGCCAAGAAGAAAATGACTAATAAAGATCCGATTGTAAACCTTGCCCCTCCAAGATGGGTGATAAGGTGGAATAATGATAAAATGAACCCCTGATGACAATTGAACCTGTAGTATAAGTTCTGATCACAATGATAAATTCGAGCTCTAACCCTCTCCATTGTTGCCCAACCCCTCTTAAATGTATTTTCAATATAATTGTATTTCACTTTTGTTGGCTTATTTGTAAGAGAGTGTAAAAGTTTCATTAATAAACGTTATAAGTTTGTAAAGAAATAAATAAAGGCCTAATAATGGATTTCTCCTTTATTAGGCCTTGCTTAAAATTAAGCTGTTTAGAGAACAGCCAGTATAATAAATCAATCGACAGGCAATGGAATTTTAATTACTTGTCCAGCTTCGAGGTCATGATTTGCAAGGTTGTTCCATTCTTTGATTTTTTCTATTCCAGATTGTGAATTATAATAATTCATTGCAATTCGAAAAAGGGTTTCCTGCGGTTTGACGATATGTTCTATCACTTGAACCTTTTCATCATACTCTGCAGCAGAAACAGCTTCGTTCTGGTCAGTAAGTTGAACAATGTCCTGCTCGTTAACCTCTTCTCCAGATTCCTCTTCTTTGGAAGATGCAGTTTGTGGTTGTTCTGCTTCCGATTCAGGAACCGAATCCTTTTCATTGCTTTCGGCAGCTTTAAGGTCTCTTCCCTCATTATCGAGGTTAGTTCCACTCTTTACTTTTTCTTCTGTTTGCCTTGTTTCATAGGTTACTTCTTCAAGCTTGCCATTTTCGGCAGCCGCACTTCCCCCCGCTTGGTTGATATCTAAGAATGAATAAAGACCATACAGTAAAACAGGCAGAATAACGAAAACAGCCAGCATGCCTTTTATTAAAGGGTACTTGATTTTCTTTCTTTTTTCCTGATGAATGTCACTTCGTTTAGGAAGCGACTTGGCTTGTTCAGCTTCTGGTTCTGGTTTGTATTCCACTCTTTCAATCTTTTGGCGAAGCTTTTCAGCTTGTGCGCGATAAGGATCTCTTCTCATAAAACATCCCTTCTCTTTTCTTGATTTTCGGCTTGATACTTAATGGCCAGTCCTAATAGAAAGTCGATGATGAAATGCATCATAATAGTGACAGCCAGATTTGCAGTCCATTCATAAATTAATCCAATCCAGGTACTGAGAAGAACTATATTGACGATCAGGAACCAATTTCCCCAATATCTGATATGGACAATGGCAAAGATAATCGTTCCTGCAATAAAGCCAAAATGGTATTGAATCACACTCCGAAATAAAATTTCTTCACAAACAGCTATCACAGCTGCCAAAAAGGCGATGTGGATGATGCTTCTGTTTTGAAATATCCTCTTATTTATACCTCCGTCGTCATAATATTTTTCAGGGAGGATATTCATTAAAGCCAGGTCAATGACTACAATGGCAATCCCGCTGGATACTCCATACAACAAAATTTGACGATCCCAGGCAAACTGTTTCAAAAACAGGGAAATATCGTCATATAAAAATATACCTAAAATTACAGAAACAGTTAATAGGACCAATTGAGTAGCATAGAGATGAAAGGTTAATTCTTTGTCTGATATTTGCATGACTAAATCTTTTTGTTTATTTTTCATCATTCATCACTTATTCAACAGCAGCCTGCTCAACTGCTCTTTCCATGTCAGTAATTCAAATTTACCGCTTTCATCGCCAGTTCCTTCAAACTGGCTGTAATCCAAACCACAAATATCACAGCACCTATCTTCCTGTTTATCATAAATTTCCCCGAACATTTGCAGGATCCCGCTTCTCCGGCAGGTTGTTCCAGCTGCCCAATGTGCCATCATCCCGATTTTGCTGCGTTTGCTTTCTAAACGCACATCCCTTGTTCTCTTTATGAATGGAACGATCCCGGTGTCACTGGGTATTGAATCCTTGCTCCTATTTATATATACCTGCTTATAAAAGGTTAAAAACCTGATATGCACTTCATTTAATTCGAGTTGGTCCATTAATTCGCTTTCTGTCTTACTACTTTGCTGACTGAAAAACTCTTCAATTTGATAATCCGAGGGCAATTCATTTTCAATGATTTGATATAAAAGCCCTTCATCACCCTGTGTATATAGCAGCATAGCAATACTAAGCTTCCCATCCCTTCCTGCACGGCCAATTTCCTGAAGGTATGCCTCAGCGCTTGATGGCAGATGAAAATGGATCACGAAACGAATATCCGGCTTATTGATCCCCATGCCAAATGCACTTGTTGCACAGATAATATCAAGCTGTCCGTGAAGAAACTGCTGCTGAATCAGTATTCTTTGTTCCTGCTCCATCCCTCCGTGGTAGTAGGCTGTTTTCAAAATGCCTTTCTGCTTAAGCCACCCTGCTGTTTCCTCAGCCATTTTCTTGCTTGAAAAATAAATGATTCCCGGCTTTTGATAAGATGAGACCACTTCAAGCAAACGGTCCATTTTTTCCTGAAAGGAAGTGAATTTGTTGATGGCCAGACTGATATTTGGCCTGTCAGCTGAGCAGACAATCTCATTGCAGTCAGTCATTAACAAGATCCTTTTGATATCTTCTCTGACCTCAAAGTTTGCTGTGGCTGTCAAAGCAAGTGTGACGGGAGAGCCGAAAGCGGTCCTAACTTTTCCAAGCCTCTGATAATCCGGGCGGAAGTCATGCCCCCATTGCGAAATACAATGCGCTTCATCTACAACAAACAGCGATATCGATAAATCTTTTAAACTCTCCAACACCTTAGGAGTCATCAGCATTTCTGGTGAGATAAAGATGAATCTGTAATTTGTGATTGTCTTCAAAATATAACTTTTCTCCTTGAAATCCAGGAAAGAATTAAGGGCAACTGCGTTCTTTTCTCCCATTACTTTCATATGTTCCACCTGATCTTGCATCAAAGATAGTAATGGTGAGACGATTAGTACAGTCCCTCCTGTTATGTAGGCAGGCAATTGATAACATAAAGATTTCCCTGTTCCTGTAGGCAGCATGGCAATGGTATCTTTTTGCTGCAGAACAGAAGAAATGACCTCTTCTTGCCCTTCCCGGAAGCTTTCATAGCCAAACCATTTTTGTAGTTCTTTCTGTAAATTCATAATGTATCACCATGCTTTGCAAGTGTAAGCCTTATTTGGAAATAGGATAACTGAGGTAATGCATCTTTAATTGGCTTCAGCTTCCGCTTCTTCACTTCCCTCGCTTTTTGCAGTACCCGTTGAATTTCTTCTTGTGATATAAATGCTTCGATGGAAAATGTATTATCATTAAGCGCAATTTCCACCACATGGTCTTCAATCGTACTTTCTTTCAACTTTCTGAATTGTGCGATCCGCTTGATTCCAAAGCCTCTTCTTAAAAGCCTGTAGGTTTCTTCACTTGACTGGGTCAAGGAGATTTCAGGAACAAGATCATCCATGATGGAATAAAGCACAGGAAATTCAGACTCCCTGGTATTCACATCAGCAACCACATAGGTCAAAACATTTAAAAACCTGTACCAGTACTCATCTTCTGGGAGGTTGAATGCTTCTGCTGCCTGAACCCTTGTCAACCCCACTTGTTCTCTTCCGGTAAAGCGGCTGACAAGTATAGAAGGATCATCGGGAAAACGGTTTTGATTTCCTAATAAAATCAGTTCAGAGTACAAATCCTTATTCAGCTGTCCAAGGGGGACAGGCGGATTATATAAGAAAGATTTAATCCAATTTTGGATATCACTATCCCGCTGCACGGGGTAGTATCTCTGTTCTCCACTAATAAAATGGGATAGAACCTGAATCAACAGAGAGAGCCTTTTCCAGAATACTTCCACGGTGCTCCCATATAACCAGCCATTTAAAGCAGATGGGAATGGCTTTACTTCAAAGAAAGAATTCAAATATCGCTTCCCCTCTTGTGTCAGTATATATTTTTCAGGTTCAATCATGTAAATCAATTGTTTTCCAGCAAGCTCAGCAGCCATTTTTTCAAATCGGTTTCTGTCGATTGCAGGATATGAATAGAACATGGATGTCAGGGAGTATAAGTGAGCATCCTGAATAGTTTGTGACGACCGTTTCCCTTTTAATAGATGATAAACGGAAAAAATCGTTCTTTCCCCATTGATTTTTGCAAGGCAATGGAGAAAAATCGCCTCTATATAGGTCATACATGGACTCCTTTTTCATCTGAACTTATTTAAATAATTGTACCATGAAACCGACAATTTGCGACTTTTTCCTGCTTATCTTTACAGGGGAATAGATAGAATTTATCAATCAAGGGAACCTTAACTATTGAAACTTTTTCAATTCACCATTAGAATAATAATATGAATATTTATTACACTTAACGGATGTAGTATGTGTAATACTTAACAATATTGACCATTTCTCAGGAGGTTTTTTCATTGCCAAAGTATACGATTGTTGATAAAGATACATGCATTGCATGTGGAGCTTGCGGTGCTGCTGCTCCAGATATTTACGATTATGATGATGAAGGTATTGCATTCGTTACTCTAGATGATAATGCAGGTACAGTTGAAGTGCCGGATGTTCTAGAAGATGATATGATAGATGCATTTGAAGGCTGTCCAACAGATTCCATCAAGGTTGCTGATGAACCATTCGATGGGGACGCCTTAAAATTTGAATAGAATGATTATTGAGCGGCTGGATCTCCTGCCGCTTTTATTATTTGCTCTGTATGAATGGTGACATTCCCCAGATGCAATACTCTTTCATCCATTGAGCATATTAAAAAGCGGCTGACATGAGTCAGCCGCTTATCTATTAAGCACGTTTAAATGCAAATTGTTTATTCAGCCATACATGCATCCTTGTGAACAACAGCGTAAACACGACTGCAATCAGGATGCCCTTCAAAATATTGAACGGAAGAATTCCTGTAACAATTATTGTAGAAGGCAATTCAAAATTCATGAAGTATTTATAAGCTGGAAGAATTAAAACATAATTCAGTACACTCATAAGCACTGCCATAAATAATGTACCAGCAATTAGACCTGTCAACATACCTTTCTTCGATTGAATACGGTTGTAAACGAAGTAGACTGGTAAAATGAATGAAATGCCTGCCATGAAATTGGCAAAGTGGCCAATCGGAATTCCTGTGTCACTTCCTGTCATGACATAATCAAGAACATTCTTCATCAACTCCACCAGAATCCCGGCAACCGGCCCTAATGTAATGGCTGCAATCAATGCAGGCACATCACTGAAATCGACCATCAAAAAACTCGGGAATGGCGGAATCGGAAAGTTCAGCAGCATGAGCACATATGACACAGCACTCAACATTCCAATAAGGATAAAACTTCTTGTTGTAAACTTTTTCATTCTTCTCTCTCCCTCTTGTGACTCATCTCACGTAAGAAGAAAAGTTTTGCCTGAGCAACCTAAAAAACCTCAAGAGAATCTCTTGAGAGAATAAAGGCATACCCGAATAAACGTTCATTTCTTTCTTTTTTGAACGCGGCTCCACCTTCATCTTCTCCCATCCAGACTGTACTGTCGGCTTTGGAATCACACCAAATCCTGCCCAAAAAACAGGCTCGCGGGCTCAGAACGACTTACATTCATTACCGCCGGTCGGGAATTGCACCCTGCCCCGAAGACGAATCTATTTTTTTATACATCTTTATTATACAGAATAACAGGCAGTGTGTGAAGGTTTTAACTCGAATCCGAGATATTCTTTCTCTATTGTAGAAAATGCTTGGAAAGAAAGAGGCTGTTTGCAGCGAAGAATTATCCAGCTGATTTTTCGCAATATGGGAAAGACATGTTTTTTCCTGATTTAATATTCTCTAAGGATATTACTGCTATCTTATTTCCGCTCCGAGCGTCCGACTCAGCGGGTCTCAATGCAACATTGAGCCTCCCGCTGAGTCTGCAGGCTATCTCCTACGGTCAAACTTTATTAACAACATCCAAACAAATTTCTTTAAGAAGTATTTTTCAAAAGGACTGGTTGCACCTTCCCTTAACGGTTATTTATTCCCTCTGAACTATTAGCTGCTGGGCAGGAACAAGGGGGTCCTCCTTTTGAATGCCATTCCAAACCAGCAATTTATCAACCGTTACGTTGTATTGGTCGGCAATAGCAAACAATGTCTCACCTTGCTTAACGAGATGGACTGATTTGTTTTTCTCAGGAATCATTATTTGCTGCTTCGGATAAATAGTTGAATCTTTCAATTCATTGAATTTAATGACCTCAGCAATGCTGATTTCATATATTTGCGATATACTCCAAAGGGTTTCCCCTGCTTTCACTGTATGTATTAACTGCTTATTTTCAGTGTGTGTCTTTGAGGCAGGTTCAAGGCTTTCCAATTGAGCCATTTTCACGGCCACTTCACGAACCTGATACGGATCATGTTCTTTAGCAAAGACAGTTTGTCCTGTTTCACCCTTTCCAAAAACAACATAAGGATCTATCGCATGGTCCTTATCAATATTCCAGTCGCTATTGTGCACTTCGAAATGCAAGTGAGTTCCGCTTGATCTTCCGGTATTCCCCATCGTACCAATCTCTTCACCTTTCTGAACGGCTTGTCCTTCCTCTGCCAATCGTTTCTGCAAATGAGCATACACGGTTTCAAACCCGTTTGGGTGCTTGATGAATACAACATGACCATAACTGGAGGAATAGTAAGATTTCGTGACAACTCCTTCTTCTACTGAATAGATCGGAGTTCCATTTTCTCCACCGATATCCATTCCTTTATGTTTCCCTCCCCTGGTGCCGTAATGGTCGGTGATATATCCTTCTGCTGGAAATATCCAGGAAGATGTTCCATTACCCTCTGCCTGGGCAGTTCTGCCGCTTAAAAAAAGCAGACTTACACATAGAGCCAGCAAACTCACAATGAGAACCCTTCTTATATAATCAACCATTAAAATCCTCCTTAATAATTGGTACGCTTTTAAACTATGTAGGCTTGTACCATAATAGAACAAAAAAGTCATATATCCCCCAGCAAATCTCTAGCAAAAGGGAGAAATTAGCAATTTTTGTCTTCCAAAACTCCTGAATAGCATCTGCCAAAGTTTGAATAATATGTATAAAATATTTCTTTAGGTATGTTGAAAAAGAAGGAAGAAAATTTTCTCATCTACCTTCTGCTGAAAAGCAAGACATATGAAGGGTACCCGCAAATGGGCCAAATTTATCACTAGCACCCTTGCCACTTAATACTTTTCTTTCAACTTTTTTGCAACAAAAAACCGGGTGAAATTCACCCGGCTTTTATTTCAATATTTTCTTATTTGGACTGACCGGCACTGAGACAGGCTTTGAAAAATCAAACTCTTTCCAAGCTGGGGTGTCGATATTTTCGAACATCACTTGTTCAAACCCAAAGTCTTTGGCTGTTAACAAAAGACCTTCAATTAACAATAGGTTTTCATCGCCTGCTGAATCCCCCAGCTTAAGAATCTCTTCAAAAGAAATCGTTAGCTGGTTATTTTCTACTGTCACCATGGGCTGAATACTCTCTGGAATTACAGACTGCATTATTCCGTTTGGGGATTGTTTCATTGCAGAAACAGCTTCCCTGATTGAATCGTACTCATTTTCCCCAGGAACAAGGTAAGTAGCACCATTTTCTAAAGGATAAGTAAAGTATCCTCTATTTCTGTTTTCCGCTTGGCTGAGCTCAGCAATTTCTCCCATGTGAGGGAACATTGGGATCCCTCCGTCTTCGTTCCTTAGATGAACCATTGTGTAATCTGTAGCCTCTAACGCAGTGAGAAGTGATTCCGTAAAGAGCTGTTCTTCAGCACTGCTCATCCTTGTTAGATCTTGTTGTGATACAGTATAGCTTAACTCGTTGTTCACTAGAGCCAAAGAACTCGAAAGTGGATAATAATCGGCAAATCCCCATTCTTGTTCCGGAATTTGCTTCGAAACTTCATTGAACCTCTCCAGCCAGTCAGCTTCCACTTTTTTATCCACTAATACACTGACAGGCACAGACTCTGCGTCTGGTGTTACCATCCCATAGGTCAGCACATCATATTGCTGGAGATCCTCTTCATACAGGTTCAATCGTTCAGGGGCCTCCATCGTCATCATTATGGATCCATCTCTATTTTCTGCAGCATCCAGACTGCTCGCACCAGATTCTGCTCTTTCTTCGGTATTTTCAGGCAAAGCAGCGATCTCACTTTCTGCAGAACCAGCATCTGCCGCTTCCTGTGCGGCCATATCAGAAGCTGAATCTTCATAATTTGAATTGTTTAAGGACTCAAAAAGAGAAGGAGTGATCATTACAATGATCATCAAGGCTGCCAGCCCGGCAAGCGCAGGGTATGCCCATGTCCTTTGCTTTTTGACCACCTTCTTATTGCCAATGGCTTTATATATTTCCTCCCTGCTTCTGTTATCTTTTATTGAGGGCATTTCTCTCAGCATATTTTCAATTTCAGTCTCTTCCCAATTGTTTTTCTTCATTGATGCTGCCCTCCTCTCTTGTTTGGACTTCCATCATTTTTTTCAGGGACTTGATGGCACGGTGCTGAGTTGTCTTTACTTTACTTTCAGTCCATTCCAGTGCTTCTGCCGTTTCAGAAATGGATAAGTCCTGAATATATCTCATTGTGATAACCATTCTCTGGTCGGTAGTACATTTATCAATACACTCATATAAATTGCGGACATCTTCTTTTTGCATAGCCACTTCCTCAGGAATATCCTTTTCATCCTTAATCGGCTGGCTCCAGTCAAATTTTTCAAGGATTTTCCCTTTCCAGCCCTTCTGTTTTCGATAATGGTCAATGGCCACATTTTTGGCAATTGAAAAAAGCCAAGTCTTCTCTGAACTTTTGCCTTCGAAGTTCTTATGGGATTTCAGCACGCGTACGTAGACTTCCTGGACTAAATCCTCAGCAAGCTGGCGGCTTCTAACCGTGTATATTAAAAACTGGAAAACATCCTGATGATATTTTGAATATAGTTCTTCAAAAACGGAGTCCATCTCTTCCCCTCCCCGTTCAATGGATTAGTCGTTTTTATTTTTAAAAAGTTACACCCTCAACTATAGTATTAATTAATTAAAAAGGAAAGCGGTTTTAAGGTAAAATAAACCACTATATTAATTGCTGAGATCCCCTCTCCAGGCGTGCGACTCCGTTCGCTTTAACCATAATGCAATAATCATATAGATTACAGCCACACCAAAAACACGCTCCCATACCAGAAGCGTGTTTTTTTCAGTTTCATATGTTTCCCGTGTAACAAGATTAATCGGCATCAATCTCCAATATTGGCAAAATCACTGTGAAGATTGACGATTATTGAGGAAGGAAGAAAGAGAAAGTCGTTCCTTGATCTACCTTGCTATGGACACTTATTTGTCCATTATGTGCTTCAACGATATTCCTTGCAATCGCCAAGCCTAATCCTGTTCCTGACTTACCGCGGGTTCTGGCTTTATCCGCTTTATAAAAACGTTCAAATACGAATGGAAGGTCTTCTTCCGGTATGCCTGAACCTGAATCACTGACCTCGACAAGCACACCGCTGTTGGACGGTTTATAAATAACAGAAACATTTCCATTTTCCGGCGTATGTCTTATAGCATTGTCGATTAAGTTGGTCAGTACCTGTTCAATTCGGTCCGGATCGATTCTTATCGAGTGATCTATTTGCTGATGTTCTGCATCCGTAAATTTCAGTTCGATATGCTTATCCTTGGCGATACCCTGGAATTTATAGGTCACACGTTCCAAGAATGAAGAAAGATTTGTTTTTTCTTTGTTTAATGTAATATGGCCGGCTTCCATGCGGGCTAGATCCAGCAAGTCATTGACAAGCCTTCCCATCCGCAGTGATTCATCATAGATAATTTTCGCGATTTCCTTCTTTTCTTCTTCAGAAGCCGCAATGTCATCAATGATTGCTTCACTATATCCTTGCAGCATGGCGATCGGAGTACGAAGTTCATGAGACACATTGGCTATAAAATCTTTTCTCAATTTATCAAGCCGGCGTTCTTCGGTCATATCCCTGACTACCGCAACGGCTCCCCTTATATAATCTTCATTATATAGAGGACTGACTATGACGACATACGATCGGCCTTGAAGGCTTACTTCACCGGTTTGTTCATTTTCCAGAAGGATAACCTGCTCAAGCAATTCTTTCATCGTAATGGGAATTGCTTCCTGGTCGTTGCCTTCCTGTTCATAGTACCACTGTTGCAAAAAGCGTTCAGCAGGGGGATTGGTGATCAGGATGGTTCCATCCCGGTTAAAGGTAATGACCCCATCAGCCATACTGCTTAAGATACTGGAAAGCTGCTCTTTCTCCTGGCTGAGCGCATGCATGTTGTAGTTGAGCTGTTTGCCCATTTGATTGAAGGCTGTAGCAAGTTCGCCAATCTCATCATGAGTCAGGATAGGTACTTTGGTATCAAATTTCCCCTTGGAAACCTCAAATGCCGCTTCCCGCATCTTTCTCAAGGGAGCAGTAATTCGCGTTGATAAGAAAAATGCAAAAATGGTCGTCAAGATGATCGCTATTCCTGCAGCAAGTAAAATCAGCCTTGTCGTTTGCCGTGTCGTTTCTTTTATCTCTTCCAAGGACTGAAAAATCAAGACAGCACCCGTATTGTCGGTGCCAATTCTCACAGGTGCCCCCACTACGACTATATTTTCGTATCGATTTGAAACGGACTCTTCATTTAAATGCAATTCTTTTACAAAAGGCCGTTCTTTCTTAAATACTTCATTCACTTCTTCTTCGTCCAGAATTTCTTGTTGAAGAAGCAGGTGCTCTGAAGTGATATCTTCTGCATAATAAAGTTTGTCTTTGTTTTCTGCAATTATTAAGTTATGAGGATCATCAACAATCTCTTTCGAAATTTGCAAACCCATACTTAAATCTTCATGACTTTCAACAATGGAAGCTATCTTTTCAGCTGTGTCTGATAAATCATTTTCAACCTGTTCCAGGTGATAATTTTGAAAGAACTCCAGTTGCAGGATCGTTAGAATAAACAATACAAATGCAACCAAAAGCAGTATAGTGATCCATAATTTACCTACAACGCTTCGCCAAAGCCTCATTCATTATTAACCTCAAACTTATAGCCAACTCCCCAAACCGTCACAATCATTTTAGCCGCTTGTTCAGAGACTTTATTCAGCTTTTCGCGAAGCCTTTTGACATGCGTATCAACGGTTCTCAAGTCACCGAAGAAGTCATAATGCCATACCTCTTTCAATAAATGTTCACGGTCAAAAACCTTATCCGGTGCTTTGGAAAGGAAATAAAGCAGCTCATATTCCTTAGGTGTAAGATTTACATCTTTTCCATCAGCTGTCACTCTGTGTGCATCGTTATCAATCGTCAAGTGGGGATATACAATCATATCCTTTGCTTTCGTCTCTGTATGTATATAGCTTGTCTTGGAAGAACGTCTCAGGAGCGCCTTGACCCTCAATACAACTTCCCTTGGAGAAAACGGTTTCACAATATAGTCATCTGTCCCCACTTCGAAACCTTGAACACGATTAGCCTCTTCTCCTTTAGCCGTCAGCATGATAACCGGAGTTGATTTCTTCTGGCGAAGTTCTTTACATACTTCGATCCCGTCCATTCCCGGCATCATCAGATCAAGCAATATACAGTCATATTCATTAGTCAAAGCCAGTTCAAGTGCACTTTCACCATCTTCTGCTTCCTCAATAACATAATTCTCCCGTTCCAGATACATTCTTAGTAATTTCCGTATACGGTCTTCATCATCTACAACTAACACTCGTACATCCTGTTCCATTTTTGTATCCCCCTTCTTATAATTCCTTCTTTTATTGATATACTTCCTATTTTAATAGAAAAAAGCCTCCACTAAAAGCGGAGGCGGAAAAATATTGTGCACTTGTTTACTTCATGGAGAAGAAACACTCTCTTTTGTCCATGAATCCCCTGCCGCCCGACTCTTATAATCTTATTACGCGTATGAGTGAAGCCCGGCAATAATCAAGTTAACCGCAATAAGGTTGAACATGATAATAATGAAACCGATAACTGCCAGCCAAGCCGACTTTTCCCCATGCCAGCCCCTTGATAGGCGGAAGTGAAGAAAGGCAGCATAGAAAAGGAAGGTGATAAGTGCCCATACTTCCTTTGGATCCCAGCCCCAAAATCGGCTCCAGGCAATCTGTGCCCATATCATCGCAAAAATCAGTCCGCCAAGCGTAAATACAGGAAAACCGATTAAAACGGACCTATATCCAATCTCATCCATAAGATCAAGATTAACATTCTGTACATAACGCTGAATCCACATACTTAGTTTCTTGCGTGCCGCTAAACGAAGAATCCAATAAATGACTGTACCTACAATGAATGACCACAACACTGTATTCAATTTGCGGGCATTGATGACAGAAGGCATTTCAACTGCGGGCTCCAACTTGTCCGCTGTCAGCAGTTCTCCTTCATGAGGTGCGACAAGGGCAGGCATGTGATATTCTTCTACAGCCTCGGTCCCTTGCTGATTGACATATTGAAATTCTGCCTTATAATCCATCAATGTAAATGTCGTGGAAGCTGCAATGAAACCTAAGACAACCACCAGGCCGTACATAACACTTTCAAGCCAGAATGACTGTTTCTTATCATTTACGTGATCAACTTTTTTCAATAAATAAATCAAACCGGCCACAAAACTGATTGCCAAAATAGCTTCGCCTGCCGACACAGTCGTGACATGGATTTTCAGCCAATCACTTTGCAGGGCAGGAATAAGCGGGCTGACTTCTCTTGGGAACATGCTCGCATAAGCGATGACCAAAAGAGCAATCGGAAGCGCGAAAAGTCCCAATACCGTTGATTTGTATAAGAAATAAATGATAATGAAAGCCCCGACCAGCATCATCCCGAAGAAGGTTGTAAATTCAAATAGGTTACTGACCGGTGCATGCCCTGCTGCAATCCAGCGGGTTATGAAATACCCCAGCTGTGCAGCAAAACCGATAAGGGTAAGCCCCATACCGATTTTCCCCCAGCGGTTAACACCTGTCTGTTCCTGATTCTTTTCGCGAATGGAACCGCCAAAGAATAGTGTTGCAATGAGGTAAAGAATAAAGGCAATATATAATAAATTACTGCTCCATTGTGCCAATTCTGTCACAGGAAGCCCTCCTTTTCCTTGACCGGACCGCTTAACAGCTTTTATCAGGTTACCCAGTCCGGTACAGTATTTAATCATTTTTGCTTTGTTAAAGAATAATGTTGTGTTTGAACCTAACTATATGGAGTTGCCTGATTTCCGCTCCAATCAACAATTGTTTCTAAATTTCACAGAATCGTTGATCGTCTAGAACTAAAATACGTGTTCGCTTCTATAAAGGGTTCCAAGAACACCTATTCTCTAATAACAGAAGTAGCAGCAGAAACAATGGGTTTTTGCGATAAGATATTCCGCATTAATAACGGCTTAACAACATCACCAACAAACCAATCATTTAAAAAATAAATTAGTTAAGCGTCTTTCTGCTGCTGATCCTGGGGTTCGTCGATACCAGTATCCTCCAGCACGAAGCTTATTTCGTTCTTCAACCCGTGCCAGTTTTTATTGGTATGGCCTGCTACCATCAATCCGTTGTTGGATTTTCGCACCCAGATCCTTCTATGGTTCCAGTATGCTCCCTGTACAACTCCGATCATAAAGATAGCACCGCCAATGCCGATAACCCAGAGAGTCAGGTCTTTCCGAATGGTTAAAGCAGATACATCACGTGTCTCGATACCGGCAAAATTCATCTTATAGGCATTTTCTCCGAGCGGTTCCAGGTTTTGCTGAATCCCTACAAAGCTGATTTCGCCATCAGGTTTTTCTGGTGAAAACATCTTGAAAAGGAAGGCAGGATTATTCGGGATCGGCGACTTTGTTTGCGGTTCACCTTTTTCATCAAAGCCGTCAAAATCAGGATAGTATCCCATTAACTCAACTTTTCTTCCGTCTTCAAGCTCATACATTTCCTGAGGATCAAAAAGGTCGACTGTAAGTTTCCCAAATTCCTCTTGTGTGGATTTATTGGAAAGTGTGAACGACATCGTTTTGAATTCATCCAGTTGGTAACTTGTCTGATAAACAGCATAAGAACCAAACTTTAAAGGCTGATTAACCTGTATAGCTTTCTCTTTCACTTCTTCAAGTTCTGCTTCCGCCCCTGGTACATCCTCTTTTTCAGAGCGATACAGGATAACGTCAGTCTGGTAGTTTTTCGCCACAGCACCTGCGTTATCGAGCGCTTCTCCAAACACTTCACTATCCTTATCTTTATCATACATTTCCAAAGTGAAGTTTTTGTTTTCTAAGTAATACTCCTGGTTCGTACCAGGAATCTCTCTGGTTTCCCCTTCTCTGATCCACAGCACTTTATCAACATACATGCCGGGTACAAATCGAAGCATTGCACCGATTAAGAAGATGATCAGACCGACGTGGTTGACATAGGGGCCCCACCTGGAGAATCTGCCTTTTTCAGCCAGAAGATTTCCGTCTTCTTCCCGTACTTTGTATCTCTTTGCTTCCATCTTTTTCTTAACTGACCCGATTGCTTTATCAGAGTCGGCCATTTCTGTTTCCCCATACACCCTCTGCCTTTTCAGGAAACCTTCATGCCTGGTTACTTTTTGCTTTTTCAATGCTCTGTATAAAGGGACGACCCTGTCCAAACTGCATATAACAAGAGATATACCGATTGACGCGATCATCAGCAAGAACCACCAGGACCCATATAAATTATGGAAGCCTAAGGTATAATAGAGCTCTCCAAACCATCCATATACTTCTCCATAATATTCTTCAGCAGGCATCGTATTGGGTATATACATTTCCTGCGGAAGAATAGTGCCAACCGCTGAAGCAATCAAGGTAATCAGGATTAGCCAGATACCTACTTTGACTGAAGAAAAAAAGTTCCAGATTTTATCTACGATCGACTTATTATACGTTTGTGAACGTCTGGCACTTCCCTCATATCTCATATCATGGAGCTTGTCTTTCTTTGCATCCTCTGTCAAAGCCCTCCCACATGATTCGCACAGGATTGTACCATGAGGGTTAACATGACCACATTCACATTTAATGATTTCTTTCATGTTAAAACTCCTTATTCTCGAGGCCGAATTAATCTCCTATACATAAAAACCGGCCCTACTAATTGGGTTTAATCGTTTCCAAATGCTGCTTGATATCCGCTTCGGTCATTTCTCCAGTAAGGATCTTTTCAATTTCCCCAATTTCATTGATTAGAAGCGTGGTTGGCAGTGGTTTGATGCCATAAGCATTCTGAACATCCCTCTCTGAATCTATTACTACCGGAAACGTCAAATCATGTTCTTCAATGAATTTATTTACTTGAAAGTCGGATTCACCGACATTTACAGCAAGTACTTGGACACCTTGATCCTTGAAGGCCTGATATTGGTTTTCCATATAAGGCATTTCCTTTTCACAAGGCTTGCACCAAGTACCCCAGAAATTCAGGAATACACCTTGGCCTTCGTATTCAGATAAACGGTGGCTGTTTCCATCCATATCTCTCAATACAAAATCAGGCGCCTTGTCACCCGGTTTCAGTACACCTCGTTCATCTTTTGTGAAATTGGCATATAACGTATATATGACAGCTGAAGCGAGCACGATTAATATAATGGTCCGGATAAGCAAGCGACGCTTTTTTTTATCCATCTTGACTGCCTCCTTGCATGTTTCGGTTTTTCGAAGCAAACGAAAGGGGACAATATGATTGTCCCTTTTTGTCTGTTCTTATATATTCCCATCTATTATAGCATTTTTGTTTTTTTCATCATGTACATTATTATGAAGGAAGTGTGACACTTTTATTGCAGCACTCCATCCCTTCATACTGCCATAATTATAAAAGGTTTCCCGTTTCAGCCAGTGCCCGGAGCTGCTTCACTTCATGAGGCGTAAGTTCTCTTGACTCACCTGCATTCAACCCGTGGAGATCCAGGAATGCAAATCTCTCACGCTTCAGCTTTTGGACTTGATGCCCAATTGCTTCAAACATTCTTTTGACTTGGCGGTTTCGTCCTTCGTGGATGGTGATTTCAATGATTGACTTGTCTTGTTTTTTCTCCACTTTTAACGTTTTTACTTTTGCAGGGGCCGTTTTACCATCTTCAAGCATTATCCCTTTTTCCAGTTCTCTTAGCTTAAACTTTGGAGGAATCCCTTTCAGCCTTGCCACGTAGGTTTTATCAATATTATAACTTGGATGCGTCAGCAGATTTGCAAACTCTCCATCATTGGTCAAAAGAATTAATCCTGATGTGTCATAATCAAGTCTTCCGACCGGATAAATCCTTTCCTGTATATACGGAAAAAAGTCTGTCACCACTTTACGGTCTTTATCATCTGTTACGGCGGATATGACTCCTCTTGGTTTATACAGAAGGTAATACACTTTATTTTCTCTTTCAATTTGCACACCGTTGACTTCGATTTTATCTGAACCCGTTACCTTCGTCCCTAGTTCTGTTTCTGTTTTGCCATTTACTTTCACTTTGCCTTCCTTGATCAATTCTTCTGCTTTTCTTCTAGACGCCACACCTGCGTGGGCAATCACTTTTTGTAAACGTTCCATTTGTTTTCACCTCTTAGAAAATACATGTTCCTTGCACTATATTTCATATCACGATTTAGCTTTCATTCAGATTATTTTCAAACTGCTCTTCGATCCTTGAAATTCATTTACAATGAATTATCACATATAAGTGCTGAAATGCAAAGGAATTGTCATTAATAGTATAGGTTAAACATGGCTTTTTTAAAATTGCCTCTTGTTATTTGAAAAGGTTCTAGATGATTTTTGCTCTTGAAAATCAAAAAAGCCGGAGTACAAGACTCCCGCTTTCTCATTCGCATATCAAATTAAGCAAACATAATAGTGACGATTACGATAGCCGCGATGATTCCGACCAGGTCGGCAAGCAGGCCTACCTTCAGTGCATCGCCCATCTTTTTAATGCCGACAGCACCAAAATAGACCGTTAATACATAAAAGGTCGTATCCGTACTTCCCTGCAGTACAGACGCCAGCCTGCCAATGAAGGAATCCGGCCCATGGGTCGCCAAAAGATCACTGACCATCCCAAGTGCTGCCGTTCCAGAAATCGGGCGGATGATTGCCAGCGGAACGATGTCAGCAGGCACCCCGATGGCATGGAGGAGCGGTTCTGCCAATGAGACAAAAAACTCCAATGCTCCTGAGGCCCTGAAAATCGTAATGGCCACCAGCATCCCAATTAAAAAAGGGATGATTGAGACAGCGATCTTGATTCCTTCTTTTCCTCCGTCCACGAAACTCTCGTAAGTTGGAACCTTTTTAAATGTACCATATAAAAGAATGACTCCAATCAACATTGGAATCAGCCATAATGAGATCGTTGAGATGACTTCCATATCACTTCACTCCATTGCGGATTCTTCTGTGATAAAAATACCGGTCAATCATAATTGCCCCCAGGGTGGAAAGAAATGTCGCCACCAGTGTGGGCCCGACAATTTCAGTCGGTGATGCAGAATCATAGTTCATTCTGATTGCAATGACCGTCGTCGGTATAATCGTCAAGCTTGAGGTATTAATGGCAAGAAAAGTAATCATGGACCTGCTCGCATAATCTCGCCCGCCATTCAGTTCCTTTAACTGCTCCATTGCCTTAATCCCCAAAGGAGTAGCGGCATTTCCAAGCCCGAACATATTGGCCATCATATTTGAAAGGATATAGCCCATTGCCGGATGATCTGCAGGCACTTCAGGGAAAAGCCTTTTGACAATCGGCCTGAACAGCCAGGCTAATTTATCGAGCAGGCCTGAATCTTGGGCGATCCGCATAATCCCCAGCCAAAATACCAGGATGCTTACCAGGCCGATACAGAGAGTGACAGCTTCATTGGCCGATTGAAATATCGCTTCATTCACTTCTTGCATTTTTCCGTTGATCACGGCAAAAATCAATCCGATGATCGTCATGCCTACCCAGATATAGTTAACCATCCGATTTCACTCCGAGAATGGAGATAAATGATTGCTTCCAGAATTGCCACCAGCTCTTCTTTTCCTCCACCTTTTCGTGGCTGAAATAAATAGGCACCGCATCAGCTTCCTTGTCATTGAAGTAGACGACTGCTTTCCCGACTACATCCGGGGCATCTCCATTCCTCCATGACTCTTCAGGCTTAAGGAGCTTGTATTCCACTCTCACGCTGTCTTTCTCATCTTCTTTTAATGAAAGCAGAACATCTCTATTAAGATAGACTTTACCTTTATAGAATTCATCTTTAACCGCCTTGACTTTGCCTTCTGAAAGGACAATCACCGAATCAAAGGTCTGAAATCCATACTCAAACATATCTATATGGTCATTCCAGTCGTCAGGCCCATTCAGTGTGACGGCAATAAGATTTTCATTGTCCTTTGTTGCTGTTGTAACAAGCGTTCTTTTTGCCCGCTTCGTGTAACCTGTCTTTCCGCCTGTACAGTATTTATATAATTCTGTCAGAAGGCGATTTTTGTTTTTCCACTTCCTGTCCCACTCATGTTCAGGGTCGGGAGAAGAATGAACTTTGGTTCCAGCGATTTCTCTATATTTTTCATTTTGCATAGCATATCTTGTCAGAATCGCCATATCATAGGCTGTTGAATAATGGTCTTCATGATCATCAAGCCCATGTGGATTGGCGAAATGGGAATTCGTCATTCCGATTTCTTCTGCCTTTTGATTCATCAGATAAACAAATCCATCAAGACTGCCTCCTACATTCTCAGCGATGGCGACCGCTGAATCGTTTCCCGACCTGAGCATCAAGCCGAAAACAAGGTCTTCTAATTTAATTTTCTCCCCTGGCTTCAGGTAAATCGATGATCCCTCGGTTCTGACTGCATTGCTGCTGACTTCTGCCGTTTCATCAAGCTTCCCGGATTCAATCGCCAAGATCGCTGTCATAATCTTTGTGATACTGGCGATCCTGCTTTTTGTATGTGCATCTTTTTCAAACAGAACCCTTCCTGTATCCTGGTCTATCACAATCGCCCTCTGGGCACTAACCGATGGTGCTGCTTCTGCTGTCACGTTAAAAGAAGAGAAAATCAAAAATATTACGAAGATGGTATATATGTAGGGTTTTATTCTCCTTTTTTTCATCATACATCTACTCCTTTTCCATGTCCGGGGTGTTTGTACAAGTCTATGCGGGACAAGGGTATTTATGATTGAAATAAATAGATGTATTTTCAATTATTGAAGTCATGGATAGTGAACAGATTCAACACGGCTTCCCTGTCATGGTTTTGCAGGAATTTAAAAAAGCTGCAGAGCGAAGAAAGTTCGCATTCTGCAGCTTTTTTAAAAAGATAAAATAATATTCGTGGTTTTAGAAATAAGGTGGCGGTTCTGAATCCATCTCCAGCGCCAAGCCCCCGGGACGCTTATGCTTTTTGCTGTTATGCTCTGGATTGCATAATTTTCGTCCGGAAGTCTGTTTCATAATATTCAAGCTCTTCACGGATTTCCTGGAAGTCACTCTCTGCCGCCGCCATTAGTTTAATGATGCTTTCAGGAGGCTCCTGGCGAAACAAAATTGAATTTTTACCTGTGTAGGCAGAACGGCTGTCTTCATACCATAAGTCATAACGGGGGGAGAAAAACTCCTCGATGCATTGATGGTATATCTTATACAGGGTCTTTTCCGCAGCTCCCTTGATAAAGGGTTCATTCTGCATGACGACAAGACAGGAGTCCAATCCTTCCTCACAATAAACCAGCAGCCTTCTAAGATTAGAGAGCACCCCTTCATAATAAGCTCTATCTCCAGTTTTTTCCTGAAGCAGCACTTCTATTGTAATATTGTTCAGATAGCTTTCAAGATTCATTACTGTTTTCTCAAGGAACGTATGTACTTCTCCAACTTGTGATTTAACGATAGGGTTGCTCATAGAATCCCTCCATAAAAAACTTTTCTAATAAGTTTTCCCGCTAATGTGAAACTGGCTTCTTTACCATCTTTATGAAGATATCAAGAATCAATTCCTGAACTTTCTGAAAATAATCCCTAAATAGAAAACTGACCTGAAGGAAGGCAAAAATCCTTTCCTTTGATCAGCTTAATATTAATATTACCATAAAGTTATGACTGTGAATCGAGAGTTTCCTGGAATTTCTCAAAAAATAAGTCGGCATCTTCCGACATGAAATCCTCTTCTATATTATCAGGAAGAGGCGGCAGCTCACTGATATCCTTCAATCCAAAGTAATCAAGGAACTCTTTCGTAGTTCCATAAAGAATCGCCCGGCCGGTTCCTTCCGCACGGCCAACCGCTTTAATCAGCCCTTTTGAAGCAAGTGTACTTAGCGGCCTTTCGGTTTTGACTCCCCTGATATCCTCTATATCGACTCTGGTTATCGGCTGCTTATAAGCAACAATGGCCAGGGTTTCAAGTGCAGCCTGTGACAACGAATTAACATTCGGGGATTCCACGAGTTTCTTTAAATATGGTGCATGTTCTTTTTTTGTGGCAAGCTGATAGGTTCCAGCAAGTTCAATGAGGGCGATCCCCCTGCTCTCATCGTTGTTATATTCCGCGAAAAGGCTGTCGAGTATCTCTAACGCCTGATGTTCTTCAATCTCTAAAACCGAGCAGATTTGTTTCATTGAAAGCCCTTCATCTCCTGCAGCAAACAATAAGCTTTCAAGTATGCCTTTCCAATTAATGATTTCCAACGAGTTCTGCCCCCTCTGCTGACTGTACAAAAAAGTCGTCAAAATTCTCATCCTGCCTGACGAATATCTGCTTTCTCTTCATCAATTCCAGGACCGCCAGAAATGTTACCACGATATGTTCCCTGTCCTCATTTGGGAACAGGGAGAAAAATCTCTGCTTTTTTTGTATTCCCTTTAAGTGTTCGAGAATTTCATCCATTCTTTTTTCAATCGGGATCTCCTGGCGTGATATCTTTGTTGTTACAGGCTTTTGAAGCTTCTTTCTCCGCAATAATTTGTGAAATGCTCCGAGCATGTCATATATTGATACGTCCTGATCCAGTTTTCCCGATGTTTTTTCTTCTGCATACTGAGATAAATCACTCGGCGGTTTGGTGTACATCCTGCCTCTTTCTTCTTCTCTCGTCTTGAGTTCTTCAGCAGCTTCTTTGTATTTTTTATATTCTATCAATCGATCGACCAGTTCATCACGGGGATCTTCATCCAACTCGAAATCCTCTTCATCCTGGATTTCTTCGTGCTTTGGAAGCAGCATTTTGCTCTTGATTGCCAGCAATGTTGCTGCCATGACCAGATATTCACTCGCCACATCCAGTTCCAGCTTCTTCATAGTATGTATATACAGTAAGTATTGCTCTGTAATTTGAGCCATTGGAATATCATATATATCGATTTCCAAAGAGTGAATTAAATGCAAAAGCAGGTCGAGCGGACCTTCAAAGGCATCAATCTTCACATTATATTCCATAATATCACCAATTCCATTATCTGTGCATTTTTAGACTAATTACTAGTATAGTAGATTCTAAGGCATTCTCCAATAGTAAATTTAGGATTCGCGATTTCCCTCCCTAACAGACCTTGTGATAAAATATCCGGAAGAAAGGGTGAAAGGTATGAGCAGGGAATACCCGGAAGCATACTTGCAGTTTTTAAACCATTTTCATGGTGACCGTGATTACTTCGAGTGCCATGAAGTACTAGAGGAATATTGGAAAGAAGTTGATCCAGGCAACAGAAAATCCGTCTGGGTCGGGCTTATTCAAGTGGCAGTCGGTTTCTATCATTTCCGAAGAGATAACCGGAAAGGCGCTTATAGAATGATCAGCAAAGGCAAGAAACTCCTTGGTGACCACATTGATTCCCTGGCTGACCTGGGAATCGACCCGCAAAAACTTCAGGTTCTCCTCGAAGATACATTGATCAATATAAATTCCGAAGCCGCTTATCAAAGTATAGATCTGCCTCTGATAGGAGAACTCCAACAATTTTGCCAATCAAAAGGGGAGCATGGCGAGGTGTCAGAATCTCTCATTCACCGGCACATGCTCCGTGACCGTTCAGAAGTAATTGAGACAAGAAAGGCGGCTTTAAAACTGCGGCAAAATCAAAGGGACTGACAATCTGAAAACGCTTGTCAGTCCCTTCTACTTATATAAAGTTTTTCGTTCACAGAAATTATAATCCCTGTTCCCTTTTCCGTTCAAAATCACACTTATCGAAAAAGGCAGCAGTGTACTCACTTGGTTTAAGCATTTTATTTGAATAAATGTCACTTAACGTTCGCAGCATTGATTTTCCTATTCCTTCGTGCCTGTGAGAAGGATTAACCGATATATGGCGTACTTCAATGCTGTCAGATTCGATGACGACACCGATCAGGCCGACAATATCTTCATCTTTCCACAGAAATAACTGCCAGTTATCTTCCTGCTCATAATTCTGCATAGTCTGCTGCAGCTTTTTCAAATCCTTTTCCTGCGGCATAAAAGACAGCAAACCCATAGCAATTTTCTCAAAAGCTTTTTTGTAACGTATAAGCATAAAAGACCCCTCGTTATAATTTGTGCAGATTATGCACAATATATTGTTTTCTTAACGCGATCACCTTAACCGTTTATTATCTTACTAAAATTAAGCAAAAGATTCAACATTATTCGAATTCAAGCCCAAAGTAAGCCTCTAACTTGCAATGAACATCCAATATATAACTCCCCAGCCCATTGACAGGATTAAAAGTATTATGAATAACAGTATATTTTTCTTTCTCATAATCGTGCAGCTCCTTTGATAAACCTTCTGTTTCCCAAATATGTAGTCTCCCTCAGTATAACCCATATAAAAAAGGAGGCAAACACTCAAGGTGTCCGCCTCCCTTATAAATATCAGCCGTTAAGGGACAAATCCAGTCTCAAGAGGTCTTCAAAACTCTCTCTTCTTACAACCAGCTTCGCTTCTCCCTTTTCGACAAATACGACCGGCGGCCGAGGGATTCTGTTATAGTTATTCGCCATCGAATATCCATAAGCACCGGTACAGAACACCGCTAAAAGATCTCCCTGTTGAGATTCCGGCAATGGCAGGTCCCAAATCAGCATATCTCCTGACTCACAGCATTTCCCCGCTATCGAAACCGTTTCATGAGTCGGCTGGCCTGCTTTATTCGCTAAAATGGCTTCATACTTCGCTTCGTATAGCGCAGGGCGGATATTATCGCTCATGCCGCCGTCCACTGCAAGATACTTCCTTATATTAGGCACTTCTTTGCTGGAGCCGATTTTGTATAAAGTCGTCCCTGCATCTCCAACAAGCGACCTGCCCGGCTCAATCCAAATCTCAGGCATTTCAAGTCCGGATTCAGCAGCTTTCTTTTGTACTTCTGAAATGATTTCTTCAACATATTGAGAAGCCGGAATCGGATCATCTTCAGATGTATATCTGATTCCAAACCCGCCTCCCAGGTTCAAAACCTCTGCCGAATAATCATGTTTATTCTTCCATTCTGCCAGCTGGCCGATGATTTTGCTTGCGGCCAAAACAAAACCGGTTGTTTCAAAAATCTGTGAACCGATATGGCAGTGTAAACCAAGAACATTTAAATGAGCAGACTTCATGCCTCTTAGAAGAGCTTCTTCTGTCTGGCCATTCTCCAATCCAAATCCAAACTTAGAGTCTTCCTGGCCTGTAAGGATATAGTCATGGGTATGTGCTTCTATACCAGGTGTGACCCTGATCAGAATATCCATGCTTTTCCCGGCATCTTTACATACCTTTTCAAGTAATTGCAGTTCATGAAAGTTATCAACCACAACACATCCAATATTATGTTGGAGCGCCATGCGCAGTTCTTCCTCACTCTTGTTGTTCCCATGGAAGTGTATGCGCTCTGCCGGAAAACCGGCTTTTATTGCCGTGTACAGTTCTCCGCCTGAAACAACGTCCAGGGACAGGCCTTCTTCATCCATTAGCTGAAATATCGCAACAGAAGAGAAAGCCTTGCTTGCGTAGGCAACCTGGGCCTTGATCCCAAGGTTGTCAAATGTGTCTTTGAACCCCCGTGCCCGTTCTCTAATTAATTCAACATCATAAATATATAAAGGTGTACCGTACTCTTTCGCCAGTTCTACAGCATCGACTCCCCCGATTTCCAGGTGATCCAGATTATTGATCCTGGCTGTTCCATTCAAATGCATATGCTTCTCATCCCTTTGACAGCTTTATCGCTTTAGTGATTAAAAGTAATTTATCACAGAATAAGAAGTGTTGCAATCTTAACGGGACTTAGCAGGCTGCTTATATTTATTTCTTGGCTGAACAATGCTTGGACGGATTTTAGAACCTGGCATTGAACGCCTGATGATGATTTGCGAGAATGCCTTAGGGCTGAATGGCATGAATGGCCACAGATACGGCGTGTTTAAAGAACGGATGCTTATTAACAGCAGCATAAACACAGTCGTTCCGATTACGAGACCCGGAATGTGGAAGAGCGCCACCAGGACCAGCAATCCTAGCCTGAACAGCTTATTCGCTACGCTAAGCTCATAACTCGGTGTAGCAAACGTACCAATTGCTGCTACAGCGACATATAAAATAACCTCTGGGACAAATAGTCCTACATCAATCGCGATTTGACCAATCAGGACCGCTGCTATCAGACCCATCGCCGTTGAGAGCGGTGTCGGGGTATGTATGGCAGCAAGCCGCAGAAATTCAATACCCAGATCAGCCATTAACAACTGGACAATAACCGGGATGTTCGTCTCTTCATTTGGTCCGATAAACTCCAATTGAGGGGGCAGAAGCGACGGATCCAGAACAAATAAATACCATAATGGGAGCAGGAATAAACTTGCGATCAATCCGACAAACCTTGCCCATCTGACAAAAGTACCGACTGCCGGGGACTGCCGGTACTCTTCCGCATGCTGCAAATGATGGAAGAACGTTGTCGGCGTGATAATGACACTTGGAGAAGTATCAACAAAGATAAGTACATGCCCTTCCAAAAGATGGGTGGCACCAATATCTGCCCTTTCTGTATACCTGACAAGCGGGTACGGATTATATCCCTGTTTCACAAGGAATTCTTCAACTGTCTTATCCGCCATCGTCAATCCATCAATTTTAATATTCTTCAGTTCTTTTTTAATGACATCAATTAATGATGGATTGGCTACATCTTCAATATAAGCAATGGATATGTCCGTCTTGGACCGTTCACCAATTCGGAATATCTCAAATCTAAGCCGTGGATCCCTGATTCTTCTTCGGGTTAGAGCTGTATTGACAATAATATTTTCAACGTATCCATCACGGGAACCCCTGACGACTTTTTCGGTATCCGGTTCTTGTGGCTGTCTTCCAGGGTAACTCCGCACATCAACAATTAACGCTTCCTGTGAACCCTCCACAACGAAAGCAATTAAACCTGACAGTACCTCATCAACCATTTCCTCAACCGTTTTTACAGGAGAAACAGACTGATGGGGAATCCGATTTTGTACGATTTCATATAACTTGGATGATAACCGTTCATGATCATTGACTTCTACGAGATCTTCAACAATCCTCATAATGAATTGAGTATCGCAAAGGCCGTTTACATAGTAGAAATGAACATCTTTTTTGAGGATTTTCAGTTTTCTCACACCAAGATCGAAGCTTTTATTCAATCCTGTTGTATCAATCATCAACTGTTCCAATTGTCCGAGGTCTTCAGGAATAGGTGTTTTTTCTCTTTCCTTACTTGGCATGATATCCGCTCCTTTCAAGTATGATTTCAATTGCTTTTTTCGTAATAGGAGCCCCGCGGGAGAAATGGTCTCTCTTGGCCATCTTCCCTATATCTCCGATCCCGACGACCACTGGTAAACCAAGCTCGTCAAGGCAGTACACTGTGTCTCCATTAAGCCTGCCCAGTTCATTCTCAGGGACGCCAAATTTGTCAACCCCATACGGCGTAAGTTCCCCATACTTATCAACACAGACATCTACTTTTGTCCACTCTGCCTGTCTTGTTTTCGAAGCGACTGCAATGGCTCCCAAAACGTTAAATTCTTTGGAATTCACCACATATTTCATAGCAAGTTCACCGCTTCCCTCACCCAAAAAGCCGCTGTCATCGAACATGACAAATACAAGATCTCCCTTGGCTTTTTTAATTAAACCAATAATTTCTTTTCCTGACAGAACGGTCGGATTGCCTTGGGATCTTGAAATACACCTGGCTCCGTATTCCTTTGACGCCGCCTCAATCGCTCTCCTGGCATATTCATCTCCATCTGTTATCAGTATTATGTTTTTCTTTTTTGCCATAAGAGCTCTCCTTTCAATCATTATAGGCGGACAAAGTATAGCCAGTGAAACAGAGATCCCAGCACTTTCCCGAGAACGATTGCCATTAAAAGCGTAATAATGCGGTCGTTAATACCTATCCTCTTTGTAAGGATAGGCAGAACATTGAGAACTTCTGTCAGAGCAGCTGCCAGCATCCCCACAAAAGTACCGCTCAATAATCCCATCGGAATAAGGATATAGGGGCTGAAAAACAATGCGAATTCATTCAAGCTGAAAATGCTCCCGATCACAGCGCCTGCCACCACTGCCCATTCATAGAAGTGAATCATTTTCATAGTCTTCGTGAGCTGTGTTAAGCGGGGAATGATCCCCAGCACTGTCAAAAAGGCAACCAATCCTGACCCTACTGCAAGTCCCCCGGCAAGCCCTACAAAACATAATAAGAGAATGTTAATGGTCATCTAAATGCTTCATGCTCTCTTTATTCTCATGCATAATTACGTATTGATCGAGGTCTTGCTGGTAGTTGAACATTTCTACTTCCAGAGGGCTTGGTTCTTCATTGATTCTTTTTCGGAACACATGGTTAAAAAACAAGATCATCCCCAACCCTAATCCCAAGGAATAAGGAACCTGAAATAATAAAGGATGCGGATCTTCTTTGCCTGTCATCATAAGATACAACCGCTGGTGTACCTCACGCATGCTGACATCTTCGTGAAAATTCATAATCGCCATTGCCGCACCGATAAATAACAATAGCCATACAGCCGCAAACAGCGCCGGTGATACTTTTTTTCGTTTGTACACCACTTCCACAATCGTCTGAGAGGGCCCGGTCGATTGAATATCGACTTCGGGAAGCGCTGCTTTGATCTTGGATATTACATGCATTAAATCGAGGATGATTATATTTTTATCTTCCTCTGTGACCTGATGAAGAACAATTTTCTTAATGGTATGAAGATAATGTTCAGGTGCGATGATCTGGGCAGTATTTTCAAGCAGGATACTGCTTTCCGGTCTAACTTGGAGCCTGTGTCGAAGCCGAATATATACTGAACCTTCCATCCTTCTCACTTCCTGGTCAACATTATTTTCCTGCTTGTATAAATAGTATGGATTTCAGACAAAAATTTCATGAAGCCAATAATTGCTAACTGTAATAAGAGTTGAGTTTTTAGTGGTTGAAACTCAACAAAAAAAAGCAAACCTCTGCATCGGTTTGCTTTTTACACCTAAATCAAATTCATTTTATCTTTCATATTATGAAGAATCTTCTTTTCGAGCCGTGATACCTGGACTTGCGAAATCCCCAGCCGGTCCGCCACTTCTGACTGGGTCTGGTCTTTGTAATAACGGAGATAGACGATCAGGCGCTCCCTTTCATCCAGCTCGCGGATGGCTTCCTTTAACGCAATTTTATCAAACCACTTTTGATCCGAGTTATCCGAGATTTGATCAAGCAGAGTGATTGGGTCACCGTCATTCTCATATACGGTTTCGTGGATTGACGATGGTGCCCGGCTCGCCTCCTGCGCCATGACGACTTCCTCTGGCGTAAGCTCAAGATGTTCGGCGATTTCATTGATAGTCGGCACCCTTCCCAACGTTTTGGAAAGTTCATCTTTAGTCCTTCTGATCCGATTGCCCATTTCCTTGAGAGACCGGCTTACTTTTACCGTTCCGTCATCCCGGATAAACCGTTGGATTTCCCCAATAATCATCGGGACGGCGTAGGTCGAGAACTTAACATCATAAGATAAGTCGAATTTATCCACTGATTTAAGCAATCCGATACAGCCTATCTGGAATAAATCATCAGGTTCATAACCCCGGTTCAAAAAGCGCTGAACAACCGACCAGACAAGCCTCATATTCTTTTGGACGATTGTATCCCTGGCTGACTGGTCACCTTCCTGGCTTTTTTGTATGAGCTCTTTAACTTCAGTATCCTTTAAAAAGCTCTGCTCCTTATCTTTCTTAACTTCGACATCCATCAGCATGGCTCCTTAATTGCATAGCGCTTTACTATTGGCTAAATGCTTTTTTAAACGAACGGTTGTGCCTGCTCCCGGCTGCGAATTCACTTCTATTTCATCCATAAAATTTTCCATTATTGTGAAGCCCATCCCTGAACGCTCCAGTTCCGGTTTGGTTGTGAATAATGGCTGGCGCGCTTCCTCAACATCCCCGATGCCGATTCCGTCGTCCCTGATTTCCATATCAATGAAGCCGTCTTCCATCTTGACTGTGATATATACAAAACAATTAGGGTTGTTATCATAACCATGAATAATAGCGTTTGTTACAGCTTCTGAAACGACCGTTTTAATTTCGGTCAACTCATCCATAGTCGGATCCAGTTGAGCAATGAATGAAGCAACGGTAACACGTGCAAATGACTCGTTCTGACTAACTGCACTGAATTGGATATTCATTTCATTTTTCATATTTAGGCAACCCCCAGACTTTGTAATGCGAATTCTTCAGACGGTTCCAAACGAATGATTTTGAATAAACCTGACATCTCAAATAATCGTTTGACTGCCGGGGAAATTGCACAAACCACCATTTCACCATGCTTCTGTTTAATTTGCTTATATCTCCCTAAAATAACGCCAAGTCCGGAGCTGTCCATAAATCCAAGGGCTTCCAAGTTCAGTACAATGTGTTTGATTCCATACTCTTCAATCAGCTGAGAGGCTTGCTGCCTCAACTGTTCTGCCGTGTGGTGATCCAGTTCTCCGCTCAATCGTATGCAAAGAACATCGCTTTTAACTTCTAGACCAATAGTAAGACTCACTATTCACAGGCCTCCTTCTCTGTCGTATAGTGAGTCAATTCTACTTTGTATTCCAGATTTCCTTCTACAAGACAAAACTAGAAGAATTTAGACATATTATGCTGAATTTCTTGATATGGAGGCTGATTCTTAATTGCCGGCTTTCGTAAACATGCCGAAGACGCGCTTATACAGCTGCCAGAAGCTTGCTTGCGGAACATCATCTTTCGCTACCAATGGAGTCTCAGATAACTTCTTCCCGTCTTTTTCAATCACAAGCTTGCCGATAGTATCTCCTTTTTTAACTGGCGCCTGAAGCTTATCCAATTTTACCTTCTTTTCAACGCCATCAAGTTTTTCGCCTTTTTTCGCAAGAAGAGAGATAGGCTCATTCGTCATCGCTTCGACTTCTTTCGTTTTTCCTTTTGAGACTTTGGTTTTCCCAACACTTGCTCCTTTTTCGAAAAGAGGCTGGGTCTGATATTGACTGAACGCATAGTCGAACATTTTACTGACTTCCGCGTTTCGGTCTTTTGGACTCGGCTCTCCGAACACAACAGCAATTACACGCATATTGTCTTTTTTCGCTGTAGCTGTCAGACAATACTTGGCTTCGTTTGTGAAACCAGTCTTCAGCCCGTCGACACCCGGGTAAAAGCGGACCAGCTTATTTGTATTTACAAGCCAGAATTTTTTGTCCGTATCTTCGCGCAAGTAGGATTCATAAGTACCTGTGTAGTCAGTGATTTCCTGATGCTTCAATAATTCTTTTGCCATCATCGCCATATCATGGGCAGAACTATAATGTTCACTGGCTGGAAGGCCTGTCGGGTTTTTAAAATTTGTATCTTTCAGCCCCAGCTCTTTTACTTTATTGTTCATTTTCTCTACAAATCCTTCTTCACTTCCGGCGATATGCTCTGCCATTGCAACCGATGCATCATTTGCCGATCCGATTGATATGCCAAGCAGCATCTCTTTAACTGTCATTTCTTCGCCAGGTTCCAAGAAGATTTGCGAGCCGCCCATTGAAGCGGCGTATTCACTTGTTCTTACACTGTCTTCCCATTTGATCTGGCCTTTCTCCAACGCTTCCATTATTAAAATCATTGTCATGATTTTTGTCATGGATGCAGGAGGAAGTTTTTCGTGGCTGTTCTTATCATATAGTACTGTTCCTGTATCTCTTTCAATCAAAATAGCTGACTTAGCTCCAGGAGCCAATTCTGTGCTTTTCTCTTCAGCAGAAGCAAACGGAGCCGCTGTCGAAGCGATTAATACTAACATAAGGATGGCCGATATAATTCGTTTCATTCCTGGTCCTCCATTCAATGTAAAAATTTCATTACTGGCATAGCCCCATTTTTTCCATCCATATCTTTTTTATACAGTGTTTTCCAATGATTTTCGTAAAACATGTCTATATTTTAGTATCTTGATAAAAACCCCTTAGGAGGAAGGTCTGATGATTTCCTCTTCAAACACTTTCATTTCCATGCGTGCCATCTCTTGATGTCCTTCGCCATGCTCGAGTGCAAGGGACATCCATTTCCCTTTATATTCTATTTGATGTCCTTCGCACCGAATGCGAGGGTCATCATTTCCCTTTATATTCTATTTGATGTCCTCCGCACGGAAAGCGAGGGTCATCATTTCCCTTTATATTCTATTTAATGTCCTCCGCACCAAATGCGAGGGTCATCATTTCCCTTTATATTCTATTTGATGTCCTCCGCACGGAATGCGAGGGTCATCATTTCCCTTTATATTCTATTTGATGTCCTCCGCACGGAAAGCGAGGATCATCATTTCCCCTCAAATTCTATTTGATGTCCTTCGCACGGAAAGCGAGGGACTTCATTTCCCTTTAAATTCTATTTGATGTCCTTCGCACGGAAAGCGAGGGACTTCATTTCCCTTTAAATTCTATTTGATGTCCTCTGCACCAAAATCGAGGGACATCATTTCCCCTCAAATTATATTTGATGTCCTCCGCTCAAAAATATTGATATTTTGATTTTTAAATAACAAAAAAAGCAGATGGCCCCTTTAACCATCTGCTTTCTCTGATTTTCTTATTTATTCTGTTTCTTTTATTTCTCCATGTATGAGAACCGGTGCATCCACCTTGCCGCCCGATATTTTAATGCTTTCATACAACTTGTTTTTTACATCTTCAATATCTTCTGTATTGCTGTGGATAGTGACGAGTGAATCACCCTTTTGGACTTTATCGCCGATTTTTTTATTAAGTTCCAATCCTACAGCAAGATCGATGACTGATTCTTTCGTTGCTCTTCCAGCTCCAAGCCACATGGCTGCCGTTCCGACTGAATCAGCTATGATTTCTGAAACATATCCATCCTGCTTGGCTTCCAATTCGGTGATGTGCTTCGCCGCCGGCAACTTCGATGGATCATCGACAACAGAAGCATCTCCTCCCTGTGATTCCAGGAAAAGCTTGAAGTTGTTCAGGGCAGAACCATCTTTCATGACAGAAAGTAATTTTTCCCGTGCTTCCTCCAGGGACTTGGCTTTTCCGGCAAGAAAGACCATATGGCTTCCCAATGTTAAGCATAATTGTGTCAGGTCTTCGGGTCCTTCGCCTTTTAATGTATCAATGGCTTCTTTCACTTCCAGCGCATTTCCGATGGCAAATCCAAGAGGCTGGCTCATGTCTGAGATGACGGCCATCGTTTTCCGGCCGACATTGTTTCCGATATTCACCATTGCTTGAGCCAGTTCCTTTGAATCATCCAGTTCCTTCATGAATGCTCCTGCACCTGTTTTCACATCAAGAACAATGGCATCCGCTCCTGCAGCAATTTTTTTACTCATGATGGAGGAAGCGATCAATGGGATACTGTTGACAGTTGCGGTTACATCACGAAGTGAATACAATTTCTTATCCGCCGGGGTCAAGTTGCCACTTTGCCCGATGACAGCTATTTTGTTTTCATTTACCAGCCGAATGAATTCATCATTGTCGATTTCCACATGAAAGCCCGGTACGGCTTCAAGCTTATCAATGGTCCCGCCTGTGTGGCCAAGGCCTCTGCCGCTCATTTTAGCTACCGGAACCCCCACTGCAGCCACCAACGGCCCCAATACAAGCGTAGTCGTATCACCGACTCCTCCAGTAGAGTGCTTATCTACCTTGACTCCTTCAATTGCCGTTAAATCGATCTGGTCTCCTGATTTAACCATTGCCATTGTGAGGTCTGCCCTTTCTCTTTCAGACATTCCCTGAAAGAAGATGGCCATAGTCAATGCACTGGCCTGATAATCTGGTATGGATCCATCTGTGTAGCCTTCTATAAAATAATTTATTTCTTCTGAAGCAAGCTCCTTGCCGTCACGTTTCTTTTCAATTACATCCACCATTCTCATTTCCATTCACCTCGATACAATTGTCATCGTCCACGTTACCTGGTTCTTCGGGCTCGTTTAGCTTTACATTGACTTAACGATTTCTTTTACATACGCAAGGAAGTCTGCACGGACTTTCTCTGTTGTTTCAATGACTTCATCATGAGTGAGAGGCTGGTCAAGAATTCCCGCAGCCATATTGGAAATGCAGGAGATTCCAAGCACATGCAAGCCTGAATGCTTGGCTGCTATGACCTCTGGTACTGTCGACATGCCAACAGCATCCCCTCCGAGTGTCCTGATCATCCGAACCTCTGCCGGCGTCTCATATACTGGACCTGTATTTCCGACATAGACGCCTTCCTTTACCTTCAAGGAAAGCTTATCTGATACTGAACGTGCCAGTTCACGGAGTGATTTGCTGTAAGCTTCCGACATGTCCGGGAAGCGGACTCCGAGGCGGTCATCATTTGGTCCGATCAACGGATTCCCTCCCATATTATTAATATGATCAGAAATGATCATCAAATCTCCAGCCTCAAATGATTCATTTACTCCACCAGCTGCATTGGTGACGATAAGGGTATCCACTCCCAGTTCTTTCATGACTCTTACCGGGAAAGTGACTTTATCAAAGCCATACCCTTCATAAAAATGAAACCTTCCCTGCATGGCAACGACCTCTTTGCCTGAAAGCTGGCCGAATACAAGCTGGCCGGCATGCCCTGTGACGGTAGAAACCGGAAAATCAGGTATTTCTTTATATGGAACCACTACAGGATTTTCAATTTCATCTGCAAGTACACCCAGGCCAGAACCCAGAATAAGGCCAATCTTTGGTGCCCCTGTATATTTATTTTTCAAGAAATTTGCGGCGTTCTCTATTTTTTCAAAATTCATATCATGACTCCTTACTTATATCTTGAAGAAAGCTTTCTCCGTATTTTGGCAGTTTCACATTAAAGTTATCAGCAACCGTTGCCCCGATGTCTGCAAACGTTTTGCGCACGGGAATTTCTTTTCCTTCTTTCATGCGTTTGGAGTACACGAGCAGAGGTACATATTCTCTTGTATGGTCAGTACCAGGATGTACCGGATCATTTCCATGATCTGCAGTGATGATCAGCAAGTCATCTTCTGTCATTCTCTCAAAGACCTCAGGCAGCCTGGCATCAAATTCCTCCAGCGCTTTTCCATATCCTTCAGGATCACGGCGATGGCCAAACAAAGCATCGAAGTCTACAAGATTTAAGAAGCTGATTCCTGTAAAATCTTTTTCAAATGATTTGACCATTTGATCCATTCCATCCATGTTGTGCTTCGTTCTGACTGACTCAGTAACACCTTCGCCATTGTAAATATCCGAAATCTTGCCCAGCGCAATCACATCGTATCCTGAATCCTTCAATTCATTCATAACTGTGCGCTCGAAAGGCTTCAATGCATAATCATGGCGATTCGATGTACGTTTGAAATTACCCGGTTCTCCAACAAATGGACGGGCAATGATACGGCCTACCAAATATTCTTCCTCTTTTGTCAGCTCACGGGCTATTTCACAGATCTTATACAATTCATCGATTGGCACAATATCTTCATGGGCTGCAATCTGAAGTACTGGGTCTGCAGATGTATAGACAATCAGCGCACCGGTCTTCATATGCTCTTCTCCCAGCTCCTCAATGATAGCTGTACCGCTGGCTGGTTTATTTCCAATTACAGGGCGTCCTGTCTTTTCTTCAAGTTCCTTCAACAATTCTTCAGGAAATCCATCAGGATACACTTTGAATGGCTGACTGATGTTAAGTCCCATAATCTCCCAATGTCCTGTCATGGTATCTTTGCCAACAGATGCTTCTTCCATCTTCGTATAGTAAGCCAATGGATTATCCTGCTTTTCTATCCCTTTGATCTCCCGGATGTTCGAAAGACCCAGTTTTGCCATGTTCGGCATGTTCAATCCATTCATATGTTCAGCGATGTGGCCCAGCGTGTCCGCACCTTCATCATTGAATTCTTTTGCATCGGGTGCCTCCCCGATCCCGACAGAGTCCATGACAACCAGATGAACTCTTTTATATGTATAGCTGCTCATTTGCCTATTTCCTCCTTTTTTTAGCCCTAACTAAATCAACAGAGCCCTGCTTAAAATCTCAGACCATTTCCTCTGGCCATTAATATTTTTATAATACCCTGATTGCTTTTCTATAACCAACAGGGTTATTGGTCAGAAGTCAGACAACCTTATTTTAAGACTGCTGTCTTTAAATTACAAGCGTTTACATCGCTTCTTTAGAAATTAAAAAAACACCCGGATCCCGTTCAGGCCCTCGGGTGAAATTTCGAATAAACATCTTTCATTCTTGTTTTGGTTACATGAGTATATATTTGAGTCGTCGAAATATCTACGTGTCCCAGCATCTCCTGCACCGCCCTAAGGTCTGCACCATTTTCAAGCAGATGGGTGGCAAAGGAATGCCTCAGTGTGTGAGGGGTAAGTTCTTTGCTGATCCTCGCTTCCGTGGCAAGCCCTTTCAGGATTTTCCAAAAACCCTGTCTGGACAATCCTTTTCCATGATGATTCAGGAACAGGGAATCATCATTATGCTTTCGGCTGGCTAATTTAGGACGACCGCTGGTCAAGTATTTTTCAAGAACCGTAATGGCCGTCTTTCCAATCGGAATGATTCGTTCTTTATTGCCTTTTCCAATACACCGGACAAATCCCATCTTCAAATGAACATCTTCCATCTTGAGCCTGATCAGCTCGGACACGCGGATCCCGGTTGCATATAATACTTCAAGCATCGCCTTATCCCTTATCCCCAGCGGAGTGCTTTCTTGAGGAGAATCCAACAGTGCCTCCACCTCCTCAATACTGAGCACTTTTGGAAGAGTGCGTTCCATTTTCGGGGACTCGATATGTATCGAGGGATCTTGTTCCGCTGCCTTTTCACGAAGCAGGAACTGATGGAACGACCGAATCGAAGCGACATGCCGTGCTATGGTTTTTGAAGATTTTCCTTCACTTTTTAAGTGACTGAGAAAACCGGTGATATTCACCCTCTGTACATCATTCCAACTCTTGGCTGATTCCACTTTTTGAATGAATTTCGTATAGTTTTTAAGATCTCGCTGATATGAGTCTATTGAATTCTTGGCCAGTCCTCTCTCGACAATCAAAAAATGGATAAAATCTTGTAATCGGCTCTCCAAACTTCATTACTCCCCATTCATGTAAAAAAGTAATAACCGGTCAGTCCAGCTCCGTTCCTCCTCTGAAACCGTCTGGAATACTTTAACGGCAGCACCTTCCGGCTCATCATATCTGTGATAGCTTTCATATTCTTCGCTTATACACATAATACCATAGTAAAAAAGAATCGTAGAACCAGTAAACAATATAAATACTTTTACGGTCTGCCATATTGTTTTCATGCCTGTTTGAAACATCTGCCTGTCCTCCAAAATCGTTCTTTCTAACAAGCTATGACGAAAACGGTACGATTTATACCACCTCTGGGCAAAAACCCTTATGTATTTCCCTTACAAAGTCAGGCCTCTTATCCCTTTGAAAAAGAAGTTTTCCTTTCCTGTAAAAGCGATGAATGAAACTCAACAAAAAAGACTGTAAATAAAAGAAGAACTGACATCATGAAGGCCAGCTCTGGAATTCTTATTCTTTTCCTTCCCCTGTTTCAGCTTTTCCCTGGCATCTCCAGCAAATTCCGTGAAACGTAAGGCGGTGATCTTTTATTTTAAACTTCCAATCTCTTTCAACAATCGTTTCCACATCTTCCAGCAAATCTTCCTGGATTTCATCTACAGCCCCGCATTCTATGCACACCAGGTGATGGTGAAAGTGAGCGGCTCCTTCTTGACGGAGATCGTACCTCGAAACCCCATCGCCGAAATTTATCTTGTCTACAATCTTTAATTCTGTCAATAGCTCTAATGTCCGATAGACAGTCGCCAGTCCAATTTCAGGTGATTTCTCTTTAACGAGGAGGTACACATCTTCTGCGCTGAGATGGTCTTCTTCATTTTCCAATAATACTCTTACGGTGGCTTCCCGCTGTGGTGTCAGCTTATAGCTGGCAGAAGATAGCTGTTTTTTTATACGGTCAATCCTGCTTTCCATATTCCGTCTCCCTCCCTCGTCAATGTCTACATTATTATATCAAAAAGGGAGGAATAAGCAAAATAAAATCATTATAAATAAGCTTTTATAACTTCTATTAATTAATAATCATTTTTATTTATTGGCCAGATTCACCATGGTTTTCATAAGGTTAGGTGAAATATAGGCTTCTACTCCCGCTGCAACTGTAATGACTGCGATTGCGAGCACAAATGCAATAACGTATTTTGATAACAGTGGAATCATCTGGACCTGCATATGCGGTGAGAGCTTCATAAATATTTTGCGAATCAACGTCAAGGAAAAACTGACACTGATCACCCCTATGAAAATAAATGCCGGTATGATCACTATGTTTTGCGGGAGTACTGTAGCAAAGGATAGAAGGAAACCATCCCAGTCCATCTGATTTACCAGGAATCCTACCGTGAAACCGATCACGACACCCTTCATGAACACCAGGATAAAAATTAGCGGAAGGCCGATAATTGATATACCAAGGATCCACATAAACCCTAAGTATTTAACGTTATGGAGAAAGCTCTGGCGGAACAGGTCTTCCGATGAAGCGACCTTGCCGTCAGCCATTTCACCAAAAAATTGACTCAAATAAAAATACAAATCCTCTTTTTGGGTAAACGAAAGGCTGTTTACCACGATCGCGCCGAACACAACCCCCATCAAAAAGAGAGTAAGTATGAATAGATAAATAGAGGAATGTGACTGAACATGTTCAATTATTGGATTTTTTGCTGTGATTCCCTTTCGCATTGGAATTGTCCTCCTCAGTACGTATTACTAGATAGTATGTTTAGACTCTAGTAATTATGCCGGCGAATACACAGCCTTTTGCTAGATATTTTACTCGTTTTGCTTGCCGCAATGCAGGGCGCACTGTATAATTTTCAGAAAACTATCAGGAGGGACCGACCTTGATCAAACACCTTTTATTAGATTTTCCAGAAGCCATCTCTACAGACCGGCTTTATATCAGGCCTTGCCTGCCCGGGGATGGTCCGATTGTACATAAAGCGATCACCGCCTCTTCCGATATTCTTGCTGATTGGATGCCCTTTGCGCAAATACCGCAAACCATAGAGGAGGTCGAAGAAGGGATTCGGCAGTCATACGCACAATTCATTTTGCGTGAAGACTTCAGACTGCATATTTATTTGAAAAAGAATAATGAATTCGTCGGATCGACCGGATACCACCGGATCGACTGGAAAGCCGGGAGTGTAGAAATCGGTTACTGGGGAGTAAAGAAACATAGCGGGAAAGGGTACATAACCGAGGCTGTGAGAGAGTTGACGAGCTTTGCTGTAGAGCACCTTTCTGCCAACCGGGTTGAAATCCGCTGCGATGAGCTAAACCTTTCATCCCGCCGTGTTCCTGAACAGCTTGACTACTTTTTAGAGGGTGTCCTTCGTTCCAATTCATTGAGTGCAGACGGGAAGGAACTGCGCAACACTTGTATTTATTCAGTTCTGGCGGCCGAGTGGAACCCGCGTAGAGAGAAATAGAACCTATTGACTGGATGGTATGTCACAATAACTTCATCAGCTTTATCGCCGGTTTCCGCTTATTTATCGACTGTAATTGGTAATTTATCGGTGTATTCAGTTGATTTATCAGCGCTTTTTTTGGAATTTATCGGCGAAGATTACCAACCCACCGCCCAAACGACATGTTTCGACAATTCTACTCTTGTATTTTGAATCTTAAGGAATCCTGAATATCAATAAAAGCAAGGAGGCTGAGCTTCCTTGCTTTTATTCCTTTGCCACCTTCCCATACCTTCCTCCCCCGCCGGCACTGATGGCAAGTTCGCCTGTTCTTGCTTTATGGATCGCATTGGCAAGCTGCGGGTTTGTTGCTTCTTCAATTTTATGTGTTGGGACAAAATGCAGGATATCCATCTCTGTCCCAAAATGATTAAGCAATTTATCCATTGTTTTTGGTCCGAGACCAGGAATATATTCCAAAGGAACTTGATGTATATATGGCGGCCGAGTGGCTGCATGGACTCTGCCGGATAATTCAGCGATTCGGTGCTTTACGCCTCGTATCTTTTTTTCATTTTCACATTCGGGGCATTCTGTACCTTTATCCTCTACTATCTCCCCACAGTTGCTGCAGGTAGTCTCATAATACTTCCCAAGCAGCGGGTCAAGTCCATAATTGGCTGAAACCTTCCGCCCTCCCTGACTATTTAATGCAAGACCCAGTTCTTTAAATGAAGGGATTGCCATTGTAACCGCATTGTATTTTCTTGCCATTTTAGCAAGGGAGTGGGCATCGGAATTGGTAAGGAATGTGTACCGGTGGAGCTCAGGAATCCCATTTGCCATGTTTGTATCACTGCTTAACCCCAGTTCTACCGCGTCAATCAGGTCAGGCAAAAAGACTTCATTCAGTGACTCACTGACTCCCTTCCCATATAAACTTTTAAAAGGCGTAAAGATATGGGCAGGGATAAAAAGGCCGCCCAGTGATTTCACGGTTTGCTGGAGTTCCTTCCCCCCAGCATAAATTCTTTGCGAGCTGAGGTGTATATTTGTCACTCTTTCGCTCAGCCATGCAGAAAATTGCTTCAAGGAATGCAAATCAGGAAAATAAGCGAGCACATGGATTGGACCTTTACAGTACTCATCATAAATTTCCAGTTCACTTCCTGGAATCAAGACAAGCCCGTTTTCATGCTGAAATCCGCCTTCTTTAATTTCAGCTAGCTCCCCCTCTTCCATCAGTGTTTCGATTTCCTGAATGACCTCCGGGGAATGACAGTCGATAATCCCGACCATATGAAGACCTTTCGGCTGGCGTGCATATCTCAGTATGTTTTCCAGTGTCAGTGTTTTGGATCCTGTAATCTTCACTGCCCGTCCTTTGAAAGTTCTGCCAATATGGATATGCAAGTCTGCAAAATATTCTCTCATCCTTACTTTTGAACCTCTTTCAATTGGAGATATTGAACGGCATAAGCCGTTTTGGCATCATAGATCCTCTGCTCCTCGATCATCTGCTGGGCTTCCTGCAAGCTGATTTCAAGCAGTTCAACAAATTCATCTTCATCTGCTCCACTTGCGTTTTCTATTTCAAAAATATCCTCAGCGATATACAGGTGTACAAGTTCATCGGCAAATCCGGGAGAAGTGTAAAACGATATAAGATGCTTCATATTTTTACAGCCATAACCCGTCTCTTCTTCCAGCTCCCTTTCAGCCGTCTTCTTTGGCTCTTCGCCTTTTTCTAATTTACCGGCTGGAATTTCTACAATTGATTTTTCCAGAGCTTTACGGTACTGCTCTACCATTACGATCTTTCCTTCTTCTGTAAGCGCGATTACAGCCACCGCACCCGGATGCTTGATGATCTCCCGCTTAGATGTTTTTCCATTCGGAAGACTTACTTCATCCACTTGCAAATCAATGATTTTCCCTTGATAAATTTGTTCGGTACTCAACGTTTTTTCCTCAAGTTTTTTCATAGTCCCACTCCTGTTCTATTCCGTTGTATTGATTTCTTCATTATATCAAAGTTTCAATCGGGATCCTTCCACCCGGTTCTCACTCATACATTATCCAATTTTGAATATAGATTAACCACACCCCCTTTATAATTTTCGGATTACAATTTTAAATTCTCTCATGGAGGTCAACTATGAAAGTAATTGTTCATCCAAAAAGAATCATAATATCGGGAAAAGCTTGGGAAGTAAAAGAAAAGCTGAAAGAATACAGCAAACAGTACAAATACGTTGAAGAGTGGACTAAAGCGGCGGCAGCACAAAACAGTAAACTTGGTTTCCACCGTCCTTCTCCGGTACAATATTAGTAATCACCAAGCTATTACAAGAAAGGACGGGTAGGAATCATGAGAACAAGCCGATTAGGCAACTCAGAATTGTTTGTAAGCAAAATGGGGCTTGGCTGCATGTCTTTAGGCACAGACTATTCAAAGGCTCAACCTATTATTGAAGCAGCGCTTGAAGAAGGAATCAATTATTTTGATACAGCCGATCTGTATGATTTTGGCGAGAATGAGAAAGTCGTCGGCAAAGCATTGCAGTCTGTCCGTCAGGATGTCATTATTGCCACAAAAGCAGGCAACCGGTGGGATAATGTCGAGAATGGCTGGCATTGGGATCCCTCGAAGGCTTATATTAAAGAAGCGGCAAAACGCAGTCTAAAAAGGCTTGGAACAGACTACATCGATTTATTTCAGCTTCATGGCGGTACCATTGACGATCCTGCCGATGAGACAATTGAGGCACTTGAAGAGCTCAAGCAGGAAGGCATCATCCGCTATTATGGGATATCGTCGATACGGCCTAATGTCATTAACCGTTTCGCAGAGTCTTCCCATTTAGTGTCAGTCATGATGCAGTACAGTTTACTCGACAGGCGTCCCGAGGAGTTGTTTCCTCTCTTGAAGGACAAGAATATCAGCGTTGTGACAAGGGGCCCTGTAGCCAAAGGTCTTCTCAGTGAAAAAATGCTGGATAAAGCTTCTGACAAAATCAAAGAAAATGGATATCTTGATTACTCGTACGCCGAGCTTGAAAATATCCTAGGAAACTTCAAGGAAAAACTTTCTTCAGGAAGATCCATGAATCAAGCAGCCTTTCAGTATATCCTGAGCCACGATGCCATTTCAGCTGTTGTTCCTGGAGCAAGTTCTGTCGAGCAAGTCCGGGAGAATGCCCAGGCAGTCAAGGCAGCACCTTTGACCAGAGAAGAAATACATTTTCTGAAGGAAATCACAAAGAAAAATGTTTATACCCAACATCGGATTTGAAGCATAGCAGTCCATCCCTGTCCATCCGGGATGGGCTTTTTTGTTTAAAGGTGTATTTACTCATTAGGAATTGCCTATCCAAGAGTGTCGATGAAAGTTAATCAGCATTGTGGAACTCAATCGATTAGCACAGCCTTGAAAGATATATATAGTACAACTTTACTTGTTACTCTGTAGAAATCTCTTAAAAGCAACCCTCCTCTACCACCATGGGTATTATATCGCCATTAACAATACAAAAGACTCACCAATCCCCTTCCCCATCCTTCCTTCTCTAGGGATAAAAGCCTGCCTGCAGATTTGCTTCCATCAAATTCACGGGATATTTCCTCCTAATATTCTTATAGGCATTTTTTTCGCAAAGTTGGCTGCCAGGAAATAGGTCATTGTTTCTGCAGAAGGAAACCAACTGCTCTCCTTTATGCTTTACGGCTTATTTTTGCAAAAGTCCATATGACAAGAATTTAATAATATGAACAAACTCCCAGTTAAATCTTTACGTTAATCCGTTATATGCCTGTAGTTATAATATATTCACTTCTATTGTCCTATGAAAAAATGGCAACAGTGAAACTTCCTGATTATTTTCTGAATATTCAAATTAAATTCGACATAATGGTACAACATTCGCCTCCTGATGTTGGTTATCTTTGGTATACCACCTACGATTTTCCAGGTGAAATAACTGAAAGGAGGATCCGAGTTACCCATTAAAACATTATAGGAGGGAAATGAATGACGGGAAAAAGAAGAAATGTAAAATGGTTGTCCATTGTACTGACCCTGATCATGTTTGTTCCACTAATGTTTCCACCGAATGCTGGAGCGGCTACCACACAACCTGCACTACAAAAAGGTAAACCTTCTGTCTCAGCAAACGACAATGCTAAAGTCAGCCCGCAATCCAAGATTACATCCAAGCTGCAAGATCAATTCAAGAAAGATAAGCACGTCACATACTTAGTGAAGTTCAAGGAGCAGGTAGACACTGAGTCTGTAGCGAAGAACGCCGCTGATAAAGCGAAAAAGCAGAAGCTTTCTGCAAACAATAAAAAACTATTAAAACGGAATATGGTTGTTTCTGAGCTGCGTTCTACAGCCCTTGAAACTCAAGCAGAAGTGAAAAAATACTTAAATAAACAGAAAAAATCGGGTGCCGTTAAAAATATCAAGGATTTCTATGTCGTGAACGGCATGGCTGTCACAAGTACAAAGGAAGTAATGGAAAAAATCGCAAACTTCCCTGAGGTTGAAAAAATCCTACCGAATGAAAAACGCCAGCTTATCCAGCCGGTAAAAGTTGATGCTCTTGCTGCAAGCGTGATGCCTAAAGCAGATAAAGCAGAAAACAGCCCGGCAAACATTGAATGGAACATCGACAGGGTCGGCGCACCAGCTGTCTGGGATATGGGGATTGACGGAGCTGGTACCGTTGTCGCCTCAATCGACACAGGTGTTCAATGGAATCATCCGGCTTTGAAAGAAAAATACAGAGGTTTCGATCCTCAAAGCCCTGACTCACCAGATAATGAATTCAACTGGTTTGATGCTACAGCTGGACAAGAAACACCATATGATGACCAGGGGCACGGTACTCATGTTACCGGGACAATGGTCGGTTCTGAGCCTGATAGCAGCAACCAGGTTGGTGTAGCTCCAGGAGCCAAGTGGATTGCGGTTAAAGCATTCACAGCTGACGGAGGAACCGATGCTGATTTGCTGGAGGCCGGAGAGTGGATTCTCGCTCCAAAAGATGCTGATGGAAATCCGCATCCAGAAATGGCACCGGATGTCGTAAACAACTCATGGGGCGGCGGACCAGGTCTTGATGAATGGTATCGTGAAATGGTAGCAGCCTGGAGAGCGGCTGAAATATTCCCTGAGTTCTCTGCAGGGAACACGGATTTATTCAACCCGGGAGGTCCGGGTTCAGTAGCGACGCCTGCAAACTATCCAGAATCATTCGCTACCGGGGCAACAGATATCAACGATAATCTCGGCAGCTTCTCTCTACAAGGGCCTTCTCCATATGAGGAAGTAAAGCCTGAAATTTCTGCACCTGGAGTGAACATTCGTTCTTCAGTTCCTGGAAGTAACTATGAAGGCGGCTGGAACGGCACATCTATGGCTGGACCTCATGTATCTGCAGTTGTGGCATTATTGAAGCAAGCGGATGCAAGCTTAACAGTGGATGAAATAGAAGAAATTTTAACAACTACTGCCGTGCCGCTAACAGATAATACCTTCCCGGAAACACCTAACAATGGCTATGGACACGGCCTTGTCAATGCTTTTGATGCAGTCTCCTCTGTCATAAGCGGCCTCGGGAAAGTGGAGGGGCAGGTTTCAAAAGAAGGCAACGACACAGAAGCACCAGTTGTCAGTCATGAAGCACCAAATGAATCATTTAAAGAAATGGATCTGACATTGCAAGCAGAAGCCAATGATAATGTCAGTGTTACAAGTGTAACCTTGCAATACCAAAGTCCTGATGGTGAGTGGTCGTCCGTCGAAGCAGCCAGAAATGCCGGCGATTATACTTCTGGCACCTATCAAGCCACTATTCCAGGCGAAGCATTAACTGGTAACAGTGTAACCTATAAATGGAAAGTTCTCGACTTTGGCGGCAATGAAGTTGAGACTGAAGAATATACTGTCACACTTCTTCCAGGTATTTCAGTCGGGTATGAACAGGATTTTGAAAGCAGCCCTGCTGGCTGGACTTCATATGGAGAAGAAAACAGCTGGGAATGGGGAGTTCCTGTCAATGGTCCGGGAAATGCCGTATCAGGTGAGAAAGTCTATGGAACCGCCCTCGCCGGAACCTATGGAAACAGCGCAAATATGTCATTGCAGATGCCCCCAGTTGATTTGCCGGACGGAAACAGTTTCCTTCAATTCAAACAATGGCATGAACTAGAAAACAATTACGATTATGGCCATGTTTTCGTCTCAACAGATGGTGAAAATTGGACCCAAGCACTGCGCGTGAATGGCAGCACAGGCAGCTGGATCGACGGCGAAGTGGATTTAAGCCAATACGCCGGCCAGCGAGTTTACGTCGCCTTCAACGTCACGACAGATGGAAGTGTTGTCAAACAAGGCTGGTATTTGGATGATGTGAAATTAAGTGCTGACTCCATCCTGCCTGCTAAGAAAAAGAATCTTGGCTTCAAATCTAAAGTTGAAAAGTCTTCTTCAATTGCCAAGAAACCAAGTGTCAATCCAAATAAAATCCAATTAGCTGTTAACGCAGCAAAAGAAGCACCTGGCAAGGAAAGCACGCCTGCACCTGTACTGCTTCCTTTACAAGCTGAAGTAAGTGTGTTGGAAACAGGCCGCTCTGTGTATACCAATCCGGCTGACGGTTCATACCAGATGACTCATGCTGCCGGTGAGTTTACATTGCAAGCTTCAACCTATGGTTACAGATCGGCGACACAAGGTGTGACAATTACCGAAGATGGTACATCTACTGCCAACTTCACACTTGAAGAAATTCCTAAAGGAAATGTAACCGGTACGATAACTAATCAAGTTTCAGGAGAACCTGTTACGGGAGCTTCCTTATTCTTGCTTGAAGACGCCGCAGTGGCACCTGTAGAAACAGATGAAAATGGTGAGTTTAACTTAGAAGCGTATGAAGGAGAATACACGTTGAAAGTCGTTGCTCCTTACTTCTACAGCCAGGAAGCAGAGATCACAATCGAAGGCGGAGAAGTCACCAGCGCAGATGTCGCTTTGGAACCATTCATCGGGTATCCTGGTGAAATCGGCTACGATGACGGCACTGCTGAAAATGCCCGTGCATTCTATGATGCCGGTAATGGCTGGGCAGTTAAAATGTCACTTGAAGAAGGAAATGACACTGCTTTAGTGACAGGCGGACTATTCCGATTCTGGGATACTGAATGGCCTGTACCAGGCGGGACAGAGTTCCAAGTAGCTGTTTATGATGCTTCCGGCACAGATGGTGCACCTGGAAAGAAAATTGCCGGTCCATTTGATGGTACAGCTTTACGTAATGGTGAATGGACGCATGTAGATTTAAGCGAGCATGGTATCATGGTCGAAGGTGATTTCTTCATGGTATACGTCCAGACGGCACCAAGCCCTAATACACCAGGACTTGGAACTGATGAAGACGGTGAATACGCTGCGAGAAGCTGGCAGCTTGTCGGAGGCGCATGGTCACTTGCTCCTGAAGAAGAAGGAAACTATATGATTCGTGCAACAGTGAATTATGAAGTGACATCTCCAGTTATTACATCACCTAAAGATCATTCATTCACTAAAAACGATACAGTTACAGTAGAAGGAACATCTGCACCTTCCACAACCGTTCACCTGTTCAACGGGGATGAGGAAGTTGCAGAAACTGAAACGACAGAGGATGGTGCTTTCTCTGCTGATGTTGCCCTGCAAGCCGGCGCGAATACGATAACGGCCAAGGCAGCTACAGAACAAGGAATGACCGGTCCTTCAGAGCCGGTTACTATTACACTTGATCAGGTGAAACCAGAGCTCGTCATCACCTCTCCTGAAGATGGCCTGAAAACAAACCGCGAGGCTGTCACTGTGGAAGGAACTGTCACAGATGATAACCTGGCATGGGTAAAAGTAAACGGTGAAAAGGCTTCTGTAAATGACGGACAATTCAGTCATAGACTGTTGTTGGATCAAGGCGAAAATGTCATCCAGGTTGTCGCAAAAGATAAAGCCGGCAACAAAAAGAAACAAAGCGTTACGGTCCAAGCCAAATTTGGTGACATTGCCATCGACAACCTTCTTCCTGCAGAAGACAAAGAGTTGAAGAAAGGCGAATCTGTTAAAATTGAATTTGACAGTGAGCCAGGTTTGGATGCAGCATTCGTCATCCATATGCCGCTGACAAATGCAAGATCCTCCGTCTCAAACGCAACTGAACTGCCGATGATGGAAACTTCAGACGGACATTATGTCGGATACTATACGGCCACCTCGAATGTTAAAGCACCAGGGGCGGTAATCGAAGTGAAAATCTCGGATGAATTTGGAAATGTAACGACAAAGCGCGCAGACGGAAAATTGTATATTAACACGAAGAAATAAGCTGTAAAAGAAGAAGAGTTGACCAGGGTCAACTCTTCTTCTGTTTTCCTTTTTACTTCATCAGCTGGTAAGATTCTTTCAACCAAGTGAATCCCTTTTCCATTCCATTGCTCTCTTTTCCATCTCCTGAACAAAATTGTTTTTCCCTTCTATGTACGCATTAATATTCGTTGGATGCTTGGCCGCTAAGTCGCTTTTTATCCTGCCATATTTCTCAGCTTCGTCTTTAAAGGTTCTTAAATAATCCCGAAAAACAAGATGCCGCATTACTTCTTCGCTGCCGGAAGGAAAGATATGAACATGGAACAGCCTTATGCCTTGTTCATTTTCCATGAAAAAATATCTGCGGTTAGGAATTCCGTTTTCCCCTTTTGCTTCGTATCCCAAGGTCTCTAATTCAGGAGTTCTCTCATCCGCAGTACTTATATCCGGTACCTCAATCAAGAAATCTATGATCGGTTTTGCCGCCAATCCTTCAACAGATGTCGATCCAATATGATGAATAATGGCATTGTCTCTTTGAAAAACTTTATTCAGCCGCTTTTTTTCATGAAGAAATTGCTCTTTCCAAAGTGGGTTATAGGGTGTAACTTCCACTTTTCTGGTCATTATTTAAAGTCCTTCCAGTTCATGCTGCTTTCCCCGAGTAGTTCTTCGAAAGATTTGTTTTTTTCTCTTTGTCTCGCTTCTTCCCTTTTTCTTTCCGCTTCCTCTTCTTTACGGACACTTTCTGCTTTTTCAAGTTCTTTCTTTTTATCTTTTAGCGCTTGAAATACATCTGACTGCAGCGATTCTTTCAGTGTCACTTCATCATTGTTTTTTGAGGATGTACGCTTTTGCTGTTTTTGTTTTTTCTTCATGCCGTCTTCCTCCTGTGCAGTTTTATTATTGAATATTGACATTGGATGACTTCAAAAGGTCTTGCTGGGGTTGTCGATTTTCTTTTTTTCGGATTCGATGGCGTCAGACCGACTCTCCACGGGTGTCAATTTTCTTTTTTTCAGATTCGACTGCGCCATTCCGCCTCTTCAGGGGTGCCGATTTTCTTTTTTCCAAAATCAAGTACGCCGACGCCGCAATGGTATCCAAGTCAGAGAACTTCACTTTGATTTTATCAAAAAAACAAAAAAAGAGAAGCACTCTGGCTTCTCCTCTTTTAATAGTAACTTTTAGAATGCATCTGTCACCAGACTGTCATCGATGATTAATTCGGGCTCTGTCGTTGACGTAATGTCTTCTACTGTATAGCCTTCTGCCACTTCACGAAGAACGAGACCTTTGTCGGTTACATCAATGACGGCTCTGTCGGTAATGATCCTGTCCACAACCCCTTCACCTGTGAGAGGAAGGCTGCACTCCTTCAGGATTTTCCCTTCACCGTTTTTGTTTACGTGTTCCATAATAACGATAATCCTTCGTGCTCCATGAACAAGGTCCATCGCTCCGCCCATCCCTTTGATCATCTTACCCGGGATCATCCAGTTGGCGAGGTTTCCTTTTTCAGATACTTCCATTCCACCCAAAATCGCAACATTGATATGCCCTCCGCGAATCATCGCGAACGATTCGGAGCTGTCAAAGTAAACAGATCCCGGAATTGCCGTTACCGTTTCTTTTCCGGCATTGATCAGGTCGGCATCTACCTCTTCCTCGGAAGGATAAGGGCCGATTCCAAGCAAACCGTTCTCGGATTGAAGGACAACCTGTTTATTGTCAGATATATAGTTGGCCACCAGTGTCGGCATGCCGATTCCCAAATTGACATAGAATCCATCCTGTATCTCTTTTTCTGCTCTTCTGGCAATCTTTTCTCTCATTTTTGCACGATCCATTTTCTTCTCTCCTTTCCCTTCGTATACTATTTATTGGCTGACGGTTCTTCTTTCAATGCGTTTTTCCTGTTCCGCCTGAATGATACGTTTCACATATATGCTTGGTGTATGGACCTCATTAGGATTGAGATCGCCTGTTTCAACAAGCTCTTCCACCTCTGCAATCGTCACTTTGCCGGCAGCAGCAATCATCGGATTGAAGTTCCTTGCCGTTTTGTTATAAATCAAATTCCCCATTTTATCGCCTTTCCAAGCACGTACCAGGCTGAAGTCAGCAGTATACGCTTCCTCAAGTAAATACTCTTTGCCATTGAAGGTACGTGTTTCTTTTCCTTCAGCAATCGGGGTTCCGACTCCTGCCGGTGTATAAAATGCCGGGATACCTGCTCCGCCTGCACGAATTTTTTCGGCAAGTGTCCCCTGAGGAACAAGCTCGACTTCAATCTCCCCTGAAAGAACCTGCCTTTCAAACTCTTTATTTTCACCTACATATGAGCCGATCATTTTTTTGATTTGTCTATTGCGCAATAACAATCCGAGACCCCAGTCATCCACACCGCAGTTATTGGAAATGACCGTTAAGTCTTTCACTCCCTTGTCAACAAGAGCGAGAATCAGGTTTTCGGGAATTCCGCATAACCCAAATCCGCCGACCATCAAGGTGGCCCCATCTTTAATATCTGCAATAGCTTCATTAAAAGAAGTATATACTTGTTTCATCCCTTCTCCTCCTCTGCTTTCTATTTGAACCCTTTTTAAGCTGGTTAAGCCTTTTCGACTACAGTTGCTACACCCTGGCCTCCGCCTATGCAAAGCGTTGCAAGGCCCAGCTTCGCATTCCTGCGCTCCATCTCATGAATCAGGGTTACAAGGATACGGGTTCCGCTTGCGCCAATCGGATGTCCAAGTGCAATCGCTCCGCCGTTTACATTCAGCCTTTCTTTATCAAATTGCAATTCGCGGTCCACTGCCAGCGACTGTGCAGCAAACGCTTCGTTGGCTTCAACCAATTCAATGTCACCAAGCGATAAGCTTGATTTCTCGAGCACTCTCTTCACTGCTGAAACAGGACCGATTCCCATGACTGCAGGATCGACGGCAGCATTGGCATTCGCTTTAATGGTTACAAGCGGCTTGATTCCAAGTTCTTCTGCCTTTTCTTTTGACATTACGACTACAGCGGCTGCACCGTCATTAATGCCTGATGCATTCCCTGCCGTCACACTGCCTTCTTTTTTAAATGCGGCTCTCAAGCCGGACAGTTTCTCTGCAGTGGAACTCTTGCGCGGGAACTCATCCGTTTTGAATACAATCGGATCTCCCTTTCTCTGCGGGATTTCAACAGGTACGATTTCATTGTCGAACTTCCCGCCTTCCATCGCTTTTGCAGCTTTCTCCTGGCTCCATGCCGCAAATTCATCCTGCTCTTCACGAGAAATGGAATATCGGTCACACAGGTTTTCAGCTGTCATCCCCATGTGATAGTCATTGAACGCACACCACAAGCCGTCGGAAATCATGCTGTCCACTACTTTGCCGTCTCCCATTCTGTAACCGTTTCTGGCTTTTGGCAGCAAGTATGGAGCCTGGCTCATGTTCTCCATTCCGCCGGCTACAACGATATCAGCATCACCAGCAAGGATGGCCTGTGCTGCCAGGTGAACTGTTTTCAGACCTGATCCGCATACTTTATTGATTGTCATAGCTGGAACTGTTTCAGGCATTCCTGCTTTCAATGCTGCCTGTCTCGCAGGGTTCTGTCCTAACCCCGCCTGCAAAACGTTCCCCATGATCACTTCATCCACATCGTTTACTGAAACTCCCGCTTTTTGCAAAGCGTCTTTGATTACAACCGCTCCCAGCTCCGGTGCTGAGATATCCTTTAAAGATCCGTTAAAACTGCCGATTGCAGTACGGACTGCGCTTACTATTACGATTTCTTTCGCCATGTGTTTGTCCTCCTTATGCCCTGTCTTTTTACAGTCTACTTATATTAATTTCTATGTAAGCGGTTAAATTCCTTTTAATTCGTCAAAAAATTTACAGTTGATTTTTAAATCTGAATTTTTCTACAATAGTATTAGAACTTATTCTGTATCTGGAGGAATCTCAATGAACTTACCGAAAAAAGTCACGATCATCGAAGTCGGCCCCCGTGACGGTCTGCAAAATGAAAAAAACTTTGTGCCAACCGAAATCAAAAAGCAATTCATCGGAGCTCTAAAGGCGGCCGGTCTGAAAGAGATGGAACTGACATCATTTGTTTCTCCGAAATGGGTGCCGCAAATGAAAGATGCCGGCGAGATTGTTGAAGCCTGCCTGGACAGTGAGCGCGACATCGTACTCGCTCCAAACCGCAAAGGGGTTGACCGTGTTCTCGAAACAAGGGGTAAAGCAGTTGCTGTGTTTGTAGGCGTGAGCAATACTTTTAACAAGAAGAACATCAATAAGACTACTTCTGAAAGCCTTGAAGAGCTGCGTCCCATCATTCGTGAGCTGAAAGATAAAGGATACTTTGTCCGCGCCTGCATCTCTACCTCATTCTATTGCCCTTATGAAGGAAAAATTCCTGCACAAGAAACCGTTCAGTTGTGCAAAGAATTTGTTGAAATGGGCGCCGATGAACTCAGCGTAGCGGATACCATCGGCATGGCAAACCCTAAAGAATCCTACGAGCTTTTCTCACTTCTGAAAAAGGATCTTCCTGAAGTGCTGATGACCGCTCATTTCCATGACACCCGGAAGATGGCTCTTGCCAACATCCTTGCTTCCCTGCAGGCTGGAGTTGACCGCTTTGACACTTCTGCAGGCGGTCTCGGCGGTTGTCCATTTGCTCCCGGGGCTTCAGGAAACGCCGCTACAGAGGATGTCGTCTATATGCTCGAACAAATGGGGATCAATACCGGAGTCGACCTCGACAAACTTGTCGACGCTGTCGATATTGTCGCACCGCATCTTTCGCGAACGATTGAAAGCGGCTACCACCGTCTGCACTCATCTTCCCAAAAATTTGAATAGCCTTTCCTGCCTGGAGCATCCTAATGCTATATCTTATTTAGGAAAGGAAGAATATCATGAGCCAAAAGCGTGAAAAAGGATACAGCCAAAAAGGGAAACCTAATGCTGATACTGTACAGAATGTCATTTCAAAAGAAGAATTAAATAAAGCGGTTCACCCAACAAACCGCCAGAATTCCGAACAGTAATTTGCAGGTTATTCGGTTATAAACAGTCGGTCCGTATGTGTACGGGCCGGCTGTTTTTTGTTGGATGTAGTTGCACGGGGTATCATTTTTTGGTTTTTCTCTTTTGATGTACTTCGCTTCCAATGCGAGGTGCATCATTTTGTGATTTTTCTTTTTTGATGTACTTCGCTTCCAATGCGAGGTGCATCATTTTGTGGTTTTTTCCCTTTGATGTCCCTCGCTCCCGACACGTGGGACATCATCCTGTGGTTTTTCTCTTTTGATGTACTTCGCTCCCACTGCAGAGGTCATCATTTTCATTTCTTTCTTTTTCTGATGTACCCGGCATGCAGTCCATAACTATAAAGTCGCCCCCCTGCTGCGAGAGCGTTTTCTATACCTGTTTTACATGTAGTGGTAAAATATAGATAACTTAATTTTTTTGGAGGATTTTTATCATGAAAAAGTGGCTTCCTGCTGTAGGCGGGACTTTTGCGGCTGCCGCTGGTCTCGGCATCTACCTGACCAACCGGTTTATGTATTTAAAAAAGAAGGATGAACAGGTGATACTCAGCAGGGAAATATCCGCTGGCCGGTTAAATTTAGAAGAATACCAGGCGCTTCCAAAAGAAGAAGTCAGCATCGCCTCTCCGTTTGGTTATACGATTAAAGCGGTTTTTGTGCAACCAAATCCCGGCAATAAGTATATGATTTTTTGTCACGGGGTGACTGAAAACAAGTTTAACTCACTTAAATATATGAATCTTTTTCTGAAGAAGGGTTTTAACGCCGTGATTTATGACCATCGCCGCCACGGGGAGTCAGGCGGAAAAACGTCAAGTTACGGTTTTTTTGAAAAACATGATCTGAAAGCCGTTGTCGATGAGCTTATCAAACGCCAGGGGGATGATCTTTTTTTCGGCATCCACGGTGAATCAATGGGTGCGGCGACCATGCTGCTTTATGCAGGATCCATTGAAGACCGGGCCGACTTTTATATTGCGGATTGTCCCTATTCCGATTTTGGCGACCAGCTTTCCTACCGCATGACAAAAGAAGTGAAGCTGCCCGTAGGAGGCTTGCTTCTGCCGCTCGCCGACTTGTTTCTCAAGCTTCGTGAAGGATATACACTGAAAGACATCTCACCGCGGTCAGTCGTTGAAAATATCCAAAAGCCGGTGTTGTTCATCCACAGTATCCAGGATGATTTCATCTTGTCCTCGATGACCCAGGAACTGTTTGATAAAAAGCCCGGCAGCAAGAAGCTGTATCTGGCTGTGAACGGCCTGCACGCCCAATCTTATAATGAAAATAAACAAGAGTATGAAAAGGCAATAGATGATTTCCTGGAAGAGATGATTCCAGCCTCTTCTATTTCCCAGTAAAAAGGATGGCCGTTGTGATTATAACGGGTTCGGTTGTTGAGGAGAAAAGCGAAATGACAATAAGAAGAGGACGAAATTCAGCGAGTTCGTCCTCTTCTTATTGTGTGTAAAAAAGGATGGTCCATGCAATTTAAGTAGTTCACTTCAGAGGTGCAAAATGTCAAAATCCAAAGTCTTTAGCATGCGAATTCGCACCCATATTCGTATGCTATTTCTTATTGGTATTGCAGCAAATTATCTACTTTCAAGTGTCCTTTCGCAGGTAGTTTCACACACGTTTCCACAACATTAAAATATATATTTCATCTTGCGAAATGGAAAAAAAACCATCCTTGATTTTGTCCATTATGGTTATAATTCGCTCTTTCATAAGGGTTCCAATATGCAGCGGGTTTACTGTATGAAAACCGGCTTTTCTTCACGTAACAAATAGGTGCCCCCTAGTGTAATCTTATTGGCCCAAAGAAAGTCAGCAGCATGAACTGATGAAAATAAGGGAAGAAACTTCCCTTATTTTGGAAAAGTCGCTAAAAATCGTTGTAATAAGGGAAATATTTACCGCTATTCATATGAAAATCATGTCAAATGTGGTGCTGTATCAGGAATAAGGGAAAAATCTTCCCTTATTTATCGCTCAATCAGCCAGTTTTGCAGTTTAAGGGAAAAATCTTCCCTTATTTTATGGATCTGCGCCCCCTCACTTTAAGATAGGACTTCCTATCATCAAGAAACCATCTTCACTTCATCTTACCATCTTCTTTCCGGAAGGCTGCCAGTTTTGGTTACACTTTACCTTACGAATCAGGGCGCAGATTAGTATTTTAGTTTCCTATGAAAAAAGCAGTTCATTTAAGGGTACAAATCGTGTTTTGCACTCCAAAACTGAACTACTTATATGTAAATGGACCATCCTTTTTTCGCCGGGTTAACGCATGATAAAATTCATTCTCCCGTTCAATATTTGTGACGGACTCTTTAGCTGAAAGGTATTGGAAGAACTTGAAAAGTCAATTTTCATGATGTTATCGTAAAATACCTGTTTTGACTTTTCGACCAGAACGGGCATTGAATCTGTCGTGATTTCGATGTCCTCATCTCCCTTTTTTTCGACATACTCGAGGACAGGGATGCCGCTCACTGCACAGCCGCACCCTTCTGTATCATATTTTATTTTCAGAAAACCTTCTGTATCCCCTATTCTTTCCTTCAGTACTTCCAGCGCATTCGTGGTGATGGTGATCTCCATGTTATTTAGTCCTCCTTGGTGTTCCGCTTTTTGTTTGATTTTATCATATCATGAATTGCCTGTTCATTTTTCGGGATTGAGCGGCGGATCCCTCTTCTCCATGGAAATTGTTGCATTTTTTCATCCTTCCACTTACTATCAAGGTGGGGACTCTTTGTTACATAGTAGAAAGGATGATTGATGATGACAAAAGTACAAATCAAAGTAAATGACAATGGATCATTAAAGGTGACCGGCGATGTAGAACTTATTGACGCTGAAGGCAACGTTTTTCCAACGAAAAATGTATTTTCTTTATGCCGCTGCGGACTTTCTTCAAAGATGCCGTTCTGTGATGCTTCCCATAAAGGCAAGTTTGAATCCTGCGTACGTGCAGAAAAAGTTCTGGATGAAGAATAGTCCACGAAAAGCATCTATTTAGCCTGAAGCTGGATTACACCAGCCGTTTTATAAGCTGCAAACATAAGCCTGGAACAAAAGAGGGTTTCCTCTTTCATTCCAGGCTTTTCTCTTTCTCACCGCGCCTTTAAAACTCTTCTGTAAAACGAATATCGGCAATATCATTGATGGATAAATAGTATGTCTTCTCAAACTGGTCAACGACATGAAGCTTGCTGTTTAAGCCGTCGTAGTAATGAACCCGGCCGATAAGCAGTTCATGGCGCCGTCCGGCATAATGGGTGATGGTGACCAGCCGGCTGAACTCCATGGCTTCAGCGGTTACTTCATTGAGCTCCTCAAGCCGTTGTTCATCTACTTTCTTGCGCTGTTCAAAACTGTCTTCCTTTGCCCAGTCCCTCAGCAGCTTTACGTGCTCCGGAAGCATCATGGAGGTCCATTTAATTCTTCCACGGTCGCGATTCATTTGCATCCCCTCTTTCTCTATTGATTTAGGCGTTTGTGTCCATTTTCAGCAGGAAGTACACTGTTTACATGGAGCATAATATTCTGCTCTGAACTATGCCTTATGCCCTCCTACCAGGGTAGCCCTGTGTTTGGCAGTGCCTGCAGCAGTGTAGGAAATGGCCCGCAGCAGTGCACCCGAACCGTATTTATGGCGGATCTGGTCGACGACGTAGCCCAGTTCCCGTTTCTTCCAGCGGTCGGGTTCAAACAGGCTGATTTGCATGCTTTCGTCCGGCGAGAGGTTGGCGAGGCTGATGGAGATGCTGCGAACGGTTTTTCCATTGTAGTTTTCTTTAAAAAGTTCGAGGCAGACTCTGTACAAGTCCATCGTGATATTGGTTGGTTCTTCGATGGAGCGGGACCGCTGAAAACCTCCTCCAAATTCCTCCTGGCTGTAGCCGACACCAAGGCTGATTGTACGGCCGGCCTGGCGATGATGGCGGGTTCTCCTGGCTACCTCTTCACACATTTCCAATATGACACTTTTGATTTCCTTCTCCTCCTTGTAGTCGCGGAGAAGGATCTGGCTTTTTCCGAAGCTGACCTGCCCTTCCATAATCGGGGCCCCGATCTCTGACAGGTCGACTCCCCATGCGTGATAGTAAAGCTGATTGCCCATGATGCCGAACTTGCTTTCGAGCTTTTCCAAATCATACTTCGCAAGCTGGCCAACGTTGAAAATGCCCATTCGGTTCAGTGTTTTTTCAAGACGCCTTCCGATTCCCCACATTTCGCTTAAGGGAGAAACGGGCCATAATTTACTGGGTACCTCTTCATATGTCCATTCGGAAACACCATATTTTTTCGCTTCCAAATCGAGGCACAGTTTGGACATCAGCATGTTCGGCCCAATGCCGATGGCGCAGGGAAGCTGAAACTCCCTTTCGATATCCTGCTTGATTTTCCAGGCGATCGTATGGGCATCCCCCCACAGGCTCGCTGTGCCGTCAATTTTCAAAAAACTTTCGTCGACACTGTATGTGTGGATCGCATCTTTGGGAACATAACGGTGAAATAAACGGGTGATTTCGGTGGAGATGCGGATGTAGGTGGCCATCGCCGGCTCCACCACCATAATTTTGGGGTCTTTAGGAACTTCGAACAGGCGGGAGCCCGTTTTGATGCCGAATTCCTTTTTTAATTTTGGAGAAGCGGCCAGTATGACACTTCCGGGACGATCCAGCTTTCCGGCAATTGCCAAATAGCAGTCCAAAGGATCCAGCCCCATCATGACAGCCGTACAGCTTGCATAAAAACTCTTCATATCGATGCATAAAATCTTCTGGTCAGGAAGCTCACTATAGTCGACAGTCAATTTTTCCACTCCTTTCAAAAAGGGAACATTCGTTCTATTTTATCTAAAATTGTATACGAATATACGTTCGTTTTCAAATATATTTTGCTGGAACACGGAGAAAATTTATGCGCGCCTGGACAAAAAAGGAGAAACAGCAAGAAATGGGCAATAAGGTAAAACCCCATGGAAAGAAAGCTGATTGCAAACAATGAAAAAACAGTCCAAGGAAACCCTTGGACTGCAAACTAAACTTATTTCTTAAAAAAAGCATTCTTCCCGAGCTTTTCGACAATCCCGGGGAACAGTGTATAGACTACACTGCCGGCATTCATCCAGCGCGGCAGGTTGATTTCTCTTGTGTTTGTAAGCATTTTGCCCACAATCTTTTCAGCGACGGCATCAGGATTAAGCATAAGGCGCTCCACGTTTTTTTCATACGTTCCTGAACGGTCGGCCACGTTGAAAAAGTTGGTGGCAATCGGGCCGGGATTGACGGCAGTGACAAAGATGTTGGAAGATGCCGTTTCCATCCGCAAGCTGTTGGTGAATCCAAGGACCGCATGCTTTGACGCTGAATAGGCACTGGATTTCGGTGTCGCCAGCTTGCCCGCCTGAGAGGCAATATTGATGATGTGGCCTGATTTTCTCTTCTTCATGATTGGCAGCACATGTTTTGTACAGGCGATCAGGCCTAAGACATTCACATCAAACATTCCTTTGATATCCTCAAAGTTCGCTTCATCTGCCTCATCAAAAATTCCATAGCCGGCATTGTTGACAAGTACATCCACATTGCCCGCTTCTCGGTAGATGGATTGAAACACAGAGGGAAGCGAGCTAAAGTCAGACACGTCAACACTGTGAATGAAGGCATTCACTTTGTATTCTCTCTCAATGGTTTGCCCGATTTCCTTCAGTCGTTCTGCATTACGGGCAATCAGTACAACGTTGGCACCCTGTTCAGCCGCTTTAATGGCAATTCTCTCTCCAATTCCTCCAGAGGCCCCGGTAATCACGACATTTTTATTTTTCAAACGGTGGTTCATTAGCCTGCACCTTCCTTCTAACAGAAATAAAACAAGACACCTTTCCGCTCTTCACAATGTACTTCCTGTCTTGCCAGAAGATAGTCAATTTGAGCCTGCGTTTCAGACAGGGTCAAGCCAAGTTCTTTACGATAAACGGCCGGGAACAGTTTTTGGCATAGTGAAAAAAGCGGCTGCGGATTATTTACAAGCATGGCTTTTACATGCATCGCGCGCTCATGCTGCTTCTTCAGCCTCTTATGTATAAGAGCGTGAACGTCCGCCACTTCTCCTCCGTGGCCTGTGTAAGCCAGGCTGATGTCAACCTGCAGCAGCTCGTGAAGCGACTGATTATATTGAAGCATCGGCTTCGGCCTTTCCATCCCCTCTTTTTCAGGAGGTTCAATTAAAGGGTTTGGGGATATATCCGCTAAGATATGATCTCCAGCAATCATGACACCGTCTTTTTCACGCCAGAAAGACAAGTGGCTCTGAGCATGCCCAAGGGTTTCCAGAACCGTCCAATCCTTCATGCCGGGAAGGGATTCTCCTTTATTGGTGGTGCGCGTCAACCCCCTGTGCCCCATAAACTTAAGAGGCGATCTGATCTTTTTGATAAAAGGAAAATATTCCTGCGGCAAACCGGCCTGCATGAACAGCTTTATATAAAATCGGTCATGTTCTTCAAGGAACTCATCTTGCCTGATAAGCCACCTTTCATTCGCAGGGTGGCCAATGATATCAATATTGTCCGGCATCCAGTCAAGCATTCCAGCATGGTCGGGATGATGATGGGTCAAAATAATTTGATCGATATCCCCGACAGAATAACCCAGTTCCGCCATGTTTACATCCAATACGTCCCTTGCCTCCTGTGTCAGCGGTCCCACATCAATCAGGCTCAATGCCTCTCCTTTTACAAGATAGACATTCACATCTCCTACGGCAAACGGAGTCGGAAGGACAATCTTCGCTATATCTCCAGCCCATTTGGCAATCATATTCTTCACCACTTTTTCGAAATATTAAAAATGAATGAGTGTTCATTCTTTTATTTTACCCCTTTTATCTGCAGATGTCATGAAAAGGAGTAAATTTCACACTGCAAAGTTCTTAAACATCCAAAACTGCATCAAGAAATACTACTTGTTAAAATAGAGAACAATAATGGAAATGCAAAACGCAGCCTAAAATGCACAGGAGAATGATAAATGATTGAAATACTAATAATCGTCAACTTGATTGGCTGGAGCATTATTTTTGCAGATATAGGTTTGGGAATGCGAAATATCCATCCTCTGGAGAAAACAGAGTCCCGCCATGACGGACCGCTCGTATCCATCATCGTTCCCGCCCGGAATGAGGAGGACACAATCGAAAAGAGCATTCTGTCACAACTGAAGCTGGAGTATGAAAGGATTGAATGGATTATCGTAAATGATCGTTCAACTGATAAAACCGGAAATAAGATTGACCGGCTTGCAGGAAAAGACTGCAGAATTAAAGCCCTTCATTTAGACACACTGCCGAAAGGGTGGCTCGGAAAAAATCATGCACTATTTCAAGGATATTTGCACTCTCATGGAGAGCTGCTTTTGTTTACAGATGCCGATGTGCATTACAATCCTGAGGTGCTGTCAAAAGCTGTCAATGCACTGCAAATGGAAAAGGCCGATCACTTGACTGCGGCCCCTTCCTTAACAGCAAAAGGCTTCTGGCTGAAGACATTCATTGCCTTTTTCCTCTTCGGGTTTTCCTATTATAAAAGGCCATGGAAGGCGAATGACGAACGTTCTTCAATCGGAATGGGGATCGGTGCCTTTAACCTGGTCACACGAAGGGCATACGAGGAAATCGGTACCCATGAGAGCTTAAAAAACCGCCCGGACGATGATTTGCAGCTGGGAGCTCTTATAAAAAAACATAAACTCGAGCAGAGAATCGTGACGGCAATCAACCTTCTCTCAGTTGAATGGTATCCTACCCTGAGATCCGCGCTTCAAGGGCTAGAGAAAAACACCTTCGCCGGCCTGTATTACCGCTATTCAATGGTGATCCTGGCGATATCAGGGGTGTTATTTTCCCAGGTGCTTCCCTTTATGGCACTGCTGATTCCGGACCTGCAAGTACAGATTTTAAGTGGTGCCGCTATCATCCTGATTTTTCTCAGCTACAGGGCGGTGATTAGAAAAATGACCACCTTTTCTCCGGCTTTGTTCCTCGTCCTCCCGCTTACGGCCCTGATTTTCACTTACAGTATTATCAGAGCGGTGCTGCTCACGTTTGTCCGGGGCGGAGTCTTGTGGAGAGGCACGAAGTACTCGTTGAAAGAACTCAGGAAAATGGATAAGAACTAGGCAAAATCCTTTTTCAGCAAATTCTCAGTTGATATAATAATCATGTCTTTAGGAACACGAAATATCATAAAGGAGCGGATGGAATGTCAGCCAAGCTATTTGAACCATATAAAATTAAAAACATTACATTGAAAAACAGAATTGTCATGGCGCCAATGTGCATGTATTCTTCCCATAATGAAGATGGGAAAGTTGAAAACTGGCACAAAACCCACTATACAAGCAGGGCGGTCGGCGGCACGGGCCTGATTATCCAGGAAGCGACAGCCGTAACACCTCAAGGACGGATTTCCCCCCAGGACCTGGGAATTTGGAGTGATGACCATGTTGAAGGATTAAGCGAACTGGTTTCACTTATGAAAGAGCAAGGAGCCCATGTCGGAATCCAGCTTGCCCACGCAGGCAGAAAGGCTGTCATTGAAGGAGACATCATCGCCCCTTCAGCTATTCCTTTCAATGAAAAAATGAAAACACCAAAGGAAATGACCAAGACTGAAATTGATGAGACAATCTCAGCGTTCAAACAGGGAGCCGAAAGAGCTAAACAAGCGGGATATGATGTAATCGAGATTCATGGAGCCCATGGCTATTTAATTAATGAATTCCTTTCTCCTCTTTCAAATGAACGAACGGATGAATACGGCGGGACTCCAGAAAATCGCTACCGCTTCCTTCGCGAAGTAATAGAAGCAGTCAACTCTGTCTGGAATGGTCCCTTGTTCGTTCGTGTTTCAGCCAAAGACTATGCAGGCGGCGGTTTGGATGCAGAGAATTACGCTGTGTACTCCGCTTGGATGAAAGAACAGGGAGTCGACCTGATTGATGTCAGCTCAGGGGCAGTAGTACCTGCAAAAATCCCAGTGTATCCCGGCTATCAAGTGAAACTGGCCGAAACCATCCGCAGCCAGGCCGATATTGCTGTCGGTGCCGTCGGACTGATCACAACCGGGATTCAAGCAGAGGAAATTCTGCAAAACGAGCGCGCCGACCTCATTTTGCTGGCAAGGGAATTTTTACGGGATCCTTATTGGCCGAGAACGGCAGCAAGAGAGCTTGGAATTGAAATCGAAGCGCCTAAGCAATATGGCCGGGCGTGGTAAAAGAAGAAGGATTAAAAGAGTACAGCGGAGATGCTGTACTCTTTTTATTCGGATCTTTTGAACATGTATTTTTGGAAGGTTTCAGCTGAGAATTAACGGACAAATACTCATATATTTAAATTTTGGCTCATAAATAGAAACCAGAACCCCCCGGTACCTCTATTCACTCCAAATGCGGTTGACAACCGGTTCTCCGTCTTCGAAAACAATATGGTAAACATCCGGATTGCTCAGTTCCATCAGTTCTTTATAGCCAAAGCGGCCATCAAAATACCTAAGCAGCAGCGTCGTTAAATTCCCATGGCTGACCGCAACAATATTCTCATGTTCCCCTTTTACTATATCTTCTAAAAAGGAAGAAGCACGTTCGCAGGCAGTACGATTTGATTCTCCTCCCTCCAGCACAAGGTCAAAATCATCAAAACTTTTTTCCAGGTGAACCATCCAGTCATCAGTGGGACTGCCGCTCAAGATTCTTTCGCCAAGACGGTCATCCTGTATGATAGATATCCCCCTCTTATCAGCAAGCGGCTCGATTGTTTTTACCGCTCTTAAATACGGACTGCTGTATACCGCATCTATTTCTCTATCCGCAAAAAATTCAACCAGGGACTGCGCCTGTTCTTCTCCAAGTGATGTGAGCTTTGCTTCCGGCGGCTGTCCTTCTGCTTTAGCATGGCGAACGATATATAAGTTCTTCATCTTCATTCTTCCTCTCTATGTAATTCTATTGAAACTTCAAAAAAGTCCCTTGCTATGTAACTTTCCGGAAAAACTTCGCGGGCTTCCTGCTCAAGAATCGGCCACTCTGCTTCAGTAAACCGGGAGCTGATATGAGTCAGGTACAGCTTTTTGACTTTTGCATTGAAGGCTGTTTCCGCCGCCTGTTTTGTGGTGGAATGAAAATAATTATGTGCCATCTCTTCCTGATCTTTGCTGAAAGTCGCTTCGTGGATAAGTGCATCCGCATTTTCCGCAAGTACCTGCGCAGCTTCAACAGGCCTTGTATCTCCCAGAACTGCCACAATCCTCCCTTTTACAGGCTGGCCGAGATAATCGGCACCGTTGATGATCCTTCCATCTTCAAGAGTCACAGTCTCCCCTTCTTTAAGCCTTTTAAATAGAGGGCCGGGCTTTACTCCTGATTCTTTTAATTTTTCAGCATGAAGAACACCCGGCTTGTCTTTTTCCATGATCCGGTAGCCAAAGGTCGGCAGGGCGTGGTCAAGCAACCGGGCTTCTACAGAAAACTGGTCATCTTCAAAAATTAAACCATCTTCTATTTCTACTATATCTAATGGATAAAGAAGATGTGTTCCGCTTATCGATAGAGAGACTTCAATAAACTCTTTAATCCCCGGCGGGCCGTAGACCGTCAGTTTTGTTTCTCCCCCTTGAAATGAACGGCTTCCCAGTAGACCGGGAAGCCCGAAAATATGATCTCCATGAAGATGGGTAATGAAGATTTTTTCGATTTTCCTTGGTTTTAAGGTTGTATGTAAAATTTGGTGCTGTGTAGCTTCCCCGCAATCAAACAGCCAGACAGCGCCTCTTTCTTCTAACAGTTTTAACGCAATTGAAGTAACATTTCTGGATTTCGCAGGTACTCCTGCGCCAGTTCCTAAAAAAAGCAGATCCACTTCGTTCACTCCTCTCCTTTTTACAGTTAATAATAGCATAAAGTAATAAGAATGCTGATTAGAGACAATATAATGAAGTAAGAAAATAATTTCAGCATGACATAAATTAAAAATTAGTATGTCACGAAGAACGATTATTGTGTAATATATAGAAAGTACTTGTCGAAATATATACAGCATATGATTTGCTAATTGCAACTGAAGTCTTTAAAATTAAGTACTTGTATAGAGTTCTTTTAAAGGCTGTTTTTTCTAAAAGGTTTGGTTTTGTTAGATTATTTACATTGTTGTTGACATGGAGGCAGAGTCACACGCCTGGAGCGAAAATCACTTAACCCCTTGTAAATAGAGCGTTTTTTGAATATAGTTTCAGCCCATATAATACTATAAACTTTTTCACATTAATGGTCATTTGCTTGAGAAAGCAGTTTCAGTACAAGTGAAATTTTATTTAATAGGAAAAAAGTGAGGTCTTAGCAGTGAAACATAATGATACCCCATCAACTTTACTAATGATTTTCGGCGCAACTGGAGATTTGGCCAAAAGAAAGCTGTTTCCTTCTCTCTATCACCTGTTCAGGAAAGGAAAGATTGCCAAGAACTTTGCAGTCATAGGGGTTGCCCGCCGGCAGTTGTCTACTGAAGATTTTCAGCAGCATGTTAAAGACTCGGTTTTGACTTCAATCGGCAAGGATGAGAATATCGAAGAATTCGTCTCTCATTTCTATTATCAGTCGAACGATGTTTCAGACAGCAATTCATACATAGAGTTAAATGGCTTGGCGAACAAACTGGATGAACAATACGAGCTGCAAGGAAACAGGATTTTCTATCTTGCTATGGCGCCTGAATTTTTTGGAACGATTACTGACCATCTCAAACAGGATGGACTGACAGACACAGCTGGCTTCAAGCGACTTGTCATTGAAAAGCCGTTTGGGCATGACCTTGCTTCTGCAGAAGTTTTGAATGACCAGATCCGTGCATCTTTTTCAGAAGAAGAGATCTATCGTATCGATCACTACCTCGGCAAGGAAATGGTCCAGAATATTGAAGTGATCCGTTTTGCCAACGCTCTGTTTGAGCCATTATGGAATAGCCGCTATATTTCAAATATCCAGGTCACCTCCAGTGAAGAGCTTGGTGTCGAAGACCGGGGCCGATACTATGAAAAAAGCGGTGCACTAAGAGACATGGTTCAAAACCATATGATGCAAATGGTGGCACTCCTGGCAATGGAGCCGCCGATCAAGCTGACAACAGATGAAATCAGAAGTGAAAAAGTAAAAGTGCTGAGAGCGCTTCGCCCGATGAAGCAAGAAGAGGTCAAAGACTACTTTGTCCGGGGACAATATGATGCGGGCAATATGAAAGGCAGCGATGTGCCTGGATACCGCGAAGGAAATAATATTGATTCTGAATCCAATACTGAAACATTTGTTGCCGGGAAATTGATGATCGATAACTTCCGCTGGGCGGGAATGCCTTTCTATATCCGGACAGGAAAAAGAATGAAGGCCAAGTCCACGAAAATTGTGATTCAGTTCAAGGACATCCCGATGAACCTTTATTACAATACAGACAAACAGCTTGCACCTAACCTGCTTGTCATCCATATTCAGCCGGATGAAGGCATCACTCTTCACCTGAATGCCAAGAAAACGGGACAGAATATCGAAACCACTCCTGTAAAGTTGAATTTCGTCAATAATGGCATTGACGGGATGAATACACCAGAAGCTTACGAGAAGCTTCTGCACGACTGTATGCGAGGAGACGCAACCAACTTCACGCACTGGGATGAAGTAAAACTTTCCTGGGCATTCACGGATACCATTTCAAGCGTCTGGGAAAACACAACAGAAGACGAATTCCCGAACTATAAAGCAGGAACAATGGGCCCATTGGCTGCAGACAAGCTCCTTGCGCAAGACGGATTCTTCTGGTGGCCATTTTCAGAAATCGAAGTGGAAGACTGCTAGTCATAATAGAAAGGATGTTTTCTTTTGAAAATCTACGATATCACCGCACCCATCTTTGATGGAATGCCAGTATACAAAAACAAGCCGGAAAAACAGCCGGAAATCAACACAAACACAAACGGACATGTAACAGAGTCAAGAATCTCGTTGGATGTGCATACAGGAACACACGTGGATGCTCCTCTTCACATGATCAATGACGGTGAAACGATTGAAACAATCGATATTCAGCAGCTGGTACGTCCTGTAAAAGTGCTTGACTTAAGTTCTGTTGAAGAGAAAATCACAAAGAAAGATATCGAAAACTATGATATCCAAGAAAATGATTTTCTTCTTTTCAAAACAAAGAATTCCTGGGACACGGAGTTCAACTTTGACTTCATTTATGTAGCGGAAGATGCAGCTGCGTACCTGAAAGAGAAAAAGATTGCCGGTACAGGAATCGATTCTCTTGGGATAGAAAGAGCACAGGAAGGACATCCTACTCACCGCACTCTAATGGGCAGCGGCATCATCATCATGGAAGGCCTTCAGCTAAAGGATATCGAAGAAGGATCCTACTTCATGGTAGCCGCACCATTAAAAATTCAGGGAACAGATGCCTCCCCTGCACGAGTGATCCTGATGGATGAATTGATTGGATAATCGACAGTTGGCAATATAAGCAGAAACTAAAGAAAGACTCGTCATTGATGGGTCTTTTTTTTATGTGCTCCACATATACCCTGGTGGCATACTGGTCTTCCCCCCATGCCTCCTGCCCCCCTTATATTTTCATCCTGTGTTCTCCTGTGCCTTCTCAGAGGGCATGGCAACTGTAAGAAAGCCATAAAAATTGGAGAATGGAAAGATCAGGCTGACAGCGACCAGACTCAGGCCGCCTGCGGTTACTGTCCATAATGGTCCAAGCAGTGAAGCCAGCCAACCTCCAAGCAGGAGCCCGGCAAGCAGGCTTCCGTTGATACTGGCTGTCAGCATTCCTGATATCCTCCCGAGAAGTTCTTCCGGCACTCCCTGCATCAGCATGCTGTTCAAAGGGATATTGATGAATGGATTAGTGGCTCCAATCACGCTCATCCATATATACAGAGAAGCCAGCGGGAACATTCTATGTAAGTCATACACGGGGATTACTAAAGCCGCTAATAATCCCGTAAAACAGAAAGAATACATGATTAGGGTTTTATTCTTCACCTTTTTCATGAAAAATGGCACCGCGAGAGCACCCAGGATGCCAAAAGCGCCTTCAAGTGATTCCAGCATACCGAAATGAACCTGGTTTACCTCAAAAACATTCAGGATAATTGCATATACATTGGCACTTATGATACTCAGTACGAAAACAGCAGAGGTCAGAAGGATGAATATCCCTGTAATAAACCGATTGCTGGATACTGACTGAACCCCCTGCTTCAGGGATAAAAGATAAGATTCTTTCTCCTTTTCATGACGAGCCCCTTCTTCTCCTTTATAGACCTTCAACCTTAGCAGGATCAATCCTGAAACTAAAAATGTGATCGCATCGAGCACGAAAATCAGTGAAACTTGTTCTAGAAGTAAGAGAAATCCCCCAATAGAAGGAGCAACAATCATCATCATCATGTAGGTTGACTGGGAAAGGCTCACAGCTGCCGGTATCTCATCCTTCGTCATGATGGTCGGGATGACGGCTGACTTCGCTGGTTCAAAGAAGACTGCACCGATTCCCTGCAAAAAAATCAGGATGAGCAGCAGTGTAATGGACGACTGGCTGGCAATCATTAATAAAACAATCACAAACCGGTATAAATCGGCGCCAATCATCATCCATTTTCTTGACAATCGATCTACCAATGGACCGACAAGGGTCCCAAACAACATTCCAGGAAGATGGCGGGCAATAAGGATATAACCAAATATCATTGGGTTGCTGGTCAACTTTGAAGCAAGAAATAAAATCAGCAAATGTGAGATTCCATCTCCCAATTCAGATATTACCTGAGCAGACCACAAACGACGATAGGAATGATTTTTGAGTAATTGAAGCATCATTATCTCCCCCTCTAATCAAATATATTTTTTCGTTAAAATAATTTTAAACGATAAAATATATTTTGTAAACGATTTTGTTAAAAATAATTTTAACGCTACGATATTTTTTATCGTAATAATCTGATAAAATAGATATAGGTAAAAAAATGAGAGGTGATTGGCTTGAAGATTGATAATCTGGAAGTGGCTAAAGCCATTTTTGACCCAAAGCTGGAGAGGATTATCACAAGTGTGAAATTCAGCAGTAAGACAGTAAAAGAGATTTCTTCAGAGCTGGGTGAAAAACAATCCCGCCTGTACTATCCAATTCAAAAGCTGCAAAATCTTGGTTTAATAATGGTTGTTGAGGAAAGAAAAACAGGCAATATCATCGAAAAGTATTATTCATCGAAGCATCTCTATGAGGACGATATCTCCTTCAGCTTTGAAGGAGAATTTGCCATGGAACATAAGGAGTTTCTGATTTCAAAGATTATGTTCAGTTTGAATAAGGGATTAAATGTATTAAAAAAAGATTTAGAAGGTGATCCATCAAGGCAGGAGAACAGCGCCATGTTCACGGAATACGGTTTGGAGCTCACCCAAGAAGAATGGCAGCACCTTAATGACGAAGTAAGGAAACTGGTGGACAAGCGAGAGGTGAAGAAGGAAAAAGATGAGGAAATGAAACCTTACAAGTTGATCCTCTTTTCTTATAAAGATGAGGAAATTTAATGTAAGTTACCATTTCATCCAATAAGAAAAGCTCTCCAGCATTGGCTGGAGAGCTTTTCTTGGTTATTTAGACATCCACTCAGTATGGAAGATTCCTTCTTTGTCTGTACGTTCATACGTATGGGCACCAAAATAGTCACGCTGCGCCTGAATAAGATTAGCAGGAAGTGTTTCTGTGCGATAGCTGTCATAGTAAGAAAGGGCAGCAGAGAAGCCTGGTACAGGGATACCGTTTTGCACTGCTGTCGAGATGACGTCACGCAATGCATATTGATAGTTTTCAACAATCTCCTTGAAGTAGTCATCAAGAAGCAGGTTGGAAAGATTCGGTTCTCTGTCATAGGCATCTTTGATTTTTTGCAGGAACTGGGCACGGATAATACAGCCTCCACGGAAAATCATCGCGATTTCCCCGTAGCTTAAGTCCCATCCATATTCATCTGAAGCTGCACGCATTTGCGCAAACCCTTGTGCATAAGAACAGATTTTACTCATATAAAGAGCTTTTCTGATTGATTCAACCAACGCTTTTTTGTCACCTTCAAAAGGTTTTGTCTCAGGCCCGGAAAGAATTTTGCTTGCTTTCACTCTTTCATCTTTGATGCTTGAAATAAAGCGGGCAAAAACAGATTCCGTGATGATCGGGAGTGATACGCCAAGATCAAGCGCACTTTGGCTAGTCCATTTACCTGTTCCCTTTTGGCCAGCTTTATCTAGGATTACATCTACCATCGGCTTGCCGGTTTCATCATCTTTCTTCGTAAAGATGTCAGCAGTGATTTCAATCAGGTAGCTGTCCAGTTCTCCTTTATTCCACTCAGCAAATGTTTCATGCAGCTCTTCTGCACTGAACCCAAGGACATGCTTCAGCAAGAAGTAAGATTCCGCGATTAACTGCATGTCTCCATATTCAATGCCGTTGTGGACCATTTTTACATAGTGGCCGGCACCATCTGGACCGATATAAGTAGTACAAGCTTCGCCATTTACTTTTGCAGCGATATCCTTGAAGATTGGCGCCACTAGCTCATAAGCTTCTTTTTGTCCGCCAGGCATGATGGATGGCCCAGTAAGAGCACCTTCTTCTCCGCCGGAAACACCGGTACCGATGAAGTGGATACCTGATTCACTTAATTCATGGTTTCTTCTGCGGGTATCTTCGAAGAATGTGTTGCCACCATCGATTAAAATATCACCTTTATCAAGATGAGGCTTCAATTGTTCAATGGTTGCGTCAGTAGGACCGCCGGCTTTTACCATCAACAAAATTTTTCTTGGAGTTTCCAGAGATTGAACGAACTCCTCAATGCTATATGTACCTGTTACATTTTTCCCTTTGGATTCTTGCAGCATCTCATCCGTTTTTTCACGTGAACGATTATAAACAGACACCGAATATCCTCTACTTTCAATATTCCATGCCAGGTTTTTCCCCATTACAGCAAGGCCGATCACACCGATTTGTTGTTTCGACATGTTCTAACGTCCTTTCATTATTGTATTTAATAAGTAAACAATCCTTATAAATTTAACAAAGTTTGCGTCCATAGTGCAAACAATACACTCCTGCCCTTAGTGTGACATTGTCACAAGCAAAATAACCAAAGAATTAAACAAAAATATATTCTCCAACTACTTGTCTTCTCTCAAGAAATCCTTGTTGAAGCTTGTATCATGATGAGGGTCACGCTTGTTCTGTTTCGCAGCCAAACCTCTTTGAATCATCTTTTTGCCAAACTTGGATTGCAGCTTCTCAATGGTCTCATACAAAGGCTCTTTCTTCGCATGTTCTTCATACGAAAAAAGGTCAAGCTGCAATGCCGCTTCATCACGCTCGACAAGATCCTGTCCGGTTACCCCAAGCAGCCTGATCGAATTTCCATTCCAGTGTTCAAGAAACAAGGCTTTGGCTACTTCAAAAATTTCCTCCTGGGTACGAGCCGGATTCTTCAACTTTTTGCTTCTTGTAATCGTCTTTCGATCTTTGAACCTCAACGTAATGATGATCGTCGAAGCCAATGTATCCTTTGATTTCATGCGCGAGGCGACTTTGGCAGAAAGCTGATTCAGAGTGGATAAAAGCTCTTTCTGGTTGGCTGTATCCCTCGGCAATGTGGTTGAATTTCCAATGCTTTTAAAATCATAGACAGAATCGGGATCCACCGGCCTGTCATCGCTCCCGTTAGCACGGGATTTCAACCTCAGCCCGTTGATTCCCAGCTGTGACTTCAAAATAATGTCATTTGCAGCAGCCAGCTCCCTTATAGTATTAATTCCCACCGAGTTTAACTTCAGGGCGGTCTTTTCTCCAATACCATGCATCTCTTTTACATCAAGCGGCCACAGCTTTAAGGGGAGATCCCGTTTACGCAGTACTGTAATTCCCATCGGTTTCTTCATGTCAGAAGCTGTTTTGGCAAGGAATTTATTTGGAGCAATCCCGATACTGCAGGGCAGATCAAGCTGTGACAAAACCTGATTCTGAATCGACTCAGCAATGAAAAGCGGACTTCCCAAGGAGAAGCTGTCTGTAATATCAACATAGCCCTCGTCTATAGAAACCGGTTCAACCAACTGGGAGTACTGTCTGAGAATGTCAAACATACCTTGTGAGGCAGCACGGTAACGCTCAAAATTAGGGCGCATAATAATTAATTGTGGACAAAGCTTTTTTGCTTCCCACAGAGGCATAGTGGTCTTGACCCCGAAGCTTCTTGCTTCATAGCTGCACGTAACGATAATCCCTCTTCTTTCATCGGGGTTCCCTGCAATTGCCAGAGGCTTCCCCTTCAGTTCTGGATTATAGGCCGCTTCCACAGAAGCATAGAAACTATTCATATCAACATGGAGAATGACTCTTCCTTTTTTAGGGTAGTGAGGATGCATACTGACCAATCCTTTTTTTATGTGAAACTTCTTACTAATAGTGTACTACAGTTGGCTTTAGAGCACACTTTTCCCATGTAAAAATGCATGCCGGCTGCGACATGCATTCAAAAATTATTGATGAGCCTTCATATAATCCTGGATTTCCCTGATGCCATCGAGGCTTTCGACAAGAACGTCCGGATCAATCATCGTAATCAGGCGGTCTTCCAAATTTATAACTCCTGAAAAATATTTGGTGCGTGAGTAAGCCATTAAGCCGACTTGTTTAAGTGCCCCTTCCGGTATATCAAGAATTTCACTTGCTTCATGAACGATTATTCCTAAAGATAAAATATCCGACTTTAACACAATCAGTTTTTTATCTTCAGTGGACTCTCTCGTCCCATAAAGAATACTCGCAAAATCAATAACAGGAACCAATTCTCCCCTTACCTTCGTAATCCCTACCACATAATCAGGCAGCTGGGGAATAGAAGTGATGCCCTCAGGTTTTTCAATTGAAATAACATGGCCGACCGGTATCGCATACTCTTCTTTACCAGAGTGAAAAATGACAGCTTTATTGTTGATATCCATATTAACGCTCCCTTGATAATTCGATTTCTTCATTAACTTATGTATAAGTCTAATTTACCATAAAAATAAGCGGTTGTGTTTTTTAATACCTAGATTGGATGGCTCATGATCTCTAATGGGCCATGAGAGCTCGGAATGGTTGGCACTTGTCGGCTGAAAAGAGTAATTTATCGGCGCTTTTGTATGTTTTATCGGCGGAAAACTGTCGTTTATCGACCAAACCAAGTCAAATATCGGCCAACCGACACAAAACGACTCAAAAGCCCCCCCTCTCAAAGATGGCAAAAAAAGAGACTCCGCAACTAAACGGAGTCATCTTTTACACAATATTATTCACCCGCAACCTCTTGAATGATGGCAACGACCATTTCAGACAGTTTGGATAATTCCTCGACAGGCATTCTTTCGTTCTTTGTATGGATCTCTTCGTATCCTACAGCCAGATTCACTGTCGGTACGCCAAAGCCGGCAATAACGTTCGCATCACTTCCGCCGCCGCTTGTCAACAACTCGCTCGGACGGCCGATTTTTTTCGCAGCTTTCCGGGCCACTTCCACAACATGGTCACCTTCGCCAAACTTGAAGCCAGGGTACATTACGACTACTTCAACTTCAGCACTTCCGCCCATTTCACTTGCCGCAGATTCAAATGCTTGTTTCATCTTGGCTACTTGGGCTTCCATTTTCTCCGGTACAAGTGAACGTGCTTCTGCGAGGATATCGACTCTGTCGCAAACGATGTTCGTCGCTCCGCCACCTTCGAAACGGCCGATGTTAGCTGTTGTTTCTTCGTCGATTCTGCCAAGCGGCATTCTTGAAATAGCTTTGGAAGCCATTGTGATAGCAGAAACGCCTTTTTCCGGAGCAACTCCGGCATGTGCTGTCCTTCCATTAATAACCGCTTTTACTTTTGCCTGTGTCGGTGCTGCAACGATGATGTTGCCTACTTTGCCGTCACTATCAAGCGCGAAGCCGAATTTCGCTTTTACTAAAGAAGAATCAAGCGCCTTCGCACCAACAAGCCCGGATTCTTCACCAACCGTGATGATGAATTGGATTGTGCCGTGAGGGATATTTTGCTCCTTCAATACACGAACCGCTTCAAGCATAGTGGCAAGGCCGGCTTTATCATCTGCACCAAGGATTGTCGTACCGTCGGAATATACATATCCTTCCTTAACAGACGGCTTAACTCCAACCGCTGGAACGACTGTGTCCATGTGGGAAGTGAAGTAGATCGTATCCACGCCCTCTTTCGTGCCCTGAAGCGTACAAACCAGGTTTCCGGCTCCATGTCCAGTCTGTTCCATTGTGTCGTCTTCAAACACTTCCACTCCAAGGTCTTCGAATTTCTTCGTTAAGACTTTGGCGATTTCAGCTTCATGTTTTGTTTCTGAATCGATTTGAACAAGCTCTAAAAATTCGTTAAGTAAACGTTCATGATTAATCATACTTTTACCTCCAGTTATGTAGTCACTAGAATAGTATATCTCGAATCGTGAAGGTCTACAAATGTTTACACTATAGAGGGATATTGCCGTGTTTCTTCTTCGGCCGGTCTTCCTTTTTGTTTCTCATCATTTCAAGGCCCTGGATCAGTTTGATCCTTGTTTCCCGAGGATCGATGACGTCATCCACCATTCCCCTTGCAGCAGCCACATAAGGATTCGCAAACTTTTCGCGGTACTCCTCAATTTTCTGCTCACGGACTTCTTCGGGATTATCGCTTTTTTGGATTTCCCTTGCAAAGATGATATTTGCCGCTCCCTGAGGCCCCATGACGGCGATTTCCGCATTCGGCCAGGAATATACCAGGTCCGCACCTATTGATTTACTGTTGAGGGCAACATAGGCACCGCCATATGCTTTACGCAAAATGACCGTCATTTTAGGGACCGTCGCTTCAGAATAAGCATACAAAATCTTTGCTCCATGTCGGATGATTCCTCCGTGCTCCTGCTTGATTCCCGGGAAGAAGCCTGTAACGTCTTCAAACGTAATCAGTGGAATATTGAAACTGTCACAGAATCGGATGAAACGGGAGGCCTTATCAGAGGAATCGATATCCAGTCCGCCTGCCATCACTTTTGGCTGGTTACATACGAGGCCGACTACTTCCCCCTTGATGCGGGCAAGGCCGATGACGATATTTTTGGCAAACTCTTTTTGAACCTCCATGAACGATCCTTCATCAACAACCTGCTCAATGACCTTCCTTACATCATAAGGACGAATGGCATCGAACGGTATGATGTCAGTCAGATCAGGACGATAATCATCTTCCACATCCGCTTTTAGCATAGGCGGTTTTTCTTCATTATTTTGCGGCAGATAAGACAGGAGTTCCCTGACTGACTGAAGAACTTCTTCTTCTGTCTCTCCACGGAAATGCGCATTGCCGCTGATTGTGTTATGTACTTTTGCTCCGCCCAGATCCTCTGAACTGATTTTCTCACCAGTAACGGTTTCGATGACTTTAGGCCCTGTAATGAACATCTGGCTCGTCTTGTCCACCATGAATACAAAATCGGTGATGGCAGGTGAATATACCGCTCCTCCTGCACATGGCCCCATGATTACAGAGATTTGCGGAATGACTCCTGAATAGATGGAGTTACGGTAAAAGATATGGCCATATCCATCAAGTGATACAACACCTTCCTGAATACGCGCTCCACCTGAATCATTCAAACCGATGAAAGGGGCTCCGTTTTTGACTGCTAAGTCCATGACATGGGCAATTTTCTTTGCATGCATCTCGCCAAGCGCTCCGCCGAATACAGTAAAGTCCTGGGAAAACAGGTAGATAGGCTTGCCGTTCACTTTTCCGTATCCCGTAACGACTCCGTCACCAGGACCTTTCATTTCATCCAAACCAAAATCTGTGCTTCTATGTTCAATGAACGGGTTCAGCTCAACAAATGAACCTTCATCCACAAGAATATCGATTCGTTCCCTTGCCGTCAGCTTTCCTTTTTCGTGCTGTTTTTCAATTCGTTTATCGCCTCCGCCAAGCTCAACCTCTCTGCGGCGGTCATATAACTCATTTATTTTTTCATAGATATCCATGCTTACTCCCCCTTGATGTTGGTCTTATCACACAATTCATATAGTACGCCATGAGCAGCCTTTGGATGCATGAACGCAACCTGCGCTCCGCCGGCACCCGGTTTTGGCTTCTCATGAATCATTTTAACGCCTTTTTCCTTTAACTCATCAATTCTTTCCTGTATCCCGCTGATTCCAAATGCCACATGATGGATCCCTTCTCCTTTTTTTGAAAGAAAAGAGGCAATCGCACTTGTTTCATCCAATGGTTCCAGCAGCTCAAGCTTAATATTGCCGCCATCAATGAAGGCCACTTTTACCTTTTCTGATTCGACCTCTTCGATTTGCAATAGAGTGAGCCCGAGGGTTTCTGTATAGAAAGGCATTACTTCCTCAATAGATTTTACGGCTATACCGATATGATCAACTTTCTTCAAAAATATCTCCCCTTTATAAAGAAGCTTAACATGTATTACATTCGATAAATTCATGCATTTTTCCTTCAAATCTGACAAATTTCCGAAAGCGATTTCAAAAAAAACCGTTTTTTAAGGGTTGTCAACAGAAACAAGTGAGGATAAAATAAGGTTGATGATTGATTTTTCTCTACAGGAGTTGAAAAGATGAGAAATAAAAAAATGCAAAAAGCAATTGTGTATGTAATGTTATTCGCTATGATTTCTTCTACGATCATGATAGGACTATCCATGTTCTTATAACTAATAAAGAGAGGTCCATTCCAGAATAGGAATGGGCCTCTTATTTTATTGCTCCATATTCTTTTCCAAGCTCTTCAAATGAATCCCCGGTTTTTACAATCAAAATTTTCGTCCCCTGAGGAACCTTATCAAACAGGGCTTCCACTTCGGCGTTTTGCATTCTGATGCATCCATTGGAAATATATTTTCCAATGCTTTCAGGGTTATTTGTGCCGTGAATGCCGTAAATACGGCCGTCTGTTCCCCTTGCATCAAAGCCCATCCACCTTTTTCCCAAAGGGTTGTCAGGATGATCACCCGGTATATCGGATTTTCTGTAGTAAGGATCTTTGGCTTTTATTATTATCGTAAAAAGACCCTGCGGTGTAAGATCATCCGTCTTTCCGGTTGCAACCTTATTTACAGTCTGCACCTGTTCATCTTGAATATAAGCAATTTCATTGGTTTGCTTATTCACTATTAAAAATGGATCGCCTGGCAATGGGTTCTTTCCAAGCGGCCAGATTGGTGATATGACCAGAAAAATGGACAGAAGCAAACGCATTCCCTTCACATCCCTTCAAAGCTTAGTAGGAATTAGTTTGCTTCTTTCATCGTTATTCCATTCTCTTTCACTTTCTTGATCCCTTTAAATGAACTTTTGATAAGAAGGTAATCCTCCATCTCTTTTAAAAACTGATAAAGGGCTGCCCTTGCTTCAAACTCTTCTCTCGTTTGCGGGAGTTCCATCTCTTCAAACTTCACCCTCATGTCATAGAGCTTTTTCAAGTACAGCAGCGCGGTATTTCCCGGATGGATATGTTCGCTTAATTCTTCCATAAAATCGGCAACCATTTTCCCTTGTTCGATTTTCAGAGAGATGGAAGTAACTAGAGGGAGCAGCCGCTGGAGTATATCGAATTGTTTCTCCCGCATTTTAAAGTACAGGTAATAAAGATTTTCATGACGGAGGAAGTGGTTTTCCACATCCTTGAAAGCGAGTGTCTTTGCTTGATTGATCAGTTTTTCAACTTCAGTGATTTCCTTCCCTGCCCATCCCTTGTCCTCATTCGTCCTTAAGTAACGGACAATCTCAATGAAAATAACATAGAATTTTTCTTCTATCTCCACCTGATAGGCTATCAATTTATTTTCCACACTGGGCATATAAAGATTGGCGAGCAATGCAATACCGATACCGATCGCAATGATCCCCAGCTCATTAAACACTAAGTCCCAAGTGACATTTTCAGCCGAATAAATATGAAGGATGATGACACTGCTGGTGACAATTCCCTGTGTGATTTTCAGCATGACCGTGGTTGGGATGAAGAATAAAAGCAGCAGGCCGATGACAGTGGGATGATAGTATAAAAGCTCAAAAAGGGCCGAGGCAAAAACCATCGCCAATATACAGGAGAGAAACCGGCTCCATGCCGCTTTCAGTGATTTTTTCTTAGTATCCTGTATGCACAGGATAGTCAGTATCCCGGCAGACGCAAAGTTATCCAATCCAAACCACTGGGCAATTAAAATGGCAGCCGCCGTCCCGACGGCTGTTTTGGCGGTACGATATCCAATACGAAACATCATGTGCAGCTCCTGTTACAGAAATTATACTGTTAGTCTTGCCTATTACGGCAGATAAAAGCAAGAAACGATCTATGTATTTTATCCCTTTTCTTTTAGCTAAATAAACTCCAGATTCAGACAAAAGAAAAAAGAGTGACAATGCACTCTTTTCTCTAATGATTATACCTCTTCGCAGTACTCGTCGAAGTAGCCTTGCAGCTTATTCACAACAGACATTGGATCATGCCCTTCAATTTCATGGCGTTCAACCATTGTCAAAATCTCTCCATCCTTCAGTAACGCGAAAGATGGTGAGGACGGCGGATACCCTGTAAAGAAGCTGCGCGCTTTTGCTGTCGCTTCCTTGTCTTGGCCGGCAAATACCGTAACAAGACGGTCAGGGCGCTTGTCATAATGAACCGCATGTGCTGCAGCCGGACGGGCAATCCCGCCGGCACAACCGCAAACTGAATTGATCATCACCAGCGTTGTCCCTTTTTGTGATAATGTTTCTTCAACTTCCTCTGCAGACTGAAGCTGCTTATATCCTGAAATCTCCATCTCTTGACGAGCCTGGCGGACGACATCATTCATAAATAAGTCGAAATCCATTTCCATCATACTCTCTCCTTTTTCCCAGAACTAGCATCCTGTTTTAGACAACTGATACTATGGTAGTTATATAATATCAATTTTTCCTCCTTCATATCAATCAAATAAGTTCTTTTTCACAGAATAGACCTTTCTTCCATTAAAGAACCTTGTCAACTGGCTGTAATAAATTAATATGAGATTCTCACTAATCTGCCCTCCAAAGACAACTTTTCACTAAAAATGAAAAATTTAGGTTTATTGAAAAGTATGCAGGGTACTATAAAAATACATCTAGATCCATACCCCTAAACTCCCTAGATGAAGGGTAGCTCTTACAGGAGCTATCCTCTTTTTTGGCTTCTCTTCCTAAGTATTTGAATACACTCTGCCAGTACAGGTAAGATCTTACTTCAGGACAGATATTTCCCCCTCTTTAATATTCCCAGATATTCTTCCCACGGACCTACATCCTCCCTGTACCGTTCTGCCATTACCCGGGCAACCTGGGCAATATGTGTTAAATCATGGACAACCCATGCCGACACTAACTCCCTTGCTTTCACACTGCCAAAAGCCGGGTGGAAACCAGTTAATTCAAGGTGTTCCTCGGGGCTAACTAATTTTCTAAGGCTGATGATGTTTTCTGTTCTCAGCCGACTGAATTCACCTAGCTTTTCCTCAACTGATTTTTTCCTCGTTTCAGTCAGATGGGAAAATCGGTCAAACGGGGGAAACGTCTTCCTCTCACCTTCCTCAATAATCATTCTGAGCCTCGGAATCCAATTTGTATTCTCACTCTCAATAAGGTGGCCGATGACTTCACCAGCATTCCAGGTGTCTTTCCCTTCATTGCATTGGATCCATCCTGCCGGCAGTCCAGCCAATAGGGCCTCCAGGCTTTTTGGTGTTTTCTCCAGTAACTCAATCGCTTCCTCAAATTTAAAATTCATCTCATTCCGCCTGCCTTTTAAAATGAATTTATTTCTGCCTTCATGGTAACTCAAGGACGGCTCGAGTGATAACATTAAGTTATAATCCCAATAACGCCAAGTAGCGCCAAGGCTCATTATAGTTTAACAGCAAAGATGATTGCTCCATATGGAACAATCATCTTTGCTGCCTGTGCTGGAAAGACTGGGCGACTCTGGTCAATTCTTCCTTACCTGCCATCTTTTCGGAGGAGCCTTTTTCATAGGAAATGGTAACTGCAGTATCCCCATCCTGCCAATTAAGAAAGCTTTCATACGTTGTTTCATGATAATTTCCGATTGCTCCATTGATTTTTACCGCTTCAATCTCAACGGATGTTTCCCTTACTCCTTCCGGCAAGCTTTCATCTGTCTGATCAACCATTTGAACTCCAGGTGAATACTCAATTATCATTTCCTGATCCTGTACTCCTGTTATAACCAGCCTGTAAAATGGGGTTCTTACGTCACCAAATGAATACTCCTTCAGGGGGTGAATTTCGGCAACCTCAAAAGGAACTTTAACCGGGTACCCAAAATTAACGGGCCAACCTAAAGCTGCTTGTGAGATTTCATTTTTAAAGTCTCCTGAACTGGCGCTGTTTCCACCATCCATCAATCCAAGCTGAGTTCCACCAAAATAGGTAAATAAGGAAAGGCAGGCAGCTATAAAAACAAATGACAAAGCCTGTGGAAAGGGAAGTTTCCGGGACGTACTGACCACTTTTTCAGAATTAATTTCATTAACAATGTTGTTCCTCATCTTGGTGGTAAATCCATGATTGCTGAACGTCTCGTTCTTCATCATGCGACGCAGATTCTTCAGTTCATCCATTGTTATACACCTCACGACCATTGATGGTGGACCCTAATAACTTTCTTGCTTTAGTCAAGCGGGTTTTCACTGTACTGATGTTCAAATCAAGGCAGTCTGAGATTTCCGACAGCTTCATCTCTTCAAAATAAAATAAAAAAATGATTTCTCTGTATTTCAAGGGAAGGGATAAAACATTTTCGATCACTTCATTGTTTGTTTCTTTTTTGATCATGTCTTGCTCCGGTGTTCCAATCTTGCCTTTTACCATATCATTGATCTTATGAGTGATGCTGACCATCCTTGTATCCCATCTTCTCAGGTAGTCTTTGCAATGGTTAATGGCAATACTGACAATCCAGCTCTTCAAGGCTGATTCCCTTCGGAAGGAGTCCATCTTCTTATAAAACTTTATGAAGACTTCCTGGGTAAGATCCTCTGCAAGGCTGTGGTCCTTCACATAAGAAAACACAATATAATAAATATCGTTGCCATAATGCTGCATGGCTTCTTCAAGCAGCTGATCCTTTTCAACTTTAGAGTATGTCCTGTGTTGTTCTGATTCCAAGATTCCCACCTGCTTTACACCTCTATAAAATAAGACGGATGTCCATTAAATAAAGTTTGGTTTTTTATGGAAAAGTTTTATGACAAAACCTTCACTATACTTTTTAACAATTCATTCCTTAAAAAAGCTTTAAAAGCTCATCAAAACCCTCAATGCAATAGTCATGCTCTGAAACTTGCCCAAAGCCATACCTTGCATACACAAATGGTATTCCGGCATAGCGGGCGGCGGATAAATCACCTTCGGTATCGCCGATATATACAGGATTCGAAAGGCCATTCCTTTCCATAATGAGTTTAATGTTTTCACCCTTAGAAAGACCGGTCCTGCCCGGATTCTCATAATCTAAAAAGTACTGTTCCAAGTTATGATACTTGTAAAAAGCCTCGATATAACCGTCCTGGCAGTTGCTGACGATGCAGAGCTTGTATTTCTGTGAAAGGCGGGACAGGGCCATTTCTACATTTTCATAGAGGTCTCCGCCGTTCTCTCCTAAATACTCACACTCAGCAGCACAGCAGGTTTTCAAAAGCTGTTTTTGTCCGTTATCGTCCAAGTCCGGAAACAGCCTATTGCCAATCTCCTTAATCTGAAGCCCCATTGTCCAGCTGAAGTCTTCTCTCGTTAACTTCTGGCGATTTACTCCCTCTCCTTGTAAAACCCGGTTCCAGACAACCAAAACGGAATCCATCGAATCCCATAATGTACCATCCAAATCAAAAATAATGCTATCCATGTCTATCTCCTGCTTCCATTTAGTGATCGATTTAAGAATCTTTCTATCTCTTCTAGGAATCTGCCCGTCTCCTCCAGATCTGGAAAGTGGGCACTTTGTTCAAATAAAATCAAGCCGCATTGGGGCAGCTTCCCTCTAAGTGTATTGGCCACCTGTATCCCGGTATTTCTATCATGAACTCCTGTGATGATCAAGCACTCTTGTGCAATTTCCTTTAGCCGGTCCACCAAAGGTATTTTCCTTGGCTGGCTTTCGAGTGCCTTTACCATTAAACCTGTATTCACTAACCGGCTCTCCTCCCAAAAGCTCCGATTTATTCTGGCAGCATCCTGGCTTTCAAACAGCAGCCGGTCTACAGACTGGGTATCAGCAAGAGACCATACTGAATCATACAAATCATCAATCGATAATTGCTGTTGTTGCAGGGTATGAATCTGTGCTGAGAACGTCTCGTTTGCAATGGAATAAAAGCCCGCAACCTGGACGAACTTATGCAGATTCGTTTCCATTAAGCTTGGTCCTGAGAGGACAATCCTGTTTATTTTATCTGGAAACGCATAGGCAAACTCCAGCGCCAGCTCTCCACCGAAAGAATACCCCAGCACATCCACTTTTGCTGCTCCAAGCCTTGTTAATAAATGCGCGAAATCTTCCGTAAGCTGTTCAATCTTATAATCTTCATCATTCTCAGGCAGGCCGCTTCTTCCGCATCCACGCTGCTCATAATAAACGACTGTTCTAAGGTTAGACAGTAATGGGCCGGCTGTCCTTTCGAAGGTATAGTGGTTTCCCCCTGGGCCGCCATGAATAATGATTAAAGGAATCGTCCCTTTTCCTGTCCCCTCGATTTTCACCCAATGATTGATACCGTTCAGATTGAGTTGATATTCCCCATCGCCTATTTGCATGTATGATCCTCATCCCTCGTAATTCAGCTTATTTTGGAAACAACTATTATCTACTACCAATTATTTCAAAAAAGCTGAATTTTCTCAATATTTTTAATAATAAAAAAGCTTACCTTTTTTGATAAGCTTTTTTATTCTTGTATTTCAGAGCATTTTAATGTCCAGCTTCACTCGAACCAGCCGAAGAAGTTAGTGGAAAACAATGATAGTAGAAACCCTGCATTAAAAACCAGCTGGCTAACCGTAAAGACATAATCATTTTTATTTTCGGCATATCTTCTCTCCATAATGGCTCTGGCAGTTTCAGAAACCACTAAAAAGATAAATACTAGAATATAGGGTTGTAAAAATGTGATTTGCTCCTCAGGGCTCCTGTTAATATTAATGAAGTATCCAATCAGGAGTGCAATCATGAGGGTAATCCTGATCATCCAGTCAACTTTTTTATGTTTCTCATTTATATGGTTATATGAAAAGAATTTCTTCCGTTTTACATTCAACCATTTCCTTAAAAGAAGATTCAAAAAGAATAACAGCAAGCTGTATAGGAGCAGGATTGAAGCTAACTTCAACCAAAAATCCGATTCTATGCCATACATGAAACACCCTCCTCCTTTCTTCCAACCAAAACAAAATTCATTGAAAAATCAAAAACAGAAAAATTAAAATCACATATTTATAAGCTTTAATAGTACTATCATTATTGGCGGGACCCTTAATATCGATCAATAAACAGATCAAAAAGACGATAGCCAAAATGATATTTATAACTTCGTTCAAGTTGAACAGTCCGCTTATCAGCATAGACAGCAACGTGATTGCCAAGACCACTGATAAACTAAACGGAATGTATTCAGCCTTGAATATTTGCTGTTTTTCTTCCATAATTCCAGCTCCTATGATCGTCAGCCAAAGAACAGATCCAGAATATTAGATGAAGATGCAGATTGCTTATTATAAAACTCTGAATAACCACAGTTCTTGCAATAGACTACAATAAATTGGTTATGCTGTACATCAAACATCTTAGAAAGGCCAGTTCCCGTCATCGCGACTTCCTTCTTTGCCGCATCGGTGCTGCCACATTTGATACACCCTTGGTTGGACATCGGTCTCTCCCCCTTTGCCGTTATGCTATTATTATACGCTTCAACTATTGATTAGGTTTCATTTCCGGCGGGCCCCTGTTTCTACCCTGAACTATTACAATAATTATTTAACTGACAGAACTACATCAGCATAGTATTCACCATCAAGTTCTATCTCGACCCTCCACAACCCGCTTTTAGGAAATACAAAAGAAGCTGTAAACCGCTCCATGCTTGGAAACCCGGTAGTTGATTCAGTCACAATTCCGGGAGGCACAGCTGTGATTCTTTCATCTGTCTCCCTATGATAAGCATAGACAGCTATTTCTTTTCCTTTAAAAGACTCAAAGGGCTCTGAAAAATTGAAAATATAGCCAAAGTGCTTTCCTGAAGAAAGACCCGCTTCCGGCAGGATTCTTAAAATTTCCTTACCATTTTTCCGAAACGAATGCCTTACTTCCCAATTGGTTTTATTGTAGATTCCCCTCAAATCAGGAATCACTTGTTCTTCCATTGCTTCATCCAAGTCTTTCATTTTCACTTCAAGGCTGGAAATCCGATGGCTATATTCAGTCAGAAGTGCATTTTGCTGAAATAAAAGAATGACAAAAACAAAATTCATTAACAATATCACAACTAAGATAATGTTATATGGCTTTTTCATATAAATTCTCCCTATTGGTTCGGTTTTGGAGGCTTCAGCTGAAGTGGCTCATTCACTAGAAATTGAAAACCTAATGACACTCTGGATTGAAGTATCAATAGGAGCAGTTTACTAACTTAGATGTTCCATTTAGTTTTTATGAGATACATTCTATTAATATGTCAGGCATTGTGCAATGACCCACCCAATCGATATAGACATTAGCAGCAAGAATACACCGACTGCTCTGTTATCCTGGTCGATGGCATCTCTAATGCTAAAACGTATCGTGGCAACTTCTGCAAGGATATGGGCAAGGATTTGAAAGATGATTCCGATCACTCCCCAGATCATCATGTCCATAAGTGAAATGGAATTCGCCACTGCTGAACCGATTACAATCGCTAATCCAAGCATCTTCCCTCCGATTACCATGGCAGCAGCTGCATTTCCCTGCCCAATCATTTTGAACTTCTCATTTTTGGTCGTTAATTCGAACAAGAGCAAACCAATGAACAGCAAAAATAATGAAGCCCCTGCATAAGATAAAAAGCTTATATATAAGTTCACAATATCACTCCTTTTTTTCTACTCCATTCCAATTGGTAAATAGTATGATAGATTATCAGTTATACGATTTCCCACACGGAAACCAATGGCACTTGGTTCTCCATTCAATAAGAAAGAACCGATCATAACATGCCCTTTCTGTTCACCTTTAACTGAGGCAAATGCAGTAACTGGCAAATCGACATATTTTTGATATACTGGCACATACTCTGTGTACGATTTGTTTTTTTCTTCAAACAGGAGGTGTCCATTTGGTTTAAACACTTCCACCGTGTCCCCTTCACGCCCAAAGGCTGGCTTCTTCACGTATGTATGCCCTTTTTCCATGAACCAATCCGCTTCTAAATACGTAGGCAAAAAGTATTCACCAATCCAGGCATGCTCTTCTTCTGTAAAATAAGAGTTCTTCTCTTCATGCAATCCCCAAATGGCTGCTTGAACGACCTTGGATTGAAGCAAAAATGCGGATGGTGGATTAATGATGGCAAGCTTCTGATCCAAAACCAGTTCAAGAAGCATCTCTCCAATTTTATCTCCCATCTCACCACGGTCTAAAATAAGCTGCTCGATTGGATAGGTCTGCCGATATAACACATCAATCCGCTTGCCCTCTGCATCATACAAACCATCACAATCAATCTGCAGTTGTGATAATGGAATATAGGCCGATTCCACATTAGCCAGCCTTTGTAAATATAAGGAGGTATTTTTATCTTCTTCATTATAATCATGGGAAGTAAAGACTATATAAGGATCAATGTGATTTGAACATGCATTTAAAATAGAAGACGTAACCGCCTCCGATAAGTGTTCCTCTTCATAACAATTAGGGTCAGAAGCCCCTAATTCCCTGCATACCTCTCCATTTACAAAGAACAGCTCTTTAATGAATGTAGGTGTGTCCGCATTCAATTCGAGTACCTTATAAGTTCCTTCAGCTTCGACCAAATCAATTCGGGCAATCACGGTTTCAACATGGGTAGTTTGCCAGCGGATAAAAGGCAGCGTACTGACAGGAAACCCGAGAGCCATCAATGTATCATCATCTGCGTGTCTTAATAAATGAGCCATTTTATGAAACACAGCGGAAATTCGCTTTGAGGCTTTTCGGATTTTTCCAACCTCAGTTTCCTTAATCACTTTAACATCATACAAGGCATATTCCTGCCCATACATATCCGCCCAAAAATCTGGTATTCTGCTGTAAAATCGGTTTCTTTTTTCACCATGTTCCGTATTCTTCATCTTTGCCTTTATCCTCCAAACGAGCTTGAACTGCTTCCGAACCCTGAACTTTTAGAAGTACTGCTTGAATTGCTGAAGCTGCCCGACTTACTTGCAGAAGAAGATTTGGAGGCAGCAGCAGAAGTGTTTTCTTTCGTTGTCTTGCTGCTTGTCGTTGATTTACTTGTGCTGGTCGTTTGTTTTTCAGTTGGTGCCTCTGGTTTCTTCGCATTCTTGTCAGCTGTATTAGTTGCAGCTGCAGCCGAGCCAATGACAAAGACAGGTTTATTCCGCTTTCGGATATCGTGGGCAGTGCGGTAAAATCCTTTTCCATAATAATAATGATGGTAATAATCTGAGTCGATGTCCACACATTCGTAGTACTCTTCCGCCATATCCCACTCATATTCATCACAATAGGCATCCGAAGGCGGCATCGGCGGAATCTCGCTAACCTGAACAGATTTCTGTGTGGTTTTCTCCACCGTTTCATTCGAATATGAAGAAGATCCTTCTATTCTGTCATTATCATCTGTCATAGAAGAGCCGCAGCCGGATATTCCAACGGCCAAGGCTGTTGCAGAAAGCCCCTTAATCAATTTTTTCGTTTTATTCAACATCATCCCTCTTTCTTGCTTATTCCTCTTTTACATATATAACGTACACTTTTCGATCTTCATCAATTTCAGCAGAGTCACGAACGCGCAAGCCTACTCCCGGAATATCCACCACATCTTTTAATAAAAACCTGATAACCTCCCAGTGAGTGCCTGCTTTCAAGGAAGATAACAGAGGCATGCCCCCCAGACGCTGGTATTTCCGAAACTCAATATAAATTTCGTCTCCTGAATAGGTCACTTCATCACGAAAAGTATCCGGTATGCCGTCCTCCTTCACCACCAGAATTTCGGTGCCATCCTCCATTTCATTAGACAAAAGCTTAAACTGCTTTCCTTCTTTCACAAAATACTCGCAAAGCTGCCGAGCATAGACCTCATCTTGTGAAATTGCCTCTGAAGGGTAGTGATAGGCTTCCTCATATTGCTGAAAGCCCTTATCCAGAACATAAACTAACTCCATCAATTGCTGCCCCCTTGGATCCTTTCATCCATTTTCCTCTTTATAAATACGATTCATTGAGCAGGAAAGTTTCACCTTATCAAACTAATTTAAATTTTCGATTATATTCGTAAAATAGTGGCTCTTTATAAAGGTCAGTGTTTTTTGCTCCCCCCGGCAGGACATAATCCTTCAAAAGCCCCACAATCCCACGTTAACTCACTAATAAAAGAAAAAGCAGTTCAACAGCCAAGGTCCGGCGATGAACTGCTTTTATAGCCTACATCTATAAAAATTATCCCTTGTATAGGTCCATCAATTTTTCAACTGCCTGTGAAGCGGTTTTATTTCCAGAAATCACTTCGGCTTCGATATGCTTAAAACTGTTTTTTACTTGAGGGTGATGATAGAAACTGGAAAGAACTCTGTCGGAAATCATAGAGTGAAGCCATTCTTTTGTCTGTGATTTCCTTCTTTCTGAGAAAGTCCCACTTTCTTTCGTCTTCCCTTCAAACTCAGTGATGGCGCCCCATATTTCATTAATTCCTTCATTATGCAAAGACGAACAGGTCATGGCCGTGGTATCCCACCCTTTTGTAGCCGGCTGAAGGAAGTGAAGGATTCCTTTGTACTCTCTTCTCGTCTTCTCCGCAGCAGGTTTATTGGATCCATCTGCCTTATTAACGACAATCAGATCAGCAAGTTCCATAATTCCTTTTTTCATCCCCTGAAGTTCGTCTCCTGCCCCGGTAATCACGAGAAGCATGAAGAAGTCGACCATGCCCCTGACGATGACTTCACTCTGCCCGACACCGACCGTTTCAACAAGAATGACATCATAGCCAGCAGCTTCACATAGAAGCATCGTTTCCCTTGTTTTCCGATGTACACCGCCAAGCACGCCGCCTGAAGGCGAAGGACGTACAAATGCATTCTGGTTGCGTGAAAGATTTTCCATTCTTGTTTTATCACCAAGAATGCTTCCCCCTGTAACAGTGGAACTAGGGTCTACTGCCAGTACAGCTACTTTGTATCCTAGCTGACAGAGCATTTCACCGAACGTTTCGATAAAGGTACTTTTCCCTGCTCCCGGCACACCGGTAATACCGATGCGGATGCTGTTCCCGGTATAAGGGGCCAGTTCTTTGAGAAGCTCCTGACCCCTTTTAAAGTGCCCCTGTGAATTGCTTTCTATCAGGGTAATAGCCCTGGCGAGGTCCCGCCTGTTTCCTGACTTGACTCCCTCAATAATCTCCTCAATGGACTGAGGCGGACGGGATGTTTTTTTGAATCTTTTAACCGGCTTTCCCTTGAAGGATTCAGACATTTATTCTGTCACTTCCTCATAGCCAAGGCGGCGGTATATTTCTTCAATGACCTTTTGCGCTGCTACTGGAATGACAGTTCCCGGGCCAAAAATGGCGGCTGCACCGTTGTTTAATAAGAACGGGTAATCTTTTGGAGGAATGACCCCGCCAATCACAATGAGAATATCTTCCCTTCCCAGCTTTTCCAGTTCTTTCACCAATGCCGGCAGAAGCGTTTTATGTCCGGCAGCCAGAGAACTGACACCAATCACATGGACATCATTCTCAACAGCTTGAAGAGCCGTCTCTTCAGGCGTTTGGAACAGAGGTCCGATATCAACATCAAAGCCCAAATCCGCAAAGGCTGTTGAGATGACTTTGGCACCGCGGTCATGGCCATCTTGCCCCATCTTTGCAATCATGATTCGAGGGCGGCGTCCTTCATTCTCATTAAATTCTTCAGCCATTGTTTTCACTCTTGTGATTTCTTCCTCGTTTGAGAAGTTGGAGCTGTATACCCCGCTGATTGAACGGATAACAGCTTTATGGCGTCCCGAAGCACGTTCGATTGCATCGGATATTTCACCAAGAGAAGCACGCTCCCTGGCAGCAGCAACGGCAAATTCCAAGAGGTTTCCTTCCCCTGTTTGAGCTGCTTTTTCCAAATCTTCAAGAGCAGCTTTAACCCGTGAATCATTTCGCTCTGCCCGTAATCTATCCAATCGCTCCAGCTGTTTGCGCCGAACCTCGGTATTATCAATATCGAGCACATCCAATTCATCTTCTTTATCAAGACGATATTTGTTTACGCCAATGATCACTTCTTTTCCAGAATCAATCTTAGCTTGCCTTTCTGCAGCCGCTTCCTCGATACGCATTTTCGGCAGGCCTGTTTCAATTGCCTGTGTCATGCCGCCAAGCTCTTCAATTTCTTCAATATGCTCCCAAGCACGTTCCATCAGCTGCTCTGTTAAGCTTTCAACATAGCAGGAACCTGCCCAAGGATCTATGACATCTGTTATACCGGTCTCTTCCTGCAAGTATAATTGCGTATTTCGGGCAATCCTTGCAGAAAAGTCTGTTGGCAGCGCTATCGCTTCATCAAGGGCATTGGTATGAAGTGACTGTGTATGCCCCATAGCTGCAGCATGAGCTTCAATAAGCGTCCTGATAACATTGTTATAGGGATCCTGCTCAGTCAAGCTCCATCCTGAAGTTTGCGAATGTGTCCGGAGTGCCATTGATTTAGGGTTCTGCGGTTCAAAGGTTTGCATCATGCTCGCCCAAATCCTTCTGGCCGCTCTCATTTTGGCCACTTCCATAAAATAGTTCATCCCGATTCCCCAGAAGAAAGAAAGCCTGGGGGCAAATTTATCAATAGGGATTCCTGCTTTCAAACCGGTACGTACATACTCCAACCCATCTGACAGAGTATAAGCCAGTTCAATATCTGCAGGCGCCCCCGCCTCCTGCATATGATAACCGGAGATACTGATACTGTTGAATTTCGGCATGTTTTTTGACGTATATTCAAAAATATCAGCGATAATTTTCATCGACATTTCAGGGGGATAAATATACGTGTTACGTACCATGTATTCTTTTAAAATATCATTTTGGATTGTACCGGATAGCTTTTCAGCAGATACTCCCTGTTCCTCGGCGGTCACAATATAGAATGCCAGAATCGGCAGGACAGCTCCATTCATTGTCATCGATACAGACATCTGATCGAGTGGAATCCCATCAAATAACACCTTCATATCAAGGATCGAATCAATGGCTACACCCGCTTTACCGACATCCCCGACGACCCGTGGATGGTCAGAGTCATATCCCCGGTGTGTTGCAAGGTCAAAGGCAACGGACAATCCTTTCTGTCCCATGGCAAGATTCCGGCGGTAGAAAGCATTACTCTCTTCCGCAGTTGAAAAACCTGCATACTGTCGGACCGTCCATGGCCTGTTCACATACATGGTAGGATAAGGGCCTCTTGTATAAGGGGCGATTCCAGGCATGTCTTCTCCATGAGTGATATTTCTCGTATCTTCTTCGTCATAAAAGGATTTCACTGAGATCTTTTCATTTGTTACGAAGGAAGATGGCTCCGGGTTATCAGCCCTATTGTTTTTTAGTTCTAAATCGATATTTTGGAAATCCGGCTTACTTCCCATTTGAAATCCCCTCCCATCTGTTTAACAAAGCATCCAGTTTTTCTATCATTTGCTGTCCAAAATAGATACTACCGTTCAAACCGGCATCGGTTAATTTTTTCATATCTGTGTCGTTAAGTTTGCCCGCTAAATCGATCAACAAGTTTTTATTTGTTGAATTTATCGACCCGATAATTTCTCCGGCCATTGCGTGATACTCTTCATCTCTGCCGCAAATAACGAAGTAATCAGCGGATGAATCGGAAACAAATTGTACGGCATCTTCAATAGCCAGACACTCTTTGCTTGGCAGAACACCTATACCGCCAGCAGCAAGGAAGCCTGTCACAAAGTCGGCTCTTGCTTTGTGGCTCTTAATTTTCCCGAGCAGAATCAGGCCTGCAACCGGTTTATCCTGTAACCGTTGAGCACGGCTGCGAAGACTTTCAAAGTTACCGGATAAGCGTTTAGCATGTAAGCCTGGCACTCCTTCACTTTGATTCAGTATTTCTTCTACAGCAATAGCATCCTCAAGATTTGCATATACATTTGTTCCTATTAAGCTCTGTTTCCTTGTAGAAGTATCTTTGAGTCTTTTTGTAAAGACATCCTCGATTTCTTCTTGTAGGAAACCGGCCTTCAACGCCCTAATCAAACCACCATTTCCATCGATTTCCTGGAACTTTTTCCAAGCCCGCTCTGCCAGTTGGTTCGTCAATGATTCAATATAGTAAGATCCACCAGCAGGATCACTGACTTTATTAAGATGAGATTCCTGGCTTAGTATTAACTGGGTATTGCGGGCAATCCTCTCGGAAAATGCAGAAGTTGTGCCGGATACCTCATCAAATGGTGAGACGTGTATATAGTCAGCTCCGCCAAGTACTGCTGAAAAGGCTTCATTGCCTGCCCGCAGCATGTTTACATAAGAGTCCAGCTTGGATTTCGTAAAAGCAGACGTTTCCGAGCTGATGACCGCCTTCGTTTCTTTCACTTCATACGCCTGTAGAATTGTCTTCCAAAGTGTCCGGAATGCACGCAATTTTGCAATTTCCATAAAGAAGCTGCTTCCGGCGGAAAAATTGAAGACTATCTTGCCTGCCGCTTCCTCTGCGCTCCAGCCTTCATTCTTTAGCACCTCTATGTAAGTGACCCCTGCCCCAACGGCATAGGCTAATTCCTGTACAGCATTCGCACCGCTTTCATTAAGGAATGAAGTATCGACCAGGACGGTTTTTACACCTGGAGAACTCTCTTTCAAATTTGTAATGGCCTTTAACCACGTTTGCAATTGTTCCGGAGTATCATCTTCAAGCACCAGGTTGATTGGGTCAGCACTGAATACTCCTTTTAATTCAGAGAATCCATCTTTGATTGAGCTGAAACCTTGAGAAGTGACGGAAGTTAGATGGAACAGCGGCTTTTCTTCTTTTATGGCAATAGTAAATAACTTTTCAAGAACTTCGGTGCTTAAATTACCATTCCCTTCAGAAAAGGAAACGGTATCCTGTCCTCTATCTAATGCTTTTTGAAGCAAATCCGGCAGACGGTCTGGTTGGCCAGAACTGATTCTTTGCGCCACCTTCCATCCTGTACGGCTGGAATCACGGTTTTGCATCCATTCTGATTCTAAATCTTCTTTTGTATATAAAGGCTTTAAGGTAATTCCTTCGTATGTTTCTTTATATAATTTTTCCAATGGTTTCCCTTTTAAAGATTCCTCGGCCTTTGCCTTCCAATCTTCAATATTCACTTTTTGAAATGAAGCATTTTTCATTTTATTGACATCCATAAGTGCGCTTAACGCTTCCCCCTCCCGATTGCTGTAATCGGTTTCATAAAAACCTGTAGACTATTCAAAATTTTTATACTAATGCTATTTCAGTATATAAAAAAATCCAACTTACTTCAATGAAAGCAGTAAAAACTTTGAAACCTGCACTTTACCCCTTTAAAGCACTAAGAGGGACAGTCCCTTTTAGTGCTTTAAAGGATTGACTTTGTTAAAGAGTGATGATGTTTTAAGAACCTATTTAGATGGTGTTAACGGATTTCCGCTCCAGGTGTGCGACTCCGCGGGGCGGGCGGTGAGCCTCCTCAGCTTCATAAAAAGCGGAAGCGGCCGTTCAGCACCGTACGGATTGGAGGGCTCCTTCATGAGATAAAGGAATCACAACGAACAAAGTGAGTTGATGATGACTTATCGCAAGGAAGGAGACCGAAATCCGCTAGGTGCTGGCCGCTGGAGCTGGATTCGCCTGCGGGGTTACGTTCCGGTGGGTACGTAACCTTGGTCTCACCTGTCCCGCTAATCCCGCAGGAGGTCGCACACCTTCCGCTCCAATCTACCGTTGTTCTATATTTCACTGAAACATTGAGGTCAAATACCAAGAAGCTTGACTACTTCAATAAAAGAATCCAGAACACCCATTCACTAATAGAAAAACTAGCTTTTGAACCGATGCAGATTATTTTTATTGAATAAGGTGTTCCTCAATTAATCCCAAATAACAACATCATCAACTAACAGAGCCAAAGGATAAAAAAACCGGTTTGCTGTTTGCAAACCGGCTTGGTTACTTAATATTGATACTTCTTATTGGTCTCTTCTTAATAGATAGAAGTATTTTCTTTTGAAATGTTTTCGATGATTTCTTTTACACGCTGTAGGAAACGTCCACATACAAGGCCGTCCAATACACGGTGGTCAAGTGACATACAAAGGTTTACCATGTCTCTTACCGCAATCATGCCGTTGTCCATAACGACTGGGCGTTTCACGATTGACTCAACCTGAAGGATTGCTGCTTGAGGGTAATTGATGATACCCATTGATTGAACAGAACCGAATGAGCCAGTGTTATTGACTGTGAATGTTCCACCTTGCATATCTTCTGATTTCAGCTTGCCGCTGCGTACTTTGCCTGCAAGTTCTGTGATTTCGCGAGCAATACCCTTGATTGTCTTCTCGTCAGCATTTTTGATGACTGGCACGAAAAGTGCATCGTCTGTCGCAACAGCGATAGAGATATTGATGTCTTTCTTCTGGATGATTTTGTCTCCTGCCCACATGGAATTGATCATTGGGAATTCTTTAAGCGCCTGAGCTACAGCTTTCACGAAGAAAGCAAAGAATGTAAGGTTGTAACCTTCACGTTGTTTGAATTCACCTTTGATTGTGTTACGGAAACCAACAAGATTTGTTGCATCGATTTCCATCATTGTCCAAGCATGCGGAGCCTCATGCTTACTGCGAAGCATGTTTGCAGCAATTGCTTTTCTGACTCCGGTTACAGGGATTTCTACATCACCAGGCATAACTGGCACATTTGGTGCCGGCGCTGCAGGTTTTGACGGAGCTGCTGCCGCTGGTGCCTCTTTAACAGGCGCTTGCTTAGGCTCTTCCTTCGCAGGTGCTGCTGCTTTTGCATCGCCTGCTTTTGGAATGTTACCAGAATCAATCAGCTTTTGCAGATCTTTACGTGTGATTCTGCCGTCTCTTCCTGTACCTTCTACTTGATCAAGATCAATATCATGTTCTTGAGACAATCTCAGAACAGCTGGAGAGAAACGGACTTTCCCTTGTCCTTTTTCTGCTTTTTTAGCTGGTTTCTTCGTTTCCTGCTTTTCTTCTTTAGCTGCAGAATCATCGCTCACAGGCTCTTCCGCCGCAGGTGCTTCTTCGTCGGCAGAACCGGCGCCTTCTACTTCAATTGAGCAGATGAATTCCCCAACTTCTAAAGTGTCGCCTTCATCTGCAATCAATTCTTTAATTGTCCCTGTAAAAGAGGATGGAACTTCTGCATTAACTTTATCTGTGTTCACTTCAGCGATAGGATCATATTTATTGACTTGGTCTCCAGGACCCACCAGCCATTTACTGATCGTACCTTCTGTAACACTTTCCCCAAGCTGAGGCATCTTCATTTTTTCAATACCCAAAGAGGAGCCCTCCTTACTGCATTTTGTTTTTATTAGTTTGTATTAAAATTCTGCTAGTTCACGCATTGCTTTTTCTACTTTATCCGGGTTCACCATGAAGTACTTCTCCATTGTTGGTGAGTATGGCATTGCCGGTACATCTGGACCCGCAAGGCGCATAATCGGTGCATCAAGATCAAATAAGCAGTTTTCAGAAATGATCGCTGCTACTTCACCCATGATGCTTCCTTCTTTGTTGTCTTCGGTAAGAAGAAGAACCTTACCCGTTTTTGAAGCTGCTTCGATGATAGCTTCTTTATCCAATGGATAAATGGTTCTAAGGTCAAGGATTTCCGCTTCAATTCCATCTTCAGCAAGTCTTTCAGCAGCTTGCTGTGCAAAGTGGACACACAGTCCGTAAGTGATGACAGTCAAGTCTTCACCTTCACGTTTTACGTCAGCTTTCCCGATTGGAAGTACATAATCATCGTCAGGAACTTCACCTTTGATCAAACGATATGCACGCTTGTGCTCGAAGAACATAACCGGATCTTTATCACGGATAGCCGCTTTCAATAAACCTTTTACATCATAAGGTGTAGAAGGCATTACGATTTTCAATCCAGGCTGGTTAGCAAATACCGCCTCAACGGATTGAGAGTGGTAAAGTGCACCATGTACACCGCCGCCATAAGGAGCACGGATAACCATTGGACAGCTCCAATCGTTATTGGAACGATAACGGATACGCGCAGCTTCAGAAATAATCTGGTTAACTGCAGGCATGATGAAGTCAGCAAACTGCATTTCAGCAATCGGGCGCATACCGTACATAGCAGCCCCAATTCCAACACCTGCGATAGCAGACTCTGCTAGTGGTGTATCTAAAACACGATCCTCGCCAAATTGATCATAAAGGCCTCGGGTTGCTCCGAAAACTCCACCTTTTTTACCGACGTCTTCTCCAAGAACAAAAACTTTTTCGTCTCTTTCCATTTCTTCACGGATAGCCATTGTTACTGCATCAATATAAGAAATTACTGCCATGAATTATTCCCCCTTACTTCTCTTCTGCGTAGACGTATTTAAGCGCACTTTCAGGCTCTGCATATGCTGCATTTTCAGCATAATCAGTTGCTTCGTTTACTATTTTCATTATGCGGTCGTTGATTTCTTTTTCAAGTTCATCATTCATCACGCCTGTTTCTTTCAAGTAAGCACCGAAAGTGATGATCGGATCTTTCGTTTTAGCTTTAGCTACTTCATCAGGAGAACGGTAGCTGCGGTCATCATCATCAGAGGAGTGAGGAGTCAGGCGGTAAGAAATTGTTTCTACTAATGTAGGGCCTTCGCCTCTCCGTCCGCGGTCAGCTGCTTCCTTAACCGCTTTGTAAACTTCCAGCGGATCGTTTCCATCTACCGTCACACCTGGCATACCGTATCCGATTGCACGGTCAGAAACATTTTCACAAGCCAATTGTTTTTCGATTGGAACAGAAATCGCATATTTATTATTTTCACACATGAAGATAACTGGAAGCTTATGTACTCCCGCAAAGTTAGCGCCTTCATGGAAGTCACCCTGGTTGGATGATCCTTCACCAAACGTTACAAATGTAACAAGATCCTTCTTCTCCATTTTCCCTGCAAGTGCGATACCAACAGCATGCGGTACTTGCGTTGTTACCGGAGATGAACCTGTTACGATGTTGTTTTTCTTTTGCCCGAAGTGGCCAGGCATTTGGCGTCCGCCTGAGTTAGGGTCTTCCTCTTTTGCAAAACCTGAAAGCATTAAGTCTTTTGCCGTCATTCCGAATGTCAATACAACACCCATGTCGCGGTAGTATGGCAATACGTAGTCCTTCTCAGTATCAAGGGCGAAGGCAGCACCGATTTGTGCAGCTTCCTGACCTTGACAGGAGATAACGAAAGGAATCTTACCAGAACGGTTCAACAGCCACATACGTTCGTCGATGCGACGTGCCATCAACATTGTTTCATACATTTCTAATACTTTATCGTTGGATAAACCAAGAGCTTCATGACGATTTTCAGCCATTTATTTTTACCTCCCAAACATTTATAGGGGGAGAACCTTAGAGGCCCTCCTCTCCTTTATGTGCATCACATTCATATTGAATATGGAGTAAACCAGCAAACATTAAGAATGAATTGCTTTTCCGTCAACTGCCAATGCCGCTTCACCAATCGCTTCACTCAATGATGGGTGAGGGTGGATTGTATGTGCGACCTCCCATGGCGTAGCATCAAGTACACGGGCCAGCCCAGCTTCTGAAATCATATCAGTCACGTGCGGACCAATCATATGAACACCAAGGATATCATTTGTATCTTTATCGGCAACAATTTTCACGAAGCCATCAGATTCTCCATAAACAAGCGCTTTACCAATGGCACGGAAAGAAAACTTGCCGACTTTCAGATTGTGTCCTGCTTCTTTCGCTTCATTTTCAGTCAACCCGACACTTGCAATTTCAGGGTTGCTGTAGATACATTTTGATACAAGGCTGTAATCGATTGGTTCAGGATTTTCATTGGCCATATGCTCAACAGCGGAAATTCCTTCATGGGACGCAACATGAGCCAGTTGAAGGCCGCCGATGACATCACCGATTGCATAGATATGAGACTCTTTTGTCTGCATATGTTTATTCACTTTGATGAATCCTTTTTCTACAACAATGTCGGTGTTCTCAAGGCCGATGCCTTCAACATTAGCCTGGCGCCCAACGGAAACAAGAAGCTGGTAAGCAGAGAACTCTTTTTGGTCTCCTTTGATTTCAGCCTTGATTTTCACGCCGCCTTCTTTTTCGATCGTTTCAGGAAGTACCTTTGCACCTGTCACGATTTTTACGCCTTTTTTCTTCATCAAACGCTGCATTTCTTTGGAGATTTCATGATCTTCTGTAGGAACGATTCTATCCGCATACTCTATAACGGTAACTTCCACTCCGAAATCGGAGAGCATGGAAGCCCACTCGATTCCAATGACACCGCCGCCGACAATGATGATTGATTTCGGAAGATTTTCAAGTTCCAATGCTTCATCGGAAGAAAGGACGAACTTCCCGTCGATATCAAGCCCAGGAAGTGTTCGAGGACGTGAACCAGTAGCCACGATTACATTCTTAGGGATTAACATTTCATTTTCTTCCCCGTTATTCATTTCAACAGAGATTGTTCCAGGCATAGGGGAGAAGATGGAAGGCCCAAGGATTCTTCCTAATCCTTCATACACATCGATTTTACCTTGCTTCATTAAGTGCTGAACACCTTTATGAAGTCCTTCGACGATTTTCTCTTTTCTTTCCTGTACCCGGTTAAAGTCCAACTTAACATCATTGATCATGACCCCAAAAGTGTCGGCCTCTTTGGCCGTAGCAAATACTTCTGCACTGCGTAGCAATGCTTTACTAGGGATACAGCCTTTGTGCAGGCAAGTACCGCCCAGTTTCCCTTTTTCAACAATTGCTGTTTTAAGTCCTAATTGTGAAGCGCGAATGGCAGCGACATAACCGCCTGTTCCGCCCCCAAGTATGACCAAATCATATTCTTGAGCCAATGGTATTCCTCCTTCTGTATCTTAAACTGTCGCTTCTTTCTTTACATTGCCGGGATAGTTCTTCTCTTGCTCTTCGCCTTTTAACACGCGAAGTGCACCTTCTGCCAGTGCCTGTAGTTCATTTTCCCCTGCATGTACAATGACATCTGCTATCCAATTTATTTTTTCGCTGATTTGCTTAACAAACTCTTTGCCGTAAGCCAACCCGCCGGTCAAGACGATGGCATCCACCTTGCCTTGAAGGACCGCGCTTGCAGAACCAATTTCTTTTGCGATTTGATAGGCCATAGCATCATAAACCAGCTTTGCCTTTTCATCGCCTTTTTCAATCAGCTGTTCTACTTTAACGGCATCATTTGTTCCAAGATAGCCCACCAGTCCGCCTTGGCCAACGAGTTTTTTCATAATCTCATCACGGTAGAAATTGCCGGAGAAACACATATCCACAAGATCTCCCGCAGGGACAGTCCCTGCACGTTCCGGACTAAATGGACCATCACCATGCAAACCATTGTTTACATCGATAACTTTTCCATTTTTATGTGCTCCAACAGTAATACCGCCGCCCATATGTGTGATGATGAGGTTCAGGTCTTCGTACTTCTTGTTTAGATCTTTCGCTACTCTTCTGGCCACTGCCTTTTGGTTAAGAGCATGGAAAATACTCTTCCTCTCAATTAGTGAAACACCAGAAATCCTTGCGATCGGAGCAAGCTCGTCCACTACTACTGGATCTACAATATAGGATGGAATATTCAGGCCAGTTGCTATTTCATAGGCGAGAATTCCTCCAAGGTTTGAGGCATGTTGTCCAGAATACCCCTCACGCAGGTCTTGCAGCATTTCTTCGTTAACGGAGTAGGTTCCGCCTTCTATCGGCTTTAAAAGTCCTCCTCGTCCGCAAACAGCACTTAACTTTGAAATGTTGATGCCTTCTTCATCCAGCGTTTCCAAAATTGTCTCTTTTCTGAACTGATACTGATCGATGATGCTTTCAAATTCGTTTATCTTGTCGGAATCATGTCTCAGCGTCTTTTCAAAAATCGATATGTCGTTATCAAATACACCAATCTTCGTAGATGTAGAACCAGGATTGATGACTAGAATTCGATGTTCTTTTGCTTCCAATGTTGTTACCTCCAATTTAGAAAAGCATTGCTTTTCTTTAGTGGTCCCCTTTTCTAGGTCTCTGTACCCCTTGTTCTTTATATCCAAAATTGAGAGACGCTTCGCCTCAAGGAAGCCAAGCGTCTCTATTCAGCAGCTTAGCGGTAGCTCAGGATATGCTTTCCGTTTTGTAAGAACTGGCTGCGTGATTTGCGATTTCTTTCAATTCTTTCTTCAGCCATGCGGTCAGCTGCAAGGTATGTTGGGATTCCGTCACGTTTAGCAATCTCAAGCACACGCTCTACATTATTATAAACCTGTTCAACCTTTTTCATTGCACGCTCACGGTTATATCCGTAAAGCTCATCAGCAACGTTAATAACTCCGCCTGCATTAATTACATAATCCGGAGCATAAACAATACCCATCTCATGGATCGTATCACCATGCGCTGTATCTTTAAGCTGGTTGTTTGCAGCACCTGCAATCACTTTCGCTTTGATTTGCGGGATGGTTTCATCATTGATTACCGCACCAAGAGCACAAGGAGCAAAGATATCACAGTCAACACTGTAGATGTCATTGATATCTACTGCTTTTGCACCAAATTCTTCGACTGCACGCTGAACAGCTTCCTTGTTGATATCTGTAACAATCAGGTTGGCGCCTTCTTCATGCAAATGACGGCAAAGTGTGAATGCTACATTTCCTACACCTTGTACGGCAATTGTTTTCCCTTCAAGAGAGTCTGTACCGAAAGCTTCCTTCGCTGCAGCTTTCATTCCACGGTACACTCCGTATGCTGTTACTGGAGAAGGATTTCCTGAAGAACCGAATGCTGGAGAAATTCCAGTAACATAATCTGTTTCCTCATGGATAAGGTCCATATCAGCCACTGTTGTTCCTACGTCTTCCGCAGTTATGTAGCGGCCATTAAGTCCTTGAATGAAGCGTCCGAAAGCACGGAACATTTCCTCGTTCTTATCTTTGCGCGGATCTCCAATGATAACCGTTTTTCCTCCGCCAAGGTTAAGGCCCGCTGCTGCATTTTTGTAGGTCATTCCTTTTGCAAGACGCAAAGCATCTTCAATAGCAGCTTCTTCAGAGTCATATGTCCACATGCGTGTGCCGCCTAGAGCTGGCCCTAAAGTTGTATCATGAATTCCGATGATTGCTTTCAAGCCTGAATTTTCATCCTGGCAGAATAATAATTGCTCATAATCATATTTTTCCATATAAGTAAAGATCTTCATTTTTGGTTCCTCCCTGGAATCTTAAGTTTTTTATTTAGAAGCTGAACAGATAGCTAACGCAAGAGAATACAGCTTGCTTTCTGCACTGTCCGCTCTGGATGTAAGGACAATTGGCGCCTTTGCTCCTGCAATGACAGCCCCAACCTTTGCCTTTGCAAAGTAAATAAGTGATTTATATAGTGCATTACCTGTTTCTATATTCGGGACAAGCAGGATGTCAGCCTGTCCTGCGGCTTCACTTGAAATCCCTTTATGTTCTGCCGCTTCCATTGATACAGCGTTATCAAGCGCCAGCGGACCGTCAACAATACAGCCTTTGATCTGGCCTCTTCTATTCATTTGTGTAAGCACAGCTGCATCGATAGTGGCCTGCATTGCCGGGTTTACGACTTCCACTGCAGCTATAGGCGCTACCTTTGGGTTATCCAAGCCGATTCCGTGCGCTACTCCAACAGAATTTTTGATGATTTGGGCTTTTTGTTCAAGGTCTGGAGCAATATTCATCGCTGCATCCGTTACTAGTGTCAGGCGATCATATCCCGGAATTTCAAATACTGCCACATGTGACAATACGTTCCCTGTCCTTAAACCAAATTCTTTATTTAACACTGCTTTTAAAATGACCGCAGTAGCGACATTCCCTTTCATAAGAGCGTTCGCTTCATTATTCCTTACTGCCTTAACTGCTGACTCTGCGGCTTCTTTAGTACTGTCTGCATGCAAGACCGATACTGCAGAGCTGTTCATCAGCTGTGGTGAAACAGCTTCGATGACATTATTTATCTTTCCAGCATCACCAAAAAGCAAAAAGTTGGCTAAACCACGCTCCACTGCCATAGAAACGGCTTCTATTACTTCTTTATCTTCTGCCGCGGCTACCGCAACTGTCGCATCTTTCCAGCGGGTTGCTTGTTCAATTAAATTGTCTAGTTTCATAAGTTGTTTCAACCCCTTTCCTAATACTAGGCCTCACATTTGTATACATGCAAGAAACGTGCCAACTCTAAAATCGTGAAAACGCTTTATTAAATAATAAAATAGTGTGCATTTTTTTTCTCAGTCTGCAAGATTTTGCATGCCATTCGTTTCAATTTTATACTTTCCAAGCTTATAATACAAATTTCGCACCGAAACATTAAGGGCTTTAGCTGTAGCAGTTTTGTTGCCTTTATTATGCTCTAAAACTTCTTTAATAATGTTCTTTTCATATTCTTCCAACATAGAAGCTAAATCTTTTCCCTTTCCATCATTGGACAGCTGAACCCCTTGATTTTTTTCCGGTACTTTTTCCAGAAAGGGCAGATGTTTGAGCTCAATCATCGTTTCATTATAATTCATAAAAATGATTGCCCTTCCAAGGATATTTTCAAGTTCCCTTACATTACCGGGCCAGTGATAACTCATCAGCCTGTCCATGACAGTAGGCTTTATCCCTTCGACATTCCTGCCATAATCCTGATTGATCTTATGGATAAGCACTTCACATAGAAATGGGATATCTGTCTTCCTTGTCCGCAAAGGAGGAATTTGAATGGGCATTCTGTTTAAACGATAGTATAGGTCTTCACGAAATGTCCCATTTGCGATAGCTTTTTCCAGGTTTACGTTGGTCGCTGCGATAACTCTTACATTTATACTGACGGATTTTGTTCCGCCTACCCGGACAATTTCGCTTTCTTGAAGCACCCTCAATAGCTTTGCCTGGGTATCCGCTTTCAGTTCGCCGATTTCATCCAGAAAAATACTGCCATTGTTCGCTTCCTCAAACAAGCCTTTCTTTCCACCGCGTTTTGCGCCGGAGAAAGCTCCCTCTTCATACCCAAAAAGCTCACTTTCCAGTAAATTCTCCGATATGGCAGCACAATTGACACGAATAAACTTATTGTACTTCCTGTCGCTTGCGTTATGGATGGCATGGGCAAACAACTCTTTCCCTGTACCCGACTCACCCCTGAGAAGGACGGTTGCCGGTGTTTTTGCGCCAAGCTTAGCCTGTTCAATTGCAAGTTTCATTTCCTCTGACATGCCAATGATATCATCAAAGGTATACTTGGCTTCCAAGGTCCTGATAATGCGCCTCGCTCTGTCCAGCTCATTTGTTAAGGCCTGAATCTCAGAGACATCATGAATGACCCCAACGCTTCCTTTGAGTTTGCCATCAACGATGATCGGAGCTACATTTACGATAACCTCTTTTTTATTCGGGCCGACCCTCATCTTACTTCCCCGGATTGCCCTTCTGCTTTGCAGTACCTTTAAGTGAATGCTTTCACCTTCCGATATGTCTGCTGTGGCAGGCTTTCCAATAATTTCTTCCTCAGTCAAGCCGGTAATCCTTGTATAGGCGGGGTTAATCAATAACCCTTTTCCCTCTTCATCGACAACGGAAATCGCATCATCACTTGATTGGATGATGGCTTGCAGCATGGTTTGGATTTCTTTGAGGTTAGTTATTTCCTCTGCAAGATTTACCACTTCAGTTATATCCTTGAAAACGGAGAAAGCTCCCATAACTTGATGGCCTTCCGTTATCATCGGAATTCGGTTCGTAATGATTTTCAAACCATTATCGAGCATCAATTCTTTGTTCGTTTCCGTCCTTTGGGATTCCAGCACCCGAGGAAGTTTGCTTTCAGGAATAATCTCAAAAATATGTTTCCCAACAGCATCTCCATTTGAAATACCGATCATCTTCTCCGCACTGCGGTTGAATAAGATGATGGTTCCCTCAGTGTCTATACCCACCATGCCATCATCGGTGGAGTTAAGGATCAGGTCACGTTTGAAAAATTCATATTTCATTTCATCAATCAAGTGTTCCTTTTCTCCGAGCAGTTTGGCAACTAAGTAAGCAACGCTCCCTGGAATGACGACCGTATTCTTCCCTCTTGAATCTCTTAGTTCCTCGAACACTTTTTGGTCACCCGTTACTTCGACAACAATATCTATCTTCTCATCAAGAAAGTTTCTCCAGTCTCTTCCGTGGGCTATCCCTCTTTCTTTAGCAAAAAGGATACCCGGACTGTTTTCATCAAGGTCACAAACTGCTGCCACTTTCAATACCGAAGTTTCCTTCAACATCTTCAATATTGCAATTCCGCCTTTACCTCCGCCAACTACTAAAACCTTTTGCAACTTCTTTCCACCTCTTGGTATTGAGACTGCAATTTATTTCATACTAGTCTATTGTAGCGTAAGAACTTTTGGTTGACAAATTTCTTCTATGATATAATGATTGTCGAACGACTGATTAGAGGAGAATATGTATGCAAAGATTGCTCGCACTAATAATCATGCTGATTCCAGGGGCACTTGCCGCACTGGGGATCAAGCTGATGAGAGATATGTTATTTGGAATCCTCCAACCGCCCTTTTTTGCCCTTTGGCTACAATTTATAGCAGGACTCTTGTTTTTCCTTGGAGGACTCGGCTTCATAGCAGGCTTCATTCTGCATCGAGACCGAAAAAGAAACAAGGTACAAGACAGATTTAAAAACAAAAGGTGAACAAAAATAAAAATCTATCCAAGTAAAGGATAGATTTTTTTATTTCCCCAGAGATTCCCTAAGATTTAATGCTTTTTCAGGATAGTCTGTTATAAGGGCAGTACACCGTATTTCAAAAAGTCTTTTCATCACTGATTCCTTATTGATCGTATATGGCCTGACAGCAACCCCGGCTTTCATTGCATCAATAATAATCGCATCCGGGGCAGCTTTTATATTAGGATGGATTGATTTTGCATGAAGTGATTGAGCATAAATCCACGGCATGAAAAGACCCGATGAATACAATGGAGCGATTTCAACTTCGGGATTAAGCCGGTGGCAATGGACAATCGAATAATGATTGAACGAGGATAGTACGATTCTGTCCTGATAACCGAATTCGTCAATAAGGGCCAATACCTTTTCTTCAAGCTGCGGATACGGTATCACACTATTTTTCAACTCTACATTGCAAATCATGTCATTCTTCTGCATCCACTCGAAAACATCCCTTAATGCAGGTATTCTCACTTTTTGCAGAATCTTCTTAAATTTATAGCTGGCATCCAGCTTTTTGACTTCTTTCAACGTCATATCTTTAATGAAACCTTTTCCGTTTGTCGTCCGGTCAACCGTTTCATCATGAATGACCACTATTTCTCCGTCTTTGGTAAGCTGAACATCGAGTTCAATTCCATCTGCTCCCACTCGTTCAGCTTCGCGGAAAGCTTCCATCGTATTCTCCGGATGAGTGCCGGCTGAGCCGCGGTGCGCAAAAATCAAAGTCATACAGAACAACTCCATTCTATACAGTAAAAACTTTAGTCTTACCTTCTATTTTACAAAATAAAAACCTGATAAACCAAGTGATTTATCAGGTTTCACAATTATGAATGTATAAGTTCTTCTTTAATCCTCACGCTTTCAAGAAGCTTTGTGCTCCAGACGCAGCTTATCGGCCACCATTGCAATGAACTCGCTGTTTGTCGGTTTGGCTTTGGTCATACTTACTGTGTATCCGAACAGGCTTGAGATGCTGTCGATGTTTCCACGGCTCCAAGCAACTTCAATCGCATGGCGGATGGCGCGCTCAACGCGGCTGGCCGTGGTATTGAACTTTTTCGCGATATCCGGATAAAGGACTTTAGTGATTGACCCCAATAGTTCAATATCCTTATACACCATGGAAATAGCTTCACGAAGGTAAAGATAACCTTTAATATGAGCGGGCACTCCTATTTCATGAATGATGCTTGTAATGCTCGCATCAAGATTTTTGGGTTTGGATTCTGCAGCAGATCGTGATGAAGAAGATTTCTTAAATATCGGATTTGATTTCCCACTGACTTGACGGATATGACTCACCAAATTTTCCATATCGAATGGCTTAAGAATAAAATAAGATGCACCGAGATCAACAGCTTTTTTCGTAACATCTTCCTGGCCAAATGCTGTTAACATAATAACATTCGGAATAACATTGCGTTCCCTGATACGTTCCAAGACAGCCAGTCCATCAAGGTGAGGCATAATAATGTCCAATACAATGACATCCGGTTCTACTTCGTCAAGCATCTCTAGACATTCTTGTCCATTATGGGCAACACCCACTACCTCCATATCATTCTGCGATGAAATATATTCCTCCAGTAAAGATACTAATTCACGATTATCATCTACTACACACACTTTAATTGAATTCACTACAGTTTTCCTCCTCAATCCGATATAAATCATATCCTGTCTATATTTTATTCTAAAGTAAATTTTCGACAAAGCAATAAGAAATCCTCTTATTTTTTGAAAAAATCTCAAAAATTAAATATTTTCTCTCATTTCCTTTTGTTTTCTCTTAATTTCGACCTCATTCGATATGACCAGTTTGGTTTTGTCGAATAATCTTTATATCCTTATTTTATCAGAAAAAAGCCTTTAAAAAAACACTCATATTGTAAACCTTGCCGCTATTGAAGAGGGGGTAGTTTGCCCAATGATTCCGAGGGTATTCGATGTTCATTATTCAGGTGAATAGTCCGTTTCAGTGAGTAAGAGCAGGACACTGGCACTAGGCTCACGAGAATCTCATAGGAAGTCGAGCATCATTGCTTTCCTTGTCTTTCCATACTAGAATGGGGTGTTTTTTCCTTTAATCGTGCTATTATAACTGGCTTTTCCTTTTATAATGGGGTGTTTCTTCTCTAATCGTACTATTATAACTGACTCTTCCTTTTATAATGTAGTGTTTCTCCTCTAATTGTACTATTACAACTGACTTTTCCTTTTATAATGGAGTGGTTTCTCCTCTAATCGTGCTATTATAACTGACTCTTCATTTTATAATGGGGTGCTTCCCCTTTAATCATGCCATTATAACTGGCTTTTCGTTTTATCATATGGTGGTGCTTCCCTTAATACTAAAAAATCAAAAAACAGACGGCGTGAACCGTCTGTCAGCTTGCTTTTTCTCTTTCTTCTTCGTAGATGTTAATCCCTGCCTCATTCAGCATCCATTCAATATGGACACCGTATCCAGAGGTTGGGTCATTAACAAATACGTGCGTGACAGCTCCAATTAATTTTCCATTCTGGATGATCGGACTTCCGCTCATGCCTTGGACGATTCCACCCGTTTTATCTAATAATCCGGGATCAGTTACTTTTATGACCATTCCCTTAGTGGCAGGGAATTTTTGAGGTATCGTACTGACGATTTCAATATCGTACAGTTCGACTTCCTCCCCATCAACTACTGTAAGGATCTGGGCCGGCCCCTCTTTGACTTGATGCGACAAAGCGATAGGCAATGCCTTATCAAGCATTCCATTCTTTATATCCCTGTTCAGCTTACCAAAGATACCGAATGGACTGTTTCTTGTTATATCGCCGATTACATCTTTTTCACCAGTGAATCTGGCAAGCTTCTCTCCCGGTTTTCCGTTGCTGCCCTTTTCTATGGAGGTCACCGTACTGTGGACAATTTCACCATCTTCAACAACGATTGGTTTTTTTGTATCCATATCTGAAATGACATGTCCGAGAGCACCATATTTTTTTGATTTTGGATCATAGAAAGTCATTGTTCCGATTCCCGCTGCCGCATCCCGTATATACAATCCAAGCTTGTACGATTCTTGGGAGGTATCTTTCAACGGCTGCAATTCTGTTTTAATTTGGTCTTTATCCCTTCTTAGTACAACCTCAAGAGCTTTCTCGCTCTCGCCTGCTTCTTGAACAAAAGGTGCGACATCTGCAAGTTTCTCAATCTTTTTCCCGTTAATTTCTGTTATCATATCTCCGACTTGTATCCCCGCCTTCTCGCCGGGAGATACTTTCCCTTCTTCCGTTTGAACAAGATGGTGTCCAACGACAAGTACACCTAAAGTATTAAGTTTCACTCCAATGGACTGCCCGCCAGGAATGACTTTAAAGTCTTTAATGACTTCAACATCCACTTTCTTTATAGGAACGCCTGCAAGTTCCAGCAGAACTTCTTCTTTTCCGACGTTCTCTCCCTGGATTGTCAGTGCTTCTTTGGTATCACTTACTGCCAGTTTGGAATGAGAAGTTGCCATAGCTGATACAGGTGCGGCCTTTGGAAGAGAAAGTTCTTCTCCCTGCATCATGACTATTTTATTTGGTAGTTGGATATATTGTTGAACAGGTTTGACAAAACCTATGAAGCAAAGTGAAACAAGGAGAATTCCACCAATCAATTTCCTGAGTAAATCTGAATTCATTTTTTCACTCTCCTCGCTTCTAATCCACACACACTTTCTTTGTTGGCTACAGTTTTAATTTTGCCTTCAAACAGAACATTTATAACCAGACTTGAGGAAAAAAAGCTACCCATTTTGGATAGCAGTGGGAATACAGTAAAAGCTGAATAGGACTTTTTGTATAGCATATAATAGGGTTAAATTTACACAATTTGTACGCTTTTATACATAATAATTACACCCTGTGCCGATAAAGATTTCCGCTGCAGCTGGCAGTTTGCCTCTTCTGCTACGCCTGATCCTCTTATCCGCACTGTTGCTCCCCAGAGTAAGGCGCATACCTTCCGCTTCACTCCCCCTTAGTAAGAGATTGAAAAAATTTTTCTTAGAACAAACCACATAAAAAAGCTCCAAAGCCAGCAGCTCAGGAGCAGTCAGATTATTTTATTTGCTTTTTATGGATTCAGCCAAGCCGAGCAATTCTTTTGCATGCTCCCTGGTAAGGTCAGTAAATTCGACTCCTGAAATCATTCTGCCGATTTCGCGGATTTTTTCTTCCTGGTTAAGTGCGGTAACAGAAGAGCTGGTACGGCCGCTTCTTGACTTTTTCGCAATATATAGATGGGAATCGGCCATGGCCGCTACTTGAGGCAGATGGGAGATACACATCACTTGCGAGTTAATTGAAACTTGATAAATTTTCTCGGCAATCGCCTGTGCCACCCTGCCGCTCACTCCAGTGTCCACTTCATCAAAAATAATGGACGTAATGCCTTGATGTTTTGAGAAGATCGTCTTCAAAGCAAGCATTACCCTTGAAAGTTCTCCGCCTGAGGCCACTTTTGAAAGCGGCTTTAATGGTTCTCCAGGGTTGGTCGATATGAAGAACTCAATTTGGTCAGCTCCGTCCTTCCTGTACTTAAACTGTCCATTTTTAGAAGGCTCTTGCAAGAACCGGACTTCAAATGCCGTTTTGTCCATATAAAGTTCTTTCAGCTGTTCATGGATCCTTGCTGTTAAATTTTTTGCTGCTTTTTTTCGAATGCTCGAAAGCTGCTCTGCTTCGAGATACAGATCTTTTTCAAGTGATTTTAATTTTGTTTCCAGTTCATGAATAAGAGTGTCCTTATTCGTGACCGTTTCAATTTCCTCTTCAATTTTCGCACTGTATTCAAGGACCTCTTCGATTGAGGATCCATATTTTCTTTTCAAGGTGTTGATTTCATTCAAGCGGCTCTCTATAATATTCAGCCTGTCGGGCTCAAACTCAAGACCATCCAACTCTGAACGGACTGTGCCTGCTGCTTCTTCAAGTAAATAGAAGCTGTTAGAGATGCTTTCCAGCAGGCTGTCATATTTAGAGTCCAATTCAGCAGCACCTTCAATATGGCTCATGGCTAATCCTGCCCAGTCCAGTCCTCTTCCTTCTCCCTGGATGCTGCTGTAACAATTCTGCAAGGACTGAAACAGCTTTTCGAAGTTCATCAGCTTATTCTTTTCTTCTATAAGCGCTTCATCTTCTCCAGGTACCAGTGAAGCTTTCTCAATTTCAGCTAGTTGAAATTGAATCAGGTCAAGGCGATGTGCCATTTCTTGTTCATTCTCATTATATTTTTTTAAACGGCTTTGTACAGATTCAAATTCCCTAAAAACTTCTTTGTAATTAGATAAAGAAATTTTTAAGCCTGAAGCAGCATACTGATCGAGCAATGTAAGATGCAAGGTTTCATTCATCAATTCCTGATGCTCATGCTGGCCGTGTATATCAATTAAGGTAGACCCCAGTTCCCTGAGGATGGCAATAGTCACCAGTTTACCGTTTATCCGGCAAACACTTTTTCCATGGCTGGAAATGTCTCTCCTAAGGACAACCATTCCTTCTTCAATGTCAATTCCAAATTCTTCGGCTTTTCTATAGCAGGGATGATTTTTATTTTCCAACGTGAACAATCCCTCAATTTCAGCCTTTTTTTCACCATGTCTGACAAACTCCGAGGAACCTCTCCCTCCAACCAGCAAATGAACTGCATCAATTATGATGGATTTTCCTGCACCTGTTTCTCCAGTCAGTACCGTAAGCCCTTCCTCTATTGAGACAGTCAGTTCATCAATGATAGCGAAATTCTTTATCGATAGTTCCTGTAACAATACCCATTCACCTCAATTAAAGCATATCGAGAAATTGTTGAGAGATTTTCTGTGTATCTCTTTCAGTGCGGCAAATGATCAAACATGTGTCATCACCGCAGATTGTGCCGAGAATTTCTTCCCAGTCCAAATTATCTATAAGGGCTCCAATAGCGTTTGCATTCCCTGGCAGCGTTTTCATAACAAGCATGTGTCCTGCACAGTCGATTTTAACAAAGGCATCAGTCAATGTTCTTTTCAACTTTTGCAACGGATTGAATCTCTGGTCTGCAGGCAGACTGTATTTATATCGGCCGTCCATTAACGGCACTTTCACCAGATGCAGCTCTTTAATATCGCGTGATACGGTTGCTTGTGTAACATTGAAGTTGGCATTCTTCAACCTGTCAACGAGCTCATCCTGCGTTTCAATATCATGATTTGAAATAAGTTCCCTGATTTTGATTAACCTTTGGCCTTTATTCATCATATCTCTCACACCTCTTACTCTTAACTGCTGTATATTTATACTTCATCATTCATGTTAGCTCATTTGCATTATTAGTACAATAAAAAAGACATTTCGCTTCACTTTTTGTAATTCTTGGTGCTATTCATCGAATCGGGGAAGCGAGATTTCCGTTCCAGGCGTGCGGTAAGCCTCCTCAGCTTCGCCTGCGGGGTTACGTTCCGGTGGGTACGTACACTAGGTCTCACCTGTCACGCTAGTCCCGCAGGAGGTCGCACGCCTTCCGCTCCAATCGACAAATTATCATCTAATCTACAGCAGATTAGATGATCCCAGTATACCGCATCTTTTAAAAAACAGGCTTATAACAAATGCAAAAGCATCACGTTTAGACCTGACGGGCAGATGTTCCGCAGAGAAAAAGGTATTTCCCCCCCTTTTTCTCCTTTAGATTACACCTCAATATTTAACATAGTCTAAAATAAAAAGAATAAACCGAGGTTTATTCTTTCTACTTTGTCTTTAATTCGCTTTGCGCTTCTTCCACTACAGAAGGGATTGAAAATTCAAGATGGTTCTGACCCGATTCTCTTTCTCCAAGCCACGAAAGGTGAATAAGAAATTCAATATTCCCTTCTCCTCCCGTGATAGGGGAAAAGGATAAGTCCTGCACATCATATCCTTCCCTTACAGCCAAATCAACAATTTTCTGTATGACCGCCTCGTGGACTTTAGGATCCTTGACAATCCCTTTCTTTCCGACCTGCTCTTTGCCTGCTTCAAATTGCGGTTTGATTAAGGCAATGACATCACTGTCTTTTACCAAAAGTGTTTTCAACACCGGCAAAATGAGGGAGAGCGAAATGAAAGAGACATCAATCGTGGCAAAACTTGGCATATCAGCCTCCAAGTCTTCCGGCTTTACATACCGGAAGTTGGTTCTTTCCATTACTATGACTCGATCGTCCTGCCTCAGCTTCCAGGCAAGTTGATTGTAACCGACATCAAGGGCATATGACAGCTTGGCTCCATTTTGCAGGGCACAATCAGTAAATCCGCCAGTAGAGGAGCCGATATCGATCATCGTCTTCCCATCGACGGTTACATTAAAACGCTTTAAGGCCTTTTCGAGTTTCAAACCGCCTCTGCTGACATACGGAAGGACATTCCCTTTGACTATCAACGGGATGTCTTCGTTCACTTTCTCTCCAGGTTTATCCAGCCTTGATTCTTTACTGTATACTAGTCCTGCCATAACAGCCCTTTTAGCTTTTTCACGTGTTTCAGCCAATCCTCGTTCTACAAGAAGTACGTCTAATCGTTGTTTTTTTACTTTCATGTTCAAGCCCTTTTTTGTTTTTTTGGTGTCATTGAGTGAATACGGTCAATGACATTCTCAGTTGTCATTCCGATTTCGTTTAACAATTCTTTGACACTGCCATGTTCAATAAATTTATCAGGAATACCAATACGCTCTATTGTAACCTCTTTGAACCCATGATCATGGGCGAATTCAAGCACTGCACTTCCAAATCCTCCCTGCAGAACTGCTTCTTCAATGGTAAGGATAGGCATATTTTGCCCCATTATATCGGTGAGCATTTGTTCATCCAGCGGTTTGATGAAACGGGCATTCACCACTTTGACGGAAATCCCTTCCTTCTCCAACTGTTCTGCCGCTTCAAGAGCCATCGGAATTGTAGTACCAAATGTAAGAATGGCTGTGTCTTCTCCGTCCTTCAACACTTCCCATTCTCCGATAGGAATTGTTTTCAGGTCTTTATCCATCTTCACTCCATATCCATTTCCCCTTGGAAACCTTAAGGCAATTGGCCCGTCGTCGTATTTGACAGCTGTGTTGACCATATGCTGGCCTTCATTTTCATCTTTAGGCATCATCAGCACAACATTCGGCAGGTGGCGCATGAAGGCGATATCAAACACCCCTTGGTGAGTTTCCCCATCAGCTCCAACAAGTCCTGCCCTGTCAATACCGATAAATACATTCAAGTTCTGGCGGCAGATGTCATGAAGCACTTGGTCATATGCCCTTTGAAGGAAGGTTGAATATATTGCCAGGAAAGGTTTCATCCCTTGGGTCGCAAGCCCTGCAGATACTGTAGCAGCATGCTGTTCAGCAATCCCTACATCGAACATGCGGTCAGGGAATTCACTTGCGAACCCTTCGAGCTTCGATCCGACGGGCATCGCAGGAGTGATTGCCACAATCCTCTCATCTTCCCTGGCCAACTTACGGACTGTTTCACTGATCAATCCGCTCCATGACGGAGGAGCGTTTACAGGCTTAATTAAATCACCTGAATCCATTTTATATGGACCTGTCCCATGCCACGTCCCTTTTTTATCGGATTCGGCAGGATGAAAGCCCTTCCCTTTTTTAGTGATAACATGCAGAATGACAGGACCTTCTGTCTTCTTCGCGTATTGGATGTTTTCAAGTAAGTCATTATAATCATGTCCATCGATTGGGCCAAGATAAGTAAAACCCATTTCCTCAAAGAACATACCGGATACGAACAAGTACTTCAGGCTGTCTTTCACTCTTTCTGCCGTCACAGCCAGTTTTCCGCCAACAGCGGGAATCCGCTTCAGTATGTACTCCAGTTCATCTTTGACCCAGTGATACTTCCCTGCTGTCCTAAGTCGGCCAAGGACATTATGAAGCGCCCCTACATTCGGAGCTATTGACATTTCATTATCATTGAGGACCACAATCATATCTTTCTGCTCATGGCCAATGTGATTTAATGCCTCAAGGGCCATCCCGCCTGTTAGGGCACCATCACCGATAACAGGAATGATGAAAGAGTCCTCCTTCTTTACATCCCGGGCAATCGCCATCCCCATAGCTGCAGACAAAGATGTCGAGCTATGCCCTGTTTCCCATACATCATGCTCACTTTCGACCATTTTAGGAAATCCACATAAACCTTTATATTGCCTCAGAGTGCCAAATTGCCCTGCTCGACCGGTCAGGATTTTATGGACATAGGATTGGTGCCCGACATCCCAGATGATTTTGTCTTTGGGACTGTCAAAACATTTATGGAGAGCGATAGTCAGTTCGACTACCCCAAGATTGGGTCCGATATGTCCGCCGGTTTTAGATAATGTTTCTATTAAAAATTTCCTGATCTCTTTACTTAAAGATTCAAGTTCTTGCTGTGATAATGATTTAAGAAAGGAAGGGTCTTTAATTGATAACAGATCCATCCAGTTCACCAACTTTCATAACTAAATGTTTTGTTTCAATTTTTCTCGCTTTTTTCGTTTTTTGTCTTTTTTATCCTTAATAATGGTAATGTGAAATTTATCCTCAACAAATTGTAACACTTTTCCTACTTGAAAGATAATATCCTTGGAATATTGGATGGCCAGCGTTTTGCCAAGCGCTTTCCCCCCCACTGTCAATGCAGCAATCAAACTGGTTAAAAGTACGTTAAATGCATACTCGACAGGAGAGCCGTTGTTTATTTGTAAATCAAGGGTAAGGCCGATAAGAACAATCGCTGCAGCTGCACCGCTTATTATACCGGATATATCTCCAATTACGTCATTACAGAAGCTGGCAAACCTGTCTGCATTCCGGACAATCCTGATTGAATGTTTTGCACCGTAAACCTTTTTGGCAGCCATAGCATGAAAAGGGGTTTCATCTGCAGCTGTAGCAGCTATCCCAAGCATATCAAAAAAGATACCTATGAAAACAATGATAAGCACGACCATCAGGCCGATCACCCAGGTAACCTCATTTAATATCAAATTAGAAAAAATTGAAAAAAGAGCCGCTAACACAAACGTGATAACGGCAATGCTAATACTCCATTTTATTGAGTTTTTCATTACGTCCTTCATCAGGCAGTTACACGCACCGTTTCTCTATAGTAATCTATGTTATGGTATTCAAATTCAAATTATGTAAAGGGATGGTCATATATTAAGTAAAAATTGCAGCTTAGGTCCAGTAGGTTTTCCCAATCAGATACCGGATGTCGCCATACCGGCGGTTTCCCTTTAAACCCGACTTAACTGTGTCACCAGCAGTTAGACTGGATTACCACTTAGTCCGCACTATAATCCTCAATATATGTCTCAAACGGGAACAGTCTAGGAGTTTTCCTCAGCAACCTTTAACCATGTTCTTAGCCTCTTTTGCAAAGTGGATTTCATATGGGCGAAAAAGCACATATCAATGGCCAACTGATGTGTACCTTGTAACCATAATCCCCTCACACTTCACTCAAGGCAGGCTACGCTGCTAGCGGCTGTCGCCGCATCGCAGGTCTATACTCCGTTCTATTGCTCATGCATTGTGCCGGCCTAGAAACGGAACCTCCGCGGCGCAAGGGTCAACGCCCACATGCCATTGTGGATCGCCCTTGCGCCTTACTCCCAGCTTCGACCCAAGGCTGGGCGCCTCAAGCCGAAACAAGGAACTTCATCGATGTGCCCTTTAGTGGATTTTTAGGCCCACCTTCAGAACTGGTAGGTTGACTAGAATACTGCACCATCCCTATTAAGTTTAAAATAATTATACCACGAAATCTGCACTTACTCAAATGGGGCAAATTAATGATCTCTTGTTGCAATCATATCAGCAATCTCCATTAATATCCCAGTATCGAGGTCAGAAGCAGCAAGGGCATCTTTGCTGCTTTGAAGGTGGCTTTGCAGCTTTTCCTTTGCTCCATCCAGTGTCAATAGAGCTGGATAAGTGCTTTTGAATTTATTCTGGTCGCTGCCTACAGGCTTTCCGATTTTATCCTGATTCCCTTCAATATCCAGGATGTCATCCTGGATCTGAAAGGCAAGTCCGATATGGAAAGCATACTCTTCAAGAAGTTCTAATTGCTTTTCAGTCGCATCCGCCAAAATAGCTCCTGCCGCCACACTGAATGCGAGCAGTTTCCCCGTTTTATTCTTATGGATATATTCAAGTTCTTCCACACTGAGTTTCTGGTTTTCACCTTCCATGTCTGCAACCTGCCCCCCGACCATACCTTCAGGGCCAGCACATTTGGCCAGAAGACTTACAAGTTTAAGTACTTTTTTGGAATCAGTTTCTTCAGTGCCTGCTATCACTTCAAAGCTGTATGTAAGCAGTCCGTCACCTGCGAGGATTGCCATCGCTTCACCAAAGACTTTATGATTGGTAGGCTTTCCTCTTCTCAAATCATCATTATCCATGCTCGGCAGGTCATCATGGATCAATGAATAGGTATGAACCATTTCAAGTGCAGCCGCGGCCTTAAGGCCCGTTTCAGGTTTCTTTCCAAAAGCTTGAAGCGTTGCAAATAAAAGGACAGGCCTTATTCTTTTTCCGCCGGCTTTTAATGAATATGCCATTGCTTCCTTCACCTTCTCAGGTGCATCAAGCTTTTCTACGACCCGGTCTAACTCGGCTTCAACCAGGCCTTTAGAAGCTGCCGTAAATTCAGCTAAAGTTTGAGAGGGGCTCACGAATTATCCTCCTCAGACAAAGAGAATTCTTTTTCTCCTTCATCAGTCATCAACTTGGTCATTTGTTTCTCTGCATGTTTCAATGTATCATGGCAGTACTTCGATAATTCTACTCCCTTTTGATACTGCTGAAGGGCCTCCTCTAAAGGAACCTCTCCTTCCTCAAGCCTTTGCACGATAACCTCCAGCTTTTCCATTGCTTGTTCAAATGACAATTTTTTCTCTTCAGCCATTAATTTTCACTCTCCTCAATAGTATCTATATGACAATGAAGCTTTCCGTCCTGAAGATGTACTGTTACCCTTTCTCCTTCCCTGACAGAACTCTTTGTTTTGACCAGCTTCTCCCCCTCGGAATATACCAAGCTGTATCCCCTGTCCATTATTTTAAGCGGGCTCAAAGCTTCAAGTGTTGAGATATTTCTCCTGAAATCATTCTGCTTCTGCTTCAGGATCATGGAAAAGTTCGCCTGAAGCTGTTTAGTCCCGCGAAGATACTGTTCGTTTTTCCTTTCCCATAATTTCATAGGATGCATTCTTTGTAAATTGGATTCCAAATGCTTTAGCTTGTCACTATTCGTTTGCATTCTTTGCAACTGTGTCCGGTTTAACTGATCTGTCAGATGGTCGACTGCTTCAATTTTTTGCTCATACAGGCGCCGGGGATTTCTAAAAATAATTGACGTGCTTACACTTCTCAGTCTTGCCATCTCACTGTTCAGTCTTGCTTTCATTCCTCTTAGCAACATGATCTTTCTGCTTAAGATCCTTTCCAAGAGCTCATCTATATGGGGAACAGCTAATTCTGCTGCGGCCGTTGGCGTTGGCGCCCTCATATCAGCAGTAAAATCCGCGATTGTAAAGTCCGTTTCATGCCCTACTGCCGAAATGATGGGGATGGCTGATTGAGATATGGCAAGCGCTACTATTTCTTCATTAAAAGCCCACAATTCTTCTATCGAGCCCCCTCCTCTTCCGACAATCAGGACATCGATTTCTTTATTTTGGTTGGCTTTCTTTATGCAATCCGCTATCGACTTTGAAGCTCTTTCCCCTTGCACTAAAGCTGGATATACTAAAATTTCTCCGACTGGATACCGGCGGCTGATGGTTGTAATGATATCTCTGACTGCAGCTCCTGTCGGGGAAGTAATAACCCCGATTTTCCGGGGGAATCTCGGCAGTTCCCTCTTTCTCTCTTCATCAAAAAGCCCTTGCTTCTCGAGCTTTTCCTTTAATTGTTGAAAAGCCAGAAACAGATCTCCTATTCCATCCGGCTGCATTTCTTTAACATAAATCTGATACTGTCCCCCTGACTCATAGACAGAGAGATCTCCCCTTACGAGCACATTCATCCCGTTTTCAGGATTGAATTTCATTGAAGCATTCGCCGAAGCAAACATCACTGCAAGAATCCGTGCTCTGTCATCCTTCAATGTGAAATACATGTGGCCGCTGGAGTGTCTCTTGAAATTCGATATCTCACCTTTCACATAGACTCCGGACAAGTGAGGGTCTTTATCGAACTTTCTCTTAATGTATTTGGTTAATGCTTGTATTGTCAGGTACTGAGGTTGTTGATTATCCATCTAATCCTCTCCCATTTGTTTACACTTTCGCTAATCTTTGCATCTATCTTGGTCAGCTGCCCAGGGGCTTTTCATCCAGCCAAGATATCCACTCGTTATCTGAACACTTATATTATTAAGGATGTTTCAATGTCTTTTTCGGTATTAACAAGTATGTATTAAAAACGGAATAGCTAAACTTAACAAAAAGCTGCCTCCTTTTCTGGAATGCAGCCTGTTGGATTACTATTATTTTAACAAAAAAGTGCAGGGTGCACGTAGCAATGTATCTTTCTTATTGCTTCTTCATGTATTTTTTGGCAGCTTTAACCGTGTTATACATAAGCATCGTGATCGTCATTGGCCCCACTCCCCCGGGAACAGGAGTTATGTAACCTGCCGTTTCCCAGGCACTTTCAAAATCAATGTCACCGCACAGTTTATCATCTTCATCTCTGTTCATTCCCACATCTATCACAACTGCACCCGGTTTTATATCATCGCCATGTACAAGTTTCGCCTTTCCGGCTGCAGATATTATGATGTCAGCTTTTAAAGTATAGGCTGAAAGGCCTTCGGTTTTCGAATGACAATAAGTGACCGTTGCATTCTCTTTCAGCAGAAGCTGTCCGGCAGGTTTACCGACAATATTGCTGCGTCCGATGATTACAGCGTGCTTACCTGATACTGAAATATTTTCATATTGAAGCATTTTCATAATTCCATACGGGGTGCACGGAAGAAAGGCATCCTCACCAATCATCATTCTCCCAATGTTGACAGGATGAAATCCGTCTACATCCTTGGAAGGGTCGATTTGTTCAATTACTTTTTCAGTTTGAATTCCTTCCGGCAAAGGAAGCTGGACCAGAATGCCATGGATAGATACATCTTCATTTAGTTGCTGGATTTTTTCAAGCAATTCCTTTTCACTAACACTGTCGTCATACTCAACCAATACAGAATGAATGCCCATTTCTTCACACGTCCTGCGTTTCATCTTTACATATGTGTGAGAAGCGGAATTGTTACCGACTAAAATAACAGCAAGCCCCGGGACCAACCCTAGGGATTTTAAATGTTGGACTTCTCGAGAGATTGAGTCCCTATAGTGCCTGGCAATTTTCTTCCCATCAATAATTTTCGCGGGCATATAACTCCCCCTTACTTTCCTTACTGTTGGATAGCAGCATTCACTTTGGAAAGAACTCCATTAATGAACTTCCCTGATTGGTCGTCACCGTATGTTTTCGCGATTTCGATCGCTTCATTGATAACAACCTTATTCGGTACATCTTCTGCTTCCAATAATTCATAAACGGCTACGCGCATAATGTTTCTGTCCACTTTCGCCAACCTGTCAAACGACCATTTTTCAAGATTTTCACGAATGAGAGCATCGATCTTATCCTTGTTTTCTGTCGTTCCTTTTACAAGGTTATCCAAGTATTCATCGGAAGGTGATTCTTCATATACGTTTGTTAATGCCTCTTCGGCAGTCATTCCGGACATATCCATCTGAAATAATGCTTGTAAAGCTTTTTCACGTGCTGTACGTCTTTTCATTGCATAGTACTCCTTTAGTCTAATCAGATTTCATCATATCAATGATAATAGCATAACTGTACTGCACAAAGCACGCATTCACTAATAAAATCCGCTATTCTGAAAAATCAGCCGTAGGACAGGCAGTATCCGACACACATAAAACACTCTTTTTGTAAATGAACAAGGACCCTAGTAGTGATTCCCGCTCCAGGCGTGCGACTCCAATCAACCTTAATTCTTCACTGAAGCCAAATGGGTTTCTCTAATGATAAAGGGATTTATCCACTAATGTACATTTGCAACAAAAAAACCAAAGGCATCGCCTTTGGTTTCTTCATTAAGAATTATTCCTCATCAAATTCCGGCTCTGTCTTCTGGTTCTCAAACTGCACACCGACTACGTGGATGTTAACTTCGTCTGCTTCTAAAGCTGTCATATTCAGAAGTGCCTGCCTGATGTTATCCTGGATTTTTTGAGCTACATTTGGAATTGACACACCGAATTGCATAATGCAATAAACATCTACCTGGATACCCTCTTCCGCAAGTTCAACCTTGACGCCTTTGCCATGGTTTTTCTTGCCGAGCCTCTCAACGACACCGCTCGCAAAATTACCGCGCATTTGAGCGACACCCTCTACTTCTGATGCAGCAATCCCTGCTATTACTTCAATTACTTCGGGTGCTATTTCAATTTTACCTAAACCGTCGGTACCCTGTGACATTTGCAATAGGCTTTGGTTTTGGTTTTGATTTTCAGCCATGAATGTACACCTCCATTGATTTCGCCAATAGTTATGACTTATTATAACACAGCTTACACTAAGACTTCATTACCTCATATTTCTCAAGGAATTTCGTGTTGAAATCCCCGCTGACAAACGTTTCATGTTCGAGCACTTTCAAGTGAAACGGTATTGTCGTGTGGACTCCTTCAATGACAAATTCACTTAGGGCCCTTTTCATTCTGGCAATCGCTTCTTCTCTAGTCGCTCCATACGTGATCAACTTCGCAATCATTGAATCATAGTACGGCGGAATTACATATCCTGGGTAAGCTGCGGAGTCCACTCTGACCCCAAGGCCGCCAGGTGGCAGATACAAATCAATCTTACCAGCAGAAGGCATGAAATTCTTTTCAGGATTTTCAGCATTGATCCGGCATTCAATTGACCAGCCATTAAATTCGATATCTTGCTGCTTTAACGACAGTTTTTCACCGGAAGCAACTTTAATCTGTTCTTTTATAAGGTCAACACCTGTCACTTGTTCCGTAACGGGGTGTTCTACTTGAATTCGTGTATTCATTTCCATGAAGTAAAACTTATTGTTGACATGATCGAAAATGAATTCAACTGTGCCTGCGCCAGAATAATCAACTGCCTGTGCGGCTTTGACTGCCGCCTGTCCCATTTCAGCCCGCGTCTCTCCATCTAATGCTGGAGAAGGTGTTTCTTCGATTAGCTTTTGCAGGCGCCTTTGGATCGTACAATCCCTTTCACCCAAATGAATGACATTGCCAAAGTTGTCCCCAAGCACCTGAATTTCTACGTGCCTGAAATCTTCAATGAATTTTTCAATATAAACACCCGGATTGCCGAAAGCTGTTGCAGCTTCCTGCTGGGTGATATTTATGCCTTTGACAAGCTCCTGTTCTGTTTTGGCAACGCGAATCCCTTTACCGCCGCCGCCTGCTGTTGCTTTAATAATGACCGGATAGCCGATCTTCTCTGCTAATGAAACCGCTTCCTCTGCGTCTTTTACAATACCTTGAGAGCCCGGGACAATTGGTACTCCCGCTTCTCTCATTGTTTCCCTTGCAACATCCTTTGTCCCCATCTTGGAGATGGCTTCAGGCGAAGGACCGACAAAAGTGATATTGCATTCACGGCATAATTCCGCAAAGTCCGCATTTTCAGCAAGAAATCCATATCCCGGATGGATAGCATCACAATCAGTAAGCTTTGCCACACTGATGATGTTGGTGAAATTCAAATAACTGTCCTTGCTTGCTGTAGGCCCTATACAATAAGCCTCATCAGCCAGTTGTACATGAAGCGCTTCCTTGTCTGCCTCGGAATATACAGCAACACTTTCTATTCCCATTTCGCGGCAAGCGCGGATCACACGTACAGCTATTTCTCCTCTATTTGCGATTAACAGCTTTTTTATCATAAAATGATCGCTCCCTTATTCAGGCTTAACCAGGAATAGCGGCTGACCGTATTCAACCAATTGACCGTCTTTCACTAAGATTTCTACAATTTCACCTTTCACTTCTGCTTCGATTTCATTGAAAAGCTTCATTGCTTCAACAATACATACGACACTATCATCACTGACTTTGCTGCCTTGTTTTACATAGGCATCCTGGTCAGGTGAAGGAGATTGATAAAACGTACCGACCATCGGCGACACAATCTTATGAAGGTTTTCATCGGCAGCAGGTGCTGCAGAAGCCTCTTCTTTAACAGGCGCTTCGGCTTTTGGTGCCTGAACCGGTGCCTCCTGGACAGGTTTCGAAACAGTTTCTTCCGCTTTATGTACTTCATTTGTTTTGGCAGCTGCCTTTTCTTCTACATACGTGACAGCCTTATTTTTCTTCATTTTGATCTTTGAACCATCAAGTTCATATGAGAATTCATCAATGCTTGATTGATCAACAAGTTTAATCAACTCGCGTAATTCTTGAATCTTTAACATAATGACACCCCTTAGAGTAATTATCAAATTAGGACTAGCTACTAATATCATACGATAAGACCTTGTGAAAATTCAATATGATAATGAAACTAATCTTATTCACGTGAGGCCATCGGCGTATTGAGCGCTAAAATAATTTGTCCCCTTTCTATTGTAAGCTTCTTTTTCATTTTTTTAAAGTTTCTGTGAAAGCGATTTCGAATTTTAAACTTTTCACCATTCAATTACATAAAAAAACTCTTTCGCTCTTTTCGCAAATATTGTGGCTGGATAAAAAGAATTGATTTCCGCTCCAATCCCCCTTCGTTAATAAAAGCAGCAGTAAATTAGCCTTAAAAACAAAAATTTCTTAGAAAAGAAGCCGGCCCCCTTTATCAAGGAGTACCGGCTATTGTTGTTTTATTTAGTTGGCAGGCTGGAATTCAACCGCCACTTTTTGCATTGCACCAATTTCTTCGGTTACCAGACGGATAATCTTGTTCGCTTCAGAAGCGGAATGTTCTTTCGCCTTAACCGTTACGCGAACCTGTTCTCCATCTGCTCTCACCAGCGCATCTTCATATCCCATTGTTTTGATCAATGTTTCCAGGACCGTTTCAGTTGTCTCAAGCTCTTGCATTTGTTCCAATTGCTCATATGCAGCATTCTTTTCCTCGATGGAAAGGTCAGCTGAAGCTACTTTTGTTTCAAGCTCTTCAATGCTCTTGGAACGCTGGTCCATGAACTCCATACGCAGTGTTTCGAATACTTCGTCACCAGCTGCTTCGGTAACGATATCCATTTCACCTTCAGACACTGCTTCTTCATTTTGCTGTGCTGCCTCTTCCCCTTGAACTGCTTTATCACCTTCTACCGCAGCCATATCTGTGGCTTGCTGTGTCGGAGATGTAATGTAATACACCGATAAAACGATCACAAGGCTCAACATCGTCAATAACCATACTGTTTGCTTTTTCAATAACATATTTAAGTCCCCCTTAATTTTTAGGCATTACTGCTACACGGTGGCTCGGTACATCCAGAGCCCTTGTAACAGATTCAATGATCCATTTTTTCACTTGTATGTTATCAGCACCCTTGGCTACAACAAGAACGCCGCTGATTTTAGGCTTTTTAGTTTCAAGTAAGACGGGTACCTCCTTCTCACCATCATTGATGATCACAAGCTGTTCTTCCGAAGATTTGTCTTCAATTGAGCGGTTCCCACCTTCTCGATCTGTTTCTTTGGTCAATTGTGACTGAGAGGAGTTGTCTTTCTCATACACTTTTCGTTCTGTGGATTCCACGTTGACGACAATGGTTGTGTCACTTACCCCCGCTATTTGTTCGAGTGCTTCTTTCAGCTGATTTTCATACCGGTCCTCGTACTCTTTCATTACTGGATCCTTTGATTCTTTGTTTCCAAAAGCCGGCACTTCGTCTTCAGCTGTCTCGGTTTCCGATTTCATCACCAGTGATGCCTCTTGGTTTTTACTGCCCCACATATCACTGATGAGCATGAAGGCCACTCCGAACAACAGGACTATCAAGAAGTAATGGAACTTGCCTGGCTTCTTATCAGGCTGATGAGTCTCATCCCGTTCTTTCATGAAAAGGTTTTTGAGCATGGTGAGCGGACCTTTATCAGATTTCATCTCTTTCTACTGCACCTCCTTCGATCATAATCACTAGTTTGTCCCTGGAGATATTCCACTTCTCTGAAAGCATGCTGCCTATTTCTTTGGTGCTTTCATTTTGTGGAACACTTTTAGTAGTATCAATTTCTACTGGTTTAATTGCTGTGACTGCTTCTTCTTGGGAGGTATCCAACACGATGGAAACTGACATAATGCTTTCCGGTAGATTTTCAAGGTCTTCCGCTTCGAGCTCTATGTGTTTAACACTCAATCCATATTGTTCTATCATCTCCTTTTCTACATCATCTTTCATTTGGACAGCCATCTGTTCTAAAATATATGCACGTTGTGAGGCTTGTATTTCTTTTTTCTTCATTTCTATTAAATTTTCTACAGAAGCTGTTTGCACTGGACCATCCAAATTGATCTCAGCTATCGCTTCTTCAAAATCCGATGACAACAATTTCATGATCGGCGTCAGGATAATCATGATTAGAAGCAGCCCTGTAACGATCTTCGTATATTTCTGCATATTCGAACTGGGGAGAAGCATATCAATGACACTTGCCAGCAGGACGAACACGATGATATTTGTTATCCATTCTGTTAAAAAAGACATCTTCTCCCCCCTTACCTGACCATTAAAGTAATATTTCCGGCTGCAATCATGATGGTTATGCTGAGAAAAAACATGAACGAAACAATGGCAAGTGCAGCAAATACATAAATGACGCTTTTACTGATCGTATCGAGACAGGTGATGACCGGGCCTCCGCCAAGCGGCTGCAGCAAAGCTGCGGCAAGTTTGTAAATTAAAGCAATCATCAGTATTTTCATCGCAGGGAATGCCGCAATCATCAAAAGAATGGCAACCCCTGCGATTCCCACTGTATTTTTTAACAGGACCGATGCACTAATCACCGTGTCGGCTGCATCCGTGAACATCCTTCCGATTACCGGGACAAAATTCCCTGTAACGAACTTGGCTGTCCGGACGGTAATCCCGTCTGTCACTGCTGCTGTTGCTCCTTGTACCGAGATGACCCCGAGGAAGACTGTCATGAAGATTCCAAGGAGGCCGATACTCCAGTTCCTTAACAAATTCGCCAGCTGAGTTACCTTGTACTGTGGTGACAAGGTGCTGACTATACTTAACAATGCAGAAAGGAATAAAAGTGGAAGTACAATATTCTGTATAAGGAGTCCGCTTGTATTCATCAGGAAAATGATTACCGGATGAAAGAAAGCGGCAGATATCAGCCCGCCGGATGAAGCAATCAGTGCCAATAGCAACGGTATCAGCGCAATGATGAAGTTGATCATGGTGCCAATGGCTTCTTTTGTATAATCGATCGCCACATGAAAGCTGTTGAGAGCGATGATGATCAGAACCATAAAGACAATCGCATAGGCTACTTTACTGACATTTCCTCCTTCAAAGGAGTTTTGCAGAGATTGTAAAAACATACTGAATATCGTAAGGAGAATAAGTGTTCCGAGCAGCTTCCCATTCATGATCAGTTCCTGGAAGGCAAAATGGAACATCCCGGTGAACCATGCTTTGAAGGAGAACTGCTTGTCCCCTTTTATAAAATCGATTAAGCTCCCTTTTTGGCTTTCCGGCAAGAAACCCCCATACTGCGTGGTGATATCTTCCCAATACATTTTCAATTCATCGATTTCCAACCTCTCAAGCTGTTCGTTCAGCATCTTTTCACCAATCTGGGTATTCTCGTTTGCGTCTTCTCCTTCTGCTTGTACGGTGACTGTTCCAAAGATAAAGAGTAGTAATATACAACAAATGATTTGCAATAAATGACGCACTATTTTCACCCCTGAAGGCAGCTGCTCTTTCTTAAACGTTAGGGATCATGTTAATGATCGTTTCTATGATGACAGTCAAGATCGGCACTGCCATTGCTAATATAAGAATTTTCCCGGCTAATTCCACCTTTGCTGCCAATGCCCCCTGCCCGGCATCCTTCGTGATATGCGAGGCAAATTCAGCAATATAGGCAATTCCTATAATTTTCAAGATTGTTTCAACGTATATCATGTTGATGTTTGCGTTAGCCGCAAGCTTTTCAATCATACGGATAATTTCATAAATCTGGTCGACGAGGAAAAGAAAAATGGCACATCCGACAAAAACAACAAGCAAAAAAGCAAAATTTGGTTTTTGTTCCTTAATAATCAAGGCGAGGAAGGTCGATACGAGTGCAATACCAACTACTTGTATGATTTCAATGGCCTATTCCCCCTTTCACCCTTGGAACAGGAACACTGATTTGATTTTTTGAAATAAATCATCAACGATAGATGCAACCATAAACAGAATGTAAATAAAACCGAACAATGTTACCCATTGTGCATATTCTTTCTTTCCTACCTGGTCCAGAATGGTGTGAAGAAAGGCGACTACAATCCCGACACCTGCAATCTTGAAGATAATATCAACATCAATTCCCATCGTTTCCCCTCCTGATCATTACAGCAATAAAATGATGAGAAGCAGGCCTGAAAGAAACCCTAAACTTTTCGTCATTTTTTCATATCTCTTTTGCTTTTCGAGTGCTTCTGTCTCTTCTTGTTCCAAATGCGTAAGTGTCAGCAAAATATGTTTCTGCTGGGTCAGCCTGTCGTGCTTCCCTAGGCTTTCCCCGAACTGTGCCAGAATTTCATATTCTCTTGATTTGAAGGCCGTCAGCTTCCATACCTCTTTCAGACTGGATTCCCATGCTTCATTTACGGTTGTTTCTTCTGTCGTAATCTTCTGGGCAAATACTTCAAAAAACCATGCCACAGGACGCTGAAGCTGCTTAGAAAGCTTGCGTGCGGCCTCATGCAGCGGGGTATGCCCATACATTATCTCAGCTTCCAATGCTTGAAGAGCAGACTTTAATATCCTTAACTGTCTCGGCCTCTCGCTCAAATGCCTTGAAGCCTCAAAACCTGCCCACGAAGTCGAAAGAATAATAAAAACCGCACCGATGATTTTAATCATTTATGTCACGCTCACTTTTTCCAGCAGTGAAATTCCCGCTTGATTTCTTACATTCTTGATTAAACCGGGATTTTCTCCTCGAGATAATTCAATGAACCTTTCTACAACATTCATATCGATAATTCTCTTTAAAAACGGACGCTTTGCGATATCTTCCAATGAATGTCCATGAGTGGTCATGACCAGCGAAATCCCCGCATTTACAGCTTCCAGTATGGCTTGGCCATCTTCCTGCCGGCCAATTTCATCCACGATGATGACATCAGGGCTCATCGAGCGGATAAGCATCATCATGCCCTCCGCTTTAGGACAAGCATCCAGAACATCCACTCTGGGTCCAAATTGAAGCTGCGGCACTCCGTGGACACAGCCGGCAATCTCAGACCGTTCATCTACAACTCCCACTTTAAAAGGGGGTATGTTTTTCTCATGAATTCCAGTCGAGATGATTCTTGCAATATCCCTCAACAAGGTTGTTTTACCAGTCTGCGGAGCTCCGATGATCATGGTGTGTTTCCAACGGGAATCATACAAATACGGTGTAAGCTGCGCCCCGATTCCAATGGCTTCCCTGGCCACCCTTATATTGAAGGAAGCTAAGTGCCTGATCGCTTTCACTTTTCCGTCCTCCAGGATGACTTTACCGGCAAGTCCAACCCGATGGCCCCCCTCGATAGTTATATAACCTCTTTTCAACTCTTCTTCCAGCGTATAAAACGAATGGTTCGCCAGCTTGCTAATCAGCTGATCACCATCTTTCTTTGTCACAACATAGGGAAGAAAATAAGGAATGCCTCTGGCTGTCACTTCCAGGGGCCTGTCGATCCGGATTCTTATTTCTTCTATCAGCGGTTGAATATGGGCTGGCATTGCTCTGATTTTTTCGGCGATGATTGATGGAACGATTGATAGAATCTCTTCCATATTCCCTCCTCCTCATTTTGCTGGCAGAACGTACTAGCTTATCTGGTTCAAATGTACATGCCTTTTGTTATTAAAATGTATTCGTGGATTGCAAGAATATGACTTTATTTATCGGAGAGGGGATTAAGATGGGAGAATGAGGGGACTGCTTAATTTTGTTTGGAAATCACTGAGGTGATATTTCAATTGGTTTGAATTATCTGCAGCATTATGAGAAATGGATTTTTAGTTTTTTATGGTTTTTGAGATGAGAAGGGAGGGGGGGAATACCACCTGCTTTGTCTTTGCTGGCATCAGATGTCTTATATAGCTTGGTTATTTACCACCTACTTTGGTTTTCCTGGTATCAGCTGGCTTATACAGCTTGGTTATTTACCATCTGCTTTCGTTTTCCTGCCATCAGATGGTCTTTACGGCTTGGTTTTCTGCCATCTGATTTGGTTTTCCTGCCGGCAGATGGTCTTTATTGCTTGGTTATTTATCACCTGCTTTCGTTTTCCTCGCATCAGATGGTCTTTATTGGCTTGGTTATTTACCACCTGCTTGTTCTTTCCTGCCATCAGATGGTCTTTACGGCTTGGTTATCTACCATCTGCTTTGGTTTTCCTCACATCAGTTGGTCTTTACGGCTTGGTTATCTGCCATCTGATTCGATTTTCCTCACATCAGATGGTCTTTATTGCTTGTTTTCTGCCACCTGCTTGTTCTCTTAATAAGTTAGATGGTTTTTAAGGCCGGATTATTCACCATCCACTGGTCTTTCCTTAACATCAAATGGTTCTTACATGCCCGATTATTCACCACCTATGATATAGTCTATTTAGTCCCATCAAGAACCAAGGGTACATAAGAAGTGTTGGCCATCGTTTTCTTCCAAAAAACAAAAAAAGCTGAAAGGCCTGAGGCCTTCAGCTTTTGATCAATCAGTATTATCCACGGGAAACATAAGATCCGTCAGTTGTATTGATTACAAGAACGTCTCCTTCATTTACGAAGAAAGGAACGTTTACAGTCAATCCTGTCTCAACAGTAGCCGGCTTAGATCCGCCTGAAGCAGTATCGCCTTTGATACCAGGCTCCGTTTCTGTAACCGTCAATTCAACTGTGTTTGGCAGTTCAACCCCAAGTGTCTCACCTTGGTACATCATGATTTGAACTTCCATGTTTTCTTTCAAGAACTTCAGCTCATATTCAATCGCAGAAGCATTTAGTTCGATTTGCTCATAAGACTCTGTGTCCATGAAAACATGCATATCTCCATTTGCATAAAGATATTGCATTTTGCGGTTGTCTATTTGAGCCTTGCCCACTTTTTCGCCTGCACGGAACGTTTTTTCTTGAATAGCCCCGTTACGCAGGTTTCTTAATTTCGAGCGTACGAATGCTGCTCCTTTACCCGGTTTAACGTGCTGGAAATCCATTACGCGCCAAATACCGTTGTCTACCTCGATTGTAAGGCCTGTACGAAAATCGTTTACTGAAATCATGAATGTTCCTCCTAATTTTGAATAGCCGAAGAATGACTATTTTAATGCATCTGTTCTTTCTTGCGGCAAAAATATATTAAAGAATAATTAACTCTTTAGTTGAATGTGTAAGCGTTTCATTACCGTTTTCAGTGATTAATGTATCATCTTCAATACGAACTCCGCCGACACCTTGTACATAGATTCCCGGCTCAACTGTTACGATCATGCCAGGTTTTAACACTGTTTCAGAAAGGTGTGACAATCCTGGTCCTTCGTGAACCTCCAGCCCGATACCATGTCCAAGAGAATGGCCGAAGTATTCGCCATATCCTTTTTCCTTAATGTAATCTCTGGAAATCGCGTCCGCTTGTGCACCTGTCATGCCAGGTTTGATTTCTTCCATAGCCTTAAGCTGTGACTGAAGCACAACATCGTAGATTTCTTTCAGTTTTTCAGAAGGCTCACCTACAGAAATCGTTCTTGTCATATCTGAACAATATCCGTTGTAATAAGCTCCGTAATCAAGTGTGATGAAGTCACCTTTTTCAATGACTTTGTCACTTGCCACACCATGTGGAAGAGCAGAACGAAGTCCTGATGCAACAATGATATCGAAAGAAGAAGAAGTTGCACCTGCTTTTCTCATGAAGAATTCAAGCTCATTGGATACTTCCAATTCTGTTTTCCCAGGTTTGATAAAGTCAAGGATATGTTTGAATGCAGCATCTGCGATATCTGCAGCATCTTTGATGATTTTTAATTCCGCTTCCGTTTTTACCAAACGAAGATCTTCAATAAGACCGCTTACAGGAACCAGCTCAGCATCAACCTTGCTGCGGTAGCTTTCAAAAGCAGAGTAAGTCATATAGTTTTTTTCAAATCCAAGCTTTTTGATTCCAAGCTTTTCGACCTGAGTCGCAACTTCATTAGGGATAGGCCCTTTATGCTGAATTATTTCAAACCCTTTAGCCTGTTCTGCAGCTTGCTCTGTATAGCGGAAATCCGTGATGAATAAAGCGCTGTCTGCAGTTATGATGGCTACTCCGGAAGATCCTGTAAAACCAGTCATATAACGGCGGTTGTATTGGCTTGTAATCAGTATACCATCAATATTGTTCTCAGAAAATTTCTCTCTTAATTTATCAAGTTTACTCATTTTCTTCATCTCCCTTTTGTTTTTTTATAAGAGCTTGCAGGGCGAGTTCATAGCCGAAAAGACCAAGACCGACAATCTGACCGTACGATACTTCCGCAAGGACAGAATGATGCCTGAATGGCTCTCGTTTATGAACATTGGAAATATGAACCTCAATCACGGGAAGATCGACACTGGCTACTGCATCTCTTATTGCATAGCTGTAATGTGTAAATGCACCGGGGTTGAAAATAATCCCGGAAAATCCCTCATCCTCAGCCCAATGAATAGAATCGATAAGCTCGCCTTCATGATTCGATTGTTCCGCCTTCAATTCATAACCTGCCGATAAGGCTGTTTTCTTCATTCTGATTTCAAGCTCACTTAAAGTAGTTTTTCCATAAATGTCCGGTTCTCTCTTTCCTAAGCGGTTAAGGTTAGGACCATTAAGCAGAAGAATTTTGTACATATGTATTCACCCATAAAAATAGAATGTTCAACATGAACATTCTAACACAAACTAATTGACAAACCTACTACATTGTCTAAACTCCTTCATTCCTGACCTGCTCTTTCTCATGTTGATGACGGAGCTCGTTTTCTTCGTAAGAAATAGAGTATCCGATAAACACTCCATATAAAATATAAAGGCATGCTGATGTAATCAATGTATTATAGTCCGTATCTGTCAAGGCTTTCATACTTGGGAAAAGCGGATTCAGCACCAGGAAAACAACCAGCATCAATGCCAGCCCGTATCCGGCACCCACCCACATCGACTTCAGCTTTCTTAGAGCAGCATAGTATAAAAGTGCAACACCGATCGAGATCAGGCCATAGGCAATAATCGAAATGACAATACCAAGCCAGGACTCTTTCCAGTCTCCGACAGCCCAAGGCTCCAGAATGATGTTCGGCTCAAGTTTGGTAAAGGAGAACATATAACAAATGTAGGCAATCCCGCTCCATAGCAGCCCGCCAGTGAATCCTGTCGTGACCACCATTCCAATAAATGACAGGGGTTTTTCCTGCTTATTCTGTTCCAATTCTTTATCTTGTGATGGTTTTTCTTCATTTGCAGACATCAAAACACCTCCTTTGGGTAGTATGTCCATTTACGTAAAAGTATTTCATATCCATCCCATATTTAACTTTAAATTTCACTTCAACTCCCCATTTGGCAGAGTGGGCCATTTTTTAGTAGAATTAGGATGAATTTGATTTTCGCTGCAGGCGTTAGACCCCACTTGAGAATAATATCTACAATTGAATTTACTGTACGGTCTTTCATTCGCTTCCAAGTAAAGGTAAATGTGTAAAATAAAACAGAAACACGGTTAAAAAGAAGAAAAATAGTCTAAAATATATATAAAGGCGTTTTGTGCTCTTATTTTCATTTCCAAGGGAGGTGACCTTCTTGAATGCTCGTATCATAATTACAGGAGCTGTTATTCTTTTAGCCTCTGTCGGATTGGTGTCCACACTGATGGGAGATCCACTTGCTCTTCTTCAAAGAATCCTCATTTTTGCTGCTATCGCAGGAGTAATCTATTTTATATTCCGGAAAGTGGTTATGGGTGGAAAGGGCAAAAATAAAGATCAAAAAGCCTTCGTGAAGGCGGCAAGACAATCTAAGAAGCGGTTTAATAAGAAAACAGCGGCAACAAAAGCAAGCGCACCAAATCCATTCCGCAAAAAATCCTACCGTAAAAAGTCTCAGGCAAATTTGACAGTAATTGAAGGTAAAAAAAATAGAAAAAATCGAGCATCTCTCTAGCTCGATTTTTTTATTTCCCTATAAAGTTTTCCCGCTAATAACTCCAGCTTTGCAGGAAAGATTTCGCTTCATTATAGCCATAGTCCGCTAGTTCTTTTTTCTTCTCTTCTGTCAATTGGAACTCTGTGGTAAGGACACCTTCTGTAGGAATAAAGATGATGTTAGTCGAATGCTTCCTTGAAATATATCTTGAATCATGTGCATCTTTCATTGTTTGAAACAAGGCATCATACAAATCTATCGCATTATTTATTTCGTTTTTCGGCCTTTCCTGGATATTGTGGCTAAGCTTTATACCCAGCACCGGTCTCAATTTTTTCGTATTCTCTTTATCAAAAAGCCACATGGGAAAGTTGCTCAAAACCCCTCCATCCACGACAAGACTCAGTCCATCCAGAGACCTTAACCGGACCGGTTCAAAAAAATAGGGCAGGCTGGCACTCATTCTGATTGCTTTGGCCACCGGGAAAGTCTCTTTGGCAATGCCGTATTTTTCGAGGTCATCCGGCAGTACCATCAGGCGTCCATTTGAAAGGTCGGATGCTATGACCCTTAATGCGCCTGGAGGTAAATCGGCAAAGGTATAAATTCCTCTCACCCGCAACTTCTCTTCAATCCATCGTTCAAGTGCATCACCCTTATACAGACCGAGTTTCCAATATACTTTGATCCACCGTGCAAATGGAATTGAGGATAGCAAAGTACTTTTATCCAATAAATCTGTCAAGTCAATTTCGTCCATGATATTCATCAGCGTTTCACTCTTGTAGCCAGCTGCAATAAAACCTGCAATTATGGCTCCCGCGCTGGTTCCCGCCAGCCGTTTGAACTTCAGACCTTTTTCTTCGATTGCCTGATAGGCTCCAATAAGGGCAAGCCCTTTGATTCCACCACCTGAAAATACACCATCGATGTTCATGGAACCATCTCCTTCGAAGTTTCCTTATTACATCTTTAATTCAATTCGAAGGATTTTAGAATAAAAAAATAGAAGGGGAATTAATTTCCCCTTCTGAGTTATATCATAGTCCGCACTTCAACTGGGCCCCACAGTTCGTACATGTATTGCATCCGCCCATATCTTTTACCGTTCCTTTTCGGCAGACTGGGCAAGTGTTTCCAACTTCTGAGCCGATCGTGACATCTGTAGATCTTACATCTTGAATTGTATCGACAAGAACAACCGGCTTTTTGCTTTGTGATATTGGCTGCTCTGACTCCTCTTCCTCAAAGCTGTTTTCTTCTGCTTTAAGAGTAAGAACCTGTGAATCCCGGCTGCCGTCAACATAAACCGTTCCACCTTTTGCTCCGCCTTTATAAAGCCTTTCATAGACACCTTCAACCTGGTCAACTGAATAGCCTCGCGGCGCATTCACCGTTTTAGAGATGGAACTGTCGATCCAGCGCTGAATGACACACTGAACATCTGCATGTGCTTCAGGAGCAAGTTCCATTGATGATACAAACCACTCCGGAAGGGAATCCGGATCCACTTCAGGGTTGCGGTCAAGATACTCTTGAACAATTTCAGCTTTCACTTCAATAAATTTCCCTAACCTGCCGCTTCTATAGTAAGTAAAGGAGAAGTATGGCTCAAGACCGGTTGCCACACCCACCATCGTGCCGGTGCTTCCTGTCGGTGCAACGGTAAGCAGGTGGGAGTTGCGAATACCATTTTCCAGGATCGATTGCCTTACATCTTCAGGCATTTTACTCATATACCCTGTATTGATGAAGGCTTCCCTAAGACGATTCGTTTCTTCTTTTGTTTCCCCTTGGAGGAATGGGAAGCTGCCTTTTTCCTTTGACAGCTCAACCGATGTACGATACGCCGTCACGGCAATCGTTTCAAACACTTCATCTACTAGTTGGTTTCCTTCTTCAGAACCATATTCTTTTTCACAGTAGATCAACAGATCAGCAAGACCCATTACCCCAAGACCGACACGGCGTTCACCAAGTGCCTGCTTTTTGTTTTGCTCAAGGAAGTAAGGAGTAGCGTCAATGACGTTATCCTGCATGCGTACGCCTACTTCAACTGTCTTCTTCAGTTTTTCAAAATCGACCGTTTTACTTTCTTTGTCAGCAAATTCTGCAAGGTTCACTGCAGCGAGGTTGCAGACGGAAAATGGCGCGAGTGGCTGCTCACCACAAGGGTTCGTTGCAACAACTTTCTGTCCGTATGCTTTGGCATTTGTCATATCGTTCGCATTATCGATAAAGAAGATGCCAGGCTCTGCAGAATACGTTGCACATACATTAATCAGGTTCCATAACTCTTTTGCCCGCATTTTTCTGTAAGTGCGGACTTTGTATCCCATTTCTTCCCACTCGCGGACATCGCCCACTTCCTGCCATTTTTCATTATAGAATTTCATTTCTTCCTCATCATATTTCTCTACATCAGGGAAGCGCAGGCTGTATTCAGTATCATTTTCTACAGCCTCCATAAAGTCACTTGTCAGGCAGACGGAAATATTCGCACCTGTTAGAAACTCTGGGTTATGAACAGAGTAGGTCCCCCCCGTTCTCAGCTTCTCTTCAGCATCCTTAAAGATCTTTTCAGAAAAACCGCCGAATCCCGGGATCTGCTTATAATTGATGATTCCCTGGTACATATCTTTTTCCTGTTCGGTAAGCGGAGTAAATTTCAATTTATCTTTTGCCGCTTTTTTAATTTGTTCATCTTCTGTGTTTTCCAGTAGATAACGCAAAATACGCGGGTTCTGCATTTTGGAAATGATAAATTCGATGATATCCGGGTGCCAATCTGACAACATGATCATTTGGGCCAATTCGTTACGTTGAATCGCTACATCAACTCTCTAAGTCACCTTAGAGTTCAGACCATATCTTACACTCTCTAGAGTGCCCTCGCACTTGGGAATCGCTTGATTCCTACTCTACTCGCTTCCGCTGATTACAACGTGCTTTCGATGGTCGTTGAACCTTCTCCATTTTAAAGGAGCTTGGCTGCTGATTGTCTTTTTCAACTTACTGTTTTTAAGCATTCACGTTTGCCGTTTCCAGCTGCGTTGTAGCCAGTAAGTTATTTATGATGTGTTTTACATAATCAAAATTATTGAGTATGTCATCTTCCCAGAAACGTGTAATTTGATATCCATTCCTTTGAGCAATCTCATTTTTTTCTAAGTCGATTTGGCTTCTTTCTTTTTGCCAATCTTTCGGTTCTGGATAAAACTTAGGATTAGCATGCCAGTAATCTCCATCGCATTCAATAATAATTTGATATTCAACAAGCAAAAAGTCAAATTGCCTTTTTTGAAGAATGAATGAGTACTTGTAATTAACATTCAATTTCTTAAGGTACTTCTCGATAATGTATTCTATCTTTGTTTTTTGAAAGACTTGATCTTCCATTTGCCTTAAGGTAGCTTGTCGAATCTTTTCTATGGTTTCTTCACTGTAGATACCAGTCTTGCCACTATTCCATGAGGGAGTTCCGTTTTCTTTTCGAGTTATCGCAGTCTTAGATATGATGTTATGAAAGTGTTGAAGCCTCTTTTCTTCATCCATTGACTCGTGCCAAGTTTTTGCCAATCTGCTTTTGAAAAGCTTATGGCAATCCTCACTGCAAGTCTTTACTCTTAGATCTTCTTTTTCGAATTCTTTTGAGCAAACTTCACACTCTCTTAACCGGCTTAGGCGCCGTCCACATCCTGTGCTACAGTATTTATTAGGTTTACCCCTTCTAAGCTGCACAATACCGTTGCACGTATCATTGAAGCATTCTAGGTCATCCTCAGTATAATAATAGCTAATCAAGTAATCTTTCAATGTTAAACCATGTTCATTTTTTATATGCGATGTGAATCGTCCTTGTTTATTATGAGAAATTTCAAATCCACAAATCTTACACATTTGAGAATCCTTTGCATCATATGGTTTCATGTCATTCACCCTCACGTTTGTTTATATCTTAATATACCATTTAGGATGACAAACATAACACGATACCATTAAAGAGTTTCCAGCAATTCACGAGGTTTATTTAAAGACGAGGCACTTATTTACCACGTCTTGAGCCGCCCTGCTCAACCAGGTGTGTCAATTTCGCAATATCATCAAGCCAGGATACTGAACCTGAAGATTTACCGTTCACACCTCTTGCCAGTGTGTTGCGCGGCCTTAATGTAGATCCGTTTGTTCCAACTCCGCCGCCTCGGCTCATGATTTCCATGACCTGTTTACGGTGATCAGAAATCCCGTCTCTTGAATCTTTTACAAACGGCATCACATAACAGTTAAAGTACGTAACATCTGTTTCGGCTCCTGCCCCGTAAAGAACACGGCCTGCAGGCACGAAATTCATATTTACTAGCTCATGGTAAAATTTCTCGTACCATTCTTTTCTTTTTTCTTCAGTCGTTTCGACACTTGCAAGGCCTGTAGCATTTCGCTTGGCAATCTGCTCGTAATAGATTTCCAAAGGCTTTTCGATAACATCCAGTGAACGTTTGACAACAGCTGTTTCAGCTTCTTGAGGGTTATCAAGTGCGCTGCGGTATTCCTCATCTATCAATACCTCTGCCTGCTTGTTTTCCCAGTCAATGCTTTTAATGGTGCCCAACCCTCTGGCAGGAAATTTTGGATCTTCTTTAATTGTCAGTACGACGAAGTCACCTTCAGTAAGTGTGATCTTTTCTGTATCTTTAAAAGAGTAGCGGTCAATCATTACGAGGCGGGAAACACCCTTATGTGTAATGTTCATGTCCGGGGTAATTGAGTGGACTTGCGGGAACAAACCGATAGCCTTGTTTAATCTCTCATTATTAATCTGCATTTCTTGTTTCGATACGACTGACATACATACAACTCCTTAAACTACTATATTGAATATTTTTCTCTGTCTCTATCAATGTTGTTTTCAGAAATAAACTTATCACATGGAAAATTGAAAATCAACCAATACACACTATATATAGTGTGTAAAATATTTTTCGACACACAATATATTGTGTTACGGTCAAGTTAATCCTTTTTTGTCAAACAGAGAAAAAGCTGGAAAGACGAGAAAAAAGAAGTTTTTAATAGATTCACCGGCGAGAATGAACAAAACACAACAATTTTCAAGGTTGAAATAAATGAGAGTTCCTTCAACCCTTGGTAAAAAGCAAAAAAGCGATTTTCATCGCTTTTTCAAAAAAAATTTAAATTTCGTATTATCCTATTGACTTTTTAAAACGAGTTATCTTTTGAAATTCCATTCATCTGACTTGTATCTCTTTTGCGCCAGCTCTACTACATATTGTGTTTCTTCTTCTGACAAATCATATGGCTCCAGTTCAATACCAAGCCCCTGCTCGAATCCTTCTTTAAAAGCCGCTTTTGCCATTTCCAGCGTGACTTTCTCCTTGCTGATTTCATTCATCGCGACCGCCTTGCTTTTGAATGCTCTCTGCATGCGTTCTTTTACACGGTCATTAGGATATTTGAATAAGCTGAACAATTTATCTTCATCTAAATCAAGAAGAATGGATCCATGTTGAAGGATTACGCCTTTTTGGCGTGTCTGGGCACTGCCGGCAACCTTTCTGCCTTCGACGACCAGCTCATACCAGCTGGGAGCATCGAAACACACAGCAGAACGGGGGTTTTTCAGCCCTTGCTTTTCTTCCTCTGTCCTAGGGACTGCAAAGTAAGCTTCAAGTCCCAACGACCGGAATCCCTGAAGAATTCCCTCCGAGATGACCCGGTATGCTTCGGTTACCGTTTTTGGCATTTCCGGATGATCTTCCGATACAATCACACTATATGTAAGTTCATGTTCATGAAGGACCCCTCTCCCACCAGTCGGACGGCGGACGAATCCAAGTCCATGTTCCTTCACAGCATCCATGTTTATCTCTTTTTCTACCTTCTGAAAGTAGCCGACTGAAAGTGTCGCCGGATCCCATCCATAGAAACGGATCACAGGGGGGGTCTTCCCTTCACTGTGCCAATCGAGTAAAGCTTCGTCCAGGGCCATATTAAAGGATGGGGAACAGTTCCCCGAATCAATATATCTCCATACTTCTTTCGTCATATTGCATACCCTCTTTTACACTTTTTAAGTCGAATTCTAGTCTATCAAAGTATATGGAAAAAACAAAGAAGAAAAGCACTGCCTGCTGCCTTATCTGATTTTCACAGGCAGGCTTGCTGCTCAAAAAGATTGTCTTGTCCTTTTAATGAGTGCAATTATATAATAAGACTAGATTTCTTTTGATTCTGCAAAAGAAGAAGAATATAATAGAGATTAGTGAAATTTGAAAGGGGTTAGAAACATTGTCAGGCTTATATTTTTTGTTAGTTGTTTTAGGTGCTATCATCGTATATTCTCTATTTACGTTTTTCATGCAAAAGCGTATTGTCAATAATCTTACTGAAGATGAATTTCGTGCCGGCTATCGCAAAGCACAACTGATTGATGTAAGAGAACCAAATGAATTCGAAAACGGACATATTCTGGGGGCAAGAAACATCCCGCTTTCCCAAATGAAGCAAAGGCAACAGGAAATCCGCAATGACCAGCCTGTCTATCTCTACTGCCAAAGCGGTATGCGCAGCGGAAGAGCAGCTCAAATGCTTCGCCGCAAAGGGTACAGAGATCTTCACCAGTTGCAAGGCGGTTTCAAAAAATGGACAGGAAAAGTTAAAAAGAAGAAGTAAGAAGCAAAATAAGTAGTTCACTTTAGAGGTACAAACCATAAAAATTCATCGTCCTTTAGCATACGAATTCGCACCATTATTCGTATGCTATTTTTTATTGATTTTATAGCATATCTTTTACTTTCACTGGTGTTTTCGCATCTAAAATCGCATCACGTTTTCGCAACACTGAAATATATTTTGAAGTCTTTTGATTTACGTGGCGGATTCACTTGTGGAATGGTATAAAAAAATATACCGGATTTTATCCATTATGGTTAATTTGTTCATATAAGGATTAAAATAACTGGTTGAAAGGTGATTCTTTCTTATAAATTAAGCCCTTCGTTTGTTCAATAAGCGGTTCTTTATTCCTGGCCCCCTCCACCATAAAAGCAAGGACCAAAAAGAACCAGCACCATGCATTCATACCATAAGGGAAGAAATTTCCCTTATGGAGGAAATGTCGGGGAAAATAGCTCAATTAAGGGAAAAATTTTCCGCTATTTACTAAAAAAACATCAAAATTGGGTTACTGAGCATGCTTAACGGAAAATCCTTCCCTTATTTTCCTCTCCCCAGCTGAATTCTGCAGTTTAACGGAAAAATTTTCCTTTATTTTAAATCCCCTTCCATTGGCGACAAACTCAATTAGTGAAATTGATGATGTGAATTTTATTACGAATCCATAGTGAAAAAGCAGTCCGTTTTGGACTGCTTTTTCTAGTTTTGTACTCCAAACCAGAACTACTTCGAAGAAAAACCGGGTCCCTTTAAGGACTCGATTTTCGTTTGTATCCCAGACTGCAGTAAAGACATACAAAACCAAATTTCACGAAGGAACCTTAACTTCCGAAGCAATCCCCAGTACTTCCGGCTTAATTTCAGCTGAATTTGGAAGAGTACGCAGTGCCCTATCCAATATCCACACCACAGATACAAATAGGATACCGGCCGCTCCCCCTGCAAAAACAGCCGTAGGATTTACAACATCCGCAAAATACCCCCCTATCAAGGACCCAAATGGCATTGCAACAGCTCCCATTGACGCCGTCACCGAAAAGATCCTTCCCATTAAATGTTGGGGTACAATAGATTGTATCGCTGAACCTATTATGACATTTGTTGCTCCGATGGGTATCCATGAAAGTCCGAAGCAAACGATACTGACAACAGTTAAAGGGATAAATGCGGACACCATCCAGAAGCTCCCTCCCAGGAAAAACAGCACAATCACAAGCCGGCCCAGTGAATACTTCCCAAAGAAAGATGCTGCCAAGGCACCGATCAACGCACCGGCTGAGATAGCCGCTAAATACAGGCCATAAGCCTCCGACCCTCCCCTCATGTTTGCAAAGGCTGGCATCACAGCATACATTGAACCAATTGCGAAGTTGGCGACAATGGATCCCAATAAGAATTTTGCTAGGCGTGAACGAAATACAATTGAAAAGCCTTCAACCAGATCATTCTTGTAACTGCTGAATTTCTCCCGCACCGTGGTTTTGGATCTCACATTTTCATTTTGATTCTGCACAGCCTTCATATTAATGATTTTAAAAAGAATAGCTGCAATGATAAACGTGACTGCATCAATCATATACAAAGTGATCGCCCCTACTAAAGCTACCATAATACCTGCCAAAGCATTAAAGGCTAAATCAACACCCTGATAAGCGAAGGAAAATAAAGAGTTTCCTCTCACAAGCTGATCTTTCCTGATGATCCTGGGGAGCAGTGTCGACTGGGCGGGATAAGCAAACTGTTCAATCGCGGAAATCAGCGGCATTACCACCAAAATAAAGGATACTGTCAAAAACCCGCCATAATAAGCTAAAGGTATCAACAGAACCAGAATCGCCTGTAATACCTGCGTCCACACAAGCAGCTTTTGTAGCGGAAGTCTGTCAACAATCGGTCCCGCCAAAAATTGCAAAGTTCCCGGCAGCAGTGTTAAGAATCCGGCAAGACCCGTATAAAAGGCACTCCCTCCAAGTTCATATACCAGCCACATTGCTGCAACATAATAAAGGCTGTCACCTATATTTGTAACCATTCTTCCAAAGAACAAAGCAGCGAAATTGCGATTTTTCATAAGCAATTCTTTCATCCTTTAACTTCTCCTTTCATTAACCGTTAGATTTTTTTTACTGTTAATTCAAAAAAGAGACAAATTATTTTTCTCGGTAAAATAATTTTTACCGTTTTACCAAAAAAAGCGGAGACTCCTTTGAACCTCCTTATTTCCTGTCTTCTTCTTTTTTAGATATTCGTTTAGCAAAATTGGACTCATGCACCTGAAACCCAAAACCGGACATGTAATAGTCCTTGGCATCTGGATGATGCTGGTCATCTTTCACACGAGACTGAAATTCTTCCAGAAGCTCGAAGTATTTCTTGGTGTACCACTTGAAATTTTCTTCTGTCACCTTTGTCTCCCATGAAGTTGCAAGAATGTTCCAGTCCGCCGGATCATGGGGGCCTGCTTCTTCAAATGCCTCACTTGGTGCCTCCATCAGCCTGGTCATCGTTCTGTCGAGCATGGCGTACAGCATCTGCCTTTTGGTGTCGCTGATTTCTGCTTTATGAGGCATGAGGCTTGAATCCGGATAGAATCCACTTGCCACCGACTGATAGAATTTTTGGACGATACCATTCTTTTCTTCTGTTTTGACTATTTCAATCAATTCCAGCTTTTCGAGTTCCCTTAAATGATAATGGATTCGCGCACGGGACAAGTCGAATACCTCCGACAGCTGCTGGCCTGTGTATGGACTCTCCACCAGCCGTAACATTAACTTTACTCTGAATGGATCACTTAAAGCTTTTAGCTGATTGTAATCTCTGATAATCATCATTGGCTGCAATATTAGATCACACCTGTTTAATTTTTTACTCGGTTAAATTATTTTTACCGGTTAATGATAATTTATCATATGAGGTAATCTTTGGCAATACCCTATTATTTATTTTTACAGCATCTTTTATCGGCGTTTTTGTGAGGTTTATCAACGGTTTTTTTCATTTATTGGCGATTTTATCTTGTTTATCGACTAAAAGCTGGCTTTTATCGGCGGAAATAATAAGTTTATCAGCAAAACGCCAAACCGTTTCAAGCAATCAAAGTAAAAAAAGACGCCCTATATTAGGACGTCCTTCTTATTCCATTATGCTTCTTTTGTATAGCGTAAAACAGGCTTACGTGCAGCCAGTGTTTCATCAAGACGTTTGATGACTGTTGTATGCGGAGCTTCTTGGACAATCTCTGGATTCTCTTCTGCTTCTTTTGCAATTTGGATCATCGCATCGATGAACGCATCAATTGTCTCTTTAGATTCTGTTTCAGTCGGCTCAATCATCATACATTCTTCCACGTTTAACGGGAAGTAGATGGTTGGCGGATGGTATCCGAAGTCAAGCAGGCGTTTTGCGATATCCAATGTACGTACGCCCAGTTTCTTCTGGCGTTTTCCACTGATAACAAATTCATGTTTGCAATGGCGGTCATACGGCAGTTCAAAATGAGTTGCAAGTCTGCGCATCATATAGTTCGCATTGATAACCGCATTTTCTGTTACAGCTTTCAAACCGTCAGGACCCATTGTACGAATGTACGTGTAAGCACGCACATTGATACCGAAGTTTCCATAGTAAGGTTTTACACGGCCTATTGACTGAGGACGGTCATAATCGAACATATACCCTTCATCCCTTTTAACGAGGATTGGTTTTGGCAGATAAGGTATCAAGTCTGATTTTACTCCGACTGGGCCGCTTCCTGGACCGCCGCCGCCGTGAGGTCCTGTAAATGTTTTGTGAAGATTAAGGTGAACGACATCAAAGCCCATGTCCCCAGGACGTGCTTTAGACATAACGGCATTAAGGTTGGCGCCGTCATAATACAGCTTACCTCCGGCCTGATGGACAATTGCAGCCATTTCCAGAATATTTTCTTCAAACAAGCCCAATGTATTAGGGTTTGTAAGCATTAAGGCAGCTGTATCATCGCCGACAACACGTTTAAGGTCTTCCATATCGACCAATCCGTTTTCGTCGGATTTCACTGTAACTGTTTCAAATCCCGCTACCGTTGCAGAAGCCGGGTTTGTTCCATGTGCAGAGTCTGGAACGATGACTTTCGTACGGTTTGTATCACCATTTGCTTCATGGTAAGCACGGATCATCATCAATCCAGTCCACTCACCGTGAGCACCAGCAGCTGGCTGAAGCGTAACTTCATCCATGCCTGTAATCTCTTTTAAGTGCTCTTGCAAATCATACATCAATTCCAATGCACCTTGTACGCCTTCTGTTTCCTGTAGTGGATGAAGGTGAGCGAATCCATTGAATCTTGCCACATTTTCATTGATTTTCGGGTTGTATTTCATTGTACAAGAACCCAGAGGATAGAAACCTGAGTCCACACCATGGTTACGTTTGGACAATGCTGTATAATGGCGCATGATATCCAGCTCTGAAACCTCAGGAAGCTCAGGTGCTTCTTCACGGGTATATCCAGCTGGGATCAATTCTGACAAGTCCACTTGAGGTACATCCATCTCAGGCAGGCTGTAGCCGGTACGTCCTTCTTTTGATAATTCAAAAATGAGAGGCTGATCGGTTTTATTCATGATAATCCCCCAATTCTTTAGCAAATGTATCGATTTCTTCTTTTGTACGAAGTTCTGTAACCGCTACAAGCATATGTTGATTTAAGTCAGAATCAACGAGACCAAGATCGTATCCTCCGATGATTCCTTTTTGAAGCAGGTTTGAATTGACTTCTTTTACAGGGCGGTTTGTTTTGATAACAAACTCATTGAAAGAAGGTCCTTCAAAAGCTACTTCCACTCCGTTTTGTTTAAGGGCTTCTTTTGCGTAATGGGCTTTTTGGATATTCTGTACTGCCATTTCCTTAACACCGTTTTTCCCCAGGGCCGTCATGGCAACGGAAGCCGCAAGAGCATTCAAGGCCTGGTTTGAACAAATATTTGATGTAGCTTTATCACGGCGGATATGCTGTTCACGCGCTTGAAGCGTCAGCACGAAACCACGCTGTCCTTCTTCATCGACAGTCTGGCCGACAAGACGTCCAGGCACCTTACGCATCAATTTCTTCGTTACGGCGAAATATCCGCAGTGCGGGCCGCCGAAAGCGGTTGGGATTCCAAATGGCTGAGCATCCCCGATCACAATGTCCGCTCCCAATTTGCCAGGAGGTGTCAAGACACCAAGAGCCAATGGGTTAGAAGAAACGACAAACATCGCTTTCTTCTCATGAACGATTCCTTCCAGTTGTGAAAGCTCTTCAATTCTGCCAAAGAAGTTAGGGTACTGGACAATGACAGCAGCTATTTCATCGGACATCAGCTCTTTTAATGCATCGATATCTGTGATCCCGTCTTTATGCGGAATTTCAACCACTTCGATATACTGTCCTTTTGCATAAGAGCGAAGAACGTCTCTTGATTCAGGATGAACGGTACTTGAAACAAGTACTTTCTTGCGTTTCGTCTGTCCTGCGCTCAGCATTGCAGCCTCGGCAAGTGCCGTACCTCCGTCATACATAGAAGAGTTGGCAACATCCATTCCCGTCAATTCAGAAATCATTGTCTGGAATTCGAAAATCGCCTGCAGCTCCCCCTGTGAGATTTCCGGCTGATAAGGAGTGTATGCTGTATAGAATTCAGAACGTGATAATACGTGGTCGACTATGACAGGCATATAATGATCATAAACACCAGCACCAAGGAAAGATGAATTAGCGCGCAAGTCTGCATTTTTTGCAGCCATCGCACTTAACTCTTTCATTAACGCAGTTTCAGATTTAGCTTTCTTGATATTGTATTCGCCTTGGAACCTTACCTTTTCGGGAATATCTTCAAACAGCTCTTCTACTGAGCTTACCCCTATTGTATCGAGCATTTCTTTTTGGTCTTGTTCTGTCATCGGTAAATAACGATGCTTCATAAGGAATCCCCTCCCTGTTACTTCTTTGGTCTTTTATAGAATGGTGTTGGAACAACTTTTGCCATAAGCTTTTTCCCGCGGATTTCAACGAATAATTCAGTATCCAGCTCACTGTATTCTGCTTTAACAAGGGCAAGGCCGATGTTTTTCTTTAATGTCGGTGATTGTGTACCCGTTGTCACTTCACCAATTTCTTCATCATTGTTAAATACTTTATAGCCGTGGCGGGGAATTCCGCGCTCAAGCATTTCAATGCCGACAAGTTTCCTTGGGGCACCTTCTTTTTTATGTTTTGTCAATATTTCTTTTCCGTAGAAGTCTGCTTCTTTATCCACTTTTACAGCGAACCCGATTCCTGCCTCGATCGGCGTGATATCAGCAGTCAGTTCCTGTCCATAAAGAGCAAGGTTCGCTTCGAAACGAAGGGTGTCGCGCGAGCCAAGTCCACACGGAAGAATTCCTTCAGGTTCACCGGCTTCAAGGATGTCTCTCCAAAGCTTTGAAGCGCTTTCAGCAGGACAATAGATCTCAAAGCCATCCTCACCTGTATAACCAGTACGGGAGACAAGGGCTTTGACGCCGTTTAATTCAACTTCATTTTGAAATTTAAAGAACCCAATATCTCTCAGGGTAGTACCTTGAGCCAGTTTTTGAAGGATCTGTTCTGCCAGAGGACCCTGAATAGCCAACTGGGCATACTCTTCAGACAAGTTTTTCAACTCAACGTTCTCTTCAACATGCTCTTCCAGCCACTGGTAGTCCTTTTCAATGTTAGCCGCGTTGACAACCAGGAGGTAATGATCGTCTTCAATCTTATAGACCAGCAGATCATCAACTGTCCCACCGTTTTGGTAGCACATTGCTGTATACTGGGCACCGCCGTCTTTAATGCGGGAAATATCATTCGTCATCATTTTCTGCAAGTAGTCCAGCGCCCCGCTCCCTTTGACTTCAACTTCTCCCATGTGAGAAACATCAAACAAACCTGCTTTTGTGCGGACCGCTTCATGCTCCTCTTTGATGCTGGAAAATTGAACAGGCAGCTCCCAACCGCCAAAATCGATGCACTTTCCGCCATTTTCCTTGTAAACTTCGAATAAAGGCGTACGATTCAATTGTGACATTATATTTCCCCCTTCATCTGATATCTTCATTCTACGAACCTTCTTTGACTGTACTGACCGCTTTCCATAGGGTGTCTATACACACAAAAAAGGACAAAGCAACCCCTTGTTAAGAGATCCTCTGTCCTTTCACCTGAAAGTTTACCACATGATGGCTTTCTTCTTGGGTGGTTTCACTTGCTGAAACACTCTCCAGAGATGCGTCCGGCAAGAGTCTTTTTGCCTGAGAGATTCACAAATTAATGCTTGCTCCTTCGGCGCTGTCACGTAACAGTCTCTCCTCTTGCTTTCATTCGCCAATATTCATTGAATAAATTGGTCATACTAACAATATAAAGAATTCTGCTCAAAATAGAATGTTCGGTTTTTAACAAATTTCTAAACTTTAAAAATCTACTTACATCCTATCATTAATGACGCATTTTCGGCAATCATTTTTATGATTAAAATAAGGAGTTGTTTTCATGGACGTAGAAGTACTATTCGATGACACTTGGAGCGAGGAATTGATTTCCAGAATTGAAAAGGACGGCCCCTGGTCTGACTGGGATTTGTTCAAGCTGGCAGTTGAAGTGGAGGAACAAACCGTCTTTCCGAACTTTGAAGGGCTGCAAGCTCCTAAACATTTGTCTAATCTTACTCCGCTTCCCCATCAGCTCGAGGTTGCGAAACAGGTTGTCGAGTCTATGAATGGCAAAGCCATTCTCGCAGATGAGGTCGGTCTCGGGAAAACAATAGAAGCAGGATTGATTTTAAAAGAATACATGATTCGCGGACTGGTGAAAAAAGTGCTTATCCTGGTTCCTGCATCGCTCGTTTCTCAATGGGCGATTGAATTGAACTCAAAGTTCTTCATTCCCGCAGTCGCCCAGAAAAAAAGCTATGTATGGGATCAGTGTGATATCGTCATATCTTCCATTGACACCGCCAAGCGAAGTCCTCATAGAGAAAAGGTTTATGAGCAAAATTATGATCTTGTCATTATAGATGAAGCACATAAGTTGAAAAACCATAAAACAAAGAACTATGAGTTTGTCCAAAGCTTAAAAAAGAAATTTTGTCTTTTGCTCACCGCCACTCCCATCCAAAATCGTGTGGAAGAGATCTTCCACTTGGTTTCGCTGCTCAAGCCGGGGCATCTCGGCAATGAATCAGCTTTTGCAGAGAAATATAAAAAAGGATCCCGCTCGGTAGGGAATGATGCCCATTTAAAAGAGCTGGTCAACAAAGTGATGATCCGGAACAGACGAAGCGATACCGGCATCGAATGGACAAAGCGCCATGTTAAGACAGTCCTTATCGACTTCAGCAAAGAGGAGAGAGAGCTTTATGATAGCTTTTCTATTTTAAAAAGCCCCCAGGAGGAGAGGGTGTCAAGTTCCTTCTCCCTATTGACGCTGCAGAGAGAAGCATGCAGCAGCAGGGAAGCTGTTTTCTATACGCTGAAAAATATGCTGGAGCGCCAGGAGCACCCTTCTCCCCTTCTTACCAGCAACGTTAATGCATTAATGAAAAAAGTGGAGAATGTGCAGGCCAACTCAAAAGCTCAAGAAGCCCTGAAGATCATTCAGTCTGTAAATGACAAAGTAATCATCTTCACAGAGTACAGGGCAACCCAATTATATCTCCAATGGTTCCTGAAACAGAATGGGATTACTTCTGTGCCCTTCAGAGGAGGATTTAAACGGGGGAAGAAGGATTGGATGAGAGAGTTGTTCAAAAATCATGCACAAGTGCTTATCGCTACAGAAGCTGGAGGAGAAGGAATCAATCTGCAGTTCTGCCATCACATCATCAACTTTGACCTGCCATGGAATCCAATGAGACTTGAACAAAGAATCGGCAGGGTACACCGGCTTGGTCAGACCAAAGATGTACACATCTATAACTTTGCAACGAGGAATACAGTCGAAGAACATATTCTAAAGCTTCTCTATGAAAAAATAAATCTGTTTGAAAAGGTAATCGGACAGTTGGATGACATCCTGACCAAGCTTGACTTTGGCAAATTCGAAGACCATATTGAGGATATTTTCACCCATTCCCGATCTGAAGGTGAAATGAAAATCAAAATGGATAATTTATCGGCGATGATTCAATTTGCGGAAAATATGAAGGAGGAACAAGAAAATGCAGCAAAGCGAAATTCATCAATTTCTTGAGCGGTATTTTACTGCCAATGAATGTCAAATAGTCGACAACAAGCCGGGATACATGAATGTACAGTTGACGATTGACCTCGATAAGGAGCTGATGAACAGGCCTTTCTACTGGCATTATCTTGAAAAAACCGGCGGAACACCCAACCCTATGAGACTTTGTTTGATAACAGACCAGGAGAAAGTGCCCGACAAACTGAAAGGAGAGGTGCTGCATTTTGGATCTCCAAGGCTGCATCAAATTTTCCTCTCAGCAAGAAAGCTGGCAAGTTATACCCGGCTTTATGAGGATAAGTCAGCCGCAGTTCCCGGGAGGCAAACACCCCTGCAGCCTTGGCTGGGACTGAATATCAAAATTTCTTATCAATGCGATTTAAAAAAAGATCTGTTGAAGTCGATAGGGTTGAATTTAATAAATGGAATGATGAAAGAAAGCTTTCATGAGGAACTCATGAAAAAATCACTCACTCCTAAAATACCTGATTTCTCTTTCACTCTTACTCCAATCATCAAACCCAGGAGTGGAATCTCCAGGATACAGGCCCATATTCAAAGGGAGCTGCAAACACAGTCCACAGATTGGGCAGCGTCTGCCAGAGCCCGCTGGCAGGAGGATTTAAACCTGCTCAATCAGTTCTATGATGGTCAAGACGAAAAGCCTGAGTCCTATTATGTGGAACAGCAGGCACTCACTGAGCAATATGAGCCAAAAATCAAAGTGGAAATCATAAACGGCGGACTGTTTTACCTTCATTCATAAGGAGCCTTCATAGTGAATGACATTTTGTTCCAGCGAAATATAAAAACGGGATTGAACTAGTAAAAGTCCAATCCCGCTTTTCATTTTTTCTTGAAAAGAATCATCAACGCATAAGGAATGACACCAAACCAGCGAAACAGAAATGTCGGCCTCTCATTCTTCCTGGTCTGCTTCATTGATTTACGCTCCTGAGGCGTCTTTTCAAGATGCTGCACTACTGTTTGAGTCATATACTTGACATAGTCATTGATTGACATTGAAATCCACCATCCTTAAGGCTTCATTCGTTAGTTTCACCATGTCTATCAGTCTTTAAACAAGAAAGGACTTTTTTCACCGTCCCGCTTACAGACAATCCCAAAGTCTCGATCTCATAATCAGCAGCTGCTTTGTACAATGCAAGCCGCTTCGTATATAAGTCCTTGACTTCTTCCAAGGCTTTTCCTTCGAGCAGTGGACGCGTTTCATCACCAACTATCCGTTTGGCTATTTCATCAAAACTGCAATTCAGCCAAATAACCGTTCCTTTCTGTTTCATCAGGCTGCGGTTGACTTCCTTTCCCGGCACGCCTCCTCCTGTTGTAATGATACACTGATCACCCTTCAGCTCCAGCAGTATTTTTGTTTCTATTTTTCGAAATTCACTTTCACCAAACTTCCTGAAAATCTCTCTGACCGGCATCCCATATTGTTCTTCAATCATTCTGTCCATATCAAAACAGGACCAGCCAAGTTTCTTTGACAATTCAAGCCCGACCGTCGTTTTACCCGCTCCCATAAATCCAATTAAAAATATCATGGTCCTTTCCTACTCCCAACTGATAATGTTATGCGTTTCTTTATCATAAGTGACCCTTATAGCGGGATACTCTTTGTTATCCACTTCAACCGTAAGGATCAGTGTCGACACTTGCTCTTGAGTTTGTGTCTGATAATGGACTGTTTCATTATTGAACCGCAATATACCGCTGCCCTTATCTTCACTTTCCAGCAAAATCCCGAGAGAGTAAAGAATGATTGCTTCACGCTGATAGCCTGACTCCATTGTGTCAAGGTAAGAATATCTGGACACAAAAATTGAGGCAGCGCTCATAGTGAAAATCAATATAGCAAAGGTCAGGAACATGGAGAAAGGCAAAACAAAGCCCTTTTCATTGCCCATAAGTAAAAAACCGCCCTGTTGCTTGAAATCCTTCCGTAAAACCTGCAGAAATTTCTACTCCGCTCCTGCAGGGAGAAAATTTTACTGTTGTCAATGGACCAAGAACAAGTTCATGCCCCCGTCTGTCGACTCTCCTCCTAAGAAAATCTCCATATAACTCGTACAGGATTTCTTCCCCATCTTTATAGAAAATCACCGAGGTACCAGTGACCTTCATTCCCTCTGCCCCTCTGAGTTCCTCCCTGAATTGATGGCTGAACAAATTCCATTCATACTCTTTTGATGGATCAAGTTTCTTTTCCATTATTGTAACCCCTTTAAGGAGCGGCGGTAAACAGGAAGCGATCAGCATAAAGGCAAAAAGCGTAAGCAAAGCATGAATGATGGTATAGCCTTTCTCATTCTTCACTCGTCCACTTCCGTTTCCAGGCAGAAGGATTGATCTATTTTCCGATAATCTTTAAAGCTGACACATATCTTTTCTTCCTGATCATCTTTATTCACCCTATATTCTTCCCCTTCCCGGTAATAGGAGTTGGTTTCCGCCGTTCCGGTAAATAACTCTTCTTCCAGATACTCATAAAGCACCCTTGCTGCAAGTACTTTGCTTTCTTTTCTTTCCAGAGCTGAGATTGCCCCTGTCATCATGGGGATAAAAATCAACATAATCATAAAGAGAGACATGACTGCTACTATTGATTCTGCTGTCCCGAACCCTCTTTCATTCCTCCACATTGAACCTGCCCTGCCCAATCTGAAAAGATAATTTGATAACATCTTCACCACCAGCAGTATAATAAATATTTCCAAAACTGCTCGTATTGCCATTTGGATAAAACGTGATACTTTTCAATGAGTTAGGAATCTGGCTGACCCCTTCAGGGAGATTCCTTACAAGCAATCCTTCTCCTCCGACAACTCGGCCTGAATATTTCCCGCCAAAGGGATAAAATTGCACGATAACCCTTTCTTTCTTGTTTATTGCATAACTTTGCAAATAATAAAGGTCTGCTTTCATCTGAGAGATAAAACTGCTTTTTATAAGGGATTGGTGCAAAGGGGAAATACTGAAAGATGCAAAAAACAGAAGGGTCATGAAGATAAGCATAACAATCATCATTTCAACCAGTGTGTAACCTCTTTGCCCCAAGGCTGAATCATTCCTGCACAACACTGACGATTCCTTCCGAGTTAATCGTTAAGGCATCACCATTGGGGCACTGCTGATATTCTGAATTTAAATAGCCTGCATCAGCGAGCTCTTGTAAATCAACAGGCAGTTCCTTATGTTCCATTCGATAAGCTTCTATCTGCCCTTCTACCATATGCTGAAAGGCTTCGCAGCCCTTGTTATTGATGGAATTCCCCTGCTTCGTCACATTTGGGATTGTAATAAAAAGCAGGACAGAAATCACAAGTAACACAATCATCATTTCAATAAGAGTAAATCCTTTTTCGTTCTTCACCAATATTATTGCCTCCTTAAAGAGTTGGGATTCTGATTGTACATATGTCCAATTGTCAGCCTAATGACTGCATGACTTGAAATAATGGGATCATGATAGAGAAATAGATAAGCAGGATAAATATTCCAACAAACAAAAATACTCCCGGCTGAATGAACGAGATCACCTTCTTCCCGCTTTGCTCGAGCGACTCCATACAGTACTGGCTGTACATCAGGAGTTCATGGGGCAAATGCCCTCTTCTTTCTCCATGGCGGATCACTTCTGATAATCCCTCTGTAAATAGCGAGAAACCTTCCAGCGCTTCAGGAAAACTCTTGCCTACCCTGAGGTCCACGCTCACCCTTTCTGCCACTTCTTTAAAAAGCGGTCTGTATGACTGGTTTTCTACTTCTTTTAAAGCCTGGTTTATTGACATCCCGCTGTTAAGCAGATAACTCAGCTCTCTTGAAAAAAACTGGGTATATAATAATTTAAGGTAGGATGATAGGAAGGGGATACCAAAGTATAATTCAGCCTTTTTCAAAGGTGTCGAAGAGCGGATCCTGAAATAAAAAACAGCCGAAATTATCACACATAGCAGAATGAGGAAGGAAACGAACACGGGAACCATTTCAACAAAGCGGAGAAAGATCCGGATAGCTGCGTCAGGTGTATATCCTAATGACGAGTAGAGGGTTTGAAACTGAGGGAATAATACGCTTTTCAATAAAGTAATGGCACCGATCAATAAGGTCAGCAATACAAGTGGATACGTCAGCACTTTCAATAATGCCTGCCTGTCCTTTTGTCTGGTTATCATATAATCCCCAGCCTGTATGAGTGTTTCTGCCATTCTTCCATGCCTTTCAGCAAAATAGATCTGGGAACAGACATGAAGGGGCAACCCAAGAACCTCCAGAGATTGCGATAAAGAAGAACCATTTTGTAACTGAAACAGCAACCTCTGCTTCGAGGCATCTCTCCCATCGAGTTCACCAATGAAAAGGAACTCAATTGCCTCAGTTAACGAATAGCCGTTAGTAAGTAGTTCACCGAGCCTTCTTAAAAACAGACCTTTGTCTTTCAGGCTCTTCATCACTCAATTTTCCATCTGGCAACTTCATTTTGGGGAATGTATCCAAGGGCGTATCCCTTGCAGAGTAAATTCATGAGAGATGGATACTGATAATGGGCTGCCTCCCCTTTCGCCTCTTTCAAAACTTCCTTCAGCGCAGTTCCGCTTAATATTTCATAAATAGCCGCCCTTTTCGACGCTCCAACCCTTGTACAGGTTTCAGAGCAACTTTCTCCACAGGAAGGACAAATCAAATTAATCAGGCGCTGTGCTGAAACTGCGATGATGCTTTGCTGGATTTCATGCCATTGGATGCCGAGTTCCATTAAACGGTAAATGGCTCCTTTTGCATCTTTTGTATGCATCGTAGATAAAACCAAATGACCTGTCAATGCAGCTCGAACAGCAATCTCTGCTGTTTCTTCATCCCTTATTTCTCCGACCATTATGATATCAGGATCGTGCCGCAAAATAGCACGCAGGCCGGCCGAGTAGGTGATACCTGCCTTCTCATTCACCTGGACTTGTACCAGTGAATCATTATTTTTTTCAACAGGATCTTCCAATGTGACAACATTTCTTTGCATAACAGAGGAACAGTGTTCCACCAGCGAGTAAAGGGTTGTAGTCTTTCCACTTCCAGTAGGACCAGTAAACATAATAAGGCCGTGGGAATTCATCATTAGAGCCAGGAGTTTTCGTGCAGAGGAAGAGTATAGGGACAATTTTTCAATCGGGATGCTTAGCTGCTGAGGGAGGATACGGATCACCAGACTTTCTTTCAAGTCCGTGACAGGAAGGGTCGAGATACGAAGGTCGAGCGTCTTGCCAGCGATCTTCAAGGAAAAGGAACCGCTTTGCGGTTTCCGTTTTTCGCCGATATCCATGGAAGCCATGAATTTAAAGTGGGAAATCAATCTTTCTCCTTCTAGTGAAGGGATACTTATGTTAGGAGTGAGAATCCCGTTGGTCCTGTGCTGCATGAGGTAATCTTCTTTTCGGGGAAACAGATGAACATCAGTAACATTCTTTGATACTGCTTTCTTCAGAATCGAGTCAGCTAAAGCCTCAATGGAATAGTATATAAGCTGCACCACCTTTCATGTTATCATTAGACCAATTCGACATTTTCTTTTTTTTTCCTTCTTTTTTTGCATATTTTTTTGGTTTTTTTTCATACTAGTAATGTAAACAACTTCAAATGGTGGGCTATAGCCAAGCGGTAAGGCATCGCACTTTGACTGCGACATGCGTTGGTTCGAATCCAGCTAGCCCAGTCTGCTCTAAAAGAGAGGATGATTGCTTTTGATAATCATCCTCTCTTTCTAATAGGCTCTTTATGATTAGACGGCAGGATAGGAAAACTTACACATAGATGAAGGAATCTTAAAATGGGGACACATCCTAAAGTACTTTTTTCTTAAACAGACATTTTCAGCATGGTTCTCTTGTTCGTTAATCCGCGAAGTCCTTCCGGATCGAAGCCTACTACAAGCTTTGTACCATCCGTTAAAAGTGGCCTTCTCAGCAGTTTTGGCTCGTCGGCGATCAACTGGACAACCTCAGAAAGGGTCAGTTCTTCTAAATCGATATTCAAATCTTTATATGTTTGGCTTCTCGTTGCAAGGATTTCGTCTAACCCGTTTGTAGTCAATGATAGTAAATTCATAATTTCTTCTGATGTAGGAGCATCTCTGAAAATATGTCTTTCTTTAACATCCACAGAATTGGCTGTCAGCCATTTCTTTGCTTTCCGGCATGATGTACAGCTGGGATACGTAAAAAAAGTTAATTTTGTCATTATTAAATCCTCCCTTTTTATTTAACTTATACATCCTATAGTTGTATTGTATACCACCTGTATAACATATGTACACCATTTACTCTTTATTTCTTAAAGTTTTTCTTTCGTTTCTTTTCTGCATAAAAATCCCCTGAAAAATAATTGGAGGAGTAATATAGTAGTAAAGCAGGGTATATTAGTAATGATATGGCAGCTTACTCCACTTTCTTAGGATTGACACGCTCGTTGCTGCGTTTTTATCATTAGTTTTGATAACAATCACGTAATCGTCACAAACTGGCAACAAAGATTATTTACTTTTGATGGATTTTTCCTTTATAATGTTTATTGATGGACTGAGGGTGCAAAGGAGGGATACATATGGATCGTATGTACAGAGTATTAGGATTCTGGACTGGAATATTTGCAGTAATGTTTTTCCTAGGTGATATGAAAACAACATCACTGATTTTTCTGGGACAAACAGGGTTCTTCATTCTGCTGGGTTATTTGAAATTATCTGAGCGTATGTATATTTATATTTTCTTCGGATACTTAACAGTATTCTTTGCCGGCTTCACTTATTGGACTGTATTCATGATGACGCCAGGCGCAGCGCACTAATAAAAAAACCTTAAAGCTTTTAGCTTTAAGGATTTTTTTATTTTTATGAGGTATGGGCCGAAAGGTATTTCTTAAAATCCATTGAGGAAAGGGTTGGAGTCCATTTCATCAGCAATGGTCGTTTCCGGTCCATGGCCAGAGAGAACGATGGTATCTTCAGGCAAGGTCAGCAAATTCTCATGAATGCTTTTTAACAGTTCTTCATGATTTCCCCCAGGAAGATCTGTTCTGCCGATACTGCCCATGAATAACGTATCACCGGCGAATACCGCTCCCTCACTCTCATAATAATAAGAAATACTTCCTGGAGAATGGCCAGGTGTTTCGAATAATCTAAAGTTGAAATCACCTATTGAAAGATTTTTTTCCTTCGTCAATATGTAGTCAGCAGGTTTAAGCCTGATCAGTTCACTCATGGCAAAAAGCTGTGAACCATTCAATGCCGGCTCTAACAGCCATTTTGCTTCCTTTTCATGAACATATAAAGGAATACCGAATTTCTCCCTCACTTTATCCACGGCACCTATATGATCAAAGTGAGCATGAGTAAGCAGAATCGCCAGCGGGTTCAACTGATTGGATTCAAGCCAGTTTATCAGACGTCCCCCCTCTTCACCCGGATCGATGATTACACAGTCTTTAAGATCATTCCAAAGGCAATAACAATTGGTCTGCAATGGGCCTAAGGGCAGTCTTTTCCATTTCACATGAGCCACCTCCATTAATGATTTACCTATATTGTATCATTCAACGGGGATTAATTGAAAAACATTCCTTTTTGACATAGAAGTGTCAAACATTTGAACTGTACAAACTGCCAAAAAAAATATAAAATAAATGTAAGTGCAATTTATTACATATGCTAATCATATGATCCTACTTTTGGGACTTGTGTTAAAAGAGGATTAATTTGAAAGGAGTTTTGACCATGGGTTTTGTTATTATTACAGCTTTAGTAACTTTACTGGCTTTATTCGCTAGTATAAGCGCATTGAAAAACAAGAATGGTTTAGGCATTATTTTTGGTCTTGGAACACTCGGCGTATTTGGCTGGTTCACAATTATGACTGTCCTTCATTCAGGTTATCCTGGCGGACACTAAAATAAAAAAATGGAGCCCTCAGGCTCCATTTTTTTATTTTCTTGAAAGCTTACTCTCAACCGAAGCAAGCTTATCTTCCATTTTCCTCTTTTTATCTCTCCGGTCGTCAATCCGTATATTTGTCGCTACCCTCTGAATTCCCTGACTGAAAGGAGCTTCATGAATTTCTTGTACTACACGGAATAAATCTGTAAGTTCTCCCTCAATCAGTGTGCTCATTGGTGTCAATATAAATGAAATTGTGCCTTCATCCTGATGTTTTTGAAGTATCCCCTGCAGCTCTGCTACATAGTCACTTACACTTGGTGTTTCAGTCCCAATCGGAATTACTGTAACATCTACGATAGCCAAAACGTTTCATCCTTTCTATTCAACAATTATGAGGCCAGCTGCCTCTTTAGAAGATAAGTCCACTGCTTTCTTCAATTCATACCCAATTAAACAGTATTCACCAGATGGAGAGCACTGTAAAGGTTCGTTATCCAGCCCTGTCATGATTTCTTCACGTTCTCCTGTTTCAATGTTCCAACGCTCCAAAGTGAATTTATCCTGATAGGCATCTGCTGGACCTGATGCAGAAGCAGTTAATGTAACAGCAGTGTTTTCATCATCTATTTTATCATAATAGGGGATCAGCCAGTTAGAGTAGCTGCTCAGCAAAGGCTGTGAAAAATCTGAAGCAATAGTGCCCTCTTCAGTGATAAATTGATAGATTCCTTCTCCTTCAGCCTCTTCATTCATGGAAACAGATAAAATAAACGGCTCCATCGTATTGAAGTGCACCGTATCTTCTTCAATCAGCGACTGCTCCCCGGAGAAGATGTTTTGAGAATAGAGAGGAGCTGTAAGGCTGATGCTGTCTTCCGGCCAATCCTGATAGAGAAAGCTGTTTTCCGAATGCCATTTAACGAACGGCTGAGGGGAGTCAACTTCCGTTAATGTACCTTCAGAGACATTCGCCAGGTTCGTAGTATAGGTCCAATCTTCTGAAAAGCTGGTAATAAACAGTAAATCACTGTTTATTCCATTCCACTCAAAGGATACTTCATAAGAATCGATATCCTCTTGAAATAGCACTTCCCCTTCTAAATCAATGATGGTGACAGTGGCAGAATACGTAAGCGGGGCTGTATGGATTAATATCCTGTTCCTGTCAGGACTGATCTTGGCATCTACGATATATTCATTATCGGTATACAGGATTTCCTTTTCCCCGTTGTATATATTATAAGCCGACAACTGGTTTTCATCATTTTCTTTGGTCAACAACAACACCTGGTCATTATCCAGCCAGTCAAGAGCCCTGAAAAAAGCACTTTCCTCTATATGTAATGGGGTCAACTCCTTCTCTCTCACTTCAGGAGCTTGAGGTTCTTGTTCTACCTCCGGCCCGGGTTTATAAGGTGTGTTTTCATCTGGAGAGTTACCGTTACAGGAGGCTAACAAAAGTAAGCATAATAACATCAGTATAAAACTTTGAACGCTTTTCATTTTTCCCCTCCCGATCTTTTTTCTCCATAGTAATTAGTACGTCTTAACATTGAAAATGTTTCAAATATATTAAAAAAATAAAATATTTTCTTTATGTGGTATTAAATGATATCAAATGGCACACCGGCACTAAAGCTATAGTCTGCTCGACCTGCCTCATTACCCTTTTCCGTAAAAAAGATTTCAAAAAAAGGCTGTCAGGGTTGATATATCCCTGGACAACCTTTTTATTATGAATAAGGACTATAGTACATTTTAACTTGCAATCACCATTTTAACAATTATTAAATTCACTTTCTCAACTTAAATTTTCACAGAAATATATGAGCGTGACTACCGATATATAGCTACAAGAAATATACCCAAAACAGATTGGTAAATTTCGTTAAATTGGGATAATGGCAGCGGATTGATTCCTTTCCCCAATTCGATGGTAAAACCAGGACGCTGAAATTCTTGTATGAACCAATCTTTATAGCCTGCATAACTATCAATATACCGTACAGACCTGTAGCCACTTACTCTTTCGAACTCTTCTGCGAGCATTTCTGACTCAGGAGGCTCCAAGCCTTCATACCCCCAATAGAATTCTTCTCCTTGCGTATGCAGTGCCAGGACCCTGTCCAGATTCTCATTTCTTGCAAGTTCTGCCATTGCAATGGCCTCTGGTTCTGATAATGGTTTATAGCCTGGGAAATCACGTGGAGCAGGACTTTTCTCTTCTTTTCTTTCTTTTTCGAGTTCCCACTTGGCCGGGTATTGATTATTTAAATCAACCCCATTGATATTGGCTTTCCACCCTGAGAAATCAGAACTACCTTTATTGATTTCGATCAGTCTTTCCCGCAGTGATGAAGGTGGACCGGCAATTACCAGATCTACTCCATCTGGATTGACCATAGGTACGAGAGAAAGTGATACATTGCTATACAATGGTTCTGTGACCACTCCTCTGATTGCGCTCCGATTAACCAAGGACAATAAATAATCATTCATGAATCTCATTAAAATGGGAGTTGTAATCCATTCATTGGCATGGAAGGAAGCATCCATGTGAACTTTTTTTTCGCCGTTACCAATAACGATTTCATACAGCGGCCTGCCAAGAACACTTTTGCCTATTTCATTCACTTTCATAAAGGGAAAAGCATTTTTCAGTCTGCTAATATCTCTTTCCATAATATCAAAAGAGTAAGCTTGCTGGCCCCTCACAACAGGCTGAGTTATTCTTAAAGGGATGTCGATGACGGTTCCAGCCTGCAATGTATTGGGATTCACATTCTGATTAAGCAGGAACAGGGCATCGAGGGAAAGATTTCTGCTTCTTGCAATGCCCCAAAGTGTATCTCCTTGTTTAATCGAATATTGTCCAATATAAAATCCAGGAATCTTGACAGTTGTACCTACTTGTAAAGAGCTGCTGTTCACTTGCGGATTGGAATCAACTATCAGCTGGAGGGGAAGGTAAAACAGTTGACTATAATAATAAAATGTATCACCTTTCCGAATTCTCACTTCCATTGCTCATTCCTCCTGTAATCAAACTCTCTTATTACATGTATGTTGTAAATGGGGTTTGATGACAAAAAACCGTAAGCACCCTGTATAGTCCCGACAGGCAAATAACCCAAAGAGAGAAAGGGCATTCTTCCCCTTAATTTTCTTTGGGTTATTTGACTCCGAGGACAGACTTCTTCAGCAGGGACGGCCCCCTGTTGCTGAGAATGTCTCTGGTCACCGGCCTTTTAACACTCTCTTTATCTATAAAAAAAGCCTGCGGATAATCCGCAGGCTTTTGGTTATTCATTTGGAGCTGCAGGGGCAATTGCTCCGTTCTTCTGTTCATAGAATCGAAGCAAATCTCCGTAAATAATTTGATCTGAGTAGTTCAACTCTTGTTGTGTTCTTTCGATATATGGCTCACAGAATTTCATTTCATCCGGCTGTTCTGTTTCTTTGTTATAACATTCGCCGGCAGTATATACGTGATCCTTTGTGATAAAACTGCCATCCCTGAGGATAGTAAGGTCTTCGTGTTCTTTAGAGAATAAATCAGCACCGAACTGAATATCGCCTTTTGTATCGATTCCCAGAAGGTGAAGAAGTGTAGGGCGAAGATCAACTTGGCCGCTTACTTCAGAAATAGTTTTCCCTTCCATTCCTGGAACATGGATAATCAACGGTACACGTTGAAGTTGTGTATGAACAAATGGATCAACTTCTTTTCCTAAATATTTGCTCATGGCTTCGTTATGATTTTCAGAAATTCCGTAGTGGTCTCCATACATCACGATAACTGAATCTTCATATACACCAGTGTCTTTTAATTCTTGAATGAAGTTCTTGACCGCCTCATCCATGTAGCGGACGGTCTGGAAGTAGCGGTTCAGAGTTCCGGAGTTTGAATCGAACTCTTCAATATACTTATCTTCCTCATCCAAATGGAATGGATAGTGGTTCGTCAATGTAATCAACTTAGTGAAGAAAGGCTTCTCCATTTGCTGCATGTGCTCAACTGACTGCAGGAAGAAAGGTGTATCTTTCATTCCCCAGTTAACTGAGTTCTCATCGTTGATATCATACTCTGTCATTGAATAAAACTTGTCATAGCCAAGGGAATCATACATGATATCACGATTCCAGAAGCTTTTGTTATTGGCATGCATAACAGAAGTAAAGTATCCTTCATCATTGAGGCGCTTCGTCATTGACTCATATTCATTTCCTGAATGAGTGAAGAATACTGCGCCTCGATTCAGCGGATAAAGTGAGTTATCCAGAATAAACTCTGAATCAGATGTTTTACCTTGTTGTGTTTGATGGTAAAAGTTATCGAAATAATAACTATCCTTAATGAACTCATTCAAGAAAGGAGTTACAACTTCGCCGTTCATCGTGTTGTTGATAGGGAATGTCTGCAGGGATTCCAATGATACAACAATCAGGTTCTTCCCTTTAGCTGCACCAAACATGTCATCTTCCTGCTTAACATGGTTTGCACGAACATAGTTATCGATATCAGCAAGTTCGCTGCCATCTGCAAGTGCACGCTGGGCAGATGATTTGGACTGCAAGAAAATATCGTAAATATGGTAATTGTAAGTTCCAATATTTTTAACCAGTATTTCACGGTCAAATGTACGAGTTAACAATTGTGGTCTTTCCGTTTCCGCAAGGCCAAGATTAAAGAATGTAAGAGCGATCGCTACGAAGAAGTACGCTCTTCGGTTCACTCTGCTGAATGTTTTCACTTCAAATACAGAAGGTTTAAATTTCACTAAAAGGGCAAGTAATAAAGTATCAGCAAAATAGAAAAGGTCTGTCCAGCTGACAATCTCCCCGGCACTTGTGCCAAGATCGGCAAAGTTGCTTGTCTGCATCAATACAGGCAGCGTCAAGAAGTCATCAAAGAATCGATAAAACCCTACATTTCCGTATAGAATAAGTGAAAGTACAAAGCTCGTTATGAGTATATACCGGACTCTCGACTTCTCATTTTTCATGAACAAGCTGACTCCGAAAATAAACAACAGGAAGCTGAGCGGATTTATAAACAGAATGAATTGCTGCATTACATTTTCAATTTTCATATCAAAGCTAGTTTGATAGACAATATACGTTTTTAGCCATAACAACACTGAAGCAATGATCACCAGTGATAATTTAGGCAGTTTATAGTTCTTCATTTTTAAATTACCTCCTTGCTGCGTAAAGTGCGCAACAGCTTTCAAATGGAAGATACTGTAATATTTTTACATTATCAGGATGCCCTCTCTGATAATCAATCAATATCTTAATACTTTTTTTACATTCCGTCAATTGTAAGTTAATTTCAATTGTTTAGAATAAATGTTTAAGCTGATTATCATTTCCCTTATATAAGACGAGCCAAACAGGTAAAAGTTTCATTAAAATATAGGTTTTTTTCAAAACCATACCAAGTACCCATTTCGCATACGCATTCTCTCCCAGCACAACGGTGCCGGACATAAGTCACAAAGTATTCACATTCCTGCGTTCCTTGTCCAAAAAATGGAGAATAGCACATAGAAAAGCATCCACCTCTCTCTCAAAAGGCCTCACCCTGGTTAAAATTCTTACTTCAAACAAGCATATTTGAATTAATATGAAATCATTATAGGTTCCTATGCTGATTTTTTACTTTACTGGGGCAGATCATGAAGAAGTATATAAAAAAAGTACTGATTAGGAAAATCAGCACTCTTTGTATATCTACTATTTTGTTATTTTATTTTTTACCAGCCACGCAGCACCTATGACACCTGCATCATTGCCGAGAGTGGCAATTGAAATGGCCGTTGATGATGCAACTGTTGGAAAAGCAAACGTTTGAAAGTACTTATCCACGGGTCTTAGCAGAACATCTCCCGCCCTGGATACTCCGCCTCCCAGTACAATTTTTTCAGGGTTCAAAGCATTGCCCAGGTTTGCAATTGCCAGTCCAAGATAGAAGGCAAGTCGGTCAACAACCGAAACGGCAAGCGTGTCTCCTTCACGAGCGGCATCAAATATCTGCTTTGCAGAGATTGCCCCTTCTGTTTCTAAAGATGATCTGAGTACCGATTGCTCTTTACTTTCCTCCAAGGCTTCCAGTGCAAGACGAACTACTCCTGTAGCCGATGCAACCGTTTCCAAGCAGCCTTTCTTTCCGCAGTTGCACTGAAAACCTCCTTCAGGCATAACGGTAATATGGCCTATTTCACCTGCAGCACCTTTGCTGCCATGCACGATATCTCCGTTTGTGATCACGCCGCCGCCTACGCCAGTTCCCAAAGTAACTGCTACAATATCTTTTGCACCATTTCCTGCACCTTTCCACATCTCACCAAGTGCTGCACAGTTTGCATCATTGTCGATGACACAAGGAAGGCCTGTCTCCACTTCCAGCAAGTCTTTAAGTGGGGTGTTCTTTTCCCACCCCAGGTTTACAGCTTCATAAATGATCCCTTTAGCCATATCAATCGGTCCAGGGGCGCCCATTCCGGCTCCTTTAAGTTTTTCTTTGGATTCATCCAACTCAGCCAAGTGATGATCGATAGATTTTGCAATATCAATAATGATATTTTTTCCGTTTTCAGATGTGTCGGTGGGAATTTCCCATTTATGTATAATTTCACCGTAGTGATTAATGAAGGCTAGTTTGGTTGTTGTCCCGCCTAAGTCGACTCCGACAAGCCATTTCTCTGACATAATAACTTCACCCAGTCTCTATTTATTATTTTGTTTAGACAATTCGCTGCGAAGGATCAGTATAGATTTCTGAAACTCATCAATACTGACCAGGCCCGATTGATACAGTTCCCGTACTTCCTCCTGCATCATTTCCAAGTCTGCGTTCCGGTCCCCTAAATAAATGAAGATTCCATACTTCTTCAACAGCTGCTGCACATCATACATATTTTTCATTCTAAGCACCGTCTTTCATGGATCGCTAACCCTTTCAGTATAAAATAAATCCTCTTCCTTCTCAAGAAAATCCGGGGCGTATAACTACGCTGCTTTCCATTCAAAGCACCAATCGAGTAGAGGGAAAATAATCATGTTATTATTTTCGCCCCTCTCACAACACCGTACGTACGGGTCTCGTATACGGCGCTTCAACTTATATTACAGTGTGTACTTTTAGATAATGGGTTAAAACAGAAGGGAGTCCCCTCTGTTTTAGTCTTTCATTTGAAATTGCTCTATGGACCACTTTAGAAAGTCCTATAAACCGATAACCTTTTCTGCAGAAGGTTAGTCCTTTCGCTTCTTCCTTCGGAATCCCTAGTTGAATAAGCGATTTGATTTGTTTACTCGGAACTTTCCATTGTTTCCAGATGATGACCCTTATTCTAGAGCGGAGCTTCTGGTCTATTTGTTTGGTCACTTCTTTCATATTGGCAATCCTGAAGTAGTTCACCCATCCAAAAACGACTTGTTTCAATTTCAAAATTCGAAAGTCTAATGGAACACTCCAGTTTCGTTTTGTGAGTTGGCGAAGTTTTCTTTGAAATTTCCGTATTGAACTTAGATGAGGTTTTACTTGATATTTCTTGTTCTTATAGTCGTAATAATATCCGTATCCTAGAAATTTCAGTTCTTTGGGACGGGCAATCCTACTTTTCTCTGCGTTGACTATAAGTCCTAATTTCTTCTCAATGAATTTCACAATTGATTTCATTACTCGGTCCGCTGCTTTTTCGCTTTTCACAAAAATAAGTGAGTCATCAGCGTACCTTACGAATCTTAATCCTCTATTTTCAAGTTCTGTATCTAGTTCGTTCAACATGATATTACTCAGTAGTGGACTGAGGTTTCCTCCTTGCGGAGTACCGACAGGTGTATCTTCATACTTTCCATTTACTATGACTCCACTAACTAAGTACTTTCTAATTAATGAAATGACATCTCCATCATCAACTGTCTGAGATATAATGCGCATCAGTTTATCATGGTGGACTGTGTCGAAGAATCTTTCAAGATCGATATCAATAACCCAGTCATGTCCTTCATTCAGAAATTCCAAGCTTTTAATAATTGCCATCTCACAGCTTCTTTTTGGTCTGAATCCGTAACTGAATTCGCTGAACTGTTCTTCAAATATCGGACTGAGAACTTGATGAATGGCTTGTTGAACAACTCTGTCCACTACTGTTGGTATTCCCAATTTGCGCATCTTTCCGTTTTCTTTTGGGATCTCCACTCTTAAGGCAGCTTGTGGATGGTATTTTCTTGTTCTGATGCGCTTCCGCAATTCATCCTTGTTTTCCTTCAGGTATTGCTTTAGTTCATCGACCGTTACCCCATCTATCCCACTAGCGCCTTTATTTTTATAGACACGCAAGTAGGCTTCATTCATATTTTGATTACTAAGGATTTGTTCTAAAAGTTCCACACTCGTTTCTCCTTTCCTCTCACGTAGTAAGTGATATCTCGTATTTTGGCTATCCTCTGAGGTACGCTCATACTTTCACCATTAACACATTCGGAGTAGGTCACTTACGCGTTCGTGGTGTCGAAACACTATAAATTGTTCCGCCCTTCATGAATTCGCTTCACTACTATGGCTTCTGCTGACTTCTTGCGACTAACCTTTTTCGACTGTACTCCTGTACATCCGCAAGATCTCCCAGGGTAAGACAACTATCTTTCCTCTTTTACTCGCCTGATTTACTTCATAAAGTTACGCACATCTTTTGGACTTTAGTTTGTTATGGAACTTCATCCCTTTATAAAGCCTTTGTATCAGATTTCTGTTCGTCGAGCCAAGATTTTATTCCACGCTTCCTCCAGCCCTTATTTCACAATAAGTACCTTGCGCTTCCTTAGTGGTTGGTCGATGTGTACCCCCACAGTGGACTTTCACCACCTAGATAGTTGCCATGCCTGGCACACACAAAAAAAGCAGTGCCTTATTAAGCACTGCCAAAGTATCAACGATCTGGGTCCTGCGGATTCAAGAATCGGGGGCGCCTGTTTTTTAAAGGCATTGGAGACCTTAACACAACATCCCTCATTGCTCTGAAATTAAATGGAATGAACGGCCACATGTAAGGAACTCCAAATGATTTGATCCTCGACAGCATAATGATCCAGATTGCAATTCCGATGACAAGACCGTATACCCCAAACATTGCGGTCACAATGAGCAAAACAATACGGATGATCCGGTTCGCCAGGCTCAATTCATAGCTTGGTGTAGAAAATGTCCCAATGGCAGCGACTGCTAGATAAAGAATCACTTCATTCACAAATAAACCAACCTCAACGGCTACCTGCCCAATCATTAATGCAGCGACAAGACCCAGTGCAGTAGCGAGTGAAGTAGGAGTATGGATAGCGGCCATCCTGAGCATATCGATCCCCACTTCGACGATTAAAAACTGAAAAATTAACGGTATCTCACCTACATCATCCGGGCCTATATAAGCAAATGCAGGAGGCAGCAAGTCTGGCTGCGTTGCAAACAAATAGTATAAAGGCAGCAGGAATATAGAGGCCCAGACAGCAATAAAACGCACAAACTTCAAATATGCCCCGACCATCGGCTTGTTTCGATATTCTTCTGCATGCTGAAGGTGATGCCAAAACGTTGTAGGCGTAATCAATACGCTTGGAGACCCATCCGTAATAATACAGACATGCCCTTCATATAAATGGGCTGCAGCCGTATCGGGTCTTTCTGTATACCTGACCATCGGGTATGGGTTCCAGTGCCTGCCCGATACGAATTCCTCGAGAGTCTTTTCACCCATGGGAAGGCCGTCTGTATCGATTTTTGATAAAGAGTCTTTTATTCTTTTGACAAGGTCCGGATCCGCAATATCTTCAAGGTAACAGACTACAATATCTGTTTTGGACCTTCTTCCTATTTGCATATATTCCATCCTTAAAGATCGATCCCTGATCCTTCTCCGTGTTAAAGCAGTATTGAACACCAGCGTTTCTACAAATCCGTCCCTCGAACCGCGGACAACTCTCTCCATATCAGGCTCTTGAGGACCTCTGACAGGATACGTTCGGGCATCAATCAAAATCGCCTTATCAATTCCGTCAACTATCAGAGCGGTGGGACCAGCCAGAACCATATCCGCCACATTGTTGAGATCATCTGTTTCTTCAACTTCCACATAAGGAATATACGTTTTCATCAGCTTTTGGAGAGTATCTCCCTCTAGCTTTTCTTCATCTAAGCCCGCCAGCAGTTTCATAAGGTAATGCATAATATCATCTTTGACGAAGCCATCGACCAGGTACATCGCCATTTTTCTTCCTGCATAGAACAAGTCAAGCTTTATAACATCAAAACTTTTATCTACAGCCAGTAACTCACTAAGATAATCAGTATTTTCGTCGAGCGAAACCGAAACTGTTTTTTTATCTTTTGACACGAGTCATCTCACCCCATTTTCATTCCATTAAAAAGCAATGCTAACAAATAATTCCTGTAAATTTAATCATATTTACCATCCTAGACACCCTCCGATAAAAAAATACATTAGGAACATAATATTTTTGTTCTTTTCATAGAATGGCTCTAAAAGGGACAAACCTGATTAAGTGGGGGATTATAATGAAACGGAAGCACTTTATTCATATAATGATTGGATCTGCAAGCCTTCTCTTTGCATTAGGGTATTTCACTATTTATAATCCGCCTGCAAGGGAAAGCATCATATTCTTTCCTTTGAACGAGGATGCTCAATACCAGTCAGCCAATACTATTCTGACTCTTACTGACGAAAAGGCAGATGAAAATTATGAAGTCAATTGGAAAATATCTTCTGTATTGAACCAGGATTCCTATTTAAGACAGGATATCGGTTTCCTTTTTTTCAATGGAAGGTTGAAAGCAAGGATGAGCGAGTGGGAGCAAAACACAGACAGGATTGTTGAAGAGGATACCGTACAGGGGAAAGAAAGCAGTCTCCTTCAGGCCATTTCATTTCATTATTCAGAAATACATGATAATGAAGATAAATTTACGAGTGCCCAAAGCATGTCGGAAGATCAGCTGTATGTAATAGATTCTAATTTCAGTCCACTAAGTTCTTTCAGGCAGCCTGATACCCCGGCAGAAACAGAGTGGCAAAACATCCTTGACAGAGTCACAAGGCAGCAGCTTGAATATAATTGGGAGAAAGCAATGAAAGCATTCAATATCAAAGGGGAAGATTATTTGCAAATTCCTCTTGAGAAGCTTGCAGAGTATAATGACTCTCCTCCAGAAGGCATAGGGCGTGCTCAATGGAATGAATTGTTAGGAAATTTATGGGAAGGGTTATATAAGAATTACTTTCTTGGAATCAGAACAAAGTCAGGTAATATCGAGGATCCAACAGACAGTTCTATGCCCTTAATTTTAATTCAGCAAAAAACCGGGGACCTGCTCGTCCTGTTGACGACCAAAGAAGGCGAACCTGCCCTTCTTCAACAAAAGTTCCCGGTTCAATAAGACTATTTCAGTTGGTTATAAAGCTGTTCAAATTGCTTATTTTCTTTTTGCAGTAAATATGCCTTTTCTGCATGTACCTTTGCCTCTTCACTATCCCCTTTTTCATTTAAAAGGATGGCCAAATTGTAATGGGCTTCAGGAAAGTCTTCATCCAGATCCAATGCCTTATTTAAGAAAGACTCGGCTTCACTGTACTGTTTATCCTTTATCTTGACGATGGAATAGAGAAAGTAGGTATGGGCATTCGCCTTGCCATCAGCGATAACCTCTTCCAATATGGAAGACGCGCCTTCAGTATCCCCTTCATTCAATCTTTCTTGTGCCTCTGAATTGGTCACCGCAGGGTCCATAAAGACTGGATCATGGGTATATCCATACCAAAGCAGGGCTGGAACAGCCGCTATTGCCAGCAGGACTGCCCCACTCTGTGTCGGCCATTTCCGCGATTTCGGCAGATGGACAATTGCCGCTGCAGCGAGTCCGCCTGCCAGTCCTCCAATATGACCTGCGTTATCAATCCCGGGAATCGTAAAACCGAAGGCAAGATTTATCCCAATGACAACGAGTATATTTGTTCCCATCGTCCGGAAGAAGACTTTGGGATAAACGGTCCCAAAGTAAAGCAGGGCTCCAAAACAACCAAATATAGCGCCGCTTGCTCCTGCAGACAGAGAGTTGGAAAATATAAAACTCGCCAATGTTCCTGAAAATCCTGCAAAAATATAAATGAACAAAAATCTGGCATTGCCAAACATTCTTTCCACTGCTGTACCTAAAAAATATAATGCAAACGTGTTCATTAATAAATGAAGGAATCCGATATGTATGATGACCGGTGTAAAAAATCTCCACCACTCTCCTTGGAGTATGAGAGGGTTATACTTTGCTCCATACTTAATCAGATTTTCAGTGTTTTGTGTTCCTCCCGCCATCTCCATCACAAAAAACATAAGCAGCTGCAAAGCGATAAATACATAGGTGAAAAAGGGCTTTCCTTTTGTAAATAGAGATTTTTCTTCATTGGCTTTTTTTGCCGCAAAAGAAAGGACGCTTTCCTTTAATGCATAAACTTCCAGATCCTCTGCCCCTTCTTTCACTTCCCATTCAAGGTTTTCATTAAATAGTGATGTTAGTTCATGTAATCCATTCTTATAATCATTCCAGGTAATGATGGATGAATCGACAGTTGTCTTGGGAGACTGCGGGAGTGTGTACTCCTGATTTACTAAAGATTCATACTCATCTACTGGTGCAAAAGTGCTGATATAGATGTTTTTAAGGGGCAGTCGTTTTTTTCTCAGGGCTTTTCGGATTTTTTCCCCATTTAACGCTGTAAGATGTACATCACGTTTCATTCTGTTGCCCCAATCAAGATCAGAACGAAACAGCCTGAAAACAGGGGCATTTTTGTTAGAGGAATTTTCAAGCCATATTTGATGCTGGTCTTGAGACATATTAATAATTCGATATCCTTTTTCTACTATTAAATATTGGGCGGTTTTCCAAAATAAATAATTAAGATCAGTATTCAAGGTTCTCCTCTGCCTTTTTATAAAAGATTGGTTGTTTATAAAATACTTGATAAGTTACTATCGGAATTAACATTCTTATAAAGATCTTGTAGAAATCAGCATTATAAAGAATTGCCGGGTTACCTTTAACGGGGTGTGACTTTTCATTTCCTAGCAACTCGAACCCCGTACACGCTTCTTTCGGGGTGCGACTTTTCATTTCCTAGCAAATCGAGCCCCGTCGCAATGTTTGCAAGTCCATAATGAACAGCTATGTAAACCATTTCTTTCAATATCACAACAATTGACTTTCTTCTACTTAATCACCATCCCAACAAAAAGTAAAGGCATATGGTCATGTTCCATACTGTTCAACCCTCTTTACTTTTCTGGAAATCAAAATCTCACACACAAAATAAAAAAAGATGCCCTTCAAAATAGGCGGTACAGCTTGTCAGGGCTTAGACTGAAAGCAGTATTGCGCTATTGTTGATGAACATCTTAACCAAGTATGCTGCTGTGTACTAACGAAACGCAGTGCTAATGAATTTTGATCGCAGCCATGGAAGACTCATGGTTGCCCTGACTACCATTCTTCTGATAGTAAAGTTGCCAAGAATAACGTTCAGAAGTTTATAGCGGTTTTGATAGAATACAGAAGCAAACGTTGCGATGATAATCCATTTTATGATCCCGTTCATATTGATCAGCCTCCTGGTTTTATGTTGTGTACCTACACATCATTTTATCCTTCTCTAATGGCAATTTTTAAAATGCAGGGTGATCTATGAACTTCCTTTTCCTTTTTGACTAAATCTTTTCTACTACTATTATTGCGATACCTGCAAGGAAGCTTGCAGAAAAATTCACGAACTCATTATTAACCATGTGAATGCCCTTGATTTTATCTGCCTTTTCATCACAGTGGATTGGCGCTTCCGTAATTTGACCACAACGCTTGCATTCATACTCAATCTGTAAGTATGCTCCCAGCAAAGTGTCAATCAAACTGCCCAAAAAACCTGCAGCAGCAACCAAGATCATCCAAGTGGCGGAAATTTCATTGAACAGTGCCCAAGCCGCTAGTGCTACGATTAGAGCACCCCCAAGACTTGCTAATGTCCCAAGTGCTGATACAGCCCCCGACGTCCCTTTAGATGTTTTCTTAAATGTTCTTACTGACACAGGTTTGCCACTGCTTAATGGCCCAATTTCTGAAGCCCATGTATCTGCGTTAGCAGCCGCCAATGCAGATACTGCAGCAATGATATAAATAGGATCTCCCGTCCAGAGAAAGAAAAGGGAAAAAACCATTGAACCTCCTCCATTAGCGAGAACCTGCTGCCAATCCCTTATGGATGTTTTCGCCAGTTTGTTTTCAATAACATTTTTCTCGCTTTTTCTGTACTTGGACCAAAAGCTTGAAGAAGCAAAGAATACTCCAAGGACGATCAATCCCTGCCAGCTCAAGGCATAAGCAACCGCTGTGCCTACCAGGACGGCAGCCAATGCTCCACTTGCACTTAGATTGCTTGTTTTCCAGCCTGAAACACTTATCACAAGAATAAAGAGAAACATAAGAAACTGTTCATTCACAATGAATGATCTCTCCCTCACTTATGATTTTTTCCACAGGCAAATCAAACGATTCTATTGGCACCTCTTCTACAATCTGTTCACCGAAAGCCAGAGCGACTGTAGACCCTTGAAAATTTTCCAGAAAGCGATCATAGTATCCACCGCCGAACCCAAGCCTATGCCCAGTTCTCATGAAAGCCAGCCCAGGTACGATCACTAAACTGATCTCTTCCTTTTTGGCAGGTGTTGTTTTAGAAGGATCCGGCTCAAATAAACCGAAATATACCATTTCCAATTCATCGAAAGACTTTAAGTAATAGAACTCCAGCCTTTTTTCTTTTGGTACACACTTTGGAACTGCCACTCTTTTTCCTTCTTCCCAGCCTCGCTTGATAATATTCCAAGTGTCCACTTCAGGGCTGTTGGAAACTGTAACGGCTATGGCGCTGCTGTTTTTCCACTCTTCCATATTGAATAGCTTGTTGGCAATCATGTAGGATTTATGTTCGTACACATTGCGGTCCAGTGAGGAAAGCAATGCCTTTTGTTTGCTGCGCAAGGTTTGTTTGTCCACGTATGTAACTCCCCTTTTTCTTCTATATTCACGCACAAAAAAAGCAGCAGGAAAAATCCCGGCTGCTTACTTTGTTTCACGATGCACTGTAGTGCGCTTTTCTCTTGGGCAATATTTTTTTAGCTCTAAACGGTCTGGGTTATTACGTTTGTTCTTTGTAGAAATATAGTTACGCTCACCGCAATCAGTGCAAGCTAAAGTAATGTTTACACGCATTGTTTATTTCCCTCCAAACTTCGCTATCTTCATCTGTTCATACGACTTTTCTATAATATCACTTTTTCAGATGAAATGCTAGTCTGTTTTTAAAGTGTTTGTGGAAATTTTTCATATCATCTTTAGATTCTGCTTCTATTTCGAAAATATTTCCTTGAATCTTCTCTAATGGCCTGAATAATAAGTCGAATGAAACCACTGTCAGAGCAGGTCCTTTCAAAAGCGGCTGGTAAAGGAGGGAACCTGTTTTCAGTGTTTCCTTCCAATGAAAGATTCCTTTTTCAGTTAATGGATATAATGATCTTCTGATCATCCCGCTGCTCACATGGTAATCAATCATCGATACCTTTGTTGAAGAATGATGGTAGACAAGATGGTTATCGGGCGATACAAAACTGAGCCGCTCATCACCTGCCGTTCTCCAGTCCAGCAGGAAAAAGAGTTTCAGCCGGCGATGGGTTCTTTTCTTGTTTTCGACAGTAAAGCTGGTTACCGCTCCTTCAACATGAGATTCTTCCTGAATGACATAGTTGAAGTCTTTCCAATTAGAGAATCGAGAAAGCTGTTTTGATTCTATTCTATTGTTCTCGTCTGTCCAGGCGAATATCTCACAATTAAAACTGTCCCCGTGGCTGTTATACACTTCAGCATGTGATAAATTTGTTTTCATCTTCATATCTACACCTTTTGCCATTGTTTTATTTTATTGAAATAATATCCGGCAAATTCCTTGGCAAGATTTCTGCGCTCTGCTTTTGAATAAATGATAAATCCATTGCTGGGCTGGTCAATGATTCTGGTCCACCCTCCAACACTGTGGGAAATCAGGATTCCGTCTAAATTAAGGACCGGGGTTTCTCTTTGCTCTTCAACCAGCTTGTTGATGATTTGCTGTTTTTGATTATCCGGGCACGAAACGATCATTCTTGTCAGATATTTGAGTGTGTTTTCAAGACCATCTTTTACGGACATGAATTCATCCAGTATCCCCGCACTTACTTTTTCTTCCTTTTCTTTCATGCGGCCATTTAAATATTCTTCTCTTGCCAGTTTGTATTGTTCCGGATTGCCGATATCTCTCCAGTAATCATCAGTTCTATATACGAATATGTCTTCCTTAGCCTCCAGCATCGCCGGAAAAACATCACGGCTGAAATCTGTATATCCCTGGAATTGATAGGTTCTAAGCAACTCCGGCTCAATGATATAGATGCCGGTATTTACAAGATTGCTGTCAATGAGCCCTGCAGCAGGTTTCTCTATAAACTCAATCAGTTTGCCGTCGGGACCAGTCCTGCAGATTCCATAGCCTCTCGGGTTCTCCATTTCTTTACCGACAATGGTAAGTGAAGCTCCTTTCTGCTGATGAAACAAGATTGCATCCTGCAGGGAAAGGCTTGTAAAAGCATCTCCACTGATCACTACGAACGGTTCATCGAGGAAGCGGCTGGACTCAAAGACACCCCCTGCTGTTCCGAGAGGTAAATCTTCATGTAAATAAGTGATGCTTACTCCAAATTCACTACCATCTCCAAAGTACTCTGATATTTTCTCAGCCTTATAACAAGTCGTTATCATGATGGAAGAAATTCCATTTGCCCTCAATAAAGCGACATTATATTCCAAAATGGGTTTATTCATGATGGTTACCATCGGCTTTGGCACAGAGAGTGTATAGGGCTTTAATCGCGTCCCTTGTCCGCCTGCAAGAATGACTCCTTTCATGATAATGCCCCTTCAACTTTATGTTGGATGATCATTTCTTCATAGATACCGATTGTCTGCTGTGAGATTCGCTCCCAACTGAACATGATTTCTGCCATTTTAAAACCATTTTCACCCATTTGCACCTTCATTTCGTTTGACTCTTCTATGGAAAGGATGGCGTTTGCCAGGCTTCCGGAATCTCCTGGTTCAAACAACAAACCGGCGTGCCCATGTTCTACTATATTTGTCAAGCCGCCTGTTCTGGAAGCGATGACCGCTTTTTTTGCAGCCATTGCTTCAAGTGCTACTATTCCAAACGGTTCATATATACTCGGAAAAATGACGGCCTCGCTCTTAAACAAGTAGGCGTTTCTTTCTTCATCGCTTACATATCCGAGAAAATGGACGTATTGCTCGAGCCCTTTTTCTGTTACTTTGTTCCGATACTGTTCGAGAAGCGGACCTTTTCCCGCAATCACAAAATGGATGCTTTGATCTTCACTTATTCGCTCTGCGGTTTCAATAATCGTGTCAAATCCTTTTTCATGTACGATTCTTCCTATCGAAAAATAATATCTCACATCATCGAATGTACTGTTGACCTGGCCACTTTCATCAGATAATACATTCTTCAAGTTCACCCCATTTGGGATGACTGTTACGGGCAGGTGTGCCGGTGGATCCAATTGAGAAAGCTCATCCTTCATATGCTCGCTGCAGATGATGAGCTGATTGGAAGCATTGACAAGAATTTTCTCTTCCTCGTGAATCCGTTTATGGAGGTCTGTAAATATCCCTTGGTTCCTTCCATTCTCGGTTGCATGGATGGTTGTCAATAAGGGGATATGATAATGATTTTTAATCAGCACAGCAGATTTACCAACAATCCAATCATGTGCATGGACGAGATGAATAGCTTCTTTTTCAAAAATCTCACCGGCTTTTTCAATAAACGAAAGATTCAACTGAAAGACCCATTGCAGGAAATCCTCTTCCATCGGATGGAGGGGTCCGGTGCGGTAAACATGGACACCCTCATTTATTTCATAATCGGGGACCCCATTGGTTGCTGCTGTAAGAACGATTACTTTACAGCCTTTTTTTACGAGCGATACAGAAAGATCATGGACATGTCTCGATAATCCCCCGACAATATTGGGAGGATATTCCCAAGACAACAGCAATACAGTTTGCTGTTTATCCGCTCTTAGGGAATTGCCAACTGAAAATTTGGCCAGCTCCAATGGAAGATACTCAAGGCTTTCCCTGTATTCTAAAAAATGGCTATCTTCGATTTCATTAGTTAAATGGTCATGAAGCTGTCTGAATGCCTGTAAACTGGCGGCATCCAACTCCTGCTCAACAGCCAAATATCGAAGGCTTGACAGCCATTCTCTTGCCATTTGGCTGAATATCCGAGGACTCTCCATCCCATCCTCATTGATTTCTTGCAGACTTTTCTCCATTCCATGCATTTCCCGCATGTGAATCAATACTTCATCTGGAAGGATTCTCTGCCCTTCTTCCATTCCCAAGTAACCAAACCCTGCCCTGGTTAGTGCAGCAGTGCTATTCAGCAATTTCTGTTCATTATAATCATTAAAACCACCCTGCTGCAGTATATCAACCATCTCTGAATCACTGTCAATTATGTGAATATAATTATGGCTCAGGTCTTTTCCAACCGGGATCAGACGGAGTCCCCTTGGGGTTTTAAGTACTTCTGTATCCATTTCTTTTTCACTGTACGAAAAGGTTGCTGGAGAAATAAAAGTATATTCTATTCCAGATTTAATCAGGTAAAGATCAATTCCTGGTGTATAAGCACAGCCCGGGATCCAAAAACCTTTGGCTGGTTGGCTGAAATGCTGTTGGTATAGGCGGATACTCTGGTCGATTAAAAATTGAATGCCCCAATCAGTCAAAAGGTGTGTAAGGGGAAAATTGACGGCTGCTGCAGGGATAATACGAATCCTGCCTTGTTCTTGCAGTTTGTTAAACATAGCGGGAATATCACGTTCAATACTGACCCAGGCAGTGTATAACTCTTCTACTCTATTATTCTCCGCTTTTCGCTCTTCTTGTAATGAGTCCAAAAAATACTGTTCGATCAGCTGTTTGGATTCATCTGTTGAAAGCCAGTCAATTATCACCGGCTGAACGACATAAGCAGCTCGTGGAAATGCTTTTTCCATCATTGTTTTTTTTATGATAAACAAGTACTCAGTTAACATTTGATATAAAAGGCCGGGACTTTTTTTCATATCTGAGGGGAAACGGGAAACGGAATTAGACACTAATATTAACGATTTATTTTCCATGACTTCCTCCTAGTTTTTCAAATAATATGAGTATGTACTGACATGCTCAACCCAATGGGGAGTTTTCGTTTTGCCGGCTGCATATTCCTGCAGTTCATCCATTTGATGAACTTCCTGATTATGACTGGTGCGCGGAGTATGAAAAACATTCGATCGAGTAATTCCAGTGAACCTTCCTCTCACGTCTACTATTCCATATTCAACACAGTATGAGCGGTTTGGTTTAAGGCTGCTGATGAACCAGTGTGCGGCTTGAGGAGGAACGATGATGTCTGTATAGCTGTGATGGTTGTGGCCGTTAAAAGCAATTGATGTGATATCAAAAACCCTTAATGAGTACTGATACTGATTTTCTGATAAACCATGGAACTCCCCCACTTGTTTAATAATGGATCCCGGAATATTCCAATAACACATCACCCTGGCACCTTCAGAAAACATTACTGTTAAATCCGTTTTCAAAGCAGCAGGTTTACGTTTCTTTGCGATAAGCCTTCCCTTGTATCTGCCTGATCGCTTCAGCGGCTTTACCTTTTCCTCCGAGGCAGCTGCAATAGCAGCTTTTGTTTCTTCCAATGACTTTTGATACTTAACCCATTGATACTGTACTTTTCCTACTGTCGTATTCATTTGTTTCGCTATTTTTCTAAATGATAACCCTTGTTCACGGTATTCAATAATTTTATCAAGCATCATTTTCACCTCTGAGAGAAATTTATGGGTATATGCAAAGAATACAATATTTATTCGTCTACTTAATCGTATCACCATGGGCAAAAACCTACAATAAACGCATTTTGTCGCAATTTGCTGGCATGCATAAAGACAAGAAAAGAAGTGCAAAAAAAATTCGTTTTCTGTTGATTTATTGGTATTCAGCCCAATTCAACAACGGAAAACGACAAGTTTCTTCTATAATATTAAGGGGGGCTCCTCTAATTTATTCGAATACTGTGCCTGAGAGTTTAATTACTTTTTCTATGTTTAAAGAGTAATGCTGTTGTTTATAAGGAAAAAGTGCTAACTTATTTCAGCTCTAGAAGTTAATTACGCAACCAGGTAGCAGTCATCTATAATGATAAGTCCCCAAATATATAGAGAATTGCAGGAATCTATGCTATAAATAATAGGTAGCAAACTCATACGAGGTGAACTTATGACAATCGTTATTATTAGTCTGCTCTCACTTTCTGCATTGCTGTTTATTATTTCTTTTTTTCAAAGAGATCGATATAAAACACTGGAGAAAGATGTTGAAGAGCTGTCCATGAATTTTCTTCAGGAAAATTACACATTAAAGAAGAGACTGAAGGTACTCGAAGAAGAGCTTTTAATGGATGAAGGTCCTGTGTTTCAGTCGACCGCTTCTAAACGACCGAAAACGAAGGTTCATGAAATAGTCAAAAATCAAGTGTTGGCGCTTTACGGCCAAGGAATGGAATTGGACCAAATCGCAAAACAATCGGCATTGCCGATAAATGATGTAAAGGAAATTATTCGAAGCAGGGATATGTGAAAGGAGATTCCATGAACAAGCAAAGTACAAGAGCTTTTGCAGCAGGACTTTTTCTCTCTGCCATCATATTGATCGTTTTTTCTTACTATGATGAATCTAAGGCTGATCCTGAAGCTCAATTGAAAGAGCAGGGCTATGTCATCCTCACAGAGGAAGAAGCAAAGCAGCGAAATGAAGAAGTTTCGAAGTTGCAGGATCAGGTAGAGACACTGTCTAAAAATAATAGTACGGCAAAAGAGGAAACAGAAACCGGCGACAGCGATACTGCAGTGAGTGAAGTGACAATTACCGTTTCACCCGGCATGACTCCGATAGAAATTGCTGATAAGCTGGAAAGCAGCGGCGTTATCCGAAATGCCAGCGATTTGAACAGTTACCTGGTCAATAGCGGCTTGGCTGACAAAATTCAAATTGGTGAATATCAGTTTAATTCGGATATGACACTTGAGCAAATATCAGATTTACTGACAAACTGAAAGGCAGCCATTTACGGCTGCCTTTTTCTATTCTATGCATTTAAATCAAAACGTCTTCCCTTAACCAGATAAAATACACCTTCAGCTACATTTGTCGCATGGTCTGCAGAACGTTCAAGATACCGGCAAATAAAGGAGAGTTGTGTTATCTGTGCTGTGAATTCCGGCTGCTTTTTATTTAAGCTAAGCAGTTCTTTGATTGTCTCACCATACAGATCATCAATCTCATCATCCAGATCGGCAATTTTCTTCGCCTTCACGACATCTTCTTCTACGAATGATTCCAAGGTTAGATTTATCATGTTCGAAGTCAATGTATACATCTTCTTAATGTTATTGATCGGTTTAATCAGCGGCTCTTTGCCGATTCTTATGGTGGATTTAGCAATATTAACGGCAAAATCAGCTATCCTTTCGATATCGGATGCCACTTTGATCGTCACAATGATCCTTCTTAAATCAGTTGCAACGGGCTGCTGTTTTGCTATCAGCAAAATTGCAATATCATTGATTTCTTCTTCAAGCAGGTCAGCATGCGTATCATCTTCAATGATTTCCAGTGCTTTTTCGATATCCTGCTCTTCCAATGCTTTAACACTTGCATCAAGAGCTGTGTTGGCAAGCCTGCCAAGCTCCATCAGTTTTGATTGAAGGTCCTTTAAACTCTCATCAAATTGTCCTCTAGTCCCCATGAAAATCCTCCTCGAAACTTATCGGTGAAGCCATATCTTTCGTTGTAAATCAATGAATATTTATCATCCAAAACGTCCAGAAATATAATCCTCTGTTCTTTTATCACTAGGAGTCGAGAAGATAGTATTCGTTTCATCGAACTCGATCACTTCTCCATTTAAAAAGAATGCTGTTTTATCTGAAATACGCGCTGCCTGCTGCATATTGTGTGTGACAATAATGATGCTGTAATCCTTTTTCAGATCTTGCACGAGTTCTTCTACTTTTAGTGTAGAGATTGGGTCAAGAGCTGAAGTAGGCTCATCCATAAGGATGACATCAGGCTCGATCGCCAGACAGCGGGCAATACAGAGGCGCTGCTGCTGACCGCCGGAAAGACCATAAGCATTTTCTTTTAAACGGTCTTTAACCTCATCCCAGATAGCCGCTCCGCGAAGACTTTTTTCAACAATTTCATCCAACACTTTTTTATTGCGGATTCCATGGATCCTTGGACCGTAAGCGACATTATCATATATTGATTTTGGGAAAGGATTTGGCTTTTGGAAAACCATTCCCACTCTTGTTCTTAGATCTTCCACTGTAAAAGATTTATCAAGAATGCTTTGGTTACGGTAATTGATCTCACCGGAAATACGGACAACAGGAATCAATTCAACCATCCTGTTAAGTGTTTTAATAAATGTGGACTTACCACACCCGGATGGCCCGATAATGGCCGTCACTTCATTTTCATTGATGGCAAGATTTATGTTTTTCAACGCTTTGTCTTCGCCGTACCATAGGTTCAAGTCCTTTGTTTCATAGACTATGCTTTTATTTTGATTTTTCCCCTTGCCTTCAGTTACTGTGTTTGCCGTTCTTTTATCGTTCCCAGAAAGTACTGCCATTGAAATAACCTCCAAAAATTAGAATCTCTTTTGAAATTTGTTTCTGATGATGATTGCGATTGAGTTCATTGCGAACAGTACAACCAATAATACGACAATCGTAGCCGCTGCTAAAAATGCATACTCGTCTGTCAAAGCAGAGTCAACCGTCCAATAGTAAATTTGCATCGGCATTACGGTGAATTTGTCAAAAACACCTTCTGGCAGAGGAATCAATAACGCTGGAATCCCGATAACGACAAGAGGTGCTGTCTCACCTATAGCACGTGATAACGCCAGGATGACACCGGTTAAAATACCGGGAATGGCTGTAGGCAAAACGATATTCTTCACGGTCTGCCATTTTGTAGCACCCATCCCATAAGAAGCTTCCCTTAAAAATTGAGGAACAGCTCTTAATGCTTCCTGGCTGGCTACCACTACGATCGGAAGAACAAGAAGAGACATTGTCAATCCGCCGGCTAGGACAATGTTCCCCAGATCCGCCATCCTTACAAATACAGTCAATCCCAGAATACCGAAAACAACCGACGGTACACCTGCAAGGTTGCTTATATTGGTCTGGATAATGCTCTTGAGCTTGCCTTCTTTGGCGTATTCTTCGAGATAAATGGCAGTCCCAACACCAAGGAACATTGTCACCGGGGCCACAACTAACATTAGCCAAACGGTACCAAGTATAGCCCCCATGATACCTGCTTTTTCAGGATTAACAGAAAGTTTTCCTGTAAGGAAATTCATATCAATCCAGCCCATACTGTCATTTACCACCCGATAAATCAGTGTAACCAGTACGACTAATCCAAATAGTATAGAAAGTAAAAATATTGTCTTGGCAAGCTTATTCTTAAACAAGCGCATACCCATTTGCTTTTGTACTTGTGCTGCGTCTACATATTTCATAATTAATATTCCTCCCTAAATCTTCGAGAAATATATTGTGCAATCAAATTCATAATTAATGTGAAAACAAACAGTGTCATGGCTACAGCGTACAAGCTGTAGTATATCGTTGTTCCAGCTGCAGCCTCACCACCGGTTACTTCAACAATATACGCGGTCATAGTCTGCATGGATTGGGTAATATCAAACGTGAAGTTTTTATTGCTTCCTGAAGCAATCGTAACAATCATCGTTTCCCCAATCGCGCGGGAAATACCCAGAACAAAGGAAGAAATAATTCCAGAAATAGCAGCAGGAATAACTACTTTCCAAGTTACCTCGAGTTTTGTCGCACCAAGTGCAAGTGCCCCTTCTCTCATCGAGTTTGGTACAGAACTCATGGCATCCTCAGAAAGTGAGGCCACCATTGGGATGATCATGATTCCCATTACGATTCCTGGACTGAGGATATTAGTGGGCTCTAGTGCAGGAATAAATGATCTTAATAGAGGAGTCACGAATGTAAAGGCAAAAAATCCATATACAATTGTCGGTATTCCGGCAAGGATTTCAAGTATTGGTTTCAATGTCTTTCTAACCCTTTCCGATGCATACTCACTCAAGTATACAGCGGACATTACGCCAACCGGTATCGCCACAAACATCGCAATGATTGAAGAGATGATTGTACCCGTGAGTAACGGCAGTACCCCAAACTGCGGTTCTCTTCCGATCGGGTTCAGTTCCGTTCCAGTGAAGAAATCTAAAAATGGAACAGCCCTAAAGAAATTAACTGTTTCTGTTAATAATGTAATAACAATTCCGATAGTCGTAAAAATTGAAATTGCTGCAATAGCAAATAAAAATTTAGGAATGAACTTTTCCATGACTGAATTGATGTTCACGGTGCTTTTTTTCTCTTCAATCATTTCGCGAACATTCAACTTGCCATTCCCGTCTGAATTCTTCATTATGAAAACCCCTTTCATCCTTCATCCCTTACTCAAAGGGGAAAATAACCACATAAGAAGATGAGAAGGCCTATCTTCTCATCTTCTGAGTATTATTGTAATTACTCAACTGTTATTGAATTTCTTCTAATTTCGCTAAATTCTCCTCAATTGTTTCATCAGAAAGTGGAGCAAAACCAGTTTCTGCAGCAACATCCTGAGCATTGTTCATGATATATTTTGCATAATCAAGAACCTGTGGCTTTTCTTGCGCCATGTTCGCATTCAAATAAGTGAATACTGGACGTGTGAATGGTGCATAAGCTGCATCCCCTAACCCGATTGTTTCAAGGCTTGGTTCAACCGGGCCATTCCCGAAGTCAACAGCAACTGCGCCAAGCTTGTCTTTGTTATTTTCATAGTACCCATAACCAAAGAATGCGATCGCGTTCTTATCTTTAGATACAAGGTCAACTAAAGTAGAGTATTCCTGCTGAAGGTTTACACTATCAACAAAATCTTCTTCTTCCATGATTGATTCAAACATAAACTCGTTCGTACCGTGGTTTTCATTTGGACCCATTGGCTTGATTTCTTCATCCGGCCATTCAGGGTTGATATCGGACCATTTTGTTACTCCACCTTCAGCAAGGAAGATGTTTACAACTTCTTCTTGAGTCATTTCAGTAGCCCAGTCATTTTCAGGATTGATAACGAAAGTCAAACCATCAAGTGCAACTTGGAATTCCATTACATCGATTCCCAATTCATCTGCTTGGGCTTGCTCTTCATCTTTGATTTCACGAGAGGCATCGTTGAAGTCTGTGCCGCCTTCTTCGACTAAGAACTTCTTGAATCCTGCAGATGTTCCTGCACGGCTTACTTCCACTGATACTTCTTCATTTTCAGTCATATAGTTTTCAGCCATTTGAGCCATGAACGGATAAACTGTACCGGAACCATCGATTACTACGCTTCCTTCAAGTGAGGCAGAATCTCCACCTTCAGCGTTCCCGCCATTATTGGCTGCATTGTTACCGTTGTTAGATCCACACGCAGCAGTAAACATTACAAGTGCTGCCATTACTACTAGCAGTAGCAATCCTTTGAAGTTCTTCATTTCTAAATTCCCCCTAAGAAATTTTGTTATTTGTCCTACGAGTAATAGAATAATAGATGAGTGTTAATCCGGTTTTAATCAATTGTAAAGGTTTTGTAAATTCGACTTTTTTCACGTTTATTTTCTATAAAATCAGTCAACATTTCTCGAAATATAAATACATTCTTCCTTCATAATGTATTTATTCAAAAAAAAGAAACCTTTCACAGGGAAAGGTTTCATTAGAGGTTTTCTATTCTTCTGTTCCATTATCTTCTTCATTGTCTCCAGAGACATTCTCTTGTCTTGTTTCTTCCTGCAGCTCTTCTGCATCTTCTACGTTTTCTACCTTCTTCTCCACGTCATTGGAGTTCATGCCTTCTTTTTCTCGTTTTTTCTTTAGTTCGAAATATACGTCCATGATTTTTCTTGAGATTTCTTTATTGATGTACGGATCTTGTACACTATTATGAGACCATGGAACAACTGTAGAATAGGCAATCTCAGGTTGGTCGTAAGGAGCATATCCAATTAATGTTGTATTATTTGTACCTGGTATGCATCTGTTAGTTTCCGGATCAGGGAAGCAAGCCTCTGCTGTTCCTGATTTACCTGCAGCCACGTATGGAGCATTATTAAAATAATCAACGGCTGTACCTTTTGAATGATGATATACCTGATAGAAGCCTTGCTGGATATTTTCAATTTGTGATTGAGTTACATTAACTTTGTTTAATACTTTTGGTTCAAATACCGTTTCAATAGGTCCCATACTTGAACTTTCTTTACTTGGCTCACGAACTTCTTTAAGCAGATGAGGTGCCACTCTGTATCCATCGTTTGCTACAGTAGAAACATATTGAGCAAGCTGCATAGGAGTAAAGGTATCAAACTGGCCTATTGCGAAATCAAGCAGGTTACCCGGAGTAACAAACTCCCCTTTATAACCATCTATTTCACCCGGTAAGTCTATCCCAGTTTTGACCCCTAAACCGAATTGATTAAAATGGTACCTAAGGTTGTTTAGGTCTTCTTCAGAACCGCTAATCGGAGCATCATAGACATAGTTAGGATTTCCAGCAATTTTCATGGCAATTTTGAACATGTATGAGTTAGATGAAATCTCTAGAGCAAATCTATCATTCATCCATTGATTCCCACCGCCATTCTTGTTAAACCATGATGCTTTTTTTTCTGTTCCAGCTATTTTGATTGGCTCGTCATAAAGGTTATCACCAGGGGACAAATACCCTGTCATGTACCCTGTCATTACAGTGGCCCCTTTGACCACTGATCCAACTTCATAAGAAGAAGTATATGTTCCCAATGCATAATCTAAAACCTTATATTCTCCTGTAGCAGGATCTCTCCCGTATCTTTTTCCTACCATTGCTAAGATTTCTCCGTTATTTGGATCCATCATGACAACAAATGCCCGATCTAAATAGGGAGATCGTGATTGATTTACATTTTTCAGTAATTCTTCCGTCACAATCTTTTCAACTTCCTGCTGCAGTTCCATATCGATGGTAAGGACGACATCTTTTCCCCGCTGCCCTTCCTGCATCAGAACTGATTCAATAACGCTTCCATCTTTGGTAATGTTTTTAATTTTTTCTTTTTGCCCTTTCAATACATCTTCATACTGAAGTTCTAAGTACGTTTTGCCAACACGGTCATTTCGGCTGTAATCCCTGGCTAAATAGTAATCTACTAACTCGCTGGGAAGCCCTTCCCGTGAGGAGGAAACATTTCCAAGGATCGAACGCAAAGTCTTATCGTATACATATGTTCTTTCCCAATCGGTTGTAGTATTCACTCCTGGAAGTTCAGATAAGTGCTCGCTGACCCTGGCAAACTCTTCTTGCGTGACACCTTTATTTTTAACAATCTGCGGCGAGAGAGCATAACCACTGTTCATTTCACGGAAAATTGCAAGGTCTTCCAAGTCCTGTTCAGAGAAAGAGCCGAGTTCCTCTTCCGTGATTCGGTCAAGGGTCATTCGATAAATCTTTGAGTTAATTTCATCGGAAGATAACTCCTCATTCTTTCTTAGCTCAGCTTCCTCTTCCTTCGATACCTTGTCATCCGCTTTATCTGGATTGTTTAAAATCCAAAAATCTTGCTTATCACGCTCCGTTACAGCATCTGGATTTACGTCAATCAATTGAGCTAAATCACGTGCAGCCTTCAATATGTCCTCCGACTTGGTGGACTGTGCTCTTGTGTAGGTGATTGCATTCATCGGAGTGTTATCGACGATGACATTCCCTACCCGGTCGTAAATCTTCCCTCTCGGCACACTGTTATTTACGAGCACGTCTTCTGTTCTTTCGACTTCGCGTTTGTACTCTTCCCCAGAGACAATTTGTACGACACCCAGCCGCAAAATCAGTAAAGAAAATAATAAAAAGACCGCAAAGAACAATAGATTCATCCGTACAGGCACATGCGTCTTTTTCTTTTTCTTATTATTTTTCAACCTCTTCCAGTCCTTCCTCTATATTAATCGTCTAATTTATTACATGCTTATACACTCTATATTATAGAAAGTGAAGTATCATTTCCACCCAAAACAACTCATGGTTAATAAATCAATATTTTCCATATAATTTTGCTCAATAAACAAGCAGAGAAGCCGCTTTACCTTCTCTGCTAAATTGTTATTACGTCATGGACAGGTTCACTTTCCGGATAAACAGGTAAATGATGCTATGGCCTGACCCAAGGATCAGAAGCAATATTGGAATACTTTTTTCTTCATTAAAAAACGTAATCGCAAATATAAATAACAGGATTGAGACGATTCGCCCCAGATTAAGGAATATTTCCCGGACAACAATATATTCAATCCTCATTTCAGCCGCTTTCCATCCTTTTCCGATAACGTCATAGGTCATTGAAATATAAGGAACCAGCAACAGGGGATACGCTACTGCGATAATTCCCGCGTACAGAAGAAGTTTCGGATAGGTCAGGTCAAATACAATCAGAAAGATTGCACTATAAAGGATTAATCCCCCGATAAGGATCGACTTTTTGCGATGCTTTTTTTTGATCAATCTGGAGGTCAGAAAGTATCCGATGAACGCAATTCCAGAATTAATCAATCCGAAGGTCCCTATTGCAAATTCACTGCCTGTGCTGATGAAAACAAATACGGAGATCATGAAAATGAACGTTCCTTCTCTCAAGCCTTGAAAAAAGTGAGCATCTGTTATCAAGCGCCAGTTTTCATTGAACTTCCTTTCTTTCCATATTCTTCTAAACCAATACTTTCCGTGTGCAGGCCGTCTCTTTAAAAAGAAACTTAAAACAACCGCAAGTGAAAACAGGCCAAGGGATAAACCAAATACAATCGTATACCCTTTAAAAGAAGCAAACCTTGAAATAATATAACCCGCCAATATCGGTCCGACCATTCCACCTGCGGATGTAAGGGTCCCTAAAAAGCCATTGAAAAAGTCTCTTGTTTCCGGCTCGGTAATTTCAAAGGTCAGAACATTAAAAGCCAGCCAGTAGAAACCATATCCAATCCCAAGAAGAGCACCGAGTATTATCAGGTTGTCTCCGGCATTTTCACCGAAAAACAGGACGGAAAGATAGAATAAAGCTAAAAAAATCACTCCTGTCCGAAGTACAATCACCCGATCAATTTTTTTAGCCCACCTGCCGGCCAGAATAAATGTCAGCGGCTGGAAGATTACTACTGTTAAATTATAAATCCCGAGGTCTAAAAACTCTCCGGATTGTTTCCATAGATAAATGTTCACAAATGTATTGGATAAAGCGACACTCATGGAATATAATCCGCCGATCAACAAAAGAAATACGATATCTTTCTTTAACTCAATATCACCCAAAATCCTTTTAAACCTGGTCATTTTTATTACTCCCCTTTATCTTGCACTTATTTTTTGAAAAAGGAGAGCAACTTATACCCATTAAAAAAAGAAGGAGGCTGATATTAACCTAACCTTCGCATCATCAAGTGAAAATTTCAGCTCTAGTTATTTCTTTAACAGCATGTTTCGCCGCAAAAGACATAAAAAAGAAGGCCCCGAAGGAACCTTCTTTTGAGAATGTTATTATTTTGCTGCGCTGTAACGCTTAGAAACTTCATCCCAGTTAACTACATTCCAGAATGCGTTGATGTAGTCAGGACGGCGGTTTTGATAGTTCAGGTAGTAAGCATGCTCCCAAACATCAAGCCCAAGGATAGGTGTCTTGCCATCCATTAGAGGAGAGTCCTGGTTAAGAGTGCTTGTCACTTCAAGCTCTCCGTTGTTTACTACTAACCAAGCCCATCCAGAACCAAAGCGGCCGGCACCTGCAGCTGCAAATTCTTCTTTGAACTTTTCAAAGCTGCCGAATTTGCTTGAAATTGCGTCAGCTAGCTCACCTTCTGGGTTTCCGCCTCCGTTTGGAGAAAGAACTGTCCAGAATAATGAGTGGTTTGCATGTCCGCCGCCGTTATTGCGGACTGCAGTGCGTGCTCCCTCAGGAACAGCATCAAGGTTAGCGACAACTTCTTCTACAGATTTGCTAAGAAGTTCTTCGTTTCCTTGCAATGCGTCGTTCAACTTAGTTACATAAGCGTTGTGATGCTTCGTATGGTGGATGTTCATTGTTTCCTTGTCGATATGTGGTTCTAATGCATCGTAAGCATAAGGTAATTGCGGTAATTCAAATGCCATGATAAAATTCCTCCCTATGTAATATTTAGAATCGTTCAACGATTCCGGACTTTTCATTTTTAGATTACCAAATAAAAATCTTCTCATCAAACAAAATGCTCGAAGAAAGCAAAAAGTTTGATGACATAATTATAATCCCCAAAAAAGAGAGTTCTATTCTTTTTTAGCTTGGTTCAAAATCAAAGTGCCAGAACGAAAAAGTAAATGACCATGATGATCTGGATGATTCCTTTTGTGACCATGCTTGAAATAAAGCCGATCAGTGACCCTGCTCCCACTTTCAATGACTGTTTGAAGCCCGTCTTGTTTACCAGCATCTCTCCAATAACTGCACCTAAGAACGGACCGGCAATAATTCCTGCAACCGGAATGACAAACGGGCCTACGAGCAGTCCGATGGTGCTTCCCCATATTCCCGCCTTCGTGCCGCCATACCTTTTGATCCCAATCAAGTTTGAAGCATAATCTGCACCGAATAATAAAACAACAAAAAGGCCCTGAATAGTCCAGAAGAGCCAGTTGAATGGGTCAAAGCTGAATAACACGCCATAAAGAAGGAAAGCCCCGAGCAATACAAGTACGCTTGGTATGATAGGATAGACCAAACCGATAAATGCAGCTGCGATTAAAATGATAATTATTCCCCAATAGATAATCTCCAATATGTTACCTCCCCATACAAAAAAAGACTGGCCGAGAGAGGTCACTCCCCCGGTCAGTCCTATTATACACTCATATTAATCGTTTTCTCCAAGGACAGCTTCAGCAATATTCACTGCATGGTCTCCTATGCGCTCCAGGTTGCTGATGATGTCAACGAAAACAATACCTGCCTGCCCTGAGCATAACCCTTCGTTAAGGCGGAGGATATGCTGCTTACGCAGTTTACGTTCCATTTTATCGATCATGTCTTCTTTTTCAGCAACTTCACGTGCAAGCTGATGATCATTATTGTCTAAAGATGAAACAGCCTTTTTGACAGTTTCAATTGTCAGTTCAAACATACCGTCCAAATCAGCCATGGCATCCGAAGTGATCTTTACTTTATTGGCCTGCTGATACTCAACCAGTTCAAGGATATTCTCAAAGTGGTCTCCTATACGTTCAATATCTCTTACTGTATCCATTAAGATCGAATGTTTTTCAGATTCTGCTTCTGTTAATGAAGCAGCAGATATATCCACTAAATAATTCGTGATTTTCTTATCAAGGTTGTTGATTGCATCTTCAATTTGATAAGCAACATCCGAATGTTTGCTTTGCTTTGTTTTCAGGAAGTTATTGGATTCCTCCAAGCCTTTCACCGCAAATTCACCCATGCGAAGAACCTCTTCCTTTGCTTGTCCAAGTGCAATGGAAGGTGACTGTTCAATGAACATTGGATCAAGATGTTTTGCTTTATAGTCAACCAGGGCGTCCTCCCCAGGAATCAACTTGGTAACGATTACTGCCAGTAAACCAATGAAAGGGAACTGGATGATCGTATTCGTTAAGTTGAATGTTCCATGTGCAAAGGCAATCGTCATTTCAGGATTAAGGTTCAGGGCATCCTGCAAGAATTCAACTAATCTGTGATAAATCGGTAATATAATCAGAAAGATCGTTGTTCCAATCAAGTTAAATAACACATGCGTTGCCGCTGCTCTTCTTGCGGCTACAGATGCACCGATTGCTGCCAGGACAGCTGTAATCGTCGTACCAATATTATCACCGAAAAGCACCGGCAATGCAGCATTGATATCTACAAGGCCTTCGGCATAAAGTCCCTGAAGGATACCGATTGTCGCTGAAGAGCTTTGTACAATTACCGTGAATAATGTACCAATAACTACCCCCAGAATAGGGTTTGAACTCATACTGATTGTCAGATCAGTAAACGCTTCTAAGGAACGAAGAGGTTTCATTCCTCCACTCATTAGTTCCAGTCCGTAAAACAGACCACCAAATCCAAACACAATCTGTCCCAGATATTGGACTTTCTTGTGCTTGAAGAAGAATAACATCACTGCACCTACTGCAATGATCGGAAGTGCATACTCACCAAGATCGATTCCGATGATGAAGGCTGTAACTGTGGTACCGATGTTTGCCCCCATAATAACCCCAATCGCCTGGCGAAGGGTCATGAACCCGGCGCTGACAAGCCCGACTGTAATGACTGTGGTACCACTGCTAGACTGAATAAGAATCGTTACAATTATACCAGCCAGTACACCCATAAAAGGATTGGTCGTGAATCTATCAAGAATATCCCTTAAACGGTCACCAGCAGATTTCTGCAATCCATCTCCAAGGTACTTGATACCAAACAGGAAAATCCCAAGACCGCCAAAAAATTGAAATAACATCTCTTGCCAATTTAATTCCAAAGATTTCAACCCCTAAATAAATATTTCGACATTTAACAACAAAAACCCATTTCAATTATTAAAGCAAAATTGAGATAAAGTAAAGAGTTTTTTTATATATTTTTCCTCACTGTGTGAGTGAATTCTTAATAAAAAAAAGTGAAGACCTGACATTCCGGTTTTAAAGCTTGAAGTATCCTCCTGTTGAAGCATAAAATGAGGAAGTACAATTATATAGGGAGTGTCTCAATTCATGAATATTTTCAAGCAGCTATACAAAAGTTTATATTCTCCCAAGGATATAGCGACTTTCCGTTTTCAGGGAATAGGAAAAACGATCTTGTATATTTTCCTTCTGGTATTGGTATCCATCTTGCCTGCTGCATACAACTTGACCGTTTTTTCCAATGAAGCGATCGAAGAAAGCATGGAAACTGTTAACAATGATTTACCGCCATTCTTGATATCGAATGGAGTGCTGACTTCCGAGACTGCCGAACCCGTGACGATTGAAAAAGACAACTTCACGATTGTTCTTGACAGTTCAGGTGAATACCAAAAGGCTGATCTTGTTGAAGAAGGGAATGCAGTCGCGCTCTTAGAAGATGAACTTGCCGTTGTTACAGCCGGTCAGATTCAGTCTTATGCTTATTCGATGTTTGATGGCCTGAATGCAGACAATGAAGATATCGCCGATTTCCTGGAATCCATTGATTCACTTAAGGGAATTATCCTTTCAGTGTTCATAGTGATCTTATACCTTTTCTCTGCAGGAATGACATTCATCAAAGTCAGTATTTTCGCTCTGCTCGGATTGCTTTTCGCCAATACCATAAATCGGAACCTTCCATATAGACAATCATGGAGGATCACCGCTTACAGCATCACTCTTTCAACTGTCTTTTTCACTATCATGGAAATGTTAAACACTTTCATTCCTGGAAGTCTGTTTTTAGACTGGATTGTTATTGGTCTTATTCTTTACTTAACGGTTAAAGAAATTCCGCAAAGAAAAGCTAAATGAGGAAGAAAAAGGGAACTGGAATAAATCCAGTTCCCTCAGCTTGTAGAGAAACCTAGTGTTTTTCTCTACAAGCTTTTTTTGTGGTTAAATATATTGTTGAAATTACCCTCCAAATTTTACTGAAAATAGCCTCCCACACACCTAGCCCTTCTTGGCTAGGTGTGTGGCAATCTTTTTCATGTTCTGGCAAGCTGCGGTAAGCAACACCTGCTCACTTGCATTTTGTATTCCCCTTAACCGGCAATAGCGAAGCCCATGCAGTTGTTTTGAATCTGCAAAGCTTCGCTCAACTTTTTCTTTTCTAAATTTATAAAGCATTTTTCCGGACTTTGACAACCGGTTCAACCTTACTTGTTCTTTATGTTCCTCCCAAACATGGCGTGTCACTACCTTTTGGTGGTTTTTTGAACGTGTACACTCTTGTAAAAGAGGACACTGTGCACATTGTTTAGGATCGGATTTGTATTCTCTATACCCCTCACGGGTTGTCGTGCGGTAAGGCAAAGTCTGGCCGTTTGGACAAATATAGTGGTTTTCTTCTGAGTTATAAATAAACTTCCATTTTGGAAAAAGCCCCTTTGTAGGATGGTATCTTCTATGAGCTATCACTCCGTATATTGTACGATCAGCCAACCCCTTACAAATCGGATTCGTGAGATACCCGGAATCTAATGCGACAGCTTCTACTTCTAAATTGAATCGTTCAATCTGACGGTCAAGACGCTGAAGGTAAGGTACAGAATCATGGACATTACCAGGAGTGACAAAGGCATCGGTAATAATATTGAATTTCATATCGGTCGTCCGGTGATCTAAATAACAAAACATCTCTTGTTTTTGGTCACGCGACATAAATCCACTCTCTGGGTCTGTGTTACTTTTTCTTATTTCTTTTGTATCCTTCACCTCCTCGCGGTCCTTTAGTTCTTTTTTCCGTTATTCTTCCTGTCTTCTTCAATAGCTTTGTTTAAATCTTCCACATATTCCCGTGTTTCGACTTCTACGACTTTTTTGGTGAATTTGTGTTTGTTAGCATTCGCTTTCAGATGCGTTGAATCAGTAAATAGAACTCTTCCGCCGACCATTTTATGATTGATGGCCAGAAGAACGATTTCATCAAAGATCTCTTGAAAAATATTCGTTCCTTTAAACCTATGATGACGATTCCAACTGATGGTGGAGTGATGAGGGACGGAGTCACCGAGTCGAAGACCCAAAAACCAACGATAAGCTATATTCATTTGAATCTCTTTTTCAAGTTGGCGTTCGGAACGAATTCCATATAAATAACCTATAAACATCATTTTAAATAAGACGAGGGGATCTAATGAAGGACGCCCGTTGTCTTCACAATAGTAAGGACGAACCTTTTCGAGGATAAAGGAGAAATCTATGTACTGATCGATTTTTCTTAGAAGGTGATCTTGGGGGACTAACTCTTCAATTGAGATAAATTCGATTTCATTTTGCATGTCTTTTCTAGTATTAAACACGATAACACCCACCTTTGTTTTATAATTATATTTTAACATATTAACGCGGTGAATTATTAAAGTATTCAAACAAAAGGAAAGGCTGTCGAGACTTTCTCGACAGCCTGAGGGAACTGGAATAAATCCAGTTCCCTTTTTTCGTAAACCTTGTTGCTGTTTTGCCCTTTTAGCCAACTGCCTTATTAACAATAAAGACAACATCTTTAAATTCCCATCAACTAAGGTAAACTATTTTCTATTTTAAACTGAATCTTTTGGATAGCGCGGATAATGAAACAGAAAGAGCTCTTAGCTGCATTCCAATTTCATGGGTTGTCTCCATTTGGGTGATTTGATTTTCACTTGTAGCAAGCATTCCTTCACTGCTTGCCAATGTTTCCTGTGATATTGAAGAAAAGCTTATTGTCGCCTGCTCCAGTTGAGGAAGCACCTCCTTTAATTCTTTCAGCTCCACTTGCATACAATCAAGATTGCCGCTGACTGTCCCGACTTCATCCATTAGTTCATCAAAGGAATCCTTCGATTCATTAGCAATCTTCAGGTTATCTTTTATCTTAGCAAGCATCCCGTCAAACTCTTTTGTTGCTTTAATCGTAACACCTTCCATACCTGCTATAGAACGAGTAATATCTTCTGCGGCTTTAGCAGACTGATCTGCCAGCTTTCTTACTTCGTCTGCCACTACTGCGAACCCTTTCCCCGATTCTCCAGCTCTTGCTGCTTCGATCGCTGCATTAAGAGCCAGCAGTTTTGTCTGCTCAGCCACACCCTTTATCAAACCGACTAAATTCGTGATTGAAAGAGAATGGTTCCTTACTTCCTGAACGGTATAGGTCATATGGTCAAAATCATTCTCAAAAGAGTGGATGGTGCTAATAAGGTCCGTATTATACTTCTCTCCCCGCTTTGCAGACTCATTCATATCTTCATAACTTTTATGTACCTTATCCATATTTGCCAATAGCAATTGAATTTTCCCCTTCATGGCATGAAATCCGTTTACACTGCTTTCGGAACTGCTGGCAGTTTGCTCAGCGCCTTGCCGGACAATATTGATTGCTTCAATTAACTGGCGGCTGTAATTCAGCGCATCATCAGAAGAATGACTGAGATCATTTCCAGTCGTCTTCAGTTCATTGGTCGTCACATCCAGTTCATTCAAGACATTTCTCATTTGTTCGATCATCATATTAAAGCTTTTCTTAAGCGAGTATATCTCGGGTAAATTTGTATCGATATCCGCTGTTTGCCTCAAGTTCCCATTCCTTACTTCTCTCATTATGTTTTGCAGCTGTACAAGAGGTTTTGTAAAACTCCGAATAAACAGAATGATAAGTACAGTCGTAATGGCCAAACTGACCAATATAACTATGACAGTGAATTGTGCCATTTGATTGACAGGACCTAGATATGATTTGGCAGGGACGGCCAATACATATTTACCATTGATCTCCTTAAGTTTCATAATTGAAATTGTAAATTCTTCCCCGTTCACTTCTTCATGAAGAACTTTTTTGGTTTCCTCAGATATCCTTTTCAGAACAGCCTCTGTAAACACAAGATCTGAGTTTTTGCTTACCTTAAATGGGGTGATTTCATTATCAGAAAAAAAGTAGATATGAGACTCCATTCCGTCCTTTTTAAGCTGTTTCTGCTGATCCCTGATACTGATTTCTAATTGCTGCATAAAATAGTCCTCATCACTGACATATAAGAACTTTAAGTTTTCAGCCACATAAGCCATCAATTCCGCTTCTCGGATCAGCCTGTTTTCTATGGTACTAATTGTTGTACCCTTAGCTTTTAGGTACGAACTGATTCCAACCGCATTGATTGATATCACAAGCAGGAAAATAAATAAAAATAACAGCCGGGTCTGCAGGCTGACTTTTGAAAAAAATGCTTTACCATGCTGTTCATTTCTCTCTGTTGTATTTTTGCTTTTCCTTTTCAACCGACCAATGTTCTTCTGAGTAGAAACCTTCTTTAAGAAATTCTTCCAGTTGCTCAACCTTAGTCCCTCCATTAATCAAATCATTACGACACTTTTCTGCTCATCGACATAAATCATTCGACAATTCTCATCCTTCTCCATTTTCACAGAGAAATGTTAAGGGTATGTAAATCCTGTGTAATACTTGTTTAAATTCGCTACTTTGGAACTGTGTCATATTTCCTGATCAATAAATAAGCAAAATTTTTGAAAAAGAAGGTAGCAGGTAGGAAAGCAGCATGATGGTGCCGAATCATATCTTATGATGATTTATGCTTCAAAGGCCGGCAGCTGGCTCACATATAGGGATTGGAAGTTGGAGGCGGTAATTTGAAAAAGCTATACATTTTTTTGGTGATTATGATTGTTTCATATAGCATATATTATGATTTAAAAGCAGGGTCTCTCCCAAAGGTGGCAGAAGTGACTGTAACTGTGCATAATCAACCCTCGCATGAAAACGAAGAGCCTGTTCAAGCGAATTCCCCAGAATATTTCACGGTAAAAGTGAAATCAGGGGATACAATATTATCTCTAATGGAACAACAGCTGGATGGGCCTCTCCCCGTTCCGATCGATCAGTTAATTACAGATTTTGAAATATTGAATGAAGGCCAGTCTCCCCACGAGATACAAATTGGAAGGTCATATAAACTGCCGAATTACTAGCTCTTCTGCAAACCGGCAGCAATACCGGGACATAAAGGTGTCTATTTCCTCCCTGCCCGCTATCTAATTCTTGTCAACTCTAAGGAAAGATTGTTACAATACTTTCGTACGCTTAAATTATTTTTTTGTTTCACTATAAATGAATTTTCCAAAAGGAGCGAATAACCCTTGAGTGAAATAATCCATCGTTCTAAAACTCGTCCTGTCAAAGTCGGAAATTTAACTATCGGCGGCAATGACGAGCTCATAATACAAAGTATGACAACAACCAAAACGCACGATGTCGAAGCTACAGTTAAAGAAATACACCGCCTTGAAGAAGCAGGCTGCCAAGTGGTCCGTGTTGCTTGTCCTGATGAAAGAGCAGCTAATGCGATTGCAGATATCAAAAAACAGATCAATATCCCCTTAGTTGTCGATATTCATTTTGATTACAAGCTTGCCTTGAAAGCTATTGAAGGCGGGGCTGACAAAATAAGAATCAATCCAGGGAATATCGGAAGAAGAGAAAAAGTGGAAGCAGTTGTAAAGGCTGCCAAAGAAAAAGGGATTCCAATCCGTATCGGTGTAAATGCCGGAAGCCTTGAGAGAAAAATCCTCGAGAAATACGGATATCCTACTGCTGACGGGATGGTGGAAAGTGCTCTTCACCATATCAAGATTCTGGAAGACCTGGATTTCCATGATATCATCGTCTCAATGAAAGCATCGGATGTTAACCTCGCTATCGAAGCGTATACAAAAGCGGCGCAAACATTCGACTATCCATTGCACCTTGGCATTACTGAATCAGGAACACTTTTTGCAGGAACAGTGAAAAGCGCTGCCGGACTAGGAGCTTTACTGAGCAAAGGAATCGGAAACACCCTCCGAATCTCATTGAGTGCCGATCCTGTTGAAGAAGTAAAAGTAGCAAGAGAATTACTGAAGTCCTTTGGGCTTGCTTCCAATGCGGCCACATTGATCTCCTGTCCTACTTGCGGAAGAATCGAAATCGATTTGATCAGCATCGCTAACGAAGTCGAAGAGTACATTTCCAAAATAAAAGCACCAATCAAGGTTGCTGTATTGGGTTGTGCAGTAAACGGTCCCGGTGAAGCCCGCGAGGCCGACATCGGTATAGCCGGAGCCCGTGGAGAAGGACTTCTGTTCCGACATGGTAAAACTGTCCGAAAAGTCCCTGAAGAAACAATGGTTGAAGAACTTAAAAAAGAAATTGATATTCTTGCTGAAGAACACTACAGAAAACAAAGAGAAGAAGAAGAGAAACAGGAAGTATAAGAAAAAGCTTGGCTCACAGCCAAGCTTTTTCTTTGTCATACGGAATGCTCCCAAGTTCCGTTGACAATTGTTTTAGAAGAACGGCAAGACGAAGATGCCGACAATGATGGAAACAGCACCGATTCCGATTGCCCATGCTCCAACACCTTCTGCTCCCCGGCGCCTTGCTACAAACCCAAGGACGATCCCTGCAGCCCCAAACAACACAGGTACGATGAACAGTGACAATATGGAAAGAGCCAGAGCAGAATAGCCTAAGATCCTGCCGGATGCTGTGGATTCTTCAGCAGTATCCCTTTCATAGTCGCTGCCCAGAGCCAGCGGAGTTGTAAGTTCTGCCGCAGTTTCTTCATTATATTTATTTTGAACCACTTCAACTTCCGGATTGTCATTAACATTGATATAGTCATTGTAGATGTCTATATTTTGAAGATCTTGGTGAACGCTGTCATTTTTGCGTCTCTCTTCTGCCATTATACAATCCCTCACTTTCCGTGTTCAGGAGCATTTATAGTGTTTGTCAAAGTTGTGATTTTACCTATGCTAATGATTGTCAATACTGAACAAAACAAGTCAATTCCCCTTTTATTAACAAGAAAATATGGTACACTTTTACTAAAGGAAAGCGGTTGGGTATGTCCTTTGTGCTCTGAAGCTGCCTGCAGAATCGCAAACCTAATTTATATGACAAAACTTTTATACTTTCTTACTTTTTAAGAAAATAAGGAGATGTACTGATGAAGAAAAGATTCGGAATAGATATTGATGGCACTGTAACATGTCCAACGTCTCTCCTTCCTTATATCAACAAGGAATTTAATTTAAATTTGACATTGAATGACATCACACAGTATGAACTTACAGAAGTATTGAATATAACTCCTGAAGTATTCGGTGAATGGTTCAAGAGAACAGAAGGCACCATTTATCAAGAGTCTCCGCTGGCTGCAGGTGCAAAACCGGTTCTTGACCGCTGGAAAGACTCACATGAACTTTACTTTATCAGTGCCCGCCCTGCTCACCTGATAGAGATTACTAAAGAATGGTTCAACTACCAGGATCTTTTGTTTCACCATATCGAGCTTATCGGATCTCATGACAAGGTATCGACAGCTGATAAATATAATGTGGATATCTTTTTTGAAGACAAGCACGATAATGCAGTTTCCATCCATGAAGAGCTGGATATTCCGGTAATTCTTTTCAATACTCCATATAACCAGGACAGTATCCCTAACGGCGTCATACGGGTCAATGACTGGCAGGAAGCCCGCCAATGGGTCGATAACTGGCTTAAACCATAAAGCGCAAGAAGCCGGCAGCTGATTAAGCTGCCGGCTTTCCTTTTAATTGCATTCCGGACACTTTCCGTAGATTTCAAATTTATGCCCTGAAATGTCATACCCGTTCAGGCTTTCCTGCAGGACCTCCATTGGGCATGTATGGATTGCTTTCGTCTTTCCACAGTCCATGCAGATAAAGTGATGATGATGGTGGTCGCTGGAACAAGTAAATCTAAAGTGCTTTTCCCCTGACAATTCTGTCTCCTCTAAAATTTCAAGCTCCACAAAAAGCGAGAGGTTTCGGTAAATCGTATCAAAACTAAGGCCCGGGTAGTCATCCTTCATGCTTTCCAAGACTTCCTTTGCCGTCAAATAACGGTTGGAATAAGAAAACAGTTCCAGCATTTGCTCACGTTTGCCAGTATGTTTAAACCCTTTTTCTTTCATAAGAATCAATGCTTCTTCAAGTTTCATACCTTCACCCCGTCTTTTTTTATCCCCTGGTTGGAAGTGATTTTCTTATACAAAATTGCAAGCAGCAGTATCACAATTGCTGAAAGTACGATTGTTCCACCCGGCGCCAAATCCATGTAATAGGCTGAAACCAGCCCTGAAATGACTGCAAGCTCACCAAATAATAAAGAAAAGCCGATTGTCTGCTTAAATCCGCGGGCGATCCTGATGCTTGCTGCTACCGGTAAAGTCATCAAGGACGAGACCAGGAGAATTCCGACAATCCTCATAGAAGCAGCAATTACCAATGCGACCATGACCATGAAAATAAAATGAATCATCTTTGCGGATATTCCTGAAGCTTTTGCAAACTCTTCATCAAAAGATAACAAAAACAACTCTTTATAAAGTAAAACGATGATCGCCAGGACAAAAACTGCAACAGCTGCAATCAAATATAAGTCTGTACGGCTTACAGCACTTACACTTCCGAACAGGTAGCTGAACAGGTCCGTGTTAAAACCATCTGCCAGTGAGATGAAAATGACACCGATACCAATTCCACCCGATAGGATAATTGGTATCGCGAGCTCTTGATAATGCTTATACAGGCCTCTCAGCCTTTCAATGAACAAAGATCCTGTTACCGAAAACACCATTCCAAGATACAAGGGATTGAGGCCTGCCAAAGCGCTAACATTTTTACTCAAAAATAAACTTGCAGCAATTCCCGACAGAGTTACATGGCTGAGAGCATCAGCAATAAGCGATAAACGCCTTACCACAATGAATGCCCCAATAAGCGGTGCGATAATACCTATTATAAGCCCTGTTAAAAATGCATTCTGTAAAAATTCATACTGAAAAAGTGCTTCAATCATTTCTCCACCTCCGAATGGCTGTGGTCATGCTGAAGCAGATGGACCTCATGCCCGTATATGCCTGAAAGGTCACTCTCACGCAAGTTCTCAAACTCTTCTGTATTTCCATGGAAATGAAGATGTTTATTCAAGCATGCCACGTGTGTGACTTTACTGGAAATGGTTCCGATATCATGGGTGACGAGAAGCAAAGTGATTTCCAGATCTTTGTTCAAATGCTCCAGCATTTCATAAAATGCCTGCACATTCTTGCTGTCGACCCCAACAGTCGGTTCGTCCAGGATCAGCACATCAGGCTGGCTGACAAGCGCCCTGGCAATAAACACCCTCTGCTGCTGTCCTCCTGATAGTTCTCCTATATTTCGTTTTGTAAACTGAGACATGCCAACAGAAGATATAGCCTTTTCAATTTGAGATGAATATTTTTTTCCAATCATCCGAAACATTCCGGCCTTCTTAGTTAACCCACTCGCTACTACTTCTTCCACTGTGGCAGGGAATCCTGTATTAAACGAATTGGCTTTTTGGGATACATATCCAATTCTGTCCAAATCTTTGAATTTTGCCTGAGACTGGCCAAAGAGATGAATCTCTCCATCTTTTGCTTTCAGAAGCCCGAGAATCAGTTTTAATAAAGTAGACTTTCCTGATCCATTTGGACCTACTAAACCTAGAAATGCTCCCTTTGGAACTGACAGGTTGATATCCTGCAGCACAACTTCTTTATCATAGCGGAAACTTAAATTTTTTATATCTATAACAGAATCATAGTTCTTCATGAGAAAAATCCCCTTTATAAGAATCGTTCCGATTTGCTATAAGAAGTATACAGGATGAATAATATAATGTAAACCGGGAAATCCTTCTCAAGCCTTTATTTTAGCCATTAAGAAGAAAAAAACTAAATCATCCTGTGATTTAGTTTTTTAAGCGATATGGATTCATGAAACAACGGAACAGAAAGGAACAGGCATAACCTATTCCCCTAGTGAATAGCAGATTTAAACCTGGCACCCTTCGTTTCCTGAGTGCTCATGATGGTAATGAAAGCACTTGGGTCGATATCTGAAACGATTGCTTTCAGTTTCATCACTTCAAGCCTGGTCACGACAACATAAATGACTTCTTTATCATTATCCGTGTATCCCCCGCGGCCCTTGAGCATAGTCGTTCCTCTTCCCAGCCTTTGCAGAATCGCATCGGAAACTTCCGAATAGTAGTCTGAGACGATGATGACCGCCTTCGTCTCATCCATCCCCTGTATGACCGTATCAATGGTCTTAAACGCTATATAATACGTCATGACTGAATACATCGCTTCTTCTATACCAAATACAAAAGCAGCCCAGCCAAAAATGAAAATGTTCATAAACATCACAAATTCCCCAACAGAGAACGGAAGCTTTTTGGTCAGAAGTATACCCAGGATTTCTGTTCCATCAAGGGAACCTCCATGACGGATGACAAGACCCACTCCTACACCCAATGTCAAACCTCCAAAGACCGTTGCAAGAATTTCCTCCGTGACAAACGGTTCTACATGATGGAGCATTGTCTCAATGATAGCAAGTGCAATGACTCCAAATAGGGAAGAGACCACAAACGTCTTCCCTATTTGTTTATATCCCGAATACATGAAAGGCAGGTTTAGGATAACCAATAAAGTTGCGAAGTTAAGAAATGGTATCTTATCAGAAATCAAATAGTCAAGAATCAAGGATATACCAATGATCCCTCCATCAATGATATTGTTAGGAATCAAAAAGAGTTCGATGGACATCGCTGCAAGCCCTGCACCGACAATGATAAAGAAAAAACGGTAAACCAAATGAATAAGACTCTCTTTTTTATGAATTCTTTGAGCCATACTTTCTCCTCCCGGCATTCAATTAATTTTCTAAATTTGACCAGGTCCCCAGGATTTTAATTGTCACATTCAACTCGTCCCGTTCATATGTATCCTATGAGGAGTGATGGTCGATGAAGCTGTTGCAAAATGTAGTGAATCATAAAATCAATAACATTACAGCAGATGATTTATTGAATTACGGGAAGCAATTTGGTGTAAAAATTGGACCTGCACAAGCAGAAAAGATTGCTGTATATTTAAGAGGGAAAAACATTAATATTTTCGATGATGTACAACGGAGCAAAGTCATCAAGGAAATCGCTAAAATTGCAGGACCTTCTACTGCTAAAGAAGTCAATAAGATTTTCACCAAATTCGTCAATTAACAAGAATGGGCTTCTCTAATGAGAAGCCCGTATTTTTTTACGATTCCTGAATTCTTGTCAAAAGCCCTTCATCCCAAGCTTTACTTTTCAGCATCTCAATTTCAAACTTATATGGCGCTTTTTTGTTCTTTTTGTCCTCACCGACAAATGGCGTCTCCAAAATCTTAGGAACATCGGCCAATTGTGGATGATGAACGATTTTCGACAACGCGTCAAAACCGATATGTCCAAAACCAATGTTTTCATGCCTGTCCTTTGCTGCTCCGCAGACATTTTTACTGTCATTGATATGAAGGACTTTTAAGCGGTCGATGCCAATGATACGGTCGAATTCATCGAGTACCCCATCGAAATCATTGACAATATCGTATCCCGCATCATGAGTATGGCAAGTGTCAAAGCAAATAGACAGCTTTTCATTATGTTCGACACCATCGATAATCATAGCCAGCTCTTCAAAAGAACGGCCGCATTCAGACCCCTTACCCGCCATTGTTTCCAGTGCAATGTTCACTTCCTGATCCTTGACCAGAACTTCATTCAAGCCTTCAATGATCTTTTTAATTCCCGCTTCAGCACCAGCTCCTACATGGGCACCGGGATGAAGTACGATTTGTTTGGCACCGAGTGCAGCGGTTCTCTCAATTTCTGATTGAAGGAAATTCACACCCAGTTCAAAAGTAGAAGGGTTGGTTGTATTACCGATGTTGATGATATAAGGTGCATGCACGACAATGTCATGGATTCCATTTTCCTTCATATGAAGAAGGCCTTCTTCAATATTAAGATCCTCGATTTTTTTCCTTCTCGTATTTTGGGGCGCCCCCGTATAGATCATGAAAGTATTGGCGCCGTATCCTACTGCCTCTTCACTTGAACCAAGCAGCATTTTCTTCCCGCTCATTGAAACATGTGATCCTAACTTTATCATCTAAATCCACTCCCTGGCATTCAATGCATATATGGTACAAACAGGACTTATTTATTCCTCTTTTGCACACGTCTTTCACGTTTTTTGATTTGATCCATTTTGTATTGCATTTTTTTCTTGTATCCTGGCTTAACCTTTTTAGGTTTACGGACAAGGGATTTTGCTTTTTGATCAATACTATCTTCCGTCTTTTGACGGTTTTTACGTTTGTTCCGGTCAGACAGCTTGACCCATTCACCTTTAATGAGGTCCTGGTTTTCAAAAGTGATTCCAAGCTTCTCCAGCTGGTTCAGTGCATCTTCATCTGATGGCTCATAAATCGTTACAGCAACACCTGAAGCTCCCGCTCTCGCCGTTCTTCCCGTTCTGTGAATATAAAAGTCCAGCTCTCCTGGTATCTCATAGTTAATAACGTGGCTGACTCCCTCAATGTCAATTCCGCGGGCAGCAAGATCTGTCGCGACAATGTACTGATACTCAAGGGCACGGATTTGTTTCATCATTTTCTTTCTCTCACGAGGAGAAAGGTCTCCATGGATCCTGCCGACCTTCATTCCTTTTCCAAGCAGATAGTCGGCCACTTCATCAGCTTTCACCTTCGTATTGGTAAAGACGATAGCTAAGTAAGGGTTGAGAGAAGTCAATACATCAAACAGCAGATCATCTTTTTTCCGGCTCTTTCTTGGAAGAAGGATATGGTTAATGTTTTTTGCCGAAATATGCTCCGGTTCTACGTGTGCATACTGCGGGTTTTCCATATATTTTTTCAAGAATGGCTTTAATTTCTCTGGAATGGTCGCTGAAAAAACCAGTATCTGAAGTTTTTCCGGCATTCTGCCTGCAATCTGGTCAACATCATAAATGAAGCCCATATCGAGCATAAGATCTGCCTCATCCACGACAAGTATGCCTGCCTTATGAACAAGAAGTGCTCCTTCTTTAACAAGATCATTAATTCTTCCAGGTGTCCCGACTACGATTTGCGGCTGGGTTTTCAGCTTATCAATCGTACGCTGCTTGTCTGTTCCCCCAATATAACAGCGGGAGGTAATTTCATCATCGCTGGTAATCTTCAATATTTCCTGATAAATTTGCTGTGCAAGTTCTCTCGTTGGGGCAGTGATGACTGCTTGTACTTCTTGAGAATCCCTGTCCAGCTTGTTCAGGATCGGCAATAAATAAGAATGGGTTTTGCCGGTACCTGTCTGAGATTGGCCTATTGCACTTTCCCCTCTGTTAATCAAAGGGATCATTTTTCTTTGGATTTCGGTTGGTTCAAAAAAACCTAACCGATCGATAGCTTTGCTGATAAATGGCTGAAAATCATATTGCTGAAATTGATTTCCCATTTTGTCACTCCTTATAGAGATTAGTATTTATGATTTTTGAAGAGATTGTCTTTGATTACTGGCGATACCTTTCCTATAGCCTTTGGTAAAGAAAAAATCTATACGTTAACAACAATCTTGGCGATGAAAGGTCCTCATATACAACAATACCGTTTTTAGCTGCAGATTCAAAACATTGCCTTATAATTTCACGAATCAAGTCTTCTCAGACAAAAGTTCATCTCTTCATTATAATAAACAATTTTTAAAAGTTCTAGCAGATAGGCATATTATTTTCTTCGAAAGGTTTAGACGTTTTACCCCGGTCCTGCATACAGTATAAAGAGACCTTATGGGCGTTATCATGAAAGGAGGCCGATTATGCCGCCAAGACAGCAAGTGCCTTTTAGCCGCAATTCGTTCGGAAGACAGCCATTTCCGCCCATGAACGGAATGAGGGGCCCCGGTTCCCCACGCTTTGGGATGATGGGACAGCCGCGGCCAATGCAAGGTAATTTCCAAATGGGAGCTCCCAGAAAATCAGGGGGCGGGATATTGTCCAAAATCCTGAACCGGGGAAATTCTGCCCAGTCCTCTCCCAGCCAATTCAACCCGCTGCAGGGTGCCGCCGGTTTCCAAAGATCCTCACAAGCAGGCGGATCCTTTTTAAAAAATATTATGAACCCCGGATCTATCAATGGTTTTCTAAACAATACACAGAATGTCCTCAAAACTGCTCAGCAGATGGGACCCATGATTCAGCAATTCCAGCAATATGGCCCACTCGTTAAGAACCTTCCCGCCATGTGGAAGCTTTACAGAGGGTTAAGCGCAGCTGAATCAGATGAAGATGAAAGTGAAGCATCAACCGATTCATTTGTTGAAGATTTAGATGAAGAACAGCCCGAAGCAAAAAAAACCACTGAAAAGCAAAAGAAGAAAAAACAAACCGCTCCTCTTGATAACTCCAAGAATAAGAGAACCCAGAGCGGCGGGTCAAAGCCAAAGTTATATGTATAATATGCTATTCGCTCTCACCAAAAGGAGAGCGTTTTTTTATTTCTAAGCAACTTTCTTCCCATGTTTCTCTAAATTAAAGGGTGCTTGAACCCCCTTTTGTTTGTACATAAATTTGCACCGAGAAAAGATTCTTTGTCATAAAATGCAATCTACTTTATAATGATACCTGTAGGAAAGGTAACCAGTCCGACTATATATACAGGAGGATTTCAAATATGAACGTAAAGAAAATCACGCCGAGAGGCTATTGCTATGGTGTAGTCGATGCAATGGTGATCGCCCGCAACGCTGCATTAGATAAATCACTTCCAAGACCGATCTATATTCTCGGAATGATCGTCCATAACAAACATGTAACCGATGCTTTTGAAGAAGAAGGCATTATCACTTTGGACGGTAAAAACAGGAAGGAAATCCTGGACCAAGTAAATGAGGGTACCGTTATTTTCACTGCCCACGGGGTTTCTCCGGAAGTGAAAAAGCTGGCGAGGGAAAAAGGGCTGGTGACGCTTGATGCAACATGTCCTGATGTGACAAGAACCCATGATTTGATCAGGGAAAAAGAAGCGGAAGGCTTTGATGTTATTTATATCGGTAAAAAAGGACACCCGGAGCCTGAAGGTGCTGTAGGGGTTGCTCCTGACATTGTCCATCTTGTAGAAACAAAAGGCGACGTCAAGAATCTTGATATAGAGAATAAGAAGATCATCGTTACAAACCAAACAACAATGAGTCAGTGGGATGTTGCAGATGTGATGGAAATGGTTAAAGAGAAATACCCTCACGTGGAAGTACACAAAGAAATCTGCCTCGCTACGCAAGTAAGGCAAGAAGCAGTGGCTGAGCAGGCAGGAGAAGCCGATGTCCTGATCGTAGTGGGAGATCCCAAAAGCAACAACTCAAACCGCCTTGCTCAAGTTTCAGAAGAAATCGCTGGAACCAAAGCCTACCGCATCGCAGATATCAGCGAGCTTGAAATTGACTGGATCAAAGATGCTGAATTGGTTGCAGTAACAGCAGGCGCTTCCACTCCGACACCAATTGTTAAGGAAGTTATGAACTTCATCACTCAGTTTAACCCTGAAAATGAAGAAACATGGACAAGAGAAAAGAAGGTTCCACTGAACAAAATACTTCCTAAAGTTAAGAAACCGAAAACAACAGCAGAATAAAAAGAAGGCATTCCTCGGAATGCCTTCTTTTCTTTAACCTTTATAAGAATATAAATGGATCAGTTTTAGTTTCAGAAATGAGATATTCCACGTCCATTCCCTTTTCTTTACTTTTATCCGCCATCCACCTGGCTACTCCCGCTTTCATGACCTTTTCAATATGGTGGCCGGCGTCAAGCACGTTCAAGCCGAGCATCATCGCATCATGAGCGGTATGGTAATATAAATCCCCTGTCACAAACACATCGGCACCACTGAATTTAGCACTATGAATAAATTTATTTCCGTCACCACCTAAGACAGCCACTTTTTTGACAGTGTGCTCTAAATCCCCAGTCACGCGGACATTTTCCACTTCCAGCTTCTCCTTCAGGAAAGAAGCAAATTCTTTTAGTGACATGTCAGTTTCCAGTTTTCCAACTCTCCCTAGCCCGAGTGTTCCTCCTTCGTTATCAAGAGGCACGATATCATAGGCAACTTCTTCATATGGATGACTTTTCAGCATAGCTTGCAGAATTTTTTTCTCTGACTTTGCAGCGTAAATCGTTTCAACCTTAACTTCCTGTACTTTTTCCAGATTGCCTATCTCGCCGATATGAGGCTCTGAGCCTTCACCAGGAAGGAATCGTCCAGTGCCGGTATAGGAAAATGAGCAATGGCTATAGTTGCCTATATGGCCTGCTCCAGCTTCACCCAGAGCCTTCCTTACCTTCTCTGCATCTTCTTCGGGTACAAACACGGCAAGCTTTTTCAGCTTTTCTTTGTAGGTCGGCAATAAAACCTCAGTATCTTTTAGTTCCAAGGCATCAGCAAGCAGGTCATTCACCCCGCCTTCGGCAACATCCAGATTCGTATGGGCTGCATACACTGCAATATCATTCTTGATGAGCTTTTCAATCATCCTTCCTTGAACAGTATCTGTCCTAATGGCCTTTAATGACCTGAAAAGGGGCGGATGGTGTGCAATAATTAATTTTACGCCCTTCTCAACCGCTTCATCAACAACTTCCTCCAGCACATCGAGAGTGACCATCACTTTCTCAATCTTCTGGTTCAGTCTTCCGATCTGCAGCCCGATTTTATCTCCTTCTTCAGCAAGCTCCTTAGGTGCAAGTGTCTCAAATAAAGAAATAATTTCATGGCCATTAACTTTTTTCATCCAATACCCCCTTAACAATGTTTATCTTTTTTTGTACCTGCTCCCTTCTCTCTTGTAATCCGGGAGAGTCCTCAGCCTTCTTCATCTTCTCTATAATGGAATTCCACTGGTTCATTTCCTGAATCCATTTCTGTTTGAAAACGGAGTTTTTTTCTTTAAGCAGAAACGGACCAACCAGAAGTTCTGTGTCTTTATTGTCATACGGCGATTCTGCATCCCCCTTGTCAGCAACGAGGATTTCATAAATTTTATTATCTTCTTCAAGAATTCTCTCAGCTTTTAACTCCCAGCCATTTTTCAGCAGCCACTTACGTATGGCAATTGCCCCGACATTTGGCTGCAAAATCAATCTGCTGACACCTTCGAGTTTATCTTTTCCATTCTCTAATATGCTGGCAATAAGGGCCCCCCCCATGCCTGCAATCGTTACACAATCCGTTTCATTCGGTGAGATGACTTCCAGACCGTCACCTTTACGTACGGAAATGACATCTTCCAATTGCGAATATTTAACCTGCTTCACGGCGGATTGATAAGGGCCTTCTGCAACCTCCCCGGCTATGCCGGCAACAGCGATTCCCTTATCGATGGCATAGCAGGGCAGATAAGCATGATCGGATCCGATATCAGTGATTCTTGAGCCTTCCGGTATGAATGAAACAACCATTTCTAATCTTTTTGATAACTTTTCAGCATTCATATTTTCACCTTTTTATTTATGTATTGTCAGTACAAAGATATTTTTTTGTCCATAGAAGGGACAAAGCAGTATTCGAGTAAGATATGAAACTGCTGTATACGTTTCTCATTCTAACCAAGTTTTATAACAAAAAAAAGTTCTTTGCACAGGCAAAGAACTTTTTTTATGAATTATAATGACATTAACCATTCTGTCATGGCGTCAAGATTTTCCTCTTGAACAAGATTAGGTGGCATGATGCCTTTACCATTTTTAAGGATATCTTGGATTTGTTCTGCAGACAAACGTTCGCCTACACCAGTAAGCGCCGGGCCGGCACCGCCTTCATAATTACCACCGTGACATGAAATACATGCTTGTTGGTAATGTGCTTCCGGATCGAATTCCCCTCCGTCAGCAGTTCCGCCTGGCGCGGGTTCTTCTGTACCTTCACCATGTTCTTCTGCCATTTCTTCAGAGTTATTCAAGCCTTCCAAAGACATAAAGAAAACAAGGCCGATTCCAAAAACCATAATTAAAACGAATGGAATAATCGGATTGCGATTCATAGATTTAACCTCCCTTATGTAACAATTGATAATATAGGTTGTGTTTATTATAAACAATTTATATTTTACTTTAAAAAGATGGAAAGTAAAAGTCCTAAGCAGCACTTTTTCGACGTTTGTCGCAAATTAGACACATTCAAAAGCTCAAGTGCGCTCGTCACATGCGTACAAATCCCTTCGCGACAACACTCTTACCCACACCATTGATTTCCAACCTAAACCCAGTATTGATTCATCTTCTAAGTTGAGCGTAAACTTTCTAAAACAATGAAAAAAGAGGACGAAACCATAAGCGATTTCGTCCTCCATTTGTGGTGTTTGTTTTTCACTTTTCTCATCTGCAAATGAACATTCAGGAAAAAAACACGTTTTTGCTTTATTAATTATTAGCAGCCGATTAAACGGGAAATGACCATCCTCTGTACTTCAGATGTTCCTTCACCGATCTCCAGCAGCTTTGCATCTCTCATATACCGCTCAACTTCATACTCTTTCATATAGCCGTATCCACCATGGATTTGAATCGCTTCATCAGCTACCTCCATTGCAATTTCAGAAGCATACAGTTTACACATAGAAGCTTCTTTTGCAAATGGTCTGCCTTGGTCTTTCAACCATGCTGCTTTGTAAATCATATTTTTCGCCAATTCGATTTTCAAAGCCATATCAGCCAATTTGAATTGCGTAACCTGAAATTTTGAAAGTGGTTTTCCAAATTGTTTTCGTTCCTTGGAATATTGAAGAGCTCTCTCATATGCGGCTTCAGCTATCCCCAGAGCCATAGCCCCGATACCGATCCGGCCGCCGTCAAGAGTTGCAAGGAACTGTTTAAACCCCTCTCCTTTTTTCCCTAGAAGGTTTTCTTCATGAACTCTTACATTTTCAAGGACCAATTCAGTTGTATTAGAGGAATGAAGCCCCATTTTCTCGTAGTTATCCACTACTGTAAAGCCTTCTGCATCTGTAGGTACAATGATTGCGCTGATTTCCTTGCTGCCATCCTCACCTCTGTTTGTGATCGCTGTGAGAGCCAGGTGCTTTGCATAACTGGCATTGGTAATGAAACTTTTATTTCCATTGATTACGTACTCATTGCCCTCTTTTACTGCTGTCGTCTGAGTGCCACCAGCATCAGAGCCCGCATTAGGTTCTGTGAGTCCGAAAGCACCGAAAGATTCTCCTGTACAGATAGGCGCCAGATACTTATGTTTTTGTTCTTCTGTCCCAAACATATTTATAGGAGCTCCACCTAAAGAAATATGGGCAGAGTAAGTAATCCCCGTGGAAGCACATGCTTTACTCAATTCTTGAGTCACAATTGCAAAGCTGACCGTATCGCCGCCTGCTCCGCCATATTCTTCAGGAAACGGTAAGCCCATCATTCCCAGTTCTGATAATTTACCGAAAATTTCCTTAGGGAACTGTTTAGTCCGATCCCTTTCCACAGCCCCGGGCGCCACTTCTTCCCTGGCAAAATCCCGAATCGTCTTTTGAATCATCTTTTGTTCTGAAGTTAAATCAAAATTCATGTCCATCCCCCTTAGTATGCAAACGTCAGTAACACATGACAGATTAAGTGTGATACACACAAAATAGTAATAGTTGCATTTGTTTCTGTGTGCCAAAGTATCTTCTGTACGCGCTTACACTTCTTATTATAAAAGGATTGGCATAATTTTCTCAACTTTTAAAAACTTTCAAAAATTATAATATTATATCACCATAGAAATAAACAGAATAACTAAGCCAGCCCCACCTGCAACTGTAAAATACAGCAGCCTCTTTAGGATCCCGGCTGCTATCCAGAGAATGCAATTAACAAACAGGATCATGTATATAGCAATTGGGCTTCCCTGAAAATAGGCATCAGCCGTATTTACTGAATATATCAGGATTATAAAGGCAGCAGAAATGTATATAACCGGGAATACAATTTCTTTTCTAGAATAATAAATTCCTGCAAAAATTAATAAGACGACAAAACCCGTCAAAATCGCTGTTTGCAAAACGAATGACAATTCAGTAAAATAAATGACAAATAATGAAACCGGAATCAAGAATAGAAACAGCAGCGATAAAGTAATCGCACCAAATGAAAACTTTCGATTTTTGGCCGGCTTCTCATCTGTTTCCTCTCCCTGATTATAGAGTGCCAACAGATAGTCACAGTAGTGTTCGGGGAGCATCTTATTCTGTTTCCAGAATTGAATTTCATTAATGATTATGTTTGTTTTTTGATTTTTAGTATCCAAATGTTCCACATCCTGTTAGTGTATTTTCGCCATAGATACGAAAAACCCTTTTAAAAATCAGAAATTGTATAGACAAAAAATGTTTGCTCCCCTAAGGAAGCAAACATTCAGAAAGTGTATATTCTATTCCAAGAAATCTTTCAAGCGCTTGCTGCGGCTTGGATGGCGCAATTTTCTAAGGGCTTTGGCTTCGATCTGCCGAATACGTTCCCTGGTGACACCAAACACTTTTCCAACTTCTTCAAGTGTTCTTGTACGGCCATCATCAAGCCCGAATCTTAGTCTCAATACATTTTCTTCTCTATCTGTCAGCGTATCAAGAACATCTTCCAGTTGTTCTTTAAGCAGCTCATATGCAGCATGTTCAGAAGGAGACTGTGCCTCGGCATCTTCGATGAAGTCGCCCAGGTGAGAGTCATCTTCTTCACCAATAGGTGTTTCAAGAGAAACGGGTTCTTGTGCGATTTTAAGAATTTCCCTTACTTTTTCAGGTGTAAGATCCATTTCCTCAGCAATCTCTTCAGGTGAAGGTTCACGGCCTAAATCTTGAAGCAGCTGGCGCTGTACTCTGATCAGCTTATTGATTGTTTCAACCATGTGCACTGGAATACGGATCGTTCTTGCCTGGTCGGCAATCGCACGGGTAATCGCCTGGCGTATCCACCAAGTTGCGTAAGTACTGAACTTGAAACCTTTACGGTAATCGAACTTCTCAACCGCTTTGATAAGGCCCATATTACCTTCTTGAATGAGATCAAGAAACAGCATTCCACGTCCCACGTATCTTTTGGCAATACTTACAACCAGTCTTAGGTTGGCTTCTGCAAGACGGCGCTTCGCTTCTTCGTCACCTTCTTCGATACGGTTAGCTAACGAAATTTCCTCTTGCGCAGAAAGAAGGTCAACTCTCCCGATTTCTTTCAAGTACATACGAACCGGGTCATTTATTTTCACACCGGGAGGAACGCTTAAATCATTCAGGTCAAATTCTTCATCTTCAGCTTTATTGAGCTGCTGTACATTGGGATCATCATCTTCTTCATTTTCATTAATGATTTCCACCCCTTGTTCGCCAAGCTGCTCATAAAATTCATCCATAGCATCCGATTCTAGCTCGAAGTTTGCCATTTTTTCGGCAATATCTTCATATGTTAGAACGCCTCGTTTTTTCCCGACTTCCATTAACTGATCTTTCACCTGGTCTACAGTAACTTCTGACTCTACCTCTTTGGAACGTGCTGACTTTTCAGCCATTTGTTCCCCTCCTTCCAACTTCCTTGCAATTGATTCCACTTGCTTTTATAACGATTTTCTCAGCTGCACGATTTCCATCGCAATCAAAGCAGCTTTGTTATAATCTTTTTGTCTTTCCGCTTCTTTTTGAGCTGTTTGTTTTTCTTTTATTGTCAACATCTTTTGATGTTTTAACACCTGATTAACGTAATCAATTAATTCCTGTTCGCTGCATTCATCCGAAACAGACATCATTCCTATCTCAGAAACGACCCTTCTCAGCCTGCTGTCTGGCAGAAACTGAATGAATCCGCTGGAGTCCGCCTCATTCCCTTCTTCATAATAGCCAAATAAATAGGTAATGATTGCTTGATGCTCGTCAAGGTTAAATGAGCTGCCACCCAGCAGGTCCTGCACTTTAAAACAAATATCAGGATTTTTCATCATGTGGGCAATTAATCTTCTCTCGGCAGTATGATAAGCCGGGAAAAGCTTGCTTTCAGATTTCGGCTGTATCGGCTGAACATATTCTTTCTTCCTGTGTTCTCTCTTCTCGGTCTTTTTGCTGGAATAATAGAACTGTTTTTGCTGCTGCTGGAGAGCCTGCAGCGACAAGGAAAACTCATCTGCGAGCTGACGCAGATAATAATCGCGCTCGATATGGTTCTGCAGCACACTGATTTCCTTTAATACTTCTTCTATATACTGCAGCCTATCTCCTTCATCATTCAAATTTTTTCCCTGCCGGAGATAAATAAGCTTAAAGGCCATGAATGTCAGGCTTGCCCCTATTACATCATTTTGAAACTTTTCAGCATTGTATTTTTTGATGTAGTCATCAGGATCAAGTTTTTCAGGGACCACAGCAATTCTTATATTAAACTGATCTTCACTGAGCATTTTTGCAGCGCGGTAAGCTGCCTCCATTCCTGCTTTATCCCCGTCATAGCAAATGACGACCGAGTCTGTTACTCTTTTCAGCATTTGCATATGCTTTGGGGTCAATGAAGTACCCATTGAAGCAATTCCGTTTTCCACCCCTGCCCTGTCTGCCGAAATCACATCAGCAAACCCTTCGAAAAGGATTGCCTGGCTTCTCCTTCTAACCAGCGACCTGGCATTATGAAAGTTATAAAGGACAGAACTTTTATTAAAAATGATTGTCTCAGGACTGTTCAGGTATTTAGGCTCTTCGCCCCCCATGGCCCTTCCAGAAAAAGCGATTGTCTTTCCTCTATGGTCATGGATGGGGAACATGATCCTTCCCCTGAAACGGTCAAAATATTGCTCCTCGGATTCCCTTTTTACCAAAAGCCCTGCTTGCTCCATCAGGTTCGGCGCAAACCCTCGCTTCGTCAAAAAGTTGACCGTGAATTCCCAGCTCGGAAGGCTCCATCCTATTTGGAACTTGTCAATGCTTTCACGGGTAAAGCCTCTCTCCAGCAAATACTCTAACGCATCCTGACCTTCTTTTGTATTTACAAGCAAATGATGATAAAATTTACTTAACAGCTCATGAGCCTCGATCATCTTTTCTTCATCTTTGCCGGCTGGCTTCTCTGCAGGGCTTACCTCGACGGAAAGCTCCTGTCCGGTCCTCTCGGCAAGCTTTACGACCGCTTCCTGAAAAGGTATACCATCGATATCCATAAGGAAGGTATAGGCATTTCCACCGGCTCCGCAGCCAAAGCAATGAAATATCTGTTTATCAGGCGAAACAGAAAAAGAAGGAGTACTCTCACCGTGAAACGGACAGAGACCAAAATAATTTCTGCCCTGTTTTTTTAATTGGACATAATCACCTATGACATCTACAATATCAACTGACTGACGAATCTCATTTACTTTTTCTTCAGGAATTCTCCCTGTCACTAATACATCACCTGATTACTATTTACTTTAAATAGTGCATTCGATATTTTCTATAAATCTCCTGCAAAATTCGACAATATTTTTGTAAGTGTAGAGACGAACCTTTCTCTATCCTCCGTTGTGAAAGGCTTAGGCCCTTTACCGTATTTTCCTTTCCGCCTTTCCTTGGCAGACAAGTAACGGAAATCCAAAGCCGTAGAAATGGTTTCTTCTCTAAATTGTTTTCCCCTTGGAGAAATGGCATAAACGCGTTTTGGCAAGACAACACTTGCCAAGCCAATGTCTTGAGTGACCAAAACATCCCCTGCCTTAATGTGATTCATAATATAGAGGTCTGCTGCCTCCTTTGATGAATCCACATATACCCATTTACCTTTTTCTGGATTTGCTTTTCTATGGGCATTGGATGCTATAAATATAACTTCTAATCCATACACTTTTGATAATTCCGTAATCTCTTCTTTCACGGGACAAGCATCCGCATCTAAATAAATCACAGAACCAGTGCTGTTAATATTACCTATTCTACATCACCTCAAAATATCCTTCTCTTTATGACAACTTTCACTTATAGCAGTGTAAAAAAGACATTTTGTCGATTTTTTTCTTTGCAAACGACTTGACATAACCCAATAATTAGTTTATTCGTTTATAGTTGAGTCTAAACCTATTTTTGAATATATTTTTATCACAATTTTTTATTATAGTATAAGTTTATCTGTTTGACCACTAAAAACCCCGTATACAATATATTTTTTCATACTCCATTCTATTCCCCCTTTGGACATTATTTTTTCAGAACAGCCTTAAGCTTTGAACAAGTGATGTGATCGGTTGATTGGAATTACCATTGCATGTTGTATAGTCCTTTAAAGATGCACCGGGTTATAGACCACACGTAATAAGAGTCAGCCTCAAAAAATATTATTAAAATCGAGTAGAGGGAAAATAATCATGTTATTATTTTCGCCCCTCTCACAACACCGTACGTACGGGTCTCGTATACGGCGCTTCAACTTATATTACAGTGTGTACTTTTAGATAATGGGTTAAAACAGAAGGGAGTCCCCTCTGTTTTAGTCTTTCATTTGAAATTGCTCTATGGACCACTTTAGAAAGTCCTATAAACCGATAACCTTTTCTGCAGAAGGTTAGTCCTTTCGCTTCTTCCTTCGGAATCCCTAGTTGAATAAGCGATTTGATTTGTTTACTCGGAACTTTCCATTGTTTCCAGATGATGACCCTTATTCTAGAGCGGAGCTTCTGGTCTATTTGTTTGGTCACTTCTTTCATATTGGCAATCCTGAAGTAGTTCACCCATCCAAAAACGACTTGTTTCAATTTCAAAATTCGAAAGTCTAATGGAACACTCCAGTTTCGTTTTGTGAGTTGGCGAAGTTTTCTTTGAAATTTCCGTATTGAACTTAGATGAGGTTTTACTTGATATTTCTTGTTCTTATAGTCGTAATAATATCCGTATCCTAGAAATTTCAGTTCTTTGGGACGGGCAATCCTACTTTTCTCTGCGTTGACTATAAGTCCTAATTTCTTCTCAATGAATTTCACAATTGATTTCATTACTCGGTCCGCTGCTTTTTCGCTTTTCACAAAAATAAGTGAGTCTTCAGCGTACCTTACGAATCTTAATCCTCTATTTTCAAGTTCTGTATCTAGTTCGTTCAACATGATATTACTCAGTAGTGGACTGAGGTTTCCTCCTTGCGGAGTACCGACAGGTGTATCTTCATACTTTCCATTTACTATGACTCCACTAACTAAGTACTTTCTAATTAATGAAATGACATCTCCATCATCAACTGTCTGAGATATAATGCGCATCAGTTTATCATGGTGGACTGTGTCGAAGAATCTTTCAAGATCGATATCAATAACCCAGTCATGTCCTTCATTCAGAAATTCCAAGCTTTTAATAATTGCCATCTCACAGCTTCTTTTTGGTCTGAATCCGTAACTGAATTCGCTGAACTGTTCTTCAAATATCGGACTGAGAACTTGATGAATGGCTTGTTGAACAACTCTGTCCACTACTGTTGGTATTCCCAATTTGCGCATCTTTCCGTTTTCTTTTGGGATCTCCACTCTTAAGGCAGCTTGTGGATGGTATTTTCTTGTTCTGATGCGCTTCCGCAATTCATCCTTGTTTTCCTTCAGGTATTGCTTTAGTTCATCGACCGTTACCCCATCTATCCCACTAGCGCCTTTATTTTTATAGACACGCAAGTAGGCTTCATTCATATTTTGATTATTAAGGATTTGTTCTAAAAGTTCCACACTCGTTTCTCCTTTCCTCTCACGTAGTAAGTGATATCTCGTATTTTGGCTATCCTCTGAGGTACGCTCATACTTTCACCATTAACACATTCGGAGTAGGTCACTTACGCGTTCGTGGTGTCGAAACACTATAAATTGTTCCGCCCTTCATGAATTCGCTTCACTACTATGGCTTCTGCTGACTTCTTGCGACTAACCTTTTTCGACTGTACTCCTGTACATCCGCAAGATCTCCCAGGGTAAGACAACTATCTTTCCTCTTTTACTCGCCTGATTACTTCATAAAGTTACGCACATCTTTTGGACTTTAGTTTGTTATGGAACTTCATCCCTTTATAAAGCCTTTGTATCAGATTTCTGTTCGTCGAGCCAAGATTTTATTCCACGCTTCCTCCAGCCCTTATTTCACAATAAGTACCTTGCGCTTCCTTAGTGGTTGGTCGATGTGTACCCCCACAGTGGACTTTCACCACCTAGATAGTTGCCATGCCTGGCACACATAGAAAAAGGATGGCCTGGTTGCGCCATCCTCTACTTCGATCTTTGAATTTCATTGATGATGATATTCGCTGTCTCTTCAACCGCTTTGTTGGAAACGTCCACGACATGACAGCCTATTCTGTTCACGATCTTCTCGAAATAATCAATTTCTTCCTGAATTCTTTCCATGTTTGCATAGCTCGCCTGGTCATTTAACCCCAGGGACTTTAACCGCTCTTTTCTTATGCTGTTCAGCTTTTCCGGGTCAGCCTTCAATCCAAAACACTTTGAAGGTGAAACTTTAAAAAGTTCCTCCGGAGGATCCACTTCTGGAACAAGCGGGACGTTTGCCACTTTCAGCCTTTTAAGGGCAAGGTATTGTGATAAGGGAGTTTTCGATGTTCTGGATACTCCAATTAGAACTATATCCGCTCTGAGAAGTCCGCGGGGGTCCCGTCCATCATCGTATTTTACTGCAAACTCGATTGCTTCTACTTTTTTAAAGTAGTCAGCATCCAACTTGCGGACCACTCCAGGTTCGTTCAATGGTGTTTTGTTATATTGTTCCTGATAGGTATCCATCAGAGGCCCCATAATATCAAAGGCATGCAGCTTTTCATTCTCAGCTTTTTCTTTGATATATTTTCTCATTTCCGGTTTTACAAGTGTATATACAATTAACCCCTTATTAAGTTTAGCTAAAGAGATAACCTCATCCAGATGGGAAAATTCTTCTACATACGGAAATCTCTTGATCACTGTATTAGATCCATCAAATTGGCTGATTGCCGCTTTTGTCACAAGTTCAGCTGTTTCACCTACTGAATCTGAAACCACATAAATGTAAGGTCCATTCAAAGTACTCACCACCTGTTAAAAAATACGTTTTATAGATCTTCTGCTAAAGCGACGAATGCTTTAGTGATGTTAGTCTTCGTTATTCGGCCGGTCACTTCCAGCTCCCCGTTTTCCGTTTCATTAACTACAGGCACTGAATCAATTTGCTTGTCGATCAGGCTCTTGGCCACATCGATTAGGAGGTCCTCTTTTCCACAAGTCGTGATATTGGGCATCCTTGTCATGATGATGTTGACCGGAATTGACGACAGCTCTTGTTTGCCGATACTTGCCCTTAGTAAATCTTTACGGGAAAGGACGCCGACGAGATGGGTATTTCCATCTATTACAAATAACGTTCCTACATCCTCAAGAAACATTGTTACTATAGCATCATATACTGAAACATTCTCATTCACAACAACAGGAATGGATTGATAGTTTTTTACCAGGATTTTCTTAAGGTTATCAGTTAATAACTGAGTCCCTGTTTTCCCTGAATAAAAATAGCCTACACGCGGGCGTGCATCTAAATAGCCCGCCATGGTCAAAATAGCAAGGTCGGGCCTTAAAGTTGCCCGGGTGAGATTCAGCCTGTCGGCGATTTGCTCTCCTGTTATTGGACCATTATCTTTTACAATCTGCAGAATATGCTCCTGTCGACTATTTAGTTCCATCTTACTCACCACCTAACGGACAAATGTATAAAATAAGTGTTATACTTTATACTAAATATTATATACTAATCAACAAAAAAGAAAAGAAAGACTTTTTCAGAATCAGTTATTATTGCAGCATTTTTAACATTATCCCTTTAAAACAGGGTAGCTTTTTCATCAGGAGACTGCAATTATTTTGTATCATTCTTCATATGTTGTATATTCTTATAGAAAGTGATAAAATTATTCCATCTTTCCAAGAAACCGCTCTTGGAACCTAATTCAATAGTAGAATGCGTTGACGGACCTATAAGTACTTGTCCTAAAGCGATCCGGGGATGGTGAAAGCCCGGAACACAAGGAAAAGGCAGTCTCGAGCAGATGAAAATCAAAGTGGATATACTTATGTATATCAACTAGGGTGGAACCGCGGGCAAAGCTCGTCCCTAGGCGTAAGCCTGGAGACGTGCTTTTTTTATTTTTTTAATAACAAAGGAGTGTTATCAATGTCAATGGAAGAAATTGTTAATTTATCGAAGCACAGAGGTTTTGTGTTTCCCGGGTCTGAGATATATGGAGGACTTGCGAATACTTGGGACTACGGCCCTCTTGGAGTAGAACTTAAAAACAACATCAAAAAAGCATGGTGGAAAAAGTTCATTCAGGAATCCCCTTATAATGTCGGCTTGGATGCATCTATATTGATGAATCCCCAGACATGGGTCGCTTCCGGACATGTCGGCAACTTCAATGACCCGATGATCGACTGCAAAAATTGTAAGACGCGCCACCGAGCAGATAAAATCATTGAAAATGCCCTTGAAGAAAAAGGTGTTGAAATGGTGGTGGACGGACTTCCCTTTGAAAGAATGGGGGAAATCATGGATGAATATGAAATCCCATGTCCAGATTGCGGCAGCCGTGACTTTACGGAAATCCGCCAGTTTAACCTTATGTTCAAAACACATCAGGGTGTAACAGAGTCATCTACAAATGAGATATTCCTTCGTCCGGAAACAGCGCAAGGGATTTTCGTCAACTTTAAAAATGTCCAACGTTCCATGCGCAAAAAAATGCCATTTGGCATTGGCCAAATAGGAAAGAGTTTCCGTAATGAGATCACTCCTGGAAACTTCACTTTCCGTACACGTGAATTTGAGCAAATGGAGTTGGAATTCTTCTGTAAACCAGGAGAAGACCTTCAGTGGCACTCTTATTGGAGAGATTTCTGTAAGAACTGGCTGTTATCCTTGGGAATGAAAGAAGATAACATGAGGCTGCGCGACCATGATGACGATGAGTTATCTCATTACAGTAATGCAACAACTGACATTGAGTATAAATTCCCGTTTGGCTGGGGTGAATTATGGGGAATTTCTGACCGTACAGACTTTGACCTTAAACGCCATATGGAACATTCTAATGAAGATTTTCATTATATGGATCCACAGACCAACGAAAAATATGTTCCTTATTGTATCGAACCATCGCTTGGGGCAGACCGTGTAACTCTCGCTTACCTATGTGATGCTTATGAAGAAGAAGAACTTGAGAAAGAAACAAGAACAGTGCTGCGTTTCCACCCTGCTCTTGCTCCGTTTAAAGCGGCTGTTCTCCCTCTATCCAAGAAGCTTTCTGATGAAGCATTTAAGGTGTATGAGGAACTTTCTAAAGATTTAATGATCGATTTCGATGAAACGGCTTCAATCGGTAAAAGGTACAGAAGGCAAGATGAAATCGGAACTCCTTTCTGTATCACATTTGACTTCGACTCAGTAGAAGATGGTCAAGTGACTGTTCGTGACCGCGACTCCATGGATCAGGTGCGTATGCCGATCAGCGAGGTTAAAGGATTCCTTCAAGAAAAAGTTAATTTTTAAAGATTAAGGGAGCAGCATGAAGCTGCTCCCTTTCGCTTTGCCACTTCCTGATTACGGACATTTCAAAAAAATTTTAGTCTTTAGGCAAATTCATGCATAAATTGAAAAGAAGCTAACCACACTAGTGCTGTCAGCTTCTTTCACTACATAAGATCTTTCATCCTGTCAATCTGATCAAGGAACTTTCTTGATTTAAGGTAAAGACCTGAATATTCATCGTAGTAAGTTCGGATGATTTTTTTCAATTCTTCTTTTGTCGTATCTTTTACCGATATTTTTCCCAGCCGGTTCATATCGAAATGATAAAACAGCCTCAAAAGCTTAATGGTCTGGGCGGAAACCTTATAATGGTAGGGGTCATTTTCAAGACACCTATGACATATAATCCCATTTTCTTTAAATGAAAAGGAGAACGTCCCCTCAGTCTCTCCGCAAACGGCACATCGGTCTAACGCCGGATGCAGGCCCAGAACCGGAAGCATCTTCATTTCAAATAAATGCGTTATAATATCAGGATCATATTCCTCATTAATAAAAGTCAGTGTCTGGAACAGCATTTCAAATAAGTATGGGTTAGGCTTACGTTCCTCTGTCCCTTTATCGATGAGATCGACTATATATGTTGCATAAGCTGTTTTGAAAAGGTCTTCCCTTATATTTCTCATCGAAGAAATCGTATCTGCCTGCTGTAAGGTTCCCAGTCCGCTGCTTTTCTGAAACAAGAAATATCCATATGTAAAAAGCTGAGAAACTGAAGATAATCGGCTGTTAGTCTTCTTAGCACCTCTCGCCATTACCCCCAGTTTCCCGTTTTCCCTTGAAAAAATGGTTACAATTTTATTCGACTCACCATAGTTATTGGTTCTTATCACAATACCTTCACATTTTTGCAGCATACAGCCACCTCCCGAGGGATTGAAATTTGTTCGGGTGATAGCCCAGGTAATCAAATCAATCATATATCTTCAATCAATATAGGACGTACACAATAAGGCTCAATCTGTTTTAGAGCCTGCTGATCAGGGCTTAAGAGATAGGATTGTCTAACTCCGCTAGTTCTTCATCATAATCAAGGATTCCTTCGTCATCAGTTGACTCAAGTTCTTTGAAAAGTAAATATGTGTCTATGCTACCTGTTTGTGAAAACACCTTCCAGGTAAAGTCCAACATAAAAACCCCGCCTTTCATGTTTTAAACTAGCTAATACCTTTGTGTTATTAGATTGACCTTTCAGAGAAAAAACATGAGACGTAAATATTGTAAAACTTACAGTAATTACCTATTAATAGTCGTCATTAAAACCAAAGTCCCTTAGATTCGAAAGTTTATTACGCCAATCCTTTTGAACTTTCACCCAGAGTTCAAGGTACACTTTGGACCCTAATAGATTTTCAATATCAACCCTTGCCCGCTTGCCTATTTCTTTCAGCATTCCGCCTTGCTTGCCAATAATGATACCTTTTTGTGAATCGCGTTCAACTACAATGGTAGCCATTACATCAATGACGTTTTTATTCCCTCTTGTCGAGATTTTCTCAATGACGACAGCCAATGAATGCGGAATCTCTTCTCTTGTCAAATGAAGCGCTTTTTCACGAATCAGTTCAGAAACGATAAACCTTTCAGGATGATCCGTAATCTGGTCTGCAGGGTAATATTGAGGTCCTTCAGGAAGTTCTTTACGAATTTCCGAGACAAGATTCTCAACGTTATTTCCTTCCAATGCAGAAATCGGCACGACCGCTGCAAAATCGTATAACTCATTATATTGCTTAATAAGCGGAAGTACATCGTCAGGATGAAGCTGGTCAATTTTGTTCAAGACCAGAAAAACTGGCGTCTTGATGCCTTTCAGTTTCTCGATTATGAACTCGTCGCCGCGGCCATAGCCTTCTTCGGCATTAATCATAAAGAGTACAATGTCTACTTCCCTCAGCGTATTCTGGGCTATTTTCATCATGAAATCTCCCAGCTTATGCTTCGGTTTGTGAATCCCTGGAGTATCTATGAAGATCATTTGGGAGTCATTTGTTGTATACACACCTTGCACTTTGTTTCTTGTTGTTTGCGGCTTATCGCTCATAATCGCAATCTTTTGTCCAATTACTCGATTAAGGAATGTGGATTTTCCAACATTCGGTCTTCCGATAATAGATATAAATCCTGATTTGTATGCTTGTTGTTCGTTACTACTCATTTAAATCCTCCGGTGAAAATGCCCCTGGCAATATTTCTGCTACTGTTAGCTCTTGTATATCCCCTTTTAGATTGCTTAAAACCACTTTCATATCAGGGGGACACAACTCAGAGATCACTTGCCTGCATGCTCCGCAGGGAGGAACGGGCCGGTCAGTGTCCGCAATGACAGCCATCTTTTTATAGTTCTTGTCACCCTCAGAGTAGGCTTTGAATAATGCGGTCCTTTCAGCACAATTGCACATGCTGTATGCGGCATTCTCGATATTGCAGCCATGATAAACTTTTCCTTCTTCCGTCAAAAGTGCAGCTCCGACACCAAACTTAGAATAGGGAACATAGGCTCTATCTCTTGCTAATTTAGCTTCTGCGATTAATTGTTCATTGTTCATTGTTTATCTCCTTTGTTACCCACTTTCTATTTTACTACATCTTACGTAAAAAAAAATGGGCTGTTACCGTATTGTTATAAAATAGTTAGATAATTCTCACAAATGGACAATCACTACCATGTGTGTGAAACCATTTTATCCAACTATCAGCCGGAATTCAAATTTCTCCAAAAAAAGACTGCAGAATTGTCCTTAACGGTTCCGTTTTGGGAGTGAAAAGGATAATTCGCACATGTAAACGAATTGAAAACCATCATAAAAACAATACAACAAATCTGCTATGATTTCCGCTCCAGGCATGCGACTCCGCGGGGCGTGCGGTGAGCCTCCTCGGCTTCATAAAAAGCGGAAGCGGCCGTTCAGCACCGTACGGATTGGAGGGCTCCTGCATGAGATAAAGGAATCACAACGAACAAAGTGAGTTGATGATGACTTATCGCAAGGAAGGAGACCGAAATCCGCTAGGTGCTGGCCGCTGGAGCTGGATTCGCCTGCAGGGTTACGTTCCGGTGGGTACGTAACCTTGGTCTCACCTGTCACGCTGTTCCCGCAGGAGGTCGCATACCTTCCGCTCCAATCAATAAACTATAGAGGGATAAACAGATTAAAAAACCACATAATTTCAGAAAATAGATATAAAATAGATAAATATTTTTTCTCCCTTTTCCCCAAAAAGAAGTATTTTATAATTTTCAATTCAAAACTTGTGTTGTTCCATCTTCAAGTATGAACGGCACCATTCTATATCAACTAAAAGAAGAGGACAAAATCATTAGCGATTTCGTCCTCCCTTTGTAATTTCTTTTTTCTTCGATAACTGAAGCCATTTTAGTTAAAGGCTCTATTCGCAATGATTGCGGCTGTTTAAAAGTGATGGCTTTCCGCTCCAGGCGCACGACTCCGCGGGGCGGGCGGTGAGCCTGCGGGGTTACGTTCCAGTAGGTACGTAACCTTGGTCTCACCTGTCCCGCTAGTCCCGCAGGAGGTCGTGCGCCTTCCGCTCCAATCCTCCTACGTTATAGGGGAGAGAGTGAAATAGTATTAAAAGCAATAATCTTTTAGAAAAGAGCCTAGTTAAAAGATCACTCTTAATACCTTGGGCATAAAGATAATGGCGCCAATTATCACCGCGGCAGCTGCATAACACAAGACTGCACCTGCCGCCAGGTCTTTCGCTTGCCCGGCTAATGGGTGATACTCCTTTGTAACTAGATCGACGGTTCGCTCTATAGCTGTATTCATGATTTCCAAAGCAAACATCCCTGCTATCAACAGAATCAAGATAAGCCATTCCATGGTCGAAAGCGAAAACACGAAACCTGCACCTATAACAATTATAGAAGTAATAAAGTGAACTTGAAAGTTGAGTTCTTCAGTAAATGCAAGCCTGATTCCATTAAAAGCGTATTTAAAGGAGCGAAGAACCTTCTTTCCAGGCGGAGGATTACCTTTGAAGTCCATATCCATCCAGGATTTCCGCCTGTCTGCCGAACATCTTTTTCTCATCTTCATCATTTAAATGGTCATATCCCAGCAGATGCAAGAACCCATGCAAGGCGAGGAATCCCAGCTCACGCGAGTAAGAATGACCATACTCTTCCGCTTGTTCCTTTGCTCTTTGGACAGAGATGATGATATCTCCTAAAATGCGTGGAATCCCATCTCCGACGATTTTAGTCTCATCCGCTCCAAGTTCTTCCAATGCAAATGAAATCACATCAGTCGCCTGGTCCTTATCGCGGTATTCTTTATTAATTTCCCGAATGCGTTCATTCGTTACAAACGAAACGGTCAGTTCACTGGCTGGCTCAACATTTTCCTGCTTCGCTGCGTAATCCAAAAGACTTTGGACAAGTTCCCTGTCAGAATCTGCAAGTTCATTTGTTTCATCTAAAAAATCAATCTCAAGATTCATGTGCAAGCTCCTTTTTCTTGGTTTCCGGATACTCAATTCTCGAGTGAAAAATTCCATTAAGCGTTTCACATAATGTTTTCTTTACTATTTCCAATTCCCTGAGAGTTATATCACATTCATTGAACTGGCCGTCCTGAAGCCTGTCCTTGACGATATTGTCCACCAGCTTCTTGATCTCCTCGGTAGTCGGGCTTTTCATCGACCTCACTGCTGCCTCTACGCTGTCCGCTATGCTTATGATTGCCGTCTCTCTGGTCTGCGGCCTCGGTCCCGGATACCTGTAATCCTTTTCTTGAATATCCTCATTCTCTTCCATTGCTTTAAAATAAAAGAATTTCAATAGCGTCGTTCCATGATGCTGCTCAGCTATATCAATAAATTCTTTCGGCAGCTTATATTTTCTCAGCAAATCAGCTCCATCTGCGGCATGGCTGATGATAATATCCCTGCTTCTTTCAGGAGGCAGATGGTCATGAGGGTTGCCCCCATGCATTTGGTTCTCTATAAAATAACGGGGACGGACAGTTTTGCCAACGTCATGATAGTAACAGCCTACCCTTGCCAAGAGGCCGTTGGCGCCGATTGACTCACACGCTGCTTCTGCAAGATTCGCAACCATTACACTATGGTGATAAGTACCCGGTGCCTCCGTAAGCAGTTTCTTTAACAATGGATGGTTCGGATTTGACAGTTCAACAAGCCTCATAGCTGACAGTATGCCGAAACCAGCCTCGAAAAAAGGAAGAAACCCTATAGTGAGAACGGCCGCACCTATTCCGGAAACAAACGCATAGACGACAAAGTACATATACTCCATATTTGAATACGTTGCCCCCCGCAAGAAAAGCAGGAAAAAGATGATAAGGACATTTACAATGGCAACAAACAAGCCTGCCTGCAAAATATTTGCCCGGTTCTTCCTGCTGGACAGGAAAAGCACTCCCGCCAAGCCGCTGAACATGATATAGATGGCCATCTCAATATCAATTGCCCCGCTTAATTCATAATGGAATACAATACTGCCGCATGCAGCGAGAATCATTACCATCAGCATCGCAATTCTTTCATTGAGCATGATCCTGATCAGCATGCCTGCAAGAGCTGCAGGAAACAGGAAACCGACATTGTCAAGGTCTAGCTCTTTCATTAATGCGGTAATTTTCATTAGAATTAAACTGATAACGAAAATCAAGCTGAGTAAAATCAACCTGTTCTGTTTTCTTTCTTCAGGAAGCTGCCAGTTGTAAAAATGATAGTAAAGCGCACCGATTGTCACAACAACAAAGATTCCTAAACCGACAAACGGTTTTTTCGACTTTTCATTAGAAAGCAAGCCCAATAACTCAATCTGGCGGTAAATTTCTGGTGTGACCATACTCCCTTGCTGGATGATAACTTCACCTTCGATGATTTGTGAAGGCGTTATACTCTCCCGTGCCTCCTCCTTCTTTTCTTCTGTTAATTCCGGTTCAAATTTCTCTGTAGGAACGATTGCCAGCCTTCCCATTGAAATAGCAGGTTCCGTCATCAGACTCGGAAGGTTTTGTGCCCGGATTCTCTGCTCCAATTTTCCATTTACTTCATACAGATCTTCCTCATATACCTTGCTGCTCATCAATAATTCTATTTGAGATACGACTGCTGTGTTTACGCGATTAAGCTCATCTTCACTAAAGGTAAGCAAAGTTCTTAGGACACTATCAGGAATGCTCTGGGTAATATCCTCTTCCTCTTTGACATTTTCTTTCAGCTTTGCTTTGAGTGTTGTAAGCTTTTCTTCAATCGTCGGTTCTTTTATCTGCTCCTCTTCCGCACTTTCCGGCTGCTCCGCCTGTGGAGTTTTCTCCTTTCCGACATCCTTTATTATGGCAAATATCGAGTTGAGAAGAGAAACACGATTTTCAACTACACCTTCAATATGTACATATTGATCCGAAACTTCTTCCGCTGCCTCTTCGCGTTTCTTCTCTGTCAGTTCCTTATCTTCAATCGTTTTAGGCGATCTGATTGTAACGTCACTCGTCTCAAAAACATTCACATCATATATTGGAGGTTTTACATTTCCATAAAGGACTCCGTAAAGCAGCAAACCCAGTAAAATAAAAATGAGAAGTGTAAAAACTTTATAGCTCAAAATGGACCGAATTTTATTAATGTAAGGCTGGAACTTCATCAGAATCCTCCCGGCTGGTATCAAATTAAATATAGAGGGGTGAAAATTCTATTAATTATGTAAAATGATAACAGTTTTTCAATGGGATTGCATCCACTAATTTAGCGGTTGTATGAATTTCCCAATTGCTGTCCACAAGGCAAAAAGACTGCCGGCAGTTCCCTGCAAGCAGTCTTTACATCACATTGTATTCTTTTCATATGCAGAAATGATTTTCCCGACAAGGGGATGGCGTACAACATCCGTCTGCTCCAGATAAATGAATGACAAGCCTTTAATATCCTTAAGGATTTTCTCAGCTGCCACAAGTCCTGATTGAGCCCCTTTCGGCAGATCGACCTGAGACCTGTCACCATTGATAATCATCTTAGATTCAAAGCCAAGTCTTGTAAGGAACATCTTCATTTGAGCTTGCGTGGTATTTTGCGCTTCATCAAGAATGACGAATGCATCGTCGAGCGTTCTCCCCCTCATATAAGCAAGGGGGGCGATTTCAATGGTTCCTCTTTCGATTAACCTTTGTGTATGGTCAGCCCCAAGAACATCATTCAGCGCATCATATAACGGCCTTAAATAAGGATCCACTTTTTCTTTCAGGTCACCCGGCAGGAACCCTAGGCTTTCCCCGGCTTCCACTGCAGGCCTTGTTAGAATGATTCTCTTAACCTGCCCGTTTTTCAGGGCATGTACAGCCATTACAACCGCTAAGTAAGTCTTTCCTGTCCCGGCCGGCCCGATGCCGAACACAAGGTCATTGTTCCTGATGGCATGGACGTATTGGCGCTGCCCCAAAGTCTTAACCCTGATTGGTTTGCCTTTTGCATTTTTAGTGATTTCTTCATTGTATAAATCTTCAAAGTATTCAAGCGTACCCTGTTTTGCCATTTGCAGAGCATAACTAACATCACGCTGGCTGATATTGATCCCTTTCCTGATTACAGCAAGTAACCGGTTAAGGATTTCCTGTGCCGCTTCAACATCTTTTTCATCCCCGGAAATATATACAGATTCCCCTCTGGTTACAATAGAGACGGATAACTCATTTTCCATGGACTTAAGGTGGGAATCCGAAACACCGAATAGCGCAATCGCTTCATTTGGATTATCAAGTTGGATATTTGTTGTATTTAATTCCTCTGACATTACTCAGTCTCCTTGAATGATTGGTTGTCCGACAGCTATGTCTTCTATTACTTGAAAATGTACGTTTAACCTTACTTTACCATTTTCAATCTGCTGGTGTAAAATTTTTTCGCCGATAACCTTGGCGTCTTCAGGCAGATCTGCTTTCAAGTTGTCTCTTGCCAGATCTTTGGCCGTCTCAACCGCCTCCTTCTTAGAGTACTCCCTTGTAACGTCTTCCTTTTCTTTCACTGTTCTTTCAATATAGGTTGTCGGCAATTCCCATTTCAAAAATTTGATTTTCTTTTCACTAAGCTCTTCCACACTGTCTTTGTATTCTATCTTCCCCCAACCCCAGACAGGTAACCGGATGTCTCCAAAGGAAATATAATGTTTTACTTTTTCGTTTCCGCTGAATACCTCAAAATCAGTTTTCAACGGCAATTCCACTTTTGTTACATACCAAACTTCACCACGTATGACACCCTTTGCTGAAACCGCTTTTTTCTGTTCCTGGTCTTCCTTGCCAATGAGTCCGGAAACAAGCAGCTGTCCTTTTTTCACGTAATCATTCACTTCCACTATCGGCATGCCTTCTTCAACAAAAATCTCTTTTATTATTGCTTTCTTTTTTGCAATCAGGTTTTGGGCACCGACTTTCTCTTCCGCCTCAGGTTGATTTTTTTCCACTACTTGCAAATGGTAGGTTGTCCCTTTTAATTCCACCCCAACCCAGGTAATATTGTTCATTCTGTACGAAAGTTCACGCTGAATACTTTCCACATCAGTGATTGTAAACTGGAATTTCCCTTTTTCAATCCCCATTTCCTGAAGTTGCTTTTCAATCTCATATTGCGTCTCCGGACTGGCTCCTTTAATGCTGATCCCCCATACCATATTTGACAGAAGCAAGATCAAAAACAGGAATGAAATTGCTCCCAGTAAGAATCCGCTGTTTTTCAATGTTCTCTTCCATAGGAAAGGAGAGCCTTGTCCTCTCAAAAAAGTGACACGGCAGCCAAACCGCCTGACTGCACGCCTGAAATTATGTAGATCATTGAGGGATAAGTAAAAGGTGAAAGTATTTTCACCCACTCTTTTCACTTGCCATACAGCAATTTGAGAACGCGTAATTTCATTGATAAACCTTTCTATTCCCTTCCCCTCTACCTTTACAAGTACTTTGCCCGTAAAAAACGTTATCCACTGGTTCTTCAAGCCAAACCCTCCTGTACCTTTACTGTTCAAGATAAGTAACTTCCACAATCTTTCCTTCAAGCAGAATTTCCTCTGGGAGAATCATTTTTATAACAAATGACTGGCCTCTTATCAGCAGCTGCCCCTGTTTCAATAGCAGCCTTACTTCATTATCTGTAAAGGTCAACAGCCCTCTGTGGTTTTCAATATAAATATGAATTTGTCCAATCATCGTTATGCGGGGAAGGTCCATCATGACATCTTCCGGAAGGTCCATTGTTTTGGTCATCCACTGGCGCGCTTTTTGAACCCATTTTTTTGCCATACAAAAAGAACCCCCTTTCATCTCATATTTATGAAATAAAAGGGGGTTTCATCACTGTTATTTTATTTTCACCCGCGCCAGTTTTTCTTCTTGGCTCTCGGCGGTCCTAAAATTTCCGAGAAAACGATACCTTTGACAATATCATTTCGATCAAGATTTCTTAGGTTTATTTGAGCTTCCTGCCTTACAGGCGCTTTTTTGCTTACTTTCACTCTCTGCGCCCGCCTGTTGTATTGCTCTTCCTGAGATTTCAACTGCGCTATTCGCTGTTTAGCTTCCTGCTGCTTCTCAAGGAATTTATTTCTTCCCTGTGTTTCAATCTCTTCAATTCCTTTATCAAAGAAGGTTTCAGGTTCAGTGTATTCCTCCTGTCTATCAGCAGCAGGACGAGGCGAACGCGGTTCCTCTTTAGGCGGGTTCTGTTTCATCCTGTTAAAAAGCATGCTGATTAAGCCGGCAATGACGAGAAATATCAGGTTTTCCATTCAAAGATCACCTTTCTCCCAGTAGAAAATCTACTCATCTTTACCCTCTTCGTTCTTATCTCCAGTCAACTTGCCGATCGAGTCCCTCATATCGGTATCGGCATCAATGTTCTTGAAGTTCATATAATCCATGACACCAATATTTCCAGATCTTAAAGCTTCTGCCATAGCAAGCGGTACTTTCGCTTCCGCTTCTACAACCTTCGCTCTCATTTCCTGAACGCGTGCAATCATTTCCTGCTCGTTGGCAACAGCCATCGCTCTGCGTTCTTCTGCTTTTGCCTGGGCAATATTCTTATCAGCTTCAGCCTGTTCTGTTTGCAGCTCGGCACCGATATTTTTCCCGATATCAACATCGGCAATATCGATCGAGAGGATTTCAAATGCCGTACCGGCATCCAACCCTTTAGTTAGAACTGTCTGCGAGATGAGATCAGGATTTTCGAGCACTTTCTTATGGTTTTCGGAAGACCCGATAGTGGATACAATCCCTTCCCCGACACGGGCTACGATTGTATCTTCACCGGCACCCCCGACTAGACGGTCAATATTTGCTCTCACAGTAATACGGGCTTTCGCTTTCACTTCAATGCCGTCCATTGCCACACCGGCGATGAATGGTGTTTCAATTACTTTAGGGTTAACACTCATCTGCACCGCTTCAAGAACATCACGGCCTGCAAGATCAATGGCCGCACATCTTTCAAACGACAATTCAATATTAGCACGGTGAGCAGCAATCAGTGCATTTACGACACGATCGACATTCCCTCCGGCAAGGTAGTGGCTTTCCAGCTGGTTGATCGTTACAGTCAACCCTGCTTTATGCGCTTTGATAAGCGGGTTGATGATACGGTTTGGAATAACCCTTCTTAATCTCATTCCCACTAACGTAAAGATACTGATTTTGACTCCCGCAGCAATTGCTGAAATCCACAGCATCACTGGTACAAATGTGAAAAGAACTCCCAAGAATATGAGTCCGACCACTACGGCTACCAATACTAAAATCGTGCTTGCATCTAGAACCATTCCATTTCCTCCTTCAAATTAAGCATCCTCAAGTTTTACTCTATTTCTCTTACAATTGTTCGCGAACCTTCTACTTTGACTACCCTTACAGGCTTGTTCTGGGCTATGAAGCCGCCCTCTGTCACCGCATCAATTCTTTCATCATCAATCAGAATCGTCCCGGATGGACGCAAAGGAGTCATTGTCACCCCTGTCGCCCCAATCAACTCAAGCCGGTTTACATTCGAAACATATCCACTTTCTGTATTAGTGGAATCTCTTAAGATAATTTTATTAAACAGTTTCATTTTTTTCCCCAGCACCTTTACAAACAGCACCATGGCAACCACCGCAACCAGCAGTGCTATCAGAATAGAAATTCCCATATAGACAACATTGCCGCCTGCCATTAGAATACTTCCTATGACAGCACCAATTCCCAAAATCCCAGCAATCCCCCCGGGCAGGAAAAATTCTGCGATTATTAAACCAACACCAATAACAAATAGGATCAGGGTTTCATATCCTGCTAAACCTGCAACCAAATGTCCATAGAAGAAGAGAAGCAAGGACGCCAATCCGATTGAGCCGGCTACCCCAAATCCAGGCGAATACAATTCCACCACAAGCCCTAAACTTGCCAGTGACAATAAAATCGGAACCACAACCGGATTGGTGATAAATCTGGCCAGCTTCTCAGCAAAGGTTTCCTCCACACTCTGTATCTCGGCACCTTCCATGCCCAATTCCTCCAGGAGTTCATCCATATTGCTTACTGTTCCTTCAGAATAATCCACAGATTCAGCTGTTTTGGCATCAAGAGTAAGGAGTTCTCCTTCTCCGGCACCTACTTCAGGAAGATCTACTGATTTATCTGCCATCGCCAGTGCATACTTTGGATCTCGACCACTGGTTTCGGCAGCACTTTTCATCGCGGCCAGCCAGTAGCTTTCTGCTTTTTCACCTGCTGCATTCCCAGCTTGGTCAATGATTGCCGCAGCTCCCATCGTCGAGTTTGGCACCATGTAGATCTCATCAGCATGCAACGAGATAAAGGCGCCGGCTGACAAGGCACGGTTATCGACAAAGGCAACGGTTTTGATTTCGGTGTTATCCAGCAGTTTGGCAATGTTTCCTGCTGCATCCACTGCACCTCCAGGGGTATCGATATGGAATACAATTAAATCAGCACCAGCCTCACGTGCGTCTTCAATTCCCCTTTCCAAAAAAGCATACAGGCCCTTTTCAACCTCTTTTTCAATTGGTATGACATAAACCAGTTCTTCTTTAGCTTTTGCATTGAAAGCAAAAGAGCCTAACAGCGAAACAGCAAGTAACAGCATCAATCCGCTTATATAAATTTTCCTAATTAATTTCAAGGTTTCACCCCTTTCGTTTTATCAAGAAAATATTACAAGTTGTATATATTATGTACGAATCAAACAAAAAAAGGTTTCAAACTTTTAAATAACTTTTAAAAAAGTTTCTTTTAGGGTAATATGCTTAGCAAACATTCACCCTTTTTTATAGTAAGCGATTCCAAGACACTTTTAATAAAGGCTCTTTTCGTAAGCTTTGTTGTTATTTAGTATGAATTACAAAAGATATAACTATAATTCACAAAAAAATACTCTGGTAAGCAAGAAAGAAAAGTGCTGCTCTCCTTGTTCAAAGAGAAATTACTTTGTAAACAGGGGATATCCGAAAGCAACAATTTATGTGAAAACAGCCTTAATAAAAAATGAGAAGCGGATACCCGCTTCTCATTTTCATTGTTGCGATAAATGATTTTGAACAAGTTTATTAACGAGAGCTCCATCAGCTTTCCCTTTAACTTTAGGCATGATAGCCCCCATCACCTTACCCATATCTGCCTTGGAAGCAGCACCTGTTTCCTCAATAGCTTGCTTGATAATATCAGATACTTCATCTTCAGACAGCTGTTCAGGCATATATATTTCGACGTAAGTCAGTTCCGTTTGAATTTTTTCAACGAGATCTTCACGGCCTGCGTTTTGAAATTCCTGGAGGGAGTCTTTCCGTTGCTTCACTTCTCGAGAAAGGACAGTCAACTCTTCGTCTTGAGAAAGCTCCTGTTTGCCATGCTTAATCGCTTCATTTTGCAATGCCGCTTTCAGCATACGGATGACAGACAGCTTATCTTTCTCTTTATTCCTCATAGCTTGTTTCATATCATTATTTAAACGATCGAGAAGACTCATATATACACCCTCTCTTAGAACTTACGTTTTCTGGCTGCTTCAGACTTCTTCTTACGCTTCACGCTTGGCTTTTCATAGAATTCGCGCTTTCTGTACTCTTGCAAAGTTCCTGTTTTAGAAACTGAACGTTTGAAGCGACGAAGAGCATCTTCAAGCGATTCGTTTTTACGAACAACTGTTTTTGACATCTCTCTTTCCCTCCCTCCGAAACACTGCACTTACATGTTCAAGTAAAGACCTTGGCAATTTGCCATACCTTTGGGCATCTGACAAAAACCTAGCTGCCCTTCACTTTGCTGCTAATAAGTACAGCCTGTTACAGAAAGTAATCTTTCTGTATGGATATTTAAATCCATTCACTTTGCAATTATAATATAAGCCTTGCTTAAGGTCAACAATTTCTCATTATTTGCTTGTATAAATAGACATGTCTCCATCCTCAGCCTAATAGAGTATATAAGGAGGTGGGGACATGCTTTATTTTTTATTATTTCTTTTGTTGATATTCAGTTTTCTTATCGGGATGTTTTGGCTGAAGAGCGGCTTATATAATTTAGCTGGAGAGAGAATGAAAACATTGATATTCAAGTGGACAGATGCTCCCTGGAAAGGGTTTATCATCGGAATTGTTGTTACTGGCATCCTGCAAAGCAGTTCCGCAGTAATGGTCCTTACCATAGGATTTGTGTCAGCGGGAATACTAAGCTTCCGCCAATCAATCGGAATCATATTGGGAACCAATATCGGAACCACCCTTACTCTGGAAATAATTTCTTTGGATATTGGTTTCCTAAGCATCCCTTTACTTGCGCTTTCCCTGATACTATTGTTAATCCCGAATCCGAAGGCAAACCCCTACGCATTGTCGCTGCTAGGCCTTGCCCTGATTTTTTCCAGTATGGCCGGATTTGAAGAGCTCGCAAAACCGCTGTCCGATCAGGATTTCGTCGGGATGCTTATGGAGAAATCAAACGCTAATTCCCTGGTATCAATCTTGCTTGGTACCATCTTAACTGGTTTGATTCAATCGAGCACCGTCGTTACAGGAATCGCCATGAGCTTTGTCAATACGGACATCGTCTCGATTATTGCCGGGATTGCGATTATGCTCGGTGCGAATATCGGCACATGTGTAACTTCTTACATAGCAGGAATCGGCAGTGGAAGGACAACAAAGCTTACTGTGTTTGCCCATATTTGGCTGAATGTGATAGGCGTTTTAGTGTTCATTCCCTTTATCGATGAATTGGCACAGGTGGTACAATGGGCCACCGACGATCCTGAACTTCAGCTTGCGCATGCCAGTCTTGTTTTCAATGTGATCTGTTCGGTTCTTGTTTTGCCATTTTCCGGTGCTTTTGGTGAAATGATAGTACGGATACATGGGGATAAATATATTCCGAGGAGCTAAAAAAAGCAATTCGCCAAAGACGAATTGCTTTTCTCATTAATAATCAGATTCGCTTGTCAAACCTTGAACAATTTGCACTCCGGAACTTGCACCGATTCTTGTTGCCCCTGCTTCAATCATGTTTTGGGCATCTTCTACGCTTCTTACTCCGCCAGATGCTTTCACTCCGATATCAGGGCCGACTGTCTTTCTCATCAACCTGATATCTTCTACAGTAGCTCCGCCTGTAGAGAAGCCAGTCGATGTTTTAACATAATCCGCTCCCGCTTCTACAGAAAGCCTGCAAGCTCTTTCTTTTTCTTCATCTGTCAACAGGCTGCTTTCGATAATCACTTTTGTCAAAGCCTTGCCTTTAGCAGCAGCAGTAACTGCCTGGATATCCTGCTTGACCAGGTCATCGTTCCCATCTTTCAACGCCCCGATATTGATAACCATATCTACCTCTGTTGCACCTTTTTCGATAGCATCCTTCGTTTCAAATGCTTTCGTTTCAGATGTAGTCGCCCCTAAGGGGAAACCGATTACTGTACAAACCTTCACATCTGTTCCCGCTAACTGTTCTGCAGAATATTTAACCCATGCAGGATTTACACACACTGAAGCAAAACCAAATTCTTTTGCTTCTGCACAGATTTTTGTAACTTGCTCTTTTGTTGACTCCGGTTTCAATAATGTATGATCGATCATTTTAGCAACATTTTTTTCCATAATTAACACTCCTCCAAACAGGTTGTCCGTACCTCTCTATTTTAACAAAGGTTCAGGAAAAATAAAGCATGAAGAACAAATATAAAAAGACTTAGACTAATTCCAACTTAGTCTAAGTCTTTTTCACCTATTTTATACGAGTTTATATACTCTTGCTTCGTAAGGTTTCAGGCTGATGCTGGTAACATCACCATGTTCTTCGACCTTATAGTTATTCAGCATTAAACCGCGGCTGCTCACTGATAATTTTTCCAGATCGGCTGCTGCTGTTTTTGTTGAAAGGTTTGCGATGACAAGAACCTTTTCTTTCCCCAGCGTTCGCGTATAAGCGTAAATCTGTTTGTGCAGAGGCAGAATCAAATCATACACACCATAGGTAAAGATTTCGTTCTCCTTTTTAACCGAGACCATCTTTTTATAAAAAGATAAAATGGATTCTGGGTCTTTTAACTGAGCTTCTACATTTATACGCTTGTAATTCTCATTTACTTTCATCCAAGGAGCAGCTTCGGAAAATCCGCCATTTGTATCATCGGACCACTGCATCGGTGTGCGGCTGTTATCTCTTGATGAGGCCCAGATAATTTCCATGATCTCCTGGTGAGAAGCACCTTCTTCTCTTTTCAGCTTATAAAGATTCTTTACCGCCACGTCGTCATAGTCTTCAATGGAAGGAAACTGAACATTGGTCATGCCGATTTCCTGTCCTTGATAAATGAAAGGGGTTCCTTGCATCAAGAAATACATAGCCGCCATCGCCGTAGCACTTTCTCTCCAATATTCCTCATCATTTCCCCAAGTGGAAACCACTCGCGGCTTATCATGATTTTCAATAAATAATGCATTCCAGCCGTCGCCTTCCAGCCCTTTTTGCCAACGGGTCAGTACCTTTTTCAATTCAACGATATCAAGGTCAGGATTTGTCTCTGCATCCCACAGGCCTAGATGTTCAAATTGAAAGATCATGTCCATCTTGCCTTTTTCTTCTCCAACCCAGAGTTCCGCTTCATCAGCTGTCACTCCGTTTGCCTCCCCGACGGACATTACGTCATAATTGGCATATGTTTTGTCTTTGAACTCCTGAAGAAATTGATGGATTCCTTTTTGGTTCATATGCATATCAAAGGAGGAAACATATTTCTTCTTTTTAGGGTTAGGCATGTCAGGCAGGCCTGGTCGTTTCTTGATGTGGCTGATTGCGTCGATCCTGAAACCGTCAATGCCCTTATCAAGCCACCAATTCACTGTGTCATAAAGCGCTTCACGCACATTTTCATTTTCCCAGTTCAAATCAGGCTGTTTTGTAGAGAAGACATGAAGGTAGTATTGATCTGTTTTCTCATCATACTCCCACGCAGAACCGCCGAAGATGCTTTCCCAATTGTTCGGCTCTTTCCCGTTTTTGCCGTCTCTCCATATATACCAATCACGCTTTTCGTTATCCACTGAAGAACGTGACTCAATGAACCAGCGATGTTCGTCACTTGTATGGTTCAGAACAAGGTCGATGATCAGCTTCATTCCACGGGCATGGACCTCTTTCAACAGTAAGTCGAAATCATCCATCGTCCCAAAGTCTTCCATGATATCTTGATAATCGGAAATATCATACCCGTTATCATCATTAGGGGACTTATACATCGGACAAATCCAGATAACATCTATACCAAGATCTTTTATATAATCCAGCCTTTGGATCATTCCCTGCAGATCGCCGATTCCGTCTCCATTGGAATCCTGAAAGCTGCGAGGGTATATTTGATAACCTACGGCTTCTTTCCACCAGATTTTTTTCATACTGAAAACACCTCAAACTAATTAAAATTATTAAGTACACTTTTTATTGCGCAATCGTTTGCACTAATAGGTAAAAAAAAAGCGCTTCTATTCATCTTTTGTGGTACTTATTTAGTTTACAGCTAATCTGGCAACTAATCAATAACATTTTTACAATAAAAAGTGCAAGCGCGCTGGATAGCCGGGAAATTGTTCCCGAGTGAAAAAAAGAGTGCCTTCCATTATTCGCTCGGAGTAAAAATAAAGCCGGTTCCTGTTAGAGAACCGGCTTTATTTCAATTCAGCTGACTGCGCTTGTTTTTTCTTCTTCCAGGACCCTGACGAATTGTCCTTCGTTATAAGGGTAGCCTGCTTTCGTAATTTTAACCTTAACAAGCTTGCCAATCATATCTTCAGATGCCAGGAAGACCACTTTCATGTAGTTATCGGAATAACCCACATACAAGCCGCTGTCCGGATCTTCTTTGTAAATCTCTTCTGGAATAACCTCCAGCACTTCATTTTCAAACTGTGAAGCATATTCTTTAGCAAGCTGATTGGACAGCTCAATTAAACGATGAACTCTTTCATTTTTCACATCTTCATCGATTTGATCGGTCATTCTTGCCGCAGGAGTACCCGTCCGTTTCGAATAAGGGAAAACGTGGAGTTCAGAGAATTTATGATCTTTAATAAAGTTGTAGGTTTCCATGAATTCCTCTTCCGTTTCCCCAGGGAACCCGACAATCACATCCGACGTCACAGCAAGTCCGGGCAACGCTTTTTTCAGCATTTCAATTCTCTCAGCGAAAAATTCCATGGTGTATTTTCTTCTCATTCTCTTCAAAACAGTATTAGACCCTGACTGCAGCGGAATATGAAGATGCCTTACTACCATATTGGAATTATCAATCACTTCAATTACTTCGTCCGTTAGCTGGCTTGCTTCTATGGATGAAATCCTGATGCGTTTTAAGCCCTTTACCTGCGCTTCCAGGTCACGAAGCAGCATTGCAAGATTATAATCCTTCATGTCTTCACCATAACCGCCTGTATGGATCCCAGTGAGGACGATTTCTTTATATCCTGCATCCACCAGCTGTTGAGCCTGGCGGATTACTTCCTCAGGGTCTCTCGAGCGCATTAAACCTCTTGCCCAAGGAATGATGCAGAAGGTACAGAAATTATTGCAGCCTTCCTGAATCTTCAAAGAAGCTCTTGTACGGTCTGTAAAAGCAGGAACTTGCAGCTCCTCATACACACGATTTTTCATTATATTTCCGACACCGTTGATTGGTTGTCTTTCTTCTTTGAATTGCTCGATATATTCGAGCATCTTTCTGCGGTCTTGCGTTCCTACGACTATATCCACTCCTGGAATCGCCATGATTTCGGCAGGAGACGTCTGGGCATAACAGCCTGTGACACATATAACGGCATCAGGGTTCTTCCTGATAGCACGCCTGATTACCTGGCGGCTTTTCTTATCACCAGTGTTTGTAACAGTACAGGTATTGATAACATATACATCAGCAGTATTTTCATATTCGAGGCGTTCATAGCCTTCTTCTTTAAATAATTGCCAAATAGCCTCTGTTTCATAGTGATTCACTTTACAACCGAGGGTATGAAAAGCTACAGTTGGCATAATAGTCACCTCATTAACTCAAATTGATAGGATGCGGCAGACAGCAGGTATAGGGGCGCTGTCTCCGTCCGCTGAATTCTTGGACCTAATCCACATGGAATAAATCCGTGTTCCGTGAGCATATTTACTTCTTTATCAGTCAAACCGCCTTCTGGCCCAAAAACAGCCAGGAGACTGTCACCTTGTTTTGCTGATTGAAGGGTATGGGCTAAATTGCTGCTTTCACCGGCTTTAGCTTCTTCTTCATAAGCAATAACCTTATGATCGAAATCACCGGCCAATTGGATCAGCTCTTTCAATGACATGGGAGGAAAAATCCCGGGAACTTGCTGGCGGTGTGATTGTTCTGCCGCTTCCTTGGCAATTTTCGACCACCGTTCCACTTTCTTTTTTGCTTTTTTATCATCCCACTTTACAATCGAGCGATCTGCGGTAAAAGGGACAAATTGATAAGCACCAAGCTCAGTCCCTTTCTGTATGATCCACTCCAACTTGTCCCCTTTTGGCAGTCCGCTCGCAACGGTAATTTTCACCGGCATCTCTTTATCATCTGTTTCCCATTGTACTATCCTGGCTTCGAGATAGTCACTGGTAATCGTTTCAATTTCGGCTATTGCCGACCTGCCATCTTTAAAGACAGCGTAGAATGAAGCAGATTCAGACATTCTCATTACACGTACCATATGGTGGAAGTTCTCTCCGTCTATCATGATTGGACTTCCTTCTTCAAACTGCTGTTCCACAAAGTATCTCTGCATGGTGTTTCACCCTTTACAAGACGATTATTCAGGCTTTTTTGCTATTATTGCCACCCAGTCTTCCATCAAAATCACTTCTTCAATTTCAAAACCCGCTTCCATGATGGCTGACTTAACTTGTTCCTTCTTCTGGCCGATTATGCCAGAGGTGATAAAATAACCCCCAGGCTTTACAATAGCCGCAGCATCGTCTGTGAATCGGAGGATGACTTCAGCAAGTATATTTGCTACCACGACATCTGCTCCAGGCATGACACCATCAAGAAGATTATTTTGACTGACTGTAACGACTTCCTGCACCTTATTTAACTTCGTATTTAAACGGGCTGAATTCACAGCTACCTCATCAAGGTCATATGCCTCAACTTTTTTGGCTTGCAGCATAGCAGAAGCAATGCTGAGGACACCAGACCCAGTTCCAACATCAATGACATGATTTCCCGGCTTCACAGTCCGCTCCAACGCTTGTATACACATTACAGTCGTTGGATGAGTCCCTGTTCCAAACGCCATCCCCGGATCCAATTCGATGATAAGTTCATCACTGTGCACAGGTTCATATTGCTCCCAGGTAGGTACAATAGTAAATCTCTCAGATATCTTGACTGGATTATAATATTTTTTCCAAGCTGTAGCCCATTCTTCTTCATTTACTTCCGAAATCTCGACTTTGTTTCTTCCAATGTCGATATTATATTTCACAAGGTTTTCAACAGCCTGCTTAATTTCTTCAACCGTTTCGCCAAGGAAGCTGTTTACCGGCAGATAGGCCTTCACAATAACTCCCTCTTCAGGGAAGTCATCAGGATTGAGTTGGTAGATCTCTCCGAAAATGTCTTCACGCTCTTTTTCCAATTCAAATGGATCTTCAATCACTACCCCGCTTGCTCCTGCTTCATGAAGAATATTTGAAATCGGTTCGATCGCTTCATTTGTTGTATGAATGCTGATTTCTGACCACTTCATCGATTCTACCAACTCCGTTCCTGTTTATTCACCTTTAAAGGCGCGTTTTACCTTATCAAAAAAACTTTCATGCTGTTCGTCCGGAACCTGTCCAGTGATATCAGCAAATTCACGCAGCAGCTCTTTCTGCTTTTCTGTCAGCTTGGTAGGTGTTACGACTTTCACTCTGATATGCTGGTCCCCTGTGCCATATCCTCTTACGTTTGGCACACCTTTGCCTCTCAGCCTGAACTTGGTTCCTGTTTGAGTACCCGCAGGAACTTTCAGTTTCACTTTCCCATGCAATGTCGGTACTTCAATTTCATCTCCTAAAGCAGATTGAACGAATGTAATCGGCATTTCACAGTAGATATCGTCTCCGTCACGCTCAAAGAATTCATGTGGCCTTACATGGAAAACGACATATAAATCTCCTGGAGGGCCTCCGTTTACACCTGGCTCTCCTTGTCCGGTAACTCTCAGCTGCTGGCCTTCATCGATTCCAGCCGGAATTTTCACATGTATTTTTCTACGTTTTTGGACTTTTCCATTTCCTCCGCATGTATTACATTTTTCCTTGATGAATTTCCCAGTACCATGGCAATGGTGGCAGACTCTGCGGTTCACAATGCGTCCAAAAGGCGTGTTCTGTTCCACATTCAGCTGGCCGGTACCTTGACAGTGTGAGCAGGTTTCCGGTTTGGTTCCCGGCTTGGCTCCTGAACCGTCACAAGTATCACATTCTTCTTCTTTAGGAATTTCAATATCTGTTTCTTTGCCAAATACCGCTTCCTCGAACGTTACGCTCATGGTATATTGCAAGTCAGCACCCGCTCGCGGTGCATTTGGGTCACGACGGCGTCCGCCGCCTCCGCCAAAGAATGTATTGAAGATATCTTCAAATCCTCCGAAGCCGCCGCCGAAGTCTCCCCCGCCGAATCCCTGGTTTGGATCTGTATGGCCAAAGCGGTCATATTGGGCTTTCTTTTGCTCATCACTCAATACTTCATATGCTTCGCTGATTTCTTTGAATTTATCATTTGCATCCGCTTCTTTATTAATATCAGGATGATATTTTTTTGAGAGTTTGCGGTATGCTTTTTTAATTTCATCTTTCGAGGCGCCTTTTTCAACGCCGAGAACTTCATAATAGTCCCGTTTACTCATCAATACAACACTCCCGATTCCTTATGCATAAAGGTTATTTTAACATTAAAAGGGGGTCCCTCACAATATTAATTGAGAAATAGGGGAGATTCCCCCTGGTCCCCAGTGCCTTACCAAAGAAAAAGCCAAAGTCAAGATAGACCTGACTTTGACTTTCCTTTTGGCCGTATTTATGAAGTTGTATTACTTGTCGTCTTTTACTTCTTCATATTCAGCATCGACAACATCATCATCGCCGCCTGCCTGGCCTTCAGCTCCCTCAGCTTGCTGCTGGGCTTGTGCTGCTTGTTCATAAAGCTTCATTGATAGAGCTTGAACGATTTCCTGAAGAGCATCCTTTTTCGTGCGGATTTCTTCCAAGTCGTCTTTTTCGATTGCAGCTTTCAGTTCATCTTTAGCATCTTCAGCTTTTTTGACTTCAGCTTCCTCTACTTTGTCACCAAGATCTTTGATTGTTTTTTCAGTAGTAAAGATCAATTGATCTGCTTCATTGCGAAGTTCAACTTCTTCTTTACGTTTTTTATCAGCTTCCGAATTTTCTTCAGCTTCTTTCACCATACGTTCGATTTCATCTTCAGATAAACCAGTTGAAGATTTGATTGTGATGTTTTGCTCTTTTCCTGTTCCAAGATCTTTGGCAGAAACATTAACAATACCGTTTTTATCGATATCGAACTTAACTTCAATTTGCGGTACTCCGCGTGGTGCAGGCGGGATATCAGACAATTGGAAACGTCCAAGTGTCTTGTTGTCTGCTGCCATTGGTCTCTCACCTTGAAGGATATGGATATCAACAGCATTCTGGTTATCTGCTGCAGTTGAGAATACCTGTGACTTGGATGTAGGGATAGTCGTGTTGCGCTCGATAAGCTTCGTAGATACGCCGCCCATTGTTTCAATACCAAGTGATAATGGTGTCACGTCAAGAAGAACAACGTCTTTTACGTCACCAGTCAATACTCCACCTTGGATGGCAGCACCCATTGCCACTACTTCATCAGGGTTAACACCCTTATGAGGGTCTTTTCCTAATTCTTTCTTGATTGCTTCTTGAACAGCAGGAATACGTGTAGACCCGCCGACAAGGATAACTTTGTCGATTTCACTTGCAGAAAGACCAGCATCTTTCACTGCTTGGCGAGTAGGTCCCATAGTACGCTCCACCAGATCAGCAGAAAGCTCATCGAATTTTGCACGTGTCATGTTCACTTCCAAGTGCAATGGTCCACTTTCACCTGCTGTGATGAACGGCAGTGAAATTTGCGTGGAAGTTACACCAGACAAATCTTTCTTCGCTTTTTCAGCCGCATCTTTAAGGCGTTGAAGCGCCATTTTATCTTTTGACAAGTCAATGCCGTTTTCTTTTTTGAACTGCTCTACAAGGTAGTCAATGATGACTTGGTCAAAGTCATCTCCACCAAGTCTGTTGTCCCCTGCAGTTGAACGCACCTCGAAAACACCATCGCCAAGTTCAAGGATGGAAACGTCGAAAGTACCTCCGCCAAGGTCATAAACAAGGATTGTTTGGTCTTCTTCCATTTTATCAAGGCCATAAGAAAGTGCAGCAGCTGTCGGCTCGTTGATGATACGCTCTACTTCAAGGCCGGCGATTTTACCTGCATCCTTAGTAGCCTGACGTTCAGCATCATTGAAATAAGCCGGCACAGTGATGACTGCTTTTTCAACTTTCTCGCCAAGATAGTCTTCTGCGTAACCTTTCAAGTGTTGAAGGATCATTGCAGAAATCTCCTGAGGAGTGTACTCTTTATCTTCAATCTTTTCTTTATAGTCTGTTCCCATATGGCGCTTGATGGAAATTACTGTGTTTGGGTTTGTGATAGCCTGGCGCTTTGCCACTTCCCCAACTTGCATTTCCCCATTTTTAAATGCTACAACGGAAGGAGTTGTACGGTTGCCTTCCGGGTTTGGAATTACTTTTGGCTCTCCGCCTTCAAGGACTGACACGCATGAGTTTGTAGTCCCCAAGTCAATACCGATTATTTTGCTCATGAGAAAAACCTCCTTGTATTCTGTATGTAAGTTTATTGATTCACTTTTACCATTGAAGGGCGAATTACACGGTCCTTCAGTTTATAACCTTTTTGGAACTCTTCAATAACGATGTTTGAACCAAAATTTTTATCTTCCCCTTGCATTACAGCTTGGTGCAGATGAGGATCGAATTCATGGCCGACTGTTTCAATCGGTTCCACTCCTTCTTTTTTCAGCGCTTCCACTAAGCTACGATAAACCATTTCCATTCCTTGAAGCAAGGATTTTGTCTGCTCATTTTCTGGTTCGATATTCAAGGCACGCTCAAAGTTATCGATTGCCGGAAGCAATTCAGTTAACAAGCTTTGAGCTTTATATTTTTCACTCGCCTCACGGTCCAGGTTCGCGCGGCGGCGGAAATTATCAAAATCAGCACGCAATCTCAAGTAACGGCTCTCAGACTCATCCAACTTTGATTGCAGTTCCAGGATTTGTGTTTCCTCCGGAGATTGTCCGCTCTCTTCGCCATCCTGATCCTCCAGGCTTTCAGCAAAAATTTCTTCTTCATTCCCTGCAGAGGCTTGCTCTTCTTGCTGATCATTCATTTCTTCGTGATCAACTTTGTTGTTCATTTCTTCTGCCATTCCTTTCACCTCCTTAAAAGTAGAGGACGCCTCCTCTTTGACGACAGCTGTTTCAAAACGGAGCCGGGACGAAGGCACCGACAGCTGTCCATCAGTCCCGTTATCCTTTATCAATATATCCACCGGCATTAGCTTTGATACAGTTTCGTTAACGCTTTGGACATATCTTCACTAAGAAAATTCAATAAGCTAATGACCCTGGAATATTCCATCCTTGTCGGCCCCAGTATTGCAATTGAGCCTACTTTTTCGTCAGCAACTGAATAAGAAGCCGTAATGAGGCTGCAATTCTCCATTGCAGATACATTATTTTCTTTGCCAATCTTCACATTCAAGCCATTCGGAAGGTGCTTGATCATATCATAAATGCCTTCCTCCTGTTCTATCATGTTCAACAGCAGGCGCACCTTTTGGATATCATTGAATTCCGGCTGATTAAGCATATTCGTTTTCCCGCCGAAAAACAGCTTCTCATTTGACGGAAGATCCATTGTGCTTACCAATGAATGAAGCATCAAATCATAGTTATGGATGTGCTGCTTTAACAGCTGAGCAACCTCTTTGAATATCTTGTCATTCAATTCATGCATGGAAACACCGGATAAGCGTTCATTCAAAATATTGACGAGCTTTTCCAGGTCACTTGAGTTTACCGATTGCGGGATTGTGAACATCCGGTTTTGCACATGTCCTGTATCCGTAACGATAATAGCAACTGCCGTTTCCTGGTTGATGGGGATGATCTGTATTTTCTTAAGCTTGTTTTCTTTCACCCCTGGACCAAGAACAATCGCCGTATAATTAGTGAGTTCTGAAAGGATCTTAGCGGATCTTTCCACGACTTTTTCCATTTCGTATATCCGCTCGGCAAAAATGGAACGGATCGTTTTGACATCCTTGTTTTCAAGCTGAACGGGTGCCAGCAGATGGTCTACATAATATCTGTAGCCTTTTTCTGACGGGATGCGACCGGAAGAAGTGTGTGGTTTCTCGATAAATCCGTACTCCTCTAAATCTGCCATTTCATTCCTGATCGTTGCGGAACTGAAAGATATTTCTTCTTTTTTAGATAGGCTTCTCGAACCTACAGGTTGTGCAGACCGGATGAAATCATCAATGATTACTTGAAGTATAAGCAACTGTCGATCTGTTAACAACTTTTCATCACCTCTGTTAGCACTCTCGTTTAATGAGTGCTAAATCTAATAATAAATTATCAAATCATGTTGGAGATGTCAATTAGAACAAATCGTTGGTCTGGACTTTCTTGTATGAAATTTTTGGAAAGGGTTTATTGATTTCCGCTCCAGGTGTGCGACTCCGCGGGGCGGGCGTGGAGCCTCCTCGCCTTCGCCTGTGGCATCTCCACTGTCCCGCTGCTCCCGCAGGAGGTCGCACACCTTCCGCTCCAATCAATCCATCAGAACAAAATGACCATTCCGTTTTGGATGAGCTATTAAAACCACATTTTAAATGACTCCCAAAAAGGCCTGGAAGACTTCGTTGCCGAGAAACTTTCCTTTTTGGGTTAAGCGGATATAGGAATTTTCTACAGTTAATAATTCCTTTTTAGTCATTTCTTCAATGGCTTCTTTAAAAACAGCCAATGGACTTTCCCCGAATTTTTCAGTGAAACGGACGACGGATACTCCTTCGGCTTTTCGAAGTCCGAGGAACATTTCTTCTTCCATCTTTTCAGCTTTTGTCTGTTCATGGTTTTCAATAATCGGCAAACGTCCTTCAGCCAATGGGTCCATATATTTTTTCAGCGGTCCGTAGTTGGCATACCGGTTTCCATTGGCATATCCATGTGCGCCTGCTCCAAAGCCATAGTATTCTTCATTATTCCAATAAACCAGGTTGTGTCTGCTCTCATAACCCTTTTTGGCAAAGTTGCTGATTTCATATTGATGGACTCCAGCTCTTTGCATCTCTTCCATCAATACACTGTACATCTCAGCTTCCGCTTCCTGCGGAGGCAAAGACAGCTTTCCTTTTCTCATCAGATTATAAAACACGGTTTTCGGTTCAATGATGAGAGAATATCCGGAGTAATGAGGAAGATCGAAATCTAATGCCGTTTTCAAGGTATGCTTGAAATCCTCAACCGTCTGTCCAGGCAAAGCATAGATCAAATCAATACTGATGTTATCAAAACCGGCTTTCTGGGCGGCGTCGATTGAAGTATATACATCTTTGCTTCTATGATTCCGGCCGATTCTCTCAAGCAGCTTATCATTAAAGGATTGAACGCCAAAGCTTAAACGGTTCACACCATGTTCATAAAGCACTTCCAATTTATCGCTCGTTAAATCTCCGGGATTAGCTTCGAAAGTAAACTCCACCTCATCCTTTGAGAAAGGAAGGGTATCACTAATATTTTTACATAAAACTTCCAGTTGAGAGGCGTCCAAAGCTGTCGGTGTACCGCCTCCAACAAATATCGTCGACAATTTCTCTGCAGGATACTTCTCGATCCCCATTTTCATTTCTTTATTCAGGGAAGCCAGGTATTCATCTACCGGCTGTCCCTTCATGAACACCTTATTGAAATCACAATAATGGCAAATATGATGACAGAAAGGAATGTGGATATATGCTGAACGTATCATTTTTTCACTACCTTTGATAAATCCCGATAGAGAAAGGGGGGCCTGCTCTTAATACAAGCAAATCCCCCCTTCATTTTTATGTTATTAAAAATCGAGATCTTGAATTTTAATATTATAACCCTTACTTAGAACCACCGTCATCATCCATTTTCAATACGGCCATGAATGCCTCTTGCGGAACCTCTACCGAACCGACTTGTTTCATTCGCTTCTTACCTTCTTTTTGCTTTTCAAGAAGTTTACGTTTACGTGAAATATCTCCGCCGTAACATTTAGCAAGGACGTTTTTACGGATGGCTTTAATCGTGGAACGTGCCACGATTTTCTGGCCGATCGCTGCCTGGATCGGAACCTCAAACTGCTGTCTCGGAATGAGTTCCTTTAATTTATCAACGATGATTTTCCCTCTATCATAAGCAAAGTCTCTATGGACGATGAAGCTTAAAGCATCAACCTGTTCTCCATTTAAAAGAATATCCATTTTCACAAGCTTGGACTCTTTATATCCGATTAATTCATAATCAAATGACGCATAGCCTTTTGTGCTTGATTTCAACTGATCAAAGAAATCATAGACAATTTCAGCCAATGGAATTTCGTACACGATGTTGACGCGTGTTTCATCCATATATTGCATATCGATGAAATTGCCCCGTTTACCCTGGCATAATTCCATGACGGCTCCAACATAGTCATTAGGTACCATCATTGTCGCTTTTACATAAGGTTCCTCAACACTCTCGACCTTTTGCGGGTCAGGCATCATGGAAGGATTATCTACCTTCAATTCTTCGCCATCTGTCATATGGACATTGTAAATAACACTTGGCGCTGTCGTAATCAAATCAATTTTGAATTCACGTTCTATACGTTCCTGGATGATTTCCATATGAAGTAATCCAAGGAATCCGCATCTGAAACCAAATCCGAGCGCCTGGGATGTTTCCGGCTCGTATTGAAGGGCTGAATCATTCAGTTCCAGTCTTTCCAACGCTTCACGGAGATCATTGTATTTAGCAGAATCAATCGGATATAAACCACAGTAAACCATCGGATTAAGCCTTCTATAACCTGGAAGAGGCTTATCGGCAGGATTCTTTGCACCCGTAATGGTATCACCTACACGAGTATCTCCGACATTCTTGATTGCAGCCGTTAAGTAGCCTACATCTCCGACAGTCAATTCTTTGGTTGAAGTCGCTTTTGGCGTGAACACTCCGACATCATTGACTTCAAATTCCTTGCCGGTCGCCATCATCTTGATTTTGTCGCCGACCTTGACAGAACCTTCTACCACACGGATATACGCAATGACTCCTCGATACGAATCATATAAGGAATCAAAAATCAGAGCCTGCAGCGGGTTATCCGGATCTCCCTCTGGGGCAGGAACTTTTTCAACCACCTGTTCCAGGATATCCTCAATGCCGATTCCCGCTTTGGCAGATGCAAGGACTGCTTCCGATGCATCCAGTCCAATGACATCTTCCACCTCTTGTCTTACACGTTCAGGGTCTGCAGCCGGCAGGTCAATTTTATTTATTACCGGCAGTATTTCAAGATTGTTGTCGAGTGCCAAATAAACATTGGCTAACGTCTGTGCTTCAATCCCTTGGGCTGCATCGACGACGAGAACTGCGCCTTCACAAGCTGCCAGGCTTCGGGAAACTTCGTATGTGAAGTCGACGTGGCCCGGTGTATCAATCAAATGGAAAATATATTCTTCCCCATCTTTTGCCTGATATTTTAGTTGAACAGAATTAAGCTTGATCGTTATTCCACGTTCTCTTTCGAGGTCCATTGAATCAAGCAGCTGCTCTTTCATTTCTCTGGCAGTCAATGCTTTTGTTTTTTCAAGAATTCTATCAGCCAAAGTAGATTTTCCATGATCTATATGTGCAATGATAGAAAAGTTACGGATTTTCTGTTGTCTTTTTAATTTTTCCTCACGGTTCATTACTTTCAACTCCTGTTAATCGACGCATGTACACTATTTTGAATTATAGCAGTACATATAGCAATATTCAATCATAACCATAGCGGCAGGATGAATGCTTAATTTAGGATTCCATCCCCTGTGTTTTATAGTATATGCTTTCGGTATGATTTTTCATGGGTATTTGTCCGAACAATATTTACGAAAAGAGCGATACATAAAAAAAGCGCAAGCGCCTTGGTCAGCCCCGACAAGCATAAGACGAGCCGGCGGGAAGGTTGCTCTTTAACCTTCTTGACGGATTGGCTTATGCTTGTCGGGGCTAGGCGCTGGAGCTGGATTCAGAACCGCCACCTAATTTCCATACCATCTTTTTTATACTTTCTTATCTCTTAAAAAAAAGAGAACGCCAGCAAGCGTCCTCTTTATCAAATCAAAGATGAAACAAATTCCACTGTTTTTTCTGCCAGTCCTTTTATGATGCCGGCGACTGATTTCCCGATTTCGGAAAAGAAATTAAAGCTTTTCATTTCCTCCAGCTTTTTTTTCTTCTCGGAAATAGAGGCACTCCCCATCTCCTGCCCCAAAAGGGACGCTTCGATATTCCCCGCCTCGTCTTCGGATACTGTCAGGGGAGTCCCAAAAGCCTCGTCATCATACCCCTTCATATCCCTGATCCCATCGTTTGCTTTTTGCATCCCGATGAGAACGCCGATGAATAATATTGAAACCAACAGTATGCTTTTTAACATGAAACGTTTCATCTTGCTCATCCTTTACTTCAATGTTTAAAATCCTGTACCTCTATTCGCTTGATGCAGGTGCCGAGATGACATGCCCTACTTTATCCGCCTGCCAATAATACTCTGAAAACACGTCCGCTAAAGCAGCTGATGACCGGTTTAATTCTTCAAATGTATTGTCGACTCCGCCAAATTCGACCAGTAGTGAATTTGCCGTTAAATCCTGATTGAATTTCCCGTTTGTCCCGCTGCCTTTCTTAACGAAAACCCCTCGTGAGATTCCTTTATATTTTGTATCAAGCTGGTTATGAAGTTCTTTTGCTATCTTTAAGTTCTTTTCATAATTTGGATGCTCTGCCCCGACTACGAAAGCCAGTTTTGCATATGGCTGACCGTTTATTGTCGCAGTCGTGATGTCTTTTCTCTGGGAATCCCTGTGGATATCAATTAAGTAGATCAAATCTTTATTTCCGGCCATCGCCGCCTGGGCAACTGGCCGCGATTCCTGGTAGGCATACCAATAGTCAAGGCCTTTCTTGTTGAGGTTTGCGATAATATCGGTTTTGTCGATCATCGTTCCGATTCCCCTGTTTTCCAGCTCTTCTTTTAATTTATCTCCAACTTTGGTGACATTTATTTGTGAATGATGGGCAAGATCCGGATTATTTACATCTTTCAAGTATGGCAAATAGGATTCACGAGTATGTGTAAAGTAAAGGTAAACTGTTTTTTTATCCCCTGTCGTCAATCCTGAGTTATTGGTATTCTCCCCTGAAGATGGATTTTCGATTTTTTCTGTATTCTGAAGCTGTGCATCATTATCAGGATTCAATACTTCCGCAGGCGGGACCGATTCAAACGGCATATTAGTAAAATCGGTGCCTTCCCCGGCAACGAGAATGTCTGAGTCAAAAATTGAAAACCCTGGGAGTTCCCTTCCAAGGAAACTGCGGGGATCCTGAAAACTGACATTCGTCGCCATCCTGAAAATGAGATTGGACATCGACGGCAGTTCCACCTCTGCAGGTTGAGCTGATTCAAACGCCCTGTTTTCCATAGTGAAGAGGTTATATAACATCTCCCCTGATACATGCTCTGTTGCATGATTGACGGAACTGGATGCGATTCTGTATTCAGGTTTTAGCGACGTAAGGATTCCAGACAATGAAAAAATCGAAAGGAGGCCAAAAACAAATGCCAATATTCCTTTAACAATTGTCGTTAGATTCACTGCTACAACATAATTGGACGACTTATACGACTTCATATTTCCACCCTTCCTGTCCGACTCTAGTACAAATTATGATAGAGATAGAAAAAGTAGAACTGAAATAGAGAAGTCGTTTTGTGAATTTGATGTTGTTACAATGATGATCCCTTTCCGGCTGCGGACAACATTCCAGCATATAAAAAGTACAAGCCCAGTGAGCTTGTACTTCTTGAATCAATGTGTTTTAAACCCGGCATCTTCCTGATCAACCGCACTGTGCAGAGCCGCATTCAGCCCGCTCGCCACCAGATTGGCCATGTCTTCAATGAAAACATCGACTTCCTTTGGCGTTACCATTAGATTATGGCCTATCGGTGATAACACTTCATGAATGAGCTTCCTTTTTTCCTGGTCCTCAAGAGTGCCAACAATCCCAAGGAAGGTTTTCCGGTGATGTTCTTCCGGAAGATCCTCTTCTGTCAGCTTTCTCCTTTCACCGAACGTCATGCCGGCAGGAGCCAAAGAACGGGAAGGCCTATCTCCTTCATTAAGCTCTTTGCCAAAATGCTTAAGAAGAAAATCCACTGTATCACTTGCGATCGTAACAGCATCCACCACCGTAGGGATTCCGATTGCAATAACCGGGACTCCGAGAGTCTCTTCATCCAGACCTTTTCGTTTATTCCCTACCCCTGAACCTGGATGGATGCCCGTATCTGAAATTTGAATAGTAGAGTTGACTCTCTCAATTGAACGTGAGGCAAGGGCATCGATTGCTATAATAAAGTCCGGTTTCGATTTCTCGACTACCCCGTATATAATGTCACTTGTTTCAATCCCGGTGAGCCCCATGACTCCAGGAGAAAGTGCGGATACTGAGCGATAGCCTTCTTCAACCGCTTCAGGCTGCAATTCAAAAAGATGTCTAGTTACAATCAAATTTTCACAAACAAGAGGCCCCAATGCATCGGGTGTGACATTCCAGTTCCCAAGCCCTACAATCAGGCAGCTCGCGTCTTGACTTATTCCTTTCTCTTTCAAGAAGGCACTAAACTCCTTAGCAAAAACTTCCTCTACTTTTTGTTGAAGTGCGGCTTGGCTCTGCCTGATTCCATGAGCTTCTATTGTCAGGTAATTACCAGCCTTTTTCCCCAGCAATTCTTGGCCTTCTTCCGTAATTTTAACGTGTGAGACCGTTATTCCTTCAATCTCTTTTTCATTTACGATGACGCCTTTTAACTCTGATACCTGTTCAGCCTTTTCAGCATCTTTGCTTTTTTCGGCAAGTACCATCTCTCTTGCTTCAACAGCAAGATCGGTTCTGATAGAATATTGACTTAAATCGACCGTTTCTTTCTCTTCCATTTTGACAGCCCCCTTATGCTTAGCTTCATTACCTTTATCTTTGCCTTTAAAGAAACTTTCATTCACCTGATATCTTTTCAAATGAAGAGTATTGCATTATATACCCTGATTTGATAAAATATCATTTGTTCTGATTAATTTTAAGAATTGTAAAATCGAGTTGAATATAATTCTCGATCGCTTTGTAGGAGGTGACAGGAATGCCAAATATTAAATCTGCTATCAAACGCGTAAAAACGAGCGAAGCAAGAAATGCACAAAACGCAACTGTAAAATCATCTATGCGTACTGCTGTTAAAAAAGCGGAAGCTGCTGCACAAAACAATGATGATAACGCTAAAGAACTAGTAGCTCAAGCAGTTAAGCATTTAGATAAAGCAGCACAAAAAGGTCTTATCCACAAAAACGCTGCTGATCGTTCAAAATCACGCTTAATGAAAAAAGTTAACTAATTGACTTAAAAAAAGATCCCTCAAAATGAGGGATCTTTTTTTGTCTCTTTGTAATTCATACAGTGCAGGTGATTCCGTTTCACCCGATACTTTATTATCTGGAATTACTCAAAGACTGTTCATGTATCTTAAATAAAAAAAGTTCAATAATCATTTCTTTCTTTTGTCTGCCTGTTTTCATTTCATAGTCTCCCTGGGAGAGGAGCTCAATGATGGTTGAGAGCTGTTTATCTGTAAAGTGTTTAGCCTGGCCGGCTGCGAGTTTGACCCTGAACGGATGGACCCTTAAAAATCCAGCGATCTTCTGCTGGCCGTATCCTCTTCTTGCCAATTCCTTCACTTGGTAAATAAGCCTGAATTGACCAGATAAAACCGCAAGTATCTTGATGGGTTCTTCATTTTGCTTCAATAAATCATAATAGATCCGCAATGCTTCTTCTGTTTTTCGCTGAACTACTTTTTCCACCAGAGCGAAAATATTTTGTTCCAAAGAACGGGCAGTCAATGCTTCCACAACCGTTTCATCAATCCGGCTGGTTTCACTGACATACAAAGACAGCTTGTCAATTTCCTGTGTAAGCATCATCAAGTTGGTGCCTGCAAGAGCAAGCAGCAAGTCGATGGCTCCTTCATCGATTTGAACCGTATTGGATGCCGCTCTTTCTCTCACCCATGTTCTTAATTCTTTTTCATTCAATTTTTTCGCTTCAAGTACTTCTGCCTGCTTTTTTAATTGTTTAGTGATTTTCTTGCGCTCATCAAGCTTTTCATAAGGAGCAGAAATGACAAGGATGGTATATGGAGATGGGGAAGAAAGATACTGTTCAAATTTTTTGATGTTATGTTCAACTTTCTCCTTCGTTTTTTCAGCGGTCAAAAATACGGGATTATGTAGAACGACCACACGCCTTTCCCCCATAAATGGAAACGTTTCAGCATCCTCTATGGCTGTCTCGACGGGTGTCTCTTCAAGATCATAAACTGAAAAGTTAAAGTCCACCTCTTCTTCAGAAACAGCTTGTCCGACAATTTTTTGCTTCGTTTCATTTATCAAAAAGGATTCTTTTCCATATAATAAGTATATGCTGGCAAATTGTTTGTTCTCGATTTTCTTCCAAATATCAATAACCAAAGTCGCACTCTCCATTTTCTCTAGATAATACTATCCTAAAAAAGCCTGGCGGTTTTGACAAGTGGAAAGGGGACGCCCAAGGATGAGGACACCCCCTAAATCTATATTTAACGCCGATGAAAAAGACCTAGGACCCTTTTTGACCGGCGGTATCTCCCTTGTAAATATTAGTGTCACCAGAGAATGTGAACATATATGTGACAACTCTTGTCAGTAAAGGAAAATGTAAAGTGCAAGTATAGATTTTTTCAATGGAATCATCTATACTAAGATAGAAATAGGAGGGGTACTTATGAACGAATTCGAAAAAAATGTCCAATCGAAAAGAAATGATGCAATTGATTCTGGCGTTGGTTTCATCGTATCTTTCGGTTTCTTTGCCACATTGTTCATAATGGCTGTAGTCATTAAGTACATAGGTTCTTAATGAGTAAGCATGGGAGTTCGTCACTTGACGAACTCCTTTTTCGTTCTGTTATTCGTAATACATCTTATGGGAGTATCGTTGTAAACGTTCCACTTCTGCCTAAAAATTTATAATGGATTCCGCCGTGGACCGCAGTGCTGTAAACCTTAACTTCTCCTTCTTCGAGCCTGCCGACCACCTCAGGACTCGGATGTCCGTACCGGTTGTTCACCCCTGCTGAAATTAAAGCATAATCCGGCGTTAATACAGAGAGAAAAGGCGCGCTTGAAGAAGTGGAGCTTCCATGATGCCCGACTTTTAAAACATCCACATCAATCCTCCATCTTTGAATCAGCTCCCGCTCCCCTTCCTTCTCCAAGTCACCGGTAAACAGCCATTTTTTACCCCCGAATTCACCATAAAGCACCAAAGAATCATTATTCCCTTCATAATGCTCATCAAATGGGTATAAAAACATGAAACTCCCGCTGTTTTCACTCCAGCTTTCACCTGCTTTAGCCTTCTTGATTTGAATTTCTTTTTTATTCCCCTTTTCGATAATTGCTTTGACGGCTTTGCTTCTTTCTGAGCCTGGAGAAATATAGATTTTCTCAATCTCAATATTTTCCATCAGTTCAACCACAGTACCAACATGGTCAAAATCACTGTGTGTCAAAATGAGCTTGTCGATCTTATCAATGCCCTTGCTTTTTAATAACGGCATCAGGACATGGGTGCTTAGGGAATATTCATTAGTTCTCTTCTGCCACGGCTCTTCCGAAAATGACATAACACCTCCTGTATCGATCATATAGACCCCTTCATTGCGGGGAAGCTTGATGATAATGCAATCCCCCTGGCCGACATCCACCATGATGAGTTCACCATATGGATCGATGAAATCCGAATACTTATCCGCTCCCAGTAAAAAGATCAGCGGGAATACAGCGATTGTCCATTTTACTTTTTCTGCCTTGACAAAAAAGAAAAAAATGGAAAGGATATACAAACACATTAGTATCAATATTGGTTTTCCTGCTGAAAACGTGACCAATGGCAGATTAGTTAATTTAAGGGTTATGAAATCGATGAAAAGGACCGCATTTTCCATCAGGAATATCAAAATTCTGCCTCCAGGAGGAAATAGTTGAAGCAATAGGAAAGAAAGCAGCGCGAGCGGAAGAAGTATGATTGTAAAGAAGGGGACATAGAACGTATTCACTCCAAAGCCAATGAGAGAGAATTCGTAAAAATGCCATAGAAGGACCGGAATAGAAGCAATCTGACAAACAGCAGTTACTTTAAAGATCGTCTTCCACGCAGGGTCTCCTTGGTCCAGAAGGATTTTCGAAGATAAAACAAGGGCAAAACTAACACTAAATGACAATTGAAAGCCTATGTCTTTAAGGATTAGCGGGTCAACTAATAGGTAGCTGATTAAAACCAACGACAGGGCATCGGCAGCTGTCATTTTCCATTTTAGGAAGCTCGATACCAGCAAGGCACCCATGATGCCGGCAGCTCTTATTACAGGGGGAGCTCCACCAGTCAAAATAACATACAGAGGAAGTATCACAAGCAGAATCACTTTAACATGCTCCCTTGCAATCCCTGCTCTTAGAAAGCAAAAGAATAGAATGCCAAACAACATGCCTACATGCAGGCCGGAAATCGCCAGAAGGTGGATTACACCCAGGCGCTGGTACCCTGTGGTGATCTCATCTGGAATTCTGTCCCTGTTACCAAATACGAGAGCAGCAGCAATCGCGCCAGCCCTTTCAGGGTAGTGTTCATCAATTGATCTCAACCCTTTCTCCCTCCACACAGCCAGCTTTTCTATAAGCGGCAGCCTTCGGATAACGCATTGCTCAGCTGATAAATGATTTACTCTAAGGGTCCATTCAACACCCTTAGCGTGAAGATATTCTGCATAGTTGAAGGCGTTCTCGTTTCTCGCTGACTGCGGACGGGATAATTCACCCGGAACATTGCATGCTAATTCCGTAAAATCCATCTTCTCTAGCAATTCTTTTTGTCTTTTATCAGGAATCCTATAATGTAGTATTGCTTTCTCACTGTCATTCACTTTAATGAAGCCTCTTAAACTGTCTCCATCAATTTTAGGGGCTTCCCGAAAGGTGACGGTAAAAGGTATTTGAGAAGGGGAAAGGTTTGAATTAGGGGGATCTCCTTTATTAGAGGTTAACATAAATGAAGCGATAAGCAGGCAGAGGGATAAAACAAGCGGAACGGAAGGGAGGTTTCGGGTAAATAACAGTATGAGGAAAGTGAAGAGAAAAAATGCACCCCAATGAAAATGAAGTGCAAGCAGAGTACCAGTTACTACTGACAAGGCGGGATATATTAATTGTCCTTTTTTCATCAGCTGTTATCCTTTAAAGATTTTTTCATATTGGTCACGATACTGAGTTAACTCTGTACTGTTTAATCCCAGTTCTTCGAGCTTGTCCAGCATTTGCTGACTGAACTTCTTTCCCTGGTCATCTATTCCCGATTCTGTAAACGGAACCTGTTCAAGATGAACGCCAGCCTGGTCAAATAATTCGATGGCATACGGATGGTTTTTATAGCTTTCTGCATAAAATACCTTTTTGATCCCTGCCTGAATGATCGCCTTGCAGCATTGAAGACAAGGGAAATGGGTTACATATATTTCAGCACCTTCCGTACCGACACCAAACTTCGCACACTGCAGGATAGCATTCATTTCTGCATGAATGGTCCTGACACAGTGATTATCGATGACATAACACCCTTCATCCACACAATGGACTCCTCCTGCAATTGATCCATTATAGCCTCCTGCAATAATCCGCTTGTCCCTCACAATAGTCGCTCCGACTGTCAAACGGGTACAAGTGCTCCGTAAAGCCAGTAAGTGTGATTGGGCCATAAAGTAGTGATTCCATGAAATTCGTGACATGTACAAAACCCCTTCCAAGTTATCCTTGTGTCAGATTGCCCGATCTGTTTACCATATGTATACAAAAAAGAGCAGCTAGTAAATAAGTGTTAATTTGAGTGTAATGACAAAGCTGCGCTTCCGTCAATCCTTTTTACAGATTTAGCGGACTGTGACGGAATCTTTCAGTTTGGCAAATGTCCCATCACCAATACCGGAAACTTCTTTTAATTCGTCAATTGTTTTGAAGGGGCCATTTTCAGTTCTGTAGACAATAATGGCTTCTGCTTTAGAGGGACCGATACCTGGAAGTTTTTCGAAATCCTCCTTCTCAGCCGCATTGATATCCAAAACCGCTTCTCCTTGTGTATCTGTAATAGAAGGAACAGCGGCAGCCCCCTCCTCACCTTCCTCAGGGACATAAACAACCATTTCATCCACGACTTTCTGGGCAAGATTCACGCTATCCTCCCCCGCATCCTGAGTAAAACCACCGGCTCTGATTATCAGGTCATTCACCCTTTCCCCCATGACCGCTTTGTAGATGCCTGGTTTTTTCACGGCTCCTTTTACATCGACAAAAATCTCATTCGCCACTTTCTGTTCAGTGTTTCCCTCGTCATTCATTACAATTGCAGCAGGAGTATCAACACTTTCCACCTGCACCCCTTCTTCCACAACAACGTTTTTTTGTTCATCAGGCCTGATAATATAAACGGCTATGAAAAAAACAGCTGTCATGAGAATAGCAATCGGGGCTTTATACTTATTAAACATTGATCGGAGCATGATTTCCCTCCTTTGTATATTAGGTATATTCGGTTTTTAAAAATCATAGGAATGGTAAGAGAAGGTTAATTGAAACCAATGGATAAACTTGTAGTTATGAAAAAAGATGTGTGAAGAAGGAGGGCTGCACATGAAGGTAGGAATAGTGGGAACAGGCAATATGGGCGGCATCTTAATTGAAGCATTTATTGAGGCAGGAGCAATTTCTCCTTCTGACCTCAATGTCGTCAATCGCACAAAGGAAAAAGCTGAAAAAATCCAGAACAAATTTAAAGGGATTTCAGTATATGATCAACCGGCTGATCTCATCAATGATTCTGATGTGATTTTTATTTGTGTGAAACCTTTGGATATATATCCCCTTTTAAATAATAATCCAGGCTGCTTTACGAAGGATAAATGCATTGTATCCATAACCAGCCCGATCAGTGTTGACCAAATAGAATCGCTTGTGGACTGTTCATGTATGAGAGTGATTCCGAGCATAACAAACAGGGCACTGAGCGGGGTATCCTTATTTTCATATGGGAGAAAATGCTCATCAGAATGGCAGGAAGCGATATGGAAGTTGTTAAGCGCTGTCTCTACACCTGTCGTTATTGACGAGAATATCACCAGGGTTTCTTCGGATATTGTCAGCTGTGGACCGGCTTTTTTCACTTATTTAACGAGGAAATTCATTCAAGGGGCAGTCAGTGAAACAAAAATTGACGAGCAGACAGCAACAGTGCTGGCATCTGAAATGTTAATCGGCCTTGGAGAACTTCTAAAAAAGGAAATTTATACACTGGCAGCACTTCAAGAGAAGGTTTGCGTTAAGGGCGGTATTACAGGCGAAGGTATTTCTGCAATGGAAGCAAATATCGGGGAACTGTTTAATGATTTATTCAAGGCGACACATAAGAAGTTTGATGAAGATTTAAAGGAAACAAAACAGCAGTTTGGTCTGTGACCTTATTATTATATTCTAGAAGTATTCTTCAAATCCTTTATTATTTAAAAAAACGGCAGGCTGCAATTCAACAGCCTGCCTCTTTACTATTATGCTTTTTTGCATGCAAAAAAAATTCTTTCACTTTGATCTCCCGGATATACATCCAAAAAATCAGCGGTGACGGATAAAACACTAAACCCTGCCTCTTCAAGCCAGTTCTGCAATGTTAAAACCGGGTACGTCCGCTGATGGTGAAATTCATCGATGCGTTCATATTGCCCGCTTTCATCATCTTTGACAAAGAAGGTAAGCTCGTGCTCCACACTGTTGGGAGCTTCACCAGGGAAGCAGTCCCAAATATAAGAAACATCTTCATCATTATAAGTAAAGGTTTCATTCAGGAAGATTTGTGTAATCTTAAAGATGGAGTGAACATCAAACAGAAAAATTCCGTCTTCAGCAAGGTGGTCTTTGACCTTATTGAAAGTACTGACAACCTTCTCTTCGTTCTCCAGATAATTTAATGAATCACAAAAAATCGTAATGATATCAAATGTGCCCATTCCTTCAAGCTCACTCATATCCTGTTGAAATAAGGGCAGTGTGAGCCCCTCATCTTGAGCTTTTTCCCGTGCAATAAAAAGCATATCTTCAGACAAATCAACCCCAGTAACCGAATACCCTTCTTTCATGAGCCTTAACGGGAGTTCACCGGTCCCGCAGCCTATATCCAAAAGCGCTTTTCCTTTTACCAGGTATTGTTTCGCCTGTTTATTGATGTACTCCACCCATGAATCATAAGGGACATCCCTCATCAGATAATCATAGATGTAGGCGAATTGCTGATAGCTCATTGTTCGATCTCGCTGCTGACATCAACAATCGGGGCATCTCCCCAAAGCCTTTCGAGTTTGTAGTATCCTCTTTCTTCACGATGGAACACATGTGCAACGACGTCACCCATATCAACCAGTACCCAGCGGGCTTCATCAAATCCTTCCATCCGTTTTACGTCTGTCCCTGATTCTTCAGCTTTCTCTTTCAGCTCCCGGGCAATGGCTTGGACCTGTTTGTCTGAATTACCATGGCAAATGACGAAGTAGTCAGCTATCAATGAAATACCTTTCATATCAAGAGCCACAATATCTTCTGCCCTTTTATCATCAGCTGCTTTATAAGCAACTGAAAGCAAGTCTTTACTGTTCATCATATCAACTCCTATAATTTAGAACTAACTCATTGAATGTATAAAATGTATCAGGAAAAACAGCCTGATTTTTTTTCATGAGAAATCCGATTGTATTTCTGATGGAACTTATCAATGCCTGGTCAAGATTATGTTTAGCTTGTTCCCTTACTTCATCTACACCTGGAAAATGTCTGCCCGGCTCAATATAATCCGCAAGATAAATGACTTTCTCCAGCTGTGTCATGCCCGGCCTGCCGGAAGTATGGAAACGGATGGAATTCAATATCTCTTCATCACCCATCCCTGTTTCTTTTTCTACCAGATAGGCTCCCACAGGGGCATGCCATAATTCAGTATTATACCGGAGCAGCCTGTCATCCAGGTTCTGTGTTTCAATGATCTCTCTCATTTCGTCTTTTGGACGAAATTTTGCATAATCATGGAAAATGGCTGCCATTTCAGCTTTGTAGAGGTCAACACCATACCTTTCAGCCAGATCAAGCGCCGACTCAACCACTCCCAAAGTATGCTGATAGCGGTGCTCCGTCAGCTGTGGCTTCACAAGACTGAGTGCTTTATCTCTTTTCATATAGTTTCTCCTCCCTGATATAATCTGAAACCCTTTCAGGCACGAGAAACTTGATTGTCCTGCCTGTAGAGATTCTGTCTCGGATCATCGTAGAAGAGATTTCAATCTGAGGGACTTTCACCATTTTTACATTATAAGGAGTATTCTCCTTATAGCCAGGCCTCTTGACGCCTGTAAACTGGACCAGCTGTGAAAGCTCATTAATTTTATGCCACTTTGGAAGATATTCAATCATATCTCCTCCGATAATGAAATAAAACTGAGAGTCAGGCTCCCTTTCTGTGAGCAGTTGAACCGTCTCATAAGTATAGGATGTACCTTCCCTGTCCAGCTCGACTGATTCAAGGATGAACTGCGGATGTTCCTTTATCGCTTCTTCAACCATCCGTTTTCTTTGGTGAGAAGTGGTATCTCCTGTTAGCTTTTTATGAGGCGGGATACCGGCAGGCATAAACCTGACCTCGTCCAAATTCAGTTGTGAAAGCACTTCGTTAGCGATAATCAAATGTCCCAGGTGTGGGGGATTGAATGTACCGCCCAGCAATCCAACTCTTTTTTTCATAGAGGACTCCTTTTATTTAGGAAAGACAATCCGTTTATTTTCTTTGGATTCTTTGTACAGGATAATGGTGTTGCCAATGATTTGAACGATATCCGCCCCTGCACCGGAAGCAATTTCTTCAGCCACGGTATCCTTATCTTCATCGCAGTTTTGCAGTACACTTATTTTCATTAATTCTCTTGCTTCTAATGCTTCGCTTATCTGTTTAATCATATTGTCATTGACCCCGCCTTTTCCGACTTGAAAAATCGGGCTTAGATGGTGAGCCTCAGAACGAAGAAATCTTTTTTGTTTGCCAGTTAACATATTAACCTCCCAGATGTTGTTGAACTATTTTTCTCATTCGACAGGAATCGGGTTTGATCCCTGTCCATAATTCGAATGCCATTGCTCCTTGATGTACGAACATCCCAATACCATTTTCTCCATGACCGCCAAGAGACCGGAATGTTTTGATCATCTTGGTGGAAAGCGGGTTATATATAATATCTGAAATGAATGCCCCCTCTTTAATACGGGACACTTCAAAAGGCATAGCTTCTATTTCAGGATACATACCGACAGAAGTGGTTTGGACTATAATATCATATTTCTCCAAATCCTGTTGAGCCTGCTGAATCGTAAGGGCAGCCGACTGACATGAAAACGGACATTCTTTTATGATATTTTCCCCTTTTGAAACTGTACGATTACTAATATCGATGTGTTTCATCCCTGAAGCTGCAAGCGAATAAAATATAGCCCTCGCAGCTCCTCCAGCACCGATGATCAATACTTTTTTATCCTCAATGGGAAATGGACAGCTCTCTTTCAATGATCGGAAAAATCCCAGACCATCCGTGTTATAGCCAATGAAGCGGTCAGCTTTTCTTACTACCGTGTTGACTGCACCAATGGCCTCTGCAAGCGGATCTATTTCATCCAGGAAAGGTATAATGGCTGTTTTGTGCGGGATTGTGACATTGAAGCCTTTGACTCCTAAAATCCTCAATGCCTCAACCGCCTTCTGCAAATCACCGCTATTCACCAGAAAAGGCTGATAATGGCTGTCCAGCCCATTCGCTTTAAAAGCATCGTTATGCATAAGAGGGGACATCGAGTGAGCGATCGGATTTCCGATTACACCATACAATGTCTTCATCGGGAAACCTCCCATATATTCAGTCTGTTTCAGGGCTTAAATAAGTGATTTTCTCATAAAAACACTTACCCCTTTTGGAACATGGGCAGCGATTGTTGCTCCAGGATCATTGATTGTTACCCAGCCAAGCCCTGAAAAAACAATATCTGTTTTCCCTTCCTTGATCTTGAATTCATGACGGACAAGTTCAGGAAACTGGTCAAGATCATCCTTTCTTGGCGGCTGAAGCATCTCACCTGCATGGTTGCTGTAAAGCTCATCAGCATTCTCCACTTTAGTTCGGTGGATATTCAGCTCATTAGAAAGGTAACATACAAACGAACGGCGCCCTCCGCTTAAATAATCGAAACGGGACAAACCTCCAAAGAATAATGCCTGGCCTTCATTTAATTGAAACACCTTCGGCTTAATTTCTTTTTTCGGAGTAATGTATTTAAGATCTCTCTTATCTACATAGTGAGCCATTTGATGATGGTTGATGATTCCCGGTGTATCGATCAGGGCCTCTCCGTCATCCAATGGAATTTCAATCATATCAAGGGTCGTTCCCGGGAAATGGGAAGTTGTAATAATGTCCTTTTCCCCTGTAACATGATGGATGACACGATTGATGAATGTTGATTTTCCAACATTCGTACATCCAACAACGTAAACACTTTTACCTTTTCTGTATTCTTCTATTGCTTCAACTGCTTCCTCAATAAATTGTCCTTTAGCAGCGCTCATCAGCTTCACATCGACCGGCTTAAGGCCCAGTTGCTTTGCCTGATACTTCATCCAGTTGATTAATTTAGACGGCTTCACCGATTTCGGCAGCAAATCAACTTTATTGCCGATCAAGAGAACCGGATTGTTCCCTACAAACCGGTGCAGGCCAGGGAGCCAGCTGCCATTGAAATCAAATATATCGACAACTTTTACAATGAGGCCTTCCCCTTTCCCGATTTCATTCAGGATCTTCAGGAAGTCATCATCTGTCAAAGAAACATCCTGCACTTCATTATAGTGCTTTAATCGAAAGCATCTTTGGCAGACAATTTCCTCTTTTTCCAACGATGACGCGGGTGCATACCCTAATTTGTCCTTATCTTCGGTTTGAATGCCGACTCCGCATCCCGTACATACAATCTTGGTCACTTTTCTTCCTCCCATTGAATCATGCCTTTACGTTTAAAAAAGTTCATGATCCTTCTTTCAACTTTACGATTAAACTTTGTGATGAATCCGTCTGTCTGTGCCACAGGGACAACCAGTATCGTATAGAATCCACTGCGGTTGCCGCCAAGAACGTCTGTCAACAGCTGATCTCCGACAACGACAGTCTCTTCCCTTTTCACGCCCATTTCGTTTATCGCACGTTTAAACGCTCTGCCCATCGGCTTTCTCGCTTGAAAAATAAAAGGGATGTCCAATGGCTCTGCAAAGCTTTTGACTCGATCTTCATTATTATTAGAAACAACAGTAACCATAATCCCGTGATCCTGCATTAACTTAAACCATTTGATTAACTTAGGGGTCGCCTGGGCTCTATCCCACTCGACCAATGTATTATCAAGATCTGTAATAATTGCCTTAATCCCTTGTTTCTTTAAAGTTTCGGGTTTTATTTGGAAAACATCTTTTACTTGCTCATTAGGCAAAAATGATTTTAACACGTTTTACACCTCTTACTTTCCTATTCTACCGCTATAATCATAACCAATTTTCCCTTTAGATTCAAAATTAACCATTTAATATGCCTTTTATTGGTTAACCATTAAGATAAGGGAAATAACTGGAGAAAGAACGTTACATACTTCTAGCCAGTCTGCATGCAGCCATTGGCTTTTTCATCAAGAAAACTACTTTAGTTATTAAAACTCCTGGGTACTGAAAGGGCCAGAAATTACTATTATATTAGTTGTTGCAAAGAAAATTCAAAAAAAAAATAAAAAACTTTTCGACAAATTGAAGGGGTTGTAAATTTGTGGATAACTTTATACACAGTATCCCCCTATATTTTAAAGAATATTGCCTTTTTATAAACAACTTAACCACAAGTTATCCACCAAAAGCTGTGGATAACGGAACGCTTGTTCTGCTTGTTTAAATTTGGTAGAGTAAGTATACAAAGTTAAAACTTACTACTATATGAGATAAAAAATGAAAAAATGATATCTTTTGGAGGTGAACATTGTGCGTAAACTTTCTGATGACCTGTTGATTGAATCGTACTACAAAGCGAGAGATCTGAAATTGAATCCAGAGTTTATCCGCCTCATTGAAACTGAAATTCACCGTCGGTCCCTGACATACCGCATTAAAATTTCATCATAAATAGACCAGATTCCCAAAGGAGCAGTCAGCCAGCTGACTGCTCTTTTATTAATAAAAAAGCTCCCTATAACAGAAAGGGAGTTTTACTGACTCGTTAGCTTTCCAATTACTTGTCCCATTTTCACAGAACCAGGGACTTCCATTTTGTCATTCAAGCTGAATTGCCCTTGTTCAAATAGCAGGATGACAGTCGAGCCAAATGAAAAATAGCCGATTTCTTCGCCTTTCTCCCACTGTTTTCCCTCATTTGAATACTTTATCGAATTTACAAACATTGCCCCCACCTTAACAAGACACATATTGCCGCTTTGATGGGAAACCTCGGTAATGGACCTGTAATTTTTGGCCAAGGTGCTTCTCCCCAGCTTCAATCCCACTTCATTAACCGGGTAGGAATGTTTGCCCAATTCCCACCTTCCGATAACAGCTGCATCCACCGGACTATGTATGCGGTGATAGTCAGCTGGACTCAAATACAAAATCAGGGATTGTCCACCCGCATATTTCTTTGCTTTTTCCTTGCTTCCCAGCATTTCCTCGACCGAATACTCTTTTCCTTTAACAAGCATTCTTAATGAATCTGAAATGGTGCCGCTATCAGCCAGCCTTCCATCTACCGGGCTGATCACTTCAGTTTCATCCCCTTCCACTTTCCTCATTCCTTCTTTCAGGTTTCTGATGAAAAAGGAGTGAAGATTCGGGTAAGCCTTGTAATCTTTTTCAATTTCTTCGGTGTTGATTTTATACGTTTTTATATAGGAAGGGATGAACTTTGCGCTCAGTCCTGACTGCACAAACTTTTGCAGCAATACAGATGACCAGGTTTTATTGGTCAATTCAATACAAAGTTGATAAAAAAGCTTTCTCAACGTCACAGCTCCTTAAGTATATAGTAGTACCTATTATTATATACTTCTCTGAAAAGGTCCATGATTTTTTTGTTTTCTATGAACACATTAATGGAAAAAGCAGTGGCTTGACTTCCTAGTACTGCGCAACTCAATTTTATAACGATGTAGCAGGCTAAAATATTCCATTAACACCCATAAAAGAAGGTGCCTCTTTGGAAGCACCTTGGGCATTTATTTAAGAATATTGGTAATAACGCCAGCAGCCAAAAAGGAACAACAGAATAATCAGGACAACAGCAAGCGCTAGATAAAAACCGCCATAACTTCGAGGATAGACTGGTGCATAGTAATATGGATAACCATAGACCATAATGATTCCCTCCCAAGTGTGTTGTTATATCTATCCTATGCTCAATGTACGTGTCGTGTATAGGCAGATGATACATTAGAATGGGCACCATTATTAAAGTAAATTGAAAGGACGTGCAAGGACAGAACATTTTTAACATATGATGCTATATAGGCTAAAGTCCTTTACTGGAGGTGAAAGTATGTCCGCAATTGCAACTGCTATAGGCTATTTTCTCAAAGAGCTGATCTTTTTAGTATCTTATGTAAAGAACAATGCCTTTCCGCAGCCGCTTTCATCACAAGACGAAAAAAAATACTTACGAAAGATGGCCGACGGGGACGAGAATGCAAGGAACATCTTGATTGAACATAATCTTCGACTTGTTGCCCATATTGTAAAAAAATTCGAAAACACCGGTGAAGATCCGGAGGACCTCATCTCAATCGGCACGATTGGATTGATAAAAGCTATTGAAAGCTACTCTGAAGGAAAGGGTACGAAGCTGGCTACCTATGCAGCAAGGTGTATCGAGAACGAAATATTAATGCATTTAAGGGCTCTGAAGAAAACAAAAAAAGATGTTTCCCTCCATGACCCGATCGGGCAGGATAAAGAAGGCAACGAAATCAGTTTAATCGATATTCTAAAGTCTGATGCCGATGATGTCATTGAAACAATCCAACTGAGCATGGAGCTGGAAAAAGTCCGAAAATATATTTGTGTATTGGATGATCGCGAGAAGGAAGTCATCATCGGCCGTTTTGGCCTTGATATGAAAGAAGAAAAAACTCAACGAGAAATCGCTAAAGAACTGGGCATTTCACGGAGCTATGTATCCAGAATTGAGAAACGGGCATTAATGAAAATGTTCCATGAATTTTACAGGGAAGAAAAAGAGAAAAGACAATCTTCTTCATAAAGGTAAACAAACAGCCTGACTCCAAGGCTGTTTTTTTTCTTCTACTCAATTTAGAGGTCTTTCAGGCGCAAAAAAAAGAGAGATCAATCGCAACCAGATTATCTCTCATTGACCGAAGATATTCAGTTAAGCCATTTTCTATATAGACCTAATTAGTCAACGCTTACTTCAGCAGCAATAATGACACCAATAGCAGTTGTCAACAATAGTCCCATGATCATAGAGAACATGTTCCCCACTCCTTTTTATATTCGTTTTGTTTAATTTGTTCTTACTATTAATTTATCACAACGATTTCCAAATCAACGGCGAGAAAGTGAACAGTTATTTACTAATCATTGACAACTTTGTGAAGTGCATCACTTGCCTATATAAAATCTAATTAAGCTGTTAATAATAGACCGGATGAGTATTTCCCCACTCAACCGGCCTTTTGATTTATTTTCGCTTTTTTCTCTTTATGATTAAAGTTATTAGCGTGACATTTAAAAACATGTGTACTCACCATCCAAGATATTTTTCTGCTTTAAATTCAAGCAAAGACTGCTTGGTTCGATGGTAAGAAAGTGTTTCTGCAAAATCGTTATGCAGAGTCTTTCTCCACCCATAATGCATTTAGACGTTTCACCTGAAAAATGACCATACTCTTTTCTCCTCTCATTATCGTTTTAGTTTCATGTAGCTCCAATTAGAATAGTCGGACAGATTCTTGCTTTAATTTGTTTTCTTCAAAGTGCTTAGAGACCAACTCATCATGATTGTACTCATTTACTGAACGCATCCGCTTCTTGATTGTGATGCTCATGAATAATATATTCAGCGTCATATTAACACCTCCCTTTAAAGTCGTTTCCCCTTCACATTATTTGATGGGATTTCTAGAATATTCTTACTGATTCTTGCTTTAATTTGTTCGTTTCAAACTGCCTGGAAACCATCATGTCATGATTGTAATCCTGCATAGAACGCATTCGTTTTTGTATGGTAATGCTCACGAATAAAATATTTAACGTCATACTAACACCTCCCTTTTAAAAGTGATCTTCATTCTCTTAGGTTACAATTTGATTAGAATAATCTCATTGATTCTTGTTTTAGCCTGTTTTCTTCAAAATGTTTTGAAACCACCAAGTCATGATTGTAATCCTCACTAGACCTCATTCTTTTCCTGACCGTGATGCTCATAAATAAAATATTTAACGTCATACTGACACCTCCTTAAAAAACACCATTAAAAAAAGCCGCGAAGAGACACCTCCCGCAGCAGTCACAAAAAAGCCGCAGGAATGCACACACTCCCGCGGCTTGGTATGATTAGTTTAATTACGAAATAATCAATCCATCGGCGATCGAATGTGTAAAAATATATTCAGTTGCAGTGATTGTCTTCAGTCCGGCTTTCGCTACCATCATCATTTCATTCGACCTCCTTTTTTGATTGTTATTTCTTTACAGAGGTAAGTATATCCATTTCAACAGGAAAAGTAAACCATTTTATTTGCCTTTTTTTGAAAAATTTTCAAAACGTGTATTTGACCATAAAAAAAACCGAAAAGGGTAAGCCCCTTTCCGGTTTTTTGGTTACATTTTGACTTGTTCATCATCCATGTCTGAAAGCTTCTTCTTCAGCCTTGCCGCCTGATAGAAAAACATGCCTGAGAAAGCAAGCAGGACTACAGTTCCGCCCATTAATACATAAGTTTTCATGAGCGTTTTTTCTTCCACAGGAAGGACAGCTCCCAGATAAAGAAATACACTTAATGAAACAAGGACAAAAGCAAATCTTTTATAATCTATGATTTTATCATTTATAATCTTTTTGATATTTTCCAAACGAAATCCCCTCTTTCTTTTGGGTTTCAATGATTTACGTCGCTAAAAAGTCTACTTCCACTGTAACACAGAAAAAGGGACTTTTATTCATGTAAATCTCACCAAATGTGGAAAGAAGGGATCTTTATGGTTTTATTTCAGCTTGGACACCATTTTCATGACCAGGTTGGCAGAATTTACTGCCGCTGTTTCCAGGTATTGATCGAAGGAAATATGAGATTCTTTGCCGGCAATATCTGAAAGAGACCTGATAATCACAAATGGCACCTGGAATTGATGTGCTACTTGGGCAATGGCAGCAGCTTCCATTTCAACAGCTTGCAGGTTTTCAAATTTATCGCGGATCGCCTCAACACGTGCAGGGTCATTCATGAACGAATCACCTGTAGCGATCAAGCCTGATACAACCTTGACATCAGACGTTTCCTTGGCACTTTCGGCAGCAACCTCTTTTAACCTTTCATCAGCAGTGAAAGCTGCAGGGAGCTGGGGAACCTGTCCATACTCATAGCCAAACGCGGTAACATCGACATCATGATGCCTCACATCTGTTGAAATGACAACATCGCCAACGTTTAAATTGGGGTCAAAACCGCCGGCAGAACCGGTATTGATGACAACATCTGGTTTAAATCTCTCAAGCAGAACCGCTGTACTCATTGCAGCATTTACTTTCCCGATTCCTGAACGCAAGAGGACAACCTCTACACCATGCATATTACCTGAAGTGTATTGGCTTCCACCGATAACCTCTTCTGCCGCATTATCAATATTCTGCCTAAGTAGCCTGACTTCTTCTTCCATAGCTCCGATAATTGCAATTTTCATATCAATAACCTCATTTCTTTCACCTTATTGTATACTCTTTATGTATGTAGCTATTTTACCCCAAAGGCTATCGGTTTTCCACATCACCGCCTTGCAGTAATAGATGAGTGAAGAGAATTATTGTAACAGTCTATAGACTATCTGATAAAATAAGAGCAGCCATAAATCAGGAGGGAATTATGAATATAGAATTTGATTTAATCCAGGACAAAATTGAATTTTTTGAAGCGCGTGATTTACAGACGCTCGAGAAAAAAATCAATGAACAAATCGGCCATAACAAAAGTATCCTGTTAACCGTGCATTCTGTATCACACAATGTTAGTTTGGATGAAAGAGGCCAGCGATTGTATACGGCAGTGGTTCACTTCAAAGCAAAACAGATATAAAAACAAGCTGATCCAAGGCAGCGGCAGCCGCTGTATGGATCAGCTTATGTTATTTGAGAACAACCTCATCAATCTTTGTCATTTTCAACCAATTCTTGCATTTTTACAGGCTTCCATCCCTTGCCGTCTACCCATTGCAAGTAGACACGGTAGGTGGTTGACTGGTCCTTAGGCGCTACGGTACCGATTGCTTTGTCAGGCCCTCCGTTACGTTCAAGCCACCACACAGTCATGTTGCCCTCGGGAATTCCCGTTGCATAAGACAATGCCTGCACTTTTTCCTGCCAGTCTGCAGAATCTTGTTCATATTGTGCGACGTGCTCTCCTGTCTGTTGTGTCCCGATCGGCTTCCAGCTTGGGTCTACGATAACTTTCTTGACGTTTGGTTCGTCACTCTCTTTAACTACCTTCTTACTGTCAGAAGAAGTTTTTTTATCCTTTTCTTTCTTTTCCTCATCCGTTAATTCTTCACCGTCAGCGACAGGCTTATCTTCTCCATCAGCACCCGTTTCATCTGCTGAAGAATTTTCAGCGTTTGCATTTTCACTATCTCCAGCAGAAGATTCAGCTGCTTCCTTGTCAGTGCTTTCAGTCGCAGCTGTATCTGATTGCTCTTCATCAGAAGATGAGCTGCTGTCAGCCACTTCAGCATTCGTACCTTGAGTATCTGTATTCTCTACTGCAGCACGGTCGGTGTCATTTCCAAGGAAGATCGTCGCTCCTACCGCAATGATCAACACAAGGACAACCGCAATCAGGCTGTTCAGGATGACATTGGACTTTTTCTTTGCTCTTTTATCTAAACGAGAATTATATTTTGCCATTAATCGTACACTCCCCTGCAATTCTATAAACCTTTGTCAGGCTCTCTCTCTTTACCCATTCTACCATGCTAATAAATTCATCAAAAGAAATTTAATGAAAAATAAGGAGGTTTTCCTAGTAGTCATCTCCACCAGATTCATTCTGGGAATGAATCATGTCTACAATATCTTTAAAAACCGGATAGATTCCGCCTTCATATTCAAATACATCCATATTGACAACAGCGAGTGCATATTGAGGATTTTCGAAAGGAAAATAACCCGCAAACCATTTATTATACAGTTCCTTTTCACCAATCCGTTGTCCTGTTTGCGCTGTCCCGGTTTTGCCTGCTATTTCATAAGCTGCCGTCTGTAAGTACCTTGCTGTTCCATTTTCCCCAGCCACCACGTTCCGCAGGTATTGCTGCATTTTCATCGCTGTATAGGGAGAGACTGCCGTGCCTTCTGCTTTCTGGACTGGAAACCCTGTAAGCTGTGTTCCGTTTTTATATTGAATACTGCTGACAGCTCTCACACTTTGCTTTTTGCCGCCTCGGGCAATCGTTGCCATCATGTTTGCGACACCTACTGGAGTTACACGGACCTCTCTCTGACCGATTCCTGTTTGGGCCATAAAATTCAAATCACTTCTTTCGTCCTCATTAATAAAGATTCTGCCTTCATCCAATGAAAGAGGCTTAAAATCCTCATAATGGAAGACGCTTCCTTCCCAGCTTATATCTCCTATCAATCCTAATCTCTCAGCATAATGGTCCAAAACCTTTTCATCGTTCACTATTAACTCTTTGCTGATATCGGCAAATGTGCGGTTACAGCTGACGGCAAAGCTGTCTTTAATATTAATAGTTCCATGTGGTTTAGCAGCTGGTTCTCCATATATATCTTCATCACAGGAAAACAAAGTGTTTTCATCTACCAGATTTAAATCAATAGCTGCAGAAGCAACAACTGTCTTGAATACAGAACCAGGGACAATCTGCGTTGCCATTAAGTTTTTCGCTCCATCATCCGAAAACGGGGTGGCTTTCTGGACGGATGGCCTTGATACGCTTGCAAGGATATCGCCATTCTTAATATCTATAAGCACAGCTCCTCCTTTTAAAATTGAATGCTTATCTACCAACTCTTCCATTTGTTTTTGCAACGTTGAATCTATCGTTGTCTGGATATCCAAAGGATAAAATGGATTGGCAGGTGCTAAGTATTTCACATCCACCCCAAATAGCGGCCCGCCTCTTGCATCAACATGGTAAATCAATTTGGATTCCTGCTCAGCAATCAACCATTCATCAAATGATTTCTCAAGGCCCGTAATACCGATTTTCTGGGTCGCTCCTTTTACCTTATCAGGGTATCTCGCATGAAACCTTTCTTCATTTTCACCCGTTAACCCAATGAACTGCTCAGCCAGGATCTCATCCTTTGAATATTTTCGTTTTAAAGCGAAAACACCCTTTAATTTTAAATTGTTTATTTCATTCATCTGGTTCTCGCTTAATATGTAAGGGGCATCCCCGCCATAAACGAATGGCTCACTTTCTTGTTCTATCGCATGATGAAGTTCACTCTCATCAATTTTTAGAATATCGGCAACTTTTGCGGTCTCCCAATCAATCCGTGCCAGGAATGGAAACAGCACCAGAACATTCTTCGATTCATAGTTGAGCGGTTCTCCGGCTCTATCAAGGAAAGCTCCCCTTCCTTCATCGATGATCAGCTGCTGCGTTCTTTGGTTTACGCTATTTTCGATTAGATTAATTTGATGCTTTGAGAACGACTCTGCTTCCAATAATTGAAGTTGCATTAGTCTCAGAAGAAGGCCCAGCATAAACAGCAAAACGATTCCGCTGAAAAAGTATATTCGCTTTTTTTTCATCTAGAACACCTCGTCAATCAGTGTTGACGTTTTGGCGGGAAACATACTTGCTGAGGTTAAAATGCTGGATGCATATGAGAAGGTCAGAAAAGAATTGAACAAAAAAAGTGATGAAAGCTTAAGCCTTCATCACTTTTAAAATAAAATTAGTTAACAGCTGTAATCTTCACGTTCATTTCTCCGCCTGGAGTTTGAACCGAAACTTCACTGCCGACCTTATGGCCTAACAGGCTTTTTGCGATTGGTGAATCGTTCGAGATTTTACCTTCGAATGGATCCGCTTCTGCACTTCCAACGATTGTATATGTTTCTTCTTCACCATCTGGAAGCTCAACGAATGTTACTGTCTTTCCGAGTGTGACTGTGTCAGAGTTCATTTCGTCTTCTTGAATGATTTTCGCATTGCGGATCATATTTTCAAGAGTGGAAATCCTGCCTTCTACGAATGCTTGCTCATCTTTCGCAGCATCATACTCAGAGTTCTCGGATAAGTCACCGAAACTGCGGGCGATTTTGATTCTTTCCACAACTTCTTTACGTTTTACCGATTTTAAATGTTCGAGTTCTTTTTCTAATTTTTCCTTACCTTCTTGAGTCATTGGGTATACTTTTTCTGTTGCCAAAATACTTCACTCCTTATAGTAAGTATAAGAACCTCCCACCGGTTCCATATGTACGTATGTGTGTACGCTACAGCAGCGGAATTTCCTCTTCTGCTTATTCTTCCATTGCAATTCAGGGAATGGACTAAAAGGCAAGGATATTCCTTGAACCTTTTCATCCATTCCCTAATAAAGAATATGGGCATTGATTGATTCCTTGGGATCGTGAATATTTCTGAAAATGCTGTATGTTTTTATCTATGCTATCGTATTACAAAAATGATTTTTGTTCAAGAATTGTTTGAATTTTTGTTACCATTAAATCAATCGCAACATGATTATGGCCGCCTTCAGGGATGATAACATCTGCATAGCGCTTAGTCGGTTCGATAAACTGATTGTGCATTGGACGGACGACGTTGATATACTGGTCGATCACTGAATCGATTGAACGGCCCCGCTCTTTGATATCTCTCAGCATCCGGCGGATGATCCGCAGATCTGCGTCAGTATCCACGTAAAGCTTAATATCCATTAAGTTACGCAATCTTTCATCTTCTAATACCAATATTCCCTCTAAAATTATTACATCTTTTGGTTCAACAAGCAAAGTCTCTTCTGAACGGGTATGCATTTTATAATCATAGATCGGCTTTTCGATGCTTTCATTCTTCAAAAGTTTCATTAAATGCTTAATTAAAAGCTCATTATCAAATGCAAGCGGATGGTCATAATTGGTTTTAAGCCTTTCCTCAAAAGGTAAATGGCTTTGATCTTTATAATAATAGTCCTGTTGAATCATCAGGATTGAATGTTCTTGAAATGATTCATAAATTGAACGGGTTACACTGGTTTTTCCGGATCCCGATCCTCCTGCTACACCTATAACAATTGGCTTATGTTTCATGGATAGCGGATCTCCTTTCCTGGTTCGTGCTGCAGAGGCTGTCAACTATAGAGACAGCGCTTCTCATGACGTATTTTATATAGATTATTTTCTTTTGCTTACGGCCAGACCGTCCCCAACAGGAATGATCACTGTCAGGTAATCCGGGTGGTCCATCAGCCAATCGTTGTATTCCTTAATTTTTTTGACCATTTGGCGTATCCGTTTATTTTCCACAGTTTCCTCAGCTACCATTCCTTTAAACAGAACATTATCTGAGTAAATCACACCCTCATTGGACAGAAAAGGGGTATACAGATCAAAGAATTTCTTGTATTGCCCTTTGGCCGCATCAATGAAGATTGCATCATAGGGACCTTTTTCTTCAACCTCTTTCTCCAGTTCCAGAGCATCGCCAAAAAGGATTGTCACTTGGTCTTTTTGTGAAGAACGGGAGACGAATTCCAAAGCTTGATTGTATCTTTGCTCATCTCTTTCCAGCGTTACAATTTCAGCTCCAGGAAGGGCTTCAGTCATTCTTAAAGCTGAGTACCCAATGGCTGTTCCAATTTCCAAAATCCGAGCGGGTTTTTGGATTCTTAAAACCTGCAGTAATGTTTCAATTCCTGGCAGCTCCATGATCGGAACATTTTCTTTATGGGCAAATTCCTCCATTTCAGTTAAAAGAGGATTTCGTCCTTGAATTAACGACTCAATGTATCCATTTACGGCATTATCCAAAACAGTCACTCACTTTCCATTCACATACAAGTAAAACTACATAAAAGTAGAAAGCCCGCAAGCTTTCTACCTCAAGTTTATATCGAATTCTTTTTATATCATGGTCTAAAAAACACTTGTACTATTCTACCATATTAAAAAGAGGAAAGCTAATACTTCCCTCTTCTCCTCTACTCTTCAGAAGTTATATATTGTGCTTTTTTCTCATTATGTTCTTCTAACGTTTCGGAGTAATAGACAGTTCCTTCAGACGAAGCCAGGAAGTAGTAATACTCAGTGTCATCCGGTTGCAAGGCTGCTTCTATAGACGTCAATCCAGCATTGGCTATTGGCCCTGGAGTCAGCCCTGTGTTCTGGTAAGTATTATATGGAGAGTCTACTTCCAGGTCTTTATAGACTGTCCTGTCCTTATGTTCCCCGAGAGCATACAGTACGGTTGGGTCTGTCTGAAGCATCATACCTTCCTTTAACCGGTTATGGAACACACTTGAAATCTTTCCGCGGTCCGCTTTTTCAGTCGCTTCTTCTTCTACCAGGGAAGAAAGGGTCAAAAGCTCATGAACAGTAAAATCCTGTTCAATCCGGGAAGTCTCGTATTGATTCAGGACTTCTCCTGTCTGGGCTATCATTTTATCAATAATGGCTTCAAGTGATGGTTCTTCCTCATAGAAAGGATATGTCGATGGATAAAGGTATCCTTCAAGAGGATGCTTGACTCCATCTGCAAATATTTCTTCTTTTACGAGCAGGTCCGGATATTTGGCGATCATCTCTTCTATAAAGCTTTTATCATCAAGCTTTTTCATGATTTCTTCTTTGCTGTATGGGGTCTTTTCTTCAATTCTTTCAGCAATTTGATCGAGTTGAAGCCCTTCCGGTACGGTGACCTTGAACTCCGCTTTTTTCATGACCTTTCCAGTCTTTAAGCTGGTCACGATCTCATCAAGAGTCATTGCCGGAGTTAGATCATAGTTTCCTGCTTGAAATCCGGATTCATTGTTGAACTTTACATAGTACTTAAAAATCAGTGAATTTTTAATAATCCCGTTTTCTTCAAGTATATTTCCGATTGAAGTGACTCCTGAACCGATTGGAATCTCCACATCGACTGCTTTATTGTTATCTGAGTCCACAGGCTGCAAGGCAGATTTCACATACAGATATCCTCCAATGATTGTTCCGCCTATGATGATGAACAATGCAAGGACAATGATACCCACTATCTTACGTACGACTTTTGCTTCTTCTTTTCGCTCTATTAGTTTGGATAAAAGAATCTCTTTTTTGGATTTTTTTTCTTCGTTCATTTATATTTCCCCCTCTCGAGCAAAAACGGGGTTCCCCCTTAATATTCGACATGCATCTGTTTCATTATACTACATTTTTCAACCAAAAAAAGAGGACATTCTGCAAAAAAGGAATCAAATTCCCATTCGCAGATGTCCTCTGTAATTTATCGAACTTTTACTCTTCTTCCTCATCAAGGAAAGTTTCAAGCATTTCTTCAATCATATCCCATTCTTCTTCGGTTTCGATAGGCTTAAGTTCTCCTTCTTCACCTTCTTCTCCAGGTAAGAATGCAGATGCATGGATTTCAATTTCTTCATCTCCATTTTCATCTGCCCCTACAGGGTAATAAAGTACATAGGATTTGTTGAATTGATCTGATTCAAAAGTGAAAAGAACCTCACAAAGCTGTTCGCTTCCTTCTTCATCAATTATTGTAATTTGGTTTTCGCCGTGTTCCATTTTATACACCTCTTATTTTTGGCTGTCCAAATATCCTTGAAGGATAAAGGCTGCTGCCATTTTATCAATTACTTTTTTCCGTTTTTTTCTGCTTACATCAGCTTCCAGTAATATTCTTTCGGCTGCCATCGTGGTTAAACGTTCATCCCACAAAATCGTCGCGACTCCAAGCTTGTCCTCCAGGAGCCGGGCATATTTTTGCGAAGCTTCTCCACGCGGGCCGACAGTATTGTTCATATTCTTTGGAAAACCAATGATGACCTTGTCTACTTCATATTCTTTAATCAATTCTTCCACCCGGTCAAGTCCGAACTTCGACTGTTCTTCGTTGATCGAGATTGTTTCGATGCCCTGGGCCGTCCAGCCCATTGCATCGCTTATTGCTACGCCGACTGTTTTCGAGCCGACGTCCAGTCCCATAACCCGCATGCTTTACCCCTCTTTATGCTGCTTCAAGTATGATTTCACCAGCACTTCAATGATCTCATCACGTTCTAAACGACGGATGATGTTTCGTGCATCCTGATGTCTTGGAATATACGCAGGGTCTCCAGATAACAGGTAGCCGACAATCTGATTGATAGGATTGTACCCTTTTTCCTGCAGAGCGTTGTGAACCTGGAGAAGAACTTCGTTTACATCCTGTTCGAATGGTTCATCCGAAAAATTAAATCGCATCGTTTTATCAAAAGAGCTCATAATTCGCACCTCTCTTTAGGCTTGGTGTATTCTTACAAACCTGTCTCATTACTTTCATTGTACACCACTTTAGTATCGATTTAAACGGATTTGATCCAATCTTCTACAAACTTCAAGGCTACATCCAATTTTTCCGGATTCTTTCCGCCTGCTTGTGCCATATCCGGACGGCCTCCGCCGCCTCCGCCGCAAATACCTGCAACTTCTTTAACCAGCTTACCTGCATGGTATCCTTTTTCAACAAGATCCCTTGTTACACCTGCCGTGATATTGACTTTATCACCTTGGGCTGAACCAAGTACCACAACTGCAGAACCAAGTTTTTGTTTCAAGTCATCGACCATATTTCTGAGGTTATTCATATCTGCACCAGCCACTTTTGCAGACAGAACATGAACTCCATCGATTTCCTTCACTTTATCTGCCAGGCTGCCGGCTTCGATATTGGACAACTTGCTTGTCAGTGATTCATTTTCACGTTGTAAATCTTTCATTTCTGCAAGCAGGCTGTCAATGCGTGTCACTATTTCTCTTGGATTGGATTTAATTTTTTCAGCCGCCTGTTTCAGTATACCCACTTGTTCATTTAAAAGTTTGTAAGCTGCTTCACCTGTCACCGCTTCAATTCTGCGTGTGCCTGCACCAATGCCGCTTTCTGCTGCGATTTTGAATAGGCCGATTGAAGATGTATTACTGACATGACAACCTCCGCAAAGCTCGAGACTGAAATCCCCGATAGAGACTACACGGACAGTATCTCCATATTTCTCTCCAAATAAAGCCATCGCTCCCATTTCTTTTGCTTCTGCAAGCGATTTATATTCGGTATCAACATCAGTACTGTGCCATACTTGCTTATTCACAATCGCTTCGATTTTTTCAATTTCTTCTGCACTTACACTCCCAAAGTGAGAGAAGTCAAAGCGCAAACGGTCAGGCTCAACAAGTGATCCTGCCTGGTTGACATGATCTCCAAGGACTTCTTTAAGAGCCTGGTGAAGCAAATGAGTCGCAGTATGGTTTTTAACAATTTTACTTCGGGTCTGTTCGTCAACCAAAGCCTGGACATCTTGCCCTTTCGTCAAAGTCCCCTCTTCAACTACAGCGCTGTGAAGGTTTTGGCCATTAGGTGCCTTCTTGACATCTTTTACGGAAACCTTGACACCATCTGCCAGCAGGAAGCCTTTATCTCCTATTTGTCCGCCGCTTTCAGCATAAAATGGGGTCTTGTCAAGGATGAACTGTATTTCATTACCTGCTTCAGCCCTCTCAACCAACTCATTATTGAATACAATTACTTCAACTTTTGCGGAGGATTGAAGACTTTCATATCCTAAGAATTCACTTGTAGTTTTAATATCTCCAAGAACACCGCCTTGAACCTGCATCGATCCTGTATCCTGGCGGGCAGAACGTGCTCGGTCACGCTGAAGTTCCATTTCTTTTTCAAAGCCTTCCTGATCTACCTTCATGCCCTCTTCCTCAGCATACTCCTCAGTTAATTCAACCGGGAATCCGTAAGTGTCATACAAACGGAAGACATCTTTTCCTGAGATGAGGCTGCTGCCCTCGGCTTTTTCTTTTTTGATAACAGAAGAAAGGATCGACAATCCTTCATTGAGCGTTTCGTGGAATCGCTCTTCCTCATTTTTGATAACCTTCTGAATGAATTCACTTTTTTCCTTCACCTCAGGATAGAAGTCAACCATGATCTCGGCCACCACCGGCACAAGATCATACATAAAAGGTTTATTGATGTTGATTTGTTTGGCGAACCTTACTGCACGTCGAAGGAGTCTTCTTAGTACATACCCTCTTCCTTCATTGGAAGGCAATGCTCCGTCACCAACAGCAAAGGATACAGTTCGGATATGATCTGCAATGACTTTAAATGCAACATCCTTCTGTTCATCCTCCCGGTATTTCACACCTGCAATCTCCTCGACAGCAGAAATGATCGGCATGAAAAGGTCTGTATCAAAGTTAGTCGGAACGCCCTGTGCGACACAAGCCATCCTTTCAAGTCCCATTCCTGTATCAATATTCTTCTTTGGAAGTGGTGTATAAGTATTGTCGGGATTATGGTTAAACTCAGAAAATACCAGGTTCCACACTTCCAGGTAACGATCATTTTCTCCACCAGGATATAATTCAGGGTCGTAAGGGTTGTCGCCATATTCAGATCCACGGTCATAGAAAATTTCTGTGTTCGGTCCGCTTGGGCCTTCACCGATATCCCAGAAGTTGCCCTCAATACGGATGATTCTCTCTGCAGGGACACCAATTTTGTCTCTCCAGATTTCGAATGCTTCTTCATCTTCCGGATGGATTGTCACTGATAGTTTCTCCGGATCAAAACCGATCCATTGTTCATCCGTGAGGAATTCCCACGCCCACTCAATGGATTCTTCTTTGAAATAATCGCCAATGGAGAAATTCCCCAGCATTTCAAAGAAAGTATGATGGCGTGCTGTTTTACCAACATTTTCAATATCATTGGTCCTGATTGATTTCTGGGCATTTACAATGCGTGGATTCTCAGGAATCACCCGTCCATCAAAATATTTTTTCAATGTAGCTACACCACTGTTGATCCACAGCAATGAAGGATCTTCATGTGGAACGAGTGATGCACTTGGTTCTACCCTGTGGCCTTTTTCCTTGAAAAAATCAAGGAATTTCCTTCTGATTTCAGCACCTGTTAATGTTTTCATCTGTTTTCTCCTCCTTCATATTCTGAGAACTTTTCTAAAAAAGCATACAAAAAAGCCCTCATCCCTGGTCAGGGACGAGAGCTTGCTCGCGGTACCACCCTGGTTATGAATTTCTTTTCGGAAATTCATCACTCTGAAGCCTTAACGCGGCGAACGGCAGGTTTGCCTGCACTCTGGATTAGCGTTCTGTTATCCTTCATCTGGAATTTCTTTCAGCCTCGGAAATTCCTCTCTTACGTGCCTTCACACTCAGATGGACTATAACATACTCGATCTTTCGTCGATTTGATCATGTTTTATTGTATATGTCGAATTATAGAAATATCACTGGCATTTGTCAATCTGAACCGGGGAAAAACCGATAATTTATTTTCATTTAACTGTTTTCATGGGCTGTAAAATGAGTACGGGCATGGAGAAAGGCCACTTTTAACATCGCCAATAAAGGGACAGCCACAATCAGACCCAGCACTCCGCCCACTTCTCCGCCAATGATGAGGGCTCCCATGATAAAAAGCGGATGCATATGAAGACTTTTCCCTACGATTAAAGGAGATAGGACATTCCCTTCCAAAAATTGCAGGACAAAAACGATGACTATTACCTTGATGACCATATCAGTTGAAACAGTACTGGCCACGATGGCAGCTGGAACGGCTCCGAAAATCGGGCCGAAATAAGGAATGACATTGGTAATGCCTATTATGATTCCGAGCAGCAAAGGGTATTTCATCCCAAACGCCCACAGAGAGATAGCTGCAATCGACCCGATCAGAAAGCAAACGAGTAATTGTCCCCTTATATAACCTCCAAGTGATTCATCAAGGTCTTTCAAAAAGTTCCCAGCATTTTTGCGCCACTTTTCTGGTGTCAAACTCCTTGCCGTATTCTTTACTTTTGGAAAATCCTTTAACAGGTAAAAAGAGATGAACGGAACGATAGCAAACAACAGCATGCTGTTCATTACTTTCAGCACACCGGATAAGATGATTGCAACGATGCCATTGAGCCAGTCTTCAAACTTTTCAATTCTCATCTCCAGTTCCTGTTGTATTCCGTCCGGCCAAGTGGATGTCTGCTTTTGGATATAGTCAAGCCAGCGTTGGTACTGTTCTGTATAAAGCGGTGCATTCTCCGCGAGATCCTTCAACTGATGGATGATGGCCGGAATTCCTTTATAAATGGCATATCCAAGGCCACCGAAAAAAAAGATATAAATTAAAAGAATGGCGACACCCCTGTGGATGCCTGCCTTAAAAAGTTTTTCAACTAAAGGATGAAGAAGATAGGTGATAAAACCGCCCAATAAAAAAGGTATTAATACAAGTATGAGGACATTCAAAATCGGCTTCCATACAGGCTGGAGCAGGTAGAGTACATAGACAGTGATGACAGCAAGCAGAGTGATTGACAGCCTGTAGAGCCACTTGACGTATGGACGGTTATTCATATCCCGCTCTCCTTTCGTCTGGTTTCATCTATTACTTAATGTGGGCAAAAAATAGGAAACCATTCAATGTTAGCGCCTCTAGGTATGGTTGCTGATTGGGTGAGACCCGTCTAAGTTAATGTTTAAGCGAGGGTATGTAAATATTCTCGAATAATCGATATTGTATAAACCAGAAACATTTTTATAATGATGTGTTTCTTTTCTATTCACCCTATTACTCATGTGAATCTTTTTTATAATAGTGTGTTTCCCTGATAATCGCCCTATTACTAACCAGATTCTTTTTTATCATAGTGTGTTTCCTTGATAATCGCCCTATTACTAACCAGATTCTTTTTTATCATAGTGTGTTTCCTTGATAATCGCCCTATTACTAACCAGATTCTTTTTTATAATAGTGTGTTCCCTTGTTATCATCACCCTTTTAACCCAAAAGGCTGCCTGCAGGAAAACAAAAAAACAGAGGGAAATCCCTCTGTTCCTTAAAACATCTTTTTCATTTGTTTACGCATTTTTTTCATATTTCTCCCGCTCATCATGTCTGAACGGCGAGACATTACCGTAGCAGCAATTCCAGCTCCAAATCCGATCATTGAGGCTAGTGTTTTGTTCATGAAGCCCACCTCTTTCTTAGCTTAATTGGCGGTCTTCCTCGTCAAATAAATCATCCAAAGAGCTTAACGTTCCATCTTCCTCGACCTGGTGTGTGTGTATGACACCTTTGGTAATTGAAAGTTCAATAAAACATTTCCAGCAGTAATACTGGTTGATTCCAATCTTGCCTATATCCTTGCTTTGACAATTTGGGCATTTCATCACATTCCGCCACCCTTCTGAATCCGTGGCATCGCCTGCTTTTAATTGCTTTTAAAAGTAGATCTTTGCCATATTTTCCAGTAGCAGTATGCCCAAATTGCCTAAAGCCTATTCAATTAATTGCAATACGAGGAAGAACGGCGCCATCATGCTTTGATATCCGGTTCTAACGTCCCCGGATACTAATAGAGTTCGCCACTTCACATAAAATCATAAGGTGTAACGTTTTCCATTCCAATCATCGGGTCGGCTTGGAACATTGCTTCAAATTTGTTTTCCGGCTGCTTTTCATCAATTGGGACTGCCTCTTGATTGTTCGTCCCCTTGAGCTTGTCATACAATGTTGTCAGCCTTTGGACATCCTCTTCTCTTTCAACACCTATTTTTAGTGCCTGCTCTTCCCCGCATAGAATCAAGGCGTTTCTGCTTCTTGTTATCGCTGTATATAGCAGATTCCTCCGCAGCATCCTGAAATAACTTTTTACGACGGGAAGGATGACAATCGGAAATTCGCTTCCTTGCGATTTATGGATGGAACAGCAGTAAGCAAGCGTGATTTGATTCAATTCCTGTCTGGTGTAGGTTACTTCATTTCCTTCAAAGGAAACGACAACCATATCTTGTTTTTCGGTATTTTCCTTTGCATAAAAAATCGAGATGACTTCACCGATATCCCCGTTAAATACATTGCTTTCAGGCTGATTGACCAGCTGCAATACTTTATCTCCAATCCGGTACTTGGTATCGCCAAAGGCAATCTCTTTTCGGGAGCCATCATTGCTGTTAAAGATTTCCTGTAGCATGACATTCAACTTGTCGATTCCAGCCGGACCTCTGTACATCGGGGCGAGAACCTGGATATCCTTTGCGCTGTAACCTTTTGTCTTAGCATTGGTGACCACTTTTTCTATAACTTCTGCAATCTGGGAGGTTGTACATTTTATAAAGGAGCGGTCCCTTTGAGGCTGAAGCAGATTGGACGGAAGCCTCCCTTCCTTCATTTCATGCGCCATTTCGATGATCGAGGAACCCTCCTCCTGCCGGTATATATCTGTCAAACGCACTGTCGGTATCTCTTCAGACTTCAAAAGGTCTTTCAATACCTGTCCCGGGCCTACAGAAGGCAGCTGGTCTTCATCCCCAACAAGGATGACCTGGATATCATCAGGAAGGGCTTTGAACAACTGATGGGCAAGCCAAGTATCAACCATGGACATTTCATCCACAATCAACAACTTCCCCTGGATCGACCTGTCCTCATCATAGTCAAAGCTGTCTGTCCCATTCCAGCCTAATAGCCGGTGAATCGTCCCCGCAGGAAGCCCCGTCGATTCCGTCATCCTTTTAGCCGCTCTCCCGGTTGGAGCTGCCAACAGGACCGGAAACGGTTCGTCTTTATACTGCTTCGGATCGAGAGAACATCCATGAAGTTCTGCGTAAAGCTCGACGATCCCTTTGATAACGGTTGTTTTCCCTGTCCCCGGACCGCCTGTCAGGAGCATCATCGGCGACATTAACGCAGTCTCAATCGCTTCCTTTTGAGTCGGGGCATACTGAACGTTGAGCCTTTCTTCGAGTCCGCCAAGGGCCATAAGAAATTCAGACTGAGGAAACTGGTCTTTGTATTGGTCTTGAGAAAGAAGTCTTTCAATATTAGTGACAATCCCTTTTTCCGAAAAATAAAGGGAAGGCAAATACACCCGTTTTTCTTCTCCGATGACTTTGCCTTCTTCTTGCAGCTTAATGACTTCTCGAGAAATATCCTCAAAACTGATTCTTTCACTTTGGCTCTTTTCAAGCAGGGACTTGACATTTGTCAGCAGAGTTTCTGCTTCGAGATACACATGGCCTTCCTGAAGGCAATTCTGTTCGAGGGTATAAAGGCAGGCAGCTTTGATACGGTCAGGATGGCTGCCGGTAATGCCTAATTTGCTGCCGAGTTCATCCGCTCTTCCGAAACCGATCCCCTCAATATCTTCCACCAGCTTATACGGATTTTTTTGTAGTATTTCAAGTGCCTGCTCCTTGTATGCCTGATAAATCTTCATCGAAATTTGCGGACCAAACCCAAAGGTATTCAGGCTGATCATCACTCTTTCAAGCCCCTGGTGTTCCACTAGTGAGTCATAAAGAGTCTTTGCCTTATCAGGTGGGAGCTTAGGAATATCATCAAGGAGGGTTGGAGTCTCCAGGATTTTGCTGATCGCATTTTCTCCGAGCTGTTCTACAATTTTCTCAGCGGTTTTCTTGCCGATTCCTTTGAATAGCTCACTTGAAAGGTAATCGACGATTCCTTGCTTAGTCTGGGGGATTTCTTTTTTAAAGCGCTCGGCATGGAATTGCATGCCGAACTTAGGGTGATCCTTGAATGCTCCATGAAAGATATAAGTTTCCTGTTCATGAATCTTTGGGAAGTGTCCTGTAATGACTGCTTCCTTATCTTCATACTCCGCATTCGTCTTCTCGACCCTGATTCTGATGACAGAATAAAGATTGCTTTCATTATGAAAGATGGTGACAAGATGTTTGCCTTTTACATATATTTCATTTTCATCAAAAAGTTCTAACGAGTCTTGCCTGCTCATTTAGAAACCCCCTTGTTTCTAAGTTAATTCTCTTCTTTTAACTGGTCGATCATTTTCAATCCGTATCCTGCAAGCATATGGTCAGGCTGAACATCAAGTGCTTTCTCAAAACAGCTCCTTGCTTTCTCTGCATCGTCTGCATACCCTGCATAGGCAACTCCCAGATTATAATAAGCATCCGCATGAGCAGGATCTTGTTCCACTACAATTTCGAGTTGTTCAATCGCTTCTTTATATGCCTCTGTCTTTGCCAGGCACAGGCCATATTGAAAGCGTGCATCGGTATCCTCTTCATTAAGCTCTACACTTCTCATCAGGTATGGAAGAGCAAGTTTCGGCTGCTCCAGGTTCACAAGACAGATGCCAAGCATAAAAAAGACATCCTCATTTTCCAACCCTTTTTTGATCGCCGTTTCGAAGGCTTCTTTTGCTGCGTCAAAGTTTTCTCCATTGAAATAAAGATTGCCCAGTGAATAATAAGCCGAAGCGGCTTCTGAATCAAGAGAGATCGCTCTTTTCAGGAATTTCTCCGCCTTTTCGTTCTCTCCCACAGAAAGCAATACGTTCCCAAAGTTTATGTATGCGACCGGATCTGTTGGATTTTCTTCAATAGCCTCTGTAAAAAACTTAACAGCTTCCTCCATTTTTCCTTCTTGAAGCAGCTGAATTCCTTTTAAATTTTTATCCATTTCTGTACACCTCTTGTTTGTTGTTTTATGTATTATGTCATTTACGATTGTCTTCCTTATTCTGTCCCTAGTATATCATAACTGCTTATCTTCCTATGAAAACCAAGCTAAAAATAAAAGGTTAATCAGATATACATCTGATTAACCTTTTGATATCAGCCGACGAAATCAAGTTTCTTTTCATCTTTGAAAATTTCATCGATCGTTCCTCCGCCAAGGCATTCATCTCCGTTATAAAAGACAACGGCTTGTCCTGGTGTTACCGCCCTGACAGGTTCTTTAAAGATCACTCTTGCGTTTCCGCCCTCAAGCAGTTCAACCTTCACTGCGTGGTCTTCCTGGCGATAACGGAACTTCGCTGTGCACTCAAAATCTTCAGGCTTGGCAGCAGCAGAGGTCCAGTTAATATCGACAGCTGAAATTGAGTCAGAATATAGGGCAGGATGATCAAATCCTTGCTCCACAAAAAGAACATTCTTATCGAGGTCCTTACCGATTACGAACCACGGTTCGCCTGCTCCGCCGATTCCAAGTCCCTGGCGCTGGCCGATCGTATAATACATCAACCCGTCATGTCTGCCTTTTACTTCTCCGCTCAGTGTTTCCATATTCCCAGGCTGTGCAGGAAGATAGTTGCTTAAGAACTCTTTGAAGTTACGTTCGCCGATAAAGCAAATACCTGTGCTGTCTTTCTTGGCCGCAGTTGCAAGCCCGGCTTCTTTGGCGATTTCCCTTACCTTTTTCTTATCGATGGAACCGATCGGGAACATGACTTTTTCAAGCTGAACTTGTCCCAATTGGTTGAGGAAATAAGTCTGGTCCTTATTGGAGTCTTTCCCGCGAAGCATCTTGTACTCGCCATAACGGTATTCCACTTGGGCATAATGGCCGGTAGCCAGGTAATCGGCTCCCAATTTCAAAGCATGCTCCAAGAAAGCCTTGAACTTGATTTCTTTATTGCACATTACGTCAGGATTCGGTGTCCGCCCTGCTTTATATTCATCCAGGAAATAGGTGAAAACCTTATCCCAATACTGTTTCTCAAAGTTTACGGCATAATAGGGGATTCCAATCTGGTTACAGACTCTGATGACATCCTCATAATCTTCGGTTGCCGTACAAACTCCATTTTCGTCGGTGTCATCCCAGTTCTTCATGAATATCCCGATGACATCATATCCTTGTTCTTTCAACAGCAGTGCTGCGACGGAGGAATCCACCCCTCCTGACATGCCGACGACCACTCTTGTATCTTTTGGGTCCTTTTTCACGAAAGGCACCTCCTTTTCATGTTCGTATAGGCTCTGGCTAAGAGATTTGCAGAGCCTTGTATAAAAACAGTAATAAACTGTTCAGGTAGCCATGTTGTAAAACAATAGAAAGATTTTAATACAAAGTGAACCGCGTGACAAGAATTTAAGCTTTTCCTTATTTTCTCAGGCGGTTGACTATCCTGGCAACTTCTTTGCCGGCCTTCATCACGTCTTCTTCTGTATTATTGATGCCGAAGCTGAAACGGATTGAGTTGCGCAGCCGTTCTGAGTCTTTGCAGTACATCGCAAGCAGGACATGAGAAGGTTCAATTGAACCCGCCGTACAGGCAGACCCGCTGGACACTGCGATGCCCGCAAGATCCAGGTTAACAAGCATAGACTCTACATCCGTTCCGGGAAAGCTGAGATTTACTATATGGGGAAGTGTATCCTCCAATGTACCGTTGGAGTAGAATTCAATCTTTTCTTCTTTTAAAATTTCAATCAGCTTGTTTTTAAGATGAGTATATTTAGCCGTCTTTTCTTCCATTTCTTCCTGGGAGAGCTTGATTGCTTCAGCCATACCAATTAGAGATGGAAGGTTTTCGGTCCCCGCTCGTCTTTTCCTCTCTTGTTCTCCCCCGAAAATTTTCGCTTCAAGAGGTACATCTTTCCGGACATAGAGAAAGCCTGTTCCTTTTGGCCCGTTAATTTTATGAGCTGAAACGGAAAGAAGGTCGATTTTTTCTGTTTGTACATCAATTTTTTTCATCCCGTAAGCTTGTACAGCATCGGTATGGAGCAGAATATTTCGGCTTCGGAGCAGTTCGCCTATTTCTGAAATGGGCTGAATCGTTCCTACTTCATTATTACCATACATGATGCTGACGAGAATGGTGTCTTCTCTTAAGGCAGCTTCCACGTCTTTAAGGGAAACCGCCCCGTTTTCATCTACCGGCAAATAGGTTACATCAAAACCTTCCTTCTCTAGCTGGCCGCATGTATGCAGGACAGCATGGTGCTCAATAGCCGAAGTAATTATGTGCTTGCCTTTGTGTTTCAGGGCATGGGCCGTACCGGAAATGGCCAGGTTATCAGCCTCTGTGCCACCGCTGGTGAAAATGATTTCATTAAAATGGGCCCCGATACTTTTGGCCGCTTCCATTCTTGCACTGTCCAGCTTATGCCTCGCTTCTCTTCCTGAAGAATGGATCGAAGAGGGGTTGCCGTATATCCCCTTCATAGCATCTGTCATGACATCAACTACGCGGTGATCCATTGGGGAGGTTGCCGCGTGGTCAAGGTAAATCGTCTTCATTTTCATTCCTCCCATTAAATATAAAACATGTAGGCATCTGATTCGCCTTCATCTGTATAGCTTGCCAAATCTTCAATAGTTGTATTATCCAATACTTCCTTAACCGCGTCACGGATTCTCATCCATAATTCCCGCTTGGCCGGTTCTTCATCTTCGATTCCTTCTACAGGCGAAATCGGCCCTTCCAGGATCCTGATAATATCGCCGGCAGTAATCTGGGAAGGCTCATTCCCAAGAACATACCCGCCGTAGGCACCCCTGATGCTTTTCACCAATCCGGCATTCCGAAGAGGTGCAACAAGCTGCTCCAGATAGTGTTCCGATAAGTTTTGAGCCTTGGCAATCGACTTTAATGATGTCGGCCCTTCTCCATGCCGTTTTGCCAGCTCAATCATGATTGTAAGACCATAGCGTCCCTTTGTAGAAATCTTCATAGTTTTCGCCCCTCAATCCTAATCTATCTTTATAAAAAGAAAATTTAATATAGATTATCCCTATTCCTTTAGTAACTTTTGTCATTATAGCATAATCCACTGATACTGTTAAAAACCCTTTAACTCCAAAGGGCCTCTTCTTTTAAAATATGGCTTGGATATGATAAATTAGTAAAATAATGAGAACGCCAGTTTGGAGAGATGAAAATGAGTATCAAACCGTTGGCCTTTCGAATGAGACCGCGAACAATAAACGATGTCATCGGCCAGGAGCATCTGGTAGGGGAAGGTAAGATCATTGACAGAATGGTAAAAGCAAAGCAGCTTTCTTCGATGATTTTATATGGCCCTCCCGGAATAGGCAAAACGTCGATTGCCAGCGCAATAGCCGGAAGCACGAACTATGCCTTCAGAACCTTGAATGCCGTCACCAACAATAAAAAAGATATCGCAGTGGTCGCTGAAGAAGCTAAGATGTCAGGAAAAGTCATTCTGCTTCTCGATGAAGTCCATCGGCTCGACAAAGCCAAGCAGGATTTCCTTCTACCTTACTTGGAAAATGGAATGATTACATTGATTGGGGCTACAACAAGCAATCCCTATCATGCCATCAACCCTGCCATCCGCTCACGCTGCCAGATTTTTGAACTAAAGCCCCTTTCTGTCGAGAACATGAAGAAGGCATTAGAAAAAGCGGTGAACGATGAGGAACGAGGACTTGGAAAACAAAAGATTTCCATCAGTGAAGAAGCCTTGCTTCACTTCGCCCAAGCCAGCAATGGCGATGTCAGAAGTTCTTTAAATGCTTTGGAACTGGCGGCTTTGTCAACTGAAGCTGATGATGACGGAACCATTAATATCAATGTAGAAATTGCGGAGGAATGCCTGCAGAAAAAAAGCTTTTCCCATGACAAAGACGGAGATGCCCATTATGACGTATTGAGCGGTTTCCAAAAATCGATCAGGGGAAGCGATGTTAATGCTGCTCTGCATTATCTTGGCAGGCTGGTCGAAGCGGGTGATCTTCCAAGCATCTCAAGAAGACTGCTCGTCATTGCCTATGAAGATATCGGCCTGGCCAGTCCTCAAGCCGGCCCCCGGACTTTGGCTGCCGTCGAAACGGCTGAGAAAATCGGTTTTCCTGAAGCCAGGATTCCCTTAGCGAATGCTGTGATCGAACTGTGCTTATCTCCAAAGTCTAATTCTGCCATCAGTGCAATCGATGCCGCCTTGAAGGATATCAGAAGCGGAAGAAATGGCGAGGTGCCTGCCCATTTGAAGGATGCCCACTATGCCGGTGCAAAAGAACTGGGCAGAGGGATTGAATATAAGTTTCCCCACGACTATCCTTCCGGCTGGGTCAAACAGCAATACCTGCCCGATACATTGAAAAAAGCCAGATACTATGAACCGAAAGATACAGGGAAGTTTGAGTCTGCCATTGCACAGGTTTATAAAAAGATTATGAGCCAGAAATGACTAAAAAGAGAGGGAAATCGCATTTGTGCGTTACCCTCTCTTTTTTGTGGCTTCCTTTTAAGCTGCTACATCCCTTTTGTTAAACACTACAAAAGCAAGAATGTGGAAAATAACAAAATAAACAATTAAAACCGTGATGGAAAACCCTAAAGTCATTCCCTCTACAAGCGGCGGCATGGCCCCTGTGTACATGGTTAGATCAGTATTGGCGAATAGACTGTATTTCGCCCAATCGTACTTCATTGAAATAAAAGTAGTCGCTGTACCTCCCATGAACAATAAGAATAATGATATACCAATGGCAAGTGAGCTGTTTCTAAATACAGCCGATATCATAAAGGCCATAGTTGCCATCATTGTAATTAAGATTGTTTTTAACAGATAGTTTTTGACTATATAGAAGACCATGTTCTGTTCTTCTACAGCTCCATCAACATAAACCAGATGAGGCTGGCCGTCCCCTGTGCCAAACAGGATGGCCCCCACAATACTTGATAGAATGAACAAAAGCAATAACATTGTGACTCCATAAAGAATTACGGTAATATATTTGGACAGCAGAATCTTTGTTCGAGAGATTGGCCTGATTAACAATAACTTGATTGTTCCCCATGTGAATTCACTGGCAACAATACCTGCTGCTACTATAATGACAAACAGGCCGACCAGATCTACAAAATTGGCGTTGAAATTCACAAAGGACCACATATTCTCACCCTGTGCAGGTGCAATATTATTTTCCAGCCTGTATTCATTAATGGCAATATTGCTTTCTATTGAGTTTTGTTGAAAATCAGCCATCTCTTGGGTTTCATCCAAATACTTCTTATCCATTTCAACCTGTGTCTGCAATTCCTGCTTCCAGTCTCTCTCCGTTGCATCCTCAGTATTACCTGTAAACTTCATGACAGAACCGATACCGATGACAAGGATAAAAAGCAATCCGATCATCACATACGTTCCTGGCCTGCTGAATATTTTGATCCATTCATTCTTTATTAAATTAAACATGGGATGCTTCCCCCTTTTCATTCGTTATTTCCAGGAAGCGGTCTTCCAGCGTCTTGGCAACCGGAACCACGGAGTAGATGTCAATATTGCGTTGAACAAGAGTGCTTATTAATTGCGGGACTTGTTCTTTTGTCAGTGCCACCTGCAACTTTCCTTCAATGGCTTGATGCTGAAGATCCGGGAATGCTTCTGCTATGATGGCGGAAACAGCATCCCCGTCGGTAACTTCCAGCTGATACACCTGTTCATTTCCTTGGACGAATTCTTTCACCTGTTGTACATCCACAAGCTTTCCTTTCTGGATGATGCCGATTCTGTCACACATCATTTCCATTTCAGATAGCAAGTGGCTTGAAACGATGACAGCCATGCCATTTTCCGCTGCAAGGCGGCGAATATAGTCGCGGATCTCCCTGATTCCTGCAGGATCCAGACCGTTAGTCGGTTCATCAAGGATCAGGACTTTTGGGTTATGAAGGAGACATTGTGCGATCCCCAATCTTTGTCTCATCCCCAGTGAATACGTTTTTACTTTATCGTGAATCCGGTCAGTCAGCCCGACCAATTCCACCACTTCTTTAATTCTTTCCTCGGTAATGCCTTTGTGCATCCTTGCAAAGTGCTGAAGGTTCTTATATCCGGAGAGGAATTTATATAACTCAGGATTTTCGACGATGGCTCCAATATCCCTGATTGCTCCTTCAAAGTTGCTTTTTACGCTGATACCGTTCACCACGATATCGCCTTCACTGATGCCCATCAATCCTACTATCATCCGGATTGTGGTTGTTTTCCCCGCACCGTTTGGTCCAAGAAATCCAAAAACTTCTCCCTCTTGTACACCAAATGACAATGAATCAATGATTCGTTTGCCTTTGATCACCTTCGAAACATTGTTAAGTTCCAATACTGTTTTCAATTCTCTTCCCCCTGAGCTTTTGTATTTGTTTTGAGCCATTCCATTACTGACAGCCCATGATGCTCACGTAATTCTTCAACCTGGCAGTGATTTAAGACAATTCCATCCTGAAGGATATATGCCTCATCAAGGATGGCCTCAATGTCATTAATTTCATGTGTCGCAATAATGACTGTTTGTGATTCAAAATCAATAAACGAAAGCAGGCTTTTCACAATTGAATCCCTTACCATGGGGTCCAATCCAGAAAACGGTTCATCCAGCAATATCAACTCGGTTTTCCTCGAAAGCACTAGCACAAGTTTCAGCCGCCCTCTTTTTCCTTTTGAAAGCTGTTTGATTTTCATCTTTGGCTGAAGTTCCATAAATTCTAAGAGCTCCTGGGATTTGTCCCGCCTGAAATCGTCAAACTGGGAATCATAAAAATCAATCATATTTTCGACTGTGAAAGAGTCATAGAACATATCAAGTTCGGTGAGATACCCCACTTTCCCAGATGCCCTTCGAGTGACTTCTTTCCCATTGATCGTTGCTTTTCCAGCAGAAGGGGAGACAAGGCCTGCAAGGATTTTAAGCGTGGTGGATTTCCCGCTCCCATTCGGACCAAGGATGCCATAAATCTTCCCTTTTTCAAAGTTGAGGTCTGCATCTTTTAAAGCGTATATGTCTCCAATTTTTTTGGTAACCTTGCTCAATTGTGCAGTCATCATTCTTCACCGCCATCTTCTTTTAAAAATGAGGTAAGATCTTTCAGCATCTTCTCTTGAGATATACCCAGCTCACTCATACTTTTGACAAATTGATCCATCATTTCTCTCTGCACCTTATTCTTCATTTCAAGAAACAAATCCTCTTTTTCTGTTACGAAGGTCCCCTGCCCTCTTTTGGTTTCCACCACTTCCATCCTCTCCAATTCACTATATGTTCTTTGAATTGTATTTGGATTCACTCCGGACTTCACCGCCATTTCCCTGACAGACGGCAGTTTTTCACCAGGAGCAAGCTCCTTCCTGACTATACTGTGTATGATTTTATCGGCAATCTGCAGATAAATCGGTTTTGCTGCTTTAAATTGATCTGCCATAGCTAAACCTCTACCTTGCGTTCAAGGATCCAGCTTGCCGCCAGAAACAGGATGACCGTTATCACTGCATAAATGAGAAAAGGGATTACAGAAAGATGAATGAATTCACTACCGGTATCAAAAGTTCCCTGGCCCGCCTCAATAAAAAAAGAGCCCCTTACCTTGATTGTCCATAAATCGGTGAATTTTCTAAACCAATCCAGTCTCATAACCAGCGAAGAAATCACTTGATAAAGGATGAAGATGAATATCAGAATGAACCACCGGAATTTTTTCAGAATCGATGACTTTGCCAGTCCATAATAGGTCGTCCAGTAAAATAGGACCCAGCTGGAAAAATAAACAGCACTTGATGTAACAGCCAAATTGAAAAAGATGCTTTCCTTCCAAGGTAAAAATAATATTTCTCCCTCCTGCCATCCAAGACTGCTGACTCCAAGTAAATCAACGAGGAGAAGCGAAAGCACAGAATAACTAAGTACAACGATTACCTTAGAGAGCAAAAGCTTCCAACTTTCTTGTGTCGTGTACAGCCATAATTGTGTTCTTCCCTCTATCATCAGAAGGCTGAGGAGTATTAACGGCATAAACCCTAAATGAGCCACACCTTCCATAAAAACAATGAAAACAGAAATTTCAGGATAGCCGAAATATCCTGCCAGACTTACACCCACAATATAAACAAACAGCAGAAGGGCAAGCCAGCCGAAAAACCAGAACCGTGAAATGCTGTAATCTTTCCAAAGCAATCCTTTAAATGCCTTCATATGAACCTCCTGTCATAGTGTTCTAGTTAGATAGTACACTGTTACACGCAAGGAAGTCAACAAGGAATTCTGATTTCTATTCTGTGTCCAAGCCGAATATGTACTCCTTCACTTTTCATCAAGTTGGATACCTGATTTTTCTAGTGGCAGCGCCGGATAGGCTCATTCCTTTTTCACATACTAATTTAAAGTAATCTATAGCACAGCCGGCATAGACCTTTCAGGAGGTGTTACTATGAAAACTGCTGCTGTTAAAAGTAAAAAATGGACCCCTGAAGAAGAAATGACCTTAACCGAAACCGTAATACAGTGTTTGAATGATGGAAAAACTCTAAAAGAGGCATTTGAAGAAACTGCACAGTCTATAGGACGAACTCCAGGGGCTTGCGGTTTCAGATGGAACAATAAATTAAGAAAAAATTTACAAATAGCAAATGATGAGATGGAACCAGCACCCATGTCTGCCGAAAGGGAGTTAACCCTTGGAGACTGTATTTCTTTCTTGAAGAACTACAATAATGAAGAAGAAATACCAAGGGAAAATAAGAGGCTGAAAGCGGAGCAGGCTGAACTTCTAAAGAGGTTACAAAAAGCAGAAAATGTCTTTATGTCACTAAAGAGCAATTACAAGAAGCTCCTGGATACTGTAAAAGCCGTACCGGAGTTACATGCAAATATTCGTGACTAACGTATTGTGAATCTTTTTAACTCAATGAAATGATAAAAAAAGCTGCCCGCGGGCAGCTTTTTTAAGAGTCTTTCACTCGTTTAATTTCAATGGAAGATAACAGCTCATTGATTACATAACTTGCCGCTATCAGACCGGCTACTGATGGCACAAAGGCATTGGAGGATGGCGGAATCTTTGCTTTCCGGATCTTTGCATCCTCTTTGCCGACTTCCTGCCTGATATCTTCTCTGATCACAATAGGGCTTTCATCTGAGAAGATGACCTTAACTCCTTTTCGGATGCCCTCTTTCCTCAAACGTGTACGAATCACTTTTGCTATTGGATCGGTATGTGTTTTGGAGATATCTTCGATCATGAAACGGGTTGGGTCAGTTTTGTTGGCAGCCCCCATCGAAGAAATCAAAGGAATATCCCTGTTCAGGCACTCTTTCATCAGATGGATTTTATATGAAATCGTATCGGAAGCATCCACTACAAAGTCCAGTCCGTAACTGAAGAATTCTTCATATGTCTCTTCTGTATAGAACATTTTCAAAGAAATGACTTCACATTCAGGGTTAATATCTTTAATCCGTTCCTTCATCAGATCGGCTTTCGGTTTGCCGACAGTTGATAGAAGAGCGTGAAGCTGTCTGTTTATGTTCGTAATATCAACGTCATCTTTATCAACCAGGATGAGACGCCCTACTCCTGAACGCGCAAGAGCTTCAGCAGCAAAAGAACCTACACCGCCGATACCGAGAACGGCAACTGTACTGTTTTTTAAAATATCCAATCCTTCTTTTCCGATTGCTAATTCGTTTCGTGAAAACTGGTGCAGCATTAAATCATCTCCGTTATATCGAGTTTCTATGTTTGATTACTGAATAAGAATAAACGATGGGCCGCTTTAATGCAACCTATCCTATAGGAATAATATTTTCACTTTCCTTTTAATAATATCCCATTTCTAATTTTCTAATTAGATTGATTTCCGCTCCAATCCCCTGATAAAAACCGCCACTTGAATCACCAAAAGAAAATCCAATGATTCAATAAACGGTTAAACACAGCATGATAACAATAGCTCAGCATAATAATGGTTAATTTACAGATGTTTCACGTGTTGAAATAACCTTCTTATCTCATCACTTTATATACATTTTACCCTGAGAGGATGTAAAAAAACCCCTTGCCTATGCAAGGGGTTTAAAAATTCAATATAGTGGTTTAACAAAGTCCCAATCGTGCCGTCGCTGAGATTCCATCGTTTTGAACCCGCTCTCAGCAGGTGGGTGTCCTGTTTCAGGTTTTATTAGTCCTCTGAGCCAGAGGCATTAACGCCGCTTGAAAACGTGAGACTCCCGTAGATAGAAATGTTCGGTCAAAACTAATAGGTAAAACAACGAACACATCAGGACTTTGTTAAGCTGTTGTTAAGATAATATCACAATTATCCGTTAATTTCAATTTATACTGATAGGTATTATTCACCAGTTTTCAGGCTTAGGCCCAATTCATCCAGCTGAGCTGTATTTACTTCACTTGGAGCTTCTGTCAGCAGGTCGCTTGCACTCGCTGTTTTAGGGAATGCAATCGTGTCTCTTAAGTTGCTGCGCCCCGCAAGAAGCATCACCAGGCGGTCAAGTCCGAGCGCAATACCTCCATGAGGAGGGGTACCATATTCAAATGCTTCCAATAGGAATCCAAATTGTTCCTGCGCTTCTTCTTTGGAGAACCCAAGCACCTGGAACATTTTCTCTTGAACATCACGTTCATAAATCCTCAGAGATCCCCCGCCCAGTTCATATCCGTTTAAGACAAGGTCATAAGCTTGTGCACGAACTTGTGCAGGATCTGTTTCAAGCATATCAACTTCGCTTCTAACCGGCATTGTAAATGGATGATGGGCTGCATAATAACGGCCATCCTCCTCGTCGTACTCAAGAAGCGGCCAATCTGTCACCCACAAGAAGTTGAATTTTGTTTCATCGATCAATCCTAATTCTTTTCCTAGTTTCAGTCTTAATGCACCTAATGCATCGGCAACCACTGATTTTTTATCAGCAACAAATAACAGAAGGTCACCCTGCTCCGCGGAAGCATATTCTCTCAGCCCGGATTGTTCCTCAGGGGAAAAGAATTTAGAAATCGGACCTTTAAGCTCAGCTTCTTCCACCTTCATCCACGCAAGGCCTTTGGCTCCATAACGGCTTGTGAATTCAGTCAAGCCGTCAATGTCCTTGCGCGAATACTTCTCTGCTCCGCCTTTAACATTGATCAATTTAACTTCTCCGCCGTTTGCCACAGTGCTGGCAAATACTTTAAAGCCTGAATCTTTCACAGACTCAGAAACATCTACAAGTTCCATCGCAAAACGGGTATCCGGTTTATCTGAACCATAGCGGCTCATTGCTTCCTGGTAAGTCATGCGAGGAAAGGCTTCAGTGATTTCCATATCCTTAACATCTTTCATCAGTTTTTGCATCATTTTTTCAACAAGGGCGATAATTTCTTCTTGATCCATAAAGCTCATTTCGATATCGACTTGGGTAAATTCCGGCTGGCGGTCAGCACGTAAATCTTCATCACGGAAACAGCGGGCGATTTGATAATAGCGGTCAAAGCCGGATACCATCAATAGCTGCTTGAAGATCTGCGGTGACTGCGGCAATGCATAGAATTCTCCAGGATGGACCCTGCTCGGCACAAGGTAGTCACGTGCGCCTTCCGGAGTGCTTTTCGTCAGGATCGGCGTTTCTACATCCAGGAAGTCATGCTCACTTAAAAAGTCGCGGAAAGACTTGGTTACATTGCTTCTCATTTGGAACGTATCCAGCATCGCTTTTCTTCTTAAGTCAAGGTATCGATACTTCAAGCGGAGTTCCTCGGAAACTTCTTTTCCCTCTCCGATGACAAATGGAGGTGTCTTGGCTTCGTTGATGATTTCCACATCTTCAGCGTGAACTTCGATTTTGCCTGTCTTTAAGTTTTCATTAACCGTTCCTTCTTCTCTTGCAGAAACTACACCGGTTACAGAAAGAACGAATTCGTTCCTGATTTTTTCGGCTGCTGCCAAAGCCTCACTGGATGTTTCTGGATTGAACACAATTTGTACAATGCCTTTCCTGTCACGCAAATCGATGAATATCAATCCGCCCAAATCTCTTCGCTTTTGTACCCAACCTTTTAATGTCACTTTTTCACCGACGAACTTCTCGGTCACTTCTCCACAATATACTGTCCGTTTCATCTTGCTACTCCTCCTTAACCGCGATACTTTTTAACTTCTTCTACAAACGATTCTAAATCAATCTGATGCTGCTCTCCTGTACTCATGTCTTTAAGATTGATTTTGTTTTCTTTCAGTTCATCTTCACCTAGTACAGCTACAAGCTTAGCGTTCATTCTGTCGGCTGATTTGAACTGTGTTTTGATCTTGCGGTCCAGGTAATCTTTTTCGGCAGACAATCCTGCTTGGCGCAGCTGGTGCAAAAGCTTCACAGAGTGATCTTTTGCTTCTTCTCCCATTGTGACAATATAACAATCCAATTCTTGCTGGACAGGGAGTTCCACACCCTCAGCCTCAAGAGCTGACAGCAGCCGTTCAATACTGAATGCAAATCCGATTCCCGGTGTTTGCGGACCACCGATCATTTCTACAAGACCATTGTAGCGTCCGCCTCCGCATAATGTGGTGATAGCTCCAAAGCCTTCTGCTTTACTCATGATTTCAAAGGCAGTGTGATTGTAATAATCGAGCCCTCTGACCAATGTCGGATCTACCTCGAAAGAAATGTCCATTGCTTCCAAGTACTGTTGAACTTTTTCAAAATAACTTTTCGATTCTTCATTCAGAAAGTCCAATATTGATGGAGCCGTCTTCATCAGTTCATGATCCCGGTCCTTTTTACAATCAAGTATTCTTAATGGATTTTTCTCAAGTCGATTCTGGCAGTCACTGCAAAATTCCCCTATCCGAGGCTCGAAGTGGGAAATCAGCGCTTCACGGTGTTTGATTCTGCTTTCATTATCACCGAGTGTATTAATGACCAGCTTAAGCTCTTTTAGCCCCAATTGTTTATATATTTGCATGGCAATTGAGATAACCTCTGCATCCATGGATGGATCTTCACTTCCTAAAGCTTCGATTCCAAACTGGACAAATTGGCGGTAACGTCCTGCCTGTGGTCTCTCATAGCGGAACATCGGGCCGGTATAATACAACTTGACAGGCTGATTGGCTGCCCCGAACATTTTATTTTCCACATATGACCTGACAACAGAAGCGGTACCTTCAGGTCTTAATGCCAGGCTTCTTCCTCCCAGGTCTTCGAACACATACATCTCTTTTTGAACAATATCTGTTGTGTCTCCTACTCCACGTAAAAATAATTCACTGGATTCAAAAATCGGAGTCCTGATTTCTTCGTATTGATAGTTTCGGCAGATATCAGCTGCGGTCTTTTCAACATACTGCCATTTCACTGCGTCAGCGGGCAATATATCCTGTGTTCCTCGAGGAATTTTAATAGACATGGTAAATCCCCTTTCCCTGTTCTTTCTAAAAATAATAAATTATCGGCAGGCCCATTCAATCCAAAAACAAATAAAAAAAGCCCCCATCCCTTGATAAACAAGGGACGAGAGCTTTTGGATTCCCGTGGTGCCACCCTAATTGAAGCAATTTCTGCTTCCACTTAGCCAGTTAACGCCTGGAACGTCCCTGCCTTGGAGATAGTTCGTTCAGCAGGAAGCCTCCGGAGTGTTCATTCACTAAACCAGTATGCAGAAATGCTTTCAGCCGCGGCACTTCCTCTCTTTACACCTGAAATTTTAGCTACTGTGCTCCATCAATGGTTATCTTTTTTAGATATTTTATTTCTATAATAATACGTATGGCAAACTAAGATGTCAAGAGGATTGGCAAAAATTATGAACGTTCCATTTTCTTTTTTAACTGGCGCACTCCCGCTAACGTCAAACCGAATTCGGAAGCCAATTCAAAACTGTCAGCATTCTTTTCTTTTTCCAAGAAACTATGGAAGTTCACTCCAAATAACTGATTTTCGCCATTTGAGCTGATCAATCCTTTTTCACTCGCCCTCATGCATATCATCCTTTCCTGTCATGTTGTTACATATCATTTCCATTAGGGAGAAATTTCTTTCATCTAAAAGGATTTTTCTTATTTGCGGAGAATTATTCTATAGACAATAAGAGGGCAATGTCCCTTCAACAGGTGGTGTAGATGATCAAAAAAAGACTTCATTATTATGTAATCATTTTTCTGCTGGTACTAAGCGTACTGCCCTCCTCCCACATGAACAAAGCAGCCGCGAAAGGGGATTCCATCATCATCAATACACAGACCTTGAATGTCAGAAAAGGTCCAGGGCTTAGTTTTCCCGTCACAGCACAAGTCCATAAAGGTGATGAATTTAAGTCTGTGGGAAGTGAGGGAGACTGGTTTAAGATCCAACTGAATTCCTCCGATACCGGATGGGTCGCAAACTGGCTGGTTTCCAAAAAGACACAGCCTTCAGTAAAGAAAGGGGTTGTAACTGATAACGGACTCCGCTTGAGGGAAGGGCCCGGAACCAGCCAGCCTGTCATCGATACATTGGCAAAAGGGCAGGAGGTTCAAATCAACAACAGTGACGGAGGCTGGTATGAGGTGTCAGTCGGCAGCACAAGAGGCTGGGTACATAAGGATTATATCAGCACCGGCAGTTCTCCTGAGAAAAAGAGTGAACCTGCTGTAACAGGAGAGCAAGGCACCGGCGTCGCTACTGTCAATTCGTTGAATGTCAGAAGTTCAGGCAGTTTGAATGGCAGTATTATCGGCAAGTTGAACAAAGGCAGCAGAGTCACCATTACTGGCAGCGCTCCAGGCTGGTACCGAATCCAATTTGGAAACAATGAAGGCTGGACAAGCAGCCAATATATCGAGAAATCGGGCGCGGCTGTCCAGAGCAGCAAAGCATCCTATGGAAAAGTCACTGTCCATTCTCTCAACCTGAGGGATAAGGCAGGACTGAGCGGCAGCGTTACCGGCTCAGTCAAGAAAGGGGAAGTCTATCAGATTCTGGAAGAAAAGAACAACTGGTATAAACTTTCTCTCAAAGGCGGAAAAACCGGGTGGGCTGCCGGGTGGTATATTGAGAAAACAATTGGAGAAGAATATACCTCGGCTGAACCAGTGAGTGGTGAAGGCGAAGTACAGATCCTTTATAACGGCACGAATTTAAGGGGCTCAGCTTCTACTGATGGCTCAATTGTCGCAAGAGCCTTTTCCGGCGACACATTTCCTATTAAAAGAAAAACCGGTGACTGGTATGAAATTTCTCTTAAGAATGGGCAATCTGCATATGTAGCAGGCTGGATCGTTTCGGTAAAAGGAGAAAGCAGTTCATCGCCTGTATCTAATAGAAAAAGCGCCGGTTTAAAAGGAAAAACAGTAGTGATTGATCCCGGCCATGGAGGCCATGACAGCGGAACCACCGGTTATAGAGGCACACTTGAAAAAGAACTGACGCTATCCACTTCCCAGCTTTTATATGAACTCCTGAGAAATGCAGGAGCCAATGTGGTATTAACCAGGAGTGATGATACTTATTCACCATTGAATTCAAGGGTTGCGATTGCTCATTACTATGACAGCGATGCATTTATCAGCATCCATTATGACAGCATAAATGATTCTTCAATCAAAGGCTACACAGCCTATTATTATCATGACTATCAGAAAAAATTATCGAAGTCTGTGTTAAACAGGCTGTCAGAAACGCTTTCATCCAGGAACAGAGGAGTTAAGCAAGGAGACTACCATGTTATAAGGGAAAACAAGCAGCCTGCCGTGCTGCTGGAACTGGGTTATCTCAGTAATCCTTCAGAAGAAGCTTTAGTCAACACAAACAGTTTTCAGGATATGGCAGCAAGAAGCATTTATAATGGATTGACAGATTATTTCTCTAATTAAAAAGCGCACGCGCACCGCTCAGCGGCGTACAGATTGGAGGGCTCTCGTATGAGATAAAGGAATCACGAAGAGCTGCAGCGATTCGATGATGACTTATCGCAAGAAGAGAGACCGAAATCTGCTAGTCGTTGGGGCGCTAGAGCTGGATTCAGAACCATAACCCTCATACAAATATTTTCTTATATTCAAAAAGGCTGAAGATAGTTTCGACTATCTTCAGCCTTTTTCAATTCACTATTTACTCTCAACAATCAAAGTGACCGGTCCATCGTTGGTCAGTTTGACATCCATCATGCTGCCGAAAACACCGGTCGCTACAGAAATACCTTTTTGCCTCAGTACCTCATTGAAATAATTGTATATGTTCTCAGCATGTGAAGGTTTTGCAGCATCCATAAAATTCGGCCGTCTTCCTTTCCGGCAGTCCCCGTATAAAGTGAACTGAGAAACGGAAAGAATCTGGCCTTCGACATCTAAAAGGGAACGGTTCATCTTACCCTCTTCATCTTCGAAGACGCGGAGGTTTATTATTTTATCAGCAAGCCAATCCGCTTCCTTTTCAGTATCTTCATGAGTAATGCCGACCAGCAGCACAAAACCTGAATCGATTTTGCCGCTGATTTCTCCATCAACGGTGACGGATGCTTCACGGCTTCTTTGCAATACAACTTTCATTTATAACAAACTCCTTAATTCATGATCCTTCTGACAGCATAAATATCTGAAATCTGTTTGATTCTTTCAACTACCCTGTGCAAATGGGAAATATTCTGTATTGAAATGGACATATTGATCGTCGCCATCTTATTCCTGTCTGACTTTCCGCTTACCGCTGAAATGTTCGTTTTCGTTTCATTGACAGCCTGAAGTACTTCATTCAATAATCCACGGCGATCAAAGCCGGAAATCTCGATGTCGACATTATATTCCTTGCGGTTGGTGAAGTCGCTTTCCCATTCAACCGGTATCAGCCTTTGTTCCGCATTTTCAGCGCATACGTTTGTGCAATCGGACCTGTGCACTGATACTCCTCGGCCTTTTGTAATAAAACCGATGATTTCATCCCCAGGCACCGGATTACAGCAGCGGGACAGCCTGATCAGCAGATTATCGATTCCAGTAACTTGAACACCTGCATCTCGTTTTCGCTTAACCGGCTGCGTTGCTTTCAGTTCAGTAATCGTTTCCTGCATTGATTCTTCCTGGTCCCTTTTCTTCCGGAGCTTTTCAGTCAGCCTGTTAGCTATCTGGACAGCCGTTATCCCGCTGTATCCAACAGCTGCATACATATCTTCCTCATTGGAGAAGTTGAACTTTTCTGCTACACGTGACACATTTTCAAGTGTAATAACTTCTTTCAGATCAAAATCAAGATTTTTGATCTCTTTTTCAACAAGTTCTCTTCCTTTTTCAATATTCTCTTCACGAAGCTGTTTCTTGAAAAAGGTTTTGATCTTGTTCTTTGCCTGCGAAGTCTGGGCAAGCTTCAGCCAGTCCTTGCTCGGGCCATAAGAATGTTTTGAGGTGAGAATCTCAATGATATCCCCAGTTTGCAATTTATAGTCAAGAGTGACCATTTTCCCATTCACTTTGGCACCGATGGTTTTATTGCCGATTTCAGAGTGAATCCTGTAAGCGAAGTCAATCGGCACCGATCCTGCAGGCAGCTCGATAACATCTCCTTTAGGCGTGAAAATGAACACCATGTCCGAAAATAAATCAATTTTAAGGGACTCCATGAATTCTTCTGCGTTCGCAGATTCATTTTGGAACTCGAGAATTTCTCTGAACCAGGTCAGCTTTTTCTCAAGAGTCGCCTTTTCATCAACATTTTGGCCTTCTTTATAAGCCCAGTGTGCTGCAACCCCGTACTCAGCAATCTGATGCATTTCAGAAGTCCTGATCTGAACTTCCAGCGGATCGCCTTTAGGACCTATCACTGTCGTATGGAGTGACTGGTACATGTTTGGCTTCGGCATCGCAATATAGTCTTTGAATCGACCGGGCATCGGCTTCCAGCATGTATGGATGATACCTAGTACTGCATAACAATCTTTAATACTATCTACAACAATCCGGACCGCAAGCAAGTCATAGATTTCATTGAATTGCTTGTTCTGAAGGGCCATTTTTCTATAAATGCTGTAAATATGCTTAGGCCTCCCGGAAATATCCGCCTCGATCTTTACTTCACCAAGACTGTCTTTCACTTCCTCAATGACCTCGTCAAGATATTGTTCACGCTCTGCCCTTTTCTTCTTCATCAGGTTGACAATGCGGTAATATTGCTGCGGATTCAAGTAACGCAGGGCCGTATCTTCCAATTCCCATTTGATCTTCGAAATACCCAGGCGGTGTGCCAATGGAGCAAATATTTCGAGGGTTTCATTGGAAATCCTGCGCTGCTTTTCACTCGGCAAATGCTTAAGGGTCCGCATATTATGAAGACGGTCTGCAAGCTTGATCAGGATGACCCGAATGTCCTGTGCCATCGCAACAAACATTTTCCTGTGATTTTCAGCCTGCTGTTCTTCTTGTGATTTATACTTGATCTTTCCAAGCTTCGTCACCCCATCAACAAGCATCGCCACTTCTTTTCCGAATCCATCCTCGATTTCCTGGAGTGTGATGTTCGTGTCTTCTACTACATCATGCAGAAATCCGGATGCCACAGTAGACGGGTCCATTTCTAAATCAGCAAGAATACCGGCAACCTGGATCGGGTGTATAATATAAGGCTCTCCAGATTTTCGAAATTGCTCTTTATGTGCTTCTTTGGCAAATTCATAAGCTTTTCTCACCAGTGTGACGTCTTCGTCCATTAAATATTCACTTGTTCGTTTTATGACCTCATCGGGGGTCAGCACTTGATCTTTTGCCATCAGCAAAATCACCTTTACAATATATTAAATCCAACCGCCATCCCCAATATCAAAACAACTTTTGTTCATCAGGAATGACATTGAATTCATGTTCTTTATAAAAAAGAGTATTGTATACTATTATCAAAAAAAATAGAAGATATGTAAAGCCTCAACATAAAAAACTGCCGATTTTGTCGAAAAATATTTGCATATCATTTTTTCTTTATGCTGTACAGCTCACAATTTCCTTCTCAATTTTCCAATATTCATTCAGCAGGTACCTAAAGATACAAAAAAGGACTAAAGCGACAAAGGCGGTTCCCCCCCCTTTTCTCTTCAGTCCTTTTCATCATGATATTGGGCTTTTTTAGTATTGCATCAGAGTCAGGATATCATGCCCTTGCAATTTTTCACGGCCGTCAAGATATGTCAACTCAATAAGGAAGGCTGTGCCGGCTACGATGCCGCCCAGTTCCTCTACCAGTTTGATTGTTGCTTCGATTGTACCGCCTGTTGCAAGTAAATCATCCGTGATCAGGACGCGCTGTCCAGGTTTGATGGCATCTTTATGGATTGTTAAAGAGTCTTTTCCATACTCAAGCCCGTATTGAACCTGAATTGTTTCGCGAGGAAGTTTGCCCGGTTTGCGCACAGGTGCAAACCCTACTCCTAGTGCATAGGCAACAGGGCAGCCAATGATGAAACCTCGTGCTTCAGGTCCTACAACCAGGTCAATTTCTTTTTCTTTTGCATATTCAACAATTTGATCAGTAGCATATTTATACGCATCGCCGTTATCCATCAATGTTGTGATATCTTTGAATCTAATACCTTCTTTAGGCCAGTTTTCGACGATTGTCACGTATTGTTTTAAGTCCATGCTTAAAAATCCTCCTCATATGTTGCAGACCAGTCCAGTCTTCTTATCAAACCAGTTCTTAAGTTCCTGATAAGATGAATACAACAATTCATTCTCTAAATTAAGTTGTTCCTGTTTCTGTCGGTAGGTAATCGATTCTTCCAAATCTCTCTTAACTTTGACAGGATTCACGGAAATCAATCCATTTTTTATTGTAACAAAATCCAGTTCAAAAAACACCTTTGACATGAATTCAATTGTTTCTCGTGACCATCCCTTATGCTTCGCAAGCTGGCCGCCATTTTTTTCAAGGTCAAAAGAGTCCCTTTTTAACAGAAAGCCATAATACCATTTAAAATGGTCCCTTGTCGGCACAGTGCTGAAAAAGTGATCTTCTTCATGGTCAAAGTGGGCATAGACCCTCTCCGGTTCTGTGTTCTTTACAACTGTCTCAAGCCATTCTCCTGAAGGAGGCATGTCCAATAGAATGAGGCTTGCCGTTTTATATGAGAAACTTGCTGCTTCTTCATGAGAAGAAATTAACAACACGTCATTACGATATTCATCCAGAGGCATTCGATCAATTGTTGCTTGCTTAAAAGCAATTATCTTTCTGTTTGAAGGAGGCACCTTCTGGAACCATCTTTGAAACGGCTTGATTCCCCTCATATCAAACAGCTGCCATTGGTCAATTGTAAGGTCTTTAAGAAACAGCTGGGGTTTCCTGATATTATTCCATTCATTGATGGATAGTTCACCAATGACTGATACTTCTGCCAGTGGAGAAATATGATCGGCAAACTCACCCATTCCAAATCCGACGCTGTCCAAAGTATGCACATCTTTTTGCAAAGAAAGCTTGAGATGGTCTTTATTGCCGCCGATTTTCCTCATTCCGGAAATGGAAACTCCTTCAATCAGCATTTTTGGTTTGGGGTTTCCCATACCAAAAGGAGCAAGGAGTTCCAACGATTCAATTGTCTCGACATCTACTTCCTCAAGGCGTATTGCTGCATCAAGTTCTGTCAATGGAATAAAATCTTCAGCCGTAAGCAGTTCTTCCGCAAAAGAGTTCAATCTGTTTCTCAGTTCACTTACATCAGATAACTCAAGCGTCATGCCTGCTGCCATTGGATGTCCTCCAAAATGAGGAAGCAGTTCTCTGCAGCGTGAAAGATTGTGAAACAGATCAAACCCAACAATACTGCGGGCAGAACCCTTGGCTGTCCCCTTCTCACTATCAAAGCTTAACACAATGACCGGCCGGTAAAATTTTTCGACCAGCCTGGATGCGACAATCCCGACAACTCCGGAATTCCAGCCTTCTTTCCCTATGACCAGCACAGAGTTTTCTTCAAGAGGAAACTCTGTTTCCACCATCTCGACAGCTTCTTGGGTCATCTGGTTAACAATGGCCTGCCTTTCTTTGTTGATTCCATCAATCTCAACGGCAATCGCCGTCGATTCTTCGATATCTTCTGACAGCATCAGGTCTACTGCCGGATCGGCATCTCCCAGCCTGCCGATTGCATTGATTCTTGGAGCAATCGCAAACCCCACGGTTTCTTCGGTAATCTCATTCTGTTGTGCATTGGCTGCCTTGCAAAGTGCTGCAATACCAGGCCTTTTGCTGTTTCGCAACTTTGCCAATCCTTGTTTGGCTATAGCCCGGTTTTCTCCTTTTAAAGGGACAAGATCGGCAATTGTACCGATTGCAGCGAGATCTAGCAGGTGATCTGGAAATTTCCCATACAACGCATGGGCAAATTTAAAGGCAACTCCTACACCAGCCAAATCCGCAAAAGGATATGTACTGCCCTCCCTTTTGGGATGAAGGATCGCCAGTGCTTCCGGAAGCTCAGGACCTGGCTCATGGTGGTCTGTGATGATTAAATCCATACCCAGTTCTTTCGCCAGCTGTGCCTCTTTCACGGCCGCTATGCCAGTATCTACGGTGATGACTAAAGAGAACCCTTCATCTGCTGCCCATCGGAAAGCATTCTCATTTGGGCCGTAACCTTCGGTAAAGCGATTTGGTATATAGAAATGTACTTCAGCCCCTAAATCCAAGAGAGTCTGCATCATGGTGGAAGTGGAGCTTACACCATCGGCATCATAATCTCCAAAAATCAGGATGGCTTCCCCTTCGTTAATAGCTTTCTTCACACGTTCTACCGCTTTATCCATATCCATAAGAAGATATGGATCATGAAATGGCTCTTCTTTCCCGTATAAAAAATGTCGCGCTTCATCAATTTCGGTAATTCCCCTGTTCACCAGCAGCTTGCTGACAATCGCCGGGACATTCAGCTCATCTTGCAGTCTATTTATATAATTCTCCCCATGGTCTTTCACTAACCAGCGGGATTTAGATTTCAACATACGTTCACCCCTCAGCCTTTCCTATTATACAAAATGGATTGTGGTACTTCAATCAGAGAAATATGGCAGAGAAGTGGTGGGGTGAATATGTGAAATGTAATTAGACAAAAAAGGATAATCCGCCTCAGCTGCAAGTAGTTCAATTTTGGAGTACAAAAGCACTATTTGTCTCCTTAATTGAATTGCTTTTTTCCTATGAAATCGCATACTAATCTGCACCCTGATTCGTAAGGTAAAGTGCAGCCAAAACTATCGGCCTGACTGAAAGAAAATGATAAGGTGAAGGGGAAGGAGCAGGATCGTGGAAGGTGATTTTTTAATTATAGAAAGTCCTATCCTTAAGTGAGGGGTCACAGATCCATAAAATAGAGGGAGAAATTCCCCTTAAACTGCAAAACATAGCTGAGTTCACTATAAATAAGGGGAGATTTTCCCCTTATTCCTGGCAAAGCACCCCATTTTTCATGCTTTTCTAATGAATAGCGGTAAATATTCCCTTTATTTTAACTATTTTTAATGCCATTTCCTAAATAAGGGGAAATTCTCCCCTTATTTTTATCAGCTCATGCTGCTGATTTCCTTTGGGCCTATTAGATTCCTCTCTTGGATGGCGGGGTGGGGCCACTCAGTGAACAAACGGCGTTGTTACTTGAAGAAAAGCCGTCTTTCAAACAGTAAATCCGCGACATAATTCGCAAGACTACAATATTTATTTCAGAGTTGTGGAAACGTGTACGAAACTAGATGCGAAAAAACACTTGATAGTAGATGACTTGCTGTAATACCCAAAAAAAGCATACGAATAATGGTGCGAATTCGTATGCTAAAGACTTTGGATTTTTACATTTTGTACCTATAAAGTGAACTGCTTAGCTCAGCTGCGAATCGTCTTTCTTCCAGGTTACATCCGGTTTTGTTCTTCCCCTCCAGCTTCGATATGTTCTTCATGTGCTGGTACAGGTTCACTTTCAGGAAGAGTCTCTTTTTCTTCTGCTTCCTTTTTCAGCCTCTCATTCTCTTTTTGAGCTGCTTTCAACTTTCTCTGGACGACAAATAAACGGAACAGGCCGACCGAACCGACAATCAGCCCTCCCATGAGAACTGATCCGATAATAACTAAAATCAACGGCCATTCTGCCTCACCAAAAAGGTAATTCACTCTTACCGGATCGACATTGATAACTGCGAAAATAGCAACGATCAGAGCAAAGGCCAATCCGAGGATCAAGTTCCATTGAAATTTCATATGTCTCCCTCCCTTATGTTAGGTCTACGCTTTCATCTTCCTCTTCTTCTACATTATATGGATTAATGTGTATGAAAACATCCTGCACTTCAGGTGCTTCAAGCAGCCGTTTCTTCACATTCTTACCCACTCGGTGCCCTTCTTCTACGGTAATATGGGGATCGACGCTGATTTTCAAATCAACTATTACATAATGGCCGTGCTCTCTGGCATGCAGTTCATTAATTTCCAATACACCTTCAACTTCGCTGACGGCTGCTCTCAATTCCTGTGTATCTTCATCATGAAGCACATGGTCGAGGGTATTATGAATGGATTCCGCCCCCAGCTTCCAGGCCATTTTCAAGACCAGCAGAGAAACGAACACCCCTGCTACCGGATCTCCATAGACAAGCCATTCGATATCCAGCACGCCGCCGAGCATGGCTGCCCCAATACCTATCAGCGCTGCAATCGAAGAATAGACATCAGAACGATGCTCATACGCATTTACAATAAGCGCATCACTTTTTAACTTTTTACCCAGTCTGTACTTGTATTGAAACATCACTTCTTTTACCACAATGGAAAAGATGACGGCATAAATGGCTATGGATGTAGGTGCCTGTATCGGGTGGAAGAATGATTCGATAGAGGACTTGCCAATTTCGATACCAACCAGAAACAAAAGCACCGCTACGATGATCGCAGCAATGGATTCTGCTTTTCCATGTCCGTATGGGTGGTCCTCATCCGGCGGCTGCTTAGCTGCGCGCAATCCTATGTATACTGCGAGTGACCCTGCCACATCAGAAGCCGAGTGGACTGCATCGGCAATCAGTGCTTTACTGTTTCCAGCCACTCCTGCCCACCATTTTACCCCTGCCAGCAGGATGTTTCCTACTACACCGACCATCGCGGCAAATTCAGCTTTCTTAAAACGATCATCTGTACTCAAAGTTGTCCCCCCTTATTCCACTTTATTGTAACCTATTTAACTGTAAAGTATCTCCCAAAACGCTTAAAAGGACGAGTATCCCAGGCAGACACCTGCCTGAAAACTCGTCCTTTCAGCATTCTTATTATACTTGAGGTTCGTCTGAGATTTTCTTTTTCTCTTTGAACGTAATGATGGTTCCTTTTTTCTTCAATTCCCGTTTCTTCAGCACCAGCCACAGCTGAGATGCAATGAATACAGAAGAGTAAGTACCGGAAATTAAACCGACAAGCAATGCAATGGAGAAGTTCGTGATTGACTGGCTTCCGAAAATCATCAGTGCAATGACGGTAAACACCACCGTAATAACTGTACTTACTGAACGCGTAAGTGTTTGACGCAAACTTTTGTTCACGACTTCTTCTATATCTTCGTTGGTTTTCAATCTGCGTTTCTTCTGCAGATTCTCCCTGAGCCTGTCGAACGTAACAATTGTATCATTGATGGAATAACCGACAATTGTCAATACCGCTGCAATGAATGTCAGGTCGACCTCCAGACGGGTCAAACTGAAGAAGGCAATGATAAAGAATGCATCATGCAGAAGTGCTGCAATCGCTCCGACTGCCATTTGCCATTCAAAGCGAAGCGTCACATAAATGATGATGCCTACGGAAGCAATCGCAACGGCGATCATGGCATTTTTCGCCAGTTCTTTCCCGATGACCGGCGACACGGTACTGATATTTGGTTCCGCACCGTAAGCTTCAGTAAAGTGAGTCTTTAACTCGGCAATTTCCTCTTTAGTCAATACATCCGTATATCGTACGACGCCAATTTCATTGTTGTCGCCTGATATAACAATCTCATCTGATGGGAACCCAACTTCTTCAAGTTCCTCTGTCAGGCTGTCTGATGTCAAGCTTGAATCAGATAGAATCTCCATCCGAGTACCCGCCGCAAAATCAATTCCGAGATTAAGCCGGAAGATGGCAAGTATGATAAGACCAGCCGCAATCAAAACTCCTGATATCGCAAAGAATTTATTTCGCTGTTTGGCAAAATCAAACTTGTCATATGCAGTCGGAAGGTCAAGCGTGTCATAATTGTCTGCAATATCTTTTATATCTTTAGGATTAACACCCATCCATGAAGGCTTTTTGTTGAACGCCCGGCTGTTGATCCATAGGCCAAGAAGCAGGCGGGATCCCCATACCGCAGTCAGGAAGCTTGTCAGAATGCTGACGATCAGCATTGTTGCAAATCCTTTTACAGAGCTTGTCCCAAAGTAGAATAGAACAGCACCTGCCAGAATTGTCGTCACGTTGGCATCCAGAATCGTCATGAACGAAGATTTATTTCCCGCCTGGAATGCCGCCCGGACACTCTTTCCAACTTTCATTTCCTCTTTTATTCTTTCATATGTGATGATATTGGCATCGACTGCCATACCGACCCCGAGTATCAGGGCTGCGATTCCCGGCAGTGTCAGGACCCCGTTCATCATGTCGAATATCCACAGAATCAGATAAATATAAACAGATAAAGTGATCATCGCGATAAACCCTGGGAAACGGTAGAAAATCAACATGAACAAGAAAACGATCGCAATACCGATCAGCCCTGCCGTCACCGTTTTATCCATTGCCTGCTCACCAAATTTTGCCCCGACTGAAGTAGAATACACTTCAGTAAGTTTTACAGGAAGGGCACCAGCATTCAGCAAGGATGCCAGGTTTTGTGCTTCTTCTATAGTGAAATCACCGTAAATTTGAACTTCGTTCGAGTTGATGGGCTCATCAACTTTTGGGTCTGATAAGAACTTCGGATCCTCTTTTGCAGCTTCTGCTTCATAAGAATCCACACCTTCTTCAAAGTCAAGCCAGATAACAAGCTTGTTTTCAGGAAACGGTTTTTGTGAAAGCTCCTTAGTCAAATTGTAGAACTTATCCCTATCTTTTAACTCCAAGGAAACGATCGGGCTGTTCTGCTGGCTGAATGACTGTTGAGCTCCACCTGTAACCAAGTCAGAACCATCCAGTCTTACTTCATCGTTAATATCACGGAAAGTCAGGTTTGCCTGTGTAGACAGAATTCGTCTTGCTTCATTCTGATCTTCTACACCAGCCAACTGGACACGGATCCTGTTGCCATCTTCAATCTGGATGTTCGGCTCACTTACACCGAGAACATTGATACGCTTGTCCAGCGCATCTGCCGTATTGGCGACTGTTTCACTTGTGGGTTCATCACCATTCAATTCTTCCACTTGATACAGGACTTCGAACCCGCCCTGCAAGTCCAAACCAAGCTTGATGTCTTTCAAAATGTTGGTTGTTGTACTTCCGATTAATCCTCCCAGTAAGAGAACGATTAAACAGAAGGCAACAATGCGGCTACGTTTTACCATTATGTATGAGTCCTCCTTGCATTTGTCCGGAACAGGTTTTTTCCTGCTCACGGAATATACCAATATTCCCATTATGAGCTAGATGTAATTGTCTGTCAATTTAATATCATGCTATCATCCTTTGGGGTTTTTGGATGGATTTAACAGCTCTTTCAGCTCATCCTCGTTCAAATCAGTGAACCAGTTCGGCGATCTGTATGCTTCCACTGTTTCAAAGCTCATATATTCGCCTGGTTTGACACTCAATATGTCATTGACCAGTTCTGATATCCGTATTTCCTCTTTCGGTTTCTTCCACTTCTTTTTCAACAGGTATGTCCATAAGCTTTCTACAGTTGCTTTTCCATATCCCAGCATTTCAAATTCTTCCACCTTGCTTACCAGTGCAAGCTCTACATCTTCAAAAAAATTACTGTACGGATGTTGCAAAACGTTCATCATTTTCCCAGCTCCATTTCAAAATGCTAACAACTTGTCATGCTTTGTCCATCCTGATGCATATAGATAATTGTATACGATATTACGATTTTTGAGAAGGCAGGGAATATGATGTCTAAATTTTTAAAAGGCACTATGATCTTGATGGGAGCTGCCTTAATTACACGGATTCTCGGATTTATAAACAGGATCGTCGTTGCAAGGTTCATTGGTGAAGAGGGAGTCGGCCTCTTTATGATGGCATTCCCGACTCTGATACTTGTGATTACAATTACGCAGATGGGCCTTCCCGTTGCGATTTCTAAAAGTGTTGCAGAGGCTGAGGTACAAGGAGATATAAAGAAGGTCAAGAAGATCCTGGCGGTTTCGCTTGCCATAACCATTTCCTTATCCATGATCTTCACTCCGGCTTTAATATTGCTTGCCCCCTATCTATCTGAAACCTTATTTACCGATTCACGTACGTATTATCCGTTAGTCGCGATTGCCCCTATCATCCCGATTGTCGCCATTTCTTCTGTTATAAGAGGTTATTTCCAGGGAAGGCAGAACATGAAGCCTGCCGCGATTTCGCAGGTCATAGAGCAGGTTGTCCGCATTTGTTTGATTGCCCTCATGACCAAAGCCTTTCTTCCTTATGGAATCCAGTATGCTGCAGCGGGAGCAATGGCCGCATCTGTGATCGGGGAACTCGCTTCGCTGCTCTATATGTTTACAGCATTTAAATTAAAAAAGAAATTTAAGGTCAGGAGAAATTTTTTCAAATCTGTAAAATCAGGACGAAAAACTCTTAATGAACTATTGAGTGTGGCTTTGCCCACGACAGGAAGCCGTATGATCGGATCGATTTCATGGTTTTTCGAACCGATTGTCGTCGCTCACAGCTTGGCACTGGCAGGGGTTGCCACGTCACTCGCTACAAAACAGTACGGTTCACTTACCGGTTTTGCTTTGCCCCTGTTGTTTTTGCCTTCATTCATCACTGTGTCCCTTTCAACGTCTCTGGTACCTGCAGTTAGTGAAGCCAACAAACAAAACAACTTCCTCTTGATTGAGCACCGGCTTAGCCAGGCACTCAGGTTCTGCCTGATCACCGGCGGAATTGCTGTCGTGCTGCTATTCGTGTTCGCAGACCCGTTGATGACCGTCATGTATGGAAGCAATAGCGGCGCCGGCTTTATCATGGTCATGGCTCCTTTCTTCCTTTTCTATTATTATCAGGGGCCTCTGCAGGCTGTCCTCCAGGCACTTGATTTAGCAAGAGCCGCGATGATCAACAGCCTGATAGGAGCTGTAGTCAAAACAGGCATCATCTTCATTTTGGCTTCACAGCCTGCATTTGGTATATACGGTGCGGCGCTGGGAATTGTCACCGGTATTATGCTCGTTACCATGCTTCATTTTGCTACGATACTTAAGACTGTTCCTATGACTATTTATGTCAGGGATTATCTCAAGTTTGTTGTGGTGATGGCCTGTTCAGGACTTGCCGGGCATTATTTATACACCGACTTTTTAAATAACCTTCCACTTGGTTTCCGGCTAATAACCGGTCTTACTATCACGAGCATCGTGTATGTCGTGCTTTCCATAATAGTAAAACTGATCCGCAGGGATGACTTGAAGAGGATTCCTTTTATCGGCAAACTTGTCATGAACTAACCCTATATCAAAAGCCATCTCCGGCAAATCAGGAGATGGCTTTTATTTATCACGCAAATCAATATAAAATTGTCCATTCTGGAAGCTGCAAAAAGAAATGTCCTCAAGGTGGTGATAATTTTTCTCCCTCAGCCTCTTTCTGAGCCAAAATTCATTTTTGCCAATCATATCAAGGTGGTTTCTCTGGATGATACCATCAAGAATCAACGGAAGTGTCAACGACCCCTCTCCTTGATTTTCTTCTTTTTTGATTACCGACAATGTGCCTGAAGGTTCAAGAATCGCAAATTCCACATCAGCAAGATTGCTGATATCTTTTTCTCTAAGCTGCAGGAGCAGGTCATCGAAATTATAGCGCTGTCGCTTCATCGCCTTTTCGTCAATTTTCCCATGGCTGATTAAGACGATTGGCTTGCCATCGACTATTTCCCTGAATTTTTTGCTCTTCATGGATAAAAAGGCTGTCAATATTTGAATCAGCATAAGAACCGCCATAGGCAGAAGTGTGTTCACCAGAGCGCTTGAAGGTTCTTCAATTGCAAGCACTGCCATTTCCGCTATCATGATGAATACAACAAGGTCCAATAAACTCAGTTCACCAATTTCCCTTTTCCCCATCAGCCGGAAAATAAATAGTATAACTGCATATAAGAAGATTGTACGGACAATAATTATTAAATATTCCTCCACGTCCCTCTCCTCCTTCAGGTACGTTTGCACCATTTATTATGCTCTTGGAAAAAGGAAAGATAAGAGGTAAGTTTTTACTATAAGGTTTGTCCTAATAGAGCTCTAAGGCAGTGTTAAAGAGTGTTGTTGTAAAAAAATTGTTGCCAGATTTCCGCTCCAGGTGTGCGACTCCGCGGGGCGGGCGGTGAGCCTCCTCGGCTTTGCCTGCGGGGTCTCACCTGTCCCGCTAGTCCCGCAGGAGGTCGCACACCTTCCGCTCCAATCAACTAAATATTTTATCTATAGCCAAATCACTAAAATGAACTTTTAAAAATTTCTATATTAATTTTATCATCTGGATTAGAATGCTGATGAATATTAACAGATATGCAGCAGAACAATTACACATTTTTATTACCGGATCAAATAATTACCGCTTTTTGACCTACAAAAAAACATTATCCTCTAGCTCCATTATAAAATGTTGTTAAAAACTGCCGGGCACATGAGACTTGACTCTAGTCCCGTTAAGTCGAAATAAGCATGTATAGGGTCAAACAAACATTGTCCGAGTAAATCCCATTTCCTATAGAGGCAATGTCCTAATACCCCATAAACGGCACGATGTATTTAAAGTATACATACACCGTACAGACTGCTAACGAAATTAAAGTGATAGGCACACCGATCAGGAGATAATGGGAAAATTTGATTTGTACATCCTCTTTTGAAGCGAGTCCTACGATAACGAGATTGGACGAAGATCCAAGCAATGTTCCGTTGCCGCCCAGGCAGGCTCCCAGTGCAAGAGACCACCATAATGGATCCATATTGACCATGCCGAATTCCTGAAACTCCTGGATGACGGGGATCATTGCTGCGACAAAAGGTATATTATCGATTACGGCAGAGAGCAGACCTGTTCCCCAGAGGATGACAAAGGATGTGGTCTTCATATCGCCTTCTGTCAGCTTGATGATTTCCCTGGCGATCTCATCGATGAACCCTGCCTCTTCTATTCCTCCTACCAGTAAGAATAGCCCGATAAAGAAAAATAGCGTTCCCCATTCCACTTCCTTTAAAATTTCCTCGGGATCATATACTTTTTCCAAAAGGAGCATGATCAATACTGCCCCTGCCAGTGCTACCGATGTGACGTCAAGATGCAGGACAGGGTGAAGAGAAAATCCTGCCAAAACTAGTACCAGGACACTAATGGATGCGATGAGTCCATTATTTCTTTTTAAATACGATTTAGCATTAATCCCTTTCAATAACAGTTTTTTATCTTCTTTTACAATCAATATTTCTTTGTAAATCAAACAGATAATAATCATCGTGATCACCAGGATCAAGGCAGCTACTGGCATAAGATTCTGAAGAAAAGCATTAAAGGTAAAGTGCTCGACTGCCTGCCCTATCATCATATTTGGCGGGTCTCCGATCAGGGTGGCAGTCCCGCCGATATTACACGCCAGGATCATCATGACTAAGAACGGCAGCGGCGGGAGGTCGAGCACTTTAGTAAGAGTGAACAAGATGGGGACAAGCAGCATGGCAATCGTGACATTTGCCAAAAAAGCCGACCCGACTGCCGAAAGAAGTGAAAAGACTACCAGCAAGGCAAGTCCATTTCCATTGACAGCCTGTGCAAGCCTGATGGCAAGGAATTCAAAAAATCCGGTCTTGCTTGTCACAGTCACAATCAGCATCATCGAAAACAGCAGGGTAATCGTTTTCCAGTCAATATAAGTGAACAATGCTTTTTCTATCGTAAAGGCACCGATAAGAAGCATAGCTGCTCCACCAGCCATGCTCGCAAGGATCCTGTTCCATTTTTCTGTTATTAGCAAAATGTAAACGGCTGTAAATACTGCCAATATAATGAAGGGTGACATACATCCCTCTCCTTTTAGAAACCTGTATATTGCAAAACAACTGTCTCGTCGTTCAACTTTAAATACTTTTAACATTGTATGATGCTTGGCCACTAAAAATTATAGTCTATTTATTTCTTTCGTGAATATGCTTGTACTAGGAAAAGCTTGTATTTTTCATGTTTGAAAAGAAGGGAGAGGGAGACTATAGAGGCTAAAAAAATGGGAAGTGCGATTTTGTATGGAACGGGGACAATCCTGCTGATTGCCATTGTGGCGAGTTTGATTTTTGCACTCATGCTCCGGTTCACCAGCCTTGAGGAGAGCTCCATCAGCTTGGCGGTAACCATCATTTCATTCCTGGCCTTATTTATCGGAGGTTTCATGTCTGGAGGAAAAGGGAAGGAAAAGGGCCTTGTTCTCGGCGGCCTGACTGGAGCAATATTCACTGCTGGAGTATTTTTGTTTCAGTATCTCGGATATGATTCATTGTTTTCCATGGAACAGGTGGTATACCATGTCTGCTTTATTATCACTTGTATGATGGGCGGTATTCTCGGTGTCAATGTCAGCGGGGGAAGATCCTCATGACAAAATAAGACCCGCATCTAAAGCAGATGCGGGTCTTATTTTGTTCAATTATGCTTTCACAACTTCACGAACAGCATTTCTGTCGTATGTAAGACGGCTGCCATCTCCGCATTTCACGACGATTGTGCCTTCCTCAATAGCGTCGATAATGCCATGCATACCGCCGATTGTGATGATTCTGTCACCTTTTTGCAATTCATTCTGCATATGCTGAATCGCTTTCTGTCTTTTTTGCTGAGGGCGAATCAGCAAAAAGTAGAAAAGAACAAACATCAGCAGTAAAGGAACTAAAGTAGCTAACGTATCCATTCTGGTACCTCCTTTCGTTGTGAGGATGCTTTATTCTTATGAATGAACATCCTAAATCAGAAGTTTTTTGCATCAGGACGATTATATCCGTACGCTTCAAAAAATTCTTCTCTAAAGTCACCCAATCGATCTTCTCTGATCGCTTGTCTGACTTGCTCCATTAATTTTAACAGAAAATGAAGATTATGATAAGTCGTAAGGCGGATTCCGAACGATTCATCACATTTAATCAAGTGACGGATATAGGCTCTGCTGTAATTCCTGCAAGTGTAGCAATCACAATTCTCATCAATCGGGTTGAAATCCCTTGCAAACTTTGCGTTCTTGACAACAAGACGTCCTTTGCTTGTCATCAGAGTCCCATTGCGGGCAATTCTGGTAGGAAGGACACAGTCAAACATATCGATTCCTCTTATTGCTCCATCAATCAATGCATCAGGTGAGCCGACTCCCATGAGGTATCGGGGTTTGTTATCAGGAAGCAAAGGCGTTGTAAATTCCAACACTCTGTTCATGACATCTTTCGGTTCTCCGACAGATAAGCCGCCCACCGCATAGCCAGGAAAATCAAGAGATACTAAATCTTTTGCACTTTGTCGGCGGAGATCTTCATACTCTCCCCCTTGCACGATTCCGAACAACCCTTGATCTTGTGGACGCTGGTGGGCTTCCAAGCAGCGCTCCGCCCATCTTGAAGTTCTTTCCACCGAACGCTTCATATAGTCATGTTCAGCAGGATAAGGTGGACATTCATCAAAGGCCATCATGATATCAGATCCCAGGGCATTCTGGATTTCCATCGCTTTCTCAGGGCTTAAGAACAGCTTGTCACCGTTAAGGTGATTACGAAAGTGAACTCCTTCTTCTTCTATCTTCCGGAATTCACTTAAACTGAAGACCTGGAACCCTCCTGAATCGGTAAGAATCGCTTTGTCCCAATTCATGAATTTGTGGAGGCCGCCTGCTTCCCTAATGATTTCATGGCCCGGGCGCAGCCACAAGTGATAGGTATTACTGAGGATAATCCCTGCTTCCATGGATTTTAAATCCTCAGGAGACATCGTCTTTACGGTTGCCAATGTCCCGACGGGCATGAAGACCGGCGTGTCAAAAGAGCCATGTGGTGTATGAACCTTCCCTAAACGCGCTCCTGTTTGTTTACAAGTTTTAATATGTTCATAACGAATAGCAGTCAAATCGTCTAACTCCTTCCAATTTTCACAGTATCAGCATGCTGTCGCCAAAGCTGAAAAATCTGTACTGTTCCTCAACAGCTGTATTGTATGCATTAAGGATGATATCCCTGCTTGTAAAAGCACTGACAAGCATGATCAAGGTTGATTTAGGCAGATGGAAATTGGTAACCAGACCATCAATTGCTTTGAACTTGTAGCCGGGATAGATGAAAATGTCTGTCCAGCCGCTTTCCTCTACAAATTCCCCATGTTTTGTTGCAATAGTTTCAAGGGTTCTTGTAGAAGTTGTTCCAACCGTAATGATTCTGCCACCGCTTTCTTTCACCTCATTTAGAAGCCTCGCCGTTCCTTCCGTTATCTGATAAAACTCGGAATGCATGTCATGTTCCTCAATACTGTCTACAGAGACCGGGCGAAACGTACCTAATCCCACATGCAAAGTGATAAAGGCAACGTGCACACCCTTTTCTCGAATTTCATTCAATAATTCATCGGTAAAATGAAGACCGGCAGTCGGGGCAGCAGCAGACCCCCTTTCCCTCGCAAAGACTGTCTGATACCGGTCCTGGTCATCAAGCTTTTCGCTTATGTATGGAGGAAGAGGCATCTCCCCAAGCTCATCCAGTACTTCGTAGAAAATGCCTTCATACTGAAATTCCAGCACTCTTCCGCCCTGTTCTTTTTCTTCCGTACAGACAGCGGTCAGTTTTCCTTCTCCGAATGAGATTCTGGTCCCTTTCTTGACTCTCTTTGCGGGTTTAACAAGCGTCTCCCAATTGTCGCCCTCTTCTTGTTTCAAGAGAAGGACTTCAATCTTAGCTCCTGTTTCTTCTTTAACACCAAAAAGACGGGCAGGAAGCACCCTGGTGTCATTGAGGACAAGGCAGTCACCTTCTTTAAGGAAATCAACGATATCCTTGAATTTCTTATGCTGCAGGCTGCCGGTTTTACGGTCAATGGCCATAAGCCTGCTCTCAGACCGTTTTTCCAGAGGTGTCTGGGCAATCAGTTCCTCCGGCAAATGGAAATCAAAATCTTCAACTCTCAAAGCTCTCACCTTACTTTTTTCTTATTTGAATTTCCCTAGGATGTAAAAAACCAAAGATAATACAATGCTGACGATAATCGACGTCATTAAAGGAAAATAAAATGTGGAATTCTCTTTTTTGATAATGATGTCACCAGGGAGTCTCCCAAGCTTTGTGAATGCCATCAGGAAACCGATAATCAGTAAAAGGGCTCCTGCAATCATCATCATTTTCGGCAATCCTGTCATGCTTTTGGAACCTCCAAGCCAAAATGTTCGTACACAAGGGATGTCACAATCCTCCCCCTAGGCGTGCGCTGCAAAAACCCGATCTGCAGCAAGTAAGGCTCGTATACATCTTCTATCGTGTGTGATTCCTCACCTATACTTGCGGCTATTGTATCAAGGCCGACCGGGCCGCCCTTGAACCTTTCAATTATACCTTTTAATAACTTATGGTCAATATGATCGAGTCCCAGCTTATCCACCTGCAAGAGTTCGAGGGCATGGCTCGCAAGTTCAGTGGTAATTTCACCGTCACCTCTGACCTGGGCAAAATCCCTCACTCTTCGCAGCAGCCGGTTCGCTATTCTCGGTGTTCCGCGGGACCGCCTGGCCAATTCGACAGAGGCAGGTCCATCAATCGCAGTCTCCAGGATTTCTGAAGTCCTGACAACAATTTCTCGGAGCTGTTCCTCGTTATAATACTCCAATCTGCACAGGACGCCAAACCGGTCGCGCAAGGGAGCAGATAGAGCTCCCGCCCTGGTGGTGGCACCCACCAGTGTAAAAGGAGGCAAATCCAGTCGTACAGATCTGGCACTCGGACCGTTGCCGATGACAATATCCAGGCAGAAGTCTTCCATTGCCGGATAAAGAACTTCCTCGATAGAGCGGGGCAGACGATGGATTTCGTCAATAAAAAGAACATCCCCCGGTTCCAGCGAGGTCAAAATTGCTGCAAGATCCCCTGGCCTTTCAATGGCCGGTCCTGAAGTTGTTCTCAGATTGACTTGCATTTCATTTGCAATGACAGCGGCAAGGGTTGTTTTTCCGAGGCCGGGTGGTCCATAAAGCAGGACATGATCCAAGGTTTCCTGTCTCATTCTTGCTGCCTCGATGAAAATACCTAAATTACTTTTTACTTTATCTTGTCCAATATATTGATTTAATGTCTGCGGCCTTAAAGAAAGTTCAAATGAATGGTCGTTTGTTTCCGCTTCCGATGACACAACTCTTTCTTCCATCTGTTTGCCTCCTTTCTTTGCATTACTTAAGCAATAATTTCAGCGCCTCTTTGATTAGTTCATCTGTCGTTTTACCTTGAGAAGACAATTTAGGAGTCACTTTCTTGATTTCTCTTTCTGAATAGCCCAATGCTTTTAAAGCAAGTGCCGCCTCTTCGACTAATTCGTCATTGGATGGAGCATCTGCCTGCTTTCCTTCTTGGAAAAGATTTGGAAAGTAGTCTGGCACGACATCCTGCAATTTGCCTTTTAAATCAAGAATCATCTGCCTGGCCGTTTTCTTTCCTACGCCGGGAAATTTGGTCAGGAACCGTTCATCTTCCCCTTCAATCGCAGCAATTACCTGCTCTGGGGCACCGGCTGCCAGTATGGCAAGAGCACCTTTAGGTCCTATACCTGAAACATTCAGCAGCTTGATGAACAGAAGCTTCTCCTCCATTGTCAGAAATCCGTATAACGCCAAAATATCTTCTCTTACATGCTGATATGTATAGATCACTGTACTTTCATTTTCAAACTTGGAAAACAGAAACGGATTACTGGTGAATATCTGATATCCAATACCTCCGTTTTCAAGGACCACATATTCAGGCCCCACTCTTTTTACGGTTCCATTTATATATTCATACATCTGCTTTTTCTCTCCCTTAATCACTTCATTGTAACATAAGATTCGATACTTAATGGGATTCTGGTTAAACACAAAATCCAAAACATCTGTTCTTATTTTACCAAAAAAACAAGAGAAAGACATAGTCTGCAGGAATTTACCCTTGCAACAAAAATAAACCGGCTGAAGGACAGCCGGCTGCTATTCAAATGACGCTTCATCTTTTTTGGAGTAGGGTTGAAAGCTTTGAATTACCTCTTCATAACTTTGTTTCGACTTTACAGGAATCCCTTTTACCAGTTCATCATGTTTTTTGCTTTCAAGTTTCTCTACATCAAGCTGGAAAAAGGACTGAATGATCTCCGCCTGGCCCGGCCTTCCATTAAAAATAGACAAGACACCATCTTCTGAAATCCCAAAGTATCCATTTGATTTCATTAATGGAGAGATGTCATCGACTGCCTGCCGAAACACCACTTCGTCCTCAGACATTTCTATAAGTTCCCAAGCTGCATAGGCGGCCCAAAAGTCTTCCATCGACCAGATTGTCTCCGTTTTGATTTCTTCGCTTACTTCACCATCCAAGTAAACTCGTTCCAAAATAACGTCTACGCTATGAGCTGCTTCTGCAACAGCGTCTGCACTTTCTGTTTTCGATACATTTTCTGCCGCTTCTTTTTCGAGCTCCCCATCATCATGGAAGAACGTAAAGTAAAATGCACCGATAAGAAGCAGCATCATAAACACGATTCGTATCTTGACCGTCATCGTGATCACCTCTGAACTCTAATAATATGGCATCTCAATTTTGTTAATGCCTTTTTTCCCTTGGCCTGGTTTACTTGTTACTAGTCTGACCAAATATTTACATTGATATCCCCATTTCAGAGAATTTTTCCATTACTAACAAATTGAATAGGGAAATAACCGGAAAACCACACAAAAAAAGCGAGGAAAGATTCCCTCGCTTTAGTCACCCTTTATTGATCTTAACAGGTCATGGATATCCATTTTGATTGTCTCACGCGGACCTCCGTCACGCAAATCATTATCAATATTGCGAAGGCGGCTGAATGTACCCTCGTCCGCAGCGACTGTCACTGTCCTTCCATTTAAATAAGGTTTTACAGCTTTCTCGATATCCCTTTTCGTTTCTTCAAACTTGCTATGATCATCAAGATCAACAGCTATCAGTACATCCGTTCCATATGTTACCGAACGGACATCATTTACGTTCTGTACTGATGCCGTTACATCCCCGATTTTTTCTGCTAGTTCTCCTTCATAAGCCGTATAATATGATCTGCGGGCTTTTCTTGTATTATCATCAAGGTGGCCATGGTAGTTCGCATCCCCATGACTTGCCCTTGAATCATTCAGAAAGAAGTTGCGGTCATTTTCGGCCAATGGTTTTGAAGGGTTCTGCGGATTGCCATCTTCGTCTTTCACCTGAAGGTATTGCCTCTTGCTTTCACGAATGGCCTGGCCCTCACGTCCGACAGAATGGTCATACCATTCTGTTAAAGGACCATCCCTGTGATCATCGTCATTACCATGTCCTTGGTTTGAATAAAACCCCATTGGTTCGTACGCATTATTCTGATTTTGCGCAGCTTCTTCAGCCCCATTGCATGCTCCCAGAAACAAAGCAGATGATAGTGGAATCAGCAAAAGCTTCTTCTTCAATGAAGTCACCCTCTTCCGCAAACTTTGAGCAAATGTGCTCTTTGTTAGCTTGCGGAATTAAACGCAGGTTAATTCTGAATCAGTCGGATAAAAAGATGGAGAAGGCTCCTGTTTTTGGAGAAGATCACTCTCTAAGTTTTTTCTTAATCTCACTGCTGTAAGCCATCCGCTCCGAAAATTGCCCGACTGTCAAGGCCATTAAATAGTCCCAGACTCTCCTTTGATAATTCGGTCCTTCCCGGAAAAATCGGTTCCATTCCCTGAAAACATCCGATGGATATAAAAGTGCGCTCAGAAAGCCTTTATCATTTTTGTAATCCTCAAATGCCCGGTGCTTCCATAAAGACTCCAATGACCAGTGGATGTAAGGAAATATCCTGTTAGCAAACTGAATATAATCGATTTCTTCGGGGCCTGAAGAAATTAAATCAAAGTCAATGATGTATAATTGATTTTTTTCATCCAGCAAAAAATTATGATGGGCAAGATCACCGTGAAGGAGACAATTACATTCAGAGAAACCATGGCGGATTACACCATCTAATGCATCCTCCCCAAGCTGAATATAGGGTGCTATACAAGAGAAAGGTACATAATGAGAAAGCACTTGTGCGTTTTTCCTGAATTCCTCCAGCCTGATCCTCCATTTTTTTATTAAAGCCTGTCTTGGCAGGGCTGTTTTAGTTTCTTTTATAGCATTATTAAGTAAAAGCTTCTTGGAGCAGCTATGAAATTCTTTAAGAACAGAAAGGGCAGCCTGCCGTTCCTGAAAGGTATTATAAGTAAAGGCCTTACCGGGTTCCACCCAATCCGTTATGCCAATGATCCTGCCTCCAAACTCAACGATTTCCTCTTCATGAAGCGCATGAAATGCCGGCACCTTCATAAAACCTCTTGCACGCATTTCTCCAATGACCTTTTTCTGTAAAAGGTATTTCTTTTCCGATGGGTAAAGCTTGACGAACCAGCGGGCTGTACTGGTCTGGAGCATCCACTTTCCATCTTTAATCTTTTGCAGGTCAATATCATTGTCTCTTAGCTTCTTCTTCAATAATAAAAGGAGACGATTCTGAAAACCGTCTCCACCTTTTTCATTAGTCTTCAAAATCATCGTCGTCAAATCGCGGCATACCGAATGGTCCCGGTCCATACATTCCTGGATAACCTGGGCCTTGAGGCATCATGCCCGGGCCATAAGGGGACATCATCCCAGGTCCAAATTGACCCATCGGTTGTGGGCCTCCACATCCGCAGCCTCCCTGCTGAACTGGTGCACCGTACATTCCCGGTGACTCTTCCATCATTGCACCCTGCACTTGTGGGCCGGGGCCATATGGGTTGCCATAGCCTGCTGGAGCTCCCATGTGAGGATTTCCATACCCTGCTGGCGAAGTCATCTGCGGGTTGCCAAATCCAGGTGCTCCCATACCAGGACCAAACCCTGTTCCAGGCATTACAGGCGATACTGGGTAGCAGTTATCTGGCCCCATCATACCAGGACCCATTCCCGGATAAGGTGAATATGGCATTTGCGGCTGCATGCCGCCCATTGGCATTTGAGCTGTAGGAAAATCATCTTCATCCTGAACACCGGCTACTGCTGAAGGATCCCCCATTGGGTTCATCATTTGTCCGCCCATTGGAGCTCCCATTTGCTGCGGCATATATGGCATAAAGGAAGAGGATTCTTCATCATATCCCATATGAGGCATCATTGGCTGCTGCATACCAGGAAGCCCTTGAGGCATCGTGTATGCACCTTGCACCTGGCCGCCAGGACCCATTGGGTATCCTTGAGGCATCGGCTGGCCGCCATACATTGGCTGCCCTCCCTGCATTGGCCCTAAACCGCTTCCAGGCAATACAGGTGATACTGGATAACAATAATCCGGCTGCATTTGCATCGGCTGCCCATAAGGCATTTGCGGGTAATCAGGGCTTTCGTCATCCTGAACGCCGGCTACCGCTTCAGGCTCTTCTTTCGGTTTTGGCAAGAAAGGAGCTTTTGGTGCTTTTTGTGCCGGGGACGTTTGAGTCGGCATTTTTTGTGCCGGCGCTTTTTGTGCTGGAGCTGTTTTTGCCGGCATTTTTTGTGCCGGTGCTTTTGCAGCAGGTATCTTCGGCGCCGGTTGTGTTTGCATTTGCATATTTGCCATGTTCATCATGTAGTAGTTATTAATATCGATTTCTGGAATGACTGGCTTCGGCATTTTTGGGGTATAAGGTTTCTTTGGCATTTCCTTAATTGGCATTTCTTTCTTCGGAGCCGGCTTGATATTTTCCTTAGGTGATTCAACCGGCATTGCAGCAGGTTTTTGCTGGGCAAAAGGATGCTGCGCTTTCGGCATTTCCTTCACTGGCATTTCTTTTTTCGCTGCCATTTCCTTTTTTACCATCCCGCCAGATGTCGGAACTTTTATCTTCATACCGGGCATGATCATATCGGGATTGGACAGCTGGGCATTCATTTTCTTCAACTCTTCGAAATTCACACCATACTTTTTGCTGATATTCCAAAGAGTGTCTCCTTTTTGTACGATATGGATCTTCACTATTAATTCCCTCCTCAGGCATAAGTCTATATATCCTATGTCAGTTAATAGGCAAAGTGCTAACAATCTACACAAATACTTATGAATTATTGGAAATAAATATACCTTTACGCCTTGTCCAGAAGTGCTTTGCTGAAAGTTTTTCAACTATGGCCGGTAAAGTAAATTGGGCTAAATGACAATTGTTGAATTATACTTGGAGTATTAACGGCAGCTGCTATTAAAAAATGGGGGGATTACCTTGCTGGCAAAAGCAAAAGCATTATTGGATGAAAAAAAGTATGAAACGGCAAAAGAATTGCTGGAAAATATATTCCTGCAGCATCCTGAAGATCCGGAGGCCAACTTCTACTGTGGTGCAGTGAATGACTCACTGGGTTTGGAAACGGCCGCTATCCCCTTTTATAGAAGGGCAATTGAAAATGGAATTTCAGGATTCAACCGGGAGGCTGCCTTCATTCAGCTGGGCAGCAGTTACAGGTGCATCGGGGAATATCAGCTGGCAAACGAGACTTTACAGAAGGGCATAGAAGAGTTTCCGGATAATCAAGCGATGAAGGTTTTTCATGCCATGACTCTTTACAATTTAGACGAACATAAGGAATCGTTCAGCTTATTGCTGACCACCCTGATCACCTCTTCTTCAGATGAGTGGATCAAAAATTACAAAAGAGCCCTTACGTTTTACAGTGAGGATATTGATGAAGTTTGGAAATAACCGTTTTCCTATGATCCTCCCTATATTCTGAGAAATCATCAAAAAAAAAATTACCGGTACCATTCATGCTAGCGGATTCAATTATCGAATAGACACAACAATTAGAGAATGAAATTGCTTAAAGCCTTCGTCCTTATTTTGATAAAGAGGGGTTCTGTTCATATTAAAGATGAATTAAACTCCGTTATCTCCATAAAAAAATTACAACTGAACAATATTTTATTGTTCAGTTGTTAAAATGGGAATGAAAAAGATTGTAAATGCTATTTTGCAAAACTATTTATGATTGGAGCGGAAGGTGTGCGACCTCCTGCGGGATTAGCGGGACAGGTGAGACCCCACAGGCAAAGCCGAGGAGGCTCACCGCCCGCCCCGCGGAGTCGCACACCTGGAGCGGAAATCAACAAACCACTTATCAATAACAACAATGTTTATATGGCAGTGGAATTTATTCTATCATTAAGCTCTTTCCAGCATTCTTTCAAGAGCCAATATTGCATTATGCGCTACTTCTTCATCCACTTTGATAATATTTTCAGGTTTATTTTCAATGATATTCTCGAGCGACCACAATAAATGCGGCAGATCGATTCGATTCATTGTCAGGCAAGGACACATATGTGGATTCAAAGAAATAATATGCTTATCACTGTGTTCATTGATCAGCCTTTTGACAAGGTTCATCTCTGTTCCAATTGCCCATGATGTTCCCGGAGCTGCATTCTTGATTGTTTCAATAATATACTTTGTCGAGCCATTGTCATCTGACTTTTCAACAACTTCCCTGCGGCACTCAGGATGAACGATGATGTTCATATCCGGATACTGCTCACGTACATCCGCAATATTTTTTAAAGTGAAATTTTCATGCACAGAGCAATGTCCTTTCCAAAGGATCACTTTGATTTCTTCTGCATCTCCTTCATGGATCAATTGATTGTTGATCGGATCCCAAACGGCCATATCTTCTAAAGCGATTCCAAGATCTGCCGCTGTGTTGCGCCCTAAATGCTGATCTGGAAGGAAGAGAATTCTTTGCTTTTGCTGCAGCGCCCATTCCACCATCTTATGAGCATTGGAAGATGTCACGGTGGCTCCTCCATTCTTTCCTACAAAGGATTTTATGGCTGCAGTTGAATTCACATAGGTAAGCGGCAGGATTGTATCCCCGAATTGGCTTTGAAGCATTTCCCACGCTCTTTCTGTTTGGTGAATATCCGCCATATCAGCCATGGAGCAGCCGGCCCGCATGTCGGGTAAAATGACCTTTTGATTTTCATTTGTCAAAATATCAGCCGTTTCTGCCATAAAGTGCACACCGCAAAAAACGATATACTCTGCGTCGCTATTATCAGCAGACACTTGTGCGAGCTGAAGGGAATCCCCTGTCGTGTCTGCAAACTGGATGACCTCATCTTTTTGATAATGGTGGCCCGGGATAAAAAGTTTCGTTCCAAGTTCTGCTTTGATCTCCCTTACTCTGGCTTCCATTTCTTCGGTGCTTAAACTACGGTATTTTTCCGGCAATTCATATGTGTTTTGCTTCAATGTCTGTAATAAACTCACAATCGAAAACCCCTTTCCTCTTCACCTTTTTACTTCCGGCCTAATCTAACACTTTCGCACTGATATCCAGTCCGTTGACACTGTGCGTCAAGAACCCCAGCGATATATATTGAACCCCTGCTCTGGCATATTCGGCCACATTGTCTATTTTGATTCCGCCTGATGCCTCAGTGATGATATGAGGCGGAACATCGCCAAGCCACTCTGCGATTTCTTCCGGTGACCGGTTATCGAACATGATGATATCTGCACCGCTCTCCACCGCTTCACGCAGCCCTTCACGCGTTTCGATTTCCACTTCTACTTTCACTGTATGCCCAAGCTTGCTTTTCACCGTTTCTACCGCGGATGCAATCGAGCCTTTAAAAGAAATGTGATTATCCTTCAGCATGACAGCATCATACAAACCATTCCTGTGATTGAATCCTCCGCCGCATCTGACAGCATATTTTTCAAGCATCCTCAGGCCGGGTGTAGTCTTGCGGGTATCGCAAATACGGACGCCCGTATCCTTTACCAGGCTGACGACCTTGGCAGTTTGTGTCGCAATGCCGCTCATGCGCTGTACCAGATTCAAGATGACTCTCTCTGCCTGGAGCAAATCAGCGGATGGACCAGCTGCTTCAGCTATGACAGTTCCCGGTTCCACTTCTTCTCCATCTTTAATATAAATTCTTACTTTTATCTCAGGATTTATTAATTTAAAACCGCACAGAATCACTTCATTTCCGCAAAACACGCCAGTTTCTTTAGCAATGAAGTGAAACTTGCTATGGTCCTTATCAGTAAACAATGCTTGGGAACTTAGATCTCCTTCTCCCAGGTCTTCCAGGAAAAATTGCTCAAGCATAGATTTTAGTTTTAATTTGTTCATCCAACCACGTCCTCATTTTTCCGTCTTCTACTGCATGGATGATTCGCCTCTTCGCCCACAATGAATCATCTTCATTCTGAAAATCACTTCTGATATGCCCGCCTCTGCTTTCTGTCCGGAGCAGGGCTGATTTCGTAATCATCAAGCTGTTAATCCACATAAAATACTTTTGAATATCATTAGGGACAAGGCCGGTAAGGCTTTGATCGAGATCGAGACCCAGAGAGTGAAGCCAATTCAAATGACTTTCAAGCTTCTCTCCATTCCGGATGATCCCAGCCGAGTCCATCATTCTCTCTTGGAAAACCTTTATATCAAACAAATCCAGCGTCTGACTATGTTCTTCATTCCGATTCGGTTCAGCTTCAACGAGCTCATCATCAAAGAAAGCTCTTTTTTGGCTGTTGATCCAATGGGCAAGCCGCTTTCCGTAAACAAGTCCCTCGAGCAAGGAGTTACTGGCAAGCCTGTTGGCTCCGTGCACACCGCTGCATGCCACTTCACCTATTGCATAAAGACCTTTAACATTTGTTCTGCCGACAGAATCAATGATCACTCCACCCATCATAAAGTGGCATCCTGGTGACACTGGAATTATACCCTCAGTTAAATCGATTCCGTTTTCCTGGCACATCAAACTGATGGAAGGAAATTTAGCTGTAAAGTTATTGATTTTACTAATAGATAAATAGACTTCCCTGCCCATTTGTCTCTGTTCAAAGATTTGCTGTGCAACGATATGCCTCGGTGCAAGTTCTTTAAGAGGATGAATACCGTCCATGATTCTTTCGCCAAGATCATTCAGAAGCAGTCCTCCTTCTCCCCTTACCGCTTCTGACACAAGTCCTTTTGTCTTTCCATCGATAAAGAGAAGGGTCGGATGAAACTGGATGAATTCCGCATCAGCAATGAGAGCCCCTGCCCTGAAGGCAACAGCCATTCCATCACCTGTTACAGAGGGATGATTGGACGTGGAGGAATACAACCCGCCTGCTCCTCCTGCAGCCATCACGATATATGGGGCTTTATAGGTATTCACCTCACCGGATCTGCTTATCGTATTCACTCCTGCACAAGCACCCTCGCGATTTTTGATCACTTCAAAAACCATTTCACCTTCAATCCAGCTTACATTCGGCGAAAGGGCTTTCATCAAGTAATCTATTAAAAACTTCCCAGTTTCATCCCCTCCGCAATGGAGAATGCGGTTCGCACTGTGCGCTCCTTCCATACCCAGGCTCAAAGTGCCATCACTGTTTCTGTCAAATGGAGCGCCATCTTCGACAAGATCAAGAACAATTCTCCGGCCTTCCTTTACAAGAGAGATCACTTCTTCCTCCAGGTGGTGACCGCGTCCCGCTTCTATGGTATCTTGAAAGTGCTTTGTTATATTGTCATCATTCGCTACAGAGGCGGCTATCCCGCCTTGTGCCATATATGAATTACTGCCTCTTTTATGACTCTTTGTGATAATCATCACATTCAAATCCGAGCTTAGTTCGCGTGCGGTTTGCAAGGCTGCAAGGCCGCTTCCGATAATAATAACATCTGCTCTTTTCATCAATGACCCCTCCTGATTATTTACAGGTGTCTTGACACATATATTTACACATATTTAAACTAATGACAAGAGTTTTTTCTTCCGTAATATTATTTTGAATATTCTAAAAGGAGTTCGTTCTATTGAAATACTTTGATTATGCAGCGACAACACCGATAGATAAAGAGGCACTGCAAGTTTACCAGGAGGCTGCTTCAAGTTATTATGGCAACACAAGCAGCCTGCACGACACCGGGGCAAAAGCGGCTTTTCTCCTGCAGGAATGCAGACAGACTCTGGGAGACTTGCTGGGGGTTCCTTCAGAAGGCATCTTCTTCACTTCGGGAGGAACGGAAGCCAACCATCTCGGCATTCTTTCCCTTGCTCTTGAAAACAAGCACCGCGGAAACCATATCATTACCGGAATCGCAGAACATTCATCCATCCATTCTGTGCTGGGATATCTTGAAAAAGAAGGATTTGAAATCACTAAACTCCCTCTTAATGGAAATGGCATGATTTCACTGGAAGACTTGGAAAAAGAAATTAGAAATGATACGATACTTATTTCAATCGCGCATGCAAATGGGGAAATCGGTTCAATTCAGGACATACAGGGGATCTACAACCTGATAAAGAATAAACAGATTTTATTTCATGCCGATATGGTTCAGTCTTTTGGAAAAACAAACATCCATTCCATTTCCGGACTTGTCGACAGCCTGTCTATTTCATCCCATAAGATATACGGCCCTAAAGGAACCGGCGCTGTTTATATTCATCCTAAGCATACGCCAAAGTCTATTTTTCCCGGCCAGACCCACGAAGGCGGCTTGCGGGGCGGTACTGTTAACACCCCGGGCATTGCCGCTTTTGTAAGTGCGGCCCAGAGCGCTTGCAGCGGGTTTGACCTGGATCACTACCAGGCTCTGAGGGAAAGGTTCATCGGACGATTAGAAGCCGGGCTTGGGGATAAAGTAAAGATCCTCGGCGCACCCTCAGGCTATCAGCTTCCCCATGTAACCGGCTTGTGCCTGAATGGCCTTCAAGGCCAGTGGGTCATGTTAGAATGTAATAGACGGGGCTTCGCCATCTCAACAGGAAGCGCCTGCCAGACCGGCCAGCAATCTGTTTCCAAGACCGTTAAGGCCCTCGGTCTCAATGATGAAATCGGAAAAGAGTTTATAAGAATCTCAATGGGAAAAGATACAACAAAAGAAGAGGTGGCAGAGCTTGCATTAGTTCTGATTGATATAGCCAAAACACACTATGAAAACTAGCTTTCTGCTTTAATGGAGAGGGGAAGAAATATGTCAAAAGGCAAGAAGATACTAGGAGAAGAACGAAGAAACCTGATACTATCCAAATTGCAGCAAGAGGGGGCACCGATTACCGGCGGCGACCTCGCCAAATTTACGAATGTCAGCCGCCAGGTCATCGTCAGTGATATTACTCTGCTTAAAGCCAGGGAAGAACCGATCATCGCTACAAGCCAGGGCTACCTGTACATGCAGCCTAAACAGCCCAATGGCACTGTTGAAAAAACAATCGCCTGCAGGCATTCACCTGAGCGGACAGAGGAAGAATTAAACCTCCTCGTCGACCATGGCATTCTCGTCAAAGATGTCCGAATTGAGCACAAAGTCTATGGAGACCTGACTGCTTCCATCATGGTATCCAACCGCCTTGAAGTCCAGCAATTCATGGACAGAATCAAGGAGACGAATGCCTCTTATCTGTCTGAACTGACAGACGGCATTCATCTGCACACCATTTCGGCACCGAATGAAAACGTCATGTTTGAAGCTGAAAAAGCGTTAAAGAATGCCGGATTTTTGATTGAATCATATTCTTGATTTTTTGAAGGATGCTCTTCTTTTGGAGGGTGTCCTTTTTTTGTGGAGTAAATTTCAATGATTGTTGGTTTTTCCTTTTTATGTATAAGAAGGGGCGTCGAGTTAAACCGGTCGGTATGGCGGCATAGAATTCGGAAAATGGAAAATCGGCAACTCCATAAAGGAGCTATAGCGGCATCAAATCCTGAAAATATTAAATCGACAACCCCATATAGGCGCTATGGCGGCATCAAATCCTAAAAATATTAAATCGGCAACCCCATATAGGCGCTATGGCGGCATCAAATCCTAAAAATATTAAATCGACAACCCCATATACGCGCTATGGCAGCATCAAATCCTAAAAATATTAAATCGGCAACCCCATATAGGCGCTATGGCGGCATCAAATCCTAAAAATATTAAATCGACAACCCCATACAGGCTCTATGACGGCATCAAATCCTAAAAATATTAAATTGACAACCCCATATACACGCTATGGCGGCATCAAATCCTAAAAATATTAAATTGACACCCCCATATAGGCGCTATGACGGCATCAAATCCTAAAAATATTAAATTGACAACCCCATATACACGCTATGGCGGCATCAAATCCTAAAAATATAAAATTGACAACCCCATATAGGCGCTATACCCCCACCAGAAAAAGAAGCATCGACACAACAGCCAAATTTCAAAAAGATAAATCCATAAAATGGACAGGCTTTTTTGTCTCAACAAAAAAATGCTAGGCACCTGAGCCCAGCATTTCTACTTTTTCCACAAATTCTAATTTTCTCAGGCTGTTCAGCATCTCTTCGATATCAACTGTGATGTCCGCGACATTTAGGGAGAGCGTCACATTTGCCCTGCCCTGCAGAGGGATCGTCTGGTGAATCGTCAGGATGTTACAGCCTGTTTTCGCCACCTCTCCCAGCAGGTAAGAGAGGGTGCCGGAGCGGTCCTCCAGATGAAAGAATAGAGTGATGATCCGCTCTTTCACGATTGTATGAAACGGAAATACAGTATCACGGTATTTGTAAAAGGCACTTCTGCTTAAGTCAATGCTCTGTACCGCTTCCGAAACCGAATCTGCTTTCCCCCTGTCCAACAGCTCTTTCGCTTTAAGGGTTTTCTTTATTGCATCAGGAAGCACATCTTCTCTGACAAGATAAAATTTTCCGTCCTGTTCTTTTTTTCGCAATGCTGTTCCCCCCGTAACCTAAGCTGGAGAATCAGTCGACAAAATCAAATTCAAAGTCGAGCAATCTGACTGTATCGCCATCTTTAGCTCCTCTTTCTCTAAGAGCTTCATCGACTCCCATTGTGCGCAATTGACGCGCAAATCTCTTTTGGGATTCTTCGCGGCTGAAATCGGTCATCTTAAAGAGTTTTTCAATTTTGGCACCGCTGACAACGAATGTACCATCAGATTCCCTTGTGATAATGAATTCAGTCTCCGCTTTCTCATGTTTATAAAGCACACGCTGATCTTTTGTCTCTTCTTCCTCTTCTTCAAACATCGCAAACTGAGGTGTTTTTTCCAGTTTATCGGCGATGGCGAACAAAAGATCACGAAGCCCTTGCCTTGTAACGGCAGAGATACCGAAGACAGGATAGTCCTCTTCCAGTTGCGCCTTGAAATTCTTGAGGTTTTCCTCTGAATCAGGCATGTCCATTTTATTGGCCACAATGATTTGCGGACGTTCTGTCAAACGAAGGTTGTAGGCTTCCAACTCCGCATTGATTGTCTGGTAATCTTCGTAAGGGTCCCTTCCCTCTAGTCCGCTCATATCGATGACGTGGACGATGACACGCGTACGTTCAATATGGCGAAGGAACTGATGTCCGAGACCTATACCTTCAGATGCGCCTTCGATCAATCCCGGAAGATCAGCCATGACGAAGCTGCGTCCGTCTTCTGTTTCTACCATTCCCAGGTTGGGAGCAATGGTGGTAAAGTGATAATCACCTATTTTGGGCTTGGCTGCTGAAACGATGGACAGCAGAGTCGACTTTCCTACGCTTGGAAAACCTACAAGTCCGACATCAGCAAGAAGCTTGAGTTCAAGGACGATATATCGCTCCTGGCCCGGCTCCCCCTTTTCCGATAATTCCGGAGCAGGATTGGAAGGTGTAGCAAAGCGGGTATTTCCTCTTCCACCGCGTCCGCCTTTGGAAATGACGGCTCTTTGGCCATGCTCCGTCAAATCCGCGATCATTTCCCCTGTGTCATCATCTTTTACAATGGTACCCGGTGGAACCTTGACTATCATGTCTTTTGCGTTTCTTCCATGCATATTCTTGCTCATCCCATGCTCTCCGCGAGGCGCTTTAAAGTGACGCTGATAACGGAAATCCATCAGTGTGCGCAGACCTTCTTCCACTTCAAATATAACGTCAGCACCATTGCCTCCGTCACCGCCCGCAGGACCACCGTCCGGGACGTATTTTTCACGGCGGTATGCAACCATTCCGTTGCCTCCGTCGCCGCCTTTTGTATAAATCTTGACCTGATCGACAAACATTTGTTTTCACTCCTTAAAAAAAGAGGACCAAGAGATGGCCGGCTCTTCTTAGATTATGTATTTGTACTCAAGGATATTAAAAATCCGTTACTATCCAGTGTGTGCACCGCAATACCGGCACTGTTTTTCCCCAGCCAGTCCTTCAGCGTTTCTCTATCTACTATTATCCCATTAAAATCCAATTCAAACCGGGCTTCCTGCTGGCAAATCTTGATGGTTACCATCATATTGTTTTCTTCATAAGGTTTCACACAGTTTTCAAGAACAAATAACAGTCCTGTAAACCACTCATATAACCAATTATCATCAAGATCAGGTTCTTCTGCTTCGATGACTTCGAATTCCAACTTAATATAGTGTGTCTGCCAATTATAGGTAAGCATCCACTCAGAGAATTTTGGCAGCCTCAGGTTAGAAAGCTTTGACTCATTCTGGGCTTCAGCGACAATTTCCTCAATGATCTGCTTCGCCCTGTCCATTCTTCCTAAATCCATATTGCCTTTGATCAATTGCAATCTATTCATCCAGTCATGGCGGGCATGTCGCAATGCCTCTACCAGGTTCCATTCACTATTCATCATAAAACTCCCCGTAACATTCGGACTTTTCTTACTTGCTAGTATATCAGAAAAGGATAGGGTAACGAAAAATTTTTCCTGATAAAAAGACAATAATCGACTGATTGACCCATTGTCCTCTCATAAAACAAGAAAACTCTAACCGAATACGGCTAGAGTTTTCTTTAAAAAGCATTAAGCTTCTTTAACTACAGGGTATACGCTGACTTTTTTCTTGTCACGGCCCATACGCTCGAAACGTACGATTCCATCAACTTTAGCGAATAAAGTATCGTCACCGCCGCGTCCAACGTTAACTCCCGGGTAAATTTTAGTACCGCGTTGACGGTATAAAATAGATCCGCCAGTAACCTCTTGACCATCAGCACGTTTAGCACCAAGACGTTTAGAGATTGAGTCACGACCGTTTTTAGTCGAACCTACCCCTTTCTTAGATGCGAAAAATTGAAGATCTAATCTTAACATTTGTTCCACCTCCTACGCTTTGAAGGTTATTTTGATAAACTTGCTATATTCACGTTCTATCGTCTGTAAAGAGACAATCATCCCTTGTAAGAGAAGCTGGACCTTTTCCTCTGTTTCTTCCGGCAGATCTGCCGGGAATTCACAGTGAAGGTAACCGCCATCCGGCGACTGGTCAATCCCGGGTTCGACCCCGGTCAATGACATGATCGCGTTTACGGTGCCAAAGGATACAGCCGATGCTCCGGCACAAACGATATCTTGACCATTCTGCGCAAAATTTGCATGTCCATCCATGGAAAAAGAAGAAATTCTCCCTCCTGGATCTTTAGTGAAGTAAACGTTAATCATCTTTCAAACGCCTTACGCGTTGATTTTGTCAATCGTTACTTTAGTGTAAGGTTGACGATGACCTTGCTTACGACGATAGTTTTTCTTTGGCTTGTATTTGAAAACGACTAATTTCTTAGCGCGGCCTTGTTTTTCAACTTTAGCTGTAACAGTAGCTCCATCAACTAATGGGCTTCCTACTTTTACATTGTCGCCACCTACGAAAAGTACTTTGTCAAAAGTAACTGTTTCGCCTTCGTTTCCTGTAAGCTTTTCAATGTAGATGGATTGTCCTTCTTCTACTTTGATTTGCTTTCCGCCAGTTTCGATAATTGCGTACATGAATGGCACCTCCTTATAAACTCAGACTCGCCAAGTACAGGCGTTTTGTTATACACAAAAGCTTATTGCCTGATTTGAGCGGTTGTAGCACGGGTGCTACAAAAACTATAACATAAGAATCCTATCATAAAAGAAAGATTGGTGTCAATAGCTTACTCAGTATTAAAATGATTTAGAATTCCTAGGAATTCACCTTCCAACTTAATGTTAAAAGTTTTTTGACCTGCGCTCCAGGTGCTCGACTCCGCGGGGCGTGCGGTGAGCCTCCTCGGCTTTGCCTGCGGGGTTACGTTCCAGTGGGTACGTAACCTTGGTCTCACCTGTCACGCTAAACCCGCAGGAGTAGAGCACCTTCCGCTCCGGTCAAAAAACAACATTGTTTCCAATCCAATCTTAATTAAATATCCTCTTTCACACATACTCCAATCTCTTGATTTTATAAAAAGGATGACTTTGAGAAGCGACCTGAAATTCAATTTTCTTATTAATGGCTTTCTCCATTTCTTTTTGGAAATGAGAACTCTCACCCCGGAATACCCGTTGAACGTCTTCTGTTGCCTCGACAACCACTTTGTCTTCGTCGGTGGGATAGAGTTCATAAAGTTCTCTTTCGAGTCTGTAGGCAAGCGTTTGAGCACTCGGTACTTGTCCACTGCCGTTGCAGGAAGGACAGGATGTGCTCATGTACTCCAGGAGAGACTGTTTTGTCTTCTTTCTAGTCAACTGAAGAATGCCCAGTTCGGTGAAACCTACGATTGTAGTACGCTTGCCATCTTCTTTGAGGCCGTCTTGTAAAGCACTTACCACTTCAGCCCGATGCTGTTCGCTCTTCATTTCAATAAAGTCAACCAGGATCATTCCCGAAAGGTTCCTTACTTTTAGCTGCCTGGCAATTTCTCTTGCAGCCAGAACGTTGGTTTTCAATACTGTCTGCTGTAAATCACTCTTTCCGGTATATTTCCCGGTATTCACATCAATCACCGTCAAAGCTTCGGTCGGTTCAATCACAATCGATGCACCATTTTCCAACCAGACTGCTTTTTTCAATGCCTTCTCAATTTGCTCTTCCACTCTATAATAATTGAAAATATTCTCGTGGCCTTGGATGTGGACAACCTCTCCAGTAAATGGGAAGCTTCGCTGTTCCAGGAACTGGCTAAATTCATTTTTCCATGAAGAATCGTCTGTAAGGATTTCTGCCTCTTTTATTTTCTTTAGTTCTTCCAAAATCTCTTCCTTCAGCACATCCTGGCGATAAATTAAATTCGGTGCCTTTTTTGTCCGCGAGTATCGATTCAGTTCTAGAAATTGATTCCTGAGTTGTAAAAACTCCAGCCGGATCGTCTCTTTTGTTTCTTGAAAAGCGGCTGTCCTGAAAATGATGCCCTCCTGCTCCTCTTTCATCCCGTATCCAAACCGCCGCCATTTTTTCTTTTCTTCCTCGTTCGAAGCCTTCTTAGAGACAGCAATATATCTGCCTTCTGGGAGGTATACCAGTGAGTTCCCTCTCAGTTCAATGATTCCCGTCAATCTCGGTCCTTTTGTACCGGTGGGGTCTTTTTTCACTTGTACCAGCAGTTTCTGTCCTTGATGAATGAGCCGTCCGATTTGGGCGTTTTTCTTCTCCTCTTCACCTAATGACATGTATTCGGCCAGATCATCCATATGCAGGAAACCGTTCTTTTCAGTTCCTATATTGATAAATGCAGCATTAAGGCCTTTTTCAACTTTGTCGACTCTGCCCAGATAGATATGGCCGACAATTGTTTCATTTTCAGGCTGATAGATATGCAGACTTTCTAGTTTTCCATTATTTAATCGGGCCCATCTTTTTTCACGGCCCATGGCATTCACTATTATTTTGTTCATTTGTCCTACCTCTTTCCGCCTTGCCTTTCTTCAAATAAAACAAAGACTGACTAAGGTACAGCCAGCCTTTTCATCATAATATGGGTATTCGGATTTCGCAAATACTTCAATATAAATAGAGAAGGTCACGGGATTTTGCAGTCGTCATTTTTTCAGCAAAGTAGGCATGCAGAATTTCATTTTCGTCCAGTTTTCCTGCTTCTTTTCCATCCACATAAATGATAACCGGATGCTTAAAGCCGCGATGGAACTTCTCCAGGACACAATAAATCGATTCTTCTCCATTGATTTTCAGCGGTTTGAGGTCACGTACATCTCCGCTTTTTCCGTAATACCGTTCCAGTAAAAACCTCATGAACGTGAACTTTCTTTGCTTCCACTCCACCCATAGCGAGAAATACAAGAAAGATAAGATGATCCAAAGGTTAAGATGAAAAGGAACTGTCAACAGCACGACCGCATGAAAAAGGAGGAGGGCCGCAAATGAAAGGATCAACGTCCACTGAAAAGCAGTGATGAAGGTAAGTCTGTATCCCAGGCAGACGGACAGGAGCTTGCCCCCGTCCAATGGCCAGATTGGGAGAAGATTGAATATCAGCACCATAAGATTGAATTGAATGAACAGCTCATAATTGTAAGTTGAAAGGAATTCAGCAGAATACAAAAGCTTGGCTGCCCCCATCAACCAAATATGCTGAATGGGACCGGCTGCCACGACACACAGTTCTTCTCTCAATGACCTGTTTCCGTGTTCATCCATTTCAGCGACTCCGCCGAAAGGAAGAAGCATGATCTTCTTAATTCGCCAAGAAAAAACATGGGCCGCGACCCCATGTCCTAACTCATGTATAAAAATAATGATAAAAAGCATGATCAGCTCTATAAAATGGGCGGTTACAATCGCCAGTCCTGCTGCCGCCCAAAGCAGCGGATGAATATGAACCTTTTTCAGCAGCTTCATGAATTCAGTCAAATGATATCACCTGGATCGGATCAATGAAGGCATCCCCTTGTTTTATCGCAAAATAAAACTCTCCAGTCGCAGAACTTTCACCATCCGTTACTGTCCCGACAGCACTGCCGGTTTTAATCGTTTCATATAGGTTAACCTTAATCGTGTTCAAGTTCCCATACCAGGATTCAGATCCATCATCGTGTTGAAGGACGACTGTCTGGCCAAGATCATCTTTCTTTCCGGCAAAGGTAACAAGTCCGCCTTTCATTGCCTGGACTTCCGAGCCTTTGCTTGTTTCCACCATGATTCCCTGTCCGTTGGTCTTGAAATTTTCGACTACCTTGCTTGAAGCTGGCAGAGCATATTCCACCACTTCTTCACCAGTACTTTGTGTCCCGTCTTTTCCCTCAGGAAGCAATGCCAAGGGCTTTCCGAATTGATCTTCATACCAGGTTGAAATAGCCGCAAATTGAAAATCATCGCTCATGGTCTGCTTAACGTATGAACGAGCCTTGTCAAAACCGGGCACTTGATTCTGAAACAAGATGGCTGTACAAAGAACAACTACACTGGTTCCAAGAATTTTCAGGATTAACATCTCTTTACTGAACAAAGGGTGGCTTCCTTCTGAAGAAGGACCACCTTCATAAGAAGAGAATCGTTCTCCCCCGTACCTCTCTTCGTCTGAAGGGAGGAGCATATTCCTTGATGGTGAAGCATTATAGCTGTTCATTCGTTTTCTTTTGGCTATTCTTTTTCTGATTTCATCCGCTCGATTCCCCATAATACCATTCCCCTTTTTGTATGCTCAGAACGCGTACAGTTGGGAGTCTGTGCCATTGGCTCTCGTTGCAGACTCTTCACAATCTCCAGTACAAGTCCCTTTTGCTAACAATGTATGACTTGTCCGAAGGAAATATGTCTATGTCTGATTACTGCAGCAGCCAAAAGCATAAAAAAGCCGTCCTGCGAAAAGCAAGACGGCTAGGAATATACGATGCAAATTCTTTTACGCCTTCACACCAAAGAACTTCTTCAGTTTGGTGAACACACCCGGTCTGTCATCATCAAGGGATTGAAGAGGAACAGATTCTCCCAGGATTCGGCGGGCGATATTTCGGTAAGCAATAGAGGCCTTGCTGCTTGGATCCATTGCAATCGGTTCGCCTTTATTGGATGATTTTATGACATTATCATCATCCGCGACAATGCCGATCAAATCTATGGAAAGATGCGTAGTAATCTCATCTACATCCAGCATTTCCCCGGTTTTCATCATATGGGTGCGGATGCGGTTGATGATCAGTTTCGGAGGCTCTATGTCTTCTTTTTCAAGCAGGCCGATGATGCGGTCGGCGTCCCTTACAGCAGAAATTTCAGGGGTCGTGACAACAATCGCCCTGTCAGCTCCGGCTACAGCGTTTTTATAGCCTTGCTCGATCCCTGCAGGACAGTCGATGATAATATAATCATAGTCCTGTTTAAGCGTATCAATCAATTTTTTCATCTGAGCTGGAGAAACAGCAGATTTGTCGCTCGTCTGCGCAGCGGGAAGCAGGAACAATTTATCGTCGAACCGCTTGTCCTTCACAAGTGCCTGATGGATTTTACAGCGTTCTTCGACAACGTCCACGAGATCATAGATGATACGATTCTCCAGTCCCATAACGACATCAAGGTTACGAAGCCCGATATCCGTATCTACTAAACACACTTTTTTCCCTTGCAGAGCTAATGCCGTACCAACATTCGCAGATGTAGTCGTTTTCCCTACTCCGCCTTTACCAGAAGTAATTACAATTGCTTCACCCACATTAGCGTCCCCCTTTAAAACTAGTAATATTCGGTCTTAGATGCTTTAACACTTGCAATCTGTCAATTACGATTTGATTAGAATCATCTATGTAAGCGCACTCCATTTCGTGACTTTCATCTTTATCGAAATGATCAGGAGCCCTGTTCAGGCAATCAGAAATCCGCAGCTGGGAAGGTATCATTTGGGATGCGACAATAACCGCTTCATCGCTCCCCATATAGCCTGCATGAGCGATCCCTTTTAAAGAACCAAGGATGTAAAGATTGCCGCCGGCTTTTACCGTTCCGCCGGGGTTCACATCCCCAATGATCAATAGATCCCCTGGGGCTTCAATGACCTGTCCGGAACGGATGACTCCGGCTATTGTATGGATTTCACTTTCTTCTTTAAGTTTTACCGCTTCTTCATTCGTCATTACATTGCTTGAGATCTCTTGTACTGACAAATTGCGTTTTTCAGTGACAACCTTCTTCAGTTCCTCTTTTTGGGGCGGTGTTAAATATCTGTTTCCCGCCTGTATCTTCACAGTGATGAGCGGAGAATCCTCATTATGGTGGTATTGGGCTGAAAGCTTGTCCTTTAACTCATTCTTAAGTTCAACAAAGGAACACTGATCATTCAGATGGAGAGTAAGGCCATCTTTTGTTCCCTTAATCATAACATTTTGCCTATTTTTCATGTCGGAATAATTCACCTCAGTCGTCATTTAATTCGACAAAAGCATGCCCGTTTCCTTTTTTTAAAACATGCTTTTTGTATTTTATTGCAGCCGGGATGTGAGGTGATAGAAATTGTTTCTTACTGCTGTTTCCCTTTAACCTAACATACTATTTTTCAGCAGGCTGACAAACATTATGGGCAAAAGGACTCAGTCTTCAAGCCTTTCTTTCTCAAGCTTCAAAAGCAGTGCTTTTAAAGGGTACGAGAAAATGATCATAAAAACTGCATTCAGCACTAATGTCGGCCATAGCCGAAGATCAGCAAACGTTACAATATCCCACCCTGTCTTTCCGATCAGTAAATTGATCTCATACACAAGGAATTCCAATATAGACAGGTTCAATAAAATGACAATACCGGTAACAATCAGGTTGCTGTGAAGCACCTTCATGATCTTTGATGTCAAAAAGGTTGTGAATGGGAATATGAACAAATGCACCCCAAGGACTTCAGTGAAAAATGAATCGTATAGAAAGCCGAAGATAAACCCGTACAAAATGGCCGTAGCATTATGGTAATACACACTTATCAACATGATGAAAATGATTAAAAAGTGAGGAACAAGAACCCTGTCACTATTATAAACTTCCATGGGCAGAAGCGTAACGAATACGCTGGAGCCATAGAAGCAGATTAAAGCTATCAGCGGAAGGAGAAGTCGTTTCATTCCTCTCCCTCCGCATCTTCAGGTTCCTCTAAATCGACACTCTTTTTGCTTCTGTTCACAACCATTACATGTTCAAGGTGATAGAAGTCAGCTGTTGGTTTCACATAAGCTGTCTGTGTCAGGCCATATTGATCCGGGACAATTTCCTTCACTTCCCCAATCGGGAGGCCTTTCGGAAACACGCCGCCCAAGCCTGACGTGATCACTTTCGATCCTTCCTTCAGCTTGATATCGTTGGGAATCCGCTTTACAAGAAGCTGATCCCGGTCCGTATCATATCCTTCTATAGACCCTACAGCATTAACATCTCCCTGAATCAGAGCGGAAATCCGGTTGTTCGGGTTTTTTGTACTAAGCAGTTCAATGGTGGAAGAGAACTGTTTAACACTTTTCACCTTTCCGATTAATCCTTGGGAAGTAATGACAGCCATATTCGATTGAACACCCTGGACCTTTCCTTTATCAATGATCAACAGGTCATCCCATTGGCTTGGATTCCTTGCAATCACTGTCGCCTGGATGGGATCATAATCTCGCAGGTTCTCTTCCTTGCCGAGAATCTGGCGCAGTTCCTCGTTATCCTTTTCAAGATCTTTTACCATCGTCTCCAATTTCACGAGCTCTTCAAGGCGGGATTTCAGTTTTTGGTTTTCTGTATACGTATTCTGCAGATCTTTCACATTCTCAATAAATCCGGAAATGGAATTGACAGGCCTGGAAACCAGCGACTGGCCGAATCCGACAATATCTCCTACAAATTGTTCGGGCCAGGATATATTATCCCTTTCACGAACAGAATATCCTATCAATGCCACCAGCACGATGATGCTGACAAGAAGGATGATCAATCGTTTATTCAAAAAAAAGCGGGGCATGATGAAAGACACCTCTATCTTTTACACTTATTTTCTCTCCTGATGTGATATGAATGAATACAACATGTACACTTCTTAATCTACCATTTTTCTTATAAAGGAAAAAGAGCATTTTACGCAAAAACGAGCCATAGAAGTGTTGATACTTAATAGAGTGGATTGCTTTTCAGTTCTGTACAAACAAGAAGGGGCTGCCCACAAAACCTTTCAATGAGTGCAGCCCCATTTTTAACAGTTGCGAAATATTATTTTTTATTTTTAAATAAGTCGATATGGTCCAATGCTTTCCCTGTGCCGATAGCCACGCAGTCAAGCGGATTCTCTGCTATAAGAACCGGCATTTTCGTTTCATCACTAATGATCTTATCGAGGTTGCGAAGAAGTGCGCCTCCTCCTGTCAGGACAATTCCTCTGTCCATGATATCTGCTGCAAGCTCCGGCGGAGTCTTCTCCAAGGTGCTCTTCACTGCATCCACAATGGAATACACCGTATCACGAAGGGCAGCAGCAATTTCGTCTGCTGTGATTTCAATCGTTTTCGGCAGGCCGGTCAGTAGGTCACGGCCGCGAATATCCAATGTATCAATGCCTTCCGAATCGCCTGCTGAACCAATTTCAACTTTGATTGTTTCAGCTGTACGGTCCCCGATCATAAGGTTGTAGGTTTTTCTGATGTAATTAATGATCGACTCATCCATCTCATCTCCGGCAACCCTGATGGATTGGCTTGTAACGATTCCGCCCAGGGAAATGATTGCGACTTCAGTCGTTCCGCCGCCGATATCGACTACCATGCTTCCAGTCGGCTCCCAAACAGGCAGATTGGCACCAATCGCTGCTGCGAAAGGCTCTTCAATCGTGTAAGCGTCCCTTGCCCCCGCCTGGCGTGTCGCATCTATGACAGCACGTTCTTCAACCGCTGTTATGCCTGATGGAACACAGATCATCACATAAGGCTTACGTGAAAAAGATCCCTTCCCATTCGTAGCCTGCTTTATGTAATATTTCATCATAGTCGCAGTTGTTTCATAATCGGCAATGACACCGTCTTTCATAGGCCTCAGGGCAACGACATTGCCGGGAGTCCTGCCAATCATATTTTTAGCGTCATTCCCAACAGCGACGATTTGCTTTGAGTCTGTCTGCAAAGCGACGACTGATGGTTCACGGACGACGATTCCTTTTCCTTTAACATATACGAGTGTATTAGCCGTTCCTAAATCTATTCCAAGATCCTTTGTTCCAAACATTGTTGTATCTCCCTTTCTAATACGGAATGGGCACATTCCAATCTATATAAGTGCTTTCACTTTATATTTAACCAAGCTTGCAAAAATCATAAACAATATTATAGCTCAACCATTCCAGAAAACAAAGTATCATAAGTAGCCTTTTTCCTTTAAACTGACATATTTCTTCTCTCCGATGATCAGGTGGTCAAGAACCTCTATCCCTATGATCTTTCCGCATTCAGCCAGCCTCTTCGTGACCTCGATATCTTCCCGGCTGGGGGTCGGGTCACCGGAAGGATGGTTATGGATACAAATGATGGAAGCTGCCGACCTCCGGAAAGCTTCTTTAAAGACTTCGCGGGGATGCACGATGGAAGCATTCAGGCTTCCGATAAAAATCGTCTGCTTATGCAATACTTGATTCTTGGTATTGAGATAAAGGCAGACGAAGTGCTCCTGTGACAGGAACCTCATATCATTCATAACATAGTTCGCACCATCTTCAGGAGAACGTATCGAATACCGGTCATCATATTCCAGATTCGCGATGCGCCGCCCAATTTCAACAGCGGCCATTATCTGAACGGCTTTTGCCAGACCAATTCCGTTGATATCCGTGATTTCCTCGAGGGATGCTTCCTTTAAAAGCCTCAATCCTTCAAAGGTCGTCAGGACACGATTTGACAATTGAAGAACAGACTCCGATTTTGTGCCTGTCCTCAAAATGATTGCCAGCAGCTCCTGGTTTGACAAGCTTGCCGGACCGCTCTGCACCATGCGTTCCCTTGGCCTCTCATCAGTGGGGTAGTCCCTTATCATCAGTTTCGTTTCCGTCAATTCATCTTTCCTCCCATGGCTAACGATTGGGAGTCATAAGAGAAAAAATAGGCTTATGGGTGATAACCCATCTCCTGCAAGCTGCGGTATACCTGGGAAATCGGCAGTCCTACAACTGAAAAATAATCACCATGAATTTCTTTTACAAGGAAGGCGCCAAATCCCTGGATTCCATAACCGCCTGCTTTATCGATTGGTTCACCAGAAGCTGTATAGGTATCTATTTCCTCTTCTGCCAGCTCCCAAAACGTTACATCCGTTTTTTTGTAAAACAATTTTTGCTGATCGTCTTTCACAATGGCTACACCTGTATAAACTGAGTGTGTGTTTCCAGAAAGGGCTCGCAGCATTTGCTTGGCATGAGTGGAATCAGCCGGTTTTCCCAGAATTTCATCCTGATGGACCACAACGGTGTCGGAGCCGATCACAAATGAACCTGGATTGTCTTTTGCAACAGAAAGTGCTTTTCGTTTCGCGAGTTCCATGACGACTTCATGAGGCGGTGAACCTTCTGAATATGTTTCATCTGCATGGCTGATTGAGACAGTGAAAGAAAGTTGGATTTGTTGTAGAAGATCTTTTCTGCGGGGGGAACCTGAAGCTAAAATGAGGTTTGACAATTCATACACCTTTCCCTTCTTCCGTAAGATTGGGAGATACAAGTTCATCGTACCAAATAGTTGTCCTATTCACAACTATTAAGAGGAGCTGGGATTGTTCGACGCTTATTAATCTGAATCTTTAATTGTGCTAAGATTTCCGCTTCAGGTGCACGACTCCGCGGGGCGGGCGGTGAGCCTCCTCGGCTGTGCCTGTGGGGTCTCACCTGTCCCGCTAGTCCCGCAGGAGGTCGTGCACCTTCCGCTCCAATCATATATAGTTTGCAGTTTAATTTTTCATTTATGTAGTGTAAAACCATTAACAATCTTCTTCCATTTTACCAACATAACGACACTTAATAATCCTGTTTTTGTTTTTGCTAATACCAGTGTTAATTCATCTTCTAAAATAAACTTACCCTATCTTTATTTAGACAAAAGAGGACGAAATCTTAAGCGATTTCGTCCTCCAAGTTTTCGGTAATTTTCCTTTTGTCCTTTGAAAATGATCCAATTACATTACCCTCAGCATCTACTTATATATTTCCCGGAAAATATACAAAATACCTGAACAGTCTACAATTTGTGATAGGCTTCTAGATAGCTTAGAAGAGATTGCTGTGCAGCCATTAATTTTTGCAGTTGTGAGGACGATTGATATTCCTGCAGATTAAGGGCTGCGGATTCAAGTTTTTCCTTTAAGTTCTTCACCCCGTCACTATCTGCTTTCATCCCATTTAATTCTTTTATAAGTGCTGAGATTTCCGTCATTTTTTCGTTATTTACTTTGCCGGTTGTATAGGCATTTGAACTTTCAGATGCCAGTGCTGTAAAAACTGATTTTGTTTTCTTGGCAAAAGCAGCATCCGCTTCTGTTCCCTCGAACTGTTTCTCAGGAAGAACGATATCTTTTGCATAGACTTTGATGTCTTCTGCAGCCAGCTTTTCTCCCAATGATTTGGCACCTTCGAGATCCCCGGAGGTAGCCAGGAACAGGTACTGGTTCGAATCCATGGCCAAGATCACTGTAGGAATCCCTTTACCCTGCAATGATGCCTGCGTAGCTTTTGCCGACTCCTCAGTAGAAAATGCCCCGCCTTGCACCACAGAAGCGTTAAAGCTTTCAATCGTTACTGCTCCTTTCACAGCCTCAGTTCCAGTTCCCGCTCCAGCAGCTTCCTCTTCTTGCAGCTGAATAGCCGGTGCAGATTGTTCTCCCTCTGTAATGACATTAAGAATAATTAATCCAAAAACCAAGGAGACTGCAATGGCACCGACTAGCGTATAAATCAGCCGGGAAATCCCCGGTGTCAGCTGACGACTTCCAAACTGTCTTTTCCCCTTCTTTTTTTGTACATAATTAATTTTTTTGAATTCTTTAGGGACTGGTTCTTCATCAGGAAGGACCCAGTCGAAAGAATCTTCTTCGGCACTCTCTTCAGCAGCGGCGGATTCTTCTTCTCCTAACTTCCAATTATGTACAAGCAGTTCTTCTTCCTTGAACTTCTTTTTATCCCCGTTGATTTTGATTGTGATGCTGGCATCCTTTTTTCCCTGCTTGTCCAATTATGTCCCCCTCCTCTGTGTCGTTTTTTTTATGCTATCACAAGGCATAAAAAAAAGAACAAGACTTTTGTCGTCTTGCCCCCAGAGGTTTTCGCCAATTTTTTCAATTGTCCTGAATGGCTGCTGTATCAAGGTCTTCAATTAGCACAGGTGATTCATCATCATCAACTTGATTACAGATTTTTTTGGTCTCTCCAATAAAACAGATGGAGCTGACTTGTTCTCTATCGATTATTACATAGGATTGGTTACTTTCCGGATCGAGTAAATTATTTGTAAAAGGATCCTTGATTTCTTCAATCATATTGTTTTCGTAAAGAGTCTCATATGTTACTTTAGTGAGTTCTCTATCATATAAGAGAGATTCCTTCGCATACAGACTGGCGGCATCCTTCAATGTATAGGCATTTGCCACAAAAGCCTGATGCTTAGACTTGTCGATAATCTGGCCGATCGCAAGCACGGCAACCATGCCGACAATACCCATGATTACAATGACAGCAAGCAGTTCAACGAGTGTCAATCCCTTTTGATTCAGTTTCAATTCATCCAGCCCCTTTGCTGGCAGTCATTTATTCGTCCTCATCTTCTTCCAGGTCGCTGTAGCTGCTGAATGGATTCACCTTGTTTGCAGGCGGCGGTGTCTTAAGCCCCGGCATCTCTTCGATCAATTGCATTAAATCAGGGAGGTAAAAAGCTGCTACGACCAACTTATAGCTGACCTTATCATAACTGTCCCCTTGGATTGTCGATTCTTCCGGACCTTCAAAGGCAATCTGTTCGATTTCGGTAATCCTGTCCAGATCTTCAAGCACTTCCAAAAACTTTTCCATTTCAAAATAACTAGGTGATTCCACAGAAATCGTTGCATTCAGCTTTTTCAAGCCTTGCGGAAGGATTTCTTGTGCAGGTGCCTCTTCTGAACCTTCACCCTCTCCACCATTAGCAGAAGAAAGATTTTCAATGTCTTCTTCTGCACTCTGTGACGCCAGCGGCAGTGTGACATCTCCCTCTGAAAACTGCATGCTGGAAATAAAGCTGTTCGATACGGTTTCCGCCTTTTCCAAATCAAGAAGAAGCTTTTCAGTCATCGGCTTGACCGGAACCCTTTTTTGCAGGGCAATGGAGCTTTGAAAGGTTTCCTCTTCAATGTTACTCGTTTTCTCATCAAGGAGGGCAATCAACTTCTCTTCTGTTTCCAGTTCCTGCTCACGAAGGGTAATTTCCTTCTGCACCGGGTTATAAAGTAAGAAGTAAATACCCGTTAAGATGATGATGGCAAGTAAGATTGAGCCGGAAATCAGAAGCCACTCTCTTTTTTCATATTGGAGGTTCATTCGTCATCCCCTCCTTTATTATCATCGTGAAGTTCATTCTTGATGAAACCCGGGTTCAAAGCAATTTCATATTGTCCCATGTACCTCGGCATTACTTTATCTTCAGTCAAAATCACTGTCTCTGAAGAAGTGTTTGACTGAGCCGTTTCAACAGAAACCAGCTTCGCTTCGCCAATCCATTTGGAATTCTTCAAGTCATTCAGGAAGTAAGCAGCCTGCCTGCTCGTATCGAACTGGACATTCAAATTGATTCTTCCATCTTCTGTATAACTGAACTGCCTGAAAAATCCTCTTTCCGGTAAAAGGGAGGTTAAATGTTCAAGTACCGGAACCGTTTCGATCGGGTACTGTTCCGCCCATTCGACAGCCGTCTGCAACTGCTCCAGGCCATCAGATGACTCTATACTGTTAATCGCTGTCTCCTGCTGAAGCCGGTATTCCTTCTTCATTTCGAGGTCTTTTGCAAGGTTATCCAATTCGTTCTGTGACAGCTGTGTTTGCAAAAGAAGGAAAGCAGCCCCCAAAAGAGTTAAAATAAGTGCTCCAAACGCAATATAAACAGGTAGCCGGCGCTTTCGCTCTTTCTTTGGCAATAAGTTAATGTCAATCAGCATCACAGCACCTCTTTCAAGGCCAAACCGACAGCCAGGTCAAAATATCCCGGTACCGTTTCACCATTCGCAGCCAGTATCGCTCCTGACGGGGATTTGCGGATATTGATGTCAATTCTGTCTTTCAGGCTGGTATAGATTCCTTGCAAACCCGGGTGGTCACCGGTCAAAAGGACATTATCGACGTTGACCTCTCCCTTGTTCAGTGAGTACTTGTAGAAACTGAATACCTTCTCAATCTCTTTAAACGTATCTTCCAGGTAAATAAGGGACTCTCTCATCTCTTCCATCGCTTCCGAGATTTCCACATCATTTTGAAATGAAATCGGCCTGAGGAAGATCGGCTGGTTATTATGAAAAATCGAAATGGTCAACAGCTTTTCATCAAATTGAAGAATCATTTCATGGTCACCGCTTTTGACCATATCATTATGATAAAAATACCTGTACAGTGCCAATGGCGATATATCGGCGACAACCGGCTTCAACTTGACTTCATCAAGGATATCCCGATAAGAATGAATGACCTCTTCAGGTGATGCAACCAGCAGGATTTCCTGTTTGTCCTCTTTTTTACCAAGCAGTACTACGTCAAAAAGCGGATCTTCAAAAGGCAGATGGATCGAGGTGCCGATTTCCATGAAAAGATACCCTTTCAATTCGTCTTCCCTGATGTCTGCAGGCACCAGCACTCTCTTAATGATAATAGAGGTACTCGGAACAATGAAACGGACCTGCCGTTTTTTTATCCCCCAGTCAAGAATGCACTCTTCCAGGATCATGGCAAGGGTTTCATAGTCAATGATCTTTCCATCCGCAATCACACCTTGAGGAAGAAGCTTTTCGCCGTAATTTTGCAAGACCAGAGGAGACTCAGACTTCAAGTCTGCATACCGGATTGCTGTATCGGTGATGACCAGGTTCGCTATTCTATTATTATGACGAAACAACCCAAAGTTCATTGACTATAACCCCTTTACCTATTGCCAGACTAATAATGATAGATACCAATTGATGATGTCACTGTAGCAGAAATACGATATGAGTGCTCCTGCTGCTATGAACGGACCGAATGGAATCGGTTTTTTCCGCTGAAAGAAGCCGAATGCCAACCCGATGATCCCAATCACCGAACCGAGAAGGGTAGCCAGAAAAAACGATAAAAGCATCGGTTTGACCCCCATAACGAATCCAATGACAGCGTATAATTTAATATCTCCACCGCCCATGCCGCCTTTGCTGATGACAGCGATGAGGAGCAGAAGCGCAAACCCGATTGCTGCACCCGCAAGTGAATCCCACCATGGAGTGAGAGGGACAAAAATTCTCTCTAATAAAAAAAGCCCCGAAAAAAACAGCAGAACTTTATCAGGGATAATCATGTATTTTATATCAGAAACCAAGATGATCATAAACAGCGAAACAAGTGTGAGAGCGACCAGAAGTTCAGGCTCCCATCCGATGATGAAATACGAGATTAAAAATAAAATACCTGTTAAAGCTTCGATTAAAGGATAAAGAGGAGAAATGTGCCCCCGGCAGCGGGAACACTTTCCTCCTTGAAATAAATAGGATATAACCGGAATTAATTCCTTTGCCGTCAGTGTATGGCCGCAGCCCGGACAGGCCGAACGCGGCTTGACGATCGATTGTTTAAGCGGCACCCGCAGGCCTACTACGTTGTAGAAGGAGCCTAGGAGTAGGCCGTAAGTTAGTAATAGTAATAGTATTAACATTTAATATCAATGTAACTTTAGACTTAAATGTCTTCATCTGCTGGAGCAGCAGTACCATCAAGATCAATATTACCCCTAGTAGCAGTGTCTGGATTAATATCACTGGCATGTAGGTTTCCATCTTGATCGGCTAAAGTAACAGTATAAGAATAATTGCCGTTATCGCCTCTTGTTATAGTAACGAAACTACCAGTACGACTATAGGAGTCTTCAGAAGGATTATCTACTTCTTCCAAATAACCATCACTAATAAGAGTATCCAAAGAAATTTTATCGCCATCATCAGCTTCATTTGCCGTAACAGCTAACCTAGCTCCACTAACCATTTGTTGAGCATTAGCAATATGTGCATCAATACGCGAGTTATTAATAATCCCACCAATACTAGGAATAGCAATAGCAGCAATAATACCAAGGATAACAACGACAGCAAGTAACTCGATAAGAGTCAGACCTCTTTGGTCTTTCAGTTTTTGACCGACTTTCTTAAACATTTTTCGTACCTCCTATGATTCTTTTAGATTAGGTAAATAGTATTCCTGTTTTAATTATACATGACAATTTTGTCAGTTAAAGTGGTAATTTGTAAAAATTTCAAAGAAATTGTTAGTAATTTTGGACATTGTTAAAGATCTCGAACATCGGCACCATAATCGAGGTGACGATGGTTCCTACCAATGCGGCCAAGAATACAATCATTAAAGGCTCTATCAATGATTTCAACCTATCCGTACTGTTTTCAACTTCTTTTTCATAGAAATCAGCGACTTTTCCGAGCATGCTGTCCAGAGAACCGGTTGTTTCTCCGATGGCAATCATCTGCGTTACAAGCGGCGGGAACGCCCAATGCTTTTTCATCGGTTCTGTCAGTGAGGTTCCTTCTTCAAGGGAATTCCTTGAATTACGAAGAACGCGGGCAATAACCTCATTTTCAACAACTTTCTCGACGATTGCCAGAGCCTGCAGGATCGGAACTGAACTGGAGAACAGAGAACTTAATGTTCGTGTCATCCTGGCCAGTGCCGCTTTCTGAATCATGCTTCCGAAAATCGGCATGCGCAGCATCGCGTAGTCAAAGTAGTATTTTGTTTTTTCATTTTTCTTTATCACCATGATGCCGGCTGCAAATGCCGCCATCGCTGCCGTAACCAGATACCAGTATTTCTGCATGAATTCACTGGAACCCAGTACGAATTTAGTGATCGCAGGGAGCTCTCCGCCAAAATCTGAAAGCATCGTGACAAAGGTCGGCACGACGGCAACCAGCAGGAAGATGACAACGGCAATCGCAATGACGCCGACCACTGCCGGATAGGCAAGAGCAGAAACGATCTTTTGCTTGGTCATATGCTGCTTTTCATAGTGTGTCGCCAGGCTTTCCAGTGTCTCATCAAGACTTCCGGAAGCTTCTCCGGCTTTGACCATATTGATCAGCATCGGTTCAAATATTCTTCGATGCTTTGCCAGTGCATCTGACAACGGGTTACCATCCTTAAGTTCCAGCTCAATGTCAGACAAGGCTCTGCTAAGAACCTTGCTTTCTGTTTGAGAGGAAAGGATGTCCGTTGCATCCACTACGGTTACACCAGCCTGCAGAAGCGTTGCGAACTGGCGGAGAAAAATGACCATATGCTGCAGTTTGACCGGGTTGCCGATGGCGATATCTTTTGTCAGCAGTGTTTCCGGTACTTCATTCATTTCAATGACACGTATTCCCTGGTTCTTGAGCTTGAGCATCGCTTCCCTTGTCGATGCTGCCGTCAATATTCCTGACTTCTTGCCAGTTCGTCCGCGCCCTGTATATTTAAAGCGGGCCATCTAGGACGGCTGCTCCATGCCGATATAAGGGAAGGCAGATTCGCGGCTGATAATGCCTGCTTCATATAGATTCTTAATACTTGAAGACATGAGATGCATCCCCATTCCTTTTGAAGTCTGCAAAATATTATCGATCTGGTGGACTTTCTCGGAACGGATCAGATTCGCAATTGCGGCATTGTTAACGAGAAGTTCCGTCGCCGCTCTGCGCCCTTTCTTATCAACGGTCGGAAATAACCTTTGCGAAAGAATCGCGACCAGCACGGAAGCGAGCTGGATCCTGACTTGCGCCTGCTGCTCTGGAGGGAAGACATCGACAATCCTTTCAATCGTTGCTGCTGCACTTGAGGTATGCAAAGTGGCAAATACCAGGTGTCCGGTTTCTGCAGCGGTAATGGCCGTATGAATGGTTTCCAGATCTCGCATTTCCCCGACAAGTATAATATCGGGGTCCTGTCTGAGGGCACTTCTCAAGCCGCGCGAGAAATTCTTCGTGTCAAAGCCCACTTCACGCTGGTCGATAATGCTGCTGCCATGTTTATGAAGGTACTCAATCGGATCTTCCAACGTAATAACGTGCTTTCTCATCGTCCTGTTTATATGATCGACCATTGAGGCGAGCGTCGTAGACTTTCCGCTTCCGGTCGGCCCTGTAACCAATACGAGCCCCTGAGGCTTCTCTGTAATTCTTTTCAAAACAGGAGGAAGTTCAAGTTCATCTATGCTCGGTATGCTCGTCGGCACAATCCGGATTGCCAGCGAGATGCATGAGCGCTGCTGATAGGCATTGATGCGGAAACGGGAAACCCCTGGAATACCATAGGAAAAATCAAGCTCTCCCTGATCCAGGAACATGTTCCACAGGTCTTCCGGAATGATGGACTTCGCCATTCCTTCTGTATCCGCCGGCTTTAAGACTTCTTTTCCGTATCGTTTCAGGTCTCCATGGAGGCGGAAAACGGGCGGTGCACCGACTGTCAGGTGGATGTCAGATGCCTTCAATTCATAAGCTGAACGCAATAAATAATCAATTTTTTCCTTCACTATCATCACCTATTCCAAAATTGCTACCCGAAGGATTTCTTCGGTTGTGGTCAAGCCCTGCTTTACTTTCAGCAAGCCATCATCGATTAGGAAGATCGTTTTATTTTTAACGGCGTGTTCCCGAAGCATGGAGAACGGTTCTCCGTTCAGGATGACTTTTTTCATATCATCATTCATGACAAGCACTTCATGAATGGCAAGGCGTCCTTTATATCCCGTCATGTTGCAGGAAGAACAGCCCTTTCCACGCATGATTTTGTCAATTTTCATACCTCTTTTGGCAAAAATTTCGATTTCCCGTTTAGACGGCTCCTGCTCTTTTCCGCAGTCGCGGCATACTTTCCTGACAAGCCGCTGAGCTACGATTCCGCTCAGTGAGGATGCTACAAGGAATGGTTCTACGCCCATGTCCAGCAACCTTGTCACCGTACCAAGCGAGTCATTGGTATGGATCGTGCTGAGAACGAGATGCCCTGTCAGGGAAGCACGGATGGCTACTTCGACGGTTTCTTTATCCCGGATTTCCCCGACCATAATGATGTTCGGATCCTGACGGAGGATAGATCTCAATCCTTTGGCAAAAGTCAGTCCGACATTTGAGTTCACGCCGATTTGGTTAATGCCTTCCAACTGATACTCTACTGGATCTTCAATCGTGATGATATTGACTTCTTCACTGTTCAAATGGTTCAGGGCTGCATAAAGGGTGGAAGATTTACCTGAACCGGTCGGCCCGGTTATCAACACAATCCCGGTTGGCTGCTGAATCATATCCATGACACGTTTGTAATTCAGTTTATTAAAGCCAAGCTGTTTAATATCATTCAATGCACTGCTCAAGTCGAGAATACGCATAACGACTTTCTCGCCAAAAACAGTCGGCAGTGTCGACACACGCAAATCCACCGGCCTATAGTCCACATTCGTCTTGATTCTTCCATCCTGAGGGATCCTGAATTCTGTGATATCGAGGTTGGCCATGATCTTGATTCTGGCAATGAGCATGCTCTGCATATGCTTAGGCAGATTTCTTTCCGTTCTCAAGACACCATCAATCCGGTAGCGAATCGCCACTTTTGTTTCCTGGGGATCGATATGGATGTCACTCGCCTTTTGAGTCACGGCATTGGAAAGAATTTGATTGACCAGCTTAACAATCGGTGAATCCTGATCGACGATCGTCTGTTCTTCAACCTTATTTTTTTCAGGCTTGTCATTTACCAGTTCCTCAAAGCCTTCTTCGGTGTCATAGTACTTGGTTACAGCCCTCAGAATATCGTCTTTTGTCGCGATGGCTGTCTCTATCTGGAACCCGGTCGAGAGCCTCAGATCTTCAATTGTGTAGAAGTCCATCGGATCAGCCATCGCCACGTAGAGCTTTTCGCCCTCTTTCTTCAGAGGGATCATCAGATTTCTTTTGGCCTCTTCCTTGGGAATCAAGTGAAATAGGTTTGTATCAAAAGGATAGCGGTAAAGACTGACGTGAGGAATCCCGAGCTGAAATTCAAGGACCTCGATGAGCTGCTGTTCAGTAATATAGCCTTTTTGCAACAAGGCATCACCGAGTTTTTGCCCCTGTTCTTTTTCCTGCAGTGCCCTATTTAGTTTTTCTTCTGATATCAGGCCCGCTTCAACTAAGAGATCTCCGAGCCTCTTTCTGGTCTGTACCATCCTATCACCAGCTTATCTAAATTTACTTTGTTCATTTTGCAGATTTTGCTTGTGCACTATTATTGTGTGATGTTTTTTTTTGATCCTTTTCATCACCGGCATCATTATCATCATTGGAATCTTTGCTGCCCGTATTTTCTTCCTGCTCATCTTGACCCTCATCACTTCCTGAATTAGGAGGCGGCCCTTCACTGCCTTGTGAATCATTGCTGCCATCAGCAGGCAAATCTACTATTTCCGGATCAGAACCTTCAGGGGCTGCTTCTAAACTATGAATCTCAATTCGATGAACCGGAGGATAGAAGTCCTCCGCAATCAATTCGTCTTGCAGCACTTCCCCATTTTCAGCAATGCTTTGGCGATATACTTTTATCAAGACACCCTTTTGGCCTTCTTCGCTTACTCGCACAACATTTTCATTAAGGAAAGGATTATATTGAACAATTTTCTTTGGAGGGAACTCTTCTTTATCTTTCAGAGTAACTTTATAATCGGCTGCAAAAGGAAAACCGACAAGCTTTCCATAAAGTTGGTTATCCAAAAGCTCTAATTGAATGACGAAATCAGTTTTATTGGGATTGGCAAAAACAAAGTCCTGATTATTTCCGCTGTCAATCTTTGCTTCATATCCAAGTTCAATGTCCTCCGGTAATTCTGAACTGGTATTTCGTTCTATTATCGAAAAGTTGGATTGTAGGACCAGTTTATAAAGAAGTGACGCGATAACACTGAGATCTTCTCCTTTTGCATCGGTCATAAAACCGTTTTCCTCCAGATGGCGAAGAAAAGAGAACTCAGTGCCTTCTTTTATAGTAATCTGTGGAAAAGCTTCTATAAATCTCTTTACAGAAGGCGTTACTGAAATTTCTCCTGTCAACGCTTCAGCTGTCACCTCTTCAACCGTTCCTTCCGTAAAATAATCACTTAATGAAAGGATCGAATTGCTTGGCAGCATGGAAGCTTGGCTGATAAGATCTGCCTGGAATGAAGCAGCATCCATTTCATCTACAGCCATATCGGGAAAAGCGGAAACTAGTTGTTCCATCAGCTTGTCTTTGTTCAAGGACACCGCTAATGGGACAGACCCCCCTTCCCCGGCTTGCTGGATACTGCGGTTTATATCAATCTCGAAAACTGACAAATCAAGAGTCATCTCTTCTCCCGAAAATTCAGCCTTCATGACAGCTTCTGCTCTCCACTCAGCCACTGCCTGGGATAAAGCTTCAGCCGCCTCTTGTTCCGACTGGCCTCCGACCGCTACGGAAGCAACCATTGCCGATTGGCCGAGTGTACCGGCTTCCGTAAATTTACTAAGTGCAAAAGAGCCGGCATGGGAAAAACCAAAAATAAATACGGTGGCAGAGAGCAACGGGAAAAATACTTTGATAAAAGGTCTGTTCTCCATGTCTGGTGCTCCTTTCACATTAGTCTTGGGTATTCATTGTCAATTCTACAAATACGGATGGCCCTTCATTTTGTGCTTTTTTGATATCTTCTTCTGAAAGGATAGTTCCATTGGCGATCAGGATATCACCAGATACTGAAAAAATATCCTTTGTGACTCTTTTTCCTTTCAATAGCTGAGATTGCTGCCTCTTGATATCTTCCAAGTCATCGCTCTCTGTTTCTTCAGAACCGCCGATATGATTGTTGTCATTTTCCGGCAAAAGATCTTCGACTGCATTCTTGAAGAAGCCAGCTGATCCTTCTTGAACAATCAGGATGTCTTTTCCATAAGTAAGGATTTGATCAGATTTCAGTACCTTTTCATCCTCTTTCATATGAACAAGGATACCGATGATGTTTCCTGTTTCATCATCCACATAGTATTCTTTCGCTTCGCCGATCAATTGGCCTTTTCTTGACATAACCTTCGTATCTGTAATTCTGATTTTCTTGTTTACAAGTGCATTGGCAATCGGAATTTCGTTGAGGTCAATCACCGCATTGCCGTTTTCCACCGTTACAGCATATTCACCGATCCCAATAACTTTTTTGAAGGGAATCGCTTTCACGCTTACCTGCCAGTCCTCATGCTCGATTGTCAGAAAGTCGACTGAACCCTTCTCCGGATTGATGACAAGCGATTTTACACTTCCGATTTCCACTCCATCACTGATACTAATAATCGGCAAACCTACAATTTCAGCACTCTTCTTCATAAACTCACACCTATTCCCTTTCCTGTTCCATCATTTGTTTTATGATATTTTTCCAGGCCATTTCTTTATAAAGGTTCAATTCGCTCTTCAGAACCGGATAAGAAATGAATCTGCCTTCGATTTCTTCAATAAATAATTTCAGTTTTTTGTAATCTTTTGATTCGGTATAACGCTGAATCAGCTGCTTGGAAAGCACATAATAATCTCTGTCATGCAGCTGAGGATGCATATATTGATGGACCATCGCCTCGAAATCTTCGACTGAGAGCTTTTTCCTGTAATATGCCAATTCTTCTGCTATCGCATGGATGACACGGGTTTGTAATGGAGAACTGGACTGGATATCTCCCTGCTCTTCTATAATGGCTGCTTCTTCGTTAGGATTTTCCTTCGTAACAGAATCTCCTTCACCTGCAATCGTTTCGTCTTCCATGATGATTTCTTCTGTTAGAATGCCATCCTGAAGATTTTCTTCCTCAAGTGGTATAAGGTCTTCATCAGCTTCTACGGGAGCCGGCTGTTCGCCTTGTGAAGCTGCCTCATCCTCTTTAAGGAAGTCAAGTTCCTGTTCAGTCAGCTCGACCTCTTCCATATCAGCCAGTCCATCTTCTTCGGCTTTTTCCTCTTCAAGAACTTCTCTATCTTCTTCAATTTCTGGAAGGTCCAGCTCAGGAATTTCGGAGTCATCATCGGTTTGAGAAATCAATAACTCAATTTCACTCAATTCTACTGTTTGTTCCTCTTCGTCCATATCCATTTCCGAAGATTGAGATTCAAGCTTTGGCATCTCTTCTTCTGTAATGGTACCTTCTTCAATCAATTCCAAATCTTCTTCGTTGGAGAGTTGACTTTGATCCCATTCAGCTTCCTTCTCAATAAGTGCTTCAATCTCACTTAATTCTTGCTGGGAAGAAGGCTGCTCTTCCTGCAAGGTTTCAACAAATGCGGATTCATTGGCAAACAGCTCTTTATGCAGGTCATCATCAACCTCATCTGCTTCTTCTTCCTCAGTTTCCAAATCAGACAAAATAGGAAGTTCTTCCAACTCTTCAGCAGCGCTATCTGATTCTTGCGGGATCTCTGTTGGTTCTTCTATAGGTGTATCCGCCAAAAGGGGTTCTGCAGCTTCATTTTGAGAAACTTCTTGTTCTTCTTCCAAGGAAGTAAAAAGAACTTTATTTTCTGTTTCAACCTCAAGCCTGTCTTCATGATTTTCAGCTGCTGTGGAATTATTGGCATCTTTCAACCCTTCTTCAGCCGCTACCAATGAACTGAAACGGTTTCCAATCATAAGGGAAGATACAATAACTAAAATGAATAATATAATGGCTACCATCCAAAGCGAATACTGATTCATTGCCAGCAGACCCAGAAGAGAAATCAGCAAAGCCCCTCCGGCTATCCCTGCTTTTCCTTTTTTGGTTATTTCTCCCGGCAGGAAAAATAACACAGGCAGCAGCACAGCAAAGGCGATCAGTGCGAAAATATATTGCTCCATCCTTCCACTCCCTTCATCAAGTATTAAATTTCTATGAAATTAGTACTACTTCTACATTATTCGACTCTTAGATATTGTATAATAAACTTAGGCATTTTGAAAGAAGGTGACAGAATGAAACTGTCAAATAACTTAAGAAATCACCAAGGTTTGACACTTATTGAGGTATTAGTCTCAGTAACCATTTTAAGTACTGTATTATTGGTCTTCCTGAATTTTTTCTTCCAGGCTGGTACATATACGAATATGAATCAAAAGAAAACCGTTGCAGTCAATGTTGCCCGGAACGCTTTAATGTATATGGAGAACCAAAGCTTTTTGGTAACGAAACGGGCATTTTCAGATGTCAACGAAGGAAAAAAATCTCCTGAAACCCATTATTTACACCTTAAAATCTGTGATGATGGATATAAGACATATTCCCCCGGAGACCTAGTTCCGGCAGACTGTAAAGATATTTCAATTAATGAAACTACCTATGAAGTAGATATAAAATCAGAAGAAGTACCTTCTCGTGAACGGGAAGAGCTGGACTATTATATTCCCATTATTGCAGAGGTGAGGTGGATAACGAATGATAAGGAATTCAGTACAGCGGTTGATGGAACGGTTAAAAGTGAAGATATACGCTGAAGAAGGCTTCACATTGATTGAACTCTTGCTGACAATAGCTATCTCCGCCATTTTATTCCCTGTCATTTACGGTACTTTCTTGACGGGATATAAAATATATGAAAAGGTCAGCATAGAATCACAGCTTAGAGAGGATGCAGACTATGTATCCGCAATGATGATGAAAAGCCTGTACTCGATGCCGTTCGATTATGTTATGGAATGCGATGAAGAAAACTGCCTTAAGTTTGTTGATAGTGTCGAAACGGCACAAAACCAATATAATCCAGCAGTCATTGACCAGGATAAACAAAGGACTGAACAGCAATATTTTGAAATGAAGTTATCGCAGGTTGACGGACGCCAGGTTTGGACAACCGGAGGATCAACCATCGAAACACCTTCTGACTTCAAAGATTCGCAAATCAGCTACACCTGTTCAGAAACAGACGGGGATGGGAAGTGTACAAGTGCAATAGTGGAATTGGACTTTGAAGTTTCCCATATAAGGCATAATAAACAATTGAACCTGCAAAGCCAGTTTGGATTTTAATACAAAGGGGGAGAAAAATGAAATTGAATCAAAAGGGAAATACCTTGATAACCGTTATGATCACCTCTTTGGTCGTCATCACCATCGGGATGGGGGTACTCTCTGCTTCCATTGGGGGTGCAAAAAGAACGGAAGTGAGGGAAACTGACATCGACATAACATATGAAGGACTGAAGTTAATTGATGAGTTGACAGCTGACTTATCTACCAAACTTGTCCAGAATAACTTCAAAATTGAACAACTGTCCCCCTTGGACCTTACATCAAAACTGACATCCCACTTCACCTCCAAAATCGGAACTGGTTCAATGAATGACAGTATATCCTGCGTGAATATAGTAGATGTGACTTCAAACAGCCCTAAATATCTGATACCCGGCGATGATCATCAGTGCTTGGGCGGCAGCCTTGCAAGCCTTAAAACCTTTGATATCAACCCATCCCTTCAGCTGACAAGAGTGTTGGAGTTTGTCGTAACTGTACAAACCCCTGACACAAAGGAGGGTAAAGTGACTCGCACTATCCGAAAGCGGATCATCCTTTCCCCGCTCCCGGGATTTTTGAAGTATGCGGCCGGTGCCGGAGAGAAGACCATATTGAATGGGTCCCCGAATATCGCCGGCAATGTTTTCGGCAATGAATTGGCCATTGATAAAAATGCCCATTACCAATTGACAGACGGCGATCAGGAGGAAATAGAAACACCCTACCCGTCTATCTTTGGGGATATATACATTAATGCATCACAATCTGACTATAAAGCTGTGATGGATTACTTGACTGCTGATAAATTTTATCATCAAAGACTTCCGCTCCTGAAGAATGACAGCCAATTTATCAGTGTCGATTTTGAAAAGACCTTTACAGAAAGAGTCAATGAAATTCAGCAGGACCAGGGTTTCTCTCAAACTTCAACAATACAAAATTTACCACAGCAGCTGGAGCAGTCTATCAGGAGAGGATATACCTTCAGTCTGGCAAACTTACCTGACTTGCTGAAACAGCCGTTGGATATTGTAAACGGTGGACTTGAAGATATCCTTGGACTCGATCTGTTTAACAATGTGAATGATTTAAGCTATAAACTCATAGATAACAGCCTGGGCTCCACAATTGAGGTGCCTGGCGACCTGGTCATTTCCAGTGTAAATTCCATTCTGGATTTTCCAGGTAAAATCATTGCCGATGGAGATATTTACATTATTGGCAACAAGTCAATCAACCTTAATGACATTATTGCGACTGGTGATATCCATTTAATCAATTTAGATGATTCTATTGAAATTAATGGAAATGTAATTTCAGCAGGGAATATTACAATCCAGGGGAACAATAGTTTATTATTTAATAGTGAGGGCCAGGGCCAGCCAGGCTATATGCTCGCAGGGAGATCACTGACCATTCAATCTCTGGACAGCCAGTCAACCATTGTAGGTAACTTATTTGCTGGAGAAAACCTTTTAATTCAAGGAAATAGTAACGAAGGAGACCAGCCGGAAGATGATGAGGTGATTTTCGATTCGGTCATCTATGCAGGCGGTGAAGCTTTTATTTCAAACTTAAACATATCTGGAAATGAAAACAATACTAAACAACTTGTACTTTTATCTGGAGAAAAGCTGACGATGACACGGATGAATGAATATAAAAATTTCGCCGATAGTGAAGAACCGGAATCCTTCAGGGGGACGGTTTCTGAATCAAGCATAAAACCGTTGAAAGCATTCTTTTACACGGACGACAGCGCAGAACTGTACGGGGTTGGCTCCCTTTTCCATATTGATGGAGGCGTATTCGCTAATGACACTCTTGAAATTAATGCGATCAGAGGGGAAATTGACAACATTCAGCAGGCAGATCTGTTCTCGACAAAGATTGACCAGGATTATCATTTATCAAGATTTAACATCAATTACAACCGGGATATTCTTCTACAAAAAATTGATGCTCTTCCTAAAACAGAATTTCTTTCTCTTTTCAGTGATGAAATTTCAGTGCAATAGAAAAAGCTTTCCCGATTGGGAAAGCTTTTTTTGTTACCATCTGCCGTCTATATAAGGATTATCTTCTCCGCCTTCTTCAGGTGTCACGACTTCAAATACCGCTGAGTCGGTAATTGAGCTGTCTTCCTCTGCTACGACTGTTATGGTGGTATAACCAAGCTCTTCTGTCCTTATATACCATTCTCCATCTTCTTTAATGACTTCAATTGTATCGGTGGATGAAATCGTTTCTGCCAGATTCTTATTGGTAGCATCTGATGGATTAAAGATCAGGAATGCATCTATCGGGATCCATTGATCTGTTAAAGGCAAATTGATTTTGGCTTGTTTAAATCGAACTTCATCCAGCTCTACATATGGATCAAGTACCGTAACCGGAATAAATACTTTTACGCCAGATCCATCTTTTGCCTCAATAACGAGTCGGTCCTCACCTGGGTTAACACCAAGGATCCTATGTGCACGATTGTTTAAAATCCCCTCGAATGTGTATCTGGCTGCTGTGTCTCCATTGCCTTTTTCAAGGTATACCTCGATATTCTTATTCGAAGCATCTATAGGAAGGATTTCTATCTCGATCTCTACAGACTCTCCAACTTTTACCTCTATCGGATTAGGAGATGCGATAATTTCACTAACTTTTTTAATCAAGATGATTCTCTTTGTTACTGGATTTTGATTAAGTGTAAATCCACCCTCTGTTTTGACCAAGATCTCAACAGAGCCAATCAAACCTGATGGAAGTTCGACAGCTTGAGAAGGATCAAAATCAACCCAGTCTGTCTCAATTTCTTCAGAGATAATTTTGTATTTATAAACCACATCCTGCCCGCCGACACGTTTACTTACCTTAAAGGCTGCCGGCCCAGGTGTTTCTTCATTATTTGTGAGTAGTTTTTCTGTTTCAGTTTCAAACACTTCAAAATTCGTTTTTAAATATACATCTTGAACAGTATTATCCCTGTAATGAACCCTGATTGTGCTGCCGTCAATCAGTTCCAGCCCGCTTACTGGCAGTGCTTTAGGAGTTACCGCTGCAAGTACTTCACCGCTTGCATCATTCTTTTTCACCAGTTTGCCGGCGTGGTCTCCAATGTAAGTGAAGCTGTCCGTCATTCCTTTCAAGATAACCTGAAGCCCAATATATCCTGAGTGGGAAGTCAGAGTATGATTTTGGGCACTGAAGTTCGAATCGCCATAGTAAATCACTGCTTTTGGCATTTTAACTAAGGTCATTGCAAAGTCCGCCTGGAGAACAGCTTTCAAATTCAACCGAGCAGGCGAGAATTGACTGCCGCTATAATTGATTGCTCTGCCGGGCTTTATCTCAATCGCCCTTTGACCATTGTGAGTAATTTCATTAACGGATGAGTTTGTAAGCAAGCCGCTTATCGATGACAGTAAAGATTCACTCTTAAGACTTATTCCATCAGGAAGCGGCTGGACAATTCGTATGTTGTTCAGCACACCTGACCTGTTTGCCTGAAGTACCCCGGCTGGAGTTAAGTCATATTCAATTGAGAATTCATTATGTTCATTATTTTGCATCCCCATCTTAATTAGGTTTTCAGGGGTGTGATATTGGTTGCCGTTAATTTTGACTGCACTCTCAAACTTTGGAGCTGCTTCTTCCACAATATTGATAGTCACACTGTCGTGAGTAATCGCCGGCTGGGTTCTCCCATCAAAATCTTTATATATTAATTTGATATTATCAAATACATATTGGCCCTTTTGTGTGAATTGAAGCGGCAGGCTCATTTGTATATTGCCCGGTGTAGGTTTTTGGCCGATTGGATAAGTGAATTTATATTTCATATGCACCACATTATTGCTATCTACATAGGCATCTGAATTTGGCGCAAGTTTCACTTTTCCATTGAACTTATTCAAGTCTATTTGAACTTCTCCCTCTATGGAAGGAGAGTTAAATTCTTTTGAAATATCGGTAAAGACATTCGACAGACTGTCAGGATTGGCCTGTATTGCCCTTCCACCAGTTTTGTTGGACATGGTTTCAAGCAGTTGGTAATTTACTTCTCCTTGTTCTGCAAAAGCGATGCTGTACATTTTCACATCGTTTTGCCCTAGTTTTTCTGCTGAGCTTACTGCTTTTTCATGGATGATACTTTTAACAGTATTATAGTTGGCATAGGAATTTCCTATAGCAGCCGAGCCATTGTTGTAAAGTGTATATTGCTTATTATTAAGTTTAAGGGAAGTCGGTTCTCCATCCGTTAGAAAGATGATGTATCTCTTTGAATCTCTCATACCTGAAAACTTGGATAAAGCATAGTCCAATGACTGGGTATAGTTTGTACCTCCGACACTGAAATCATATTTTTCATTACACCAAAAGATAAAACACGACATGTCCCCGTAATCCAGATTCTCGGCCATTGATTGTATTTCGCCAATGCCTTCAGTCGGTTCTACTCTTTTATTCCCATAGCTTTTATAACTTACGTCACTATCAAACGGAACAAAATAATAGTTATCCTGGCTCTGTTTATTCTGTTGGAAAAATTTAAGTGATTCTTTCAGTGCATTCTCCGCACTTGTAGCTTTTTTCACCCCGCCAAAGGAATCCTTCATTGATCCTGAAGTATCGTGGACAAATACAACATCAATTGGTTTACGTTCTTCATTAGTGGCTTGTCCCTTTGGAGCCACTTCAATATCCAGGCGTCCCTCTGCATCACTGTTGACAGGCTTAACATATTCAGTTGCACTTGGCTGTACGGAAAAGTCTATGGAAGGAGTGGCTGCTGCAGCGGCAAAGGAGGTATGTAGAATAAAACTGATAATGATAGTAAATATGATTCCTGACGAATACCTTTTTCTCAAACTCAAATTCTCCCCTCCTCATTGTCATTTATTGTCAAAAAATATTGTTAATTAGCTACTTATCTACTATTATAGCAAGCAATCCTTCCACAACATAGACCAAAGTGCTCATTTTGCGAAATTTTTACATAAAGAAACCCCGCTGTAAAAGCGGGGATCAAGAAGACTTCACATATTCAGCTACCCTGTTCCTTCCGGCCTGTTTGGCTCCGGTATACAAGGCACGGTCTGCATGCCTGATCAATGACATGCTTTCATCGGCATCCAGAGGGGCGGTTGCGACTCCGATACTGGCGGTAACCTTAATCGGAAGTGCCTTTCTTTCGGTTTCAAGATTACTGTGCAGAATAAATGGACGGTCTGCAATGGTTCTTCTTACTATCTCAGCAATGAGAAAAGCATCTTCTTTGGTGGTATCCGGAAGCAGGATGACAAATTCTTCTCCACCATATCTGGCAACCGTACCTTCATCCCCAATCAAAGTTTCCAACCGGCGGGCAAGCTCATAAAGAATTTCATTGCCGCTCTGATGCCCATAATTATCATTGACTGATTTAAAGTGGTCAATATCCAGCATGATGAGCGAGAGGAAGTTCCTGTCTCCTTTCTCCATCGCTTCAAACTCACGGGATAGAAGGTCTTCAAAATATCTGTAGTTATACAATTTGGTCAATGCGCAGCGTTCACTGTTCCGTTTTGTCGCCTCATAGTGGCGGGCATTGGCGATTGCAACGCCAAGATAGGAACACAGAATATCAACAATCATTAACTGATACTTTTTATAGGCTTTCTTTTTTGAGGATGCCAGCAGCAACACGCCTCTTACTTTTTGGTTCCTGACAATCGGGACGGAAAGAACGCTTTCCACATCTTCAGGCATGTATCCCCTTACTACTTCAGCCCAGTCTGACTTATTATGAAACAAAGCCGACTTTCCAGTTGCCCATACCAGCCCGCTGATTCCTTCATTCCTTTTTAAAGGAGGAAGGTCAATCGACTTGCTCTCATTATTTTCAACTCTTCTGAGGAGCACCAGCTCGTCGCCTTTAACGTCCAGAATATAAGCATACTCAACAGGCAGTGTTTGCAAGATTTTCTCCAGGAAGAGATGAAGCACCTCATTTACCTGCAGGCTTTCAGTAAGCTGATGACCGATCTCCACCGCCTTTTGCAAGTACTGGTTAATCTGTTCTGAAGAGTTGTAAAGTCTTAAAATCATGGCTCCTGAAATGAATGGAAGCCCGATCAGGAAGAGGGCAATCGGCCCGATTTGGTATTGAAGGTAGTAAAGGCCGAGCCCGAGTGGAAACATGATCATCATAGCGGAGAAGTCCCACTTTAGGTCTTCACCGAAAATTTTAATTTTCCGATTCAGGAAGGCATAAAACCCAATCAATAGAATCTGGTTTAGCAGAATAGAAGAGACTTGATAGATCAATGCAGGAATAAACAGAGATCCAACAGGAGAATATCCGATCTCTCCCCCTATTGCCAAATAAACTACCCCGCTGAACACAGACATCATGAAGAACATAATAGAATTCCAAGGCACACGGTAAAAATCATTTTTCCCGATTCGGAGCCTGATCATATAGGAGGTTATCGCAATTTGCATTAAAACAACTTCAAAGAAAAGGCCAAATTTCAAAAATGCCGCTAAGGATACCCACTGAATCAGCAGGATCGGGAGCCCGTTTATGACGATGGGCATCACGGATATTATGATCGTAAAAATGATGAATGCCAGCATGCTGAGCATATTAGCATTGACAGGAGGGAAGTATTGATAGGTAAAGTATAGTCCTGCAGGAACAAGAAGTGCCCACACTATCCAAACTATTGTTTCATGCGCCCTGCTGATACCCATCAAAATCCCCTCCTCTCATTAAAGTCTATTTATCTGTCATGGAACAGGAGCATTTCGCACCCCTGCCAAATTTAGTTAAAAAGTCACAAGTTTAAGAATATTTTATCAAAGTATTAACGAAATGTCATGGTAATTTTACAATTTCAGTCCATCATTGACGATCACCGGCTTAACCGCAGACAGGAAGTAGAGTGATCCGGTCACGATGAGAATTTCATTCTTTTCAGCATTGTTCATAAAGTTATTCACGTAAAGCTCCCAATCCTCCACTATATGATGATGATCCAATTGAAAATGATTTGCCAGTTCTTCAGGCGAAGCTACTCTCGGAAATTCAAATGAAGTCAAAGCTATGGATGGCACACTCTGTTCGAGCATTCCTGTCATGGGCTGCAAGTCCTTATCTTTTAAAGCTGCAAATAAGACTCGGACTTCCTTTTCTTTAAATCTGTTTTGGATTGTGTCAGTCAATGTCTGCATCCCCTCAGGGTTATGGGCTCCATCCAGGTATATCAGGGGTTCTTTATGAACCTGTTCCATTCTGCCCGGCCAATAGGCAGCAGCCAAACCATCTGCGACCGCACCCTCATCTATCTGATAAGAATACTTCTCTCTTAGAAGATGAGCTGTTTGGACAGCAAGGGCTGCATTTTCAGTTTGATGCCTTCCAATCATACTGATCTCAAAACAACTGTTTCCTGCAGTGTTTGAAAAGCCAAACTTCTCCCCTAAAGGAGAAGGACCTTTATAATCGACTTCAAATTCCCGGTTCAATAGATATAAATCAGCCTGTTTTTCATCTGCTTTTTTGATAATCACTTCTTGAGCTCCAGGGGCAGATGCTGCTGAAACGACAGGCTTTCCTTCTTTTATGATCCCTGCTTTCTCAAAGGCGATTTCTTCTATCGTATCACCGAGAAACTGAGTATGGTCTTTCCCTATATTCGTTATGACAGAAACAATCGGATCAATTACATTGGTCGAATCCAATCTTCCCCCAAGTCCAACTTCAAATAAAACAATGGAGACCGGGTTGATTCTCGCAAAATAATACAATGCCATACACGTTATGACTTCGAACTCCGACGGTCCGCCCAAATCACTTTTTTCAAGTTCTTCCGCCAAAGGAATCACGACATTGACGAGTTGGATAATCTCCTCGTCACTTATCGGCGTTCCATTCACACTGATTCTTTCATTGAATACTTCAAAATAGGGAGAAGTAAATGTCCCCGTAGTGTATCCTGCTTTTTCCAATATATTTCGCAGGTAAGTAAGTGTAGATCCCTTTCCATTCGTCCCGGCAATATGAACCGTTTGCAGCTCTTTCTCAGGATGATTCATTTTTTCCATAAGCCATTCCATCCTGCTTAATCCAGGTTTAATGCCAAGCCTTAATCTCGAATGGATCCAATTAACGGCTTCTTCATAAGTGTGTATCATTTCTGTCGCTCCTATCTAAAACCGGGACCGGTCCTAATAGACAATGAGTGAACATCATCATGGACCAGTCCCGTTGATCAGCTTTCTTATTGGCCTTTCAATTCATTTATACGAGCTTGAACTGTACTGCGTTTTTCAAGATAATCTGCTTCTTTTGCACGTTCCTCATCAACAACCTTCTGAGGCGCCTTGCTTACAAATTTTTCATTATTCAACTTGCCTTGAACTCTGGAAACTTCCTTATTCCATTTCTCTAATTCTTTCTCCAGGCGGGCAATCTCTTCTTCGATATTAATCAATCCTTCTAATGGAAGGAAGAGTTCTACACCTGTGGCAACAGCCGTCATCGCTTTATCCGGTGCCTCAATATCAGTGGATATTGTCATTTCTTCCGGATTACAGAAACGCTCGATATATGCTTTATTTTTTTCAAGCGTGTTCAGTGTTTGTTCATCCTTCGCTTTCAGAAGCAGCTTAATCTGTTTGCTCATCGGAGTGTTAACTTCTGCTCTGATATTGCGAACCGAGCGGATAATTTCGACAAGCAGCTTCATTTCTTCGGCAGCCGTTTTGTCAGTGTATTCTTCTTTTACTGACGGCCATGCTGCTGTTGTAATTGATTCGCCTTCATGCGGCAAGTTCTGCCATATTTCCTCGGTAATAAACGGCATGAATGGATGAAGGAGTCTCATTGTATTATCAAGAACGTAGGCAAGAATGGATCTTGTCGTCTTCTTGGCTGCTTCGTCTTCTCCATACAATGGAAGCTTTGCCATTTCAATATACCAGTCACAGAAATCATCCCAGATGAAGTTATAAAGATTACGGCCGACTTCTCCGAATTCATAACGGTCAGCAAGCTTTGTTACCGTTTCAATCGTTTCATTCAATCTGGTCAGGATCCACTTATCTGCCACTGATTTTTCACCAGACAAGTCAATTTCTTCATATTTCATTCCGTTCATGTTCATAAGCGCAAATCTGGAAGCATTCCAGATCTTATTCGCGAAGTTCCAAACAGATTCAACTTTCTCTGTTGAATAACGTAAATCCTGGCCTGGCGAACTTCCTGTAGATAGCATATATCTCAGCGCATCTGCTCCATATTGATCAATCACTTCCATTGGATCGACACCGTTGCCTAATGACTTACTCATTTTACGTCCGTCTTCCGCTCTAACCAGGCCATGGATCAGCACATCATCAAATGGGCGTTTTCCTGTGAACTCAAGACCTTGGAATATCATCCTTGAAACCCAGAAACCGATAATATCATAGCCTGTTACGAGGCAGTTTGTTGGGTAATAGCGCTTGAAGTCTTCTGCTTCAGTATCAGGCCAACCCATAGTGGAGAAAGGCCATAAAGCTGAACTGAACCATGTGTCCAGAACATCCTCTTCCTGTCTCCAGTTTTCAATGTCAGCAGGCTCTTCTTTGCCAACATAAATCTCGCCTGTTTCTTTGTGATACCAGGCCGGAATGCGGTGGCCCCACCAAAGCTGGCGTGAGATACACCAATCGCGGGTATTTTCCATCCAGCGCAAGTAAGATGTTTCAAAACGATCAGGGACGAAATTAACTTTCTCTTCACCGTTTTGGAGGTCGATCGCTTTATCGGCCAATGGCTGCATCTTAACAAACCATTGTGTGGAAAGGTAAGGTTCTACTACTGCATTGCTTCTTTCTGAGTGGCCAACTGAATGCATATGGTCTTCGATTTTGAAAAGAACGCCTGCTTCCTGAAGATCCTTCACAATTTGCTTGCGGCAGTCAAAGCGGTCTAAGCCCTTGTATTTGCCTGCATTAGCATTCATGCTTCCGTCTTCGTTCATAACCAGTATGCGCTCGAGGTTATGGCGATTTCCGATTTCAAAGTCGTTAGGGTCATGTGCAGGTGTAATCTTAACTGCACCGGAACCGAATTCCATATCAACATAATCATCGCCTACAATTGGAATTTCACGGCCTGTAATCGGAAGTGTTACCTTCTTGCCGATAAGGTGTTTGTAACGATCATCTTCAGGGTGAACTGCAACCGCTGTATCGCCAAGCATTGTTTCGGGGCGGGTCGTGGCAATTTCAATATGTCCGGATCCATCAGCAAGAGGGTATCTCATATGGTAGAATGCCCCTTGTACATCCTTGTGGATTACCTCGATATCAGATAGAGCTGTTTTTGTTGCCGGATCCCAGTTAATGATATATTCGCCTCTGTAAATCAAGCCTTTTTCATAAAGTGTAACGAACACTTCTTTAACCGCATCCGACAATCCTTCATCCAATGTGAACCGCTCTCTGCTGTAGTCAAGGCCAAGACCCAGCTTCGCCCACTGGGCACGGATATGTTTTGCATATTCCTCTTTCCATTTCCATGTTTCTTCAAGGAATTTTTCCCTTCCGAGATCATAGCGTGTCGTTCCTTCATTACGCAGCTTTTCTTCTACTTTTGCCTGAGTGGCAATTCCTGCATGGTCCATCCCCGGCAGCCATAACACATCGTACCCCTGCATTCTCTTCATCCGTGTCAGGATATCCTGAAGAGTTGTGTCCCAGGCGTGACCAAGGTGAAGCTTTCCTGTTACATTCGGCGGCGGGATTACGATGGTATAAGGTTCTTTCTCCTTATCGCTCTTCGCCTCAAAATACTTGCCTTCAAGCCACCACTGATAACGTCCGCTTTCAATCGACTGCGGATCATATTTGGTTGGCATGCTGATTTCATTGTTTTCCATAATCGTTTCCTCCTTAGAGTTACTGCTTTTTGGTTTCTCCCAGAAAAATAAAAAAAACTCCTCTCGTCTAAAAGGACGAGGGAGCTGATTCGCGGTACCACCTTTTTACACAGGCAGAAGAATATGCCTGGCACTTCATTGAGATAACGGCTTTAAACCGGACTCCGCTACTGTTCTTTCACGGAACCTGCTCAAGGGCGACATTCCTTTGTCTTCTCCTGGGAAATCTTTCAGCAGATGATTTCCCTCTCTTGAGGAGAGTGTCAAAGTACTCTTCCCTTTCTTTGCATTTGAAAGGTATTTACTATTATTCAATATAGTATCGGATTTCAATTCTGTTCGTCAATCATTATCGCCCATTTTTTAAAAAATAATACAAAAAACTTTTCGGACAAAATTGGAACAAAAAAATGCGCTTATACATAGAATAGAATAAATCGATTAAGGAGGACACTATTATGCGGAGAAAATACAATCCCTATACGCTCCCTCCATGGCTTCGAACGTGCCGGAATGTCTGCAAGCAGTTCAGTGTTCCGTTTTGTATATTCCAAGGAATTCGTACAATCCTTCTGCCCACCACTTTTGATGTACTTCTGTTATCCATCTTCATTTTACTGGCGGTTGCCCTTTATTTTGAATGGATCTAAAAGGAGCTTCTCCCCGCTATGAGGATGAAGCTCCTTCTTGAGTGTTCTGCTGTGCTTCTTTTTTCTTCTGTTCCCATTCTTCCCACTTCATGACAATATACTCAGTGTTCTTCAACAGCCAGTAATGATGCTGGAGCTTTTGAAGGAACTTTAATTCATTTCGTTTTTCTCTAGGGGTTTCATGATATTTTTTCACAATGGAGATCAATCCGCTTGGATAGGCCAGGTAACTCAAGAACAAAAGTTTTTCTTCATTCCTGAATGAGAAGTGGCTGCTATAGGTCATCAGCCAGTCAAAGCATTCATCGTAGGCTTTTGGGTATGTTTTAAGTGTCCTTGACAAGAATGGGAGAATATCATGGATTGGTGAGGCGATTCTCGTATTCTCAAAATTGCTGAAGTATCCCGCTCCCCGTTCATCATAGAGAAAATGTTCCGGGGAAATCTTGCCGTGTACAACCACACTTCTTACCTTTTCAAGTGTTTTGGTCTCCTCGTACCAGCTGTCAAACTTCTTTCTTGCAAATCTTAAAGCTTGCGAAGTATCTCCAAAGTACATACAGTATGAGAGCTGAAAAGGAGACATATACCATTCCTTTTCGCAAAGTTCAACATATTCTTCGAGGAAATTCTGTTCCTTCTCCCACCTGGAATTCAATGTTTCATAATGTTCCTCACGTTCCTCTTTCCCAATCTTTTGCTCTTTAGAAGAAAGAGTATGAAGCCTTGCCAGCTCACGAAAAAGTGTTTGGTGCCGTTCAAACCGGTCTTCCTTCACTTCATTGGACAGCCAGGGCATAACATAATACAATTCATTTTCATGCCAAACCGCATAACGGCCGTCAAGAGTAGGATAAATCGGCACGATCCGGTGGTAACCCGACTGAAAGAGGTGCTGTACATTCCTCACAAAGTCGACACCCGTATTGGCCGCAATCTTCTTGACCGCTAGTGTCCCTTTTTCTGTATATACCTTCTTCACCTTCCCGAAGCCCTCTATAAACCTCGGATGGACACCGTATGGTTTTAAAACAGCAGTTAAATTTTGGTCTATAGCCATTGCATTCACCTGCTTCATTTATTAAAACTGACAGCTTATTATGCTTACATAACAAGCGGAAAATCCAAATTCTGTCTTCTTTACTCCCAGCAGCAATGATCATAAATATTGCTTTAAAAAACAGAAGAGCAAGGATCAGACCCTGCTCACCACTGGTTAATTTTTATAGACAGCTTCCTCGGGAATATATAAAACCTGCCCTTCAGATACATCCTGATGCGCTTCCAGATGGTTAACGCGCAGCAATTGAGGAATCGACAATTCATATTTATCTGCGATCACCTCAAGAGTTTCACCTTGCTGGACAATACACACCTTCATTTTGGCTGCTCTTTCCTCATCCTTTCTAGCGAAAAAGTCAGTCAACGAAATCGTTTCATTTTTCTTCTTAAATAAAGGTTTTTTCTTGGCTTGAATTTCTTCTGAGGAACTGCTTTCCTCCTCGAACATCAATGACGATGATTCTTCATATTCCACCTCTTCAGCTGCTTCCGGAACTTCTTCCTCATAGCTGCCCTGTTCCCCTCTGGCATACTCGGGTTCTTCCTCCTGCTCATAGGCAAAGACAGGTGGAGAATCCTGTTGTGCTTCATAAGAAATAGGAATTACGACTTCCTCTTCTTCCTCAGGAACCTTTCGTCCTTCTACAGTGAACGGCTCATACGTATCCTCTTCACTGCCATCTTCCTCTTCTTCATAATAAACCTCAGTTTCAGAATCCGCCTCTTCTTCTCGTTCTTCTTCATACTCAAGTTCTTCCAGCTCTTCTTCTGCTTGATACTCTTCGGTTTCCTGGAAGATTTCAGCTGTCGGAGCAGCCCGGTAAACGGGTTCAATCACTTGATCTTCTGCAAGTTCAATCGGCGCATGGGCCTGCTGTTCACCATAAATGCCGGAAATGGTAAGATCAGCATTCAGCTTTAAACAGGCATTCTCAGGCACAACATAATCAAAAGAATCTACATAAACATCAATTTCATCCAGGTTGGCTATACGATTCTTCGGGATGGTTACATCAACGGGAAAGCTGTGGGAAAACTCACACTCTCCTTTTTCTCTGTGATCCACCCTTTGAACATATTTCCCGTTATGTTGGAAGTCGTACCAATTATCAGGCTCATCTTCCTCCGCTGTGTTAGACGGTAGATATTCACCTGTTAAATCCAGTGTTCCCCGGATTAATACGTATTGTTCCTGCTCTTGGATCGTTATATGGGGATCTAAAGAGATGGAAAGCAATTCTTCTACTTCCTGTCCTTTTTTAAACCAAACAGCCTCTTCCAATGAAAATCGCAAGCACGATTGTTGTTCTTGTGACAAAGAAAACTCCTCCTTTCAATTCCGTTACAAGGTATATCAATGTCATTATCAACTTATGAGGCTGAGGGGAAGAATATGAATTGATTTTAGGTAATTTAGTATTTTTGTCTTTTAGATTCAGTCTTTTAAGAATTTCTGTTGATATTTAACAGTGTAAGAGTGATTTCCGCTCCAGGCGTCCGACTCCGCGGGGCGTGCGTTGAGCCTCCTCGGCTTCGCCTGCGGGGTCTCACCTGTCACGCTAATCCCGCTGGAGGTCGCACGCCTTCCGCTCCAATCAAGAAAGTTTAAAATTCCACTTAGAAAAACAAAAAAAAACAATAGCATATAATAAAACAGCCATTAAACTCTGTCTTGAAAGGTTTAATGGATTAGTGATTATTCTTTACAAACTGCTTAAAATCAAAAAAAGACAAAGCCATTGAACGGCTTTGTCTCTGATATCATTATCCTTTAATTCTCTGAAACGCTTTTTCAGCAGCTTCGATTGTTTTTTCAATATCTTCATCTGTATGGGCTGTTGACAGGAACAGGCCTTCGAATTGAGATGGCGGGAGGAAGACACCTTCATTCGCCATTTCGCGGTAATAGGATGCAAACAGGTCAAGGTCTGAGCTTTTTGCCCCTTCATAATTCTTCACTTCATCGTTAGTGAAGAAGATGCCAATCATCGATCCGGCACGGTTGATTGTATGTGGAATATCATACTTCTCAGCTGCCGCTTTGAGGCCTTCTTCAAGTCTGTCGGCTTTTCTTTCAAACTCTTTGTAGCTTTCTGGTGTCAACTGGCTCAATGTTTCATATCCAGCTGTCATGGCAAGCGGATTTCCTGAAAGCGTTCCAGCCTGATAGATCGGACCACTTGGCGCAATTTGCTCCATGATTTCAGCTTTACCCCCATAAGCACCTACTGGAAGGCCGCCCCCGATTACTTTTCCAAGACATGTAAGATCCGGTGTTACTCCATAGTAACCTTGAGCACAGTTATAACCGACACGGAAACCAGTCATAACCTCATCGAAGATCAGCAATGCACCATGTTTCTCGGTAATTTCACGCAGAGATTCAAGGAATCCAGGCTGCGGCGGTACAACCCCCATGTTGCCAGCTACCGGTTCAACGATTAACCCGGCAATGTCTTCACCGAATTGTTCAAATGCATAGTTCAGGCTTTCTAAATCATTGTAGGGAACAGTGATTGTATTTTCAGCAACACCTGCAGGAACTCCTGGGCTGTCCGGCAGTCCCAATGTAGCCACACCTGAACCTGCTTTGATCAACAGGGAATCTCCATGGCCATGGTAGCAACCTTCAAACTTGATGATTTTGTTGCGTCCTGTGTATCCTCTCGCAAGGCGAAGGGCACTCATTGTCGCTTCTGTACCCGATGAAACCATGCGGACGATTTCAATTGACGGCACACGTTCTATCACAAGCTTGGCCAGTTTGTTTTCAACGGTTGTCGGTGCACCGAAGCTTGTACCAAGCTCGGCAACTTCTTTAATGGATTGAACGACTCTTTCATTGGTATGGCCAAGAATCAGCGGTCCCCAAGAAAGAACATAATCAATATATTCGTTTCCATCGATATCATAGATCTTGGAGCCCTTTCCTTTTTCCATGAAAATCGGATCCATATCCACTGATTTGAAAGCGCGGACAGGACTGTTCACCCCGCCTGGCATTAATGTGACTGCTTCTTTGAATGCCTGCTTTGACTGGTCATAATTGCGCATTATAAGTTCCTCCGTTTTCTTTAAAATTAGCCATCTTTCCACCTTAAAGTTGATAAAGATGTACTTTTTTAAATCTTACTGATGAGCTTATTCCCCTTTATTCCATTTAGCCGCATCTTTTGCAGCATATGTGATGATCAAGTCAGCTCCTGCTCGCTTCATGCTCGTCAGCTTTTCCATGACCATTGATTTTTCATCAACCCACCCATTTGCGGCTGCCGCTTTTATCATGGAGTATTCACCACTGACATTGTAGGCAACCACTGGTGCATTGAATTCATTTTTAATATCACGGATGATATCCAAATAAGATAAAGCCGGTTTTACAATCAGGAAATCTGCGCCTTCTTCCATATCAGACTGAGCTTCCCTAAGGGCTTCTCTTCTGTTGGCAGGATCCATCTGATACGTTCTGCGGTCACCGAATTGTGGTGAGCTGTGGGCTGCATCGCGGAAAGGTCCGTAGAAGCTGGATGAGTATTTTACTGCATATGACATTACCGGAACATCTTCAAAACCTGCTTGGTCCAATCCTTGTCTGATGGCAGCTACAAATCCATCCATCATATTGGAAGGAGCGATGATGTCAGCGCCTGCCTGTGCTTGGCTGACAGCCGTTTTGGCAAGAAGGTCAAGTGTCGGGTCGTTCAAGATTTTTCCGCCTTCTACGACTCCGCAATGACCATGGCTTGTGTATTGGCAAAGACATGTATCTGCAACAACCACCATCTCTGGATAATGCTCCTTGACTAAACGGGTTGCCTGCTGGACAATACCGTTCGCATCATACGCACTTTTACCAAGTTCATCCTTCTCTGCAGGTACACCAAATAGAATGACAGATTTAATGCCTAATTCGTTTAACTCGTCCATTTCGGCTTTTAAGTAGTCAAGTGAAATTTGATATACACCAGGCATTGAAGCTACTTCATTCTTAACTTGATCCCCTTCAACGACAAACAACGGATAAATTAAATCCTCTGTACGCAAAAAATTTTCGCGGACCATGGCTCTCATGTTTTCTGTCTGGCGCAGACGGCGGTGGCGGTTGAATTTCAAATCTTTCATTCCTTTTCCTCCTATTCTTTTATTGATACAACATAATCACTTAACTGGTCGATCATATCTTCAACTGTAAATTTCTCAGGTACAACTTCCACTGTCAAACCATATTGCTCAGCTGCTTTCATTGTTACCGGTCCGATACAGGCAACAGTCAACTTTTTCACCTTTTCCAAAAGGCCATTGTTGGTGATGATATTCATGAACCTTCTGACTGTCGAAGGACTGGTAAAGGTTAAAATTACTGATTTCCTCGCCGTTAAAAATGCGGCTAATCTTTCTGAGCTGTCTTGTGGAAAGTAAGTCTCATATGTAATCCATTCATCACAATGAATATTCTTTTCCTTAAAATAGGCTGAAATGGTAGCTTTAGCTAAATTCCCTTTAGAGATAAGAACACTGCTTACATTATTCATTACATCAGCAAACTCTTCAGCAAAATCAGCTCCTGTATATGTTTTAGGAACGAAGTCAGCTTTCACCCCAAAACTCTCCAAGGTCTCACAGGTTTTCTTGCCTACTGCAGCAAATTTCAGCCTTGATCCCTCAATAGAAATATTCTTCTCTTTCAGTTTTTCAAAAAAGAAAATCACACCATTTTTACTCGTAAAAAAAATCCATTCATAGGATGTCAGTCTTTCTAAATATGTATGTTCATTTTGATCCGTATGAGGCCGAAATGCAATGAGCGGGACAATATGGGGGATCCCCCCATATTGCCTGATCTTATCCGCCATTCCTTCTGCAGCTTTTTCTTCTCTCGTCACCAGAATATCTCTACCTGAAAGCGGTAAAGAGGACTGCATTACTGATCCAGCTCCTCTTTCACCTTATCTATAAGTGCTTTTGCACCTCTTTCAGTCAAAATAGCTGCAGCTTCTTCGCCTACTCTAATTGCATCTTTACCAGAAACCGTTTCTTTGTATATATCTTTCCCATCAGGTGAGGCCACTAGTACAGTCAGTTTAACCTCATCATTCTGTATAAGCTCAGCGTATCCAGCAATCGGTACCTGGCAGCCGCCTTCCATTTTGTGAAGGAAAGCCCGTTCAGCTGTAACTGTCTTGGTTGTTTCACTAGAAGCAAATTTGCCAAGTAATCCAAGAAGCTCTTCATCTTCTTCACGGCACTCAATGGACAATGCACCTTGCCCGACAGCCGGTACACAAATTTCAGGATCAAGGAATTCTGTTACTACGTTGGACGTCCAGCCCATACGTGAAAGGCCTGCTGCCGCTAGTATAATCGCATCATAGTCTTCAGTCTCAAGCTTTGACAATCTTGTATCAATGTTCCCACGGATCCACTTGATTTCCAAATCAGGACGCTGCGCAAGAATTTGAGCCCCTCTTCTTAGACTGCTCGTTCCTATGATGGATCCAGCAGGCAATTCGTTGAGAGGTACATGATTTTTGGAAATGAAGGCGTCACGGTGATCCTCCCTTACAGGGATACAGCCGATACGAAGACCTTCAGGCAATACAGCCGGCATGTCTTTCATGCTGTGTACAGCCATATCGATTTCTTTATCAAGCATCGCCTGTTCAATCTCTTTGACAAACAAGCCTTTTCCTCCGACCTTGGACAGAGTCACATCAAGGATTTGATCCCCTTTGGTTACAATTTCTTTCACCTCGAACTCAAAGGAAGAATCCAATTCTTTCAACTTATTAATGACCCAATTTGTTTGTGTCAATGCAAGCTTGCTTCTTCGTGAACCAACAATAATTTTTCGCATGATGAACCTCCTAAACTTATGAATACCAAAAATGAAACGATGATAGACGGCTGGCCAGCAAAAAATTAATCAATATGACCAGAAAGGCACCTACATTCCAAAGTGCCAAATTCTTACCGTATACCTCTTTACGTACTCTCAAATATAAAACCACACTATATATAATTAATAAAATGAATGAACCAATAATCTTAGGGTCATACCAGAGAAAGTCCGGAAGTTTAATAAATGCCCATTGAAGACCCAGAATCAGGCTCAATAGCAGCATCGCGACCCCAATGCTGTTTAAAATATAGGATACCTTCTCCAGTTTCGACAAATCACTGATCCGCCATAACCTCGGACCCCATTTTTTCTGTTTCAACAGTTTATACTGCAATAAATACAGCAACGAAAACACGAAAGACAGAGAAAAAGCCCCATAAGACAGTATCGCCATCGTGATATGTATCAACAGAAGCTCTGAAACGAGCTGTTCTGCCACTGCACTGGATTCAACCTGGACTGGCGCAAAGGTATGTACCGCCATGATGATGAAGCCGAGGACATTCGTGAAGAAAACTGTAAAATCTACCCGAAGCACACGATTGATGGCGAGAGACAGCGTAATCAATACCCAGGCATAAAAATAAAGCCCCTCAAAAATAGTGAGGACTGGAAATCTGCCGGTACGCATCATATAAAGAAACAAAAAGATTGTTTGAAGTACCCAAACAATCGCAAGAAGCCAGAAGGCGAACATATTCGCCTTCCGGTTTTTGTTTAAGAAATCTATGAAGTAAAAAAGAATACTGATAGCATACAGAACGATCATTAGTTCATGCAGCCTTGTCATCACTTGTTCAAACATCGGCATTAACCTCGCTTATGATTGAAAAGAAGGCGTAAGTTGAGTCGCAATTCCTGTCTTTTCTTTCCCCTTGCTCTCAAGTGCATCTGTCTGTGGCTGCAACTGTTCCTCGATGTTGAAAATTTTGATGAATAAGTCCAGTTTCTCCTGTCCGTCAGGCAGTGCTGCCAATTCCTTCACCTGGAGAATTGGATCTTTCAATAGTTGATTAATGATACTTTTAGTATGTTTGTTTAAAACTTTGCGTTCACGATCAGTCAAGTTCGGCATTTTACGTTCTATGCTCTCCATTGTCTGCCCCTGAATCACTAAAGCCTTCTCACGAAGTGCGGAAATAACCGGGACGACTCCCAGCATATTGAGCCATTCTTTAAAAGCAACAATTTCTGCTTCCACCATAATGGAAATGGTTTCAGCTGCTTTTTGCCTTTCTGCCATATTCGCTTGAACAATGCCTTCCAAGTCGTCTATATCATAAAGGAATGCACTATCAAGAGTTTCAACCGCAGGGTCGATATCTCGCGGCACCGCAATATCCACCATGAAAAGTGGACGGCCTTTTCTCATTCGTTCAACGCCGGCCATCTGTTCTTTTGTAATTACGTAGCCTTTTGCACCTGTGGAACTGATAAGAATATCAGCTTCTACTAGAGCACATTGCAGCTCTTGAAGTGTTTTTGCATGTCCATTGAACTTGTCAGCCAAAGAAACAGCCTTTTCAAAGGTACGGTTAATGACCGTTACCTTTGTAGCGCCGCTGCCGTGAAGATTTTGGATAGCCAGTTCTCCCATTTTGCCTGCACCCAGAATGAGAACATGCTTCCCGCTTAAATCACCGAAAATCTTTTTAGCAAGCTCAACAGCAGCATAGCTGACAGAAACAGCATTTGATCCGATTTCCGTCTCAGAGTGGGCTTTCTTGGCAAGTGTAATCGCCTGCTTGAAAAGGTGGTTGAAGACAGTGCCTGTAGTGCCTGACTGCTGGGCTGACAAAAAGCTTGAGCGGATCTGCCCGAGAATCTGCGTTTCACCGACCACCATGGAATTCAACCCGCAGGTAACATTGAACAAGTGCTCAACCGCACCTTCTTGCTCATATATGAACAAATAAGGAGTAAACTCCTCTTTCTCGATATCAAACCATTGTGATAGAAACTCTTTAATATAATAACGACCTGTATGAAGCTGATCTACGACCGCATATACTTCCGTCCTGTTACATGTAGAAACGATCACATTCTCAAGAATGCTTTTCTTATCCTTAAGTGCTTTCATCGCTGCTTGCAGGTCTGCTTCATTAAAAGATAAACGCTCACGAATCTCGACAGGGGCCGTTTTGTAGTTTAATCCGACTGTAATAATATGCATGACAGAAATGACACCCCCAAAATTAATCATTGACTATAGTATAACATGTACGACAAATATCCCATTTAAATAAATGTGAACATACGATGAAACCTGTGCTAACATTAAAAGTGGAGTCGGCTTATCTATATACCGCTATCGCGAGTAACCGTACCTGTTATCACTCATATGTCCGACCTTTGTTTCAGATAAAGCACTATATTTAAAAATTTACATAATCTTATTCTATTCGACATACTTACCTATGTTAGAGTAACAAAACCGGCATCATTATTCAAGTATACAAATTGGAGGCAATTATGAAAGGACAACGACTATTCCCCGGGATGATTTTAATAGGGTTCGGCATCTATTTTTATCTGGAGCAATCCAATGTGACGATCTTCAGAGAGTTTTACACATGGCCGACGCTTCTCATTATTGTCGGTGCAGCTTTTCTTGCTCAAGGTTACAAAGGGAAAGATTATGAGTCAATCCTCCCTGGGACAATACTCACTGGTTTCGGCCTGCATTTTCATGTTACAAAAATGGCTGCACTCTGGCCGGACCATATCGGTATATTCATCCTTATCATCTCTTTAGGGTTTCTGCTGAGGTATCAAAGGACTGGCAATGGCTTGTTCCAAGGTGTACTCTTTCTTATTCTAGCTATTATTCTTTTGTTTTATGATAAAGTTTTAATTTGGTTGGGATTCCTTCAAGGCGGAGTGAACATGATCCGCGAGTTCTGGCCGTTGATCATCGTCTTGATAGGAGTCTATTTATTGATGAAGAGGAAATAAAAACGTAATCGCCCAGTTAAGACCCATCGGTCGCTGAAGCTGGATCAGAACCAGCTCCTAACCTCAAAACCACAAAGTATATGTCTTCTGACCTCAAAATAAAAACAGGAACCGGGACTAGCCGGTTCCTGTTTTTGTTTCTTATAAAATCGAATCGAGGAACTCTTGTGTCCTCTGTTCTTTCGGGTTGCCGAAAAGTTCTTCCGGAGGGCCGACCTCGACCACTCTGCCATCATGCATGTATACTACCCAATCGGCGACTTCACGTGCGAAGCCCATTTCATGGGTTACGACAACCATCGTCATCCCTTCCAGTGCCAATTCCTTCATAGTCGAAAGGACTTCTCCCACCAGTTCAGGATCAAGCGCTGACGTAGGTTCATCAAACAGCATGATGTCCGGCTTCATTGCCAGTGCCCGGGCAATGGCAACACGCTGCTTCTGGCCGCCTGAAAGTTTGGAAGGATAAACATCTGCTTTATCCTTAAGGCCTACTTTGCTTAATAAATCCATTGCTTCTTGTTTAGCCTTGCTCTTGGAGACTTTCTTCACTTGCACCGGGGCTTCCATAACATTCTCTAAGACCGTCTTATGAGGGAAGAGATAGAAATGCTGAAACACCATTCCCACTTTTGCCCTTACTTCATTTAAATCATGTGTTCCCTTATTAACTTCTTCTCCTTCAATGATAACCTTACCGCTGTCTTTCATTTCGAGGAAGTTCAAGCATCTCAACAGTGTGCTTTTTCCTGAGCCACTGGCCCCGATCAAGCAAACTACGTCACTTTCTTTGACATTCATATCAATATCCTTTAACACGTGAAGATCGCCAAAGGATTTATTTAATTTTTCTACTTTAATCATTTCCTGACTCAATTTATATCCCTCCATCTATTTTGGAAGTACAGTTCAATTAATCGCTTAAAGACATGCGCTTCTCAACAAAATTAACAATCACAGAGAAGAACAATACCAATACGAGGTAGTAAACAGCAACAATCAACAGATATGTCATATAATCGAAATTATTAGATCCCAGAGTTGTCGCTACACTGAATAGTTCATACATTCCGATGAAAGATGCCAGAGAGGAATCCTTCAAGGCGATAATGAACTGGTTGCCAAGCGGGGGAAGAGCCCTCCTGAAGGCCTGTGGAAGTATAATTCTTCTCATTGTCAATCCTGTAGACATTCCCAGTGAACGCCCAGCTTCCATCTGGCCTTTATCGATTGACTGGATGGTACCCCGGAATATCTCGGCTATGTATGCACCGTTGTGAAAAGCAAGTCCCAGCACAACAGACCAGAAACCGGAGATTTGCAATGCCGTCAGGCCAAAGTAGAAGATGAAGATCTGTACGATAAGCGGAGTTCCCCGCACTACGAAAATATAAAGATCAGCTATTAACTCTAAAACTTTTATTTTCGATATTTTTAAAAAGGCAAAGAATAGTCCTATAAATATAGCTATAAAAACCGATACCACAGTCAGCTCAAATGTAAGCAGCATCCCTTTAAGAAAAACATCTGAGGTATCTATAAATGTTTCAAAAAAGTTCACCTTATTCCCTCCTGCTTCTGAAGTATTTGCTAATCATTTCATTGATATATTTTTGGGTGGATTTTTGCTTAAAGCGAACATCCATTCTGCAACTTCGCCTGTGGTTTCAAAAATTGGATAGAAAAAGCGAATGCGCTGAAATTCAACACATCCGCCCTAATGTTGATGATGTTTATTCTCCCTCAGGGTCAGTTGTAATGTCTTCTCCAAAGTATTCTTGACTGATCTCTTCTAATGTTCCATTCTCTCTAAGTGTTTCTAATGCTTCATTAATGGCTTCCAGCAATTCATCGTTGTCTTGAGCAACAGCGATAGCCTGCTCGCTTCGGCCAATCAATTCTCTTGCATCGATTTCAAGACCTGCACCGATAGCTTCCTTACCAGTGATAAAGTCGGTGATGACAGCATCATGCTTACCTTTGCTCAAAGCTTCAAGTGCTACAACATCACTGTCATATGTCTTGATTTGATCTGTCACTTCACTTGCAGTGTCTGAATAAGTCGATCCTTTAGAGACAGCAATTTCCATGCCTTCCAGATCTGCCAGTGTTTCTACTCCACTGTCCGGACGCACGAAAATCTGAGGTCCTGAATAGTAGTACGGAGTAGAGAAGTCGACCATTTCCGCTCTTTCATCCGTGATTGTATGGCTGGCTACAGCGGCATCGAAGCGGCCTGCCTGCACACCTTCTACAATCCCCGCAAATTTAAATTTCTTTTGTTCAGGTTCAAGACCAAGTTCTTCTGCAACCGCCTCAGCGACTTCAATGTCAAAGCCTGTCATTGTTCCGTCTCCGCTGGTTACACTGAAGGGTTTGAATTCTCCTGAAGCTGCATATGTAAATTTCCCTTCATCCACTAAATCAAATCCGCTGTCAGATGCACTGCCGGATCCTGTTTCACTCGAACCGCACCCTGTAATTAATGCTGCCGAGAGTGACAACGCTGCAAAACTGAATAATTTTCTCATTTTCTACTAATTCCCCCTCGAAACTTTTTTGACCTATTTATTATGTTAGCAAATCAATGGATAATTCTCAAAATTCAAATTAATTGAGATTCATTTAAATATTGGCAAAAATAGGGTCCACAATAAATAAGCCGTCAAATCCTTTTAAATCCACTGACATGCCTTAATATCCTTACTTTTCCTTTCCCCTTGTAACAAAATTTAAACATCAATTACTTTTATGAAATAAAAAATGCAATTATGCAATAAAAGCGTTCACCGCCCCTTTAAGCCCGCAGGCAGTATTCCGAAAAGAAGTTGGTCTTCGCTTTTTCGGCCAACGAGGCGCTACTTATTTATCAGCCATATCGAATGCCACCTTATTCTGACTCTAACTCACCATTCTCCTTGATTTCTGTCCGAACCATCCCCTCATTCGGACTGCAACTCACCATTCTCCTCGAGTTCTGTCCGAATCACCCCCTCATTCGGACTGCAACTCACCATTCTCCTCGAGTTCTGTCCGAATCACCCCCTCATTCGGACTGCAACTCACCATTCTCCTCGAGTTCTGTCCGAATCACCCCCTCATTCGGACTGCAACTCACCATTCTCCTCGAGTTCTGTCCGAATCACCCTCTCATTCGGACTGCAACTCACCATTCTCCTCGAGTTCTGTCCGAGTCACCCTCTCATTCGGACTGCAACTCACCATTCTCCTCGAGTTCTGTCCGAATCCCCCCCTCATTCGGACTGCAACTCACCATTCTCCTCGAGTTCTGTCCGAATCCCCCCCTCATTCGGACTGCAACTCACCATTCTCCTCGAGTTCTGTCCGAATCACCCCCTCATTCGGACTGCAACTCACCATTCTCCTCGAGTTCTGTCCGAATCCCCCTCTCATTCGGACTGCAACTCACCATTCTCCTCGAGTTCTGTCCGAACCCCCAACCTCCTCGACTGTTTTCAAACCAAAGAAAAAACAAAAAAGACAGACTCCCGTAGGAATCTGCCTCATGATCAACTTATTATTATCTCCTTGCATTAAGAGCAGACCAGACCTGGTCCTTGCCTAAGCCTATTTCTGAAGAAAAGAGAATGATATCGTCTCCCTCTTCAAGCTCTAATGTCTCTTTTGTTACCTTCAAATGCTTTTGCCATTTGCCTTTAGGAATCTTATCGGCCTTTGTGGCAATGATGACACATGGAAGGCCGTGATGTTTCAGGAAATCATACATCATAATATCATCATTGGTAGGGGGATGGCGCAAATCAACTATCTGGATAACTGCCTTAAGCTGTTCCCTTGATGTGATATACGTTTCGATCATTCTGCCCCATGCTTCACGTTCACTTTTGGATACCTTTGCGAACCCATAACCGGGCACATCGACAAAATATAAACTTTCTTCGATTTTATAAAAGTTCAATGTCTGTGTTTTCCCTGGTTTGGATGAAATTCTCGCCATGCTTTTCCGTCCGATCATCCTGTTGATAAAGGAAGATTTCCCGACGTTAGAGCGTCCAGCCAGCGCAAATTCCGGCAGGAAATCTCCTGGATACTGCTCTGGTCTTACGGCACTGATGACAAGCTCTACATTATTTACTTTCACTTCTCTCACCTACTAAAGCTGTTTCTAATACTTCTTCTATATGTGATACAAGGACAAACTTCAGATCCTTCCTGACACTTTCAGGGATATCGTCAATATCCTTTTCATTGTCCTTTGGCAGGATGATTGTCCGAAGTCCTGCACGATGGGCACTAAGCGACTTTTCTTTCAAACCGCCGATTGGCAGAACCCTTCCACGCAAGGTAATTTCTCCTGTCATGCCGACTTCTCTTTTGATTTCGCGTCCAGTGAGTGCCGATACAAGTGCTGTGGCAATCGTGATACCTGCTGATGGCCCATCTTTAGGAACGGCGCCTTCTGGAACATGGATGTGAATATCATATTTTTCATAAAAATTCTCTTCCAGGTCTAATTCCATTGCTTTTGATCTCACGTAACTGAAAGCAGCTTGTGCTGATTCTTTCATGACATCTCCAAGCTTTCCTGTCAGCACGAGCTTTCCTTTACCCGGTGATAGAGAAACCTCGATTTGCAGGGTATCTCCCCCGACTGAAGTGTAAGCAAGCCCAGTTGCCACCCCGACCTGGTTTTCAGTCTCTGCCTGGCCGTAACGGAAATTTTTCTTGCCAAGGAAATCCTCGATGTTTTTCTCTGTAATAACGACTTTTTTTCTTTCTCCAGAGACAATCACCTTAGCTGTTTTTCTGCAAAGAGTGGCAAGCTGGCGTTCCAAGCCCCTGACCCCGGCTTCTCTTGTGTAATAACGGACTACGGCCTGCAAAGCTTCATCTCTTACTTGAAGCTGGCCTTTCGTTAAGCCGTTTTCCTTTATTTGCTTTGGCAGCAAGTGGTCTTTGGCAATATTGATCTTTTCAAGTTCTGTATAACCGGCGATCGTAATGATTTCCATACGGTCTCTCAATGGTCCCGGAATGGTAGAAAGGTCGTTTGCTGTGGCAAGGAACATGACCTTTGATAAATCATAGGTTTCTTCAATATAATGATCGCTGAAATTGGAGTTTTGCTCCGGATCCAAGACTTCAAGCATTGCTGAAGAAGGATCTCCTCTAAAGTCACTGGACATTTTGTCGATTTCATCCAGCAGGAAGACCGGGTTGATCGTTCCCGCTTTTTTCATGCCTTGAATAATCCTTCCCGGCATTGCCCCTACATAGGTGCGTCGATGGCCGCGAATTTCAGATTCGTCGCGAACTCCGCCAAGCGAAATTCTGACAAAGTGCCTTCCAAGTGATTCCGCAACCGATTTGGCAAGGCTTGTTTTACCGACTCCGGGAGGACCTGCAAGACAAAGGATCGGTCCTTTTAGTGACTGTGTCAGCTTTTGAACAGCCAGATATTCAAGCACACGTTCTTTTACCTTTTCCAGCCCGAAGTGTTCCCTGTTAAGAATTTCTTCCGCCTTGATGATATCAAGATCGTCCTCCGTCTGTGCAGACCAAGGGAGAGAAACCAGCCATTCAATGTAATTCCTGATAACAGAGCTTTCAGCAGAACTGGATGGAACTTTTTCATATCTGCCAAGTTCTTTAAGAACTGTCTTTTCAACTGATTCAGGCATTTCTGCTTCAGCAATTCTTTGTGTCAGCTCTTCAATTTCGCCGGTTTTACCCTCTTTATCACCCAGTTCTTTCTGAATCGCCTTCATTTGCTCTCTCAGATAATATTCTTTTTGGGTGCGTTCCATTGATCGTTTTACGCGCTGGCCGATTTTCTTCTCAAGATTCAGGACTTCTTTCTCGTTATTGATTGTCTGTATGACAAGCTGCAATCTTTCTTTAATATCCAGTGTTTCAAGAACTTTTTGTTTCTCTTTCATTTTTAATGGAAGATGGGAAGCAACAATATCAGCAAGCCTTCCGGGTTCATCAATGTCTGAAACAGTTGAATAGGTTTCAGCAGATACCTTCTTCGAAAGCTTTATGTATTGCTCGAAATAATTTAACAATGTTCTCATGAGTGCTTCTGTTTCAGATTCTTTTTCTTCCGTATCTTCATGGGTGAAGATATTTACTTCATAAAAATTCTCCTCATTTGTGAAGCTGCTTATCTCCGCTCTTTGAATACCCTCTACCAGGACCCTGATTGTCCCATTAGGCAGCTTAAGCATTTGTTTCACCTTCGTCAATGTTCCCATTTCATAGAAGTCATCTACACCTGGCTCATCTATATTCATATCTTTTTGTGTAGTCAGGAAAATATATTGGTCGTCCACCATGGCTTTTTCAAGTGCCTGGACGGAGCGGTCACGCCCCACATCTAAATGAAGGACCATTGTTGGATAAACAAGCAGACCTCTTAATGGAAGGAGGGGGAGCGTTATTTCTTTTTGTTTTGCCATAAATACACCTCCAAATATTCTTGCCCTTTTGCATCTCACTAGTCTTTGTACAATTCTATCTTATTTGTATATAGGTGTCCATTTTGGAAAGATTCAGTCCAAATTACACAATAAGTTCTCTCATCAGATGAGAGGGAGGACTGAAGAATCCCTCCCTCTCAATTGTAACGATAATCCGCAAAACCTTCATGAATTTTGCTTGTGCTGTGTCTGAAGAACAGGCTATCCTATTGATATTTATACACTTTTCTTGTTTGCCTCTTCAGTATATGTTTTTTCCTCTTCAGCTTTGTCTTTATCAAGAGCTAAATTGAAAACTTCCTGCAAGTGCTTGACCGGATAGACATCTATTCCCTCAATCTCCTGCAGCAGCGCTCCCATATTCTCAGCAGGAATGACAGCTGCAGATGCTCCAGACAATTTTGCCGCTTTTACTTTTGGATACACGCCTCCAACAGGTTTAACAAAACCATGAATGCTGATTTCCCCAGTCAGGGCAATGTCTGATTTAACCGGTATTCTATATATTGATGAATAGATACCTGTTGCCATTGCAATTCCTGCAGAAGGTCCGTCTACAGGAATCCCCCCCGGAAAATTGACATGAATATCATACTGGTCGGCAGGCACTCCCATGGATCTCAGAACGGTAAGGACATTTTCGATTGATCCCTTCGCCATACTTTTTCTTCTGACTGACTTGCCTTTATCTCCGATACTTTCTTCCTCAACAATTCCTGTTATATTGATGCTTCCATTTTCCTTAGCCGGTATGACCGTTACCTCGATTTCGAGCAATGAACCGGTGTTCGGGCCTGTAACCGCCAGGCCGTTAACAAGGCCGATCGCTGATTTACCGCCGATTTTCCGATCCATTCTAGGGGAAAGCTGACTGGATTGGATCATCCACTCAATGTCTCTGTCATTAATGTTTTGTCTATTTTCTGTAATGGCTAGACCTGCGACAATTTGGACCATATTGACCGCTTCCCGTCCATTTCTGGCATAGGAAGCCAGGAGTTCCACCCCATCTTTACTGATGGAAATGTTCACTTTTTCCGATGCATTCTGAGCAACTTTTATAACTTCTTCCTTATCTAATTCCCTGAAAAACACTTCCATACACCTCGAACGGATAGCAGGAGGAATTTCACTAGGTGTTCTTGTGGTGGCTCCAATCAGTCGGAAATCAGCCGGGAGGCCATTCTTGAATATATCGTGGATATGGGTAGGTATTTGTGTATTCTCTTCACTATAATAGGCACTTTCCAAGAAGACTTTTCGATCCTCAAGCACTTTCAGCAATTTATTCATTTGTATAGGATGCAATTCGCCGATTTCATCAATAAATAAGACGCCGCCATGGGCATTTGTAACTGCTCCCTGTTTTGGCTGGGGAATGCCTGCTTGCCCCATTGCACCCGCTCCCTGGTAAATCGGATCATGTACCGAACCAATCAGGGGATCAGCAATACCCCGCTCATCGAATCTTGCGGTAGTGGCGTCCAGTTCAACAAAAACGGAAGAACGTTTGAAAGGAGACTGCAGCTGCTCTTTAGCTTCTTGAAGGACCAGCCTTGCAGCCGCTGTTTTCCCTACTCCAGGCGGCCCATATATGATGACATGCTGCGGGTTTGGACCGCAAAGAGCTGCTTTCAATGCTTTTATTCCATCCTCCTGGCCTACGATATCAGTGAAGCTTTGCGGCCGTACTTTTTCCGCAAGCGGTTCTGATAAAGAGATCGAACGCATTTTTCTCAGCTGATCCATTTCTTTTTTTGATTCACGGTCAATAGAGACCTTCTGTGTTCTTTGATTCTTTAACAAGTTCCAAAAATATAAACCGATAATCACCCCAAAAAACAGTTGGATGATCAGTGCAATTCCTGTCCAACTCATGTCTTTCCCTCCAGTAATTACTTGTTGTTATAGAGTAGTATCTCCTCGAGCCTGGAGGAATAAACAAGTTTTTCTGGGAAGGGATGAACGATATGCAGTGAATTGGAATTTAGTGTGTAGATTGATTTCCTCTCCAGGCGTGCGACTCTAATCGATCAGTATTTAAAATAAAAATAATTAAAGAACAAACATTATTCAGAGAAGACATCAAAGTATTGAATTTCCCCACCTGATTACTATTATCATTTCATGTAATATTCGTTCGATCATTTACAGGCAGGAGTTCTATTGCTTAGCACATATAAAAGCCCCCTGGATATCCTTCCAGGGGGACTGATTATTATGCTGAAGTTTTTTCTTCGTCATTTCCTTCGATAACTGTACCATCTTCCAATAGAAGTTTAGGTGATTCGTTATCCGTGATCGTACCTTGAGTAATGATACATTTTTTTATGTCTTCTCTTGAAGGAAGATCAAACATTACCTCAAGCATAATGCTTTCAATGATGGAACGAAGGCCGCGGGCACCTGTTTTGCGTTCAATCGCTTTGTTTGCGATTTCTCTAAGTGCATCTTCCTCAAATTCCAATTCGACCTGATCAAGCTCAAGCATCTTCTGGTATTGTTTTACAAGTGCATTCTTTGGCTTTGTCAGGATTTCAACAAGAGCATCCTCATCAAGAGGCGCAAGGCTGGAAATTACCGGAAGACGCCCGATGAATTCAGGAATCAGACCGAATTTCAGCAAATCTTCCGGAACAACCTTCGTTAATAATGATTTATCGTTATCAACATTGACTGTTTTCGGGTCTGAACCAAAACCGATTACCTTCTGGCCTAAACGTCTCTTGATAATTTGTTCCACACCGTCAAATGCTCCGCCGCAAATGAACAGGATGTTAGAAGTGTCGATTTGAATGAATTCCTGATGCGGATGCTTTCTTCCGCCTTGTGGAGGAACACTTGCAACTGTACCTTCAAGAATCTTAAGCAACGCCTGCTGTACACCCTCACCAGAAACATCTCTCGTAATCGAAGGGTTTTCCGATTTTCTTGCAACCTTATCGATTTCATCAATATAGATGATTCCGCGTTCCGCTTTCTCAACATCATAATCAGCAGCCTGGATCAGTTTAAGAAGGATGTTTTCTACATCTTCACCAACATATCCTGCTTCAGTAAGTGATGTTGCATCCGCAATTGCAAACGGCACATTGAGTATTCTTGCTAATGTCTGGGCAAGAAGGGTTTTACCGCTTCCTGTCGGCCCGATCATAGCGATATTACTTTTTGATAGTTCAACATCATCCACTTTGCTGTTGGAATTGATTCGCTTGTAATGATTGTAAACCGCAACCGCAAGGGATTTCTTTGCCTGATTCTGTCCTATGACATACTCATCAAGGATTTCCCTGATCTCTTTAGGCTTTGGAACGTCTTTGAATTCTACTTCTTCTTCAGTTCCCAGCTCTTCTTCCACGATTTCGGTGCAAAGCTCGATACACTCGTCACATATATAAACACCTGGTCCCGCTACAAGCTTTCGGACCTGATCTTGTGTCTTACCACAAAAAGAACATTTCAATTGTCCTTTTTCATCGTTAAATTTAAACAATGAAATTCACCCCTTATAAAAAGCTATGTCGTTTCGAAATTTCTTAAGTTTATGTATTGCATTTTATCATACTATATGTCCGGAAAGGAAATTTAAAGATTTGACCAACTTTCTGCCCGCTTATTAAGCTTTATCCAAAAACCGTCTTTCCTATTCCCTTATTTCTAATTATGTAAAGAGATTGTAATAAGATTTATGTTTCTTTCCCTTGAGGGTTATGCAGCACAAGGCACAAGAAGAGCGGAAAAATCCTTTGTTTTATAAAACAAGGCACGATTTCACTCGCGCCTTGTTTCTATAGTTATTATTATGCAACAGTCTTGCTGTTATCCACAAGAATTTCTACTGCTTTACGGATTTTAAGATCTGTTTTCAGGTTATCAAGACCGCCAAGAGCCTGCTTGATGTTTTCTGCAGCCATATTGTACTGCTCAGCAAGCTTAGCAACTTCCTCTTCAGCTTCTTCGTCAGAAACTTCAAGGTTTTCTGCTTCAGCAATTGCCTCAAGAGTTAAGTTAGTGCGTACACGCTTCGCTGCATCTTCTTTCATTTGACCGCGAAGATCCTCTTCTTTTTGACCAGAGAATTGGAAGTAAAGCTCAAGGTTCATACCTTGCATTTGAAGGCGCTGTTCAAACTCCTGCATCATGCGGTCAACTTCAGTGTCAACCATTGCATCAGGAATTTCCATCTCAGCATTTTCTGAAGCTTTTTCCACTAGTGTGTCACGAACTGTTTGTTCAGCTTCATTTTTCTTTGATTCTTCAAGGCGCTTTTGGATTTTCTCTCTTAATTGATCAAGAGATTCAACTTCCTCATCTGCATCTTTCGCAAATTCATCATCAAGTTCAGGAAGTTCCTTAGCTTTGATTTCGTGAACTTTTGTTTTGAATACTGCAGGCTTGCCAGCAAGCTCAGCTGCATGGTATTCCTCAGGGAATGTTACTTCAACATCCTTCTCTGTTCCAGCTTCAACGCCAACTAATTGCTCTTCAAAACCAGGAATGAAAGAACCTGTACCTAATTCAAGAGAATAGTTCTCCGCTTTACCGCCTTCAAAAGCTTCACCATCAACGAATCCTTCGAAATCGATTACGACAGTATCGCCATTTTCAGCTGTTCCTTCTTCTTTAACAGCAAGTTCAGCTTGCTTTTCTTGAAGAGATTTCAATTCGTTCTCTACATCTTCAGAAGTAACTTCTGTATCCATTTTCTCTACTTCAAGTCCTTTGTAGTCACCAAGTTTTACTTCTGGCTTTACAGTGACAGTCGCAGTGAAAATAAGTTTTTGGCCCTTTTCCATTTGGTCGATGTCAATGTCAGGACGATCAACAGGCTGAATTCCTGTTTCTTCTACAGCTTTAGCATAAGCTTCCGGCAGGATAACATCCAAAGCATCTTGGTAAAGAGATTCAACACCAAAACGTTTTTCGAACATTCCGCGAGGCATTTTCCCTTTACGGAATCCAGGTACGTTAACTTGCTTTACTACTTTTTTGAATGCAGCGTCTAGACCAGTGTTCACTGTATCTGCATCGACTTCAATTGTAAGAACTCCTTGGTTCCCTTCTTTTTTTTCCCATTTAGCAGACATACTTTTCCCTCCAACAATCTATAAATGATTATAGTTAGTACAAAATAAATATTTAGATAGGTTTGCCTATGTAACAGAACACTATCTCTCGAATATGAAAAATCTTCACATTGCAACCATTATATTATAACATATGAAATCCTTCTTTCAACTCCAAGCCTTAAATTCTGGTTACTCCTGCTTTAAATCACAGGAGATGTCACAGTCTCCAGTTCAGAAATAAATGAGAGGATAGATTCCAGTTCTTCACAATTTTGTTCCTTTCTCTCCTCCAGGCCTATTGAGGATAAGCCTTCTCCATAAAGATTAAGCCCGTATTCCAGATAAGCCAATGCCACAAGCTCATAAGACCAATCCATTCGGGATGGATAAAGCAAAAAGCTGTGCCTGCTGAAAGAGTCTGTCACTTGCTGCTGAAGAGAAGGATTTCTCTGTGCCATCAGGTCTTCAATTTGCTGGAGTACTCCCAGGTAAAAGTCAGTTTGAAAAACGTCTTCCAATTCGCCCGGGATACAGGAAGTCTTTTTTCCAAACTTATTTACCTCTACCTCTTCATTGAATCCATGTTCCCTCATTACATTGACAATCATGGTCTGGATAAACGGGTGAGTCTCTTCTGATTCCAATGCATTTAGAAGTTCCGGAATGTAAGGCCGGATATTTCGATTCACCAGCTCAGCCAAAATGAATGTTTGCTCCTGCAAATCCTTTTCTTCCAGAATTTTCGTGGATTCAACGGGTTGGACAGGCTCGAGCGAAGAGGGAGGCTCTTTTCCCTGCAGGACCTTGGTACTGAAAGAAAGCAATTTACTGAAATGCTCTTCTTTATCAACAGGCACTTCCTTTTCATCAAATAATGCACTAATGGTTCCCACCACTTCTTTATGTTCATTCAGCTGTATCAAAATCATCAAATACAATTCGACAATTTTAAAATAATCCCCCTGCCCCTCATGCAGCAGTTCCTTGCAAAGGTCTTTCGCCTTCTGATAACGTTTGCTCTCATAAAGGGAGACGACAAGCGCTGCACCGATTTCACCGTCTGCCGGGTCCATCTCGTATGCCTGCTCAATCAGATTGACAGCCTCCTCCAGATTGCTGTTCTGGAGGGCATCGATCCCTTTTTCAAAAAGCCTCTCCTTTAACTGGGGGAAGTAAACAATTTTATTACCTTTTCTTCCTTTATTCATCAGCGTAACCGCCCTACTCAATTTTATGGTTTCAGTTTAGCAAAACTATTCCAATTAGACAAAAGAATGGGGTTGACTTTCATGGAAAACACCTAGAAGGTACCCTGCATATTTAAGATAACAATCAATGTGCCTGGGTGGTAAAACACAAAAAAGAAGCCCTCTAAATCATCAAGTGATTCAGAAGGCTTCTGTGAATCGGCCTTAAAGCCGGTTTATGTAATATAAGTGGCGTCCCAGGAGAGATTCGAACTCCCGACCGACGGCTTAGAAGGCCGTTGCTCTATCCTGCTGAGCTACTGGGACTTGCTGCGTTTTTCATTCCTTTAGTATAACGGTCACTTTTCGAACTTTGACCGATTGACTTTCATCCTATTATAATTGAGCACGCATATTAATTCAATATTATCAGTTTAGTACTAAAACAGGATTTTAGCCGTTCGCTTCTCTCAATTCCGCCACGATTAGTAGTAAAAAGCTATGAATGCGGTGAAAGCATGGGGGTTAAAGGGGGCTGTTTAGCTAGGTAGTTACACAGTAATCGCCCACTTCGCATCCAACCACCACATTCACAGTAATTTGGCTATTAAAATTCAATGTGAATTGTGTACATAAACAACTTATCCAGAATTAAATATATGGTGAAATAACTATGACAGCTTCCCTGGTATCCAATACAAAATCATATTTCTTAATATAATTTTCGCTCCATCCTTCAGGAATTAATGATGTTGCTAATTCATAGCCAGCTGGGTCAATCCAAATTATATTCATTTTAGAAAGAACAGGTAGTACTCTCCACTTTTTTACCTTCGTTCCTTTAAAGTCCGCAGATAAAGCAGCATTTATTTTAGTTTCTAAACCTAAATGATTCTTCTTTTTATTATGAGAATGGACTTCTCCCCATGCCCTAATTTTGGAGGCATTTAAAATATCATCATTAGACTCGAAGTCTGAATTATTTTCATAATATTCACTCGCTCTTTCTTCAGCATCTGAACGTGTGGAGTCTATTCCATGAGCTAATAAATATGCTGCTACTGGGTCCAATGTTCCCCAGACTATTAATTCTTTTAACCAAAATACAATCCAAGGTAGCCCTGTCTCAGGCCATTCCTCAATTTTAGTTTCTTTTAGCTCACTTCCATGGGCATCATCTAGTGATAAAGAAATAACACTTCCTAGTCCCCAATTAAATATATATTCAAAATTTCTTTTTATATATTTTATCCATTTTGACTTCTGCTTACTATTAGGCTTTTTACTTGCTGTACTGGGACTCAACCACCAATGAAGGATATCAGTAGACTTCACTTTTCCGACGCCATCTTGAATTTTGAACTTATTTAGACTCGTAATAACCTCTATCGCTTTAGAAATATAGGAAATTTTCTCCTCTTTAGTCCATTTAGCATAATCAGCACCCACCTTTAAGTGCTCATTAATTTCCATATATTCTTGTATCAATTGATTAGCATTCACAGGAGATAAACTAGTACGGTAAAAACGTCTTCTTAAATCTTTATCTGGATAGATATTTTCAAAGATTGTTCCGCCCCTAATAGAGAAAACTTCTTTCATTACACCAATATCTGAATTAGTGTAATAAGCATACGTTTTCTCCCATAAACTCTTGAGGTGTTCCTCAATTTTCAACCTATTAACAATATCGCCTTCTTCAAACTCCATTTGTTCGAATTCTACAATTGAAGGAAGTAAAATGCTGTCTAAGGAATCTAATGACATAACCACTTCTTCCTTTTCTATATCAGAAGAATCCATATTCAAAGGACTTACTTCTTCTATCCATTTGTAAAACTCTTCTACTGAATTTGAACCAGTTAATTCCGCCCACTTTTTCACAAGATATCTGATTAATTCAGCAAGCGGACTCTCACTTTCTTCAGCGTTAGATATTTCATTTTGTTTTGTTATTTCATTTATAATACCGTTATAATTATTACGGGCATTTTCCGCACTGTAATCTCCACCTAACTTCTCCAGCATGACTAAACTTTTTCCTTCCGTACCTACTCCAGGCCTCCCAGCTCTTCCTATAAGATTTTTAAATTCAGATAACCCTATTGGTTTTCCACTTCTTATAATAGTAGGTATAATTACAGTTTCAAAAGGCAAATTAACCCCTTCAGATAATGTAGATGTTGCTAATGCTAGCTTTACTATACGTTCATTTATAACTTCGATTAGAAGCCTAGACATTAAACCAGGCATGCTGCCATGATGGACTACAATACCTCTCTTTAAAAGCTTATACTCAAACGAGTCAACTCCAAAATAATCTTCACAAGACCTGAGACATCTTTCCCACAAAATAGCTTTTTTCTGTTCTTGTGGCGGGGTGAAAAATTGGGGTAATTCAACATCGTTCATTATATTTTCAAAAAAGTCCACAAAGTCTTCAGCATACCCACTTATGTGCTGGGTAATTGAAATTAATACAGTATGTTGGAGACCTTGTTTATCAGGTTTCACCATTTGAATGGCCGCCCAGAACAAGTATGGACGCTGTCGTTTACCGACTGTCTGATTAGCATACTTCTTTTTTAAATCACTAAAATTCTTTGGAAAAGCATCAAACGGGTTTTTAATATATGGAACATCATTTTTGCCGCCGTCTTCAGCGAATTTTAGGTGGCAACCGTTAAGAATGTCGTATCTAAATTCAAAATTACCTGTGGGTTGCCATTCTAGACGACCGATTAATTGCCTGGTACTTTTATACTGCGTAACTTCTGGTTGTGTTTCTAATTCTCCTGAAATCCAGTTAGATAATGCCTGAATTCCTCCATCAGCCACCGCTGACAATGCAATAACCTTTTTGTTTTCCATATTGTAAATTAATCGATTAGCAAGCATTTCTAAGCGTAACCCTCGGTTGTCAGAAGTAATTAATGTATCGTAGTTTCCATCAAACTGCACAGAATGAGCCTCGTCTATCACAACTAATTCGACTCTACTTAAAAATAAAGGACCAAGAAACCGTAATAACGCTTCTCCCTTTTCATATGTACATATAAGAACAGTTGGTTTATCAGATGTAATCCAGGCGTCTGTTGGTCCCCAATCTATACCACCATACAAGCCACTAACAATAATTGAGCTATCGCTTAGGTTTTGCAGTACTTTAGACAATTTGTTTTCTACCTCTGTGGCAAGTGCCCTTGATGGTACTAGATACATCACAATAGGAGCAGCATTAGACCTAATATTTATTGCACTTGAAAATTCATCCTTTTTCTCTTCAGAAATGAACAAACTTTTTATAATTGCTAATTCGGCGATAGTTGTTTTACCTGAACCTGTTGGCGTACATAACGCAAAAGATTCATCTTGCTTTAAACGTTCTATACCTTTTATTTGTGAATTCCATGCTAATGTTTTTCCTTCAAGATAGTTATTTCGCAAATATCTTTGAAAAGCTCTCTGACCAGATATTGGAATACCAAGAGAAAGTTCTCCAACATGGCGCCTTAAAGATGTTTCACTAAACTCTAAAATAACCTCACTGCATAACTTAGCTAGTAACCATGAGTATGGGTCTTTTCCATCAATAATCACATCTGTAATCGCTAAAAATTTCTTTTTGGCTTTTTCAACACGGTCTTCTTCTCCCCACCGCATGTAGGATGCAATAATTCCTAGAGTTTTTACCGTTTCATTAATTATCCAGTGTTGAATTGAGAGAGAATAGTCGTCTTCTTGGTTTATTGCTTCTTTTTCAGATTCCCAATATTTTACTATCAATTCAATCAACCCTTGGAAATCAGCCTTTAGCAAAGCTTCAAGTAAAAGCGATTCATTTTGCTCAACCGCACGGGTTTTCAATAATCCCATAGCAAGAGCTGGGAATCCCGCTAATTGATAAGCTGATGCTGCCAGTAACTTTAGTGGCAACTGATTTGTATTTAATTCAGGATGGGATAACCACTCTAGTATTTCTCCAGCCCTTTTTAAAAGGTCTCTCCACTCTTCGCCATTAAAGTCTTTTTCAAATAATCCTGCATCAACTAATGTAACAGCATCATTTAAGCGATGAGAAAATTCTTCTTCATTTTCCCAACCCTTCAAACCTGGTTGCTTCATATTAAGCCTAGTAAATTGACTATACAGTTTCGCAACTGAAGGGGGCAAAATACTCTTGTGAATTTGTTGTTTAAGTTCCTTATATAAGTCCCTTACTTCATCATGCTCTGCCATTAAATTAATCTACCTTCCTATATACTTCTCTAATTAAATCCTCCACATCATTTAAATGAACTTCCACGGCTTCTAACTTCCGTTTTCCTTCATATGATGGGTGAGGCATATTTGACGGAATCCAGCTCTTCCTTGTTTTAGACCTTACTGGGGACTTTCCACATACATAACTAACTAAGTCATATCTTTCATTTTGCGTCCCTTTAATATATAGTTCACGAAGTGATTTAACCCATTTCCGTGACTCACTGTCCTCGTAATCTTTTAATGTATCAATCAATCTTCTCACTTCCACAGGAATAAGATTCATACTACTAATTTTAATATGTGCATCCGAAATCATACTCGCTTTATGATTTGCTGTACATTTAGCTTCACAAAAAAGGACTTTACTTATCTTATGTGATTTATCCATTACAAATGCTAAACAGTCGTCTCCTGTTCTTCCAGGAATGGTATTAAGTTTTTCTCCAGTAAGCCTATACATTTCCAATTGGTCAAATGCAATTTCATGGTATCTAAATGAAAAGACAGGTACTCTCCAGTCTTCTCCAAAAGGGGAAAAATTCTCTGCAATTAATCCAGCAAACACTTCGCCAAAATAACCTTTAAGGGTTGTCAAATCAAAAAGTTCAGGATAGCCTTGAGCAGGGTCAAAGCTTTCTTCATTTTCAAGTGGATGCAAAGATGTGTCTACTACTTTTCTAAGGCGCAATCTAGCGTCATCATGAGCTTCCGAAACAATATCTCTTAGTTCTTCGATTATATCCACTCTTTTATCTTTATTTTCTTTTAAAAGGCGATGCCTGTATTTTTTATCTTTTGATTCGTTCACGTTATTTTGCAACCACATTGATAATTGCTTTGACTTAATATTTTTCAGCATTTACGATACCTCAAATCTATTCAGAAGATTTTCGTCCTTATATACCATTGTAAATTAATTCATATAATTGTTAAATAGTAGGTTAGGATTGACGGAGCGAAAACACTATCAATAAAGAAAATCTCATTAAGCTATTGATATTTATTTAAAAGATAACCCCTCCCTCCCAGAGGCGTCGACGTAAGCTCTTTGTAAATAAGGTCCTATTCAAATAAAAGAAGCCCTCTACCCCTTGATACCAATGCTTTGAAGGTTAGAGGGCTTCTTTTTGTGTTAAAGCTGGTGTTAAACAAAGAAATATGCGAAATGCTTTAACTACAGTTCTCTGCTCATACTAATCGTTCTGTATAATGCTGTGACAGTCCTGTCCTGGCTCTCCCAGGCTGCATTTCGTAAAGCAGGGACCTTGTAATACATCTCCATTTCTTCCATTAGTTTAGCTAGACTCAAGCTTCTGAAAGGCTCTCCTTCTATATCATGCATAATCTCTTCATAAGCTTAATGTATTTGGCTTAAAGTCCTCACGCTCCCTCCTCCTCTGCTTCAAACTGCTTCACCAGCTTATAAAATGTTGTGCGCTTCATTCCTGCCTCCTCAATGGCAGCTGTGGCAGTTATTTCCCCTGCTTTCCATTTGCCGTATGCTTGGTAAAATTCTTCTGTTGGTTCCGCTTTTGGCCTGCCGAATTGAACACCCTTCTTTAAAGCAACATCTATTCCTTCCCGCTGCCTTTTACGGATGCGTTCCCTTTCTTCCTGGGCCATCCATGACAATATTTGTAGCACAAGGTCAGATATGAAGCTCCCCATGTTGTCTTTATATTTCGTCGTATCAAGTAACGGCATATCCAGCACGACAATATCGGCTTTTATGCTCTTGGTGATTTCCTGCCATTCATGCAGAATGTCATCTTTGTTCCTGCCGAAACGGTCAAGAGAATGTATATATAAAACATCTCCTTCACGTAATGACCTTTTCATAAGTTGGTAGTCGTTACGCTCAAAATCCTTCCCTGATTGCTTATCAATGAATATATCCCTTTCCTCAATGCCTTGCTCCTTCATGGATTCAATTTGTCTACCTTCATTCTGGTCTTTACTGCTTACACGTACATAGCCAAATTTCTTTATTTGCATTCTATTTCTCTCCCCTTCATTTGATTTATTAATAAGTGTTCGTAAACACCCATACAACTTAATGAATGGACGTAAAGTGTTTTTGAACATTAACGAACAAGAAAAATACTGTATAAAGGTGCTTAATGGACTGTTCTAAAAAGTACACTTAAATGAACAATACAAAAGGGGAACAACCCATTCAGGTAGTCCCCTAACCACTGCTTATAGATAGCCTTTTTCTTTTAAGCTAATGTATTTTTCGGCACCAATGATAACGTGGTCCAATACCTCTATTCCGACCACTTTCCCCACTTCTACCAGCCGCTTAGTGACCTCAATATCTTCACGTGATGGTTCTGGCTGCCCCGATGGGTGGTTATGAGCTACAATAGCACTGGCGCAACATCTCTTTATCAATGGAAGGAAAGTTTCTCTTGGGTGAACGATACTAGCATTTAACGAACCAGTGAACACCGTTTGTCTGAACATTACTTCGTTTTTCGTGTTCAGTCCTAAGCATACAAATTCTTCACGATGCAGGTATTGCATGTCTTTCAGGTAAGTAAATGCATCTTCTGGACTTCTAATTGCAAATCTTTCTTCTGCTGTACTAGGATTTAGTCTAGCTAACTTTAGTGCTGCAATAATTTGTTGTGCTTTCACTTTTCCGACACCTTTGATTGCCAGTAGTTCTTCCTCTGTAATTTCCAATAGCTCTTGAATAGAAGGGAAGCGGGTAAAAATTTCACTAACAATATAGCTGTCATCCTTTTCACGTATAGTAGTGGCTAATAGCATTTTAAAAGTAAATTTATCGAATTGAGTTGTCATTATAATTCCTCCTGATAATTGAAATAAAAAAAGGAGAGACGAAGGTACGCCTCTCCAATTGATTGATATTAGTTTTTCTGTATACTATAGATAATTGATATTTTCTTTTGATGAGTCCGTTCCAGCGGCTCATCTTTTTTTATGCACACAAATAGACCTTGAACGCTATGCACTCAAGGTTAGACTCTGAACATCCACTTTTCATCCTGTCTTTCGTTTCTCCTAATCACCCCTCTCTTATTCATTGAGCTTCTTATAATTCCTGTTTGCATCACCTCCTTTCAATTCCGTTAATTTTTTTTCTGGAAAGTTGAAGAAATCTATTGACTTTCAATTCTTAAATGGTTTCGATGTAATTATGTTCAAGGTATATGTCGAGGTTTTTCCTCGGTTCCTCTCTAGCCGTCTCTCGCGGGGCGGCTTCCCTACCCCAAAATTACAAACAACATATAAAGGATGATGATATATGATTACACCAGAAGAACGCGAAAGCCTTATGCGAGCAATGGAAATTAAACATGTTTTAGTGGATTGCGACGGCTTACCATTACACCGTTGCTTAAAAATAAAGCGAGTCCACGACAACTTCACACAAATAGAGCTGGCTGCCATTCTCGGTATGGGTGCATCGACTCTATCAGAGGTTGAAAAAGGCAAGCGGAGAGTCCCTTACAAGTACCGTCAAAAGGTAGAGAGCTACCTGTATCATGAGATGTACCATGATAAACAGTATGTCGGAGAAATAGAGCAATAATGGCTAACTGCCCATATAGAAAGGATGAAAGACAATGACTGACCATAAGCAGATAATTGAGCGCTTAAAACAACAAAACATGAATCCAGACCTGCCACAAAGCCAACGTGAAGCCAACGAACACCGAATAACCTGGCTTGAAATTCTCCATAAGGAAAAGCATTCAAAGACAAAAACCGTCTATTATGACGCCGTACAACAACGTCTGGCACATGGATATTCCGTAAGGCCTGCGTCCTTGCTGAATGGTTAACGGTTTTCCCTTCTAATTGAGGAGTGGAGAGGCTGGGTTTGGGCTAAGCCCAAGGTCTTAAATGGGCAAGGAATGTTCACAGCCGCCTCCTCTACCCTTTCACTGCTAAACTAGAAAACCGATAAACAGTCCCATTAGCTTCTAATTGAGTATGTGTTATCGGCACTCTTATGACAGCAGTGAAAGTGGCATTAGTCAACGGGCTTGAAGTTTAGCGTTAGCTAAAGTTTTGTGAAGCGAAGCGGAACAACCCGTTTACTAAGGACATAGGGTGTGCTTCTCTTATTGCTTTTTTGTCCTTCTGCGTGTGCACTTCACCAATGGTATTCATCCCATAAAGGGGCAGGAACCACTCCCCTTCCAGCCGTAGGCTCATTGTCCTCTCTGAGGGAACGGGTGGGCATGGTAAGTCAACCGAACCACTCATAGAGATATTACTTGCCACACAAATTGATGGTACTTTTTGGCTCTATAGGTGAAATTTTTTCTAAAATAGTTTGATATCCTCATCCAGCTGTTTTTAATTAGGTAATGGGTACCAGAACTCTCCATTCCCTGTTGTGCAGAGGATAACAAAAGAGCTTTGAAAATAAATTGTGGTCTCTTTAGTGACTCTTATTATATATTGCTTTTTTACCTTATAGGAGTCACCCAAAAGACCAATTTAAGGAGAAACCTAAAATGGATAAAGTAACACTGAATTATGAGCAACTGCTTGCATTCGCTAAATGGAGCCACAACTATGCAAAAAAACTTAAACCAGAGAGAAAAAAAGAACTTCTGGAAGGTTTAGGAATGCTGGATGTAATGGTGTTTGGTATAGGAAAAAAAGCTACATTCACATTCACCATACCTTCATGGTTCTGGAGAATGGCCCTTATACCATCGATGGAATACAGAGAATGGGGCGTTGACTACATTAACTCTCTGCTTGAAGACAAAGATATTCTCAATACTGATTATGGAGTCCTGGTGCTTTTCTCTACTGAAATTTATGAGGCATTAGCTAAAAAGCACAAAGTGGATACAGAGACAGTAAAGACTACATGTACACGGATAAGAGCATATCTCCTAAAGCGGGACTACATTCGTTACGGCGGTCCACAGGATTTGAAGAGCCACCGTGTAAAAAGGAAAACTGAATGGGGTTGGCAGATGGGACCAAATGCCATCATATATGACACCAAGGCTCGTAAGATATGGAAAGACTTTTTTCGCATGCAGAATAATTTGTACCGCAAGTACAACCCAAAAGCTGAAAAAGCACCTGCATATGTATATGCACATGAAGCCAGAATGCTATACCAGAGGAATATGTCCCTTGCCCTACAGGTGGATTACTATCGAGTAGCAAAGCGGACAATCACTAACGACAATCTTCTCGCTGACATCAACTATGCAAGACAGACTTTTTTAGAGACTTTGGATATGAATCATGTGCGTAAAGAGATTGACAGCCGCCAAGATGAATACATTGCCGAAAAGGAACGCAGAGATGCAGCCCATAAACGCATTCTGGAGGAGATGAGAAAGCAGATGCCCTCTAGAGAAGAGCGCAAGGCGGTACGAGAGAAATTAAAGAAGATAGCCAGTAGCACTTCTTTCCAACAAAGAAACATGACACAGGCAGAGAGAGAAGAGCTAGAACGTCTTATGGAGAAAGTGCTGGATATAACCATAGAAGAAGTACGAGCTCTAGACGGAGAAGTTTAAGGAGTCCCTCAATTAAAAGGATTATAAGCTAAGAGGAGAGTGTCAAAATATGATTAATCTAACAAAGGGACTGCCTATTTCCTCACACGAAATCGAAAAAGTACTAGAGGTAGAGTCTCCATCTTTTATCAATAACAGAGACAATAAAGTAGAATTCGCCTATGGGTTTCCAAATATGATGTACACATTATGGGGATATATTTGTACTTACAGAGGCTTTCCGACCCAGAGTGCCTTTGTAGCATTCTACAAGCTTGTTCATGAGAGAGCATTAAAAGGGTATGATGAGGCAGCCGTTACTGCCCGCTTGCTCCGCTCCTATCCTTCTCTATCAAGAGAAATTCACTTTTTCCAGTTAGTAAAGGAATCAGATGTATTTAACAGTGTGTCCTACTGTTCCTATGATGATATAGAAAGCGGAATTGATTTTAAGGTAATGCTGGGCGGGAATGAATATAACATATTATGCTATGTAGATACTCAACGCTCATTATGGTTTCGCAAAAGGAAAGACTTTCGACATAAGAATTCCATCATGAATGCAATTGAGATGCCGCTAGACCTTTCAAAAGGTAAAGAGATTGGTAACTGGATTGTATACGACCAGGTACAGGTTGACCTTCTCCTAAACAAAGTAATCAATTATGCATGGGTTCAATATGAGCAGCATCCTTTAGAACTACTGTCCAGCTAATATCAAAAAGCTGCCGCCGTAAATAAAAAAAGCCACCTGACAATTTTTCACCGTCCAGATGGCTTTTCTTTTTTGTTTATGATGCTTCTATAGTACCGCCTTTAAATTGTACTTATTCATTGCTCCCCAGGTATGCGCGTAGGTTATTTGCCACCTCATCGACATCTAAGTGCAGATACTTAGTTGTGACAGATACGTCACTGTGTCCAAGCGCCTTTGATATGACCACTACATTTGCGCCTTTATCAAGCAATGATTTTGCAAACCCTCTTCTTAAAGCGTGGGGATTGATGTTTTTCAAACCATACATTTTGGAATACTTATTTAATCGCTTCTGGATATTATTGTGTGTCGGTGAAGTTGCTATTACATCCCCATATTTCGTGATAAATACCAAGCTGTTACTCTTCCCGTATTCCCTTCTAATTATCGCATTTTGTTTTAAAAGGACACTAAGCAGTTGTTTCAGTAAGTCATCAAAAGGCAGTTTTATTTGTTGATGATTCTTCATGATGCTGCCATCAAGATTTAGTACATTGTTATCAAAGTCGATATGACGTTCTTCAAGTTGTGTTAAGGTATTTATCCTAACGCCTGTCTTGTACATCACCAGGACCGCTACAGCGTCCCTTAGCTGGATGAAACTACTTAGGTCTAGTAAAGATAGCAAAACCTTAACATCGTGCTCTGTGGCCCCTTCTTTAACCTTTTGGTCAACTTTTATATTAATCGTCTTCCAAAACTTTATCTGAATCCAACCGTTATCAAAGCAACGAGAAAGGAATGCTTTAAGACACTTTAACCTTGTTAATTTGGTCTGATTACTAACATTCATGCTATCCAACCATTTATAAATAGTGTCGGCGGTGATATCCCCTACATATCGAAGATTGGTTATGCTTTGGAAATGCTTAACATGAAGCACATAATCGCTTATAGTACGGCTTCTATTGCCACTTACCTTCATTTGCCTTGTAATCATGTCCAGGGCGTCAGAAATCAACTTAGAATCTTCTGGTGCCTTATGCTGTTTTGTTTTCTGTTTTGAAGCAGCTGGGTCCGATACACTCATATCATTCAATAGCCCTCTAACATCAATTCCAACATCAAACAATCCTGTTCTTTTAGTCAAAATAAAAAACCTCCTATACCTAAATGATATAAGCCAATAAACGGTGTAATTTCTTACGTGACCGTTATACTGACCGTTTCACTAAACGGTTTAGAAGGTTGAAATATCGCAGTTAATATGTAATATAAGTGGCGTCCCAGGAGAGATTCGAACTCCCGACCGACGGCTTAGAAGGCCGTTGCTCTATCCGGCTGAGCTACTGGGACGTGTTAGCGACAATATTTATTATATTTGCATAGCAATAAAAAGTCAACCATTTTTTGATTTTTTTCAAAAACTTTTTTACAGGCTTTCGAAAAAAGAAAGGCGGTGAATCGCCGCCTTCCCATTATACAAAGAACTCTCGCCTTAAATCAACAACTTCTTTATGATTATGGTCCAAAAATTTCACGGTAATTGATTTTCCTATTGCCTCAATAAACGCATAAGTACGTTCTGAGCGCCCTCTCGGCAGCAAAATGCTCCCCGGATTAACGAACAGGACATCATCGATCATTTCTGCTCCAAGCTGGTGGGAATGCCCAAAAAACACCATATCAGCACTGGCTTCTCTTGCCTTATAGTGCAGGTTCATTAAAGACATCTTCACGTTAAACAAGTGTCCATGCGTTGCCATAATTTTAATGTCTTCAAACTGTTCCGTTAGGACTTCAGGGTACGAACTGTCCATATCACAATTCCCTCTAACTGCCAGATACCCTGACATCGCCGGATCACTCGACTCTAATTCTGAATCCCCGCAATGGATAAATCCATCGGCAATCCCCTGGTGTTTCTCATAGATAGACGCTATTTCAGCCTTGGATCCATGGCTGTCACTGACAATAATTAATTTCATTTACGGCCACCAGCCAAACTTGATAGATTCTCCTCGAATAGTCGTAACGCTTTTCCTCTATGGCTGATGGCACTCTTTTCATCAGATGTTAATTCAGCCATTGCTTTGCCCTTTTCTTCAACATAAAAGATAGGATCATACCCGAATCCGTTTGTTCCCTGGCGTTCAGCAAGAATTCTGCCTTCACATGCTCCTGAGTATGTCTTTGTCTTCATGTTCGGACCGGCTATTGCCAGCACACAGAAAAATCGGGCTGTGCGTTGTCCGGAAGGTACCCCATTAAGTTCAGTCAGCACCTTATCGATATTAGCCTCATCGCTTTTTTCCTCTCCTGCATATCGTGCTGAATACACCCCCGGCCTTCCGTCCAATGCATCTACAATCAGACCGGAATCATCAGCAATCACAATTTCATTCAATGCTGCAGCGGCTTCTTCCGCTTTTAATACCGCATTCTCTTCAAAGGTCTCTCCTGTTTCTTCGATCTCCGGAAAATCAGGAAGATCCAATAATGTAAGAACTTCATATCCTTTCGGAGACAGCATCCGCTCAAACTCTTTTGCTTTCCCTCTATTCTTAGTAGCAATAATAATCTTCTTGCCCACTTCATCCACCTCGTTTAGCAATATATGTATAGTCAACCTGCCGTTACCGAAACTCCATTCACCAGCATTCATACTGACAAAAAGAGAAGAGGCAGTTTAAGCTGCCTCTCACCTTAATTACCTATAGTATATCAAAAATCACCTTATTAAAAACCAATTGTATTTACATTTTCAGGACGGGTTACCGGTTCACTCAGCGTTTCTCCTTTATCATTCACCAGTTCACCTTCACCATTGACCATTACAGCCACACTTTCTATTCCATCCTGTTCTGTAAGCGAGAGAACAAGTGAATTCATAAAGTGTTCAGACACAATTTTTTCTTCAAAACTGCCATAGACCCCTTCATTGAAGTTAAGAGTTACTGTCTTATCTTTTACAGTCGGTTCATCAAGCAGGGCTACACCTGTAAAATCGCTGAGAAGGTTCTTTTGATATCCTGGTCCTTCCACAAGCTGCTGTACAACTGCCTCAATTTTGTTATCGATTTTATTGCTGACCCTTTTGGTAACCGGCACATAATAGGTATTGTCACCTTTTTGAGAAACAAAATAGACGGTTACAGGATGAGTGTCTGTCAAATCAGTAATCCCTGAAGTATCTACGTTAATGCCGACTTTTCTGGTAAGGCCTTTTTCGTCAATAGGAGTGCCTCCTACTGGCATTTCAGTCAGCTCATAGCCATTCACGCGAAGCTCTACCTTTTCAACTGACTCGAATTGAGTCAAAGTCCAGGTAACCGCCTGAAGGATTTTCAGTTCATCTTCCGGCTGATAATTCTGAAACTCACTTGAAAAATCAGCAATTGCTGTTCCATCCTTAATATTAACGCTGACCTGTGTACCTGCTGGAAGAACTGACCTGAATCCATTTGGCAGCATCTGCTCAACAGGGCCGTCTTTTACAAGGTATTCTAATGATTGTTTTGCAATACTTTCCGTATTAGGCAGTGCCAGGGTTTGTGAGACGACGTAGCCGTTTGAATCTATCAAGTATAATTCAGTCATCACACTTGCTGCTTCTTCTTCTGTAGATGTGGAGGAAGTCACTTCTCCTTCGCTGTTTTCAGTTGCAACATCTACCTTTTCACCTTCTTCTAAATATGATACATCTCCTGGCGGATCGATTTTAGCTTTTTCTCCGCCACCCAGCAATCCGCACCCAGACAGGTAAACGGATGAAGTTAACACAGTAAGTACAATTGCAGCCTTTGTTTTCTTTGACATAGGGGAACCCTCCTCAGACAGTTTGTACTATATGTATACGAGCCCTTTTCAGATTTAGACCGAAAAAATGATAGAATTTTTTGGTCTTCTTTTTTTCCTATGAAACAATTTGGATTATTAGCTCATATTAAGTGGACTAAAAAGGGGGGCAATGCCGTCATCAGCAACCAACAACTGTTTGTGAAGTGCCGAAATAAAAAACCATCCAACCAGGAATCACTTCCCGAGCAGGATGGTTTGGGTTTCTATGTTATTCAATTGCAGCCAGTCTTGGGCAATTTTTGAGAACATTCCTGTTGAACCTGTTGTAAAAAAAGAATGCTCGGGTTTGCTTCTGCTTTTGTTTAACATCCCCTGGTAGTCAAGGATTGCACTGACTTCCCGGGCTGTTTCATCACCAGAATTTATCACGGTTACTTTTGGCCCCACAACATCTTGTATGATTTTCTGAAGCAAAGGATAGTGGGTGCACCCCAGAATCAAAGTGTCAATTGGTTCATTTTTCACAGAGGCCAGTGTTTCAGTGACAATTTCGACAGCCCACCTGCTTTCATATTCTGCACTTTCCACAAGCGGCACAAATTTAGGGCAGGCCAGCGATGTCACTTCAATCGTATCATTAATGGAATGAATCGCTTTATCATATGCTTTACTATTCACCGTTCCAACTGTCCCTAAAACACCTATTCTGCCATTTTCACTGTGTTTCAGGGCCGCACGGGCACCCGGCTGAATAACGCCTATGACAGGTACAGGGAGCATGTCCTGAAGCTCTTCCAAAACCACCGCTGTCGCTGTATTACATGCTATGACAAGCATTTTGATATTATAATTCATCAGGCAGGCCGCCATTTCCCAAGTGAACTTCTTGACCTCTTCTGCCGATCTTGGTCCGTATGGGCACCTGGCCGTATCTCCTAAATAATAAATCGTCTCGTTGGGAAGCTGGCGCATGACCTCTTTAGCCACCGTCAGCCCTCCAACTCCCGAGTCAATTATTCCTATAGGCTGATTCACAAATCTCCCTCATTTTTCATTTCATTTCTTGATGCAGTTTAGATAGATTAGCGTTCAGTGTTTTGATTTCGTCCGGCGAGAAATCTTTCAGGACCTCCTGTAAGTACTGCTGGCGTTTCTCAATTACCTCTTCAATGATTCTTTCCCCTTCTTGAAGAAGGTGAATCCTTACCACGCGGCGGTCCTTACTGTCTTTCACTCTTTCGACCAATTCCGTTTTCTCCATTCTGTCCACAAGGTCCGTTGTAGTGCTGCAGGCCAGAAACATTTTATTGGATAGTTCGCCGATCGTCATATCCCCAGCCTCAAAAAGCCATTGCAAAGCTACAAATTGTGGAGGTGTAATTGAATATTGGCTTAATATTTCTCTTCCTTTTTGCTTAATAATTGATGATATGTAACGCAGGTCTTTTTCAATATCTGCAAAGATTTCCATATCAGGCGATTTATTGTTCATTGCATGCCACTCCCTATCAATACCTTTTCGTACATAGCTATATACATAGCATTGTCGCCTTTTTTTCGACATTTTTCAAGTAACTTTTACAAGGTAATTTCTAATTGCCCTTATTATTGCTGATTTCGCCATAATATTCTCTGACTTTTCCAGCCGCGAAAATGAAGGAAAACCCGCTTATAATTAAAACCGGCTGTCCTCTCAGGCAGCCGGTAATTTTTAAAGCTTGAGTTCCCCCATGCGAAGAAGCTCTACAACAGCTTGAGAACGCCCCTTCACTCCAAGCTTTTGCATGGCGTTGGAAATATGGTTCCGAACTGTCTTCTCACTGATGAAAAGTTCACCAGCGATCTCTTTAGTCGTTTTGTCCTGGACTAACAGCTCGAATACTTCTTTTTCTCTTTTGGTAAGCAACGGTTTGTGTGTAAATTCATTGTCCTTCAATTATGGTAACCCTCCTTGCCTTCGCCAGCTTTAAACCGCGGGGATGGGTATTGTCGGTCGTCACGATATCATATGTGAAGCATTGGTTTAGAGTGACATAGAGGAGGCTTTAAATAACAAAATAGGCAAGGTTATTTTTTTATCTGCAGACATTGGGTTTCCCACGATCCATCACTCAGTTACCGGCCGTCATCTTAAGTACTTTTGGACATGCTGATGCGGTTTGTCATTTTAGATCTCATTTCTTCCGTCCAAGGTACTCCCTTTCCTGTCTTTTTTGAAATTTGCACCATCGTTCCTCTGCCTGTAAAGCAAACTCTATCACGTTCATCCATTCCCATATAATGAAGGTCGACCGAAGAAGATCCAACCTTATTCGCATTAACAAATACCCTTATTGTCTGATCGAAAAATACTTGCCGCAGAAAATCACATTGAAGATCGGCTACAACTGGAATCGTTTCATGATCAGGCCGTACCCAATCCTGCATAAAGCCCTTGCTTTTAAAAAATTCAATCCTTGCTTCTTCAAAATAAGTGAATGGAACTGTATTGTTTAAATGGCCAAACATATCCGTTTCAGAAAATCTGACTTTAATGTCAATATTAAAGTCAAATTGATCTTTCCACTGTTCCATATTTTCAATATATGTAATTCTCATATTTTTGCGCCTCCTGTACTTGTTATAAGTTCTTTTCTTCATCTCTTGATGAAATGAATGAATGTTCATTCTTTTCTTACTATTATATATTTTTATGGTTTAAGAAGAAAGGATTTTTGGGTTGGTTCCTGGATTAAGTTGGAATAGATGCATTTTCATCTACTGTTTTTGGCTATTCACTATTGGACGAGAGGTGTCATTTTCGATTGCCCTCGGTTTCTTGTCTTCGCTTCCCAAGCGAGGGACATCATTTTCGTTTTCCCCCAGGCTCATGTCCTTCGCTTCCCAAGCGAGGGGCATCATTTTCGTTTTCCCCCAGGTTCATGTCCTTCGCCTCCCATGCGAGGGACATCATTTTCGTTTTCCCCCAGGTTCATGCCCTTCGCTCCCCAAGCGAGGGGCATCATTTTCGTTTTCCCCCAGGTTCATGCCCTTCGCCTCTCAAGCGAGGGACATGATTTTCGTTTTCCCCCAGGTTCATGTCCTTCGCTTGCCAGAGAGCCGTAAAACAGACAAAAATTACAAAAAAAACCGCAAGCTCTATAGCCTGCGGGTGTTGGATCTTTAAAATCAAACCATATTGTCGCTTCCGAAGAAGTTCTTGAACATTTGGAAAGATGTATCACGGTTAAGCGCCGCGATGGAAGTTGTCAATGGAATCCCTTTAGGGCAAGACTGTACACAGTTCTGTGAGTTACCACAGTTCGCAAGTCCACCGTCTCCCATGATTGTTTCCAGACGCTCGTCTTTATTCATTGCACCAGTTGGATGGGCATTGAATAAGCGGACTTGGGATAATGGAGCAGGTCCGATGAAGTCTGATTTAGAGTTCACATTCGGACAAGCTTCAAGACATACACCGCAAGTCATACATTTAGAAAGTTCGTAAGCCCATTGACGCTTTTTCTCAGGCATACGAGGCCCAGGTCCAAGGTCATAAGTTCCATCGATTGGCACCCATGCTTTAACCTTTTTCAATGAATCAAACATTCTGCTGCGGTCAACAATCAGATCACGCACAACAGGGAATGTCTTCATTGGAGCCAAACGGATTGGCTGTTCAAGCTTGTCGACTAGAGCCGTACAAGATTGACGCGGCTTTCCGTTGATGACCATTGAGCATGCTCCGCAAACTTCCTCCAGGCAGTTCATGTCCCAATTGATTGGAGTGGTTTTTTCACCTTTTACATTTACAGGATTTCTGCGAATTTCCATCAGGGCAGAAATGACGTTCATGTTCGGGCGGTAACCAAGCTCGAATTCTTCTGTATATGGTTCAGTGTCAGGGCCGTCTTGACGAGTAATGATAAAGCGGACTGTTTTATTTTCACTCATCTTTATTTACCCCCTTTTTTCTTAGTATAGTCACGTTTACGCGGCGGGATTAAAGACGTATCCACCTCTTCATAGTGGAATTCAGGCGTATTGGTTTCAGCATTGTATTTTGCCATTGTCGTCTTCAGGAAGTCCTCATCATTACGATCAGGGAAATCCGGTTTATAATGCGCACCGCGGCTTTCATCACGATTTAGGGCTCCGATTGTGATAACACGTGCAAGCTGAAGCATGTTGCCAAGCTGGCGAGTGAACATCGCACCCTGGTTGCTCCATTTTTGAGTATCGTTGATATTGATGTTTTTGTAACGCTCCATCAACTCAAGGATCTTTGCATCTGTTTCTTTAAGCTTATCATTGTAACGAACAACCGTTACGTTATCAGTCATCCATTCACCAAGCTCTTTATGAATGACATATGCATTTTCAGTTCCGTCCATTGAAAGGATTTCATTCCATTTTTCTTCTTCCTGTTGAACATAACGCTCAAATAATGAAGAAGGAAGCTCATCCACGCTCTTCTCAAGACCATTCATGTACTTGATTGCGTTAGGCCCCGCTACCATACCGCCATAGATGGCAGACAGCAGGGAGTTTGCTCCAAGTCGGTTACCGCCGTGCTGTGAATAATCACATTCTCCAGCAGCGAATAATCCTGGAATATTTGTCATTTGATCATAATCTACCCACAGGCCACCCATAGAATAGTGAACGGCAGGGAAAATTTTCATAGGGACCTTACGAGGGTCATCACCCATGAACTTCTCATAGATTTCAATGATACCGCCAAGCTTGATATCAAGCTCTTTAGGATCCTTATGTGAAAGGTCAAGGTATACCATGTTTTCTCCGTTGATACCGAGCTTTTGGTTAACGCAGACATCGAAAATTTCACGTGTTGCGATATCACGCGGTACAAGGTTTCCGTATGCAGGATATTTCTCCTCAAGGAAATACCAAGGTTTACCGTCTTTATAAGTCCAGACACGTCCGCCTTCTCCACGAGCCGATTCACTCATGAGGCGAAGCTTATCGTCTCCCGGAATAGCCGTTGGGTGAATTTGGATGAATTCTCCGTTTGCATAGTATGCACCCTGCTGATAAACGATTGATGCAGCAGAACCTGTATTGATAACAGAGTTCGTGGATTTACCGAAGATAATTCCAGGTCCCCCTGTTGCCATGATGACTGCATCTGCAGGGAATGATTTGATTTCCATTGTTTTCAGGTCTTGTGCTACGATTCCGCGGGCAACCCCTTCATCATCGACCATGACACCAAGGAATTCCCATCCTTCGTATTTGTTTACGAGCCCCGCAACCTCATGGCGGCGCACTTGCTCATCAAGAGCATATAAAAGCTGCTGTCCAGTCGTTGCACCCGCAAAAGCTGTACGGTGATGCTGAGTTCCTCCAAAACGGCGGAAGTCCAAAAGTCCTTCCGGCGTACGGTTGAACATTACGCCCATACGGTCAAGCAAGTGAATGATCCCAGGCGCAGCCTCTGTCATTGCCTTAACAGGAGGCTGGTTCGCAAGGAAGTCTCCTCCGTATACCGTATCATCAAAGTGTTCCCAAGGAGAATCTCCTTCCCCTTTAGTGTTTACTGCACCATTAATGCCGCCTTGTGCACATACTGAGTGAGAACGCTTAACAGGCACTAATGAAAATAAATCTACTGGCGCTCCTGCTTCTGCTGCTTTTATTGTAGCCATCAAGCCGGCCAAACCGCCGCCGACAACGATGATTTTTCCTTTACTCATCGAGACTCACTCCTTTTCCTACGAAAATACCAATATCCAGTCTAGTATTATTTAAAATTGAATTAAGAATTAAACGAAAGCGTATAATGCTCTGATTCCAACGATGGATAGAGCAACGAAAATACCGATTGTAACATAAGTAGCGATTACTTGGGAACGAGGAGAAACTGTAATTCCCCAGCTCACAAGGAAAGACCACAATCCGTTAGCAAAGTGGAAGATAGTAGAGATAACTCCGATAATATAGAAGCCCATCATAAACGGATTAGATAGAATATTTTCCATCATTTGAAAATTAACTTCAGATCCGAATGCAGCCGCTACCCTTGTTTCCCATACGTGCCACGTGATGAAGATCAGCGTGATCACACCAGATATACGCTGAAGCAAGAACATCCAGTTACGGAAATAACCGTATTTACTTACATTGTTCTTTGCTGTAAAGGCTATATATAAACCATAAATAGCATGAAACAACAATGGAAGAAAGATGATAAATGTTTCAAGTACGATCCGGAAAGGTAAACTCTCCATAAAGTGTGCAGCACTGTTAAATGCTTCTTCTCCGCGCGTAGCAAAGTGGTTGACTACTAAATGTTGAATTAAGAATATCCCTACTGGAATAACACCTAGTAATGAATGAAGCCTGCGATAATTAAACTCACGATTTCCAGCCATGATATACCCCCCTTAGTGATGAAAAAATGCATGTAAAAGAACTTGCCAATAATATTTAAGGTATAAACCTTCTGCAAATTTTCATATTATAACAAAAATGTGACATGTCCATTTTACTCCCATGTTAGTAAAGCGTCAAGAAAACGTATACATAAAATTAGGTGATAGCGCAAAAATATTTTTAATATATTGATAATACTCTCAGACCTGAAAAACAGAGTCATACGGGAGATAAATGTACTGTCTGCCAACAAAAGCTGCAGGGTGAATAGTCACAAACATTATGTCGATAAAACATTCCATCTATACATTTTTTATATAATCAATTTATATTTTGCATCCTTCATGTTTTAATAGATTAATAACAGAGTTTACGGACTGGAAAAAATTCTAACCCAATACCCATTGAATGAATAACTAAGTGAAACTGTGGAAAATAATCAGATAGATAACTCTCTTATCAGTTCCTGAATAATGAGAGCCTTATAGAAAGAGGGGATTACTTTGGATAGCAGCAAAGAGAAGATAGCAGGGAAAATGGAAACCGTTCCTTTATTTGGATATGAGCTAATGAGGGATATTCTGCTGCCTGAAATTCTTGGAAAACATACAACCGATATTCTATACTGGGGCGGAAAAAGCCTGGCACGAAAGTTTCCGCTGGTTTCATTTGAAGAAATGGAAGCATTCTGCCTTGAAGCCGGATGGGGTAAGCTTGACCTAACGGATGAAAAAAAAGCTGAGCAAATCTATACATTATCCGGACCGTTCATTGAAAGAAGGCTGGCATTGAAGACTGATATTTCCTTCAAAATGGAAGCAGGCTTTCTCGCGGAACAGGTACAGAATCAAAAGAAAGCTGTCACAGAAGCGGCTGAAGAAATTCATAAGAGATCGAAGACAGTCAAAATTATTGTACGGACTGATTTAAAAGATACGATTGAACCTTAAAAAAGCTTCCCTGTTATCCGGCAGGGAAGCCCCTTTTTATTAACGTGCCGAAACCTTTTCGGGCACATCTGACTTATCCAGATTAAACTCTGAATGCAGAACCTCGGCTGCTTTAAGCATTAGTTCTTCATCTACGACAGCAGACACTTTGATCTCCGATGTACTGACCATCTTGATCGGAATTTCATTACTAGCCAGAACTTCAAACATTTGGGCAGCTACCCCCGGGTTGGAAATCATGCCGGAACCGACGATGGACACCTTGGCCAGACCGCTCTCGTGTTCTATGCTGCTGAAACCAAGTGAATCTTTATTGTTCTGCAATACCTCCATCGCGTCTTCCAAATCACCTTTTTTAATGGAAAACGATAAGTTAATGCTTCCTGTTTCAGTTTTACTCTGAATGATAATATCAACATTGATATGATGTTTGGCAAGAGTAGAGAATATGGAAGAAAGGCTGGTTATTTCATTTTGCAGCCCCAGTACTGTCATTCTGATGATTTCCTCTTCAAAAGCGACTCCACGCACAATCAATCCTTTTTCCATAGATACTTCCTCCTCAATAATCGTGCCTTTCTCTTTTTCCATACTGGACCTTACTTCCAGAGGGACACCGTAATTCTTTGCAAATTCGACAGCTCGCGGATGCAGTACTCCCGCACCGAGATTAGCCAGTTCAAGCATCTCATCATAAGCTACTGATGCAAGTTTCCTGGCATTCTTCACATAACGTGGATCTGAAGTGTACACTCCATCCACATCTGTATAAATATCACATCTGTCTGCTCCCAAAGCGGCAGCAAGAGCAACTGCTGTAGTATCGGACCCTCCGCGGCCCAATGTGGTGATTTCCCCACCCTCTGCAAGTCCCTGGAAACCAGCCACTACCACAATCCGGTTTTCTTCCAGGTTCTTCTTGATCCGGTCGGTATTGATATTTGTAATCCGGGCATTCCCGTGTATGTTCTCGGTCTCAAGTCCAGCCTGCCAGCCTGTCATGGAGACAGCTTCATATCCTGTATCCAAAAGAGCCATTGAAAGCAGTGATATTGTTATCTGTTCACCTGTTGTCAGGATCATATCCATTTCCCGTTTGCTCGGCTTTGATGAAGCTTGATAGGCTAAATCAACGAGCCCATCTGTCGTTTTTCCCATTGCCGACACAACGACGACTACATCATTGCCTCTGTCCCTCTCTTCTCTAACCCGGCCGGCAACATTTTTGATTCTTTCAATATCTCCGACAGAGGTACCTCCAAACTTTTGAACAATCAGTCCCACATTCTCGTCCTCATTTCCTATCTGGTTTTGGTCATTTCCATTACGCTAAGTAAAGAATCAGTTCAAGAATAACGGCCTATTTCAAAAAACAACCTCATTAAAAAAGGCAATGAGAAATATCTCATTGCCTGTGAAAACGCAAACTTATGCAGGTTCCACGTGAGATAGCTCTCCAAGACTGTTAATCTTGACAATCCTGCATCTATTAAATACAGAACCAGAGAAAACAGCCATGAGCCTGTCTCCACTTCGGCGGATCCCCCTTTCAAAGCCTGTCTTAAGAGCTCATACTCCTCGAAGCTTGTACTGATGGAATTCCGCACCTCTACCACCACTTGTATAAAAGTGATAATTTTTATAAAATTTTCATTCATTTTAACACATATTAAAAATCGTGACAATTATAAGATTTTCTATTTCGTTTAATTCTTTCACTTGCCAACGAGGTAATGGGCTTACTTGGATAAGATGCATAATATACAAAGACATTCCAGGCTCTTATAATGTGTTTAGGCTATAATCATTCCATAATAAAAGGTAAATCCTGCTATAATACAATGTTTAGGCATTAATCATACCACTATAAAAGCTATTTCCCGCTGTAATACCATGTTTAGCCATTAATCATACCATTATAAAAGCTATTCCCCGCTGTAATACCTTGTTTAGCCATTAATCATACCATTATAAAAGCTGATTCCCGCTATAATACCTTGTTTAGCCATTAATCATACCATTATAAAAGCTATTTCCCGCTATAATACCTTGTTTAGCCATTAATCATACCATTATAAAAGCTATTTCCCGCTATAATACCTTGTTTAGCCATTAATCATACCATTATAAAAGCTGATCTCCGCTGTAATACCATGTTTAGCCATTAATCATACCATTATAAAAGCTATTCCCCGCTGTAATACCATGTTTAGCCATTAATCATACCATTATAAAAGCTATTCCCCGCTGTAATACCATGTTTAGCCATTAATCTGGACTTCTGTCAAGAAAATGGGCAATCTAAAAAGGTATTTTGTAACCCTTAATGGCTACCGCACTTCGTTTGGTGGGCCTGAGTAATGAGTGATTCAATTTTGAATCACTCATTACTCAGGCAAATGGTACATTTATGAGATTTTTTCTAAGGAATCCTGTTGGTATTTTCTTTCAAAGTTGTTAGGGGAACAATAGCCCAAAGTGGAATGTTTCCGCTTCTCATTATACCGGGCAGAGATATAGAAATTAATGGCCTTGGCAGCCTGTTCCCTTGTGTCAAAACGGAATCGGTAGATTAGCTCCTTCTTAATGGTGGCGTGGAAGGATTCAATACAAGCATTGTCGTATGGATCTCCTTTCCGGCTCATACTTATTTGAATGTCTCTTTCCTTTAAACAATCGATGTAGTCATTCGAACAATACTGGGATCCACGGTCGGAATGGTGAATGAGTCCTTCTTCAGGATTCCTTGAATCTAAAGCCATTTTTAAAGCATCCAGGGTTAGTTCCTTTTTCATTGTCTTTCCATGGCTCCAACCCACAATTTTTCTTGAGAATAAGTCCATGATTGATGACAGATAAAGCCAGCCTTCAAGTGTCCAGACATACGTTATATCGGCGACCCACACCTTGTTTGGTGTATCGACAGTAAATTCTCGATTCACCACGTTTGGATATAGAGGCAGAGAGTGATTGGAATCCGTCGTAACCACAAACTTCGTTTCTGGAATGGCTCTCAGTCCAAGTTCCTGCATGTAACGCGCAACTGTCTTCAAGGAAACCGTATAGTTCCACTCAACTAAATCATCATGTACTCTGGGGCTTCCATAAGTCCCCAGGCTTTCATGATAGGACTTACTAATTTTCTGAAGCAATTCCTTCTTGCGTTTTTCTCTTTCCGTCTCGCCAATGGCCTGTCTTTCCAGCCATTTATAGAAGCCGCTAGATGATACCTTCAACACTTCACACATCTTCACTACCGTATGTTCATCTCTATGGGCTTCAATAAACTCGAACTTTACTCGGTTTTTTTCGTGAAGATGTGCATGGCCTTTTTTAGGATCTCATTCTCCTCCTGTAGGGCTTTCATCTCTTTTTCATGTTGCTTTTTTAGCTTCTCAAACTCAGAAGGCGTAACATAGTCATGCTTACTGTTCTTAGCTTGTTTATACTTTTGTACCCATTTAGTCATCGTGGTGTAGGGGATCTCCAGCTCATAAGCTACCTCTGACGCTTTTCTTCCTTCCTCCACGACCATTTTACATACATACTCTTTATATTCGGATGAATAATGTTTTCCCATGTGAACACGTCCTTATAAATGATAGTTATATTCTAACTCACTACCTTTTTCTTGTGTCCACTTTTTAGACTAACTTAAAATCATACCATTATAAAAGCTATTCCCCGCTATAATACCATGTTTAGCCATTAATCATACCATTATAAAAGCTAAGTCCCCCTGTAATAATATGTCTTGCCGTGAATCTCCCAAGAAAATTCATTTTATTAAAAAACCCCCAATAGCCTTGAATAATACAGGTTAGCAGGGGAGTTAACTATGCAATTTTTGATCCTCAGACAAGGAGAGATGAATCACTCTTCCTTCAGCTTCTCCATCAGTTCCTCGGCGGCCGCTTTCGGCAAACCGGCTTCAATGAATTGTTCAAGTCCGGCTTCTTTCATTTTTTTCATTGATCCAAACGTCTTCAGCAGCTGCTTTTTTCGTTTTGGACCTATTCCACTTACTTCATCAAGCATGGATGAAAAAGCCGTTTTACCTCGCAGCTGCCTGTGGAAAGTAATCGCGAAACGGTGAACTTCGTCTTGAATTCGCTGCAGGAGATAGAACTCCTGGCTTCTTTTCTCAAGCGGCACAATTTCAAGCGGGTCGCCATATAAGAGTTCTGAGGTCTGGTGTTTTTCATCTTTCGCCAATCCTGCTACTGGAATATCCAGATTCAATTCCAGTTCGAGCACTTCTTTTGCTGCCCCAATCTGCCCTTTTCCACCATCAATCACAATCAAGTCCGGAAGCGGCAAGCCTTCTTTCAATACTCTTGTATATCTTCTTCTGACTACTTCACGCATGGAATCATAGTCATCAGGCCCTTTTACAGATTTTATTTTATATTTTCGATATTCCTTCTTTTCGGGTTTGCCGTCAAGGAAAACAATCATAGCTGAGACAGGGTCCGTCCCCTGAATGTTCGAGTTGTCGAATGCCTCAATCCGATGTGGTGTATAGATGCCCATTGCCTCACCCAGTTTATCAACTGCATGAATCGTTCTTTCTTCATCCCTTTCAATTAAAGAGAACTTTTCCTTTAATGCAATCTCCGCATTTTTCCCTGCCAGTTGTACCAAGTGTTTTTTTTGCCCTCTTTGCGGCCTGGTGGTTCTCACATCCAAGAGTTCGGATACGATGGTTTCATCAATTCCTTCCGGAAGATTGATTTCTTTTGGCTTGAAGTGATTAGTTTTCGAATAAAACTGCCCAATATATGTTAAGAACTCCTCTGACGGTTCATCATAAATCGGGAACATGGAAACATCGCGCTCAATGAGCTTACCTTGGCGGACAAAAAACACCTGTACACACATCCAGCCTTTATCGACAGCATACCCGAAGATGTCCCTATCGGTGAAGTCCGTCATGGTCATCGTCTGCTTCTCCATCGTTGCTTCAATATGCTGAATCTGATCCCTGAATTCTTTTGCTCTTTCAAATTCCAGGTTTTCAGCTGCTTTTGTCATTTTCTCATGAAGCTCTGTCTTAATTTCTTTATAGCCGCCATTGAGGAAGCGGGATATTTCATCGGTTAGTTTTTTATATGTTTCCTGCTCGATTTCATTGACACAGGGTGCAAGGCATTGCCCTAAGTGGTAATACAAGCAGACCCGGTCAGGCAGGTTATCACATTTTCTCAACGGGTAAATCCTGTCGAGAAGTTTTTTCGTTTCATTTGCCGCCCCTGCATTTGGGTACGGACCGAAATATTTGCCCTTATCTTTTTTTACATTGCGTGTAATGATAAGCCTGGGATGTCTCTCTGCTGTCAGTTTGATAAATGGATAGCTTTTATCATCTTTCAGCATGACATTATATTTAGGATCATGTTTTTTGATCAGATTCAATTCAAGAATCAGCGCTTCCAAATTGGATGATGTTACAATATATTCAAAATCCTCGATCTCACCGACGAGCCTTTGAGTCTTTCCATCATGAGATCCCGTAAAGTAAGACCTCACACGATTTTTCAGCACTTTGGCTTTCCCAACATAGATTACTGTTCCCTGCCTGTCTTTCATCAGGTAACATCCCGGCTGATCCGGCAGCAGTGCAAGTTTATTTGAAATGATCTCGTTCATTTATATTCACCCCCTGCGCCATACCTTTATAAAATGAACGGAAAACAGTAAACTTCTTCAATAATCATAGGCAATTAGTCGAATAAGGTCAACAGGAGAACCTTTGGCAAAAGAATACATTTGCACTGTGAATATCATCCATAAAAAAAGAAACGAGCCAAAGGGCCCGTTTCTTTAATTTCTCACAGCATTATGAATGTTTGTTCAGTAATTCAGCAAGAGCTTCTTTTGGTTGGAAGCCGATAACTTTATCAACAACTTCGCCATCTTTAAGAACTACAAGAGTAGGAATACTCATTACACCATAGTTTCCTGCAGTTTCTTGGTTTTCATCAACGTCAACTTTGACGATTTTTACTTTGTCGCCCATTTCAGAATCAAGTTCTTCAAGGACTGGTGCAATCATTTTACAAGGCCCGCACCAAGGTGCCCAGAAGTCAGCAAGTACTAAACCTGAACTTACTTCGTTTGTGAATGTTTGATCTGTTGCGTTCGTAATAGCCATTTATATTCGCCTCCAATTATCTTTAAAAGTTAACGTCAGTATATCATCGTTTTTTTGATGATGCTATAAATATGCCTCGGAGGTAATTTACCCTTAATCACCTTGTTTATTCATGGTTGGATAACCAAATTTTTCAGGAAATGAGCCCTCCAACAAAGCGGCATACCTTGTGTTACCAGAAGAAATCAGTCGATATATTATCGTATTAGCACGATGAAATTCCGTGCGGCCTCTTAGCCGGCAGCTTTACAATCAAAGTACAAATAGTGAAGCAGCTGCTCTGAGAGCAGCTGCTTAGGTTGCTTATGAAGAAGATACTTTTAACTTTTTGAATTCTTCTGTAAGCATAGGAACAACTTCAAACAGGTCGCCTACAATTCCGTAGTCAGCTACATTGAAAATGTTAGCTTCCGGATCTTTATTGATTGCCACGATGATTTTAGAGTTTGACATACCTGCTAAATGTTGGATAGCTCCAGAAATACCGCAGGCAATATATAAATCAGGAGTAACAACTTTACCAGTCTGCCCAATTTGAAGAGAGTAGTCGCAATAATCCGCATCACATGCCCCACGGGAAGCTCCTACAGCACCTCCTAAAACATCGGCAAGCTCATTTAATGGGTTAAAACCATCTTCGCTTTTCACTCCGCGTCCGCCGGCAATGACAACTTTCGCTTCGGAAAGGTCAACTCCTTCGCTTGCTTTGCGGACAACTTCCTTGATGACCGTACGGATATCTTTAATATCCACTGAGACGGAACTAACATCTCCACTTCTGGATTCGTCTTTCTCAAGCGGATCGATGTTATTAGGCCGGATTGTTGCAAAGATTAATCCATCTGTAACGATTTTCTTTTCGAACGCCTTACCGGAATAGATAGGGCGGGTGAATACAAGGTTGCCGCCTGCCTCCTCAAGAGCTGTAGCGTCAGAAATCAAGCCGGTGCTAAGCTTGCTGGCAACCTTTGGAGAAAGGTCTTTACCCAAAGCAGTATGCCCGAAAACAATGCCTTCCGGATTTTCCTGTTCGATTACAGCCATTACTGCTTGAGAATACCCGTCAGATGTATATTGATCAAGCTTCTCATCTTCAACAACAACGACACGGTCAGCTCCATATTGGATCATTTCATTTCCTAAAGCGCTTACAGAAGCGCCCAGCAAAACTCCTACAACTTCTCCTCCTTCTGCAACCGTCTTGCCTGCTGCGATTGCTTCAAAGGAAACGTTTCTTAATGCATTATCTCTTACTTCACCAAGTACCAATACTTTTCTTGCCATGTTAGATTACCTCCTGAGTGAATGTTCTGTTGATTGGTCTACAACTAAAGCTGTCGCCGCTTAGATTGCTGCTTTTCGGATAAATTCCGGCACAAAGGCCATTCGCGCTTTTTCCTTAGAACGATTTCACTAATCTTTCTAAGCAGCAATTTTTACGGAAAGAGCTTTATTAAACGACTTTGGCTTGTGTATGAAGAAGCTCGACAAGTTCTTTGACTTGATCATCAAGCTCACCTTCAAGAATTTTGCCCGCTTCCTTCTCAGGCGGCAAGAAGATTTCAATCGTTTTCGTTTTCGCCTCAACATCTTCTTCTTCAAGGTCCAGATCATCAATTTCGATTTCATCTAAAGGTTTTTTCTTTGCTTTCATAATTCCAGGCAGAGATGGATATCTCGGCTCGTTCAAACCTTGCTGTGCCGTTACCAGCAAAGGAAGGGATGTTTCGATTGTCTCAGAATCACCTTCTACGTCACGTACAACCGTTACGGTATCTCCATCGATTTTCAGGCTTGTAATTGTTGTAACGTAAGGGATATTAAGCTGCTCAGCTACACGTGGACCTACTTGTCCGGAACCTCCGTCAATCGCAACGTTACCTGCAAGAATTAAATCTGCTTCTTTGTCTTTCAGGAATTCAGAAAGAATCTTTGCAGTTGTGAACTGGTCACCATTCTCTACGTCATCTTCAGTGTTGATGAGGACAGCCTTATCCGCTCCCATAGCAAGTGCTGTGCGAAGCTGTTTTTCACCTTCTTCATTGCCAACAGAGACTACAGTGATTTCTCCACCATGTTCGTCACGGACCTGGATTGCTTCTTCGATTGCATATTCATCATAAGGATTGATGATGAATTCAGCACCATCCTCACTGATTTGATTGTTTGAAATACTGATTCTTTCCTCAGTATCGAAAGTTCTTTTCATAAGTACATAGATGTTCATTTCTAGTTCCCTCCTAAAAGTTCAAACTTTCAATTGTTTAAAAAGATTGAGAAAATTTTAAGCAAAAAAATATTCTATATCTGAGTTTCAAGAGCAGGCCATTAATTTACTTGCCCTTGAATTCAGGAGAACGTTTTTCAATAAATGCTTTGATTCCTTCTTGACCGTCTTCTGACATGAAGACTTCTCCGAAGAGTTTCGCTTCACGCTCGACACCTTCATAGAAACGGTCATCTTTAGTATAACGAAGCAATTCGAGAGCTGCTTTCATGGAGACAGGACTCTTCTTCGCGATTGTGAACGCCATTTTCTTTGCCTCTTCAAAAACTTCCTCATCAGGATAGGCCCTGTTTGCCAATCCGCAGCGGGCTGCTTCTTTACCGCTTATCGGCTCACTCGTCAGCAGCATTTCGGCAGCTTTTGCTGAACCGACAAACTTAGCTAAACGCTGAGAACCGGCAAATCCCGGAATAAGTCCCAATTGAAGTTCAGGCAAGCCAAGCTTGGCATTTTCACCGGCAAGGCGGATATGGCAGCCCATTGCCAGTTCAAGGCCGCCTCCTAAGGCAGCGCCATGAATTGCAGCAATGATCGGCTTAGAGAAGTTCTCCATGCGTTCAAAGAGGTCTTGGCCCCTTTTGGACAATTTCGTGAAGTCATCTCCGCTTTCGACCTTGGTAAACTCTTTAATATCGGCGCCTGCTGAGAAGAATCTTCCTTCACCATGCAGAAGCAGCACTCTTACATCTTCGTTACTCTCCAATTCATCCATCAAGGCATCCAATTCAATGATCAAATCGCTTGCCAAAGCGTTTGCAGGGGGACGCTGGATTGTAATCAGTGCTGTTTGGCTTTCAATCTTGCAGCTCAAATACTGCATCTTTCCTACCTCCTTATGCAAATACTTCAGCCCCTGGAACCACAGCCGTTAAGCAGCAGTTTATGTATAGCAGGGACTTGTGATGAAAGGTCATACTTTTGTTCATTCATGACCCAGTTCGTAAGCATCTCGTCAATTGTACCAAAGATCATCTGGCGTGCCAGCCTGATATCAAGATCGGACGAAAATTCTCCCGAATCAATTCCCTCAGTCAAAATCTTATCTATTACTGATAGATATCCTTTTAAGACTTCATTGACCTTCAAACGTATATCCTTGTTTGACTGCCTTAATTCAAGCTGTGTGACAATAGCCAGATGGTGATCTTCCGACAAGATTTTACAATGATTTTCTATCATCATTAATAACTTCTCCGCCGCTGTTCGTTTTCCTGCTATAACTTCTTCAATTTTTTCGACAAACATTCCCATTTTCTCTCTGAATAATGAGATCAATATATCTTCTTTGTTTTTGAAGTAAAGATAAATGGTGCCATCCGCCACTCCAGCCTGCTTCGCTATTCTTGAAACCTGGGCCTGATGGTATCCATTCTCAGCAATCACAATTACAGCGGCATCGATGATTTGTTTATATTTCGGTTTGTCTCTTTTCATATCATGCCCTGCCTCTTCAAATACTGAATGACTATTCATTCATATTTTCATAATAAAATGCTCGAGAATAAATGTCAAGAATAAAATCCTTGTCCACTTCTCTTGCAAAAAGAAGGCTGAATACTAGCCTCAATGTTATACGGTTTCAAATTGAAGTATCTTTAACTCCAGCCAATGAACCTCAACCAAGTTTTTCATCATTATCTAACTTACTCTTTTCTTCATCAACCAGTGCTCTTCTCAAGATTTTGCCGACAGCTGTTTTTGGCAGCTCATCCCTGAATTCATAAATTCTCGGTACTTTATAGGCTGCAAGATGCTTTCTTACAAATTCATCCAATTCCTCTTCTGACGCATTTGAATTTTCTTTCAGTACAATATATGCCTTTACGGTTTCACCACGGTATGGATCCGGGATTCCGGCAGCGACAACTTCCTGTACATCAGGATGTTCATAGAGGACCTCTTCAATTTCCCGTGGATAGATATTAAATCCGCCAGCAATGATCATATCTTTTTTGCGGTCTACTACATAAAAGTAGCCTTTTTCATCCATATACCCCAGGTCACCCGTGAGCAGCCAGCCGTCCTTCATTGTCATCTCGGTTTCTTCCGGCCTGTTCCAATACCCTTTCATTACTTGAGGACCTTTGACACAAATCTCCCCAATTTCATTTGGCGGGAGCTTTTCGCCCGTTTCCATGGAGAAGATGGCAGAATCCGTGTCCGGCCATGGAATTCCAACACTTCCTTTCATTCGCTCGCGATCCCATAAAAAGTTGGCATGTGTGACAGGGGACGATTCCGTCAGCCCGTATCCTTCTACCAGCTTTCCACCAGTGACTTCCTCAAACTTCTGCTGTACTTCTACCGGAAGGGGAGCTGACCCGCTTATACAAGAATGTACAGAAGATAAATCATACTTTTTTAAGTCCGGATGATTCAATAAACCGATATATATGGTAGGCGCACCTGGAAATAGTGTCGGCTTTTGTTTCTGAATGGTTTTCAGCGTCGTTTCCACATCAAACTTCGGCAGCAATACCATTTTATATCCTTGCATCACGGACAGGATCATTACGGTGGTCATCCCATATACATGAAAGAATGGAAGGATCCCTAAAATGATTTCTTCACCTTTCTTACACTTATACAGCCAAGTGTCACACATTGCGGCATTTGATACAAGATTTTTATGGGTGAGCATGACACCTTTTGGAAATCCTGTCGTACCGCCTGTATACTGGAGCAATGCCAGATCTTCTTCAAAATCAAAAGGCAGGTCGATCGTTTCATTGCTGGATTTCTTCATAATTTCTGTAAAAAGATGAAATTTCTCTGAAGGCTCCACCTTGACCACGATGCCGTATTGTTTTTTCTGGATAAAAGGATAAACCAGATTCTTCGGAAACGGCAGGTAATCTTTGATAGCGGTTACAATTATGTGCTGGAGAGATGTATCATTCATTACTTTTGAAACCCTTGGAAAAAGGATATCCATCGTCAAGATCACTTTCGCACCCGAATCATTCATCTGGTATTCAAGCTCTCTCTCCATATAGAGTGGATTAGTCTGAACGACAACACCGCCAGCGTATAAAATGCCGTAATAGCCAATCACTGATTGAGGAGTGTTCGGCAGCATAATCGCAACCCTGTCTCCCTTTTCTATTCCCAGACTTCTTAAATAGTTGGCAAACTTCAAGGCTGAGTCATAGAGGTCTCTGTAAGAGATCTCTTTGCCCATAAAATGGATGGCAGACTTTTCAGGATAAAGTTCTGCCGCTTTAGTCAAATAGTCCTGCAGCGGTGCGGGTGTATAATCAAGTTCCTTCTTAATTTCTTCCGGATACAATTCAAGCCATGGCCTTTCCATAATTCATTCCCCCCTTTTAAATTATTAGAAAATTTTAATTCTTTATACTATTATAGTATATCTTTACTACTCTTACAATTCGAAATGCTATTTACACACATTATGAATATTTTCAGCGTTTCATACCTGGGACAACTTATCTTTTCTCCTATAGCTTTGCATAAAAAAACAGGGCCGCCGCAGCAGCCCTGTTCTCTTAGCAATATTTTTACACAAAGAAGAATAAGTAAATAATGCCTACAATGATAAATCCGGCACAAAGCCCGAGTAATACTTTCGCTAATGTTTCCATGTTTCTCTCCTTATGAGATTCCTGCCCCTATAACATAAGACAGGCCAACAGATATGACAAGGGAGATAAAGCCTACCGCCCGGTTGTCTTTTTGAATCTCGTCATCAATTTTAAACTTTGGTGTCAAAAACTCATAAATGAAGTATCCGGATAACAGCAGCAGAAAACCGAATACACCCCAGCCGATGGTGGTCAGCAATGTATCGTTTTCTGCAATGGAATGCCTGAAAATATTGGCAATTCCAAATATTTTCCCGCCAGTGGCCATTGCAACGGCAAAATTCCCTTTTTGGATTTCTTCCCAATTCTTGTACTTTGTCACAAGTTCAAAAATTGAAAGAAACAAGACGAGGAAAAGTATGACAACACTGTAATAACCAGCTGTTTGAATAAATTCATTTTCCCAAAAGTTCTCCATCCCCAAACTCCCTTAAAGTTATTATTTCGCATGCAATAAAAGTATTGTTTGATATAGAAGTAGAAGAAAGCCTTATTTAAACTCTACTACACTAACACCTGTGCCGCCTTCTCCTGCTTCACCAAGCCTTACACGTTTAACGGAGCGGTGGTTCTTAAGATATTCCTGAACACCTTGTCGAAGTGCTCCTGTCCCTTTACCATGGATGATGGAAACCCGTGGATAACCGGCAAGCAAGGCATCATCAATATACTTTTCTACTCTTGACAATGCATTTTCAAACCTTTCACCCCGAAGGTCAAGTTCCAGTCCGACGTGAAAGTCTTTTCCTTTTACAGTGGCTAGAGGTTTTGTTTCCACTTTTTTCTCTGCTTGAATGAATTCCAGGTCTCTCTCTTTGACTTTCATTTTCATGATCCCCATCTGTACCTGCCATTCCTTATTAGAAACCTTATCAATCAGATGCCCTTTCTGATCGAATGAAAGCACTTTGACTTCATCTCCAGGCTGGAGCTCGCGCTTTTGTTTGGCAGCAGCTTTCTGAGGCTTGCTTCTTTCTAATACAGGCGCCGCACCTTCTATCCTCTTCCTTGCGTCAATCAACTCATGCTCTTTTACTTGTGCGCTTTTTTCAAGCCTCATTTTCCTGAGATCACGAATAACGCCTTCAGCCTCTTCTTTTGCTTGTTCAACGACGCGGGAAGCTTTCAGTTCAGCTTTCTCATACATGCTGTCCCGCTTTTCATAAAACTCCATCATTTGTTTTTGAATATCTTTATGCATTTTTTCAGCCTGCTTCAACAGTTCATGCGCTTCATCATAATCCGCTTCGGCATCTTTTCTGCTTTTTTCCAGGGACGCAATCATATTTTCAATTTCCTTACTGTCAGTGCCGATATGTGACTTGGCACGATGGATGACTCGATCAGCCAGCCCCAATCGCTTCGATATCTCAAAAGCATTGCTTCGTCCCGGAACCCCGATCAGCAATTTATAGGTCGGGCTCAATGTCTCGACATCAAACTCGACACTTGCGTTAATTACACCATCTCTATTGTAGCCGTAAGCTTTCAATTCCGGATAGTGAGTGGTGGCGACCACCTTGGCTCCACGTTGATGCACTTCATCCAAAATGGAAATAGCCAGGGCTGCACCCTCTTGCGGGTCTGTACCGGCTCCCAGTTCATCGAAAAGTACAAGGCTTTCATGATCGACTTTTCCAAGGATATCCACAATATTCACCATATGGGAAGAGAATGTACTCAAGCTTTGCTCAATTGATTGTTCATCCCCAATATCGGCATAAACATTTTGGAATACGCCCATTGTAGAGCCGTCCAAAGCCGGAATCTGCAAGCCGGACTGCGCCATCAAAGTCAGAAGCCCGATCGTCTTAAGGGTTACGGTTTTTCCTCCGGTATTCGGACCTGTAATGACTATCGAACTGAAATCCTTGCCTAACTCGATATCATTGGCGACAGCTTCTTCTATTGAAAGCATGGGATGCCTTGCCCGGTTCAGCTTCAGGACCTGATCGCCGTTGATTTCGGGTTTGGTCGCTTTAATAGACTTGCCATACTTCGCTTTGGTAAACATGAAGTCAATATCCGAAAGAATGGAAACGATATCAAGCAAATCTTCCGAATATCCACTGACCTCCACTGTCAGCTCAGTCAATATCCGTTCGATTTCCTGTCCTTCTTTCAGCTTCAGCTCCCGCAGCGTATTGTTAAGAGAAACAATGACTTCCGGCTCGATGAATAGAGTCTGTCCGGAAGAAGATGTGTCATGGATGATCCCTCCATAGTTCCCGCGATACTCCTGCTTCACAGGAATTACATAACGGTCATTCCGGATGGTGATGATAGCATCAGAGAGCATTTTTTGTGCGTTGCTTGAGCGTATCATCCTTTCAAGCTTCTCTCTGATCCGTCCTTCATTGGCTCTGATTTGTGAGCGGATCTGCCTTAGGGAATCACTCGCTGAGTCCAGGATAGCTCCATTTTCATCAACGACCGCCTTGATTTTGTGCTCCAATGGAGTAAGGACCGCCATGCCGCTGATTTTTTCAGCTAAAATAGGCAAGTCGATTTCTTCGTCCTCAAGATCTTCCATGAAAAGCCGGAACTGCCTGCTGGCATAAATCGTGCTGGCCACCTGGACGAATTCCTGAGGACTGAGCATCCCCCCGATTGTCGCACGCTTTACAGCTGGGCGAATATCAAAAATGCCTCCCAGCGGAGCATGTCCCTTAATTCTCAATATACTTGCCGCTTCATCCGTTTCCGCCTGTATTCTAACCACTTCTTCCAGAGACACAGAAGGATGAAGACTTTCTGCGCGCGATCTGCCAAGCGCTGAGGCTGCAAATCCTGCAAGAAGTTCCTTTACTTTGTTATATTCCAGTGTCCTTAACACTTTATCATTCATGGAGTATACCCCTCCCTAACGTATCAATCGTTTCTTTTTAAAAATTTCAGCAAGTCTTCGCTCTCAAAAGTGTTGATTACAGAGCTTGATTTGACCCAGCCTTTTCTTGCTGCTCCTACACCGATTTCCATAAATTCCAGGTGGTCGATGCTGTGGGCATCTGTATTGATGACAATCTTCACCCCTGCCTCCTCTGCTTTTCTGATATTTTGAGAGGAAAGATCAAGCCTGTTTGGGTTGGCATTAAGTTCAATTGCGGTATCCGTTTCTTTTGCCAGTTCTATCAGCATATCAACATCTACATCGTAGCCGTCTCTTCTGCCGATGATCCTCCCGGTTGGATGGGCAATAATATCCACATGGGCATTTTTTAACGCTGTTTTCAGACGGCTCATGATCTTGTCACGAGATTGGCTGAAACTTGAATGAATTGATGCGATCACGAGATCCATCTGTTCCAGTACTTCATCTTCATAATCAAGCGTTCCATCAGGCAGAATATCCATCTCTATCCCCGAAAGAATCGTGATATCATCATATTTATCATTTATCTTACGGATTTCATCCCGCTGTTTCAATAGTCTCTCAGCAGTCAGTCCATTGGCAACTTTAAGGTATTGAGAATGGTCGGTGAAGGCCATATACTTGTATCCTTTCTTCCTGCAGGCTTCAACCATTTCTTCTAAAGAATATGCCCCATCCGTCCAGGTCGAATGCATGTGCAAATCGCCTTTGATATCCTGAAGCCGAACGAGTCCATAATCATTCGTGTAATTCTCAATTTCCTTTCCGTCTTCTCTCAGTTCAGGAGGAATCCATGGAAGGCCAAAATGGGCAAAGAAATCTTCTTCATTAGAGAAAGTGGTTACTTCTCCCGTTTCTGCATTTTCGACTCCATACTCACTGATTTTTTCTCCACGTTCTTTCGCAATCTGCCTCATCCTTACATTATGATCCTTTGAACCCGTAAAATGGTGGAGGGCAGTAGCGAATTCTTCCGGCTGTACTAATCTGAAATCAACGGATACTTCCCAGTCATATAAGAAAATCAAGGATATTTTCGTATCACCTGCAGCAGAGGATTCTTTAATATCAGGCAGATTCATAATCTGCTCTTTTACAAGCTGTGCATCCTCCACTGCAATGATAAAATCAAGATCTTTCACGGTCTCTCTCATTCGCCTGAGACTGCCTGCGCGGGAGAACTCTTTAATCCCCTTCATTCCGGCAAGTGCCCTTTCAACTTGTTCTGCAATTGGAATCATATATGCAGCCGGAAGCCTGTCCGGCTGCGAGCCCGCACTTTCAATTGCTGCAAGGATTTTTTCTTCTGTCTTTTTGCCGAAGCCTGAAAGGGATGAAACCTTTCCTGCTTCACATACTTCCTTTAAATCTTCTATATTGGTGACACTCAGTTCCTGATAAAGCTTGGCAATCTTTTTTCCTCCGAGTCCAGGGAGCTTCAGCAAAGGTACAAGCCCTTCGGGAACATCCTGCTGCAACTCTTCCAAGACGCTTGACTTGCCATCGGCTATATATTCTTCAATCACTGCCGCAGTTCCTTTTCCAATGCCATTCAGAGCCGTGAAAGAATCAATGCCATTCAAGCTTCTGTCATCGTTTTCCAGCGCTGCCGCCGCTTTTCGGAATGCAGACACCTTGAACGAATTTTCACCTTTCAATTCCATATATATCGCAATTCTCTCAAGTAGTTTAATAATATCTTTTTTATTTACAGCCATCGAATCACCCTCTATAAAAAATTTTTCAGAGTAATGTCTTCCATTATTAATACTAGCAGAATCCTTCTGCAAAAGGAAAAGAGACACTTTTGATTTTTTTGGCCTTTACAAAAGCACACAAAAAAGAGGGACCGGCCTTAGGTAACGGAGATTCCGTTTCAAGCCGGTCCTGGGTCTGAAATTATTCTTTTACGTATTCAATCCACCAGTCGTGGACCTGGTCAGACAAAAATGGTGTATTGGTCACCATCAACTCGGCTATGGCCGAACCATTAATCAGTTCCTGTACCATCGCAATCGGCAGCAGTGCCGCTATGTACAAGAGGATAAAAATAAGGATATACATTTCGATGAACCCAAGAATCCCTCCACCGAGAACATTCAATTGCTTCAGAATCGGCAAATGCGCCAGAAAATCGAGCATTGAACCGATGATTTGAAATACAATCCGGGCAGCAAAAAAGATGATGGCAAATGCAATGGCTCTATAATATGCCTGATCCAGATTTGTCGTCTCAAACAGCATATTCAAGGCAGATTGTTCATCAAGTACAGGAAACGGAACCCACAGCGTTAATTTAGGTGCAAGCTGATCATAATAAATATAAGCGATAATAAATGCGATAATAAATCCCGTCATATGTACAAGCTGAAGGATGAACCCTCTTCTCAATCCGATGAAAAACCCTAAAACGAGGATAATCAATAGTGCTAAATCAAGCATAATATCTTCAATCCTTTAACTTTTTTAATTCATCTTCCAAACTTTCACAGTACTCTTTCAGTTTAAGATGGTCATGCAGTGTATTGACGGCTGTCAATACGGCAAGCTTGCTTTTGTCCAGGGAAGGATTCATGGAGCTGATCTCTCTCATCTTTTCGTCCACTAAAGAAGCAACAAGGCGGATATGGCTCGTAGATTCTGTTCCGACAATCACATATTGCGAACCATAAATATCTACAGTTGTTCGATTTTTTTGTTCTTTAGACAACACGAAAGCCCCCTCTCATAAGAATCCTAAACAATATCATAACATGAAAATATTTATTATGGAAAAGAAATTGTCATTTTTAGTCTAAATATGTTAACAATTCTAAAAGCTATAAAAGTTTGATATGATTTAAGTTCCAAATACATATGATACTCTATTTTTCATGAAGGGAATGGGCTTTTTGGCAAATACCGTACTTCAATGCACACAAGCAAAAATAAAAGAAATGAAAACCTATTATAATCAAAAACTTCAAGATAAAATGCCTCCCGGTTCTATCTTCACTGCAAAGGTCCCCGGCTGCACAATTACCGCTTACCGCTCGGGAAAAGTTCTTTTTCAAGGAGGCAGTGGAGAGCAAGAAGCCAGCCGCTGGGGAAATGCCCAGGCTTCTCCTTCAGCAGGAAGCAGCGCCAAACCAAAAACGAATCCAAAGCTTCCGGCAACTATTGCGGAGATGTCCCTCATCGGTTCAGATGAAGTGGGAACAGGTGACTTCTTCGGCCCGATTACGGTGGTCGCAGCCTATGTGAAAAAAGAACAGATTCCGCTGTTGAAGGAACTTGGCGTTAGGGATTCCAAAAACCTGAACGATGAAAAGATCATTTCAATTGCAAAAGACCTGCTCTCCGTCATTCCCTACAGCCTCCTGGTTTGCCATAACGAAAAATATAATCAACTGCAGGAAAAAGGGATGTCCCAGGGTAAAATTAAAGCTTTGCTTCACAACAGGGCAATCCTGAATTTACTCGAGAAGATCTCTCCTGAAACACCAGAAGCCATTCTGATTGATCAGTTTGCTGAAAAAAACACCTATTATAAGTACCTTGCCGGCCAGAAAGACATCCAAAGAGAGAATGTCCTTTTCAGTACCAAGGGGGAAAGCATCCACTTGTCAGTGGCAGCAGCATCCATACTGGCTCGCTATGCCTTTGTGAAAGAAATGGATAAACTCAGTGCCGAAGCAGGCTTCAACTTGCCAAAAGGAGCCGGTAAACAGGTGGATATAGCTGGCGCCAGGATCATCCGCACATCTGGAACCGCAGGCTTGAAAAAGTTAACGAAGTGGCATTTTGCCAATAGCGAGAAAGCACAGAAGCTTGCAAAAGGATAAATGAAGCATTTGATGTTATCTGACATAAGGTAATATGCTCATATAAGTATATTTGGACGTATAAACGAAAAACTTATCAAAAAAACCGCCCTACCAGAAAAATTTCTGTGTGGGGCGGATTTCTTTTATTATTTATCCTCTCAATTCAGCGCCTGCTTTTTCTTTTACAGCATCAAGCACTTTATTATGGGCTTTTACGACTTCATCGTCAGTCAGCGTACGTGTTGGATCAAAGTACTTCAGTGAATAAGCAAGTGACTTTTTGCCAGGCTCCATATGCTCTCCTTGGTATAAGTCAAAGATAGAAACTTCTTTCAGCAGCTTGCCGCCTGCCTCTTTAATGATCGATTGAAGTTCTCCCGCTTCAACTTCCTGATTCACCACTAGGGCGATATCTCTTGTAATAGAAGGATACCTGGGAATAGGTGCATATTGTAATGCAGGTAAATCAAAATTAAATACAGGAGCAGCCTCGATTTCAAACACATAAGTTTCGTTCAAGTCCATATCCTTCTGTACCTGCGGGTGTACTTGGCCGGCAAAACCAATTACCTTGCCACCCAAAAGGATTTCTGCCGTACGCCCAGGATGCAATCCATCTAGCTCAGCCTGGCGGAAGCTAATGTGCTCGATTACACCCAGCTCTTCAAACAGGCCTTCAAGGATGCCTTTCACTACGAAGAAATCAACCGGTTTCTTCTCTCCCTGCCAAGGGTGGCTGTTCCATAGGCCCGTTACTGCACCCGCAATGTGTTCATGCTCAGAAGGCAGTACCTGGTTCTCCTCTTTTAGGAAAACAGAACCAACTTCATAGAAACCAAGTGAGTCATTTTGTCTTGCCGCATTATAAGAAAGCACTTCAAGCAATTGCGGGACAATGCTGAGACGCAGGTTGCTTCTTTCTTCACTCATCGGCATGATCAGACGGATCGGCTCACGCTTATGAAGTGCATACTGATCGGCTTTTACATCATTTGTAAGTGAGTAAGTGATGGCTTGCATCAAGCCAGACCCTTCCAGGTTTCTGCGTGTTGCACGGCGCTTGATCTGGAATGGAGTCAGTGCCCCAGCTGTCGCATCGCCTTCAGGAAGCGTCAATGGCAGGTTATCATAGCCGTATAATCTTGCCACTTCTTCAAGAAGATCTTCTTGGATAGTTATATCCCCTCTTCTTGTTGGAACGGTAATAGTGAATTCATTCCCTTCTGCCGCTACTTCAAATTGCAGGCGGGTGAAAATCGATTTTACTTCTTCAGCACTGATATCCGTGCCAAGTACGGAGTTGATTTTTTCCAATGTTATGGACACGACAGCCGGCTCAACTTTCAGATTGTCCACCATAACAGAGCCTTCCAAGACTTCACCACCGGCGTATTGAGCCATCAATGAAGCGGCTCTTTCTGCTGCCTCTTTGACACGGTTCGGGTCCACCCCTTTTTCATAACGGGTGCTCGCTTCGCTTCTCAAACCATGATCTTTTGAAGCTGTTCGGACTGTGCCACCTGCAAAGTAGGCAGATTCGAGTAACACGGTCGTCGTTTCCTGCCCTACTTCAGAATTAGCACCGCCCATGACACCTGCTAATGCTACTGGCTCTGTGCCATTAGTGATCACTAAATGGTTGTCACTCAACTTTCTTTCCTCATCATCCAAAGTGACAATTACTTCGTCCTGTTTCGCTCTTCTTACAAGTATCTCTTTCGAACCTAAACGGTCATAATCGAATGCATGAAGAGGCTGGCCGTATTCCAATAAAATATAGTTGGTAATATCGACAACATTGTTATGCGGTCTGATTCCGGATGCGATCAAACGGTTCTGCATCCACATCGGGGAAGGACCGATTTTAATATTTTTGATCATTTTTCCAACGTAAAGTGGATTATCCTCTGTGGCATCCACTTTGATTGTGATATAATCCGCTGCCTTCTCAGAAGCTTCTTTCACTTCGGATTCAGGTTTCTTAACAGACTGTCCAAGAATGGCTGCAACTTCATAGGCTACACCAAGCATACTCAAGCAGTCTGCCCTGTTTGGAGTCAATCCAAGTTCCAGGATTGCATCATCCAGGTTCAATTCTGCCACTGCATCTGTTCCCACTTCAGCATCTTGTGAGAATACATATATTCCTTCTGCATGTTCTTTAGGAACCAGCTTGCCTTCAACGCCCAGCTCCTGCAGGGAACAAATCATTCCATGTGATGCCTGCCCGCGCAGCTTGGCTTTTTTGATTTTGAAGTTACCCGGTAATACCGCACCTACTTTAGCCGCAGGAACCTTTTGACCTTTGGCTACATTTGGTGCACCGCAGATGATTTGAACCGGCTCATCTTCACCTACATCAACCTGGCACACATTCAATTTGTCAGCATCAGGATGAGGTTCACATTCCAGGACATGCCCAACCACTACATTTTTGATTTCCTTGCCAATCACTTCCACACCTTCTACTTCGATTCCGCTGCGGGTGATCTTTTCAGCCAGCTCTTCAGGGGCCACGCCGGAAAGATCGACGTAATCCTGCAGCCATTTATATGAAACAAACATTTTTCTGCCTCCTTAAGCCTTTTATTCTTGAGTTTGGAATTGTTTTAAGAAACGGATGTCATCTGTATAGAAGTGGCGGATATCATCAATTCCATATTTCAGCATGGCGATACGCTCCGGCCCCATTCCGAATGCAAACCCTGTATATTTTTTCGAATCGAACCCTGACATTTCCAATACGTTTGGATGGACCATTCCTCCTCCAAGGATTTCAATCCAGCCGGTGCCTTTACATACGCTGCATCCTTCACCGCCGCAAATCTTACATGTAATGTCCATCTCCACTGACGGCTCTGTAAACGGGAAGAAGCTTGGGCGCAAACGGATTTCCCTGTCTTCACCAAACATTTTCTTGGCGAATACCTGCAATGTACCCTTCAGGTCACTCATACGGATGTTTTCACCGACCACAAGGCCTTCAATTTGCATGAACTGATGAGAATGCGTCGCATCATCATTGTCACGGCGGTAAACCTTGCCCGGACAAATAACTTTCACTGGCCCTTTGCCTTCATGCTTTTCCATTGTTCTTGCCTGGACAGGGGATGTATGGGTTCTCAGCAAAATATCTTCTGTGATATAGAAAGAGTCCTGCATATCTCTTGCCGGATGTCCTTTTGGAAGGTTCAATGCCTCGAAATTATAGAAATCTGTTTCAACTTCGGGACCCTCGGCAATGCTGTATCCCATTCCGATGAACAAATCTTCAATTTCTTCAACAATCTGTGTAAGAGGATGTTTGCTTCCCTTTCTCACTGGTCTGCCTGGAAGTGTTACATCGATTGTTTCAGACGCAAGCTTCTTGTTGACAGCTTCCTTCTCAAGCTTTTCATTTTTTTCTTCAAGACGTTCAGTTATGGCTGCACGCACTTCATTTGCCAACGCACCCATCTTAGGACGTTCTTCTGCGGACAGTTTTCCCATTCCTCTCAACACTTCTGTAATGGGTCCTTTTTTTCCGAGATAAGCGACACGGACATCATTAAGCTCTTTAAGTCCTTCGGCAGCTTCGATTTTTCCTAGAGCTTCCTCTTGCAACTGCTTTAATTTTGCTTCCATGCAAAACGGCCTCCTTCAATTCATTGGTAATTTATTGATAACAACAAAAAAACCTCATCCCAATCAAGGGACGAGGTTATCGTCGCGGTACCACCCTTATTAAAACACGGCGCAATGCACCTGTGTTCTCTTCATTGGGATAACGGCTTTTCGCCGGGGCATCTTTCGGTTTCAACATGAAACGGTCCCGATGCCAACTCAAGAGGTGAACTTCGCTTTGCTGTCCATAAGAATGCTCTCAGTCTAGGCACTCTTTCCCTGCAATGGTTACAACAAGCTACTTTTCTCTGTCATTGTTTTTTACATATGTGCATTCATTATAGAAAACATTGGAATGGATTTCAAACCTTTTTCTAAAATTACTGCGCCTTTTTTAGATGATACATTAAAATGCCTGCTGCGATGGCGACATTCAACGACTCGCTCTGTCCATAAATAGGAACATACAGGTTGCGGTCGGTCGATTTCAGGATTGATTCTGATACACCCTTGCCTTCATTTCCAAGTATCAAGGCAAAAGAATCGGAACTTGGTACATTATGATATTCAGTACTATTCTCAAGTGCTGTTCCATATACGGGAATTCCTTCAGTCTTAAGCAGGGAAATCCAGTCAGATAGATTCCCTTTTAATACGGGCAGATGAAAATGGCTTCCCTGGGCTGAGCGGAGAACTTTTGGATTATACAAATCGGCCGACCCTTCACCGAGGATGACAGTGTCAATGCCTGCTGCGTCAGCCGTACGGATAATGGTACCCAGGTTTCCTGGGTCCTGGACTTCATCCAGCAGTAAAAATGTTTTTCCTTTTAATTGGACATCCGAATCTTGCGGCTGAGTGCAGACAGCGAAGACCCCTTGGCTCGTTTCAGTTGCAGCTACAGCTTTAGCTGCATCCTCAGAAATCATGGTGATCGCTGTATCATCCATATCCCAGGATGAAGGGAGGTCGACTCCTTCTTTCACCAGTATCTCTTTTACAACATTTTTCACCTTAAGTGCTTCTTCGACAAGATGAAAACCTTCAACAATATATGTACCAGAACGGTCACGTTCTTTTTTCGTATGCAGCTTCTTCCATTGCTTTACTTGCGGATTTTTCGCAGATTGAACATATTTCACAGGAAATGGCTCCTTAATAAAAGTATTGAAAGAAAATGGGCAATAAAGTCCATCCATTCTCGAATTTACATTATACCTCAGATTCTATACATAATAAACGTCAACAGAGGAGAAGATATCCATGAAAACATTACTAACAGGGTAAAGGAGCGTTTAAGATGGGCTTAAATTTACGAAATGCGATTATCCATAATGTATCAGGAAATAACCAGGACCAGTTAAAAGATACGATTGTTGATGCTATCCAAGGAGGAGAAGAAAAAACACTTCCAGGCCTTGGTGTCTTGATGGAAGTATTTTGGAATCACGCTGATCCTCAGGAGCAAAAAATGCTGCTGGAAACCATTGAAGAAGGATTGAAGCAATAAGAAAAGCGGGTGCTTAGTGCATCCGCTTTTGGTTTGGATTATGCACCCAACCCTCATTTTTAACAGGACGACCACCACAAGCATCAAACCTCATTGAATGCTTACCTCATAAGAAAAGGAGACCCTTTAAGGATCTCCTTCATTCAATCTTATTCAAAAGTAATTTTAGCAACTGTGTCTTTATCCAGACGCTTGATTACTTCAGTGATTAATTTAACTGCATTTTCGTAGTCATCACGGTGAAGCATCGCTGCATGTGAGTGGATGTAGCGAGTTGCAATCGTGATAGAAAGTGCAGGAACACCGTTGGCAGTCAGGTGGATTGCTCCGGAATCCGTTCCGCCGCCAGCGATTGAATCAAACTGGTAAGGGATGTTGTTTTCGTCAGCTACGTCTGTTACGAAATCGCGCAATCCTTTGTGAGATACCATGGATGCATCATAAAGGATGATTTGCGGGCCTTCACCCATTTTGCTTTGTGCTTCTTTCTCAGATACACCTGGAGTATCTCCAGCGATACCTACATCGACACCGAAAGCGATATCAGGCTTGATTTTAGAAGCTGAGGTTCTCGCACCGCGAAGACCGACTTCTTCTTGAACCGTACCAACACCGTAAACTACGTTTGGATGGTTTTCGCCTTTCAATCCTTTAAGGACATCGATTGCAATCGCACAGCCGATTCTGTTATCCCATGCTTTAGCCAGCAGCATTTTCTCGTTATTCATTACAGTGAATTCAAAGTAAGGAACAACCATGTCGCCAGGTTTTACTCCCCATTCAGTTGCTTCTTCACGGCTTGATGCCCCGATATCAATGAACATGTCTTTGATATCAACTGGCTTCTTGCGTGCTTCTGCAGGAAGGATGTGCGGCGGTTTAGAACCGATAACACCTGTGATGTCTCCTTTGTTCGTTACGATTGTCACGCGTTGTGCCAGCATGACCTGTGACCACCAGCCGCCAACCGTTTGGAAACGAAGGAAACCTTTTTCATCGATTTGAGTAATCATGAAGCCGACTTCATCAAGATGTCCCGCTACCATGATTTTAGGACCGTTTTCATCGCCGACTTTCTTGGCAATCAAACTCCCTAAGTTATCTGTCGTAATTTCATCAGAGAAAGGCTCTATGTATTTTTTCATTACTTCTCTTGCTTCGCGCTCATTCCCTGGCACACCTTTAGCATCTGTTAAATCTTTCAGCATACTTAGTGTTTCGTCTAGTTTCGCCATTATTTCGACCCCCTAATGATTTTATGTACCAAAGACTATGATAACAAATTATCTGAATTTATTCAAAAGATTCACTTGTTTCCTTTAGCCGGCGTAATTATATTTCCTCATTTGCACATTAATATCCTTGTTTTTGTCTTTCATAATTCACTTGATTTTTTTGTTCATAGGCCTCGACTACTTCCTCATGGGAAAAACCGAGAATCTTGCCTAAATAAAAATACTGGTGAACAAGCTGATCGTACTCGGTAACTGACCTTTTCGACATAAAATCATTTATGGATTGATAAACAACAAGGAATTGTTTTGTCAGATCCTCTTCTTTGTAACTGGCTTTTCTTAACTCAAAGTGCTTAATTCCCAGCTGGATTCCAAGGGACAAAATAAAATGAACCCCGTCTACAAATTCCTCAAGGATGACTTTCCTCTCAGAAGAAGGCTTCTTGCTCCAAAATTTAAAGCATCTTGTTTCATTTGCCAGTTCTCCCACTTCCACTAGCAGTGCCAGCGTTTTTTCCCGGGCAAGTTTTTTCTTTTCAAGTCCATGTTCATTTTCAATATATGTATCCAGCGCTTTCTGCATTTCAAACAACCGATTGATATTCATGTTGAAGCCCCCTTTGTTTTTTTACCCTCTTAAAATGATAGAATTCCTCGAATACTATATCATATTGTGCGAAATTCGTTGTAGGGAGTGAAAATATTTTTTAAAAAAATGAAACTTTTTTTTAACTCATCCGTAAAGAAAAGTGGATGTACTATGCAGTCTGATTGTGGGAGGGTTGGAACATGCTGATACTTATCAGAATCATGGTCTTTATTCTTATTATTTACTTATTATACCGCGCTTTTAAATATATCGTGAATCCGAAGCGCAAGTTGGAACTTGCTAAGGATCAGAAGAAATTTTATTTCTATGATGACCAGGATAACGTAAGGAAAAATTTCCTTGTCACCTATAAAGGCGTTTTATTCCAAGGGGAAAAATATCTGGGGACAACAGAGAAGGCGTTTGAAGTAGTATCCATCTTTGTCTGGGTGGAAAACGCCAATTCATTAAAAGGGATCAGCTATGAAGATATAAAATACGTTGAAACTGAAATAATGGAACGATACCCTAACGCCACTATTGACTGGAAAAGCCCATTAAAAGAATTTATGAACAAAAAAAAGAATCCGGAAATGGAGTGATGCTCCATTTTCCGGATTTTTTTATAAGACTGTTTTCTGTGAATTATAGCAGTATTTTTTGAGTTCATATCAAATAACAACAAAGTATAAGAAAAGAGCCTTTTATAATGGCTGATGAAAAAACTCTCTCCATTTGATGATTTTCACCTTTTCTCTTAACGTGTAGAACAGAATAAACAAACCTAACAGAATGAGCAGAACCATACCAGGTGTAAATTCTGAAATAAATTCTCCGAAAACAGTATAAAAGAATGCGAGAGGAAGGTTTGCCGCAAACGAGCTTCTTAAATAATCACCTAACTTAGGCTTTCTTTCCATTAAACAGACATTCAGAAGCTGATAATGCACAAATGGTACCAATCTCAATACAGCTATCTGGCCCACGGTCAATACAGCTCCCTGCCCAAACCACTTCTGCTTAAGATTCAACAGCTTCTTATTGAAACTCGGGACCATTTTTAATATAAAAAAGGATCCTGCTGACAGAAGCGTCAACCCTATCAGTGAGTAAATCGTCCCAAACACACTACCGAACAGTATGCCCCCAACTATGCAAACAAGAACGACAGGTATAAAAATGAACTGTCTGACAATATGAAATAATATAAATGCGAGGGGAGCCAAAATTCCGCTTGCTTCTACAAAAGTAAAGACAACCGCGTACCTCTCATCCATGCTCCCACCTCTTTCCCCTATGTTACTACAGCATATACAATGGTACGAGCTGTTAGAACAAGCGGGCAGCTTTTTCGGCGGTTACCTCAAAGAGATCATAACGCCAATCCAGCTAAATAGCGCGAGTTCGACGATGGATAACAGTGGCAGGCCGTACCTAAAAACATTATGTTTGGTCTTGTGGCGGAAAACGTTCATCCCTATGCAGCTGCCGATAGCTCCTCCAAGGAAGGCCACTTTCCAAAGGGAACTCTCGCTTATTCTATATTGCTGTTTCTTAGCTCTTGTTTTGTCGTTTCCCATTATGATAAAGCCGGTAAGGTTCAGGATAACAATATAAGCCAATAGGAGTATAATTTGTATGCTCATTTATTTGCAAGCCTCTTTTCGTGGGATGATAGTTCTCTATAAGTATAATGGAATGACGGGGAGTTTTGGTTGATTTCTACTTTCATTTAACCAAAACAAAAAGCCATCCTCCAAAGAGAATGGCTTACATCAACAATATTACTTGTTGTTTTGAGATTTTGCAGCTTCTGCTAATTGAGCAAATGCTTTTTCGTCGTTTACAGCAAGATCAGCAAGCATCTTACGGTTCACTTCGATACCTGCAAGTTTAAGACCATGCATCATGCGGCTGTAAGAAAGACCGTTCATGCGAGCAGCTGCATTGATACGTGTGATCCAAAGCTTACGGAAGTCGCGCTTTTTCTGGCGACGGTCACGGTAAGCATACATGTATGATTTCATAACCTGCTGGTTAGCTACTTTGTATAATGTATGTTTTGATCCGAAAAATCCTTTTGCTAATTTAAGAACTCTTTTGCGACGTCTGCGTGTTACTGTACCGCCTTTTACACGTGGCATATTATTTCCCTCCTAGTGTGGTAAATCTTTTCGATATTATAAGTTGTCAAGCATGTGACGAATGCGTTTGAAATCACCTGCAGAAACAACTGCGCCTTTGCGTAGCTTACGCTTTTGCTTCTGAGATTTGTTAGCGAATAAGTGGCTTGTGTAAGCATGAGAACGTTTTAATTTTCCAGAACCTGTCTTTTTAAAACGCTTAGCTGAGCCGCGGTGAGTTTTCATTTTTGGCATTTGAAATTCCTCCTCGATCCATTACTTTTCATTAGTTGGTGCTAATACCAAGAACATACTGCGTCCTTCCATCTTTGGCTTCGATTCTACTGTAGAAAGATCTTTACATGCTTCAGAGAAACGATCCAATACGCGTTGGCCGATTTCTTTATGAGTAATGGCACGGCCTTTAAAGCGGATAGAAGCTTTTACTTTATCTCCTTTTTCAAGGAACTTGCGAGCATTGCGAAGCTTCGTGTTAAAATCATGTTCCTCGATAGTCGGGCTCAGGCGAACCTCTTTCAAGTTGATGATTTTCTGGTTTTTGCGAGCTTCTTTCTCTTTCTTTTGCTGCTCGAACTTATACTTACCATGGTCCATGATACGGCCCACTGGTGGTTTTGCATTCGGAGCAACCAATACAAGATCAAGATTCACACGTCCAGCGATTTCTAATGCTTCATTTTTGGATTTAATTCCAAGCTGCTCTCCATTTTGGTCAATCAAACGGATTTCACGAGCGCGTATGCCTTCGTTAACGAACATGTCTTTGCTAATAGTCAGCCACCTCCAAGGTTTATTAAGAATACGGCGTTTGGGCAAGATCAGCATAGAGCAAATTTATTGCAGGAACTAATGTTAGTGTTTTAGTCAACAAAAAAATGCCGGTGGCACAAGCTCACCCGCATCAATAAGACGTTAAACGTCAAAAAGTACATTTCGTAAAACCTGCCAACTGCCTAGTGCGTCAATCAGGTGAGAAGCGGGTAGCTTCTTCTTTACCGCAAACTGTATTCAATTACCTTAGTACTATATCATAACCAGTATCACACTGTCAAATGATCGCTTTCTTTTGCAACAAGAATTATCTTATCAAAAGTCCGTTCATAACGCAACAGTTTTCTTATAAAATGTTTGAAAAATTATTTTTTGTGATAAAGGTTAATACACATAGAATTCACAAAGGAGTGTTTTTCGTGAAAAAATTATTCACCGTTAGTACAGCACTTTCTATAACACTCGCACTCGGTGCATGCCAAAGTTCTGAAGAAGGACAGGACCAAACAGAAGACCAAAGCCAAAATCAAGATGAAATAGACGCAGACCAAGTGATTGCTTACGATTTCTTTGATTTAGAAGTAGATTACCCCGACCTTGAAAACGCCTATGCCGTTGAGTATGAAAAAGAGGGAGACGGACTGGATATAGATATTACAGATAAGCTTACGGACCGTGAATATGACAGCGACGATGACAGCGAGGCTTTTGAAGAGATTCTCCCTGCCTTTGAACAGCTTGATTTTGACGCGGATACACCTGACGAAGAAGTGGCACAGCAACTTGTCGATGCATTTGGTTTTAAAGAAAATTATGAGAGCATTGAACTTGAGGTAGACTTCAGTGATGGTGGAGAAAAAGAGTTTACGATTGATAACTCATAATTGAATGGCGAATCTATAATGAGAAGAGGCCGCCCTTGGTTAAAGGGCGGCCTCTTCGTTTGTATTATCTATTCACTTCATCCGTTACTTTCTTGATAAAGTCAGAAAGCGGAACAGTTTCAGAGTTCTGCTCCCCATATTTCCTTACATTGACGGCTTCTTCATTGATTTCGTTATCACCGACAACCAGCATATATGGGATTTTGCTCATTTGGGCTTCACGGATCTTATATCCGATTTTTTCATCACGGCTGTCAAGTTCTACTCGCAGTCCTTTTGCTTGCAGGTCTTCTTGTACTTTTTTGGCATAATCGAAATGCACATCAGGAGAAACAGGGATGACCTGAACCTGTACTGGTGCCAGCCAAGTCGGGAATGCCCCCTTGTACTCTTCAATCAAGAATGCAACGAATCGTTCCATTGTTGAAACGACACCACGGTGGATAACGACCGGGCGATGATGCTTGCCATCTTCACCGATATACGTTAAATCAAAACGCTCAGGAAGCAAGAAGTCCAGCTGAACAGTTGAAAGTGTCTCTTCTTTTCCTAAAGCTGTTTTAACCTGTACATCCAGCTTAGGACCATAGAATGCGGCTTCGCCTTCCGCTTCAAAATAATCGATTTCCATTTCGTCCATCGCTTCTTTAAGCATTTGCTGCGCCTTGTTCCACATTTCATCATCATCAAAATACTTTTCTGTATCTTGAGGATCACGGTAGGAAAGGCGGAATGAGTAATCGTTGAGATCGAAATCTTTGTATACTTCAAGAACCAGGCGGACAACCCGCTTGAACTCTTCTTTGATTTGATCAGGGCGAACGAATAAGTGAGCATCATTCAGTGTCATTCCCCTTACACGCTGAAGGCCGGATAGAGCTCCTGACATTTCATAGCGGTGCATTGTTCCAAGTTCCGCGATGCGAATCGGCAGTTCACGGTAGCTGTGGATGCTGTTTTTATAAATCATCATATGATGAGGGCAGTTCATTGGGCGAAGAACCAGCTGCTCATTATCCATATCCATGACAGGGAACATGTTTTCCTGATAGTGATCCCAGTGGCCGCTTGTTTTATAAAGATCGACACTTCCCATTACCGGAGTGTACACATGGTCGTAACCAAGTTTCTCTTCTTTATCGACGATGTAACGCTCGATGATGCGGCGGATTGTTGCACCTTTTGGCAGCCACATTGGAAGGCCTTGTCCCACTTTTTGTGAGTTCATGAACAAGTTCAGTTCTTTACCGATCTTGCGGTGATCACGCTCTTTCGCTTCTTCAAGAAGACGTAAATGTTCTTTGAGATCTTCTTTCTTGAAGAATGCTGTACCATAGATGCGCTGAAGCATTTTGTTGTCGCTGTTTCCACGCCAGTATGCGCCGGCAACACTCAAAAGTTTGAACTCTTTGATTTTTCCAGTAGAAGGAACATGGATTCCACGGCATAGGTCAAAAAAGTCACCTTGCTCATAGATGGAAACCTGTTCGCCTTCAGGGATTGCCTCCAGAAGTTCAAGCTTATATTCATCCCCGATTTCTTCGTACATTTTCTGTGCTTCATCGCGGCTGACATCTTTTCTCACAACTTCAATGTTTGATTCAGAGATTTTTTTCATCTCTTTTTCAATTTTTGGCAGATCCTCGGATGTGATGCTGTGCTCCGAGTCGATATCATAGTAGAAACCGCCTTCAATTACAGGGCCAATGGCAAGTTTGGCATCAGGATACAATCTTTTCACTGCCTGTGCCATCAAGTGTGCAGTACTGTGACGCAGCACTTCAAGAGCATCATCATGATCAGCTGTAACGATTTCTATCGGTCCATCCTCTTTAATTGGTGTTCTTAGATCGATCAAGTTTCCATTAACTTTTCCTGCCAATGCTTTCTTCTTTAAACCAGAACTGATGGAAGAAGCAATCTCTTCAGTTGTAGTTCCTTGAGGAAACTCCTTTATTGCTCCATCAGGAAATGTAATTTTTAATGACTCTGACATAGTGATGTTCCTCCTTAATTTCAATAATTTGTGTGATTGGGGGTTTTTGAAAAAACCTTTTGAAACATAAAAAACCCCATCCCTTCATAATGAAGGGACGAGGTTTTGTCGTTATTATCTCGTGGTTCCACCCAACTTCACATTTGTCCTGGAAAAGTTCTGGACTAAATGTCTCCGGATCATATAACGGCTGCTGCCGTCAACCAATACTGACGAACGATAAGCGGCGAATTTCTGCGTCGATTTCGCTCGCTCGGATCCTCACGTATATTAGGATACGCTCCGGTCCTCCCTCCCTCATCTCCTTGAACTTCTTGCTTCTCGTTCGTCAGGGGAGTAAGGGCGGCGAATTTCTGCGTCGATTTCGCTCATTCGGATCCTCACGTATTAGGATACGCTCCGGTCCTCTCTCCTTCATCTCCTTGAACTTCTTGCTTCTTGTTCGTCAGGGGAGTAAAGGAAGGCGAATTTCTGCGTCGATTTCGCTCATTCGTGTTCATAGTTGAAGTTCAGAGGCGGTAAGTGATTCAATCGTGTTAGGAAGTTTCAGCCTGTGCTTCCCTCTCTGTAAACCGTATGTGAATACTTGTGTCCTCATCATAACCTTGCTTTATGAAGTTAATATGTAGGTTATTATAGTCGGTTAAATGAGGAAAATCAAGCGTGTTGGTGTAATTTCTCCTATTCGTTTGCTGCATCCCGTATGGCGGGATGTACAGTGCCTGGAAAAGCGGATAACGGTAAAATCCTGACACGTTCTTCAAAAATATTCTGAATGGTGCGTATCAGTTTCAATTCCGGTTCCATGCAATAGACGTTAATCAACTTTGGGGCCATGGACAGCAGAGGTGCAATCGTATAGGAATCCACGTAAATCGGGTGGTTTGTCAGAAGCCTTTTGTCGACCACACTGAACAACTCATTTCGTTTCATCTCTTTCAATTCAGCATTGAAGAACAGCAAGTCACAGCTGGAAAAGTAAAGGTGTATGGTTTCCTGCTGATTGTTTTTACTTGCAAGATAATCCCTCAGCATCTGCACAAACATTTGGTAATCCTGCTCCAGCTTGTATTCATCAATGGCCTTTTCAACATACATTATCATTCTTTCAAATAAAGCTTTTAACCTGAATTTCACAAATGAATCAAAATGAACGGGCTCCTCACTATCCAGTAACGTTTCCAGGTTGTCCTTCAAGTAACCGGTCTCATTCCATTCCTGAATCAGGCTGGTCAATTCTTCTCTTTCCCCTAAAAGCATTTCACTGATGATCGTCAATATTTGTTCCTGTTCATGAGGATCCTTGTAAAGGTAGTACTCTGATAAAATAAATGCGGCCCAATCTAACCGTTTTATTTTCATAATGAACTGGAACAGTCCATCTAAGATGTTCGTTTTATTTCCCCGCTTATTCAGCGAAACAATATAATGCATTTGATTTTGAAAAAGAGTTTCGTGGAGCAAGGTATCACACGATTCTTTTTCTAAGAACTTTTGGAGATTCTTTGCATCTCCATTTTGTTTGAAAATGATTTCAAACAAATCCGCTCCCCCCTTTAAAGCCAAATCCCTGCTTTATATATATGGGGGGCATGGACAAATTAGAACGAACTTCCTTAGGAAGTCAAGGGTCATTGTATTATGCGTCCAAAAATGAAGTGTATTTATCAGCAGGCTGTTTTGTATTGGTTGTTGCTTGGCAAAATAAATACCCCGTTAAAGACCTACACCTGAAGCAAGCTTAATTCAAAACCACCAGTGTGGAATGGTGGTTTTCTCTGCGGCATGAAGCCTCTCTTACCGGGCTCGGCCTAAAAGGCCCACTGAATGATTTACTCCAGCAATTTATCCCCTTTGAAAACTTTTGAAAATAAGGGAATAAATTCCTCTTATTTAAGGAAAAACTCGAAAAACAGCTAAGATAAGCGGAAAAATTCCCCTTATTCTCTTAAAAAGATGCGAAAGTGGTTCATTTCGCTGTGCTTAAGGGGAAAAATTCCTCTTATATACCCTAAATCGAATGCTATTCCACAGCTTAACGGGAAAATTTCCCCTTATTTTAGAGAGCATTATTCATGGCCTTCACACGGCATACAATGAAGTGATAGAGAAACCTGTTTACCTATCATGAAGGGGGAATTTTTTATACCACGCTAAAAGCTCTCTGGTCCCGCCCCCCGGCATAGCCAGGGTTTTCAGGACCATAAATAAAAAGCAGAGAAAAATAAATCCCCCTGCTTCATAAACCCTTATTATTCTCTCCGGTTAGCACCGTCAAGGAACACCGGCCTTGTCAGATACTTGATTCTTTCCATAATCCTGGCCGCTTTCAATTTTTCTTCCTCACCGCGCTGAGAATAGGTAAGGTGGTGTTTTAACCCGTCATAATCAAAGTTGGAAGTAAAGAAGGTCGGCAGGTTCTCAAGCATCCTGAACTGGAGGATTGTCCCGAGGATTTCATCGCGTACCCAGCTGGACATTGTCTCTGCTCCAATATCATCAAGCATCAAGACAGGAGCTTTTTTCACTGCATCCAATTTTTCATCCATCGAATGGTCATTGAGGGATTGCTTCATTTCCCTGACGAACTCCGGCATGTATACAAGCAGGGACGATACTTTTTTCTCTGCAAGCTGATTGGCAATTGCGCCAAGAAGATAAGATTTGCCTACACCAAATTTCCCGTGAAAATACAGGCCTTTGCTCTTTCTACCCGACTCATAAGCTTCGACGAATTCATTGGCAAGATCCACAGCTTCCAGTCTGCTTGGTGAATCCAGGTCAATCGTTGAGAAAGAGGCTTGGAGAATATCCTGGGGAACATAAATGCTTTTGATCAGCTTTTCAGATTTTCTTTTTTCATCGTCCATTTCTTTGCGTGGACAGACATGATATTCAATATCAATTAAGTCCCCCCGAATGATCAGGTGGGGGTCATAGCCTTTCATTAAGTTTTTGCACCCGGCAAGGCTGGGACAGTCCACACACTGTTTACTTTGTGTAATATACTCATACAGCTTCATCAAGCTGTTATCGATCATTGTCTTTGTGACTTTACCTTGATTCTTTTCAATAAAGTGTTTTACATAATCATCTTGAATGATTTCCTGCCGCATTCTCTGGTACCTTTCTTTAAAACTTTGAGATGCCGCAAGCTTCTTCAGGGTGTTATTGATGGGTTCCATTCTGTTCCACCTACTTTCGGTATTTCTTCAGCTTTTCTTCAAGCTTCCGTTTTTGTTCTTCAAAGTCGTCATTGCTATCCGTTTGTACTTGCTCACCTGCTGTCTTGGCTGCTGGTTTTTCATCAAACCAGTCTGGCAGCTTTTCAGTTCGGACAGGTTTTTTATAACTCTTTTTAGGATCTTTCTTTCCTTCTGCCCATGTTAAATATTGTCTATGTTCATTTTTGGCAAGCTCCATGGCTTCTTGAGCTGATGAAACCTTCTTCCTTACCCAGTGGGAAGCGATTTTCTCCATATAGCCCTTCGTCAGTTTCATATCGGTTTTCAGTAGAACATATTGAAGCAGCACATTGGCGACTCCTGCAGACAACTTCTTTGAAATCATCACTTCTTCGATGGCTTGTAAGTCGCTTTTAGCAGGTTCAATCCCGCCGGAGATATCTTTGAGCACTTGTTTAGGGGAAGTGGTTTCAAGATATTCGATCAGCTCTTCCTCTTTTGAAGCAGGTTTTGCTTTCGGCGGGGCAGCCCGCTTTTGGATTTTTGGCTGCAGATCCGGCAAAGGATCCCCTCCGTTATGGAGCTGATACCAGTCACGGGCAGCTTTTCGCAGCTCTTCAATATTGATTTCATCTTGCTCTGTCAAGGCACTCAACACCACATTTTTCATTTGCAAGGGATCAATGCTGTATAAGCAGCTAAGCTTCGCAACCGTCTCTTTCACATTAGGGGTAAAGGCTCGCCGCGGAACCATATTTTGTGACAGTCCCGAAAGGAGCAGATCAAAATCGAAGTCGATTGTATCTACTGGAACCCCCGGAGAACTTTGTGGATCTGTAAATTTTTTGTCTGGCGGAAGAGAGCTTTCATTCTCCGCTTCCTCATCAAGCAGGTTGATACTCTGGCTTGATGTATAAATGTCTTGAAATGACCTTGTAACTTCCTGATATTGTGATAAATCCTTTTTCTCATCACAAAAGAAATTCTTAAGGCGGTTAAAATGGGTCTTTCCAATTTTTCTGAAAAGGTATACATTCAGCATCCCATCAGAAAAGAATTGCTGCGGAGATAAAGGCGGCTGAAGTTCGTAAATGAATTCACGCGGATCTTCATCATCTTTAACGAAGCATTTCAATAAACCTATCCCCTCTAATTTGAGACGCGCTTCATAAACATCAGGCAAATTTGAGGAGAGAAAATTCATCAAGTGATAATGGGTTGATTGACCTGAATTCAGCCTGTTTTCTTCCACTTCATTCAACAATGTCATATAAAGACTGCAGCAAACCGGCCCTATTAACGGTTGATACAGAAAGGTGACGGTTTTCCGCTCATACTCTTGAATGACTCCGTTTAAGCAAACTGTGTACCTGTCGACTGGCTGGATCTTATTCCAATGGTTCTTCATCTTATCTCCCTTACCTTTCCAAAACAATCACTGTAGCATTTTTTCACTGCCTGGATCTGCCGGCAGGTCAAAAAGAGAAAAAGAGCCAAGATTTCGCCCCTCAGCTCAACATCACAATCAGTCTTTCTTTATTAAGTCTTTTAATTCATCTATAAAAACATTAATGTCTTTGAATTGGCGATAAACCGATGCAAATCTTACATAGGCTACTTCATCAACACTAGCCAGCCTGTCCATCACCAGCTCGCCGATTTTTTCCGAATTCACTTCCGAAGACCCTTCGCTTCTAAGCTCTTTCTCTATATCTCCAGTAATACTGTTCAGAGTATCAAGGGAGACAGGACGCTTTTCACAAGCTTTTATGAGGCCCCTCAACATTTTTTCGCGGCTGAATTCCTCTCGTGTTCCTTCTTTTTTCACAACGATAAGAGGCAGTTCTTCCACTTTCTCAAATGTGGTGAAACGATAGGAACACATCTCACATTCCCTTCTTCTCCTGATAGAGCGCCCTTCATCAACAGGCCTGGAATCAACCACTCGGGTTCCATTATATTTACACGACGGACATTTCATAATATCAGCTCCGATTGTTCTACTTAAATAATGGCTGTTTTCGTAAATATATAGTGATTTAGCTCCAGACGAACAAATTTCAAATTAAAACTGGAGATAATAGGCTAAAAACCACAACCTCTTAGAAAACAGTCTAGATAATAATTACAAGTTGTCTTATCACATGATTACGTTGACATTCATGCCCGGATAAGACTGCTGTCCAGCACTTTATAATAAGAAGCAATTTCCTGCTTCATCTTTGGATAGGAACCAGGTACTTTTTTCTCAGAACTGACTTTAAAGTCTACAGCCGTTTCAAATGCCTGAACATTAATGGCGGTTACCACGATGAAATAGCCTGGAAACCCGTTTTTCTCCACTGTTATTTCTCCGCGCTCCCTTGATTCGGCAAGAATATTGTATTCGCTGGTGTTATATAGATCCAGAATCGCTTTATAAACCTTGTCGTAGCTGGATTTATAATAGTGTGTACGCAATCCGGCATCCGGATTCTTATCGGACGTTTCTATATCAGATTTAAATATTGATAATATCGATGAAAATACTCCCAAGCTTCTTCCCTCACGATCTGGTTCATAATCCAGGATATTTTCCCGTAATCTTTACTACTTATCTTTATTGTACCTTTTTTTGTCACTTAAAAAAAGCATTCCTCTTTCAAAAGTAGCTGAACTGCCCCGATTCGCTGGATCGTGATGTCATGGAAAATTTTAGACGCAAAAAAGAGCCATGCTGATAGATCAGCAGGCTCCTTATCTTTTTATAGTGCATTCACTTTTGATTGTTTAACTTGTACAGGACCCATTCCACGCGGCAATTCAATGTTTTCGCGTGTTTGTGCATTCAGTGCTTCAGCTATATAATCAGCAGCGATGTTCGGATCAAGATCACCGCATGTATATACATCAATACTTGCATAACCATGCTCAGGGAAGCTGTGAATCGTTAAGTGAGACTCCGAAATGATTACCACTCCACTTACACCTTGAGGAGCAAATTTGTGAAATGCTACCTCACGAACTTCAGCACCTGATCTTAGTGCAGCATCTACAAATGTTCTTTCAATTCCATTTACGTCATTTAGCTTGTCAAAATCGCAACCCCATAATTCAGAGATTACATGTCTACCCATTGTTTCCATTTGTTGTTCCCCCTTTGACATAATTTTTTTCGTCAAAATGAACATTTCCATTGGCAAGATTATAACTACCACGGGGGAAAGTTAGTCCGAAGAGGTCCTAACCCTTTAAGTAGTTAGCAATATTTACATTTGCTTTCAAGAAGTTCACGAAAGTTAGTATACTTTGTTTATTTCAGTTTTGCAATAAAAAAAACAAATATTTTTCTGCAAAAGTTTTTTTATAAACAAAGTGTCTGCAGAGTGCTATCTCAAACGGTTTCTATGCACCTGCTTCCCTCATGAGGACACATATGTTATTGCTTTCATAAAACTATTCCCCGTTTAATGCTTCAGAATTTCATTTTCCTGTTTATCGGATATTTACGCATTTTCAGGGGATGAAACGGGACGATCATAACCCGAAAAGCAAAAAAAGAACCGGGTATTAACCCGGTTCAGAACTCTCCTATTATACATTCACGCTTGATTTCATTTTCTGCGCAACATACTTTGTTAAATCAACAACGCGGCAAGAGTAACCCCATTCATTGTCATACCATGCAAGGACCTTAACTTTGCGGTCACCGATTACCATTGTGGACAGGCCGTCGATAATCGCAGAATTAGGGTTTGTATTGAAATCAATCGATACAAGCGGTTCTGTTGTGAATTGAAGGATACCTTCCAGTGAACCTTGGGAAGCAGTAATTAAAGCTTCATTGATTTCTTCTGCAGTTACATCTCTCTTCACATCAACAACAAGGTCGACAAGAGAAACGTTAGGTGTAGGGACACGCAATGCCATACCATGAAGCTTTCCTTTCAGTTGAGGAAGCACCAATGATAATGCTTTCGCAGCACCCGTCGTTGTAGGGATGATTGATTGCCCGCATGCTCTCGCTCTTCTCAAATCCTTATGAGGATTGTCGATGTTCTTCTGGTCATTTGTGTAAGCATGGACAGTAGTCATAAGGCCGTTTTCAATTCCGAACTGCTCATCCAGCACTTTTGCTACAGGTGCCAGGCAGTTTGTTGTACAAGAGGCATTGGAAATTACATCATGCTCCTCAATATTTAGAGCGCTTTCATTTACGCCCATAACAATCGTAACATCTTCATTTTTCCCTGGTGCAGTCAGAATGACCTTCTTCGCTCCTGCTTCAAGGTGCATGCTTGCTTTTTCTTTTGAGTTGAACTTTCCTGTTGCTTCTATAACAATATCAATCTCAAGATCCTTCCAAGGCAATTCTCTAGGATCACGATTGCTTATCAATTTAACATGTTTGCCATTTACAATGATTGCATTTTCTTCAGTAGATACTTCTGCATTAAAAGTACCGTGATTTGTGTCATACTTAATCAAATGGGCAAGTGTTTCTGCAGGGTAACTTGCATTGATTGCCACTATTTCAAGGTTGTCATCCAGAATCGCCTTTCTAAACACCATTCTGCCTATACGTCCAAAACCATTAATTGCAATTTTCGCCTTCATAATATTGGCTCCCCTCTATATAAACGTTATACTTTTTGTGTGTTTCAACTAGCATTAGTATAACATATTTATTTAAAAACTGAATGATTAATTTGCGTATTTTAAATGATTAATTATTCAGAATTTTGATTCAGATCCATTCTATTGTTTCAACTACACTTTACCCGAATCATTTGCCCAATAAAATCAACAATCTATGGATTTGGGCTCAGCTGTATCACTGTACCACTAACAGCATCATTATGTATCACAGCAAAAAAAAAGAAGCTTTTCAGCTCCTTTTTAAGGTTGCAAATTCCAACTGGCAATCAGTTCATCGAGCTGAAGCATCGTTTGTTCGATTGTTCGGCGGTTATCCAATACAGCATGTGCAAGATCCTTCTTTTTTTCCAAAGACATTTGTGACTGGATACGCGCCAGCGCCTCTTCCTCAGAAAGTGAATTCCGCTCCATCAACCTATTTATTTGTGTTTCCCTGTCGACATAAACAACAATCGTTTTTTCAACCATCCAAGTTAAGTTACTTTCAAACAGCAAAGGTATATCCATGACAACCGTCTTCTTGCCTTGTAAAAAGGCTTCATCTTTTTCAGCGAGCATTTGGGATCTGACAGCAGGATGAACGATTTCATTTAATAGCAATCTCCGCTCTTGATTGTGGAAAATGATCGCTCCCAGTTCTCCACGGTTGATTGTGTTGTCATCGTTCAAGATCTTCTGTCCAAAGACTTCAATAATTTTTTCATAAGCTGGTTCTCCAGGTTCTACTACCTTCCTGGCAGCAAGGTCTGCATCCACAATAGTAAAGCCTTTATTCATAAGCAGCCTGGAAACTGTGCTTTTTCCGCTGGCAATACCGCCAGTCAGCCCGATAATTGAACTCATTATCAGTCATCCCTTTCTTCATTAAAACCGAAGTACACCTATCACTATCAGAAGCACCCCGGGTAAAAACGATACTTTTTGGACCCACCTCATATGGGCGCATGTTTCACCGATTTTTAACCCTGCTGACAAAAACACGATGCTCATCATCATAACGGTTAACGCCAGCAGCAATGGTGAGTAACCTAATAATGCCGCTCCTATTCCGGCACCGAAGGCATCGAGGGACAGAGCAAGCCCGAGCATGATCGCTTCAACACCCGTAATGGTACCTGATTTATCAAAATCGGCAGCCGTCGGGCGCTTCAAGATATTGATAACAAGCCCAATAGATTCAATTTCAAAGTTAAATAATACTTTCTCATCCTCTGCAGCCGTTTCTTTTCCCGATCGAAAAAATTGCAGAAGCACAAAAGCTCCCAAAGCTATAAGGATGAACCCTCCAATTTTGTCTGCAATGCCTTCAGAAAGGACATTTTCCGCTGCTCCCCCTATAGACATAGCAGCAAGCAGCGACCCTGCAGAACACACCGAAATAATAACAATTGACCTAAGCGGGATTCCCATTTTTCTGAGTCCATAAGTCAGTCCTGTGCTAAAACTATCCAGACTTACGGCAAATGCAAGCATCAATAATAATAGTGTTCCACTCATGATGTAAAGCTCCTCCCTAACCTTGAATCAGGAGTAAAGAAAACCAGGTCTCTCTTACTGGATCTCCGTTATTCCTCCATACGCTAAAAGCTACGATAGTATATGGAAAGAGCTTATCAGTTGTTAAGAACATTTTTTATTGTACTTTGTTGAATTCCACATCATTATTTCTGGCAATTAGGGCAAAAGTGTGTTCCTCTTCCTGCAGTTACGTTTTTTTCAATCGGTTTGCCGCAGTTTCTGCACTCTTCATTTTTTCTGCCATAGACGAACAGTTTTTGCTGGAACATACCAATTTGGCCTTGGGAATTTACATAGGAGCGGATCGTGCTGCCACCTTGTTCGACTGCTTCACTTAGAGTATCAATTATCTCTTTGTGCAGCTTTTTCATTTCGGATTTCTTTATCGATTTTGCTTTCCTGGCCGGGTGGATCCCGCTCCGGAAGAGTGCTTCATCCACATAGATGTTCCCCAGTCCGACTAATAGAGTCTGATCGAGGAGCGCTGCTTTAACAGCGCGATCTGTTTTTCCCAGCCTCTCAGCTAAATAACTTACTGTAAAATCCGGTGAAAACGGCTCGGGCCCCAGCTGTGATAAGGGCAGACTCAAAGACTCTTCCCCTTTTGGAAACAAGTGCATAGTCCCAAATTTGCGGACATCTTTATATCTCAACTCTGTTCTATCTTCAAAATGAAAGATGACATGAGTATGCTTGTCGACAGGTTCATCCTCTGGAAATACGCCATACCTTCCCTCCATCCGGAGGTGTGATACCAGGGAATAATGATCCGTATTGAGGATAAGAAACTTTCCTCTTCTATCAACTCCCTGGATTGTTTCGCCCTGCAGTGTGAGCTTGAATTCCTCCACTTCATCAGGTAATTTAACCATCTTCGGCCAAAAAACAGAAACTGCCTTGACCTTTTTCCCTGTAACTAATTCCGCCAGTGTTCTTCTGACGGTTTCCACTTCTGGAAGTTCCGGCAAATCCGTTCACCACCCATATTGCTTATTTTGCATCATACCATGTTGGACCATAAGAATAATCAACCTTTAAAGGGACGTCCAGTTCAATTGCATTTTCCATCACGTCTGGAACGATGACCTTCAATCGTTCAATTTCTTCTTCAGGCGCTTCAAAAATCAATTCATCGTGTACCTGCAGCAACAGGCGCGCTTGGAGATTTTCTTGTTGGAGCCTTTCAGCCATATCAATCATCGCTTTTTTGATAATATCAGCCGCACTACCTTGGATAGGAGTGTTCATCGCAGTCCGTTCGGCAAAACTGCGAAGATTGAAATTCCGGCTTGTAATTTCAGGAATATAACGTCTGCGCTGCAGTAAAGTCTTCACGAATCCTTTTTGTTTCGCTTCACTTATACTGTCATCCATATATTCTTTTACCCCTGGATAACTGTCCAAATACCTCTGGATAAACTCTCCTGCTTCTTTCCGGGTGATCCCGAGGCTCTGGGAAAGGCCGAAGTCACTTATACCATAGACAATTCCAAAGTTTACCGCCTTGGCATGTCTCCTCATATTAGAGGTAACGGCATCTGCATCTACATGGAAGACATCCATTGCTGTTTTTGTATGGATATCCATTCCTTCCCTGAATGCGTGGATCAATTTTTCGTCACCGGCAATATGAGCAAGAACCCGAAGCTCAATTTGAGAATAATCGGCAGCAAACATCAGCCAGTTTTTCTCGGATGGCACGAAAGCTTGTCTGATCTTTCTTCCTTCTTCAAGGCGAATTGGAATGTTCTGCAGATTCGGGTCAGTTGAGCTGAGACGACCTGTCTGGGTCAAGGCCTGGTTGAACCTCGTATGAACCTTGTTCGTATCTTGATGTATAACTTTTAGAAGCCCTTCAATATAAGTTGATTGCAGCTTTCCAAGTTGGCGGTAGTGAAGGATATGATCAATTATTTCATGTTTGGATTGCAGCTTTTCCAATACATCTGCTGACGTGGAATATCCAGTCTTCGTTTTCTTGATGACCGGAAGCTCTAATTTTTCAAAAAGAATGACACCAAGCTGCTTCGGAGAATTGATATTGAATTCTTCACCAGCCAGCTCATATATTTTCATTTCCATTTCATTAAGCCTTTGAGCGAGCTCTTTCTTCATTTCTTCTAGTCGCTCCACATCTACTGCAACACCGGCATATTCCATATCAGCAAGGATGATGGCCAGCGGGAGTTCCAGGTCTGTGAAAAGCTGATATTGATCATTTTCATTTAAGGCTTCTTCACAAGTGCTTCTTAACTCATACACTACATTTGCTTTTCTGGCTAAATGTTCAGCGAGTTTTGTTTCCTCAGGGAGCTTCCGTTTTGCACCTTTTCCATAAACGGCCTCATCGGATTCAATCGCTGATGCACCGTGCTTTTTCGCTACGGCCGCAAAGTCATCTGCTGCTTCAGCAGGATTAAGGATGTAAGAGGCAATCAACAAGTCAAATTCAATTCCCACGAGCTTTATTCCCTGCTTTCTCAAAGATACAATCGATCTTTTAGCATCAAAGACCGCTTTTTTCTTCGTCTCATCACTTGCCCAGCTTTTGAATTCGTCGGAGGAAGAGGCGGTCTCAAGTGTAAAGAAATAATTTCCGGAATCATTTTTCATGGTGATCCCGGCAATGTCTCCATTAAAATAGTTTTCTTGCATTACCTCCACATAGAGAGAAGAGTCGGCTGCGAGATGTTCTTCTTTGATTTCTGTCAGGATTTCATAAGAAACATCTTGCAAATCCTGCTCCTCTTCAATTGTGTCTCCCATCTTTTCAAGCAGGGAGTTAAACCCCAATTCTTTAAAGAATGCTTTGAGTTTTGTCTCATCGCTCCCTTCATAATTAAGATCTTCAAGAGTGACTTCTATTGGTGCTTCACGAAGAATAGTCGCAAGCTCCTTACTCATGACTGCCTGTTCTTTATTCTCTTCAAGCTTTTCTTTCAGTTTCTTGCCGCTGACATCGTCAATGGATTCAAGCAATTTTTCGATTGTCCCAAACTGCTTCAACAGCTTGATTGCCGTTTTCTCCCCGACGCCCGGAACCCCCGGTATGTTGTCAGAACTGTCTCCCATCAAGCCTTTCATATCAATGATCCGGTCAGGAGTGATTTCCCATTTCTCCATGATATGTTCCGGAGTATAAATCTCGATATCCGTGATGCCTTTTCGGGTAATGCCGACTGTCGTGGTTTCAGAACTTAACTGCGTCAAGTCTTTATCTCCGGAAATAATCTTCACTTCGTATCCGGCTTTTTCCGCTTGAAGTGAAAGGGTCCCGATAATATCATCCGCTTCATAATTTTCCAGTTCATAGCGCGGAATTTGGTAAGCGTCCAGCAGTTCTCTTATATAGGGAAATTGTTCAGACAGCTCTGGCGGGGTTTTCTGTCTGCCGCCTTTATAGTCACCAAAGGTTTTATGTCTGAAGGTCGTCTTTCCGGCATCAAATGCGACCAGGATATGAGTGGGGTTTTCTTCTGTCATGATTTTTTGAAGCATTGTTGTGAAGCCGTAGACTGCATTCGTATGTACCCCTTTATCATTGTTCAATAAAGGCAAAGCAAAAAAAGCGCGATAAGCAATACTGTTACCATCAATTAGAACTAACTTCTTCTTCATTAATGAACCTCCCTGATCAAGGTCTTTTCCTTTATAAGGCTGCTGATTTCATCAGCGTTATAAACGACAAAAAAACCGCTATCTTTCCTTCATTCTATCATGTTCAGAATAGAAAGGAAAAATAACGGTACTGGTGACGGCAAGCGCCAACTTTCTTGAGAATTTATGTTTTACTCGGTATAGCCGCTTAACACTTGTGCGTATGGAGAGTTGGATGGAAGTACGATAACAGTTTCTCCATCGACCGTTTTCTTATAGGACTCAAGAGTTCTGAATAACTGATAGAATTCAGGGTCCTTGGAGAATGACTGGTTGTAAATCTTTGCTGCAGCGGATTCTCCCTCGGCTCTGATAACATTGGCATCCGCTTTTGCCTTGGCGAGCAATTCCGTTACTTCCCGGTCTGTATCAGCCATGATTCTCTGCTTCTGGGCATCCCCCCTGGATAAATACTCCTGGGCTGTCTTTTCCCTTTCCGAAATCATAGCTGTGTAAACGGCTCTTTCATTCGTTTCAGGTAAGTCGGTTCTCTTCATTCTGATATCTTTTACAGCGATCCCAAAGTTTCCGTTTTCAAGAAGTTCATTGACTCTTTCGGTAATTTTGTCATTCAGGCTGCCCCTTGCTGACTTTTCATCATTGATGATCTCAACATATTTTAATTTTCCCAGTTCTGCACGGACAACAGAATAAATGAATTCTTCCATTCTGGCTTCGGCATTAATGACATTTCTGGCGTTGGAAATCATTTTTTTAGGATCTTCTATTCTCCAAACGGCATAGTTGTCGATCATCATTCTTTTTTTGTCTTTAGTATTTATCTCTGCTTCTGATACATCATAGGTCATCTGATATTTAGGAAGAGTGGAGACAGACTGGATAAATGGAATTTTATAACTAAGGCCCGGCTCCTCTTCTATCCTTACTACTTCACCAAATTGGCGTATTACTCGGTATTCTCCTTCTTTAACAATGAATACATTGAGAAGTATGAGAAGCAATGTTGCAATTATCGCAACTAAAAAGATCCCCAGCTTCGTATACTTTCTCCATTCAATTTCAGGTTTCTTCATATCATTCAAGTTGGTAATATTGGAATCACTCATTATTAGCATTCCCTTCTTGACCTTGAACAGGTTTCTCTTTTTCTAAAGGACGAATCGGAAAGTATTTCATCGTGTTTCCATCATCATTCATGATGTATACCTCTGCATCCGGCAACACTTCCTCAAGTGTTTCCAAAATGAGTCGCTGCTCTGTAATTTCGGGATTTCCTACATATTCAGCATATAATTTGTCAAAGACAGCTACATCTCCCCGGGCCTGCTCAATCCTGGCTGCTTTATCTCCTGTTGCCCTGGAAATGATAGCATCTTTTTCACCCTGTGATTCATTCAGCCTCTGATTTTGATACTTCTCAGCTTCATTGATTTTGGTATTCATTGTTTCCCTGGCATCCGTTACGTCTGTGAAAGCCTTTCGGACATCTTCATTGGGGAGCTCGACATCCTGGAGCTTCACCCCTAAGACCGATATACCTATATCATATTTATCGATTAATGTTACGAGCAAATCCCTCACCTGCGCTTCGATCTCCGCTTTCCCGGAGGTCAATGCTTTATCAATTTCAGTGCTTCCGATGATGCTTCTTAAAGAAGAAGAAGTCGCATCATATAAAATCTCCTCAGGGTCTTCTGCATTGAATAAATATTTTTCAGGATTCGTAATTTTCCACTGAACGACCATATCAGCCAGAACAATATATTCGTCACCTGTGATCATTTTGGTCTCTTTAGGAAATTCAGTAATTTTCCCATCTTTTTCTTCATAGCCAAACTGAAGACTGAACGTTTCTTTTGATAATTTCTCCACCGACTGAACCGGCCATGGCAATTTGAATTTCAAACCGGATTCTGTTATCGGTTCCCCGGCCTCCCCAAATGTCAGAATGACTGCCTGGTCTGACTCATCCACCGTGAACCAGGATGTAAATAAAACAATCAGCAAAATAACTGCCCCCACAACCATTCCCGTTACCTTATATATTTGTTTCAGGCTCATTTCCATACCCCTCTCTCTATGTCGCTACCTACTATACGATTAAATAACAAATAGGTTTCAAAATCATTGCAAAAATATATCCAATTGACTGTATTGATTTTTGGCTCATTTAGCATTACATGGAAAAGCGGGCAGTGAAAGTTCACTTTCGCAGACCGCTTTTCCATGCAATGCTATTTTTCAGCTTCAGCTGAAAAACGTGTGAAACAGAGTTTCACACGAATGAGCCAAAAAACATCGTTTCCTAGTAGCTGTCCCAAAAAAGCGAAAAGGTGAGAACGGGGTCAGTTCTCACCTTTTCTAGGCTCCTTGGATGAAGGGGTTTTCACTAAGTATATTATCACCCTATTATTAAGCTGCGTTGAAATTATTGTAAAGCCTGTGTAAAATTTCTATTCTTTAGATAAACCGGTACTGTTTTCCAAGAACTTTTTATACAAAGTCACAGTGAATTTGGTCCCTTCATTTACCCTGCTTTCAACCCCGATATACCCTTTATGGGCCTCAATCAAATGCTTTACAATAGCAAGGCCAAGCCCTGTGCCGCCAGAGTCACGGCTCCTTGCCTTATCAACACGGTAAAATCGTTCAAATATCCTCGGAATTTCCTCTTCTTCTATGCCGATGCCATTATCTTCTATCTCCACCACAACAGTCGTTTCGGTCTGGAATAATTCAACAGAAACGCGGCCATTCTCAGGCGTATAGATCATCGCATTGCCGATTAGATTGATAAAAACCTGTTTGAGCCTGAAAGAGTCAACTTCTGCGAAAGCTGATTCAGGAACGTCAAGAATTAAATCAATATCCTTCTTTTCCGGTTTCTTCTCAAGAATAGCAACAACTTCTTTTAAAATCCCGGCAATATCATAATTACCAATATTAAGCTCAAAGCCTTGTTTCTCCATTTTAGATAAATCCAGTAAGTCCGTAATTAACGATTGCAGCCTGTCACTTTCATTAAGGATAATCGTCAAAAATGTCGTCAAGGCCTCTTTATCATTCATGGCACCATCTAATAATGTTTCGCTGAATCCCTTTATAGAAGTAATAGGTGTTCTCAATTCATGTGAAACATTCGCGACAAAATCTTTCCTCATCTGCTCTAGCTTCTTCAGTTCGGTAATATCATGAAAAACCAGCACAATCCCTTTCCATTCCTCATGTTGGCCGATAATTGGAGCACCATAGACTTCAAAGTGCTTCCTTTCGATTTGAAGAGGAAGAAGCAATTGTTTCCTGACCTTTTGTTCGGTCATAAAAATCTCTTCAACTAATTTATTCACTTCAGGAAACTCAATCACTTCATGGTACCTTTTATTTACGAACTGTCCCGAATTGATTGAAAAAAAATCATTGAATGCACGGTTTACGAGCACTACAAAACCACGGTGGTCTATCAGCAGCAACCCGCTTCCCATGTTTTCAATCAGTGTCGTCAGCCTGTTTTGCTGGATTTCCTGTGAAGAAATCATTTCCTGAAGATTACGGGCGAGAATATTTATTGATGTACTCAGCATGCTTGTTTCATGCATCTTATCTTCGTAGGTTCTCGCTCGATAATTTCCTTTGGCAAGCTCCATTGCAACTTGAGTCGCTGAGTCAATTGGCTTTGTATATCGTGATGTAATTCTAGAGCCAAGAAGGATAATGACAACCAGTGCCATGCCAAGTGAGACAGACAGGACAATCCAAATCTGTTTATAGCCCGCTACGAGAGTATCAATTCGGGAACTGAGTATCAATAATGATGAAGATTCATCTCTATCGCCTACAGGCTGCCAATAGTAAATAACTTCACTTCCATTTTTCGTCAGCTCTGTTTGTTCAAGGCCATTGTTCCATTCTTCCGCAATCTCAGAAATGGCTTGACTCTGTTCTTCTTCATCCTTTCCTTCAAAGGGACCGCTGTCTTTCAATATTTGCCCTTCAGGACCAGTAATGGTTACCCTGATATCCAGCAGGCTGCTAATTTCAGCCACTTGTTCATTCGTAATTGAATCTGGCTGTCCGGAAGTAAGCACCTCACTGACAATCAACTTTGCTTCTTTTTCTATTCGGTTATTAAAAGAATGCAAATAATAGCTTTTAAAAATCTGTCCAAGAAGCAGCCCGAGCCCGATAAGGACAACAAAAATCAGCATTATTAGTGCAAAAAGCAGTCTGGAGCGAAATTTGATCATGATCCTTTTTGCTCTTCTAATTTATAGCCCAGCCCCCGTATTGTTTTGATATAAGCCGGCTTTTTGGTATTGTCTTCAATTTTGTCACGCAGATGACTGATATGTACATCCACTATGCGCGTATCTCCGGCAAAGTCATAATTCCAGACAGCACTCAGAAGCTGATCACGTGTTAAAACTCTGCCTTTGTTTTCTGTCAAATACATCAGGAGTTCAAACTCTTTAGGCGTGAGCTCAAGCTGCCTTTCACCGAAGTAAGCTTCATAGTGTTCAGGAAACACTTTTAATTCTCCCACTTGCAAATAATCTTTTTGTTCAGTCCGCAAATGCTCAGCCGCATCGATAACCGCCTGGCTTCTTCGCAGAATGGCTTTAACTCTCGCAACGACTTCCCGCGGGCTGAATGGTTTTGTCATGTAATCATCAGCGCCAAGTTCCAGACCCAATACTTTATCGAATTCATCGTCTTTCGCCGTCAACATCAAAATGGGAATCATCACTTTTTGCTGGCGAATTTGTTTACACACTTCAATTCCGTCAATCTTAGGGAGCATCAAATCAAGAACAATCAGATCTGGCATATGCTGAAGCGCCAAGTCTCTTCCTTCTTCACCATCGTTTGCCGTCATCACTGAATATCCAGCTTGCTCAAGATTGTACTTTAGGAGAGTGACGATGGAATGTTCGTCGTCTACTATTAGAATTTTTTTGCTCATGAAAGTGTTCCTCCATATACCCTTATTAAAAACCCCATCATCCAAGAATTTATTTAGTTATACTTTCATTATAATATAAAAAATGGCTTTCTTCACAACCTGGTTGTATTTCACCATTATTATTCCTTCCCATAAAAAAAGACTAACCAGCAAAAACACTGCCGGTTAGTCTTTTATCTCTTTAATTAGAAGTTTTCTAAAGCATTTCCATTCATCTTCTCTAATTTATGAGGAGGACATACATCTATCGATCCTTTAATAACTGTCTCTTCCTGCTCATTGGTTGCAATGACATCAATTGTAACTAAGTGGCTGCTGCTGTCGATATTTTTCACTTCAAAGAGAAACTGGACCGTATCATAGTGATATACAGGCTTCGGAAATTCAAGTTCCTGTTTCATTATATGGGATCCTGGTCCCGGCAAATATTTCGATACAGCAGAATTAATGATTCCTGTCAGCATGATAGCTGGTACCAATGGTTTCTTAAATGGTGTCTGAGATGCATAATCGTGCTGAATATATAATGGATTAGCATCATTCGTTAAACCCAGATAAAGGAGCAGGTCCTTATCTTCAATCTTTTCTGTAAGCGTCAGCTTTTCACCTACTGAAATATCATCAATCTTTCTTCCTGGCTTTCTTTTTTTACCTAATAACATAGCTGGTGCACCTCCGTTGTAACCGTTTACAATTAAGAATAAAGAAAATAATCTTTATTCTCTGTCTATTTATATATTACCATTAATAGCATACCCTTACAAAGGGAAAATTCTCTTAAAAAAACAAATTAGTGTTTTTAAGAGTGATCCGGGTATTTTTAGCCCTGCATTTACATTATTATTGGATTCTTTTGAGTGTGGATCTTTGGTCTGATTCGGACTCTAGTCTTTGTACTTTGGCTGTTTCTGTCCGAATGCTACCTTGATTCGGACTCTAGCCTCTGTGCTCCGGCTGCTTCTGTCCGAATGCCACCCTGATTCGGACTCTAGTCTCTTTCCTCCGGCTGGTTCTGTCCGAATGTCACCCTGATTCGGACTCTAGCCTCTGTGCTCCGGCTGCTTCTGTCCGAATGCCACCCTGATTCGGACTCTAGTCTCTTTCCTCCGGCTGCTTCTGTCCGAATGCCACCCTGATTCGGACTCTAGCCTCTGCTCTTCGGCTATTTCTGTCCGAATGCCACCCTGATTCGGACTCTAGTCTCTTTCCTTCGGCTGCTTCTGTCCGAATGCCACCTTGATTCGGACTCTAGCCTATGCTCTTCGGCTGGTTCTGTCCGAATGCCACCCTGATTCGGACTCTAGCCTCAACCATTCCGCTGCTTCTGTCCGAATAACTCCTTGATTCAACCTCTTTTCCTAACGCCAATAGACATACATCTACTCTTCCCACCACATCTAATGTACTAAAAAACCGGATTCGAATGCCGAATCCGGTTTTACTCTTGTTATTTTAGTACTTTCATTACATTGCGGACAGAATCAGCAGACTTGGAAAGTGCAGCTTTTTCGTCTTCTTCCAATTCCAATTCAATGATCTGCTCCAATCCACCCCCGCCAAGAATTGTAGGTACTCCAAGGTAGATTCCCTCAAAGCCGTATTCGCCTTCGAGATAAGCGATGGCAGGGATTACTCTGCGCTGGTCTTTCAGGATAGCCTCTACCATTTGAACCAGAGAAGCTGCAGGCGCATAATAGGCGCTTCCATTTCCTAACAGACTAACAATCTCACCGCCGCCTTTGCGCGTACGCTCTACAATGGCATCCAGACGATCTTGTGGTATTAATTTTTCCAATGGAATTCCGCCGGCATAGGAGTAACGCACAAGTGGAACCATGTCATCTCCATGTCCGCCTAATACAAATCCAGTAATATCTTTAACAGAAAGGTTCAATTCCTGGGCAACAAATGTACGGAAACGCGCTGTATCCAGCACACCAGATTGACCGATCACGCGGTTTTTAGGAAACCCGGACTCTTTGTATACTGTGTAAGTCATAGCATCAACCGGATTAGTCAAAACAATGATGATAGATTCTGGTGAGTACTTTACGATTTCTTGTGTTACAGACTTCATGATCTTTTGATTCGTCTGAACAAGATCATCTCGGCTCATACCCGGCTTACGGGCGATGCCTGCTGTGATAACGACAATATCGGAATCCTTTGTATCTTCATAGTTTGATGTACCGATGATTTTGGCATCAAATCCTTGGACAGGACTTGCTTCTTCCATATCCAATGCTTTACCTTTTGTAGGGTCTTCCATCTGTGGAATATCTACCAGCACAATATCTCCAAGTTCTTTTTGAGCAAGCATCAATGCTGTTGTCGCTCCTGTAAACCCCCCGCCGATAACTGAAATTTTCTTACGTCTGATTGCCATAAGAATCTCCCCCATTAATAAGTTTGGATTTATGAAAACGGCTTGCACTAATGCAAGCCGTTTTCCATTCTCAAGCAGAAACTACTAGAGCCATATTACATGTTTTCGATTAATGCAGTACCGAATTCAGAACACTTAACTTCTGTAGCTCCATCCATAAGACGGGCAAAGTCGTATGTTACAACTTTTGAAGCGATAGTTTTTTCCATTGATTTAGTGATCATTGTTGCAGCTTCAGTCCAGCCAAGGTGTTCAAGCATAAGTACACCAGAAAGGATTACTGAAGAAGGATTTACTTTATCTTGGCCAGCATACTTAGGTGCAGTACCGTGAGTAGCTTCAAAGATCGCATGTCCTGTATCGTAGTTGATGTTCGCACCAGGAGCAATTCCGATTCCGCCTACTTGTGCTGCAAGAGCATCTGAGATATAGTCACCATTCAAGTTCATTGTAGCTACTACATCGAACTCAGCAGGACGAGTAAGGATTTGTTGTAAGAAGATGTCTGCGATAGCATCTTTTACGATGATTTTGCCAGCTGCTTCTGCTTCAGATTGAGCTTGGTTAGCAGCGTCAGTGCCTTTCTCATCTTTAATGCGGTCATATTCAGCCCATGTGAATACTTTTTCACCGAACTCTTGCTCAGCAACTTCGTAACCCCAGTTCTTGAAGGCACCTTCAGTGAACTTCATGATGTTGCCTTTATGTACAAGTGTTACAGACTTACGGCCTTCAGTGATTGCATAGTTGATTGCTGCACGTACAATACGCTTTGTACCTTCTTCCGATACTGGCTTGATGCCGATACCAGATGTTTCTGGGAAACGGATTTTGTTAGCGCCCATTTCGTTTTGAAGGAAAGAGATGACTTTCTTCACTTCATCTGAACCTTTGGCAAATTCAATACCTGCATAGATATCTTCAGTATTTTCACGGAAGATGACCATATCTGTATCTTCAGGGCGTTTTACAGGAGAAGGAACTCCTTCAAAGTAGCGTACAGGACGCAGGCAAGTGAACAAGTCCAATTCCTGGCGAAGAGCAACGTTCAAAGAACGGATACCGCCGCCGATTGGAGTTGTTAGAGGCCCTTTGATTGCGATGAAATATTCGTTGATAGCATCAAGAGTTGCACTTGGAAGCCACTCGCCAGTCTGGTTGTAAGCTTTCTCACCAGCCAGGACTTCTTTCCATACAAGCTTGCGCTCACCATTGTAAGCTTTTTCAACCGCTGCATCTAAGACACGGGAAGCTGCAGCCCAGATATCAGGACCCGTACCGTCACCTTCGATAAATGGGACGATTGGGTTATTTGGCACATTCAAGTTACCATTTTCAACAGAAATTTTTTGACCTTCAGACATACTATTACCTCCATCTTCATATTAAAGGGACTGACAAAAGGCTTGAACACCTTGTGAGTCAGACCCGTTTTTATTGTTGACGGAAAGGCCCGCCTTATAAAAGGCAAAGCTTCTTCCATTGTCATTACACCAAATATTTAGCTTTTTGTAAAATATTAACCGCGTTGGTCTACAGGAACATATGCCTGTTTTCCAGGACCAGTATAGTCCGCACGAGGACGGATCAGGCGGTTGTTGGAATACTGCTCAAGAATGTGAGCCAGCCATCCGGATACCCTGCTTACCGCGAAAATCGGTGTGAAAAGGTCATGATCGATTCCCAGGCTGTGATAAACAGAAGCAGAATAGAAATCGACATTCGGCGGAAGGCCTTTTTCAGATGTCACGATATCTTCTATCTTAGTAGACATTTCATAGTATTTGCTTTCGCCTCTTAGCTCAGTCAATTTCTTAGACATTTCCTTCAGGTGCTTTGCTCTCGGATCACCTTTTTGGTAAACACGGTGTCCAAAGCCCATAATTTTTTCTTTGTTGTCGAGCTTTTGGCGGATTACAGACTCAACATTATCAACTGAATCAATTTCAGTAAGCATCTTCATAACCTGTTCGTTGGCGCCGCCGTGAAGAGGTCCTTTCAACGCTCCGATTGCCGCAGTAACACCGGAATAAACATCAGAAAGAGTCGCTACACATACACGAGCTGTGAATGTAGATGCATTTAATTCATGGTCTGCATGAAGGACAAGCGCTTTATTGAATGCTTCCACTTCAATATCAGCAGGCTCATTGCCTGTAAGCATATACAAGAAGTTTGCAGCAAAACCAAGATCTGTTCTTGGAGCGATTGGTTCTTTTCCGCTTCTGATACGAGCAAAAGAAGTAACAATCGTCGGGATTTTGGCTTGAAGACGGACTGCTTTGCGGAAGTTTGCATCCTCTTCCATCACATCTGCTTCTTCATCATATAGTCCAAGAAGTGATACAGCAGATCTTAGAGCAGCCATTGGATGAACATCTTTAATTGGATACATCTTAAAGTGCTCGATTACTTCCTTAGGAAGAGCAGCATTTTCAGCCAGATCCTTCTTAAGTTGATCCAGCTCTGAAGCTGTCGGCAGTTTAAGGTTCCATAATAGATAGATTATTTCTTCGAAGCTGGCATTGTTTGTCAAATCATCGATATTGTAGCCAACATATGTAAGAGTATCATCAATGATTGAACTGATTGAAGATGTAGTTGCTACAACTCCTTCTAAACCACGAGTTGCTGTCATAGTAAAACCTCTCCTTTATCTGAATTATTGCCAAGTCGTCCATTATATAATGAACTATGCTTCAAGAGTACTTGAGTCTCTTAAAACGGCTTGTTTCAAAAGTTAAGTATAATTGTTTAAAACATGCGCAATCGAGCGCTCGCTCAGCAAAGATTCATGCATTGATACAAATAAATATCTGTATATTATGCAGACCTCAAGCACGGGATGCGCTTTCATTTTCTATTATAAACAATTATCAGACTTTTGTGAATGAAAACGGATTAATTTCTATAATAATTATTTTATTAGAAAAATAAACCTGTGCTTCTTATACTCTATCGTAACATAGTATTTAAATATACTCTAATCAACCGTTTGAGATCGATCAGCTATAGTAGCATAGAATTTCTGCCATACTTTTTACAGTTGAGACACGATTTCCCGATGTGAAAAGGATAACGCTGTTCTGCAATGATGCTTACGATAAGAGAGTTGTTGGTAACCCCTGCATAAACAGGATATCTATCAGTATTTCAGTTCTCTCAGAACGCCTACTGCTTTTATGTTTATAGTATGGCCAATTGTTATTGCAGCAATTTAGGAATTCTATTTTGGAGAGTTTTTTAAATATTTATTTCATTCGCAATTCAACTTTCTTTCATTACCTTCCTCAGCTAAAATATAATTAGTAATATATAGAAAAATTCGAAAGGGGGCCATTAATGAATTTAGAATTCATCTACCGTTGCTTACGCTTCTTATTTGTGATTGCAGTCATCATCTTAACGGGAATTGCGATTTTTTATGTTTCAAAAGTTACCTATCCATTCATTATCGCTCTAGTAATTGCTTTCCTCATGAACCCGGTTGTGAATCTTCTTGAGACGAAGGCGAAAATGCCAAGGGGTTTGGCAGTTGCTGTGGCACTTTTTCTGATTATCGCCATTTTCATCGGCCTTATCACCTTGCTTATTACTGAAATTGTGGCTGGGGCGAACTACTTGGCAAAAGTGGTGCCTGAACATGTACAAACAATTGTTGAGTATATGGAAAACTTCATTGCCGGACAGGTTATCCCTTTCTATCATCAGATCAGCGGGCTTTTCAAGAATTTAGAAGAAGGCCAGCAGGGAGCCATTCTGGAAAACATTCAAGCAGCTGGAGAGAGAATTGCTTCAACTGCAGGCAACTTTCTACAAAACTTTTTCCAGGAGCTTCCGAACCTTGTTTCCTGGATTCCGAATGCTGCTACCGTATTAATATTTTCAGCTTTAGCAACGTTTTTTATCAGTAAAGACTGGTACCATCTTTCAGATAAGCTCTCTAAGTATGTTCCAGTAAAAGCCGCAACAAGCGGGAGAAGAGTGTTCGTCGATCTGAAAAAGGCATTGGTCGGCTTCATCCGTGCACAATTCACACTAATATCCATCACAGCGGTCATCGTATTGATTGGTTTATTGATACTGAGAGTGGATTACGCGATCACTATAGCGTTGGTAATCGGCCTTGTCGATATTCTGCCTTACCTTGGCACAGGTGCGGTTTTTGTTCCTTGGATTCTTTATGAATTAATTACAGGCAATATCGGTATGGGTGTCGGATTGGGAGTCCTCTACCTTGTCGTTGTCGTTCAGAGACAGATTATGGAACCGAAAGTGCTTTCCTCAAGCATCGGCCTGGATCCTCTCGCAACCTTGATTGCATTATTTGTTGGATTTAAGCTTGTCGGATTCCTGGGATTGATTTTGGGCCCTGTTACTTTAGTCATTCTTTCAACACTAAAGAATGCCGGAGTGTTCCATGATCTTTGGGCATTTATTACAGGAAAGCCTGAAATCAGGGAATAAAAAAATTATTTAAAGCTTTTCTTATTTGACGAAATCTGCAAAAAATTAAAAGGATCCGTTCATTTCGAACGGATCCTTTCTTGTATTATCGGTATATTATAACGTTGCCGTTATCTATCCATTTCTTAATAACCTTCAGTATAAACGGTTTTATGAGCCTTCTGGATTGTGGAAATAGAAGCAAAAAGCCTATTGCATCCGTTATAAATCCAGGAGTCAGCAAGACCACTCCGCCGACCAATATGCACAAACCGTCTACTATGGCATCGCCAGGAACCTGGCCGAATCTTATTTGTTCCTGCACACTTTGTATTGCCTGTAAGCCTTGGCGTTTTGCCAGATAGGCTCCTAAAACCCCTGTAGCGATAATCATCAGGATTGTCGCCCACACGCCGAATGTCTGGCCGGAAAGGATGAGAAGGCCAATTTCAAGCGCAGGCACTACGATCAAAAAGAACATCATATATCTCATATCGTTGATTCCCCCATTTTTTTGGACAACCTGTATTTATTATAACATATGCACAAAAGCCAGGCTGATGCCGCGATGCGACAATTTTGCAACAGTTATAGAAAACTGAGTACGGCAGCCAGATTTCGTACATTTTTACACTGGCCATTTCCCAAGTTTATGCATAAAAAAGCAATGCCGCTCAAAGAGAGACATTGCTGAGTCATTTTTTTAATTACAGTACACTTGCATGGCCGTCATAGATAACCCCTCTTGAGGAATCCACCGTAATTTCCTGGCCATCTTGCAGCAGTGACATGGCATTTTCTACCCCTACAATGACAGGAATCCCAATGTTGATCCCGACAACAGCGGCATGGCTTGTCAATCCACCTTCTTCTGTAATCAATGCAGAGCATTTTTCAAGGGCCGGCACCATGTCTTTATCACTGCCTACTGTTACGAGTACAGAACCAGGCTGCACTTTTTCATTAGCCTCTGCAGCATTTCTGGCTAGTACTGTTTTTCCGTAAGCTGTCTTTCGGCCAATACCCTGACCTTTCGCAATGATGTCGCCAACCACATGGATCTTCATGAGGTTTGTCGTACCAGATTCGCCGACAGGTACTCCGGCTGTAATAATGATGCGGTCGCCATGTTTGATGACACTGGAATTCAGGCTTTCTTCGACTGCCATCTCCAGCATTTCATCAGTAGTCGATACCATTCTTCCCACCTGCGGATAGACACCCCAGACCAATGCAAGCCTTCTGGATACAGATTCACTCGCTGTTACAGCTATAATTGGTGCTTGAGGACGGTATTTTGAGATCATCTTGGCTGTGTGCCCGCTTTCTGTCGGTGCCACAATCGCATTCACAGACAGATTGATAGCTGTGTGCGCCACCGATTGCCCAATTGCGTCCGTCATGTTATGGCCGCTGTCTTTACTGCGGTTGGACAGGATCTCTTTGTAATCAAGCGCTGTTTCTGCACGGGAAGCAATATTGTTCATCGTCTGAACTGCTTCAACAGGATATGTGCCGGCTGCAGTTTCTCCTGAAAGCATAATAGCATCTGTTCCGTCAAATATCGCATTCGCCACGTCACTTGCTTCTGCACGAGTAGGACGAGGGTTGCGCTGCATGGAATCAAGCATTTGTGTAGCTGTGATGACCGGCTTCCCTAGTGCGTTGCATTTTTTGATCAATGCTTTTTGAACCAGAGGGACTTCTTCTGCAGGAATTTCTACGCCCAAATCTCCGCGGGCAACCATTAGGCCATCAGAAACTTCCAATACTTCGTCAATGTTATCGACACCTTCCTGGTTCTCGATCTTAGGAATGATTTGGATATCTTTTGCATTATGATCCTCAAGCAGCTGATGAATTTCTAAAACATCTGTTGCACGTCGGACGAAGGATGCTGCGATAAAATCGACTCCCTGTTCAATTCCGAAAATGATATCCTTGGCGTCTTTGTCCGTGATTCCCGGCAGGTTAACCGACACTCCAGGCACGTTTACACCCTTTTTGTTTTTCAGTGTTCCAGAGTTAAGCACTTTTGTTCTGATTTCTCCTGCATCCTTATCCAGTGAGATGACTTCAAGCCCGATCAATCCGTCATCCAAAAGAATTTTCGATCCAACCTCTACATCATTGATAAGACTGCCATAGGTTACAGAGAATTTTTTTGGCGTACCCAGTACTTCTGTCATGGATACAATGATCTCAGAGCCTTTTTCCAGTTCAATTGCATCGTTTTCCATATTGTTAGTCCGGATTTCAGGACCTTTTGTATCCAATAAGATTCCAACTGTTTTACCTGTCTTTTCAGCGGCGGTTCTAATATTTTTGATTCGTGCTCCATGTTCTTCATGGTCGCCGTGAGAGAAGTTCAAACGGGCTACATTCATTCCCGCTTCAATCAATTGCGTTAGTTTTTCAACTGTTTCACTTGCCGGACCAATGGTACATACGATTTTTGTTTTTCTCATTACTTAATGACCTCCTGGATATTTCCTGTCATATTCAAGCTGGATTTAAATTTTAGATAGATAACTCTTTTGAAAGCTTATACATACTTAAATCTAACACATGTTCTTTAGCTAATGCTTCTATAATGTCATAATCAACCAGTTCATTTTTCTCAATTCCGACTGCTCTTCCGCCCTTCCCTGCTCTCAGCAGGTTGACAGCATGAGACCCGAGACGGCTTGCAAGTACCCGATCGGATGCTGTCGGTGTTCCTCCGCGCTGAATATGTCCAAGTACCGAAACGCGTGTCTCCAGGTTTGTTGCTTCCTTCAATTTGGCAGCAAATTCATTTCCACCCATAACTCCTTCAGCCACGATGATGATACTGTGTTTCTTGCCGCGTTCCTGCCCTTTTTTCAAACGGTTTGCGATATCATCCATATCATGCTTATCCTCAGGAATCAAGATCGTTTCAGCCCCACCGGCAAGCCCTGCCCAAAGTGCCAGATCTCCGGCATTTCGCCCCATTACCTCAATGATGAAAGTTCTCTCATGGGACGTGGCGGTATCACGGATTTTATCAATTGCATCAATGACTGTATTCAATGCTGTATCGAATCCGATGGTGTATTCTGTTCCGGGGATATCATTGTCGATTGTACCCGGGACACCTACACAAGGATATCCTAACTCGGTTAATGCTTTTGCACCCCGGTATGAACCATCTCCACCTATAACGACAAGACCCTCGATACCATGTTTCTTCAATTGTTCGATTCCTTTTTGCTGGCCTTCCCTCGTTTTGAACTCTTCACACCGTGCCGTGTAAAGCATTGTGCCTCCACGATGGATAATATCCCCAACTGAACCAAGTTCGAGCTTTTTGATATTTCCTGTAATCAAGCCATTATACCCTTGATAAACGCCGTATACCTCCATGTTTTGATAGATAGCCTGTCTGACAACCGCACGGACGGCAGCGTTCATTCCCGGAGAATCTCCGCCACTGGTCAATACACCAATTCTTTTCATAATCAAACACCTCTTAATCATTTATTATGTATTATAAATTTTGTTAATAGTTCTATTGGGGATCTCTGAAAGAAGAAGAAATGAGGAAACAGAATCAACACTTACTATTATAGGCAAAAAGCCATTGGATTATTTCTAAAATAACATGAAGAATGACCGCTAACAACGAATATAGCGCGCATTTTCAAAAAGATTTAATAATCTAAATAATGAAAGCGTTTAACTGTAAAAGAATGCGTTTACATTAATCTAATATACATTTTTTAACATAGTGGGCACTTATTTGCTTCCATAATTAATGATTGACTGATATCCGTTCCAATCTACTTTTATGCAACTAATGAAGCATGATAATTTTTTTCATATTGAAACGCGTTTTATTCTATCCTCTGTTTTTAAAAAGCTCGTACCTATTTAGATGGTGTTGCCGGATTTCCGCTCCAGGTGTGCGACTCCGCGGGGCGGGCGGTGAGCCTCCTCAGCTTCGCCTGCGGGGTCTCACCTGTCCCGCTAATCCCGCAGGAGGTCGCACACCTTCCGCTCCAATCAACCGTTGATTCTATATTTCACTGAAATCTTAAGGCTGTAGAACTAGGAAACATGTTTGCTTCAATAATTTGGTCCCAGAACACCTATTACTAGTAACAGAGGTAATTAAACACTTAACAACATCAGTATCTTGCATATACATTAAATTTGAGAAATGAAAATTCCCCTTAACATTCAGTACCAATTTTTCTGATAAAACAGAAATAAGAAAAAGCGCGGACATGTCCACGCTTAAGAATTTACCCTTGTGTATTCATCTAAAACGGTATATTCACCCATTAATTTATATTTTTCATAACGATTTTCAATTAACTGATCGGGTGTTTGCGGCACCAGTTGTTCAAGAGATGCCTTGATGACTTCCCCGATGCTGTCCGCCTGGGTTTTCACATCTCTGTGGGCCCCGCCTTTCACTTCCGGGATGATCTGGTCGATTATCCCCAGTTCTTTTAAGTCTGGCGCTGTTATCTTCATCGATTCAGCTGCTCGCTTGGCCTGTGTGGAATCTTTCCAAAGCAAGGCAGCAGCACCTTCAGGAGATATAACGGAATAAGTCGAGTTTTCAAGCATATGGATATGGTTTCCTACTCCCAATGCTAGAGCCCCGCCGCTTCCGCCTTCACCAATGACGATACAAATGACCGGAACACTCAACCCAGCCATTTCAAACAGATTACGGGCAATCGCTTCACTTTGACCGCGTTCTTCTGCAGCTTTTCCAGGGTATGCACCCTTTGTATCAATGAAACAGATAATCGGCCTTCCAAACTTGTCGGCTTGCTTCATCAGCCTGAGGGCTTTGCGGTAACCTTCTGGATGCGGCATCCCAAAGTTACGGCGGATATTCTCTTTCGTGTCTTTCCCTCGTTGATGGCCGATGATTGTAAGAGGAAGCCCCTTGAATTTAGCGATTCCGGCAACAATTGCTTCATCTTCCCCATAAAGGCGGTCTCCATGCAGTTCATGGAAATCAGTGAACAGGTGATTGATATAATCCAAAGTTGTCGGTCTGTTAGGATGCCTTGCCACTTGAACTCGGTCCCAAGGCTTCATATTTTCATAAAGCTCGTTCTCAAGTTTTTCCAATCTATTTTCCAATTTTTCAATTTCCGAGGAAAGGTCGACTTCCGATTTCTTCGTGAATTCTTTCAGCTCGGAAATTTTATTTCTTAACTGTATTACAGGCTTTTCAAATTCCATTTCACTTACCATGTCAGTTCACCATCCCATTGATGAATCTCCAAAATCGTGGAAATCTTCTCTTTAAGGTCCAATCGTGAAATAACATCATCTAATTGACCATACTTTAAAAGAAATTCAGCAGTCTGAAAATCTTCAGGCAAATCTTCTCTGATTGTTTGTTCAATAATCCTTCTTCCTGCAAATCCGATAAGGGCACCCGGTTCAGCAAAATTATAATCTCCAAGCGATGCGAAACTCGCTGAAACCCCCCCGGTTGTCGGGTGTGTCATGATTGAAATGAACAATCCTCCATTATCGCTGAAGCGCTTTAATGCAACGGATGTTTTAGCCATTTGCATAAGGGATAAGACCCCTTCCTGCATACGGGCACCGCCAGACGCAGTAAAAATGATAAATGGGCAATTTCTTCTATCAGCCTCTTCAATAGCCCGGGTAATCTTTTCACCTACAACCGATCCCATGCTTCCCATTCGGAAGCGGGCATCCATAATCGCAACGACCGCCTGGAAACCGTCGATGGTTCCGGCACCCGTTATAACCGCTTCATTGATATTGGTTTTTTCGCGATCTTTTTCAAGCTTTTCTATGTAATCAGGGAAGTTCAAGGGATTCTCAGAAATCAAGCCTGCATCCAGCTCTTGAAAGCTTCCTTCATCCATAGTGCAGGATATTCTTTCAAATGCATCCATACGATGGTGATAATCACAATGCAGACACACTTTCATGTTCTTTTGAAGTTCTTTTGTGTACATAATTTTTTTGCAATTTGGACATTTGGTCATGATTCCTTCCGGTACGTCTTGTTTAGCTGCATCGGACGGAATGGTTGCATACTTTTTCTTCTTTGTTTTTACAAAAAGATCCTTAAGCAAAGTGAGACCTCCTCTTCACACAATTATTAATTTATACCGTATTCTATCTATTATTTTCCAGGGATCATTAACAGATCATTTATATTCAACTGTAACGCAACTCTCTCAAAAATGATGTAGGAACATGTCGGCATTTCATCGACAAATTTCAGCCCTCTTGTTCCTCAGGGAAATGAGAGAATTTCTTTATTAAATAGTAATATTCCCACATCTCAGCTTCCTGATTTTTATCAAGAGAGGCAAGAAGACCTGTGCAATTCATCATGAGTTCTTCATTGAACTCATGAGATTGTGCCACCATTGCACCATATTGTGATAAGATATACCAGATTTTTTCAGCAAGCAGATTATTAGAGTGACGGATGAGTTCCCGAATGAACTCATCTATGGTATTAAAAACCCCTGCATCCAAGCTGTTCTGGAGTTTTTCCATGCTGATGTCCTGTTTCATGATAGTCATCAGGCTTTCTTTTTCAAGCCATTCTTTTGTGAGAAGAACATCATCCCTTGCCTGTCCTTCTTTCAAAATGAACGTTCCAAGCAGCTCAACCAGATGGTGCTTGCGGAAATCTTTTAAAAAGGTCCCTTCGCCCCGCCTGGTTTCAATCAGGCCCAGGAGCTCCAACGCCCTTAACGCTTCTCTAATAGAAGAACGCCCGGCTTTCAGGCGTTCAGATAATTCTCTTTCGGAAGGTATCTTATCTCCAGGCTGCAAACCATCCTTGGAAATCATATCCCTGATTCTGTCTACAATCTCAATAAATACCTTTGAATTTGGTTTTGGTGAGTCCATCCTTTGGATCATTCACCCTTTCCAATAACGGCTAAATGTTCTGTTTTTTTGCGTACCTCTTCGGGATCGACCTTAAGCCTTGCAACTCCTGTTTCCATGGCAGCCTGTGCCACTGCTGCAGCCACTGCAGGGGCGACCCGTGCATCGAATGGAGCCGGGATAACATAGTCAGAGTCCAGGTCTTTCTCTGCAACAAGCCCGGCAATCGCCTCTACTGCTGCCTGCTTCATTTTTTCATTGATATGTGTGGCACGGACATCCAAGGCACCTCGGAAGATACCAGGGAAGGCAAGAACGTTATTGACCTGATTAGGGAAATCCGAGCGTCCTGTCCCCACTACTTTGGCGCCGGCAGCCTTTGCATCCTCCGGCATGATTTCCGGAACCGGATTAGCCATGGCGAATATGATTGGATCTTCTTTCATGGATCGTACCATTTCCTGGTTCAGTGCACCTGCAACAGAAACGCCGATGAACACATCCGCATCTTTGATTACGTCTTCAAGTCCGCCTTCTATACGGTTTCTATTAGTGAACTTCGCCACTTCGTCTTTTATTGTGTTCATTCCATTAGGCCGCCCTTCATAGATAGCTCCTCTTGAATCACACATGACGATATCGCGGACGCCATAATTGTGAAGAAGCTTTATGATGGCAATTCCAGCTGCTCCAGCACCATTTGCCACAACCTTGATTTCGGACATCTTTTTACCGACGATCTTCAGTGCATTGACGAGTCCTGCAACTGTTACGATTGCAGTACCGTGCTGGTCATCATGAAAGATTGGGATATTGGTTTCTTTTTTCAACCGTTCTTCTATCACAAAACAATTTGGTGCTGCTATATCTTCTAAATTAACGCCGCCGAATGTTGGTTCCATTAATTTTACTGTTTCTACAATCTTGTCTACATCATTGGTGTCCAGGCAAATTGGAAATGCATCCACGCCGGCAAAGCTTTTAAATAACACCGCTTTTCCTTCCATAACTGGAAGTGCTGCTGCCGGCCCGATATTTCCAAGCCCCAGGACGGCTGTACCATCGGAAACAACTGCTACCATGTTTCCTTTCATTGTATATTCATAAACTGTTTCAGGTTTGTCATAAATCACTTTACATGGTTCTGCTACACCAGGTGAATATGCCAGACTCAAATCCTTTGCATTCTTCACATCAACTTTTGATTTAGATTCTAATTTCCCCTGGTTTATCCTGTGCATATGCAACGCTTCTTCACGTAATGACAAGATGGTTCACTCCTTAAGTATATGCATTTGCGTATTTATTCTAATAAGTAATAGTAGTGCGGCAGGTGGTCTGACCACCCTTTTCCTCTTAAACAATATAATAAAAGATGTAGTAAGTAAAGGAAATCTTATTATCTTGCTTCAGAAAACTGTCCAGTTTCTGATAGATTATTTCAGCACAATGTTTTTCTCGCCTACTATCTCCTTCAATTCACGTAAGCATTCCGAAACCGGATTTACCCAGTGATAATTCGGTAGCTGCACGGTTCTGTTTTCGGAGTCGAAATGAATGATGACAGGAACAGTTCCCCTGAATTTTTTTAATGTCTTTTGTACTGCAGCAAGTTCATCGCCTGCTGATTGTTGTAATTTTAAAAAGAGCCGTCTGTTTATTTTTTCTGATAGGTCCTTGGCTTCTTCTATTGATAGAGCTTTATTGACCAGAAACTGCGTTTTTTGATTACGCTCTTCAACAGAGCCCTCCAGCATAACGATATTTCCTTCTTTCAGCTGTGAAGAGAACTGTTTATAGGCATTCGGAAAAACAACACCTTCCAGTTCCCCGCTCGAATCACTTATAGTGATGAAGGCCATCACTTCCCCTTTTTTAGTCCTGATCGTTTTAACCGATGTAATGTATACCCCTGTCCTTACATTTTTATTGCCGCTTTCCAGATCGAAGAGATCGATGGCTGAAATATCTTTAAATATTTTTTCATAAGGAGAGACAGGGTGGTCTGATAAATATAAGCCCAGTACCTGTTTTTCATATTCGAGCTTCTTCTCGAGAGGCATGCTTTCTACTTCCATATACTTTGGTTTCAGAAAGAAAGCCTCTTCTTCCTGAAATAAATCATAATCCTGATCCTGCGGCCTGACGAGTTCAGAGTGCTCAATGGCTACATCCAGGCTTGCCAGCAGAGTAGACCTGTCTTCGCCAAAGTCATCGAAAGCACCAGAGAACACAAGGGCTTCAAGCGTCTTCCGATTGACTGCCTTTAGAGATACTCGCAAACAGAAATCAAACAAATCCGTAAAGGGCTTTTCCTGGCGCGCCTGCAGAATTTCTTTCAGGGCCGCCGCTCCCACACCTCTGATCGCTCCCAGACTGTATCGTATGCTGTTTCTCTCTACTTTAAAAAAGAAATGGCTGTGATTTACAGACGGAGGCAGGATGTCAATATTACTTTGCTTCGCCTCACGGATATATTGAGCAACCTTCGTATCATTTCCGATTACGGAGGTGATCAGCGCTCCAAGAAAATACGAAGGATAATTCGCTTTTAAGTAAGCCAGCTGGTAAGCAATCATACTATAGGCCACTGCATGGGACCGGTTAAATCCGTAATTGGCGAACCGGACTATCAGGTCATATATTTCTTCAGCAGTTTCAAACGAATAACCCTTTTTCAATGCTCCATCGATAAAATGTTTCCGTTCACTGTCCAGCACATCTTTTTTCTTTTTGCTGACCGCCCTTCTCAGCAGGTCTGCTTCCCCAAGAGAAAAACCTGCCATCCTGGATGCAATCTGCATGATTTGTTCTTGATAGACGATAACCCCATAGGTCATCCCCAAGATTTCTTCAAGATCAGGATGTGGATATTCAATCTTCTCCTGCTTATGCTTTCTGGAAATGAATGTCGGGATATTCTCCATCGGCCCTGGCCTGAACAAGGCGTTGACAGCTACTATATCTTCAAAGGAAGTTGGCTTCAGCTTCACCAGGACATTCTTCATTCCATCAGACTCCAGTTGAAAAACACCGTCGGTTCTTCCCTGGCTCAATAACGCAAATGTCTTTACATCATTGGACGGAATGGCATCAAGTGTAAATCTCTTTCCTGTCCCCTTTTTTATGGATGTGACAAGCCGGTCGAGAATCGTTAAGTTGCGTAGCCCCAGGAAATCCATTTTCAGGAGGCCGATTTCTTCTAATATCTCCATTGGATATTGAGTCAGGTGTGCAGAGCCTTGGCCTGCTTGAATAGGAATCAAATCGACCAGCGGCTTTTCGCTGATGATAACACCTGCAGCATGAGTGGAGGCATGCCGGGGCAGTCCTTCAAGCTTCAACGCTGTTTGAAATAGCCTTTGTTTGTGTTGTGATTCATTAATGAAGTCCCTGAAATCTGCAGAGTCTTCATATGCTGCCTTCAAAGACAAGCCATGCCTGGAAGGAACAAACTTAGACAGCTGCTCCAGTTCCTTTGAATTGAAGCCGAAGACCCTCGCTGTATCCCTTAGTGCTGCCTTGGCCGCCAGCGTTCCGAACGTAATGATTTGGGCAACATGCAGGTCTCCATACTTTTTATGGACATATTCGATGACCTCTTCACGGCGGTAATCGGGAAAGTCAATATCGATATCAGGCATGGAAATCCTTTCAGGGTTGAGAAACCGTTCAAATAATAACCCATGCCGGATCGGGTCTACATCCGTTATTTTCAACACATAGGCCACCAGTGACCCAGCAGCAGAGCCCCTTCCAGGTCCAGTCAGGATATGCTGGTCCCTTGCAAACTTCATAAAATCCCAGACAATCAAGAAATAATCACTGAAATTCATTTTCTGGATGACGGACAATTCATATTTCAAACGTTCTGCATACTCTTCCTTATTCTCCAGGCCTCTATCTTTCACGCCATTCAAACATACCTGTTGTAAGTATCGGTCTGCCGATTCTCCTTCTGGAAGAGGATACTTCGGAAGAAGGTTTTGATGAAAAGCGATTTCTACATGGCAGTCGTTCGCTATTTTAATCGTATTCTCAAGTGCATCCACATCATCTCCGTGCAGATTCAGCATTTCTTCTTTGCTTTTAAAATAATAGTGATCATTTGCGAGAGTTTCCCGCTCATCATCACTGAGCTTCACTCCGTCCCTTATCGCCAGGAGACATTCATGGGCAAAGGCATCTTCCTTCTCCGTAAACTGTACATCATTGGTCACAACCTGCCTGATCCCGAACTTTTGCTTCAGTCTCTCAGTTTTTTCTTTTATCATACTTTCTTCAGGCAGGCCATGGTCTTGAAGGGAAAGATAAAAAGACTCTTTCCCAAACACCTCCTGCATTTTCACCAGGACTGCTTCTGCTTTGTCGACATCACCTGAAAGTAAATGCTGTTCAATTTCTCCTTTTATACCAGGAGTGATTCCTATGAGCCCTTCTCCATAGCCTTTTAACCATCTATATGGAATTCCTTCCGGTGACTTTGTTCCGATGACACTTGAAATTTTCAACAGGTTTCTGTACCCTGTCTCGTTTTTAGCCAGCAGGACAAGCGGATAGCTTGTTTCTGCCAATTCGCTCATTACGTCAGCTGTGAGTCCGATAATCGGTTTGATCCCATTTTTCATGCATTCCTTGTAAAAAGGAACCACTCCGTACATAACGTTATGATCCGTAATGGCCAACGCGCGATAATTGCTTTGCACGGCCTTTTGGACAAGCGTTTTAATCGAAGCTGTGCTCGATAATAAACTGAAAGCGCTTGACACTTGCAAGTGAACAAACGACATGAGCACTCACACTCCTTTTCTCATTCTCCTCCTTTCATTATAAGAAACTATAAGTAAAAAAGAAAATATGTTCGCTTTTTTCGGCAAGCGTTTCCTTCATATGTAAGAGGCTGGTCCCATATATATATTTTATAAGAGAAAATATGATGGTAGTTTAACGGGATAATGGTTTTTCTTTGTAATCAAAGGCATAGAGAATTTTATATTCGGAGATGATCAGAATGGCAGAAGCATTCTTTCCTGAACTTTTTAAAAGTTACTTTATCGCAATGGGGGTCCTGCTGGGAGGCTGCCTTCTTGGAGGACTGGCAGCGTTTATGACCGGACAGCCCTTATTGACCGAAATCTCCCGGCTGTCCAGCATCCTGAGAATCTGGGCGATCATAGCAGCAATTGGAGGGACTTTCGATACTCTCTATAGCTTTGAAAAAGGAATTCTTAATGGTGAGACAAAAGAGCTCTTTAAACAGTTCCTGCTTATCCTGGCCGCCATGGGCGGGGCCCAGACTGCAGCCTTATTCATATACTGGCTTACACAGGAGCACATTTCCCCATGAGAATCCCGCCATATTATAGACAGCCCGGGTGGCAGAGATTCTTTGCAGGTGCATTGATAGGCGGAGTGATCAGCTGGACAATCTTCCTGTTTATGTTCGGCGTTCTCCAGGAAAAGCAAACCGCCACAATTGAAAAGCAGCGAGACAGAATCAGTGATTTGAATCAAGGCATTTCGCATTGGCAGGAAGAGTTTAAACTGTTGAACAAAAAAAACAGCGAACTCCTGACTGTCCAGGACATCAAATTAAAAATCGTCAATGCCAAGGAATACCGAATTGAAGATTCATTGAGCATCTTTGAAGCGGAGGAAGAAATTAAAGGGGATCTCAGTCCCCTTCTGGCAAAAGACCTTGATTCAGTCTACAAAAACAAAGAGCTCATCAAGAAAACAATCGAAAATAAAACACTGAAGATCAATGACAAGAGATACAAGGTAAAGGTAAAGGAGATCTACTTTTTCACTGTTATCCAGGTCTTTCTTGAATTGGAGTATGAGGGGTAAGCGCACTTGGAGATCTTTCTCCGGGTGCTTTTTGGTTTTGGGGATTATATATAACTGAAAGTTCTTTTCAGGCCTTCTACGGACATTTAATTCTACCTTCCTTTTCCTAGATGTCTTTACCTCCCCTCTGAAGACATTTAATATCACATTCCTCTTGCTAAATGTCTTTACACCCCCTCTAGGGACATTTAGTTCTACATTCCTCTTGCTAAATGTCTTTATACCCTCTCTAGCGACATTTAGTTCTACATTCCTCTTGCTAAATGTCTTTACATGCCCTCTAGCGACATTTAGTTCTACATTCCTCTTGCTAAATGTCTTTACATGCCCTCTAGGGACATTTAGTTCTACATTCCTCTTGCTAAATGTCTTTACATGCCCTCTAGGGACATTTAGTTTTACATTCCTCTTGCTAAATGTCTTTACATGCCCTCTAGCGACATTTAGTTCTACATTCCTCTTGCTAAATGTCTTTACATGCCCTCTAGGGACATTTAGTTTTACATTCCTCTTGCTAAATGTCTTTACACGCTCTCTAGCGACATTTAGTTCTACATTCCTCTTGCTAAATGTCTTTACATGCCCTCTAGGGACATTTAGTTTTACATTCCTCTTGCTAAATGTCTTTACACGCTCTCTAGCGACATTTAGTTCTACATTCCTCTTGCTAAATGTCTTTACATGCCCTCTAGGGACATTTAGTTTTACATTCCTCTTGCTAAATGTCTTTACACGCCCTCTAGCGACATTTAGTTCTACATTCCTCTTGCTAAATGTCTTTACATGCCCTCTAGGGACATTTAGTTTTACATTCCTCTTGCTAAATGTCTTTACACGCTCTCTAGCGACATTTAGTTCTACATTCCTCTTGCTAAATGTCTTTACCCTCCCTCTTATTTTATTTAATTGCTTTAAAGCACACATGCGCACAAAAAAATGGCCCGCCACCAGGCGAGCCACAACACTCTAATTCTCTTTACAAACTTCCATCACATCATGCAGCACTTCATCCTTCTGCTGCCAATTAAAGATGGATGCCCCGGCTGCAAGCGGGTGTCCGCCGCCGTTGTATTTCTTCGCGACAGTGTTGATGACAGGCCCTTTGGAACGGAGCCTTACTCTGATTTGGTCGCTTTCCTCAATAAAGAATACCCATGCCTTTATCCCTTTTACATTTCCAAGCGAACTGACAAGCAGGGATGCCTCGGCAGGGACGAGATTATAGCGACTCAATATCTCCTGTGTAATGGTCATGCAGCCGACACCATTTTCAAGCATTTCAAAGTTTTGAAGTACATACCCTTGAAGCTTGAGCACTCCAGGATCTGTTTCATACATCTTGTTATAAAGCTCATTTCGGTCAAACCCAAAGCGAATAAGCTCTCCTGCAATATCAAATGTGCGCTGGGTTGTACTTGGATACAGGAATCTTCCTGTATCCCCGACAATCCCGCCATACAGCAGCCTTGCCGCTTCATCTGTTATTTTTAGCCCTTTGTCTTTTCCATATTGATAGAACAAGTAGATCATTTCACTGACAGAGCTTGCTTCCGTATCAACCCAAAGGACGTCTCCATATGGATCTTCATTAGGGTGGTGGTCAATTTTGATCAACTTGTCACCCAATTTATATCTTTCATCGCAGATCCTTGCTGAATTAGCCGTATCACACACGATGATTAAGGCCCCTTCAAAAACTTGATCCTCAATTTTATCCAGTCTCCTTAAATAATGCAATGTCGGCTCTTCTTCCCCTACAGCATAAATATCTTTTTCTGGAAAAGAGGCTTTCAGGATTTCAACAAGCCCTCCTTGTGAACCATAGGCATCAGGATCTGGTCTGACATGGCGGTGCACGATGATGGTTTTATACTCTTTTATCAATTCAATGATTTTATCTTTCATGACATACTCCTTTTTAATAGACATAAAACTTTCATTTGGAATCCGGCAGAAATACCGTTAAAATAGTAAGGAATGATTCACAAACGATATTTTGGAGGACTTTGCTATGCCTGTATTGGTTTTTTTGATTATACTTTCATTTTCTTTTTACATTTACTATAAAGTGAAATCGGTAAGAAGCAACAGATTTATTGAGAAAAAATGGCTCTCTGGCAAATCGAGTATTGCGCTTGGCCTGTTTGTCGCTTTATTCGGGATCAATCAGCTGTTTCTTTTCCAAAGCGGATTCACTTATTTTATTGCTGCGGTGTTTATCGCCATCGGGTTGGGAAGCACCTGGATGGGTTGGAAAGTGTACAAGCATTTTCTTCCTCAGGCACAGAAAGAGGCCCAGGAACTGGATAACCAATAATAGCTTGAAACCTGCACTCCATTTGGGTGCAGGTTTTTTTGTCATTCTCTGTGCAGCTGTTTCTATGTAGTCAATTTTGCATCAATGCTTGTCAATCAGCTGGCAGATCATCATTGCTTTTCCTACCAGTACGGTTTCATGATAGACTTCGACATCCACTTTTCCGAATTTACGGCCGACATCCAGCACTTTAGGGTGAATATCTATGACACTCTCCATTTGAACCGGCCTTATGAAATACACCGTCATGTTCTCGACAACCAGATCGCCTTTTTTATAGGATTTCAGCGCACGGTTGGCCGCTTCTGTCACCAGGGTTGTAAAAACGCCATAAGACATCGTCCCCAGTCCGTTTGTCATCTGCGGGGTCACCGGGAACTGGTAGCTGACAACATCTCCATCTTTCCCTTCGACAGAGGCCATATTGCTGGTGATATTGTCGTCTATCGTTTCACCGACCTGAGGCTGCCTTTGAATCATTTGCATGGCTTTCAGGACATCCTGGCGGCTGATGATCCCCTGCAGCCTGTTCTGGTCATCGACTACCGGCAGAACTTCAATCCCTTCCCAGATCATCATGTGGGCCGCAGAAGCAACACTTGTATTGACACTGACGGTTATCGGTTTTTTCGTCATCACTTTTTCAATCGCGACATCTTTTTCCTGCCCCATAACATCCTTTGAGGTAACAATCCCCTGCACTTTTCTGTTACGGTCAATGACCGGGAAGCGGCTGTGAAAGGTAGACTGATTCTTCTCATACCAGTCCTCCAATGTATCCCCCACTTGTAAAAATACGGTTTGGTCTTCCGCTGTCAAAATGTCTTCAACGAGAATGATCTCTTTTTTGATAAGCTGATCATAAATTGCCCGGTTGATCATGGCCGCCACTGTAAATGTGTCGTAACTGGTTGAGATGATCGGCAGTTCAAGTTCGTCTGCAATCCGCTTGACACTTTCGTCTGTATCAAAGCCCCCGGTAATCAGGACAGCTGCTCCAGCTTTTAATGCCAGTTCATGAGCTTTCGTCCGATTTCCGACAATCAACAGATTTCCTGCCTCTGTGTAACGCATCATCGCTTCAAGCTTCATGGCCCCGATCACAAATTTGTTCAGCATTTTGTGAAGGCCTGTTCTTCCGCCCAGTACTTGTCCATCAATAATATTGACCACTTCTGCAAACGTTAGTTTCTCAATGTTTTCTTTCTTCTTTCTTTCGATCCTGATGGTGCCGACTCTTTCGATCGTGCTGACATATCCCTTTGTTTCGGCATCCTTAATGGCCCTGTAAGCCGTACCTTCACTTACATTCAGGGCTTTCGCTATCTGCCGGACGGAAATTTTTTCTCCGATCGGAAGTGTATCTATATATTCAATGATCTGTTCATGTTTGGTTGCCAAGCTTTTCACCCTTTTTAAACTGCCATAATGATAATTTAATTATAAAGTGAAAAGCTTGGGGTTTCAATTTTGTCAGCTAAAAGAACGTACCTTTCTTACATCTTTCCTTCTTCCGCGCTGATTTCCTTGAATTTTTTCTGATTGAGGGGTGAAAAGCAATGCAGACAGATTTCCGGCAATGACAATAGCCGCAAAAGCAAGCCAGCCGATTGCAAACAGTCCGGGCAATCCTTCCGCAAACACATTCATCCGGGGAACCGCATAGTAAAGCATCATTCCCGCCAGTAATAAACATATAATATATCGCTGCTTTTTCATGTTATTCCTCCTTTACCAGCTTGTTTAATATGTATGCGGGACAACCCGTTCTCATTAATTTTTTTCAAGGTTTGCACAGATACTTTTCTTAATTCATCCAGAGCAGGAATAACAGTTACTGAACGAAGACTGAAACAAAAAACACCAGCCCAAAATGGACCAGTGTTCTGTATATCCCTACAGTTCGATTTCATCGCCTGCGTTCATGATTCTGCCTTCTTGTTCTTCTTTCAGCATCGAAATGAACTTCCCGGGATCCTGCTTGATCGGCGGGAAGGTATTATAATGGATCGGCACAACAGTCTTTGCCTTCAGGAATTCGGCTGCAGCTGCAGCATCTTCAGGTCCCATTGTAAAATTGTCGCCGATTGGCAGAAAGGCTACATCGATAGTATTTCTCTCTCCGATCAGCTTCATGTCGGAAAACAGTGCCGTGTCTCCAGCATGATAAATTGTTTTTCCTCCAACAGTCAACAGAATTCCAGCTGGCATCCCTGTATAGATAATCTGGTTATCCTCGGTTTCATAAGAGGATCCATGGAATGCCTGAGTCAGCTTCACTCTTCCAAATTCGAACTCATAGGCACCGCCTATATGCATGGGATGTGTGTTCACTCCCTGCCAGCTTAAATATGTAGCCAACTCATATGGTGCCACTACAAGTGCATCATTATTCTTTGCCAATTCGACCGTATCTCCAACATGATCATTATGGCCGTGAGTCAGCAGGATAACATCTGGCTTTTCATTTTCAGCCTTCAAATCCGTCATTTCGTTACCGGAAATAAACGGGTCGATCAGAATGGTGTGTTTGTCAGTCACTACTTTTACTACAGAATGTCCATGAAAGGAAATTTTCATATACAGAAGCCTCCTTGGAATACTTTTTCTATTAACTAATTCTTGGCTGCCGGCTAATATCCTTCTTATATCAGCACCCTTTCCTTTTTACCCGTTAATTTCTCTTTTTAAAAGTCTTCCAAGAGCGAAACAAAAAAACAGGCTGTCCCACTTCATGCGGACAGCCTGTTGCATCATTAAATTTGATCGAGCAATGTTTTTGTATCTGAGTAATCCAGGTTATGCGACTCTGCTACCGCTTGATAAGTAACGTATCCGTTCAATGTGTTGATTCCTTTTAACAATCCCAGATTGTCCAGGCACGCTTGCTTGTAGCCTTTATTGGCAATTTGGATTGCGTAAGGAACCGTTACGTTTGTAAGGGCGATAGTTGATGTACGAGGAACAGCACCAGGCATGTTCGCAACAGCATAGTGAACAACACCATGTTTTACGTAAGTTGGATCGTCATGTGTCGTGATTCGGTCTGTTGTTTCAAAGATTCCGCCTTGGTCGATGGCGATATCCACAACCACTGATCCAGGCATCATGGATTTGATCATATCTTCTGTTACAAGCTTCGGTGCTTTCGCTCCCGGAATCAATACTGCGCCGATGACAAGGTCAGACTCTGCAACAGCTTTTTCAATGTTAAGCGGGTTGGACATCAATGTCTGAACGTCGCTTCCAAAAATATCATCAAGCTGGCGCAGGCGTTCCGGGCTTAAGTCAAGAATCGTTACTTGTGCACCCATTCCTACAGCAATTTTAGCAGCATTTGTTCCTGCAACACCACCGCCAATAATAGTAACGCGGCTGCGCATAACACCCGGAACCCCGGATAGAAGAATTCCTTTTCCGCCATGGATTTTCTCAAGGAATTGAGCACCAAGTTGAGTGGACATTCTTCCTGCCACTTCACTCATTGGAGTCAATAGCGGCAATGTGCGGTTCACTTCAACTGTTTCATAAGCAATACCGACCACTTTATTTTCAATAAGAGCTCTAGTCAGCTCAGGCTCTGGAGCCAAATGTAAATATGTAAATAGGATTAACCCTTCACGGAAATACTGATATTCGCTTGGCAGCGGTTCTTTTACTTTCATGACCATATCCATGGACCATGCTTCAGATGCGCTTCCAACAATGTGACCTCCAGCAGCTGTATAATCTTCGTCTGTAAAACCAGAGCCGAGGCCCGCCCCGGATTCAATATATACTTCATGACCGAACTGGGTAAGATTCACCACTCCTGCCGGTGTCATTGCCACTCGGTTTTCATTGTTTTTAATTTCTGTCGGTACTCCGATACGCATTTAAAAAACCTCCTTATTTCGAATCCATATGTAAAACTTCTTAATTAATATAACACTATCATTCTTAAAATGCTAAACAATTTTAAAGAAAATGTAAGCATTTACATTTAGACAGAAAAGCCTGAATTTTCCCTTTCCATTCAAAGGGAGGCAGTACTTTCGTATATGTCTGTATATAGTGCTTCAGCTTCATTAAAAATGCTCGCGCAATAACATTCTATCCTTCCCTTTTTGCTCAGATTCTATACAATAGGAAGAGCATGAATTTCTAAGAAACGAGGGATTCCTCTATGAAGAAATCTCCAGCTATCGAAAGATTGGGCCTGGAGTCCGTTCCTGAAAACTTAAAAACGACGACGTGGTTTGATTATTTCATCATACAACTTGCCTTCTCTGTCAATTCAGGCAACTTTCTTGTTCCTGCCCTGGCAGTTTTAGAAGGGGGCTTATCGATGATTTGGGCGATTATCAGTACACTGCTTGGAGGAAGTCTTGCATTCTTCTTCGTTTCCGTCCTTTCATTGCCAGGCTCTAAGTATGGATTGCCAGCACAGTATGTCATACGTTCAATGATAGGGACCAAGCTTTCAAGGTATGTAGCATCGCCTGTCAGGTCACTAACCTCTCTCTATTGGTTCAGTGTACAGACAATCGGGGGGACGCTGGTCATTCTCTCGCTCATCAATAAAACATGGGGAGTCAGCCTGCCTCTTGTTCCAATAGCCATTTCACTTGCACTAATTATGACGATTCTGGCTTTGATCGGTTTTGATGCGGTAAAAAAGGCTACTAAACTGTTCATGCCATTCCTGCTGGTCGGACAGGCGGCCATTCTGATCATTTTCATCACTTCAGCAGCTGATAGTACTGGCAGCTCCATATTGTTCACAGCAGAAGGCTTTTCTTTTGGCAGTTTTGTGTTCTTTGCCAGTCTGGCATTCGTTCAATATGTATCAGGGGTAAGTGCGTCCTCGGATATTACCCGCTATGCGAAAACAGGGAAACAGGGCTTTTGGGGCCTCTTTGCCGGCAATGTGTTCGGCTTTTTCATGACTGCATTGCTCGGGACATTCAGTGCTGCCCTCTTTCAAAATCTGAATCCGTTCGTCGCGGCAACAGAACAAACTGGATCTGCTTTGTTGACTGCCTTAATCGGTATATGTGCAATTGTGTCAATGATTTCAATCAATCTAAGTAATGCTTATACGGGAGGATACAGCCTGCTTAACGCCATTCCTTTACTTGGAAGAGTGAGAAGTGCACTGGTGTTCGGTGCAGCTGGTATCGTCTTAAGCTGTTTTCCAGCCCTTGTGGACAATGCAAAAGATTATATCTCCCTGCTTGGGGCCTTTGTCATTCCATTGTCGGCCGTCATCGTCGCTGACTTTATCTATGTAAAGAAAATGAAAATCCCCGAAGCAGAATTGGCTAAGCTGGTTTCCGGCACATTTCAGTACAATATGAAAGCAGTGTATACACTGGCGATTGCCCTTGTGATCTATTTCCTCATTCCAGAAGGATGGTCTCCGGGATTCCTCAGTTTCATCTTAACGTTCGCGATGTACAGCCTGGTTTCAAGGACCTCTGCTAAACAAATAATGAACGATAACAAAAGCCGCCACGCCCTTTAAGGATGGCGGCCTTCTTATTATCCTGCCGCAGGAGCTTCCCCGGCAGCTTGCCTTTGCCCGAGCTCCTGATCCATCAACAGAAGGGCAGATGAATCGTTACCGGCCATTTTTAACCGATTCACGATTCTTTTAGCCTTCATTCACACACTCTTCCCCCTCACACTGCTTTAAAACAACATATTGTATTGTATTTAAAGGGAAATAGGTTTGTGTCTTGTATATATAACTTTAATCAATATCCAGATTTCTACTAAATAGTGTTTTGTTTTTTTACACGAATAATAAGTTAATACACTCTCTTTAATACAGTGTGAACTCAAAAAGAAAATTAAAGCATTTTCAAATAAAGTGTAACCTTTTCATTTTTGAAACGATTAATAACTGAATGTAAAAGGGGGGAAGAGATTGAAAGGAAATACTATCGAACAACTCTATTCAAAGCATCACAAAGATGTCTACAAGTTTTTGATTTGTTTTACCGGAAACAAAAATGAGGCAGAAGACTTAACACAAGACGTTTTCATGAGAGTAATAAAATCAATTTCATCCTACAATGGCTCTTGCAGCCTCACCACTTGGATTTTTTCCATAGCAAAGCACACAGCGATTGATCACTTTCGCAAAAAGCGCTTCAACTCTATCGTTAAAGAATCTTTCTTTAAGAACTTATCTTCCAATCATCTCAGTCCTGAAGAACTGATCATTCACGATGAAAATAAAAAAATGATCCACCAGGCGGTCTTACAACTGAAACCCTCCTATCGGACCGTAATCATCCTTCGCGGAATCAACGAATTTTCTATTAACGAAACAGCTGAAATCTTAAACTGCAGTGCTTCTAAAGTAAAAGTCACCTATCACAGGGCATTAAAAAAACTGAAAGAGGATATTGGAGCCACTCAGCTGGAGGAGGTACTAAAAAATGCATGATGATCAATATTTTTTCAAACACCTGAAACATTCTGATGAGTTTTTACCATCTGAAAGATTCACAGAAGAAACACGATTATTATTAATGGATGAAGAAGAAAAGCATCTTAAGAAAAAGAAGTTCAACAAACAAGCCGCCTTGGCAATAAGCATACTGAGCAGCCTGGCCGCTGTCTTATGGTTGAGTTTTGGCGGAACCTCCTTTCTTTTTGAGTCGGTGAAGAATACAGGGATATACGCAGGGTTGGATACCGTCGTGGAGAATTCAAAGGCTGATATTTTCATTTATCATACACACAGCCGTGAATCTTTCATGAGTGAAATCGGAGTAACAAATGCTGACCAGGCACACAGTAAAAAAGTTAATATTAGCTTGGTCGGTGAGCGCCTTGCACAATCTTTGGAAAATAACGGGGTGAGCGTGCAGCATGATAAGCGGGATTACATCTCAGAACTGGAAAAAAAGAATCTCGATTACTCCCAATCATATAAAGTGTCCCGCTCTGCTGTCGCTGAAATTTTGAACACTAACAGCCGATCATTAAACATGATAATCGATATCCATAGAGACAGCCAGACGAGAGAAGCGACTACTTTGGAATATGGAGGAGAGAATTTTGGTAAAGTCGCTTTTTTTATTTCTTCCTTTGCAGAAAATGAAGATGAAGTATTGAACTTTGCAGAACTAGTCCATAAAGAAATCGAAGAAAAGGTCCCCGGACTTTCAAGAGGAGTCTTCGTTAAAAACAGTTCGCCTGTACAATCCACATACAACCAGGATTTGTTCGACCGGACACTCTCCATCAACATTGGAGGAGCCGGAAATACGCTCGAAGAAGAATACAGGACCGCAGATATCCTTGCACAGGTACTGACTGAAATACATCAGAATAAATGAGGATGGGACATAAGTTGAAAACTATTTAATTTAAGTTGAAATAACGAAATAAAATCGTATGAGTTCAAGATTATTTACTTGACTTCATACGGTTTTATTCATTTTATCAGGCTTTTTTAAAAGAGTGTTACTTTAAATGCTATTTTACCCCATACCATTTTACGTAGGAGGCTTGGAGCGGAAGACGTGCGACCTCCTGCGGGACTAGCGGGACAGGTGAGACCCCGCAGGCAAAGCCGAGGAGGCTCACCGCCCGCCCCGCGGAGTCGTACGGCTGGAGCGGAAAGCCATTACTTTTAAACAGCCACAATCATTGCGAAAAGAGCCTTTTATTATTGTTTTGTCCCAACCTCATCAAAATCAGTATTTTCCTTCTTCCGGATCGACGCCCGAGCTTAGCGGCCCAGCCTCGCCATCATGCAGCCCTGATTCATAAGAATCCATAATTTGAGCAGATGTCTGCTCAGCTGCATTTTCATCATAGAAGCTTTGCTGTTTCAAACGGTTCTTCTTGTCCATGGTTTAAGGCCCTCCTTTTTAGGAAAAACAACTACTAATAGCTTTTGAAATTTTGTACCAGATATTAGAGGAAATATATAGTAAAATATAGGCAAGGAGGGATGAGCCATGACTTTAAAATATAAGAGCATCCTTGTAGCGGTTGATGGATCGAAAGAAGCTGAATGGGCATTTACAAAATCTATAGACATCGCTTTACGGAATGATGCAAAACTTTCCATTATCCATGTCATTGATTCCAGGTCATTTGCAGCAGTTGAATCTTACGAACAGTCAGTTAGTGAAAGGGCCAGTCAATACGCCGAAGAGCTACTGACTTCGTATAAAGAGAAGGCGGAACAAGCAGGTTTGACTTCAGTCCAGACACTGCAGACACTGGTCGAATATGGTTCCCCTAAAGTCGTCATTCCAAAAGATGGAGCGGAAAAGGTGAATGCAGACTTGATTGTCTGTGGTGCAACAGGCTTGAGTGCGATGGAACGATTCCTGATTGGAAGCGTATCTGAACATATCACGCGATCTGCAGAATGTGACGTCCTTGTCGTAAGGACGGACGACCAATAACAAGCTAAAAAAGCAGAGCCGGTTCCGGCTCTGCTTTTTTAGTAATCACTTCGTTTACTGGACAAATAGCGGTATTGATAATATTTTTCCGCAAAATCGTTCATTTTCCTGGTGAACTGATAATTGACGCCTGCCCCGAGTGCCATACTGATCAGCGGCATACCAGAAAACCGTTTCTTCCGGAACATTGTGATGGCCATTGCTTTTAAAAGGTGTTTAAGAGGCCCTTCAAGCCAAGTATAATCGGTCAGCTTTTCTGTTCCATCGTAAAAATAGTCATTTTCTTTTCGCTGCAAATCTTCCATTAGTTCTTCCCATGCTTCAGCCTTTAACCTTGCCGGAAGGGTTGCTGCATGAAAAACTTTTAAAGAGGTCATCATCTCAAAAGGCGTCTGCACGTCAAAACCATAGGAAATAGCGATCAGTTGTACAGAGCGCAAGTTAATGACAGCCATTGCAGGAAGGTCCGTGCTCAGGGCAGCAGCTCCCCCCGTCCCAGTCATTCCTCCTTGAAGGAAAGAGTAAAGCTGGTGTCTGCCGGAATGCTGCATCGCAATGTAATGAAGCTGGTCAATCGTCAATAAATGGAGATCATGAAAGCTGTCTATTTCCTGATTGAATGCCCGTGCTGTCTTTAGGATACGCTCTCTCGCATCATTCTGCAGCTGAGATCCTTGCAGTAAAGAATGCAAGTGAAACAGCCAGCCATCTAATTTTTGAAAGAACTGCTCCTGAACTTCGATTGGCAGGTTGGAAAAAGCACTGTCAAGCCATTTGACGTATGTATTTTCGAGATCATTCGCTTCATAATCATACAGGGAATCCTGCCACTGCCGGATTTCCTCGAGAACTTGTTCATCTCTTTCAGACCATTCCATCGATTTTCAACTCCTATAGTAGACATCATTTTCTTTAATATACCATAACAAGAAGTTTCATCCTACCTGGACTATTAATCATTAGCAGGGAAATTGTAAAATCATAAAATACAAAAAAGACCCCATAACTGGAGTCTTAGTAATCAAAAAAAATGCCGAATATTTTTACACAGTCAAACGCTGGACATCACGGGCAATCATGACTTCTTCGTTCGTTGGGATGATCATGACCTTAACAGGTGAATGAGGATAGTTGATGAACGTTTCCTCTCCTCTTACCTTGTTCCGTGCAGGATCCCAGTAGATGCCCATGAACTCGAGTCCTTTAAGAACTTTCTCACGGACAATCTGGCTGTTTTCACCGATGCCCGCAGTGAATATGATTGCATCTACGCCGTACATACGGGATGCATAGGAACCGATGTATTTGTGGATGCGGTTAGCGAATACTTCCAATGCCAATTCAGCTCGGTCGTTGCCTTCTTCGGCTTGTTTTTCAATATCGCGCAGGTCGCTTGAAAGGCCTGAAACACCCAGCATTCCTGACTTTTTATTCAGTACATCGAGGACTTCATCGGCTGTCTTTCCTGTTTTTTCCATGATGAATGGAATAAGGGCAGGATCGATGTTGCCTGATCTCGTTCCCATTGCGACTCCTGCAAGCGGTGTAAAGCCCATAGACGTATCGATGGACTTTCCGCCTTCGATTGCCGCAATACTTGCACCGTTTCCTAAGTGACAGGAAATCAGCCGCAGCTGCTCTTTTGGTCGGCCAAGCATTTCTGCTGCTCTTTCAGATACGTATTTGTGTGAAGTACCATGGAAACCGTACTTACGGATACCGTACTGCTCATAGTAATCATACGGCAGGCTGTAAAGGAATGAACTTTCCGGCATTGACTGGTGAAATGCTGTATCGAATACCGCAACCGCCGTGACATCAGGCAGAACACTCTGGAAAGATCTGATTCCAGTGATGTTTGCAGGGTTATGAAGCGGAGCCAGTTCAGAAAGCTCCTCAATTTTTTGGATGACTTCCTCAGTGATGACTACTGAATCACTGAAGACCTCGCCCCCGTGTACGACCCGGTGCCCGATTCCTTCAATTTCATCCAGCGATTTGATGATCCCTGCTGATGTCAACTTATCAAGGAGCATTTTTACTGCCACTTCATGATTTGGGATGTCTGTTACTTGCTCTTGCTTTTCTCCGTTGACTGAAATGGAAAAAACAGAATCCTTCAGTCCGATTCGTTCGATAAGTCCTTTTGTAATAACCTCTTCTTGAGGCATTTCGAAAAGCTGGAACTTAAGTGACGAGCTTCCAGCATTAATTGCAATGATTTTTGCCATATTCTATACCGCTCCTTTTTTTCTGATCGATCTGCCTTTATTGCTTTTCTATACTAGTTTGTTCATTTCAGTGCTTTATATCTCTCAATTTTTCATTTAATCACTGCTTCTTATGCTTTTCAAGAGGAAGGTTCAGTTGTTATCGTTTTCATGGCAAAATAAATATTTTCAGAAAAATAAAAAGGGTGTTTTCGTGGATATTGTGGATTGACTGTTTTTAAAAGATTGTGGGTTTTATTCTGTTTACACCGGCATTAATTAAAGATTATTTGATTGGAGCGGAAGGCGTGAGACCTCCTGTGGGATTAGCGTGACAGGTGAGACCAAGGTTACGTACCCACCGGAACGTAACCCCGCAGGCAAAGCCGAGGAGGCTCACCGCACGCCCCGCGGAGTCGCACGCCTGGAGCGGAAATCACTATTAAACCCCTGTTCAATATAAAAAAGGACAAAGCCGCCAATAGTTACATTGATGACTCTGCCCTTATGAGGTTGTTTCCCCTATTTATTCTCTTTAAACCACTGATCCATTTTAGCCAGCATATTTTCCATCGCCTTTTGGTTCGATAACGATGGCATGTTAGCCATCAAGACTTCTTTAGGAGGTTTGATATCGGCTTTTTTCTTTTGTAAAATCAGGATGCTCTTAGCGGATTTTTCATTTTTGAATAATGACAGCGGCAGTTGGAGCAGCCCTTGGATATAAACCTGCTCTTTAAAATAATCGTGCAGCTTCTTGGCTTCTTCCGACTGAAATAGGTGGTTTGGCACAAGGAAAAACAGGTAACCGCCCGAATTGGTATGCTTAATGCTTTGTTCTATGAATAGATGATGAGAGAATGAATGTCCTTGATCGCTTTTGAGCTCATAGTCGGCAGCTCTAAGATCGTTAGGGTAATACCCTACTGGCAAATCACTGATCACCACATCAACAGGTTCGATGAACAAAGGTTCCAATGAATCTTGATTGAACAACTGAAGCGGATGCTTCTGGAGGTTGGCGCCGACGTACGATAACTTAATCAACAGATCATCGATATCGATTCCAACTGATGATACCTCCTTGTCTGTCAATCCGTTAAGAACTGTCGTAAGCAGATTCCCTGTCCCTACTGCCGGGTCTAAGAGCTGCAGTTCTTTTAAACCTTTCGTAAACTTTCCGACTAGATAGCTGATGAACATACCGATTGCATCAGGAGTCATTTGGTGATTGGGCTGAGAACTTTCTTTCATCCCCTTTAAAATGGCCAGCTGCAATGCTTTTCTGATTTGTTCTTTCCCCATATCGTCCAGGCCCGCTTCAGCATATTTCTTCTGAAGCCGTTTCTGCGTCAATTCATTGAGCTCATCCTGAACCACATTTTGATGAAAAAGATTTTCACCGCTCTCGGCGATGGCTTCTAAATATGTACAAGACAATTCTTCTTGTAAAATCAATGCTGTTTCATCTAACACATTGAAAAGATTTTCTGTTGGAGAAACTGTCATAAGTTCTCTGTCTCCTTTACTATTGATTCTCCCTCTATTTTACCTTTGCCTGTACAGGTGTCAAAGATGTTGCGCTTAATAACAAAAACTGACCCTGAAGGAAAAGGTCCCGGGCCAGTTTGATCATGCTGTATTGGAACAGAAGCTACTGAGCTTTTTTCACTGCATCGATCGCTGCATCATAGTCAGGATGGTCTGTTGCCTCGCTGACGTATTCAGCATAAGTGACTTTGTCATTGCTGTCGACTACAAATACAGCGCGGGCAAGCAAGCGCAATTCTTTAATATGCACCCCGAACGCTTCGCCGAAAGACATGTCGCGATGATCGGATAGCGTTTGGACATTTTCGATTCCGTTCGCTCCGCACCAGCGTTTCTGGGCGAAAGGCAAATCAGCTGAAATGGTAAGTACTTCCACACTTTCAAGTTTTCCTGCTTCTTCGTTAAATTTGCGTGTCTGGGCATCACAAACTCCAGTATCGATAGAAGGCACAACACTGATCAAACGCACCTTGCCTTTCGTATCGTTGAGAGATACCTCTGATAGATCATTAGCTAAAACCGTAAAATCAGGAGCAGAGTCACCAGGTTTAACTTCATTGCCTAATAGTGTAACTGGGTTATTTTTAAACGTAATGTCAGCCATATTGAAATACCTCCTCTATAAGTATGAATCTCTTACATCGTACAAAACGGGGTTGCCCGGAAGCAACTAATTCGACTTTGGAGTTTAATGATGTGTCATATCGCTCTTTTACGTAGTGATCATGCTCAATAAAAAATAAATTCGGACTGAAAGACCCGTTATGGATCAACGAGTGTTCCAGTCCTTCATTTACCTTTAATAATGTCTCGAGTTAGAAATCAAATTGGTTTTGTCCGCCGTTTTGCTGCTGTTGCTGCTGACTTTGGCCTTGGCCCTGGCCATTATTTTGATTGTTCTTCTTCATCATCCCTTGAATTTTCTCAAGAACCCCCGGAGCCAAGTCAAGAATCTTCTCGAATAAGTGTGTATTTTCATCAAGATGCAGCATTTTAACTCCTTTTGAGCCTACGATAAGGAACGCAATCGGAGTAATGGAAACTCCGCCACCGCTACCGCCGCCAAAGGGCTGTTCTTTCTTTCCTTGCTTACCGTCCTTGCCATCCTGGCCTTCTTTATCACCTTTGCCGCTTATGATAAATTCGCTGCCGCCTGCGGCAAAACCGAAACCGACCTTTGAAACTGTCAAAATGACACTTCCATCAGGCGTTTCAACTGGGTCTCCGATAATCGTATTGACATCAATCATTTCTTTCAGATTTTCCATTGCTGTGGTCATAAGTCCTTCAATTGGATGATCAGACATAAGATTACCTCCTAAAATGTTATGTACGCTTTACCACTCTAAAGCGGCATAGGGGACAGTCCCTCTTAGCGCGTTAGTGTGGTAAAGTGTGCGTCTTGTTAGACGGAGTGGTTTTCTTTAGAAACCATTGATAACGACTTTGATTGGAAATTCGGTTTGCCGCCTTTCCAAAATTTGATTAATTTGATTCCTGCTAATATAGCATGCCCGACCCGAAAAGTTATGATACATGAAAAATCCGTTTGAATGATTGCTTTTTGAAAGGATGGAAGAACCGCAACTTCAGGAATAGATTGCAGTTTCATATAATGGCTTACGACACCGATTATGCTTCCCTTCGCCCCCCATACAAGCCCTGTCATGGTTCCCGTGGTTGCAGCATCACCGGTCCCAAAAACAGTCTGCCACTTTACATCGAAAACCTTCACTTTACTCAAGAACTTTCTGATAATCCGATGGAGTCCTGCCACATGCTCCAGCAATTCCCGAAAATCTTTTAAGGAAGTCAGAATCTCTTCTGGCGTTTCCTTTTTCAGTTTGTCTTTTTCCTTCCCCTTTCCTTCATTGCCTTTCTGCGTCTTCTCCTCAAAGACAATATTAGGCCCATCATCATCGATCTTAATTAATGGAACCTCTACCTTATATTTTACGAGGCCGAACCAGGCCCTGAATTTAATAGTTATATGGTCATTATCATTTCCATGATAAAGTGAAATTGTAATCGTCAGCTTGGTTATTAAAATGATAATCAATAAGAAAGAAATCAGGCCTAAAACTAGAAACAGCGCAATGATCCACCCATTCACTTTTTTCACAACCCTTCAACTTGCCATTATGGGCATTTTTCATGCGAGTTAAACCCAATTCCTAAATTACGGTTAAAAAATCTATATTGCTTTTTAAATCAATAACATGTTACCATTTAGTCACATGTTAAATATAAGCCATTAACTAAATGAAAGGGTCATCAAATGGAGGATCATCTCACACCATTATTCAAAGCATTGTCCCACCCAATACGCAGACGTATACTCGATATTCTGAAGCAATCGCCGAGTACTACCGGGGAGCTCAATGAACATTTCCCTGAAGTATCACGTTATGCCATTATGAAGCATTTAACTGCATTAGAAGAAGGAAAGATCGTTCTCTCCAGGCGAAAAGGCAAGTATAAGGTCAATTTCCTGAATGCGGTCCCGCTTCAGGAAATGCACAATCGCTGGGTAGGAAAATACATGGAATCATCCGCTTCATCTCTGCTTAACTTAAAGGCGGCAGCAGAACAATCAGAAGGAGGCAGCAAAATGAAAACCGAAGAACAAAGTAAGATATTTCGAATTGAACAAGAAACCATCATTAATGCAACACGGGAGCAGGTATTCAAAGCACTGACTGACAAGGTTGAAGACTGGTGGGAATTCCGCCTTGCTCCGGAAGGAAAAAAATCATCCCTGACTCTGAATCCCGTACCCGGGGGACAGTTCATTGAAAAATGGGATGAAAATGCGGGAGCCATCTGGGGTAATGTTTACTATGTGAATGCTCCTGAGGAAATACGTATTCAGGGCCATCTTGGCATGCAGGGAGCGGTCAACAGTGCATATACCTATCGCCTCACCGAGGAAAATGGGACGACCACATTACAGCTATCCCACACTGCATCAGGAGTAATTGAAGAGAATTGGGAAGAAAGCCATACAGAAGGGTGGAAACACCTCCTGGGCACATTGCTTAAAAATTATATAGAAGGCAGTTAATAATGTTGTTATTTTAGCTTTAGTAAATATGTTATCCATTGATATAAAGTATACTTGCTTTGATCCTGCTTTCGCTATTTATGAATAAGCATATTGAATCAATATCGGAATCTCTTCGTTTTTCAATTACAGAAACTCTTTTAGTTTCAGAGTAATATGACAGTTGATTGTAGTGGAAGGTGTGCGACCTCCTGCGGGATTAGCGGGACAGGTGAGACCCCGCAGGCAAAGCCGAGGAGGCTCACCGCCCGCCCCGCGGAGTCGCACACCTGGAGCGGAAATCAGACATCATTTTATTAATAGGCAATACACCCAAAATATTTCAGTGCATGGATGCCGGAGGTCATAAATGGTAAACGTTTATACAGAAACAATTATTAAATCACCACTTTCTAAAGTTGCAAGTTACGCTGCCAATCCTGATAACGCCCCACAATGGTACAGCAATATCTCTAAAGCTGAATGGATGACACCAAAGCCGATTCAGATCGGTTCTCAAATTGCCTTTAAAGCTGAATTCCTTGGCAAGAAGCTTGCCTATACCTATCAAATAGAAGAGTTCCTCCCAGAACAAAAGCTTGTCATGAGAACAGCACAGGGACCGTTTCCCATGGAAACCACCTATACATGGAAATCCATCGATGGCGGACACACTCTGATGGGATTGCGCAATAAAGGAGAACCAGCGGGATTTTCAAAACTATTTTCTCCCTTCATGGCACCAATGATGAAAAAGGAAAACAAGAAAGACTTAGAGAGAATCAAAAAAATATTAGAAACGAATGGGTAGAAAAGAAGCAGCCATCTGTGTGGCTGCTTCTTTTTAAATATTTGCCGGCTTATATAAAGCCGCTCTCTTTTCTTTTACAACGGTCGTATCGGCGAACAAATCATGTATCCCCTGTTTTTTGTTCGTAAAGGCAACGACAATATATAAAATAAAGAAACTTGCAGAAATGAATCTGCCTATCAGTTCACGGAAAAAGACAGTCCCCCAATCGAGAGGTTTGCCGTCCAATTCGATGACCTTCAACCCGAACGCCATTTTACCAAGTGTCTGCCCTAAATACTTTGTCATCAGCACAAAGTATCCATAAAAAACCACAGCACTCAGGATCGAGATGGGTGCGAACATTTCACCCTTAATCAACGAGAGGTCAAGGGCCCTGAATACCGGATTAACAATCAACCTCCCGATGCTTGAGATGACAATCAAATCAAGAAGGTATGCCCAGAACCTCAGCCAGAAACCTCCAAGTTCAAACTCATCAGGCTGTGACTTCACGTGACTTTCTCCCGCCTGCACTTGCTGGTTATCAAATTCATTCATTGAATGCACCCCCCTTAGATTATTCGGCATAGAGATACATCAAGCGTGGTGAATTAGGCTGAGACAAGATTTTCATCAGAGCTGCCGCTTCAATATCCCCTCCAGCCAGTCTTTTGGCACCCATGTTCAATAAAGAAGCAAATCCGCCGTCATTTGTATATTCAATCACCTGTGCATCTTTCAACTTTAGATCTTTCTTCATTTGAGCAATAACATCCTCGATATAACCAAAATCATCTATTAAATTATTTTCTTTAGCCTGGATGCCATCATACACCCTGCCGTCTGCAATTTTCTTGACTTGCCCTTCTGACATTCCCCGTCCCTGGGCAATAACATCGACAAATCCTTCATAAGAGTTATTTACCATGGATTGGAGAATCTCTCTTTCTTCTTCTGTCATCTCCCTGGTCGGACTCATGATATCTTTGTGCGGACCGCTTTTGATCGTTACAAAGTCGACTCCATACTTTTCAGCTAACTCAGAGTAATTGATGCTTTGCATAATGACGCCAAGTGAGCCTGTCAGTGTTTCCTTGCTGGCAAAAATCTTTTCAGCCGGTGCAGAAATATAATAGCCTCCTGAAGCGGCCATCGATCCCATTGAAACATATACCGGCTTCTTGGATTCTTCCTGTATTTCTACAAGCTTTTCATGGATTTGGGCGCTTTCCACCACCCCTCCTCCAGGTGAATTGACTTTTAAAATGATCGCTCTTATGCTGTCATCTTCTTGAACTGCCTTTAGCTGTTCCATGAATAGTTCATGGTTATATCCTGCACTTTCAAAGATTGACGCGGCCGTATCCACATCCTGAATGACACCGTCAACTTCCAGGACCGCAATCCTTTTAGATGCGTTCCCTTCTTCAATCACTTCTTCTGTGAAAGGATTTTCAGTACCGGCAAACATCTCTTCGAAAGCCTGGTTGAAATCATTCGTCATTGCCGAACTGGCAAAATTGACGGCTACTGAAAACAAAAATAATCCTGCTGCAATAGCAAGTGCAGTCCAACGTTTTCCGCTCATATGTCGTTTCCTCCTCTTATTCTGTTCATGTTGCATACGTACATCCCTATCATAAAGTTTCACTATCATGATAAAATAACTATGGCTGCATCTAAAATCGGTCACCAAGAACATTAACCTAAAAGCAGCGACTCCATTTGCATATAATCACCATTCTAGCAAAATCTATCATGATTGGAAAAATTTCATCACTTCAGCAGACAAATTTGAGGAGGCAGAAACATGACTGAAAGACGCAATCTCTACTTTTATACCCTTAAAGATCCAGACACACTGAAAAAGATCGAAGAGTTATCAGCACTTGCCGAGCAGCATGGGTTCAAAGTTGTCAAAAATGCCAAAGAAGCGAACATCGTGGTAAGTGTGGGCGGTGACGGGGCTTTTCTTCAGGCTGTAAGAAACACAGGTTTCCGACAAGACTGTCTGTATGCAGGCATCTCAACCACAGGAAACTTAAGTATGTATTGTGATTTCCATATCGATGATACCGAAAAAATGATCAAAGCCATGACTGAGGAACAAATAGAAGTACGCCGCTATCCAACTATTAATGTGACAGTCGATGACCAGACAAGCTTTAAATGCCTGAACGAATTCAGTATCCGTTCAGGGATTATCAAAACATTCGTGATCGAAGTACATATTGATGATCTGCATTTTGAAACCTTCCGGGGAGACGGAATGGTCATCGCTACCCCGACTGGAAGTACGGCCTATAATAAATCGGTGAACGGAGCGGTGGTCGATCCGATGCTGCCATGCTTGCAGGTCAGTGAACTTGCATCCTTAAATAATAATCGATACCGTACGCTTGGCTCCTCCTTCATTTTAAGCGGAAACCGAAAGCTGAAGCTGGACATCGTACAGGACGGCAATGACTATCCTTCAATGGGAATGGATAATGAAGCATTGGGCATTCAGCATGTGAAGCAAGTAGAGATCGAGTTGAGCGAAGAGAAGATAAAGACGGTAAAATTAAAAGACAACTCTTTCTGGGAAAAAGTCAAAAGGACGTTTTTGTAGTCAGGTGATATGAGAAGCCGGGGAGAAACGGCTTCTCTTTTTTTACTTTTATCATTGGTTCTATAGATGTTGGTTATTTAGCAATAAAAAAACCCGGCTGCCAAATCAGGCTGCCGGGTTTCTTCAAATTATTTTCTACGCACATTCCTCCTGCGCTTTCCGCCGCCTCACTCTCTTCATCCGGGAAACAGAGAAAATCGTCAGCGCTGACCAGATGAAGGTAAAAGCGATCAAATGGGTATGGGTAAATGGTTCTCCATATAAAAACACACCCAGGATCAATGTCAGCGTCGGAGCGATATATTGCAGGAACCCCACCATATAGAGTGGAATTCTTTGGGCTCCCTTAGCAAAATATAACAGAGGCACAGCTGTTACTGCTCCTCCTGCAATCAGCAATAAATCGGTTCCGGCCGAAAGATGGAATAGTGAGATATTCCCTTGTGAAGATAGATAGAAAAGATAGATTAACGCAAACGGCGCTGTTGTCATCGTTTCCAATGTCAATCCAATATCTGAATCGACTTTGATCAGCTTTTTTGCCAGGCCGTATAATCCGAATGAGAGTGCCAATCCGATGGCGATCCAGGGGAATCTTCCATATGAAGCCGTCAGAACAATGACGCCAACGGCTGCTAAAATGAATGAGACAACCTGTGCCTTTGTCATCTTTTCTCTTAGGATAAATACTCCAAGCAATACACTGACAAGAGGATTTATATAATATCCGAGGCTGGCTTCCACCATCTGGTCTGTATTTACAGCCCAGATATAAATGAACCAGTTCGTACTGACCAGCAGAGATGCTGTTGCCAATGCAGCCAGCTGCTTCTTTGTGTTCATCATCCCTATCAGCATCTTCCAAAACACAGGAAATTTTTTGATGACGATCAGAAACACGATCATGAACCAGAAGGACCAGAAAATTCTGTTCGCCAGTATTTCATCCGCCGGGACATGATTCAGCCATTTCCAATAGATCGGCAGGATTCCCCACAGAAAGTATGAAAATGCAGTATACAATATACCAGCTTGTTCTTCTGTTTTAATGCCGGCCACCCCCTAAAATTATTTCAGTTTCCGAAATAATTTCATTATATCCCGGTTGCTTCCAGAGGGCAATCAAAAATTACTGCACTATTTTTGATAAACAATCGCTTCATCAACAACCGTCATAGCTACCTCAATATCAAGCAGGCTGTCCTCTGTGACTTTAAAAATATCTCCGGACAGAACAGTGAAGTCAGCACGATATCCTTCCTTAATCATCCCGTGGTCATGCTCATGATGGCATGCATATGCGCTTCCTTTAGTAAATAAAGAGACAGCCTCGTAAACCGACAGTCTTTCTTCCGGGATATAGACGGTTTTCTCAGGGTCCGATGGATTGGTTCTTGTAACAGCTGCATGGATGCCCAGCAGCGGATTAACCGGTTCTATCGGAGCGTCCGAACCTCCGGCACAAGGGATTCCTTCATCCAGCAGTGTCTTCCATGCATAGTTATATTCCATATTTTCTTCTCCAATGCGGTCAATCACCCAAGGAAAATCAGAAGGAACAAATCTCGGCTGGATATCGAGGATCAGCGGCAGGCCTTTGATTCTGTCAATCAGTTCCCTGCGCAGCAGCTGTGCGTGGATGAAACGATCTCGTCTTCCATTGACTGTCGGATTCTCTTCCACTACATCCAGGACATTTTCAAACGCCTGGTCACCGATTGTGTGGACAGCGATTGGCAGATGGTAGCTCCTAGCCTTTTTAACCAGTTCCGCCAACCGTTCTTGAGTATGGATGGCGACTCCATTTGTCGAAGGATCATCATTATAAGGATGGCTCAATAAAGCCGTTCTTCCACCGAGTGCTCCATCGGCAAAAATTTTCATGGCACCGAATTCAACAAGCGGTGTCCCGTCCATGAAAGAAAAACCTTCTTCCTTCCAGTCATCAATAACTGCTTGATGGACCAGCAGGTGAGATCTGAACTTTTTCCCGCCTTTTTCAATCACATTCATAAATGTTTGATACGTTTTTTGGAAGTTTCCATAGTAGCTCAGGTCCTCGGTATGCCCCCCGACAAGACCGAGTTTCCAGCAGTTCTCGATCGCCTTGGTCATGGCTTCCTCCAAATATTCTGCTGAAGGAGCAGGAATTGCATCCACAAGCAGATCTTGTGCCGTATCTTTTAACAGTCCGTTCAGCTCACCATTTTCATCCCTTTCAATCAACCCTCCTGCCGGATCCTGCGTGTGTTGATCAATACCGGCAGTTTCCAGTGCATGAGAGTTGGCGACCATCGCATGACGGCAGATTCTTTTCAGGAGGACCGGATGTTCAGGAACAACTTCATCGATTTCCTGCCTTGTGATGACTGCATTGTTTTCCCATAGGTTTTCATTGAAGCCTTCACCAAAAACCCAGTTGCCCTTCACGGTATTCTCTGCTTTCTCCTTTATAGCCTGGAGGACCTCTTCTTTACTGGCCATTTTAGAAAGATCCAGCTTGATCAATGTCTCTCCGTGTCCTATAAGGTGCATATGGCTGTCGACTAAGCCAGGGAGGATTGTGTTTCCTCCACAGTCCACTCTTTCTGATATCTCTGCAGCAAACACATCCTTTAACTCTTGTAAGGGACCAGCTGCCTTTATAAAACCATTCTCTGTGTAAACAGCTTCAACAGAAGCACCCTCTTCTGTCATTGTGTAAAATGTTCCATTGTACCATAAAGTGCCCATATGAAAACTCCTTGTCATAAACATAGAATATACAAAAAGGGACTGGCTCACCGTCTTGATAGAGGTTGTTGGTTCATGGGCAAAAAAGTGCCGCTTCTCTATCCAGCCGGGAGCCAATCCCGTCTTTTTTCTTTATTTTACTATAACGCTTTACTAGTTTAAAGTGTTTCGTTTTCTGAAATATCAGCCATCAAAATTTTCATATTCCACTTAGCTTTTCAGGGCTTTTCTTTCGTTTTGCCTCAGCTCGATTCTACGGATTTTTCCTGATGTCGTTTTTGGAAGTTCATCAAGAAACTCGATTTTTCTTGGGTACTTATATGGAGCAGTCAATTCTTTCACATGGTCCTGCAGTGCTTTGACCAATTCAGGGTCTTCAGGACTCACGCCATCGCGTAAAACAACAAAGGCTTTAACGATATTTCCTCTGACCTCGTCCGGACTTGCTACAACAGCACACTCTTTTACGGAAGGATGCTTGACAAGAGCGTCTTCAACCTCAAACGGTCCGATTGTATAGCCTGAGCTGATGATGATATCGTCGCCTCTGCCTTCAAACCAGAAGTATCCCTCTTCATCCTTCTTCGCTTTATCGCCAGTTATATAATAATCCCCTCGGAACTGCATGGCCGTTCTCTCAGGGTCTTTATAATAGTTCTTGAATAAAGCAGGCGTGTCGACGTGCACGGCAATATCTCCAACTTCTCCGACAGCACAAGGATTGCCCTCTTCATCAATAATCTCGACTGTATTGCCCGGTGTCGGTTTGCCCATTGAACCAGGTTTCAATTCCATCCCTTTCATGATCCCGACAAGAAGGGTATTTTCTGTTTGCCCGTAACCATCGCGGACATCCACTTTAAAATGCTTTTGGAAAGCATCGATTACTTCCCTGTTCAAGGGTTCCCCGGCTGACACCGCGCTATGGAGATGCTCAAGGTTATATTGTCCAAGGTCATCCACCTTTGCCATCAAGCGGTATTCCGTTGGAGTACAACAAAGAACATTCACCTGGTGGTCCTCAAGCATCTGCAGGTAAGTACCTGGTTCGAATTTCCCTTGGTAAACAAGTCCGGTTGCACCAGACCCCAATACTGACAGGAACGGACTCCAGATCCATTTTTGCCAGCCAGGGCCTGCTGTCGCCCATACAGTATCTCCCTCTTCAATGCTGAGCCACTTTTTCGCCGCTGTTCTCAAATGGGCATAAGCCCAACCATGGGTGTGCACAACACCCTTTGGATTTCCCGTAGTACCTGACGTATATGACAAGAAAGCCATATCATCCCTTCTCGTATCTGCCAGTTCCATCTCGTCTGAAGCATCGCTCATCAGCTTTTCCAGTGACAGCCAGCCATCCTTCTCTTCCCCGATGACAAACTTTTTAAGTCCAGCACTTTCATCCACTTCATCAAATTGGTCTGTATATGGTGCATAGCAAACAATTGCTTTAACGTCTCCATGTACTATCCGGTACTTTAAATCTTTAGAACGCAGCATTTCGGAACTCGGGATGACCACAAGCCCTGTTTTTAACGCAGCGACATAGGTTTCATAAGCTTCAATAAGCCTTGGAATCATGACAAGGACAACATCGCCTTTTTCCAGCCCCTGATCTTTGAATGCGTTTCCAATTTTATTCGCATTTTTCATTAAATCTTCATATGTAATTTCTTTCTGATCGCCTTGATCATCTTTCCATAGAATCGCTTTTTTGCCCGGTTTGCCGGCAAATTTTTCGACTTCACTAATTAAATTATACTTTTCAGGTGAGAGCAAATCTTCTCTTTTCATTATATTGTTTCCCCCTTTGTATGTATTCACTCCCATTATACTAAATTTTTGTAATATTTTAAATTATTTAGCATGGAAATTTTATTCAAAATCCAAAATGATCCAGATTTCTCATTTCAAAATGCTCCCTATTCACATTTTAGATAGAAAATCGGCAACCCCTAAACGGAGGTATGACGCTAACTAGAAAATCAATAACCCCAAATGGCGCTTCAATCCAAATTTGTATAATAGTGCTCAACAAAAAATCAACATAAAGAAAGGAGCGGGTCTCCCCGCTCCTTGTAGCCATTGTATTTAGTTAGATTATTGTTGGTAGCTTCCGCCGATTTGTTGTTCAGCCATTTGAACTAAACGTTTAGTGATTTCACCACCGACAGAACCGTTAGCGCGTGCAGTTGTATCTGCACCAAGTTGTACACCGAATTCAGAAGCGATTTCGTATTTCATTTGGTCGATCGCTTGTTGAGCTCCAGGAGCTACTAGTTGGTTTGAGCTGTTGTTGTTTGCCATGTGTTTTCACCTCCTTGTGAGTATAGAATGTGCGAAAATACATGGCTTCATTCGAGAATCTTATTGGTAATTCTTCTCAAAGAATTTACAACAGCTCATCAAGATCGGCGTTATCATCATGCAATGAACCGCCATCAATTACAAGCATTTCTGTATGTGCTACAGCTGTGTCAATCAAGGTATCAAAATCAACAAAGCTTTCATAGTACTGTATCTTTTCCTTTTTTGGTTTTGTCTTTGGTGCAGGCGGAGTAAAAATTGTACAGCAATCTTCGTATGGCAATATTGAAATATCATGTGTCCCGATTTGTTTTGCAATATCAATGATTTCAAGCTTATCCACGGCGATCAGCGGCCTGAGGACCGGAGTGTTTGTCACTTCATTGATGGCAAGCATGCTCTCCAATGTCTGGCTCGCAACCTGTCCAAGGCTCTCTCCTGTAACAATTCCGAGACCGTTATGTTTCTCTCTTAACTTTTCAGTAATTCGCAGCATCATTCTTCTTGTTGAGGTCATCGTGTAATTCTCGGGCACCTGATTATGGACCGCCTGCTGAATTTCCGTGAATGGAACAATATGCAGATTGATCCTTCCGCTGAACACAGACAAAGATTTTGCAAGGTCAATCACTTTCTGTTTGGCCCTTTCGCTGGTGAAAGGAGGGCTATGGAAGTGGACAGCCTCCACCTCGACCCCGCGCTTCATGATCAAATAGCCCGCGACAGGACTGTCCAAACCGCCCGATAGCATAAGCATCGCTCTGCCGCTTGCACCTGCCGGCATTCCGCCTGCCCCTTGATAGATTTCGCTTGAAAGATAGGCTCCCTCTTTTCTGATTTCAATATTGAGTTTGACGTGAGGTTGTTTCACATCTACTTTCAACCCTTCCATATTCCTCAATACATGAGAACCTACAGCATAATTGATTTCATTTGTATCCAATTCAAATGTCTTGTCTGCTCTTCTCGCTGAAACCTTGAAAGTCTGTCCATCTTGATGGGATTTTGCCATCAAGTTTAAAGCAGCCTCCTTGATTTCTTCTATATCTTTACCCGTTTTGACCACTGGACTGTAAGATTGTATCCCAAATACGTTCGATAATTTCTTCAACACCTCTTCACCGTTTTCACCATGAAGATAAATATGCAGTCTGTCTCTTGTAGCACTTATTTTAATATTTGGAAAGTCCTTTAGCATGAACAGAATATTTTCTCGTAATTTTTTGGTAAAGGCTTTACGATTGCGTCCTTTTGTTGAAATTTCACCATATCTTACTAAGATTTGATCATAAATCATCTTTTTCTCCTCGTCGTTTCCTCAAGATTTTTTTTCACTTTTTCAATGGCCTTCGTAAATTGTTTCACTTCTTCCAGCGTATTTTCAAAAGAAAAACTGACCCTTACAGATGTATCAAGCAGCTCTTCTTTTACACCCATTCCAAGCAGCGTTCTTGAAGGCACATTCTTCTTGGAAGAACAGGCACTCGTTGTCGATACATAAATACCAAATTCTTCCAGGGCATGCACAAAAATTTCACCACGGATATCTTTAACTGAGAAATTGACAATATGGGGGGCTGACTGCTGTTCAGGTGAATGAATCGTTATACCTTCAATTCCTTTTAATTCAGAACGCACCACAGTGTTCAACTCTTTCATATCCTCCAGCTTTTCTATGCTTTTCTCCTGATGCAGCCTGAGCGCTTTGGCAAACGAAACAATTCCGCCTGTATTTTCTGTCCCGCTCCTTATTTTCCGCTCTTGTTCCCCGCCTGACAATAATGGGGAAATTTCCAGACCTTCTTTAATATACAGCATGCCTGTACCTTTCAATCCATGAATTTTATGGCCTGAGACAGAACAAAGGTCAATGCCGGCTTCACGAAACGATAGAGGAACTTTTCCGGCTCCCTGGATATGGTCCACATGGAAGATGACTTTCGGATAAGCCTTTAAAGCCAGCCCGATTTGTTCAACAGGCTGAACGCTTCCTGTTTCATTGTTAACATGCATGATTGATACAAGGATTGTCTCCCTTGTAATGGCCTTAAGGACATCCTCCACTTTAACATGTCCCGTCGAGGTTACAGGAAGGTATGTGATCTCAAATCCCAGTTCCTTCAATTGCTCACATGTTTCAATAATGGAGGGATGTTCAATTCCGCTTGTAATTATATGTTTGCCCCGATTCCGGTACTGAAGTGCAGCGCCTTTTATGGCAAGGTTGTTCGACTCGGTACCGCCTGAAGTGAAAAATACTTCAGATTCTTTTATGTTCAGTAAATCGGCTACCTGCTTCCTTGATTTGGCAACCAGCGTCTCAACCCGTCCTCCCAGTGCATGGATTGAGGAAGGATTGGCAAAATACTCTTCATTTACTTTTAAAAAGGTATTCAAGACATCTTTATATGGTTTTGTGGTAGCACTGTTATCAAAATATATCATTTCTTTACACCTTCTGATCATGTAATGGAGTCCATGAGATAGTATCTTCTTATTGTATTGTTTACAAAAGATTATACTATCACAAATCTGCTTTTTTAAAAATTCGAGTACCATACTTTTTTCTTCTTCCCTCGTCTAATGGTGGATGCAGGAAGAAACATCATGGAGTCTTCACGAAAAATTATCTTTGGAAATGCAATCCCACCCTGAGACCTATTGACATACATGAATAGTTCTTATATTTTTGTGAAAGTGTAAGTAAGAATCCATATAAAATATTATTTTAAAAAACTGAATATTTTAACTTTTAATTATTTCGACAATTTCTGATATTCCTGTGTTAAGATATTAAAGTTTGATTCAGCATTGCAGCTAGGGGGTTTTTCATATGAAAGAGAAAGCGCTATCATTTAATTTAATTTTTACTGTAGGTCTTATGCTGTTCGCTCTCTTCTTGGGAGCAGGCAATATGATATTCCCGCCATTCCTCGGCCAACAGGCAGGAGACAATATGTGGACGGGAATCATTGGATTTTTAATTACAGGTGTTGGCCTTCCGCTTATGGGGATCATCGCCATTGCCAAAACAGGGGGCGATTTAGAAACCCTGGCAAAGCGAGTAAACCCTGTTTACGGCGTCATTTTCACCGTCATCATGTATCTTGCAATCGGCCCGTTTTTCGGTATTCCGAGAACTGGTACCGTAGCCTATGAAATAGGTATAACACCCTTTTTATCCGAAGATATCAATAAATACGGCATGTCCTTATTCATTTACACCATCATCTTCTTTGGACTTACTATTTGGCTGGCAATGAATCCGGCTAAGCTTGTGGACCGGATTGGTAAAGTTCTTACACCTGCCCTGCTTGTGATTTTAACCATATTGGTGATCAAAAGCGTTGTCTCTCCAATGGGTGACTTCCAGGAACCAACAGGCGATTACCTTGACAGTCCTTTCTTTAAGGGATTTCTTGAAGGATACCTGACGATGGATACAATCGCTGCGCTGGTATTCGGAATCGTTGTCATCAATGCAATCAGAGAAAAAGGCTTTGAATCAAAGGCTGTCATTACAAAAGCCTGCATCTCAGCAGGTGTGATTGCCGCTGCCGGCTTGGCACTTGTTTACATTTCACTTGGCTATATCGGAGCTACTAGTACGGAAGCCATTGGTGTCCAGGAAAATGGAGGGGCGATATTGTCTGGTGCTGCCACTCATTTGTACGGACAAATCGGAACGATCATTTTAGGACTGGCCATCACTTTTGCTTGTATCACAACATCTGTTGGACTTGTTTCCGCCTGTGCACAGTATTTTTCAAAACTGCTGCCTGTTTCTTACCGTATACTTGTCATTATCATCAGCATCTTTAGTATGATCATTGCCAACATCGGCCTGACACAACTCATTTCTGTCTCACTGCCTGTATTGATAGTGATTTATCCGCTGGCGATTGTGTTGATACTGTTGTCCTTCATGCATAACTGGTTTAACGGCTACTCAGGGGTTTACATCGGTGCGTTGATTCCCACTTTCATCATCAGCTTGATTGACGGGTTAAAGATTGCAGGAATTGAATTTGAAGCCTTGAATGAAAACTTGAATATTCTCCCGCTATTCAACGAAGGGATAGGCTGGCTGCTTCCTGCCATTATAGGAGCACTCGCAGGGTTCCTCTTGTCAGCTATGCTTGGAGCTAAAAAGAAAACAGCATAAAAAAAGATCCCGGATCTGGTACCAAACCAGCCGGGATCTTTTTTTATGCTTCATTTACCTTTTCATTTACAATACTTTCAATCTTCTTAATCGCACCTGGCTCGACTTCTTCAATAGCTGTCGCAGCCTGTTCCAGTGCCTCTCTGTAATCAAAACTTCTGAATGCAGACTCAGCCTGTTGAAGTTTGTGCGATACCTCTCCATATCTGCTGCGGTATCGGTTGCCATACTGTATAACCTTTTCTGCCAGCATGACGGTCTCAATCAAGTCCGTTGTTTTCTTATGGAAATGGTCGACCGTGTCTACCGCTGTCTCAAGGTATTTTTGGACAACGTGCATGTTGAGCGGTTTTTCTTCCAATGCCCTTGCGACCTCGATAATATTCTTATGAGCTTCCTCAAGGAGAGCATTGTAATCTGTAGGAAGGCCTGGAACATTGCTCTTTGAAATTAGCCTGCTCGCTTCACCGATTTTCTTCTTGAGTTCTGTAACCTTCTCTTTTGCCTCTATTTCCTCTTTTCTGAGAGCCTGCAACTGCTCAGAAAAAACATCCTGTTCCTTTTGGATATTTTCTAATTGCTGGTTGATATCCTGCAGTTCTTCACTTAAATAAGAATAAGCTGACTCATTCTCTTCCATTTTAGCTTGCAGCTGCTGAAACCGTTTGAAAAGATTGGTGATCTTCTTTTCAAGCTGCACAGGTACCTGGAGCTCCTCGTCCTGCAAATGGTATCCTTGCTGGACGAACTCGGTTTCCTGTTTAATCTCTTTATTGAAAGCCTTTACGCCCTCAAGAAGCACTGCGGACTTTTCTTCATTCTGAAGGACAAAGTGTTTGGCATGAACCTCTTTTTCAAGGAGATCGTAAAGAAGTTCAACGTTCTCTTTCAAACCGCCCACTTCATCTACTACTTTATCAGTTTGGAGTTTTTCTAAGGAATCCAGGCAAGCCGCAAGCTCTTCTCTTAATCTGGAAATTTCCGTGTTAATGCCAAGATGCTTGAGAACATACCCCTGTGACTCCATCTCTTTGTAACCCGATTCAACTTCGCTCAGCTGTGCGGGCAGAGAATTTTGGCATTCTGTCAGCAAGTCAGGAATGGATTCCATCTTAGTGACAATGTCCTGAATTTCCGCCGATAAGCCCAGAACCAGCTCTCTTGCTTCCAGATAGTTCCCTTCTTCAGTCAGTTTATTGAAGTTTTCAATTCTTTCCGACATATCATCCAATTTTGCTTCAAGCCCATAGGCGGCCTTACCATAGGAATGACGGTGTGCCAGAAGCGTTTTCTTGCTCTTTCTGAAATCCTCTTTCAATTCTTCGATTTCAAGCCTGTTCTTTTCTTCACTTCCAACTAACTCTTCCACCTCAGAATGGATTCTTTCCATTTTCTCTTCTGTCAGATTAAGAATCCCCTCTATCTTTGCAAGAACTTCTTTTGCCGAACCGAAACGGAATTTATCAATGTATTCTTCTGCATCAAACAATAGCTCCTCGACTTCAGGAAGGTCTCCCGTCACGATGTCGTCCCAGCCCTTTCGCCACTTTTCGAACAGTTCTTCCGTTTGTCCTGTCATGTTAAGCTGCTTCACCTTTGACAGTTCATCCAGGATTGGCCTGTTCATGATATCTACCTTCCAGGATTCCAACCGGTCGACGTGATGATAATATTTTCTTCTTATAAGAAACCCGATTATAAATAGAATGATTAAAAGTATAATTCCTCCGATGATAAATTCCATCGTAAGCCCCCTGCTTCTTTAACTTGGTCTGCTCTATGTAAAAACTGTAAAATCTCACATCATAGCTTTTATTATGATACCATGATAACGACATTTTTTGACGATTTATTTGCAATTTTTCCTCTTCAAACCAAAGATTTATTATAAAAGACTACCTATTAGTCGAAAAAATTGATATTTTACTATTATATATCGAAATTACAGGAAAAGGAAATGAGGGATTGGATGAAAGCAGATGGCCACATTCACAGTCCTTATTGCCCACACGGGTCAAAAGATTCATTTCATGACTATATTAACAGGGCGATTGAACTGGGATATAAAGAGATTACTTTTACAGAACATGCACCGCTTCCTGAAGGATTTGAAGATCCTGTTCCCGATAAAGACAGCGGAATGAAGGCAGATGATTTGGAGCCGTATCTCACGGAGCTTGAGGAGCTTAAGAGCGAATACGAAGGGAGGATAATAATAAAAAAGGGATTGGAAATTGATTATATTGAAGGATTCGAGCAGGAGACAAAGCAATTTCTTGATCATGTTGGGCCCCGTCTTGATGACAGCCTGCTGTCGGTCCACTTTTTACTGAAAGAGGGGGCCTACGACTGCCTGGACTTCAGCAGGGATAATTTTGGAAGAATGATTGGATACTATGGCTCTGTGGACAGCATCCATCAATCTTACTATAGGACAGTGATGAAATCTGTACAATCAGACCTTGGGCGCTTTAAGCCCGACCGCATCGGGCATTTGACGCTGGCGGATAAGTTCAAAAAGGATTTCCCCCCGTCCAAGTCTTTCGAGGAAAACCTCCAGGACATCCTTAAAGAAATTTCCAATAAGGGAATGAAGCTGGACTACAATGGTGCGGGATTCTTTAAACCGGGGTGTGGAGTTGCCTACCCACCGCCGGAAGTCGCCAAAAAAGCAGCCGGGATGGGAATCCCACTTGTTTACGGTTCTGATGCACACCAAGCAAAAGATCTGGGACAGGGCAGGGACCGAATGTTTGTATAACTCCGTTTACTGCGCTGGAGCTGCCTTCCTTACGAGCAGGCATTGATCAATCCATTGTTCAAGGGATGCGTAATACCGGTCGACGAAAAACTGCTCCTGAGGAAACACATGCCATACTTCCCGCAAATATTGGCTGTTTAAAAAAGGCATGGAGATCATGGACTTTAACTGGATGATAAAAATACTTACCGGCATGGATGTGAACCTGCCCTGGTCTTGCCCTGCGTCAAAGAACCTTTTCAACAAAAATCGCTCTTTGACCAAATAGGAGGAAATGATCTCCCTGACCACCTGTGAATCAATGGAAACTTCTCTCCACACAAAGCGGGCAAGAAGATGGTTCTCACTTTGAAATTGGAGAATATTATAGACAGCTCTCTTTAAACACTCATCGGCGGGTGTATATTCCAACGAATCCGCCTGTGCTTCGAGACATTCCAAATAGGATTCAAAAAAACGGGTAAAACAGGATTCCAGCAACCCTTGTTTACCATGAAAATAATAAGAGATATTCGCTGCATTGACGGAAGCTTTTTTGGCAATGTCCCTGACTGATGTACCATTGTATCCTTTGGTATTAAAGAGGGATACAGCCGACAAAAGGATGTTTTCTTTGGTCATGCTCTGTGCCGCAGGTTTTTCCATGTCCTCACTACTTTCAAATTTTATTAGTTGAATCAATTATGAATATATGCTAAAAATGGTTCATCAGGATTTGAGACAGAAAGTTATAATGGATCCTGTTGGCCTGAATGGGTTTCTCTGTAAAAGACTAATCCCATACAAATAAACAGGATGGTTAATACATAAACATTCGGGGTTGCTGTGGATATTCCTTTATGTATTTCTCGACACTTTCCTGCCAATCTTGTAGGATATCGATGAAATTATGCCTTAATAATCAAATCATGTAGAAATGGGGAGTTCTATGTTTCAATCAAAAATGTATCAGGGTACCCGCGAAGAAAACTATAACCTGGTGATCAAACAATTAGATGCTCTTTTAGAAGGGGAAAACAACGCGATTGCCAACCTTAGTAATGCTTCCGCTTTGCTAAATCAATTTCTGGACCGCATCAACTGGGTAGGATTTTATTTAATGGAGGATGGCCAGCTTGTTCTCGGACCGTTCCAAGGGCTTCCTGCATGTGTCAGAATTCCACTGGGCCGAGGCGTGTGCGGATCATCCGCTAAAGAGCAGAAAACCTATGTAGTAGAAGATGTACATGCTTTCCCGGGCCACATTGCCTGTGATGCAGCTTCCCAATCTGAAATTGTCGTTCCAATTGTAAAAGAGGGCAGGCTGATCGGGGTTCTGGACATCGACAGTCCCGAAAAAAACAGGTTTGATGAGACTGACAAAGTCAAGCTTGAAGAATTTGTTCAGGCATTGATTAAACACTTATAAATCCCAGAGCCGGAGAGTTACTCCCGGCTTTTTTTATTTAGCTGCTTATATTTCGTTTTTGGAATAGGGAGAAGACTTTTTGGCTGCCTGGATATCACTCTTCATCCAGAGTAAGTTTACACCAACAACCTCAAGGGAATTCCACGAGTATACGACTGTAAAGGAGGATGGAAATGGAATACAAAGATGTCGACACTTTATATTTCAAAGAGAGCGGATCCATTCCAAACAACCCGGATCTGCCCGTCCTTTTCTACCGGGGTGCCCTTAAGGACAATCCAGCAAAAGCTGAAAGCATTTTTAACAAGAACAACTGGAGAAACAGCTGGGAAGGCGGTGTGTTCGATTACCACCATTTCCACAGCAATACCCATGAAGTCCTAGGGGTAGCCACAGGTTCGGCTACCGTTATAGTCGGTGGAGAAAGCGGCCAGAAGGTTGAGGTCAAGCCAGGCGATGTTCTCGTTCTTCCTGCCGGCACAGGACACAAAAGACTGAATTCCAGTGAAGACTTCAAGGTAGCGGGTGCTTATCCTGATGGAATGGACCATAATTTAAAGACCGATGAAAATAATCAAAGGACGCAGCTTTTCATTGAGATCAAGGAAGTTCCACTGCCCTCGCATGATCCCGTGTATGGAAAAGGCGGGCCGCTGTTTTCCGCTTGGAATCAAAAGACATAAGCAAATCCCGAAAAGAGGCTGCCTTCTTTTCGGGATATTTTCTATGAATCATATATTTTTTTCAACGGTTTCACAGCGGGACCTTCGAGAACGTCCCCGTGTGCAGAAAGTTATACAGGCATTGTTTGGACGTTATCACTTTTGATAAGATGAATTGCTTACTAAAGTAAAACTCCCATCCGTTTTTTAGCCATGCCGAAAAGATTTCCAAAGCAGTAATCATTAAAAGTCCAGCCCGCATATCTGGCGAGGAGGAAATAACTTCCTATTTTTAAGGGGAGGTTCACTTTTAATACTAATGGTTAGGTAAGAAACATACCATGATAACCGGGATTCCTTTGTAATAGTGTGTTTGGATCCGAATCGTACCATTATAAAAGGAATCACCCTCTGTAATACTGTGATTAGATCCGAATCATACCATTATAAAAGGAAACACCCTCTGTAATACTATGTTTAGAAACGAATTGTACCATTATAAAAGAAAAACCCCTCTGTAATACTATGATTAGATCCGAATCGTACCATTATGAAAGGAAACTTCCTCTGTAATACTATGATTAGGTCCAAATCGTACCATTATGAAAGGAAACTTCCTCTGTAATACTATGATTAGATCCGAATCGTACCATTATGAAAGGAAACTTCCTCTGTAATACTATGATTAGATCCGAATCGTACCATTATTAAAGGAAACATCCTCTGTAATACTATGATTAGATTCAATCCGAATCGCACCATTGTTGAAAGACCCTACTTTGTAATAGGGGTTAACATGAAACACACCATAATAAAAAGTACTCCATTTCAAGGAGGGGTTAATGAAGAACTCAATCTTAATAACCAGAACACACTTATAGAGGCAAACAAGAAAAAACAGAGCCTTCAGCTGCGGCTCTGCCTTGATTCCCACTATTCTAATGATGATTATTCAACTTTGCTTAAAGCCTGTTGGATATCATCCCGTATGTCTTCCCAGGCTTCCAGTCCTACTGAGATTCTTAATAGAGTATCCGATATACCCATCTTCTTTCTTGATTCTTCCGGTACGACAGCATGTGTCATAGTTGCCGGATGCTGGATCAAGGTTTCCGCATCACCAAGGCTCACTGCAATTTTTATCATTTTCAATTCATTCATGAATTGCTGTGCCGTCTCCTTTGTCCCTTTGATGGTGAACGAAATCAGTCCGCCCGGTTTGATCATTTGCTTTTTCATAGTTTCGTAGTGAGGATTATCGGCATCCCCAGGAAAGTACAACATCTCTACCTGTGGCTGCTCCTTAAGGAAGCCAGCTATTTTTTCAGCGTTTTCGCAATGACGGTCCATTCTCACTGGCAGTGTTTTCAATCCCCTTAATAGAAGCCATGCATCGAATGGGGAAATCACTCCACCGATATCCTTTTGTGTCGTCATCCGAATTTCATCCATCAATTCTTGTTTGCCTGCGACGATACCTGCAATCACATCTCCATGTCCGCAAATATATTTAGTCGCACTGTGTATCACCACATCACAGCCCAAATCAAGCGGCTTTTGTAAGTAGGGGGAACAAAATGTATTATCCACGATAACAGGGATGCCTTTTTCCCTTGCGATATCAGCAACCAGTTCAAGGTCAATCAGTTTCATGGTTGGGTTGATCGGTGTTTCTATATATATACAAACCGTTTCAGGCTTAATTGTTTTTCTGATTTCTTCAGCACTATCCATTGCTGAGAAATCATGGTCGATCCCATACTTCTCCTTCATAAGATTAAGAAGGCCAAATGTGCAGCCATAGACCCCCTGAGAACACAGAATATGGTCATTGGCTTTGGTCATCGAAAGCAGGACTGCAGATACAGCGGCCATGCCTGAACCGAAAGCAAGTGCCGCTTCCCCGTTTTCAAGGGAGGCCATTCGATCTTCTAGCATTGTTACCGTAGGGTTGCCAAGGCGGGAGTAGATATAACCGCCTTCTTCTCCCGCAAATCTTCTTTCACCTTGCTGCGCGTTCTTAAAGGTGAATGTCGAAGTTTGATAAAGCGGAGGTGCCAGACTGTCATTAAAATCTGTGGAATTGTAACCCTCATGAATGACTTTTGTTTCAAACCTTTCATAGTCCTTCTTCATATCTTTCTCCTCCTGTTATCTAATAACCGAATTCCTTCTGCCAATTTGCAGAAATTTATCATCTATCCCAAATGAATTCAGGGTCTATCCGGAGGCACCCTTTGGATGTTCATACCATCCGGCCTATTTATCCTTCTAAGAATTCACTTATAGCATATGATATTATCCCTGAAAAAGAAAGCGTTTTCACCGCAAGTCACTATTGTATTTTTCCAAACAAAAACCTCGGAGCATAAATGGCTCCAAGGCTGCATTTTGTTATTCCACGGTATTCGAGACCTGATTTTTCCCATGATTTTTTGCATAATACATTGAGGCATCCGCTCTTTTGACCAAGTCTTTCACATGATCCTCTACTTCTCGCTGCCATGAAGAGACACCGCAGGATACTGTCACAGATGGTTTCGTAGCCACCGCAACTTTTTTCACAATCCGTTCAGCTGTTTCAAGTCCTGTTTCCATATCTTGATGAGGCAGATAGACTGCCAGCTCTTCTCCACCCCATCTGGCGGCAAAGCCGATTTTGTGCGATTCATTCATAATTGCTTTTGCGACTTGAATAAGGACTTCATCACCCGTTTGATGGCCATAGGTATCATTGATCTTTTTGAAGTCGTCAATATCCATTAGCAGAAGTGTCCCCTGCGCATCATTTCTCATTGACCTGCCCATTTCTTCATCAAGGAAGTGCCTTGAATACAGCTGAGTCAGGTGATCGGTGATAACCAGCTCTTCCAGCTTTTCACGCAGCATAGAATTCGTCAGCGCCAAAGTGGAATGGTGGATGAACGATTGCAAAAGCTTATACATATCGAAAGAAAAAGAATAAGGCTGCTGATGCAGTACCACACAAAAACCGATCATCGAATCGTTCTGTATCATCGGGACCGCCATTAGGGAAAGAAATGATAACTCTTTTCCAAACTTTCCGCTTATGTCGCCAATAAAGATGGATTCCTTGTCTTTGGAGATATGGCGTTTCACATAATTTATATAGGTAGCACCTTCGAAACTGTTAAAAAACGCGGAGCTTTCAGGCAGCACCTTGCATTCTTCCTGCTCATCCACAAAAACAAATCCGATGGAAGATGCCTGAAAAGAACGCTTGATCTGCTTCTTTAAAAAAGCCAGTGTTTCTGTCATCCGAAGATTAGAATTAAGTCTATGGGAAGTTTCATTGATCAGCTGCAAATCGGAAATCAAGCGTCTTGACTGCTGATATAGTTTGGCATTTTCAAGAGCACTTCCAGCCGTATAGGCCAGTAAACGAATGAATTCCATATGATTGGCAGGAAATCTGAATTGAGTGGCAGAAGCAACCTCCAGTACCCCATAAACCCCCTGTTTCCCCTTTAATGGAGCATACAGCGTAAACTTTTGTTCTGAATGATGACTTTCAATTTCAGTAGTACCATTAACAAACGCTTGCATCGCCGCTGTATTAGCACGATCATAATCAAAATCTTTTATAGGAAGATCTCCGTGATTCTTATCGTTATCATTGGAAAGCAATAACAAGAACCCATATTCGGGAAACACCCTTTGCAGAGTATTGATGATCTGTCCCAACAAGATATTGATATCCATGGAAGAATGGAAAGTTTCGTTGACTTTAAAAAGTTCGCGGTAGCGGTGTTCCTCTTCAACTATTTGGTAAAAATAATTCATTTTCCCTATAAAAGCAGAACTTTGAGCAGCAAAACCTTGAAATGCTTTTGGAGATAAATTCAAAATATCAGCTGACCGGACATCAGAAACCAATAGAATTCCAAGAGGGCTCCGCTTGGCATCCATTAATTTGAAGCCGAGATCGAAATCAATAAAAGAAGATGAAAAATCCTTCCCGCGTACATAATCCTCTTCGCTTCCTGCAAAAATATCATCCAATGTATCGACCATGACAGAAATGGGGTGATGAGAAGAAGAAATAACCTCAGTAAGCTGGTAGCTGTTTTCCATCCAGCGGTAATAAAGCACTGTATCAGCCTGAAGCAAATGCTGGATGACCCCCATCCAGCAGGACAAACATAAGCTGTAATTGGTGCCGTCACCCTTGAATTCTTCATTTACTAAATCAAATAATTGGGCTTTATAAGAGTTTAAGAAGGTTTCACTGTTCCATTCCAACTCTCTCATCTTCGTATCCATCCGATCATTTTTCACCATGGCATGTCCCTCATATCTTCACTTCTTCTAATGGATTTCCTTTGGCAAAGCACTAACGACAATTGATCTGTTTCTTAATCCTCAAATGACAAATCTCAAATTTTGTGTGCATCCTGAGTAATTTCCCAAGTTTTCATCATTATCAGCAAAGCCAGATGACTGGCTGCACTGATAATGATGAACGGCTTTAATCACTTATATGAAAGTAATTCCATCATATATAATTATATCATAAAGAAATCTCCGTTTCCTATGTAATATTGTAAATTAACAATAGTTTTTAAATGTGAAAATACATACTGTAATAAATCCTTTTTTGAGTCTTCTAGATCATGAATGGCCAATTAATATAGTTTCATAAGACCAACAGAACTGTTAAATGGTGAATGCCAAAGAAAGGAGCTGGCTTCTTCCTAGGCCGTAAATAGAAATATTCCATATTCCCAAACCAGAATTTCAGAAAATACGATTTCCCCTTGACTTAGCTCCATCAAAAACATATAATATTCTTTGTGTAAAATAAATGCAGCCTTTGTGAAGTCCTTTATGCTGTATTTTGTTCCTCTTCTTGAGGTGTATCTTGTAACTCTCTGCTGCTGGAGCGAAGGTACATGAAAACATAATACTCATAATTGTTAATTCACACACGGTTTTTATTTTACAACAAAATAAAAACACGAAGGAGGAGTCTTCAATGGCTCGATATACTGGCCCAAGCTGGAAATTATCCCGCCGTCTTGGAATCTCTCTAAGCGGTACAGGTAAAGAATTAGAAAAGCGTCCTTACGCTCCTGGACAACATGGTCCTAACCAACGCAAAAAAATCTCTGAATATGGTTTACAATTACAAGAGAAGCAAAAGCTTCGTCATATGTATGGAGTGACTGAGCGTCAATTCCGTAACCTATTCGACAGAGCAGGCAAAATGCAAGGTAAACACGGTGAAAACTTCATGGCACTTCTTGAAGCACGCCTTGATAACGTTGTTTATCGTCTTGGTTTGGCTCGTACTCGCCGTCAAGCACGCCAACTTGTTAACCACGGTCACGTAACTGTTGATGGATCTCGCGTAGATATCCCATCTTACCGTCTGCAAGCTGGTCAAACAATCGGTGTTCGTGAAAAATCCCGCAACCTTAACATCGTTAAAGAAGCTCTTGAAGTGAACAGCTTTGTTCCTGACTTCTTGACTTTCGATGCTGACAAGCTTGAAGGATCTTTCATCCGCTTACCAGAGCGCTCTGAACTACCAGCTGAAATTAATGAAGCACTTATCGTTGAGTTCTACTCTCGCTAATCTTCCAGAAAAAACCCCATTCTATTCCGGATGGGGTTTTTGTTTTGCATTTTTTATGCTGCTGCACACGCACAAACTTCCGCCATAAATTCTGAGCCTCAAATCTCCTCCTCACTTCTGTGTCTGCACAAATCTTCTTATAGATCATTTAGATGTATACTCCCCCTCTCATCATCATCGAAAATATTATTTTATTAAAAGTCACACCTCATTATGGTATGATAGATAAGTTGTTGTTTTTTTACATATGGTGATACCCTCCACTGCAACGAACGGTGATCACCTAATATAAGCATTTGAATTTCTGGAGGAGGAATGGAACAAATGGACTTTTTATTTTCTGCAGGATTTATTGTTTCCTCAGGAGCTATTGTTGCACTTTTGAAAATCATCGCAATTGATATTATCCTTTCTGGGGATAACGCCATAGTCATTGCCATGGCAACGAAAAATTTACCGAAGGACCTGCAAAACAAAGCGATTTTCTTTGGTACAGCAGGCGCTGTCATTCTTCGAATTTTATTTGCAGCCATTATTGTGTATCTGCTTCAAATCCCATATGTCCACTTAATCGGCGGCGTATTGCTATTGTGGATTGCGTACAAGGTACTGGTGGAGGAAGAAGAGGAAGCAGACATCAAATCACATACCGGCTTGAAGCAAGCGATTACGACCATCATTATCGCCGATGCTGTCATGAGCCTGGATAACGTTGTTGCAGTTGCTGGCGCTGCACACGGCAATATTAACATGATTGCACTTGGAGTCCTGATCAGTATTCCGATTATGATTTTCGGTTCTAAAGCGATTGTCCGATTACTTGAAAAATATCGCTGGATCGCCTATATAGGCTCGGGTATTCTCGCATGGACTGCAGGTGAGATGATCATGGCGGACAAACAGTTTTTAGCATTGCTGGATATGTCACACAGCCCTTATACTTACCTGATTATCTTGTTTCTGACTGCAGCTGTACTTCTTGCTGGATTCCTAGTTAATAAGAAACATACACGTGAGAGTGTCCAAGCTCATTAATATAGAAAAAGTGCCCCCTTTGGGAGCACCTTTTTTGTTTCCTTGTGTATTAAGTTCTCTCTAGATATTAACGAGTGAGACCATATGGGATATTAACCATCTGTCTTCTTGAACTCAGAATCAAACGGAATATACACATACTTTATTGAACAGCTATCCCTTCTATGCCAAGGTCAGGTGGTAGATAAATGCACTTTATTGACCACCTATCTCTCCTACCTCCAGACCAGGTGGCACATAAACTCCTTTTATTTACCAGCTATCCCTTCTAAAACAGGCTCAGATAGCAAACAAAGGCCTTTTGTTGACCACCTATCTCTCCTACCTCCGGACCAGGTGGCACATAAACTCCTTTTATTCACCAGCCAGCCCTTCTAAAACAGCTCAGATAGCAAACAATGGCACTTTATTGACCACCTATCTCTCCTACCTCCAGACCAGGTGGCACATAAACTCCTTTTATTCACCACCTATCCCTCCTCAAACAGGCTCAGATAGCAAACAAAGGCCTTTTGTTGACCACCTATCTCTCCTACCTCCGGACCAGGTGGCACATAAACTCCTTTTATTCACCAGCCAGCCCTTCTAAAACAGGCTCAGATAGCAAACAATGGCACTTTATTGACCACCTATCTCTCCTACCTCCAGACCAGGTGGCACATAAACTCCTTTTATTTACCAGCTATCCCTTCTAAAACAGGCTCAGATAGCAAACAAAGGCCTTTTGTTGACCACCTATCTCTCCTACCTCCGGACCAGGTGGCACATAAACTCCTTTTATTCACCAGCCAGCCCTAAATCCTAGAACCAGGTGGCAAAGTACCGGTGATTAAGAATACTGAATCATAAAGTACTTTTTCTTCCCTCTTCTGATAATCGTAAACTGGCCGTCGATTCTGTCAGCTTCCGACATGACATGCTGAAGATCGGTTGTGCGGTCGCCGTTGATATAAATAGCACCATTTCCGATATCTTCCCTCGCCTGTCTCTTCGATGGAGAAATTTTTGTGTTAACCAGAAGATCAACCAATCCAACTTCCTCATCCTTAGGCTGTGTGAATGAAGGAACATCCTTGAAGCCCTGCTTGATTTCTGCTGAAGAAAGCTCTTTGATGTTACCGCTGAAGAGAGCCTCTGTAATCTTGATTGCCTGCTCTAATGCTTCCTCTCCATGAATCAGCTTTGTCATTTCTTCTGCCAGCGTTTTTTGTGCTTTTCGCAAATGAGGTTCCGTTTCAACAGCTTGAGACAGCTGCTCAATTTCTTCATGATCCAGGAACGTAAAGTATTTAAGGTATTTTACGACATCCGCGTCCGCCGTATTGATCCAGAATTGATAGAACTCATAAGGAGAGGTTTTTTCAGGATCAAGCCAGATTGCACCGCTCTCGGTTTTACCAAACTTAGAGCCATCCGCTTTCGTCACAAGCGGGATCGTGAAACCAAATGCTTTGGATTCCTCTTCCCTTGTGCGCCTGATCAATTCCAGGCCTGTCGTAATATTGCCCCACTGGTCACTTCCGCCTATTTGCAACTTGCAATTGTAGTTTTCATACAGATGGTTGAAGTCCATCGCTTGTAAAATGGTATAAGTGAATTCTGTGTAAGAAATCCCTGTCTCGAGCCTTGATGAAATCGTATCCTTTGCCAGCATGTAATTCACGCCGATATGCTTTCCGAAGTCACGAAGGAATGTAACCATGTCCATAGGGCCGATCCAGTCAAAGTTATTGACCATAACCGCTCCGTTATCTCCTTCAAAGTCAAAAATGCTTTTAAGCTGATTCTTGATGCTCTCTGCATTGTGTTGAATGTCTTCAACCGTCTGTAATTTACGCTCTTCACTTTTACCGCTTGGGTCACCAATAAGGCCTGTTGCGCCGCCGACCAGGACCAACGGACGGTGGCCGTGCTCCTGGAAGCGCCTTAGCGTCAGGAATGGCAGCAAGTGGCCGATGTGCATGCTGTCCGCAGTAGGGTCAATTCCGCAATAAATTGATATTTTTTCTTTGTCCAGCAGGCTCTTCAATCCTGCTTCATCTGTTTGCTGATACGTTATTCCACGCCATTCTAAATCTTTTAATAGATCCATACGTCTCTTCCTCCTGTATTGTCCTGCAATATTTTGTATAGGGAGAAAATTCTCCACAAAAAAACGCCCCTGCTCATATGCAGGGACGCTTTAACACGCGGTACCACCCAACTTAAGGATAATCGTATCCTTCACTTAATAATATAACGGTTTTCCCGTTTGCAGCTAATCGATGCCTATGGTCTTTCGCCGCAAAAGCTCAAGGAGGTAATTCATCACGTTATGTATGTCAGTTTCCACCTGCCACTGACTCTCTGTAATAGGGATAACGGGACTACTTATTCCTGTCAAAGCATTTTCTTATGAAATTCAGATATTCCTTTTTTATCACAGCCGGAGCATGTTTGTCAATTTCCCCTTCTTGTTAATGATGTTTTTGTTGTTTCCCATACCGGATGAGCAACTTTGATCGCTCCTGCTATTTAAAGTACTTCCGGGCTAAAAAACAGCAACCCTTCAAAAGGCTGCCTTAAGCTTAAACAGACTCAGGTAAAAAATACCGTTAAGGGGAAGCCGTGGTACATTGGGGGTTCTTTCTAAGCACTGTTGTAAATTCCTTATTTTAGTCATCACACGGTCGAAATATGCTATAATATAGTTGATTTTAGGAGGAGTGTAAAATATGAAGGAAAAATTTCAATCTTTACTGCAGCGGTCTCAGCCTGTCATCAAGTTCTTTATTAACAATAGATTTTTAAAACGCGCCAGAATCACGTACGGTGTTCTTTGGAATTTATTATTGATTTTTATTATGGTAGCTGTTCTTGTAACAGCATTCGCTGGCGGCGTTGGAGCAGGCTATTTCGCTTCTCTGGTAAAAGAAGAACCGATACGCCCTTACGACAACATGAAACAGGATATATACAACTATGAAGAAACATCACAGCTCTATTTTGCCAATGATGTCTATCTCGGTAAAATGAGGACGGATTTAGAGCGTGAAGAAGTCAATATTGACGAGGTCTCTGATCACCTCATAAATGCAATCATCTCGACAGAAGACGAATACTTTAATGAGCACAATGGTGTCGTGCCAAAAGCAATTCTTCGCGCCATCGTTCAGGAATTCACGAATTCTGCCACTCAATCAGGCGGAAGCACTCTGACTCAGCAGCTGATCAAAAATCAGATCCTTACAAATGAAGTTTCCTTTGACCGGAAAGCCAAGGAAATTCTTTTGGCTCTGAGATTAGAGAGGTTCTTTGAAAAAGATGAAATTTTGGAAGCCTATCTGAATGTAGCTACGCTTGGCCGAAACTCTTCCGGTCGTAATATCGCGGGAGTCAAATCAGCGGCAAAAGGCATCTTCGGCGTAGAGCCTAAAGATTTATCCCTGCCTCAGGCTGCTTTCATCGCCGGACTTCCACAGGCCCCATTCGCTTATACCCCTTTTACCAATGGAGGGGATGTCAAGGAAAACCTTGAACCGGGCCTGACAAGAATGCAGACTGTTTTGTACCGGATGTTTGAAGAGGGCTATATCACAGAAAAAGAGTATGAAACAGCAGCAAACTATGATATCTCACAGGATTTCATTGCGCCAAAGCCTTCTTCTAATGATAACTACCCTTGGCTGACTGCGGAAATCGAAAGCCGCGCCAAGGTGATCATTTCTGAAATGCTGGCAGATAAAGACGGCTACTCAAAAGATGACCTGGACAATAATGATGAATTATATGAAAAGTATATCACTCTTGCCGACCGGGAGATGAGACAGCGGGGATACCAAATCCACTCAACGGTCAACAAAGATATTTATGACAGTATGCAGAAGACAAAAGATGCATATGAAATGTATGGACAAACCCTTACAAGTACCGAAATCGACCCTGAAACAGGCGAGGAAGTCGAAGTACCAAATCCTGTTCAGGTCGGAGCGATCATGATTGAAAACCAGACGGGGAAAATCATTAGTTTCGTTGGCGGAAGAGACTTTAAACAAGAACAGCTGAACCATGCTACACAGTCAATCAGACAAAATGGTTCAACAATGAAGCCATTGCTTGTGTACGCACCAGCGCTCGAATTCGGCGAAATCGGGCCAGGCTCGCCTCTTCCCGATGTTGAAATGTCGATTATGGCTGGAAACGGTGTGATGTGGCAGCCTCAAAACTACTCGTTCGATTACAACGGCCTTATTCCGGCAAGATTTGCACTGGCTGAGTCATTGAACATTCCGGCAGCCCGCCTTTACACAAAAATTTTCAACAAACAGCCTATTCAGTTCCTTGAAAAAATGGGCTTTTCAACACTTACAAGTGATGAAAAAGAGAACTATGCCCTTGCGCTTGGAGGTATGAAGCGGGGAGTAACTCTTGAAGAGAACACCAATGCTTATACAACTTTTGCCAACGACGGAAAATTCATTGACGCCTACATGATCGATAAGATTGTCAACAAAGAAGGCGAAGTGCTCTATCAGCATGAGATTGAGCCTGTCGAGGTATTCAGTCCTCAAACTGCTTATCTGACGATCGATATGATGCGCGATACACTTGATCACTATGCTGGAACAGGCCGTTATGCCAAAAAATTCCTTAACTTCGCTTCAGACTGGGCTGGTAAATCGGGAACGACCCAGGAGTATAAAGACCACTGGTTTATCGCATCCAATCCGAACATCACATTTGGAACCTGGTTTGGATATGATGATCCAAAGTCAATGTACAGGGCGATGGACACTTACGGACATTATGGTTTGAGAAATATCCGCTTATGGTCTTACATGCTGAATGACGCTCGTGATCTTGCTCCTGAATTAATTGATCCTGAAGACACATTCCAGTCACCAGGGGGGATCGTTAACCGCTCCTTCTGCGGAATCTCCGGTCTTCTGCCTTCAGAGGCATGCAGCCAGGCAGGACTTGTGAAGAGTGACTTATTCAACGCACAATATGTTCCGAATAAGACGGACGACAGCCTGCTGAAGAGCCGTTATGTAATGATCAATGGCGATAAATATCTGGCTCTTGATTCTACACCGGAAGAATTCTCACAGCCGGGAGTCATTCTGAACCCTGACTTTGTCGAGAATATCCTTAATGGAATTAAAGCCGACCCTCGTCAATTGATACCTGCTGATGAGGAAAGATATAAAAATATTCTTGTCGCTGAAAACAAAATTGAAGATGACGGAGCTGTTCCTGGAACAGTCAAAGCAAGTGCTTCCGGAAACAAAGTCAGCTGGACAGCATCGGCAAGTAAAGATGTCGTCGGGTACCGCGTCTTCACGGTAAGCGGACAAAAAGTCGCCAGCGTAAAATCAGATGAGAATCTGGTATCGACACTTGGTGACGGAGAATATTACGTTGTTGCAGTAGATGTAGCCGGCAAGCAGTCGGGCAAATCTAATACAGTAAGAATCGGTAAGAAGAAAGAGGAACCTAAGCCACCTAAAGAGGACGAAAAACCAGATAAACCGGAAGAACCTAAGCCGGATACAGGAGATTCAGAAGACGATTCCGGACAGGATGATGGCTCGGACTCTGGAAGTGACGGCGGAGAGAATGATTCAGGAAATGACACTGGATCAGGATCAGGATCAGGGTCAGGCTCCGGAGATGGTTCAGGTACTGGAGAAACTGGCAATAGCCAGGGCTGACTATATCAATAACAAGAAAAAGGGTAATCTGCCTTTGCAGATTACCCTTTTTTCTATCGCCATACTTTAACACTTTAAAGCGAAAAGAGGGACAGTCACTAGCGATGCATATATGTAAATTTCTTAAATTTATTCAAAATTTTTACAGTTCGTTTCAGCTCCGGAATTAAAAAATGGTAACATGGTTGTAAAAGACCTTGTTCCCATTTTTTTACATACTTATAGTTAAATTCGTCGTTTTCCTTTTACCATGGCTACAGTTCCAAAATCATGTTTAGATTTCGAAGGGATCGGGACTTTTTGCCTTCCTTTTGATTTTTTCTTCTTTCTCCCTAATTCTACTAATAAATCGCTATACGTTTTATAGAGATAGGTTTGAAGTGCTTGAAAGAATCCCCATGTAGTCTTGGTGGATCGTGTCATAAGTTTAACGATCACAGATAGACCAAAGGCAATGACCGATAAGAACATTTGATTCCAGATTCCTTGGGGCTTTGTGCTCCAAATTTTAGTGAATTTCAGGTGCTGTTTTATCCATTTAAAGAAGAGCTCAACGATCCATCTGTTTTTATAAATATCTAGAATCTCAGTGTCTTCAAGGTCCCATCGATTGGTTAAGATTCGATACACCCTATCCTTTTCATCCGTAAATTCGATGTATCGGACAGGATGGTGAGAGGTGCCGAAATAGACAATGGCATCCTTGGTGACAGAAGGATGAGTTGGTTCAAACTCTTTTTCAATGTATACCCTCAAATTTTTCGAGATTCTCGTAACGAAAGAAATGTCTCTCCTCAGCCATTCTTCCAGATTCATTTTGGAGGAATAGCCCCGGTCCGTTACGTAGGTGGCATAAGAATCTTCGATGAGGTATTTGGCACTTTCAAAGTCACTGACATTGCCCGTAGAAGGAATGATTTTGTCTGGAAAGGCCGTATTTGGTGAGGTAACAACTAACCTCGTGTGCATTTTTACAGCCGTATGATCCTTCGAAATCGTTGCCCACTCACACAAGCTTTTAGGCAGCTTCAGTTCTGTAGAATCAACGATTTTGAGGAGCCCCACTTTTTTTGAAATCCCTTTTTGGTCGCGTGTAAGGTGGAGAAGTATCTCGACAACTTTATAGAAAAGTTTCTCTACAGTTTCGGTCGGAAGATCGTTGATTCGGCGGCTTAATTGCGAGCCGCTGATCATATCGAGATCCAACTCCTCGCGTAAGGAAGGATGGGCGAAGAGCTTCTCTTCCATACGATTGTACGAATTCCACTGATCTAACTGGCCAGCGATAAAAACTTTGATTAAGGACTCTGTTTTGAGCTTCTTTCTGTAGTCCAGTAGTGGACATCTCAGGTGTTCGGTTGGCAATAATTTTAAACATTGACAAATTAACGTTTCATGACCTATACTTTTACTCATTGTGATGAGCTCCTTTTGTAGAAGATTTGGGAACAAGTATGGTCCTGCATCTTCTACATTAGGGCTTTTTTTGCGTTTAGGAAAGTATTTTTATTTTTTTATCCACAGGCTTCCATATTTTGTAACACATGCATCGCTAGTGAGGGACAGTCCCTCTTCGTGCTTTAAAGTGTTAAAGTGACACCACCAAAAAAACACTCAGTTGTGGCTGAGTGTTTTTTTTGCATTTCTTTATATTCATTTAGTTATTAGTCTTCCATAGTAGATAAATCGCCAGTTGGAAGGTCGAGCTCCCAAGCTTTCAACACGCGTCTCATGATTTTGCCGCTGCGTGTTTTCGGCAGTTTCTCTTTGAATTCGATTTCTCTTGGTGCAGCATGCGCGGCCAGTCCCTTTTTAACGAATTGACGAATTTCCTCTTTCAATTCATCTGTCACTTCGTATCCTTCACGGAGAGCGACAAACGCCTTGATGATTTCACCGCGGACCGGATCAGGCTTCCCGATGACGCCAGCTTCCGCTACTGCCGGGTGTTCAACCAGTTTACTTTCGACCTCAAATGGTCCTACCCTTTCGCCGGAGGTCATGATCACATCGTCAATCCTGCCCTGGAACCAGAAGTATCCGTCCTCATCCATGTATGCAGAATCTCCTGAAACATACCAGTCACCAGGCATGAAGTAGGAATCATATTTCTGCTCATTCTTCCAAATTGCATTCATCATGGATGGCCATCCCTTTTTGATGGCAAGGTTCCCCATTCTGTATGGAGGAAGTTCATTTCCCTGATCATCGACAATCGCCGCCTTGATGCCTGGAATAGGTTTGCCCATAGAACCAGGCTTGATTTCCATGCATGGGTAGTTACAGATGACCTGCCCCCCTGTTTCGGTCATCCACCATGTATCATGGATGCGAAGGTGGAAAACTTTCATGCCCCAGCGGATCACTTCAGGGTTAAGAGGCTCGCCGACACTCAAGATATGTCTCAGAGTACTTAAGTCAGATTGCTTCACGACTTCATCCCCTGCCCCCATAAGCATGCGGAACGCTGTCGGGGCACTGTACCAAACCGTAACTCCATATTTTTCAATAGTGTTGTACCATTTTTCCGGCTTGAACCTTCCGCCGGCAATGATATTTGATGCACCTGTCAGCCAAGGGCCGAAAATCCCATAGGAAGTCCCCGTTACCCAGCCCGGATCAGCTGTACACCAATAAACATCCTCTTCCTTCAGGTCAAGGACCCACTTCGCCGTCTGATAATGCTGCAGCATCGCATTATGGACATGCAGGACGCCCTTCGGTTTACCAGTGGAGCCGGAAGTGTAATGAAGGATCATGCCGGCATTCAGGTCCACCCACTCGATATCCAATTTATCGCTCGCCTCTTTAAAACGCGTCAGGAAATCCGTATACTTGCCTTGTTCTTCAACGTCTTTGCCAACGAGGAGAATATGCTTAAGAGCCGGCAGCTCATCAACAGGGACCCTGTCAAGCAGCTCAGGAGTAGTGACAAGCACTTTCGCTTCGCTGTCTTCCAGGCGGTCTCTCACAGCACCCTCCATAAAGGCTTCAAAAAGCGGTCCAACGATGGCACCAAGTTTCAGTGCCCCGAGAACTGTAAAGTATAATTCCGGTGAACGGGGCATGAATATAAACACTCTGTCGCCTTTTTCAACGTCCCCATACGTTTTTAAGACATTCCCTGCTTTGTTTGTCAGGTTCTTCATTTCTCTGTAAGTATATTTTTCATCTCTGGTGTCGTCATTATAATACAGCGCCACTTTGTTCTTTCTGAATGACTCTGCATGCCGGTCGATCGCTTCATAAGCAATATTCACACGGCCTGTTTCATTCCAGGAAAAATTCTTTTTCACTTCATTCCAGTCAAAATCCTTGGACGTATCTTCATAATTAGTAAGATTGTAGTTTCCTTGAGTTGCTGGCAGCGCTTCCAACTTCATTAGAGATATTCCTCCTTATGTAAGAAATTACTATATCATTATAGTACAAAAATCTATTTTTCTCAATTTTAAAAATTGTCCGATTTTTACTTTTTGTTATAATATTGGTATGTAAACTTATTCTCCATTATGAAAATATATTGAAGAAGACCTGTGCTGATGCACTCGGCTTCTATTTAGTCTGCTGGACTTATGTAATAATAGGAATAAGAATATTATTTTTTTAGGCGGTGACCGAATGAACCATCAAAAAACGTATAATGCGATGGAACTAAAGACTCCAAAAGGAAACTTGATCATAGAAGGACCTGTTCCAGCAAGTGAACTAATTGATTTGGATTTCCATGAAGACCTGACAGCGTTCCGATCACCTGAAAAACAACATAAGGCATTAGTTGAAATCGCTGGGCTTCCAGAAGGAAGAATCATAATCGCCAGAGAGGGTAACATGGTTGTCGGTTATGTTACATATCTCTATCCCGACCCCCTCGAACGGTGGTCTCAAGGAAAGATGGAGGAACTGATTGAACTTGGCGCAATTGAAGTAGTCCCTAAATTCAGAGGGGCAGCTGTCGGCAAAAATCTTCTTAAAGTATCGATGATGGATGATGCGATGGAAGATTATATCATCATCACAACTGAATATTATTGGCATTGGGACCTGAAAGGAACGGGCCTGAATGTATGGGAATACCGAAAAATCATGGAAAAAATGATGAATGCTGGCGGTTTGGAGTATTATGCAACAGACGACCCTGAAATCAGTTCACATCCGGCAAACTGCCTGATGGTGCGAATTGGAAATAGAATAGAAAGTGAATCTGTGCAGAAATTCGACAGATTGAGATTCATGAACCGTTATATGTATTAATGACTCTGTTAAAGGGGATGGAATACCGTGATAGTAGAAGAAATAATGAAGACTGAAGTTGAGACACTAAGGGCTGAAGACACGATCGAACAGGCTATCAAGCTGCTGCGGGACAAGAAGATAAGGCATATTCCTATCGTCGATGACAATATGGCTGTCATTGGAATCGTCAGTGACAGGGATGTAAAGGATGGAACACCTTCGATTTTCCAAAAAGACAAAGCTGCTGAAGAGCTTCAGAATCCCTTGAAACTGATCATGAAGACGAATGTCATTACAGGGCACCCATTGGATTTTGTCGAAGAGGCTGCCGCCCTGTTTTATGAGCACCAAATCGGCTGCCTTCCCATTGTTAAGGAAAATAGATTAATAGGAATCATTACAGAGACAGATTTACTTTATACATTGATTCAATTAACGGGAGCGCATCAGCCGGGTTCACAAATTGAAGTCAAGGTTGAGAATCGCTCAGGAGTGCTGTATGAGGTTGCAGGCATCATCCGCAAACATAATGCAAATATACATAGTGTGCTAGTCTATCCTGACAGACAAGATGAAAACTATAAAATCCTCGTATTCAGGGTCAGGACCATCAATCCTATGGCTGTCATAGAAGATTTGAAAAAGGAAGGGTATGTCGTTCTCTGGCCTAACATGCCCGGTATGTCATCATGACAAAGGAAGCTCTATTTGTTTACTCTGATAAACTCTTGGAATATCGCTTTTCCGACAGCCATCCCTTCAACCAATTCAGGCTGAAGCTGACCATAGACCTTCTGGAGGAAGCGGGTGCGCTTTCAAAGGATGATATGGTTGAACCGAGGATTGCTACGGATGAAGAGCTGCACCTTGTTCACGACCCTTCTTTCGTAAGCGCTGTCAAAGCAGCGGGAAACGGAAACCTTTCCCCTGATAGGCTTGAGAGTTTCGGCATCGGCACGGAAGATACACCTGTGTTTAAAGGCATGCATGAGGCGAGTGCGCTTCTTGTCGGCGGAACATTGACGGCAGTCGATTGCGTCATGGAAGGGAAGGCCAAACATGCCGCCCATCTCGGCGGCGGCCTGCATCATGGTTTCAAAGGAAAGGCATCAGGCTTCTGCATATATAATGACAGTTCCGTTGCCATCAAGTATATGCAGGAGAAATATAATGCAAGGGTTTTGTATGTGGATACGGATGCCCATCACGGAGATGGTGTTCAATGGTCCTTCTACGATGACCCGGAAGTATGTACATTTTCCATCCATGAAACCGGCAGGTATTTGTTCCCCGGCACAGGAAACATCAATGAACGAGGACATGGGAAGGGTTACGGCTTTTCTTTTAACATCCCTCTTGATGCCTTCACGGAAGATGAATCTTTTCTCCAAGCATATGAAACAGCATTCAGGGAGATCATCGAGTTCTTTAAGCCGGACGTCATCTTGACGCAGAATGGTGCGGACGCCCACTATTTCGATCCGTTGACACATTTATCTTCCACTATGAAGATTTACCATGAAATTCCGAAAATCGCTCATGAACTGGCCCACCAATATTGTGATGGCCGCTGGATTGCTGTAGGGGGCGGAGGATATGATATTTGGCGTGTAGTCCCCCGTGCCTGGAGCCTGGTATGGATGGAAATGGCGGGGCGAAAGGATTCCCTGAAGGCATTCCCTCAAAATTGGACACAGCGCTGGCAGAAACAAGCTCCTCTCACTTTGCCGATAAGCTGGGATGACCCAAACGGGATTTATCCTGAAATTCCGCGCAAACCGGAAATTACTGAAAAGAACTTTCAGACTCTTGAAAAAGCTCTTTATCAGCTGAGGCAGAACAATAATAAAAAATCGTCCGCTCAGTGAGGGATTGCATTGGAGTTGAAATCATCTGTATACTCAGTCTTGTATACACTTAACGTTTCACCAGATTTAAATATCCAGAAATTGACCCAGGCCTGCTTATTCATGAGATTTCAAAAACAAAGGCTTTTAAGTTAACATTTGCCTGATGGAACAACGATCATTTTGAAACTTTTAAAGTGTGAATAAAAAAACGCGACTGGCCATCCAGTCGCGTTTTTACTATTGATTTTATTTCGTAGAACCTCTTTGTTCAATTCTATGCGGAAGAACGACAATATGCTCGTCTACTTTTTCCTTATTCATATATTTGGTCAGGAGGCGCATAGCAACTGCCCCGATATCATACAGAGGCTGGACCACGGACGTCAACTGTGGACGTACCATCAATGCAAGCCTTGTATTGTCAAAGCTGATAACTTCTGCTTCAGCAGGGATTTCGACTCCCTCATCCTGGGCGCCATGAACGACTCCGAGAGCCATTTCATCATTTCCTGTAAAGACAGCTGTCGGCTTGTTTTTTAACTCGCGCAATTTCTGCCATGCTTCAAGTCCGGAATCGTAAGTATAATCCCCTTCAATGACCAGGTCTTCACTAAATTGGATTCCAGCTTCTTCTAATGCCTGCTTATATCCTGGCAGCTTCGCCTCATTATTGACCTTATCATGGAAAGGCCCGCTCACAAAAGCTATTTGTTTATGGCCTTTGTCAATCAATTCCTTAACGGCATCATAGGCAGCCGTTTTATAATCAATATTGACTGATGGCATTTTCTTGGAATCCTCAATGGTTCCGGCCAGCACGATTGGTACTGGGGAAAGCTCGAATTCCCTTACATGCTCTTCCGTAATATTTCCTCCCATGAAGACAATCCCATCCACCTGTTTGCCAAGCATCGTGTTCAGCAGGTGTAATTCTTTCTCCGTATTTTGGTCTGAATTACTTAGGATGATATTATACTTGTACATTGTTGCAATGTCTTCAATGCCCCTTGCCAGCTCTGCAAAGAAAATATTTGAAATATCAGGAATGATCACGCCGACTGTTGTTGTCTTTTTACTGGCAAGGCCTCTTGCCACCGCATTGGGCCTGTATCCGAGCCTGTCGATCACTTCTACTACTTTTTTCCTCGTTGCCGGTTTTACATTAGGATTGCCGTTGACGACACGGGAAACGGTCGCCATGGAAACATTGGCTTCTCTGGCTACATCATATATAGTCACATTCATGGAATCCACTCCTCTATTAGTTCGGTTAATCTTGTTATTTGTATTTTACACTAATTTACCATCTTTAAAAAATATAATGAAGATTTCTAATTTAATCAGTACAAAGCTAGCTTAATCATACTTTAGTGCGTTCCCTCCTGCAATAAATCTACATTTGAAATAGGTATAGGAAGCTTTAGGAAAATATTTTATAAAAAATGGCCATCAAAATGAATTGATGGCCAAATTGGGTATATGCCTTATTTTTTTCCGGTCAGCTCATGATAGAAATGATCAAATTGCTCCAGGTTCATTTGCTGGGCAGCATCAGATAATGCGACAGCAGGATCAGGATGCACTTCTGCCATTATACCGTCAGCTCCGATTGCAAGAGCCGCTTTGGCTGCCGGAAGCAATAAATCACGTCTTCCGGTGGAGTGGGTGACATCTACAAATACCGGAAGATGCGTTTCCTGCTTCAAAATCGGAACAGCCGAAATATCAAGTGTATTTCTGGTGGCTCGTTCATAAGTCCGGATTCCTCGTTCACAAAGAATGATATCTCCGTTTCCTTGTGAAATGATATATTCCGCTGCATTCATGAACTCTTCAAGTGTTGCTGACAACCCTCGTTTCAGCAGGACAGGTTTTCTTGCAGCACCTGCAGCTTTCAACAGCTCAAAGTTCTGCATATTACGTGCACCAATCTGGATGATATCAATATATTCCAATGCAGGCTCGATATCAGCCGGATTAACGATTTCACTCACAACGGCCAAATTATGATCATCTGCGGCCTGCTTCAATATTTTTAAGCCTTCCAACCCAAGCCCCTGGAAATCATATGGTGATGTGCGCGGTTTGAAAGCACCTCCGCGGATAAGGTTCAGCCCCTTCCCTCGAATCGCACGGGCAACCTCCGTTACCTGGTCAAAAGATTCAACAGCACACGGTCCGAAGATAAAGTGAGGGTTTCCGTCCCCAATCTCCTCACCCTTTACTTTGACGATAGTATCGCTCGGTTTCTTTTTGCGTGAAACAAGCAGTTCTTTACGATGGCCATCCTGAAGCAAGTCAAGGCCCGCTTTGAAAATCTCTTTGAAAATATGTTCAATAGTCGTGTTGTCAAAAGGTCCGTCATTATGGGCAATGATATTATTCAGCATATCTCTTTCACGCACAGGATCAAAACGATTCATTCCCTGCTTTTCTTTCACTCGGCCAATTTCCTGGACCAGGCTGGCCCGTTCATTGATACTTTCCAATAGCTTCAAGTTTATATCATCGACCCTGCTTCTCAGCTGATCGAGCTCCTTATTACTCACAACCAAACATCCTCTCTTTATGGTTTCCTTTAATATATTAATTTCAACCACAGCATACTTTTTAATTGAAAGTATGATACATTTTTTATAATAGGGTTTATTATAATGGAATGGAAGGTAAAAGTCACGAAAGATGCTTTACCTCATCAACGCGTTAAAGTTATTTTTGAATGGCTTACTTTATTAAGAAAAAAGTTATGGAATATTTGTTCTGCTTATTCTTGAAATAGTTTTATAAGTTCGATTGGAGCGGAAGGCGTGCGATCTCCTGCGGGAGTAGCGTGACAGGTGAGACCAAGGTTACGTACCCACCGGAACGTAACCCCGCAGGCGAAGCCGAGGAGGCTCACCGCACGCCCCGCGGAGTCGCGCGCCTGGAGCGGAAATCATACTCTTAACTGGTAGAACTGCAAAAAATTTTCATCATAAGAACAGAGAAAACAACAGCTTTCTAGAACGCCATGATACAAGAAACTGAAATAATAAAAGTGGGTGTTGTAAATGACAGAGAAAACAAAAATTTTCGCCCTTGACATCGGGACAAGGTCTGTCGTTGGAATTATTCTGACAGAAAATGAAGACAAGAAATATGAAGTCATTGATATACTTTCAAAAGAACATAAAGAACGAGCCATGCTCGACGGTCAAATTCATGATGTTCCAGCTGTTGCCTCCGTCATTTCTTCTATTAAAGAAAAAATGGAAAAGAAACACGGCCCTCTTAAAAAGGTTTGTGTCGCTGCAGCGGGAAGAGCATTGAAGACCGAAATGGCCAGTGCCTCAATAGCGATTGCAGGGAAACCGCTCCTTACTAAAGAAGACGTCCTGCACTTGGAGCTAAGTGCTGTCCAACAGGCACAGGCTCATGCTGCTCAAAGCGAAAACCAAACCTATCACTATTATTGTGTAGGCTATTCTGTGCTGTATTATAAGCTGGATGGAGAAGAGATTGGCAGCCTCGTAGATCAGCAAGGAGAGCAGGCTGCAGTTGAAATCATTTCTACCTTTCTTCCGAAAGTTGTAGTTGAATCCTTGCTTGCTGCCCTTAATCGAGCAGGATTGGAGATGGAAGCCTTGACTCTTGAACCTATTGCCGCGATCAATGTGCTCATTCCCAACTCCATGAGAAGACTGAACGTCGCATTGGTCGACATAGGCGCCGGCACCTCCGATATTGCTCTAACCGATATGGGAACCATCATAGCCTTTGGCATGGTTCCCACCGCAGGAGACGAAATAACTGAAGCCATAAGCGATCAGCTTCTTCTTGATTTCCCTCTGGCAGAGAAAGCCAAGCGGGAATTAATCAATAATGACTCAATTACCGTTTCTGATATTCTCGGGTTCGAGTCAGAAGTATCACGCCATGAAGTCGTTGAAAAAATTTCAGGTTCCATTGACCATCTAGCAGGTGAAATTACAGAAGAAATCCTGAGGCTGAATAACGGTAAGTCACCTAAAGCCGTTATGCTTGTCGGGGGAGGCAGCCTTACACCTGAATTACCAGAAAGGCTGTCTGCCGCTCTCCAGCTTCCGCTAAATCGGGTCGCTGTCCGGGGAATCGACGCCATTCAGGATTTGCGCATCCTCGATAATGTCTCAAAAGGACCAGAACTGGTAACACCAATCGGTATTGCCATTGCAGCCAAAAAAGCTCCTGTACAGTACGTTACTGCCTATGTAAATGAACAGCCTGTCCGATTGTTTGAAGTCAAAGAACTTACCATCGGGGACTGTCTGCTTGCAGCCGGCTTAAAAGTAAACAAATTGTACGGAAAGCCTGGGATGGCCATGATTGTGTCCGTTAATGGACAGTCCATCACTCTTCCAGGAAAGCATGGTATGGCTCCTTCCATTTTGAAAAATGGCCTGAGGAGCGGACTGGATCAACCTATTGAGAATGGAGACAGAATAACCGTCATTAAAGGTGAAGATGGAGAAGCCCCTCATATTAAGGTTTCAGATCTAATTGAGACACAGCCGGAAATCAACCTGACAATCAACGGCGAATTTCACACCATTCCAATGACCTTAATGATTAACGGCAGGAGTGCTTCTATCGATATGGTTGTGCAAGACAGAGATGTTATTGAGGTTGAACCGCTTCTTACGATAGAGACAGCACTGAAGCGGATAAACCAAAATGAATTGCTTCAGCATTTACGTTCCTATCATATCACCATAAATGAGAAAGAAACCTTTATTCCTGCTTACTCCGGGAGAACAACTGTCAACGGAAGAGAATCAAAATTGTCAACCGTGGTTAAGAACGGCGATGTCATTGAGATGAAAAAGCCTGAGGTTCCCGCTTTAAAAATGATTATAGAAAAAAAACAGATGAATTTATACGATAAGATCAATATTTTTTTCAACGGCGAAGAACTGGAACTTTCCAAAGAAATAATGGAGGTCTTTCGTAATGGAGATAAATTGGACGAAAACAGTTTAGTCTATACCGGCGACAAATTAACGGCAATTTCAAAAGAGCGCAGCCCTTTCATTTTTCAGGACCTTTTCAGACATGTTGATATTAAAATGCCAGCCAACTCACAAGGTAAATTTCTTCTTTTGAAAAATGGGGAAGAAACCACTTTTTACGAAAGCATCCAGACCGGAGATCAACTTGAAATCAGATGGCCACTGTCTGTATAACTAAAATGCTCTCACCCCGCGGTCAACTCATCAAAAAAGACTGAAACCCATGGCTTCAGTCTTTTCTGTTTACAAGCCTTTCAGTTGTTTGCTGGTAATGTTCCAATGGGAATCATTCCATACAGGCTTTCCACCTTTAAACAGGAAGGCTTGCGGAGATTCATGTTTAATACCAAAAGCTTCTGCAATATGATTGGACAATTCCCTTGATTCCTGTACAGCAAGATAGTATGTTTCCTGCTCTTCCGCCTCATTGGCAAACTTCTGATATTCTTCAAAAGCACTGCCGCTGATAGGGCAGGTCAAGCTGTGTTTCAGGAAAAAGAATTTTTCTTTGTTATCAAGAATCTGGTTAAACTCTTCAATTGTTTCCACTTTCTTCATGATTACCTCTCCTTTCAGCAGAAAACGGCGAGGCAGGTACCCGCCTTCACCGTCATCTTCATTATTGATGGATAGATTGTTCTGTTTCATCAAAGGCTTTCTTTGTTTCTTCAAGCCTGTCGTTAAGCTCTTGAGCCTCATTCTGTTCTGTTTCTACAGGAAGCTGCTCTTCACCTTCCGTGTCCTCATTAGTATTTCTTGATTTCACTTTATTAACCAGGTTATTGGATTGCTCCTGAACTGTTTTTGTAATACCTGAAGTTCTTTCTTTCGCTGCTGCAGCTAAATCATTTCCGCGTTCCATGGCAGTTTCTCTCCATTGGCTGCTTTTCTCCTTCAGTGAACCAGCATGCGTATTTAAATCATCACGCAGTTCCTTTCCGGATTTTGGAGCCAGGAATAATGCCGTTGCTGCTCCGACAATTCCCCCGATTAAGGAACCGATTAGGAAGTCCTTCGCATTGATGCTTCCCTCATGCGTATTAGTATTTGTACCGCCGTTTTGATGGCCGTGGCTCACCTGGTTCTTGTATTGGTCATTTGTCGTTTGTGTCATTCTTACATCCTCCCCTTTAAATATTATTAGTTCTGTCTTGCTCTTCTGATCATCTTCTCTCTTCTGTCTGCTTCAGCGGACGCTTTTGCTTCTTCGGCTGTATAAGCATTTCTTGTACCGTGATAAGGTTTTTCCTTCTGCTTCCACTTATCCCTCAGTTCCATAGCGGCTTTCCCCCACTGTACAACTTGTGAGATTTTATGTTGGTTTTTCTCCAATTCCGTAGAAATGGAAGTTGTCACTTTTTTCACTGAAGAGTTTAGTCCTTGAATCGAGCTTCCTACATCTTTTACAGCATAAACAACAGTGTTCAATTCCTCCGATTTCTGCTGAATATCTTCTGCAAGTTTATTGGTTTTATGTAGGAGATCTGCAGACTCTCTTGTCACTCCCTGTAATTGTGTTTCCAGGCCGTCAAGCGTATGGGAAACACTATCTAAAGTCGTTTGGACCGACTTAAGGGTTTTTGTCAGACTGATCACCAGGATTAAAAATGCAATGGCAATCAATGCTACACTCAAATATAAAATAATTTCCACCTTTTCAGCACCTCCTGTTTATAGCTTTTCTTTACCCGGCCTAAAGCCGCCTTAAACACTAGTTTCTCTATCGGATCCTATTTCTCCTGCATGATTCTGCAGTTTATTATTTCCCGTTTTCTTTTTAACTAACGAATTTATTTTTTTCAAAAAGCCCCGAGAAATCTTTCTGTACAAAGATTGTGGTGTTTTCGGTTACAATATGGATAGGCTTTATATAAAAGCAACTTTGACTATCAGGAAGCTGCAGTGTCAAAGAACAGAATTGGGAGGTATACATATGAAAGATCCGCGTATTGCAATGCTTGCAAAAAATCTTATTCAATACTCCGTACAGCTGCAAAAAGGCGAAAAAGTGCTGATTGAAAACTTCGGATTGCAGCGAGAGCTTGTAACCGCGCTGGTAACCGAAGCGTATGAAGCAGGCGGATACCCCTTCGTGCTGCTGAAAGACCACGCGGTGGACCGTTCCCTTCTGATGGGAGCCCAGGAAGAACAATACGATATGATGGCAGAGTTCGAAGCTAACGTGATGGACAAAATGGACGCCTATATCGGCCTTCGCTCTGGCGATAATATCAACGAGCATGCAGATGTCCCGGCTGAGAAGATGAAGATCCAAGGAAATACGATAGGCAAAAAGGTACATCGTGAAATCCGTGTTCCGAAGAAGAAGTGGGTTGTATTAAGATATCCGAATGCTTCCATGGCTCAACTTGCCAAAATGAGTACCGAAGCATTCGAAGATTTTTATTTTGACGTCTGCAACCTTGATTATGCGAAGATGGACAGAGCCATGGACGGTTTGGTGGAACTAATGAACAAAACAGACAAAGTAAGAATCACCGGTGAAGGCACGGATTTGACTTTTTCCATCAAAGATATTCCAGCGGTTAAGTGTGCAGGACGCCTTAATATCCCGGACGGAGAGGTCTACACAGCTCCAATTAAAGATTCTGTAAACGGAAAGATTTCTTACAATACTCCTTCACCGTATAACGGATTTACGTTTGAAAACGTTGTTCTCAACTTTGAAAATGGAAAAATTGTTGAAGCAACTGCAAATGATACTGACAGAATCAATAAAATCTTTGACACTGATGATGGTGCACGCTATATCGGGGAGTTCGCAATCGGAGTTAACCCGTTCATCCTCCATCCGATGCAGGATATCCTTTTTGATGAAAAGATTGACGGCAGCTTCCACTTCACCCCTGGTGAATGCTATGAACAGGCTTATAACGGCAATCATTCGAACATCCATTGGGATTTGGTCAATATCCAAAGACCTGAATACGGCGGCGGCGAGATCTACTTTGACGATGTGCTGATCCGCAAAGACGGCCGTTTCACCCTTCCTGAACTCCAGCAGTTGAACCCGGAAAATCTGAAGTAAGAATGAAGCCCCTGCAAAACACCCCGCCTTCTTGAGGAGCGGGGTGTTTTTTCACTCTCTTCACTTTAATACTTTAAAGCACTAAGAGGGACAGTCCCCTATAACGAATTAGCGTGCTAAAGCAATTCCTCACGAAAAAGCTGACAGCACATCGGCTGTCAGCTTGGTTGATTTATTCTACATGATCTCGCAGTGTTTCTTCATATGCATCCTGGAACTTCTGGATGTCTCCGGCCCCCATGAAGATTAAAACGGCATCTTTATGGGCCAAGAGCGCTTTTGTATTCTGTTCATCAATCATTTCAGAATTCTCAATTTTCCCTATAAGGTCATGGATGGAGAGCTTTCCGTGGTTTTCCCGGGCAGATCCGAAGATTTCACATAGGTAGACCTGGTCAGCTTCTGATAAGCTGTTGGCAAACTCATTTAAGAATGTCTGCGTCCTTGTATACGTATGAGGCTGGAATACCGCTATAATTTCCTTGTCCGGGTATTTCTGTCTTGCTGCCTCGATCGTAACCTTAATTTCCGTCGGGTGGTGGGCATAGTCATCAATTAATATCTGATCACCGATTTTCTTTTCAGAGAATCTGCGCTTTACCCCCTGGAATGTCGCAAGTCTTTCCTTAACCACTTCTGTATCGATGTCTTCATAGTGGCATAGGGCAATAACGGATAATGCATTTAAGATGCTGTGATCACCATAGCCAGGAATAGAGAATGAGGCAAAGAATTCATTCCGCACAAATACATCAAAAGTTGTCCCCTCAGGCGTCTTGTCAACATTTCTTGCCTGGAAGTCATTTTCCTCGGCGAAGCCGTAGAAAAGAACTGGAACTTTTGCCTGAATTTTTTGCAAATGTTCATCATCGCCGCATGCAATGATTCCCTTTTTGACTTGCATCGCCATTTCCTGGAATGCCTGAAAAACATCATCAACATTCGCGAAGTAATCCGGGTGATCAAAATCAATGTTGGTCATGATGGCATAATCAGGGTAGTAAGATAGGAAATGTCTCCTATACTCACATGCTTCGAAAACGAAGTACTCAGCATCTTTTTCCCCTTTGCCTGTTCCATCCCCGATCAAAAAGGAAGTAGGCTTTGCGCCTCTGATTACGTGTGCCAGCAGGCCGGTTGTCGAAGTCTTCCCATGCGCCCCTGTTACAGCCACAGACGTAAATTCCTGCATGAAATCACCAAGGAAACTGTGATACCTTGTTACAGGCAGCCCTTGTTTTCTTGCTTCTTCTATCTCTTCATGTGTATCTGGAAAAGCATTTCCCGCAATAACATTCATATCCTGCCCGATATTCTCTTTCTGGAAAGGCAGGATTTTTATTTGAGAATCTTCAAGAGCTTTTTGTGTAAAAAAGTATTTCTCCACATCAGAGCCCTGTACTTCATACTCCATATCGTGAAGCACCTGGGCCAGCGCACTCATTCCAGATCCCTTTATTCCAACGAAATGGTATATTGTCATATTAGAACCTCCAACAATCATCTATCTGTAAGCAGTATATGACATTAATCCATTTTTGCCAGCCAGTAAATCTTTCACACCGCACCGCCAAAAACAAAGTAACTTAATGAACAACAACCAGCTTCAGTATTGACCGCGTTATAATGAAAAGATTATATCATCTTTTTATGCCAGTGGCTATGAACGACAAGTACGACTTTATATTGATTGAGCGATAAATTTGGCGGCAAATTCCTTTGAAAAGCTCCGCCAGGTCATGCCGCTGTCATTGCTCATGCTTTGATAATCATCCAAAAGACTGTTAAATATTTCTCCATCCTTTACCCTGAAAGGAGGACCGATTAACATTCCTTTTGTCACTAAAGGAACTTTTCTGATAAAAATAAGGTCTCCCACTTTCAAGGATGTCCCTTTGGAAGGATCCAGGACCTCTTCTATATGCTTATGTAATATATTCTGTACAATTAATGATTTTTCATCGCTATCGTTTTCCAGCACTTCCACCGCATCCCAAGCTGCGGTCAGAAACATGGCACCGAGCATCCGGCCAGTCTCTGTTATATTGTCAGCATTTGCATTCAAAAACTGGTGGAACACTGTCTTTCTCTCAATTGTTTTATAGTCAAACAAGAGCCATTGCCTGAAAAGGTAATCCAGCTGTGAACCAGCTGAAACACCTTCCAGAGAAAGAGAGAATTTTTTGGAGAAAAGAAACTTTGCACGAACTTTCTCACGGATGTTCGTCTCCCGTTCCAGATAGGCAAGGCTCTGCTGATACAGCTCATATGCGTGCATTTCAGCCTGCAGCTGCTTTTTTTGCTTATAAGAGGTTAAGTTGATCAGCGAATCTTTCTTCTCCACTCGTCTTCACACCTATTGCCATTCGACTTTTTCCAGTCTTTCATTCCACCTGAACTTTCTGCCGGCTTTAGCTTGCGGCTTCCCGTCAAGAATAACATTATCACCCGTGAACCCAATATTGACTTTAAGGAGGCTTCCACCGACTCCATACACATCGACTGGCACTTCATTCTCTTCAAAGGATCGAATCCGGTCTTCAGTAAATCCGCCAGAAACGACAATCTTAACATGATTGAATCCTTCCGCATCTAGTTCCCCTCGCAGGGCATGGATAAGCTCTGCATTGACGCCTCTCGGATCAAAAGTGCCGAGAACCTGTTGATTCCTGACAAAATATTTGTCAATCATTGTACGGGAAGTATCCACACGGACCCCTTTCAATTCATCACCGAACTCCCTGGCAACTTTCAATGCATCGGAAATGACATCATTATTGTAATCAACAAGGGCAATCAGCTCATCTTCAGGAAATGTTTCCTTATAGGCTTGTGTTGCTGCAACAATATCCCCATTGAAGAGCTGGATAAGGGCATGCGGCATCGTCCCCATCCCCTGCTTCCCCCACCATTCATTCATTGCATGAGTGGCTTGGGCGGTCGATCCGCCGATAAAAGCGGCATAGCCGTCCCCTGCCTGCTGAGTGTAATGATCATCACGATCCCCCATAAAAATGACAGGCTTTTGTTTTCCTGACAGGGAGGCAGCCTTCATCAGCTTGTAAACATTGGTTGCAACCGATGTCCTTCTCCCAAGGATTCCATCAATAATTCCTTCAAGGTAACCAAAGTCCTGATAGCGTCCTTTTATAGTCAGTACTGTTTCGAATGGAGATACTTGATCTCCATCCTTCAAGGAATGGATTTCCAGGTCTTCCGGATTGTCAGCAAAAGTATGAAGCAGCGCAATCACTTCATCCGTGCCGCAAAGGACAGCGTGTTCCTTTTGGAAGAACTGCATTGTAATCGTGCTGTCTGCCTTATATTTTTTGGCAATCTCTCTCGTCTTCAAAAAATAAACGGCAGAAAACCAACCTTCCTTGACCCTTTCGTCAAACTTAAACGTTTCATTCGTCAGTCTTTTTAGTTTACCTTGAAGTTTTAATTGTATTTCTTTCATCCTAAAAGCTCCTTACCATCAACTGTTACATGTCTATTTTGATTGCAATCAAAAGTGGATGCGCCTGATCAGACCCGAATGGCCGGCGCTGTAACTGGACGTTCACGATTCTCCCGAAGGAGTCAGACGCCTGCAGCGAATATCGACACTTTATAAACTATAGCAAGATAAAAAGTCTATTATAACCAATCTGTTTTAAACAGTATTTTTTCAAAAAAATCATTGAACAAAAAAGTGAAGAACGATTTGTAAACATCCTTCACCTTCCTGTTATATAAATGGATGTATCCATTAAAGTATTTTGACTGCCTTATAAGAATACCACTTATCAGATTATAGTACTAGTTTCTTGAAGCTCCTGAAGCTCCTTGACAGAAATTAACACATCGCGGGGCTTGCTTCCTTTCGCTTCAGATACAATTCCATGGCTTTCCATCATATCGATCAGCCTTGCTGCACGATTGTACCCGACCCGGAAATGCCTTTGAATCAATGAGGTCGATGCTCCACCCTGTTCAACGACAAACTCGCATGCTTCGAGGAACAATTCATCTTCCTGGTCATCCACTTGCGCTTTCTTCAGCAACTCGTCCTGCTGAAATAAGTAGTTGGGTTCTCCCTGTTCTCTAACATGGTTGACTATGTCATCAATTTCATCATCGGAGACGAATGTCCCTTGCAGTCTTACAGGTTTGGAAGAACCATTCTCGAGGAACAGCATATCCCCTTTTCCTAGCAGTTTCTCAGCACCACTGGAATCGATGATCGTTCGTGAATCAACACCGGATGATACAGAGAATGCAATTCTCGTCGGAACATTTGCCTTTATCAGACCGGTAATGACATCAACTGAAGGCCGCTGAGTAGCTATGATCAAATGAATTCCACATGCCCGGGCCTTTTGGGCGATACGGCAAATCGCTTCTTCTACATCAGCTGGAGACATCATCATTAAATCGGCCAGCTCATCAATCACAATGACAAGGTAAGGAAGCTTTTGGTTCTTATCACCGCTTCTTTCTGCTTTCAAATTATATCTGCTGATATCCCTGACACCAGTATGAGCAAATAGTTCATATCTTCTTTCCATTTCCTCAACTGCCCATTTCAAGGCTGCCGTTGCCGCTTTGACATCTGTAATGACCGGGCTGACAAGATGCGGCATCCTGTTGTAAGGAGCGAGTTCGACCATTTTCGGATCGATCAGCAGCAGTTTCAGGTCCTGAGGCGAAGCCTTATATAGGAGGCTGATCAATATAGAATTGATGCAGACACTCTTCCCGGATCCTGTAGCACCAGCAATCAGTCCATGCGGCATTTTGTTCAGGTCTGTGACAATTGGTTCACCGGAAATATCCAATCCCAGAGCAGCCGTTAATGGGGAAGAACTGTCCTGGAATGGGCTGCTTGAAATGATTTCACTCAGCGACACGGGACGGCTCTGCTTATTCGGCACTTCGATCCCAATTGTGTGCTTCCCTGGAATCGGCGCTTCAATCCTGATGTCCCTTGCTGCAAGGCTAAGCTTGATGTCATCAGACAGATTAGTGATCTTATTCACTTTAACCCCTGGCTCCGGCTGTACTTCAAACCGGGTCACCGAAGGACCTTCAGTAACATTTACCACACTCGCCCGGACATTGAAGTTTGCCAGCGTATCATTCAGTAAGTTTTGTTGAATTTCAAGCCATTCGCCACTGGACTCTTTCATGACCGGCGGTGCCAGGAAGTTCACCTGGGGAAATGTGTACCCCTCATACTGATCTTTTTGTTCTGAAAGAGCTTCATAATTTTTTAATGAAGCATTATCATCAGCTTGTGCCTGCTCATTTTTCGCAGGTTGGGCTGCTGCCGCATTCGGGTCCGGATTGCTATGGTTCATCTTCCTCTTATCTTGCTTTAACATGAGGACATTAAATGGAAGATGAGAGCGTGAAGATGACTTCACCGGTTCTTGGCTTTCTTCAGAAAGATCATTCACAGGTTCTCTGTTATCCGGCTCTGTGCTTTTCTCGATTTCGTTTGTATCTTCGGACGTATTCATACTGCTCTCTTGGACAGCTGGCTCTTCCTGCAGCTCAACTGGCGCTGGTTCGGCTTCGCATGCAGTAACAGCTGTTTCCTCAACGGAAGCCTTCTCTTCTGTTTCTTGACTCGCTTGAATGGTCCCCATAGCTGTTTCAGTGAATCTCTTTCTCTCCAGGTTCCGCTTATCCTGCTTCAGCATCAGGACATTGAACGGGAGGTGAGAACGATTGGAAGAGCCTGCTTGAGCATCCCCTTCTTCTGTTTCTCCAGCTTCTTCAGCTTGCTGTTCGTCAATTGCAAAGCTATTGCTGATTTCTTCATCTTCAGTTTCCTCAATTGTTTCAACCTCAAGTTCGTCTTCTTTCGGTGTGAATTCCGGTTCCGCTGAGGTTGTTAAGCTGTCTGCCTCTTGAGCAGGTTCTGCATTTTCCTTTTCAGTGCTTGTCTGGATTTCATTTGGGTTACGGACAGAATCACTCAGCGGTTCAGAATAGTCCGCTCTTTCTGTATGCTCTTGGACTTCCACTGTTTCCTGAAGCAAAGGGGCTTCATAAGAACTCTCTGCAAGTACAGGTGCCGGTTCATTTACCACTTCAGACTCTCCTGATAATTCATGAGATTCTTTTATTCTTACAGTCTCTTGTTCTGTTTGCACTTCATCTGTAACTGGAATCTCACCTTGTTCCTGTCCCCAGCGCTTTCGTTCAGTACTCTTCAATTCATATTGAACGGGCTCTTGCTGTGCCTGTTTACTGAATCCATATATTGGTGATGGAATTTCCGTAGGCCGGAAAGGACGTTTAAATGCCTCTTCTCTTTCAGGAGCTTTCTCTCTCTTCTTTATATCCTCCTGAACCTTTTCTTCATGCTCTGCCTTTCTTCCCTCGTATCTTGAATGCTCACGGCGCTGTCTTCTTTGTTCTGACCTTGACTGCCGCTCTTCACGGTGAACGTCTCTCCTATCCGGAATGACCGGGAAACGAAACTCCCCTTTTGGGTATTGATAGGAAATCCTTGCTTCTATTTCTTTATTCTTTTCAGTCTTTTTATCTATTAATTTTTCTTCTTTATATAATGGCTCTTCTGAGTGAACATTTTCTTCTTTTGATCTTCCAAAAACTTTTTTAAACCAACTCACTGCTATCACTCTCTCTACTGTAATCACTCTTTATTTTAACAGTTAAAAGAAAAAATTCGAGTAAAATCACCATAATGGGAGATTTTGTCCATAACTGGTTACGGATGCCAGCATTGTTGATGAGTCATGCTGCTCATCCTCCATGGAATTTTCTACGACAAAAAAATTGACTCAAGCCAGGAAGCCAGCTCCCTTCTGAGTCAATTCTTCGATTAAACCTGCAGTTCTAATATAATTCTTACTGTTCAAAGGAGAAAGCTTCTCCAGTCTCTGCATCATCATTCAATACAAGAATCCCTTTTTCTTGAGGTGCGTTTGGCATGCCAAGCTCTTTCGCTGAACAGATCATGCCTGAAGAGGCAACTCCTCTTAGTTCTGCATCTTTGATAAGCATTCCGCTCGGCATTACAGCACCGACTTTCGCCACCACAACTTTTTGCCCGCTGTCGACATTTGGTGCCCCACAGACGATCTGAAGCGTTTCAGCACCAACATCCACTTTACAAACACTTAATTTATCTGCATTTGGGTGCTTTTCTTTTTCCTGGACATACCCTATCACGAACTTTGGAGAGAAGTCTGCTTCCAGTACTTCTTCAAAGCCGTTCTGTTGAATCGCTTCATTAATTTCCTTCAGCTTGTCCTGGTTCATTTCAACTTGCCCGCTGCTGTCAATCGCCATATATGAAGAAGCATTAAATAGATTATAGCCGAGAGTTTCGCCGGTGTTCTCATTGAAGATCTTTACTGCGTCTCCCTTTTTATCAAATGATTTTTCGCCTTCAAATCCCGGAACCATAGTAATGATTAAAGTATCTCCTATGCCTTCCAAATTATAAAATACGTTCATTCTTAGTTCTCCCTTCCAGATTTACGGTCTTGGGCCAAGATAAAGATCGGTTCCAATTCATTATCTTCATATAGAAAAGATAGAGATGTAATCGGAACCTGCCCGTTTGTGAAAAAGCTCATTGTCAATTCAGCAAGAATATCATACCCTGTTTCATTTCTAATGTCACCAATAATCAATACATCCTGGTGAGGTACAGAAATCGTCATCTCACCTTCCGATTTCTCCTTCATATCTTTCAGGAATGAGGTGTTCAGGATTCTGCTTGCGTCATAGCCGTCATTGGTATTCAAGAAGTGAAACACATTTCCAGCCAGAGTATCCTGCTTTAACTTGATTGGAAGTGAACGCAGGTTGAAAAGTGCTGCTTCCTTCACTTTTTCTTCAGTCCACTTTTCCGCCTGTAAGAGCTTTTCATCTATCATCCGGTATGTAGTCCCAAGGTCGACCGCATAATAAATACGGGTTTCTGCTGTATGCTTCTCCGTGATAAAAGGAACTTCTTCCTGAGTTTCTTTCGGGAAAGAAGTCGAACGGATAACCGGGAAAATCTTTTTCTCTTTATCTGAGAGTGTATGCTGATATCCCATCACATCCAGTGCTTCTTCGACATAATAAACGACCTCATCAACCGCCTTTTCTTTTGACACTTCCCACTTGGCGACGATCGGGGCCAGTGTTACACTGATTCCTTTTCCGGTTTTCGTGCTTTCTATACGCAATACTTCTTTTTCTCTGTCAAAAATAAACTTACGATCAGAAGAAGCCAGTTTTTCTTCAAGCTTCCTTCTCATTTTTTTAGCATCCATTTTATTTTCCTCCTCTTTGCAGGAGCATACTTTAATCGTACTTATTGTACAATAAATAGCCTGTTATACAAAATGAAAGGGGAAAATATGACGTCTTCATTCGTAGCTGTCAAGGGGAGACAGTTCGCACAATCGACTTTCACGCAGGCATAAAAAAACAGAGGGGCACGGGTGCACCTCTGTCCAGCACGATTATAGTCCTTGGATAAACTCTTCAATCTGTTCCTTGGTTTTGCGGTCTTTGCTGACAAATCTTCCAAGTTCTTTTCCATCTTCGAAAGCCACGAAGCTGGGAATTCCAAAAACACTCAGCTCTCCGCACAAATCAATGAATTCGTCTCTGTCAACGTATATAAACGTATAGTCGGAATGATTTCCTTCAATTTCAGGAAGAACTGGGTCGATGATGCGGCAATCCGGACACCAGTCTGCAGAGAACATGAAGATATGCTTCCCTTTGTTTTTCATTTCATTGAACTCTTCCATGCTAGTGAGTTTTTTCATTTTATCTTCCTCCTGTACTAATATAGAGCTGGTCAGATTTAATCCATCCGATTTTTCTCATATAAAGAGATATTATCAGTGTCAGAACGGCAGGTCCAACAATATGCAACAGAATGATCTGAACCAACACGTCAGCGGAAAAACCCATTGTTTGCAACGTCATAATCTGTCCGACAAAACCGCTTGTTCCCATTCCGGCACCGGCTGCATTATTTTCCATAATCCAGACAGTCGTACCGATGGGAGCTAGAATCATTCCAGCTAGTGTCGGCGGAATAAGGATTCGCGGGTTTCTTACGATATTCGGCACCTGCAGCATGGAAGTACCAAGCCCTTGGGCAAGTAATCCGCCGAACTTATTTTCCCTGTAGCTCATGACAGCGAACCCAATCATTTGCGCACTGCATCCAATCGTCGCCGCGCCTGCCGCAACACCGCTTAGGTCGAGCATCAGGGCTATTGCTGCAGAAGAAATCGGAGCTGTTAAAGCCAATCCCATCAATGCGGCAACCAGTACACCCATGATGATTGGCCTTTGCTCGGTTCCCCACTCAATCCAGCTGCCGAACAGGACCATGAAGTCCCCAATCCAAGGGCCAATCAGGGCAGCCGCTGTATAGCCGGCAAAGATTGTTGTCAAAGGCGTTACGATAATATCAATTTTTGTTGTTTTACTTACCAGCTTTCCAATTTCCGTCGAAAGGACAGCAGCAACATAAGCACCAGCTGGCCCCCCGAGAACTGCACCTGCAGCACCGGTCACGACCGCCGCAAACAGAACGAGTGGAGGGGCTCCAAGGCCATATGCAATGGCGGCACCGATGGCAGGGCCCATCAGGCTGATTGCAAGGTCACCCATTTCCACCAGGTAATCAATGTTAAGCTGTTGTCCCAGCGTTTTTATAATAAGTCCAATAATTAATGATGAAAACAATCCTAATGCCATAAAAGACAGAGCATCAATAAAGTATGCCTTGGCAGAAAGCTTGACGCCTTTTTTTTCTAAGAAATCTTTCATGATAAACCTCCTTTTTTGAACCCAAATAAACAGTAATGCGAACCTTTTACTAGTGTAAAGACACCTGTATGAAAAGTCTACTATATTCTCCAGTATCTTTCATAGTTTTCCTTAATAAACAAATAAAAAACGCCTGATTCTTAAATCAAGCGTTGCCTAAGGCATCTATTTATCTTGTACAGATGACACTACTTCCATTAGAAATTCGCTGTCATCGACTAATTCATCTTTGACTGAAAGCGTGGTCATTTTAATTCCGCCAATCCCGGCAGTTAATTCATACTGTTCCTCTTCAACTTCGCGTATGATGAAAAAACCAAATCTGTCATCAGCCTTGAACGTTTCCTGTTTAAGGATATTTGTTTCATCTTCTACAGCCAGCTCGTAAAGCTGTTCACTGTCTCTATTGACATTTTGATTATAAAATAAGATAAATGTATTATTTCCGTCTTCAATTATGACATTATTGGCATTTTTCTCTTTTACAGAAGATCCGGATGGGAGATGAAACTGAAAATTTTCTGTTTCTTCTTCTGCTTCCCCAACAGGATTTTCAAAGGTTTCTGTTACAGCTTTCACAGCTTCTTCCTGGCTTTCCTCCAACGTTGCGCTGCTGCACCCTGTGGCCATCAGAACAGAAAGAATAACAATAAACGTACCAATAATCGATTTCGACATCCAAATCCCTCCTAGCCTAACAATCATTCATTTTCTATCATACTCCTCAAAAAGCACTATTGACAACCCTCTATTATTAATATTCCCCATTTTTCGACAATCATAAGATAATTGGGAGCCTTTCCATTCGTTTACAGATTCCATTCATGATAAAATAAACACAACAGAAATCTTGAGGAGGTTAATCAAATGGATTTAACGGTTTATTTAGCAGGCGAAATTCACACTAATTGGAGAGATGAGATCAAAGAAAAGGCGAAAGCGCTTCAGCTGCCTATCACCTTTGTAGGACCGATGGAGAACCATGGCCGTTCTGACAATATCGGTGAAGAAATTCTTGGAGAGCAGCCGGATGCGGTATTCAAGGACGAAGCGGCTTCGAACATTAATAATTTGCGTACTGAAGTACTCATGCACAAAGCAGACCTTGTCATTGCCCTTTTCGGGGAAAAGTATAAGCAATGGAACACAGCAATGGATGCAAGTGCGGCGATCGCTAAAGGAAAGCCTCTTATCCTGGTGCGCCCTAAGGAGTTGCATCATCCATTAAAAGAGCTTTCCAATAAAGCAAATGTTACAGTCGAAACGGTAAATCAGGCAATCAAAGCTCTTTCTTATATCTATGAAGCGGAATAATGACAAAAAAGGAAGCCATTGAGCTTCCTTTTTTGTATGGTTTCTAGTGAGGTTATAAATATCTTTTAAAAACGTTCTTTTCGCAAAGATTGTGGCTGTTTAAAAGTGATGGATTTCCGCTCCAGGCGCACGACTCCGCGGGGCGGGCGGTGAGCCTCCTCGGCTTCGCCTGCGGGGTCTCACCTGTCCCGCTAGTCCCGCAGGAGGTCGCACCCCTTCCGCTCCAATCCTCCTACGTTATAGGGTAGAGGGTAAAATAGCATTAAAAGCAACAATCTTTTAGAAAAGAGTCTTTAAAAAAGAATAAGAAATTCCTTAAATTAGCCTCTTCTCTGATACTGCCTCTGACCGACAAGGAGTTTAACTGTATGCTGAAACATCTCATCCCTGTTTACCGCGCCGCTTGTGAAGATGCCCATGGCACCCTCGTGATGGCGGATTCCTTCTTTCTGGCAATAATCATCCATGACCAGCCCGAGCTCTTCACCGTTAAGCAGCCTCTGTGAAACTGATTCTGGAAGAAGAATTCTTGCTCCTCCGGCAATAATCGGATTCATTCCTGTTTCATAAAGAGCTCCCCAGTTGCACAAAAACATGCCGAACTCTGTTTGGACCACTCCGCCCTCCAACCCGATACCTATATTGGCATTTGCCATTTTCAATACAGAGGAAGCGCGGTTAATCGCACCTTTGATTGTCTCTTCATCGGAAAAAGGCTGATCGCTTACACCTGACTCTGTTTTGTAAGCTTCAAATATCAATTTTTCATTCACTAATTCAGCAAATCCATTTCGGACTGCAGCTATTTTGGCTTTATTCGTAGTTCCGATGCCGATAATCATTTTGAACCTCCTTATTTTTCACCTAGGCTCTGTTAGTTGACGATGTTGTTTATCTTATCCATTAATAAATTGCAGTAATGGTCTGATGCTACTTGTGTTATTAGTAATTAGGTGCTGCGGATCCATTTATTAAAGCAAATACTTTATTAGTTCTAGAACCTCAAGAATTCAGTGAAGTATAGAAACAATGGTTGATTGGAGCGGAAGGTGTGCGACCTCCTGCGGGATTAGCGGGACAGGTGAGACCCCGCAGGCGAAGCTGAGGAGGCTCACCGCCCGCCCCGCGGAGTCGAACACCTGGAGCGGAAATCAGGTAGCACCATATGAATATATTCATAAATCAACTTTACTTATAACAGGGCCTTTACATAAAGAAAGAGAAGGTTTCCCCTCTCTTTCTGGTTGTAACTATTAAGAATTTTGGCGGATGCTTTCAATTGTTGAGCGGTCACATTCTTTAACAAGCTTTGTGATCAACTCTTTCGCAGCTGCATAGTCATCGATATGGATCATGGACGCTGCAGTGTGGATGTATCGGGAACAAATTCCGATGACAGCACTTGGCACACCTTCATTGGAGATGTGTACGCGGCCAGCATCTGTACCGCCTTGGGAAACAAAATATTGATAAGGAATATCGTTAGACTCAGCAGTATCAAGGATGAATTCTCTCATTCCTCTGTGAGTAACCATTGAACGGTCAAGGATACGGAGAAGTGCTCCTTTTCCTAAGTGGCCGAATTCCTTCTTGCTGCCGGACATATCATTGGCCGGACTAGCATCAAGCGCAAAGAAGATATCAGGGTCGATCATATTGGCAGCAGTCTGTGCACCGCGAAGACCTACCTCTTCCTGAACAGTAGCTCCAGAATATAAAGTGTTTGGAAGGTCTGTATCTTTTAATTCTTTTAAAAGTTCAACTGAAAGTCCGCATCCGTAACGGTTATCCCAAGCTTTGGCAAGGATTTTCTTTTCATTTGCCATAGGGGTGAAAGGACAGATCGGCACAATTTGCTGGCCGGGCTTGATTCCGATTTTCTTCGCATCTTCTTTATCATCAGCACCGATATCGATCAGCATATTTTTGATATCCATCGGCTTGCTTCTTTGTGATTCTTCCAATAAATGAGGTGGAATCGATCCGATAACCCCTGTTACAGGGCCGTTATCTGTGATCACTTGTACGCGCTGAGCCAATAGGACCTGGCTCCACCATCCGCCAAGTGTCTGGAAGCGGATCATCCCGTTTTCTGTTACTGAAGTAACCATGAAGCCTACTTCATCCATATGTCCGGCAACCATTACTTTCGGGCCGTTTTCTTTTCCTTTTTTCACACCGAAAATGCCGCCCAGTCCGTCCTGGATGACTTCATCAGAGTATTTAGTCAGCTGTTCTTTCATAAATTTACGTACAGCGTGTTCGTTACCCGGTGCGCCAGGCAATTCAGTCAGTGTACGAAATAATTCCAGTGTCTCTTGATTCATATTGGCTTTAACCCCTTTATGTATGTATTGATAATCTCCATTATCCATTTTACAGAACTTTCAAGCGACTTTCCACCATTCTTACTCAACTTTTACGGTTCCGGCCTCTATAGGATGTACCTAATCAAAAAGTTTAGTATAATAAAGTCAATTACTATTCGCCTAGGAGGAAACGTAATGAATTGGAAATCTTTTATACTCGGTGCAGGATTAGGAATCGCCGGAGGATATTTGCTAAAAGACATCGCTGATAAAAACACGTTGCATTCTCCTGAAAAAGTCCTGCAAAATGTTAAGAATGCCTTCAAAAAAGAGGGCCCAATTGATGGTTCATGGATCGGCATGGTGCCGGAAAGCTATGAAGTCTACCCTGTGAAAACAAAGGTATACCGCGGCGGGATTTCACGCCATAAAGATGGTGACCTTCAGCAGTATGAGTTTATTGCTGACTCGCACAGCGGAAGCATTCTTGATGTTCAACAGCTATCCTAAAAAAAAAAACGGAGAGGCATTAAAATGCCTTTCCGTTTTTGGTTTTATTATCTTTCTCTTGCAACTTCCTTCTCTATCTCCCCCTGTACGCTCCACTTCAGAGCACGATAAACAGCATCATGATAAAACAGGAACCAGTATCCTTCATCAATTGCTTTTTCGATCCATTTTTCTTTTGCATAAATCGAGGTCATCGGATAGTCATCATAAGCGAGAACCCATAGAGGATTCTTATGGGCATGGGTAGGCATAAGGTCTGCCATGTGAATGAGCTTGTTATCGCCTCTTTCAATCAAGATGATCGAATGGCCGTTACTGTGTCCTCCTGTATGAATCATTTTAACGCCATTCAGCACTTCTTTTTCCTCGGTGAATGTCTTGACCTGGTGAGCGATGCGTTCCCAGTTTTCTTTCCAGTATGTATTTTTTGAACGTATGTTAGGATTTCTCATTTCATCCCATTCTGTTTGGGATGTGTATATTTCCGCATACGGAAAAACCGGCTGAAGCTCTCCATCGACATATTTTGTCAATCCGCATGCATGATCAAAATGCATATGAGTCATTAATATAAGGTCAATGTCTTCCGGCGTCATCCCCACCTTTTCCAGGGACTCTTCGATAGAAGACTCTTCAGTTACCCCATAATTCCTTTTTTGCTTGTCCGTAAGCTTTCCTTTTCCGATTCCAGATTCAATTAATATATTTTTCCCATCAAGCTGGAAGAAGATCGGATCGGTTCTTAGTTCTATTTGATTTCTTTCATTTACCTCATACTTTCTGGACCATAGCGGTTTTGGCACAACTCCGAACATTGCACCGCCGTCCATTCTGGTAACCCCTCCGTCAAGCCAGGTAAAGGTCAGGCCATTCAGTTCCAATGATTCCATTGCTCTCTCCCCTTTCTTCTTCATCATATTATCAGAAATATTCAAACATTTGAACCAAAAAAAGGAACAGTCCATTTGTTGAACTGCTCCTTTTACTCGTTTATTTTTTTGGATATTTCACTTCACACCGGTAGATTCTTTGTCCTCTTGATGAGAACTTTTCTTCATATTCTGTCATGATGTTTCCTTCAAAATCACTGTTATGAAGATCAAGGCTTAGATAATTCAACAGAAGTCCATAGTGAGAGAAGCTCATTAGAGAATACTCGAACAGCCCCTGGTTATCTGTCTTAAAATGAATTTCTCCTTCATTAACCAGTATATCTTCATACAGCTTCAGAAAGGACTTGAATGTAAGTCGTCGCTTTTCATGACGGCTTTTCGGCCATGGATCAGAGAAATTCAAATACACACGATCCACATCATCTTTCTCAAAGTATTCTTTTAGGTTTTTGGCATCGACATTCATCAGTTTCACATTTGGAATTTCCGCTTCAATAATTCGGTCCAACGCAGAAACAATGACACTTTCATATAGTTCAATTCCTATATAATTGACATCAGGATTGGCTTTGGCCATTTCCGTAACAAACTGTCCTTTACCGGTTCCGACTTCTATATGAAGAGGATTATCATTACCAAAAACTTCATTCCATTTTCCTTTATGTTCTTCAGGCTGGGCAATGACATATTGAGGATAGTCATTAAGCTTTTCGCTTGCCCATGGTTTATTTCTTAAACGCATTTAGACACCTCATTTTTCTTAGGCTCTTTTAAAGTATATGTTCTTAAATGGACAGGATTTTTTAAAAAAGCTGATCAATTTTATAATTTCTTATCGACAAAACAATACCATGACATCTGTTTCTCTGCAAGCATTGACAAAATATACCCGCAAACAATGCTAATAAACCTATTTATTTCTATAATCCGAAGTATTCACGAGGATATACAAGTATTTATATAGATCTCGGTTTTGTATGCGTTTACATAAAAGGTTATCCGAGATAGGGGTGCTGAGACCTTATGTATCACAATTTAGATTGTGGCGTGCTTCTGTTAAGGTTATTAATGTAAATTGTTTTGTACGGTCTTGGAAAAAAAACAAAGGGGATGAAAATTGAATGAGTAAATTAATCAACATGGTTGCAGAGGTTTCTATTTTGGCTGGAATGGCGGTTGCGTTCGTAGGCTACAGCCTGACAGTATATCCTGTCGAGAAACTTACGCAGCGTTCGTTTTCAATATAAGATAACTAAAAGCCGCCGCAAGGTTGAGAGATGCTTCTCAACCTTGCGGCGGCTTTTTTATTAAGGTATATACTTGGGTACAAGGGAAGACATGATTATTGAGTGGCTGCGCCATTGATGTACTTCGCTCGTTAGGCGAACAGCATTATTTCTCTTTTCGGCCTCGATGATGCCCTTCGCCGAGAGCATGCGAACGATATCATTTCTCTCTGACAGATGATGACAATGAAGTCCGCTATTTCTTGATGATTCTCCTGGACACCATCGACAAAAACCGACATATTCCGGGTGGTGACAGTCACCCATCTATCCTCCATGCATAAACAAAAAAAGAATTCACAAACTAATTGTGAATTCTTTTTATCTATAAACCGGAAAGGGTGTTAGTATGCCGCTCGGACATCAAGATCAAATGAACTTATTAAAGGATATATTACAGAATCACTCGGATGATTGCTGCGGTTCTGTTGCAGAGTGTGAGCAATTGGAACGTCTGGTGAAATCACTGATGGTGAACACCAATATCGGCGATGGTATTAAACCGATTCTCCAGGAGGTTTATACCTACAGCCAAAATGGAATCAATTCATCCAATCTGGATGACCATATCACCTCTCAGAAGCAACACCTGTCTCAATGGGTCCAGGATATGAACACCTTATCTTAAATAATGGTATGAAGATATTCAATCCAGTGGTTCATTTCATGGAAACGCGCTTTCCCTTTATGCCACTGAATTGATAACAGTGTCTGGGAAACCACATACCACTTCATCCGTAATTTCAGGTTGTCTGTTAAAGGCACTCCGTATTGGGAAAGCCAAGTTTCCCAATTCTCTTCAGGAATATACCAATAAAGCAGAAGGCCAATATCAATGGCGGGATCGGCAATCATGGCGCCATCCCAATCGATCAGATACAGCTGGTTGTTATCAGAAAGCAGCCAGTTGTTATGATTTACATCTCCATGGCAGACAACATACTCGTCATGAGTGATATTGGCGAGTTCAGTTTGAAGAAAGAATAAAGCCTCTCTCACCTTCGGATGCGAAATCAAGTCAAAATCAAGACCGGTTTCCAGTTCGGTCAACATGTGTTCCGGCTGAAATCGCTCTTTCCCCAATCTCTCGAGCATTGTTAGAAGAGGTCTGGAAGAATGGATTTTTTTCAAAAGCTTTGCCGCACGCTCTTCTTCCATTTCGACCGGATTCAACTCCCTGCCATTCAGCCAGTGTTGGGCTGTAATGACATCGCCGCTTTCTATTCTTTTAGTCCAGACAAGTTTAGGGACAATTCCTTCTGCTGATAATACAGCTAAAAAAGGAGAAGAATTTCTTTTTAGAAAAAGCTTCTGTTCCTGGCATTGGGCAAAAAAGGCTTCCCCTGTCGCTCCTCCAGCTGGAACAATTTCCCATTCTTGATCAAATAAGTGTTCCAATAATATTCACCTTCTATTGGTTCGCTTCATTTATAGTAGAATAATTTCTTTTCAAAATAAAAAAGACAGCTATTGGGCACAAAGTACAATAGCCATCTTTTTCAATATTATCGTCTCTTGCCCTGTTTCGTCAAGTCCTATTAAAACTACCGGCAGCAGATATAGCAGCTGACAGGTGCAGCCGCCAGTGTATTGCCGGTGAGGGTCTTCAGAGTCTCCAACCCTGCTTTCTCCCCGTCAGAAATGACTTTCCAAGGGGAATTCCCGTCCGGAATGTCGAGTATCTTTTCCTCTTCACCTGCATGAAAGACGACAAACATTTCGTTCCATGGTCCATAAGCTTTTACATTATCAAAATGCAACGTCACCATACCCGGCAGGCTGTAATTCGGCTGAACATGTTTGCGGATTAACTTCGCTGTGCTGAACCGGAAAGCCCCGTGAGCCTTCCTGATGGCAATCAGGCCTTTTATATAATTTACCTTATCCTGATATAAGGTTCTTCTATGCCAATCAAGTTGATTAATTTCGTCAGGAGACTTATAGCTGTTTTCAACGCCTTGTTTCGTCCGGAAAAATTCCTGGCCGGCATGCAAAAAAGCGATCCCTTGAGATACCAGCACCATCGTTGTAGCCAGAACATGCCTTTTCGCTGCCTCAGATTCATCCGAACAGCAGGCTGTAATCTTATCCCATAGCGTATGATTATCATGTGATTCAACATAATTGACGGTTTGAGACGGGTGAAGGAAGAGACTCCCCTCCTTTGTCAAACCGATGCTCCCCGTGAGTACTTCAGCCGCCTTTTTTTCAAGGCCGCTGTGGCCAAGGGCAAAACCTCTATCATACAGATTAAAGGTACTTCCTTTAATTCCATCCCGGAAGTTGTCATTGAATTGGCTGATATCCGGCATCTTGGTTGAATTGCGGAGGTTCGCTTTCATTTTTGGAGGAAGCGGGGTGTTCAGATCCCAGCCCTCACCGATGATCAAGACATTTGGCAAAATCTTTTCAGCTTCTTGCTGCACCAGGTTCATGGTCTCGATATCAAGAATCCCCATCAAGTCGAATCTCAGCCCATCTGCTTTATACTCACCCAGCCAGTATTGGACAGAATCGACGATGAACTTTCTAGCCATCTTTCTCTCTGAAGCAATATCATTTCCCACCCCAGTCCCATTAGAAGGCATTCCATTCTCGTCATGGCGGAAATAGTATCCGGGCACAATTTTCTCAAAGGAAGAATTTTCTTTTATATAGACATGGTTGTACACAACATCAAGGATAACCCTGATTCCTTCTTCATGGAGTGATTGGATCAGGGCTTTCAACTCTTTTATCCTTGAATAAGGATCTTCAGGCCTGCTAGAATAACTTCCTTCCGGTGCATTGAAGTATAAAGGATTATACCCCCAGTTATACCTTCCATCCGTGTTGTGGTCTGACACCCCTTCAAAGTCATTGACAGGGAGCAGCTCCACATGAGTAACCCCTAGATCATTCAAGTAATCAATACCGGTACTGAAGCCATCAGGCGTCGTTGTTCCTTTTTCCGTAAAAGCGCTGTATTTCCCTTTATATTTCATCCCGCTGTCCTTATGGATTGAAAAATCCCTTACATGAAGTTCGTAAATGATACTGTCTGTTTTGGATTCCAATGGAGGAAGCGGTTCAATGTCAGGAATGCACCTCTTAAGATCGACAACAGCTCCCCACCTGCTGTCGAGGGAGACTGACTTAGCATACGGGTCAACTGCCTCCTGCCAATTTAAATTAATGCAGGTCAGAAACCGATAGAAAAAGCCATCCGCATTTCTGTTAAGGGAAAAGGTCCATACCCCTTTTTCGCCTCTCACCATTTCATGCTTTTCCTGAGATTTCATATCAGGACCGGTCAATTTCAAGAGTACTCCAGTTGCTGTAGGAGCCCATACTTTAAATACTGTACGTTCGCTTTCAAGGGTAACCCCTAAATCATTGCCGCCATAAAAATATTCTTCATCGAACTCATCCGTTCTGATGACTGCACCAATTTGCAGATCCGTTTCGTTTCCATGCGAATCTTCAATGTAATACGTCTTTCCCAGCTCAGGTGAAAAATTGAGTGAACAAATATATTTATTCTGCTCCTGCAAGGGAATCATTTCAACGGTTTTCAGAGGGAGCTTTTCACTATCGCCTTCTCTTATATAAAAAGCAGAAGAATTGCCCTCGAAGTAAGAGTGGGGAAGCAGGATGGTTACCGTTTTCATTTCGTCTAAATAGGCAAAAAATCTTCTTTGAATGATCAACAAAAGAGTCACCTCCCCATTTTCTCTCTCAGCACTTCATCTCAGCCGATCTCCAGTTATGATGCTGGACTGTGATATGTAGATTGCCGCCTTTATCAATTTTCCCTATATAATCGCCATCGGCCTGTACAGGGATCGAGTTGACGGAATTCAGCTTAACTTCAGTTACTTTATACGTTTCAACTTCTTTGAATCCGGTATGTTTCCCGGCAAATACAGATAAGAAAACAATCAGGAGCTTCAGTCTGGACAAACTGTGAACGACAGTAAGATCCAGCATTCCATCAGACGAGTCCGCTCCAGGAGAAATCTTCATTCCTCCTCCATAATATTGCTGATTGGAAATAGTCATAAACCACGTTCGCTCAAATTTTTTCTTTTCCCCATCAATGACCGCTTCAACCAAAGACGGTTTATAAGTAAACGCTTCAAAAACTACGAGGATGGCGTAAATGAACTTCCCCATTGATAATCTATTGAGCCATTTTTTTATAATGGAATTGTTCGCTTTCTTCGTGATTTGTGCATCAAACCCTGCTCCCATACTATTCACAAAGCAGCCTTTGCGATACCCTTTCAACACATACTGTCCTGAATCATAAAACTTTTCGCTGATTTCATTGCGCTGATACATTTGAATCACTTCAGCACCTTGTCTTGCATTTGTTGGCCATGAAAATCCTTTGGCAAAATCATTCCCGCTGCCGGCGGGAAAATACCCGATCGATACATTTTCATAACCGAGACAATGGTTAATCAATGCACTGATTGTCCCGTCCCCGCCTACTCCCACAATAAAGAGCTTTTCATCACCGCTGGTTTCCACCGCATGTTGAATGATGTCCTTAAGTTCTGATACTGAGCGGGTGTAAAACACGTCCTCATCAGATACATCCAGCTGCTTGCTCAGCCGGTTCCACACCTTAGTGGAGTAGGCATTTTTCGCATTGATATTGATGATGTATACGGTTCTCATTGTTCTTCTTCCCGATCTGCCTCTAAAGCTGGTTCATAATCAGATTGCCATCCTGAACGTTTGAAAGAGGTACTTTGACAAAAATCCAGCAGTCCTTTAGCCAGCTTTAACTGAACACTCTTGATAGGAGTATGGGAAGAACGCATTTTTTCGAACCACCCTTCATGTGATCTTTTATCTAATAAAGAAAGGTTTTGCGGTCCCTCATGGAAATCGACGTATCCATTCCGGCAGATGATTCCTTTCCTGAGTGGAAAGTCAATTTGGAAGTGGTTCATAACCGAAGATACCACCGACTCCATCCGGTTAAGTGAAATCATAGGATTAAGGACCTTGGTGTCCTTGTCTCCAAGCTTCTTCATCCAGAATCGATCCTGAGAACCGATGAACGCAGCTCCATCCTCTTCCTCCAGAAAAGTTAAGCACCAGATTTCGGTCGGGGTTAACAGCAGGATGTCCATTTCCATAGGGGCATTTTTGAACTTGAATACAGGAAAGTAAAGCAGAAAAATAGAATCTGGAAACCTTTTCAAGAAGTACATCAATCTTTCATCCGACATATAGCTTTTGTCAACATAAGATTTTTCTACAAGTGTAGAGGATGCCCACCTGAGTTGAAAATGAAACAGCTGATCAAGGAAAAGATGTTTCAATTCTTCTTCAGTAGAAGGAAGTTCAGAAATACTGAGGTTCATGTCACTCTCTTCATCATGGGAAACCTCAGCCATTTCCGCTTCTGTCCAATCCTCTTCTTTTTCACGGCGCCTAAAGATGCCTCCAAATTTGGAAATGAAACTCTTTTTCTCTTCTACTTCTTCGGTATCGGCTGTTTCTTCATGAGAAAGCAGTTCACCCTGCTCCCAGCTTTCTTTCCATTTTTCCCATTGCTGCTTTTTTAACCGGACAAATTGGGAAGGATACCGATAAGTGTCCAGCTCATATCTTGAAACATAATCTTGCAGCTTTATTAACTGTGCCATAATATTATTTCCCCTCTTGCATTATATGTTTATCTAAAGGATTAAAATACGAAGACTTTTTCCTTTAACCTAAATGAAAACGCTCAACAACTTCATATTTTGGTATCCGGTCCAAGTGTGTCCTGTAAAGTACCAGTTCTTGTACCTCGAATTGCAATGGAGTGGATAGGGAAAAAGGCTTTAGTATATCCTCTTCGAACTGATTCTCACCCGCCCATTTTCGGGCGATGGTGATGTGAGGATTGAATGGCCTTTTATCAAGCTCATATCCCTCCTGCTGACATGCTTTATAAACCATGTCCCTCAATTCCACAAGTGAGGGCGAAGAACTTACATCTGCCCAAAGAATGCGGGGAGAAGAAGGGCTGCCAAAGACTCCCAGATTGCTTGTTTTCAGTGAAAATGGTGAGAAAGAATCAGTTGCCTTATGGATTCTTTGAGTTGCCTGTTTCAATGGTTCTTCTTCTGTGCCACCCAAAAATGCCAAAGTAATATGCAAATCCTGGGGGTAAACCCAGCGCTGAAAAGATAGCGCCGCCCTGGTATCAGAAGACCATTGATCAATTTGCTGTTTCGTATCTTTCGGAAGCGGGACTGCATAAAAGTAGTGATGCCGTTTCATAGTACACGCCTTTCCGGATTTATCATTATTTTTATTTTATCAAACTTGACTTAGGAAAAATATAGAATCATTCCATCCTCATTATTGCCATTCTTATTTACCTTTAGGCTATAAAGTTAAACACTCCAAGGAATACAAGAAAACTGATATATTTGATAAGATTTGTTAGAATTAGTAACATAATATAAAGGAACATTATTCGTTTTCTATATAAAGAAAGGGAGATCATATAATGAAAGTTGTGCATAATATAGCGGATTTAATTGGCGATACGCCGCTGGTAAAACTAAACCGCCTCAACCCTGAAGGCGGAGCGGATGTATATGTAAAGCTCGAGTTCTATAACCCGAGTAAAAGTGTAAAAGACCGCGCTGCGTTTCAAATGATTATTGAAGCAGAAAATGCCGGGTTGTTGAAAGCGGGTTCCACTATTATTGAACCAACGAGCGGAAACACAGGGATCGGCCTTGCGATGAATGCAGCTGCACGAGGCTATAAGGCGATTCTCGTTATGCCGGATACCATGACTCAAGAAAGAATCAACCTGTTAAAAGCCTATGGTGCGGAAGTCGTCCTGACACCTGGCGATGAGAAAATGCCTGGAGCCATCCAAAAAGCGAAAGAGCTGACAGATGAAATTCCGAACAGCTTCATGCCGATGCAGTTTGAGAATGAATCGAATCCGAACGCTCACCGAAAAACGACAGCTTTAGAAATCATCGAAGCTATGAAAGAACTCGGAAAACCGTTATCAGCTTTTGTGGCAACGGCCGGTACGGGAGGCACCATCACAGGTACCGGGGAAGTCTTAAGGGAACATTACGAGGACCTAGAGGTTCATGTCGTGGAGCCCGCAGGTTCTCCTGTCCTTTCAGGCGGCCAGCCAGGAAAGCATAAACTGGTCGGGACCAGCCCCGGATTCATCCCTGAGATCCTGAATCAGGATGTTTATGATGAAATCCACAAAATTGAAGATGAAGACGCTTATGATATTGCCCGCCGCATGGCAAGTGAAGAAGGGATCCTCGTAGGTCCTTCATCAGGGGCTGCCTGCTATGCTGCGATCCAGGTTGCGAAAAAGCTATCCACTGATGATGTGGTTGTTTGTATCGCTTGTGATACCGGGGAAAGATATCTTAGCAGCGACTTATTTCGATTCTAAAAGTATAGTAAGATGTGGACTTCCTTCTTGTAGAGGAAATCCGCATCTTTTTTATTTTAATTTTTCTTAACGCACACCATAAGCAGTAAGGTAGCATTTTCTTGTAAAACTCCAAACTACAAAAAAGCTCAAGAGCACGAAAAGCTCCTGAACCTTAAAGTTTTTTCTTATTGTCTCCATCCTCTTCCTTCAGCAATTGCAATTCTGTCTCAGAATCATTTTCATTTTCAACGACATGTTTAAGAATTGATAATCTATTGCTCCAGAATTGTTCATAGTAAGAAAGCCATTGCTTTACCTCACCCAGCGGTTCAGGGTTAAGATGATAGATTTTTTCCCTTCCGGCCTTTTCGGCTTTTACCAGTTCTGCTTCAGACAGAACGTGTAAGTGCTTTGCAATCGCTGTTCTGCTTACCTGGAAATGTGAAGTGATATCTGCAATGGAAAGATTGTCATTAGCCAGAAGCCGCAGTATCTCCCGGCGGGTCGGTTCGGCAATCGCCTGAAATACATCATGCTTCGCTGCTCCCACTTACCCTTCAAGCACCTTTCTAAGATTCTCGTTGACGATTCCAACCCATCCGCCATTCATTCTATCTCTTACAATACTGCTTTTCTCACGTGCTTTAGGCAAAATATCATCTGGTTCCTTCCAGCCGCTGTGTATTAGTGTAAACTCAGTCTCTTCTCCAAGATCTCTCAATATAAAATGAACAACCCAGCCATCAGTATCCCAAGCAAATGAAATCTTAGTCGGCTCCTCAACTTCCAATACCTTGCACGGAGAAGGTCCGAATGGAGATTGAATATGAAATTCATGCCCTTCCTCAGGTTTGAAATCATTCGGCATAAACCAGGAAGCAATGCCCTCAGACGTTGATACCGTATTCCAAACTTTTTCAATCGGAGCTTTAAATATAACTGTTTGTTTAATATCTTCCAATGTATTCATTATAAATGCCCTCCTATAAATATATAACACCTTTTGGTTTCATATAAACCATATTATAACACCTTTTGGTTTCATATCTACTTTATTTTAGCTATTCTTCTATTTTTTATTCTCTATTTAAAAAAACCATATCAAGCGATCATGCATTTTCTACTTCCATACGGTCATACTAACAGTAAAAATTTCTTTGGGGGCTTATTATGGGTTTTACCGTTTTCTTCTTCCTGACCTGGCTCGTCATTTCAATCTTTGCCGTAGTATCAAGCATGAAAAAAATAGTTGAAAATACATTTACATATTTCATAACTTTGACCTTGAGCATCAACTTTTCCTGGATTATCATCGACGAAATGAATTTGATTTCTTTAACAGAAAAGGGAATGCCCTATACCGCCTATCTTCTGAATCGAAGTATCATCATCCCACTGACAGTTTTAATATATGTGCTCTTCATCCTAAAAAGTGATTCTTGGTCAAAGAAGATCATGATTTCTATTATTTCAGTTATAACTCTTGTTGCAATCAGTTTTGCTTCCACCTCTTTGGATATTCTGACATATAAGAGATGGAACTTAGGATTCGATGCACTGTATTATTTGCTATTGATTTTCGCTTCTGCTCTTTCATATAAGCTGATCAGTAAGATTACCAGGAATGTGGTGAGTGAGAGTTGATGTTATGGGAAGCCTTTGATAAAAATGAGATTTATATTTTGATCATGCTGGCGGCCGCGTATTCTGCATTTTTCATATTGCCTAAAAAACTTCCAACGAATATAACCGCTTTGTTTTTGGTGTGGGGATTTTCTGTTTCTACGTTATTTGACTTCACCATCGGCGGAGGATTGATCGATTTTTATAGAGTAAACGATTCTAACAGATATGAATTTTTTGACCTCTTGAGTTATTTTCTATTTGCCGCGTTCTCTTATTTTTTCGTGTACTTCTATGAAGTTTTCAAAATAAGGGGTGCGGGCTTTATCCTCTACGTATTTGGCTGGTCTGTGATAGGGATGGCCATGGAGAAGGTCTCTTCCATAATGGGGTTGACCCATTATCAAAATGGCTATAAAATCTATTATTCATTGGCTGTATTCTTAATAATTCAATCCGCTACGGCCTTGTATTATCAGCTTGTCAGGAATTTGCGCGATTTGAAATAACAACAAAAGGGCGGTGCATTTACGGCAGCGCCCTTTCGATAAATTATTCTTATTTATCACTCCACCGAAAAAACCGGGAAGCGAGAATAGTCGACACCACAGCGATACCAATCAGGACTGATGCTTCAAGGCCGTAATCGGTAATGGGAGCCTCACTCCAAGTGCCTCGCAGCATTTGGATTACATAGTAGAGCGGCAATATCTTTGCTACATATTGAAGGATCGTTGGCATAAGTTCGAGAGGAAAGGTCGCTCCTGACAAAAACAACATCAGGTTCAGGAATAATGAACTGATTGCTGCTGCCCCTTGCGTATTTTTAGCAAGAGATGTCATGAACAAGGCAAACGGGAAAAATGCCAGAATACTGATCAGCAAAGCCAGTAAAGTACTTCCAATATAAGCCGGGAAGGACAGATCATACATCAGCATGCCGAAAACCATCAAAAGAACCGCAGATATCGTGAAAATAACGGTCCCTTGGAAGGTATGGGCAGCAAGGATTTTCCACGGTTGTAGAGGTGTAGACTGATAGCGCCTTAATACCCCTGTTTCACGATAGCCTGTTAATACTGTCCCCAATGTAAAAAAGGAGGTGGTGACAATATTAACGCCAATCCAGGAAGGAACGAACATTTCGGCGAACGTCGTGCTGTCCATCTCTTGTCCGACAAACATGGATCCGAACAGCCAAATCATCGCCACAGGGAACAAAAATGTCCAAAAAACACTAAGGCGGTCCCTGAAAAACATTTTGGTTTCTAAACTTGCAAGCTTTGCGATTGCTGCCATTCTGTTTTCTCCTTTTCCAAATATTCAACAAACAAATCATCTAAAGAGCCTTTTTCAAACTTGAAGTTCGACAGAGTGATCTCATTTTCATGGCAATACTGAAAAATAAAATAAGCCGTTTCCTGCTGATTTTCACTGAACACTTTGATGAGCTTATCTTCTCTGTCTATGCGGACTACATGAGGAAAAGAACTCAACAAATCATCAGCCAGCTGTTCACTTTCAAATGCAATATATTGAGCTGCACTGTTATTCAGCAGCTCGCCAGGCGTATCCAGCGCCTTCAGTTCTCCGCTGTAGATCATGGCAACACGGTCACAAAGCTTTTCAGCTTCTTCCATATAATGAGTCGTGACAACGATTGTGCACCCTTGATTTCTTAACAATTGAATCAACGACCACATTTCTCTGCGCGCATGGGGATCGAGTCCCATGCTGGGTTCATCAAGAAATAAAATTTCCGGGCTGTGCAGGGTCGCCAGGGCCAATGTCACTCTCTGCTTCCATCCGCCCGAAAGATCCTCAAAGCGGACATTCAATTTCTCATCCAGGTTCAACAGGTCAATCAAATACTCTTTTTTGGTCGATTCCTTATAGAAAGAAGCAAACAAATCCAGTGCTTCTTTTACTTTCATCTTCTTTTGAATGGAGGTAGCCTGAAACTGAACACCGATTCGCTTGTTCAACTCCCTTAGTTGCTTGCTCGGAACAAGTCCAAGCACATCGACTCTCCCCTGATCAGGCTTGCTGATACCCTCGAGCATTTCCAGCGTGGTCGTCTTGCCCGCTCCGTTCGGCCCGATAATGCCAAAAATTTCCCCTTTCCTTACTGCGAATGAAACATTTTTCACCGCTTGAACCTGGCCGAAGCTTTTGGATAAGTTTTCTACCGTAATGACGTTCTCCACACACTTCTCCCCTTTAAAATGCAAATATAATTAATACTTTCCATGAACCACTCAATAATTTTCCAGATCTATAGTTTATGTACGGAAAAATGAGAATAAAGTTTCAGATGAATTAACTGCCGCTCTCCCGAAACATTTTCTCATGCTAATATTTATGAGTTCATCCAAAGAAAAAGCACGTCCGTTTTCTTGGACACCGTCATATTTAGCTTATTAAGCCAACTTCTCCAATTAGAAAACGGCTGCTCATCAACCAGCAACCGCCCCCTTACTCCGAATCCTCATTAAACTTTACCTGCTTTTTTCATATTTAATTTTCTCTGTTCTCTTCCGGTATGAATCATACTGGGCACGCCCGCCATCATGCTGACCATGAAACTCCACATGACATATCGCCAGTCTCCTGTGTACAGGGCCACTCCGATAAAAAATGCCAACTGTCCAGCAAGCGCAAACCAGGAAGCAACCCAGGCAAACATCAGGTTTTTCTCCATTTCACAGATCCCCTTATTAGAATGATTGGGGATGAGGCTTATTCTCCTCCTCCACAACCTCCGGCATCTCCGCCGAAACCGCCGCCAAAGCTGTCACAGTTTTCGGAGCTGTAGTCACCAGAGTAAAGGACAGAATTGCTGCTTCCTCCCTGAGCATAACGGCGATTTGCTGATTTCGAAATACCTATGGTAATCAGAGTAATAACAATTGGACACAGTAACAAAAATAGAAATCCTGCCATCTTCATCACCTCTTATTTGATATACGAATCCGCAAGATCAAAAGTTTCAACTTTTTAATAATTCAAAAAATAAATTCATAAGAAAAGGAGGAGCACTTGGGATGCTCCCCCTTCACCGCATTTCATTATGTTACTTTCTTACGTCTCATCCACTGTGTCGCTGCCCACTTATCGCCAATTATTACAGGAGCACCGCCGTGCAAGGTCTTGTCATTGAGGGTTTGGTTATCATAGAAGTACTCAAAATAGACAGCCATTCCTTTTTGTGGAGATACGGAGAAGTTCAATTCCGGGAAGAAGGTCTCCCCGCCCAGCTCCACATCATTCAAGTACATAACCAGGGTGCTGATCCTTGGATTTTTTGCAGACTTGAAGAAATCATAGTGGGCCTTATACTCCTGTCCGATTTTATAATTCAGTACCTGAAGTCCGTCTCCATGTTCAACCGGTATATTCATAATTTGTGAGATTCTCTTTTCAATCCTTGCCACAACATCATTTTCAGCTTCTTCGAAAAACATACTGCTGCTTGTCCGCAGTTGGTCGACCTCTCTTGAACTGCCTATTTTGGAGCGTTGAACACGGTCTTTAGACAATTCAATTAACTCATCACATTCTTCATGGCTCAGAACATTTCCTAAAATGACAATGAGCGGCTCTTCCAATCTTGCAATTATGTTGATTTCTCTATCGTCCGTCTTAATTTTATTTCCGATGTGATTAAAGATTGTTTGCTCTTTTACACTTAATTCTTTCGCATCCATTGTCAACATTCATCAACCTCTTGTTTTAATATTGGGAATACTTAGACTTCTTTTATTCTGAAGGGTCATTGTAAAACTCCTCAATTAGAGGAGCGTCAAAAAAAAACGAGTCATTTATAAAGTTTTTCCGTTCCCTCCTGCATCCCAAAATGGATGATCAATATGGTGGTCTTGCATTTTTTATATTTATTTTACACGGTGCTTATTTGTTTATCTATCATTTTTTTCGTCAATATATGTACAATCAATGGATTTTTCCGATTGAATAAAAATTCTTTCTTTGTACATAATATCCATGTTCACAAGGAGGTGTATCCATGCCTAATTTAAATGATAATAAATTCAAAAAGATTCAATCGGAAAGTCAAAAACAAGGGAAGTCACAAGAGGAATATGCGGCAGAACTTGAAATGAACCGCATAAAGAGCGGCCAAAAGAAGCAGTAACGATAAAACATCTCAAGGCGGAGGCTAAAAAAAGCATTCGCCTTCTTTCTTATTTGACAGTCGGAAAAATAGGGTGAAAATAACAAACTCAATAATTTATAATAATGTGATCAGTTTTCGATGAGGACAGCTTAGACGGCAAAAATTGCATAGACAGGACTGATTTTGATTTCATCCTTCTTTTAATGAAAATATATTTAGCAAGTTTCTGATGGCAAAATTAACACTAGTTTTAGCATAGAAAAAAGTGGTGTATGAGATTATCGTCCTGTAGTTAGTTTGATTGCAAAAAATGGTTGTAAATTAATAAAGACTCTTTAATAATTTCGATTTTATTGTCTTTTATTCCTGCAGTAAAGCATATTTTGACGATTGGAACGGAAGGTGAGTGACCTCCTGCGGGATTAGCGGGACAGGTGAGACCAAGGTTACGTACCCACCGGAACGTAACCCCGCAGGCGAATCCAGCTCCAGCGGCCAGCACCTAGCGGATTTCGGTCTTTCTCCTTGCGATAAGTCATCATCGAATCGCTTCGCTCTTCGTGATTCCTTTATCTCATACGAAAGCCCTCCAATCTGTACGTCGCTGAACGGCCGCTTCCGCTTTTTAGTTCACCGCCCGCCCCGCGGAGTCACTCACCTGGAGTGGAAATCAAACACCATTTTATAAGTAGGTTAAAAATACCCTCATAAAATATAGGATAGCTACGAATAGTATCTATGAAAGGGTAAGGTGAGTGCTACATGAATAAAGAAACAACAAAGCTGACTCATAACGAAATAGATGAACTCCTCGAAACAGTTGATAAGGAGTTATTTAAAGATATCAAATGGAAGTTTGTAACTGAAGAGGAAATGGATGTTCTATTAAGGACCCTTTAAGATCTAAAGTCAGAGGGTTAACTTAGACACTTATATATTAATAAAGCAGCGCCTCCTTCTGATTATATATATCAGGGGGGGCAGGCGCTGTTTTGCTTAATTTTGGATATAACGATTAAAAATGTCTCCGAAGTCTTTTTTCGTATTCGCCGTATAGTGGTCATTCATCCAGTCGAAAGCAAAAGTAGTTGCTTCTTTAAACTCATTAGAGATGTCGTTGTCGTGAAATCGGTTATTATTGATAAGGTCTCTGGCAATCGTTAAGCTTTTCTCCGCTGAATCGATCTTCCGTTTTGCTTCTTCCTGAATGTGAGAGATTGCAAGCAGGGATTTGTATAAATCGGCTATCGCTTCCCCTTCTTTTTTATCAATATCGACTGAGAAAGCCAGGCTGCCTAACGTGAATTTGATTTCCAGGTCAAGGTCGATCGTTCCGGCAGTCTCGATTGAAACATTGTTGATCTGGTGGCGGTAATATTCATAACGGCGGAGATTCCGCTTGCTGCTTGCAGCTTTATCTCCATCCAAATGAATGAGCGCCCTGTTTGTGAAGCAATATTCATCTGTTTTTGATTTGATCAGAAAGTGAATTTTTTCCCCATCTTCATGGAGGACATAATCATCCGACAATGTTTTGTCGAAATCCTCTTTCTTGATGATTTTTCCGATATCACTTAATCCCAATGCATCACTTGCGAACTTCTTCAGCATGTTATAACCCCTTTTCTTATGGATGTTCTCCTATGTAACTATCAAACTATTATACTTTTAAAAACCTGTTTATATTCCCATGCTATCAAAAATAAGGTTGAGATGTAAGTGGTTCGCAGTGAGGTCCCCTTCGTCATGCTTCTCCTTATATTAACCCAAGGCATTCTCCATAGCGAAGAATGCCTTGGGTTAAACAAGCCCCCATTTGGCTGCATATTTTCAAAACCGCTCCATGGTTTTAAATTTATTGATTACTTTTTTCTTTCTTGAGCCTTTAATGCCACTTTTTCAAGTCCATCTTGAGCAAATTCCACATCGGTTTTTGGCATAGCATTATTATGTTGAAGATCTTTATTCTTTTTCTTTGACATTATTTTCACCACCCTTATCATTTTTAACCCCAGAAGACTGTCTGGATTTCACTGCCACTGTTACCTCTCGGCGGATTTTTCTTCATGGGAGGTCCACCATTTTATTTTGCTTTCTTAGACGGAAAGATATGCTAATAATCCTTTAAAAGGGCAAATTTTTCGTTTCAGGAGTTAATACACCTACAAAAAAAAAGACTGAATCCTTATAAGAATTCAGCCTAGTCCTTACTTAAAAAAATAGTTCCTACGGCAATAAAACTTCATCAATCACATGTATGACACCATTTGACGCTTCTATATCTGCTTTAACCACATTTGCATTGTTAACTTGAACAGGATCAAGTGAGATATCAACTGTCTTCTTCGCCAGTGTCTCAGCCTTCATTCCCTCTTTCAAGTCGCCAGACAAAACTTTCCCAGGTAAAACATGATATAGGAGAATTTCTTTTAAATCGTCTCTTGCCAGTAATTCTTCCGCTGTGATATCCAATTTCTTCAGCAGCTTTTCAAACGCTGCATCAGTTGGAGCAAATACCGTAAAGGGACCTTCTCCCTTCAACGTCTCAACCAAACCAGCCTTTTTCAAAGCCGCTGCCAGTGTATTGAATTCTCCTGCTTCAACAGCGGTATCGACGATATCCTTCTTCATACCGGGTGCTTCTTCTGCAAAGACTCCATTTGAAAATGACATGAAGATCAACATGAACAGCGTTAACACCAATCCGTACCTCTTATGTTTCATTCCGCATACCTCCTGATTTTTTATGTAAACGATAGTAGAAGATTGCTGTATCCTTTCCCAATCAAAATCCTCTAGTGTTTACCCACAAGGTAGTATTCGTTTGATTTTTTTTCTTATACAATCAAATTTATCATAACAACTAAAACAATTCTCATAATGAAGAGTGAGAATGATATCGATTTACTATACTCTAATCCCATCCATCCATCTTCCTATCCTCTACATGTCAATCTGCTCATTTTCAGAAAAATGCTTCTGAACCAGTGGTTTTCCGATAAGATAAATGGGGAGAACATCCCCTGATTTCTGCGGAAATGGAGTGGGAAAATGAAAAGGATGATATTGATGTTTCTAGTTGCGCTTTTGATTCTTCCTAACAGTAGCCAAGCAGGGACAATTGGCGGAAAGGATGATCCGGGTGGGGTTCCAGGCCAATGGTATGCTGGTGATACACCGGGTTACATCGATCCCAATAAACCGGTGCTTGTGTTTGTTCACGGAATTAACAGCTCCTCCAAAACCTGGTGGGAAAATAATAACATGTATCAGACGGCCTACAATAACGGCTACCAGACTGCATTCATTGATGTTCATCCAGACAAGGACATGTGGGATAACGGTACAATTATCAACAATAGAATCCGGGATATCTACAGCCATTTCGGCCCAAAAAAGATAGTTATCATCGCTCATAGTAAAGGAGGCATCGATGCTCAAAACGCTTTGGTCCATTACGGGGCACACCCTTATGTCTCAAACCTCATTACCTTATCGACACCTCATTACGGATCACAACTCGCCGACCTTGCATACAGCGGCTGGGCCGGCTGGCTTGCGAGTATCCTAGGAAGTAAAAACGATGCAACTTACTCACTTCAGACAGGATACATGAAAAATTACCGGCCTCAAATTGATTCTCACCTGAACCGTCCGAAAAACCCAATATACACATTGGGTGGCACAAGCTGGGGCCGCTTTGGTTCCTCACTTTACTGGGGCGGTCTTTACTTAAGCTCTTACGGATCCAATGATGGTGCTGTCACGGTGGCAAGTTCACGCCTCCCATACAGCACGGAGGTCCGGGTCAGCAGCTGGAATCATTCTACAGTGCGTGAAGGTGGCACCTTTCAATATTTCTTGCCTTACCTAACAACAAGTCCGCAATTGAAAGCAACTCTCGCAGCTGTGGAGGGAAGCGCTGAATCAGGCCTGCTTGAGCAGGAACCCGTCAATATCAGCACTCTTCACCGCGGAGGACAATTTGAATTAGAACGCCAGGAATCCTTCCACGTAGAAGAAGATGTGGCCAAGGTTGATTTAGATTGGCTGAGCGATAAAAAAATGAAGGAACTGCAATTAATCAGTCCTTCCGGAGTCATCTATCAAGATTTCATCCACGATGTAGATAAAGGAATTTTCAAAGGCGGACACCATCACAGTTTCCAGATAAAAAAACCTGAATCCGGGGAATGGACCGTCAAAGCAAAAACAAATAAAGCTGCTTACTTGATGACTGTCGGCTTCCATTCCGGCCTGAATGATGAAATCACCTTCGACGATTCCACGCTGGAATTAATAAACAAAGGCAGTAAAGTTAAAGACTTCCAGGTAAAAGTCAAAATCAATAAAGACGGCAAAAAGAAAAAGGATTCACTTATGATGATGGCTTCAAAAGGAAAAGTGCCTTTCAATTACAAAGAAGAGGGAATCTACACCATCACTCTCGACGTCAAAGGGAAAACGAAAGCCGGACACAACTTCGAGCGAACGATCGTGAAATCGATTTATGTCGATAAAAACGGACACAGGAAATAGAAACTTATGGGTCAAATACTGTATTTTGCTAAGGAATTATTATGATTACAAAGAAGTCCCCCAATTTGATTGAAGGGACTTCTTTTTTTTATTAATGAAAGTATAGATTGTGCTACAGACTCGTCGAGTTCAGCCTCTGCATTTGAATATACGGGCCTTAGAAAATTCCATTCTCATTGGGACTGTCTTCTGGAATGGGCTGCCCCACATCCCATAATTCAACAATTCGGTCATCAGCGAAGCGGAAGATATGGACAACCACTGCACCTATGTCCTCTGGATGTTGTTTCACATGCGAGTGGACCGCGACGGTTTCTCCCTCTTCAATCGCTCGTTTCACTTCAAATATTTTCCCTGGATTCTCTTCTGCATTCTCTTCCATCGCTGCCATTAGTGACTCTGCATCTCCCCGAAAATACGGGTTGTGATGAATAAATCCAGGACCTGCGTGGCTCATGTAGGCCTCCCGGACTTTTCCCGAAGCTACTAGTTTCAGAAACGACACAGCCCTCTCTTTGATGGGCATTGTATCTTGCATTGACTGTTTTTCACTCATTTTCATCATCCTTTCAAAACATGTATGGCAAGCTCTAGTAAATATTAGATCTTTACTGGTGGAAATCCTGCTCGGAGAACCTAAGTGTAGTCCTTTAACAAGAAAATGGCCTTTTCTTTAGCTGTTTTCTTTGTTTGTTGTTTAATAGTATATCAAGCTCTTGACTTACTTTAATTGTCTTCTCATTTCCCAATCCATATCGGGCTGCAGTCTCAAATAATTTATCCCTGGTCTCTTCTATTTGTCTATGCAAATCACACTCTCTCAAACAATCTCCTCCAGAGTATATATATATCAGCCGTAATTTCAAATATTTTACTTCTCCTAAAAATTATAAATTCTGGAGGTGTTAAAGTAAATTTAATGATGTTAAACTAATACTTAAGTATTACTTAACTTCAAGGAAGGCGGCTGCTTTTACAGTGAATATTGAGCAAATAAAATATATTTTAGAAGTAAGCAAAGAAGGCTCCATTACTAAAGCTGCAGAGCGCTTACACTTATCGCCTTCAGCCTTAAGCCAGTCTATTTCGCAATTAGAGAAAGAATTGAAAGTCACCATTTTTTACCGTTCCCGAAAAGGTACTGTTCCCACTTCAGACGGCAAGAAAATAATAAGCACCGGCAACGAGATTATCACCAGCATTGAAAAAATGTATAAGGATATTTCAATCAAGGAGGAGGAAAAACTTCTTAAGATAGGCTGTGCTCCCTCCATTACCTATATTGTATACGATGCCTTTTTACTTTTTTATAAGGAACACAGTAATGTAAAAGTAGAAATAATAGAGCTCGACCAAGATGATACAATGAACAGGTTAATGCACGGAGATATAGATATGGCCATATCTCCTTTTGGCAAGGATGAGTTGGATGCATTAAGCATCAGTGACTTTATAGACTATAAGTTACTCTACACAGGGTATGCCTGCCTCTGTGTTAATAAACGCTCTCCCCTCTTTTACAAAGACTACGTAACGATTGAAGATCTTAAGGATGAGAAGCTTGTTATGTATAATTCAAAGCGAACGAATGAATTTATAGATCTATACTTACCCAATGCTCCCGTCTTGTTCACGACCAATAATATAGAAGTACTTAAAAACGCAACCTTGGATGGACATGCTTCGTCCCTGGTTTATAATTTCACCTTTAACAATCATAAGGACTTAAAAAATGGCAATTTGGCAGTTATTCCGTTTATGAATCCAGGCAAGATACTTAATTATTTTTGGGGAATCCACGCCAAAGGAAAAGAAATTTCTTATGAGGCGGTAGAATTCCAAAAGAAAATTTTGCAGATTATTAATGAATACTGAAATTAAATTCAACTGCAATTTTGTAAACCCTATCTAAAAAAAGAACAGCCTATTATCATAGACTGTTCTTCGCCTCCGCAGCAGGAGGGTTATCCGCACTGCTCCACAATTTTAGCTTCAAATTGAGATTGGAGTTTCTTGGTGATTTCACCAGGTGATTCTAATGAAAACTCGTTGCCTATTTTAACGATCGGCATGACTTCTGACGTGGTGCTGGCAAGGAAGATTTCGTCTGCAGCCAGCAGCTCTTCAATGGTGAATTCTTCTTCTTTTACTGTGATACCCTGTTCCTTACAAATTTCCAAAATGACTCTGCGGGTGATGCCGTTCAGGATCAGGTTGGTTGCTGGATGTGTTTTAACGGCTCCATCTTTGACGATGAACATGTTGGAAGATGATCCCTCCATGATGGTGTCTCCTCTGTGCAAAATGGCTTCAAAGCATCCTGCTTCGGCAGCTTCCTGTTTGGCCATGATGTTGCCGAGAAGATTCAGGCTTTTAATGTCGCATCGCAGCCATCGGACATCTTCAACCAGCTTTGCCTGAACACCATTTTCCAGCTTTTCTTTAGGCCGTTCCATCTTTTTTGTGTAAGCCGAGAAAGCCGGATTCACACTTTGGTCCGGAAAGTGATGCTGTCTGGCAGCCACTCCGCGTGTGAATTGCAAATAGACGATTCCGTCTTTTATGTTGTTTCTTTGGACTAAAGAAGTGAATAGACCCTTAAGCTCCTCAAGCGTGTAAGAGATGGCCATACTGATTTTTTCAGCGCTTTGATACAGCCTTTCAAGGTGTTCATCAACGGTAAAAAGCTTGCCATTGTATACTCTGATCACTTCATAAATTCCGTCTCCGAATTGATATCCCCGGTCTTCAATGTCCACTTTCGCTTTGTCTCTGTCAATGATCTGTCCATTCAGTATCACGTTATCCAATTTCTTCTCTCCCTTTCCAAAAACTATTCCTGTGCAAGCTCTGCTATTGCCTGTGCATAGATAGCCGTTGCTTTTAACAGGTCTTCGACGAACATGTACTCATCCTTTTGGTGCGCTACATCTGCTCTTCCAGGAAACAACGCTCCAAATGCGACACCTGACTCCAATGAACGGGCATAGGTTCCGCCGCCGATGCTTAATAGTTCCCCTTTATCACCCGTTTGCTCTTCGTAAACCTTTTGCAGGGTTTTTACCAGAACATGATCTTTTGATACATGGTGAGGCTTGGAATCAGAGAAATTCTCGATGGATAAGTTATGTCCTTGTACCAGGTTCTCCAGTTTGCTTTTCGCATCCTCAAGCTGGAATGTTACCGGGTATCTCATATTCAATCCGATAGAGCCTCCGTTTTGATAATGATAGCGGATCTTTCCGACATTAATTGTCAAAGGTCCTGTGATATCATCCTCATAATTAATTCCAAGATTTTTTCCTCTTGAATCCTCATAGAAATAGTTATTGATAAAAGTAAAATAATCCTTAGATGATGGATCAATGTCCGCTTCGCTCAAAAAATTGGCGAGCAGCAATCCAGCATTCCTTCCATTATTCGGTTCCATCCCATGAGCAGAAACTCCTTCAAGTTCAAGGATAAAGTCTCCATTCTCGATATAATACTTGCCTGTTAGCTGCTGGGAATCAAGGAATGAATCATATTGCTGAACAAACCGGGAGTTGTCCGTTGAAACAGCCAGTTTGGCCTGTGCGAAGTCAGGGACCATATTGTATCTTCTTCCTGCTTCAAAACTCAGGACTTCGATATCTGAATCCAGTTTTTTATCTGGGTTTGTTCCTGTTACCAAATCATAATCGGCAATCCCTTTTTCGGCATATATAATCGGGAAGTCTGCATCCGGAGCAAAGCCCATGGTCGGCATTTCTTCGACATTGAAATAGTGTTCTACACATCTCCAGTCACTTTCTTCATCCGTTCCGATGATCATTCTGACTCGCTTGCCAAGCGGTATGCCCAGTTCTTTAACGATTTTCATGGCATAATAGGCTGCAATCGTCGGGCCTTTGTCATCAATCGCTCCTCTGGCAAAAATCTTGCCGTCTTTGATTTCTCCGCCGAAAGGATCGACACTCCAGCCGTCTCCCTCGGGAACGACGTCTACGTGACAGAGAACGCCAAGCAATTCATCTCCCTGGCCGAATTCCAGGTGGCCTGCAAGATGGTCCACATTCTTCGCCGAAAACCCGTCTTTCTCGCCAAGCTTCAATAAATATGTAAGTGCTTCTTTGACTCCCTCACCAAGCGGAGCCTCTTCTGTCGTATTTTCCTCGTCAAGGATACTCTTGATCTGTAGGAACTGCTGCAAATCCTTTAACAAATCATCTTTTCGTTTTTCTACTTCATCCATCCAATTAATGTTCATATATGAGTCTCCTTTTCCTAAATGGTGTAACTACTCCCTATTCTAAACATTATCCCGCCTCATGCAAACCTTTGCGACTGGCGCTTTACCCCTTTAAAGCACGATAAGGGACTGTCCCTCTTAGCGCTTTAAAGGGGTAAAGCGCTATTATAGTACACTGAAGTAGCGCAGCAAAGAAAATAACAGGATGAGCAGGAATGGGATGAACGCAGCTGTCTTTGTTGTGTTTTTGGCCCTCATTAATTCCAACTGGTTCTTGTATTTGTTTCCAATTGGGTGCATTGCGATGAGCTTATTCCAAGCCCAGTCATTCCATGCCAGAATTGATAAAGCGATCAACGATGCGGCACCCAGCTTCAGCCAGAGGGGCGGCAGTACAAGTTGAGAGAATGAGAGTGCACCAAGGGATTGAAGGTAGGTTCCACTGTAAGAGAAATTTCTCATCATGACTTTGATGAAAAATTCTAAAAACCCAAAGTACGCCGTCCTGTTCTTGAAGATCGTCTGGGATTTCCTGAATATTCTTGGTTTCTGTCTCGGCGGTTTTATGCTGTCATTTTCAACATGATAAGATAGTTGGAAAATGAGGGAAATCCATTTCACTTTCAAGCTTCTTTCAATCTGCAAATCGGAGGCAATCGACTTCTTACTTCGTATCCGCCTGCCATTAATCATGAACGTAAGCCCGATTAATAAGATGCTGGCCGCTGCCAACGGCAAATAGGATTCTCCTTCAACCAACCGGTAGGTACCTGCCCACAGCACCAACTGCAAGAAAATGGCCGAAAATGAAAATACTGTTTTGCTCCAGCTCTTCTCTAATCCCACGATTGTCCCTTTGACAGCAGTATGGCTTACTTTCGAACAAAAGAAGAATAATAGAAACACACCAAAAGCTTCCATGCTGATTTCAAAATGTTTCAGCCAAAAAGGCGCCAGAAAGACACCTATACAAACTGTCATTATGGTCATAGAGAAATAAGAGCTTACTATTCCCCACCTCTTCAGGGCCAGGAAGATTTTCTTATGCTTTACAAGGAAAACCTGGTCGGCTTCCAACACAAAGGTCCGGAAATAGCCGCTTAGGATAAATAAAAACGCTAGGAAGAAAAACAACTGAAACGGCAGCCTTTCCGCCCAAGCAGGGATCTCCTGCCACCATGAACGGTATATCAGTGTCCCAATTACCATTGCGGGAATGATGATATAAAGCATGACAGTCCAGTCAGCTACCGATTTGATTACATTATATTGATAAAGGATATTATTGCGGTACCTCGCTAAAAACAGGCCAAAGCTAGTCAATGTTTTCCCTCTCTTCTTCAGGGATGCAATCATACAGGCTTCCGCCTTCCGCTCCGCATTCCTTCAAGACCTGGTCCAGACTGCCAGAAGCAAGCACACTCCCCCGGTCAATAACGACAAACTCATCGCAGATCCTCTGGGCAGTGTCCAATACATGGGTACACATTAAGATCCCTCCGCCTCTTTCCCTCTCTTCTTCTAAAGACCGCAGCATTAATTTCGTTGCATTCGGGTCCAGCCCGATGAACGGTTCATCAATGATCAAGAGTTCCGGCTCTGTAAGAAGAGCAAGGACAATCATTCCTTTTTGCTGCATCCCTTTTGAAAAGGTGGAAGGAAACTGATGGGCGTGTTCAATCAGCCGGTATTTCTTCAAAAGCTCTTCCCCTTTTCTTTTATAGACCGTATGAGGAATATTTTCTACACTGCCGACAAACTCTATATGTTCCCAAAGTGTAAGTTCATCATAATAAACGGGCCTCTCAGGAATGTAAGAATAAGAGACATTATCTGCTATACCAGATTCCCCCTCCATAAACGGCAAGAGCCCCATCATTCCTTTGATTGTCGTAGTCTTCCCCGCTCCATTTGATCCAATCATCCCGAGAATTCTCCCAGGATGGATCGAAAAGGAAATATCCTGTATTAAGGCACTCCCTGTTTCATATCCGCCCTGCTTGATTGAGACATTTAAGGTGTTCATGAATTCCCCTCCTTAAAGGTAGATACGGATTATCGAAAAAAAAGTTTTAATTTTTTTCAATATATTACATATAATACTAGTATCAATGAGCTCAATGGAATTTAAATTTTTTGTAAATTTGGACATTTTTCTAGAAAAAGCCATTGAAGAAGGGTACAATATAAGTGTTCCGGCATCTATGAAAAACCAAATGAAAAGGAGCTGTCTCAAACGGATAAAATTCCTTGATGAGAAAAACTCTTAAAGCTGATATTCAGGCTGGCCTTTGGGAAAAAAGATGAGGGAGTGGTTTTTTGAAACCTTCAACAAATCGAATGCTGACTCGAATCAAATCAATCTACATTTACATTAAAAAGAATGGAACTGTCTCAACACAGGACCTGGTAGATGAGTTCTGCATTACTCCGCGCACCATTCAAAGAGATCTGAATGTATTGGCCTACAATGACCTGGTAGAAAGTCCTTGCAGAGGCCAATGGACAACGACGGAAAAGAAGGTTAAAATGACCTCCTAGCTACATAGTCAACGAACACTAAAGTGAATGTTAATCTTCAACAGCATAAAAAGCAAAAAAGAGCTGACGCCCCGGGCATCAGCTCTTTTCTTAGTTCTCCACTTTATAGTTTCTTAACTCCTCAACCTCTTCATCCGTCAGCTCCCTGTATTCTCCAAGCTCAAGCGTTTCATCCAGCGGGAGAGGCCCCATTGTCATTCTTTTAAGATAAGTCACCCGCTTCTCAACTGATTCAAACATTCTTTTCACCTGATGGAACTTTCCTTCGGTAATCGTCAGTTGAATCTCCGATCTTATACCGGATGAGATGATCTCCAAGTCTCCGGGCTTTGTTTTATAGCCGTCATCCAAAACGACTCCTTCAGCAAAAGCGCTGACATCTTCTTCTGTGACCTCTCCATCTATGATGGCGAAATACGTTTTCGGGACGTGTTTTTTCGGCGAAAGCAGTTGATGTGAGAGCTGCCCGTCATTCGTGATCAGCAGCAGTCCTTCTGTATCCTTATCCAGTCTCCCTACCGGAAACGGATTGAAAATTTGATCCTCCATTTCAAGCAGATCGATGACCGTTTCCCCTTCCGTATCCTCGGTGGCAGACAGGACTCCCGGCGGTTTGTTCATCATCAAATAGACGAATTCTTTATAAACGACTTCCTCTCCATGAACGGTAACCATATCTTTGTCAGGATCAATATGAAACTTCGGGTCCTTTACGACCTCCCCATTCACAAGCGTACCTCCGCCTTTCAAATGCTTCTTCACTTCTTTTCTGCTTCCGTATCCCATATTCGATAACAATTTATCTAATCTCATTTCAGTTCACTTCCTGTCCTGTAGGTGATTGCCTATACGCTAATTAAAATGAAGCATAGGCTGTAGTGAATATAAAAATAATGCGAGGTGTGCACTTATGTATCATCGACAACAAGGCCAGGGCGGCCTCTTTCTGCCTCTCCCCGGATTCCCGCAAACACCGGGTTATGATGGGGGCTATGGAGGCGGATACGGCAATTTTGAAACAAGGCTGGACCGTCTTGAAAGACAATATCAGCGATTGGACCGCCGTATAGACCGTTTGGAGAGACAAGTAGAGAGAATTCAAAGACAGTTGGGCTACTAGTTAACTCCCCTTTTTAAAAAACAAAAAAATGAAGAGGCGGCTACACAGACCGCCTCTTTATTTTTTACCTGGAATAGCAAATTTTATAAAGGCTCTTTCAGAAAACAGCCTTATAGAATTACTACTGTCCAAGCTTTAACTTTCTTCTGACCTTGGCGGCCCGTTCACCAAACAATCTATCAGCAAGCCTTGACCTGAAGCTTAAGTAGAAATAAATACCAGCTCCGGCCAGCCCGCAAATAGCAACAAGGGCAATAGCCTGCATCTGGGCTGCCGGATCCAGGAATCGAGCCAGGATTCCGTATAGAATGATGACTGCGACACCCATTACAACGTTGAACATTAAGATCAATAAGGTTCTTCTGGCCACTGTATTGTACCGGTAGTTTCCGTAAACTTTTATGACAACAAGGTTGATGGCGGTTGCAGCCAGATATCCCAGTGTTGTGGCAAGAATTGCACCTTGAGTTTCCATCAGTTTGATCAATGGAATGTTCAGGGCAAGTTTTATCAGCAAGCCGACAAGCAGGCTGAGAATGGTATATTTCTGTTTATCGATTCCCTGCAGGATCGCTGCTGTGACAGCAAATAAAGCAAACAAGATCGCAACAGGTGCATACGTTCTCAACACTTCTGTCCCCAGGTCACTGTGGCTGTAGAACAATGTATAAGTCGGTTCTGCCAATAGGGAAATCCCCAAAGCTGCCGGAATGGTTAAAAACAGCAGGATCTGGAATGTCTGATCCAGCTGGCGGTTCATCTTTCCGTATTCATTCTGCGTGTACGCTGAAGTAATCAAAGGAAGCAGAGACATTGAAAAGGCTGTCGCAAGTGAAACCGGAATGATGACCAGTTTATGCGATGCGAAGTTCAGGACACCAAATGCTGTATCGGCAATATCGGCATTGCCGATTGCCCCCATCGCTCTGTTGAACGTCACCTGATCGACGAGCTGAAACAGCGGATTCGCAATGCCGACAAAGATAAAAGGAATCGAATAAGCAATGATTTCTTTATAGATTTCCACCAAAGAAATATCAACGGTTCCTTTATCCCCTTCCAGCATCTTGTCAAAGTGAGGCTTCCTTTTGAACCAGTACCAAATCAAGGAGGCAAGACTCGCAACCCCTCCGACAAACGCTCCGAAAGTGGCCACACTGATGGCGGTCGTCATTTCGCCTTTAATGACATACAGGACGACATACACACCGACAAGCAAGAAGACGATACGGACAATTTGCTCGATAACCTGGGAAACCGCCGTCGGTCCCATTGAGTTATGCCCCTGGAAAAATCCCCTGATCAAACTCATGAACGGGATGATGATCAAAGCAAAGCTGACAGCTCTGATGACCGTCGTAACCTGCTCAACCGTGATAACCTGTTCATCATTTGGAATCGTTATTTTTGCAAAGAACGGGGCAAAGGCATACATAATCAGAAATGAAACGACACCGGTAAGGGTCATCAGGACAAGGCCGGACTTGAACAATTTCCTGCCGACACTGTACTCCTGCAGCGAATTATATTTAGAAATGAACTTTGACACTGCAAGGGGAACACCCGCCGTCGCAATCGTCAAAAAAATCGTGTAAGGGACATATCCATAAGAATACAAGGAAGTCGCTTCAACTTCATCGCCAAGTAAAGCGTAAAACGGTATAACAAAAAAAAGGCCGAGAAATTTTGAAATAAATACGCCGAGCGTTAATATAAACGTACCTCTAATTAAAGTCGATGACATAAAAAATCCCTTTCAAAAACATCTAATTTCACACTATAGGTAGTTTACTACCCAGACCTCTGAAACACAACTAGAAAGCTATTGGCGGAAAGATTGTAATCTATGGCAAATAACATTAAAATTAGCGATGAAAGCTTGAAAGTTGGTGTAAATATGAAAAAATATGATGTAATCGTAATCGGAGGCGGTCCCTCAGGGTTGATGGCGTCCATCGCAGCCGGGGAAAACGGCGGCAAGGTACTCCTTATCGATAAAGGCAGCAAACTCGGAAGAAAACTTGCCATCTCAGGCGGCGGCCGCTGTAACGTGACCAACCGTCTGCCGATCGAAGAAATTATCAAGCATATCCCCGGAAACGGCCGTTTTCTCTACAGCGCATTTTCCGTCTTCAATAATGAAGATATTATCGCTTTTTTTGAAAATCTTGGGATAGCCCTGAAGGAAGAAGACCACGGGCGGATGTTCCCTGTCTCCAATAAGGCACAGTCAGTCGTGGATGCCCTTCTAAATAGAATGAGCGAATTGAAGGTTGATGTCCGCAAGAATTGTCCTGTCAGGAAAGTGAACTATGTAAATGGACAAACTGCCGGGGTCACCCTTGAATCGGGTGAGGAAATTGCAGCCAAGTCGGTCATTATCGCAGTCGGCGGAAAATCCGTGCCCCATACTGGTTCAACAGGCGACGGGTACGCATGGGCCGAAGAAGCTGGCCACACGATAACAAATCTGTTCCCCACAGAAGTTCCATTGACTTCGGATGAACCATTCATTAAAGAAAAGGAGCTTCAAGGACTTTCTTTAAGGGATATAGAGCTTAGTGTCCTGAATCCAAAAGGCAAGCCGTTGATCACCCACAAAATGGACATGATCTTCACCCATCTTGGCATTTCAGGGCCGGCCGTGCTGCGTTGCAGCCAATATGTCGTCAAAGCGATGAAAAAGTGGAAACTGGACCATGTGACCATGAATATCGACAGCATCCCTGACAAAAATGAAGAAATGCTGTTTCAAGAGCTCAATTCTCTCATCAAAAAAGAAGAAGAGAAAAAAGCAGTCAAAAACATTCTAAAAGGATTGGTTCCCGAAAGATATCTGCTGTTTCTGCTTGAGCGTGCCGAGATCGACCCTGCACAGCCGGGAGTGACGATTCCCGGAGATAAAATCAGGGAGTTTGCCCGTCTGGTAAAAAGTTTCCGGTTCACCGTCAACGGCACCCTCTCCATCGAGAAAGCCTTTGTTACCGGGGGCGGAGTTTCAGTAAAGGAAATCCAGCCCAAAACCATGGCTTCGAAAAAAATGGAAGGGTTGTTCTTCTGCGGCGAAGTTCTCGACATTCACGGGTATACAGGCGGCTATAACATCACGTCTGCCCTGGTGACCGGGAGGCTCGCAGGAGTAAATGCTGCGTTGAATGCTTTGGGACAGTAATTTAAAACCCGCTTCGAGCCATTATTGGCTGAAGCGGGTTTTTTTGTTCTGGAATACACTTTACTGCTTTAAAGCGCAATAAGGGACTGTCCCTCTTAGCGCTTTAAAGCAGTAAAGTGATAACCGCCCCTCCATTCACTTTTTATACACCACCATCGCGGAAAAACAGTAGATCTGCTCATCCTCCTCTTCCGGCATCGCGGCCACATGGTACTTGATATCAACAATATTGCCTTCATCGACTGTTTTCAGAAATTTGTTCATATCCTTCTCTAAATCTTTTTCATGCTCATAATCAAATACTTTTACCTGAATCATGAGTCGTCTCCTTTACTTCTTATTCTATTAGCATTCTAGACACTTTGTCTAATTTTCAGTCATCATAGGTGCCTGGTACAAAATCCAGAATTTATACCAGGCACCGAAAAAGCCGAAAATTTTAAATTGACATTTTCCAACTGGGAAAATATAATACTTTAAAATAACTGAAAACACTGAGAAGGATCAGTAGATTGATTTCGTCTTTCACAGAGAGGGAGCTTCCGGCTGCAAGGCTCCTATTGACCGTCATTCGAACCTGCCTTTGAGTTCTGTAGCTCTTGCAGCGGTCATGCCGTTATCATGATATGAGTGTAAAGCTTTGCTTTGAATTAGGGTGGTACCGCCAGTTTTCTGGTCCCTAACTTAGCGGGGCTTTTTTTGTTTTTATAAAAATTGGAGGTGCAAGGAATGGGAAAAGAATTTGTGAAGAGCATCACTGGCATGGATGAAGATTTTGCCCAATGGTATACAGATGTTGTAACAAAAGCCGAGTTAATCGATTACTCAAGTGTCCGCGGGTCGATGATCATCCGTCCATATGGCTACGCACTATGGGAAAACATTAAAGATGCATTGGATAAAAGAATAAAAGAGACTGGACATGAGAATGTCTATATGCCGCTTTTCATACCGGAAAGCTTGCTTCAAAGGGAGAAAGACCATATTGAAGGGTTTGCTCCTGAAGTGGCCTGGGTGACTCATGGCGGTGAAGAAGAACTTCAGGAACGCCTTTGTGTACGCCCGACTTCAGAAGTTCTGTTCGGCGAGCATTACAAAAACATCATCCACTCTTACCGTGACCTGCCAAAGCTGTATAACCAGTGGGCCAATGTCGTCAGGTGGGAAAAAACAACAAGGCCATTCCTGCGCACACTCGAATTTCTCTGGCAGGAAGGTCATACTTGCCACGAAACGGATGAAGAAGCCCATGAAGAAACAGTAAAAATGCTTGAGGTCTATGCCGAGCTTTGCGAAAACATCCTTGCTATCCCTGTCATCAAAGGGCAGAAGACAGAGAAAGAAAAATTTGCCGGTGCAAAATATACGTATACAATCGAAAGTCTTATGCATGACGGAAAAGCCTTGCAATCAGGTACTTCACATCATTTAGGCGACGGTTTCGCCAAAGCATTTGGTATCCAATTCTCCGACCGCGAAGGAAACCTTCAATATGTACAGCAGACATCCTGGGGCTTTACCACACGAATCATTGGCGCCATGATCATGGTTCACGGCGATGACCGAGGGCTGGTCATTCCGCCCAAAGCCGCTCCTACTCAGTTGATGATCGTGCCAATCGCTCAGCATAAAGAAGGCGTTCTCGACTTTGCTTACAACCTCAAAAAAAGTTTAGCCGGTTCATTCCGTGTCGGCATTGATGCAAGTGACAAAAAGCCTGGATGGAAATTCAATGAGTATGAAATGAAGGGGATTCCACTTCGCTTGGACGCTGGTCCTCGTGACATCGAGAACAATCAGGTCGTCATAGCCCGCCGGGATACTGGTGAAAAAGTCACGGTAAGCCTTGAAGAATTAGAAAGCAAGATTGCAGAACTTCTTGATGCTGTGCAAAACAATCTGTTTGAAAAAGCCCTGAATCACCGCGAAGAAAAAACGAGTGTAGCATTGAACTTTGAGGAGTTTTCAGAAAAACTTGATGCCAACAAAGGATTTATCAAAGCCATGTGGTGCGGCAGCCAAGCTTGCGAGGACAAAATTAAAGAAGAGACAGGAGCTACATCACGTTGCATTCCTTTTGAAGGAGAAAATGTTTCAAACGAATGTGTTTGCTGCGGCAAGGAGGCAGAACATTTAGTGTATTGGGCGAAAGCCTATTAATCATCTCTTAGGACAGTCCAAATCAATTTGTGATTTGGACTGTTTATCTTATGGCAAGCTGTTAATAAAGAGAATAAAGGATGGGATGAAACTCAATACTAAGAACAAAAATCATTTAAGGCGGTCAACATGCTATTCCTGCTATCCTCTATACTAATTTTGAATACAGCAGTTGTTCTTAAAGCAAAAAAACTTTCAAAAATTGAAATGTATGCTACTTCACTGTTCGCGCTTGTATTGCAGCTTCTAACAGACATATTTCTAGAATTCAAATATGAATTATACTGGTATTTCGGTAAAGGTGTGGATGCGCAAACATTATTTATTGTTTTTGGTTTGTATCCACAGGTGAATATTCTCTTCCTTAACTTTTTTCCTCTTAATAGAGCCCTTTCAATTAAAATAATATACATCTCAGCCTGGTCAGCCTTTGCCCTCCTGTTTGAGTGGGTATTGGTTATCACCGGCTCATTTCACCATGAACAGTGGAAGCTTTGGTATTCAGCTCCCATCTATCCATTGTTATATATAATCCTTTTAGTTAATTTCTGCCTGACAAAACGTATGTTGGCACAATATAGAGAGCAGTAGGAGGGGGCATACCGACAACCTTCTAATGAACCAAATCTTACATATCAACACAACTTACCAATTCAGGTTTGTAAAAAGCACTTAGGATACAGTAAATTTCATGAAAATCCGACTACTTTATCGCTTTAAAGCACTAAGAGGGACAGTCCCTCTTAGTGCTTTAAAGCGATAAATCAATTCAATGCACATAAAAGCACGCCCAAAGCGTGCTTCACACTAACTTAAATACATTTATCCTTCGGCTGTGTTTCGCCTTCCCACTCCAGCATGCCGCCTTCCATGTTGATGACTTTGTAGCCGCGCTCATGCATGAATTGGCTGACTTTGCCGCTGCGGTTGCCGGAACGGCAGATCAGGATGTATTCTTTTTCTTTGTCAAACTGATCAAGGGATTCAGGAATATCACCCATTTTGATATGTCTCGCCTGCGGGATCATGCCTTCTTCCACTTCTTCGTCTTCGCGGACATCGACCATGTCAGGGGTTGCTCCCTGTTCAAGCATTTTTTTCAATTCGTCAGTCGTTATTGTTTTATATTCCATTATGTAACCACCTTTCACTCTTATTTTTACATTATATCAGAGCTCTATGCACGGGAAAAATAAGAAGACCGGCGCCATCGAGGCACCGGCCGGATAAAATTTAGATTGCTACGATATTAACAAGTTTTCCTGGAACGGCGATAACTTTGCGTACAGTCTTGCCTTCGATAAACTCCTGTACTTTAGCATCCTGAAGGGCGATTTTCTCAAGTTCATCTTTACTGATGTCACGAGGTACCGTCAACTTGGCACGCACTTTTCCGTTTACCTGGAATACGATTTCAATTTCATTGCTGACAAGTTTGGACTCATCATATGATGGCCACTCAGCATAAGAAATCGTTCCTTCATGTCCAAGCTTGCTCCAAAGCTCCTCTGCAAGGTGCGGAGTGACCGGTGCAAGCAATTTCACGAAGCCTTCGATATAGTCTTTTGGGAGCACATCTGCTTTATAAGCATCATTGATGAATACCATCAATTGAGAAATACCAGTGTTGAAACGAAGTCCTTCGAAATCTTCGGTAATTTTTTTCACTGTCTGGTGATAGCTCTTCTCAAGGTCTTTGTTCTCTTCGTCTTTCACTTTCTCACTGATATTTCCGTTCTCATCGACAAGAAGTCTCCAGACACGGTCAAGGAATCGTCGGGAACCGTCAAGCCCATTCTCGCTCCAGGCAACAGATGCTTCAAGCGGCCCCATGAACATTTCATACATGCGAAGGGTATCAGCACCATGTGTTGCAACGATTTCATCCGGATTCACGACATTACCTTTCGACTTACTCATCTTCTCATTATTTTCACCAAGAATCATGCCTTGGTTGAACAGCTTCTGAAACGGCTCTTTTGTTGGAACTACACCAATGTCATAAAGGAACTTGTGCCAGAAACGTGCATACAGCAAATGAAGGACCGCATGCTCAGCACCGCCGATATACATATCGACCGGAAGCCAATGATTAAGGTTTTCCTCGCTTGCAAGCTCCTCATCGTTATGAGGATCGATGTAGCGAAGGTAGTACCAGCAGCTTCCTGCCCATTGCGGCATCGTATTCGTTTCACGGCGTCCTTTTTTCCCTGTTACAGGGTCTGTGACATTCACCCACTCGCTGATATTGGCAAGCGGAGATTCACCTGTTCCTGAAGGTTTGATTTCCGTCGTCTTTGGAAGTGTGAGAGGCAGATCTTCAACAGGAACTGTCGTTGTCGTGCCATCCTCCCAATGGATGACCGGAATTGGCTCGCCCCAGTAACGCTGGCGGCTGAACAGCCAATCTCTTAAGCGGTAAGTCGTTTTCTTCTCGCCGACACCTTCTTTTTCAAGCCACTCGATTGCTTTTGTGATTCCTTCTTCTTTTCCGAGACCATTAAGGAAATCGGAGTTTACATGCTCACCGTCGCCTGTGTACGCTTCTTCGTCCACATTGCCGCCGGCTACGACTTCTTTGATAGGAAGCTCAAATTTTTTCGCAAATTCATAATCTCTTTCATCATGTGCCGGAACCGCCATGATTGCACCTGTTCCATAGCTCATCAATACATAGTCTGCAATCCAGATCGGCATTTTCTCGCCGTTGATCGGGTTGATCGCATAGGCACCAGTGAAGACACCTGATTTATCTTTTGCAAGGTCTGTGCGTTCAAGGTCGCTTTTTGCTTTGACTTTATCGATATAAGCAGAAACCGCATCCTTCTGTTCACCTGTTGTGATTTCATCTACAAGTGGGTGCTCAGGAGCCAATACCGCATATGTTGCGCCGAAAAGAGTATCCGGGCGGGTTGTGAAGGCAGTGAATTTCTTATCAGTGCCTTCAATGGCAAAATTAACTTCCGCTCCTTCAGAACGGCCAATCCAGTTTCGCTGCATGTCTTTGATGCTTTCCGGCCAGTCAACCTCTTCAAGATCTTCAAGAAGGCGGTCTGCATATGCCGTGATTTTCAGCATCCACTGTCTCATCGGACGGCGTTCTACCGGATGCCCGCCGCGCTCACTTTTACCATCGATTACTTCTTCGTTTGCGAGAACCGTTCCAAGTGCAGGGCACCAGTTCACCGCTACTTCATCCACGTAAGCAAGGTCTTTTTCATAAAGCTTTGTAAAAATCCATTGCGTCCATTTATAGTAGTGAGGATCCGTCGTATTGACTTCGCGGTCCCAATCATAAGAGAATCCAAGAGCCTTGATCTGGCGGCGGAATGTGTTGATGTTCTTCTCCGTGAATTCAGCCGGGTCGTTACCAGTATCAAGCGCATATTGCTCTGCCGGCAGGCCGAATGCATCCCAGCCCATCGGATGAAGGACGTTGTATCCCTGCATTCTCTTCATGCGGGAAAGAATATCTGTTGCCGTGTATCCTTCCGGGTGCCCTACGTGGAGGCCGGCACCTGATGGATACGGAAACATATCCAGTGCATAGAACTTCGGTTTATCCTTTTCAGTTTCTGTTTTGAATGTTTTTTGTTCTTCCCAATAATGCTGCCACTTTTGTTCGATGTCTTTGTGGTTAAAGCTCATTGTCGGAACCTCCTTTTTCTTAGTAAAAGCTTTTGTAAAAAACAAAAAAACTCCCGCCCCAATTATTAATAAATAATAATTGGGACGAGAGGTCTTTGATAATCTCCCGCGGTACCACCCAGATTAGTGTACACGCACTCACTTGATTCCATCCTTAACGCGGAAAACGGCAGGCCTTACTTTAGTTCACGCCTGCAACTCAAAGGCGAGTTCATGATGATTTCCGGTTGACTTGCACCGACCGTCAACTCTCTAATGCGGACCCTCATCACTACTATTCCTTATCAACGTTGAAATATATTACAACTATTGTATTCACTATTCTATGCAAAAATATACTGCGTTGCAAGCCTAAATTTTGAAATATTTTATTCCAATAAAAGAAGATTTGTATAAGGAACCTGGTCATTCATAATGACTGTAATCATTGATTTAGTTCTTATTACATCAACTGAGCAATTACCCGCCCTGCAATTGCTCAGTAAACAAAAAAGACTAACCTTCTAAAAGGATAGTCTTCAAGATTAAGAGATTGAAACTGATACAGACTCTTTTTTCTTCAGTGACCTGTCATACACAGCAGTAAAGATGATAGCTACAGCAAACAATCCAATCAGAGCCGTAAACATTGTAGAAATTCCGAATCCGTCGACGATGATACCCCCCAATAAAGGACCGATCATCCTTCCGCCTGTCGCTGTACTGTTAACGATTCCCTGGTAAAATCCTTCCCGCCCTTTAGGCGCAAGGTCATTTGCGATTGTAGGAACTGCCGGCCATACCAGCATCTCACCAAGTGTCATAATGATCATCGCAATTGCAAACATTTGAAAAACATCAGCGGTACCGGCTACCCCGAATGAAATCATGAAAATCACAATCCCGATCTGGATCTGCATCTTAAGGTTATTTTCAAAACGGCGGATAAGTTTGGAAAGCAATGGCTGCGCTAACACAATCAAGGCACCGTTTATCGTCCATAGCAAGCTGTACTGCTTCAAGCTGATATTGATCTCCTGAGTGTAGCTTGCAATTGTTGACTGCCATTGGACATAACCGATCCAGCATAGAATATAAGCAGCACAAATTAAGATAAGCGCAGTGAATTTTGATTTATTTTTTATAAAAGCACCTTCGTTAAGCAATGAAGTTTGCTTGCCGGTATTGACAGAGATATTCTTGTATCCGAAAAAGGCAATTAAAAAGAAGATGACATACATGATCAAGTTTGCAAGAAAGATATATTGGAAAGAGTAAGAAGCGACTAATCCTCCAAGCGCCGCACCTACCGCGACACCGACATTCTGTGCGACATAGATGGCATTGAATGCTTTCCTTCCGCCTTCTGGCCAAACAGAACCGGCCATGGCATACACAGAAGGAAACACGATGCCGGAACCAAATCCAACAATAGCAAGAAAGATTACATAATGTGGCCAGCCATGGTAAAAATTCATACCTGTCAAGGCCAGTAGCGTAATAATAATTCCCGTTAAAATGGAACGGTATCCGCCAATTTTGTCAAAAAGACTTCCTCCAAAAAGATTTCCAATGACACTGGCACCAGCATTCAACATCAGTACAAGTCCTGCAACTGATAGCGACTTGCCAAGGTGCGAGCTAATGTATATTGTATTGAGCGGCCATAAAAAGGACGCTGCCGTGACATTGACCATCATACCAGCGATTAAAAGCCATAAAGATTTAGGCATAAATTAGCGCTTCCTCCCCTAGATATTTCGATTCCCAAAATGATTATAGGGGTTTTCATACTCCTGTGCAATACGATTTGAAATAGAGAGATAATTCGAAAAACAGCACCGGAAAGCAGTAGCTTTAAGTCCACTTATTCACTCGGAATAAGTGTCTTTACGGACAGATACTATTTTGATGGCATCGATTCCTCCTTTTTTACAACTCCTGATCCATTATGTCCAGTAAATGAATAATTGTTCTTAATTCTTTAGTTGCGTGTTTTTTTGTGTAAACTTCATCATATTCCAAAAAACTGAGCAATTTTAAGCATTTTAATTTCACTTCAACAATATCCCACTTTTCATATAATTCCATTATCGTTTTCTCCTTTTAGTTTATTGTTTTGGTTAACTTGTAAAATAGGAACATATATAGGATACCCAACCCTTCTTAGACAATTCGATGAAGTGTTCTGCATAAAAAATCGGTCAGCGGCATCAGCCACTGACCGATTTTTTATGCATTATTTGCTGTGGATAACTCAACCAATTCGTTTGTTAATTAGAAGTTGGTACTTCAAAATAGAACTCGTCAGCCTAAGCTGCCTTTTATAGATTCAGGAAAACTAATTAACAAACTTATCTTATCTTCAAATCTCCTGCGCAAAATCAACAAGCATTTTCTGATATAAATAAAGAGAATCAATCTCTACATTCTCCTTATTTCCATGCCAGTTTTCTCCTACAGGGCCGAATTCGATTGCAGGGATTCCCTGTTGTGCGTAGAATTGAGTATCTGCTGATCCGTGCTGGCCGAAGAAGACCGCTTCCGTTCCGGTATGCTCCTCCAGGGCCGTCTTGATTTTTTGAACATAGTAATCATTGATGTCGGTTCTGACCGGCTTACTGAACATGGAAACAAACACAGGACCTTCAACCGCCTCTTCAATCTCTTGCACAACCCTGTCTTTTGTCTGGTCCGGCAAGTACCTGATGTCATACTTCAGCATACATTTACCGGGAACTTTATTATATACGTCTCCCCCCTCAATAATAGCCAGATTGAGAGAAGGGGTCGGATAATATTCGGAACTTTCCTGCATAAATGGCAGTTCTTTTATTTTGTTATGAACATCAAACGCTTTTTCTATGGCGTTTTCTCCTTCCCACGGTCTGCTTCCATGCGCAGGGACTCCGTCCACCTCCACGTTCAGCCTTAATACACCTTTTGCCTGAAGGGCAATCCCAAGCTGCGTCGGCTCTGAACAAATGACGAAATCACCGGTATAACCCTGTTCAACTAAATAGCCTGTACAGTTAAATCCGCCGATTTCTTCATCTGACACGATCTGCAACTGAATTTTCACATCGAGGTCTTTATCTTTTAATCCAACCATCGCATACATCATCGAAGCGACACCGGCTTTCATATCGGCTGAACCTCTGGCATAGATTTTTTCATCGGTTTCTCTCGGTATAAATTGCTCGTCCTTTCCACTTACGACATCAACATGCCCATTGAAGATTACCTTTTTATCTCCGCTTCCGATCTCCGAGACAAGCATTTTATAACCGTTATTCTCAATGATATTAACGCCCAGTCCGTTTTCCTCCAGCCATTGGCCGCAATACTCTATGGCTTTGTTGCTTCCTTCTCTTGTTGAGCTGTTTATCAGAAGCAGCTCTTTTAAAAGATCTTTAAGGTCTTCCATACGAATCCTCCTCATTCATGGTCTTTACTCTTCTTTTACCACGAAAAAGGAGGGGTGAATCTTTGATAAAGTAAAAAGCCCGCCTAATTGATGTTCAAGTAGTTCAGTTTTGAGTACAAAAACACTATTTGTCCCCTTAATTGAATTGCTTTTTTCTATAAAATCGCAAACTAATCTGCACCCTGATTCGTAAGGTAAAGTTCAACCAAAACTGTCGGCCTTACTGAACGGAATTGATTAGATTATAGAAAGTCCTATCCTTAAGTGAAGGGTCACAGATATCCATAAATAGGGGGAGAAATTCCCCTTAAACTGTAAAACATAGCTGAGTTCACTATAAATAAGGGGAGATTTTCCCCTTATTCCTGGTTCAGCACCCCATTTTTCATGACTTTCAAATGAATAGCGGTAAATATTCCCTTTATTTCAACTATTTTCAGTGTCATTTCCTAAATAAGGGAAGTTTCTCCCCTTATTTTTATCAGCTCATGTTGCTGATTTCCTTTGGACCCATGTGATTCCGCTCTTGGATGGCCGGGTGGAGTTAATTCGCTACAAAAATCGCAAGACTACAATATTTATTTCAGTGTTGTGGTAACGTGTGCGAAACTAGATGCGAAAAAAACACTTGAAAGTAGATGACTTGTTGTAATACCAATAAAAAATAGCATACGAATAATGGTGCGAATTCGTATGCTAAAGACTTTGTATTTTTACGTTTGTACCTCTAAAGTGAACACCTTAAATTGATGATTGGTGTGCTTTCCAATTCAATATTTTATTGATTTTCTATTTCCCTGTTTTTTGACTTTACCGGCTGCCCTTGTTTTTCATATCTCTTCTTGGCTTCCTTCACAGGATTGTATTCTTCGCCAAATTCAGTATCGAGGTTTCTTTCTGCAGTTCTTGTCTTTTGCTCTGGATTATTTTGCTTTGAACGTTTTTTCACTGTAATTTTCCTCCTACTGATTCAGGATCATGGTCTAACAGAACCATTTCATTTTGGAATTGCTGGAGCTGCAAGCGCATTCTGTGAAGCTGTTCACGCTGCTGGGAATTGGCGCTGTTCGCCAAATGCCTGATATCATTCACAGCTTCTTCCACCTTCTGCATGGCATCTGTATATTCCTCATCATGATAGTGTTCTTGTTGGGTACCTGATTTATATTGTTCTTGTGCAAAACGAAGTGCATCTTCGCACTTTTGCAAACATTCATCCATTGATTGTCTAGTCGCCATTGTAATCCCTCCAAAACTTCAGAAATGAAGCTATGCTTCTTTGTTTATTGTTTGTAATCAGAAGAGAATCATCAGTAGAAATTTTTTCCTGCAACAGACTGTAATGCTGCTGTTATTGGATATACAGGCCTTTCATGATAAAATGCTTCTATTGCAAATTCTGCTCTTTTAGAAAGATTGTTGAGGAGGTGTTTGTCATCAGCCAGACAAACCCATTTCCATATGCCGCTGATGTAAAGCGGTATCATACATGGAATTATCATTTACGAAATCATTTTGGACACAAAGTTTTTAAAGTAGCGCTTGATGGCGGATTTGATTGTCCAAACCGGGACGGCACCGTCGCTTATGGCGGTTGTACATTCTGCTCGGCAGCGGGTTCCGGTGATTTTGCAGGAAGCAGAGTCGATCCGCTTGAAAAACAGTTTAATGATATTAAAGAAAGAATGCACCGCAAATGGAAGGATGGAAAGTATATGGCCTACTTCCAGGCGTTCACCAATACCCATGCTCCAGTTGAAGAGCTTCGGGAAAAATATGAAACAGTATTAAGACAGGAAGATGTCGTCGGGCTTTCGATTGCCACGAGACCTGATTGCCTTCCTGATGATGTAGTCGAATATTTGGCAGAGTTGAATCAGCGCACCTATCTTTGGGTCGAGCTCGGCCTTCAGACCGTCCATGAAAAAACAGCCGGGCTCATCAACCGCGCACATGATTATGAATGTTATGCAGAAGGTGTCAATAAGCTTAGAAAACATGGAATCCGTGTCTGCTCTCATATTATTAACGGCCTGCCCCAGGAAGATTACAGTATGATGATGGAAACTGCGAGGGAAGTCGCAAAGCTTGATGTACAAGGGATCAAAATTCATCTGCTTCACTTATTAAAAGGAACTCCGATGGTGAAACAATTTGAAAAAGGCCAGTTGGAATTCCTTTCATTTGATGAGTATGTAGGCCTGGTTTGTGACCAGCTTGAAATACTGCCGCCTGAAATGATTGTACACAGGATCACAGGTGACGGTCCGATTGATCTGATGATTGGGCCGATGTGGAGTGTGAATAAGTGGAATGTGCTGAATGCGATTGATGCTGAGCTTCAGCGCAGAGACAGCTGGCAAGGAAAATTCTATATTGCGGAGGTGAGAGCATGAAGCTTGAAAAAGTTCTCCCCTTTGCACGCAAGCTCCTTTCTGCTTCCGTAAAACCCGGTGATATCGCCATTGATGCCACACTTGGTAATGGCCATGACACTCTTTTCTTAGCACAGCTGGTTGGAGAAAACGGACGAGTGTATGGATTCGATGTTCAGGATGACGCCATTTTCAACACGAGGGAACGACTTGAAACCCACAATTTGCAGGATCGGGTCACGTTATTTAAGCAGGGGCATGAAACCGTAAACAATGTGATTCCACCCGTCCACTATGGTGAAGTGACAGGAGCCGTTTTTAACCTGGGATATCTTCCCGGCGGGGACAAAACGATTGTTACCAGACCTAAAACGACCATCAAAGCCATCGAGGGACTCCTGGATGTATTGGCACCAGAAGGAATCATCGTCCTTGTCATCTATCACGGCCATCGTGAAGGCGCAGTAGAAAGAGATTATATCCTTAGATATGTTGAACGACTAGACCAAAATTATGTACATGTCCTTCGTTATCAATTTATGAATGGGATCAATAACCCGCCGTTCATTATTGCATTGGAGAAACGATAAAAAGGATGACCCGCTGGCGGGGCATCCTTTTTATAATACTTACTTACAGAAGTTCATCAGCCACAAGCTTAAATGACTTCAATTTAGCCTCAAAATCATACGTGATCGTCACGAGCATGATTTCGTCTGTTTCATATTGTTGGCTTAACTCCTGCAACCGTTTCTTTACCTTTTGGGGATTTCCGATTACCATCCGCTTGCGATTTTCTTGAATCCTCGCTCTTTCAAAAGGGCTGTATTGGTATTGTGCTGCTCTTTCCGGACTGGGGGTTCCATTGGATTTCATTCCCTGCTCAACCATCAGGATGGACAGGTCGATACTTGAAGCCACACTTTCCGCTTCTTCGTCTGTTTCTGCACAAATCACAAAAACAGCGACCATATTTTTGGGCTGGCCAAGAACCTCTGACGGCTTGAAGTTGTTTCGATAATGACTGGTATAGTTGGGTCCGCCTTCTCCATTAATGAACTGGGCAAATGTATACGGAAGTCCCTTTTCGGCAGCGAGCATTGCACTTGATGGACTTGAGCCCAGCATCCACAATTCGGGTGATGTACTTATTAAAGGCGATGCTTTCAATCCTTGATAAGGATGTGTATCAGGAAGATCATCTGTTAAATAGGCCAACAGATCATCTATTTGTTCAGGATATTGATTAACATCCCTATGTTGTCCGTTATTCAACGCCATGGACGCTATCGGCATTCCCCCCGGGGCCCTTCCTATCCCCAAATCGATCCGACCGGGATTCAACCCCTCTAATACTCTAAAGTTTTCTGCTACCTTATATGGGCTGTAATGGGGGAGCATCACACCGCCCGATCCGACCCTGATCTTTCCTGTTTTAGCCGCTAAATGGGCAATCAGGACTTCAGGGGAAGATCCGGCAAGGCTTGTTGTATCATGATGCTCAGATACCCAGAAACGGGTGAAGCCTAATTGTTCCGCGTACTGAGCAAGTTTTACTGTATTCTTAAGAGCTGCCTCAGGACTCATTCCTTCTGCAATCGGTGACTGGTCCAGTACACTTAATTTTAAAGACATTCCTTTTAACAACTCCTTCTCTCACTTGTGTCTATTATTATCATTTTTATAAAAAGAAATGTCCATTAACATGCTTAAAGGGTGAGAGCCAATGGCCCCCACCCTCTAACAGTCACTCATTATTTTTTGTAAAGCAATACTTTACCTACAGTTCCATCTTCACTCTGGCCTACTACACGGAAGTTCAATCCGTAATTAGGTACGTTACGTCCTGCATCAACAAGACCCGGGTTGCTGTAGTCAGCACTGTCGCTGAATAATGGAGTACGCTTTGTGTAATTATCTTTCATAGTGATTCCAAGCAAGTTCGTGTAATCCAAAAACATTTTCTCAGATTTATCAAGGCTGAATGCCGCATCGTGAACCTGGTAGCGAGATGATCCTACAGACCCGTCGCTCCAATAGTTTGTATGCTGGTCAGCATCGACAACACCTACGAAACCATCACCCGGGTGAATTCCAGTCCAGTTTTCACTGTACTGCTTATCAACATACCATACGACAAGTCCATCATCGAATGTCATTAAGCTGTCACCGCGGCGGATGTTTTTAAGACCTTCATCAACGTCGTTGTGGCTTCTCCACTCTAACAGGTAGTAATGGTCAGAGCGTTTGATACCGTCATTCTTAGTGAAGCCGTCCAGTGATACAAGTGCATCACCTTCTGCATCATCAAACAATACTTCTTCACCGTCTACAACGATGGATAAATCATCTGCATACAGGCCAGGATTTGAAACCGCTGCATCCGTCACATACTCGATTGCCACTTCTACCTCTTGTCCAGCATAAGCGGAAAGGTCGAATGAAGCGTCAATCCATCCGTCAGATGAGCCAGTGATTCCATTCCCAAGGTTGGATCCATTCGGATCAGTATTTGTCGTGATTCCACTCTCTACCGGCTCGCCATTCACTGTTACATATGCATAATCCCAATCTGTTTCAATATCATACCAAGCTTTGAAATTGAACTCTGCACTTGTGGCATTTGTTAAATCTACAGTAGTAGAAAGTACATTATGCAAGTCATCCGAACTTCCAGAGAAGTAAGCATTTTCTCCGCTTGCAGGAGTAATGATCAGTGTTTCTTTTTGTGGAAGTTTTACTTTTACCACATCATTATTTGTTCCTTTTGTAGCTGCTTCATCAAGAAGGAACTCAAGTCCATTTCCATCAATATCCTCTAGGTTCACTTCAGAACCAGTCAACCAGTTTCCTTCAGTTCCTTTATTATCAACTACCGCAGAAGCCTGCAGCATTTCTTTCATATAAGGACTGAATCCTGTCGGCATTGTTCCAGGAATGTCACCGGCCCAGCTTCCGCTCGACATGATGGACCAGTAGCTGACCGGCTCGCCTTGCCCTGTATATTGAGTATCGTATTCATCAGGAAGACCTAAATCATGTCCGAATTCGTGCGCCATAACTCCAACCGCTCCATCTTCCGGCTCGATTGTGTAATCATAAGCTGCCATAGAACCGCCCCAATAACCGACAGTTGCTTCCGTGTTGGAGATTGGTGTTACTCCACCAAGATTCCATCGGTGTGACCAAATTGCATCAGATCCAAGAGAACCTCCGCCAGCTTCTTCACCGACACCGGAGTGGATGACCATCAAGTGATCGACAAGTCCATCGGCTTCAAGGTAGTCCCCATCACCGTCCAAATCATATCGGTCCCATTGATCATAGTCTGCGATGTTTACTGATGGATCCGCAGCTGCTGCTTCTAATGCTTCCTTAACAAGCCCTCGTGCATTTACATCGCTGCCGTCTGGTTGAGGATCGTTGCCCCCGTATGCTGCAGCAGGCTTGCTAGCTGTATACCATCCAGCAACTTCACCTTCAACAGAGTAGCTTCCACCTGACTGCTTCTCATAATATTGTTTCATCGATACATATGTTTCACCGTCAGGGCCGACCCAGCCGCCTTCTCCGAATAGCATGTCTTGATAATGCTCACGGGAGTAGGCATCTTCACCTTCATAATACATGTCCGTTTCATCTGCAGTCATGGAATTATGAGGCTTGTCCGGATAATCAACAAGAAGGACCAATACTTTATCAGTACGCATTTCTCCATCGTATGCTTCTTTCTCCACTGATGATGGAGCATTTTTCTTAGCTTGTCCAAGCTTGTTTCCTTTTCCGTTTGTCAAACTATTGTTTTTCATTTCTTGTTGAAGCTTTGCTTTCACTTCTTTTTCATCGCCATGAAGTTCTCCGGCTTCTTTTTCAGCCGATTCAGCTTTCTTCGCCAAGAACTTATTTAACGCCTTCTGGGCTTCGGCAGCTGTGGCATTCTTGTCGATTTTGCCTTCCTTTTGAAGCATTTCAATTAAGCGGTCATCATTGGCAATTCCGAGGTCGAATGGACCACCATGATGATGTTCTACAGCTTTACCCGGATTGGCCAAAACATTTTCAGGTGCGACACTTGCTGCAGATGCGGGAACGGCAAATGCGCCAATACTCATTGCAGCCGTCATCGCTAAAGATAAAACTTTACGTGATTTCACACGTGATTCCTCCTTTATGTAAATTGAATGTGATAACTTTTTAACAATTGTAAATATACCGTATTTTTCTGAAAAATACAGCAATTCTGAATAAAAAGAATCTATAGCACTATAATAAAAACCCCTATTTAGGATGAAAGATACACTCTATTACATAATTAGGAATTTATTTGTTTTATTACCCGGGATTGAATTAAGGTCATTTGTCCTGCAAGGATGTAAAATTGAACCAATCCAAGTCCTGGAAATGGTTCAGATTGACTCATTACCCCAAATTCACGAAAAAAAAAGATGACCATTTTTCATGGTCATCTTCATCATTCAGGAGCTTTTCTTCCAGCCCTGCAGCTTCCGGTATATTTTTCCATTATAATAAAAAAATTTGGTTATCCAGCCTGATGCATTAAGGAACTCTTTTGAAAAGCTGAAAACATTTTGCTGTCTCCAAGCTTTCTCGTCTGAAAGATAGACTCCTATCAACCCCTTATTTATTAGACGATGGAAACCTGCATGGGGAAGCTGGCTTGTATTCTCATCAGCCTTTTTGAGGAAATGAAGAAGCCTCCCTTTCATTTCTTCTTCGCTTTCATAGTAGAAACAGAAGTTGAGGTCTCCGCCTTCAATATCTTCTTCCTGATCGATAAAATAGTCAAGCAGAATATGTAAACCTTGAATATATGGAAAGTATCCGTTTCGGATAGAGTCAGCCTGAAAGCTTTCAAAATCCTCACGCAGCCCATAGGACACAAGGCAAAAAATCCCCAGAGTTGAGCCGGAACAGGCAGAAAATTCATACCAATCCATTTCTGGCAGTGTATCCTTATACTGCTCGAACCAGCTTTTTAACCGGTCGGTTCGCTCTTCTTTTTTAACATGTTTATGTATTTGCAAGTCACAGTAATAATCACAGAGTTCATGTAAATAAGGTTTTATGACAGGATAACCCGGAACATCTGACAGCACGGATTGACATGTCAGCACCAGCTCATTCAGATAACCACCGTCATCCTGATCTTCTCTGTGTCTGTAATACTGGCGCAGTGGAGCACCTACTGTAAGAGCGTCTTTCATTGATTCATGGAGAGCTGAAAAATCCTCTGGATCCAGAGAAGTGCTTCTGTCACATAAGTTATCCAGGTAGTCACTGATTGTCTGATACGCGACTATGAATCTGATTGCACTTTCCCTTTTCCATTGAGCAAGCAGGGCCAGGATCGATCCCCCTTCACAATGGAACGTTTTATGGAGGATACTTGCAAGGGCCTGGGTTTTCAGTTCATCATTCGGAATAGCTTCAGCCTTGCTTGACCACCCTTCAAGTTCGCTGTGGACCACAGGGAATACCTTTCGATAAACCTGACTCATCAATGAAAAAGGATGAGTGGGAATGGACATATACTTCACCTCGCTCAATTAGGTTTTGAAAAAGCTATTCTTTGACTACATAACCGATCGTTTTCAATCTTGACTCTACAAAGGTTTTGGCATATTCGAATACATCGTCCCGTTCAGGTTCATTAAATATTTCATGATAGCACTTCGACCATTCTTTATAATGCATTTCAGATAGGGAGAGCTCATTGAACCATTTTTTCACGAGTGACTTATCTACAATCTTATCATCTCCGCCCTGCATGACCAACAAAGGAACATCCGGCATTTTATCCATGTTGGCAAAAACCAGCTTCATTGCCTTGTCGAGTTCCCTGTACCAGCGCACAGACACTTTGGTGACATACAATGAATCATTGCTGTCTATTTCCCTTACATCCTGGTTTCGAGTCGCAAGGTCAACAGTCAATCCTGATGAAAATCTCACTTGCGGCGCCACTTTGTTTAAAATATGGGAAATGAATTGAAGCGGTTTTGGCGGTGAATCCACAAGGCCCAGGCATGGAGATGAAAGTATCAGGCCTGCAAGGTTGATATGGGATTCCTGCATAAGCCTTGCTGCAACCAGCCCGCCCATACTGTGGCCGATCAAGAATACAGGCAAGTCAAATTGATAGGCAGCCTGAATCCAGTCCTTCACCTCGACAATGTATTCGTCAAAGGCATCAACATGTCCTCTTTGAGCCCTTGATGTCATGCCTTGCCCCGGCAGATCTCCCATGATGACATGATACCCGGATGTCCGCCACATTTCAATGAGCCACCCGTAACGGCCATGATGCTCCATAGCACCGTGTATAATGACGATAACCGCCTTAGCCTCCTGATCCGTTTCCCATTTCCACATGGCAATTCCTCCTTAAATCTTCATTCTAAAATAATGATAGTTACTTTCAATAATGATACACTCAAATTATTAAGACTAATTATAACTGTCCTTTGAAAGGAGTAGTACAATGATTTATGAATATAATGGCAAAAAGCCAAAGATAGCCGAAAGCGCCTATATTGCTGATTATGTAACAGTTACAGGTGATGTCGAGATAGGCGAAGAATCCTCAGTATGGTTTAACAGCGTCATCCGCGGCGATGTCGCACCTACCATCATTGGGAACAAGGTCAACATTCAGGATAATTCTGTTCTCCATCAAAGCCCTGACAATCCATTGATCTTGGAAGACGAAGTCACCATCGGTCACAGTGTCATCTTACATAGTTGTAAAATCAGGAAAAAGGCACTGATTGGCATGGGGTCAACCATACTCGATAATGCCGAAATAGGTGAAGGGGCTTTTATTGGTGCCGGAAGCCTTGTCACCCCTGGAACGGTCATCCCGCCGAACAGCATGGCCTTCGGAAGGCCGGCCAAGGTCATCAGGGAATTGAATGATCACGATATCAGCGAAATGAAGCGGATCTCAAGGGAGTACGCCGAAAAAGGACAGTACTACAAATCATTGAAACCTCTTAAGTAATAGATTTTACTGTTTTTTTACCCATTATCCATGGGAGTTATTCTTTCATCGGGAAAGTAATCATTTGCAGTAGCAGCCCTCTCCTTTTTGATGGAGAGGGTTTTTAGTTTTGGAGCTTTTGACATCGCCGGTTTTTGATTTTTCCGATTCCGTGATGCCATAGCAGCCTAATGATAACGCCAATTTTTGTTTTTTCCAATTCCACGGTCCCACCCCTCTTCATGACACCGAAAATGTTAAATTTTCCTTTTAACTGTGCTTGACCAGCCGAAGTAATCCTGGTTTCACATACAATAAAACCCGAAGCAATATACTCCGGGCTTTAACAGTCATTATTCTATTACGCTTTTGCCTGCTCTTTAAGGGCCGCAGCTTTGTCAGTGCGCTCCCATGGAAGATCAAGGTCGCTTCTGCCAAAGTGGCCGTAAGCAGCTGTCTGTTTGTAAATCGGACGGCGAAGATCAAGCATCTTGATGATGCCTGCAGGACGAAGGTCGAAGTTGTTGCGGACAACGTCGATCAGAACATCTTCAGAAACATCGCTTGTTCCGAATGTGTCGATAGAGATTGATACCGGCTGTGCTACACCGATTGCATAGGCAAGCTGAACTTCACATTTATCAGCCAATCCTGCAGCGACAAGGTTTTTGGCAACATAACGTGCAGCATAAGCAGCGGAACGGTCAACTTTCGTCGCATCCTTTCCTGAGAATGCACCGCCGCCGTGACGAGCATAACCGCCATAAGTATCAACGATGATTTTACGGCCAGTCAAACCGGCATCCCCTTGAGGTCCGCCGATAACGAAGCGTCCAGTAGGGTTGATGAAGTACTTTGTATCTTCATCAATAAGCTCTTTCGGTACAACCGGATCAATGACATATTCTTTCAGGTTTCTTTGGATACGCTCTAAAGAAACCTCCGGATGATGCTGTGTAGAGATAACGATTGTATCAATGCGGACAGGTTTGTCATTTTCATCATACTCAACCGTTACCTGAGTTTTACCATCAGGACGAAGATATGGAAGCACATCGTCTTTACGCACTTCAGTCAAGCGGCGGGAAATTTTATGAGCTAATGAGATTGGAAGAGGCATAAGCTCCTTCGTTTCATTACAAGCGAAACCGAACATCAGACCTTGGTCACCAGCTCCGATTGCTTCGATTTCTTCGTCGCTCATTTGTCCTTCACGTGCTTCAAGCGCCTGGTCCACACCCATTGCAATATCAGCAGACTGCTCATCGATGGAAGTCAAGACAGCACATGTTTCAGCATCGAAACCGTATTTCGCACGAGTATAGCCGATTCCTCTGATTGTTTCACGTACAATTTTCGGAATATCTACGTAAGTACTAGTTGTAATTTCTCCAGCAACCAAAACAAGACCAGTTGTAACAGACGTTTCACATGCTACACGTGCGTTCGGGTCATTAGTTAGAATTGCATCTAGGATTGAATCGGAAATTTGGTCACAAATTTTATCTGGATGTCCTTCCGTTACGGACTCAGATGTAAACAGACGACGTTTTTTTGACATCGGTGTTCCTCCCTTAAGAAAAATAATTGGCTGAACAGAATGGCCTGTTCTCAGGTAGTTAATCACGGTACTCATTCCCTTAGTAGTATGAAGTAAACATGGTGTTTTTATCAAAAGACTTCATCTGCAGGGGCAGAAATTCTCAATAAAAAAAACCTTCCCGTCTATTAAAGAGGAAAGGTTATGATTTAAAGCCGCGCCTTTCACTCTTATTGATCAAGGAGAACCTTGCATCAGATTAGCACCTTTGCTTAAAAAATGACCTTATATCAGATTACTGTGTCATCAGGATAAGCAATACAGCTTAAATCATTAAGAATGATTTTGGTTCAAACAAACAGACAAAGAGGTTATCTCCTTGTTTGGACCAATCCTTTTGAATACTTCTGACAAGTATATTTTTCAAGCAGGTTGCTGGGTTTCATTGGGGCTGTCCCTCCACCAGCTCGGAATAAGAGTATCCGTTCAAGGGTCAATATTAACTTACTTTGTCAAAACGTGTCAACAGTTTTATTTCCTTATTGTGCAACTTATTTCAGCTGCACAAATCTACTTGCTTCTGCTGGTTCTTATACACCATTTTAAAGACACTTGATTTAGTAATTTCCTTTCTAAGTGTCTCTGGGCAGATTAAAGAACATTTAATTTCGCATACTCTTCTCTAACTGTCTCTACAACCGTTCTAAGAACACTTAATTTTCCACTCACCATCGTAACTTTCCCTACAGCCACAAGGAGAAAGGCCCACTGCAAAGTATTCTGTAACAGAGAAACAAGCTTTTCATCACGTACAAACCAACCATTTTTATAACCCCTGAAAACCACGTTATTCAATTAAACCTTCCTATATAAGAGAAACTTCTTTACAAACGTTCACAATTCGATAAAATCGTAATAGCATAACTTAATATATATTATTCCGGGGTTTTTCAGAAATAAATGTTTACTCACCACCATTTATGACTAAATCATTAATACAGCAATTATGTCAGCGCTCTCAAAAAATTCTTGTATTTCACCTTTAAAATTGTGACAATTTAAAAACATCGAGTAAAAATAATTAAATAGTATAGACTAATGGTTTTATTGTGTTATACTAATTCTTGAGAAAGCAAAGGGGTAATTAAATAAGGCTCTTTTTTGAAGGCTGAAGCTTTATGGGAGAAGCTTCAGCCTTTGAGGCAGAGCATTAAATACAGAACAAAGGAAGGTTATAAAAAAATGACTTCAATTAGCCTGTCTAATAAACTAAATGAATTACTTAACGGAAAAAATACAAAAGTACAATTATCTGTACCTCAATTAGTTGAAAAAGTTCTGAACCGCAATGAAGGAATTCTTACGGCTTCAGGGGCAGTCCGTGCAGAGACAGGAAAATATACAGGCCGTTCTCCACAGGATAAATTCATTGTAGAAGAACCTTCAACAAAAGATAAAATTTCTTGGGGTTCTGTAAACCAGCCTATTTCTTCAGATAAATTTGATAATCTTTATAATAAAGTCATTGATTACTTACAAGATAAAGAAGAAATTTTTGAATTCAAAGGATTCGCCGGCGCTGATCCAAAGCACCGCATGCCAATCCGTGTAGTGAATGAATATGCTTGGCACAATCTGTTTGCCCACCAGCTTTTCATCCGTCCAAGTGCAGATGAGATAAAAGGCCACAAAGCTGAATTTACAGTCATTTCAGCTCCAACTTTCAAAGCGGATCCAGCTGTTGACGGCACAAACTCTGAAACATTCATCATTGTTTCTTTTGAAAAAAGAACCGTACTGATCGGCGGTACAGAGTACGCGGGCGAAATGAAGAAATCAATCTTCTCTGTGATGAACTTTATGCTACCTGAAAATGATATCCTTTCCATGCACTGTTCGGCTAACGTAGGCCAGGAAGGTGACGTAGCATTGTTCTTCGGACTTTCCGGAACAGGTAAAACAACTCTATCTGCTGACCCTAACCGCCGCTTGATTGGTGATGATGAGCACGGCTGGTCTCCAAATGGGGTATTTAATATAGAGGGCGGATGCTACGCAAAGACTATCGACCTTACTCGTGAAAAAGAACCCCAAATCTTTGATGCGATCCGTTTTGGTTCTGTGCTTGAAAATGTGGTTGTCGATGAAAACACCCGCATTCCGGATTACGAAGATAACACACTGACAGAAAACACACGTGCAGCATACCCGCTTCAAGCAATCGATAACATTGTTGATCCAAGTGTTGCCGGTCACCCTAACACAATCATCTTCCTTACTGCTGATGCCTTCGGCGTATTGCCTCCAATCAGCAAACTGACAAAGGAACAAGCAATGTATCATTTCTTAAGTGGTTATACTTCTAAACTGGCTGGCACTGAGAGAGGAATCACTTCTCCACAGGCAACGTTCTCAACATGCTTCGGTTCTCCATTCCTGCCGCTTCCTGCAACAGTATATGCAGAGATGCTAGGTAAGAAAATCGATGAGCACAATGCTCAAGTATACCTTGTGAACACTGGCTGGACTGGCGGAGAGTATGGTGTCGGCAGCAGAATGAAGCTTTCTTATACACGCGCTATGGTTCAAGCTGCACTTGAAGGTGAACTGGCTAATGTTGAAACAGCGACTGACGACATTTTCGGCCTTCAAATTCCAATTCATGTACCAGGTGTACCTGATGAAGTACTGCAACCGCGTAAAACATGGACGGATGAAGAAGCTTATGTGGAAAAAGCGAAAGAGCTTGCAGGCAAGTTCAAGAAAAACTTCACGAAGTTCAATAACGTTCCAGAAGAAATTCAATCTAAAGGCGGTCCACTTAACGCATAATATGAAAAAGAGGCATGCTCCCAATTTTGAGCCTGCCTCTTTTTTATGTCCTGATAATTTAGTTATTTTTCGCCCGCTCAACAATCTCTTTGAATCAGCCTTTTATCAATTTGTGCTGTTCAAGGATGTTAATTGATAAGTAATGATCGTTTGGCCATTTTCCCACTGAAGCTTCCTGATCACACCCATCCCATTCGTATCTGCTTCCTTCGTCTTTTTCACTTCGACTGGTATTTCCATCGGATATAAACGATATCCCTCTTTTACAAGCTGGAAAAAGTTCTCTTCCATTCGTTCTTCATTTCCTTTGGTCACAATCATTGTATTTAATTCCAAACCCATTCCCATTAGGAACACTCCCTTAAACTTTAATTGTTCCATCCTGCTATGTCACACGCTTTGTTTCTTCATCCAGCTGCAGACCATCTGAACAATTTCACGGTTGATTGCCGGCGGAAAATAATGTGTATAGTTCTCAAAATAATAGGTATCTACCATTTTGTCCAGTTCTTTTAGTCTTTTTTCAAGCTTATATGCATGATCAATGGATACATTATGATCCTTCTCGCCATGTATGATAAGTACAGGTGCACTTATTTCCTCTAAATGGTACAGCGGGGTCCTCCATTTATACCGCATCGGATATTTATTGGGTGTTCCCCCAATAACTCTCTTCATCATCCTGCGCAAATCCTTTCGTTCTCGGTAAGTCAGAACCATATCGGATACCCCGCCCCAAGTGACCACCGATGCTGTTTCCTGCTTCTCGATAGCTGTGAGGAGAGCCATTACGCCTCCTCTGGAAAACCCAAAGACATGGACTTTCCTCCCTGCCACTTTAGGATTGTCAGCGAGTAAATCAAAGGCAGCGAAAGCATCGTGTCGGTCGTCTCCGGCAAAGTCCTCATTCCCTTCTCCTCCTTGATTGCCCCGGTAAAAAGGCGCGAAGACGACAAAGCCTTCAGAAGCAAACTGCGCAATACGCGCAGGTCTTACCTGCCCAATATTTTTGATTCCTCCTCTAAGATATAGAAAGCCGGGATACACTCCATCATTTTTTGGCTGGGCAAGCAAGCCCTTCACCCGGAGGCCGTCTGCACAGTAGGTAACAGAAAATAGTTCAACTGCCGGATTCGGTGACGGGAAGATTGTTTTTTCAAGAATTGTGCCGCTTTTCATCGTCTCACCCTTTCTTCGATTTATAGGCTATCACACAAATTTTATTTTTACATACGATATGTAGCAAACAATATCTGTCTTTCATCCCGCCTGCATCGACTCTATGCAGCCATATGCGGCGGGGATTGGCAGGCTAAAGGAGAGGAACCATTTTGAAAAGGCTGCTGAAACTTAGTGTTTTATTATTTATGATTCTCATTCTTTCAGTTGGTATGTGGGGGTGCGCCCAAGAAGAACAGAAAGCGCAAAAAGTGAAAGTTGCTGAAGTAACGCGATCCATTTTCTATGCACCTCAGTATGTCGCCCTGGAAAAAGGCTTCTTTGAAGACGAAGGTCTCGACGTTGAATTAACGACGACATGGGGCGGCGATAAAACGATGACAACCTTGCTTGCCGATGGCGCCGATATCGCACTTGTTGGTTCTGAGACGACTATTTATGTTGATTCACAGGGTTCAAGTGATCCTGTCATCAACTTTGCACATGCGTAATTAACTCTTATACAGGTATGTAATTAAAATTTTGAGCTTCCATATAGGAGCTCCTTTTTTTATATCATACTTCTATGCAGTTCGTATATCAACGTGCCTTTTGCACTTCACACACTGGAATAGATTCGGTTGGATTTCCTTATGCCTTTTTAACTTTCGGCAGGTCTGGCAGGATAGTGTGACGTGTCTGACCGTAAAATCGTTGATTTTCATTTCATCGTCTTGCATCACTACATCATCTTCTTCAGACTCATCTTTGTCTGGCCAAATAGCAAACAGAAAAATGGTACTCATTACGCCGGTCCCAAAACTTACCCAGTCCACATCAATCACCTCTCATTCAGAATGTATTGCAGCTCCCCGGTATTAAAATCTTTCACAGGAACAATTCTATAAGCAGAATCAATACTATGTTCCTGCTGCAACTTAAATACGAACTCGGGATCATTCAAACAAGTCTCAACCAAGAGACAGGCGAGAGTGGTAGGTTTCATGTTACAAGCTGTGGACAACCTATTTAGTTTTGCGCTCATCTTATTGTTCAGTGAGATGTTCACTCGATTTACTTTCTTATTTCCTAACCCCTTTCCTTCTATCATCAAAACACCCCCTTCCAAATGTCATGACAATTGACAGTGTCAACCGTGTAACAATGTAACAAAAGGGACATGGAGGAGGGAGGTCATAATCTTAAGGTGATCCCGCCTCCAGATGTCTTAATTACCTCTTTTTTTTGGAGTGATCTTTGGTACTCTCTGTCCACCAGAGTTTTCAAAAACTGGCTTCCGTTTCGTTTGCCCCCATTAGGAAGTTTAGTCACGAAATCATGAAGCACCTTTTGTTCCGGATCATCAACGTTTAAACAGAGTGATACTTTTTTGATTGTCATTTCAACCTCTCCCCTACCCTTGTATTTGCAGTCCACTTCTGAACTACTTGATAAATGGTTATGACAGTATGTAGACAAATATTCCTTTACTGAACACAAAAAAACCGTCTCAATTAAGAGGCGGTTTTTATTACACGGAGAGTCCTTGGTTGAGTGGGCTCCCAACTGATATATCCTTTTTCTTTGAGTTTATGAAGAAACCAGCTCACTGTGGATGATGACTTTAGACCAACCATTTCACCGATATCTCGGTATGCTGGTGGATAGTTATTTTTGTTTCCATACTCGCTTATTGCTTCCAGTACTTCTTTCTGTCTCTGGGTTAATTCAGCCATGATTTAGTCTCCTTCGTTGTTTGGCAGCTGATAAGATGTTTGCCTGTTTAAAGGACCTCAGCTGCTGTTTTTTCATGTCATAAGTTAATATGCTATCAGGCGTTATTTTCCTCATAATCACAGCTCTTTGTGAGATTACTCCCTGGTTATTTATATAGATTAGTTCAATGGGTAACTTATTCTTCAATGAGGTTTTAAACAAGCAGTTCATCAGTATCAACTCCTTTTGACCTAATTTTATACGAACGATAGTTCGATTTCAAGTTGATTTACGAACAAATGTTTGTATAATTAATGGTATAAGGAGATGAAACGGGATGATCAATGACCGAGGGAAAATAAAATGGCAGTCGGCTTTCTTTATGCCTGAACATGTAAAATTAATAAGACAAATACCAATTGATGAAGTCAGGCAAAGAAAGCCGGAAGTGGACGAGCAAGAGTTTGAAGAAATCGGCATCATCGTCATGGAATCATTAAACTACACGGTTTTTATTAAGCTCACAGTGTGGAGGGGTGGATTCTTTAGAAAACTAACTGGAATTGTGGCAAAAGTGGATATGCTAATGAAATACATACTTTTTGAAATTGATGATAATATCCATAGAATTCTTATTGAAGAAATCATTGCTGCTGAGAGGGAATAAAGATGACCAGGATACCTGAACATGACCGTGACATTATTGAGCAAGCCATGTACCTTCCTATGCTCCTCACAGTTCTTGACCGGGACTGGAAAGTTTTTGAGCAAGGTAATTTCAAGTTAAACCGGCCATATATGGACTTGATTGAGAATGCAATGAAAGCTGTCCAAAAGGACTTGAAGGATACTAACTTGGCTATGAGAAAATGTAGGATGAGGGTTGAACAGGTTGAGCATGACGATACTTTTACAAGGTTCATGTTCTTCTACAAGGGATATGAAGAATTACATAGTTATTTTAATCCCAGGATCCGGAATAAGGTTGAAGAGTTATTGAGGTATTATTTATATAGTAAACTCAGGAGAGGTGGGGTTTGATTTTGATAACTTACCTTTTTAATTTGTCTGGTTATTCACCCAATATTTGTAATACAATAGATATATAGACTTAAGGAGGGACTATTGTATGGGATTTCTCGATAAAATTAAAGAGCAAGTTAAAGCCGATTTGAATAACGCTAAAGAACAAGCCAATAAGAACAGCGAAGATCGAAAACGTGCTATCAAAGCTGGAAGAACCAAAGAAATAAGGCTTGATTATATTGGCGGTCATCCGACAATAAAACCAAAACAAGTTTCAATTCGTCAGGGAGCTGATCCTAAAGTACTTAAAATTGGTCTAGTGACCCTTAACGTAAAAAAGGTAGAATGGGATGAAAAAGGAAAACGAAGTGCAGGTAAAGCTGCAGCAGGTGCAATAATTGGTGGCGTAGCAACCGGTGGACTTGGACTAATTGCCGGGGCGGCTATTGGTGGCCGAAAGAAAGATACATCCTGCACTATTATGACAGTAGAAGATGATGGTATCGAATACACTCTTTACTTCAGAACGAATGGGAAAGAATATAGTAAATTAGTTTCTATGATTTAGTTACATAGAAAAAAGCCCCCACTCCATAAGGAATGAGGGCTTTTTTGTGGAGTAATTCAATGTTGATTATATATCATCTCCAAATTGTTATTTCAATAACCCGGCTCTGTCTAATATTACAGCTAACTGCCCTCGGGTAACTGGCTCATCTGGACGAAAAGTTCCATCTTCATGACCTTGAATGATTTTGGCTTTCTTGGCTTTGAGTATTTCCTTCTCTGCCCAATGCCCTTTTACATCGTCTTTTTGTGCTGCCACTTTAGTAACCTCCTTTTTATACGATAGTCCGAAGTATTCCAGCACGCCTTGAGCCGTTTCCCTTGCTACTTCTCTTTGGAAATCCTTATCAAGCATTAACTCCGCTTCGATTTGGTGATCCATGAATCCATTTTCCGTTAGGATCCCCACGCCTTCAAACTCTCTGGTGATGTGTAGATTCTGTTCTACAATGCCCCTATATACCTGTTTAGTACCTTGACGAAGGTATTTGCCTACATGTTCAGCTAAACGCCTTGCATGTATACTGCCAGGCTGTATGTGAACAGAGATACCACTTGGGTTTGCTCCTTCAAATGTACCGTCAAATGCGTTGAAGTGGAAGCTTACTAAGACCACTCTTACATTAGCAGCTCCATATTTTCTAATGTAATAATTCAACAGCCGGTTAGCTTCATTTGTTCTATTGGTGAGTGAGATATCAGAAGTGCCAGGTGAGATATCGTGTACAATCACACCGTGTCTTTTTAACTCTTCACCGAATAGATGACTGACAGGTTCATTGAACTCATACTCTTTTATCTGGCGGCCAAGGGATTTTATATATGGTGTTCGTTTGCCGAGGGTTCCCTCTCCATGGCCACCATCTCTTAAGACAACATAAATCATGTATACCACTCCTTTTAGTAAACTAAAAAGAGCCACCGATTGGCAGCTCCTACTTCATTCCTTGGTCTTTATTTTCTTGGCTTTTATCTTCTATCACCTGCAGGCGATCTGTGATGGCTTTCGGAACATTTACACCCACTTGAGCGAGGTTTTCAGTAATGGACAATACTTCTTGGCTGATATAAAAGAGCACGGTCCCGAATGTCAGGACACCACTTAAGCCAAGGACTTGATCCATCATATTTGCAACTATAATCACCAAGAAGGTCAACATCTTTCGAACATACCCAAACCAGGCGCTTCTACTGCGCAGCTTACCAAACTTCCATGCCTTGACGATTCCAGTGATTATATCCCCGATGGTTAACCAGATTAAGATATCTAAGAATTTAACATTTCCAAAAAAATAAGCTTTCGCTACATCAAGAGTTTCAAAGTCAAAAAACAACCAAGTTTCCCCCATTCACTATTCCTCCCCAATTAAAAAGAGGACCATATTGGCCCTCACTCATAATCATACATTTCTTTAATATCCGGATAATGGTTGACTAATTCAATAATATTATCGCCATCATATATTGATAATCGCATTAATTTCAGCTTGCTATTATCATAAGCCCCCTCGTAATCCCTATCCTCGGTATGGATATGCACTCCATTCTCATACTTCGAATAAGTACCGTATAGATTAGCAATCCTATACTTTTTAGGGTTATGATTCATTGCAAGATCCAAAAGAAATCCCTCATCAATTTCGTTCACTTCAAAGTCCGGCAAATCATAAGAATCAATTTCCTCTGACTCATTTACTACATCTAACCTTACTGCTGCAACCTTGTAGGTTATCATTCTATCACCTCATAAAAGGGATTCGACAATCTCATTGTAAATCCTGCACATAATCTTCCTGAAGCGACATTACTCAGTGATCAGGTGATCTGCTTCCAGCTGCGTTAATACCTCCGCAACCTGTGGTTTAATCGTTTCTGGAACCTCTGCATAAGTTTTATATCCTTTTACAATAAGAGTCGCATAAATTGTTGCCATATCAGTCATCTCCTTAGTTAATTTTAGTAAATAAAAAAGACGTTTAATTAGCTGCATCTGCTAACAACGCCTCTACTTCAGGTCTTAAATTTTCAGGAACATCATCAATTGTTTTATAACCTTTATGAATCAAGTTTGCATAAATTTGAGCCATCAGACAGTACCTCCTAACATCATTTCATACAGTTCAGTAACCGCCATCATGGTGTCAACGTTTTCCTGCTTGAGTTTAATGTTCTCTTCGTACATATCCGTCATAGCAAGCATGTTAGTGACGTTCTCTTGTTCTAATTGCAAAACTCTTTCTTCTGCAGTAGGAGGTTTAGGCGTAGATTGTTCTTTCTCTAATTCCTGTTGTTGTATTTGCAGACTAACTAACTCTTCATTTGTCAGTGTAGAAACATTCTGTCCTTCTTTTGTGATAATTAACTTTTCAATAGACACTATTTCACCCCTAACAATGTAAAAGTTGAACCTGCAGCCAAATTCTCTCCGACAGGTCCCTCAGACGAAAGATAAATCTTCGTAATTTGAGATGTATAATCCATTACTCCTGAACCTGCATATTTGAAAGGAGCTGTCCCGTTTTGAATGTAAAAACTAGAGAAGTCGATTGTTTTTTCTTTGTAGGGTAAGTTTTGGATGTCAACGGTAATACTAGCAAACTTACCTGATGCTTTTGGTAAATTATCTATAGCAAACCGTCTTTGCCCTGTTTTGTAATACATCCCAGCAGAGTTATACCCACCGACTGCGTTAGAACTGTATATTTCATTTTCATTATCATTAAAAGTTAGTTTAAGCCTATAATCATATTCTCTGTAAATTTTAGCCTTAATAATTAGTTTTAAATATCTGTATAGATTAAGGTCTAAATTCTGAAAAACGACACTATAAGTGTGCGAGGCTAACTCTACATCTGCTATGACTTCCCAAACACTTTGGGATTCGGGTAAAATTAAATTCCCTTCCTCATCGGTTTCTGCTTTGACATGACCAAGAGTAGTTGGTGTCGCTCTTTCCGCCTGATGTGTCTTGGCGAACTCATCAATCTTTCCCCAGTTCTCATTCAAAATTGTATCCAGGTTGAAGTTATCATTTCCTTCGGTTACCGGATCAGGTAGATATAAATCTAATTCCGGTGAATATTTCTTTGCCATTAGTTGACCCCTCCTCCCATATTTTCAAGCAGCAATGCATTTACTTCTCCGATTGTCATAGCGCTCACTTCCCCCATCGTTATGAACCTAAATTCATAGGTTACTGGCAGGTGTGCCGGCTTCGTATTCTCAATTGCTTCTTTCAATGCTTCAAGGTTTGGCGGCCGGCCGATCTGAGAAGTGAAAGTAATGAAAATCGCACCATCGAAATCAACCACTACATCGCCATTTGTATAAGAATCAGCTACCACTTTCAGCAGCACTGCGTCCACCTTTCCGGACCCGCGCATTTTTGACTTAATGACTCCGCGACGCTCCTGAAAGGACTTCTGGTGATTGACCGGGATGTCCAATCCCTTTTCAAAAATGTCCAGACCCCAAGTTGCTGTATCAACATCCATCTGTAACCTGATATCATCCAAGTCCGTATTTAGTGCAGCAATCTGTTTCCCTTCAGCATCAAAAACGTCATTGATATACTGACTTTTACGCATAAAAAGAGGAAGTGTCTTAATCATGTCAGACAAGATTAATCACTCCCATCACAGCGACTTGATCATCCGCAACAGAAATGTTCGATGTTCCGCTGTTTATCGTGAGATTAGTATAGTCAGCAACAGCATTTGAATTAATTATGATGGACCCTATCTGTGCATAAGACACATAGTCCTGTTGAAATGCGATATCTCGCAAATGATCTGTCACGTTGTCCGTGATTTCATCTAGCGCCTGCTGCTCCGTGAATCCTTCATTTACCGTGAGGGTGAATGAAAGGTCAATATCAACTCCAGAGGCACTGACTACAGTGGCATAAGCACCAATTGAAGCAACACCATCACCTAATCCTGTAATACCAGGATCGATGTAGTCTTGAACTTCTTCCACAATCTCAGTGCTTGCCGGTACCCGGTTGTTATCAATGATGACCACCTTAACCGTATTAGGGCCATTCCATAAAGGAAAGACCTTCACATCTCCAACACCAGGTACTTCCTTCGCCCAGTTCATATACTGATATCTGTTTCCGGAAGTGGCGGGCGTTCTGATCCTGTCATAATACCGTTGGAGAAGGTCCATGTCTGACTCCTGCTCAAAACCGTCATATGTCGGCTCGGGATTAGTCACGCTGTTAATATTATCAAGCGTAACGGGCATGGATATAATTTGATTGGCAGGAACATTACCGTCCTCTCCGGCAATGAGCGCTTGGATTGGTATGGAACCTGTGCCGGATACAGATACTGTCTCAGTCGCTTCAAATTGGATGCCGTCATCTGTCTCAAATAGATCACCTTCATAGATCGTCCCGTTGCCTGCAGCTTCTACAGTCCCAATTGAGAAAGTCGCAATACGTCTTTCAATACCAGTGCGCTCTTTAATTCGAGCAGCGAGTTCGGAGTCGGACAAGTTTTCAATATCAAGCTTTGCAGAAATCTCTTCATTCTTCTGGTATGCTTTTTCAATCTCAATGGCTGCTGGCTTAGTCATATCGAATGTGAAGGTTCCTGCTCGCTTGTCGTATTGATCACTGATTTCGCTGAGCATATTTTCATGTATCTGTTGTCTATCCACCAATGGTCACCTCCTCCTGGAACGTGTCATATATCGAATTCACAGTGAAGAGAACTGATAACTTCCCTTCACTTTTGACTGCACTGAAATTTGTTAAAGAAATGATCTCTTTATTGACTAACAATGCTCCAGTTAATTCATTCTCCATCGACTTATTAATGAAATCCGCTGGGTAATTGGTTCCAATTAAGTCTTCTGCTCGGATGCCGTGTTCGGGATTATCAATATAGACAAGGAATCTTTGACGAGCCGTTAGAACGGTTTTATGAATCCACTGTTTGAGTGCCTCTTTACCAGTGATTTCAACCATTTTGCCGTTTATAAATACAAATTCTCCGGTCTCGAAATCAAAAAGAAACGATTTACCTGGAACAAAAGGCTGTTCATTCGAGGTAATCGCTTCATTGAATTCAAGCTCTGTTATTTTTGGAAGCATATCACACCTCCAGATCTATGATATAAAATCGCTGCATGTCGCCAGACGGAATTAAGATTACTTTTTCGCCAGCTTCCTTGGTGGCGTCAGCAAACGTCTTTGAAACTCTTAAATGGTTGCTATTCAACAAGATATTTTCATTCAACCTAACTTCGAGTGGTGATACCCTTGTTATGGTACCGGTCTGAGGACCAATATATGGTTTGTTTTCACGTTCCTTTAAAAGCTTGGCCATCTCTGTGAAAGGGTCCATCAGCTCACCCCTTTCATACTTAAGTCCAAACTCATCATATGAATACCGTTTTGCGCCGTGTGTTGAACAGATTCAATCATATACTGTCCTTTCATCCCTGTTATTGGCTCCGTGATTTCGATTAATCTACCCGCCAGAACCCGGCTATCCCCCAACATATTCAAAGAGTTTTCCTCAAAGACCCTTCCTAACTCTTTCAATGTATTTCTTGCAATGTTGCGGGCACGTGGGCGATCCTCTTCTTGTACATCCACAATCTCTGACAACAGGCCATAGGACTGTATTAGTGCATTGTTTCTCTCTGAAGCTAGTACCTGTCCGTCAGAGGTGACTTGAATGCTATTTTTCATCCCTTTAATTGTTCGCTTGCGAGAAGGAGCCTGCATAACGTCAGTTCCATTAGGGGCGTATATGAGTCCGTTATGGTGTCTCGGAACAATCATAATATCTTTTGATCTATAGACGTGGAATTTACCCTCGAACATTTCAAATTGATAGTGAATCCCCTGATCAGCTTCAGCCTGTAGGAGAACGTCCTTGATGATGTCTGAAAGTGTATCGTTCATGTATATTTTGTCAATCTTCGTTGGGATTTTTACAATGTAGTAAATCGGTACGTTGTAATCACTGCAAATGCGCTTAATTGCCTGATCTGCAGAAATGCTGTTGAATTGATAAACCCGTTTTGACTCATTTAAATAATAGGCTAAGTCAAACGCTGTAAACGGAATCGGTTGCCTACCGGTTATATCCTCATCGACTACAATGCATCTGGTTACTTCCCGATTCCCGTCTTTTAATATCACCATATCTCCAAGGTTAACCTGTTTCTTGGGATTGTGGATGGCGTCTCCAAAAGCGTTGCCGAAATTGAGCTCTACCCCTAATTCATCTTTATTGGAGCGCCAGGTGATTTGATCCGTGATTGGCGTGATGTCCAGAAGCTCATTACCTCTCGCTCTCCATAATTTAAGTTGCATTTCGATCCTGCCAATCATGAACAAAATTGAATTGACTTAATGACAGAGTATAGTACACATCACCAGAACCATCCCTGGGTGTATAAGTAAGCTCCTCGATTGTCACCGCCAAGTTAATAGGCGTATCAGTGACGATAATTCTTATGGGTACCCTGCGAGCTTTCCAAGATTCAATGATATCTATATATTCAAAGCCCATATAGGAGTGATCACGGGCAAATGAATAATAGCGATTAGGGAAAAATGACTGAAGAGTTAAAGTTTTTAATCCTTCAAGACCAATCAGTCTCAAGGCTTTTTGATTCAGTCTGGTAAAAGTTTCGTTATTATGCGGAAATGAAATTTCAAACTCTTCCGGCACAATAGGCAGCCGAATCACTTGCTCCCGGTTATTAATACTTAAAAAGACATCCACCTATTGCACCCCCTATGAGTTACTCAAGCGTTTCTTTATTTCTCGTACCAGTTCGTCTGCCATTTCTATAACAGACATATTTGCACCATTGATATTAATTTCTCCAATCGATACTCCGCCACCTTCTGAACGTGCCATCTGAACGGAACGGTCATGTGGATATACTCTTGAACCGTTTGGAAGGTCAACGATCTCGCCACCGCGCTCATTAATCTGTGCAAGACCTCCTCGGAAGTAACTTGTACCCTGAGCAAACTTCGGAATCGTTGGCACATTCATTTCGAAGCCCTTTCCACCAATACCAGGTACCCAATCCGGAATTTTAATACTTGCAAAGTTGTTGAAACCGTTAATCATCCGGTTTAGTTTATCTATAATATAATTTACGCCTATGCGTGCTGCTGCTTTCATCCCGGTCCACATTCCGCTGAAGCCATTACCGATACCAGAAAAAGAATCTGTCAAAGAAGTCCATAATTGCGATCCTTTTGCTCGGATAGTATCCCAGTTTTGCCACAGTAGAATTCCTACAGCGATAACTGCACCAATGGCAATAGCAATCCATCCAAGAGGAGACATAGCCATAACACCATTGAGTAACCCCTGGGCGATTGTCAGACCGGTTGTAACACCCGTCCACACTCCTTTTGCCGTTGCAACTGCAAGAATACCGAGTTTATAAGCTGTCATAGCTCCAACAATTCCATAAACTAATGGACTAATAGTGGACCAATTGTTTGTGATTGTTTCATAAATTCCCACTGCACCGTCAACGACCTCCGTCATGGCATCGACCACCAATGGCAATCCTTCATCTCGCATCCATATCAAATAAGGCTGAGCTCCTTCAAGTCCTGATATTAAAAACTCTCCTGTTTCTGAAGCAGCTGTCTTAAAGGCATCAATGGTTGGCTGATTCTCGTCGATAGCCGTTTTAATATTTTTAAAGGCAATAGTTCCTTGTTCACCTACCCATGATAAGGCTCCGCTAGCAATAGACATCGCAGAGGAAACTTTGTCTTGAACAGCCGGCATGTTATTTGAGGCGAAGGTCACGAATTTCTGAAGATACGGAATAGCCCCTACACCTAACTCTGTAGCAAACCCCATTGCTTGAGCCTTTACGTTATTTAAGGACATCTTAAATTTTTCAGATTTAGCCAAATCTTCTTCACTGATAATATTTGCTTTCCCTTTTAGGTTATCAAGTTCCTGACCGGTCATATTTAGTACAGGAACGAGCTCTTCCCCAGTAGTAGATAGCAAGGCTGAGGCGATAGCGTTTCGCTCCGTTTGATTTTCCATCCCTTGAAGGGCAGTGATTGTTTCATTGAAGAGTTGTTCCTGGGTCTTGAGCGCCCCTGACGAATCTGTAACAGCAACCCCGAGTTTTCCAAACAGCTCGGCACCTTCGCCAACACCGTTAGATGCGTCCATTGCCTTTTCACCAAGTGCAGCTAAATCTCCGGAAGCCTGTTCAACAGAGTAGCCATAAGATTTCATAACGTGGTCCCATTGTTGGAACCCTTCTGTACTCATACCTGCAACCTGGCTGAACTTAGTTATTTCTGATGTAGCTGTCACAGCTTTCATTGCAAGTCCGCCAAGTGCTGCTGCCCCTGCAGCTCCAACAGTAGCCATCCCGGCCGCCACACCAGCTGCACCTTCTGCAATGCTAGTGAATCTCGATACAGCAGCCGCACCAAATTCCTTCACCTCATTACGGGCATGCTTAACCTTCCGCTGAAAGTCTTGTGTTCCTCCAGTTGCTTTCTTAACCCCTGAAGCGAAGTCTTTATCTTTAAGGGTAAGCACCGCAGATATAACACGGTTTCCGGCCATGTCTGAACCTCCTTACAAAAAAGAGAGAGAGCCTACGTGGATGTTGACCACTTAGCTCTCTCTTCATCAAAATACAAAGACATACTTGCTTCCATAAATATTTTCATGTCCTCCGGCAACCCCATTAGATACTCTAATTTGAAGCCTTTATTGAGGTAGTGATGAAGAAAATAAAAATCATCATCACTATTTATTAGTTTTTTATATCGGTAACCCTTGCAATACCATCACCATATCCGGCCATATCGAGACCTGTTTGAGCAATGTGTGGGATTTCTCCGGCTTCGAAGATTTTTTCCACAATATCGGTCGGTTCCACACAACCGAAAGCTTTTTGAAGCTCCTTATCTCTCAAGTTCGGTTCGACCACAATGTTATAAACCAAAAATATGTCTGCTTGTGCCGCCTGGTTAGGGTCCCGCGTCATACCAATTGCTTCAACACAAAGTGATCGTTCTGGTTTTTGGATTGTAATGGTAGCATCAAGCCTTTTAATATTCAGTTCCATTTTCGTATCTTTTTTAAGTTCATACTTCTCTTTTTCACGCAAAATATCTGTGATAGAAAGTTTTTTTGGCATCAATATTCTCCTTCATGATTTAAAGTATTTTACGCTGAAATCAGATCGATTGGATCATAGTCGGCAAAGTTGAATGGCATTTCTTCAGTACCCAGTGTTTTTTGTTCAAATTTCATAAGCATGAATTCATTGAATGTGACTTCATTGAGTGCTACTCGCTCAGCACCAAAGGCATCAGGATCCGCGATTTTGCCCACTATATTAATATCAGGAATTTGACCTCTCTTAACAAAGTCCGCCAGAAGAGCAGATCCACGACTATATACTTTTTTTACGGTCATAGTACCTTCTCCGGCCCATCCAGTCATTTTTTTATGAGTTGCACCATCTCCTGGCATATTTACATCTTCATAGTTAATGACGACTTTCCCTTCAAACGTTTCAACATCAAGCCATTTTTCACCGTTAACCCATACGGCGCCATAAGTTCCATTAATGACGCGTTTACTTGGAATTTTGTTCATGCTTATCCTCCTTTAGATCGCAATTGAGAAGTCGAGGTCTTCCATTGTATCTACAATTTTAATATTTCCTGCTAAGAAGACACTCTTTCTGAAAGAAGTCTCTTTGACTCTTTGCTCATCCCAGTCTGTTGTATCAAATCCGGCATCTTCCCATGCACTACGCTGGGCGGGTGTATCAATTCGAGTTTGATTGGTTGCGTTAGGATCCAGAATCTCATCAGTCTGTAACCTAGCAAAATAACGATTTACAGAGTTGATGAAGATAACTTGATTGTCATAAATGTTATTCACTTTACCGACATATTCATCATCAAAAGTAGAGTAAATATCATCATGAATCATATCCATTGCCTCAATAACCCGGATACTCTTAAACTCATCATTCTTAGTTCCGCCTGGCGTAATCGTTACAAGGCTATTCACACCACGACCGACCTTAATTTTTTCTCCGTCATTAATGAGAATGAGCTCCCCTGCATCAACAGCAGCATTAGGATCTTCAATTTCTGTAATGCTGTCTACTTCATCAAGCACAAAGTATGTCGCAGACCGTGTAAATGGCAGTCCTGCCAAAATGCCGGCAATTCTTGAGGTGAACTCTGCAGTGTCATAAACTTTTTCACCAACCTTAATATCATTGGTCGTAAAGTTAATAATCGCTTCGTGATCTTCAGCTGCATTAGGTAACACGGCCTTGAATGTCTTTTTGTTGTCAGTCCGATTTGAGATAACCCATTCCGCAATGACTGGAACATCTGCACTCTCGATGGCAGGCACGGCCAGATAATTGAATCGTTTGTTTCTCAGGCGGGAAAGTGCTGCTGAGTAGTCAACTGCTGTGGTCTCTAAGCGCTCAACAATTACTTTACTAGGATCACCCTTAAATGCATTTGCGATATAGTCAGCATTTTCAGTTGTCCAATCAGAAGTTTCTACTTCTTCTGGATTTTTATATTCGATACTATCAAACTCTCCTGTGTCATCCTTAAGGATCAACGCAACAATTCCAAGTTGACTACGTTGGACAAGAGTCTGAGCTTTTCCGGTAAACGTGATATTAATTTCCGGTAGTCCCATAAAATCGCTCCTTTACTTCTTAAATTCAAGGTCTTCCATTTTTTCAATCGGCGGCAGTTCTTGCTGATCCTGTTCAGTTACCCGCTCGATGATGTCATTTTCAAGATCTTCATATTCTCTTCCATCGTAAAATTCAAGGGCAAAAGAGAAGTTTAGCACTCCGTCTGTCAATACTGATTCAGCATCCATGATGTTCAGGTAACGGTTTTGAACCTTTAACTTGAGGTCGAAAGCATATTCAAGATTCTCCTGTACTTCCAGAACCTCTAATGAATAAGTGTAACGATCTGAAGGGAAAAAATAGATTTGTACCGTCAACATTTTATGCACATTATCCACATCACCAGATCTTGTGGAGGGAAGCAGCTGCACAAAAAAAGAAGGCCTTGGAAAACCTTCTTTTACGTCTCTGCTATTAATTTCAACTTCAAATGAGCTGAGCTTACTGTTTACTGCAGTAACAATGTCTTTGTATGTGATCATAGTTTTCCGCTATCCAGCATGTCATCAAGCCACGTCTCAAGCATCTTGTCAAACTGGCCAGTGCTATCAAATTTCTGAATCCCTTTTTCCATCACCTTTTTTCCTGGTACAAATCCATGTTCATCCCCACTCTTGTCCACAATCCGGTGACCATGCTCAATTAAATGTGCATGAGGTTGAGAATTAATTACACGTACAACTATTTGTCCGTCTTCATCCCTAAAGGCTTTACCGCGTTTAAACCCTTTGTGATAGTTACCAGTTTGTTTTTCCACTTCACTACGAGCCACCCTGGCGACCTGTGTTCTGGCTTTACTTCCTATCTTCCGCATGATTTTAAAAGACTCTTTTGGAAGCTTCCGCTGTGCTACATCAAGGAGATCTTTTTGGAATTCTGAAAGTCCTTCAATTTCCATCAGTCCATCAACTCCTGACAAAAAATTTCAAGTGTTTCATTTTTAAAGAAGGGGTTAAGAATGTATTTGATTTCAAAACGGTGGCCACGGAAGCGAATTTGCATGTCTTTTGTGATTTCTTTTCCTACCCCGTACCGAACTATAATTTTATGAGTTACATTCGTCATAATAGTATCGGCTTGCTGGCGCTGAAGACTGCCGGTTTGGGGAACAAGTGCAGCAGAAATTGTTTTGATTTTTTGATATACATAGGTCGTTTCATTAAGTTCATTCAACACCTTGACGTTCTTGTGTATATCAATCAAGTGTTTCAATTTATTACTGGTTCGTTTCGACATCCGAGTACACCTCCTGAACAAAGAAAGGTGTCATGGCATCAAGTGCCTCCTGCAGTTCTTTCTCTGAAATCCGGTATTCATAAAAGATTCCTGCGCACATAATAACCAGGTACTCTACTTCACGCCCAACTGCTTTCTGTACATAATTAATACCCTGTTGAACATAAAAAGAGAGCATAGAATCATCCATGCCCTCATCCCAGCTCAAATGTGATTTCAGCTTTACAACATATTCATCTGTTGTCATTTAATATCATCCTTATACTCCGGCGTTAGGATCTACCTCGCCCACTTCGTAACGGTATACAGAAGGTTCGAATGGGCTGTATACAAGCTGACCATCTAGCAGGTTATAAATCTGGAAGCCTACTTTATTGGTGCCTGAGAACTTCTCAATTAATTTCTGCAGCTCCATTCCACCAATTACATCTTGGATGTGGAATGTTTTGAAATCACCAAAGTAGAATACAGGTGCAGTTGGGTCAGCACCATCAGCTGCATCAGTGAAGTCCACTTTGTGGCCAAGAAGCTTGTACCCCACACCATCAGATAGTGGCTGTAGCAATGGACGTCCAGTTGTATCTGTCATGCCTTCCAAAACAGTTAAAGCCGCACGGTTGATAATCCACATTGATTTCTTAAGAACTTCAGTGACTGGTTGTCCTTTAAGCTTAACCAATTGCTGATGAAGCTTCTGAGAGTAGCCTGCAGCAGTAATATCAACTGTTTCAGATTCATAGTAAGCAACTGCTTTCTTAGCTAGCGCGCCAGGGTTTTCGTTACCCACATCATCACCGTTGAACATGTAGTTAGTCTCTTTACGGACATAAGCCTTTTTAAGCTCATCGACAACGATTTGCTCAATAGGTGCACCAGACATTTTAAGAAGCTTTTTTGTGACAGTAGCAAGCGCATCGAACTCTGCTGGGCTAAGTAGGATTTCATCAAACTCAATGCCTGTTTCAGCAATTTCATCACCGGCAGCACGTTCCGTTTTACGGACATTTGCATCTGCTTTCTTAACCAGAACCGGATATTTAACATCACCTTTTGTTCTGTGAGTGGAACCATATTTACGAAGCAAGTTTTCCTCTTGAGCATAAGTGATAATTTCAGAAGCAATTACTTCCGGAATGGTAACAGAACCATTGCCTGCCTCGATGCCAAGTGAGCGAGCTTCCATTTCAGAGATGTTACCGACAACAAAGTTTGCAAATGCTGAACGGATTTCTTTTTCTTTTTTCTTCGTTGACTTGTGCCCGCGAGTAGAAAGTCCTTTCCCAATCTGACTCATGATGTTGTTACGTTGTTCAGAAGAGATACCTGCTCCTCGTTGCTCTCCTCCAGAACCGTCACCTTCGCCCTTTTCGTCTCCTTCTTCGCTATCACCTTCATCATCGCCTTCTCCGGCATTTGAGCCTTCCTCGCCTTCGCCGCCTTCACCTTCGTCATCCAGGTTAGCCAATTCATCAGCAATCTCTTGCGCTTCTGCAGCAAGCTCATCAACTTCAGTTTGTACGGCTTCTACTTCTTCCTCGCGAACTTCTCCCTTTTCAAGCTTAGTACGCAGCTCAGTAAGACGTGCTTTATTGCGTTTTTGCAAAGACAATAATAATTTTCTAGTTTTCATTTTGTTTCCCCCAATGATTTATTTATTTGTTGGATTAATTTAATTCTTTTTTCAACGGTCTTATCTATTTCTCTACTTCTAACCAGGTGAGCTTCAGTATCTTCATAAGCCGGCAATGCCAGTATAGTAATTTCATACAGTTCAACTTCATTGATGGTTCTTACTGCTGGCTCCTCATTGTAATTCCATGATTCATCTGTTACATAAAATCCAAAGCTGCATTGATCTATATCCCCACGATCCATGCTGATTTCCAGGTCCCTTCCTGCAGTTGTATCAGGTAAATCAACTTCAAATTTCAACCCTCGTTCGTCTTCACTTAATCTGAGAGTGCCACTTTTGGTCCTGCCAAGAACTTTATCCCAATTGTGGTTATAAAGCGCCCGCACATCACCATTAGAAATAGATTTAGAGAAAGCACCCGGACTGATAATTTCATCGAAATAATCACCAATAGATGTACGAGAATTAAAAACGGCAGCATAACCGCTTACCTTTAAAGGCTCGTCTTCTGAATTACGAGTTTTTATGTTGGTGATGTCAAGTGTTCGAATCTCCTTCTTCTTTGTCATTGTCATCACCTCCCTTCAAAGAATCATCAGTTGCCTTCTTATCGCCGATTTTCGTCAAGTCATTGGAAATATAGACAGCCTGGGTCTCCGGTGTATTCTGTTTTTCAAATCCAAGCATGTCGGCCACATTATCCGGTGAAGTAATCCCTGTTCGGACGATGTTGTAACCGATATTCGTTTTGGTGGAATAAGGAACAAAATCAAGAATATTAATCGTGAATTTAACTACCTTATTCGAATTTGGACCAAAAAAAAGAAGAGTCAAATGCTCTCCGAAGTTTTTCATTATTGGTTTAGTTGCCTTATTATGCAGGTACATCATTGCCTTTTCTAAATCAGATTTCAGTAAAGCAGTATAGGTATCCACATTTATGCCTAAAAACTTTCCTAGGTCCTTCTTGTATACATTCAAATAAGCGAGTAGCTTTTCATCTTCAATAGGACTCTTTAATGTATCGATTGCGTAACCTTTACCCAAAGGAATCATTTTAACGGAACGTGATTCATCTATTGCTTCCAGCTGATCAAGTATAGCTTTAATCAATTTTGACTGAGCACCATTCGTCGGGTTTATGTGAGCATCCAGTTTGAGCAGGAACGCCAGCAGTCCCCCTTTGGAGTATTTATCCGTCAGGACTTTTTCAGCACTCATAACCCCATCTAATGTGTTCTTGCCGAGCTCCAAAAGACCCGCTCCCTTTAAGTGATTGGTACCGATGTTTTTGATATGTCTGATCATCTCTGGAGGGATTTCTGTTTCCCCTACACCTACCTTAAAGCGTTCAACAAGCTTTTCATCCAGCTCAGTTTTAATGTCGGAAGCAAGGTGTAGTTGATCTTTATTTAACAAAGGAAAAACTTCTCCCTTAATCAAATAAGTGTTTGTCATAAGCTTGATAAATTCTGAACTGGTTAAATAGTTGTTGGGATTCATTAAGACCTTCAAGACCGGATCATCTTTAATCTCTTTCCCATCCCGATCTTCAATCACAATGTTGGCCAGCATCATCTGGTTACTTATATCCTGTAGCAATTCGTACACATCACTTGATTCAAGGATTGTGTCATATTGAGCGTACCTGGCGCCGTATCTAATAGACTGGGAATGAATATCCTCAGTCGCGCCGCGCTTTTCTAATTGTTTATATAAATAATTAGAGAACATATCTCTTAATCCCAATATTTCACCGCCTTTCATAGGAAAATAGAGCCTCCTTGTCGAATATTGGAAATTGGAAGGAGGTGTTAATATTGAAAATTGATGGTTTAAAAGAATTTCAAAAACAATTAAAAGACATGGAAAAAGCCGCGAAAGAACTAGAAGGCCAGCAGGATGTTCCATTTACCGAATTATTCACTGACTCTTTTTTAAGAAAATATACAGATTTTTCTTCATTTGAAGAGTTTGAGAATCAAGAAATTTTTAATAAGTATCCAACCTTTGAAGACATTCCTGATGATGAAATGGATGATTTCGTATCCTCCAACACCCAGTTTCCTAACTGGGAGGACATGTTGGGTACAGCAGGAACTGAGTATGCTGCACGCAAACTTGGTTTTTAATTCACCTTTGTTTTCAATTTAAATGATTCAAGCTGCCCTAAAGTCAGTTCAAGTTGCTTCAATTGGTCGGTAGCCTGTTGGAGCAACTTTTTTAATTCATTTGTATTTTCTACCTTTAGAATAACTTTTTTGTCTATCATATTGTCTTCCTCCTCATCTATAAATCTCACTAATTAAATCATCCATACCCTCATGGTCTATATCATCCATTTGCATCATGGTTTCTTTATGGGCGACTAGAAAAGCCACGAATCCATCAATCTTTTTCTTTGATTGACGTTTCGATGGTCCCTTCATTCCATTTATGTTCGTAACTACTACAAGGTTTAATGCACAATATACAAACAGAGGGTTGTCTGTCTGTAGGCGTTGCTCATAAATGAGCCGCTCAGAATCATCAATCATGGAGTTCATGACGTTTGGATACTGATTCACAGCCACACATTCAAGGCCAAGGTTTTCACATTTCTCAATGAGCTTCTGTGACATGGCTGGATCATAATTGAGCTGCTGCACATCGTATTCATCCATACACTCTTTTATATATTCAAGCACCTGGTCCTGATCTATCATTTTCCCATCACACAATTGTACAAAGCCCCGCTCGACCAGATCACGATAAGGAACGTTGTCTTCTTTTTCCCGGTAATCAAGATCTGCATCCGGAATAAAATACATCTGCTTTACTTTCAATATCGCTTTACCCGCTTCATCAAATGTAGGGAAATTGAGACTGACACAAGTTAAGTCAGTAGTCTTCGATAAATCCAGTCCGATATAACAAGTTTCCCCGTATAGGTCGCCCAGGTCATCAACAAGGACATGTTCAACCTGGTCTTGCTCAAAGTAATTTTCGGCACCATTTACAAATACATTAAGATGCTTTGACAGAAACTCTGCTTTCTTGTGGGCTGAACGTGCTGCAGTAATATATTCGGTTTCAAGAGCGCTCATGGTAACCGATACGCCAATATTCGGATTGACCATCCTCCACACTGCTCGATCAGTCCAGTCATAACCTTTGTCTGGTTCATAGATCATAACAAAACTTGCATCGTTATCATCATTCTTTAAGACTTCCTTGGCTTCACGATACACTCGCATACCAACTGAAGAGGATCCTTTACCTGCAGTTGAGATGTTGAACATTAATGGTTCGTCCCGGGAGATCTGTGCTGACTTGAAGTTGTCGTATTGCTCCATGTTCTCCTGTGCATGCAGCTCGTCATTCAGGACAAAATGAGGGTTTGAACCTTCAATGCTGTCAATGTTCCTCGACATAACGATAAATTGATTCTGAAAGGCTATATCTTCACGAAGATAGTCATAAGTAATAGATGATATTGTGCCTTTAGGTCCCTTATAGACATGTGAACTATCAAGCAATGCCTCATGATTAAGCACAGTTGCTGCAAATGGTTTGGCTGCATATTGAGCCTGGTTAAAATCACTGGCACAACAATAACAATCCGCGCCCGGCACCCCTTCACCATACATGGCATATCCAAGGGCGCCAACGGCAATTAATGTTTTCCCGTTTTTCTTCGGCACCTGAATGTATACTTCTCGGATGACCCGAACAATATCGCCGCTTTCATTCTCTCGAACCCAACCATAAATATTAGAGAAAGCAAATTGCTGCCACTCTTCTAATATTAGGGGCTCACCAGCAAGCTTGCCCTTCACGTGACGGATGAATGTTTCAACCCAGTCCATCATTTCATTGGCTCTATCTAAATCAAACCAAATGTCTTTTCGTTTTTTCCATCTGTAATAGCGATCCACCATATCCCGGATTGTCTTAGGATATTTCTTGGGTGACCGCCTTACCTTCTTAGCAAATCGATCAGCGTAATTTATGCCCGGTTCGATCACATAGGCTCACCACCACCATATTTAACGTTGTTTTCTCCACTTCTGTCGGTGAGCATCAAGCTCACTTACCTTGGCTTCCGGTTTCTTCATTTCTTCGTCCTTCCGAACGGAAGAACCACCGGTGACCACCTTGCTAGACTTTGACTTGTTTGTCAGTCCAAGCATATCCAGCGCTTTTGTTTTCTTGTCTGACCACACTTCTACCTGTTGCGCTAACGGGTGTTTCGAATGGTTTGTTGCGCCGGCTTTGTTGGTGTGACGCTGAGTGGCCGGGAAGCCTTTGTCTTTCCAATCCACATACATCGTTTGATAGATTTCAAAAATATCAAGATAGGACTCAATCAACGGGTCCAAAGTGAGGGTGTAAATATCAGCATCCCTCATCAGTTTTAAAATCCGATTTTTTTCCGCCTCGGTTTTTTCTGCCACAATTTTCTGCCGCTGCTTTTTGGTGGACATTTCACACCCCCCTTTCTTTTTGAAAAATCTTGTCTAACGAAATAAAAAGGACTGGCAACCGGTCTTGAGCAAATTTAAAATTTTTTATTTTTGACCGGGGGGGTTCTGTATAAATAATTTTTAAAATAATTTTCATTTTCCCCATAATTCTCTTCAATGCTGTGACACTTCGGACATAAAAGCTTTAGGTTATCCGGTTCTAACTTCAGTGAAGCATCTGTCTTTACTGGAACCTTATGGTGAACCTGAGCCTGCTTACCGAATACGAACTTACCACAGCGCTGACAGCAACCCTTCTCTCTTTCGTACACAAACTGACGAACAGCTTTCCATTCCTTGGAGTTGTACAGCTTCTTGTTTGATGAATCATAGAGACTTTTCTTTCTCGGCTTCCTGGTACCCTGGTGTTCCTCACAGTACCTGCCCTTGGCTACCTTATTTGGACAGCCGTTGAAATCACAGTACTTCATTACTCTTCTGCTGCAGCTAGCGATTCTTCAATATGGTTACGGATTGTGTCTGCTTTCTTCATATTGCGTGGTACCTCAATATCATTCTGTTTAGCGAATTCCAGCAACTGATCAGCATCCATTTGATCTAATTCAATATCTGTTTCAGTATCCAGCTTCTCTTCCTCTAACATTGACTTAGGATTCTCAGTGACTTCAAACGACGGCTTAACTCCACGCTTCACAAATACCGTCTTTTTCTTTTTCGTATCCCAATACTCTGTGCCTGCTTGTGTCTTTCTCATTTCAACTAACATTGCATTCATCTCCTCCTAATAGCACCATTGTGCCTTTTGTAAGTATCACGCTTGGTTCCCATTACTTCTTCCCATTCTCTCCTGGACAGCTGCTCCTTGACCTTTACAGGCCTCTCGACTTTCTTTTCACTCTTCTGTTTCTTTCTCATCTGGTTGAATTTCTGGATAGTCTCTCTTGATAAATGATCAGCAAGCTTCATCTCATTCACCTTCTAATTCTTCTCAGATTGGCTCAGATTCGATTTTTGGAACCACCTGAATATGATTGCATACAAAAAGCGCCTATCTGGTTAGATAGACGCTTCTTTGAAATATTTCGTTAATACCATAATAGCACTTCTAAAGAGAAATGTTTTGCCGTAATATTGCCATTTTGGTGCCCTATATCTGACACTAGGAAGAAAGTTGAGAATCTTTTAAATTGGTTATAATGTCTATATCTCCAACAATACCGAAAAAGTCCTTATCATGAGTAACTATATTTATAGATTCTGCCTCACATAATTGAATGTAGTATTGATCATTAAAGTCAAAATCAATCTTCTCCTCGAATAAAGACTGAATGTTTAATATCTCAAATTGGTCACTTAATCTTATAGTATTAGGAAGAATCTTCTTGCTAACTATATTTTGAAGCAATGAAATAAGGGCTTCGTAATCCTCACTTTTCCTAAAATGTTTCTTGTAATTAAATTTCTTTGGATGTCTGTTACCTTTTGCTAAGTAATATTCAACTTTACAATAGGCATTAAAAAATTCAGATAACATCATAGAGGTGATATAAATCTTTGAACCTGCTTCTAGAACATTTTGAAAAAAAGTACTATACGCGTTAACATCATCTTCAAAATAATTCCCAACACTACAATAAAGATGCATCCAAATGTTTGCATCTAACAGATATTTATCATTTTCCTTCGGGACAACTTCGGATAAGTGTAATAGCCTACTCATTTCCAAAAGCATCCTTTATATCTTCTAAAGATTCATCACTTGATTGTATATTTAATTTTGCTCTTTCAATAACTTTCATTAATAAATATCTATCGTAAGTATCCATATCTGTAACCTTAATGAATTGATTCAATTGATCTGAGGAAAAGTTGTTATAAAGCTTAGCAATTGCATGGTTCAGGAAAGCGGTTGTAATTTGGTCCATCTCTTCAAAACTCAATACTGTTACTTTGTTATGCTCAATGCTTTCTCTCAATAAGGTATAAACCTTATCTCCATTTTCAGGTGATACTGCAAACTTTGAATTTATTACATCTTTTACTTTTAACAACATATTTACACCGCCTAAAAGTATATTATCAATGAGTTGTCTTCAAAAGTATTTTCTAGACTTGATTGTATGTTGACTATTGTTCCAGGGAAATACGAAGGCATTTCCTCTTTTGAAATAATTCCATCTTCTTTTTCCCAATAACCATTTCCGGATGTTATTTGAAATGTTCCCCCATTACGTACTAGGAATTCATCAATTATATGTAATCCAATACCACCAGGTTCATCTTTTTGTTTTGTTGTATTACCCCATTTTGTGGCCCAATCAATTGCATCATGATCTTCCAGATACGGATTTTGAAGTTTAGCCTTAACATTATTGCCAATTGTCTTACCAATATCCACTATAGTAAAGCAAACTTTTCGATGTTTATGGTAATATTGTCCGCAAGTAATAACCTGGTCACTTTTAGCATGCGTTTTTACATTTATAAATACTTCGCTTAAACTACTGACAAATCCTTTTGCGACTTTATTTTCTATTTTTAATCTTATTTTGGGTAATACATGCTCAATGATGTAGGTAATAAAGTCCTCATCCTGATCTGTATTAAATACTTTAAAAGAAATAGTGCTATCAAAAATATCGTCTTCTGAACCTTTATCGTAATAGGTATAAAAGCCGTTTTTGAGAAACACTTTTCGGATTGAATTGCTTACTTTTAGAAATGTTACTTTGTTTTTATTTTTTCTCTGTACTTCTATCCAAGCACTTAACACTGCTGATAAGTTCGCTTCAAACCATCTTGTGTTTTTAAACTGTAATGTTATATGTGCTTTATGTAAATCTTTAGTTTCTTCAAATATGGATGCAAGGAAGTGGAATCCTTCAGAGTTATTTTCAACTGTTCTCGGAACTACGATTAGCTTCTCCAATCTACTCCCCCTATTTCAGTAAGCTGGCTTATAGAAAGAAGCACCCCATTTCACTCAGGATGCTTCCTTAATTCATTATAAACTTCTATTCTAAAAATAAAAGCCAATTTATAAAAAGTTCTTGCTTTAATTCTATAGTACCTTCTTTCACTTAAACCCATTTCGTTATAGACTTCGTAATCAAATACATCATCTTCCTCCAGGTATCGCTTGTAAATGATTTCCCTCTCCAACTTAGTAAGCCGGTTCACTCCTTTAAGGACCCATTCGATGTGTTTATTTCTTGCTCTGTCTAATTCTATACGATCCATCACAGCCTGCTCTGTTGATGAATGAAACTCATTTGAAAATGAAGGAGGAACGAGTGAATACGAAGCAGTGACTTTAGGCAATTTATCTTCTGGAATGGTTAGCAAATAAAAACGGTATTTCTCCAAGGCCGACTCAACAGCTGCCTTTGTTTTTTCTCTGTCTATTTCAGGAAGCATGAATAATTGTTTCCCCATCTAGACCCCTCCCATGGTAAAATATTCTTGTCGAGAAGTATTACCACCGGGATAACTCCTGGTCTTTTTTTATTTGGAGGTGAAGTTATGTTTGAGAATGTCGATACATCATCACTTGATGGAATTGCTTGGGCCTTATTTTCTTTAGTTATTTTCGTTACTATCATAGCAGTTGTTCCTTTAGTAATATTTGAAAGACTGGGTGTCCCCAAGAAAATAATAAACTTCCTTGTCGGTCCGTTCATCCTTGGAGGCTTTGCTCTTTGGTTTTACGGGATGTTTTATTTGGACTTACAAAGTATTTTCATCTAAATTTGAATCCTTTTCTCCTTTGAGCCGTAAATTAGTAAAATCTATATGGAGGTACATATGAAAAAAATAATTGGTATGTTAGTTACATTGGCTACAGTTAAGGTTCTACTTGGCGCAATAGGAATTGATATCCTTTAATTTAATATCCAAACCACTGGCCAACTAAAAGGGCTGACAATGCAACGGTTAGCAGCTTCCACAGAATCCGAGCAGTGTCAGCCTTTTCATATTTATGCTCCCACATATCCCTTTCTTTTTGAGCTCTTTGTAACTGTAGCTGGGCAAAGGTACTTGAATGTTCCTGATACGCTTTTATTTTTTCATCCATCATTTCCACCCCTATTTAAGGAGAAAGCAGTGCAGAGCACTGCCCTCTCAATCTATTAGTGAAGCTCCTGCTCTTCGAAAGGATCCGTCTCTTTCTCTCCCTGGTTTTCCTCTTCTTCTGATACATCATCAATGCTTAGCTGGTTCTTTGGTACTTCAACATTTCCTTCCCCATCCACTGAATACTCAATGCCTTCATGCTCTTCATAAAATTCTTCAATGGACATTTGAGAAGCCTGGACAGTCAGATTTACATTGCGGCCGGCAAACTTATACAGCTCCTGAGCCTTTTTCTCTGAATCTCCCTTAATAGCAAACTTCATGGTTGTCTTTTTCGAGTCACGTTGAATATTCATAAACTCTGCAGATGTTTCACCAGCATCACAGCCCTCAATTTGAAAAAGGATAATGCTGCCTGCCAAAGCGTATAAACCAGTTTCAGGTGAATTTTCTTCATCCTGCCCCTTGATCTCGAACTTTAGGACTTCCTTCTTATCGTCTTTCTGCTGCATCTTAAAGAAAACATTTAGTTTAGTCATTTGATAATCCACCTTCTCTTTTATTATTTCTGCCAAAAGTCATCAGGCAGCCTAACCCATATCCATGTTTCTTTACTTCACTCGCTACCGTCCAGCCGCGGTCTTCATGGTTTTCTATATTTTTTTGAAGATTTACCTCTGACATCGCAAAGTCCACTTTTTGTAATTGTCTGCGCTTCTGCCTGCTCATGCTTTCCTTTTCACATTAGCTTTCGCCTGGAGGATGGTATCAACTACTTGTGCCTTATTAACAGAAAGCCTTGACTCTCCCGTTTCCTCTATCACGAATATGTCGAAAGCTATTTGAGAAAGGATGAACGCGTCAACCACGTTATCGCTTTTATGTTGATACCCGTAATCATTAAGTACGGCTTTCATGACGGCTTTCTTTTTCTCGGGACCTGTAAGCCTCTTCTTGTTACCCTTCTCTCCGGTCCAGCCGGTTACCCCAACATATTTTTTCACTGCATTCGGAGCAATTTCATAGTATGGTAGTCTCCTTTTGTAAAGCTCATTCCGGATTCCGTGATGCAGTCCTCCTGCAAACATGGCCTTCTGGGTGCTGAACGGGAAACCCTCGATACAGATGAAATCTCCAGGCTGCAGGTGTGCGGTGATTTCATGAATCAGTGTGACCATTCGTTTTGGATCCTTGTCACCGATGCCGGAAAGTTCTTTTTCTCTAACCACGATTCCACTATCATCTAATGCGACAAATCCTGTTTTACTGGCTGGATCTATTCCGACAAACCTCATTGATTCCCCCTCCTTCTGCATCTTTCGTTTTCATAAATCTGCTCAAGCTCAGTTAGTGTCAGCTCATAAAGCTGGGAGCCGTCCGGGGTTTTGTAGTATCCCATTTTAAGAAGTTCAGCTTTATAAAAATCAATTTTAGCCTGTACTCCTCTCCTCAGCTGCCCGAATGGTATTGTTGCGATCACCATTCACTCCGCCTCCTTTACATAAAATTTAGTTCTTTCTGTCTTTCGATATTGATGAACTTTCCATACTCTTTAATGAAACCAAGTTGAATGGTTCCAGTTGGTCCATTTCGGTGCTTGCTCACAATCAGCTCGGTAATCCCCTTGTCTTCTGAATTCTTGTTATAGTACTCATCCCTATATAGAAAACCGATGATATCCGCATCCTGCTCAATTTGCCCAGATTCACGTAAGTCTGACATCATTGGCCTTTTGTCCTGCCTCTGCTCGACTCCTCTGGAAAGCTGAGATAGTGCAGTCACATTGACTTCTAATTCCCTGGCCATTGCTTTTAACATTCGGCTTATATCACTGATTTCTTGGAGACGATTCCCTTTGTATTTTGCATTGCCGGCGATCAGCTGCAGGTAGTCAACCATGACAGTTAATCTTTTGCCTGGATTTTCCCTTTTCACTTTACGGACTTTTGACCAGATGTAATTAACTGTTACATTGGGCTTATCAAAAATATGTAAATCTAAGTTGCCGATAATCCCGGTTGCATGAGATAACTTCTTCCAATCATGTTCAGTAAATTCATTTCGAGCATTCTTCATTTTCTGAGCATCAATATTCCCTGCTATGGACAGCAGCCTTTTTAGTAACTGAGACTTCGGCATCTCAAGGGAGAAAATAACAGGCATGTCTCCTTTTTCTGCTGCATTGTAGGCGATATTTAAAGCGAAAGCCGTTTTCCCCATCGATGGCCTGGCACCTATAATGATCAAGTCGCTCGCCTGGAATCCTCCGGTCATGTTGTTCAATTCATAAAATCCAGTGGAAACGCCGGTCATTTCATCAACTTGATTTCCTAATTGTTCGTAAAGGCTATAAAGCTCTTCTTTGATTTCTCCGTTGTCATCTCCTGAATCATCTTCTTCAATCTTCATCAAGTCATCGATTATAGACTGAATGGCTTCTCCTGGTTCTTCGTCCATTACCTGTGTCATGAAGGTATTGGCTATTTCAAGTGACTTTCTTTTTCGCCAGTATGAAAGTACAAGTGATTCATAGTATTTAAAGTTACTTGTTGTCGGTACTGATCCAGCCAGCTCCGTCATGAAACTTACGCCTCCGACTTTATCCATATCCTTTTTAACCAAGTTCGTTACAGAGACGATATCAATAGGTTTATTCTTTTCGTCTAACCGTTTCATAGCCCAAAAGATTCTTTTCAGCTCAATTACATGAAAGTGTTCTGGAGTCAAAACGCAATCTTTTATCAAATCCCCTTCAAGTAAGATGGAACCTACTATGGCCTGCTCTGCCTCTTCATTAAACAGCTGCGGGTTATTCGTTAGATGCTCTTCCATGTTCTTCATCCTCATCTGGAATGTTCAGTATTTTTCTTATCTTAGCCAGTTCAGCTTCCCGGACTTCCGGGCTTGCAACATTTCGTTTATTCCTTGCACGTTGCTGTAACATTTCTTGTGTTTCTTCTACACTTGGCACTGCAGGCCCAGAGGGGTTTTCTTCAGCCGCATTAACCAGTTCAGATAATGATGGCGGAAACTTACTTTTCAACGCTAAATCCCGGGCATTTCGCTTAATCACTTCAGGATCTTTATCCTTTAATAGGTCATGCCAGATATTGATCTTGCTTTGATCGAAATGAAAGTTGTTATAAGTCTCTCTAAACAGCACTAGCACTTCAAAGACTTGTTCTTTATTCACTGAGATCGAAATCCTCCTTGCTTATTGGTTTTTTATAGCCGGCTTTCCGTGTCCCTTTCTTAAAGGATTGTTCGAACTTCCTGGCATCTTCTATGGTCTTGACTCCTGCTTCAACCCACTTCTTTAGAATGCCTTCTGTATAGTCGAATCCTTTCTTTTCTTTCTTGGCTGATAACTTCATGGCTGCTAACACTAAATCTGGAGTGACATCGTTTACCCAGTGTTCAATTTGTTCGTAAACAAAGGGTGAAGTCGTGACTCCTACTTGAAGATTTTCATGATAAAAATCAAAAGGACTTTCTTCACTACCACTACTACTAGAGTTCTTTAAATTCTTTAAATTCTTGTTTGTGTCCATTTGTTGTTCTTTTGTTGTTCTTTTGTTGTCCATTTGTTGTTCACCATCTTCTTCATGGGATTGGTAATCGCCCCATTTATCAACGGTTACGACGGTGAATTTGTTGTTACTATTTAGTGATATTGATTGCAACTTTTCGAGAAGCTTCATGTACCTCCAAACTGTCGTTTCTTTCATGTTTAATTCAGAGGCCGCTTTGCTTCTACCAAATACAAATTGTCCAGGCTTTAGATTCACAACCTTCAGTCCAACAAGCTGTTTATAATTTGAGTGAGATGCCTTCATTAGGCAATACATGAAAATCTTTAATAGCTTTTCATTCTGGAAAATATCACTCTGTAATAACTTTCTATGAAGCTTGATCCAACCTGTAGATATGGCACCTCACTCCTTTCATTAATCTTTCCGATAACATATTGCAAAACCATCTTTGACAGCTACCAGGCGATAATGGGGATAGTGCCGCATATAATCCATAATCAATTGTTTAGCCTGCTGCTTATCTTGTGCCTCCTTCCAGATCCGCGCCGGAAGGAGGACTTTGTATTGTTCATTCATGACTTATTAGTCCAGTTGGCCTTCTTCGAACTCAAACTCGTAATTATCATCCTCAACTGAAGGTTTATCATCAGCTGCATTAAGTTTCATATCTACTAATCTTGAAAGACCGGTAACTTGTCCGAGATTTAACTCTGCTGCCTTCTTGTTGAATTCCTTCTTGATAATTACCTTAAGATCGTCCTCGCTTATGCTGGAACCATTAATTTTATTTTTGATATCATCCCATGCCTTTTTAACGGCTTCCTCATCGTCGATAATATCTGGTTCATCATCGAAAGAAGAAGGTGTGATGTCTCTTCTTTCTCTTGGTTTGTAATCATCCAATGAATCATCTGTGCTTTGTGCAGCTGTCGCATCATCCACATCGATTCCAAATTGAAGCTTCAATGCTCTTTTTAACACATGCTTTTTAAACATGTCATTGAAGTAGGTTTTCCACTGACTACCCTGCTTCTTTTCCAGGTGCTCAACTTCGTCTACTTCCATAACGACAACCTTATCCGGGTACCCTTCACGCTTGGCAATGGCATACGCCGCCGCAACTTTACCTCGAGGGATTTTGATTGAATGCTTCTCAATTTTCAATTCCTGTGTTTCTGGGTCAATCCCGATTTCAAAGTCATCGTTCTCATGGACCAGCTGTGTAGAAACTCCACGGTAATCTTCCCTTTGCTGTGCCAGGTACTGTATACCTTCAACAGATACCTGGATGCTCATTTGGTTGCCGTATTTGATGAAGTAAATATGGTTCTTGAATGGATCCAGTCCATTGTGCTTACAAATTTGAATAAACAATGCGAGCTCTTCGTTTGTCGCATTCTTTGCGATACTGTTAACGACTACTTCCAGTTCCTTTTGTGAGAAGACGTTTTCGAACTCCTCTGTATTGATTGGTGCTAATTGATTACTCCTGCTCATCAATGATTACCTCCTCAAGTTCTTCTGTTTCAATTGTGTGGCTAGTGTGTTTTATGATCTTCCCTTTAACGATTTCAGCTGCATTTTTGGCATAATCTAAGTTGTGGAAACAATAAGGATTTTCATGAGCAGATGAGACAACCACCTGGTCCATTGGATAGTCATAATATGAAACCAAGTAATCCTCCGAAACTTTAACTGTGTAATACACAGAAGTTTTATTAGCCAGAAGCTTTGTTTCTTTTTCCGCAACTGGTGCTCGATCAGGACGTTTTCTCTTTTTGATATTCAATTTGCTTCCTCCTTCATTTGGGTTGCGAGGCATTTAAGGTTACAGAACAGGTCTTTCCCTCGATGCCATACCTGGTCTCCTTTAAAGATTGGCTGTTCACAATTGGTATTGGTGCAGATATTTATTGGTTGTTTCAAGATAAGACCTCCTCTGAAATCGGCTGGATATCCAAATCAACATCCTTTACTCGAGCCACAATCGGCTGTCCAGATGGGGCAGTGAAGCGCAATATTGACTCAGCATTATCAATGAAAGTCGGCGTTATGACTTCTGACTGCTTGGATATAACTTCAATAAGTTCCAAGCCGGCCTTAATCTTCTCTGCAGTAGAAAGCTTGCTGTAAGGCTTACCATCCATTTCAATTTCAAATGTCGCTCTCTCTTCACCGTTTTTGAGTGTTTCATAGAGTCGAACTTTGATAGTTGAAAAGAGGTCATCCACCTTCTGTACCATTAGTTCTGAACGCTTGGCGCGGAATTCTTTAATGGCATCCACCATACTCTGTGAATCGTTCTTCTCTTTTCTCAGCTGCTCTTTTCGTACCTTGGCTTCCTGGAGATCCTGCTCAAGCTCTTTTTGCATTCCGGATGATTTAACCTTCATTTGCAATTCCATCAACTTATCCTCAATCTCATTCAGCTTTGTTCGGTCAATGTCCGCCGGTTCCGGCATGGCAGCCAGTAATTGCTTCAACTCATTAACCTTCTGGACCAGTTCTTTTCCTTTGGCTACCTCTTTGTTAAAACGACCCTGTCTGTTTTCTTTAACCTTTGTAATGGCATCTTCTTTGAGAGGTTGTCCACATGTTGTGCAGGCATCTTGAATTTCCTCATCCTTAATGGATTGAACGATATTTTTCTGTTGGTTGATTTGAGTAGAAAGGTTATCAATCTGCCCCTCTATTCGATTACGGGCGATGATTTGTTTTTGGCGATCTGCATTCTCTTCATCAATGGCAGCACGTTGACCATGTAAGGATTCGATTTCCTTCTGGTATTTCTCTACATCAACTGAAGGCTCTTCCGTTTTAGAAAATTGCTCTTCAAGAGTCAGGACCCTTTCGGCAGCTCTTTCATAATTCGACTTGCCCTGTTTCGCCTTTTCTCGATGAAGTTTCTCCAAGTCATCAAGGTTATGCTTTTTTAGAGGCTCCTCCAGTTCTGTCTGCAGCACCTTTGGCAATTCAGCTAAAACCTCTTTATTCAATGGTTCCTTTACATATTGGAGTAGCTGAGTGCGTTGATCCTGCCAGTGCTGAGTAAAGAAGTAAGCTGGATTGAAAAGTGAAAGGAAAAGGTTCTTATCAAATATTTCATCCAGAAGCTCATTAAATTCAGTAGCCTTCTTAGGAATTTCATTAATGAAATACTTTGCGGTTTTCTTTTGTGTTCGGCTAAGAAGAATGTCTTTGTCATTGAATCGTATCCACAACTCTACTCTGGTTTCAGTTCCTTCTTCTGCATCGATTGGTTTAGGGTCTAGTTTGGAACCCATTGTGTCAGTACCATATAGCGCCCAGGTAACTGCATCACCGATTGATGACTTACCTGCACCATTGCGGCCGGCGATGTTTGTCACTTCGCCAAATTCGACTAATAACGACTTGTGATTTTTAAAATTTTCAATACGCAATTCCTTAAATATAATCTTCACTATTCACCCTCCATTGTTTTTTCTGGGCGATTCCGATAAAATATGTATAAGCTTTTTAGCAGAATCACCTTTTACAGATAGCGCGTGTTGCAGCACGTGCTATTTTTCTTTTGGTTGTTCAGGCACCTTAACAATTTCCATTCCCCTTGGAACTCCATGCCACAAGAAGTACAAGTATTGGTCCCATGTGATTTCAGCAAGATCGCCGTGATCGTCGATGAATCCATTTCCTTCTGCCACTTTCCTTCCTCACCTCCCTTCAGGGAATCCCAGCTGCTTACTCCGCCGGGTTTTCGATCATATAAGCTACCGTTACGATTTCTCTTAAGCTGGTAGAGTGCTCCACATCTTTCATCTTTGAGTGTAAGTCTCCGTCAGCTATATAGTTGATAATCTCTGTACTGATTCCCATCTTCTTCACCTCCTTTTACGAACTAGTTATCTTCCGAACTGGTTATTCACTACAATTTGCGACAATTAAAATGCGATTCTTCTAAACTTTCATATTTTCGACGGTAAATTTCGCAACGATGTCGAAAAAGAAGTGAGCTTTTCAGCTCATGATTTTTTTAAGGCTATATCCAGCTGCTTCAATCTGCTGGTGCATCAATCTCTTATAAAGCATCAATCTGTAGTTCCGGTAAGTGTAGGAACGTGGCTGCTTCCTCGAAGGGTGAACAGATACCTTTTCCGCGACTTTGCGAGTGTAATAAGCTATACGATGTTGAATTCCTTTTTCCAATTAGTTGACCCCCTTTTTAACTTCCTTTGCTACTTCGAGATAAATTGCAATGAAGCGATCTACAGCCGCCTTTGAAGGTTCTTTTCTTTTTCCGACACACCGCATATTGACCTTCGGATGCTTTTTCATTGGCACCATCTCCTCATTAGAAGATGTATGCGCTGAATGTTCGTGTACAACATTTGGAGTTGATGACATTTTTTTCACCTATCCTTCCTATAAAGATAGGATCTTTTGGATATGCTTAATATGTCCCTGAGCTTTAGGGCCGTTTTTCCGACCGTTTATAATATCTGATAAATAAGCATTTGAAATTCCAACCAGATCTGCTAATTGCTTTTGGCTCATTTTCCTTTTAAATAACTCAGAACGCACTTTAACTCCTAGTTCCTCTGACATTTTTCTACCTCCTTCAACAATGTAAGCTAATTTATTAGCTAATTTTCTAAAAAATATTGACCCTGATTAGCGTATATGCTATTATCAAGCCATAGCTAAATAAGACTTTAAAAAGCCTATAAATGTACATTTCATCTGCTCCCCAGCGTCGGAAATTGTATTTGATTGGGTCGTCTTTTTTGTACTCTTTTAGCTAATAAATTAGCTTATGAACACAGTATATTAGCGTAAATGCTATTTGTCAAACTAAAAATAGCTTAAAAGTTAATTTATTTTATTCATAAGCCTTCGAAAGGTTGATATTAATGGGTTTAGTTAATAAAATAAAAAGTCTTTGTGATGAGAAAAAATTAACTTTTGCCGAAGTAGAGAGAAAGGTTGGACTCTCCAATGGGCAAATACGAAGATGGGATACGTCCTCTCCTAAAATTGAAAATGTTCAAAAAGTCGCTGATTTCTTTGATGTCTCAACAGACTACATATTGGGCCGTACAGATAAAAAAAGATTTGATGAACTAACGGCTAAAGATGAGAGAGATATTAAAAAAGAGTTGCAGAGAATGATCGAGGGCTTGGAATCGTCTAATGGATATGCAGCCTTTGATGGTCAAACCATGGAAGATATGGATGAAGAAGATAGAGAATTACTCATTTCATCTTTAGAGAATTCATTAAGATTAGCGAAAAGACTCTCTAAACAAAAATTCACACCTAAAAAATATCGTAACTAGGAGTGTCCCAATGGAGTCGATTTCTAAAAAGGTCCAGAAGTTAATAAAGAGATATAAAACGAACTGCCCTTTTACAATTGCTGAAAATATGGGGATCCTGGTTGTTCAGGAAAACTTGGGCAACACTCTGGGTTATTATAATAAAAACTTTCGAATCAAGATTATCCACATTAACGAAAACACCTCTGAAAAACAGAAGACTTTTATTTGTTCCCATGAACTTGGCCATGCCATACTTCATCCAGATTCAAATACACCTTTTTTAAAGAAACACACTTTCTTTTCTACAGATCGTATAGAAGTTGACGCCAACCTGTTTGCTGTCAATCTCCTATTTTCAAATTCAATAAATACTGATGCAGTGATGATAACGGAAGCGATAGAAGAATACGGAGTCCCTAGGAAATTAATTAACATTTTACAAGAACATAATTTCAAAGGAGAAAGAATATGAGAGTAGCAACATATGTCCGTGTATCCACCGATGAACAGGCTAAAGAAGGATTCTCTATTCCAGCACAACGAGAGCGCCTGAGAGCTTTCTGCGCAAGCCAGGGATGGGAATTAGTTCATGAGTATGTGGAAGAAGGATGGTCAGCAAAGGATTTAGAACGGCCGCAAATGAAGAAGCTTCTTCAGGATGTTAAAAGAGGGAAAATGGACATCGTCTTGGTTTATCGATTAGACAGGCTCACAAGATCGGTATTAGATTTGTATCTTTTACTTAAAACCTTTGACCAACATCAGGTAGCTTTCAGGTCTGCTACAGAGGTTTATGATACTTCAACCGCCATGGGAAGACTATTCCTTACCCTGGTAGCTGCGCTAGCCCAATGGGAAAGAGAGAATCTCGCAGAGCGTGTGAAATTCGGTATTGAACAAATGATTGATGATGGAAAGAAGCCAGGCGGCCATTCACCTTATGGATACAAGTTCGATAAAGATTTTAATTGCGAAGTGCTGGAACATGAAGCTAAAAATGTACAAATGATTTTCCAACTATATTGTGATGGTTTTGGATACCGATCTATCGCCGACCGTTTAAATGAAATTGGTGTAAAACCAAGAAAGGCCTCTATTTGGAACCACAATTCAATTAGAGATATCCTGATGAATGAAATGTATATTGGCACCTATCGCTGGGGTGAAAAGATTATCCCGAACAACCATACGCCTATCATTAGTGAAACATTATTCAGGAAAGCTCAGAAAACGATAAAAGGCAGGGAGATGAATCGATCCCGAGTCGGCAAGTTCATTCTCACTGGCATATTAAAATGTGGCCACTGTGATAACAGCATGCAGGGTACCTTTGATAAGAGAGATCAGAAGACTTATTATCGTTGCTTAAAATGCAACAGAATGACTAATGAAAGTTTACTACTAGATGGAATAAAGAATGAAATCAGCCATCTTATTACCTCCAAAGACTATTTCATTTCTAAAGTTAAAAAGAGTTTTGAGGTTGAACCAGAAATTGATTTAAAGGGTATAGAATCTGAATTGAAAACAGTAAGATCCCAAAAGGAAAAATGGTATGACGTATTTGCAGATCCAAGTAACCCAATACCTAAAGAAGAACTTTTCAAACGAATTAATGATTTGAACAAGAAAGAATATGATCTGCACGAGCAGCTGAATGAATATGCAGTTATAGATACTGAATCGCCAGAAGAAAAATATGAACGGTTAAGTAAATTAGTTGATTTCAAAAAAGTGTTTGAGGCAGCTGATGACTTCAGAAAAAAGGAGATGCTCCTCAGTATTTTTGAGAACATTACAATGTATCGGGAAAAGGGGAAATTCAAGCAGATTAACTTGGATTATACTTTAAAATAAAATTAACCTGTATAAGAGTTAGTTTAGCCCAACTGACGCAGACTGATGGCACGTTCCTTGTTTCAAGAGAAAAAGTCGATGATTTTCAATGGGAACAGCTGAAAGGGTCCACTTTCCTTGGCCAGCGCAAAGGCGGTATGCCGCAAATGGTCGGTGAATTTGTTCTGAAGAAGCAGGGCATCGATCCGCATGAAGATCTAAATCTCATTCAAAACATAGACTTCGCAAACATTGCCAATGCATTTGCTTCCGGTACTGGAGACTATGTGCAGCTCTTCGAACCGACAGCTTCCATTTTTGAAAAAGAAGGCAAAGGCCACATTGTTGCTTCATTTGGTGAACAGTCCGGTCATGTACCTTATACCACATTCATGGCAAAAGAAAGCTTCATTGAAGAGAACAATGAGACAATCGAAAAATTCACAAGAGCCATCTATAAAGCACAAAAATGGGTGGAAGAGCATGAGCCGGCTGAAACAGCTGAAGTCATTCAAGCCTACTTCGAAGATACCGAGCTTGATATTATCGAAACAGTAGTTGACCGTTACAGAAGCCAAGGTTCATTCGCTACAAATCCTGTCCTTGATCAAGAAGAATGGAATAACCTGCAGAACATCATGGATGAAGCAGGCGAACTTCCAGCCCGTATCGATCACAGTAAATTAGTCAATACGACTATAGCTGAAGAAATAATGAGTGAATAAACTGGATTAGTGCAGAGACATGGTTAGTCCTTTGGGCTAGCCTCTCTTTTATAAAGGCTCTTTTCTTAAACTTTGTTGCTATTTAACATGAATCCCAAAAAAATATAGCCATTATCCACAGAAAATAACTTTAGTAAGGAAGGAAGAAAAGAGCTACTCTCTCTGTTCAGAGAGAAAAAACCTTGTACCCAGGGGAAAATCCGGCACTTGGGATTTTTCCGAAAGCAACAATCTATACGAAATCAGCTTTTATAAAAAAAGAATTCGAAAAGGAGGATCCTGAGGTGGAACTTCTGAAACTGGATAATATCCATCATACCTATTTTACCCCCAGCACTTCGACAACTGCTCTTGAAAACATATCGTTATCTGTTCTTGAAGGTGAATTCGTTTCTTTTCTAGGTCCCAGCGGATGCGGAAAGACCACTTTGCTTTCAATCATCGCCGGCCTATTTGAACCTAGTTCAGGAACAATCACTATCGAGGGCGTTTCCCTTGAGGAAAACAAACAGAAAATCGGCTATATGCTGCAGCAGGATTACTTGTTTCCCTGGAAAAACATCGAAGAAAATATTCTCCTTGGTTTGAAAACCCAAAACCTGCTGACAGAAGAAAAAAAACAATGGACATTGAACTTGCTTGAGGAAATCGGTCTTGAAGGAGTAGAGAAACAGTACCCTCGGCAGCTTTCAGGCGGTATGAGACAGCGGGCTGCCCTTGTTCGGACACTTGCAGTGGAACCTAAACTGTTATTGCTCGATGAACCTTTTTCAGCACTGGACTATCAAACCAAACTGAAACTCGAGGACCTTGTATTTGAAACCTTGAAGGCTTTTAACAAAACAGCATTACTCGTGACACACGATATAGGGGAAGCGATTGCCATGAGTGACAGAATTGTGTTAATGTCCGCTAAACCCGGCCGCATTCACAAGATTTTTGATGTACCAGAAGAACTTAGAACACTGAAGCCCTTTTCTGCACGTAACCATGAGGCCTATTCCGACTGCTTTCAACGTATATGGAAGGAGCTGGAGTCACTTGAATCAGCCAAACATTGAGCAACTCCATAAAAGATATTTAAAGAGCTTGAAAAAAGAAAAACAACTGGTACGGTTTTACCAGCTGTTAATCTTCATCTCATTCTTTTCACTATGGGAAGTTTCAAGCAGAGCCAAATGGATAGATCCCTTGATATTCAGCTCACCATCTAAGATAGGAAACCTATTCATTGAGAAGATCGGTGATGGAACACTGATTATGCATATTACCGTTACTTTAGGTGAAACGGTTGCCGGCTTCATTCTCGGAACACTACTGGGAACAATGTTAGCCGCTCTCCTTTGGTGGTCTGCTTTTCTTTCAAAGGTGCTTGATCCCTATCTCGTCATTTTGAATGCCATGCCGAAAGTGGCATTGGGACCTATCTTAATCGTTGCCTTAGGGCCGGGATTCACTTCCATCATCGCCATGGGTGCGATCATCTCAATTATCATCACGACGATCGTGGTGTATACATCCTTCAGGGAAGTCGATCCAAACTACCTGAAAGTAATGGAAACATTCGGAGCGACAAGAACACAGAAATTTAAAGACGCCATATTGCCCGCTTCCTTTCCAACTATCATTTCCACCTTAAAAGTGAACGTTGGCCTATCGTGGGTAGGTGTCATTGTCGGAGAGTTCCTTGTGTCCGCAAAAGGATTGGGCTATATGATCATCTATGGTTTTCAGGTGTTCAATTTTTCCCTTGTCCTGTTGTCACTCCTGATCATTGCCGTATTTGCCACCCTGATGTATAAAGTCGTCGAATTCATCGAAAAAAAACTGATAAATCATGAATAAGAGGCTTATAATGCCTCTTTATTTATGAAATTTCAGTTCATGTTTTAAGTATTCCATAGTCCTGCTGACAACTTCGTCTTTCATCACGAAACTGAATCTCTCATCCCCTTGTACCGTTGAAAAATTGCCGTTCCACAAAACCGGCCCATCCGTCTCATGATAGTGTTGCTTTTCTTCTAATATGGTGTTATCCGTAAAAAAGATCGCCTTAGCAAAAGGAGGATCCTGATTGACCATATATGTCCCGACACGGATTAACTTGGATGCTATAGCACCAGTTTCTTCAAAAAGCTCCCTTTCAGCAGCCTCTTCCAGCGTTTCGCCAGGCTCCATTTTGCCCCCTGGAAATTCAAGTCCGCGGCTTTTATGTTGTGTTAAAAGCCAATCATTCTTATGGCAGGCGATCACAAAGACATGTTCAGGATCGACCGCAAAGTCACCTCTCCCTAAACAAAGAGTCACTTCATGCCCATGATAGTCTGTAAATTTTTCCATACATTTTTCACCATGTTTTCTATGTAGTCTTTAGGTTACATTATACTATTTTTCGGAGAGTTGTTCATATGAATAACCTTACCGGTAATAACTCGTTTCCCGCTTCGTGCTTATTGTTGTAAATGTTTCCGTTAATTCCCTTTCCCCCGGGGGAGGGTGACTTCTCGAGGTGTATCTTTTACCTTTTCATCAACTTGAACCTCGTTTACGGACTTCTCGAGGTGCATGTTTTACTCTGCCCCACTTTACACAACCAGGCAATGGCATTTTATATCCCTTACATCACCGGTTCCCATGAATATCTTCTATCACCACCCTGGACCAGTATGCCTCTGTTATAAAGTTTCTGATATTAACTCAAAAAAACAGCAATCAATATGATCGCTGTCAGTGTAGATCTTTCAGAATGCCCATACTCTTGATATGATTTTTAGCTTCTTCATCACCAAGTGTATAAATCATTTGATAAGCATGGAGAAGATTATCGTCATAGGCATCATTATCTTTATCAAAATGATATTGCAGGTAGGGTGTATGGGCTCTATAGAAATTCCGCCAATCCACAGCGTGGTTAGAATCAAATACTTCCCTCAGTCTGGTGATTTCCTCATCGGTGGCCGAGATTTTGAAGTTCCAGGGAGAATCCGTAGAACTCCTGGATATTTCCCCATTTGCGATTTCAATATAGTAGTCATGTTTTTCTTCTGCCATGAGTTCCACCCCTTAACAATGTTATTTATCTTTTTCCTCAAACCCGGCAATCTTATACAGACTTATTTCTTCCTTTTGATCTTGTTGCGCAGCGATTCAACTGCACCGCTCAAGAACGGGGGTATCGGCAAACCTGCGCGGCCTGCATTTTCGATGATCGATAAAATTTCATTACAAAGATAAAAAATTATCGTGGAATCCCGAATAATATGCTGATTTCCAAGTATAGTATCAATAAGGTGGGCAACAGCCACCAAGCTGAAAATGAGTAATTTTTTCCCTATTCCTTTAAGACCTGTTCGGCTTGAAAGTTTTCCTTCAATGCCTGCCGCAACCATTCCTGATAGATAGTCAATGACCATCGCTATAATCAAGATCATGAGCAATGAGCTCCAGCCGCTGCTGGTAAAATTGGATACCGTTGATGTGATGACTGATGCAAACGGAATAACCAGCTTGTTCATCCCCTTTCCTCCCTTCCGACAATAAAATGTGGGATTAACCTATTGTAAAAAGGGTAAATATTGAATAAGTGAGTTGTCCCTTTTATGTATCATATGAGGAAAGTACTAGAACGGTTATAAATACGAAGAAAAAATTGTACAGGAGGTGGGAATGATGAAATTAGTAGAAGAACTGTATGAAATTTATCGAGGCAAAATCCGGGGAACGGATGAAGACTTGGATATGATTGCATTAACGATCTTAGAAGAATCCTCAAGACAAGAACTGCTCAATATAATTGAAGAAATGGACAATGATGAACTACAATATTTTATCCGCCTATACATATTGGAAACGTTAAAAGAAAAACTTACTTCAAATGAACAACAACAGCAAAGTTACAGGAGAAATGTACACTAAAAAGCGGAAAGGTTCCGTACGGATTTATCAATATTAAAAATACCCCCAGTTAGTCGGGGGTATTTTCTCATCCTTTCAAATCAATTGAATTCCCTTTGAAAGGATGCTGGGCTTCACTTGCGTTGGCAGGCTCGACCATTTTTTCCATCATGGCTGTTGCGCCAGCTACCTGTGATGCCATCTGGCTTTGCAGCAAACTTAAATTTAAAGTGTGCTGAAGCTCTGCAGTCTGTCTGCTCATTATAGAAGATAAATTCATCAGAATCCCCATTTCTTGAAAGATTGATGTCTATTGCTATGTGAGTCTGTCTTAAACTTACCAGACTTTTTCAATAATAGGAATAGTTATTAACGAGATATCCCCTTCATGGTAAAATAGAAAGACAAGGGAGGAATGAGAAATGGGTTACGCAGGTATCCTCGTAATTTCAATCATCATCATTTTTATCGTCATTCTTGTAAGTGTACTGACAACCAGTAAAGCCTATACTTATAAACATACCGTAGACCCGATTGATAATAATCCGAATCTGAACCATGACGAAGAGCAGGATGAAAATGCTGATCAGGGTGAAAACAAACGCTCCTAATCGAATTTTTGACAAAGCGAACAATTCCGGTTGTTCGCTTTTACATGCTATCTTATGGGTTACTTAGTTTTAATATCGCTCATACCATGGTATATTTCTGTTATAAGTAAGTTGGGGGCTCTGTCATGAAGAGACTATTTTTAATGATTATTAAATTTTATCAACTTGTTATTTCTCCGCTTAAACCGCCTACATGCAGATTTTATCCGACATGCTCGCACTATGGGGTGGAATCGATCAAGCGCTTTGGGGCCTTGCGTGGAGGCTGGTTAACCATAAAAAGAATTGTAAAATGTCATCCCTTTCATCCAGGCGGGATTGACCATGTTCCGGAAGAGTGGCCATCAAGCAGAAAAAAATCTTGATGGTTTTTTTCTTGCTTTTATATTCATGTGGTAGTAAAATCATTTATGGAATATAAATCGTAATGATTACTTTTTAAATACTGGAGAAGATGAAAACACTTTTTTTATACACAAAGGAGGAACACACTTGAAATACTTAAAATTGTTAGTCTTGACCTCCTTTCTTCTATTGCTGGCTGCGTGCGGAGCAGAAAGCGATCAGGGAGAAAGCGATAATGCAGATGCTTTAAAAGTCTATACAACCGTCTATCCACTAACTGATTTCACTGAAAAAATTGGTGGTGAATACGTGACCGCTGAATCAATCTATCCACCAGGTGCTGATGAACATACCTTTGAACCTTCCCAAAAAGATATGATGAAATTATCGGATGCAGACCTCTTTATTTATATTGGCCTTGGGCTTGAAGGATTTGTCGACCGTGCCAAGGACGTTTTGGAAAGTGAAAATGTATCCATGGTTGCTGCCGGCTCTGAGATAGAGGGCAGCCTTGAGAGTGGACATAGCGAGGAAGAGTCCCATAATGAAGAGCATGGTGATGAAGAAGGCCATGATGAACATGCTGACGAAGAAGAAGGGCATGACGATCACGCTGACAGCCACGATCATGGGCATGATATCGATCCACACGTCTGGCTGGACCCTGTTTATGCCAAAGAGTTGGCTCATAGCATTTATGAAAATCTTGCAGAAGAATTGCCTGAGCATGAACCTGTTTTCAAGGAGAACTATGAAACTCTTGTTACTCAACTCGATGAATTGAATGAGTCCTTTGAAAGCACAGTCCAATCAGCTGAGAGAAAACAAATCTTTGTTGCTCATGCTGCTTACAGCTACTGGGAGGAACGCTACGGAATTGAACAGGTTGCGATAGCAGGAATCTCTTCAACCGATGAACCTTCACAACAGGAATTGAAGAACATCATTGATACCGCTATGGAAAACAATATCTCATATATCATTTTTGAACAAAACGGTTCATCCCGCCTGACCGAAGTCGTGCAGAAAGAAATCGGTGCTGAAAAATTGACGCTTCATAATCTGGGTGTACGAACACAGGCAGATATAGATGAGGAAAAAGATTATTTTGACCTGATGAACGAAAATATCGATACGCTGCAGAAAGCTCTTGGCAGTGAATGATTTGTGGAAAGCGCTGATCCCTTTGGGTCAGTGCTTTTTTCTTTTATTAATCTGTATTGGCGGCAGCTCCGACGCTATTTTCCCTGTAAATAACCTTCCTTCCAACATTGGATAACTCTGCATAATTTCTTCCTTTTTGTGGACAATACTAACGTCAATCACTTACTAAAGGAGTAACATTATGGATGATTTGGTAATTGCAAGGTCAATGTTTGGAACAACGATGGGATTTCATATCATTTTTGCCACGCTTGGTGTGGCGATTCCGATGATGATTCTGGTCGCTGAACTGCTTTATCAAAAAACAAAAGATCATGAGTATGAAGTGATGGGAAAAAGATGGACAAAGGCCTTTGCCGTCCTGCTGGGAGTAGGAATACCTTCAGGAACGATTGCCGGTGTCCAGCTCTCCTTACTGTGGCCCGGTTTCATGGAGGTCGTGGGAAGGGTTATGGCACTTCCTTTCCAAATTGAGATTTATGCCTTCTTTGTAGAAGCATTGTTTATGTCAATTTATGTGTATGCGGCCAACCGTATCGCTCCTTGGATGAGGATCCTGAGTTTATCGCTGGTTGTGCTTGGTGGACTTGCTTCGGCTGTACTGATTACCAATGTCCATGCTTTTGAAGGAACACCAGCTGGTTTCCGGATGGTCAACGGAGAGATTGTTGATGTCGATCCATGGAAGGCCTTCTTTAATCCTAGTTTCTTTGTCACCGCAGGCCATGTGGCCCTCTCTGCTTATGTAACAGGCGGATTTGTGATTGCTTCTGTTGCTGCTTATAAAATGCTGCGAGCGGATTTTGGCAGCAGGATGTATAAGTTTCACCGGAAGGCTTTGATGCTCGGCTTGATTGTTGGGGGAATCTTTTCTTTCCTGACAGCGATCAATGGACATGAATCTGCCCAAATGCTTCATGAATATCAGCCGGAGAAGCTTGCTGCCGCGGAAGGTTTGTTTGAAACACAAAAATATGCTCCATTAGCCATAGGCGGTTTCACCGATAAAGAAACACAGGAAGTGAAATGGGGAATAGAAATTCCTTGGGCATTGAGTTTTCTGGCAGGAAACAGCTTTAAAACAGAAGTAATCGGCCTGAATGATTTTCCGGAAGAATACTGGCCCCCTCTATTCGTCCACACTCTTTTTAACGCAATGGTAGGAATTGGCAGTCTGTTGATCATGCTTGCACTTATGGCATATGTCTGGAACAAATTACTGAAAAAAGATCGATTCCCAAAATGGATGATGTGGTTATTCATTTCAGGAGGACCTCTTTCCATTCTTGCCATTGAGTTCGGCTGGATATTCGCGTGTACCGGCAGACAGCCCTGGACCATTTACAGAATGCTGAGTACGGAAGATTCGGTAACGACGACAGGCAATTTAGCAACTCTGTTTGTTGCATTCACCTCAGTGTATGTTGTGTTGGGCATTGCCGTCGTATCCGTTCTCCTCTACTATTTCCGGAGACATCCGGCTGAAGATGATCTCAATAAGGTTGAAAAAACGACAGAAGCCGGTTTCTTTTCTTAATTCTGGTTGAAATTACTTTGTGGCTATAAAGAATATTGAGGCGGCTCCTTTTCAGGATATAGGGTTTTCCCATGACGGCGGATAAGGGCCGAACCACCCTTGTACCATCATTTTTTTTGATTCTGCCAAACAGTATCCTGCTCGTCTGCATAATTTAATCAACTCTTGGAGGTGAAAAGATGTCGAATGAGTTATTGGCCATTACCGTTTTGTGGGGGTTCGTATTCATCTATGCCGTAATGGCCACCATGGACTTCGGAGCAGGTTTCTGGTCGATGGTCTATATTAATCGGGAAAAAACAAAAGCCACCAATATTGCAAACCGCTATTTGTCTCCAACCTGGGAAGTAACAAACACGTTCATTGTGGCCATCGTCGTAGCGGTCTACAGCTTTTTCCCCGGTGCAGCCTACTCACTGGGTACAGTCCTCCTGGTACCAGGAAGCATGATTCTCTTGCTCCTGGCCCTGCGAAGCGCCTTTCTTGTATTTTCCCATGTCGCAGAAGAATACAGGAAAGTGCTTACCTACATCTCAGGAATATGCGGACTTTTTATTCCAGGACTGCTGATCAGCGTGCTGCCTATTTCACATGGAGAATTCGTTGACTTTGAAAATGGCCAGACGCTGCAGTTGGGAGAACTGTTTACCAGCCCGAATGAGTATGCTTTTATCGGCTTTGCCATCAGCTCTACGCTATTCCTGTCTTCTCTTCTGCTCGCCGATTATTCAAAGGCATCAGAGGAATTGGAAGCGTATCGGGTTTATCGGAGAGATGCTATGATTACCGGACCGATTTCACTGGCAACAGCCATCTTAATCATGATTACCCTTAAAATAGAGGCAGGCTGGCTTTATGAAAAAATGGTGGAGGACCAGCTCCTGCTGTTTTTCTCCTTGCTTGGGTTTCTTGTTGCCGGTGCAGCCTTATTTCTGCCTACAGATAAAAAAGGCATTAAGGGGATGCCCAGAATTGCTGTCATCGCCATTACTCTGCAATACTTAATTGCAAGTTATGTTTATGGAAAAGCACATCTTCCGTATATCATTTATCCTGAGGTCACGATCAGCTCAGGCTTTACGGACCCTAACTCCTTCAAAGCGGTGTTTATCACGTATATCGTCGGCTTTGCCATATTGTTCCCTGGATTTGTTTATTTCTGGAGTTTATTCATGAACGACAAACGATATCTGAAGCAGAAAACCTAGTTATTGTTACCACTCATAAATCCCCCTGTTTTCATTAAAAATAAGCTTGTACGGCATTTCTAAAATGGGAGTGATTATGATGGCAAAAGACGTACTTTGTGAAGTGAACAACTGTCATTTCTGGAAAAAAGGCAACCTCTGCTCGGCCGAACAAATTTATGTTGTCAGTCACACCGGAAAACAAGCTGATGACCAGCACGAGACAGATTGTAAAACATTTGAACCACTATCATAAAACGCAAAGAGGTCGAGACAAAACCTTAATAAAAGGCTCTCTTCGCAATGGTTGTGTCTGTTAATAAGTAATGGATTTCCGCTCCAGCCGCACGACTCCGCGGGGCGGGCGGTGAGCCTCCTCGGCTTCGCCTGTGGGGTCTCACCTGTCCCGCTAGTCCCGCAGGAGGTCGCACGGCTTCCGCTCCAATCCTTCTACGTGATAGGGTATAGCGTAAGATGGCATAAGAAAACCTAGTATCGAGGGGAATAAACCAACTCTTGGGATTCTTCCATAAGCAACAATCTAAACGAATCCAGCCTTCTAATAAAATGATTGAACCGCATGATGTCAAGTATATTACTAATCCTTGACCTCATGCGGCTTTATTTTCGTTAATTCTTCTTGAATCAATTAGTTTTCCACTTAGGTCCCAGCCTCGCTTTTACGTATATGTCTCACTGAACAGGGTAACTTCCTTAAGTCTTTTCCTGTTAAGGTCAACCCCTATTCCCGGGGCTTGCGGAACTGGAATTTCGCCATCAGTCACCTTAATCTCCGGTACGATGATATCTTGTTCCCAATAGCGTGAAGAAGAAGAAATATCACCGGGAAAATCAAACCCTTTTAAGGTTGAAAGAGCGATATTGTGCGCTCTGGAAATTCCAAATTCGATCATTCCCCCGCACCAGACATGCACCCCATGCCGTTCGCATAAGTCGTGAATCGAAATGGCCGTGTGATAGCCTCCCACTCTGCCAAGTTTAATATTGATGTAGCCGCAGCTGCCCAGCGAAATAGCGGTTTTGGCATCGTGTAAAGACGAAATGCTCTCATCAAGGCATATCTTTGTTTTCATTTCTTTTTGGAGCAGGCTGTGATCATATATATCATCAATCCCCAAAGGCTGTTCGATCATTTCCAATTGGAATTCATCCATTGCCTTCAGACGGTCTAAATCGCCCAGTGTGTAGGCAGAGTTTGCATCAGCCATTAACCTTAAAGTTGGAAACTCTCTCCTTAAGCTTTTTATCAAATCATCATCTGCTCCGGGAGATATTTTCACTTTAATTCTCTCATAGCCTTCTTTCACCAGTTCATGAACCTGCTCGATTGTTTGGACTATAGTGGGAGTTCCGGCCACCGCACCTGCTTTGATCACCTCTCTTGAACCCCCGATTACTTTCCAAAGAGGCTTGTTTAGCTGTTTAGCATATAGGTCCCATACCGCGCATTCCAAGGCTGCCTTTGCCATATTGTTCCTTCTCACGGTTGAGAACAACGAGGAAACCTCTTTTGGGTGTGATATGGAGGATTTCATTAAGAGCGGAATCAATACTTCCTTAAGGATATGAAGCGAAGTACCGACCGTCTCTTCTGTATACCAGGGAGTACTGAAGGCAACACCTTCTCCATATCCGCGGTTTCCTTTCTCATCAATGACCTCCGTTATGATTCCTTCCCGTTCATTGACTTTGCCGAGATGTGTGGAGAATGGCTTTTTCAACTTCATTCTGATAACATGCAGAATCACTTTTTCAACTTTCATCCGTCTTCTCCTTTTGGATGAGACTCCTGAGGTTTTTCCGCAGCAATTTATTGGAAGCGTTCCGTGGCAGATTGTCTACAAAATAAAACCTGTGTGGAACCTTATACCGAGCCAACCTGTTCTGGCAGAATTCTTTCAGTTCAGCTTCAGAAAGTGATTTCCTGGAAACGACAAACGCTCCCGCTACTTGTCCCCATTCTGCCGATTCCAGTCCTATTACACCTGCTTCGATGATATCCCTGTGTGAGATCAGCACGGATTCAATTTCAGCAGGGTAAACATTCTCCCCTCCCGAAATGATTAAGTCCGATCTGCGGTCAAGCACATATAGAAAACCTTCTTCATCTTGATATCCAATATCCCCGGTTAAAAACCAACCATCGGTGAAGCTTTCTTCATTCGCCTTATCACGGTTCAAGTATCCACTTGTTACATTTGGGCCTCTGACGGCAATTTCTCCTTCTTCATTGGCAGCAGCTGTTCTGCTTCCTTTTACAATTTTTAATTCACAAGGAAACAAAGGCTTGCCCGCTGAACCTAACTTCTTCAAGCTGTCCTCCGGTGATAATGTAACAAACTGGGAAGAGGTTTCAGTCATCCCATATGTCTGGTAGACAGGGATATCCTTGCCTTTACATTCTTCCAGCATGCTTTTGGGAGCAGGCCCGCCCCCCAGCAGCATACAGCGAAAACTACTATGGTAACGGCCTTTATCTAAGTCGTTCAACAGTCTCTGCAGCATGGCACTTACTACCGAGATGATTGTTGCTCCGCCGCTTGTCAATTCATGTTTAACAGCTTCTTCATCAAATTTTTCAAAGAGCTTTAACTCGATTCCATAGATGATGCTTCTCATCAGGATGGAATATCCGCTGATATGGAACAGTGGAACTGTACACAGCCAGATATCATCTTCCTTGAGGCCAAGGTTCAGGGCCGAGCCCACAGCACTCCACCAATGGTTGTTATAGGACTGGAGTACTCCCTTTGGATTCCCGGTGGTACCTGAAGTATACATAATTGTGCAGACATCATTCATATCCACTTGAGCAGCTGGTTGAAAGCCTTGGTGCTTATTATTTTCGACTTCACCAAGAGATACGACATTCTCGTTACGGACACTCTTTTTCAAGTCTTGTACCAGTATTGAAAAATCATCGTCATATACTATTGCTTCCACCATCGTATCTTCCAGCTGAAACCTGAGTTCTTCTGCAGTTAGACGGTTATTCAGCATGACCGCCGTCACCCCAGCCTGCTGAAGGGCATGAAGCATGAAGAATCCTTCTTTTGTATTCTTTATTAGAACTCCGGCTCTCTTCCCTTGTACCAGACCCAATTCTTGAAGAGCGCCTGCCCAACCGGCTGCAATTTTGTATAAAGTCTTGAAGGTACAGCTGTACTCACCAAATGACAGCGCTATTCTGTCGGGCGTAAGAAAAGCCCTTTGTTTTAAAAAGTTAGGAAGAAATAAACTGTTCTCCATTTTATATTCTCCAATCAAACTTATTCTTTGAATTTACTTATGTAAAAAATCCGAAAAAAGCTTGATGGAATTTTCCATCAAGCTTAGGTTTGTAAAAATCCGCAGTCGCTGCGAATCAAGGGAAACGAGGGAATTGTCCAAAATCCGGCTTGCGTTTTTCCTTGAACGCATCGCGGCCTTCTTTTGCCTCATCAGTTGTGTAATAGAGAAGTGTTGCATCACCAGCAAGCTGTTGAAGCCCTGCAAGTCCATCTGTATCTGCATTGAAGGAAGCTTTCAAGAAACGTAGTGCAGTCGGGCTCTTCTCAAGCATTTCAGATGCCCATTGTACTGTTTCTTCTTCCAGTTTCTCATAAGGTACAACCGTGTTGACCAAGCCCATCTCAAGAGCTTCCTGTGCGCCATACTGGCGGCATAGGTACCAGATTTCTTTTGCTTTCTTATGGCCGACGATGCGAGCCAGATAGCCTGCACCATAACCAGCATCAAAGCTGCCGACTTTAGGTCCTGTTTGTCCAAATACAGCGTTGTCAGCAGCAATAGTGATATCACATACCACATGCAGCACATGGCCGCCTCCGATCGCATATCCAGCTACCATTGCGATTACCGGCTTTGGAATCACACGGATTAGACGTTGCAAGTCAAGGACATTCAAACGAGGAATTTCGTCTTCACCAACGTATCCGCCATGGCCGCGGACTCTTTGGTCTCCTCCTGAACAAAACGCGTGCTCTCCAGCACCCGTAAGAACGATGACGCCTACCTTGGAATCATCTCTCGCATATGCAAAAGCATCGATTAATTCCATAACAGTTTTTGGACGGAATGCATTGCGGACTTCAGGACGATTGATCGTGATTTTCGCTATGCCGTTATATGTTTCATACAGAATGTCTTCATAATTTCTTTCGCTTACCCACTCAAATGACATGACGGGAAAACCTCCTTATGTATTCTTTAAGAACTTCCTTACTATTGTACCAAACTTTTCAGGTTCTTCCACATGTAATGCATGGCCGCACCCGCTAACTTTTTCTATAGCCGCCATTTTGACTGTTTTCTGCATCTCTTCCGCAATCTTGCAAAACTTGTTGTCCAATTCACCGACTATAAAAAGCATTTCCATAGGAAGACTGCTTAATTCCTGCCAATATCCGGGCTGTGTTCCAGTTCCCATTCCTTTTAAGCTGTTCGCAAGTCCCACAGGATTTTGTGACAGCCTGTTCTCCCTGATTTCTGCTTGCAACGCATCAGGCAAAGATCTCTGTGAAGCAAACAAAGGGATTCGCTCCCAATAATCGACGAAGTTAGTCATTCCTTCAGTTAGGATTCTCTCAGCAAGCCTGCCATCATATTCTGCCCTTTGCTTACGCTCTTGTTCAGTCTTTAAACCAGGTGATGAACTTTCCAGAATTAATGAGGCCACCCGCGATGGATAGGTTACAGCAAAAGCAATCGCCAGCCTTCCTCCCATTGAATAGCCAAGCAGATTTACTTTGTCTGCCTGCAATGAATCAAGAAGATCCTTAATATCTTCAACAGCCTTTTCAATCCGGTACCGATCAGGGTCTGCAGGGGAATCAGTTTTTCCATGCCCAAGTAAGTCAACGGAAATTGTTTTGCAGCCTTGCAGAAAAGGAAGAAGGTTTTTCCATGTGCTGCTGTCGCCGGTAAAACCGTGAAGGAGCAGAACCGGAGTCCCGTCTCCTTCAGTCTCTATATGATAATGTACACCATCTTTTCGTACCATATTAAAACCTCTTTACATTAGATTTTTTCTGCGGGCAACGAATTGATAGGGTATCCCTAAGAGAAACAACCTATTGCAATCTTGTCTATTCTTGGGTCACTGCTTGCAACCACTCCCATTAAATCGGGAATTTTTTCACTTTCAACTTAATTATCGACCAATTATAGTAACTTTTCTATTTCCCGGGAAACATTATTCCACATTTCTCGATGATTAAGAACATTATCATTCCTATTGGTAATGGCTTCAATGATAGAGAGACCTTTATGAGATTCCCACTCAGAAATCGACTGGGATAACTGCTCTTGATTCTCAACCTTATTAAAATGAGCCCCATATAGGCTGGCTGCATGGGAAAAATTGAGGTCAGCCGGAGTGCCGAATAAAAGTTCAAAATGCTCTTTCTCATTCGATTGAGGTAAATACGAGAAAATCCCGCCACCATTATTATTGATAAGGAGGATTTTTAAGTTGAGCTTATGCATCTTGCCCGCAAGCAGTCCATTCATATCATGATAGAAAGCAAGGTCGCCTATGACGAGATATGTCGGCTTGCCAGCGGTACTTATACCAAGTGCCGTGGATAGGATCCCATCAATCCCATTGGCTCCCCTGTTCCCCATGATCCTAATATTTTTGGAGTTGTTGGCAAAGAAAGTATCAATATCCCTTATCGGCATACTGTTGCTTGCAAACACGACAGCCTCTTCCGGCAAAGAATCAATGAACGTTCTGACTGACATCCCTTCATCAAGCTGGTTACTCGCTGCCTGATAATCAGCTGCCTGCTGCTGAGCAGCCCGGTTGATAGCCACCCACTTCTCAAGCCATTCCTCAGTTGGACTCAGAGGCGTTACAACTTCAGACAATTGGTTAAAGAAACGTGCCTCGTCAGCATAAATCATTTCAGTTGATTTACCTGCAGGATCACGCCACAATCCTCCTGAATCCACAACCCAATGATCGATGTCCAAATTCTTAAGGAAGATTGTCAATGCCTTCGATACCGGCATTGCTCCTACCCGAATGACAATGTCAGGTACAAGCTTCTGCTTAACCTTTTCTATGCGCAGAAAACTGTCATACCCGTCGATCACATGAGTCTTTTGGTGATTGCCGCTTCTCATGCATGAAAGCGGATCCCCCAAAACAGGAAAATCCAGTTTTTCGGCAAGGCTGATGACTGCCTCGACAACAGCCTCATCACTCTGGGGACCGACGACGATTATGCCTTTTTGTTTTTGGGCCAAAGCCATTGAGAGTCTCTCTAACACAGCAGGTGGAACGACAGACACCCCTTGCGCAATTGCTGTCCCGCGCTTTCCTTCTTGAAAGGAATAGTCCATGTTTGGTATGAGCGGTTCACGCAATGGGAAGTTGAAATGAACCGGTCCTTGGGGCACACTGCGAGCTATCGCCGTTCCCCGGGATGCCGTTCTCTTGGCATATTGAATCATAGATCCTGTATGCTCAGGCAGTGCCATTTCATCAAACCACTTTACATGGCTGCCAAACAGGTTGATTTGATTGATTGCCTGCGGAGCCCCAAACTCCCGCAGTTCATGAGGCCTGTCTGCGGTAAGGACAACGAGTGGCACCCTTGAGTACTTCGCCTCAATGACTGCAGGATAGTAATTGGCTGCGGCAGTACCTGATGTGCAAAGAATCGCAGTCGGCTCATTGTCTGCTTTTGCCATGCCGAGTGCAAAAAAAGCTGCCGATCTTTCATCAATATTCACGAAAACTTCGATAGCAGGGTGCTTGGCGAATAAGAGCGCCAAAGGGGTCGACCTGGATCCCGGACTTATGACAACCCGATTTACACCAGATTGATGAAGTTCTTCTATAAAAGCTGAAAGATATTCGGTCATTGCCTGCTGATGATCATAGTCCATCAGTATTTCCCCCTAAAGCACGAAACATTGGTTTGAATTTAATTTGTGTTTCACGGTATTCACTGGCAGCCGTAGAATCAGCCACCACGCCGCAGCCGGAATATAAGTACGCCTTATCCTTGTGGATGAGCCCGGAACGGATGGATACGGCAAACTCTCCATTTCCATAGGAATCCATCCATCCCATTGGGGCAGCATAGAGGCCTCTGTCCATCTTTTCAGCTTGCTTGATCGTCTTCATCGCTTTATCCCTCGGTACCCCGCCAAGTGCAGGAGTGGGATGAAGCTGCCCGACAAACTTCAGGATGGAAGTCTCATTATCACATTCTCCTTTGACTGGAGTGAAAAGGTGCTGTATATCCCTTACTTTCATAAGTACAGGCTCGTCCGGCATATGGACATCCGTGCAGTATTCACTTATAACATCCCTGATCATCTCAACGACCAGCTTATGTTCATGCAGATTTTTTTCATCATTAAGTAAACTTCTGCCTAATTTACGGTCTTCCTCAGAATTCTTGCCTCTGGCTATTGAACCAGCCAAACAGGTGGACAGAATTTCTGAACCTTCTTTTTTTACAAGCCTCTCAGGTGACGCTCCAAGAAAACAGCTATTAGCCACTTCAAAAGAAAAGATGAAGCTTTCCTGCTGCTCGTTCCAGAGGTTATGAATGACTTGATCAGAATGCGGCCTTTCTTTAAAAGACATCAGCATTTTTCTTGCCAGTACAACCTTTTCCATTTCTCCGCCTTTCAACTGGTCGACAACTTCCTCAAGGGCTGCCTTCCAGTCATCAGGGGCAACCTCTTCCGCCCCTTGCAAAGCTAAATTAAAACGGTTTGGCTGATCCTGTTCAAACAGCTCCTGCTGTTTTCTTTCAATAATAGATAACAGGCCTTCATCATCCTGTGAAGTACATAGGATATTCGTGGTTAAATAGCAGCCTTCTCCTGTTAAGGTCAACATAAAAGTAGGCATTTGGAAAATACCATGCGAGAAATCTGACCATTCTTTCGCTCTTGGAACGCTCGGATCAAAAGAGAATCCCCCAAATAACAAAGGGCCTGTCCCTGCCACTTCTTCCTCTGCTTCTATTTCTGCATGTTCGATTAAGCGCTTCCACTCTTTTTCAATAGAAATGTATCGATTGTCTTCAGAATCATTTCTAAACATATAAGTACTGCCTATACCGGCAATTTGTGTGTCACTTTCCTTGTCCTTCCAAAAAAAGCGTTCTCCATGATATATAGAGGAACCCTTTGTATAAAATGAAAGGGGGTTTACGTGGCTGATTTTCCGCACTGCACTATATAAGACCGGAATGCCTTCAGCTTTTGCTTTGGCCAATGCCTTGCTAAAGCTGCCTCCGATTTTGATTTCCTGAATAATACTCAAAAAAATCCCCCCATAGAGCCTTTTCCATAAGATTAAAACCTATTTTAAGATACACCTGACATATATTCGTGTCAACGCTCATCATATTATTTCCTTATTATATAATAACCTCTTTTACTCTTTTTGAGAAACAGAATGGCCTATACAGAACTATTAGGGAAAGTTGGTAAATAACACCTTCCACCTTTTCGAAAAAGTTATTGACACTTTTGTGTCCTTTACCTAAACTTTAATCTGTAAAGTAATTGTAATCATTCATTTCCACAATTAAGGAGAGACAAAAATGGAAACGTATACGTCTAATATTGTGGAGTCAGATAAAGGCTGGCGTATCTGGTGGCAGCTAACCAGGCCGCATACCCTTACAGCCGCTTTCGTGCCCGTATTATTAGGAACTGCACTTGCTGTCCAATACGGGGACATTGACTGGCTTCTATTTTTAGCAATGCTGGTGGCAAGCATCCTGATTCAGGCAGCCACTAATATGTTCAACGAATACTATGACTTCGCCAGGGGCCTTGACAACGAGAACTCCATCGGAATCGGCGGAGCAATTGTCCGTAACGGTGTTAAGCCTTCCACGGTCAAAACATTAGCGTTCGGCCTATACGGTGCTGCATTCCTTCTTGGTCTGTATATCTGTGCCAACAGCAGCTGGTGGCTTGCCGTAATAGGTTTAGTTTGCATGGCGGCAGGCTATTTTTATACTGGTGGACCTGTGCCAATTGCCTACACACCGTTTGGCGAAATTGTCGCTGGTTTCTTTATGGGGATTGTCATCATCCTGATTTCCTTCTACATCCAGACTGGAACGGTGACAGCTTCAAGCGTACTGATTTCCATCCCGATTTTCATTTTGGTTGGCATGATCCTGATGGCCAATAATATCAGGGACCTTGATGGCGATAAAGAAAACGGAAGGAAAACACTCGCAATCCTTATGGGAAGAGAAAAGGCTATTCATCTTCTGGGATTCATGTTCGCACTCTCTTATGCTTGGATCATCTTTCTTGTGGCTGCAGGATATTTCACTCCCTGGCTATTGATCTGCCTACTGAGTGCACCAAAAGCTTTTAAAGCGTATAAAGGCTTTATTGGCAAAACAATGCCGATTCAAATGATGCCGGCGATGAAAGCGACGGCGCAGACGAATACGATTTTCGGCTTCCTGCTGTCGATCGGGCTGTTTATCAGTTATATTTTTTAATGAAGAGAGATCAACCTGATTTTAAGTAGTTCACTTCAGAGGTACAAAATGTAAAAATCCATAGTCTTTAGCATACGAATTTGCACCGTTATTCGTATGCTATTTTTTATTGGTGTTACAGCAAATCGTCTACATTCAAGTGTCTTTTTGCATTTAGTTTCGCACACTTTTGCACAACACTGAAATATATATTGGAGTCCTGCGATTTATGTAGAGAAGTAACTTGCGAACGGTAACGGATTTTGTCCATTATGGTTATAGTTATAACCGGCTCATTCATATGGAGTTCAAATATGCAGCGAATTTACTGTTTGAAAAATGGCTTTTTTTAAGTAAGACCCCTGTTTGTTCAATAGGTGGTCACACCCAGCCTTCAAAGAGCGGGACTTTTAAAGAAAATCAGCAGAATGAGCTTATGAAAATAAGGGAAGAAACTTCCCTTATTTGGGAAAAGTCACTGAAAATAGTTGAAATAGGGGAAATATTTTCCGCTATTCATATAAAAATCAAAAAAAATGAGGGCTGTACCAGGAATAAGGGAAAAATCTTCTCTTATTTATCGCTCAATCAGCAATTTTTGCAGTTTAAGGGAAAAATCTTCTCTTATTTTATGGATCTGCGCCCCCCACTTTAGGATAGGACTTCCTATAATCAAAAAATCTCCTTCGGCTATCCTGCTCCTTTAATGACCCATTCCCTCCACTTCATCTTAGGATCTTCTTTCCAAAATGCTTCCTGTTTTGGCTGCACTTCACCTTACGAATCAGGGTGCAGATTAGTATGCGGTTTCATATAAATTCAATTAAGGATACAAAGCTTGTTTTTTCACTCCGAAACTGAACTACTTAACCTGATTTTGGTTGGTCTTTTTTTGTTTGCTGTATTGGTTTTTACTAACACTATAAAGTGGAGGGTTATAGCTATTTTGATTATGTTCCTGTTAACCGCCGATGTTTTCCGTTTTATGAAATTGTGTGCGTAACCTTTATTTCCTGTGCGTATACATGTATACTCCGCGCATAAATCTATTTCTCGCTGGCAAATCTAAATTGTTCCACCACTCCGCTCCAATCAACCATGTTCCGCTAAATGATTTCAATAATATTCAAAATTACCTTATTTCACCTTCCCACAAATACACTCCCAGTTAGAGATCATGTTTTCCCACTAACCATTTTGGATAAAGTACAACATACCAAAAAAACAATATTAACTTTCTACATGAAGATGTTTACTGCTATACAAAAACAGGAATAAAGGACGTGAAACGGATGTTGACCGATAAACAACTTGGCAATTTGAAAGAGGAACTGCTGGAACGCAAAAATCAGCTGAAAGAGCATTTGCAAAATGACAAAGAGACATTGAACGGCCAAAGCGAACAGGAGAGATACGGAGAATTAAATACCTATGATAACCACCCTGCTGATTTGGGAACGGAGTTATTTGAACGTGAAAAAGATTTTGCTCTCGACGAACATGCAGAATCAGAACTTGAAAAGGTCGAGAAGGCCCTTGCCGCTATGGAAGATGGCACGTACGGTAAGTGTAAAGTTTGCGGTAAAGAGATTCAATTTGAAAGGCTGGAAATCCTTCCGACAACGCTTTACTGCAAAGACGATACACCGGAAACCACCCGTGCCACTGACAGGCCTGTGGAGGAAGAGATCCTCACCCCGCCAAAAAATGACAGTTATATCAAAGGCAGGAGAGATGAAATAAAGGATTACCAGGACAGCTTCCAGGAAGCCGGCAGAAACGGCACTTCGGAGACTCCTTCTGATTTTCAGGGCACCTATGATGATTACGATTCAATGTATCAAGACGGAGTCCGCTCCAATGACGGAAATACAGAAGATCTGGACTCCTTTTCCGCAACTGACATTGAAGGTAAGAACAGGAGAGTTACGAATAATAAAAAACAGGAAGAATACGAAGAGAAACTGGATCGGGAAAACCTTGAATCACCGATTGGAGATATTCCATATAAAAAAGGTGACAGCTACGTTTCCGACAAAAAGAAGTAAAATCACAGGCTGTTTGAATGCCTGATGATATATAGATATCTTTACTCACACTTGGGGCCGGGTGGAAGCGGCCCTCTACATATTTTTCACAAAAAAGGAAACACCGTCCCCAACTAAGTAGTTCGGTTTTGGAGTGCAAAAACACAATTTGCATCCTTAATTGAGCTGCTTTTTTATGTGAAATTGAGTACTAATATGCACCCTGATTCGCAAGGTAAAGTGCAGCCAAAACTGTCAGCCTGATTGGAAGATTAAGTGGAGGTAATGGTCCAATAAAGGGGCAGGTCAGTGTCCAAAGGAAGTCCTATCCAGTGAGGGTCAAAAATCCAAAAAATAAGGGGGAAATTTCCCCTTAAACTGCAAAACATGGCTGAGTTAGCGATAAATAAGGGGAGATTTTCCCTTTAAGTCTGGCACAACACCCCATTTTTCATGATTTTTCAATGTATAGCGGTAAATAATCCTCTTATTTTAACTATTTTTGGTGTCATTTCTTAAATAAGGGAAGTTTCTCCCCTTATTTTTATTAGCTTATGCTGATTTCCCTTGGCGCTCTTAGATGGCGGGGTAGGAATAAACAGGGCGTTTAGTTGAAGAATAACCTTTCCTCCAACAGTAAACCAGCTGCACACTTGAAATCCTTATGAAGGAGCGAACTTAACCTTAATGGACAAAATCCTTTTTGGTTTTTTTATGCCATTACGCAAGTTAATTCGCTACATAAATCGCAAGAATACAATTTATATTTCAGTGGTGTGGAAGTGTGTGCGAAACTAGATACAAAAAAAATACTTAATAGCAGTAGGAATGCTGTAAATTCAAAAAAAATAGCATACGAATAATGGTGCGAATTCGTATGCTAAAGACTTTGGATTTTTATGTTTTGTACCTCTAAAGTGAACTACTTAGTCCCCAACGGTGTTTCCTTTTTGCCTATTTCTTCTGCAGTTCCTTCCCAGCAATGCCCCAAATATCTTTGGCATATTCTTTAATGGTCCGGTCACTGGAGAAATAACCTGAACCTGCGATATTGATCAGGCTCTTCTTCAGCCATTGTTCCTTGTCAGCATAAGCTTTTCCTGCCGATTCCTGAATACTTGCGTACGATGCGAAATCCCGCAGGACAAAATATTGATCATTTTCGGCAAGCAGCGAATCAAACACCTCTTCAAAGTGATCGGCAGAATCCGGAAGCGTTCCATCAATCAGCTGGTTTACTACCTGCCTGATTCTTTCATCGTGATGGTAATACTCCATCGAATAATAGCCGCCCTCGGCATAATATTTCATAACCTCTTCTGCAGTCAATCCAAAAATGAAGATATTCTCAGGACCTGCTTTTTCGAGAATTTCAATATTGGCTCCATCCAGGGTTCCGACAGTGAGAGCGCCGTTCATCATGAATTTCATATTCCCCGTTCCCGAAGCCTCTTTGCTTGCCGTCGAGATTTGTTCACTGATATCGGCAGCAGGGATGATATCTTCAGCCAATGATACACGGTAATTCTCCATAAATACGACTTTTATCCTGCCTTTCACCACAGGGTCATTGTTGACCAGTTTCGCGACCGAATCGATCAGTTTGATGATCTTTTTGGCATAAAAATAACCAGGTGAAGCCTTTGCCCCGAAAATAAACGTTCTCGGGTGCATATCAAAGCTGGAATCTTCCCTGAATCGATTATAAAGATGAAGGATATGCAGCACATTTAACAATTGTCTTTTGTATGCATGAAGCCGTTTAATCTGTACATCAAAGATGGAGTGAGGGTCTATCTGTAAACCATTCTGTTCCATTATTTTACGTGCGAGCTGCTCTTTTTTGTGGGTCTTCACCCTTTGCAGCTCTTCGAGGAACATGCGGTCGTCAGTGAAAGATTGTAACTCTTTAAGCTTTTCAGGCTCATGTATCCAGCTGCTGCCGATTGCATTGGTCACCAGCTTGGAAAGAGGCTGGTTCGCTTTTAACAGCCACCTTCTGTGGGTGATTCCATTGGTTTTATTATTGAATTTTTCAGGATAAAATTGATAAAAAAGGTTCATTTCCCGCTTCTTTAATATTTCGGTATGTATGGCTGCCACACCGTTTACACTGAAGCTTCCTGCAATGGCCAGATGTGCCATTTTAATTTCACCATGAGAAATGATCGCCATCTGTTCGATTCGGTCCCATTCTCCCGGATATTCCGACCAGAGACTTTGGCAGAATCTCTCATTGATTTCGTTGACAATCATAAAAATCCGTGGCAGCAGCGGCTCGAAAATTCTAACCGGCCATCGCTCCAATGCCTCAGACAGAGTTGTATGATTTGTATAAGCGAATGTCTGCCTGGTAATATCCCAAGCTTCTTCCCAGCCCAAGCCGTGGTCATCCAGCAGTATCCTCATTAATTCCGGAATCGCCAATACAGGATGTGTATCATTGATATGGATGGAGATATACTCGTGGAGTTCCCGGATATCCCGCTTCTTTGCTAAATAAGACCTCAAGATGGAACGCAGGCTAGCACTCACCAAAAAGTATTGCTGTTTCAAGCGCAGCGTTTTCCCTTCATCGTGAGTGTCGTCCGGATAAAGAAATTCGGTGATCGCCTCTGTTTCCCGCTTGTGCTTCATCATATCTTTCCCGGCTTGATAGGAAGATGGTTCAGCGCTCCACAATCTCAATGTATTAACGGTGGAGGTCTGATAGCCCACAACAGGCATATCATATGGCACCGCCGTAACAGCCTCGGCATTTACATGGCGGAACTTCCAGTGTCCATTTTCTTCATAGGACTCAACCCGGCCCCAGAAAAGGACTTCAACAGCCAAATCAGGCTTGCGGACTTCCCATACATGGCCATGTCTCAGCCACTGTTCCGGCAGTTCTACTTGAAAGCCCTTGACAATCCTCTGTTCAAACAATCCATGTTTATACCTGATCCCGCATCCATGTCCCGGCAAGTCAAGGGAAGCCAGAGAATCGAGGAAACACGCCGCCAGCCTGCCTAACCCGCCATTCCCCAGGCCTGCATCGGCTTCCTCTTCTTCTATCTCATCCAAGTCGATACCCAGATCATTCAAACCCGCTTCGACAATTTCATAGATTCCCAGATTCATGAGATTTTGACGCAGCAGACGCCCGAGCAGAAATTCGATCGATAAATAATAGACCTGCTTCTGCCCGCTGAACCGGTATTGTTCATTCGTACCGATCCAATTAATACTGATGTATTCCCGGATCATATTGCCGAGAGTAAAGTATTGATCCCTTGTCGTAGATTCAGGAAATGTCTTGCCATACATCATTTCCAGCCTTTTCAGAAAGACCTCTTTAAAGTCATTTTTATCAGAAAACATGGCTCTCACTCCTGGATGAAATTTTCGCGTACAACTGATTATATTTAAAAGCGGATTGGGCCCACCCACAATCGATTCCCATAGCTTCGCGAACAATGTTCTTCCATGTTTCTTGATCGTTATAATAGAAGGATAATGCACGTTTTAAGGTGTAAAGCATGTCGTGGGCGTTAAAGTTCCTGAACGAAAACCCATGTCCTTCTTTTGTTATTTCATTGTATGACTTTACTGAATCATTCAGTCCGCCGGTTTCTCTTACGAGGGGAAGGGTTCCATATCTTAATGCAATCATCTGTCCAAGCCCACATGGCTCGAATTTTGAAGGCATGAGAAACAAATCAGAACCAGCATAAATTTGTTTTGCAAGGTCTTCATTGAAACCGATCGTTACTCTTAGCTTTTGAGGGTAGATGGCAGCCATTTCTTTGAAAAATTGTTCAAACTCCTGGTCGCCGGTTCCCAATAGGATGAATTGCAGATTTTCCTGCATCATCTCATGAAATACGCCTTTTACAAGATCAAGGCCTTTTTGCTTTGTTAATCTTGAAACAATTGAGACGACCGGTATGCCAGGATTTTGCTCTAAGCCGAACTTTTTCTGCAGGCCAGCCTTATTCACTTTCTTTCCTTCTAAATCATCTTTACTATAAGGGACAAGCTCTTCGCCTGCCTCAGGGGAATAATACGTATCATCAATGCCATTAAGGATTCCTTGGAGGCTTGCAACCCGGGCACGCAAAACCCCTTCCATTTTTTCTCCGTAATAAGGAGTCAGGATTTCATCCCTGTACGTAGGGCTCACGGTTGTAATATAGTCACTCGATAGGAGTGCCGCTTTCATGAAATTCATATTTCCGTAGAACTCCAGCTGCTCCGGATGAAAATAAGATTCTTCGATTCCCAGCAGCCCTGTCATGACTTCCTTTGGGAAGATACCCTGAAATTGCAGGTTGTGTATCGTAAATATCGTTTTGATGAAGCTGTAGCCTTTTCTCCATTGATACTGAGTGCGCAGCATAAACGGAATCATGGCTGTATGCCAATCGTGGCAGTGAAGAATATCAGGCTCATATTCCATGTGCGCCAAGCTCTCCAGAACGGCCTTGGTAAAATAGGAGAAGCGTTCTCCATCATCCCAATAGCCGTAGAGCCCTTCACGTTTAAAATAGTATTCATTATCAATAAAATAGAACGTGACCCCATCCAGCTCTAGTGACTCGATTCCGCAATACTGTTCCCGCCAGCCGATCGATACGGAAAAATCGCACACTTTCTTCATTCTTGTTTTATACTCGTTCGCGATGGACTGGTATTTTGGGAGAATAACACGAACATCCGTACCAAGGCTCTTCAGTTCTTTAGGAAGAGAACCTGCTACGTCCGCCAGACCGCCTGATTTTATAAAAGGGACACATTCCGAGACAACAAATAATACTTTCACGAGTTCATCAACGCTCCTTGAATCATACCTTTTCTGATAACCACCGGATTATCCGGTGTTCCGACAAGCTTCACATTATCTTCTATCTTCACATCTTTGTCCAGAATGACGTATTCTAAAACACAATTTTTTCCGACTTGGCTTTTTTGCATAATAATACTGTTGGAAATGGATGTGCCCTTTGCAATTCTAACACCGCGGAAGATCGTACTTTCCTTTACATCACCTTCAATGAAGCAGCCGTTTGCGATGATTGAATTTTTCACCATCGCTCCTTTCTGGTATCTTGTCGGCGGTTCATCTTTCACTTTCGTCAGCACTGGATATTCTTTACGGAAGAGCTGCTTCCAGCATTCTTCCTTCAAAAGATTCAAGCTGGCTTTAAAGTAACTTTGGATGCACTCGATCCTTTCAACATACCCCAGGTATTCATAATCACAGACAGTATAATTGCCGGACTGGTCTTCAACTACATCTTTCATGCAGGTGTACCCGGTATCCTGGCGTTTCTCGATTAACTCGATCAGCAGTTCAGTTTTCATGAGATAAACTTCCATGGATTTGTTTTCATGGTTCATCTTCGTAATATCACAGCCTGTTTCCATATGGCGTTTGAGAAGAGGCTTAAAGTCAGTCGTAAAGATGGTATTACAGTTGCTGATCAAGGCGTATTCCTGCTTGCTTCTGTAAAAGTAATCCATGTGATGAGCAAAATGATTGAATGAACCCATTCCGTCATCCATTGAATCGATGGCTGGTGCCGGGAAGAAGAATAACCCATCCCTTTTTCTGTTCAGATCCCAGTTCTTCCCGGAACCTAAATGGTCCATTAAAGAGCGGTATTGGTACTTCGGAAAGATGGCGACACTATGAATCGCTGAGTTCACCATATTGGAAAGAATAAAGTCAATCAACCTGTATCTGCCGGCAATCGGTACAGCTGCCAATGATCGATTCAACAATAAATCCTCAAGAGATTGATGGTAAGTGGTTGCGTCAATTACTCCAAGCATTGAGTTTTTCAATGAGTTATCCCCCTGTCACATAGATGAAATTTTTATTGTACTTCCTCTTCTTCCATAATTGATGCCAGGAACGTTTCTGTCACCAATATGACCTCATCAGTACCCTCTTCAGGAATAATGCAGATTCCATCTGGAATGCGGACATTCGGAGGTACAATCACTTTTTCCAAATAAGCGCCTTTGCCCACTACTGCATCCGGCATGATGACCGATTGTTTAATATGTGCACCTGACTCGACTCTCGTTCCCTGGAAAAGAACAGAGTGATCGACGATGCCTTCTATATAACAGCCTTCATTAATTAATGAACCTTCCACAACGGCATTCTCCGAAATATATTGAGGAGGCTGGTTGGGATTCACCGAATAGATTCTCCATTCCTGGTCAAACAGGTTAAGGTCACATTCATCGTCCAATAAATCCATATTCGCTTCCCAAAGACTTTTGACCGTTCCTACATCTTTCCAATAGCCTTTAAAAGGATAAGCCATCAGTTTCTTCTTCTCATCAAGGAGCAGCGGAATTACATCCTTCCCAAAATCATGGGTGGAATCAGGGTTTCGGTCATCCATCTCAAGGTATTCCTTCAAAAGAGACCAGTTGAAAATATAAATCCCCATGGACGCCAGGTTATTCTTTGGAAATTGTGGTTTTTCATCAAACTCTGTGACTCTCATATCCTCTGAAGTGTTCATAATGCCGAACCTGCTGGCCTCATCCCATGGGACTTCAAGTACAGAGATGGTCACATCCGCTTTTTTGCTGATATGGTAATCAAGCATTTTTTCATAATCCATTTTATAAATGTGGTCTCCTGAGAGAATGAGAACATACTCCGGGTCAAACTGTTCAATATAATTCAGGTTTTGGAAAATTGCACTCGCTGTACCTGTATACCAGCGCACTTCTGATGATTCAGCATAAGGAGGCAAAACAGTCACTCCCCCGCTCTTCCTATCAAGATCCCAGGCGCTTCCGATTCCTATGTATGAGTTCAACAATAGCGGCTGATATTGAGTCAGTACCCCGACTGTTTCGATACCGGAATTCGTACAGTTACTCAAAGTAAAATCGATGATGCGGTATTTCCCTCCAAACGGTACAGCGGGTTTTGCCAGGCTTTTAGTCAGTGAACTTAACCTGCTTCCCTTCCCTCCTGCTAACAACATTGCGACACAGCTTGCTTTTCCCATATTTAATGCGCTCCTTCCGTTGATGAATTGGTCTTAAATATACTGCAGCATATGGTGGAATGGTCATTTCCACATAACATGGCTTTCCATGCCAGCCCTCATTGGTTACCTTCAAAACATCCGGGTTGATTTGATTGGATCCTCCATAACGTTCATGGTCACTGTTCCAAATCTCTCTGTAGCCGTCTGCCTTCAACACCCCTACTTTGTAATGGTGATATACATGGGGACTGAAGTTACAGACCACCATCAGATGCTCCTCAGGGTCAACGCCTTTTCTAATGAAGGAAAAAATCTGCTGGGAAGCGTTATTCACATCCACCCATTCAAAGCCTTCTGACCGGTGATCCTGCTGGTATAACGAAGGCGACTTTTTATATAAATGCAAAAGCTCTTTAAGATATGTGTTAAACTTTTGGTGTTTTTCAAAATTCATCAAATGCCAGTCAATCTCCTCAAGGTCCTTCCACTCAGAGAACGGAGCAACCTCAGTGCCCATAAACAGTAATTTCTTACCTGGATGGGCCGTCATGAATCCAAGCAGAAGACGAAGCTGCGCAAACTTCTGCCAGTAGTCGCCTGGCATCTTATCAAGCAGCGACTTCTTCCCATGTACCACTTCATCATGTGAAAACGGCAGGATGAAATTTTCTGTAAAAGCATAGAGCAGGGAAAAGGTGATCAACGAATGTTTATCCTGCCTCTCTGAATGATGTGTCTCCATGTATTTCAATACATCATTCATCCAGCCCATATTCCATTTGTAATTGAACCCAAGGCCCCCATAATGGACAGGAGAAGTCACCTGCGGCCAATCTGTTGAATCTTCCGCAATCATTAATGCATGCGGATCAAAATCAAACACTGATTTGTTCAGCTTTTTCATAAAAGCAATGCCTTCATGATTGACACTGGTTTGAGCCTGGTTTGCTCTATAGATAATGTTAGCGACTGCATCCACCCGAAAACCATCAAGATGATATTCTTCCATCCAAAACCTTGCACTGGAAATCAGAAAACTTTGGACTTCTCCTTTACCAAGGTCAAAATTCGCTGTCCCCCAAGTATAATTCTCCCGATCGCGTTCCTCGGCATAGTCATACATGAACGAACCATCAAAGCGGTAAAGGCCGTGTGCATCCTTACAAAAATGGCCAGGCACCCAATCCAAAAGAACTCCAAGTCCATTGACATGGCATTCATTGATGAAGTACTTAAAGTCCTCCGGGGAACCATAACGGCTTGTAGGAGCAAAATAACCTGTTCCCTGGTATCCCCATGATCGATCATAAGGATGTTCAATTACCGGAAGAAGCTCAATATGAGTAAAGCCGTGCTCAACTGCATGAGGAACAATTGCAGCAGCCATTTCCTTATAGCTCAAAAACTCCCCATCCTTCTTCCGCCAGGTACCAAGATGAACTTCATAAATGGACATGGGCTGGTCATAAGGAGGAATTTCACTCTTCTTAACCAGCCAATCTTCATCCCTCCATTCAAATCCCTTCAAGTCATAGACTATACTAGCGGTGTTAGGACGCAGTTCATTGTAAAAGGAAAAAGGATCGCTCTTCAACAGGATTTCCCCAGTCACGGCAACGATCTCATATTTATACGCGGCCCCTTGAAGATCTTCATCAATCTCCAGAAACCAAATTCCTTCTTTATTCAATTTCTCACATTGAAATTCCCGGCTGTTCCAATCATTAAAACTGCCTGCAACACCCACAGACACAGCCTCAGGTGCCCAAACACAAAATGAGGTCATAAATCGGCCGTTCCTGAAAATACGGTGAGCGCCAAACATACGATGCGCTTCATATAAATTCCCTTCATGGAATAAATGGATATTAAAATCGGTAGGAATCACGGCATTCATCTCTTTCACCTGCAGTTAAATTTAAAAGTTTAGTCTATCTTATACTAAACTTTCGCCTATGCAGAGAGATTCCCTCCATTTACTTTTCGTAAAATACCGACACAATCCTCAGATGAAAGCGGTTGCCTTGTAATGCAGCAGATAAACCGGAGTGAGAAATACAAGAAAATGTCGGAGTTTGTAGAAATATCCTTTAGTTGAAAAGCTGCTCAGGTGGAATATTTTCAACTTATGAAGAGGTGGTTTGAGGTGGCTAAGAGGATAGATTAATCTATTTTTTGTCTTTAAGCCTTTATAGACACTTAACTTATGGTTGCTGCATTCTATATGTTCTTTGAACACTTTTAGGGACACTTAGTTTCTAGTTCCTGATGCTATATGTCCTTAGAGCGCTCCTAGGGACACTTAGTTTCTAGTTCCTGATGCTATATGTCCTTAGAGCGCTCTTAGGGACACTTAGCTTCTGGGCCCTGGTTCTATATGTCTTTAGAGCGCTTTTAGAAACATTTAGTTTCTTGTTCCTGATGCTATATGTCTTTAGAGCGCTCTTAGGGACACTTAGTTTCTGGTGACTGCTTCTATATGTCTTTAGGGCGCTCTTAGGGACACTTAATTTCTGATGACTGCTTCTATATGTCTTTAGAGCGCTCTTAGGGACACTTAATTTCTGCTGGCTGCTTCTATATGTCTTTAGAGCGCTCTTAGGTGACAATTAGCTTCTGGTGGCTAGGTCTATATGTCTTTAGGCACTCTTAGGGACTCTATTTGTCCTAAATTTGCTTCTAGAGAATTTGAAGTGTCAGAGAAATTTTTATTGAGACACTGGCTCCAGTAATTATGGATATCTTTAGACCGCTATAACGGCATATTGATTTCAACTTGTTGGTCTCACTCCATTTTTACAACAATAAAGTAGGCCAGTAGGAAATAAACTATTTTATAGCACAAAAAAAAGACTATCTACTTAGATAGTCTTTTAAGTAATGACCCATACGGGATTCGAACCCGTGTTACCGCCGTGAAAGGGCGGTGTCTTAACCGCTTGACCAATGGGCCGTATTGAGATGGCGGAGAAGGAGGGATTTGAACCCTCGCGCCAGTTGCCCGACCTACACCCTTAGCAGGGGCGCCTCTTCAGCCACTTGAGTACTTCTCCGTGTGAATGGCTCCGCAGGCAGGACTCGAACCTGCGACCGATCGGTTAACAGCCGATAGCTCTACCACTGAGCTACTGCGGAATAATACCATGGTGGGCCTAAGTGGACTCGAACCACCGACCTCACGCTTATCAGGCGTGCGCTCTAACCAGCTGAGCTATAGGCCCATGGAGCGGGTGAAGGGAATCGAACCCTCATCATCAGCTTGGAAGGCTGAGGTTTTACCACTAAACTACACCCGCAAAACTTAATGGGGCGACTGATGGGAATCGAACCCACGAATGTCGGAACCACAATCCGATGCGTTAACCACTTCGCCACAATCGCCATAAGTTACTATATTAAAATTAAAATGGTGGCTCAGGACGGAATCGAACCGCCGACACATGGATTTTCAGTCCATTGCTCTACCAACTGAGCTACTGAGCCATAATGGTTTCGGCTTCCGCTAAGCTGCAAATCACTTTGTCAGCGTCTTCTGGGATTTTTGACGATAGTCAAAATATCCAACCTTTAGCGAAACCCTCTTAGTTTGAACTAAGATAAATTGTATAAAAATGGCGGTCCGGACGGGACTCGAACCCGCGACCTCCTGCGTGACAGGCAGGCATTCTAACCAACTGAACTACCGGACCAAGTTTTTTGCTTTTGGCAAAATAAACTTCATTAATTTTGACGCCAGTCAAAATATCTATCCTTTAAAAGGAAAAGGTAAATATTTAGGATTGACGCCAGAAAATTGTATTGCGGGAGCAGGATTTGAACCTGCGACCTTCGGGTTATGAGCCCGACGAGCTACCGAACTGCTCCATCCCGCGACGATAAAAAGGAAATATGGCGGAGGAAGAGGGATTCGAACCCCCGCGGGCTTTAACACCCCTGTCGGTTTTCAAGACCGATCCCTTCAGCCGGACTTGGGTATTCCTCCGTATGAATCAATAATAATGGTGGACCTTGCAGGACTCGAACCTGCGACCGGACGGTTATGAGCCGTCTGCTCTAACCAACTGAGCTAAAGGTCCGTAAAGTAGCGGCGGAGGGGATCGAACCCCCGACCTCACGGGTATGAACCGTACGCTCTAGCCAGCTGAGCTACACCGCCATGATATTGAAAGTGTATCGCTTCCAGTTTCACAAAAGTTTTCATTGCTTCGCTACGCTGCGCGACATTTTCAGAAGTTTATCTACTAAGTTTCGTAAAAAAACCAAGTGGAGCCTAGCGGGATCGAACCGCTGACCTCCTGCGTGCAAAGCAGGCGCTCTCCCAGCTGAGCTAAGGCCCCATAATGTTAATTTTGAAGTGGTCGGGAAGACAGGATTTGAACCTGCGACCCCTTGGTCCCAAACCAAGTGCTCTACCAAGCTGAGCTACTCCCCGCAATGTGTTAATATGGCGCGCCCGAGAGGAGTCGAACCCCTAACCTTTTGATCCGTAGTCAAACGCTCTATCCAATTGAGCTACGGGCGCATATGATAAAATCTCTGGTGCCGAGGACCGGAATCGAACCGGTACGGTAGTCACCTACCGCAGGATTTTAAGTCCTGTGCGTCTGCCAGTTCCGCCACCCCGGCAGGAACTCATATGGAGCGGAAGACGGGATTCGAACCCGCGACCCCCACCTTGGCAAGGTGGTGTTCTACCACTGAACTACTTCCGCAATATGGTGCGGGTGAAGGGACTTGAACCCCCACGCCTTGCGGCGCCAGATCCTAAGTCTGGTGCGTCTGCCAATTCCGCCACACCCGCATAATGATAGTTATTTTGCAGTGCAAAAAACTATGGTGAGCCATGAAGGACTCGAACCTTCGACCCTCTGATTAAAAGTCAGATGCTCTACCAACTGAGCTAATGGCTCGTACTAATTAAAAGTGGTGCCGGCAAGAGGACTTGAACCCCCAACCTACTGATTACAAGTCAGTTGCTCTACCAGTTGAGCTACACCGGCAGGTGTTTTTGTCTCACAAGGAACAATTATACTAGGTTTTAAATCTGATTTCAATGTTACTTTTTGGTATATTTTTTAACTCCGCTTCGCTTCGTAAAAAAATCATGGTGGAGGATGACGGGATCGAACCGCCGACCCTCTGCTTGTAAGGCAGATGCTCTCCCAGCTGAGCTAATCCTCCATTATAAAGCCTGGCGACGTCCTACTCTCACAGGGGGAGATCCCCCAACTACCATCGGCGCTGAAGAGCTTAACTTCCGTGTTCGGCATGGGAACGGGTGTGACCTCTTCGCCTTAATCACCAGACATTGTCTTTTTAAGGACAAGTATTATTATAACGAGTTATTTATTTTTTTCAAGTGTTTTTTGAAAAAAATTATTCACTCAAAACTAGATAAAGTTATGAAGAAAAGAAAGTATTCCGAGTTTCGCTATAATTGTGGTTAAGTCCTCGATCGATTAGTATCTGTCAGCTGCACGTGTCGCCACGCTTCCACCTCAGACCTATCTACCTGATCATCTTTCAGGGATCTTACTCACATAAAGTGATGGGAAATCTCATCTCGAGGGGGGCTTCATGCTTAGATGCTTTCAGCACTTATCCCTTCCGCACATAGCTACCCAGCGATGCCTTTGGCAAGACAACTGGTACACCAGCGGTGCGTCCATCCCGGTCCTCTCGTACTAAGGACAGCTCCTCTCAAATTTCCTGCGCCCACGACGGATAGGGACCGAACTGTCTCACGACGTTCTGAACCCAGCTCGCGTACCGCTTTAATGGGCGAACAGCCCAACCCTTGGGACCGACTACAGCCCCAGGATGCGATGAGCCGACATCGAGGTGCCAAACCTCCCCGTCGATGTGGACTCTTGGGGGAGATAAGCCTGTTATCCCCGGGGTAGCTTTTATCCGTTGAGCGATGGCCCTTCCATGCGGAACCACCGGATCACTAAGCCCGACTTTCGTCCCTGCTCGACTTGTAGGTCTCGCAGTCAAGCTCCCTTGTGCCTTTACACTCTGCGAATGATTTCCAACCATTCTGAGGGAACCTTTGGGCGCCTCCGTTACTCTTTAGGAGGCGACCGCCCCAGTCAAACTGCCCACCTGACACTGTCTCCCACCCCGATCAGGGGCGAGGGTTAGAAGTTCAACACAGCCAGGGTAGTATCCCACCAGCGCCTCCACCGAAGCTGGCGCTCCGGTTTCCAAGGCTCCTACCTATCCTGTACAAGCTGTGCCAAAATTCAATATCAGGCTACAGTAAAGCTCCACGGGGTCTTTCCGTCCTGTCGCGGGTAACCTGCATCTTCACAGGTACTATAATTTCACCGAGTCTCTCGTTGAGACAGTGCCCAGATCGTTGCGCCTTTCGTGCGGGTCGGAACTTACCCGACAAGGAATTTCGCTACCTTAGGACCGTTATAGTTACGGCCGCCGTTTACTGGGGCTTCGGTTCGCACCTTCGCTTGCGCTAAGCACTCCCCTTAACCTTCCAGCACCGGGCAGGCGTCAGCCCCTATACTTCGCCTTACGGCTTCGCAGAGACCTGTGTTTTTGCTAAACAGTCGCCTGGGCCTATTCACTGCGGCTCTCTCGGGCTTGCACCCTAACAGAGCACCCCTTCTCCCGAAGTTACGGGGTCATTTTGCCGAGTTCCTTAACGAGAGTTCTCTCGCTCACCTTAGGATTCTCTCCTCGCCTACCTGTGTCGGTTTGCGGTACGGGCACCTTTTTCCTCGCTAGAGGCTTTTCTTGGCAGTGTGGAATCAGGAACTTCGGTACTATATTTCCCTCGCTATCACAGCTCAGCCTTCACGGTGACGGGATTTGCCTCATCACCAGCCTAACTGCTTAGACGCGCATATCCAGCAGCGCGCTTACCCTATCCTCCTGCGTCCCCCCATTGCTCAAACGGAAAAGAGGTGGTACAGGAATATCAACCTGTTGTCCATCGCCTACGCCTTTCGGCCTCGGCTTAGGTCCCGACTAACCCTGAGCGGACGAGCCTTCCTCAGGAAACCTTAGGCATTCGGTGGACAGGATTCTCACCTGTCTTTCGCTACTCATACCGGCATTCTCACTTCTAAGCGCTCCACCAGTCCTTACGGTCCAGCTTCTCAGCCCTTAGAACGCTCTCCTACCACTGACACCAAATGGTGTCAATCCACAGCTTCGGTGATACGTTTAGCCCCGGTACATTTTCGGCGCAGAGTCACTCGACCAGTGAGCTATTACGCACTCTTTAAATGGTGGCTGCTTCTAAGCCAACATCCTGGTTGTCTAAGCAACTCCACATCCTTTTCCACTTAACGTATACTTTGGGACCTTAGCTGGTGGTCTGGGCTGTTTCCCTTTCGACTACGGATCTTATCACTCGCAGTCTGACTCCCATGGATAAGTCTTTGGCATTCGGAGTTTGTCTGAATTCGGTAACCCGATGAGGGCCCCTAGTCCAAACAGTGCTCTACCTCCAAGACTCTTACTACATGAGGCTAGCCCTAAAGCTATTTCGGAGAGAACCAGCTATCTCCAAGTTCGATTGGAATTTCTCCGCTACCCACACCTCATCCCCGCACTTTTCAACGTGCGTGGGTTCGGGCCTCCATTCAGTGTTACCTGAACTTCACCCTGGACATGGGTAGATCACCTGGTTTCGGGTCTACGACCACATACTCATTCGCCCTATTCAGACTCGCTTTCGCTGCGGCTCCGTCTTTCCGACTTAACCTTGCATGGGATCGTAACTCGCCGGTTCATTCTACAAAAGGCACGCCATCACCCGTTAACGGGCTCTGACTACTTGTAGGCACACGGTTTCAGGTTCTATTTCACTCCCCTTCCGGGGTGCTTTTCACCTTTCCCTCACGGTACTGGTTCACTATCGGTCACTAGGGAGTATTTAGCCTTGGGAGATGGTCCTCCCAGCTTCCGACGGGATTTCACGTGTCCCGCCGTACTCAGGATCCACTCAAGAGGGAACGAAGTTTCGACTACAGGGTTATTACCTTCTGTGACGAGCCTTTCCAGACTTCTTCGTCTACTTCGTTCCTTTGTAACTCCGTATAGAGTGTCCTACAACCCCAAGAGGCAAGCCTCTTGGTTTGGGCTAATCCCGTTTCGCTCGCCGCTACTCAGGGAATCGCGTTTGCTTTCTCTTCCTCCGGGTACTTAGATGTTTCAGTTCCCCGGGTCTGCCTTCCATACTCTATGTATTCAAGTATGGATACTGCACCATTACGTGCAGTGGGTTCCCCCATTCGGAAATCTCCGGATCAAAGCTTACTTACAGCTCCCCGAAGCATATCGGTGTTAGTCCCGTCCTTCATCGGCTCCTAGTGCCAAGGCATCCACCGTGCGCCCTTTCTAACTTAACCAAACGGTTAATCAAACAATATCTCATAAGAGATATCCTAAAATGGCGAATTCTCGGTTCTTTCTTGACTTTCTTCATATATCTTTATCTAGTTTTCAAAGAACAATGTTTGATGGTCATCACTTATCAAAGGAGCTTTTAAAGCTTCGCTTCGCTGCGCGATGTTAATGAGGGTTATTTTGCTGTCGCAAAAAACCTAATTAAACCATCAAAACTGAACAAAACAAAATCAAATCGTCACGTCTCATATATCCTTAGAAAGGAGGTGATCCAGCCGCACCTTCCGATACGGCTACCTTGTTACGACTTCACCCCAATCATCTGTCCCACCTTAGGCGGCTGGCTCCAAAAGGTTACCTCACCGACTTCGGGTGTTACAAACTCTCGTGGTGTGACGGGCGGTGTGTACAAGGCCCGGGAACGTATTCACCGCGGCATGCTGATCCGCGATTACTAGCGATTCCAGCTTCATGCAGGCGAGTTGCAGCCTGCAATCCGAACTGAGAACGGTTTTATGGGATTTGCTAAACCTCGCGGTCTTGCTGCCCTTTGTACCGTCCATTGTAGCACGTGTGTAGCCCAGGTCATAAGGGGCATGATGATTTGACGTCATCCCCACCTTCCTCCGGTTTGTCACCGGCAGTCATCTTAGAGTGCCCAACTGAATGCTGGCAACTAAGATCAAGGGTTGCGCTCGTTGCGGGACTTAACCCAACATCTCACGACACGAGCTGACGACAACCATGCACCACCTGTCACTCTGTCCCCCGAAGGGGAAAGCCCTATCTCTAGGGTTGTCAGAGGATGTCAAGACCTGGTAAGGTTCTTCGCGTTGCTTCGAATTAAACCACATGCTCCACCGCTTGTGCGGGCCCCCGTCAATTCCTTTGAGTTTCAGTCTTGCGACCGTACTCCCCAGGCGGAGTGCTTAATGCGTTAGCTGCAGCACTAAAGGGCGGAAACCCTCTAACACTTAGCACTCATCGTTTACGGCGTGGACTACCAGGGTATCTAATCCTGTTTGCTCCCCACGCTTTCGCGCCTCAGCGTCAGTTACAGACCAGAAAGTCGCCTTCGCCACTGGTGTTCCTCCACATATCTACGCATTTCACCGCTACACGTGGAATTCCACTTTCCTCTTCTGTACTCAAGTCCCCCAGTTTCCAATGACCCTCCACGGTTGAGCCGTGGGCTTTCACATCAGACTTAAGAGACCGCCTGCGCGCGCTTTACGCCCAATAATTCCGGACAACGCTTGCCACCTACGTATTACCGCGGCTGCTGGCACGTAGTTAGCCGTGGCTTTCTGGTTAGGTACCGTCAAGGTACCGCCCTATTCGAACGGTACTTGTTCTTCCCTAACAACAGAGCTTTACGATCCGAAAACCTTCATCACTCACGCGGCGTTGCTCCGTCAGACTTTCGTCCATTGCGGAAGATTCCCTACTGCTGCCTCCCGTAGGAGTCTGGGCCGTGTCTCAGTCCCAGTGTGGCCGATCACCCTCTCAGGTCGGCTACGCATCGTCGCCTTGGTGAGCCGTTACCTCACCAACTAGCTAATGCGCCGCGGGTCCATCTGTAAGTGGTAGCTAAAAGCCACCTTTCCACTTTTCCTCATGCGAGGAAAAGAAATATCCGGTATTAGCCCCGGTTTCCCGGAGTTATCCCAGTCTTACAGGCAGGTTACCCACGTGTTACTCACCCGTCCGCCGCTGACTTCAGGGAGCAAGCTCCCATCAGTCCGCTCGACTTGCATGTATTAGGCACGCCGCCAGCGTTCGTCCTGAGCCAGGATCAAACTCTCCGATAGAAGTTTGACTTGCTCATTGATGCTGAAACTGTGTTTCAGCCTGCTAATTTTAAAGTGTTAGCAACTTTGTAAGAACAGTGTTCTTACTAGAATTAACGTTGACGTTTTGTCTTGTTTTGTTCAGTTTTCAAGGTTCAATCTTTTCTTTCGCTTGTCTCAGAAGCGACTTTACTATCATAACACTTCATCAAGTTGGTGTCAAACACTTTTTTTAAAACCTTTTTTTGATGTGAAGTGAATTAAGTTATGTCGTTTGCAGCGACGAATAATAATATATCATGATAATTTTTTTTGCGCAATACTTTTTTTAGATTTCTTTTAAAAAATCATAAACCTTTTAGATAGTGCATATATTTAGCACAACCAACTTTGTATGAGAGGAGCACCACTATTTATGATAATAAACGCAGCACTCATTCTTTCATTCATCATGGCTGTATACCTGTTTGCCATCTCTTTTGTACAAGCCATCCATATCAGCGAGTCACAAACTGAAGTCAAGGGCGGAACCTTTATCTTCTCCGTCATCATGGCATTTGTCTTTTCGGGGATGACCTATATATTTATTTGATAGAACCAACAGAAGGAAGGACCGACACCAGGTCCTTCCTTCTTAATTATTCTCTCGACAATAATATTATCTTTCATAGTCTTCCTTTAATAAAGCCGAAATTGAAGCATCGACAAACTTTCCTTTTTCAAAAAAACGCTTCCGCTGTGTTCCTTCATATAGGAAGCCGCATTTTTCAAGGACGTTTTTGGATTTATCATTCTCCGGATCATAGAACGCCTCAATTCTATTGACCTCCATCTCCCTGAATGCAAAAGAAAATATCGCCTTGAGGGCTTCACTCATTATACCTCTGCCCCAATATTCCGGATTCAGTTCATACCCTGTCTCTACTTTATAGTGTTCTTTTTCTATTGCATGAAATCCGCATGTCCCGATAAGTTCGTCGGAAGATTTAATTGTAATCGCCCAGCGTATTTGATTAGTTGTGTGATATCCATCGGCCAGCTTTTCGATTAACGCTTCGGCCTGCGATAGATTTTTAAATGTTTCTAAATCATAATACTCTGTCACTCTGTCATCAGAAAAGTTTTTAAAAATCGATTTTGCATCATCACGCTTAATTTCTCTTAGTATTAACCTCTCCGTTTCCAAAACGGGAAATTGGTTAAATGTATTTTCCACTATGTTACCCACCCTTCATTTGGAGAGCTAAAAGCTTTCTTGTTTTTCTTTCCTCTTTAACAAATAAAAAGATTCCCAGTAAGATAATCCCGCCGCCAATAATTTGCGATAACATTAAACTTTCCCCCAGCAGTGTATAAGCCAGGACGGATGCTCCAATCGGTTCAAACAATATTGCCATCGAGATGGTTGTGGTACTCAACCATTTTAATGACCAATTGAACAGAGTGTGTCCGAGCAAAGTGGGGACGATGGCGAGAAGCAGAAAGTAAACCCACTCCTCTTTAGGATAAGGCCCAAGGCTTTCTCCTTTTAATAGAACATAAAAAAAGAGCACAACCGTACTGATCAGATATACAATGAATGTATAGGTAACCAACGACAGCCTTTTTCTTACATTCTGGCCGAAGAGTAGATAAGCTGTCACCAATGCGCATGCCATTAGAGCAAGCAAGTCTCCCCATAATGCCATTCCACTGACTTTGAAATCGCCCCAGCTGATCACAAAACTTCCTCCGATTGCCAATACAGCAGACAGAAGAGCAGTGCTGCTGTACTTTTCCTTGAAAAATATGTATGTACCTAAAAAAGCAAACAACGGCTGCAATGTCACCAGCACTGTAGAACTGGCAACAGAAGTATAATTAAGTGACTCAAACCAGAGGATGAAGTGAAATGCCAGAAAAAATCCTGCTGCTCCGGCATACGCCCAGTCCTTCGCTGTTATCTTTTTCAGTTCTTTTATATTTTTAAGAAGAAAAACAGGAGCCATTAGTAAAATCGTAAATAAAAGCCTGTAAAAAGCAATAACCCCTGCATCTGCACTGGACACTTTGACCAGGATGGCGGATGTGGATACAGAAATCACTCCAATGACAAGAATGAAATATGGATTCATGCGGATGTCCTGCATTTTATAAGTCCCCTTTTGCCAAAAAATTCACTCACTCAATCCCTATTGTATCTCCCCAAAAATTTTATTTCTATAAATCTTTTTTCACTTCCAATGTTAAAACATAAAGAAAACCGGCCATTTATCCAGCCGATTTCCGTCAACCTCTCTTATTCATCTTTGCCGATTGTACAAAAGACATTTGCTGCAATGTTTCCAGTATATCAGTGAAGTTCTCAGGGTGACTGGAAGATAGGGAAAGGGTATATTTCAATAGAGGCTCCTTCTTTAGCATATCATCTTCTTCTATGTTAAATTGCGTTATTTCTGCGCCCTTGGCACTCAACTCTTCTTTAATTTTAGTGATATTCCCTTCTCCTCTTTTCACCGACAGCGTCAGCAGCAGATTCACCTGATTATCTATTTTTTTCTTATATAATCTTTCAAACCTGTTCAAGAAAAATAATGTTGTAATAATGATGACCGTTGCCAGTACGGCTTCATAGTACATTCCGATGCCCACCACTATCCCCAGTCCCGCAACTACCCAAATGCTGGCTGCAGTAGTGAGTCCCTTTACAGTGATTCCTCCTTGAACAAGGATTGTTCCAGCACCAAGAAAACCGATACCCGAAATGACATATGAAGGAATCCTGCTCGGATCAAATCCTCTTAAGTCTTGATGCTGCTTAAGATAATCCTCAAATCCAAAAATGGAAACAAGCATCAGCATACACGATCCCACCCCCACTACAATGTGGGTTCTCAACCCTGCCGGATGGTTCTTGGCTTCCCTTTCTATCCCGATGATTCCGCTAAGAAGCACGATGACAAAGATTCTAATAGTAGAAGTAAGCATTTCATCTGTAAAAAATGACATCTCTTCCCCTGCCTCTCCCTTTCACAATCCTGATTTATTAAAGGTCTTTTTATTTTTCTACTATTTAACCCAAAATGGAGCAGGTTAAACAGCAGGCCTCGAGGGTATACTCGCAAATACAGATCTGTTTTCCGGCGTTCAGCAAGCCTTCTGTCGAAAACTCTTTGCAAAAATATCATTAACAACTTAACAGTAATCTCAATAAAACAGCTTTTTATTATTTATATGCATTTTTCATGCCATCATTAAGGATTATTCGAAAAAATATCACTTTGCATCCAAGGGGGCTATATGGAAGATTGGCAATATCAGTTTCAAAGGTGGAAAAGCGAAAACAAGCTATTGACAGTGGAATACCTGATAGAAAAGAAGGGAAAATTTTCGTTATCGGGCAGACTGCTTCAATACAATGCCGATACTCAGACACTCATTTTTTATGTAGATGACCTGAAATCTGTCCAAACTCTTTCTTTAAATCAGATTGAAAACATTTCTGATGAATGGTCATGACGTGGAAACTTTTGGGTGTTCACTTTATTTAGATAATATACGCTCATAAAAGGTTATTCTATCAGCATTCTGCACATTGAAAGAGCGTTTTTCGGTAAACATTAATTCTATTGACGAAACGGTTTAAGGGTGATAATATAAGGTTAATTGTTTTTGTTCGGTAACGCTGATAGATTCGTCTTGATAGATTATTTTGAGCAAGAATGGTAATACATTGTGGCACATGCCACGCAGGAGGAAATATATATGTTACAAGGTAAAGTTAAATGGTTCAACGCAGAAAAAGGTTTCGGTTTCATCGAAGTTGAAGGTCAAGAAGATGTATTCGTTCACTTCTCTGCTATCCAAGGCGAAGGTTTCAAAACTTTAGAAGAAGGTCAAACAGTTTCTTTCGAAATCGAAGAAGGCGCTCGTGGACCTCAAGCTGCTAACGTAACTAAGTAATTAGTGAAGAAGGACTCCCACCAAGGGAGTCCTTTTTTTATTCTGTTTTAACCAATTGGGTATATACAACGAGCCGCTCTTCATACTCGTGGGCCCCTTCATCAAAATTCCCGCTGCATGTAATAAGGTTTAGTCTCGAGTCAGCTTGATATCCAAAGATGCTCTCGAGCGGTGCATCATTCGTAAAATATGATTGCACGCCCAACACCTGAAAGGTCAGTTTTTCTCCTTTTTCCCCTTCAATTACTACAGAATCTCCTCTCTTCAGATCACTTAGCCGGTAAAAAGCTCCTGGCATGCCCTTGCCATCAAGGTGTCCTGCTAAAACGGCATTGCCGCTGCCTCCTGGCTTTGCTCCCGGCTCATACCAGCCAACTTCATTGATATTCTCCGGCACTTCCATCTCACCATTTTCTTTCACACCGACCTTCATGACTTGCGCTGTCATTTCAATGGCAGGTATAGTGATCTTTTTAGGAGTGACTTCCACGTTCTTGGAAAAGCTGGTATCTGGTTGATAATTCAGCTCTAATTCAGGACTTGGCTCGAGGACTGTCTGGGAAGTGTTAACAGGTGAGATAGCTGTTAAACTAACTTCATTTTCATGAGTGCTCGCTGCTGTATTCGATCCTATAGTGGCAATAAGCAATATCCAGTATATTAACATCCCTTTTTTCAGCCAGGAATCCATTTCTCTTCCTCCTAAATAGACAAGATATTCTCTAAAAGCTTTCCATAACGATGATTACAGGTATACGTTTTACGCATAATTGTTCTTTGAAACAAAAGAATTGATTGTATGTAGAAAAGTCAGTTACCTGTAGTAACGCCCCTAAAGCAACAACCTTTACGAAAAGAACTATAAATACAGAAAGAGAGAGGGATGGCCCCCTCTCCCTCAATTATTATTATTCTGCTGCTGTCTTGCGTCGGAATAAAGCTAACCCTGCAAACAGAACTCCTGGAAGTGCCCATAGAATCCAAGTGCTGTTTGCTGTTTGGCTCATGCCGCCCATACCGGTATTTGGCATTTCAGGCATACCCTCAAATTTTTCAGGAAACTGGTTTACAAATGCGGAACTGAACAGTTTAGCAGGTGTAAACATATGGCCGTACCCTTCTCTTGCAGTATCCCATGCAGCTGCATAGTCACCTTCATCATAACTGTTGAACGTACCAACTAATTGATCGACATGTGTTTGAAGGCCTGCAGCAAGTGCTTCAGCTTCCACACGGTTTTCGGTTGCAGTACTGATGAATGCTGAGAAATCCTGGCGATACTGATTCAATTCATTTAAAGCCTCTTCTTTGGCAGCTTCATCCTCGGCACCAGTAGCTTTCACATAATCTACGAAGTAAGAGATATGGTTACTCCACATTTCTTTAAATTTAGCAGCCGCTTCTTCTCCATATACAGAGCCGATTGCCGCAGAAAGTTCATCCGTATTTTCACTTAGAACTTTTACATTAGCATCAAATTCAGGTGCTCCTTGAATTCCATTCTGCATAGCCTGCTGTGCCAGTGCAAAGTGTTCGGAAAGAAGGAAGTTCAAATCAGAACGAAGATTGGCAGCATTCGTTACAGCTTTCGTATTATTGAACTTTTCCGGGAATTGGTTTACAATCGCGCTGGACAACGCCTTGCTTGTCATATAAAGATGTTCCATCGCATTGCTTTGAGTCATATACGCCTCATCATAATTTTTTGCCATGTATGCATCAAACCCTGAAATCAGCTGATCGATGTGTGTTTGCAGGCCTGAAGCCAGCACATCTGCCGGAACTTTTCCATTTGTAGCTTCAGAGATAAATGTTGAAAAGTCCTGTTTGTACATGTTCAACTCGTCCAAGGCAGCTTGTTTTCCTGCTTCATCTCCATTAACAGAAGCTTTTACATAATCGACGAAATATCCGATATGATTGCTCCAAAATTCATTGAACTGTTCACCTGCAGCTTCACCATATACGCTTGTGATGGCTGCTGTAAGGTCTTCAGTATTCCCCCTCAAAGCTTCTGCCACTTGAGCGTAGTCTTCATCTCCGTTTGCTGCTTTTCTCATGGACGTCATGGCAAGATAAGCGTGTTCAGAGAAGAGCCTGTCCAAATCTGCCCTTAATTCAACCGCAGGAGTTTCCACCGTTGGCATGTCTGAAGAACTATTTGCTGATGCTACTCCCGGAACTAATAGTGATAAACTTAATGGTACTGCAACTAATGCTTTTTTAAAATTCATCTTCTACCTCCTATGATTTTTTAACTCCCCGCGTAGATGTTATGTAACATTGTTGTACGGAAGTTGTTAAAGTGTTTATCCTACATAGGGACTATTCCACCTTTAATCCCTTTCAAACATATTGAATGTGCTGAACATGGATTAGCAGGATAAATTAACTAGACAAACCGCTATGTATGTAAGCGCGAAAATTTTTCTGTATTTATTAAGAATGTTTATGTTTACACTGTTTTCTTTACGCAAAAAGAAGGTAAGTATATAATGAACATAGAATCATAAAATAAAAAGAGAGCCCCGACGGCAATCAGGACTCTCTTACAGCAAATAGCCTGCATGGTATGCAGCGGCTCAAAAACAGCAAAGAATCAGAAGTAATCATCTTATACCTTTGGCCGGGGATGGGATGGTTACTTCTTTTTTTCCGTTACCGCGATAATCGCGACAACGAGCGTTCCAAACGCAATCATGATTTGAAGAACATCTTCAATCGCAACCATAAGCGTATCACCTCCCTTCATCCGGGAGTACGAGCCGCTGCCCCATCCTGCATTATGCTGTATTTCTATTATATCATTTGGACACTCTTTATTATCTCAGCAGAAAGGACCCCTTCAAAAAATTTGAACAGGCTAAAAGTCCTGTCATCTCAAAACAGATTGTGCCATTCGTACATACGTATGCCTCTTCCCTCTTACAGCAACGGAAAAAGCCAGGATATTTTCCGGATCAGCCATCCCTGCTATACCGGCATCGCCGATGTGGAATAGATCTGCTCCAGCCATTTTACTTGAGAGGGCGAGTGTTTTGATTGTATCAGGGTCAGCTCCTTCCTGGCTCGTTCCTATTGTTGTAATCGCCAATCCTCCATGGTGATGGATCGTTTCTATAAGTGAAGCGGACTTTTCCACTGAAAATCCAGGAACAGTGCCAGGTGATGGGACAAGCACTACGTCTGCCCCCGAATCGATGAAAGAAGTGACAACTTCCTCCGTCATCACCCTTCTCCCGGTCTCTCCCGCTACCCCCGCTCCATGCATCTTCCCTGCGAATATAAGACCATCATTGCCAAGGATTCCCCTTGCCAAAGTAATCGATTTGTTGATTTCAAGGTTTGAAACTCCTGTCTTAGGGTTGCCTGTCAAACAAACAAAGTCGAACCCGAGTTTTTTTGCTTTAGTCAGGGTTTCCTTTGTTGCAATCCTGCCCTTTGAAATTGAGGATAAGGCTTCAAGTTTTTCTGCAGAGGGATCAACCGGCTCCAGATTCACCCCAATCGGACACCCTGTCAATTCTTTCAACTGATAAATAATCGTCTCTGAAGGCCCGGAAGATAACCCCTCAATACAAGGGTGAAAAACATCAAAAAAATTAAGCAGTATCATGTCTGCCCCGAATGCACTTGCCAGCTCTGCATTAGTAATTGTCGGATAGTATGGTGTGCAGCTCGCTATGACTTCTGCTAATATGACCCTTCCCTCACTGGCAATGATCGATTTCTTGAGCTGGATTCCATTCATTTGCAAAAAATCTGACGCAGTACAATCCAATAGCCTTTTCATGCCAGGTCTCCTTTTAAAGAACGAAAGCAGAGGCTGTTGAATACCTCCGCTTTCCTATCTTCACAATTTTTTTAATTCATTCGCAAGAAATTCAACATCCGTTCCGACCACGACTTGCAGATCTTTTTGATTCAGCTTAATGACCCCTTTAGCCCCAAGCCGCTTCAATTCTGGCTCTTCCACTAAATCTGTATTCTTAACCACTAAGCGGAGACGGGTCACACAGTTATCAATTGAGACGATATTTTCTTTCCCTCCCAGAGCAGTAAGGTACTTTTCAGCAAGTTGTTTATAATCTCCACCATTTCCAATGCTTTGCGAGAACTCGCCTTCCACCTCATCTTCACGGCCAGGAGTTTTCAGATTGAACTTAATGATCATAAAGTAGAAAATCACAAAGTACAACGCTCCATATATCAATCCTATCAACAGCAGGAAAAGCGGTTTTTGGGCGATATTATAATTTAAAACATAATCAATCACACCCGCGGAGAAACCGAATCCGTGGTGGATATCGAGAACATACGTAAGGGACATCGCCAAGCCGGTCAAAATAGCGTGAGCCAAATACAGGACAGGCGACAAGAACATAAACAGAAATTCAATCGGTTCTGTAATACCTGTCAAGAAAGAGGTGAACGCAATACCGATCATTGCACCGCTGATCAGTTTCCTCCTTTCCTTTTTCGCTGCTGCTATCATGGCCAAAGCAGCGGCTGGAAGGCCGAACATCATGACAGGGAAGAACCCGGTCATGAATATCCCGGCATCTGGATCTTTTGCAAAAAATCGAGTGAGATCACCTTTGACAATTTCCCCGGCTGTGTTTGTAAATTCTCCAAATTCAAACCATACTAAAGTATTTAATACATGGTGAAGTCCAAGCGGAATTAACAGCCTGTTTAAGAAACCGAAGACACCAACTCCCAATGCTCCGGCTCCGACAATCCACTCACCGACTGCATTGATGGCTTCCTGGATCGGCGGCCAGACATATCCGAATACACCTGCCAGTAAAATCATGACAAGGGACGTGATGATCGGAACGAACCGGCGCCCCCCGAAGAAACCAAGATAATCCGGCAGTTTCTTGTCGTGATAGCGGTTATAAAGCAGACCCGCAATCCCCCCGGATAAGATACCTCCAAGAACCCCCATATTGATTTCTTCATTAATCGCCTGTGTGCCCTCACCCAAGACGAGAAACCCTATGGCTCCCGCCAATCCTGCAGCACCATTTCCATCCTTGGAAAGTCCGATGGCGACACCTATGGCAAATAATAATGCAAGGTGGTCAAAAATCGCTTTACCGGCAGCAGAAATGAAGGCAATATCCAATAAGTCCGGCTGGCCAATCCTGAGCAGCAATGCTGCAGCAGGGAGGACAGCGATCGGCAGCATCAAAGCTTTACCGATACGTTGCAAAAATCCTAACATACTGATCCCTTCTCTCTTTTAGAAGTAGTAGTACCGCTTACATAAAGGCTCGTACTCTAAAATATGAGAAAGGGACTTGATGATAGAACACATTAAGAAAAAAATAAGAGCGCTTCCTTGTTGAGGAAGGGGTTCTTTTTTGAAATGCAAAATATGAATTAACATTGCTTTTCGTATAGTAATTCTCTCCAAAATTAAAAAGCAATTTGGAAAGAAAGTCTGAAGAGAAATGCTTGGAGACATATGCTCAAAGCATTTTCATCCCAAGAAAGCACTGGTCAGCGACAAATCCCAAAAAGTAAACTGCAAAAATAAGAGGAGAAATTCCCCTTATTGTGGAAACAGCACGAAAAATAGCGTAAATAGAGGGAAGAATTCCCCCTATTTGCTCCAAAAGCATGAAAATGGAGCATTTGACTCTGCCTTAAGGGGAAAAAATTAAGTTAGTCTAAAAAGTGGACACAAGAAAAAGGTAGTGAGTTAGAATATAACTATCATTTATAAGGACGTGTTCACATGGGAAAACATTATTCATCCGAATATAAAGAGTATGTATGTAAAATGGTCGTGGAGGAAGGAAGGAAAGCGTCAGAGGTAGCTTATGAGCTGGAGATCCCCTACACCACGATGACTAAATGGGTACAAAAGTATAAACAAGCTAAGAACAGTAAGCATGACTATGTTACGCCTTCTGAGTTTGAGAAGCTAAAAAAGCAACATGAAAAAGAGATGAAAGCCCTACAGGAGGAGAATGAGATCCTAAAAAAGGCCATGCACATCTTCACGAAAAAAACCGATTAAAGTTCGAGTTTATTGAAGCCCATAGAGATGAACATACGGTAGTGAAGATGTGTGAAGTGTTGAAGGTATCATCTAGCGGCTTCTATAAATGGCTGGAAAGACAGGCGATTGGCGAGACGGAAAGAGAGAAACGCAAGAAGGAATTGCTTCAGAAAATTAGTAAGTCCTATCATGAAAGCTTGGGGACTTATGGAAGCCCCAGAGTACATGATGATTTAGTTGAGTGGAACTATACGGTTTCCTTGAAGACAGTTGCGCGTTACATGCAGGAACTTGGACTGAGAGCCATTCCAGAAACGAAGTTTGTGGTTACGACGGATTCCAATCACTCTCTGCCTCTATATCCAAACGTGGTGAATCGAGAATTTACTGTCGATACACCAAACAAGGTGTGGGTCGCCGATATAACGTATGTCTGGACACTTGAAGGCTGGCTTTATCTGTCATCAATCATGGACTTATTCTCAAGAAAAATTGTGGGTTGGAGCCATGGAAAGACAATGAAAAAGGAACTAACCCTGGAGGCTTTAAAAATGGCTTTAGATTCAAGGAATCCTGAAGAAGGACTCATTCACCATTCCGACCGTGGATCCCAGTATTGTTCGAATGACTACATCGATTGTTTAAAGGAAAGAGACATTCAAATATGTATGAGCCGGAAAGGAGATCCATACGACAATGCTTGTATTGAATCCTTCCACGCCACCATTAAGAAGGAGCTAATCTACCGATTCCGTTTTGACACAAGGGAACAGGCTGCCAAGGCCATTAATTTCTATATCTCTGCCCGGTATAATGAGAAGCGAAAACATTCCACTTTGGGCTATTGTTCCCCTAACAACTTTGAAAGAAAATACCAACAGAATTCCTTAGAAAAAATCTCATAAATGTACCATTTGCCTGAGTAATGAGTGATTCAATTTTGAATCACTCATTACTCAGGCCCACCAAACGAAGTGCGGTAGCCATTAAGGGTTACAAAATACCTTTTTAGATTGTCCATTTTCTTGACAGAAGTCCAAAAATCCCCTTATTTCCCCCGAACCTACCCCTATTCTGCAAGATAACGGGAAAAACTACCCTTATTTAAACAATCAAAGGTTACTCATAATTAAGGAAAAAAATGTGCGCTTAATTTATCTGTGTTAAAAGGGGGGCGAAATTCAGGGCGAATTTCGCCTTCATTTTATTAACCCCTATATATATCAAAAAAAAGAAGCAGTCTAATTCAGTTGCGAATCGGACTGCTAATTGGTGTGCTAATTTAGTTTTTGTATTCGAAATCCGAACCCGCTTCTTTTTGAGGAAGCACTCTTATTTAAACATCAAAACTGCGGATATGCAGATCTCTCTGCGGGAATGGAATTTCAATACCGTTATCAGAAAGAATACGGTTAATCCGGAAATTAACATTGCTTTTTATGACAACGAACTGGTTAGGGTCGGATATCCAGAGGAACAGTTCAAAATCGAGAGAGGATTCCCCAAACCCGACAAAATTCACAAATGGCTCTGGTGAATCAAGGACTGTCAGCGAAGCTTCACTTTCATCTTTCGCAACCTGTAATAGAAGTTCCCTTACTTTCTCTACATCCGTACCATAGGCTACTCCTATCGGCAGAACAAGGCGAAGACGAGGATCGCTGAAAGACCTGTTAACCACTTTCTCCTCCAGGAAATAAGAATTGGGAACGATTATATGCTCGTTATCGAGCGTCTTGATCACCGTCGCCCTCATCTTAATCTCTTCGACATCGCCAATGATTTCATCTACAATCACGCGGTCGCCCACCTTAATCGGCCTTTCAAATAAAAGAATGATTCCTGAGATAAAATTGGAAGCAATATTTTGCAGCCCGAACCCGATTCCCACACTTATGATACCGGCAAAAACAGTCAATGCACTCAGGTCGATACCGACAGTCGTCAAACTGATGATGAACGCCAGCACCATAATGGTATAGTGGGCAATCCGGTCAAAAGTAAACCGCAGGCCTTTATCCAGATTATAGTGATTGTACATTGCAGGCAGAATCGCTTTTGTGACGACTTTAGAAAACCTGCTGGCCAACGAGATGATCAACACCGCTATGACGATAAGAAATACGGTTACTTTCATTTGTCCGGCAGAAAACAATTCCGCAAACATCCATCTGGAATCCCCATAATAAATCAATAGGAACAACAGAATCCCATAAAAGCTGATCCAGTTCACAAGGCTCCTTGTCACTTCATGAAACCGGGAAAGTTTCTTGGAGCTCCATAAAGCCACTGATCTGACAATAAGGATTCCGGCGACCACAGCAATGGTAATCAGTATGTCACCTAAATCCAGTTCCCCAAGCCAATCATTATATGTAGAAAAATCCAATTTTTCATCTCCTTTGAGCTATGTTTTCTATCTTCATTATAAGCTAAATTTCGATTTATGTTTAAATCACAAGGTGTTCGAGGCTTACCCACATGGAAAGGTGCACCACGTTTGTGAGACCACTTCACCTTTTTCAAGAAACATATCTTTTACGGGAATAACCGGGGGAAATACATAAAAAAAGAAGGAGCGCTAACCCCGCGCATCCTTCATTTCACTCTATTTTTTCTTAAATACTTTACCTGATGCTCCCTTAAGAAGGCCGGAAGCTGTATCGACTGTTTTTTCAACAGCCTTATTCCCTGTCTTGGAAACTCCTTTGACAAGATCAGTGGACGTGTCAGAAACCTTGCCAACAAGACCGCCTTCTCCACTTATCGACTTTACGATTCCGTTAGCTGTATCAGCAGTCTGGTTCACAAGATCACTGGCCTGTTTCGAAGTGTTTTTCAACAAATCTTTGGGATTGTTTGAATTTTTTTCAGTCATTAATTATGTTCCCCCTTTGATGTAGGATACATAACTAATCCTATGAGCGGAAACGGATTTTATGAGTAATAATATTTATCGCAGCACATGCTCAATCACTTAACCTGTATCAGCATCCAATTTGATTGTATTCCTGGCAAGAGTGCAATGGAATTTCATAGAGATTCTTGCTATATTTATAATGGAAGTAAAAGCAACGAAAGGAAGTTGTGAAATGGCAAGCAATGAGGATAACAGTAACGAAAACATTGTTTATTATAAAGATGAACCAGATGAAATCAGCGGGAGATGCGAATGCGGAAACAAATTGTTTAAATCTACCGTAAAAGACGGAATGTTTTACAGGAAATGCCGGGAGTGCGGCAAAACGAAAATCGTTTAACCTATAGCTAGGAGCCCTGTATTCCAGATCAGTTCAGGTGCATCATGAGTCCTTTCATAATGCACCTTTTTCTTCTATTAGACCCCTTTTGACTCTCAAGGCCTTTTCAATAAATCAGGAAGGCTACATTTTTATTTCTGTGCTTTTCTCAGTATATCTTTTATAAAGGAATTTCCCTCCAATGATCAGAATGGCAACCCCTGCATACAGGAAAAACAGAACCAAAAAGCCCCACATACCAACGACAGCATCGGCAAATTCCATATTTCCCCGGTTCGTAATAGCCTGCTGGATCTCTATCGCAAATACCAGAACGAACATAAAAGTCAATGTATACAAAAAAGCAATCATTGTAATACCAAAAGGCAATTTAGAAAACCACTTGGTGACTGCAAAGATGAAAAAGAAGACGGCAATGCCAATGACCCCCATAATCCAAAAATGCAGGTCTTTGTCAGTCAGATTCATTCCTAAAACGTCATTTGAAACCGTGATTAACACGTCATGTAACTGGTTTACTGCTTCTGCCAGCAGCTTTATGCCTTCTTTCATAAGGCTTCACTCTTTCCATTCATAGTATTCAACTATTATAACAATCTGAAAAACAGAAGGATATACTATCAGATTGAAATGGCACTGGCTGCAGTCCACCTGTTAATCAATGCTTGTTCTACAAACCCAGGATTGTCAGCGTATAGACGAATGACATCTTTTATTTCTTCAGGAAGGTACTTTACATTTTTATTATTGGCGAGAGATGGATATCCCGACCCCCGCTGTAAATAATCAGAGCTTGCCACCTTATACCACTTTTCCTCTTCAAGAGGATCATCTCCTACGGATATATGAGTGATGGCGTTCCCTTTATACACAACTTTGACTCCTGAAATATGGAGCCTTCCCACAAATCTTCCTCTGAAACCAGGTCCCCGGCCATCTGCAAGGCATACTTGGGCATCCAGCGATTCTACAAGTGCTTTCCGTAAGTCTTTTCCCCGGATTTCAAATAAAGTGGGGTTTAAAGGGGAAGGACAGATTTCAATAAGTTTTTTGTTGGAAAGATAATCGAATGCTCCAGCATTTACGATTCCACCGTTAATCAGGCCGATGTCTGCATTCAGCATGTCTTTCAACCCGTCTGCAATCAAGTTGCTTATTGGATTTTCCTGTACGACATCATGCCATAAGGATACTCTCAAAGGATAAAGTGGCTGGCTCAACGCATTGACAGCTTTTTCTTTATTTCGTTTTAAAATTGACAGTATCTGTTCATCTTCGGAAGCATCCTTCGTTGCGATTGTTTCAGAATGTACAAGCTCCACTTTTCCGTTTTTAACATACAATTCAAGGATACCGACGTACTCTCCGTAACAGCCCGCACTGTTCAGGATGGTACCATTAATGATTTTTGCTTTCGGATATAGCTGGTGATCGTGGGAAGATATTATGATATCAATTCCATCCACTTCCTCTGCAAGATCATCATCAGCTAATGTTCCCACATGATTTAACACAAGACAAACATCATATTGTCCCTGATTTTCCTTGATTTCATCAATGAGAGCTTCCTTATAGGAACGGATATGCACACCAAGGCCATCATTGAAATCACCTAGATTTGGTGAAGAGCCTGTGATGAAAATGCGCAGGCCATTTTTCTCGATGATCGTAGATGATACAACCCCTTGTACGGCTGTATGGTCTTTTCTGCGCAGGTTATTGCTAATGAACGGAAGAGGACTTGCCGCAGCCATATATGCAAGTGTGTCCACACCATTGAAGGTTTCATTATTCCCTATTGTCAGAGCGTCATAGCCAACAGAATTCAGCAACTCCACTGCTGCCAGGCCCCGCGTTCCCTGCAGCTCAATACTTTTAAAATCTGCAAAATCCCCGCCATCAAGGACAAGGGTATCCTCATCTTTCAATTCTTTTATTACGGAAGCCGCTCTTGAAAAATTTTCAAAGTGGCTGTGAAGGTCATTTGTATGTATGATTTTTAACTTCATGGTTCACCTCAAAATTTAAGATTAATAGCCTGCTGGTACTACTTCGAACAACTTTCGCAATATCCTTCTTTAATATGACTTCGCATACAAATTGATTCCATTTTTTACAAAGAAGGTTTAACCCACTGTCTTATAGGCAATATTACCTATAAGAACGGAGATGTTATGTATGTTAAAGGACTTGGAAATACTTATGTTCATTAAGGAGCTGGGAAGACTCCTTGAGGATTACAAAAGATGTACAGATGAAACGATTAAAACTATGATTCAAGAGGATATCTTATTTCTTACAAAAATTATTAATCCGTATTGAACCACCCACATATTAATTGAAATACATTTTTACAGACAAGCCTGAATATCTTTCATATATACCTGTAGTATAAGGAGGAAATATATGAAGAAAATCGGCATATTTGGATTGTCCCTGATATTCCTGAGCGCATGCGGTGCAGAAGAAGCATCACCTGCAAATGAACTATGCGGTTATGGTGAGATGATGACCGTAGGCGGCAAAGAATACTTGAGATTGCATGAGAAACAGGAGTTAACGCTGGATCAGCCTATTGGAGAAATACTTGTTAAAATTGACCCCAGCCTTCATCCCGTTGAAGAGTTGTCCTCCAACAGCCTGGCTGAAGGCACTGACCTATTCACCGTCAAAAATCATGAACATTTTCTGGTTGCTAAGACGGAAGAAGATAAATATATATTATTTGAAGAATTACACTAAGAAAGAGGGCCTGTTTACTATTGGCCCTCTTTTTTCATAATCAAATAGCAAATTTGCTGTAGACGGTCTTAACATAATTGCTGCTGTTGGTATAGTATACTTCTTTTACATAATACCAATAAGAATCCTTGTCACTATAGACTTTAATATACCCGGTTGTTGTATATTCGGTTTTGACGAAAGTCCAAGTATGGCCTCCATTACCGACCGGTACATAAAGCGGACTTGCCTCTTCTGCTTTGCTTACAATCCCTTTATCCGACTCTTCGGCGGAAACCATCCCTCCTCCTAAAATGCCGGCAGCCAAGATGCCTCCACAAATGGATAAAAATGACTTATTCAGCGATTTCATATCCTTCTCTCCTTTGTTTAAGGATTTCCAGCGATGTACAGACTCCGCTATCTATCTTTAAAACTTTCAGTCTTGGAATTTCCTTATTTTTTCAGACTTATAGTTCTATTCGCTTAGCAGATTGAAATTCCTTCCTTATTTTTCAAAAAATGGAGCAACTATGTCTATCCGATTCGTCCATATTCCCCCACTATAGTCCGATGGAAGCCTCGTGAGATCTTCATCTGAATCAAAGCCTTCCGACCAACCCCCGTCTCCCGCAACGATAATCACTCGCGTGTCCACTGATTCCATCCTGTTCAGAAATTTATCCGGCCAGCCCCATAGCAGGGAGACGTATTTCTCCGGAATATGTAATTGAGTATTGGTGCAGGAAGAAGGGACCTTTCCGGACCATCCTAGACCCAGGTATGAAAACAGGCAGCTTTTCAATGATTCTTTGGACATGACTTTCATCTCAGGAAGCTCTGCTTTAAAGGCTGTAACCGGGGCATCTCCTCCATAAACAGTGATCAAACTTCGTTGTGATTCCGGGAGTTTGGACAGCGTTTCTGCAAGCTGCACACCTTCAATTGGTTCATTGCTTTTGATATGAATGAGAAATGTTTTGCCAGGAAAAGCGGATAACACTTCATCCAAGGAAGGCATTAATCCGATTCCTTCTCCTCTGAAAGGATATGTTTCTCCGTCATCCGCTGTGTAGCCGTAGCCGATATCCGCTTCCTTTAGCTGTTCCATCGTATATTCTTTCGGTTCGCCGCTTAGATTTGTCCGGCAATCCAGCGTCCAGTCGTGGAATACCGCAAACTGTCCATCCTTGGTCGGCCTGATATCAAACTCAACCATATCGGCTCCCGCCTTAAATGCCGCTTCCATGGATGGGATTGTATTCTCCAGATATGGGTGTTCCGGTTCGAATATTCTCTCCGCCGTACAGGTATCTCCCTGAATTCCTTCCATACTGAACGTTTGTGCAAGCCCGCGATGTGCAAGGAGAAAAGGTTCTCCGTCCCGTTGCTTGGTAAAAAGAGAACTGTTATTGAAAATAACAAATAAAGAGAATAAGAGAATAATGATCAGAGTTCTTATTAAAATTTTCTTGAATTTCACTTTGCTTACCTCCTATTAAGTTATAAGATATATATAGTCTTTAGTATAAATGAATCATATTAAACCTTGCATTCTATACTCAATAGGTAAACCATAATAATTGTATAACAGGACTCTGATAAATAGAAAATGATTTTAGGAGAATACAATGAACACACCCTCATATATAATCGTTGAACAAGGCACTCCTTATGAGAAAGGCGCCTTTATAGCCTTGCACCATCCAAAACTGATAATTGGCAGAAAGTCCAAAAACACAGCGCCTGATATTTCTTTCGACAACATCCATGTATCCAGGGAACACTTGGAAATTCATTGTAATGATCAAGGGCAATATTTTGTTAAAGACCTCGGCAGTAAGCATGGTACCTTGTTGAATAACAAACCGTTATCCCACGAAAAAGAGATTCTTCTGAAACATTCAGATAAGCTGGTACTTGCTGATGGCTGTATTAAATTATCCTTTTCTACTTCCAGCCTCGAGTTGACCGCAGACCTTGAACCAATATTTCTGGAGACTGATACATATGATGAATTCACCTTAGATTCACTGAAACAGGAATTAACAGTCTCAGGTAACATTTACTCCTTCTCTGAAAAAGAATATAAAGGGATCGAACTGCTCCTGCAGCAAAGAGGACATTTTGTTTCTGTTGAGGAGATAAAAAAATCGGTATGGCCCGAGAGGCTTCATTCCAATGAAGAGTTTCCTGATGTAAGCATGGAAGAAGTCAATGCCTTGATTTACCGCATACGCAAAAAAACACAGGACCTTATTCATATTGAAAATATAAGGGGAAAAGGATACGTTTTATCCTTTAAATGAGTGGCAAAAGCGACGACTCTGCTGCTTGGTTCAAAAAAGGCACGCTCAAAGTACTTGAGCGCGCCTTTTTATATCTTTATTATCTGACATTCATCTCATTCGGGTGCGGGCCTTTACGTCTGTCCAGGTTCAGTTCATTGATTTTGTTCATTTCCTCTTCAGACAGTTCAAAATCAAATACATTGATGTTTTCTTCAATCCTGGAAGGAGTCACGGATTTTGGAATGACAATCGTGTTATTTTGCAAGTGCCAGCGAAGCACAACCTGAGCAGGTGTTTTCCCATGTGTTCCAGCAATGCTTTTGATTATATCATTTTGCAGTACTTCTCCACCCTGTTCAAGAGGGCTCCATGCTTCAACAAAGATATCATGTTTAGCACAGAACTCTTTTAATTCATTTTGAGCCAAATGCGGATGGCATTCAACCTGGTTCAATACAGGCTTGACATCACATTCTTTCAGCAGGCGTTCCAAATGCTCGATTTCAAAGTTACATACGCCGATCGCCTTCACTTTCCCGTCTTGATATAGCTTCTCTAAAGCTTTATATGTATCAACATATTCATCAAATTCAGGAGTCGGCCAGTGAATCAGATACAAGTCAACGTAATCAAGTCCTAATCTTTCCAAACTTTCATCAAAGGCACGCAAAGTATTATCATAGCCTTGATCAGTGTTCCAGACTTTTGTTGTAATGAAGAGTTCTTCACGTGAAACAGAAGCTTCTTTAATTGCTTTCCCCACGCCTTCTTCATTTTTGTAAATCATTGCAGTATCAATAGAAGTATAGCCGGCTTCGATTGCTTTTGAAACAGCTGCAGTCGCTTGATCATCTTCAACCTGCCATACACCAAAACCAAGCTGAGGCATTTTCAACCCATTATTTAGAGTCACGAAATTCATCTGGCATTCTCCTTTAGTTTTTATTTCCTTGCCGTGTGAAACACACCGATAAGGATTTACGGCATGCTCTTATATCATTCCACCTGGCCGGTAAATCAATTATATAAAAGCATTGGTAATTTGATAAAGTAAAGAGGCTTGAAGATCTTACTGTTCATGCCCGTTTTCACGTGAGTACGGCTCACACAAAAACGGTCGAAGTCTCAAGCTCTTCACCGTTCTAATTGAATTTAAAAAGCACATCACTTGATGCTTCTGGATATAAACATTGAAGCATCTTGTTTCATAAATATGTTTTTACCATGATAGAATGTCTTCATTTCATTTGATTTGAAACCAACTTCAGATAATTTCCCAATTAGCTCTTCATGCGAAAAACCGTTGTGAACTTTCGGATGATTGATACTTTCATTTTTATTAAAATCAACAATAATCAGCTTGCCGTCTTTATTTAAGATGTTGAACAACTCTTGTAAGATTTTATGAGTATCCGGAATATGAAGTAGAACCAGGGACATTAAAATGATGTCTGCCTTAAGGTCCGTACTATCTGCAGTGAAATCTGAGTAAAGTACTTTTGCGTTGTCCATACCCCTCCGCGAAATTTTAGCTTTCGCTGCCTCTACCATTTGTTCTGATGAGTCGACCAGTAAAATAGATTTCACTAAATCTGCTAATTCTAAACTAATTAAACCAGTACCACTTCCATAGTCAATTAAAGATTTAGATTGACTGTTTTGTAATTCCTTCCTTACTTCCTTAACGATTACCTTAGCCAATTCAATTCTTTCTTCCGTATCATATCTGTTTGCCATCTGTTCAAAAACGTTGTTTTCCATCTCCATCCCCCTTGACCTTACTTTGTTGTGTGTGGCCCTCCAGCTGCCATGCCGGATACTTTTTAAGTTTGGTTCTCTTAATCATCCTATTCTACTGTTGTACTTGTCCTATATAGGATGTTTCTTCCTAATCATTATATTATAAATTACTTCTTTCTTTGTAATAGGGTGTTTCCTCCTTAATCATCGTATTGTAAAAACTCTCTCATTCTGCAGGGCTTTTTTTATAGCCGATAGTAGAACTTCCACCCTTCCCCCGGTAACTGTTTCTCCACTTGGATCTTTTTCCTAATAATTTCAATTTTCAGGTTAAGTTAAGGTTGTCCTTCTTAATGTGAATCAGGGGACGAACAACAGTAAGGATAGTGATGAATATGAAAGCTTTAGGCTAAAATGGTATCAAATGCATGAGAGAATTAACGAATGAAATCACCAAGATCGATTGCTGTTTCTGAGAAATTGAAACAACCTATAATACCATCCTTGCGTATAAGAGTGCATGACCATAGCACCAATGATATTAATCTTTAAAAAAAGAGCAACACAGCAATCTGGACCACAAGCAGAAGTGTTCTCTCACCGCTCAAACTTAAACATGCCACTAGAACATCCAGCTTACCTCTTCCCCAACGAAACATCACCTTGCCAATCCGAAAATTTTTTATTGACGAATAACCCAATCTCATATATGGTTATATACATAACTATATAACCATATAACACTAAGGAGTGAATGTTGTGGTGATGGACTATTGAGCCAGCCATTCGATGATAACAGGCCAATCTTCATCCAGATCAAAGAAAGGATAGAAGATCAGATTGTAAATGATCAGTTAACAGAACATGATCAAATTCCGTCAACTACCCAGCTTGTGAAGTTTTATAAAATCAATCACTTAACTATAGCCAAAGGGATTAACTTACTAGTGGATGCCGGAATCATTTATAAAAAAAGAGGTGTGGGGATGTTTGTGGCCGAGGGTGCAAAAGCAATGCTTTTGGAACAGCGAAGAGAAGGATTCGTTGACCAGTATATGCTGCCATTGATCCAGGAAGCAGAGAAGTTAGGAATATCAGAAGGTGAAATTGTTGATCTCCTGAAACAATTGAAAGGACGTGATAAAGAATGAGTTTTGATATAGCTATTACAAACGCAACTGTGAAATTTGGAAAGACAGAGGCCTTAAAGAATATCAATTTGCAGCTTGAAAGCGGAAAGATTTACGGCCTTATCGGAAGGAATGGTGCAGGTAAGTCCACCCTTCTTTCATTTTTGGCCTCTTTTTTGGAACCAGACGAGGGAACAATCAAAATCGGCGGAAAAGAACCTTTTGAAAATGCAGAAATAATGTCTCAAGTCACGTTTGCCTATAACACGGATTACAGTGATGAAACAGAAAAAGTAAAAGGGATGCTGGAAGCCTGTGAAAGATACCGTCCTAACTTCAATAAAGAATTGGCAGCTGAGTTGGTTGAGCTTTTCAATATACCTCTCCATAAACAGGTGAAGCACCTTTCGACGGGTATGCAGTCGGCATTAAATGTAACGATGGGACTGGCTAACAGATCTCCCATCACGATATTTGATGAAACCTATAACGGCATGGATGCACCTACCCGGGAATTATTTTATCAAAAAGTACTAGAGGATTATGAAGAATCCCCACGGACCATCATTCTTTCGACCCATTTAGTTTCGGAAATGGACTATTTATTTGAAGAGGCCATTTTCCTCCATAATGGAAAAGTGCTCCTCAAAGAACCAGTCGACGTGTTAATGGAGCGGGGAGCTTCCATTACAGGTTCAGTCGAAGATGTAGATGCATTTGTCCGTGACATGAAACAATTAAGTTCTCAGAAACTTGGAGGGACAAAGTCAACAATGGTTTATGGAGAAATCTCAGAAGAGAAACGGCAGGTTGCCCAACAGAAAGGATTGGAAGTCGGACCTGTTTCACTGCAGGACCTGTTCATCCATTTAACAGGCGAGGAGGTTAACGAAAATGGCAAATAATCAACAAGCCGTCAAAGTCGCCGCTGATATGTCTGTATTGCAGTTAATTTGGTCTGCATGGTTTATGTCTTTTGTATTCATTGCTTATGTGATTTTACAGAGATTCGTTAATAATGATGCTGTTAATGAGCAAAGCTTCCTGACGTTTGCATATGGACCTTCTAAAATTTACATGCTGGTGATTGGAATCTTATCAGTCCATGCTTTTCTGACTTTTTACGTTAGAAGCGGCATTACAAGAAGGGATTACTTTAAAGGGGCGGCTGTTTCGTCTTTTGTCGTATCATTAGTGCTCATGCTGTCGGCCGGCATTATTACAGCCATTGAGAAAGTGATAGACTCTGGGATTGAAACTAATTCATTTATCGGATCAGATGCACCCTTACTACTGACCATGCTGGTCTTCAGTGTAAATATACTGATGTATTATGCTGCTGGATGGTTGATTGGTGCTGGATTTTACCGTTTTGGCGGGATTGGCGGCATGATGTATATTCTCTTGGCTATTGTCATCATTTCACTTTCAGATTTTCTTTGGGAGTCTGAGTTGAGGGAGCCTCTTAAGTTTCTTTTAGATTTAAGCAGCCAGCAGGATTTCTCCTTATTTACATCGTTTATTTTAACAGCATTTCTGCTGGCTATGACTCTATGGATCATAAAGAGTACAACCAAAAGGGTACGGATTAAACTTAAATAATGGAGTAAAGGAGAACACAATGAATTTCTTGGAAAAAGTATTTAACTGGCTGCTTGTCATCGGCCTCATCTTTATGTTTGGCAGGGTTTTAACGTTGGTATTTAGATCGATGGATCTTCCATTTACCACCTTCTTTGTCGACTACAACCCTCTACCAATAATCGTGCTGATCATCGGTGCCATTGGTTCGAACATCGTAAAAGGGATTAATAAGGATAAATCATACGGAACAGGTGAATAGACATAGACGGTGCCTATATTTCAACAAAAAGAGGCTGGGACAAAACCTTAAAAAAAGGCTCTTTTCGCAAAGAATGTGTCTGAGTAAAAAGAATGGATTTCCGCTCCAGGTGCACGACTCCGCGGGGCGGGCGGTGAGCCTCCTCGGCTTTGCCTGCGGGGTTACGTTCCGGTGGGTACGTAACCTTGGTCTCACCTGTCCCGCTAGTCCCGCAGGAGGTCGTGCACCTTCCTCTCCAATCCGCTTACGTTCAGGAAGCAGCGGTAAATAACCTTATAAGTAACCTCTTTAAGATAAGAGCCTAATAACATGAAAGAACCGCATGAAATCAAGAGTATATAACCCCTTGATCTCATGCGGTTTTTTTTTGATTATTTCTGCTTAAATCAATTAGTTTTCAACTTATGTCCCAGCCTCTTTTTTATTTCACAATGTAGTCTCAGTACCCAGACAGTGTAACCTGAGAGACCTAAAGATCGTCCCTCTTCTTACAATTCTGTTATTTCCCTGCAGCCAATTCAGCGGCAACTTTTTTATTAACAGGCATCTCTTCAACCGGATCTTCCGCTTGGACTGCCCTCTTAATAAAGAATGACAATACCAGCGCTACAGCTGCAATAGCTGATGCTGCAAGGAAGGCATCATTAATGCCTTTAAGCATCCCTTCCATAGCAACCTGCTGCTGCATTTGAGCCATGGCTGCTTCTGAAGGCTGGCCTGTTAGATTTTCCATCGCACCCTGCATGAGTTCCTTCGTATGTGTTACCGTGCGATTGGACATTACCGTAATGAGCAATGCCGTTCCAATTGCACCGGAAACCTGATTCAATGTGTTATTCATCGCAGTACCATGAGGATAGTAACGTGCTGGAAGCTGGTTCAAACCATTTGTCGAAACCGGCATCATAACCATCGACATACCGAACATCCGGATAGAGTTCAAGATGACCAGGTTGGTATAAGACGTATCCTGTGTCAACTTACTGAATAAATAAGTTGTTACGACCGTAATCATCAACCCGCTTGTAGCCAGCACACGTCCGCCGAACTTATCAAACAGCCTTCCAGTGATAGGTGACATAAAGGCCATCACCAATGCACCCGGCAGCATTAACAACCCGGCATCCAACGGGGAAATCCCACGGATTGTCTGCACGTAAATCGGAATCATCAACATCCCGGAGAACAAGGCCATATTGACGACCATCGTAATCGAGGAAGACAAGGCAAACATCGGATATTTGAACACCTGGAAGTTTAGCATCGGCCTTTCCAATTTAGATTGGCGCAGAATGAATGTCACCAAAGAGACAACACCCAACGCAATCATTCCGTAAACCCAGGGACTGTCCCAACCTTTTGTACCGGCAGAACTGAAACCATATAATAAACTTCCAAAACCGACGCTGGAAAGGATCACTGACAAGAAATCCAAGCGCAGGTCCACTTTCTCTTTTTTATCCTTTAATAAGAAGAATCCAAGTAAAAGCACAATCACAGCAATCGGTGTTACAAAGTGGAACAACATTCTCCAATCATAGTTTTCGACGATCCAGCCGGATAAAGTCGGGCCAGTGGCAGGCGCAGCCATCATGATCAATCCGAATACACCCATAGCCGCTCCTCGTTTTTCAACCGGGAAGCTGACCAACATAACATTCATCAAGAGCGGCATCATAATTGCAGTTCCAGATGCCTGAACCATGCGTCCTGCCAGCAGAACCGGGAATACATGTGCAATCCCAGCAAGCAATGTACCGATTGTAAACAAAGTCATCGCCACTAAGAACAGCCGGCGGACCGAATATTTTTCAATAAGAAAAGCGGTTGTCGGAATCAATACTCCGTTCACCAGCATGAAGCCGGTTGTCAACCACTGTACCGTGGATGCTTCGACCTCCAGCTCCATCATGATGGACGGGAGGGCAATATTAAGTAATGTATTATTTAAAAATGCGATAAAAGCTCCAACCATCAGAACAGCCAATATCCCATATTGAGGACGGACATTTTTTGTTGTACCTTTCATTCGTTCTCCTCCTATACCGTTAGTTCATTTTTTTATACTGTCATTTTAAACAAGATTTATCATATACCATCAGTTCAAAAAATTCAATTGGAAATTTTATTTTTTTCATAAAGGTTTGTAGATTCAAGGATACTAGGTTATTATCAGATTTATACAGGCGGTATAGTCAGGGGGCAAAATAATGAATAAGAGGAAGGAGCATGTGATCACACAAGCACATGGTCTGTTTATCGAAAAGGGATTTCAGCAAACGTCCATACAGGACATTTTGGATTTAAGCGGCATCTCAAAAGGGACATTTTACAATTATTTTTCCTCGAAGAATGAATTGTTGATCGAACTGTTCAAGTCCATATACAGTGAAATCGAAAAGAAAAGAAATGATCTGCTGATAAGCCAGGATCCTTCTGATATAGAAATTTTCATCAAACAAATCGAAATACAAATGATTGAAAATAAAGAAAATAAATTGATTCCTCTTTATGAGGAAGTGATGATGTCAAAAGACGAAGATTTAAAGAACTCGGTCAAAAGAGGGCAGCTGAAGATGATTTACTGGCTGCACGGGCGGTTCCTGGACATCTTTGGCGAAAGCAAAAGACCTTATCTTTTGGATTGCGCCATTACATTTCTCGGCATTCTGCATCATAACCTTCGCTATTATTCATTGGTTAATAACACAAACGCAGGGCTGCACAGGGTTGTCCACTACAGCGTCGACCGCATCGTCAATATCGCGGAGGAACTGGGTAAAGGCAGGAAGCCATTATTTCAGCCGGAACTCCTGCAGGTCTGGTTTCCTGAACATCAAACGGACAACCAGGATGAAAGACAGGAACTCTATCATACTGTATTATTCTTGAAACAACAGCTTATTGAGCGGGAAGACCAGGCAAAGTATCTGGAATTATTGGATTTTATCCAGGAGGAATTTCTTCACTCAAAGACTCCACGGAGGTTTCTTATCGAGAGTGCTTTTTCTTCTTTAAAAGTGGGAGAAGAATTATTTGAGGAAACTCATTTTGAGAAGCTGGAAAACTTGATTAAAAATTTATAGTGTCTAAATAAATATGAAAGAGGCTGGGACAAAACCTTAAAAAAAGGCTCTTTTCGCAAAGAATGTGTCTGAATAAAAAGAATGGATTTCCGCTCCAGGTGCACGACTCCGCGGGGCGGGCGGTGAGCCTCCTCGGCTTTGCCTGCGGGGTTACGTTCCGGTGGGTACGTAACCTTGGTCTCACCTGTCCCGGTAGTCCCGCAGGAGATCGCGCACCTTCCGCTCCAATCCGCTTACGTTCAGGAAGCAGCGGTAAATAACCTTATAAGTAACCTCTTTAAGATAAGAGCCTAATAACATGAATGAACCGCATGAAATCAAGAGTATATAACCTTGATCTCATGCGGTTTTTTTCGATTATTTCTGCTTAAATCAATTAGTTTTCAACTTATGTCCCAGCCTCTTTCTTATACCTTTCAGCCATTTTTACATATCTGATTTACACTTTCACTAAGCTTTCTGTTTGGCTGACGCTGCTTTCGCGCCTACATCATACTTGGCTTAGGCATCGTGTCATGAACAAACGGAGGCGCTGGCGTTAGCTTTGCCTTCCTTCCGAATGGTCCAGGCTCAGCTACATAATTGAAAAACGATCTCCCATCCATGCTTTGGCCTTGTGCCCATCTGCCTGTCTTGCTGGCCTCTCCTCTGGACAGATTGTAAAAATCATAAGAGACGGCCTGTTTTTCAAGCTCTCTAGGGAACGTTGTCGGAACAACGATATCTCCCTCTCTTGCTTCCAACTCAGCGATGGCTGCAGCCCACTGATTCTGATGGGCGGTGTCTCTGGCAATCAGGAAAGACAGGGTATCCCTTACGCCCGGATCATCAATCGTCTCATATAAGCGTACTGCTTGCAGCCTTCCCATTGATTCTGCCGTCAAGTTTGCACGGAAGTCGGCCAACAGATTGCCGCTTGAACCAATATACGCTGCCGTCCACTTGTTTCCTACAGAGTCCACCGGCATCGCACCCAACCCGCTGACAATGACATGCTGCGGGTTCCCGCCGCCCATGACAGCTGCTAAAACCGGATCATTGTTATAGGCTGCTTCCTGTTCGCACAATGGTGCGCCGTCCAAAAGCCGTGCAATTAAGGTCGCAAGCAGTTCAACATGAGCGATTTCCTCTGTTCCTATATCTAAGCAAAGATCTCTGAATTTCTTATCTGCCCTTCCATTGAAACCTTGAAATAAGTATTGCATCATAACAGAAATTTCTCCATATTGGCCGCCTAGGATTTCCTGAACCTGTTTTGCATATATCGGGTTAGGGGCTGAAGGCTTGGCTTCATACTGCAACTCTTTAATATGATAGAACATACACATCCACCTCGGTTTAAGTTTAGTACTCAATACCTTATGCACAATTGGGTGTTATGGGTACCTTTTTCATATACCAATGTATAAAGCCGCCTCCAACGCTCATTCTGATTTTTAATCGAACGGAAATTTTGATATGATTAAAAAGAACTTCCATCACTCAGAAGTTCTCTCACTATCACCCTAAATCGACCACTTGTCATTCACAAGCCCCGTAAGTTTCCAAACTCCATTTTCATCCTTCTCGAAGATAAGATTCAAACTTGCCCAGTCCATCCCATCATATTCCTCTGATCCTGACAAATAGAATTCAACTACTTTAGCATCAGGAAAAACATCTTTAAGATTGTTTCTGGTGTTACCCCGTGGCTCAAACGTGTCAACAAGGACTTCATCATAGTCCTGATATGGTTTGGCATAAAGCACTTCTTCAAAATACGCCCCGGGGGTCAGAGCCATTCGCTCCCCACTTCCATCATAATGTCCCCAAGTATACACACTGTCAGCATTAAGAAGACTTCCTATATCACCTTTCTCAAAGATGACCGGATTTTCATTAATATTAACGGAAGGTGAAAACAGCAGTCCTTTATCTGAATGAACATGCTCTGCTACTATATCCATATTTTTTTCAGCTATAGCCTGAATCACTGTCAGCGCCTGTTCCTGAATGGATGCTTCCGGCTCCTGTAAGGATTCGACACTGGTAATGACCCATTTTCCCTGCCTTATCTGTGAATGATAAACCATCCGTCTATGCCCCAACAGTTCATTCTCCCGCTCCTGGATGATCATGTAGTGTCTGTCATCTACTCTCTTAATCTGAAAATCCTTCTCCTCCAAAAGCCACACAGGACTGTCTTTGGAAACCAAGTGCAGTTTCCCATCCGCTTCTTTAAAATAGGAATCCACTAGTTCTGAGGCATGTTCATCAGACATTGCTTCTGATAAATGGCTGATGATATCTTCTTTTTCAGCAAAACTTGTAATGTCTCCGGAAGGGTCAGCTGCTTCGACTACGGTTAGATATGCTTGTTTATAATCCGCCATTACTTCTTTTGCTGTTTCTTTATTAAACTCGGCGGTCTCCTGAATTGGCTGCTCCGGTACCGCTTCTTCCATGCTCTCTATGTTATTGCTATCAGATGGCGGATCCGCCAAATTTGTTGTGAGCCCCAATACTACAAATAACGCAAGAACTGCCACTCCCGCAAAACCTGCAGCCGCCTTTTTCCTGGTGTATGCTTTTCTCTCCCGGCGTTCAATTTCAGCAACATTTTCCATCAATCCTTTATAAATGGTTTGCTCGCTTGACTGGCTCAATTTATGAGATGGGAAATCACGGAGATTTCTCTCCACCCGATTGATATCCTTATTCGTCATCTGCTGTCCCCCCTTCCTGTTTCCTTAATGATTTTAAGGCTCGATGATAGTTTGTTCTGACTTTGCCTTCTTTCCAATTTAGTACTTCAGCTGTCTCCGCAACAGAAAGATTCTGAATCCCTCTTAATAGCACTACATCACGATAGCTGCTTTTCAGCTTTCGGATTGATCTGTATAATTCTTGTTTTTCCTCATTTTGATGGAGAATTTTCTCCGGCGTCTCTCCATCATTGGGTCCAAGCCGTTCATCAAACGGCACAGTTGCTTGCCAGAATTTCTTTTTTCGTTTCCTGGCCTCATCGATTGCTACGTTGCGTGCAATACTGAATAACCACGTCTTTGGTTTGGATTGGCCCTTATAGGATTTCAACCCCTTAAATGCTTTTATAAAAACTTCCTGAACAAGGTCTTCCACATCAAGTGAACCTGTGTAATAAACCAGAAAGTCAAAGACATCATGACTGTACTGGCGGAACCATTCGGAAATAATCGCGGCTCTGTTAAACATTTTTTATCCCCCGTATTCGTTCTCGCTTATTAGACGCTTATTGTTAGAGTTTATGACACTTCGCTAAAAATTTCTCAGGCTGAAAGAATATGTATGAGACGGGGCAGACTGTCAGAAGAAGGAATAACCCAGACAGGACTTACAGATCATGATGATGAATTGCACCAATATATAGATCATACTTTCATTAGAGTTTCAAAAAAAGGACTCAAATTCTCTTTTAAATGGAAAGGGGAAAGACAATATGTTATTTCCAACCGTTGCAAGCGAAGTCCAAAAAGTCATTCATGCCATAAAAGATAAAACATCTGCTGAATGCGGATATAAATACAGCCATTTCTATGATTCCGAAAAGAAAATGATGAAAAAGATACATTTTCGAAGTGTTCATGAAATTACTTGTGACAAATGCAGTAACAGGATCAAAAACTTGCATTGATCTTGGAGTCCATTGTCATTGTTTGAAAAAGGGGATAACAAAAGTTGAATAATATATCTATTTTCAAAGCACATCGTTCACACAGAAACCTTTTTCAGCATAAAAAAAGCCCCATCCCCTTAAGAGATTGAACTTTTTGAATTTGTATTTTATTGGTTACCTACTTCAGCAGCATCTTTTTCAATACCGATTTCTTCAACATAATCGATGATGCGCTTTGCCATCAGTTTATAGCCGCTGGTGTTGGGATGAAAATAATCTTCTGCTAATAATTGCAGTTTGGTATCCTGGAACACGTCAGCAATTGGTATATAATCCACATTATCAAATTCCTCTGTAACGGATTTACCCGCATCATTCCAGTTGTCCATGATCATGCCCAACTCTTTTATATCGCCAAAGTAACCTTCAAATGGATTATAAAACCCTATTAAATAGACTTTTGTATCAGGATTGAGTTCATTTATTTTATATAAGATGGTTCTTAACCTTTCTATATATCCCTCTCGTTCCTGTTGAAAGGTTTCTAATTTAAGATCAGTGAAATTATTTTTAACAATTTTCATTATATCGTTGGCGCCGATGGTGATTAAGACGACATCAGCCTGTTTAACGGAAGAGGCAATGTCACTATTGTCCAGCCTTTTCAGCAATTGATCTGTACGGTTTCCTCTTTTTCCGAAGTTTTCTATAGATATTTTAAGGTTACTGTCTTGAAACGTGTGGTTTAGTATTCCGACATAGCCCCCGCTCTCGGTCTCATCACCAACCCCTTGGGTAAGGGAATCACCGATTGACACAATCTTAAGATCCTTTTTAAATAAATTGACGGCAACCTCGAGTACTTCTCTGACGTTCAACTTAATTTCTTCTGTGAAAGAGGCTGCCTTTTCTTCACTTTCCTCTACTTTCTCTGTCTCTGGTTGTACCTCTTCTTCAGCTGCCTTTTCCATGTCTGTCTCCTCGACCTGTTCCTTTACAGACGTTTGCGCCTTTACACTCTCTTGTATAGGTTGACTTGAATTGAACAATAAAATCAGAAGGAATCCTGCAGCCAGAAGAGCAGGTATGATAAAATAAGCCTTTTTTTGTCTATACACGTTGATGCTACACCTGCCATTAAAGATTAATTTATACTTAGATTTCAAACTATTCTAAAATATTATTAGTATCTCTATTTTAGCATTTAATAAGGCATAGAGTAAGACAGACAAGTATAGTAATATCTTCCTCCATCTGATTAGTGACAAATTAAAGAAAATACACTATTTAATATTAATAACAGCCCTTTTAGTTATGCTTCCAAATATCCTGGAAAATACAACCGCTTTAGCGGCAAAATCAAGGGAAAATCAAGCGGAGGTAAAAATCCAATGGCTGCCCCGTCGTTTACTGCTCTGATTAACAGGTCAGTAAGGTCTTCTAGGCTTTCGTCAATTGTTATCAGCCTTTCAATCATCATTTCTTTTTTCATTAATAACCCCCTCAATGATTAATCCATTAATCTATGACTCCAACTGTCAGTCCGTTAACATTGTATAAAAAAAGCCCAATCTCTTAAATAAAGAGATTGAGCTTTTTTGTTAGGTATGGAGCATAGCGGGATCGAACCGCTGACCTTTTGGCTGCCAGCCAAACGCTCTCCCAGCTGAGCTAATGCCCCATAATATGATGTTGCGATGCTTTTTATTATATAAAGTTTAGATTATTTTATCAAGTAGTTTTTTAAAAAATTCTATCTTTAATTTAAGGTTTACTGAACCCCCTATTGAAAACGCTTTCTCCACCTCTTATAATGAAAGAAAATTCTGATTTTTAATAAGAAGGAGGATTTATGCTGCAAGCAGAAGCATTGCCAGAAAAACCGAAGCCTTTTGATGAGTCCCATATCGGGACAAGTGAATTACAAAAGAATTTCAGAATGGATTTGCGCCGTTTTTCAGAAAAGGAATATAACAAATTTGTAAAAGTGAACACAGTGAGTGATTGGTCTTTGCTATCCTGGAAGGATGTCGGGCGTCCGTTTGAAGTGAAAAACTACTCGAGTGACAGGCAGCGGTACGAAGAAGAGCATGGCAAGCCGATGAGTGCCAATACTTCGTGGCAATACTTCAATAAATCGTTTCATGAATGGTTCTCAAAGGATGTCCCGCTTGAGAAAGAGAAAGAAAAAGAGAAATTCATGGACAGCCTCAAATCGTTTAAACCTGTTGAGATCAAGTCTGCAATTGGGGATGTTGTGCGGATTCAATTATGGAATTATGTTCACCGGATTCAGGACGGCATCTGGGATCCACGCGGAAAACGCGCCCTGTTTGAAGGCCTGGAGGTTTCTCAACCCAAAATTCTTTTCCTCGGTGCGGCAGAAGGGTACGAAGCGATGCAGCTTGCAGCAATGTATCCTGGTGCCAAAGTCGTGATGGTCGATTACGATGAATACTGCAAAACAACAAGGTTTGAACACTTCCCTGACTCTTACCCATTTCTCGGAGAAAACCCCCACACCGGACAAGCTAAGGTCTACTATAAAGATGACCTTCATGTTGAATATGTAGTCGATGATATCCGCAATCTTTCTTATGGCAAGGAATTTGATATTGTCTTGTCAGTCGGGCTGTTGGAACATTTCCCTGATGAATATAAGCCGGAGGTAGTGGAGTGGCATCGGAAGTTTCTTAAGCCCAATGGCTATGTGATTATGACCACTCCGAGAAATCAAGTCAGGTCGCGAATATACTACAATATCTTTGCCGATGTCATGAACCATACTTACCGTGAATTAATGACCGTGGAACAAATGGGCATGTATATGTATGAAAATGGACTCGATATACTGAAGTCCGGCTATATTAAAGTTCATAATGGAATCATCGCCAAAGTCCGTTAGAGGGTTATTTTTCCTATGTTGTAACATTCTTGTTTCATCTTCGTCTACTTCCATAACAGTAAAAGGAATGGAGTGAAGATGATGAAAAAGAGGTGGTACGCTGCCATAGGTTTCTTGATAGTCCTTACAGCCGCTGTATTTGTTTACTGGAAACAGCCCGCTGTCGAAACCGGAGTACAAGGCAACGAAAGAAGTATAGTCCTATCAGATAAAACCTGGAATTTGAGTTTCTCAGAGCCATTGAATGAGATAAGTGACGATTCCTTTTATATCAAAAATAATGAGGGGGACAGAATTCCGGTTGAGGTGGATATCAGTGATGACCGGAAAAACGTAACCATTCACCCTCCTGAAGAAGGATATTCAACCGATACGGAATACTTCACCCTGTATATCTCTTCAGAGGTCAAGTCAACGCTGGGCTTTCCGGTCCGTGGAGATAAGACCGTTGAATTCGCAGTTGTGCCGACCCTGCCGGAAGTTCAGTCCCATAAAGAATTGACTGAGTATTTCAAGTCGGCAATTAAACGGGAAAAGGAAAACAGGCCGAAGTTCTCTGGAATTTTTGATGGGGCGAGAACGGAATCTGCTGAAGACGGAGCGATGTCCAATGACGCGGAAATGGCGACAGAGTCTGCTGGTACTTCAAACTCTGACCATAGCACAACCAATAATCAGGTGCAGGGAGTGGATGAAGCGGATATCGTAAAAACCGACGGAACGTACATCTATCAGATTGCCTCACAGAAGCTTGTCATTACGAAAGCCAACCCTGTCGATGACATCGAAGTAGTCTCTTCTATCTCTTTTGAACATAATTTTTCACCCCAACATTTATTTTTACAGGATAATAAATTGGTTGTCATCGGAAACAGCTGGTATGACGATCGTAAAAGGACATTTGAAAAAGAAACAAAGTCTGTACAGGAATCCATTATGCCGATCCATGGGCTAATGAAGACTTTCATTTATGATGTTAAGGATAAAAAAGATCCAGAACTCTTAAGGGAATTCGGTATGGAAGGCAGTTATGTTGCTGCCAGAAAAGTCGGTTCTTTCGTCTATCTTGTTGCCAATCACTTCCCTGACTACTGGATTCTCGAAAACAAAGATACGGCTGACCTTCGCCCGCGCATCACCGACAGCATGGGAGACGATGAGCCCGTGGCGATAAATTATGGTGATATTAAATATATGCCTCAATCGACAGAAACAAATTTTTCGCTTTTTGCGGCGATTGATCTTGAAGAGCCCTCGGCACAAATCAATGTAGAATCCTATCTTGGTAGCGGCCATCAGATTTATATGTCTAAAGAAAATCTCTATATGGCTGTTTCCAAGTACAATTACACAACCGAAATGGCTTGGAATTCCGCTGATACAGAAGTATATAAGTTCAATATCAACAATACGGACATCCATTTTGTTTCTATGGCGTCTGTCAATGGAACGATCTTAAATCAATTTTCCATGGATGAGCATCAAGGAAACTTCAGAATTGCGACAACGAAAGGGAATAGCTGGGGTGATGAAAACACTCCATCCACTAACAACTTGTATATTCTCGATGAAAACTTAAAGCATATCGGCCAAGTTGAAGACCTTGCCAAGGGCGAGCGAATCTATTCAGTGCGCTTCATGGGCGACAAAGCCTACATGGTCACCTTTAAACAGGTGGATCCGCTGTTTGTGATTGATACGAGCGACCCTTATTCACCGGAGGTTCTCGGCGAACTGAAAATACCCGGTTTCAGCAGCTACCTCCATCCTTTGGATGAAAACCATTTGATCGGCTTCGGCTTTGACACCAAGCTTGTCAAAGATGATAAAATGCCGAATAGTGAACCGCGTGTTCTGACTGCCGGCATGAAAATATCGCTTTTTGACATTACCGATTTCACCAATCCAAAAGAACAGGATACCGAGATTATCGGAGGAAGAGGTACCCATTCTTATCTGCTAGATGACCATAAAGCACTATTTCAGCATAAAGAGAAAAACTTGTACGGTTTCCCGGTTTCCGTCTACCATGAAAAAGAAGGCAGTATGTATGAGCAGGTTTTCGATTACCAGGGTGCACTTTTTTATGAAATCACTCCTGAGAATGGGATCGTCCAAAAAGCTAAATTGACCAATCCAAAAGAAGAAAATGAGATTTATGAACGCTGGGAAAAGCAGATCCAGCGAATCCTTTATATTAATGACAGTCTCTATACTCTGTCTCCTGAGAAAATCCATGCGTACAACTTGGATGATTTTAAAAAGATAAAGGAACTTGAAATACAATAAGCTTATGGAACTCTCTTCTTCGGGGAGTTCCTTTTATTTTTATGTAAATGGGGAATAATGTATAGGAATGTGGGAAAGGAGTTTTCATATGAGTGTATCTTTTTATCAGCGATTTTTGAGATGGCCGATTCTGGCCAGGACCTTAATAATTGCACTCGGGGCTATTTCTGCTTTTGGAGTCCTTATCCATTTGATTGAACCCGAAAATTTCCCGACTGTTTTTGATGGAATCTGGTGGGCGATCATCACCACTTCCACTGTCGGATACGGGGATTATGTTCCATTGACGACAACCGGCAGAGTTATGGCAATACTATTAATTCTTTTAGGAGCTGGGTTCCTGACTACATATTTCATTACATTGGCCACCTCGACAGTTACAAACCAGAACGCCTACATAGAAGGACGGGCAACCTTCAACGGGAAGGACCACACGATTATCGTCGGATGGAATGAGCGTTCAAGGGAAATTATTGAACAGCTGTCTGCATTGGACAGCAAGCATTATATAACATTGGTTGACAATACCTTAAAGGAAAATCCATATAAAAATCATTATATCCATTTTATAAAAGGAGAAGCGTTCCGGGACGAAGTTTTGGTGAAAGCAGGGGTAAAATCAGCCTCCATTGCTGTCGTTACCGCCGACCAAAACAAGAATGAAATCGATGCTGACATGAATTCAGTGATGACGCTGCTGGCGATGAAAGGGATTAATCCTTCACTTTATTGCGTTGCTGAAATATTGACCAGCGACCATATCGCCAACGCCGAAAGAGCTGGCGCTGATGAAGTAATTCAAACAAATAAACAAACCAGTTATATCATTATGGACAGCATTTTATCAAAAGGGATGAGTGCGACTATATTAGAACTGTTAAACCACTTAAAAGGGAACAACCTGAAAGTCATTCCAGCAGCTGACGAATGGATAAACAAAACCTTTAATGAGCTGAGCAGCAACCTTCTGAGCAGAAACATCATCCTATTGGGGATAAAAAAAGGAGAGAACACGACAGTGAACCCTCCATTGGAAACGATTATTAATTCAGATGATGGCCTTCTTGTAATATCAACCGAAAAAGGCAATGGTTCATGAATCAAGTCAGCAATTGATCTTCGAGTTCTTTAACAAGCTCAACCCCAACAGAAACATACTCTTCCGGGAAGCTTGCGTCCGGGTCCTGGGGTTCAGAGAACTGGTTTGTCGTCCCGGAGAAAGTGCCGGTTGATGCATGGTCATCAAGTCCCCGCTGATATTTATGAGAGAGTAAAAAAGGTCTGCCGAATTCTACAGTGGCTCCTCTGGAATCGAGCTGGCCGTCCACCGCGGCAAACGGCAGGCGCAGGAATTGATATCCGACCTCATCATCGATTTTATAGTCAAAGTAACCATGGTCATAATCCCAGTTACCGCCAATGTCATATCCCAACGGCTTTAGCTGCTGCTCCAGCTTATACAGCTGAAAATGCTGCCCCTCCAATTTAGAAGGAAGTTCAATCATCCCAACCCACTCCTTTCTTTTCGGTTAGTTTTTCCCAGAGTGGGCGGGATAAATCATAAATTCTTCATTTCCTTATTCGTTTGATAAAATAACTCGTTTTTCGGGCCAGTGAGATTGCCGTTCTCCTTTTTCATTGGGCCGATTACTCGCTTTTCGGACCAGTGAGTTTGCCGTTTCCCTTTTTCATTGGGCCGATTACTCCCTATTCGGGCCAGTGAGTTTGCCGTTTTCTTTTTTCATTGGGCCGGTAACTCGCTTTTCGGACCAGTGAGTTTGCCGTTTCCCTTTTTCATTGGGCCGATTACTCGCTTTTCGGGCCAGTGAGTTTTTTGCGTTTCCCTTTTCCACTGGGCCGGTAACTCGTATTCCCACCGGAGGAACAAGTAGTAATAAAAAAGCTGACATCTGATTTAGATGTCAGCTTTTCCTGCTATTATTTCAAACGTTTCTCAAGCTCTGCCTTCTTCTCTTCAAACCCAGGTTTTCCAAGAAGGGCAAACATATTCACTTTATATGCTTCGACACCCGGCTGGTCGAACGGATTTACACCAAGAAGGTATCCGCTAATCGCGCACGCTTTTTCAAAGAAATACACAAGGTATCCAAATGTGTAAGCATCCATTGCAGGAATTTCAATGATTAAATTTGGCACTCCGCCATCTGTATGGGCAAGCAAGGTTCCTTCGAAGGCTTTGTTATTCACAAAGTCTACTGTCTGCCCGGCAAGGTAATTTAGCCCGTCCAGGTCACTTTCTGCTTTTTCAATTGTCAGCTCATGACGAGGTTCAGATACTTTAATGACTGTTTCAAACAAGTCTCTTCTTCCTTCTTGGACATATTGTCCCATAGAATGAAGATCTGTTGAAAAGTTCGCAGACGCAGGGAAAATTCCTTTCTGGTCTTTTCCTTCACTTTCACCGAACAGCTGCTTCCACCATTCAGAGAAATATTGCAAGCCAGGCTCATAGTTGATCAGCATTTCAATCGTTTTGCCTTTATTGTAAAGTACATTTCTTACCGCCGCATATTGATACGCTGGGTTCGCTTCCAAGTCAGGTGTATTGAAGTCGAGTCGTGCTTTAGCTGCACCATCCATCATTGCTTCAATGTCTGTTCCGCTGACAGCGATAGGCAGCAGGCCAACTGCCGTCAGTACAGAGTAACGGCCTCCTACATCATCAGGTACAACGAATGTTTCATAGCCTTCGTCATTTGATAAAGTTTTAAGAGCGCCTTTTTCTTTATCTGTTGTAGCATAAATACGTGTTTTCGCTTCCTCGACACCATACTTCTCCTCAAGCTTTTTACGGAAAATACGGAAAGCAATAGCCGGCTCTGTTGTTGTACCGGACTTAGAAATTACATTAATCGAGAAGTCTTTCTTATCGAGCAGATCCATTAGATCCGTCATATAAGTCGAACTGATGTTGTTCCCCAAGAAAAGGACTTGCGGTGTTTTGCGCTGGTCGCCTGACAGTTCATTATAAAAACTGTGGTTGAGCATTTCTAGTGCCGCTCTCGCTCCCAGGTACGATCCGCCGATTCCGATGACAAGCAGAACATCAGAGTCATTTTGAATTTTAGCTGCGGATTTTTGGATTCTGGAAAATTCCTCTTTGTCATAGTTGGCAGGAAGGTCAATCCAACCCAGGAAGTCGCTTCCCGCTCCAGTTCCCTCATGCAAAGAAGTATGTGCAGTTTTCACTGCATCTTTAAGGTATGTAAGTTCATGCTCTCCGAAAAAAGTAAGTGCTTTTGAATAATCAAAACGTACATGTGTCATATTCAATTCCTCCATTGACTGTTTTTCTATCGGTTCTGTTATTGTTGCTTCAATTCTTAAACCAGGTAAATCTAAAAGAAAAACATGTTTCTTTCAGCAGCTGATTACTCATCAGCCAGCCTTCAGTACAACTTTACCTAAACAGGGAGAGAGAATCAAGAAAGGACTAAATTGAAAGCGAATACAATTACAAAAAGTTTAAAACAGGTCAAACAAAAAAGACTATTTTCTAAAAGATTGTGGTTTTAAGCTTTTTTCCCCTACTTGATTTTTAAAATTTATTGGTTTGGAGCGGAAGGCGTGCGACCTCCTGCGGGACTAGCGTGACAGGTGAGACCAAGGTTACGTACCCACCGGAACGTAACCCCGCAGGCAAATCCAGCTCCAGCGGCCAGCACCTAGCGGATTTCGGTCTCCTTCCTTGCAATAAGTCAACATCGACTCACTATGTTCGTCGTGTTTCCTTTATCTCATGCAGGAGCCCTCCAATCCGTACGGTGCTGAACGGCCGCTTCCGCTTTTTATGAAGCCGAGGAGGCTCACCGCACGCCCCGCGGAGTCGCACGCCTGGAGCGGAAATCCTTCCTAAGAACCAAACAAAAAGACTGATCCCCACAGGAATCAGCCTTTTCACTTTATAGTGAAGCTTTAAGAATTGCTTTTACATCTTCATGTTTTAAAGAATTGAAATTTCCGAACTCTCCATTTGCCATCGCCTTATCAGCCATCTCATCGATTTTTTCATCGGTGATGTCATAATCAGCCAGACGTGAAGGGGCTCCGATGCTGCTCCAGAACTCAGACAGTTTGTCGATACCCTCCAGCCCGATTTCTTTTGCTGATTTCCCTTCCGGATCTACCTCAAATACACGAACAGCCATTTGTGCAAAACGTTCAGGCTTAACATCGATATTATGTCTCATCCAGTTAGGAAATAGGATTGCCAGGCCGCCAGCATGAGGGATATCATACACAGCAGAAACAGCATGCTCAATATTATGAGTTGCCCAGTCGCCGCGATAGCCCATTTGCAGCATGCCATTCAAGGCAATCGTTCCTGAATACAGGATCGTTTCTCTATGCTCATAGCTCTCCAGATTTCCAAGTAGTTTTGGCGCCGTCTCAATCACTGTTTTCAACGTTGATTCACATAGACGGTCCTGCAGAGGAGTATGCTCTGCGTTATGGAAATATTGTTCGAACACATGTGACATCATATCCACCATACCGTAGATTGTTTGGTCCTTTGGAACTGTAAATGTGTTTTGTGGGTCTAGTATAGAAAATTTCGGGAACACTGCAGGGCTTCCCCACCCGTATTTCTCATGTGTTTCCCAGTTCGTGATGACAGAGCCTGCATTCATTTCCGAACCTGTTGCCGCTAATGTGAGCACCGTCCCAAACGGAAGCGCTTCTTCTGCGACAGCTTTCTTTGTGACAAGATCCCATGCATCTCCATCATACTTCGCTCCGGCAGCCACGGCTTTCGTGCAATCAATGACACTTCCTCCGCCGACAGCAAGCAGAACGTCAATCCCTTCATTTTTACAGATTTCCACGCCTTTTCTGACAGTAGGAATACGAGGGTTTGGCTCAACCCCTGCAAGCTCATGGACTTCTGCATCGATTTCTTTTAACAGGCCTGTTACCTGGTCATAAAGGCCATTGCGCTTTATGCTTCCTCCTCCATAAACGAGAAGTACCTTTTTTCCGTATTGAGGAATTTCTTCCTTTAACTGCTGAACTTCATCTTTACCGAAGATTAATTTCGTTGGATTATAAAAAGTAAAACTGTTCATGCATGGTCCCTCCTTCAATTTGGCTGATTCCCCGTATGTAACAGTCGGGTTTGCTTTAATATGCCTTTTCATTATCGAATATAATGTTCCCTTTTTGCAAAGATAATGCCCACTGATTTTTTTAGTGCCATGCATAATTATCTTCAAAAAACAACAAGCTATGAATGAAACATTCAATAAAAGTACCTGTCCAAAAACCGGTACTTAACCAATAAGGAGGTTCAACATGAGCACAATTCAACGCATCGCACTGGTCCTTACTATTATTGGAGCAATCAACTGGGGACTTGTAGGATTCTTCCAATTCGATCTTGTTGCCGCTATCTTCGGTGGACAAGACTCAGCACTAGCTCGCCTTGTTTATGGTTTAGTCGGCATCGCCGGCTTGATCAATATCGGCCTTCTGTTTGCTCCTTCGGAAGAAGCAGAGAGTTCTCCTGAAGCACGTCCAACTCGATAAAAAACACAAAGACAAACCCGGACTCCGGGTTTGTCTTTTAAGTTCGCATAAAATCTCAATCAACGCAGAAGCTTCCGCAAGATTTTCATGCCATTTTTCGAGTTAGGGTATTTAAACGAGAAGTCGAACAGATTCGTTTGCTTCAAGACACTCTTGTAATGTGAAAAAGTAGAAAAACTGCTCTCTCCATGATAGCTGCCGATTCCACTCTCTCCCACCCCTCCAAACGGAAGATGGGGTGTTGCAATGTGCATAAGCGTGTCATTTATGCAGCCGCCCCCATAGGAGAGATTCTGTGTTATGTCTTTCTCTACATCACTATTTCCTGTAAAAAGATACAGAGCCAATGGTTTAGGGCGGCTTGTTACAAAGGTTTTCACTTCTTCTAACCGCTGATAAGTCAGCATGGGGAATATGGGCCCGAAGATCTCTTCTGCCATAACCGAAACCTCATTGTTATGCGGTTTAAGTAGTGTAGGCTGAATTTGCAGAGTATCGTCATTATACCCTCCCCCAAAGATGACCTCTCCATCTTCAAGGTAACTTTTCAGGCGTGAGTAGTGGCGCTGATTGACAATTCTTCCATACTGATCACTTTCCAAAGGTTTCTCTCCATAAAATTCCTTAACTGCTTCATTAAATTCATTGATGAAAGGCTCCCTTGCCCGTTCATGAACAAACAGGTAATCTGGTGCAATGCAGGTTTGCCCAGAGTTTGCAAATTTGCCAAAGGCAATTCTTTTGGCAGCGAGATTAAGATCTGCATCTTCATGGACAATGCAGGGACTTTTTCCACCCAATTCAAGAGTAACGGGAATTAACCGTTTTGATGCAGCCTCCATGACAATTTTCCCGACAGGAACGCTGCCCGTGAAAAAGATATAATCGAACTCCTGATCCAAAAGAATTTGGTTGGTTTCTATTCCACCTTCCACAATGCAAATTAAACTGCTGTCGAAATTCTCTTCAAACAATTGGAACAAGACGCGTGAAGTGTGAGGTGTTAATTCAGATGGTTTCACAATAGCTGTGTTTCCTGCTGCCAATGCTCCTATCAGCGGAGATAAAGCCAGCTGAATCGGATAGTTCCATGGAGCTATTATCAGAGAAACACCATAGGGTTCAGGAATGCGGTATCCTTTTGACCCAAAATGAGTAAGGGCTGTCTTTACCTTTTTCGGTTTTGCCCAGTGATCAAGATGCTTTAAGGTGAACCTGATCTCCTCGAGAAGGATGCCTATTTCGGTTGTGTACGCTTCCCTTTCGGACTTATTAAGATCATCATGCAATGCTTTAAGAATTTGGGCTTCATTGTCACGAAGGACCTGCGCCAATTTCTTTAAACTGTTTTTTCTTGATTCCAATGGTCTTGTTTTTCCTGAGGCAAAGTAGGTTTTCTGAAGAGCAAGAGCCTCTTCAATTTCTGGTCGTGATTTTTCCCTTATCGTGATTGCGCTCATTTCTGAACTCTCCTTGTACCGACGTATTAATTTCATTATATACATTTTTGCCGGGTTATACTTCTATTAGTGCTTCAGGTATGGGGTTCTTGGTTTTATAAAGGCTCTTTTCGCAATGATTGTGGCTGAATAAAAAGAATGGATTTCCTCTCCAGGGTCACGACTCCGCGGGGCGGGCGGTGAGTATCCCTCAGCTTTGCCTCCGTATTAATCTTCTAGTTTCATTTCTATCTGTCCTTAGGCAGGCTCTAAAGACAGTTAACCTTCTACTTTTATTTCTATCTGTCCCTAAGCTCTCTCAAAAGGCATTTCATACTCAGGTTTGATTTTTATCCGTTCCTAAGCCGCCATTAGAAATTACCTTACTGAAAATCTCAATACAAAAAAGCCGACCAGGTTCACTAACCTGGTCGGCTTCCTTATCTTACACCCAGCCTCTGAAGCGGGATGCCTCTGCCATTTTGCGGGCGCCTACCATGTAGGCAGCCAATCGCATGTTGACTCGGCGGTTCATTGACGTCTCATACACATTATTGAATGCGTCTACGAGTTTTTCATGAAGCTTCTCATTTACCTCTTCTTCTGTCCAGTAATAACCCTGGTTATTCTGAACCCATTCGAAGTAGGAAACGGTTACTCCACCGGCACTGGCAAGTACATCCGGAACCAGCAGAATGTCTCTTTCAGACAAAATTCTTGTGGCTTCAAATGTAGTTGGGCCATTCGCAGCTTCAACGACTATGGAAGCTTTGATGTTGTGAGCATTGTCCTCTGTGATTTGGTTGGAAATTGCAGCAGGGACAAGGATATCACAATCCAGCTCAAGCAGTTCTTTGTTCGAGAGGGTGTTTTCAAATAAAGTTGTCACGGTTCCAAAGCTGTCACGGCGATCTAACAGATAGTCAATGTCGAGACCTTTAGGATCATGAAGAGCACCATGAGCATCAGATATCGCAATGACTATTGCACCGGCATCATGCATGAATTTCGCCAGGAAGCTACCAGCGTTTCCAAAGCCTTGGATCACAACGCGAGCACCATTGATATCAATGCCTTTTTTCTTGGCGGCCTCTTCGATACAAATCGTTACACCTTGCGCGGTTGCTTTTTCACGGCCTTGTGAGCCACCCAATACCAACGGCTTTCCTGTAATGAATCCAGGCGAGTCATTTTCACGCAGCCGGCTGTATTCATCCATCATCCACGCCATGATTTGTGAGTTTGTATATACGTCCGGAGCAGGAATATCTTTTGTAGGTCCGACAATCTGGCTGATTGCGCGAACATATCCGCGGCTGAGCCTTTCGAGCTCAGTAAAGGACATCGTTCTTGGATCACAAATGATTCCGCCTTTTCCGCCGCCGTATGGTAAGTCGACAATTCCGCATTTCAAGCTCATCCACATGGACAATGCTTTGACTTCTTCTTCATCGACTTCCGGGTGAAAACGCACTCCGCCTTTGGTTGGACCGACTGCATCATTATGTTGAGCTCTATAACCTGTAAAAACTTTAATGCTTCCATCATCCATACGTACAGGAATACGTACGGTCAGCATACGAATCGGCTCTTTCAGAAGCTCAAACATTTCTTCATTATAGCCAAGCTTGCCTAGAGCATCATTGATTACGTGTTGAGTAGATGTAAACAGATTCAGGTTTTCTCCCATTAAAAATTCGCCTCTTTATTGTGTAGTCTAAACCGTTGTTATTGTAACATACAACCTTATAAAACCTTAATGATTTACAGGAATTAATATTATTACTTCGAAAGAACTTTTTGGATGCGCTCAATAGCCCAATCCAGGTCCTCTTGACTGATGATCAGTGGAGGAGCAAACCTGATAACTGTTTCATGTGTTTCTTTACAAAGCAAGCCTTCTTCTTTCAGCTGCTCACAGTATTTTCGTGCCGGTTCGGTCAGTTCAACACCGATAAACAGACCTCGTCCTCTAACCTCTTTAATCATTGGATTGTCGATTTCTTTCAACTTATCCATAAAGTATTTTCCTAACTCAAGAGAGCGCTCCGCAAGCTTTTCGTCTTCCAATACTTCCAATGAAGCAACGGATACAGCACATGCCATCGGGTTGCCTCCGAAAGTGGAGCCATGTGAACCAGGGTTGAAGACGCCAAGAATATCTTCGTCAGCTACCACACAAGAGATCGGGAAAACTCCGCCGCCCAGGGCTTTACCAAGGATATACATATCAGGCTCAACATCTTCCCATTCGCATGCAAACATTTTTCCTGAACGGGCAAGGCCAGCCTGGATTTCATCTGCAATGAACAGTACGTTGTTTTCTTTACATAACTCATATGCAGCCTTGAGGAAACCTTCAGGAGGGATAACGATTCCTGCTTCTCCTTGAATTGGCTCAATTAAGAAAGCAGCCGTGTTCGGTGTAATGGCTTCCTTCAATGCGTCAATGTCACCATAAGGAACCAGGTTGATTCCCGGAAGCATCGGGCCGAATCCACGCTTATACTCTTCTTCTGATGAAAGAGAGACTGCAGACATTGTACGTCCGTGGAAATTGCCTTCGCAAGCAATGATTTCTGCCTGGTTATCTGCCACGCCTTTTTTGTCGTACGCCCAGCGGCGTGCTGTTTTGATTGCTGTTTCAACCGCCTCAGCACCTGTGTTCATCGGAAGCGCCATATCTTTATTGGTCATTTTACAGATTTTTTCATACCAAGGGCCAAGCTGATCATTATGAAACGCACGTGAAGTCAACGTTACACGGTCTGCCTGATCTTTTAAGGACTGGATGATTTTCGGATGGCGGTGACCCTGGTTTACTGCAGAATAAGCACTAAGCATATCCATGTATTTCGTTCCTTCAGGATCCTTTACCCATACCCCTTCAGCTTCAGAAATTACGATCGGAAGCGGATGATAGTTATTTGCACCGTACTCTTGTGTTTGCTCGATAATAGACTGAGAATTTCTTGACATTCCTAATCTTCCTCCTCATCATTTGGCGGGATTATCCCATAGTTGAAATGTAAAGCCGTTTTTAAAAAAGATGAAACCTTCTTTATCTATAATCAATGGAGCCTCCTGTTGAAGGCTCCATTGTGTAGTTATGCTTACAGCATTTCAGATGTTGTTTTTGCTTGCATGTGAAGAAGCAAGTAGTCCGGTCCGCCTGCTTTAGAGTCAGTACCTGACATGTTGAATCCGCCGAATGGCTGGTATCCAACGATTGCTCCAGTACAGCCGCGGTTGAAGTAAAGGTTACCAACATGGAAATCTTCACGGGCTTGCTCGATATGTGCACGGTTGTTCGTGATAACAGCACCAGTCAAACCGTAATCTGTATTGTTTGCAATTTCAATAGCTTGATCGAAATCCTTCGCTTTAGAGAATGCTACTACAGGTCCGAAGATTTCTTCTTTCATGATGCGTGCTTCTGGATCTAAGTGAGCAAAGATTGTTGGCTTGATGAAGTAACCTTTAGAGTCGTCTCCTTCTCCGCCGATCATCAATTCGCCTTCTTCTTTACCAATTTCAATGTAGCTCATGATTTTATCGAATGCAGCCTGGTCATTAACAGGTCCCATGAATGTTTCACGGTCCGTTGTATCGCCGACTGACAATTCTTTTGTCAACTCTACTGCGCGCTCAAGTACTTGATCGTACACGTCTTCAACGATGATTGCTCGGGAACATGCAGAACATTTTTGCCCTGAGAAACCGAATGCAGATGCAACAATTGATTTTGCCGCCAACTCAAGGTCAGCTTCCTTATCAACAACGATTGTATCTTTACCGCCCATCTCGGCGATAACACGCTTCAGCCAGATTTGGCCGTCGTGCACTTTCGAAGCACGCTCATAGATGCGTGTACCTACATCGCGGGAGCCTGTGAAAGATACGAAGCGAGTTTTCGGATGATCCACTATATAATCTCCCATTTCAGATCCGCTTCCAGGAATGAAGTTGATAACGCCTTTCGGAAGGCCGGCTTCTTCAAGAACTTCGATGAATTTCGCTGCAACTACAGGAGTCGTTGAAGCTGGTTTTAGAAGTACAGTGTTACCGGACACGATTGCCGCAACAGCTGTACCAGCCATGATTGCGAATGCAAAGTTCCAAGGGGAAATGACTACACCTACTCCCAATGGAATGTAGTTGAATTGATTGTATTCGCCAGGACGGCTTTCTACCTTGAAGCCTTCTGCGATGCGAAGCATTTGGCGACCGTAATATTCCATGAAGTCAATTGCTTCAGCTGTATCAGCATCTGCTTCGTTCCACGGCTTACCTGCTTCTCTTACAAGGATTGCTGAGAATTCATGTTTGCGGCGGCGAACAATCGCAGCAGCTTTGAAAAGAATGTCTGCACGAGTTTCAGGCTTTACTTTTCTCCAAGTCTGGAATGTTTCATACGCTTCGTTCATTGCTTTTTCAGCTAACTCACGGCTTGCTTTAGAAACACGTCCAACAACCTGTTCTTTGTTTGCCGGGTTCACAGAAACGATCTTATCTTCAGTCGTAATTTTTTCTCCGCCGATTGTTAACGGATAATCCTGGCCCAGGTAGCTGTCCACCAGCTTAAGGCCCTCTTTAAATGCTTGCTGATTTTCTTCTTTCGAAAAATCTGTGAATGGTTCATGTTTGTACGGAATCAATTTCATTTCCCCCTTTATTTAGAATAAAAATTCAGTATTTTCGTTATAATGCAGGATAACGAGCGCAAAAAATATTTGCAATCCGAAAACCCTTACATATATAATAATGCAAAAGATAATTGCATTTTTCAAGCCTTTTGCTTAATTTTTTTTTCATTCTTTTAAAAAAATTCCCGACACCATGTGTATGTAATGAAGATTCCAATCATACATAAAACACATCCAAGGCTTGAGTGCTAACTAAAAAACTAACTTGCACACTACACTATTACACTGTGAAACAGGCTTTCAAACTTATAAACCTGATTCTTTGAAATTTTTCTTTCATTTAATCCAGAAGCAGTACACAAAAGGGGAGAATTCAAATGCTTGTGAACGGAATGCAAGAGTTAGTATATCTCTATGAGAAAGTTTTAGACTCTATAGATGCAGGCGTTCATGTTATTAACTCAGATGGAAAGACCATCATCTACAATAAAAAGATGATGAATATAGAAGGAATGGATATTGACGATGTCCTTGATAAAAACCTTCTTGAAGTATTTCAATTCAACTACGGCGAAGAAAGCACCTTGCTGGATGTCCTCAGAACAGGCAAACCGGCCTTGAATGTCAAACAGACGTACTTTAACGTTAAGGGACATGAAATCACCACAATCAATAATACGTATCCGGTTTTCCATGAAGGTGCCCTGGTCGGCGCAATGGAGATCGCACGGGATGTCACGAAACTCGAAAAATTAATCCGCGAAAATGTGACAAAGAAAGATGAGGCGTCCTATACATTTGACCATATCATCGGAGGCGATTTGCGCTTTAAGGAAGTCATGGAAAACAGCAAAAGGGCTGCCAGAACATCATCGCCTGTTTTAATCGTTGGCGAAACCGGTACAGGGAAAGAGCTTTTTGCACAAAGCATCCATAACGGCAGCCCCCGTGCAAAAGAACCCTTGATCAACCAGAACTGTTCAGCACTGCCGGAACCTGTCATGGAAGAGCTCTTATTCGGGACTGATGAAGGCGACATTGAAAAGAACGGATTGTTCGAGCAGGCTGCAGGCGGAACCCTGATCCTTGATGAGATCAACAGTTTAAGCCTTTCCCTGCAGACGAGATTACTGAGAGCCCTTCGGGAGAGGAAAATCAGCAGGATGGGATCTGATGACGAAAGGCCGATAGAGTGCCGGATGGTCTGCACGATAAATGAAGATCCGATAGATGCCATCTCAGAAGGCAGACTCCGCAAAGAGCTTTATTACCAATTGAGTGTCGTATCTATCTTTATCCCTCCTCTAAGAGAGAGAATGGAAGACTTGGAGCCGTTAATCCAATTTTTCATCGAAAAGTACAACGGGCTTTTCGGGATGAATGTCAAAGGACTTGAACAGCCTGTCCTTGAACGATTCAAACACTATGAATGGCCCGGAAACGTACGCGAGCTGGAGCATGTCATCGAAGGCGCATTCAACCTCATGGAATTTGAAGAAAAGATCGGCTACAGCCACCTGCCCCTGCAGTTCAGGCAAAGGACTCAGCTGGCCGGCGAGAAAGAACTCGACAGCAATGCGGAAGACTTCCTTTTTGATGGGGAAAGAGAGATCAAACCGCTGGAGGACTATATGGCCGAAGCAGAAATCTATTATATTCAGAAGGCCCTTTTACATCATGATTTTAATATCACCAAAACCGCAAAAGCCCTTGGCATGAGCAGGCAGAATTTGCAGTACCGCATCAAGAAGTTTGAAATTGGGCGGCCGGAGTGAATCATTCAAATTTAGTAGTGTAGCGACATCTATTGTTCACTCTTATCGTTCTGAAACCGCTCCTGAAAAAGGGGCGGTTTCATTTTCAAACAACTCGTCACTCATTCACGTTTTTTCAGGGCGCGACTTTTCTTTTTCTTTCAACTCACACCTCGTTCACGACTCTTTCAGGGTGCGACTTTTCTTTTTCTTATAACTCACACCTAGAATCGCGCTCGCAGACTTTTCTTTCTAAAAAACGGCATAAAAAAAGAACCGGCTTCAAAAGCCGATTCTCATTTGAAAAATTATTTCTTGATTAGATCTTCACGCTCAGATTGCTCAATCCACTCTTCAAGCTTGTCTTTAAGTGTATTGAAGCCAGTTGGTGCTTCTGTTGCTGCTGCAGCAGGCTTAACACTGCCTTGACGGCGCTGCTTAGGCTTTTTAGCGGCAGCTTTTGGCTCTTCTGCAGGAGGCTCTTCCGTCGCACGGATGCTAAGGCTGATTTTTCCAGCAGCTTCATCAACAGATAATACTTTTACGTTCACTTCATCTCCTACACTTAAATGTTCGTTAACGTCTTTAACAAATCCGTGTGTGATCTCAGAAATATGAACAAGTCCTTGTGTATTTTCGTCAAGAGCAACAAACGCACCATAAGGCTGGATGCCTGTTACTTTACCTGTTACAACGTTTCCTGTTTCGTATTTTGTACTCATGGGAACAACTCCTAATTATATATAAATTTTCGCCTTTTTACGCAATTATAGATTATATCACAGTTGACAAGCTTACGCAAAAGTTCTCTCTATCTTATTAGACAGTTTTCCCTTTCATGTACATATAAAACATGGTCACAGCAGAATTTTACAAGACGTTACATTTCCAATTTGAGGTTGAATTGTTCCCAGTCCTCAGGCTTGGCAAATTCATGCTCTTTCAGCTTCTCAAAATAGAGTCCCACTCTCTCAGCTGTTTTAGTTTCCGGGTGTTTTTTCATTAAATTCTCGAACGCTTCCTTTATTTCAGGCTTGAGGATCCCTTCTTCGTTAAAAATCGACTGAGATGAAGAGCCTTTTACAAAGGCTGTAAAAAGGGTGGTGTATTCCAATAGGAACTGCTCCCTGAATTCCGAGTCAAGTGGAAGGTTTTCAATCGCTCTTTCATACAATAGCAGGTCTCCCCCTGCTCTCACCCAATTGGTTGTGATGATTCCGCCATGGAGAACCGCAGGATAGCTTTCCAATCTGAGAACATCCATATAAGCCTCAGGCAGTTCAGAAGAAGAAAGCATCATCGATAGGTACTGCATATCAGAGGCCGCTTGAAATTGATCCGCTGTCTGAGAATAAGCCAGCGAAATGCCATTGGCGGTTGCCCCTTCGACCAGCGTAATCAGTTCCTCTGAATACTCCTTTTCCCTTTCCAAAAGGATGTCGCGTCCGTCCAACTCACCATTGACAATATCTTCCTTCCACTCACCTTGATAGTTCTCCATTTCCGTATTATAAACAGGCAGGAGGTTATCGTGTGTCTCTGTATATTTCATGACCCAGGCTTCGGCTTCTTCTCCAGCCAGCTGCTTCCCTGTCAAACCGTTCACCATCTGCTGTGGGGTCATCAGTATGTCATTGAGATTTTCTTCTATGTCTTTTTGCCGTTCCGTACTCACCTTCGTTTTATCCTCCTCGATCAATCGAAGGACATAGGATACATATTCTTCTGCCTCTTTTGCCATTGGTGTTTCAGCAAAAACCGCCTTGCTCACCCCAAGACTCCCGGCAGCCTGGGCGGTGCGGACGTTATAATGGCTCTTGATTTCACCTGCTGCAGCCGCCGGTTCTTTCTCTGTCATTTCAGCTTGATTGTTCTCTCCATTTGGTGCTGGATTGCCATCTCCTCCGACAAACTGCAATACAAGCACAGAAGCGATCAGCAATACACCGATGAAGCTGGCAGCATAAGGCCAGTGCACTATCGGGCGCTTTGGTTTTGGCGGCTTTTTTTCATTCTCGATGGCTTTGATGACAGCAGAAGCATCCGTTTTGTTGGGCAGTTTCTCATAATTTTTATTTAAAAGCTCCATTCGCTTTTTCAGCATTTTATCATCCATGGTTTTTCCCCTCCTCTTTTTCAGCTTTCATGATGGCTTTTTTCAGCTGGCTTTTCCCTCGCAAGAGTCTTGTTTTAACTGTTGAGAGATTAAGGGAAAGGATTTCTTGGATGTCTTCATATTTCTTTTCATGAAAGTAATATAAAATAATTGGAATGCGATACTTTTCATCGAGTTTTTGAATGCACTCATGCAAAACGCGGTCCTCTTCTTCCCTGAAGAAGGCTTCTTCAGGAAGCATTGCCTCTGATAAAGTATGGCTGGCAAGCATCTCCGATTTCCGAAGCTGGCTGCTCTCCCTTCTGGCAAAGTCCCTGGTGACATTCAGGGTTATTTTATAGAGCCAGGTAGTGAACTTAGAATGGGAAAACTGGTGCAGAAACCTGTACACCCTTATAAAAACTTCTTGCGATATATCCTGAATGTCTCCGCTTGAAGCGCCCATTTGAAACGCAAACCTTTCCACTACAGGCGAATATTTTTTGACCAGCTCAGCGTAGGCGGAAAGATTTCCTTTCTGCGCCTCTTCAATAAAATAATCATTTTCCACGATCGGTCCTCCTTTACCTGTGTAAGTACTAATGTAACTCACCGTATACATATTTTGTTTCAGACTAAATGATTATTTTTAAAAATTTATCTGATAATTTTTAATTTACTATACACACCGGCCGGGATTCATAGTAAGATGGTGAAATCATCTTGAGAAGGGAGAGAATTAGTATGGGAAAAGGTGACCAATGGTCTTCCAAAATTGGATTTATTCTCGCGGCTGCCGGTTCTGCAATCGGGCTGGGGGCAATATGGAAATTCCCTTATATGGCAGGAACGAATGGAGGCGGAGTCTTCTTTTTGCTTTTCATTATCTTTACATTATTAATTGGAACTCCTATCCTGCTTGCTGAATTTGTTATAGGCAGAAGGGGCGGTGGAGACGCAGTCACATCATACCGGGTTCTGGCACCGTCTTCCCTTTGGCCGATTGTCGGATATCTCGGCACATTCATCTCTTTGGTTATTTTATCATTTTACAGTGTGGTTGGAGGATGGATTCTTTCTTATTTGGTCCGCAGTTTTTCAGGCGTGCTGACCGGAAGGACACAAGAAGAATACGGAGGGTTATTTGAAAGCATCATCAGCAACCCTTGGGAAGTCTTAGGTGCCCAGTTTGTTTTTATGGTGATGACGATCATGGTCGTGAAAGGCGGCATTAAAGCGGGGATTGAACGGGCAAGCAAGTTGATGATGCCTGCTTTATTCGTTCTTTTCCTTATATTGGTTATTCGTTCACTCACTCTTGAAGGAGCTTTGGAGGGAGTACGTTTCCTGCTGCAGCCTGACTGGAGATATCTGACCGCTGAAACAGCGCTTCTTGCATTGGGACAAGCCTTTTTCGCTTTGAGCGTTGGTGTATCGGTCATGGTCACCTATGCTTCTTATCTTCCCAAATCAGAAAATATCCCTTACTCGGCTTTCAGTGTAGCGGGACTGAATATATTCATCTCGTTATTGGCTGGCCTCGTCATTTTCCCATCGGTATTTGCACTCGGATTCCAGCCTGATGCCGGTCCCGGACTGGTGTTCGTTGTGATTCCTGCTGTATTTAACGAGCTTGCCTTTGGAGGGCTGTTTCTGACGATTTTTCTCATCCTGCTGTTGTTTGCTACGTTGACCTCGGCGTTTTCGATCCTCGAGATCATTGTAGCTGTCATGGAAAAAGGGGATGAACGGAAACGCGGTAAATATTCCTGGTTTGCAGGCATCCTGGTTTTTGTTGTCGGGATTCCAAGCGCTTTGTCATTCGGAGTGTTAACGGACTTTACCATAATCGGCAAGTCGTTCTTTGACTTTGCCGACTTTATCGCAAGCAACATCGGGCTTCCTGCCGGCGCGCTGCTGATCAGTTTATTTACTGCCTACGCCTTGAAGAAATCAGCCGTCAGGGAGGAATTGCAAAAAGGGTCTGCAGTCTCAGGTCTCTTTTTCGAAAGCTGGTACTTCCTGATCCGTTTCATCGTGCCTGTCGCCATCGTCATTGTATTTCTGAACTCACTGGAAATCCTTTAACACTTTAAAGCACAAAGAGGGACAGTCCCTTATGGCGGATTAACGCGCTGACGCACTAAAAGGGACTGTCCCCCTTAGCACGGTGAAGCGTTAAAGCGAGACCGGATCATTTCCTCACATTTTGTTCATGGATTTGATGTCTTAATTTGTGTACATGGTATTATAATGGTATAAAGGTTAATTTGATGGAGGGATTCATATGTCTCATTTTGGTCAGAATTTAAAGTTATTGCGCGAAGAGCGAAATATCAGCCAAGAGGAATTAGCCATGCGGGCGCGTCTCGGAAAGAAAACAATTGAAAAGTATGAAAGCGGAACTCAAATTCCCGATACACAAACGATTTTGAAGCTGTCTACTGTACTTGATGTCCCTGCTTCAGAAATGCTGGAGAAGGAACTGATGGAAAATCATTCTCAGGGAATCGACCAGGAAATCGAACAGCTGATCAGTGAAATCGGAACGAAGAAAGCAAAGCTGATTTTAAGAAAAGCGAAAGAGTTTTCTGAAGAAGACTTTCTAAGAGTAATGCAGATGCTTTATGAAATTAAATACGGTTCTTCTGTAGAATAGTTTTTTCTCAAATAAGTGTATAAAATCCAAAAGTAAGGGCTATGCTTGTACTAAGCTTTCTAAGTATTCCCCCTTTTGTTTTCATTGTGGACGATATTCAATTATCGTCCTATTTTTTTTGCTGCGGAATCGTCGAATTTTGCCGCTTGGTCGATAAATCCTGTTTTTCGCCGATAAAGTTGGCTATTGCGCCGATAAAATTCCAAAAAGCGTCGATAAATAACCTGTTTCCGCCGATAAAACTGGCTATTCCGTCGATAAACTCTATCCCCCTACAACTCCCCAAGCCCACTTTATCACATTCAAAACTCACTCCAACATATTTAGATGAATTGGTGTTTTTTTACTCAGGCAGGGTAAAATACAACTACGTACCTAATCAGGAGTGAGAACAAAATGAACGATATTACTTACAAGGCAACAATTAATGGAGCAGAGGTATTTTACGAACACCACCGACACCCGTCTGCCCGGGAAACGTTTGTGCTTCTTCACGGCTTTCTATCATCTACCTTCAGCTTTCGTCACTTAACCCCCTTGTTGAAAGAACAATACAATGTCATTTCGGTTGATCTGCCTCCCTTCGGACAAAGCGGAAAAAATACGAACTTCATCTATTCTTACGAAAACCTTGCCAAAACCGTTATCACCCTATTGGAAGAGCTCGGCATTCAGAATGTTCACCTCATCGGCCATTCAATGGGAGGGCAAATCGCTCTCAATGTCATGAAACAAAAGCCCTCATTAGTGGAAAAAGGAATTCTCCTTTGCAGTTCAGGCTACCTGAAAAAGATGAACTGGCCGCTAACGATGTTAAGTTATATCCCATTTTTCCATCTGTATGTAAAACTCTGGCTCTCCAAGTCCGGCGTCAGGCAGAACCTTGAAAATGTCGTTCATGATTCGAAAATGATCAATGATGAGATGATGTTTGGATATTTGAAGCCTTTTTTGGACGATGACATTTTTCGGGCACTTACGAGAATGATCCGCCATCGGGAAGGGGATTTAAGTGTCCAGGATTTAAATAAAATCGAAACACCCTGTCTCCTCATCTGGGGCAAGCATGACAGAGTCGTCCCCCTTCACGTCGGAAAGAGGCTGAATAAAGATTTGCCAAATTCCAAACTGCTTGTTCTGGAAAAAACAGGCCACCTTGTACCGGAAGAAAGGCCGCAGGATGTCTATGATTACATCCATTCTTTTGCTGAACAGGGTTTCGAAGAACAAAAGGTTGAACCCAAAAGCCAGAATACAATTTCCAATTCACTTCCGGTTACCTGAGATAGAAAAAGGATGTTCCCCGAAAGAAATCACCAATTCCTTTCGACTGAACATCCTTTTTTTAGTCAATTACTTTTTCTCCGCAGTCTTTAAGCATATATTTTTATTCTTCAGCCATCATCTTTTAACATATTATCAAACAGACTGTTTTTGAAATTATTAATTCTCTAGAAGGATGTGACACTAATGCATCATTTTGACCTTTCTCCCAACCGCAAAGGAACTTCTTCAGTAAAGTGGGACCTGACAAAAACCGTTTTCGGTCGTGACGATGTCCTGCCCATGTGGGTGGCCGATATGGACTTCCCGCCTCCCCATGAAGTCATTGAATCATTAGAGGAGCGCTTGAAACATGGGATATTCGGTTATACCTTTACCGGTGACTCTTTATCGAAGTCTGTCAGCGGCTGGCTGAAAGACCGCCACGGATGGGAAATCAAAGAAAGCTGGCTTCTATACAGCTCTGGTGTGGTACCCGCCATTGCAACAATGATTCGGGCATTGACGGAAAAAGGAGACAATATCCTTGTCCAATCCCCCGTTTACACACCTTTCTTCAGTATTGCTGAGAAAAATGAGCGCACCGTTAAAAACTGTCCTCTTGAATTAGCGAACGCACAGTATCAAATTGATTTTGCAGCCTTTGAGGAAACATTAAAGCAAGGCGTGAAACTGTTCCTGCTCTGCAGTCCGCATAATCCCGGCGGGCGGGTCTGGACCAAAGAAGAATTAACAAGAATCGCAGACCTTTGTCAAAAATATGAAGTCCTTATCGTTTCTGACGAGATACATGCCGATCTCGTCCATAAACCTAACGAACATATCCCGGTCGCCTCCATAAAGGAAGAATATGAAGACTTTGTGCTGACGCTTACAGCTCCCAGCAAAACATTTAACATTGCCGGCTTGCAGGCTTCTGCAATGATCATACCCAACCGGAAGCTTCGTGAAATAATATCCGAAGAACATCAAAAGCAAGGAATCTTCACACTTAATACCTTTGGAGTAATCGGCATGGCAGCCGCCTACTCCCATGGAGCAAACTGGCTGGACAGCCTGCTGAACTATCTCTCTGATAATATAAACGAGGTTCAATCATTCGTTGAAAAGGAACTTCCGGAGCTGACAGTTATGGACCCCCAGGCTACCTACCTGATTTGGATCGACTGCAGAAAGCTGGGGAAATCAGAAGAGGAGCTTACCAGCCTTTTATTAAACAAAGGAAAACTGGCCCTTGAGCCAGGCAGTAAATTTGGCCAGGGAGGGGAAGGATTCGTAAGGATGAATGTCGCTTGTTCGAGGGAGACGCTCATGGATGGGCTGTCGAGATTGAAGACGGCACTTACTTAGAGGAAAGAATAGAAGCCGACGACCATCGGTCATCAGCTTCTATTCTTTCTTCTTTTTATTCGTGATTTCTCCGCAGGCAATTCTTTTTCCAGCATCACCAGCCGGCTGGGACATTCCGTCATCCTTGCCTTCATGTATGACGACAGATGTTCCTTCTTTCGTGAAAAGCGATGTCCTTCCCTTGGTAAGCGTCACAAGAGGGGCCATTACTTTTCCTTTGAACGTACCATCGTCTTTTACAATCAAGTTGGGCAGGTCTCCTGCATGAGCGCCTTCAGGGTGCAGCAGCCCATGTTCTTTATCTTCAGGATTGAAGTGGTTCCCCGCCGATTCAAAGTCAGGTGGTTCACACTTTCCTTTCTCATGGATATGGATTGCATGGTCACCAGGCGGCAGTCCTTCCAGGTCAATATCCAACTCCACTCCGGCCGTCACTTCCTGCATGGTGATCGTCCCTAAGGAATCTCCGACAGGATTTTTTATATCGACTTCCGTTTTCTTTGGGTTTTGAAGTGCACAGCCTTGCAGCAGCATTGCGGACGCCAGAAGTCCTGTCACTAACTTAGAACGCATGATATCTCCTCCAACAACAAAATGGTCTCTTCCATTGTTGCCTTTGTTGGAAAAAAATATTCTTATGGCCGAAATCTGCAAATGGGTTTTCGAGAACAGATGTTGTAAAGCAATCGCTCTTCATAGGATAAAAGATAAGCCTTTGGCGTCTATCAATCGTCATAAGAGCCTATCAGCCGCATATTGCAATTCTATTTGCGCTGATCTTCCTCAGCTGCTCTTCTCGCTTCTTCTTCTGCCTGCTTTGTTTTCTCTTCTTCTCTTTTGGAAACCTTCATGATCCAGCGGAAGGTAAGGACAGCTGCCGTACCAAATAGAATCATCCAGAAGGCTGCAGGAATATATTCTGTTTTGTCTTCAGGGAAATATAAAAACAGATTTAAAATAAATGCATCAAGCATAATGATCTCCTTTCGAACTTTCAAACTGTAGCTATTATATCAATAGCAGACGCCTAAAACCATGTCTAAAATTAAAACAAAAAGCAGCTGTTCCTTCATCCGGATCAGCTGCCCTAAAACGATAATTATTCTTTTACAATCTCAATTTTTTCGATTACAACGTCTTCTGCCGGCTTGTCATTTGCTCCAGTTTCGACTGAAGCAATTTCATCAACTACATCCATGCCTTCAATGACTTGTCCGAATACAGTGTGTTTGTTATCAAGATGAGGTGTTCCTCCGCGCTCCATATACATTTCGATCGCTCTTTTACCGAATCCGGCCTGCACCATCTGCTGCTCTAACTCCGGTGCGATACCTGAGTTTTGGACAATGAAGAACTGGCTTCCATTCGTACCAGGACCTGCGTTTGCCATCGAAAGCGCTCCACGGATGTTCAACAGTTCTTTTGAAAATTCATCCTCAAAAGATTCTCCCCAGATGCTTTCCCCGCCAGCGCCGCTGCCTTCCGGGTCTCCGCCTTGGATCATGAAATCGTTGATGACCCTGTGGAATGTTACGCCATCGTAGTAGCCGTCCTTGCTATGTGTCATAAAGTTTTCTACTGCCTTAGGGGCTTGTTCAGGGAATAATTTGATTGTGATATCCCCCATATTGGTGACCATCTTAACCGCTTTCTCATTCTCTTGTATTTCATCCGTTAACTGCGGATAAGTTATGCCGCTATCGTCTGCTGCTTCTGCTGTATCCGGTGTTTCTGCACCTTGAGAATTTTCTTCTGCCTGATTTTGCCCTTCATTCTGGCTCTGTTCTTCGCCAGCTGTTCCGCATGCTGCCAATACTAGTACCAGCAGGGCCGCAGCTAAATATCCCATGTATTTCTTCACTGCCATTCCTCCATTTTTTTATAGTCGTCTTTGTATGTATAATAGATGATAGACACTTTAAATAGCAACACTCTTTTTTACTAGTTTTGAATAGTGGGAAGTTTAAAAAAGAACAGGGGGAAATAAAATGGCAGAATTCAAAAACGGTGAAATCGTAACCGCACTTTATAAAACAGGGAAATATATAGGTGAAGTAACAGATTCACGCCCAGGTGTTTATGTCGTAAAGGTCCTTGCAGTATTGAAGCATCCGCGCCAGGGTGACCTTCATAATCCTAAAGATGTCGATGTCGCTCTTTTTCACGAAAGAAAGGCACTTGCCTTCCGGGAGAGGGCCAATATACCGGAAAAGATGGTTAAGCCCTATGAAGGAGATCTGCCTGAGTATAATGAGTCACTGATTACTGCCTTTAACGAATTAAAAGCACAGCTGAAGGAAGAAGACTCAGATTTTGCTGTTAAAAGCCTGGAAACGCTGGATAGTGTAAAACGGGAATATGAGCTGATGTATTCCATTAAATTTGACTAAAATTCCATACCAACAACAAAACCCAAATCATTTAAAGATTTGGGTTTTTCATGCCATCTGATTAAAAAGCTTGGAAAGGTCGATCCGGTCACCGATCGTCGTCGGCTCCGCTTTCTCGAGGTATTTTTTATCCTTTTCTACAAGTTTATAAATATGGTAGGTTGTCAGCGCATCATCGAGTGCCTTATGATGCTTCCCAACACCGTCTCGCCCATACTCCTGTACAGCTTTCCACAATCCTGTCTGGTTCTGGTCTCCAAAGAATCGTTTGTATTCCATCGATAAATCAATGAAATCCCCTGCAAATGGAAACTCAATCCCCGCCTTATGGCAGTTATTGCGCAGGACCTTCATATCCATATTGCCCCATGTAATGATTTTGTTCTTCCCTCTTCTGTTCAACTCACTCAAGTAGTGGATCAATGACTGAAACGGTATACCGTTATCCACATCCGACTGGGATATCGACAAAAACTGTTTACAGCGCTTGGTCAGCACTGGAAAGGCTGACGGCTTAACATAGGAAGAAAACTTTTCTGTCACTTTCCCGTTGTGAACGGCGACCAATCCTGTTTCAATGATTTCAGGATAAAAGCCTCTCGGGTTCTGGTGCCTTTCCGGCATGGAAAATTCAAAATCAATAATGATCAGTTGTTGGCCTTTCATCTGAATCCCCTCCCAACATTCTTACAAACTCCATTATACTAAGGCTCCCCGTCAAAAAATCCTATACGTCTTTATTCTATTTATTATATCACGAATGAACTAAAAATTATGACAATTTATTTTTTTTTGGGATTAAAAGGTAAGATGGTTGGCCATCTCTTGATTCGGGTATCTGACAGGTGACTGTTACGACCCGTTTCGGGCGAATCGCAGCCGTTTTTACCAGCTTGAAGAATTAACGGTTGCGGATACAGGCAATTGTTTTATAAAATTAATATTTAGTAAACCGAAATATATTTCATTCAGAATAAGAAGGTGTTATTTATCTCTATAGAAAAAAGAAATTTGACGATCATGTGGTTTGCAAACCTTCTGGTAGCCGCCAGCGCGACAATGGTCTTGCCCTTTCTGTCTTTATATTTAGAGACTTTCGGCCAGTATGACAGTGCATTTGTGCAGCGCTGGTCCGGTTATGTCTTTGGCATTACCTTTCTGGTTGCGTTCTTCTTTTCACCTTTATGGGGCAGAATCGGGGACCGCTTCGGTTTCAAGCCGATCCTGTTAGTGACCGGCTACGGTATATCCCTATCCATTTTCATGATGGGGTTTGTCGACTCCGTTATTGGTTTATTTTTACTGAGGATGGCCATGGGTGCCGTTACAGGATTCATCCCTACCTCCCTTGCCCTGATTTCAGCTCAGACCCCAAAAGAAATCGCCGGAAGAACACTCGGAACACTGCAGATGGGAACAGTATCAGGTGGATTGTTCGGACCTGTTCTGGGCGGAATAATGGCTGATTCGTTCGGTTTTTCCTATACATTCATCATTACTTCCATTGCAATTGCATTGGCAGCAACCGGTGTTCTTTTTGGTATTAAGGAGATACGCAAAACATCACAAACCAAAAACAGGACTCGCTACTCAAGCAAGCAGGTTCTGAAGCATATCGTGAGCCATAAGCTGCTGTTTACCGTCATGATCATCTCGTTTTTAATCCAGGTAGCGAACTTCAGTGTACAGCCGCTTCTAGCCCTTTATGTGGATGAATTGACTTCCACCAGCAATATTGCCTTTTTAGCCGGTCTCGCGTTCTCCGCAACCGGGATCGGCAACCTGCTTGCAACAAGAAAATGGGGCAAGCTTGGGGATGAAGTCGGTTATGAAAAGGTCCTATCTATCTTGCTTGTGCTGGCCTGCATTTTCATCATTCCCCAGGCACTTGCTGAACAGCTGTGGCAGCTCGTGCTCTTCCGTTTCTTATTTGGAATCGCAATCGGCGGAATGATTCCAAGCGTCACTGCCTACATCAGACAGGAAGCCCCGCTGTCCATGCAGGGCGAAGTACTTGGTTATAACCAGAGCTTCCGCTTCCTCGGGAATGTTGCAGGACCTGTGTTCGGCGGGGTTCTATCCGGCTTTGCCGGGATTTCCTCTATTTTCTATATAACCGGTGCTTTATTCTTGGCGGCTTTTGGATTATTATGGTGGAGTATGCGGCATTCCGAAAATTACGTTAACGAGCCATATTAAGCTAATTGATAAAGCAAGAGATGAGTTGAAATCATGAGAACCACTGCAGGATATATATTAGTAATATCATTGATTCCTATTTTCCTTTTCGTGCTTTTTTCCACTGCCGATGAAGTTCATAAAGTACAAGGTTTTCATAACGCCTTGGAAGAAGCCGTTGGGGAAGATCAATTTAACATCACCAAAACAAGCCTGCTGACGGACAAGGAAGGCAATGTTTTTTCCGAAATGAACAGGCCCTTCCGTCTCTATGTATCAGATCAAGAAATACCTGACTATGTCAAAGAAGTCCTGGTGGCGTCAGAAGATCAGCACTTCTACGAACATGTCGGATTCGATGCAGGAGCAATCATAAGGGCTCTCGTTAAAAACCTTGTTTTCACTCATATCCAGCAGGGTGGAAGTACCATTACGCAGCAGCTGGCGAGGAACCTCTATCTCGGCCAGGAAAAAACGTATAACCGCAAGCTGACTGAACTTTTTTATGCCCATGAAATCGAGAAGTCACTGAGCAAGGATGAAATTATGGAACTGTATTTGAATGTCATCTACTTCAGCAATGGGGTGTATGGAATTGAAACGGCTTCACAGTATTATTTCCAAAAAAGCCTTGGAGAGCTGAATAAAGCTGAGCTCACCTTCATCACGGCGATTCCGAATAACCCGAAAAAGTATGACCCTGTCACAGGTTTCGAACAAACGAAAATCAGGCAGGAAAGGCTGATCGATATTATGCAGCAGACAGGAAAGCTGTCTGAGCAGGAAGCCGCCCAGATGAAAAAAGTTCCGATATCGCTGAACATCCGCAAGAAACTTGATAACTATCCTGATTACGCAGTGTATGCAGAGTCTGAATTAAGAGAGCTCGTTGCTGAAAAGGAAGGCTACCTTAAAAGGCTTGAAGGCACTCAGAATGAGGAAGAAAAACAAAAGATTTATGCTGATTTTGACAAGCGTATCGCTGAAGTCATCAACTCAGGCATCATCATTCACACATCCCTTGACCGGGACATGCAGGAAAAAAGCATTAAAGCCTTTCAACGAAGGCTGACTTACAAAGACATTGAAGGCGCAAGCATCACGATTGACAACAAGTCCCGCCGGATTGTCGCTATGGTCGGCGGAAAACAATATAAGAAATACAATTTCCACCACGCTTACCAGGCATTCAGGCAGCCGGGCTCTGCCATCAAACCGCTTCTGGTTTACGGTCCTTACATTGAGCAGTTCCAAGCGTCAATAAGCGACAGAGTCAGTGCCGATAATTATTGTATCGGCAACTACTGCCCGATCAACTATGGCGGCAGACAGTACGGCATTGTTTCAATCAATACCGCTTTTTCTCAGTCCTACAATACCCCGGCTCTCCGTCTGTTTGAAAAAGTGGGAATAGCGAATGCTTTTGACAAGCTGTCCAAATTCTCGTTTGAAAACATTCAAGAAAAGGATTATACGTATGCCGCTTCGATTGGCGGCTTCACCTATGGGATGTCTCCTCTTGAGATGACCGATGCGTATACTTCTTTCATTGACGGAACCTATAAGCAGGCACATGCGATTTCAAAGGTGACTGATCACAAAGGGAATATTCTATATCAATGGCAGCATCCTCAAGAAACAGTATGGTCACCGGAAACGACTAAAAAAATCAGGGACATGCTCTCCAGTTCGATCCAAAACGGAACCGGAAAATGGGCCAAAGTGAACGCTCCCTATGCCGGCGTAAAAACAGGTACGACCAATAATTATAACGACTATTGGGTTCTCGGCTTGACAGACCGCTATACGACAGGGGTTTGGATGGGATATGATATTCCGAAGAGTATGGCAAGCATTGAAACAGACCGTGCCAGCCATTTGATTTGGAAAGATATAATGAAATAAAAAAGCAGGATTCGAAAAACTTAAGGGGTTCTGTTGTAAAATACAAAATATGAATTAAAATTGCTTTTTGTATAGTATTTCTAACTAAAATTAAAAAGCAATTTGGCAAGAAAATCGGTAGAAATATGCTTGGGGCTTGGAGAAATATGCTGAAGCATTTTTTATCCCCAGATAAGTACTGGTTAGTGATTTCTGATTATTCAAGTATCCCCGTAAAATAAGAGGAGAAATTCCCCTTATTGAGGAAACAGCTCGAAGAATAGAGTAAATAGAGGGAAGAATTCCCCCTATTTGCTCCAAAAGCATAAAAAGGGACCATTTGACTTTACCTTAAGGGGAAAAATTCCCCTTATTTCCTCAAAATTTTCCTCGATTTTGCAGAATAACGGGAAAAACTACCCTTATTTATATAATCAGAGGTTACTTAGAAATTTTAAAAAAAATATCCCCTTCAATTATCTGCCACTCAAAATCAACACCCCCCTGCAAGTTTGTAACACATCAATTGGCATAACGATTAGCATGCGTATTTTCATGTTGACAAAAACCTATGACACCATGTAAAAAGGGGGTCGAAATTCAGGGAGGATTTAGCCTTCATATTATTAACCCTTATATATATCAACAAAAAGAAGCAGTCTAATTCAGTTGCGAATTGGACTGCTAATTGGTGTGCTAATTTAGTTTTTTGTATTCGAAGTCCAAACCCGTTACGAAAAACTTGAATCCTGCTTTTTTATATTAAACTATCAATCCACCACCAGCTCTACAACCTCATCACTATAAACAGTGGTATTGTATCCGTGGATCTTCACGCCTTTAGGAATGACTTCTTCATCAGAGTAATCATTAACTAGCTCAAAATTTTCCTTGGTTTGAAAATAGCGGGGCTGATCATTCATATCAAACTGATGAGGGTATTCCCCCATCTTATATTCTTTCCCCTCTCTATCAACCACGACGCCATCACCCATGCCTCCTATGGAATGCATCTCATAGTCACTGTCCGTAATGACTTGCATGTGAAGATTTTCATAGGCCCTGCCTTTTGTATATTCAGTAGTAATTTCTACCTTGGTAGGATCCCCGATGGTCACCCGGTCAATAGAGATTTCGCTTCCTGCATATTCAAATGCTTGCGGAAAGCCTTTGGTAAGATCAATATCCACTTCTTTTTGGTCTTCTACAAACAATTGGATGGCCCCAAAATGCAAAGCCAATTCTTTTGGTTTTTCAAAATACACAGTTTCAAAGCTTGTCTCCATTGTATTCCAGCCATCAGATGAACTTGAAAACGAGGTGCCCCCGTATAAGTCTGCGGCTGCTTTCCTTTTCTTTGTCTCAATGCTTTCAAAGTTAACAAATTCTATCCGTTTAGACTGGTCGCTCACAAAATTCTTATAGCTGAATTCAAGCATCGTTGCTGTCGGAGCCAGGGTCAATGTTTCAAATTTAACAGGTACCCCCTCTATCTCCGTTTCCTGGTCCAGTTCGTGGACGATGGAAGGATGCTTTGTAACAGGTATCTCGAAGCTCCAGTCGCCTTCTTTGAATTCAATTTCATTGAATCCTGCCCCTGCAGACACGTCCTCAGGCTGTTCCACCAATTTCATCAGGCGGGCGACATTCATTTTAAGAGTCGCGCTGTCTTCCCTTATTGGAGGCAGGCTGAGTTTGCCTTTGAAGATATTCTTTTCTTCTATATCTTCTTCAGATTGGGCGGCACCAGGCGGGAAATACCTTGGGTGTCGCTCCTGATTCAAAACCTTGTATTCTTCCTCAATTGCAACTCCTTCATGCAAGCCCATAATGTACCGGTTGTCTTCATTCAAATCTTCAATTTCATAATAGATGAGTGTCTGAACATCATCTGCTACTGCTGTCCTGATTTTCACCTTTATTCCACCATTCGTGTCTTCCAGATCCAAAGGTTCACCCAAACCTGATTTCAGGTAACCGATCAGTTCCTCATCTTCCTGCTGCGTCCAGCCTATCCAGGAATAATAAATGCTCGTGAAGCCGTTTGTGGCAAACCCGGTACAAATGGCGAAAATGACGAGTACAGCTGCACCAAGACCGATTTTGTTTCGTTTCTTCTTCTTCTTATTTCTGAATCTTTCTGTTTCTTTTACTTTTGCTGCGGCATCCTTCGTGAGGCCGGATGGAATAGGGATTGATTCATTATCTTCGGTCAGGATTAACAGTACATTTTGAAAAGCTGATAACTCCTTCTGGCAGCTTGGACAGTCATGTATATGTATTTCCAATGAGATCTTTTCATTCCTTGGTAAAGTCCGTTCCAGATAATTGATGAACGTTCCCCGGTATTCCCTGCAGCCACCAAGAAATTCACCGCCTTCCAGAATTTCAACAAGGTGGTGAAGGCCCGAACTCATACGGGACTTTATGGTTTCACCAGAAACCTGAAGGACATGGGCGGCTTCATCCTGTGTCAGCCCCTTCAGAAACCTTAAGGCAATTACCTCTTTATCGTTATTTTCGAGATACTCTAAAGCATGATATAAATCGGGTGTCTCCTCATTATCTTTTTTTTCTGAGTACCCTTTATTGAAAATTCTCTTGCAATTGGCAGCAAACAAAGAGGTCACCCATGCTTCAAAGTATTCATCCTCCTTTAGCTGATGAATATCATCGTGCACGTTAATAATCGTTTGATAAAACACCTCTTCCATTCCCTGCCCGCTTGTCAAATAGGTCCTGCCAAGTCTGTAAAATGAAGCTTTTCGGCTTTCAAACCAATCTATTATGGAATTCCATTGTCTATCTTTAATCTTGCTTAATATTACGGCATCTGTTTTCACGGTGCTCACAACTGTCTTTCCTCCCATTTATGTGTTTATTTTGCTAACAGGTTTTCATTAAAAAAAGTGAATCACTTGCTGTTCTTTTGAGTGAAGGAATCAATATAATTGGTCAAAGTATACAAGGGAATGCCAAAAAACGTAGTGCGTGGATAAAGTGGAAAGTAATTCATGAATTAAAAAGCTCAAGCAACGTACTCTATGAGTCTATGTTACCATATAAACCCTTTTAATTTAACCTTTCACAGGTATATTCACAGAATATTCTACTATTTTTTACAGGAAATATTGAGAGCACACCATAAAAAAACCCGGGAAACTTTCTCCCGGGTTTTGATTATTTATCATCCATATAGTTATATTGCTCTTCAATCTTTCCATGCTCACTATGGACGTATGCCATCGTGCCTGATTCTTCTGCCATTTGTTTCGCTTCACTCACTGCATCTGATTTAGTGTCCGCCGTATATACCGGATCATCATTTCCTTCTTCTTTCACTGCCCAGCCTTCTTCATCATCCGGAACCACATGATATCTGGCTTCATCTGTGCCTGCGCGGTCTTCAAAGTATTCATTGCGGTTGTTTTGATCATTGTTATTTTCCATGATAAAACCTCCATCCTGAATTTTTTGCCTTTCTTCAATTTAAATACCCGATTAAATATATGGAAAACCATCTAAAGAAAGAGCATTGTTAAAGAGTGTAGCCTGATTTCCGCTCCAGGTGCGCGACTCCGCTCCAATCAACTTTGCATACAACTACTGGATTACACTCAAAGCGGTACCATTTATCTTCTTTATTTATTACTATCTACTAGATATTTATTTTTTTAACTATTTTAATTCTGTTTATTACAAATGGAGGATTTGAGCAAAATAAATAAACTAAAAGAGCGTCATTATTTTAATTTCACTTCAGAAATGATCGGCAGGCTGGCCATCAGTCCATTGTAAAGCTTTAAAACGACTAAAAAGACGATCAAAAATAATGAAGACCAAGTAATCACTTGAAAGAAGATGACTCCGATTAATCCTGCCTTGGTGAGTGATGAACTGATTTTATATATGAAATAGACAAAATAGGCAATGGATGTAACAGCAAAAATGAGCAGCAGTCCAAGGAATGATTGGAGGCTGACAACCGAAAGCAGCGCTCCTGCAAAGTAAACCATGGACCCTGACCTGACTCTATGTAGAATTTCTCCTTCATTATCCTGTGAAAAAAACAGCAGCGAAACTTCGTTGATGGTTTCAGCGATCAACTTCAATGCAGCAAATACCATGAAACAGACGATCATCAAGAGGATAAGAAGAATGAATTTCAACTCAATATCTGATAAGAATTCCCGCATCCCCGGGTATACTCCTATGCTTTTCAAAAGGTCGACGCAGATATCGACGCCATATACAGAAAAAGTCAAACTGAACAAAAGAATCGAAAATAAAGGTAAATAACCTGTTAAATATGTATTTCTCACACGGTTCTCCCCTAGTATAAATTTAATGCATTTCCATCATAATCTTTTATGACAGGAATGAAAAGGGGAGGTTTATAGCAAAAAAAGAGACAGCACAAACACTGATTTGCAATTTCAGTCATTTTGCAAATCGAATGTACTCTCTCGGCCCTAAAGGCTCTTGTCCCATTTCTTCTTGGAAATCTGCAACTGGCTCTGCTTCAATCGGGGCTTCAACTTCAGCCACTTCATTATTCATTCTTGTCGGCTCCTGCAGATTTTTGCTCGTCCACGTATTTTTCTTCTCTTCCTGCTCCTGTATATACCATGCCCCTAGGAACAGACTGGAGAAAATCATTACTGACACCGTTTTTTTCATTCGCATGGATACATCACCACCTAACGATAGCATGTGCGTTTTTCACTCATACTATTCGCAGAGATGGACATTTTATAAGAGAATACAAATTTGAATCACATGAGAAATTGAAGATTTTTAAGCCAAATGGTCTACCTTAAGATTAAACAAAAAATCAGTTTAAATAGCAGAAAAGCTATGGAAACAAAAAAAATTTCAGCAGGGTTTTGCCGTGTTCTTTCATATTTAATATCTTTTTGAGAACCCTAACAGCACTGCAGACTTTCATAAATGCAAGCATGTTTTTTTTACGTTATAATTCATTTTAGGTTTGACTTCAAAGGCAGGAGGACCAAGAAGAGTTACATTCTATACATATAAGGGTATTCATATACACAAATTGATAAGGGGGTTTTTCGGTGACATTATTACATTGGGCCATCATTTCACCATTTTTGGCGGCATTACTGATTCCGCTGTTATATAAAAAACTGCGTTCCATACATACCGGCTGGTTTGTCCTCATTCTTCCCGCAGTGCTTTTTCTTTACTTTTTTCAATTTCTCTCACTGACATCAGATGGAAAAGCGATTAAAGAAACTGCTGAGTGGATGCCTTCCTTTGGTATCAACTTCACAGCATATGTAGATGGATTAAGCTTGCTGTTTGCGTTGCTGATTACGGGAATTGGATCACTTGTTGTTCTTTACTCCATTTACTATTTATCAAAAGAGAAAGAACAGCTTCACAATTTCTATGTATACTTGCTTCTATTTATGGGAGCCATGCTCGGGGTTGTTCTCTCTGATAACCTGATTGTCCTTTATATGTTTTGGGAGTTCACTTCCATTTCATCCTTTCTGCTGATCGGCTATTGGTACCATCGTGAACGTTCCCGCTATGGAGCACAAAAATCGATGTTAATCACTGTCTTTGGCGGGCTTTCCATGCTTGGAGGGTTCTTGCTCCTCTATTTGATGGCAGGCACATTCAGTATACGGGAATTGGCAGGGATTGCAGGAGAACTTATCAATGAGCCTCTTTTCCTTGCGGCCTTGCTCCTGGTGCTCCTTGGAGCCTTTACAAAGTCTGCTCAATTCCCATTCCATATCTGGCTGCCTGATGCAATGGAAGCACCGACACCTGTCAGTGCTTACCTGCATTCAGCCACAATGGTTAAAGCGGGGATATACCTTGTTGCCCGCATGAGTCCTGTATTTGCCGAATCCGGTGTCTGGCTCTGGCTTGTCGCAAGCTTCGGAATCGTAACCCTTTTCTGGGGCTCGTTCAATGCTGTTAAGCAAACGGATCTAAAAGGCATTCTCGCTTTTTCAACCGTCAGCCAGCTTGGACTGATTATGTCACTGTTAGGCATCGGTGCAGCCGCTTTACATTACGATCACCTGGATAACAATATTTTTGGTGTTGCCACAATGGCAGCAGTCTTCCATCTGATTAACCATGCGACCTTCAAGGGAAGCCTCTTCATGGTGGTAGGGATTATTGATCATGAAACAGGCACAAGGGATATCCGCAAACTTGGCGGCTTGATGAATTTTATGCCGATTACCTTTACCGTCTCCATTATCGGAGCTTTCTCGATGGCAGGACTTCCTCCGTTCAACGGTTTCCTTAGTAAGGAAATGTTCTTTACAGGAATGGTCCAGGTTCTTGAAATGGATATATTCAACCTGCAAACATGGGGCTTTTTGTTCCCTGTATTAGCATGGGTCGGAAGTGTCTTCACGTTCATCTACAGTATGATCGTTGTATTCAAGCCGTTCACAGGTAAGCACCATCCTGAAAAGCTTGACAAGACACCGCATGAAGCACCACTTGGAATGCTGATTTCGCCCGTCATCCTGGCATCGCTTGTCATCGTATTCGGATTTTTCCCGAATATCCTTACGAATACAATGATCAAACCCGCTGTTTCAGCTATTACAAAGATGAAAGTGGGGAAGTCCGGGATTTACTTCTGGCACGGTTTCACCATCGAACTGTTCATGACCCTGGGTGTCATTCTGTTCGGTGTCCTGCTGTACACCCTTCTTCCAAAATGGAAGGGCATCTACAGCAAGTTCCCGGAAAAGCTGGCCTTGAATTCGTTCTATGACAAAGGCCTGGTCAATGGTGAACGCGGTGCATTTAAGTTGACCAGTTCCTATATGACAGGTTTTATTAGGACCTATCTTGTATATATATTCACGTTCTTTATTGGGATTCTTACCGTCACGATGATTGTCAAAGATGCTTTTGTCATTGATACATCGGACCTTGCATCCATTGGAGTATATGAAGTCCTGATTGCCCTGGTGATGGTGATCAGTGCTGTAACGATACTATTCGCAAAATCCCGTCTGACTTCCATCATTGCATTGGGGGCTGTCGGTTATTCTGTTGCATTGTTCTTCGTCCTTTTCCGTGCTCCGGATCTGGCGTTGACACAGCTCGTAATAGAAACCGTTTCTGTTGCGCTGTTCTTGCTGTGCTTCTATCATCTGCCTCCTTTAAGCAGGCATGAAGAAAGAATGACCTTTAAGTTGGGGAATGCACTGGTAGCAATCGGGGTCGGAGTGGTTGTAACACTAATCACTATTGCTGCCTACAGCACAAAACTGTCCAGTTCCATTTCGGAATATTATATTGAAAATGTTTATGAAGAAGCTGCAGGAAAGAATATGGTCAACGTAATCCTGGTTGACTTCCGCGGATTTGATACCTTATTTGAAATCTGTGTACTCGCTATTGCTGCATTAGGAATCTTCTCAATGATTAAACTGAGGATGACAAGGAGGAAAGAAGGATGAAAACCAACGATGTAATCCTCCAAACCGTAACAACTATTGTGAGTTTTATCATTATCCTGTTTTCAATCCAGCTTTTCTTCGCAGGACACTATACACCTGGAGGAGGATTCATAGGCGGACTCATGACGGCCGGAGCCCTGGTGCTTCTGCTGCTCGCCTATGATATCAAAACAGTGAGCACTATCCTGCCTATTGATTATAAGCTGCTGACCGCTATCGGCTTGCTGCTGGCGGTCGGGACTGGAGCGGGGGCATTACTATTTGATGTACCGTTCCTGACACATGCATACAACTATTTCCATCTTCCTTTGCTGGGGAAAACGTCACTGCATACTGCCGTAATTTTTGATACAGGTGTTTATTTAGTTGTTATCGGAGTAACGATGACCATTATTCAAACGATTGGAGTGAGCGAATAATGGAGATTTTAATGGCCATAGTCATTGGCATTTTATTTACAAGTGCTGTTTATCTGATGCTTTCTAAGAGCCTTTTGCGCATCATCATCGGCACAGCACTGCTCAGCCACGGAGCACATCTGCTGCTCCTTTCCATCAGTGGCCTGAAAGCCGGTGCGCCCCCTCTTTTGGGTGAACATGCCGAATCATATGCAGATCCTCTGCCGCAGGCTTTAATATTGACGGCAATCGTTATCAGTTTCGGTGTCACGTCCTTTTTTCTTGTACTAGCCTACCGTGCCTATCAGGAACTTGGGACTGATAACATGGATCAAATGAGAGGAAACGAAGGAAATGATTAATTTACCGATATTACCAATTTTAATCCCGTTATTTACTGCGATTATCCTTATGTTTTTTGGAAAGAGCATCACCCTGCAAAAATGGATCGGGGCTATTGCAACAGTAGGAACGATAGCCGCCTCTATCATTTTGGTGAATGTTGTGCATACAGAAGGAATACAGACCGTCGATCTCGGAAGCTGGCAGGCTCCATTCGGCATTACAATGGTCTCTGATATGCTGTCAGCCCTGCTTGTTACCACATCAAGCATCATTACGTTCTTTGTCCTTCTATACTCTTTCCGTTCCATCGGGAGAGACAGAGAAAGATTTTACTTTTATCCCGTCGTCCAGTTCCTGCTCGTCGGGGTAAACGGGGCTTTCACAACCGGAGATATATTCAACTTGTTCGTATTCTTTGAAGTCATGCTGATGTCTTCATATGTTCTTCTCGTATTGGGAGGTACAAAAGTACAGCTGAGGGAATCCATCAAGTACATCCTGGTGAATATCATTTCATCAGCACTATTCGTTGTGATGGTCGCCTATCTGTACTCGGTGATCGGCTCCTTGAACATGGCCGATATCTCGGTGAAAATAGCAGAGTTCGACCAGCCCGGAATTCTTACCGTCATTGCCGTTATGTTCCTGGTAGTCTACGGACTGAAAGGAGCCATTTTTCCGTTATATTTCTGGCTCCCCGGTTCGTATTATGCCCCCCCGACACCGGTACTGGCATTATTCGGTGCACTGCTCACCAAGGTTGGAGTTTACTCCATCATCAGGACATACACCCTGTTCTTCTATCATGACACAGGCTATACACATACCATCCTGGCTTGGCTTGCGATCCTTACCATTGTGGTGGGCTGCATCGGTGCCATTGCCTACTGGGATGTTAAAAAAATCCTTATTTACAACATCATCATTGCTGTGGGTGTCATTCTCTTTGGTGTTTCCGTCATGTCTCCTGAATCTCTTGAAGGATCTGTCTATTATTTAATTCATGACATGATCATCAAGGCGGCCCTGTTCCTGCTTGTGGGTGTCATGATTGCCATAACCGGAACGAGCAACTTAAGGAAGATGGGCGGCCTGATCAAAGATTACCCATGGCTTGGATGGACATTCCTGATTGCTACTTTGACACTGGCAGGGATTCCTCCCTTCAGCGGTTTTATCGGAAAAGTTCTATTAGTGAGAGGAAGCTTTGCGGCAGAAGCCTATATTGGCGGCGGCCTTATTCTTCTCTCCAGTCTGTTTGTCCTTTATTCGGTCATCAAAATTTTCTTGAATGGAGTATGGGGGGTTCCCAAGGAATATGACGGAAGAAACAAGCAAAATGCCTTTTATCTATGGGGCTCCGCCGTCTTCCTGGTCATCCTTGCTGTTAGCTATGGAGTAGGTGCCGAAGCTGTCCGTCCGCTCATATCGCAGGCGTCAGAGGCCCTGTCAGATCCGGGAATCTATATACAAGCAGTACTAAAGGAGTAATGTAGAATGGCCTTTCAAATTTTATTGAATTTCTTTCTAGCTTTTCTTTGGATGTTTTTGCAAGTATCCTTTACATCAACATCCTTTATCATCGGGTATATTCTTGGGTTGATCGTTACGTTTGCCTTCAGAAGATTCTTTAACTCCCGATTCTATATGGAGCGCGTCTTTGCGGTCATCAGCTTGATTCTATTATTTCTAAAAGAGCTGATTCTCTCTAATATCTCAGTATTAAAAACACTTCTCAAACCGAAGTTGGATATTAAACCAGGAATCTTCGCATTACCGACAGATCTTAAAAAGGACTGGGAAATCACCCTCCTTGCCAATTTGATCACTCTTACACCGGGAACACTGGTTGTGGATATCTCTTATGATAATAAGATCCTTTATATCCATACACTTGATATCCCGGATGTAGATGAAGCTATCGACGATATCAAGAGTACTTTTGAAAAAGCTATTATGGAGGTGAGCCGCTGATGCTTCATACAATCATCCAGATTTCACTGCTCGCCGTTTCCATTTCCATGCTCGGACTTGTTTACCGTGTCATTGTCGGTCCGACAACTCCGGATAGGGTGGTTGCCTTGGATGCCCTGGGGATCAACTTGATTGCCATTGTCGCCCTGGCATCCATGGTGCTGCATTCAAAGTCATTTCTTGAAGTCATTTTGTTGATTGGGATTCTGGCCTTCATTGGGACAGTGGCCTTCTCCAAATTCTTAGAGAAAGGGGAGATCATCGAGCATGACCGAAATAATTAGATTCATCATTGGATTTTTCCTGATTGCCGGCTCATTCCTTACCTTGGTCACCGCTTTCGGCTTAATCCGCCTTCCGGATGTTTATACGCGTAACCATGCGGCCTCCAAGAGCGCCACGCTCGGAGTGATGTGCATCCTGCTCGGTACCTTCTTATTTTTCTTCTTGGAAGAAGGGCATTTCAACTCAAGGTTGATTCTTGGGATCATCTTCATTTTCATCACCGCCCCTGTTGCAGGCCATTTAATTTCAAGAGCTGCCTATAACAGCGGTGTCCCCCTTTGGGATAAAAGTGTACGTGATGATTTAAAAGGTAAGCAAAAGTACGAAGAAAAAAATATGCAGTAAGGCTCTGGCAGGAGTGGAAATCATATTTACCAAAATAGCCATAAAAAAAGGACAGCAGAACCGGTACTCCGATTCTGCTGTCCTTTTTTATCAATTATCATATAAACGATCAGATACTTCTCCATCCGACTTGTGGACGATCAGTACGCCATCATGGTCATTCACATAAGGTTTGGCTTTCTCAAGCAAGTCTTCTTTCGTGCCTTCGGTATAGATCGGCTTGTCGCTGCCTTCCTTCTTCAATTCCCAGCCATCTCCATTGGATTGAACGTGGAATTTTAGTTTATCTTCTGAATCACCATCTACGTATTTTTCTGCTCGGTCCGTGGCAATCGCAATCGCTCTTCCTTCCTCATAGCCCTCACGCAGCAACGCATTACCGATTTCAATCGCCTTATTTCGGACGTCTGACGAAAGGTTCTTCATGGAAGCAGGATAATCATTTTTTGACCAAGGCATGAGATCCTCTCCTTAAAACATATTTTACTTTTAAAATTCCCTGTTCCAGAGAAGGTAAACATGTCCTTTAACAGAGTAAAGCGGTGAAAGGGACAGTCCCCTTCACCGCGCTAAAGCTATTATTTTTTTGGAACGACCGCCATTGTACAACGGGATACACAGATCAGGCTGTCCTCTTCATCTGTAATACGGATATCCCATACCATCGTGCTCTTCCCCTGATGAATGACCGTCGCAGTTGCTGTAACGACCCCATCTTTTTTAGCCTTTATATGGTTGGCGTTGATTTCAAGCCCAAAACAAATTTCTTTTTCCAAGTCAATCAGTTCAACCGCACCTACACTTGCAACGGTTTCAGCTAAAGCTACAGAAGCACCCCCATGTAGGAATCCAAAAGGCTGCCTTGTTCGTTCATCCACCGGCATCGTCGCCACTACCCTGCCTTTTCCCAGTTCGATAAATTCCATTCCCAATGCACTGATCAGTGTGTTTTCTCTATTCAATATGTCCACCTCTTCTATTGATTGCTTAAGCTAACTTTCTCGACTTAAGCCCAAAAATCCTCTTTTCGCACTGAATTATTTAATTATTAGCTTGTTCGTTAAATGTATAAAAACAACGAGTGAGAATATGGACGACGGCTGATGCATATGTTTGTGTAGGAAACCTGAAGCATGCAAAAAAAGGGTTACACATCCTTACCAGTTCATTGAAAGGGGTCAAAAGATGAATAGATACCATCCTTTCTATACTCCAATACAGCGTCCGCAAACACCCAGGTGGCCACCGGTAAACCCGTACTATGCGATGCAGCGCCATCCATATGATTATCCGCCGGTCCAGCCCAAACAATTTATGGAATCCGCCGATAAAATGATTCCCCTGCTGGATGATGCCCAAACCATCATGGAAAGGGTAAAAAACTCCAAAGAGTTTTCATCCAAGTTAATGGCTGCAGCCCAAACGTCAAACATGAATCAACTTCACCAAATTATCAATGGTGCCGGCATCAAAAGCAGACCTGACATCCATTTCAATCCAGATGGCTTCACTTTGGAATTCAGCAACAAAACCGGAGAACTCGATTGCTGCCATTTAAAGATAATATTGAGATGGAGTTAGAAAGAGGATTGTTATGTGTGCATATCGAAATGTTCCATAGAATTAAAAGGAGCCGCTTGTGAGCAGCTCCTTTTTCTTAGTAATACGGGTATGGAGAAGGTCCATAATACCCTGGGTAACCATAACCGTAGCCATAACCATAATACGGCGGGCGATAGTATGGCGGCCTAACCAATGCGCCGCCAAGGACGCCGCCTAAAACACCACCAAGAAACGGAAGGCCGAATCCCCAGCCGAATCGGTTTCCATAGAAACGCCGTCTGCCATAAATTCTGAAATCATTCATAAAAAGCATACCTCCTAATTTATTTAAGGCTTCACTATCTATGTATGCGAAAAAGACCCATGCCGCATGGGCAATCCCCTATGAAACAGGGGTTTTTCTGGTTGTATGTCCAGAAAAAAAACGGACACCTCCCAGGAAGTGTCCGTCTATTTTAAAATAGCAACTAAGTTTAAGATAAGAGCTTTTATAAAATAACAGCTGCAATCCAGCCGAAAATAATCATCGGAATATTGAAGTGCAGGAAGGTCGGTACACATGTATCCCAGATATGGTTATGCTGTCCGTCAGCATTCAACCCTGCTGTCGGACCGAGCGTCGAATCTGAGGCTGGAGACCCTGCATCCCCCAAAGCCCCTGCCGTACCAACAATTGCAATGGCAGCCAAAGGACTGAAGCCAAGTTCCAGTGCGAGCGGAACAAAAATGGCCGCAATAATTGGGATTGTAGCAAAAGAAGATCCTATCCCCATTGTAACCAGCAATCCGACAATAAGCATAAGCAAGGCAGCGAGCGCTTTATTCCCGCCAATGATGTCTGAAGTTGCCTCAACCAATGTATCAACATGCCCCGTTGCTTGCACTACTTCAGCAAATCCATTCGCAGCGATCATCACGAAGCCGATGAAAGCCATCATTTTCATTCCTTCAGTCATAAGACCATCTGCTTCATTCCATTTGACAGATCCTGAAATATACAGAATGGCTATTCCCGCCAGCGCTCCGAAAATCATCGAATTCAACGCAAGCTGAACATACAATGCAGCAATAATCGAAATGATTGCAAATGAAACCGCCTTTCTAGAATAAACGGTCTTCGGCTCAGCTTCGGTGACTTCAATATTTTTATATTGACGAGGTTTTCTGTAGCTGAAAAATACAGCTACTATGAGACCGGTGACAAGACCTGCTGACGGAAGAAGCATTGCTTTAGGGATATCAGACATAGAAATGGCAAGCCCGCTTGCCTCCATGTTCTGCGCAATGATTTCATGGAACATGAACCCGAAACCGTATGGCAATAAAATATATGGCGCCGTAAGGCCAAATGTCAAAACAGACGCAATCAGCCTGCGGTCCATCTCCAGCTCAGCCATAACCTTCAATAATGGAGGGATCAGAATCGGGATAAAAGCTATATGAATCGGAATCAGATTCTGGGAAAAACAAGCCATTAATAAAATAGAGAATACAATAAGTGCTTTAGATAATGCTTTTTTTCTGGAATCCTTTTCCTTACCGACCAGCTTGATAACAAAATCAACCAAAAGACTTGGTATGCCCGTATAGGATATGGCAACTGCAAATCCTCCCAATAAGGCGTAACTGATGGCAATATTCGCACCGCCGCCCAATCCTTCTGTAAACACAATGACTGTTTCATTTAATCCCAATCCACCTTTAATTCCGCCGGCAAGAGCTCCGGCTATCAAGGCGAATACGACATTGACCCGCAGCAAACTCAGGACCAGCATGATCAAGACCGCTATGATGACTGCATTCATGATGAAATCTCCTTTACGTGTTTATTTAATATACTTTAGTTCGCTAAATTGGTAGAGCGTTAAATTACTTTTACTAATCTATCAGATGGCTGTTTTTGTGTCAATGCTTTAGTCTGGTAAATTACTAAAATGTTAATTGCAAGGTCCCAGGAACCAGCCCAAAATCATTTTTTGCCCCTTGCTTTCAAAAACAACAAAAAAGCCTGCCTCATAAGAGACAAGCCTTAGGTAGAATATTATTTAGATGATGCTTCAAAGCGTTCAACCAGCAGGGCAAGGGTACGAGCCATTGCGCCTGTTGCTCCGGAAGGCCCCAGGTCATGGTCAGACTTGGATGTCGCTGTTCCTGCGATATCCAGGTGAACCCATGGAGTCCCTTCTGCAAATTCCCCAACGAAAGCTCCTGCCATGATGGCATGTCCTTCTCTTCCTGGAGAGTTGTTGAGATCGGCGATTTTACTGCCTCTTACTCGTTTCTTGTCATTCTCAGTGTAAGGAAGTCTCCAGATGAACTCACCAGCTTCTGAGGATGCTTCTAGAACCTGTTCGAACAATGCTTCGTCATTTGTCATGGCACCTGTTTTATCAAGGCCGAGAGCGACGATTACACCGCCTGTCAGGGTTGCTACGTCTACCAGGTAGTTTGCTCCGTGGTGTTTTGCATACGTCATGCCGTCTGCAAGAGCGAGTCTTCCTTCGGCATCTGTATTCAGCACCTCGATGGTTTTACCGTTCATTGCTGTGATAACGTCATCCGGCTTGAATGCATTACCGCTGATCATGTTATCAGTTGAAGGAATGACCGCTACAACGTTTTGTTCAGGTTTCAATTCACCGATGATTTCCATTGCGCCAAGAACAGCTGCAGCTCCTCCCATGTCGGTTTTCATGCCGACAATGCCATCTTTCGGCTTAAGGGAATAACCCCCTGTATCAAAGGTGATACCTTTTCCGACCAAGCCGATGACATCATCCCATTCATCTTTGCCTTGATATTTTAATACAATCATTTTCGGGGGCTCTGTTGAACCTTGGTTGACTGCCAGCAAGGCACCCATGCCGAGCTTCTCCATTTCTTCCTTATCAAGGATTTCCACTTCAAATTCATACTTCTTCCCGATTTCTGCAGCATAGTCTGCAAGCTTGGTCGAAGTCAGGATATTACCTGGTGCATTGACCAATGCACGCGCAGAGTTAGTTCCTCTTCCATGGGCATAACCGACTTGAAGGGCAGCCTCTACTTCAGCACTGTCTTCCTTAGAAAATGCTGTTATACTCTTAATGAATGTTTCAGGAACATTCCCTTTATGCTTGTAGCCCGGGAATACATAAGTCGCCATTGTGAATGCTTCACTGACTGCGTGAGCAATATCGGAAGCATCAAGCTGGTCTGTCGTCATTGTATCAAGAGCGACAACAAATGAAGAAATCCTCATGCCCTGGATGGCTTTAGAAGCCGCACCGATTGCCTCTCTCAATTCGTCGAATGACAATTCCTTTTGTTTTCCAAGCCCTACAAACACCAAACGTTTCGCAGGAATTTTACCGAAAGTATGTACTTTTGAAACAGTTTTCAGCTTAGAGGAAAGATCCCCTGCTTTTACTAACTCCGTTAATTGGCCTTCAAACTTTTCATCCAGTTCAGCCAGTTCACCTGAAAATTCAGGAGCATTGAACAATCCAACGAGAATACATTCTTGTTCATTGTTAAAGAAACCATTATTATCAACTGTGAATTTCATTTAAAAACACCTCCAAGGTAATTATATAAAAGTTTTCCGCATATTTCGAATGAGAGCATTTCTGAAATTCGATTATGCCAATGATTTCTAATTACATAAGTGCCTATGGTATAATTGGAAATACATTTTAATAAGACATGATCGGATATTCGACTAAATTCTTCGCTAGAAAGGGTGTTTACAGACAGCATGGAATTACTCACAAATTTCCCATTATGGGCAGCTTTGTTTGCGATATTCTTCGCCCAATTCATCAAAGTGCCGATTCAATTTATGGCAACGAGAACGCTTGATTGGTCATTAATCACCTCTACGGGCGGAATGCCGAGTTCACACTCTGCAGCCGTTACGGCTCTGTCCACAGGAGTAGCGCTTGAAACCGGCCTTGACTCTCCTGTTTTCGCCGTGGCAGCGATTTTCGCCATCATTACCATGTTCGATGCAACAGGCGTTAGAAGGCAGGCAGGTGAACAGGCGATTGTACTGAACAAGCTTGTCGGCGACTTCCAGCGATTTGTCGGTGAGGCAAAAGGCTGGCAGAATAAGCCTGAAGAAGTAAAACGAAAAGAGTTAAAAGAATTGCTCGGCCATAAACCGATAGAAGTCTTCTTCGGCGGGCTTTCCGGCATTCTTCTGACCCTTGTCATTTATTATTTCGCCTAAGATTGGAGGAACCGTGATGAGAATCGTTTCGTTATGTCCAAGTAATACCGAGGTCGTGGACTACTTGGGATTGACCTCCTTCTTAATCGGGGTGGATGACTTCTCTGACTATCCAGAGGAAGTCAATTCGCTCCCCCGGCTCGGTCCCGACCTTTCCATCAATATGGATAAGGTTGAGGAACTTTCTCCTGATTTGATACTTGCCTCTTTAAGTGTGCCCGGAATGGAAAAAAATATAGAAGAACTAAATAAACGAAACCTTCCATACATCGTCACCAATCCCCAAAGCTTCGACGACATAGCCGAGGACTTGCTGACGATTGGAAAGGCGTGCGGCATCGAACATAAAGCGGAAGAGATGAAGCAGGATTTCAAGGCAAAAGTACAGTCTCTTAAAGAAGCTGCGTATAAGGTCACATCACTCCCTGAACTCTATTGGGAATGGTGGCCTAAGCCTGTTTTTACTCCTGGAAAAATCAATTGGCTTACTGAATTAAGCGAGCTGGCAGGAGCTAAGAATATCTATAGAGATGTTGACCTCGCTAGCATCCAGACCGATTGGGAGGATGTCTACAACAGAAATCCTGATTATATCTGCCTGGCATGGGTCGGGGTACGCCGCGAAAAAGTGAACCCGAAGATCGTCAAAAAACGGCCGGGCTGGGACAGCCTTGATGCTGTTGCCGGGGAGCGAATCCTCGTACTTGAGGAAGAACTTTATTGCAGGCCATCCCCAAGGCTTTTAGACGGAGCTTTGAAACTCGGAAAGCTGCTTCATCCAGAGCAATTTCAATCCATTAAATAAAAAAGCGCAAGCGGTCTGACAGATGAATGTTCAAAGATAAAAGGGAAGTGCAGAAAATGCACTTCCCTTTTATCATTTATTCTTCTATCTTCTGAATATATTGCTGCCTGAATACCTGCATATCCTCATTTTCATTCAATGCGGTTAATTCATCTTCAGTAAGCTTGCCGGTTCCTTTTGTGATGATATAGACCTCGAGTTGTTTTTTACCCCAGTGCTCATACACTTCGTCTACCGTTTCATAATACAAATCAAGCTTATTCCCTTTAATGGCACTGCCCGTATCGGCGACTACACCATATCCATAACCCGGTATGAACAGGACCGTTCCGATCGGAAAGATATCCGGGTCGGCAGCCACAGTCGAATATAAATCTCTTTTCACTTTTACTCCTGAATATGTAATGCCATAGGCCGGGTCATCCGGGTGTTTGCCTGTTGACTCCACCCCTGCCGTATAACCCGTTGCTGTCACAATGGACTTCGGGTATTTGGACCAGTCAATTGCGTCCTCAAGCGTCTTCGGTTTAGCCACTACCGGCTCAACTGCTGAAATCAGTGTACGAAGGCTCTTTGCTCTTTTAAGAAACTTTTCTTTTAACGATAACTTTTTATTTGAATGTTCTTTATAAACGCTGTTTTCTTTATCTTGTGCGTCTATTTGTTCTGACAGCCAGCCGGAAAAGGTCTGTGCTTTGACACCAGAGATTGATTGGAATGTTACAAACAATGCTGCTGTAAACAAGAGAGCCATCGCCAGCCTCTTAGACCACTTTTTAAAATTATTCATGTAAGAATCACTCCTCCCAACACTATTACTTTCCCAAAAGGAAAAAATATATTCAGGAATTAGTTAAAAAGTCTAAAAGTTTAAACTTTCTGAATTGAGAGAGTTATTGTTGCTATTCAACAGGTTGATAGTGAATTCCGCTCCAGGCATGTGATTCCAATCGGCTAATGTAAAATTCAGCAGGAATTATATAGAAAAAACCACATTATTTAAATTGCTCTTTTTTCATTAAAAACCAATAAAAAAACTCTCTGCCCGCAGGCAAAGAGTTTTGTGAAATATATAAGAATTCTCTTAAAACATTTGGTATCCTTTTTTTCTTAGGATCTTCATTGTAATTCCGGATACAATAGCACCAGCCAGTCCGCATGATAGAATCAGAAGATCAACAGCTGTAAGAGCTGTAAACTTATTGCCCAACGCTGTGAAGGACTCTCCAGACTCTCTGAAATATTGTATGAACCTCACTTCATCCACAATCAAAATGGTGATGAGAGGATAAATAACAGCCATAATCCATGTCATTCTAAGCAGCATGTTCAGCAAAAAGCCGATACCAAAGAACAAAACGAAAAATAATAACATTGATATAATAACAACCGGGATTCCCATTTGCATTCCTGCAGCACCTCCATAGACACTAAAGTTTAGTGTACTCAATGTTTATTCCGCCGTCAACAAACATTGGCTAATAATAGAGGTTCTTCACAAAATCAACATATTTACAGGCAAAGGGATAACTGAAAGCCTTAGTCACCCACAACAAAAAAGGCCAGCCATTGGCTGACCCCGTATAATCGAGAATAATTGCTTTTATTTATTATTTTTTCCGCTGCCGCTGCAGCATGGACATGTTTCAGAGCCGCCAAGAACGAGCTGGAAATACCCTTTTCCTGAGCAATACACACATTTTTTTGTTGCACTATCAAGCGTTGATCTCATCGTTCTCTCTCCCCTTCACTTAAAGTGTTTTTTGGTGATTTCTGATAATATAACACCGTTTGAATCTTTAGAAAAGGGACAAAAAAATGCGTGTACCTCGAAGAAAACGAATACATCCTGTTTTTTCGCGCGATATCTCGTTCTTTCGTTAAATTTCAGAAAATTAAAAAAATAATTTATAACTTGTATAGCCGAACTGATCTCCAGGATTAATTGGCTCTAATCCTGACTTCAGCAAGCTGAAATCATTCTTGATCATCTCATGGATCATGACCGATGTCTCGTTACATTGGAGCAGTTCTTGCTTCGTCATCCATCGGACTTCTTCAATTTCATCTTCACATGGAACAGGGGCTTGTGATGCCTTTTTCTGAGTAAGTAAAAACAAAACCATATTGTCACTGATTTTATCTTTTATGACGCCTGACCTGATTCCGATTACTCCCGCCACCTCAGTATCAAGTCCAGTCTCTTCCTTCACTTCACGTTGTGCTGCCTGCTCCAGGTTCTCCCCTTCATCCACAAAGCCTGCCGGCAATGACCACATGCCTTTTAATCCTCCGTATTTCTTTTTGACCACCAGCCAGCGTCCTTGTTCATCTATGAGCAGACCTGCTGCTGCAAGCCAGACATTTCCCCGTTTCACATTATTTCCTCCTATCATTCAGTGAGTAATTTGCCAGTGATTGAGCCAGGCTCAAATACACTCAAATGTATTTCTTAAATCAAAAAAGCAGAACGAATTATTCGCTCTGCTTGTGATGCTTTATCAATTAAAAGAACTTGAATTTACCTTTTTTCATTACAAGTCCTGCGCCACCAACCATGTAAAGTGCACGGTTGTCGACCATTTTCTTCATGAATGAAGCTTTAGAACCCATTAGTTTCTTGCCAAACACAAGTCCGATCGCATCGTCTTCACCAAGAGAACATACAGTTCCTTTGATATCCGGAGTGAATTGCTCAAGAGCATCATTGCCTTTGATCAGGGCAGTGATGTTGCGTGCACATGTTTCACCTTGCTGCATCGCGATTTGAGCAGTCGGCGGATATGGACGATCAGTCTCTTCATTGATCATCAGTGAACAGTCACCAACGATGAAGATATCGTCATGGCCAGGAGCTCTCAAGTCTTTTCCTACTTTAACACGCGCTCTCATGTTTTCGATGCCTGACTTTTCGATTACCGGGTTTCCACGGACACCCGCAGCCCATACAATCGTTCCAGCTTGAATTTCTTCTACTTCATCTTCACCTTTGGAGATGATGACGGAATTAGGAGTAGCTTCCTTAAGCGGCGTTCCGATGCGGAATTCCACACCTTTTTTCTCCAGTTTTGCACGAGCATATTTAACCAGCTCAGGATCGAAACCAGGAAGGATCATTGGTGCAGCTTCAACGCAAACAATTCTCACCTTTTTAAAGTCTACATCGTATTCTTTGCATAGCTCAGGAACACGGTTGCCTAATTCGCCGAGGAATTCGATTCCCGTGAAGCCTGCTCCTCCGACAATAATCGTCAAGCGCTCGTCTTTTTTGTCTTCTTCATTTTTATAAGTAGCAAATTGATATTCGATATGTTCACGAAGCTGACGCGCAGAGTTGATGTTAGCGATCATGAAAGCATGTTCATGAAGGCCTTTGATCCCGAACGTTTCCGATACAGCACCAAGCGCGACAACTAAATAGTCATATTCCACTTCGCCGTCTGCCGTAATGACTTTCTTGGCATCCGTTTTGATGTCTTCTACTGTCGTTTGCATGAAATTCACTTTGTGGCTGTCAATGACATCTTTGATATCATAGCGGACTTTATCATGATGCATTGTTCCTGCGGAAGCCTCGTGCAACCATGTTGTTTCATAATGGTAATCATTCTTATTGATCAATACGATTTCAGCTTGATCTTTACTGAACTGTTTTTGCAGGCGAGTTACTGTCATCAAACCGCCATATCCAGCACCTAATACAACTATTTTTGGCTTTCTCAACTAAATCACATCCACCTTTTTCTTAGAATTTACGATGAATTTTAAGATTAGCATCCACCGCAGGCAAGATTTTTATTTGAAAAAATATGAAATAAATAAAGAAAATAAATAAGTATGTGACAGATTTCACGAAACAATATATAAAAAGATGAAAAATGTCATAAAATCTTAACATTATGCCCTACATTACATATTATTCTTTTTACTTTTGTTTTTCAAGATATATCCTTAAAGAATAAAACTTAAGAAAATTTTGAAAAAAGACTAAAAAACTAAAAAAGCTACAAGTATCTTCCTAATCAGATTGGAAGCGATTCCAAAGAAGACTGACTATTCAAAATCTTGATACATATTTTGTGAAGTAGTGAACTCATATGGTAGAATAGAAACTATAGTGCAAAACAAAATGGAGGGATATCATTTGAAAGAGGATCAAAAAGTATATGATATTACAATTATCGGTGGAGGCCCGACCGGCCTGTTCACTGCTTTCTACGGAGGGATGAGAAAAGCCAGCGTCAAAATCATTGAAAGCTTGCCGCAGCTTGGCGGACAACTGTCCACATTATACCCTGAAAAATATATTTATGACGTGGCCGGCTTTCCAAAGGTGAAAGCGCAAGATCTTGTCAATAACTTAAAAGCACAAATGAATCAGTTTGAACCTACTATCTGCCTTGAGCAAGCGGTGGAAAATGTTGAGAAGCAAGCTGACGGCGTCTTTAAGATGACGACAGATAAAGAAGTCCACTATTCCAAAACCATTATTATTACAGCCGGAAACGGTGCATTCCAGCCAAGAAGACTTGATCTAGAAGGTGCTTCTACATATGAAGGAAAAAATCTTCATTATTTCATAGATGATATGCAATATTTCGCTGGCAAAAAAGTTGTTATCTGCGGCGGCGGGGACTCTGCAGTCGACTGGGCATTAATGCTTGAGCCGATTGCTGAAAAAGTAACGCTTGTTCACAGACGCGATAAGTTCCGCGCCCATGAGCATAGTGTAGATGAGCTGCACAATTCATCCGTTGAGATCAAAACACCTTTCGTTCCAACTGAAGTGATTGGCGACGGAGAACAAGTGAACCAATTGGTGTTGGAAGAAGTTCGCGGAGAGGCTAAAGAGGCCTTAGACCTTGATGAACTGATCGTAAACTTCGGTTTCGTATCCTCTCTTGGCCCGATCAAAGACTGGGGACTTAACATTGAGAAAAACTCGATTGTCGTGAACTCCAAAATGGAAACAAACATTCCTGGAATTTACGCAGCCGGAGATGTTTCAACTTATGAAGGAAAAGTTAAATTGATTGCCAGCGGATTTGGTGAGGCACCGACTGCTGTCAATAACGCAAAGGCATACATGGATCCTGATGCCCGCGTTCAGCCGCTGCACAGTACTTCACTGTTCAGCTAAATCTTTCCTAATATCAGCCCGGTACCGCAGACACTTCATGTTCTCGGTACCGGCTGTTTTTTTGTATGCGTTCCCCCAGAATAAAATTTTTCAGCGGAGCAATTCTAACAGAGTGCTTAGAGACATAGTTTAACGACAGCCTGTACGGGTAGAGAAAAATACTAAGAAATCTTTAATTAAGAGGATGATTCTCATGAACGTATTAGTAATAGGCGCCAACGGAAAAACTGGAAAACTGACCATTTCCTCATTAGTAAACAGCAACCAGCATTTCGCCAAGGCGATGATCCGCAAAGCGGAGCAGATCGATACCATGGAAGAGCTGGGGGCAAAGCCGCTTGTAGGCGATCTGGAAGAGGATTTTTCTTATGTGTTTGATGAAGTTAATGCCGTCATCTTTGCAGCAGGCTCCGGAGGCTCTACAGGTGAGGATAAGACAACCGCAGTCGATGAACAGGGAGCCATCAAAGCTATCAATTATGCAAAAGAAAAAGGCTTGGACCGCTTCATCATGTTAAGTTCCATGGGAGCGAACCAGCCTTCAATGGGTCCCCACGGCCTGCAGCACTACCTTGAAGCAAAAGGAAAAGCGGACCAGCACCTGGTTGAAAGCGGATTGAACTATACGATTGTCCGTCCGGGAGCTCTTGTCGATGGTGATCCTGCCGGAAAAATCATTGCGTCTTCTTCCATTGAAGATAAGAGCGGCAGCATTACACGGGAAGACGTGGCTGAAGTACTGACTGCCTGCCTTACCATGCCGGAAACCTATCACAAAACATTTGAAATCCTCAATGGCGATACGCCTATTGATGAAGCACTTAAGAGTGTTTGAATATATGGGAACCAGCTGATCTGATTTGCAGGTCAGCTGGTTTTATTGATGCCTGTCCTCATTTTGACAAACAAAAAAACCTTTCGGAATCAGTCTCAACTGACTCCAAAAGGTTGATACTTCATTATCGATTAACAATTCTCAGGCGTACCTGCAACCTTAGCAGTTCTGAACGAGGATCCACATCCGCAATTCGCGATTGCATTGGGATTATCGATGGTGAAGCCGCCGCCCATCATCGATTGCTTGTAATCGATTTTGGTACCGTTAAGGATTGGGGCATCTTTTTTGTCGACAACCACTTTGATTCCGTGCAGTTCAAGCTGCATGTCATCTTCCCCTGCTTCATGTTCGAATCCCATGCCGTAAGAGAGACCGCTGCATCCGCCGCCTTTAATGGATACACGAATGAATGCACCTTCTTCCTCATTCTGCTTCATCATATCCTTGATTTGCAGGGCTGCTGCTTCTGTAATGATGACTACTTCTTCCATGTTTCTCACCTCCGCTTTACCTTTAAACATCTATCTTCTCACTATAGTTTATGTCTATTTAGTGTACAGTATATACTTTTTTCGCCCTATCCTCAACCAATCTGCAATATGAACATAATAAGAACATTTTATAAAAAATGGAAATTTATATAGTGCTTTTAAACTATTTTGATGTATAATATAAGCATAATTACCTATAAGAATCGGAGTGAATATACATGGCAGAGGTTACTCCTTTTTATCACCGCAATTTGACATGCTATTCATGTCAAAAAGGATTCAAGACAACAAAAATCCGCTCCAGGTTCATTAAATATCATCAGCTTGACACCGATTTTTGTCCAGATTATCAATCAGCTGAATTGAATCCGCTTCTATATAATGTAAATGTGTGTCCTCATTGCGGTTTCTCTTTTACCGACAGTTTTTCCAAGCATATCGTTCCGGTCATTAGAAATGAAATCAGGGAACACATAACAAATCATTGGAGCAAACAGGACCTTGGCGGTTACCGAACCATTGATGAAGGTATTAAGACATATAAACTCGCGATTTTAAGCGCCAACATAAAAAGAGAAAAGTCGATTGTAAAAGCCGGCTTATACTTGAGAACAGCTTGGCTGTACCGGTCAATCTCCAATGCTGAACAGGAGTTTCGCTTCATGAACCTTGCAGTAGAAGCTTATTGCTCATCATACAGTAATGAAGACTTTATAGATACGCAAATGTCCAATGCCCGTCTGCTCTACGTGATAGCAGAGCTGTATTACCGCCTTGGAAATTACTCACAGGCATCGATCTATTTTTCAAAAGTCCTTCGGCTGCAAAAACATGCCAAAGAACCAAGAATCATAGAAATGGCTAGGAACCGCTGGGAAGACCTCCGGGAAGATTATAAGAATGCTAAGTAAAAAAAGCTGGAGCAATCCAGCTTTTTATAATTCAATCATAAATTCCGGGACAATAAGCTTCCAGCATGTTACCGTCAGGGTCAAAAAATTTGAAGTGACCTTTGTGTGAAGGATTTTCCTCTACCTCTGCCCCTTGAGTTTTAAGAACCCCGTATAGATCCTGACAGTACTCCCCGGAGATGCCGAGTACCGGATGGGTTGTGTTATGTCCTCCAGCAAGCTCATTGTTTTCTATCAGGCAGAGTACAGGACTTCCGCCATTTCCTTCATCATAAGTAGGAGACTCCCCAAAGGCCAAAACAACCGTCGTTCCATAATCCGCTGCAACATTCAACCTCAAAGTATCCACATACCATTTTGCTGCTTCATTGATGTTCCTTACATATAAGTTTGTCTGTAAAAGCCCTGTGAAAAATGACATATCAAATTCCTCCCAAATTTATTTTTTAAAAATGGTTTTGTTAGTTAATGATGTTGTTATTCAGTTTAAATGGATCCATTGGAGGTGGTCCTGCATGATTTCCGCTCCAGGTGTACGACTCCGCGGGGCGGGCGGTGAGCCTCCTCGGCTGCGCCTGCGGGGTTACGTTCCAGTGGGTACGTAACCTTGGTCACACCTGTCCCGCTAGTCCCGCAGGAGGTCGTACACCTTCCGCTCCAATCAGCTGTTGTTTCAATATTTTACTGAAAGATTAAGATTTAGAAATGAAAAACTTCTACTTCAATAATAAGCTCCAAGAAAACCAATTCACTAATAACAAAAGTAGGCACAAAACTAATGCAGTTAATAAATAAGATGTTCCGCATTTTAAGTGGAATAACAACATCATCAACTAACAGAGCATAAAAATAAAAAAACAGGCGAAAGAAGCTTTCTTCTCTGCCTGTTCAAGTTGAATGGATTTATTGTTAAAACATTGGATTCTCTTCTAAAAATTGATAGATATTTTCCACAAGCTCATCCGGACTGTTTCCCTGCACGACATCTCCATTAACGAGAGCGAAAAAGGATGAAGCACACTTTCCACAGTATCCAAGACAGCCGTATTCGACTACATCAAGATTCGGGTCTCTTTCCAATGCTTCCAGCGCTTTTTGCGACCCGCTTGCAAGATTGCTAATGCAAAACTCAATGATAGGTTTCACTTTCTTCACCTCGCTAATACTACATGCTTATGCTACCTTTTTTCCCCGATAACGTCAACGAATAGTGCACTAAAAGAGTCGTATAGATAAAAGAGTTTGGGGCTGCTTTTTTCCCTGCCCGGGAGCGGATAGTGACTTCCTCGAACAGAAGGATTCTTTCCAGAGGAACGATCCCTATCCTGAACCCTAATATTCCACAAATCTCCAGACAAGGCGCGGGCCTTCTGCTCCAATACATTCATAAATTCACTTTAATAGGTAAAAGCCCTGTTCCATTGTGAATAATTTGTCTTATTCAGTTGTGAAAAAGCTATTATTTCGATATACTTTTTAATGATTACGTTTTGTTATTAACTATATAAATAAAAATAAATGTCTATTATTGAAAGTGCTTACCTAACCTGTCCCTCATTTCGTAAGCTTTGCATCTCCCCGCATTCTATCAGCAGGGCTTTCTGCATAGTGAAGACGAAAATGAGTTCATTATTAAAGTGCAAAAAGGGGAAATTACTTTATGAAAAATTTAGTCCTGCTCGGTGGCGGCTATGGTAACATGCGGGTGCTGCTTCGCCTGCTGCCCAACCAGCTTCCTGAAGATGTATCCATCACCCTGATTGACCGGGTTCCTTATCATTGTTTAAAGACTGAATATTATGCATTGGCTGCCGGAACGATTTCCGATCAGCATGTGCGCGTTGACTTTCCAGAGCATTCCCGGCTTTCGGTTAAGTATGGGGAAGTTACGGAAATAGATTCTTCCAATAAACTTGTTCACTTAAACGGCGGGGAGACGGTAAGCTATGATGATCTCGTCATCGGCCTTGGCTGTGAAGACAAATACCATGGAGTGCCGGGTGCAGATGAATTCACTTACAGCATTCAATCGATCGAGAAGTCCCGCAAAACGTACGAAGCCCTTTGTAATTTACCGGCCGGCTCTGTAGTCGGAATAGTCGGTGCTGGTTTGAGCGGGATTGAGCTTGCCAGTGAGCTTAGAGAGAGCCGGACAGATTTAAACATTAAGCTTTTCGACCGCGGCTCCCGCATCCTGGGGACTTTCCCGGAAAGATTAAGTTCTTATGTCCACAAGTGGTTTGAAGAGAACAATGTGGACATCGTCAATAATTCGAGCATTACAAAGGTTGAACCAAATACTCTTTTTAACCACGAAGAAAGCATCCATTGTGATGCCATTGTCTGGACGGCAGGAATCCAGCCGGTTCGCATCGTACGTGAATGGGATGTGGAAAAAGATAAGCAAGGAAGAGTAGTGCTGACAAAGTATCACAACCTTCCAACCGACGAAAACGTCTATGTAGTCGGGGATTGCGCTGCCCTTCCTCAGGCACCGAGTGCACAACTGGCTGAGGGACAAGCTGAGCAGATTGTCCAGGTTCTACTGAAGCGATGGAAAGGCGAAGAGCTTCCGGAAGAACTGCCACGCATTAAATTGAAAGGCATCCTTGGATCACTCGGGAAAAAACATGGATTCGGATTAGTAAACGAACGTTCCATTACCGGGCGTGTGGCAAGATTGCTTAAATCCGGCGTACTTTGGATGTATAAATACCATAACGGATGATGAAATTGAAAAAACAACGGCCCTGGTGCCGTTGTTTTTTTGTATCCTGAGTGTAACCGGATGCGGACTTGATGAAATTATGTCAAATTAGACGAAATCGCAATCAATAGAGGGGATCCAATCCAGTAAAATCTCACTTATGAGCCAGATTCAGCTTTTATGAGCCAAATTTTTCATATATGAGCCAAAAATCTTTTTTATGAGCATAATTTTGAATTTATGAGCCAAATTTCATTTTTATGAGCATTCTCTCCTTTTTTTTAAAAAATCCCCGCACACCAACTCAGGCGTACGGGGATTTCTTATCCTGCTTGATAACCGTATTTTTCAAGCTCGGAGAAAACAGTTTTCAGCTTTGGATTTCCTTCTCCAACTACTTTTCCATAAATGGAGACGACAGGATAGAACATGTCTTCTTCTATGACACGGGATGCGAACTCCTGCAGATCCTGTTCAGCCGGCGGGTTATATATATCGACATACTTGATTGTAAATGTTTGTTCAGGGAACTTCCTCGCTATTGCTGCATCCAGCCACTCATATGTTTCCTTGGATGTCGGCAGGTTGACACAGCTTGCACAGACGGTCTCTGCTCCATAAACGATGATTTCCACTTCTTTTCTTTCCATTTCTCCACCCCTTTATCTTCCTATCTCCTATTTTACAAAACTTTCGATTTTTGCAAAACTGTCAGGTGCCTAAAATTTTCTTTCCACCTTCATGATACACCGCTTTCATGATTATTTCACAAGGGAAAATTTAACACGTAAAATTGGTTCAACCAATAGATTTTTTCCTCATATATTATTATAATAGAGAGTAAGGAAAGGAGTCGATTTTACATGACACAACAAGAATTAGTACCTCAAGTACAAGAGGTGTTAGATAAATTGCGTCCCTTCTTGCTTCGTGACGGCGGGGACTGTGAATTGGTCGATGTCGAGGATGGCATTGTAAAGCTTCGTCTTCTTGGCGCTTGCGGAAGCTGCCCGAGCTCAACGATTACGTTGAAAGCCGGTATTGAACGTGCACTTTTGGAAGAAGTTCCAGGGATTGTAGAAGTAGAACAAGTATTTTAATGATTAAAGGATGACCCGCACAGGCAGGTCATCCTTTTTTATTGTTCAACTTCTTTATTGACAAGTGTTTTCGGCTTGCTGCCTTCCAGGACTGATTTGATATTGCTCACACACAGTTCCATCATTTCCATTCTTGTTTCCACGGAGGAACTGCCGATATGAGGAAGGGCGACCACATTTTTCAATGACAACAATGGGTGTCTCTCATCGATTGGTTCTTTTTCAAAAACATCGAGACCAGCTGCTGCGATTTCCCTATTTACCAGCGCTTCGTACAAAGCACCTTCATTGACGATCGGTCCCCTGGCGGCATTAATGAAAATGGCGGAGGATTTCATCATATCAAATTGCTCCTTTTGGAAAAGACCCTTCGTTTCCGGTGTCAACGGTGCGAGACAGACGACATAATCGGAATTCACCAGGAGTTGTTCCAGGCTCGCGTATTCTGCCCCTAACGCCTCTTCTGCATTTGGTTTCCTGGAACGGTTATGGTAGAGAATATTCATGTCAAATCCTTTAGCTCGTCTCGCAAAAGCTTCTCCGATGCTTCCCATGCCGATAATTCCAACAGTCTTATGATGGATATCACTCCCTGCCATCAACAAAGGAGACCAGCTCTTCCACTTTCCTTCTCTAATATAGGCATCCGCTTCTATCAACCGGCGTGCCGTTGCCATCATCAGGCCGAACGTAAGGTCTGCGGTTGTATCGGTCAGGACATCCGGTGTGTTGCAGACAGCTATCCCTTTTTCTGTTGCGGCTGCCACATCGATATTGTCAAATCCGACTGCAAGGTTTGCAACAACCTTTAAATGTGGCGATTGTTCAAACAATTCCCTGTCGATCGGGTCAGACAGCATGGACAGTATTCCTGCAGCTTTTTCAGCGTTAGCCAGCAATGTCTCGCGAGGTACAGAATTATTTTCATCCTCCCACATTTCCACTTCATATGTATCCTGAAGGGGTGCTAAAACCTCTTCAGGCAATTTCCTTGTGACATAAATATATGGTTTCATTAATCCAATCCCTGCTTTCTGCTTACTTTTTTCTATTTTAGCAATATCAGGGATTGATGCAAAGCAGCTAGAATCAAAACAGCCAGGCTACTCCGGGAATGGAATATTTCTTTACCGGCACTTCCGCCATCTGATAAAAGCCTCCCAGAAACCTTTCATATTGGCGGGTTGTGTTAAGATGGCTCTGCAGTTGTTCGCCCAGCCTGAAATGCTGTCCCTCTGAATCTGAGAGGTAATAGTTTTCAATGACTTCAAAGTAATGAAGCGGAAACAACAGCCTTGCGTAAACCAATCTCCATGAAAAAGAAGACAGCGGCGTGACGGATTGATATTCACGAAGAAATTGAAGAATTTCCGGCTGATGAGTATTTTGCCTTTTAAAATATCGTTCGCGGACATGTTCAGCAATGTCCCTGCCACAGTGATCGAATACCCAGTCAAATGGATTATGAATGCTGACTTCATTTCCCCAGACTCCATCTAAAAACCTCTCATGACAAACGGTTCCCGCATCCGTGTAAACAGGATTATCATCCATTTCCGTATCTACAAGATATTGAACAGCATTTTCCGCCATGCCTATATAGTATGGACAGCTGTCAATGAAAATCCGTTCAAATTCATCACCTGGATGGTTTTGCAACACCCCTTGATAAGCTTTTTCCATTTGCTCTATTCTTTTTTCCCAAAGAGTTTTCCACTGCCCGATTCTGCTGATGTTCGTGATCTTTTCCTCAACCGCCCGGCCGCGCTGGTGGAATTTTCCCAGCTTCCTTCCCACCTTTGCGCCATTGCTGCTCCTGTGGTTTTCATTTTTGAGCACAGTATAATCCTGCTCATTTTCCGAGACAAGAAATCTGCCTTCTTTTGTAGGAACAAATGAGGAAACATAGCGGTCTCCGTACTTTTTCATATGCTCTGTAATTTTATACAGCTCGACAAGATTCTCCTGTTCCATGTTCGTAACATTGACAATAGTATATATTGACCCATCTGCCATATATCTCTCTTCTCTGCCATCCTTAAACGACCTCTCCGGCTGCAATCCATAATGCTTTGTCAGAATATCTTCCATCCTGCTTCTCCTCCCGAACGTCCTTTTACATCAAGTATATGTAAGAAAAAGGAGCATTCATGAATAAGAAAACGGTTTGGGGACAAAAAGAGAATATAACTTCTAAAAGGGCACCCGCAAACATATATCTATAAGTACACACTTAAATACCACACTTTTTTGGGGATTCATTACTATACTTACCGGCCGGTGGCAATAATAGATAAGTGAATGGGACGGGTCTAATGAAAGAATACTGGTTCACCGGCAGACGCAAAAAAAATTACAGGAAAAGGTGACTGAGATGAAAGATAAAGCTTCAAGAAAATTATCCGAAGAAACTGCTCGCAGATGGCTTCATGAACGTGGAGTTGAAATTGATGATATCGCAGAGCTTGTCTTGTTCCTCCAGAAGAAGTATCATCCAAACCTGGAGTTGGAAGAGTGCCGCAACAACATTGAACGGGTACTATCAAAACGCGAAGTGCAAAATGCGATCCTGACCGGAATCCAGTTAGACCGGCTTGCTGAAAAAGGAATGCTTGAAGAACCTCTTCAATCAATTATTGAAGTGGATGAAGGATTGTACGGAGTAGATGAAATCCTGGCATTTTCCATCGTCAATGTATATGGTTCAATCGGGTTTACTAACTATGGATATATCGATAAACAAAAGCCGGGCATCCTGGAAAAATTGAATGATAAATCATCAGATAAGTGCCATACCTTCCTGGATGATATTGTCGGCGCAATCGCTGCGGCGGCTTCATCAAGGCTGGCTCATCGTTATGAGGAAACAGATTAAAAGAGGACGGGACATAAGTTGAAAACTATTTAATTTAAGGTGAAATAACGAAAATAAAACCGTATGAGTTCAAGATTATTTACTTGACTTCATAAGGTTTTATTCATTTTATCAGGCTCTTTTTAAAAGAGTGTAACTTTAAATGCTATTTTACCCCATACCCTTTTACGTAGGAGGCTTGGAGCGGAAGTCGTGCGACCTCCTGCGGGACTAGCGGGACAGGTGAGACCCCGCAGGCAAAGCCGAGGAGGCTCACCGCCCGCCCCGCGGAGTCGTACGGCTGGAGCGGAAAGCCATTACTTTTAAACAGCCACAATCATTGCGAAAAGAGCCTTTTATTATTGTTTTGTCCCAACCTCTTTTTTGGATTATATATCCCACTCATCAAGCGAGTTGATCGTATATGTCGGCTGTATTTCTTTTTCACGAAGGATTTCTTTCGTTGTCACACCTGTATGGACAAGCAATGTATCCAGTCCGGCATTGATACCCGCAAGTATGTCCGTATCATAGTTGTCGCCGACCATGAGTGTTTTCTCTTTTGGCACACCGAGCACTTCCTGGGCCTGTTCCATGATGATGGATTCAGGCTTTCCAATAAAGATGGGCTGTGTCTGGGTAGATACGGTGATGACAGACGTCAGTGAACCGTTGCCTGGAAGCAGCCCCCTCTCTGTCGGGATGGCAATATCTCCATTCGTTGAAATGAAGGTTGCACCATTTCTGACCCCAAGGCATGCCAGTGCCAGCTTCTCATAATTAATCGACCGGTCGATGCCGACAATCACAAAGTCAGGTTTTTCCTCAACAATTCGAAGACCTTTTTCTTCCAATGCAGAACGGATTCCTTCTTCTCCGATTACATAGGCGGTGGCATTCTTTTTCTTTTCGGCTATAAAACTTGCTGTGGCCATGGAAGTGGTAAATACCTGATGAGGCTCAGCCGGAATATCAAAGTCCCTTAATTTTGCTGAAACCTGCTCAGGTGTCCTGGATGAATTATTTGTGACAAAAAGGTATGGCAGCCCTTTTTCAATCAAGCGGTTTACAAAATCACCAGCTTCCTCTATTTTCTCTTTCCCTTTGTACATCGTCCCATCGAGATCGATTAAGTATCCTTGATAATCTTTCATGGTAACCTCCAGCAATTCAAGTATGTCTGTTATGTTAGTTTTTAAAAGCTGAAACCGGGCCCAGCTCATTCGTCAGGTAATTTCTCACATATACCGGAAACAGGCGCAGTGATTCGATATTTTCGCTCATGCTTTTTGCCACTGCCTCATGATTGATTTGTGTATATTCCTGGACAACCATTTTACGGTAGGAAATAACATTCTTCAGGCTGACTTCCATTTCCTTTGTAATGACCTTTTCATCCAGTAAAATATCAATAATATCCTCATAACTTCCCGGGTCCCTCATAATGAAACCATCAATCATTGCGTTCCCTGTATCGAGGATCGATTCAATCACTGTATGGCAAACCCGCTCCAAAGCGAGCATTTCAACATCAGTCTTCCAGCTGTCCTTTTCTTGAAATAGGTGAAGCTGTTTTTCCATATATTTCAGAATCTCTTCAATTTTTTCACGGTCAACAAAATACATCTGCAGCACCTCGTCTCTTATGTCTAGTTTTCAACTTATAGTGTAACATATTCCTTCAAAATTCTTCTTCCTTCGTCGTCCTGCATGATATCCCGCCACCTCCATATACTAAAGACAATCGGAGGTGGCAATATGTTTTTCAACAAAAAAGATCGCACTCTCGATAAAGAAGAAGAAGTGTATAGTGACTTTTCAAATGTGGAAACACAGCGAAATTTCATCGTACCTGAACAAACTCCGGAGGGTCCTTATGGCGCTCCGAGGGGTAAATATACTCCTGTAGAAAACAAGTCAACACCTTGGCGTGAGGGCCAGCGTTACTACAGCGCGTTCAACTATGAATTCAAGTCGCTCCATCAGGATATACCAAGGCAGGACCCGGGCTCCCACCCTGTCCATGCCGACCCTGACCGTAACGAAGAGCCACCTTATACAGAAAATAAATAAACAAAAGCCGGCACCCCCTATTGGGCAGCGCCGGCTTTATCACTTTAAAGCACTAAAAGGGACAGTCCCTCTTAACACGTTAAAGCATTAAAGTCACTGTTTCGTTTTCTTGACGATAAAGTATGGACAGCCAAAGTTACAGTATTCGTATAAGTAATCCTTAATTGTCGTGATCTTGGTATCAAATGTCGCTTTTTGATTTTGATCATCAAAGAAGCCTTTCAGACGGAGCTGGCCATAGCCCCAGTCACCAAGAATATAATCATACTTGTTCAGAATTTCACTGTATCGGGTTCGGAAAGCCTCTTCATTGAAGCCGTCACGGAACTCTTCCACTACTTCGTAACACACATTATTGATGCACACCATGTTCCTTCACCTACTTTCCACATTACATCTTTTCCGATGATAAAAAATCACTTAATTAAATTATAACTGATTGTCCATTAATTACTAAGAGAAAAATACATTTATCAGGGTCATCATAACAAATGAGGAGGTGTTTTAATTGAAGAAAAAAATGCTAGCCGCAGGAGTAATCAGTTTTTCGCTTCTGGGAGCGGGATGTGCCGATGATCTTGCCTCAGATGGCGATGAGATTTTTCATGATAACGGCAACACGATTAACGTCACTGAAGATGAAGATATCTTCAATAAAGTAGCAGACAATGAACACGCCCGAGGAGAACAGTTTGGTTACGTTCGCCAGCAGAAAAGCCCTATCGCAGGAAGAACAATATCAACAGACGACATGTATACGATTGACCGCGAAAAAGTAGCGGACTCCATCAGCAGAATGAGTGTCACGCTTCCAAAGGTACAGGATGCTGCTACGCTTGTGACGGATGAAGAAGTACTCGTATCCTATAAAACGGATGCAAAAGATAAAGACCTGCGTTTTGAAGTTGCCGATCAGGTCAAAAAAACAGCCTTGTCTGTCGTGCCGCGCTGGTACCACGTTTATGTCACGGATGACGCTAACTTAATGCAAAATGTCGAGAACCTCGCTTCCATGGATACAGACATGGCCAATGTAAACACGGCCATTGATGATACCATCAACCAGATGCTGCAAGCCTCACCCCAGGGACGCAGAATTGATGAGGGTGAAGACCCAAATGGTGTAATGAATGATGAAATGAATGACATGAATGAGGATGACGTACACCGAATTAAACGTGACAGACAAAAACGATATGATAATACCGATCAAGATAGCCTGACTGATTAATGAAAAAGGACTGATCCCTCATAGCGGGTCAGTCCTTTGTTAAATTTATGCCTTTTGGGCTTCTGCCTCTCCCATTTCCTGCTTGGCTTTAGCAGCGGCATTAACTTGCTCATCAGCATGGTAAGAAGAACGTACAAGAGGACCTGCTTCACAGTGGCTGAAGCCTTTTTCAATCGCAATTTTGCGAAGCTCGGCGAACTCATCCGGATGGTAATACTTCTGTACCTTCAAATGTTTCTTTGTCGGCTGCAAATATTGGCCTATCGCCATGATATCCACGTTGCTGGCTCTCAGATCATCCATTGTTTCGATGATTTCTTCCTTTGTTTCACCAAGGCCGACCATGATGCTTGATTTCGTTGGGATTTCAGGCTGAAGTTCTTTCGCACGAGCCAGGAATTCCAGCGTACGCTCATAGGTTGCACGCGCTCTAACTCTTGGAGTCAGGCGGCGAACCGTTTCGATGTTATAGTTCATGATATCCGGTTTTGAGTCCATCAATGTCTTAATATTGTCGAACACACCGCCCATATCGGATGGAAGTACTTCAATTGTCGTAAATGGATTTTTTCTGCGGATCGCTCTTACCGTTTCGGCAAATACAGCAGAACCTCCGTCTTTCAGATCGTCGCGGGCTACCGCCGTAACAACGACATGCTTAAGGTTCATTAACTGAACAGAATCAGCAACACGTTCCGGTTCCTGCAAATCCAACTCATTCGGAAGACCTGTTTTAACAGCACAGAAACGGCATGCACGTGTACAGACATCCCCAAGGATCATGAAAGTTGCCGTACGCCTTGTTCCCCAGCACTCATGGATATTAGGGCACCGTGCTTCTTCACAAACCGTATGAAGATTCTTTTCACGCATCATTTTCTTAAGGCCCATATAATTATCGTTCGTATTCAGCTTGATTTTAAGCCAATCGGGTTTGCGGATATGTTCTTCTTTTTTACTCATAATTTCATCTCCATTCAATGAAGTCACTGTCTAAAGCAAACAGAGTAAAACGCTATTTATCAACAACGCTTTATATATGTAAAAAAATATCAAAAAGTAAAATAACGCGTTCCTTAGACACTTTATCACACTAAAATTCTTTAGACAAGCCTTCAATATGAGGATTACCAGTAATTGATATTTATGAAAACGTAAGACTGTAACACAATAATGGTAGGACTTTAAGGAAAGGTGGAAACGACTTTGTATAAAAAAATCATCGCTCTTATTATATGCAGCTTTTTTATAGCATCCTTCACTATAGATGTTCAGGCAGCCGGAGAGGAAGAACACTTGCCGGAAAGAATGGAACTGTTCAGAAAGATGGAAGCTGCAACCCAGATTCCCTGGTATTACCTTGCTGCAGTCGATCAATATGAACGCAGTCTGCGCTTTTCCAGAAAAGATTTGCCGAAGCCCGAAAATCCTATTTCAATATATTTTCCCCCATCAGAATGGGCTGGTCCTCTCAATCCAAACACCGAGGATCAGAATCCAAAGACCATCACCTTTTTCGATGGAATCGGGAAAGACGGGAATGGCGATGGAATTGCCGACCACACCAACGATGAAGATATATTGGCTGCTTTTGCCGGTTATATATTAGATTATGGGATCGATGAGGATAATTTTAAGATCGCCCTGTGGAATTACTATAAGCGAGATAAAACCGTCAGCATCATCATGGGAAAAGCCAAGCTGTATAAAACTTATGGCCATCTTGATTTAGGCGGAAAAGCATTTCCACTTCCTTTACGGTTTAACTACAGCTACAAAAACACTTGGGGAGATGCCCGTGGGTGGGGCGGCAGAAGGATACACGAAGGGACCGATTTATTCGCCGACTATGGCGTTCCCGTCCGGTCTACTTGTTACGGCATAATTGAGATGAAAGGCTGGAATCGGTTTGGCGGGTGGCGGATCGGAATCCGTGACATCAATAATACCTATCACTACTTTGCTCATTTAAGCGGATTTGCAAAAGACATCCAGGTCGGGCAAGCCGTAGAACCCGGCATGCTGATCGGCGGAGTCGGCAGCTCAGGCTACGGTCCTCCGGGTACTTCAGGGAAGTTCCCTCCTCACCTTCATTATGGAATGTACAAGGACAATGGATATACAGAGTGGTCTTTTGATCCGTATCCATACCTGAGAGTGTGGGAAAGACAGGAGAGGCAGAAGAAGCGGTAGTCTTTCTTGAGCAGCGGCTGGCCGAGATCAACGTTTTTATATCAGGCTCAAGAATGATAACAACAAACGAGAATAAATAATCTAAAAAAGAGCCCCGGGTATCCCGGAGCTCTCTGTCTGTTATTTTGATTTTTTCACCGCATTAAGAATGCTTCCAGCCAAGCCGCCCCAAATAATCAGCATACCGACAATCATCATAAAAATTGCGCTTCCTGACATATTAGCTTACCTCCTTGTAGCTCTCAGCTTCAGTTTTAGCATGCCAGCGTTTGAACATCAACCCTACACCCGCAAGGAGTGCAAAACCTGCTACAAACCATCCACCAAACAGGATAAACATATCTGAATACCCTTCGTAGTTTCCTGTCTCTGTATCAAACTCTTGAAGAAGGTTCTGCTTGAACAAACCAAACATCATGTAGCCAAGTACGATTGGCGTGATTACACCAAGGCAGACTTTCCACCAGCCGCCAAGACGAATGTCAGAAGCGATATTCGCATGTTCCTGGAAGCTGTTAAGCTTGCGAAGGAACCAGGCAATGGCCACAACTTCCACAAGTCCTACGAAAGCTACACCAAACTGATTGATGAAGTAATCTGCTGCATCCAGGAAGAAAAGCCCTCCTTGTGTAGCAAAAAGAATTGAGATAAGAGCTGAAGCTCCTCCTCCAAAAGCAATTGCTTTATTACGGGAAATTCCAAATTTCTCCGAGAATCCTGCCACATATGTTTCTGTGATAGAGATTAATGAAGATAATCCGGCTAACACAAGTGATGCAAAGAACAAGAATCCAAACAGGCCGTTAAGTGCCGGGAACTCGTTGATGATTTGCGGGAATACAACGAACGCAAGTCCGACACCGCCGCTTACTACATCTTGCACTGTCATTCCCTGCTGGTTGGCCATGAAGCCCAGAGCAGCGAATACCCCGATACCGGCAAGCAATTCAAAACCGGAGTTACTGAATCCAGTGATGAAGGCATTGTTTGTGATATCTGATTTCTTAGGAAGATAACTTGAATACGTAATCATGATAGCGAATGCAATGGATAAGCTGAAGAAAATCTGTCCATAAGCAGCCATCCATACGCTTGGCTCCATAATCATATCAAAATTAGGCTTGAAGAATGCATCCAAACCGTCCATTGCCCCAGGTAATGTAAGAGCGCGGACAACAATGATCAGGAACAAGACCACAAGTGCAGGGATGAAAATTTTGTTTGCCACTTCGATTCCTTTTTTAACCCCTTTGAACAGGACTCCAAGTGTAATGGCCCAAACAAGAATTAACGGAATGAATACTCCCGGCACCAGGCTTCCAGTCGTCCCCGGTGTTTCAGCTAGTTTTAAGTAATCGCCAAAAAGGAATCCTTCCGTGTCGCTTCCCCAGCTGAGGTTGAACGAAAACACACTGTAAGACATTGCCCACGCAATGATAACTGCATAGTAGGTGGAGATGACAAATGATACAAAGACTGCCCACCAGCCGATCCATTCTGATTTTCTGCTCATTCTGAAAAATGAAAGCGGTGCAGAACCTCTGTACTTATGGCCAAGAGTGAACTCAAGGACCAAAAGTGGAATACCCGCAGTTAGCAAAGCAAATAAATAAGGAATGAAAAATGCCCCTCCGCCGTTCTCATAAGCTACTGCAGGGAAACGCCAAATGTTCCCGAGGCCGATTGCGGAACCGACCGCTGCCAGAATAAATCCGGCTCTCGTACCCCATTGTGCACGATTTTCCATGATAACTCCCCCCTGAATACAATTTAATAATCTTTAGTATTTTCAGATTATTTAGATAATCTAAAATCAGTATAGCTAGTATTAGGACGAATGTCAAAGTATTATTTGATTTTTGCAAATCATTTTTTCAGATGCTTTTAATCATGCATGCCGATAGGGTCGAAACCACATGGAAGCTATTTCGAGATAACAAATAACTTGTGATGAGGAATTTGTAGAAGGCTTTTGTGCATATGGCTTGAAAACACAAAAAACATCATTAAATGTGCTTGTCTTTCTCCTGATTTCACCAAAAAAAGAGAGACAACATCGCATAACGAAGTTGTCTCTCCTCTTAATACTATTTAATGTGTTGCACTCACAGTTCTTTTCGCAATTACAGCAAACAGCACAAGCAGTATGATTGTAACAGCTAGTCCAACCAACGTGCTGCCAGTCAGTCCCAGTGCCAGGAAACCAACCGAAGCGATAACCGCTCCTGTGATGGCATAAGGAAGCTGGGTGATGACGTGGTCGATATGGTTGCTTCCTGCCCCTGTCGATGAAAGAATCGTTGTATCGGAAATCGGTGAACAATGATCACCGAACACAGATCCAGCAAGAACAGCTGCCATAGCAGGAAGAAGGATGCTCACGTCTGTAGCAGCAGCGATTTCCCCTGCAATTGGAAGCAGGATACCGAATGAACCCCAAGAAGTTCCTGTTGAGAACGCCATAACACCTGCTACAAGGAACAGGATTACCGGAAGCAGCCCGATGTTAAGGTTGGACTGTTCCACAAGTCCTGCCAGGTATTCTCCCGTTTGCAATGAACCAATCAATGTAACGATCGTCCAGGCAAACACGAGGATGTATACAGCTGGAAGCATGGATTTGATTCCTTCTGCAAAACCGGCTGCCAGAGCTTTACCTCCAATAGCTGAAGAAGAGGAATATTGTCTGAAGAAGAAAATCAATGCCGCTGCAAGGCCGATCAATCCTCCATACACTAATGAAGTGGCAACATCTGTATTTTCCAGGATGACCAGAAGTGAGGCATCTCCTTCGAGTGCATTATATCCTGTCCAAAGCATGGCCCCAACAGTTCCAGCGACCAATGCAGCGATAGGCCAGATCAAGTCTCCGACTGTCCCTTTTTCGCTAACCGGCAGGTCATTTTTAAGTTCACCGGGAATTTCCTTGTTTGGGTCATAAACTTCTCCAGTAGTCATCGCGCGCTGTTCGTGTTCGCGCATTTTCCCAAAGTCGATCCCTCTGTAAGAAGTAATGAATACAAGGCCGATTGCTGCCCATACGTAAAGATTCATAGGAACAATTTGAATAAATGCAGAAAATGCCGTATAGCCAGTGATGGCATGGTCCGCTAAAATTCCGCCGATAAGAGCAATGATAAAGGCTCCCCAGCTTGAAATGGGTGACACCACACAAATCGGTGCCGATGTCGAGTCGATGATATATGCCAGTTTGGCACGCGAAATTTTATGGCGGTCTGTTATCGGCCTTGAGACCTGCCCGACTGCCAAAGCATTAAAATAGTCATCGATAAAAATAATAATTCCCAATACTGCAGTTAAAATCTGTGCGCCGGCTCTTGTTTTCACACGCTTCATTGCCCATTCGCCAAACGCTCTGCTTCCACCGGAAATGTTGACAAAAGCAGTAATGACTCCAAGAAGCAGTAAAAATAAAATGATGTAGACGTTCCAGGTGTTCAGTTCCCCACCATCGACAAAGATGCCTTTAAATGCATCCCAGATGATTGAAACCGTTTCGCCAATAGAGAATTCTGCAAGAAGCAATGCCGCAGTGACAATGCCGACCCCAAGTGACAAAAGCACTCTTCTTGTCAGGATAACCATCAGGATGGCTAAAAGGGGTGGTAATAAAGAATAAATAGTGTTTTCCATTTTTCTCCTCCTATAAAGACAGGGAGGGAACAATCGAAAATGATAGAAGAAAATAAAAAAGGCAACAATAGAGAATCCTATCATTACCTTTTGTAATATAGTCATTTCTCCATCACGATCTGTAGCTCCCCATTATAATGGCTTCGACAGCCAAACAATGACAGTGTTACCCTTATTCAAGGTAACCCCAGCAGAAAAGATTCAGACCAATCTTCATCTGCTTCGGCACATATCCCCTTTCAACCAAGATCACAGTTGTCATCCTCACTTGGTTTAGTAATGAACAGGTGCAGCCTCTACCCCATCGGATTTAGATGATTGTAGTAAATATTCAATTTACTAAATTAATATATCAGCATTGCAAGGGGATGACAAGAAGAATTTTTTTCTTCTCCTGGATTTATGTCCAAACTAATTCAAAGGTACTTCAATCGAAGGAGCAGAATCACCCCCGCTGTTAAAAAATTGAGGTACTTCCCCTTCCATCAATCCCATTGCCACAAGGACATTCTGTTCGATGGTTTTCGTTTTTGTTGCGAAGGGAATAATGATTTGGACATTAACCTTGATGTGAATGTATACCTTCACAAGAGCATTATTAATTCCAAACTCTTCAACCTCCGTTATGACATCTGATTCCACATCACCGATAGCATTGAATCTCACCGGAATTTTAGGCCCTAAGTTACCTAAAAGAGCATTATTCGTTGCCTGCCCGATTGGAACAGAGAAGACGATCCCTTCGTCTCCTTCTGCTGCTTCATTCTCTATTTCCACTTCGGTCAGGAATTCGAGGTCTTTTAAATTTCCCCTTTCAGCCTCCTGCAAATTCAATTGTACAAGGTTTACAATCTCATTTTGGACACGGGTGATGATTTCTGTGTTAAATTGCCTGTATCCTCTGTCACCATCGGCCGAATCCGATTCCTGCGTTACTTCATTTATATCCATGACATTTGCAATTTTTTTACTGACCGCTTTATTAATAACCAAGGTTCCGATTCTGCTGGTCTGGGTCTCAGCGTAACTGACTAATGTAGGTTTTAACCCTTCATTGATAATCCACAAGCCTCCCGCAGTGGAAAACATAAAAAATACAAATGTTAATAAAAATACATATCGAAAAGGCAATGGTCCTCTTCGGGGTTTATATTTTTTATTTTTAATCAAAAAAATCCCCCCTTACAAGCTATATGTATGCTTGTAAGCAGAGGATTAACGCAAAAAATTTATTTAACTTCCAGCAGGCCTGCCTCATATTCCGGATCAAAATCAGTAATGAGAACATCAAGCCTGACAGCCAAATCCAAAGTATATGGCTGTTCAAGGTCCCCCTCCTTATCTGCAATGATACGGATTAGCGGCCTGTGTGTGAGACTTTTATTTTGTTTTTCAACGATTCCTCTGCGGCCGTCATTAAGGACGACAACCATGCCGTTCGGGTAAATGGCCACAGACTTCCGGAAAGCCTGAATGACGTTAGAATCAAAAAGGGTACCGGAACCTGCATAAAGGATTTCAAGAGCTTCGTGCGGCAGCATAGCCTCGCGATACACTCTATTGGAAGTCAAGGCATCAAACACATCGGCAACTGCGATGATTTTGGCATAGGGGTGTATTTCGTCTCCCTTTAGTCCGCGCGGATAACCGGACCCATCCAGACGCTCATGATGCTGAAAAGCGCAATGGGCAACCAGCAGCGAAACATTATGCAGCTGCCTGAGTATATCAAAACCATACTCTGAATGCTTTTGAACTTCCGTGAACTCATCATATGTAAGCTTGTCGGGTTTCATCAATATCTCTTCCGGGACTTTCATCTTTCCGATATCATGCAGGATGGCTCCAAGGCCAAGCATATCGAGTTGTTTAGGCGGCATCCCAAGTTCAATGCCAATCGCCAAAGTATACAGAGTGACATTGAAGGAATGATGAAATACATAAGAATCATAGGTAAACACATCTGTCAGCAAGGTTAATAAATCGTTGCTCCCTTTTATTTCTTTTAGAATCGTATCAACAACCTCTTTGAAGCTTGCAGCACTTTGCTCAAGAGCGACAATGTTATTGGTTATAGAATTCCCTTCTAAATGAGTAAAGGTAGAATCGATTTTATTAACAGCATCCTGCCTGACTTTTGCAGGAATGGAATCCGATGTTTCAATACCGGCAGATAAGCTGTCTTCAATATAAACATACTGGATATTTAAGTCGACCAGCCTTTGAATCATCCGTCCGGTCACGGAGACACCTGACTTAATCAGTGCCTGGCCGTTTCCATTATAGACAGTTGAAGCCATGGTCATTCCTGGTTTTAGAGTTTTGGTTGATATAAATCTCATCGAATTCTCCTATGCATGACCCATCATTTTTCGACAATTTTTAGTAATATCTTCATTATAAAGCATTTAAAGGTATTTTCAACCGAACTGATTTTGTTTTTGTGTGCATTCTTACTTTGATTAGCGAAAATGGTTCTTTATTCCCAGTTCGCTGTATTTTGTTTTTTTGTATGTCTGGTTGTCCCTTAAGACATTGGTCTTTATTTCTCCGTTATCTACCAGCTGGCTCTTTTTGTGGTTACGTAGATGGTCTATATTACCGGTTATACACCAGCTGCCTTTTTTCAAGCTGCGTAGATGGCTTTTATTCACTGGTTATACAACACCTGGCACATCCTGATAAACCCTAGATGGTCTTTAGGCCCCGGTTATCTACCAGCTGCCTCTTTTTCAAGCTGCATAGATGGCTTATATTCACTGGTTATACACCACCTGACACGTTTTGATAAACCCTAGATGGTCTTTTGGCCCCGGTTATCTACCAGCTGCCTCTTTTTCAAGTTGCGTAGATGACTTTTATCCACCGGTTATACACCACCTGGCACGTTCTGATAAACCCTAGATGGTCTTTTGGCCCCGGTTATCTACCAGCTGCCTCTTTTTCAAGCTGCGTAGATGGCTTATATTCACTGGTTATACACCACCTGACACGTTCTGATAAACCCTAGATGGTCTTTTGGCCCCGGTTATCTACCAGCTGCCTCTTTTTCAAGCTCCGTAGATGGCTTTTATCTACCGGTTATACAACACCTGGCACGTTCTGATAAACCCTAGATGGTCTTTTGGCCCCGGTTATCTACCAGCTGCCTCTTTTTCAAGTTGCGCAGATGGCCTATATCCACCGGTTATACAACACCTGGCACGTTCTGATAAACCCTAGATGGTCTTTAGGCCCCGGTTATCTACCAGCTACCTCTTTTTCAAGCTGCGTAGATGGCCTATATCCACAGTTATCCACCACCCAGCACTTTCTAATAAACCTTAGATGGTCTTTAGGCCCCGGTTATCCACCAGCTGCCTCCTTAGATTCTGCCATCCGAATCCAATTACTCCTTCATATCCCTTAATGACCTTCACCAGCCAACAAAAAAAGCCTGAACCAATGTCCAGGCCTTTTACCTTATATCATTTTAAGCAGAGCGTCTCTGCCGGTCATCCCCGGGGTAATGCCTCTTTGTTCGGCTTCATGGGTGACAGATTCAAGCGGCGCTTCAATCAGCTGCTCTATTGTTTTTACTCCTACTGCTCTGCCGGCGATAATCTTCCTGTCTTTGAGCTTTGCGTTCAGCAAACCTACATCCAGGGCACCGCACATTATATATCCTTTATCACTGGTTACGACAAGCAGATTGGTTTTGGGAAGCTGGACAGAAACCGCAAGAAAAGTGTGGCCGTCGATCTCCACAGGGGAAAGATTCATCACTGTCAATCCTCTCCTTTCAACTCCTATTTTATGAGAAGAAGGGAGAAGAGGTGACAGCGTGTCAGGCTTTAATGTGCTTTAACTTCCAGGACAGCACATCTCTCAGGAATTCAGGCATGTAATAATGCTTTTCTGCCCGTTGAAGTTCCGGGAAGAAATGGCCGAATGTAAACATATCGGTCGTTGCCAGCTTATAAGTCTGCTGTGAATTAATCTCGGCATTGTTTATAAAAATATGCTGAACATCTTTTCCAAAAGAAATATTGCTGTAGATAAAATCACCCATCACTTTCCCGCGGAATCCCAGTCCTTTTACCTGAAGATGGTGCAGCTTTTCGTCACGTGTAGCTTTAATAACTTCCTTTAATTCCGATCCTTTCAATTCAATGACACATGGATTGATGGGATGCGGCAGGATTCGATGCAAGTCAAAGCGGGTGACCGGCCCTTCCTTTAACCCTTCTAATACCAAACCGGAATTAATAAAAGCGCAGTCCGCTTCCTTACACCATTCGAGCAGCCCATCACAGAGAATTTGAGGCAGAGCTGAAGGCATAAACCAATCCGCTTCCAAGCTCGTATTTAGTTCGGCAACTGTTTCATTTAACAAGGCTCGCCCCTTGGTGTGCCAGCCCCGGATCTGTTCCTCTTCATTTGGGGAAGCCGGAAGATGATCCTGTTCATAAAGCTGTGCCTTTCGTGAAGTAACCGTTTTTGTTTCCGTATCAAACTCCAGAATGATATGCCCAACATAGTGGCCATGCTTCCCTGCAGCCCCCATCAAAGTTCCGTTCATCTCCTTGCCTTCATGAAAGATATGATGGGTATGGGCACCCAGGATAATGTCCACATTGGGAAATTGGTCCGCTATCCACTCATCATCCCTTATGCCAAGATGGGAAAGCAGGATAATCATATCCGTCTTATCAGAAAGCTCTTCAAGGCTTTTAGCCAACTGGTCAATCGGAGATACGATGTTCCACCCCAGCGGTTTATAAAAAGGAGTAAAAGGAGCTGTTAATCCCAGTACTCCAACCCTTACGCCTGCTTTCGTCACATATATATGATGAGGCTTAGCCCATAATGGGATTTCTCCTTCCTCTGTATAAAGGTTTGCCAGCAGGATATCGAATCCCGCTTCTCCATATAAGTCATTCAATTCATCGTAGGAGAACGTAATACCTTCGTTATTGCCTATTGTAACGGCATCATAGCCGACCTCATTCAGCAGTTGCACATTCCCTTTCCCCAGCGTGCCTTCAGAAAATGGGTGCCATCGGTCAACGTGGTCGCCTATATCAAATAAAAAAACTTCATCCTTTTCATCAAGATGCCATTGCTTTCTTACCTTAAGAAAATCCCGAATTCTTGGCCAGTTTTCAAAGTGGCTGTGCAAGTCATTCGTATGATAAATATGCATTGTTTCTTTCACTCTTTCACCTTCTTCCATTTTAAAAGCGCAAGCGCCTCATTCTTAGCATCAATTTCAACCGGTCAACCCCTGATAAACAAGCCTGATGCCGATCAATACCAGGATAATTCTCAGAATGTTAACCAAGGCAGCGGATTGAAGCCTTGAGTTTAAATAAGCACCCGCTTTCGCTCCGAACCAGGCACCCGGAATGATCGCCAGAGCGTAAAGCCAATTAACATTATCTAAATAGATATGTGTCGCTGAACTGACCAATGCCGATAAAAACACCATGAACATTGACGTTGCCACTGCCACATGCGGTGGAAAAAGAAAAATCAATATCATCGCCGGCACCATCAGCGAACCGCCGCCGATTCCGAATAATCCTGAAGTAAATCCCACGATAAAAGCGATCGCCACTCCCAGGATGGGAGGAAAACCATATGTATAAGATCTGCCTTGTGAATCAGTGAAGCTTCTTTGATATCTGCTCTCTTTGAAAGCCTCTATGGGTTTGATCTTATTTCTGATCATCAAAACGACCGAAACCATAATCATAAAAACCCCGAAGTACATATTAAATGAATCCATATCAAAAGATTTATTTACCAGGGCACCAATGATGGAACCCGGACCTGCCCCGGCAAAAAACAACAAACCGCTCTTGTAATCAACCGTCTTATGCTTAACATAAGAGAGAGTTGAGGAAAGGCCGGTAAAAATCATAATCACCAAAGAAGTACCGACAGCAACCTGAGGGCCTAAATCCTCAAGGAGACTTGTATATCCCCCAAAGAAAACCAATGCAGGGACGATGATCACGCCGCCGCCAAGGCCGACCAATGAACCAAGCGCACCTGCAAAAAGGCCGATCAGCACTAAAAGTATCCACTCCATCTTGTCATCTCCAAATCATGAATATACCGCCTTTTTAAATAGCAGCAAAGTTTAAAAACAGCCTATTTCAAAATAGGTCCAGTTGTCTGGGTGCAAGGTTTTCATACTGGATGTCAAGCAAATCTAAAAACTGTTTTGCATTATCCGCTGCATCCCCGCCGGAATTATTATTGAATACAATATAGATATCTTCTGTTTGTTCTTTTAAAGAAAGCAGCTTTTCTTTCCATTCCAACAGCTCTTTCTCATTATAACGGTATAAGTAGCGAACCTCCCGCCAGTTGTCTCCATTGGGCTTCTGCCAGCCATGAACATTCCTTCCGTGAAACCTGATCAACGTCATGTCCTCCCGAGTAGCTTGAAGTACCGTTGGAACAGATCCTTCTCCTGACTGGGGTTCATCACAAATACTATGTATCCAGCCTTCTTCTTTCATAAAGGAAAGAGTTCTCTCTTTGTATTGCGGGTAAAACCACGACTGATGCCTGAATTCCAATGCAAGCGGCAAATCTGCCAAGTTTTTTTTACAGTAACGCAAATAGTCTACATTTTCTTTCCTGCAGTCAAACCATGGCGGAAACTGCAGAAGCACCATTCCCAGCTTGTTAGCTTCCAGATAGGGTGCCAAGGAATCCCGATATGCTTGAAACATTGCCTCTTTGTTTTCAAACGGGATGTCTCCGCGGCTATGCCCGGTCATCCCCTGATAGGCTTTCACAATGAACTGAAATTCTGACGGCGTCTCTTTTACCCATTTTTCTGCATTTCTAAGCGGCTGGACAGCATAAAAAGTCGAGTCCACTTCAACAATGGGAAAGTGGGCTGAGTACTCTTTCAGCTTATCCTTTTGTGATGTAGTGTTATACAGCGAATCATGGTCTCCCCAGCCAGTCAAGCCGATATATATCAAAAACAGCACCCCGTTTCTACTGTCATTTACTTTAACATACCACTGATTGCGAGGATTGGGCAAACGCCTTGCACAATTGGGGTGCGCTTCTGGAGTGGCTCTTGGATATCAGCGGAATTCCGGGTGTTATCGGCGGTATTTCGAGATCTATCGGCGGAAATCATCGTTTTATCGGCGCTTTCCAGCTTCTTATCGGCCATTCGACAAATCCCGGGGTGTGACAGTCACCACCCGAATGCCACAAAAAAATCCCGCATGCGTAATACATGCGGGATTTGCTTTATTAACCGATTGAACCTTCCATTTCGAACTTGATCAGACGGTTCATTTCAACCGCGTACTCCATAGGAAGTTCTTTTGTGAACGGCTCGATGAAGCCCATTACGATCATTTCTGTCGCTTCTTCTTCAGAAATACCGCGGCTCATCAAGTAGAATAACTGCTCTTCAGATACTTTCGAAACTTTCGCTTCGTGCTCCAATGAAATGTTGTCATTAAGGATTTCATTGTAAGGAATTGTATCAGAAGTGGACTGGTTATCCATGATCAGCGTGTCACACTCGATGTTTGAACGTGCTCCTTCAGCTTTGCGCCCAAAATGAACGATTCCGCGGTATGTTACTTTACCGCCTTGTTTGGAAATCGATTTTGAAACGATTGTAGAAGAAGTATTTGGTGCAAGGTGAGTCATTTTCGCCCCTGCATCCTGATGCTGGCCTTTACCTGCCAATGCGATTGACAAAGTCATGCCTCTGGCGCCTTCACCCTTAAGGATAACTGCAGGGTATTTCATCGTCAGCTTACTTCCGATGTTACCGTCAACCCATTCCATTGTAGCGTTCGCTTCACAAACGGCACGCTTCGTAACAAGGTTGTATACGTTGTTCGCCCAGTTCTGGATCGTTGTATAACGGCAATATGCATCTTTTTTGATGATGATCTCAACAACCGCTGAGTGAAGGGAATTTGTTGTATAAACAGGAGCTGTACAACCTTCTACATAGTGTACGCTTGCTCCTTCATCAACGATGATCAGCGTTCGTTCAAATTGTCCCATGTTTTCAGAGTTAATACGGAAATACGCTTGAAGAGGCGTTTCAACTTTAACTCCTTTAGGTACATAGATGAAAGATCCGCCTGACCAAACAGCTGAATTCAATGCAGAAAACTTGTTATCCGTTGCCGGAATCACTTTTGCCCAATGCTCACGGAAGATGTCTTCATTCTCGCGAAGAGCTGAATCTGTATCTTTGAATACGATCCCCTGAGCTTCCAAATCCTCTTGCATGTTATGATAAACAACTTCGGATTCATACTGAGCAGAAACACCGGCAAGATATTTTTGTTCAGCTTCAGGGATCCCAAGCTTATCAAATGTTTGTTTAATTTCTTCAGGAACCTCATCCCAAGAACGCTCTGATTTTTCAGAAGGCTTAACATAGTAAGTAATTTCATCAAAATTCAAAGCTGCCAAGTCTCCGCCCCATTGCGGCATTGGCATGTTATAGAAATGTTCCAATGATTTCAAACGAAAATCAAGCATCCATTGCGGCTCATCTTTCATGCGTGAAATCTCTTCTACGATTTCACGTGTAAGGCCGCGTTTTGAACGGAAAATTGATACGTCTTTGTCAGAGAAACCGTATTTATAATCTCCGATCTCAGGCATTTTTTTCGCCATGTTGATTCCTCCATTCTAGTGTGAGTCTCGGTCGGGGTTATTCCCCTTCTTTGACTCCTTTTTCCATCGCCTTCCAAGCAAGTGTGGCACATTTGATACGCGCCGGAAATTTCGCCACCCCTTGAAGAGCTTCTATATCACCAAGGTCGATATCCTCATCATATTCTTTCCCTTGCATCATATTCGAGAAAACTTCAGAAAGCTTTAATGCTGTTTCAATATCCTTGCCGATGATGATTTGAGTCATCATAGACGCGGAAGCCATAGAAATCGAGCAGCCTTCTCCGTCGAATTTGGCATCTGTCACTTTCCCATCTTCCACTTTCATGTTGAGATGGATACGGTCGCCGCAGGTAGGGTTGTTCATATCTACCGTGAAGCTGCCGTCTTCAAGCGAGCCTTTATTGCGAGGGTTCTTATAATGATCCATAATCACCTGTCTGTACAATTGATCTAAATTGTTAAAAGACATCGCTGAAATACTCCTTTGTTTTCACTAGTCCTGCAACAAGCTTGTCAATATCTTCTTCTGTATTGTAAATGTAAAAGCTTGCACGAGCTGTAGCTGACACTTCAAGCCATTTCATCAGCGGCTGGGCACAATGATGGCCAGCGCGGACAGCTATTCCCTCGGCATCCAGAACCGTTGCCACATCATGCGGGTGGACGTCATCAATATTGAAGGTAACAAGGCCGGCACGTTTAGACGGATCTTTGGTGCCGTATATAGCCATCCCCTCAACCTCTGACATCTTTTCCATCGCATAAGCAGCTAAGTGATGTTCATGCTTTTCGATATGTTCCATACCGATTTCTTCAAGAAAATCGATCGCCGCTCCAAGTCCGATAGCTCCTGCGATGATAGGGGTACCGCCTTCAAACTTCCAAGGAAGCTCTTTCCAAGTCGATTCATACATACCGACAAAGTCGATCATTTCACCGCCGAATTCAACCGGTTCCATATTTTCAAGCAGATGTTTCTTCCCGTATAGAACACCGATCCCTGTAGGGCCAGCCATTTTATGGCCGGAGAAAGCGAAGAAGTCGCAGTCAAGATCTTTCACATCCACTTTCATGTGGGGAGCTGCCTGGGCACCGTCGACCATCATTATAGCACCATTTTCATGGGCGATTTTTGTAATCTCTTTAATTGGGTTCATCGTTCCCAATACATTAGAGACTTTCATGATCGATACGATTTTTGTGTTAGATGTCACTGTGTTCCTAACAGCTTCCACTGAAATCGTCCCGTCTTCCTGAAGAGGTACGTATTTAAGCGTCGCACCCGTTTCTTTTGCGAGCTGCTGCCATGGAATGATGTTACTGTGATGTTCCATATGGGAAATCACAATTTCATCACCCTCGCTGACATTCGCTCTTCCATAACTTGCAGCAACCGTATTGATTGCTGTCGTCGTCCCGCGGGTAAAGATGATTTCCTCAATTGAATCAGCGTTGATGAACTTGCGGACCTTTTCCCTGGCACCTTCATATCCATCTGTAGCTCTTGTTCCAAGAGTATGGACACCACGATGCACATTGGAATTGTATTCCCGATAGTACTTATCGATGGCTTCAATCACCTGCACAGGTTTTTGTGAAGTTGCAGCACTGTCGAGATAAACTAGCGGATGTCCGTTGACTTCCTGGTTGAGAATCGGAAAGTATTTACGAATCTCTTTGGCATTCATTAATTTACTTTCCTTTCGATGACCTCTACCAGCTGCTTTTTAACTCCTTCAATCGGAAGTTGATTTACAACTGGTGCAAGGAATCCGTGGATGACTAATCTTTCGGCTTCTTTTTGCGGGATCCCGCGGCTCATTAGATAGTAAAGCTGCAAAGGATCAACGCGGCCGACAGATGCGGCATGTCCTGCCGTAACATCATCTTCATCAATCAACAGGATTGGGTTGGCATCTCCGCGTGCTTTTTCACTCAGCATAAGAACGCGTGATTCCTGTTCAGCATTTGATTTGGATGCACCATGTTCGATTTTGCCGATACCATTGAAGATGGAGGAAGCTTCATCTTTCATGACACCATGTTTAAGGATATATCCTTCAGAATTCTTTCCGAAGTGTACGACTTTTGTCGTGAAGTTTTGTTTTTGTTTTCCGCGGCCGACCACAACGGTTTTCGTATCAGCATAAGAACCGTCACCCATCAGGTTGGTTACATTTTCCGAGATAGTATTCCCGTCGTTCATCAAACCAAGAGCCCAGTCGATGCGGGCATCTCTTGCAGCGGTTCCTCTGCGGTTTACATAAGTCGTAATTCCGCTTGAAAGGGTATCAACCGCTCCGTATGTTACTTTCGCATTGTTGTTTGCAAATACTTCAGTAACGATATTGTAGATCCCTTCTTCCACATCTACAGTGGATACATAGTTCTCTACATAGGTTACAGAACTGTTATCATCCGCTACAACGAGCACATGGTTGAATAATGTAGTGTCAGCGTTATCTTGAACATAAACGGCTTGAATCGGCTGCTCCACTTCTACATTTTTAGGAACGTATAAGAATGCGCCTCCGTTAACCAATGCAGCATGAAGGGCAGTCAACTTATGTTCGTCAACCTTAACGCCTTCCTTCATGAAGTATTTCTGGACCAATTCACCATGCTCTTTTACTGCTGTCAGGATATCTGTAAAAATAACACCTTTGTCCTTCAATTCCTGAGAAAGTGTCAAGAATGCCGGAGTATTGTTCCGCTGAACATATAAGTTGTTATTTTCGTTGTCTTTATCGATCAAAGCCTGCGCAGCTTCAGGAAGCTCGCCTAAATTTTCATAAGGCTTGCTTTCTACTGTATGCTGCTTGAACTCTGTGAAATTCCACTTGGTGATCTTTGTTTTATCTGGTTTAGGAAGCTCCAATTCACCAGCTTTAGCCAAAGCCTGGTTACGAAGGCCTGAAAACCATTCCGGCTCTCCAAGACCTTTCGAAAAGGAGTCCAAATATTCCTTTTCTACTGGTAGTTTCGTTTCTACAGTCATATTAATCCCCCTAACACTTACGCTTCTTGGCCGACAGTTTCGTCTTTGATACCTAGCTCTTCTTTGATCCAGTCATAACCTTCAGACTCGAGGCGCTTCGCAAGCTCAGGTCCGCCTGATTTGACTACGCGGCCTTGCATCATAACGTGTACTTTATCTGGTGTAATGTAGTTAAGCAGGCGCTGATAGTGGGTAATGATTAAGCATCCGAAATCTTCACCGCGCATTTTGTTGATCCCTTTAGATACGATTTTCAATGCATCGATATCCAAACCGGAGTCAATTTCATCAAGGATTGCAATCTTAGGTTGAAGCATCATCAATTGAAGAATCTCGTTACGCTTCTTCTCACCGCCGGAGAACCCTTCATTAAGGTAACGCTGAGCCATATCCGGATCCATTTCAAGCTCTTCCATGTTTGAATCCATTGTACGGATGAATTTCATCAAAGAAATTTCTTGTCCTTCTTCACGGCGGCTGTTGATTGCAGAACGCAAGAAGTCTGCATTTGTAACCCCGCTGATTTCACTTGGATACTGCATTGCAAGGAACAGGCCTACGCGCGCGCGCTCATCCACTTCCATTTCAAGGACATCTTCACCGTCAAACGTGATGCTGCCTTTTGTTACTTCATATTTCGGGTGTCCCATGATCGCTGAGGATAAAGTCGATTTACCCGTTCCGTTTGGACCCATTACTGCGTGGATTTCTCCACCTTTGATTTCAAGGTTTACACCTTTTAATATTTCTTTACCTTCAATCTCAACATGAAGGTCTGTAATTGTTAGAGTTGAACCTGCCATTATTTATACCTCCGTGACTTTATAAGAAAGTTTTAGTAACCATTCTCAATTTATTCTCATTCCAATCTTATAACAAATAAAAGTTATAAGCAACTGTTTGAGCCGAGTGCCAAAAGTCGGTAACTGCATATATTTTGACCCTTTATATTGTTTGCTTCCGCTGCTCTATTCATGTAAAAATATATACCCTTCCTTTTAAGGCACACGTAAACTTCTTGAATAGTGTCTACTTGAATTAGAGTAACAAACAAACTGCAATCAGTAAACATAAAGAAAAACCAGTGTATTCAAACACTGGTTCTTCCCTAGTTTCTTCCTATTATATATTTGCGTGTACTTTACGATCCAAATCAGCAATCATTCTTCGACTTTCAATGTATTCATTCTCTCTTCTTTTCTCCACTTGCATACGAACATTATGTTTCCTCTTATAGGTTTCATAGCCTACTCCGTGAGCACCATGCATCGCCTTTTCCATTTCATTCGTATACTCCATATTCAGAGAGTCATTAATAATGAATCATTCCTTTCGAGTTTTTAACTACGTTTATAATGATACTACCCCTGTGTTTCGAAAACAAAACGCAAATTGATTGATTTCCAGTTTTTAACGAAGGTGACAGCCGTTTTAAAAAACTGGAATCCCTCCACCTTATATTTTCACAATATTCCAACGATATACTTCATTTTTTAACTTTCTCACGTTAAAGCACTAAGAGGGACAGTCCCTCTTAGTGCGGTGATGTACTAAAGCAGAAAAAAGCTGACAATCTTTGCTGCCAGCTTTTTGGTAACTATTGCTTCAGTTGATTCAGTTCCTGGATGGATTCCTGCACAAGGGTAACCGCCTGGCTCATGGCAGCCCCGCCGCCGAAGGCAGCCGTTACTCCGACAGCTTCAAGAATCTCATCTTCAGAGCAGCCTTGGTCCAGGCATCCTTTTGTATGGTAGATGATGCAGTATTCATCCTGGGAATACAGACTGATGCCAAGTGCAATCAATTGTTTATCTTTTTGTGACAAGACGCCCTCTTTAAAGCAATGTTCTGTGAACGCATTATAATGATGTGCCAGTTCCGGCATTTTTTGAGTGAATACACCTAACCCCTGCTTGTAGTGATGCAGAGCAGCTTCTGTAGAATTTCTAGCATCCATTTCCATTTGCTCCAGCTCCATTTCTGTTATTGAATGGCTCTTTTTGTGAATAATGTTATGTGTCCAAAACAAAAGTGTACGAAAAGAGCCTTTTGATTCCAATTCAAAGATAGTATGAGCAAAAGCCATAAAGATTATGAACAAAAACAGAAGAAAAAGGAAGCCTCTTTCCTGCTTGAGGAAGAGGCTGCCTGATGGTTATTATTCTTTTACCGGAACAACCGCTCCGCCCCATTCTTCTAGAATGAAGTCCTGGATTTCTTCAGAATGAAGGACTTCTACAAGGGCTTTGATTTCATCATTGCTTTCATCTCCGCTATTTACTGCAATAACATTAACATATGGTGACTCTTTATCTTCAATCGCGATTGAATCTTCAAGTGGATTAAGTCCTGCATCAATTGCATAGTTAGAGTTGATCAATACTGCGTCGCCCTCTTCATTCTCATACAATTGTGGAAGAAGTGCCGCTTCGTACTCATAATCAAATTGAAGGTTTTTCGGGTTTTCCTCGATATCCTCCAAAGTCGCCGCTGTTTTTTCAACGCCTTCTTTAAGGGTAATCAATCCTTTGTTTTCTAACAAAGTAAGGATACGTCCATGGTCTGCTACAGAGTTGCTCATGAGGATTGTTGCCCCTTCAGGAAGCTCTTCAAGAGAACCATATTTCTTCGAGTATACTCCAATCGGCTCGATATGAATCCCGCCGGCATTAACGAAGTCATATCCATGGTCAGCAATTTGAGATTCAAGGTAAGGGATGTGTTGGAAGTAGTTCGCATCAATTTCTCCGCTCTCCAAGTCCTGATTGGGAAGAACATAATCCTGATATGTCTCGATATTCAATTCAATGCCTTCTTCTTCAAGAATCGGCTTTGCTTTTTCAAGAATTTCAGCATGGGGAATGTTAGACGCTCCGACCGTCAGTTCTTTCGTTTCTTCGCCTCCGCTTCCCTGGCTTCCTTCATCTGCTGTACCACATGCTCCCAAAGTAAAAATACTTGCTGCTGTCACTAATCCTGCGATAAATTTTTTCATTTTTTCTCCTCTTTTCTGTAGTTTTTTTTATCTTTTATCAATTGCTTTCGTCAATACATCACCAATTAACTGGATGATAAAGACAATAATCAAAATAATAATCGTTGCTGCCAGTGTCACATCATCCCGGCTCCTTTGGAAACCGTCCAGATATGCCAGATTTCCCAGGCCGCCAGCTCCGATAACACCTGCCATTGCGGTAAAACCGACAAGCGCGATGGCTGTGACCGTTATTCCCGATATCAAAGCGGGCATGGATTCTGGGAGCAGAACCTTCCATATTATCGTCGTGGTTTTGGCTCCCATGGATTTGGCCGCTTCGATGACACCTTTATTCACTTCTCTTAATGCGATTTCAACCATTCTGGCATAGAACGGTGCAGCTCCTATAATCAAGGCGGGAAGTGCTGCATTCGCCCCCCTGATCGTACCGAGCAGCAGTTTAGTGAACGGAATCAGGAGCACAATCAGGATAATGAAAGGGATCGAACGGAAAATATTGACGACGGCACTTGTTACAGTATAGACTCCCCGGTTTTCCCAAATATTTTTGGGAGATGTAAGGAATAATAAAAGGCCAAGTATGATTCCGAGAACTAATGTAATCGCCACAGACATTCCAGTCATATACAGTGTTTCTAAGGTTGCTTCCCACATTTTCGGCCAATCAACGTTCGGAAAGAGATTTTCAACCATGATTTATCACCTCAATCCCAACTGTTTGCTTCTTCAAATATTCAACAGCTTTTTCTTCTTCTTCTTTTGAACCAGTCAGCTGAATGAACAATGTTCCATAAGCACCGCCTTGTGTTTGCGAAATGCTTCCTTGCAGGATGTTGGCATCAATGTCAAAGTTCTTGATGAGCGTCGTAATAAGAGGCCGCTCTGTTTGTTCTCCAACAAAAGTAAGTTTGACAATTTTCCCATCAGGATAGTGTGATACCAGGTTCTCAATGGCTTCCTTTGTATTGGAGGATTCTGAAACTTCACTTACAAATCTTTGTGTGATCTGTTGTTCAGGATTTCTGAATACCTCAAGTACATCTCCCAGTTCCACAACTCTTCCATTTTCCATAACAGCAACCCTATGGCAAATCTTTTGAATCACCTTCATTTCATGAGTGATCAAGACAATGGTCAATCCGAGTCGTTTATTGATGTCGACCAAAAGGTCCAGGATCGAATCTGTCGTTTCTGGATCCAATGCCGAAGTCGCTTCATCACATAGAAGAACTTTTGGTTCGTTCGCGAGAGCTCTTGCAATGCCGACTCGCTGCTTCTGTCCGCCGCTCAATTGAGCCGGATAGGCATCCTCTCTGCCTGTCAAACCGACTAACTCAATTAACTCAGCAACCCTTCTCTCCCGCTCAACTCTCGGAACCTTGGTAATTTCAAGAGGAAAAGCGATGTTTTCTTTCACCGTCCTCGACCAAAGAAGATTGAAGTGCTGAAAAATCATTGAAATTTCATGGCGGGCACTCCGCAGCCGCTGGCCTTTTACCTGTGAAACAACGTGCCCGTTTACATCGACAGTCCCTTCACTGGGTATCTCCAATCCATTCAGCATTCTGATTAACGTACTTTTACCTGCTCCGCTGTATCCGATGACTCCGAATATCTCACCATCATCTATCGTCAGGTTTACATCATTTACTGCTGATATTGGCCCTTTTTTACTTTTAAAAATTTTACTTACCTTCGATATACTGATCAATTTCTTCACCTCTTTTTCTCACTAAACCAATAAGAATAGTTGGTTTTTGTGCCGATGTTATAACATGGCTGTTTGATTTTCCGCTGTATTTTTCCAATAAACTAGGAGGGTATTCTTTTAAAAAAACAAAAATGCCTTTCTGCAAAATGAGCAGAAAGGCATAAAAATACATTCACCTTTCTCTCATCTTCCAAAGCAAACAGCTTTGTGTGAATTGGCACCATTTCAACATTGTTGACGGTTGCCGGGCTTCGCAGGGCACATCCCTCCACCACTCTCGATAAGAGTTAAAACGCAACTTTATTCAATTAATCCTTTAAAGGATAAAAGTAATCTTTACTATGATTGTGATTTTATCATCGCTTATTCTAAACTGTCAATAACTTTTTTGAAAAATTGCTTTGTTAAAGAACCTGCCAAAATGGAGTTGCCTGATTTCCGCTCCAGGTGTGCGACTCCGCGGGCGTGTTCTCAATCAATAGATTAATAAACGAGTGCTTAAACAACGACTGGTTCTACCTCATACTTCCTGCATAAGGTTAATACTGATTCAACAAAGAGCAGCCCCCTGTATGTACCTTTTACCGTTACTTCTTCTCTGCTGGACACCAACGAAAGTCTTTCTCTTCCATTCAGAAGGTCAGCTATTACATCAGGAGTCCCTTCAATTAGAAAGTCGATCTCTGGATTCTCTTTATTAACTAATCCTGGCTCTACATTTCTTCCAAGTGTGATTAACTTCAGGTCTTCTCCGTTATCAAAAGCGACGACAAAAGGCTTTTCCGGCATTAACGATCTTAAATGGTATCGCAACTTACACTCTTCAAGCATCCTTAATATCTCTTTTTCCAATCGCTCATCCCCTTAGTGTCTATACTGTTGTATACTATTTCCACCTTTTAGGCGGAAAACCTCCTACAACTACTCGACAACTTTTTATAGGGAATGGGTAATTGTGTCGATTTCTAATTTCCTATGTAGTAAATAATAAAATTTCCCGAGAAATATGTAATCTTAAGTCAAAAAACCGATTCCTTCGTTGGAATCAGTCCTTAATCAGGATATTCAATCGTTCATGCAAATAGGGAACAGATTGAAAAGCATAGATTTTCTCTTGTAGCTGGCCATCCCGAAAAAGCAGAAGACAGGGAACACTTTCCACTGAATGCGAATCGGCTATGGCAGGTATGTAATTTAAGTCTGCTTTCATAAAATCGATCTGGGAAAACAACTTCTCTATAACATCCACCATTCTCCCAGCCACCATACAAGTTCCGCATAATGGGGTATAAAGATAAAGGGCTGCATATTTTTTATCTTTTAATGTAGTTTCAATCTTTTCTAAAGTCATTTCATTCTGCATGGTATTATTTACGTCCTTTTCTCCAAAAATTCAGTATGGACATCAATGTTAGCTGCAATCAATACGGAGGCAAGGTGATATTCAGGAGCCGCTGCCACTTCTTTATAGGCACGGTCAATATACAAATGTTCCGCCTCAGGGAATTCCCTCTTGAACAGCTTCCGAAGCTTTTCGCCGCTGTCATCGGCATCCACAAGAATATAAACCTCTCGATTAAATAGTTCATCGACCAACTCATCCATTTTGGTAATGCTGATCGTTCCATTTGTACATATAATCTCAACAGGCTCTTTTACAATTCCCTTTACTTTCCGCCTGTCAGTAGTCCCCTCAACAATGATCACTTTATCATCAAAAGTCTCCATGGAAAATTCACCTATCTCTTTTCGTAAATAAGTAACCTCGCACACCAGAAAAAAATCGGCACCTGGATTTTTTTCTTTTTATTTCAACACTCAGTCAGATCTGCTCTTTCCATATTAGCGAAAAGAGACTCCTTAATCATCCTATCGCATTCTTTTTCAAATGCAGGATAAGAAGGCATTGGAATTTTAACTTTCTTGGTTAATAGGGATTCGGTAAGTACTCATGAATGAACTCTTGCTTAATGCCTTCTTTTTTCGACATATAATAATATATTCAACACATCTGCTGAAGTTGTCTGCATTTTCTTTTTCTTTATTATATTTTCTCGCGTTTCCACCTGTATTGCAAAGAATATATCTATTTTCAAATAAAAAAGAATACAGAAAAAGAGTAGAAAGCTCTACCCTTTTTCAGCACCATCCGCCTTCATCACAATCAGTATAACGTGCTTCAGACTCATCCGGCGTCATATAATTTTGGATAATTTTGTTACCCAACGTTTCAAAATTCGGCTCCAGTTGAATGCTTTCAACTGAATTTCCAATTTCCATCTTTCCTACAAGCTGTTCATCAAGAAATAAATGAAGCTGGCTGCCATGCAGTTTACCTGTTACTCGCTGAGTTACATCCAATTTTTTGGGCTGCAGCATCTGTTAGTCCCCCTTGTATTGATGGTTTACTTTTAGCCTGCCCAAAATATAAAACAAAACCCGCCAGAAACACTGGAGGGTTTTGTTAATTATGATTAGTCTTCTTTGATCATTTCGTCGTATTGTTCAGATGTCATTAGGTTGTCCATTTGACTTGAGTCAGAAAGTTCAACAACAACCATCCATGCTTTTTCATATGGTGATTCGTTAACAAACTCAGGGCTGTCGCTAAGATCTTCATTGACCTCAACAACTTTACCGCTTACTGGAGCATATAATTCAGAAACAGTTTTTACTGATTCAACACTTCCAAATGGCTCATCAGCTGTTAGCTCATCCCCTACTTCAGGAAGTTCAACAAAAACGATATCTCCCAGTTCAGATTGAGCGAAATCAGTGATCCCGATTCGTACTTTTTCCCCTTCAGATTTTACCCATTCATGTTCTTCAGAATAACGAAGTTCTTTTGGTGTGCTCATTCCTATCCCTCCATTGCTATATTCAAATCAATATTGACATATTTACTATAAAAAAGCCAGAAAACCTTACCAAAAATTTAATTCCATTCGGTCTCAAAAGTTTCCTCCTTGAATCCCACGGTAACCTTGTTACCTTCAGCAGCTATCGGACGTTTAATCAACATGCCGTCACTTGAGAGTATCTCAAGAAGCTCTTCCTCCGAGGCAGTGTTTACTTTATCCTTTAACCCGAGTTCACGATATTTCTTTCCGCTCGTGTTAAAGAATTTTTTCAAAGGCAGGCCGCTCTTTTCATACAGCCCTTTCAGCTCCTCTTTAGATGGAGGATTTTCAACAATATGTATTTCATTAAAGTCTTTCCCGTTTTCCTGGAACCATTGCTTTGCTTTACGGCAAGTTCCGCATTTCGGATAAGAATAAAACTGGATTGTCATGATTTCACCTGCCTTTCAAACAGCATGTCCTTTTCGGCTACTAACTTATTCGACAGCTTTCCTGAAAATCCTGCAATGTTTTTTGGGTTGCTGGATTTTTCGGTGATCACATTTCTCTTTCCTAACTATCCTCATATTATATACGTTCCTGGACCTAATGGACAGTTGATGCAGCCATCTTTTTCAGTAGGAACGAGATTTTACGGCAAATGACATACCCAACGGTACCCATCGCACACCAAAAGCCGGTCCCCATAAGGAAACCGGCTGGTGAATTCCAATCAATTACAGTACATAACGCTCAGCTTCGATAAGCTTCTCAGACGCTTCTCGCTTCACCGCAATGATATTAAGCGGCGTGTAACGAGTGAACTTGCGAAGAGCGGAAAGCATCATTCTCAAAGAGTCACCTTGCTCTGCAGCAACCAGTGTTTCTTTTGCATGTGCTTCAATTTCATTGAAAGCCTCCTGACAGAAGATCTGTGTATACAACAGTTTCTGCTTCGCTTTTTCCGCTCCATCCTTGGCAATGGCCTTCTCTGTACGAAGAACCGCTGATTCCATAGCATACGCATTAGAGATGATGTCAGCGATATTCACAAGGATTTCCTGCTCTTTTTCCAATGCTTTGCCGTATTTCTGTGCAGCAAGGCCCGCGATCAGCAAACCAATTTTCTTTGCGTTTTTCACAAGGTATTTTTCTTGCTCAAGCGGTGCATCGCCTACTTCTTCAGGCATTAGCATCATCAGCTCTTCTTGAAGAGCCTGCGCTTTCTGGAATAATGGCAATTCGCCTTTCAGTGCTTTACGGACATATGTGCCAGGCACCAACAGGCGGTTGATTTCATTTGTACCTTCAAAGATACGGTTGATACGGGAATCACGGTACATTCTTTCAATCTCGTATTCTTGCATGAAACCATAACCGCCATGGATTTGAACACCTTCATCAACGATATAATCAAGTGTTTCTGTTGCAAATACTTTATTCAATGAACACTCGATTGCATATTCAGCAATGGATTTGGCAACTTCAGTACCATTTTTGACTTCTTCGTCTGACAGCCTGCTCATACGGTCTTCGAACAATCCTACTGTACGGTATACAGAGCTTTCAGTTGCATAAAGCTTTGCAGCCATTGTAGAAAACTTTTCCTTTGTCAAGTTGAAAGCAGAAATTGGTGTTTTGAACTGCTGGCGCTGGTTCGCATACTTGATTGTGACATCCATCGCGCGTTTGCTTCCACCTACAGCTCCCACTCCCAGCTTGTAGCGGCCGATATTCAGGATATTGAAGGCAATGATATGTCCTTTCCCTGCTTGACCAAGAAGGTTTTCTACCGGCACCTGTGCATCTTCCAGGATCAATGTACGGGTAGAGGAGCTCTTGATCCCCATTTTCTTTTCTTCTGCACCTGTGGATACTCCTGGATATTCACGTTCAACGATGAATGCAGAGAATTGCTCTCCGTCGATCTTTGCATACACAACGAATACATCGGCAAAGCCAGCGTTTGTAATCCATTGTTTCTCACCATTCAAAACATAATGCGTTCCTGCTTCATTCAGCTTCGCAGTTGTTCTTGCACCAAGAGCATCAGAACCTGAACCAGGCTCAGTCAATGCATAAGCTGCGATTTTTTCACCTGTAGATAGAGCTGGAAGGTATTTCTGCTTTTGATCTTCATTGCCGAATAATACGATTGGAAGAGATCCGATTCCAACATGCGCTCCATGAGAGATGGAGAATCCGCCTGCAGTCGACATTTTTTCAGCGATAAGTGCTGAACTTACTTTATCAAGGCCAAGCCCACCGTATTCTTCAGGAACATCCGCGCCAAGAAGGCCAAGTTCTCCAGCTTCCTTAAGCAATTTAACTGAACGGTCAAACTCGTGATTTTCAAGGTGCTCAACCTGAGGTACTACCTCTTTCACAACATAGTCTTCCGTCGTTTTCGCAATCATTTTTTGTTCATCTGTAAAATCTTCCGGTGTAAACACATTCTCATATGAAACATCTTCGATAATGAAGCTGCCGCCTTTTACCAACTTATCTGTTTGATTTGTCATCTGTTTTTCCTCCTTATTATAGAAAACAGTTTTATAGAAGGAGACCAGGATGGCCTCCATTTATCAGCTAATCAGTTCAAACACTCCGGCAGCACCCATTCCTCCGCCGATACACATTGTTACGACACCGAATTGAACGTTTCTTCTCTTCATCTCATGTACCAGAGAAAGTGTAAGCTTTGTTCCTGAACACCCAAGCGGATGGCCAAGGGCAATAGCGCCTCCGTTGACGTTCACAATATCCTCATTTAGGCCCAGCTGGCGGATGACCTGGATGGATTGAGAAGCAAAGGCTTCATTCAATTCAAACAGCCCGATGTCTTCCAATTGAAGACCTGCCATTTTCAATGCTTTTGGAATGGCTTCCACAGGTCCAACTCCCATGATTTCCGGTGGTACACCTGCAACAGCGAACGATCTGAATTTTGCCATTGGCGCCAAGCCCAGTGAATTTGCTTTTTCTCGGTCCATAACCATAACCGCAGCTGCTCCATCACTTGTTTGAGACGAGTTTCCTGCCGTAACGGAACCTTTTACATTGAAGACTGGACGAAGTTTTGACAACACGTCTGTGTTTGTTCCTGGCCTTACACCCTCATCTGTGCTGAATGTGATATTCTTTTCGACTACCTTGTTCTTGTCGTTTACCGAACGCAGGACAACATCAACCGGCACGATTTCATCCTTGAACCTGCCTTTTGCGATTGCACTTGCCGCCTTTTCGTGGCTTCGCACTGCAAACGCATCCTGGTCTTCCCTTGAGATGCCGAATTTCTTCGCCACTTCTTCCGCTGTATGCCCCATACTCATATAGTATTGTGGAGCTGTTTCAGCAAGCTTGGCATTCGGGCGGACAACATGCCCCATCAATGGCACAAGGCTCATTGACTCCGCTCCGCCTGCAATGGCAGTATCAGAGTGGCCAAGCATGATTTTCTCCGCCGCATAGGCGATCGACTGTAGGCCTGATGAACAGTATCGGTTAATCGTGATAGCAGGAACATTGTGTGGAAGTCCCGCCAATCCGCCGATATTCCTTGCCATATTCAAGCCCTGTTCCGCTTCCGGCATGGCACAGCCGATAATCAAATCATCTATGTTACCTTCATAATTCCCAGCTCTTTTAAGTGTTTCTTTTACAACCAGCGCTCCAAGATCATCTGGCCTGACTGTTGCCAATGTCCCTTTATTTGCTTTTCCGACCGGTGTACGGGCGCCGGCTACTATTACCGCTTCTCGCATGTTCTTCCCCCATTTCTCGTAAGTAGTAAATATATGATTAGTTACGCAGCGGCTTGCCTTTGACGAGCATATGCTGCATACGCTGTTGTGACTTCGGCTGGGCGACAAGGCTTAAGAATGCCTCTCTTTCCAAATCCAATAAATACTGCTCATCTACCTCTGTACCAAATGGAAGCTTTCCGCCTGCCAGTACATATGCAAGTTTCTTTGCGATCACTAGATCATGTTCAGAGATATATCCTGAATGAAGCATTGCTTGTGCGCCTAGAATCAGGGCTGCATATCCGGATTCTCCGACAACTGGAATCTTCCTGCGTACCGGTGGTGTGTAGCCGCTTTCACTCAGGGCGAGCGCTGCCTGCTTCGCATCATGTAAAAGATGATCGCCGTTAGCACTTACACCATCCGAATTGCTTAGGAAATTATTGTCGCTTGCTTCGTCTCCAGAGGTTGATACTTTCGCCATGGCAATCGTTTCGAATACCTTGTTTGCAACTTTCTGCAAGTCAAAGTCAATTCCCTCAGGCATCATATCAAGGTGCTTGATATACAATTCTTTGTTTCCGCCTCCGCCAGGGATAAGCCCAACGCCCGCTTCAACAAGACCCATGTAGGTTTCCATCGATGCCTGTATATGTGCTGCAGGCAGACAAACCTCCGAGCCGCCTCCGAGTGTCATGCCAAATGGCGCTGCCACTACCGGTTTTTTGCTGTATTTGATGTTCATCATCGCTTGCTGGAAGTTCCGTACAACCATATCGATTTCAAAGATATTGTCATCTTGTGCTTCCATCAGAATCATTGCCAGGTTGGCTCCTACACAGAAGTTTTTGCCCTGATTCCCAATGACAAGCCCTTTGTAATTTTTCTCGACTTCTTCAATGGAGTAGTTAATCATTTGTACGATGTCCAACCCGATTGAATTGTTTGGAGAATGGAATTCAAGAAGAGCAATACCGTCTCCGATATCAATCAAGCTAGCACCTGAATTCTTCTTGATGAGCTTACCTTGTTTCTTCAGAAGTTTTAAATCAATAGCTTTTGGATTTCTTTCAACTTTTTTGTATTCACCTTTATGATAGAAGAACCGTTCTCCATCTTCTTCTTTATAGAAAGAAGTGCTGCCCGCCTCAATCATCGCGGTTATCCATCCTGGCACTTCTCTGCCTTCTTCTTTCATTTTAGCCACTGACTTTTCCAGGCCGATGCTGTCCCAGGTTTCAAATGGTCCCTGTTCCCAGCCGAATCCCCATTTCATTGCCTGGTCGACTGAAACAATATCATCTGCGATTGTTTCCAAAAGGTCCCCTGAATAGAGAAGGACTGGCGAAAGGATATTCCATAGGAATGTACCGGCTTTGTCATCAGCATAAACAAGCGCTTTCATTTTATTGCTCAGGCCTTTTTCCTGTTTGCTTAATTCAGTTGAAGCTGTTTTTAGTTTTTTCCGAGGTCCATACTCAAGTGTTTCTGTATCCAGCTCAAGGATTTCTTTGCCTTTCTTTAAGTAGAAGCCCTGGCCGCTCTTTGATCCAAGCCAGCCGTTATCGAGCATCTTTTGCATAAAGCCCGGTATTTCAAATACTTTCTTCTCCTCACCTTCGACCTGGTCATAAACGTTTTTCGCCACATGGGCAAATGTGTCCAGGCCGACAACATCCAATGTACGGAAAGTCGCGCTTTTCGGGCGTCCGATAGCAGGGCCGGTAATCGAGTCCACTTCTCCGACACTGACACCGCTCTTCAGCATTTCCTGCAGTGTAACAAGAAGGCCATAAGTACCAATGCGGTTTGCGATGAAGTTAGGTGTATCTTTTGCAAGCACCACACCTTTTCCTAACACATCTTCACCGAAGGTTTTAATGAAGGACAGCACTTCCGGATCTGTTTTTTCAGTCGGAATCACTTCCAGCAGTTTCAAGTAACGAGGCGGATTAAAGAAGTGAGTGCCCAGGAAGTTCTTTTGGAAGTCTTCCGAACGGCCTTCAGCCATTGCCTCTATGGAAATTCCGGATGTATTCGAGCTAATGATGCTCCCTTGTTTTCTATGTTTCTCAACGTTTTCAAAAACCTTTTTCTTGATATCAAGGTTTTCGACTACAACTTCAATAATCCAATCGCACTCACTTAATTTCTCCATGTCATCTTCAAAGTTCCCTGCTTCAATCAATGCAAGGTTTTTCTTAGACGTTAGTGGAGCAGGCTTTTGTTTTAGGAGTTTTTTCAATGCACCTTCGCTCATGCGGTTTCGCACTGCCTTATCTTCCAGTGTAAGCCCCTTTGCTTTTTCTTCTTCCGTCAGCTCTCGTGGTACTATATCCAGCAATAAAGCAGGTATGCCGATATTCGCCAGGTGGGCTGCAATCCCGGAGCCCATAACTCCCGATCCCAATACTGCTGCTTTTTGAATTTTACGAACCAATGTGTTTTCCCCCTTTTTACTACTTGAATGAACACTCATTCATTTTCTTGCCAAAAAAAATCGTGAATGAGTTCTGTTACTTCTAATATATAAGATTTTACAATAGACTGCAATATCTTAAAGTTTAAAAAATGATAAATTTTCTAAAAATAATTTTTTTACCCTTATTGGTCATTCTATTAATGGAGGTGAAAAACCATGGCAAAACGAAAGAAAAACCCTTCAAAAGCAGGCGTCAGTGCGGCAAGTGTAAAAGGTGATGCCGGCCCTACAGTGGAGTATGACGGCGGCGGAAAAGTGAACAGCCAGAACAACCAGTATAAAAAGCAATAAAAAAGCGCAAGCGCCTTGGGCAGCCCCGACAGGCATAAGACAAGCCGGCGGGAAGGTTGCTCTTTAACCTTCTTGACGGATTGGCTTGTGACCCGAGGGGCTAGGCGCTGGAGCTGGATTCAGAACCGCCACCTAATTTCCATACCATCTTTTTTATACTTTCTTATCTCTTAAAAAAACAGGTGCTGCAGGAAATTCTCCTGCAGCACCTGTTTTTATTATCAACCTATGAATCTCATTATTTATTAAGAACGCCTTTAAGAACGAATGCCACGTTTGCCGGTCTTTCTGCAAGACGGCGCATGAAGTAGCCGTACCAGTCCGTACCATATGGAACGTACACGCGCATTTTGTATCCTTCTTTAGCAAGCTCCTGCTGCCTTTCAACCCGGATGCCATATAACATCTGGAATTCGAATTGATCATTTGGAATATTGTATTCCTCAACGATTTGCTTCGTATATTCAATCATGGCATCATCGTGAGTGGCAACTGCTGTATAGTTGCCGTTCAACAAATGCATTTTAATGATTTTCTTAAAGTTTTCGTCAACATCCTTTTTATCAGGGAATGCCACTAAAGGAGACTCTTTGTAAGCACCTTTTACAAGACGAAGGTTGGGCGAATATTCGTTCAATACTTCCATATCTTTTTCTGTTCTGAACAAATACGCCTGAATAACCGTTCCGACATTATCATATTCCGATTTAAGCCTTTTGAAAATATCAATCGTTTTGCCGCATCTGGAGTAGTCCTCCATATCAATCGTCACGAACACACCGTACTCTTGAGCAACCTCAAGAATTCTTCTCATGTTATTCATAACAATTTCTTCTGAAAGATCAAGGCCCATAGAGGTCATTTTCAATGAAAGCTGTGAGTCAATCCGTTCGCGGCCGATTGCCTTGACAGCTTCAATACATTGATCTGCCATCTCGTTTGCTTCCGCTTCGTTATCAATGAACTCCCCAAGATAATCGATTGTCACCGATAATCCCTGCTGGTTCAATCCCTTAATTGCTTCGACAGCCAAATCAATGGATTCACCAGCAACGAAACGGGCAGCCCCAAAGCGCAAACCATACTTTTTGGCAACTTTCGTTAATGGCTTATTCTTGGATAAGAATAAAAAGAAATTACGCATTACTTGTTCCATGTCATTTACCCCCTGTAACATTTGCTTCACTATGAAAGCGGTTTCTTTTTTGTTTTGTCTGGATGTCCGCTTTATCAAGTGGCTGAGGTCAAATAAGGCCTGATCGCCCCTTTAATCGGTTCCATTTTTATAAACTTATATTATCACCTTTATCCTATTTTGAATATAGTTCAAACATCGAATTGAAAAATTTTATCGTTTTTTGTCAATTGGTGTATAGGCAAGCCTGTTGGAGGAACAATAAATTTGCAAAATCAAAGGAGGGAACACGTATGCAACAGCAACAGGGCAATCAGCAGCAAGGCATTATGCAGCAGCCCCCGCAAGTTCTTACAACAAAAGATTCTTTATACTTAAATGATATGCTTTCATGGAATTTGTTGGCAATGAAGAAGGCCCATTTTGCCGCAAACAACTGTCAGGATGCAGAACTAAAAGCAGAAATTGATAAATGCGGTGCCATGCACCAGCGCCATTATGAACAGATTCTAGCCCATTTGAATCAGGGTAACACAGGACAAGCGCCAACAACAATGTAGAAAGGAAGTGCCGGTAATGCCGCAAAATCAATCACAGCAAAAAATTCAAAACCCGCAGACACAAGTGCCTCAGACGCCGCAAATGAACGACCGCGACCTGGTAAACGATGTACTGAGCATGGAAAAATACATGACAGATTCCTATTGCACAGCGTTAAATGAAGCAAGTCATGATGCACTTTACAATGATCTGCTTACGATTTTCAATGAAACACAAAACGCACAGCGAAGCTTGTACAACAGCATGTTCAAAAAAGGCTGGTACAAATTGGAGCAGGCAGACGCACAAAAACTACAGCAGTCTTATCAGCAGCACCAGCAATATACTTCACAGTTTCCTTATAATAACGTGCATTGATTGAGTCAGCCCCCTTTTTGAGGGGTTCTTTTTATGAGGATTTGAAGGATTGAAGGCATCATTCTTATCTCGTTTACCGTTTGATGGTGACAATGGTACTCCTTGGCGGCATCATTCTTGTCTCATTTGACATTTGATGATGGCAAAAGCACTCTCTGACGGCATCACTTTTTCCCGTCTTCCATTTTGATGCTATATAAGGTTATCTATGAGTGTATCCTTTCCTTCCCCACTGTGATTCCATGACCCCATAGCGGATCTATGACTACTCCATTTCCTCTCCACTGCGATTTCATGACCCCATAGCGGCTCTATGACTACTCCATTCCCTCTCCACTTTGAACACCTGTGGAAGTCCCTCAAATTCCGGCAGACGTCCGTCCCACCAGAACAGCTCCTGCTCTCGAAGAGCTAATCGCATGCCTGGAGAGAAAGGTCACTGCAAGTTTCAATAAAAAAAAACCAACTGATCGAGTCAGCCGGCCGTCACTTATTGATCTTTATTCGCTCTATGCGCCTCGTTTAAACCCTTAATTTCAGCAACAATTTTTTTCATCTCTTCTTTGCCTTCCGGAAACTCGGAATTCCAATGCTTTGCCAGCGGCGGCATTGACTTGGCGATGTACGTATAAATCACCCATTTTGTTACCTTGTCTTTCAGCTCAGGTGAGGTTTCACCGAGAAGCAGTTCCGTGTATTTATCGATCAATGCCTCAAATTGTCCGTTAAAGTTACCCATTACCTCACTCCTTTTGCCTGTTTGACGATACACGTTTGCGGGCAGGTTCTGCATCTGAGTGATTCTCCGCCCTCCAATTTATAGGAAAAGCAGCATGTCTTCCTGACTCTCAAGATAGTGTCCTGCTCTCTTACATATTGCTTTTTCGTGTAGTATCTTGCAAGCGGATTTTGGTGATAAGGTCCGATCAGGTGGGTAGTGTTTTCATCTATCAGCCACCGGAAATCTTCTTCCATTCTTTCACGGGCATGTTGGAGGTCTTCATGTTGGAGCAGGCCTTCATACACCCAGAAAATATAGATGGCCACATTCTCCCACGTAATGAGATTTGAAAGCTTGGATACTTTTTTAACTGATTCAATGAGAAGGAAAAGGTGGTTCCGAAAGACCTCCCTCACTACTTCCTCCCTTGCCAGATCCCTGTCATCAACCAGATTGGCTGTGTAATCAGTAAAATAAAATCCAGGCATCCAAAGCCCGTTTTTTTCACCATCGACAAGCATGACATTTTCAGGAGAGACATTCAGCTTTTTATTGAAGACAGAGAATGAGAACAAGGAAATCACTGCAAGGAATGCGTACCTTTTCACCAGTAAAGAAGAAGCGGTTTTCAGGTCTTCACTTCCGATCTTTCCAGCGTTTTCGCTAAGAAACTTCTTCAGCCCTCCTGCTTCCATTAGTTCCGAAGCGGGAGTGAGCTTCTCTTCTGAAGGTCTCTCCATCGACAGCCTGAATGATTCCAGCCATTCTTTTTCCCAGTCAGAAAGCATTACCCGGCTCATTTTATTTCAGCTACTTCTTTAATGATACATCTGCCTTTGCCATATGGTATACAGAGCGGCGTACCAAACAGAGGATCACTAGTCACCTGGCAGTCCATATCAAAAACATTCTTCACAAGGTTACAGCTGATGACTTCTTCCGGTTTCCCTTGGGCAAATATCTTCTGATCGCGGATGGCCACGATGTTATGAGCATAGCGGCATGCCAGATTAAGGTCATGCAGGACCATGATGATTGTCCGTCCTTCTGTTTCGTTTAGTTCGAATAACAGATCCAGGATTTCAATTTGGTGGGTCATATCAAGATAGGTAGTCGGTTCGTCAAGCAAAATGATATCCGTATCCTGTGCCAATGTCAGCGCAATCCAGGCTCTTTGGCGCTGGCCGCCTGAAAGCTCATCGACTCTTCTATGCTGAAATTCTTCCATCTTTGTTGCTTGAAGAGCTTTCATTACGATTTCTTCATCTTTTTGTGACCATTGTTTTAACCAGGACTGATGAGGATATCTCCCCTGCTTGACCAGCTGCATAACAGTCAACCCCTCTGGTGCAGACGGGGACTGGGGAAGAATCGCCAGTTTTTTGGCAACGTCTTTAGTTGAAAGCTTGGCAATTGCATCCCCATCGATAAGGACAGAGCCGGTCTGGGGCTTGAGAAGCCGTGCCATTGAACGGAGGAGTGTAGACTTTCCGCAGCCGTTTCCGCCAATAAATACCGTTATTTCGCCTTTGGGAATCTCAAGATCCAGTTCATTTATAATAATTCTGTCCCCGTAACTTAACGTAAGGGAATCTGTTTGAAGAGATTGTTTCATCCTCGGTCATCTCCTTTATGAATGCTGCATGACATGTTGGTTTAAAATCTGTTCTATTTGAAGTCTTATATAAAGCTTATGCATTTTTCGTCTTAAATAATAGATAGATGAAATACGGCGCACCGATGGCGGCTGTAAAAACACCAGCCGGAACTTCAAGGGGCAGGAACAAGGTCCGGCCAATCAAATCGGCGACCATGACAAGCGCCCCTCCAAGCAAAGCTGCAACAGGCAGCAATGAACCAAAGGACGAACCGACGATTCTTCGCGCCATATGCGGGGCCATGAGACCGACAAATCCGATTCCTCCTGCAAATGCGACCGCTCCTCCGACAAGGGCTGTCGCCAGCGTCAACAAGATGAGCCTCTGTCTTTGCAAATGGCTCCCCACACCTGTAGCAATTTCTTCTCCCAGTTCCTGAATATTTACGTTTCTTGCCAGTATGAAGGCAATGGCAATCAGGATGATTGTCCATGGAAGAAGAATATAAACATCCTTCCAGTTCGACGCATTAACAGTTCCTGTAATCCAGATATTCGCCTGGCTGGCCCTGAATATTGGCCCTAAAATCATCAGCATTGTGATGATCGCCTGCATCAATGCTGAAATCCCGATCCCGATAAGCACAAGCCGCACCGGAGAAACACCATTTTTCCAGGCAAGAAAATAAACAAGAAATGCTACGACAGCCGCTCCCATAAAGGCAGCAAGCGGAAGCCATTGAATACTGACAGTCAGCGCATTATTCTCATCACTGAAAACGGCCAGAAATCCAACCACTGCAGCTCCCGCACCGCCCGTTATTCCAATAATGTCGGGGGAAGCGAGCGGATTGCGCACCATTCCTTGCAATAGCGCTCCTGCAATGGCAAGCGACATGCCGGCAAGTAGGGCTATGATGATGCGGGGCAGCCTGAACGACTGGACAACCAGCTGTTCAAGTTCAGTTCCTCCGCCAAAAAATATGGCAACAACAGTCCATGGCTTAATATTCATATCTCCAAGACCTGTACTTAGTATAAAAATAAGTGCTGTTACAGCAAATAAAATCAATATTTTTTTTACAGCTGATAAATCGATAAGAAAGGACAGCTGTTCATTTAATAAGCGCTTTGATGTATATCTTTTCATCCGCTAAAACCCCTTCCTTGCGATGTAAATGAAAAACGGGGCGCCAATAGCGGCAGTCATCACCCCGACAGGAACTTCCTGCGGCATAATGATATATCTTGCTCCGATGTCGGCTGCCAAAAGCAGAATTCCGCCTGCCAAACCGGCAAAAGGCAGCAGCCAGCGGTGATCTACACCAATGATTCTCCTCGCTATATGAGGAATAACGATTCCAATAAAGCCGATTGGGCCTGCTACCGCAACGGATCCCCCAGCAAGCAGCACGACAATGACAAGTGATACCAGCTTGATCAGTCCTGTTTTCAGCCCCAGGCCTTTGGCAACATCTTCACCCATCGCTAAAACATTTAACTTATTGCCGATGATCAAGGCCAGGAGCCAACCTCCAAGCAGATATGGAAAAACTCCATATAATATGTCGAGACTTCTGCCCTGGACCGAGCCTGCAAGCCAAAAGAGAACCTGCTCTAATGCCGCTTCATTGAGAACAAGGAAACCTTGTGTAAAAGAGGAGAACAAAGCGGTTATGGCTGCACCGGCCAATGTCAGTTTCATCGGCGTCAAGCCCTCTCTGCCCGCAGAACCAATCACATATACAGCGACAGCAGCGATTCCTGCACCCAGGAATGAAAGCCAAGTAAAACTCTGCAAATTGGATACATTAAATAACGAAACAGCGATGACAACCATGAATCCCGCCCCTGCATTTACCCCGAATATGCCGGGTGATGCCAGCGGATTCCTTGTCAGCGTCTGCATCAACACCCCTGCAATAGCAAGGGAAGATCCTACAGCAGCTGCAATTAACGCACGCGGCAGCCTGACGGTCTGGATGACGAGATGCTCCGTCGAGTCATTACCGGCAGTCAAAGCCTTGTAAGCCATTTTCCAAGTGGTATCGGTATATCCATAGACGATACTCATTCCGATGAAAAGGAGGAATATCAATAAAGTTGTAAGTAAAATAATTGCCTGAATACCTGATTTTCGCATGAGAATAACCCTTCTAATAACACAATAAATAGTTAATAAATATACTTTCTTCCCTCTTCATTTTAGAGAATAAACGACTATCAGTCAATGACTTTGAAAATCATTATCAATTAATTGTTGACAATGTATCCGTTTTCTCCTAATATAAGTTTTGGAGAAACGCAAATGAAAATCATTATCAAGCAAACAGGAGGAATTACATATGCGTCCATTACGTTTTTTAATGTCTTTATTTATTCTTTCTTCTATATTAGTCCTTGCAGCTTGCGGCACTAATAATAATAACGGAGAAGAAGCAACCAATGGCGGAGACACGCCTGCCGAAGATACAAGCTACACTGTTGAACATGCAATGGGAACAACTGAAATCGAAGGTGACCCTGAGCGTGTCGTTATTTTGACGAATGAAGGAACTGAGGCTCTTCTTGCAATGGATGTAACACCTGTAGGTGCAGTCCAATCTTGGATCGGTGATCCTTGGTATGATCACATCGCCGACAAAATGGCAGATGTAGAAGTTGTTGGTACTGAGAGTGAATTAAACATTGAAGCCATCGCAAAATTGAAGCCGGACCTGATCATCGGCAACAAAATGCGCCAGGAAGAACAATATGACAAATTAAAAGCGATCGCGCCGACTGTTTTCGCTGAAACACTACGCGGTAACTGGAAAGGAAACTTTGAACTATACTCTAAAGCTCTTAATAAAGAAGAAAAAGGCCAGGAAGTCATCGCTGAGTATGACCAGCGTATTGAAGATTTAAAAGCTGAACTTGGTGACAAACTTGAAATGGAAGTTTCAATGGTCCGCTTCATGCCTACTGATGTCCGTATCTATCACAAAGACTCTTTCTCTGGTGTAATCCTTGACCAGCTTGGATTTGCACGTCCTGAAGGACAAGATGCTGAAGACTTCGCTGAAAATGGCGTTACAAAAGAACGTATCCCTGCAATGGACGGAGATATCCTTTTCTACTTCACCTACGAAACAGGTGACGGAGAAGGTAATAAAGTTGCTGAAGACTGGATAAATGATCCATTGTTCCAAAAACTTGAAGTGGCTCAAGAAGGCAATGTCCATGAAGTAAGCGACCCTATCTGGAACACAGCCGGCGGTGTCATGGCTGCCAACCTGATGCTTGATGATATCGAGAAGTACTTTTTAGAGCAATAATAGCAAGAAGCCTGCCGGTATCGGCAGGCTTTTTTTGTATATAACAGCCTTTGTAAAATGCATTGAAACCAAGCTCTTGCGAAATGTAGACTCTGAATTTCACCCTCAGGCTTTGTTAGTTAATAATGTTGTTATTTAGTTTAAAATTTGATTGGAGCGGAAATCAATCTACTCTTTTTGTTAGCTAACTAAATAGCTCCGCAAAGCCATTTTACTTTCCCTATAACTTTCACCATAAATTTCATAATTCCCCGCAAACCGGAAACACTACCAGTAGAGTACTGAAAAGCCGGGTGAAAGCTATGTTTTCTTTATTTAAACGCAAAAATAATGTTGATGATACGAAAAAGAAACGAACGCAGGAAGCGTTTGAAAAGGCTGCGCGTAAATCAGGCGACTATAAGGAGATTTTTTATTATAACGAAGATACCGATCTCCGCTTCGGCTTGAATTTTATGTCTACCTTGATCGATGAAGATATTTTACAGAAGGATGTCCTTCCTTCTTTACTCAGCAAAAACTTTACGAAACTTGAAGAAATAAAAATGCTCGTACCCGTCACAGATATTCAATTAAGTGATGATGAAAGCAAGATTGAACAGAAGCTGTTAAATGGCTATGTGCTGATCAAGACTGAAAATGAAAAGAACCGTTTTGCCTTTATCGCTGCTCAAAAAGAAGTGGTGAGGAATGTCTCTCAGCCTGAGGTGGAGTTCAGTGTTGTTGGCCCCAAAGAGGCTTTTGTTGAATCAATCGATCAAAACCTGAATCTCTTAAGGAAAAGAATTCCCATTAAAGAACTCATTATTGAAGAGTACAGTATCGGCCGCATTACCCATACCAAGACCTGCCTCTTATATATCGACGGCCTTGCCGATGATACGAATGTCCAAACGATGAGGCAGCGTCTAAAAGCAATTGATTTCGATCAAATCAACGATAGTTCATTTATTGAACAGATGATTGCCGATAACGCTAACTCTCCTTTCCCTCAGCTTCTTGACACAGAACGGCCTGACAGGGCTGCTTCTGTTCTCGTTGAAGGAAAAGTCCTGGTTCTTTCTGATGGGTCGCCGCATGCGTTAATCGGGCCTACCACACTTGTTGAGTTCTTTAGTGCTTATGAGGATTATTTTTTAAATTATATTGTGGCTTCATTTTTCCGGCTTGTGCGGGTATTTGCAGTAGCCTTTTCTATTTTAATCACACCTATTTATGTAGCAGCGCTCACCTATCATTATGAACTTATACCGAAGGACTTGATGGCGACCCTTATCACTTCAAGACAGGAAATTCCGCTTCCCCCGATTTTGGAAGCCTTATTCCTGGAGTTAACAATTGAACTTTTGCGGGAGGCAGGAGCCCGGCTGCCAACCAAGGTCGGCCAGACAATCGGTATCGTGGGCGGGATCGTTATCGGAACTGCATCCGTGGAAGCAGGCCTGACGAGTAATGTACTGTTGATTCTTGTTGCATTGGCAGCTCTGGCTTCCTTTACAACGCCGGTTTATAAAATGGGTAACACGATCCGGATATTGCGTTTTCCATTTCTGATATTCGCTCAGTTGTGGGGATTATTGGGTATCGTCTTTTGTTTTTGCCTGTTAATGGCGCATCTTCTAAGATTGACCTCTCTCGGAAGGCCGTTCTTAGAACCGTTATATCCTCCACGGCTGTATGATTTAAAGGATGCTGTCATTAGGTTCCCTTTCCACACTCAAAGCAGCAGACCACAATATTTACGCACCCAAAAACCGAAGAGGTTCAGGCGCAAAGAGGGGAAAAAGAAACTTGATATTGATGAATAGAAGGCGGAGGTCAGATCATGCAAACTATTCCTGAAAACAGAAAAATTTCTCCCTTCATAGCTTTTTTCCTTATCCACTCAATCCAGGTTGGAGTGGGGGTTCTCGGTTACCAAAGAGTCATTTCGGGAAGTGCAGGCTATGATGCCTGGATTACAATCATTATTGCCGGCGCCTTAACACATGTTGTCGTATTCATCATTTTCAAAATTGTTCAAACAAGCGGCGGTGACATTGTAGCGGCCAATCGACTTGCTTTCGGTAAGTGGATAGGGAAGGCAATTGACTTTCTTTTTCTGCTCTACTTTTGCTTAGCCGCAGTAGCAGTTCTCAGATCCTATATTGAAGTGGTCCAAGTATGGATGTATCCCAGACTGAGTACCTTGTTCTTTTCAATCCTTTTTATGATGCTTGTAATTTATATCGTCAACGGAGGTCTCAGGACTGTAGCAGGGGCCGCCTTCTTCGGAACAGTTCTCCCTGCATACTTGGTCTTTACCTTCGCTTTCACTTTTAATTACGCTGATTTCAGGAATATTCTTCCTGTTTTTGATCACTCTCTAATGGACATGGTAAAGTCAACCAGAGATATGACCCTCACTTTCTTGGGATTTGAAACGCTTATAGTCTTTTATCCCTATCTGAAAGACGGTAACAAATCAAAGAAGTGGGTTCACTTAGGGCTGCTTTTATCTACTTTCACCTATACAGCACTCGCACTGATTACCTTTGCTTTTTTCAGTGAGAAACAATTGGAAAAGACGGTTTGGGCTACGCTGTCTATGTGGAAAATTGTAGAAATGCCGTTTGTGGAAAGATTCGAATATATCGGAATTGCCAATTGGTGCCTGATTATTCTACCAAACGTATGTATAGCACTATGGTGCGGCAGCAGAATCGCGAAACGATCATTCCATTTTAGCCAAAGAAAGAGCCTGATCATTTTGTCGGCGGTTTGTGTAACCGCTGCAAGTTTTCTGATGGACCGAAATCAAATCAATACATTAAATGACATTACGAGCAAAGTAGGGTTTTATCTTAATTTTGGATTTATTCCTCTATTGTTCTTCATGATATTGATAATGAAGAAGGTGAAGAAAAAATGAAGAAATTAATATTTGCAGCCTGTATTCCTCTGTTTCTTGCAGGTTGTGTCCAAAGTGAGATTCTTGATGACCTCAATATTGAAACCGCAAAAGGATTTGATGTCGAAGGGGAACATACAATTACAGGGACGGCCTTGTTTCTTAGATACATGGCAGACAAAAAAATTGAAAATATCACACTTTCAGCTACTGCCCTGTCCACACGGGAAGTCTTCAACCGATTGGAAAAGAAGTCTGAAAGACCACTGGTCCGCGGGAGTCTGGAAGTCGTTATTATATCAGATGAGTTGGCCAAAAAAGGAATCCTCCATGTAGCGGATTCCATGCAGAGGGATGCGAGCATTGGAGCAAGAGTGCTCCTATTAATTACTAATGGAAATGCCGGTGAATTATTAAAAGGGAATTATGGAATTGAGGGTAATTCTGACTATATTTCCAGTCTTGTCGAACATAATATTAGAAGAGGAGATCTTTCTGAAACTAATCTCCACTTATTTCTCTTTGCTTACTACCAAGAAGGACATACCCCTTACCTTCCTATAATAAATAAAGTGAATGACCATACACTTGAGCTGGAAGGAATCGTCCTTTTTAAAAAAGATAAAATGATTGATACTATACCTCAGGACAAAATGTTCTTTTTTAAGCTGCTATCCGATAAATACAGTGAGGGCAGCCAGGTCGTAAAGCTTAATGGGGAAAAAGATGAGTCAGGGAAACAAGTTGAGGCTTCAATAAACAGTTTGAGGTCTAAGCATTCCATAAGTATCGACCATCAGGCTGATCCCGTCAAGATTAAGGTAGACGTGGAATTGAGAGGCATCATTAAAGAATATACCGGAAAAAAACTGACATTGGACAAAGTAAAAAAAATTGAGGAGCAGATGAAAAAGGATATTGAAGAAGAATGTAATAGCATGCTAAAAAGGTTCCAAGACCTTGGCATCGACCCAATGGGATTGGGCCAGCGGCAGAAACACGGCATCCGCGGTTTTGACTTCAAAAGATGGGAAGAACAGCAATATCCAAAGGCGGATATTTCAGTCAAGGCCGATGTGGAGATTCTTGAAGCAGGAACTGTTGAATAGCTCGCTCCTGCTCTCTTGAATCAAAGACTGTTTTTCTGAAGCCAAACAATGGCTTCGCTGAGGCAGCCACGATAAAACCTCTCCTTTTCAGCAGGCAGCCTTCCATTCAGTGCAACTTTCATTACAACTAAACCCGTTTGTAAAAAGCCACTGTCTACCCCTCTGGAACTTATGACGTTATTCAGCCATTTTACATGATCAACATAAAGGCTTGGGGCTTGAAGACGGTACGCTGTCTGTAAATGATGAAAATGCTTCTGCAGGTCAGTGACGGTTTGAGCCCTGCCTTTTTCTCCATACGTTGCTTCGAGCTGCGGATGGCTGAGAAATACTTTTTCAGTGATTTCAAATACCAGTTCATCTATGACATTTTGTTGTTCAAGGACACGAGGCTGATTCATTTTATCCCTCCAGAATATGCTGACTGCTTCTATTTTAGCATATTCTAATAAGTCAACTAATAATGTGCTCGGAGCTGATTTTTTTACAGGCCATCTGAAATAAAATACAATGAAGTCATACTAAGGAGGTCCATACAATGCAATCGATCCAAAATAAAGAGACATTCGAAGAACTTATTTCCCAATCCCAGCCTGTCATCGTTAAATTTTTCGCTGACTGGTGCCCTGATTGTACACGCATGAATATGTTCATTGATGAAATCATTGCGGAATACAGTCAGTATAAATGGTATGAACTCAATAAGGATGAACTTCCTGAAATTGCAGACCGTTATGATGTAATGGGCATTCCAAGCCTGCTGATTTTCAAGGATGGAGAAAAAACCGGGCACCTTCACAGTGCCAATGCAAAAACACCAGATCAGGTAAGAGAGTTCCTTCAAAATAATGAATAATTCTAATGAGAGCAGCCTGATAACGTGGCTGCTCTTTTTAATGGGCAGAATAATCCACTGCTGCAAAAGCCACACTATTGATGTATTGGATACCAATTTCAAAGGGGTGGTAAGCATGACGAAGAAGTACAATAAAGGAAGCAGAAACCAGAACTCGCCACATGCAGGCCATAATCAGGCTGAATTTTCCCGCGAGATAGCTGCCGGTGACAACAGCAAAGGCAACAAGCACAACAAAGACCAAAATGACAAAAGCGACCGAGATTAGGATGGATATTTAATGAAGAGAAAAATCGCAATGGATGAAGAAACAACAAGAGCGAACATGAAAATTCAGGAAGACTTCTATGAAAATAAACATGATATCCTGGAAGAAGTCGTTCCATCCTATGTAAACAACAATACCCCTGCAATCAGGATAAGCGGGGACGATGAGTAACAACATTGGGCCTTTACCAATTTAAAGAAGCGGGGGGACAGTCCCCTTAAATGAAAAAGGAGTTTCTCCACTTGGAGAAACTTCCTCAAACATTTATTTAGTGTCTTTTGGTTTATGCTTAGTATACAAAAGCAGCTCCAACAATAATCAACAAAATAAACAAAACAACGATTAAAGCGAAACCACCGCCATAGCCGCCGCCGTAGCCACCGCCATAGCCGTAGCCGCCACAACCATATCCATATCCGTATGGCATAATCAGACACCTCCAGAATGATTATTGAGCTTTTCATCACTCAATAATATCCTATGAAAATACCTTAAAAGTGTTTAGGCTATCCCAGCCCATTATGATTATATTAACCTGTCAATATATCTTCTTTTGGATAGCTGATCTTATCGGTTCCGGGCTTTGCAAGTGAAAAGGCCAGGGTGAGCGGACCAAGCTTTCCGGCAAACATCACAAAGATTATGATGCACTTTCCAATCTCCGACAGATTAAAGGTCAAGCCCATCGACAAGCCCCCAGTCCCAAAGGCTGATACCACTTCAAACAGAATCTGGATAAATGGTGTGCCTTTCTCGCTTATCGTCAATAGAAACATAGCTGTAAAAACCAGCACGGCACTTATCATCGATATGGCAAGTGATTTATAAATATATGTCTCATCTATCTTACGGCGGAAAACGCGAATTTCTTTTCTTTGGCGTAAAAAGGCAAAAACCGAAAAGGTAATGACCAAAAATGTTGTCAATTTGATTCCCCCGCCTGTAGAAGCACTTACTGCTCCGATGAACATCAGGAGAACCATAAATATAACGGTAGCATCCTCCAAGCCGCTTATATCAATAGAATTGAATCCTGCTGTCCGTGGGCTCACTGCCTGAAAATAAGCCCCGAGCACCTTTCCCATTGCCGGCAAGTTTGCTAATGTCCTGGGATTATTGAATTCGAGAACGAAAATAACCAGCATCGCCACGATGTTAATGACCAGTGTACCAGCCAGCATCAACTTGGTATGGAGTTTTCAGTTGTGGCAAAAGGCAGCTTCAGCAATGCTGCTCCCAATAGAATAAAGAACATGAATATCACTAACAGCAACTGGGGCGGGCTAAGCTTAATCGAAGTTCTCTTGAAATTCGAAACCCTTCTCCCCATGGTCAGATTCCCTCTTTTTCAAACCGGTTAAGGTCGCGATTATCTCCAATCACAATCAGTAAATCATTTTTTTGGATCAATTCATCAGCTGCAGGTGAAACGATAATATCATCTCCTCGCTGGATGGCAATGATATTACATCCGAATCTGGCACGTACATCAAGGTCGATCAGCGTCTTATCCGCTACTTTGTTTGATGCCACCAATTCCACAATACTGTGTTCCCTCGACAATTCGATGAAATCAATGACTTTCTCAGATGTTATATGATGAGCGATCCTTCTCGCCATATCCCGTTCCGGATGAATGACCTTATCGGCTCCAATTTTATCGAGGACCTTTTGATGATAAGTACTTGATGCCTTCACCCAAACTTCCTTGACACCCATATCTTTCAGCAGCAGTGTTGTCAGGATGCTCGCTTCGATATTTTCACCAAAAGAGACGACAACATGATCAAAGTTTCTTAACCCCAGCTCCCTGACTACGTTCTCATCCATGGCATTTGCCCTGACGGCATGCTCCGCTACGTCACGATACTTCTCCACTACCTCTTCATTAATGTCAATCGCCAGTACATCGGCACCGAGCATACTCAATTCCCGGACCAGATTTCCGCCGAAACGGCCAAGTCCAATAACTGCAAATTGTTTTTTCATGAATGATTCCTCCAATGACCTGTTGTTAATTAGAATAACCTCTGCAGAAGTTTTCATTAAGTTCTTTTATGTAAAGCAGAATTTCTAAGGGAATATCTTAAAAAGCCACAACAAAAAGACCACCAGGAAATAAGCCTGTGGTCTGGATTCACAAGTTATATCTCCTTCACAACGCTTACGAGGTTAGCTGACGGATTCGGGTCATGAAAGGTAACCCTACCTTTGGCACATCAAAGGATTCACCCCAAAAAAATTGGTTCCCCCGCTCAAAAAGATTCAGCGATTATTCTATTACGAAGGATATATTACTCCTCGCTTTTAAAATTGTAAAGGGGTTTTTTTAGCGAATATTCTACCTGAAAAAAGAAAAAACCTTGAGTCGATGACTCAAGACTTTTTCTCTATATAAACAACAGCAGACTCAAAGCCATTACAGCCATTCCGGCGATCAAGCCGTATATCGGCAAGTGGGTTTCATCGTATTTCTTGGCTGCAGGGAGCAGCTCATCAAGTGAGATAAATACCATGATGCCCGCTACTGCGGCGAAGATGACACCGAACATTGTATCATTCAAATACGGCATTAAGATTAAATATGCGACAAGCGCGCCTACCGGTTCAGACAACCCTGATAAAAAGGACAACTTGAACGCTTTCTTCCTGTCGCCTGTTGCAAAATACACAGGCACCGCTACTGCAATTCCCTCAGGGATATTATGAATGGCGATCGCGACTGCAATGGCAATTCCAAGACCAGGGTCTTGGAGGGCAGACGTGAAGGTGGCAATCCCTTCCGGAAAGTTATGAATAGCAATTGCCAAAGCTGTAAATGTTCCCATTTTTAACAAAGCCGGATCCCCGACGCCTTTTTGGGGTCCGCTCATTTCTTCAACTGTTTTCAATTCATGCGGGTTTCCTTGTTTCGGAATAAGTTTATCAATCATTGCAATCAGAAGCATTCCGGCAAAGAAGCTGACGACTGTTATCCAGTTCCCTACTTCCCATCCAAGGGAACCAGTTAAAGCATCCTTTGCTTTTACAAAAATCTCGACCATCGAGACATAAATCATGACCCCTGCGGAAAATCCCAAAGTGACAGAAAGAAACCGTGTATTGGTATGTGAAGTAAAGAAAGCCAGCAGACTTCCAATTCCGGTTGCTAATCCTGCCATCAATGTCAAACCGAAGGCCAGAAGCAGATTTCCTTCCATAACCATTCCCCTCTTTTCCTGTAATTTCGTTGTTGTTATCTTCCCCGTATTCCATTTATAGTTGTAAAGTTTACTGTAAATTTTTAGTTGAAACGACTATAGCTGCTGGTATACCCAGTGTGTGAATATGGATTAAACAATAAAAGTTTACCTTGGCAAACATTTTACTCCCCACACAACTTGGCAGTCAACCATTTTTATCTATTGTAGTGAAATTAGGGGGTCATTCTTCTCCATTTGCAAACTTTCTTCATACTTTGGACATTAACTAAGAACACAAAAGTTTCCTAATGCCAACATTATATAAATGGACTATACGGTTTGTGACACTTTTTTATACTTCCCGCACACACTCTATACAAAATATTAATGATTGTTGAGAAGCCTTTTATCCATTCTATTAACGATAATCTGTGTTACGCTTGTACTAATCAAGTTATTTCACAATTCTAACTATAATGACACCAAAGATTAACGTGAGTGAGATGTGGTATTAACCTATATGAATGAACGCTAGATAAGGAGGCTTTCCAATGGGGAATAAAAACGACCGTATTAAACGCCAAGATGTACCAGACAAACAAAAATGGGATTTAAGTGATATCTTTTCATCAAGGGAAGTTTGGGAAAAAGAGCTGAAAGCTGTGCAAAACGAAGTAAAGGAAGTGGCACAATTCAAGGGCCGCCTGGATCACAGCGGCAGCAATCTCCTTCAATGTCTTGAGGCAAAAGAAAAACTTATGCAGCGCTTCAACCTGGTGGCTTCCTACGCTTCCTTAAAGCAAACCGTCGACCACACGGATACATCAAGCCAGAAAGATGCAGCCAGAGCAGAAGAAGCTGGATCAAGGGTCAACGCTTCCCTTGCTTTTGTGGAAACAGAAATCATCGCTCTGCCAAAAGAGACACTAAACAAATTTTTCAAAGAAGAAAAAGGATTGCAGTCTTTCAAGAAATATTTGACCGATCTGCAGGACAGAAAACCGCATAGTCTTGGAGAAGAAACCGAAGAAACATTGGCAGCTTTGGGCTCCGTATTCTCTGCACCTTATAACATTTACAATCGCGGAAAACTGTCGGATATGCAGTTCGATCCATTTACCGATGAGGAAGGACAGGAAATGCCTTTATCCTTTGCCTTATATGAAGGAAAATACAGCAATTCTCCTTCAGCAGTTGTCCGAAGAAACTCATTTGAATCGTTCGTTTCAACGTTAAAACAGTATAAAAATACTTTTGCAGCCGCCTATGCAACCCAAGTCAACCAGGAAGTCATCACAGCAAGGCTCCGCAACTATGACTCTGTCACGGACATGCTTCTTGCTCCCCAGCAGGTAACGAAAGAGATGTACTATAACCAGCTGGACATCATCCAGGAAGAACTTGTCCCGCATATGAGAAAATTTGCGAGTCTGAAAAAGCGGGAACTCGGATTGGACAAAATGACATATGCAGACCTGAAGGCGCCGCTCGATCCTGACTTCAAAATGGAAACCAGCTACGAAGAAGGAGCCGAAACCGTCAAGGAAGCACTGCAAGTCATGGGAGAGGAATACTGTGAGATGATTGACAAAGCTCTTTCAGAAGGATGGGTCGATTATGCCGATAATGTCGGGAAATCCACCGGTGCTTTCTGTTCCAGCCCTTACGGTGCGCACCCCTACGTACTCATGACCTGGCCGGACACAATGAGAGGGACCTTCACCCTTGCCCACGAACTCGGACACGCAGGCCATTTTTATCTGGCCGGGAAAAACCAGCGAATGACCAATACGCGTCCATCCAGGTACTTTATAGAAGCTCCGTCTACAATGAACGAAATGCTTCTCGGCCATTACCTGCTTTCGCAAGAAAATGATAAGCGTACAAAACGCTGGGTCATTCTCCAGCTGCTCGGAACTTACTTCCACAACTTTGTCACTCATTTATTGGAGGGCGAGCTGCAGCGCAGGGTGTATGATCTGGTTGAAGATGGAGAACCGCTGACAGCAAGCGTGCTTTCTGAGTTGAAAGCTGATATTCTGGAGAGCTTCTGGGGTGACGACGTCGAAATCGATGAAGGAGCGAGCTTGACCTGGATGCGACAGCCTCACTACTATATGGGACTATATCCATATACGTACTCAGCGGGCTTAACTGTTTCCACACTCGTTTCCAAACAAATTATCGAAGAAGGGAAACCTGCCGTCGACCGCTGGCTGGATGTCCTTAAATCAGGAGGCACCCTCGAGCCACTCCAACTGATTAAAAAAGCAGGTATTGATATGTCCAATCCTGATAACATCCGCGAAGCCGTCTCCTACGTCGGCTCGCTGATTGATGAACTTGAAGAGAGTTATGAATAGGTTAAATTAGTTAGCTGCCCCCGGCTTTTGCCGGGGGGTTTTTATGTTATTTATTTGTGCTGGTGATGGGCCCTTGTCTGCTGGATTCAGACGCGGCATCCAATTCGGACTCTCGACGGCTTCCTCGGTGCCTTTCTGTCCGAATTATCCACGGATTCGGACTCTGGTTACTCCCTTTGGAACCTTTCTGTCCGAATGGGGCATCGATTCGGACTCTCGACGGCTTCCGCGGGCACTTTCTGTCCGAATTAACCACGGATTCGGACTCTGGTTACTCCCTTTAGAGGCTTTCTGTCCGAATGCGGCATCGATTCGGACTCTCGACGGCTTCCGCGGGCACTTTCTGTCCGAATTAACCACGGATTCGGACTCTGGTTACTCCCTTTGGAACCTTTCTGTCCGAATGCGGCATCGATTCGGACTCTCGACGGCTTCCGCGGGCACTTTCTGTCCGAATTATCCACGGATTCGGACTCTAGTTACTCCCTTTGGAACCTTTCTGTCCGAATGCAGCATCGATTCGGACTCTCGACGGCTTCCGCGGGCACTTTCTGTCCGAATCATCCACGGATTCGGACTCTAGTTACTCCCTTTGGAAGCTTTCTGTCCGAATGCAGCATCGATTCGGACTCTCGACGGCTTCCGCGGGCACTTTCTGTCCGAATTAACCACGGATTCGGACTCTGGTTACTCCCTTTGAAACCTTTCTGTCCGAATGCAGCATCGATTCGGACTCTCGACGGCTTCCGCCGTGTCTTTCTGTCCGAATTATCCACGGATTCGGACTCTGGTTACTCCCTTTGGAACCTTTCTGTCCGAATGCAGCATCGATTCGGACTCTCGACGGCTTTTAAGTGTTCCTTGTTCAAAATACAATTTGTTAGAAAAGAGTCCAAAAAGACTGCGGTCACCGCAGCCCTTAACTTCCTGCCTTAATATATTTCATCCACCTCTCCTGCTTCCAGTTCACCATCGCAAACCGGATAGCAGCAATCAATCCGATCCCCACTGATATAATCCATACACTACTAAGCTCCATGTATGCCCCCGTACCTGTCCCGACGATACCCGCTAACACAAAATAACTCAGCCTCTTTTTTTGATTTTCATAGAGTGCAAATTGAAAATCTCGATGCTGCAGCAGTTCTTTTTGTTCCATCAGCTTTTTAGGTGCCTCGATAAGCTCTGTAAGGTAACTGAACCCTTTCATAAACGGCTGTGATCCCAGCCATTTCAAAACAAATTGCCATTTGCCTGTTCCGTTTTCTCTCAGCCATTCCATAAAAACAGGCTTGGCAACATCAAGCAGGTCTTCATCGGGCACAACATTGTATATCAAGCCTTCTATTGTTGCAAAAGAACGCCCTAAAAAAACGAACCGTGTCGGGACTTGGACAGGCAGTGAACGAACCATATCATTCATTTCTTTTTTCAGGGCAAACAAATCCATCTCCTGTAAACTGCCGAAATCCATGGACAACACTTCTTTCAGCATTTTTTCAATCATTTTCAAATCCGCACCGGGCAGCAAAAAACCCAGATCCAAGAAAGTCCTGGCTGCCCTTTCGTAATTTTTCACCAGAATGGCCTCTAGGAGAGTTTGAAGATTTTCAGCATCTACCTTTGTAATTTCTCCAACCATTCCGAAATCAAGGAGAATGATACTGCCATCTTCTTTTAACAGGACATTCCCTGAATGGGGGTCAGCATGAAACACCCCGGATTCCAGCCTTTGTGGAAAAAACACACTAAGAATCCGGCGGGCGAGCTTGTCACGATCAATGGCATTTTCAGCTATGAAGTCATTATCTGTTATACGCGCGCCGTCCACCCACTCCATGACGAGCACCCTCGACGTACATAGTTCTTCATGAAATTCAGGGATTTTCAAATAAGCAAGCCCTTGAAACCTTTTTCGGAAAAGCTCTGCAGTCTCTCTCTCCTTTACAAAATCAAGCTCTCTTTCAATAACCTCTTTCAATTCTTTATACAACATTTTAAAATTGATAAAGCCTTTTGGTACGGGAGCCAGATAGCGGGCAAACCAAATAATAATGGAAAGTGAGCGAAAATCAGTTTTAACGATGGATTGAATCCCCGGACGCTGGACCTTAACAGCCACCCTCCTGCCATCTTTCATCCTTGCTTGATACACTTCACCAATCGATGCCGAAGCAACTGCTATAGGTTCGATTGCAAGGAGTACTTCTTCCGGGGCAGCTCCCCATTCCTCCTGAAGGACTCCATTAATTTCATCCCAGGATGCAGGAGGAACTTTATCAACCAGATCTTCAATCTGCTTAATGAATCCTTTGGGCAAAATGTCTGAACGAATGCTTAACAGCTGCCCGACTTTTATCAGCAGTCCTTCCAACTCAAACAGCGTCTCCCGAAACCGTACTCCAACCTCCTCCCACATCTTCTCTTTTTCTGCAACTGGTTTCTTGGTGACCTTGTACAAGTACACTTTGATGAAAATCCATAAAGCCATCGATAAAACTTTCCACATTCTATACCATCGCTTATTTTTCATGCTAATCCCCCATTACAATTTCTCATGCTTCTATCTTACTAAACACAGAACAAGCATAGGAATATTTTTCTAAAAACAGAACAAATGTTCTTGTTTATTTTCCGTTGTTTGTTTATAATAATGTTGAAATCAATTCATGAAGGAGTGTTAGAAATGAAACAAGCTACACCTTATCTTACGTTCAATGGCAAGGCCAAAGAAGCACTAGAGTTCTATAAAGAAATTCTTGAAGGGGAAGTAGCAGGACTGCAGACGTTTGGTGAAGCTGCTTACCCTACACCACCGGAAATTGATGATCAGGTTATGCATGCGCGCTTTGAAAAGGGAGATCTTCTGATTATGGTATCCGACACATTCCCGGGGCATGAGATTCAGACAGGAAACAATATCTCTTTAGTACTGGAATTTGAAAGTGAGGAACAAATCCAGCAGGTTTATGACCGTTTAATTACAAAAGGCAAGGTACATATGGAACTCCAGGACACATTCTGGGGAGCAAAATATGCCAAAGTGGAAGATCCCTACGGTATTATTTGGGATTTGAACTATACAAAGTAAGAATCAAAAAACACACAAGCCGTTTTTGGCTTGTGTGTCCTTTCCAATCATTACTTATGAGCAGGTTCATGAGTCTCAGTACCTTCACTATCCACTTCACTAAATTGCGCATATACCGTATAGCCTGCAGTCACCAATAGTAAGTAGACAACAGCCGAAATAACCCACTTTTTCATAATGCGATCCTCCTACAGTTTGACTCTTTGCAGCCTCAATGCATTTAAAACGACAGAGACTGAACTGAATGCCATGGCTGCACCTGCGAGCCATGGAGCAAGAAGCCCAATAGCCGCAATCGGAATCCCTAACGTATTATAAGCGAACGCCCAAAACAGATTTTGTTTGATATTCCGGATTGTTTTTTTACTCATGAAGATAGCATCTGCGATACTGTTCAGATCTCCCCGGATCAAGGTGATATCGGCTGCTTCCATGGCGACATCTGTCCCGGTGCCAATCGCCATTCCAATATCGGCGATTGCCAAAGCCGGTGCATCATTGATTCCGTCTCCAACCATTGCCACCTTCTTATCCTGGCCTTGCAGCTTTTTCACTTCTTCAGCCTTGCCTTCAGGAAGGACCTCGGCAATCACGTTGTCGATTCCAGCTTCCTTAGCGATCGCTTCGGCCGTCTGGCGGTTATCTCCCGTCATCATGATGACTTCAAGCCCCATATCCTTCAAGCGTTTAACGGCTTGTTTAGAAGTATCTTTAATCGTATCTGCTACTGCAACCAATCCAGCATATTGCCCATCAATACTTACAATCATCGCCGTTTTCCCTTCACGTTCCAATTCATTTTTGATTTGGAGGACTGTTTCTTCAATGGTTATATTTTCTTGGTCCATCAATTTCTCTGTACCAATCAGCACCTTCTGCTCATTTATTATTGCTTCTACACCAAAGCCTGGAATAGCCTCAAACTGGGCATCTGTTTGAATTTCAATTCCCTTTTCCTTGATGCCATCGACAATCGAAACCGCTAAAGGATGCTCTGAAGGACGCTCTGCTGCTCCAACCAGAGCAAGGAATTCAGATTCATCGATCTCCGGTCCAGTCAGGACGTTGGTCAAAACAGGTTTTCCGTTTGTAACTGTCCCTGTTTTGTCTAAGACCACTGTTGTTATGGCATGGGTTGTTTCAAGATGTTCCCCGCCTTTAAACAAGATCCCGAATTCTGCCGAACGCCCGGAACCTGCCATAATCGACGTCGGCGTAGCCAATCCTAAAGCACAAGGACACGCAATTACCAATACCGCTATCAGTTTCTCTAATGCCTCTGCAAATTCTCCTGGCGCGATCCATAGATACCAAATCAGGAAAGTGATGACCGCAAGCCCGACAACAATTGGGACAAATATACCTGAAATGCGGTCAGCCATTCTCTGTATAGGTGCTTTGGACCCTTGAGCTTCTTCTACTACTTTAATAATTTGCGCCAATGCAGTGTCCCTGCCGACTTTGGTTGCCCTAATTTTCAAGAACCCATTCTTATTGATCGTGGAACCGATGACTTCATCTCCTGCCGCCTTATCAACAGGCACGCTTTCACCTGTGAGCATGGATTCATCCAGTGCCGACCTGCCTTCGAGTACCTCTCCATCGACCGGTACCTTCTCTCCAGGCTTGACATATACAATATCCCCTACGGTTACCTCTTCGAGAGGAATTTCCATCTCTTTTCCTTCACGAAAGACAGTAGCCGTTTTCGCCTGAAGTCCCATCAATTTTTTAATTGCTTCAGAGGATCTCCCTTTGGCTTTGGCTTCAAACAATTTACCCAAAATAATAAGGGTAATCAAAATCGCACTGGTTTCAAAGTAAAGTTCTGTCATTCCCTCGTTGGCCCCGATGGATTGAATTGCAAGGAACAGGCTGTAAAAGTAGGCTGCAGAAGTTCCTAAAGCAACCAGTACGTCCATATTTGCACTCTTATTCTTCAATGCTTTATAAGCACCCACATAGAATTGCTTTCCTACTATGAACTGAACGGGTGTAGCAAGAGCCAGCTGAACCCACGGGTTCATAAGCATCTCCGGCAGATAGATGAAAGATGTGAACTCGAAATGGCTGACCATTGCCCACAGTAGCGGCAGGGATAAAATGAGAGAGAAAAGAAACTTTCCTTGCTGCTTTTGTATCTCTCTTTCCCGGTAATCGGCTGTCTCTTCAGGATTCTTCTCAGCTGCCTCTCTTGCGCTGTATCCAAGCTTTTCGACTTTTTTTATCAAATCCGTTGGAGCAACAAGAGATGGGTTGTATTCTACGGTTGCCTTTTCTAAAGCCAGATTGACATTCGCATTGGAGACTCCTTCTGTTTTGTTCAATCCCTTTTCAATCCTAGTGGCACAGGCAGCACACGTCATCCCTGTGATATCAAATTCTGCTTTCTCCATGACAACATCATAGCCGAGATCTTTAATTTTATGCTGAAAATCTTGTGGAGCTGTAACTTTGGGATCGAATTTGACAGACGCTTTCTCTAAAGCAAAGTTGACATTTGCTTCCTTCACACCCTCCATCTTTTTTAATCCTTTTTCAATCCTGGAGGCACACGCAGCACAGGTCATCCCTGTTACTTGATAATTGATATCTGTTATTTTTTCACTCATGGCCCAATCCCCCTTATACCTATATAGGGTATATAATAGTGCAAAAGAAACGCGCCGTTAAGGCACGCTCTAAGGCTGTTTATTGGACATCATAGCCCTGGTCATCAATCGTTTCTTTGATGGTCTCCACTGAAACCTCATCACTGTTATATGCAACATCCACTTTTCCGGAATCCAAGTGGACTTTTACAGACTTAACTCCCTGAAGTTCCCCTACACTGCCTTCAACCGCTTTTACACAGTGGCCGCATGACATGCCGGTTACATTCAATGTGATATTTTTCATTCTCAACATCTCCTTATTTTTTCATTAATTTTTGTATTGTAATCATTACTTCATCCAAAACCTCAGTGTCGCCCTCCTGTATTCTCTCGAGTACACATGTTTTCATATGGCCTTCCAGCAGGATTTTAGCAACACTGTTCATTGCAGATTGTGTGGCTGATATTTGTGTAATGACATCATCACAGTAAGTATCACTTTCAATAAGTCTTTTAATTCCGCGAATCTGCCCCTCAATTCGATTCAGCCTTGTAACAAGGTTGTTTTTCACCTTATCGGAATGATGGCTCTTCCTGTCTTGATCTGATGAGCAACATGAATCGACTTCAAGGAATTCTTCCGGGTTCGATACCATTGCGTCACCTCCCTTACCAAGAGTTTACTATACCCCCCTATCGTATGCAAATAAAAATGTTTCGTGTGTTTTTTGGGGATTTGTTAGTTGCTGTTGTTATTTAGGTTTAACTAGAAACATATTTTTAGTTCAAGACAATCAAGCTTTCGATGAAATATAGAAACTCTGTTGATTGAAGCGGAAGGTGTGCGACCTCCTGCGGGATTAGCGGGACAGGTGAGACCCCGCAGGCGAAGCTGAGGAGGCTCACCGCCCGCCCCGCGGAGTCGCGCACCTGGAGCGGAAATCAGGCAACTCCATTTAAATTGGATTGTAGTTATTATTAGTGAAAAATTTTATTCTATGTACATGTATTTCCCTATTCAACCAATACTAACACAAAACGTCTAATCTTCAGGAGGCCGGTTATGTCAACCCATTCCGATACCAAATTGACCTCAGGTGAGTTAGCGACCTTATGGACAACCTATCAAAATGATACTTCTTCTCTTTGCATCATTGAATATTTTTTAACAAAATGCGAAGACCCTGAAACCAAGGCTCTTCTTCATCTTACTAAAAAGGCTTCTCTGGAACACATTGAGTTCATTAAAGGACTCTATAGGAAAGAACAAATCGCAATCCCGGCCGGATTTTCCCTTGAGGAAGATGTGAATCCGAATGTTCCAAGAATGTATGAAGATACTTTTTTCTTGATGTTCATGAGACAGATGGCCAAAGTCGGCATGATTACATACAGCGGGGCTCTATCTCTTGCGGTCCGGAAAGATATTGTAGAGTTCTTTCAAGGATGTCTGCAATTCACCAGTGACTTGTATAATAAAACCACTGCTGAAGCATTAAGGAAAGGAATTTTAGTAAGGCCTCCGTATATTGCTTACCCTGATAAAACCGAATTTGTAGACAAAAAAAACTATTTTAGTGCCAGCCTGAATCCTTTTACAGAAAAAAGGCCATTAAATGCCATAGAAGTCTCACATCTATTTATGAATACAGAAACCAATTTACTTGGCAGTATGCTGACGACCAGCTTTGCTCAAATGGCAAGTTCCAAAGATGTAAAAGATTTTATGGTGAGAGCACAGGAAGTGGCTCAAAAACATATTAAAACATTCGGCAAAACATTGGTGGACAATGATATGCAAGCGCCGATGTCCTGGGATACCAATGTCCGCAATTCCACCACGCCTGCTTTTTCCGAAAAACTGATGATGTTCATGGTTACATTGATTATGAATGCAGGTATGGGGAATTACGGGATTTCTGCTTCAGCCAGCATGAGGATTGATGTGGGCAGCACTTATTTTAGACTGGCACTGGAAACGGGAAGACTGGCAAAAAGCGGCTTCGATATCATGGTGCAAAACGGCTGGCTGGAAGAGCCGCCACAATCATCGGATCGTAAGAAGCTTGTCCGTAAAAATGAATCATAACCCACTAAAAAACCATCGGAAAGAGCTTCCGATGGTTTTAAATATATTACTCTACCTTAATAAAGAATTCTTCTACGTAAGGATTTTCAGGTGCTTCAATTACTTCAAAAACCGGGTTAGTAATGACCGGCATCAAGTTGCCATGAAAATCGATCTTTTCAATGACTCCACTCACATTCACCCATGTATCAGGTTCTAATGCAGCAAGATCGTCATCTTCGGTCAGCAACCCATATACTCCCGCATCTGCGACACAGCAGGTAACGGTAAAACGGGAAATAACAGCCTGGTTTTCAACAAAACTTTCATCTTTGTAAATAAAGCCGGTCAATTGAATTTCCTTGCCAGCGAAATCATCCAAATTTTCATCGATAATGCTGAGCGTTTGTATGAATTGTTCATCCCTGACAAATACCTTTTCTCTTTCATAAACAATTTCCGTGAGCTTATCAAAATCTGTTTCAAGCGGAAAATCCTCATAGCTTTGAAGTTCAGGTTCATTTGAAGAAAGGGGTTTTCCTTCGCTTTCTTTTCCGCTCTCTTTCATAACCCCTTCCCTCCCTGTTGAAGGCGGGGAAGTGAACATGCTGTTTCCAATATTCACTCCCCTTTTAGCGGCGACCGAACTGTCCAACAGATTGTCAGGGAGCAGAAAGCCCAACACCACCGGAATGATGAAAAGACTGTATACCACTGTGGTCTTCAGGAATCCTTTTGGAAGCTCATGAGCGTCACATCCGCACTGATGAACCTGTTGGGACGAAGAAGTCCCCCTGATAATCTGGATGGCTCCAAGGAAGATAAAAACCCCAAGAGCAAAATACATATAACCATGCATCTTCCCTGCAACAAAATTCCCCATATCAAAGGTCAGGAAAAGCTTGAGGATCAGCAATGCGTATCCAATTAAAATAATTCCTCTTAAATAAGTATGGAACTGAACAGTTTTCACAATAAGGACCTCCTATCCCACTAGTAGCTGAAATGACAAAGCACAAGCATATACCACTACGGTGACAACCACGATAAATAGCAAAACAAAACGTTTTTTGAAGTAAGCCAGCATCAGTAATGTATTTTTAAAGTCAATCATCGGTCCGTAGACTAAAAAGGCGAGCAGCGAACCTGAAGTAAATAAAGTACCGAATGAAGAAGCAACAAACGCATCCGCTTCTGAACATAATGAGACGATGTAAGCAAAACTCATCATGACAGCAGGCCCAAAAATTTCATTTGTTCCGATTGCAGTCAAAATTTCTCTGTCCAAAAATGTCTGAAATAAGGCAGCAATGAAGGCACCGATGATTAAAAACTTACCCATATCGAAGAATTCATCACTTGCATGGACGATCGTTTCCATGATTTTATTTTTTGGTCCATGATCATGATGGTGGTGATGGTGATGCTCTATTTTCTCTTGGCGAAGGGCGTCTTTAGTTCCATAAAGCTTGTAGAGCAGCGCCCCTATAAATAGAGCTGCAATGAACGCAAGTCCCATTCGTCCATAAACGATCGTCAGGTTGTTTTGGAAGGCATAATATGTAGAGGCCAGCACAATCGGATTGAGGATTGGAGCTGTGACCATAATGACAATTGCCAAATGCGCCGGAATTCCCTTTTTGATCAACCTTCTCGCTACCGGTACAATTGCACACTCGCATATAGGCAGCAATGCTCCAACAAAAACGGCAGGCACAAGTGCCAAAAAAGGATGCCGCTTTGGTACCAGCTTCTGCAGCATGTCTTCCGTTACAAAAACTTGGATGACAGCCGACGCAAAGACACCAATCAAGATGAACGGAATGGCTTCAAGCAGTATGCTCAAGAAGATCGTTGTCATATTGGAAAAACCGGAACTCAACATTGCATCCGGCAAGAAACCTGTCAATCTGTCGCCAGCCAGAAACAGACCTATAAAAAGAATAAACAGCAAGATTCCGATCAGGTCCTGGCTCCACATTCGTAAAGTATTCATCCTTTATCTCCTTTTGGGTAATCGTAATAATTACGTTTTATATTATATACTATGCCTGTCCCCTAAATCTATGAATATTTCCATTTGAAATATTTTTTTAATAGTTTTCCGAAGCGAGATCATTGACCTTCGAATTGATAGGCTTTATAATAAGTTCCTGTGTCCCAGTAGCTCAGCTGGATAGAGCAACAGCCTCCTAAGCTGTAGGTCGCAAGTTCGAATCTTGCCTGGGACGTAACCAATAAGGAGCGAGAAACCTTGAAGCAACAAGGTATTCTTGCTCCTTATTTTTTGTCTATCGATTTAAAACACGGGTGATTTTATCTGTTTGGGGTCGGATTGGGGTCGAAATGAAAATTTCGGTGCTTTTCGGTCCAGATTTTCACCTTGATTAAAAGAGTTTAATTTCCCTCGGTTGATAATTAATGAAAGCAGGACATTTGCCGATACAATAATTGAAAAGTAAAATGTTCACAAATATCTTCTGAAATCGTCTTTCCAAAAACAAGGAATTTTGTTATGGTTTATAGAAGTTAAACTTACTATTATACAAAAATAAAAGATTATATGTAAGTACTTGGGGGAAAACATAAAATGAATAATCTTGAAAAGGTAATGTATTATTTCATAAAGAACTTTCCACAAAAATTAGGTAGAACAATGCTAATAAAAGCTGTTTACCTTCTTGATTGTGAATGGCATAAATCTTACGGTGAATCATATAGTGGTCTTAGATATAAGCGAGACTACAACGGCCCATTTGACACTGACTTTTATGAGGCTAAAAACCACTTGTGTCAGCTTGGTTTAATTGATGAAACCGGTTACACACATTCTGGAGGATATGGTTTTGAGTTCTCATTATTAGAAGAAGACGAACAGATTGAGTCAGAGATTAATTCTATCGCTCTAGGTATCGCTGACGAAATTGTGGAAAGACTATCAAATAAAGACCTGAAGAGTTTTCTTGATTTAGCATATTGTACTAAACCTATGCTAGAAGTTCTGCAACTTGAAGAAGAAAATTCGAAAAATTATGGGAGGGTTCTTGATATGTCTAAAAACAAAGAAGAAGCCAGTCCTTTATTCGACTTTAGTGAAATTAGGGATATTGCAAAGAAACTTGACTTAAGCAATCGCGGATCAGATGAAGAATATAATCGAACAATCACTGACGAAATTAATGATCTAGCAATATTTAGGGAAAGGGTAGAAAAAGTATGCCAGCAAGTAGAAGGGGAATAAACGCTAAAGATGATAGGGAGTTTCACTTCGGGGAAATTTACAAAGTAAAAGACGAACTTGTAAACTTCCCTGAAAGCCAAATTGTAAATAGAACATATCACCATAAAAGAATGATCGTTATCACCCAACATTGTAGTGCTAACTTAGATAAAAACGTTTGGACCCTAAATGCTGCTCCTCTCTCAACAGCGGTTAATATGAAAAGAGACACAGACTTAGAGATCGAACCAGATACCGGTAATTTCATCAAGAAGGATTCCTTAATACGATTGGCATCCTCTCAACCATTTCTAAAAATTGATTTAGAAGGACCAGTTGGTAAACTTACAACCGATCAACAAAAAATGTTATCTGCCCTCCAATTGAAATTAGCAGGAGTTTTATAGAATCATATACATTGCAAAGCCCTCTCGACTGAGAGGGCTTTTTTTCATACAGCGTTCCCCACTTGCTTCAACACATTAAGAATGAGTGGAGACACTTGTATTAGCACATAACCAAGCCCGGCATTCTGAATCGATGACCCAGCCTTTTCAGAATTACCTAACATAAAGAAGAAACAGGCACCTACAATAATGACAGATGCCACTGGGAAGCTGAGGGCAACCAATATATATAGAATAGGATCCAGAAAAATAGTTATAGAGTTTTTATGTGCAGAATGTTTCTACACTATTCTATTTTTATTTGTTATCACATCTATATTTCCACAATGATAAATTTAGTGATCTTTGAAGATGCTTTTAAAAGCCAAGTTAAAGAAGGAACATCAGTTTAGTCTGAATGTTCCTTCTTTTATTTTAATATGTTATTGGATAGAGAATCCCTCACTACTTGCTTTTTTCTGTTATCTCCCTATTCTCATGATATTCTTTCATAGCTTTTTTAAGATTATGATCATAATATGGTGTATTACGAAACCCTCCATCATATAACATTATAAAATCATTTTCAACCCCAGTGTAATCCACATTAAAATGCTCCTCTGTGTGCATATCTTTAATAAGAGATAGCTTTTTTTCATCAGATAACACTTGCCAGTGTTTTACAAGCAACTCATCATCCCTAAGTTCCTTTGCCTCTTTCTCAAGTGAATTGCCACAGCCCGCCAGATTAAAAGATAATAATAATATTATTATTACTAAAAAAGATTTGTTCATGGGTCCTCCTTAAATATTTGAAAGTGTTTTCTTATTATAACATTATCTGTTTAAATAAAATCATTGAACAAGAGAAAAGCCTCCAATCGAAGGCTTTTCTCTTAAATTTACTTTATTTTGTTTTTTTCTTTAACTTTTTTTATTTTTTCTTTATTTTTCACTTTGAATTCTTTTACAGTTTTCTCCCCTTCCTCTTTCCATTTTTTAATTTTATCTGCAGGATTTTCATAATCCTTAGTTACATCTTCGAACAATTTGTTTTCTAACAGTTTTCCGTAAAATGCTTCCCGTGCATACTCTGAATAATATTCTCTTACTGTAATTCCCATTCCCTCAATTTGGGCATAAACCTCATCCCGTCTTTCACTTTCTTCAAGTGTTTTTATATTAAACTCAATTAAGGAATTTATCTCTTCTTCATCAACAGTAAAGCCTTTGCTCTTAGCTTTTTCTTCTAAAGCTTTTTCGGTTATTAACTCATTAAGTGCTCTATTCTTTGCGGCTTGTTCTGAGAGTTTTTCTTCTTCAAGATGCATATAGTAGTAAGCCCTTCTATCAATATCTCTTTTAGAGATGATATTTGAATCTTTTGGCTGAGCATTTAAAGACTTTACATAACGCCCATAATTCCAATTTTCATTATTTGACTTTTCTGCAGCTATTAAAAAAGTTGATGAGAAACAAACTACTAGCATAACAATTATTAACTTTTTCACTTATACTCCTCCTAATAATCCCAGTTAAACCAATGAGATCTATTGAAACCACTACTAAACATTATGTCCGCTTGATGTCTCCCCGTATAACTTGAGTTCACATAAACAGTTTGAGAATTAGACATAAAATAATTTAATTTTTTTGCATCACCAATAGCATTAGTGATTGGTGTTTTCAGGTTGTAACTAAATTTTTCGCCGTTACTAGAATAATGCTGACTCTGCCAAAGAGCGGCTATATCACTATATCTTAAAAATTGATTGCTTCCAATTGAGACAGATGATTCTTTTCCACTTATTTTCCAACTCGTACCACTCAATTTATTAAGATTTTCACTGTACACCATAGAAATACTGTAGTTAACTTGAACGTCTCTTACAAAAACAGAATTAGCACCATTCCCCTTATAAGTGAACCAAGTGGCTTCAGCTTTTTTTGGAGAATATATTGAAAAACTTATTAAAATCAACGAAAAAACTACAAGTATAGATAGAATTTTTGATTTACTTCCATTCTTATTTATCATATTAGTTCCCTTCTAATGCTTTTTTGAAAAGACAGAGGACTTTTCATCATTTTTAGTGCTTTATTGGGGCGCCCTTAGTAAATAAGTATATATAAATTGCCATTTACTTCAAACCACCTATATAAACACCATCGTCAAATAACCATAACTAGTAAATTTCCCTGATTATAACTGACTAATTCTGAATTAATATTCTTCTAAGCATAATAATTAAGATTAATCGCATCTAAATTTTTTACCCGCGACTATACCTTAAAAAATTATAAATAATTAATTAAATTATCTGTTAAATTTCAAATCAGAGACTGGTTATCGTGTACTAAAATGCGTAATATTATTCAATGTATTTTTGGAATAATACTAACGAAGGAGGCTACGGCCTACAAAATAATTGGGATGTTTGGCTGCCCTTTAAGAAAGGAGTGTAATCGTTGATCGAAGATTACTTTTCATTAAAAGCCCAGCTGGCAGAAATAAAATTGAAACTGTGCCGAGTCGGATTAACTGTGTTTGATGAACCAACCCCCAGAAAAGAGATAGCTGAAGAATTAGTGTGGATATTAAAGCTACTAGATGACCTCGAAGAAACTTTAAGTGAAAATCCCCCATTTTATAAGGAATGAGGGATTTTTGCGGAGATAGTCTCATTTAAACCTTTTTTCGCTCCACTTATAAAAGTTTTTCCCCTCATCAAATTATTCCTAAAAGAATATTACATTGTTTATTGATGATATAAAATATAGGTATAAAAGAGTATAATCGCAGAGGAGTGACTAGTTAGATTGTGCGAGTACATTTGACGTTTAGGTTAAAAATTGGGGAAAAAGTAGTAAAGAGAAGTGGCATCTTTAAAATTAACCCCGACTTATTTATAGTTAGTCCTGATAGACAGGTTGTAACAATAGCTAAAGGCTGGTTAAAGTCAATAAGGATAGAGACTGACAAACCCGTTGTTTTAATCAAAGCAATTTATAATGGAAATCATGAGATAACAAATCTAATGAGGGAGAGGAATTAGATTGACTAACACAGTTGGACACAACTTGAGGATGTTAAGGTTTAAAAATAACATTACCCAGAGGCAAATAGCCGAAGCCACGGGCATTAGTGTTAACTCTATAGTTAGGTATGAGAATAATCAACGGATTCCCAACAAAGAGGTTATATGCAAGCTTGCGGAATTTTATAAAGTTGATGTAGGAAAAATTTTATTAGACGGAAAAGATTAAGCCCCCACTCCATGAGGAATGAGGGCTTTTTGTTATCCTCTCATCTTTTTGAGAAGAGTTAGATTCTGTTCTGCAGAACCAGTATATCCTTTAATGCCGTATTTCTTAGCAAGCCGTACCCTATTACTATACCTTGCATCTTCCCCGATTGAATTCAGGTAATCAACTATGCTGTTACCTTTGTAGATTGACTTAGGAGCTGCAGATTGCTTAGATTCCCCCACCATTTGCTACCTAAAGAACTACCAGTTATAACAAAATGTACTTACAGAGTTTATTTCCTTGTATTTTAATTGGTCCTAACTTTCTTACTACCTCTATACTTTAATAATATCTCTCTTTCAAAAATAATAAATAATAAGCCCTAAAATCATGTCTAAATTTGTCGATATAAATCACAAGCATACAAGTTGACTTTTACAAAAAATCTATCCAATCCGAAAGAGAAGCATTTAAAACGGTTCAAGATTTATGTGAATTTCTATTACAACATATTTATTATGCAGAAAGGGAAATTATTGATGAAAATTAAGACAAAGCTTTTGGTTATTATCTCTATTTTAATTTTTTCATTATTACTAATTGGTGGCTTATCCATTTTCGTTATCTCCTCTACTACTGAAAAGAATGAGGTTTTAAAGGATAAAATGGAGTTTCAAAATAAAATAGAGCATATTCAGTACCGGCTAGCAGGCTTATCAAATGACGAACGAGGTTATATCATCACTGGCGATAAGAATTTTACAGAGGGAATGAAAGAGAAATCTGACGATATCTTTACTTCTTTTGAGCATTTAAACTCACTCATCCATAATCAGGATTATGTTGCAAATGTTAATGATATTCAGGAAAATTTCAAAGAGTTTTGGAATATGAACCAGGAAGTAGTACGTCAGTTTGCTATAAATCCTGATCAAGCAAAATCTCTCCACTTCGGTGAGGAAAGAACACTTAGAAAAGAAGTATTAGATCCATCTGTAAACGAGTTAGTCAAGCAATTAGATAAGGACGTAGAAGAATTAAAATCAGACATCAACACATTTGCATATATAAGTGAATGGTTAATCGTCGCTATAACAGTTATCACCATCATCTTAGGTGTTGTATTAAGTGTTCTCCTTCTTAAATCAATATTAGTACCTCTAAGAAGCTTAAATAGACAACTGAATGATATTGCACAAGGAGATGCAGACCTAACTCAAAAAGTGGCTGTTAATAGTAAAGATGAGTTTGGTCAACTTGCTACATCATTTAATACTTTTGTTCATTCTCTAGCAAACATTGTGAAGCAGATTAGTAGTTCATCCGAACAGGTAGCTGCCTCTTCAGAAGAATTATCTGCAAGTGCTGAACAGTCAAAAGCTACATCGGACCAAATATCACAATCAATGAGAGAAATTGCGTTAACGAGTACAAATCAAAGCATTACGACAGAACAGAGCTCTGGATCGATTTCAGAAATACTCGATAGTCTTTCTGGTGTAGCAGAGAATACTAGCCACATCGCAGAGAGTTCATCTCTTATGAGAGATAAGGCTGAAGCGGGTGCCTCGTCATTAAATAAGACCTCAGATCAAATGATCTTAATTAATCAATCTGTCCAAGAAGCAGGGAAGGGATTGGAGTCATTAGTTAAAAGCACAACTGAGATAAGTGATTTTACCACTCTTATCTCTTCCATTTCGGAACAAACTAATCTTCTTGCATTAAACGCAGCTATTGAAGCTGCAAGAGCTGGAGAACATGGTAAAGGCTTTGCTGTTGTAGCAGAAGAAGTTAGAAAGCTGGCTGATGAAACAAACAAATCTGCCAGTCACATTAAGCTTCTAGTCTCAACAATTGAAACTGATTCAGAAGATACCGCACATAATATTAAAAATGTACAAAAAAATGTTGATTCTGGAACAAATTTAGTGTTTGAAACTAATGAACAGTTTCACGAAATATTAAGCTTGGTAGGACAAGTAACTTCCCAAATCCAAGAGGTAGCTGCTGCAACTCAACAATTAACTGCAGGAGTTGAAGTTATTCAACAAACTCTTTCAACTCTTGAAGCAGGAGCGAAAGAAACATCTTCCAGCTCTGAAGAAGTTGCTTCAGCAACAAAGGAACAATTAGGCTCAATGGAAGAGATATCTAATGCAGCTTTTTCTCTTTCTCATTTGGCCGAGGATTTACAAAGAATTGTAAATCGTTTTAAGTATTAAAAAGCAGAAAAGCTATTCCTGTTTTTGGGGTCGGATTGGGGTCGAAGTTCAACCCCAACGCTCAAAAACCAACCAAATTAATCATAATAGCAATCTAAAAATGTTAATTTAACAAGGTTTTATCCATCTTTAACAGGATGGTTCAAACCCAGTACGACCGCCTCCTAAGCTGTAGGTCGCAAGTTCGAATCTTGCCTGGGACGTTATCAAAAAGGAGCAAGGAACCTTGTTATAACAAGGATTTCTTGCTCCTTTTTCTTGTATACTCCCCTTTCCTTTCTTAGTATTATGAAATCTTAAGTACCGGAACAATCCCTTATCTCATAAACTATACTACTAACCGTGAACGCGGGTGTATTGAATGGATAATGAATTCAAGGCTTTTACAGGGGCGTGGATCCAAGCGATAGGCACTGTCCTGTCAGCAATAAGCAGCACCCCCATTAAGAGGATCAATGAGGAGCAGGCTGATGACCTTGATTTGATTGGGAACCTTCTGCAAGGTACCGGGAATGCACTGGCTGCAGACAGTGAATCCACACCAAGCTTATCAAAGACAGGAAATGAAATTCAGGCGATCGGGAATTCCATTGAAGTGGCATCATACATCCTGGCCGAGGGCACCGACCAGGACGTACTGCAGATAAAAGGAAACCTGTTCCAGGCAGTCGGCGGCGCTATGGCGTTTGCTGATAATGTAGATTCCGAACCTTCAACAAAAGTGTTGTACTCTTTGTATGGCAATTTACTGCAGGTCATCGGGAATTCAATGCAATCCATTGCCGGGATATTGGAACTGCAAGGACAATACCGGCAAAGACTGAACACAGCAGGAAACTGGATTCAGGCGATTGGCGCCATTTTAACGGCACTTAGTGAGTGTGAAGATGGAAATTAAATATTTCAAAAAATGATACCCTGACCTTCAGAGCTGTAGTATATTTAGAGAAGCGAAATATACTACACTCTGTGAGGTCTTCTTTTATGTGGAAAAATAAAAATGTTTGGATCATTTTGATTGGGGAATTTGTTGCCGGCCTCGGCTTATGGCTGGGGATCATAGGAAACCTGGAGTTCATGCAGGAAAAAGTACCTTCCGATTTTATGAAGTCGGTTATTCTGGCAATCGGCTTGCTTGCCGGATTGCTGCTTGGACCTCTCGCCGGAAGGGTTACCGACCAAGTCAATAAAAAAACAGTGATGCTCGCCTCAGGATTCGGCCGTGCAGTCAGTGTTATCTTTATGTTTCTGGCGATTTCAACAGGATCGGTTATGTGGATGGTCGTTTTCATGATCTGTATCCAGGTCTCTGCAGCCTTTTATTTTCCTGCTTTGCAGGCTGCCATTCCGATGGTCGCCAAGGAAAAAGATTTACTGCAGCTGAACGGCGTCCACATGAATGTGGCTACATTATCCAGAATCCTGGGTACAGCGCTCGCCGGGATCCTGCTTGTAGTCATGTCTTTGTTCATGCTCTATTTCCTTTCGCTCGTTGCCTATCTCATCTTATTTGTGATGACGATGTTCCTGCAATTGGATGAGACTTCAGACAAGTCTGCAGCAACAGCAAAGAAACATGCTGGAGGAGGCTTCAAAGAAGTATTCCCTATCATTAAGGGACTGCCGATCGTTCTGATGACTTTGGTCATGACGCTGATACCGCTTTTGTTCATCGGCGGCTTCAACCTGATGGTCATTAATATCAGTGAACTGCAGGACAGTTCGGCTATCAAGGGATGGATTTATACAGCTGAAGGAATTGCCTTTATGGCAGGCGCATTCTTTGTTAAGCAGATCAGCGGCACCCGATCACCTTACACGATATTATTCTCGTTCTCTTTTGTGATCGGAATTGCACAGATGCTGTTATTCTTTGCTGACCAGGCCGTTATGTCAGTGTTTGCTTTTGCTGTATTCGGTTTTGCTGTCGGATGTTTCTTCCCTACAGCTGCGACGATTTTTCAAACTCGGATCCCTAAAGAGTTTCACGGACGATTCTTTTCTTTCAGGAACATGCTGGACAGGTTGATATTCCAGATTGTGCTTCTGGTTACCGGGTTGTTTCTCGATTTGATGGGACTGCAAAAGATGACCTTGCTTTTTGGAGTCGTTTCTTTGATTGCAACAGGCGTCTTCTACTTAAGATACCGCCAGTTGAAGCTGACTGTTCTGGCTGAGAAAGCAAGTTAAAACCCACGCCCTCGAGCGTGGGTTTTTCACTATTTCATCGAAACGGTCTGCTGGCCGCACACTAAATCAAAATACGCTACTGCCTTCATCTCTTTATCCATCAATCTCTTATTCCATGTTTTTCCGATAAACAGGTCTGCCTTGGCCCGTTCCCGTTCACCGCCGGACTCAGCTTCTTCCAATGCGATAAAACTCTCATAAATGGCTGTCATCCGGTCTCCAATTTTCTTGGCATGGAAGGTCTGGATGTCCTCAGCTGCCCCTGCAACATAGTCCGTTAGTTCTACAAGTTCCTGCAATCCTTCGCTGACAGGCTCTTTCAAGGAGCTGAGTGAAGCAGGCAGTCTTGCGAGTTTTTCCTTCAAATCCTCAATGAAAAGGGTGTGCGCACTGTGTTTCTTCATCAAACGAAGGATTTCAAGCCCGAGAATATTCGCCGTCCCTTCCCAAACCGTCAGCACCTGCGCATCGCGGAGAAGACGCGGCAACACAAAATCCTCTATGAAGCCATTCCCGCCATGCAGTTCGATTGCCTCATGGGAAAAGTGGATAGCTTGCTCAGCTGTTTCCTTCTTTAACAAGGCAATCAGCAGTCTGTTCAGCACCATTTCCTTTTCTGAAACAGGGTGTTGATGTGACATCACTTTATCAAACAGTTCCACAAGCGAGAATACTGCACTGGTCTCGATCTCCTGCTTTACTGCCAGATGCGCCAGCGTTTCCTTGACCATCGGATACTCTGCAAGCTTCTTCCCGAATGCTTCCCTGTAAAAAGCATAATTCTTCGCTTCCATGTAGGCGCGTCTCATGATCCCGATGGAAGCAATGGCGTTGCAGACCCTTGATAGATTCAGAGCCTCCATCATATAGTGGATGCCTTTTGAAGGTTCGCCGACTAAATAGGCAGCCGCACCCTCGAATTCCACCTCTGCTGATGGTACTGCACGGACACCAAGCTTATCCTTCAGCCTCCGGACTTTAATGCCGTTCAGCTTTCCGTCCTCTCTTCTCCATGGAACTGCGAACAGGCTCAATCCTCTGGTGCCGGGCTGTGTCCCTTCAATTCGGGCGAGAACCATCGCCACTCCGCACATACCTGAATTGGAAGCAAAGTACTTTTCTCCGTATAGCCGGTAGCCGTCTTCTGTTTTCACCGCTTTCGTATCATTGGCTCCGACATCAGATCCTCCCTGTCTCTCTGTTAAAAACGTCGCCCCTTCGTATAGTTCGACTTCTCCAGTTGAAAGGACATGGGGAAGGAAACGTTCTTTGATCTCATCACTGGCATAGTGCTCCAAGAGATAAGCTGTCGCCATCGTCAAGGTAACGGGACAGTAAAACCCCGGTTCCGACTGTGACAGCAGGTATCCCTGGGCATACGAATACAGGTAGTTACCTTTTTGCCCGAGCTCGGGTATTTTTTTATGGATATAACCGACAATCCCTGTGTTGTAAGTATCTTTAACTGTTTGTTTGTATCCTTCGTTCACCCATATCTCGGATACATCCTCTCCAAAACGGTCATACTTGATCAATCGCGGCTGTCCTTCACGATCGGTATGCACAGCCCGTTCATCGATTTCTCCCGCACACATCCTTCCAAACTCAGTCAGTTCATTATGGGCCCACTTCCCCATATTTTCATCCAGATACTTTTTCAACAGGTTGATAAAATGTGGATCTTCAAGGTAGAAATTCTCGATTGTTTTCATCGTATAACCTCGCTTTTATTCTCTTCCCGCAGAACCTGCTTAAGGATTTTACCTGTCGCATTGCGTGGAAGTTCTGCTACCTGCGCATAGAGTTTAGGAATTTTATAGCCTGCCAGTTTACCGGTTAAATAGTCTTGGCAGGTTTGCTTAACATCTTTCAGCTCTTCTGAAGCGACGATATATGCCTTTACGGTTTCTCCCCATTCAGGATGAGGGACACCAATGACTGCCGCTTCAGAGATTTTTGGATGAGAAGTTAAACTTTCTTCGACTTCTTTTGGATAAATATTCACACCGCCGGAAATGATCATGTCTTTTTTCCGGTCCACTACCCAGACATATCCTTCTTCATCCACTTTGGCGAGATCACCGGTTTTAAGCCAGCCTTCATGGAATGCTTCTGCCGTTCTTTCCGGGTCTTTGTAATACCCTTTCATATTGCCCTCACCGAAGACCAGGATTTCACCCACTTCACCCGGCTTTGTTGAATTCCCGTCTTCATCGACAATCCTGATTTCCGTTCCCAATGCAGCTCTGCGGCCAATACTGCCGGCGTGCTTATCGTGCTCATTTGCAAGCAGGAGTGTACCGCTTGGCCCTGCCTCCGTCAATCCATATACACAGCATAGACGGTCTGTTTTAAATTTCTCTTTAACAAAAGCAACTTCTGGTTGTGACAGTGGTGCACCGCCATAGACCCAATAGTTCATGGAAGAAAGGTTATAGGAGCCGATGTTTGGCATTTTGCCCGTAAACAAGTAAGCAACAGGCGCTCCAAAGAAGTGAGTCACCTTTTCTTTATCAACCAGGTTCAGTAACGCTTCCGGCGTAAAAGTCGGGGACAGTATATGCGTTGCTCCTACATATGTACCGGCTACAAGGAATAAATGAAGGGGTGCCGAATGACTTAGAGGCATCATATGAAGGATACGGCTTTCAGGCTTCATCTCCATTTCAACACACATCATGATGGCTGTGCTCAGAATATTGCGGTAAGTAAACAAGACGCCTTTCGGTTTGCCTGTGGTCCCAGAGGTGTATAGTATCGTTGCTTCATCATCCTCTTGCAATCCGCAAGGGATTTTTTCCCCAGACCCGCTTCCCAACACGTGCGTGAAGCTTTTCCAAGAGTCCTGTCCCTCACCTGTTTTGATCAATAAAAGCCCTTCCAGGTCAATGGATGCTAAAGTATCAAAAAGTACTTCATGGACAAGCAGCGCTTTCGCATCACTATGCTGAAGAATATACTGCACTTCTTCACCAGTAAGCTTGGCATTCACCGGCACTATGATCGCCCCGAGCCTCAGCACAGCAAAGTAGGAGATGATGAACTCATGGGTATTCGGCATAAACAAGACCACTTTATCCCCTTTGTCGATTCCCTGCTGACTTAAAGCCGATGCAAACTTATTGACCTGCTGATCCAACTCGTGGTAGTTCACACGGCTGCTCTCTGAAACGACTGCTTCTTGAAACGGATACTTACGGGCATTTCTTTCAAGTAAATTGGATATATTCATTATTCATCGCTCCCTAAATAGTCAAGTCTTCTTACAAAATCGTCTCGCAGCTTTTCCAAATCGCTCTTCATCTTCTCCAGTTCTTCTATCCGGTCACTCACCTCCTCAATTTTCTGGTTGCCATATTCTATGGTTCTTTCCAACTGTGCCTTTCCAGTACGGTCCCGGTCGAATAGATGAATCATTTCCTTGATTTCATCCAAGGAAAAGCCAAACCGCTTCCCTCGCACAATCAGCTTCAAACGGGCATATTCCTTTTTCGAATACACCCTTCTCCCATTTTCTTCACGGTCCGGTTTTAAGAGCTTTAGTTCCTCATAATACCGTATGGACCTTGTTGTTAAATTAAACTCTTGTGCAAGCTGTGAAATAGTGTAGGCCATCCTCATCATCCTGTATCTGAATTTTTAGATAATTATATTTTAACATTGACGTTAACGTTAAGTTCAACTGTTTTTTACAAGGCTCTTTTCGTATATATGGTTGCTATCCAACAAGTTCAAAGTGAATTCCTCTCCAAGCGGCAATTTTTAAAGTACCACAGGAAAAAGACTAAAACAGCACCGTGAATCTATGGATTCACGGTGCTGTTTTTCATTTAAAGTATGCTTTTTGAGTACCTTCCAAAAACAGATCCACCTGGCTTTGTCTTGGTTTTCTGCTGATGATGTATAAAGGAAACAGAACGATGGACACAAGAAGCAGGATGAGCATTTTCAATAATGACCCCATTAACATCTGTTTGTTTAAACCGTCCTTATAGACATCAAAGAATGCACGTATCTCCTCATTCGCCGAAACCTCACCATACGTCAGGAAAATATCATTTTCGGCATCATAGAAAAAAACATCTTTGACATTAAAGAAAAAGATTGTATCGCGCTTTTCAAGGTAGTCAGCATACCCAATAATCAGTGTTGAATTATACCTTTCAGTTTTTTCCTCGTTTTCCGGGGTCTCAGGATTATCAACCTGAACAATCTTGTCCACAACCCCATCCATTTGCATTGTATCCAGCAATTCCAATGAGTTCGTTTGATAATAATATTCTGCTTTCTGTAAATACCCTTCAAGCTTTTCAGGAAAAACTTCTGCTTCACTTGCTGCACCTGCTTTTTTATCCGTAAAGATAAAGCCGCTAAAACATAAACTTAGGATAATAATGAATATGATTTTCTTTTTCAAATCTTACTCCCCCAATGCTAAGTGATAAGACAAGCTTCCTTCCCTTTTCCTGGGTGTATGTACTCTGAGCAGCCGTTTAATACTTGTGAATCTCCTCCTTAAAAGATTTATTCCTACTGGAAGATATGTATACCATTATATTCCAAATGCAAGGAATATTATGGATTTTCTTCTTGAATTTTCGAAATTTTTATGTCCATCATGTCCTCTTTAGATTTCTTACAATTGGAACCCGTCTATCAGGGATATTTTGTCGTTTTTTGTCAAAAATACTTATATTAACTATTCTAAGGATGTATATTCCAATGTCAGCTAAATACGAGAACCTCCAAAAAGTGAATGATCTTGAATACCAGGCAATGCTCCATGATGTAAGCGGGTGGCTGAATAATGAACTTTTCACTGCTGACTGGTGGCTGCTTCTTGCCTTTTTAATTCTCCCCTGGATTCTGTGGAGCAGGCTGTTCGACAGGAATAGAGTTATCGAACTGCTTCTATTTGCAATGTTTACCATCCAGCTCACAACAGTGTTGGACATCCTCGGGACCGAGCTGAATTTTTGGTATTATCCGACCTCGCTGATTCCGATTTTCCCCCGGGCCTTTCCTTTCGACATTTCCATGGTGCCTGTCGGGCTTATCCTTGTATATCAATACGCTCAAACATGGAAAGCTTTTAGGAATTGGCTCCTACTCATGGCTGCCGTATACGCATTCATCGGTGAACCGTTCTGCGTCTGGCAGGAGCTGGTTATCTATAGCAAATGGAACTACTTTTATTCTTTCCTTTACTATATTGTCACGGGAATAAGCATAAGAGCCTTTATCCAATGGCTGAAATCCTTCAAAGCAACATAAAAAAGGCGCCCCAAGCGGGAAGCGCCTTTTAGTCAGCCAAGCTCTATAAATTCATTGTTCTTTGTTGCCTTCTCTAAACTTACTTTCCAATTCCTCTAAGTCTTTCTTGGATTTTCTTTTAAAGAACAGCACTATGGCCAAGGCAGGAATCGATAGAATGACATAAGCCAGAATCAAGTTTAAGAAATCCACGTGAATCTTCCTTTCTTAACTGTATCTGACTCTTATTATATCTTTTTTCGTCTATATTTCCTAATGCTCTCGAAACAGCGAATGTGGCTATTTTGTGTATTGCCATTCTTAATGAAATCTTCCTTCGGCAAAACTCACCAGAAAGCTTTTGTCATAAAAAAGCCGGTTGCAAGTGTGCCAGATGCACCAATGACAATCAGATAGACGCCTCTTGACGTATGTTTCGTCAACTCGGCTCCTTCAATGATCATCCCGAGTCCCATAAGGATAAACCCGATACATCTTATAGAGACTGAATGAAACACAATGGATATAAAAATTAATGCAGAGCCTATTGGCATTATTCCCCCAGCCATGACCGCGGCAGGATTTCGCAAATCTTTCTTCAGCTTTTCTTTCTCATCATCCGATAACTTCAAATACTCTTTTCTTCCAGAAAAACACACTGAAGCAACAATGAAAATAATGGCTATTATACCAGCGATGCTCACCTGCACTCCCCGATTCCAAAAACATTCATATTTTACTTATTTTAACATAAATACCCAATGCTTCTCTGCCTATTCTAAATAAAAGTATGTTTTCTTGAAATGAGTTGAAATTCATAAGATCATTCGTTCGTCCATTGCTCTGGATTCCACTGATACCTCTCTAAATCAATAGTTCCATTCAGTCCTGGTTCCACACCTTCCATCTCAAGGTTCATTCTCTGCTCCTGATAAGACTCCTCATCTTGAAGTGCAATCTGGCCCTTGGCATTGATGACGCGGTGCCACGGCAGTTTGTATGTTTTGCTCATTGAATGAAGGATTCTTACAACCTGCCTGGCCGCCCGGGGACTTCCGGCAAGCCTGGCAATTTGGCCGTAAGTCATCACCCTTCCTTGAGGGATTTTGCTAATGATGCCGATTACTTTTTCTGTAAAAGGGGTCAATCTTTACACTCCTTCTGGTTTTAAAATCAAGATAAATATTACAATGGGAGAGAGTAGATTATGGAAAAGAACTAGAAAACCTGTGGAAGCTCTAAGTTCCATTACCATATTTTAAAAGAAAATAGAATTACAGGAATGTTACAAAACTATTAAATGCGATTTCTCTTGTTTATTACTTCTCCTCCGTGGAATAGTACTAGCAAAGGTTAAGATAAAAAAACATTTACTCACATCTTAGACTAAAGCTTAAGTAAAATCGACTTAAAAAATCTTTTTAAGGAGGAATTTATAATGGCTAAGAACAGAAATGACAACAATGGCAAAATGAGTTTGGAAGAAGCGGGACGCAAAGGCGGAGAAGCAACATCAAGAAACCATGATAAGGAATTCTATCAGGAGATTGGTGAAAAAGGCGGCGAAGCGACGTCCAGAAACCATGACAAGGAATTCTATCAAGAGATTGGCGAAAAGGGCGGCGAAGCCACGTCTAACAATCATGACAAAGAATTCTACGAAGAAATCGGCGAAAAAGGCGGAAACGCGCGCGCCCGTCAAAATGACAACAATAACAAGTAATAAATGGCGAAAGGAGCTTGTACAGGTTTGTACAAGCTCCTTTTCATTTGCAGCCTCTTTTAAAATAAGGTGAGGCTAAATAAAACGGCATGTTCTTTAATGTGAAAGGACTATATACATTCGTTAGAGGAGAATGAGAATGGTAATGGTGATAAGGATATCCTTTCTGCCATGGCTGGGCCCAGCTTCCATACAGCGGCGGCGGAAATCCTTGATAAACAGGACCATTCCCGCCTGTAACGATTACCGGCAACGCTACCGCTCCTTTACTTGGTTTCATGTTTCCCAATACCTACTCTATGCAGGTGTGCCCTGTGGTGTAACTCCAACAGTAATTTATCGTAATTTTACAGCAGTACGCAAAACATCCAAAAAATAATTATTCTTCACTGGCTGTGCAGCACGTAAAGGCTGTTTATTAATTAACAGGATCAATTGGATAAAAATGATCGGCAGGAGAGGGCCTTTATATGCCAGGTACTTAGGTTCCCAATGCGAAGCAAATTTACTTTTGAAGTCTCTTAATCCTTTGAAGTTATACAATGAATTACCATGATTGTAGGCAAGGTGAATCAGCTTTTCACTGATGAATGCATGCTTGCAGTTACCGACATTGGAAAGCGGGGACATCCCCAGGCTGCAAGTATGATATCCGTTCGTTTTCGCCCATTTGAAGATTTCAATAAACAACATTTCCATCGTACCATTAGGACTTTCAGAAGACTTTCTCATAAGGTCAACGCTTACTGTATTTTGATAGTCAGTCGCTAATGTAGAAAAGGCAAGGATATTGCCCTCGGAATCTTTCAATACGGCTACTGGAAACCTGGAAACATACTCTTCAGTAAAAGAAGCGACTGAAAACCTCTTTTCATGCTGATTGCCTAACCATGAGTTCGAAACTTGCTTCATTTCGGAAAGAAGGTCTTTGCAATAAGGCGGCTGAATCACGCTGAATTCACAGCCTGACCGAGTAAACTTATTCAAGATTGTCCTCATTTTTGCTCCCTGTTTTCCCTCCAGAGAAAATTGCTCGAGGCCAACCTTGCCTTCTTCCCCTAACTTAATAAATCTGTATCCTGAGTTATGATAGTGATGCATATACTGCGGGCTTATTTGATAAAAGACCGTTTTAAGCCCCTTGCTGTTACCATACGCGCAAAATTCTTTGATCGATTGTTGAAATAAGGTTTCATCCCCAATCGGGTCTCCCAACACGATCAATTTATTTGCAAACCTTCTATATAAAATACAAACAGAATTCTGTTCCGTCCAAAAAATCTCTTTATCGTTCAGGAAAGCCAGATGAGATAAATGATTTCCGCCTTTTTCTTTTAAAAGCGACATATACTGCTTGCAGTCATTAAATCCTCTATCCATCTTCACACTTTGTTTTCCCCTTAAAGACCGAAATATTTTTTTATCAAACATGAAGTTCTCCCCCTGAAGAAAATACTATTAAATAATACCATAGCAGAGGTTGTAAAAGAGTGTCAGTTTATAACAAAAGGCTGGTTTTCTGAAAAAATTGTGATTTATACCTCTGTTTTTACAGTAGGTACATGGTCTCATGGAAGGGACACCACTAACCCCTGTTGTTTTTTTCAACACGATATCTATATAATCTCTTCTTTTTTGAGCATTATAAGACAAAAGGGACTTTTAGGAAGGATCTAGAGAATAAACAAAGGGGTTACATTCATGGTGCTATTCTCTTACCTCATACTGAATATACTTGTCATTTTTCTATACTCCAAAACAAAGAAGAACCTGCACATTCTTGAAGTCATTGTTTATTGGCTTTTTTCATCATATCTTTTTCAAAATCTGTCTGCCCTGTGCTATATGAATTTAAAAACCTTTCTAATTCCTGAGAAGCTTGGCCATGAATTAGCACACTTTGTGAATCGAACGGTACTATATCCAGCCCTGATGGTTACTTTTCTTCACTTTTTTCTTCCTGTCAGAAATCTTAAGAAGAAACTACTCATAATGGGCTGCTTTACAGGGATATTATGCGGTATGGAATGGATCGAGCACCTGTCAGGTGTTGTAGTACATGTCGACTGGCAGCCCTGGTGGTCAATTGCATATTGGATTTCAGCTCTGCTTCTTTTGGTTCTGGCAATGAGAACTTTCCGCAAGGTCCTTTATAAAGGAGGCTGATGGGCATGAATGTTACCTTTGATTGGAATGAATGGTTTTTCATCATTTCCGCTTCTATCATGTTTTCATTATATTTACCGACCCGAAAATACTTTCAGCCGGTAGTAACGATAGTCATATGGCTTTACAATGTCGTACTTGTTGCAACCATCGACTACTTCCTTCTTGCGACACCATTCAAACTGTATATTTTTGGTGATAATTCTACCTATGAACTGTCTGGAGGGCTCTTTCATTTTATTATGTATCCTTGTGCCTCTTTGCTTTTTTTATATGGCTATGACAAATGGAAGCTGCACGGCAAAAGAACGCTTTTGTATATTTTATGCTGGAGCGGTTTTTCCCTTTTCTTTGAATGGCTGACTGTCAAAAATCATGCATTGACTTATACAAGCTGGAAGCTTGTTTATTCTATTCCCGTTTATCCAGTTGCTTCTGTTTTCCTCATTATCATGTTTCAGTTCACAAAGAAAAAGCTTAAAGATCCGGCATTGCAAAATTCACAAAAAGTATATTGAGGCCACTCTTCTTCCTGAGAACGAATTCCCAGCATAATCATAGAAAGCCGGCCAAACAAGTGATTGGCCGGCTTTCTATGATTATGCACTCTGTACTAAATGATCTTTCAACTGTTCTAAAAATGTCCGATTCACGAATTTACCAACAAATGTTTGGAGGACTTTCTACAATCTAATTATTCAATAACACCTTCAGCCTGCCAATCAAGGATTTCCTGATCAGCAGCTTTAAGCCAGTCCCTTAAAATCTCCTTAGTTTGTCCGCCTTTTTCGGGCGGAGTGGCTGCTTCAATATTATTCAAATCCCCGTGCATTTTGACTTGCCCTTCTGAGGATACAAAACCCTTATCTTTAAAATAAGGATAATCAGCAAGCTGCCCTGCTTCAAGCACCGGGGTAAGACAACAGTCCACTTCCTGGCCGAATGCAGACCACTCTGACAGTGTTTTGCTTCTGAACAAATCAATCAGTTCACTGTGAACAGGGTTGTTCGCTTCCGGCTCTGAGTAGTGGGCAGACAGCCAGTCCTCCCTGCCCAGAGCCTGGCAAAAGCTCCGCCAGAATTTCGGTTCAAGGGCTGCAAGGCATACATACTTTCGGTCTCTCGTTTCATACAGCCCATACGAAATCACGGCACCGTTCAATAGTTGAACCCCATTCTGATAACCCGTCTCCTTCTCAATCAGGACATGATTGGCCATCAATGAAGCCATGCTGTCAGCAATCGAGATGCAGTGATAACTCCCTTCGCCTGACAGACTCCGGGCTACAAGACCTGCTAAAATCCGTTCACTTGCAGCCAAACCGCCGATATAGTCGGCAAATGTGTGAGCCGGATGGACAGGCCTCCCATTGCCATCCTTAAGCTGTGCAAGCGCTCCGCTTAAACTCATATAATTCAGGTCATGGCTGCCTAGTCTGGACATCTTTCCGCTTTTTCCATAGCCGGTAACGGAGCAGTAGATGATGCCAGGGTTAACCCTTTTGACAGCCGTGTAACCGATGCCCAGCTTTTCCATCACTCCTGGCCGGAAGCTTTCAATGACAGCATCGGCCTTTTTCAGCATGGCCAGGGCTATCTTCTTCCCTTCTTCATGTTTCAGATTGATGGCGATGCTTTTCTTACCTCTGTTATGGGCTGCAAATACTAACCCTTTTCCGGTATTTCTTGCAGGATCTCCTTCAGGGGCTTCTACCTTGATGACTTCCGCTCCCAATTCTGCAAGCCTTAGCGTTGCATAAGGTCCCGGTATATAGTTGGTGAAGTCAATGATTTTAATGCCCTTCAGCATGATGGCGGATCGCCCTCCTTATGTTGTCTGCCCTTTTGTAAACGACTCCTCCATTTGCTTACGGAGCATGAACTTCTGAATTTTCCCGCTTGCATTTCGAGGCAGGGCATCGAGGAAGATATAGTTCCTTGGGCGTTTATAATTCGCAAGGCTGTCGCTGTCTTTACACCATTTATCCAGTTCACCGTCCGTTATCAGCGGATCTTTTTTTACAACAAATGCTGTAACGCTCTCCCCCCAGCGGTCGTCCGGCTGCCCTACAATCGCGACATCAAGAACTCCCTCGTGAGCATGAAGTACATCCTCAACCTCGCGGGGATAAATATTCTCTCCCCCGCTGATGATCATATCGTCGACCCTGTCCTTGACCCAAAGAAATCCATCTTCATCCAGCCAGCCAATATCCCCGGAATGGTACCAGCCTTTATACATCGCTTTTTCCGATGCTTCTTCACGGTTAAAATAGCCGGACATCATACACGGCCCCTGGACAATGATTTCCCCGCTTTCTCCCGGCGGCAGGATATCTTCCGGTTCCGATCGGCCATCTTCACTCGGTTTAACGATTCTGATTTCATGATTTAGACAGGCTTTCCCGGCCGCACCGGCCTTCGAAAGCTGATCTTCTTCGGCCAGGAAGGTGATCGCCGGACCCATTTCCGTCATTCCATACGCCTGGACAAGCGAAATTCCAAGCTTTTCATGACAGGCATGTACAAGTGATGGCGCCATTGGGGCTCCTCCATATAGTCCGATTTCCAAGCTTCCAATATTATAGTCTGCAAGATTTTCCTGCAAGATCATATTCCACATGGTTGGCGCAGCGAATAACTTGGTGATTTTTTCGGACTCTATCACTTCCAAAACCTTTTTGGGTGCAAATTGATGAAGGATGACATTCCTTCCCCCGGCATGCACCCTCGGAAGAAAGGCACAATGAAGCTCTGCGCAATGGAACATTGGTGCAGTGACCAACCCGACATCCTTTGCTCCTAATTTTGTGGCACCAATGACTATCAGGCTCTGCTCCACCATGTCCCTGTGCTTATGCATGACACCCTTCGGCCTGCCGGTTGTACCGCTTGTATACATAATTGCGTATACATCATCCTCATCGACCTCAGAATCAACCGATTTTGGTTCAGCAGCCTGCACTTTTTCATGATAACTTGCGGCATACGCGGGAGTTCCTTCATCAATGAACCAGAAGGCGATATGCGGGAAGCGATTTTCAATCGATTGAATGACAGGTTCCACTGCCTTTTCAAATAAAACTACCTTCGGCGCAGCATCGTTCAGGATAAAAGCAACATCCTCGCCCAGCAACCGGAAGTTGACGGGATTGAACACAGCCCCAATTTTGGCACAGGCGAAGTAGGTTGTTCCTAATTCCTCTGTATTAAACAAGAAGGCGGAAACCCGGTCCCCCTTCTTGACTCCTTCCTGCAATAGAGCATTAGCAAGACGGTTCACTTCATCGTTCCATTCCCTGTAGGTAAAACGGACATTTTTACGGACATCATAGAGGGCTTCCTTGTTCGGGAAATTTTTTACTGTCAGGTCAAAAATCCTGCCGATTGTTGTGCTCATCTTTTTATACCTCCTGGTAAAAAATGAATTAAAGTTCTTTTCGCAAATATTGTTGCTTATTGACAAAAATAGTTGATTTCCGCTCCAGCTGTGCGACTCCGCGGGGCGGGCGGTGAGCCTCCTCGGCTGATTAAAAAGCGGAAGCGGCCGTTCAGCGACGTACAGATTGGAGGGCTCTCGCATGAGATAAAGGAAACACAACGAACGTAGTGAGTTGATGTTGACTTATCGCAAGGAGAGAGACCGAAATCTGCTAGTCGCTGGCCGCTGGAGCTGGATTGGCCTGCGGGGTTACGTTCCAGTGGGTACGTAACCTTGGTCTCACCTGTCCCGCTAGTCCCGCAGGAGGTCGCACAACTTCCGCTCCAATCAACCCACGTAAAAAAGCGGCTAGTTAGTGCTAAAACAACAACAACCTCTTAGAAAACAGTTTTTACTAAACGCTTCATAAATGCTTCTATCAATACTGAAAGATTTCTCTCCTGGTGCGCGAGCGCTGGACATAAACGTCTCGCTATTCTCGCAGGATGTCCCACACCTTCCGCTCCAATCAACCTTTGTTTCTATTTGAAGCCATATAATTTCTGTACCAATGAATTGATATTGACTTCTTAATTGGATTCCAGAATTCTTTTACAACAAATAGCACAAAGAAGGTTCGGGACAAGTCGGGCACTGGGTTATATAAATGGAAAAAACGTCACTACTTTAGATTTTTCTAAAAGTGGTCAACCGAGTGAAACTTGTTTAATCCAAACGTTCAATGATGGTTGCATTCGCCATTCCGTGCCCTTCGCACATGGTTTGCAATCCATAGCGTCCTCCGGTTCTTTCCAGCTCGTGCATCATGGTGATCATCAAGCGTGCACCGCTTGCACCGAGCGGGTGGCCAAGTGCGATTGCTCCGCCATTGGGGTTTAATTTTGCTGGATCTGCACCTGTTTCCTTGAGCCAGGCCATTGGGACAGGAGCAAACGCCTCGTTGACTTCGAAAATATCAATCTCCTCGAGTTTCAACCCCGACTTTTTCAATATTTTTTCTGTTGCTGGAATAGGCCCTGTCAGCATCAATGTAGGGTCCGAACCGACCACCACTCTTGTGTGCACCTTAAATCGGGGGTTCAATCCGAGCTCATCAGCCTTCTCACGGCTCATCAGCAGAAGGACGGCTGCACCGTCGCTGATCTGGCTGGCATTGCCTGCATGGATGACTCCGTCTTCCTTAAAGACCGTCTTCAAGCCGGCAAGCGTTTCCGCTGTCGTGCCTTCCCTTGGACCTGAGTCCTCGGTCACCAATGTTGTTTCACCATTTTCAAGTGCGACCTCCACCGGCATAATCTCCCTTTTGAAATAGCCTTCCACCTGTGCCTTCAATGCACGCCGGTGGCTCTCTGCCGAAAATTCGTCAAGCTCCTTGCGGGTAAAGCCATATTTCCCGGCAATCCTTTCAGCTGACAGGCCTTGGTGAATAATTTCATAGCGTTCCTTCAATTTCGGACTGAAAGGATCGGCATCCTGATAGTTTGATGCCATAGGCACCCGGCTCATATTCTCGACACCCCCCGCAATCACGACATCCATGTCTCCAGCCAAAATCGCTTGTGCAGCGAAATGGACAGCCTGCTGGCTCGAGCCGCACTGCCGGTCAATCGTTGTTCCTGGAACTTCAATCGGAAAGCCTGCAATTAAAGACGCAACTCTGGCAATATCGCCAGCCTGCTCGCCTGCCTGGGTAACGCAGCCAAGAATGACATCCTCCACGAGACCGGCTTCAATACCAGCCCTTTTGACAACCTCTTGCAGTACCTGTGCTGCAAGGTCATCCGGACGGATATCCTTTAATAGTCCTTTTCTTCTGCCAACGGGTGTCCTCACACCTTCCACAATCACTACTTCACGCATATTAACTCTCCCTTTCTGCAATCAAGATCCCCTACTCTGTTTATAGGCCTAAGTTTTTGGCGATGATCGTCTTCATGATTTCATTTGTTCCTGCATAAATGCTCGCAACGGGAATATCGCGGAATCTCCTGGCAATCTCGTATTCTTCCATATATCCATAGCCGCCATGAAGCTGCATGCATTCTCCTGCAATTTTCTTGGCGATGTCGGTCAGCTTCCACTTTGCCATCGATACCTTTGTGACGATATCCTTTCCATTAATATGCTCTGCAATCAACTGGTCAAGGAAGGACCTGCCCATTTCGATATCTGTTGCCATTTCCGCTATCTTGAATTGAGTGTTCTGAAACTTGCTCACCGGCTTTCCAAAGGCATCCCGGCTTTTCACATAGTCAATGGTCTGTTTCAGCATCACTTCTGATGCAACTTGTGCGGCTATGGCCACCAGCAGGCGTTCCTGCTGCAATTTTTCCATCAGGTAAACGAAACCTTTACCCTCTTCACCAAGCAGGTTGTCCTTCGGTACCCGGCAATCCTCGAAAATAAGCTCCGCAGTATCCTGAGAATGAAGGCCAACCTTGTTCAGCTTCCTGCCTCGAGAAAAGCCAGGGGCATCCCGTTCAACAACAAGCAGGCTGACTCCCTTATGTTTCGGGTTCGCTTTTGGATCCGTTTTACAAGCGACCACGATCAGATCGGAGTGGATGCCGTTCGTGATGAAGGTCTTTTGGCCATTTAAGATATAGTGGTCACCATCAAGGATGGCGGTTGTCTTAATATTTGCGAGATCCGACCCTGTTCCTGGTTCAGTCATCGCAATGGCTGTAATGATTTCCCCTGTCGTACATTTAGGAAGCCAGCGTTTTTTCTGCTCCTCGGTTCCATAAGCTGTGATATAGGGAACAACGATATCGTTATGAAGGCCGATGCCGACCAGGCCTGAGCCCACTCTCTCAATCTCTTCGTTAATGATGACCGAGAAGCCCCAGTCGACCTCACTGCCTCTGTATTGTTCATCAATATCCGGGCAAAGATAGCCCTGTTCACCCATCTTCGTCCAGAAGGAGCGGGGAATCATCCTTTCCTCCTCCCACTTTTCATAAAATGGATAGGCTTCTTTCTCTAAAAATTTCCTTAATGACCTCCTGAAGATTTCATGATCGTCTGTTAAATACAGGTGTCCCATTTTTACCTCTCCTCTATAAAAGTCACATTTTTACAAGCTCCCAAATGTAATAGGCTACTGTTTCACTCCGTTCAACGTTTGGCGCAATTGGTATTTCAGAATTTTACCGGAAGCGTTTCTTGGCAGAGCCTCTTCAATAAAGAATCTCCTTGGTACCTTGTAGCCTGCAAGTTTTTGGCGGCAGAAGCTTTTTAATTCCTGCTCATCAATGCTCTCACCCTGCTTTGGTACGATGACTGCACAAACTGCCTCTCCCCACGTTTCATCGGGTATTCCGATAATCGCTGCCTCTAATACGGCTGGATGCTCATAAAGGACCTCTTCCACCTCGATGGAATAAACATTCTCTCCACCGGAAATGATCATGTCCTTTTTCCGGTCTACAAGCGTAATGTATCCCTCTTCATCAATCGTTGCCAGATCACCCGTGTACAACCAGCCATCCTTGATCGTTTTCGCAGTTTCCTCAGGTTTACGGTAATATTCCTTCATGATCGACTCGCCTTTGATGACAAACTCCCCGACAGCACCCGGCTTGATATCTTGCCCTTCTTCATTTACCACTCTTGCTTCTGTCAGAAATGCTGCTTTCCCGCCCTTGCCAAAGTGTGTTTTGTGTCCCTCAGGATCCAGCAGGATTCCTCCGGGCCCGGCTTCGGTCAGGCCGCAAAGATTATAAAACTGGTCTGTCCTGAACAATTCGATGCTCTTACGGACGACCTCAGGAGCCATGGGTGCTGCACCATATCCACATCTCTTAATGGAAGATAGATCGTAATCGGCTGCATTTGGAACCTGAAGCATAAAGTTATACATGGCAGGCACGCCGAAGAAATGGGTGATGCTATGCTCCTGTATCGCTTCCATTGTCTTCACCGGATGAAAATCACGATGGATGATATGAGTCGCTCCAAGCACTACCCCTGAAATCAGGAACAGGTTGAGCTGGGCCGAATGAAATAACGGTGCAATGTGCAGGATTCGCTCTTCCTCATTGATTCCCATGCTGATCATCATCGTAAGCCCGACATTGAAGATTCGTTTATGATCAAATAAGGCTCCTTTAGGTCTTCCGGTTGTACCGGATGTATATAAAATTTCTAGGTCATCATCGTCCCTGACTTCAATCGGCGGATTTTCTATGTTTTCACTGGCCACTCTTTCCAATGAGTGATGCCCCACTACTTTCGGAGGACCGGTAGTAATGACATGCAAGACACGTGTTCCTTCCCTGGCTGAAGTGACAGTATCCTCGAATTCCCCGTCACAAAAAACGACAGCCGATTCAGATTGCTCAAGGATATAGTGGACCTCAGTTGCCGTCAGCCGGAAATTCACAGGCACAAGCACTGCCCCTATTTTGGCACCCGCAAAAAAGGCAAGTACGAATTGATCGGAATTTTTCATCATCAATGCAATTTTTTCGCCTTTACGTACACCAAGAGCAAGCAGCCCGTGTGCCAGTTTATTTACTTCTTCATTGAACTGCTTGTAGGTATAGGTTTTTCCTTCACATTCCAACGCAAGCTTTTCCGGCTTTTTTCTCGCATTTTGTGCTAGATAAGATCCGATATCCATATTCCATTTCCCCCTATTGAAAATGATTTGAAAACACATTCACTTTTATATATGCAATTATTATGCCAACTTTCTGATAACTATAAAAACGTTAATTGATTGGGTTAAATAAGAGACAACCAAACAAAGGTGTCCAGAAATTGGACACCTTTGTTTGGACAGTATATTTATGTATGGCTCTTTCTCAACCGTGTTCTCTGGATTATAGCTGTCTCTTTCCTTTCCTTTACACTCCCGGAATTCGAACTCTGCCACTTAGTTTCAAGTAGTTCAGTTTTGGAGTACAAAAGCACTATTTGCCCCCTTAATTGAATTGCTTTTTTTATATGAAAAAGCATACTAATCTGCACCCTGATTGGTAAGGTAAAGTGCAGGCAAAACTGTCGGCCTAACTGAAAGAAAATGATAAGAAGAAGGGGAAGGAGCAGGATAGTGGAAGATGATTTTTTGATTATAGAAAGTCCTATCCTTAAGTGCGGGTCACAGATCCATAAATAGAGGGAGAAATTCCCCTTAAACTGCAAAACATAGCTGAGTTAGCTATAAATAAGGGGAGATTTTCCCCTTATTCCTGGCTCAGCACCCCATTTTTCATGATTTTCAAATGAATAGCGGTAAATATTCCCCTTATTCCCCCTGTTTTTAGTGTCATTTCCTAAATAAGGGAAGTTTCTCCCCTTATTTTTATCAGCTCATGCTGCTGATTTCCTTTGAGCCCATGAGATGCGGCTCACAGCGCGTACTTTTTAAGTTTTTCATATAAGCCTGAACGGCTGATTCCAAGCAGCCTTGCTGCCTGTGCTTTGTTGCCGCTTGATTGGGTCAATGCCTTTTGGATTGCTTCAAGTTCAGCATCCTCTGCCAAACCCGTGTTCTGCATCTTCTGTTTTGACAGCTGGTAAATGAGATAATCCGGCAGATCTTCTGCCTGAATGTTCCCATGCTCAGCAAACGTCATCGCACGTTCGAGCACATTTCTAAGCTCACGGACATTTCCCGGCCATCCATAATGAAGCAATGCCTCCTTAGCCTTTGATGAAATTCCGGTAATACTTGTACCCAGCATTGAATTGAGTTCAATCATCAATTTATTGGTTAGATGCTCAACATCATGAACACGATCACGCAGCGGAGGTATATTCAAGGAAATGACGTTCAATCTGTAGTACAAATCTTCCCGGAATCCGCCTTCCTTGACCATCACTTCTAAATTTCGATTGGTTGCAGCTATGATCCGCACGTCCACCTTTATACGGGCATTCCCACCAACCCTGTAAAACTCCCTTTCTTGCAGGACTCTTAATAATTTCGCCTGGAGAGCAATGGACATATCACCAATTTCATCAAGAAACAAAGTGCCGCCATTGGCAAGGTCAAACTTCCCGACTTTACCTCTCTGCTTCGCCCCTGTAAAAGCCCCCTCTTCATATCCGAAAAACTCGGATTCAAGTAAATCCTCGGGAATTGCCGCACAGTTTACAATGACAAATTTTCCGTCGCTCCTTGCACTGCTGTTATGGATTGCATGCGCGAACAATTCCTTACCTGTACCGCTTTCACCCCTGATTAATACAGTGGATCTGCCTCTCGCAGCTTTTGCAGCACTCTTCTTTAACTTTTCCATATAAGGGTGTTCACTTAGGATATGCTCCCAGGTGAACCTTGCTGTTTCGGATTTTTGCAGCTGCTGGTGATAATAGCTTGCCTTGTTTTCAGCTTTTTGAAGCCTTTTAAACAGCTCACTAACCTCGTTTAACTGTCTGAACATGATCTTTCCGATTGCCCCGATGACCTTGCCGTCCTTTTTGATGGGAATTCTGTGCACAATATAGTTGATTCCATTCCTCTCATGTAAATCACTGACTTCAGCTGTTTCCGTCTTAAATACATTCGCAAGCTTCAACTGAGGCAGCACTGTATCGACAGCCTGATGCAGAACCTCTGTTTTTTCAAGATTGAAAAGCTCAAGCAGCGGTGGACTGACCATCGTAATAATATTCCGGTCATCCGTCATCAGGATGCCATCATACGCATGCTCTAATGCCGTCTCGATTGTAAGCTTCAATTTTTTTACCGTTTGCAGTTCCTCTGCCATTTTTTCAATTTCGGAAATGTCCTGAAATAGAATAATTTTTCCTTGTTTATGGGTAACTGTTTCGTAAGATGAAATATGTATGATCGATTTATATTTTTCAATATGATGGTGCCCCTTAATTTCAAGTGACATGTTTGGGAATACTTCACCAAGCTTGCGGGACTGAATGGAGTCAATTGAGCGGCCGGTAATCTTAGAAAATGAGGCATTTGCATAGATGATCTGTAAATGTTCATCCGCCATCAATACACCGATATTGGAATGCTTTAAGATCGTTTCTAACTGCTCCTTCAGCATGTTCGCAGACTTTAACAAAGCCATCACCATCTCTGTTTTCGTGAGCAATCCAATCACCTTGTCTTGTTCATCAAGCACCACTCCCGTACCAGCCTTGCTCGTTTTTACAATATTTTCGATTTGATGATAGGGCGTGTCAATCCTGATTGTTTGTGCTTCATTTTTAATATAAGATTTAATCGGTGTCTGGAGCGGAAGGCGGTCGAGAATCATTTGGTAAAGTCCGCTGCGTGTAAAAACCCCCCGAAGATTCCCGTTCTTGTCAGTAACAGGCAGCAGGTTCCATTTCTTCTGCTTGATGATTTCAACTGCTTCCTTCAATGTGGTGTCTTCCGTAATGACATAATCAACCGGAGTGACAATATCCTGGAACTGAATCATCTCTATCCCCCTTAGCTTTTCGTTTTCATGAGTAAATATCTGAAAATTCAATTTCTTATTTCTATTATAAAGCTTCCTGCAATAGAGGTACACATCTTGAAGAGTAAAATTGGTTTGTGAAAATAAAAAGACCCCATTTTAATAAAGGGGATCTTAAAATTTACTCATCCTATTCCATTTACTTCGGCTGCATGCGGATTCCACCGTCAAGCCGAATCGTCTCTCCATTCAGCATCGGATTGGCAATAATACTTTCTACTAGAATTGCATATTCATCTGGTTGTCCAAGCCTCTGGGGAAACGGAACCATTTTTCCGAGTGAGTTGATGGCTTCCTCTGGCAGCGATTCGAACATCGGCGTATGGAACAAGCCTGGGGCAATTGTCATCACCCTGATGCCATGGGAAGCAAGTTCCCTCGCGATTGGAAGCGTCATTCCGACAACGCCTCCCTTTGAAGCACTGTAAGCAGCCTGTCCGATCTGCCCCTCAAAAGCTGCTACTGAGGCTGTATTGATAATGACTCCCCGTTCTCCATGTTCATTCGGATCGTTTTTGGACATTTGTTCAGAGGCCATTCGGATGACATTGAATGTCCCAATCAAATTGATTGAAACTACCTTGGAAAACGATTCAAGTGAATGGATGCCTTTTCGTGACATCAACTTAGACGCGATGGCGATCCCAGCGCAATTGACTACCGCATTAATCGAACCGAAAGAATCTACTGCCTCCTTTATAGCTGCTGAGACTTCATTTTCACTCGTTACATCCGTTTTTATAAAAATAGCCCTCTCACCCAGTTCTTCAACAAGCGACTGACCCCTTTCTACCGCTAAATCCAGTATTGCTGCTTTACCGCCCTGCTTAATGATCTTCCTGACTGTCGCTTCCCCCAACCCTGATGCTCCACCTGTTATCATTGCAATCGTATCATTGATATTCATCGACTGACCTCCAGTTTTATCTATTCACTTTTTATATTGCAAGAATTGTGCCAGGCTGATTTGCCCGGCGTATAGGAATAGAGTTTTAAAGAACTGTCCAGAATATGTACATTATGGACATTCATTTCGACATATGTATTTTTCAGGGGAAACCGAGAAGTATTGTTCACCAAGATCTCAACCGTTAATAAAGGGTTCTAAATTTTTGACGACAGATACCCCACATAAAAAGCCATATTATTGCAGGAAGCAATAATATGGCTTTTGGCATGTTATTATATGTTCAACAAATTCACTATTTCTTCGGGGTTTCAGCCAAAATAAAAACCACCAAATATGTATTTGGTGGAGACGGTGGGAATCGAACCCACGTCCAGACATATCGCCACTTAAGCATCTACGAGCGTAGTCGATATATTCGCGAGTTCGCTGCAACTTCTGCCTATCGACGGGCGTCCGTGCAGCTAGCCTGATTAATCTCTTCCTTCATCCTCAGACGGTGGAATCCGGCGTAGCCCACTGAAAGTGAGTCCCTTACCCTACCACATGGGCGATGGAGGGAGGAACCGCTAAGCTAGCTTACGCTGCTAAAGCGAAGTTGTTGTTAGATTTGCCAGTTATTATTGGCGTTGACGTTTTATCGTGGACGATCCCCACGGCTCGCAACTCAAGCTCGAACTATCCCTGTCGAATCCGTAACGTCCCCATGATATAGGGTTCGTTTCGCTTTTTGCGAAAACCCTTAAAGGGAAGAACGGGAAGAATAAGTTATAAGCTTAGTTACTTATTCAATTGTTCTTGCTGCCGCTTGATTGCCTCGCGACTAATATTATTATAACAAACCTGCTGTAATTTGCAATGAAAATGCCTTTGGTAAATTACACTAATCAGTAATTGCCTTTCTGCCTTTGAGCGAGTTCACGCTGGATGGTGCGGTTAGCATCTTTTCGTTTTAAGTCTTCGCGCTTATCAAATTTCTTCTTACCTTTCGCCAATCCGATCAACAGTTTGGCTACGCCATTTTTGATATACAGCTTCAGCGGCACTAACGAATACCCTGCTTCTTTCGTTTCACCGATCAGTGTACTAATCTGTTTTTTGTGAAGCAGCAACTTACGTGTCCTGAGCGGTTCGTGATTGTATCGGTTCCCCTGCTCGTAAGGACTTATATGCATATTGTGCACAAAAACCTCACCTTGCTGGATTCTGGCGAAAGAATCTTTTAAATTCACACGTCCGGCCCTGATCGCCTTGATTTCTGTTCCTTGCAGGACAAGTCCGGCTTCGTATGTTTCTTCCACAGTATAGTCATGCCTTGCTTTTTTATTTTGTGCAATTAACTTACCTTCACCCTTTGGCATTGCGGCTTTCCCCCTCTTTCGTTGAACGACTGTATTCTCTCTTTTTATCAGCCACTCATGAATAATACTTCCATTATACTAGCTGAAAGCAAAGGAGAAAAGAAATCCTCTTTTCTCCTTTGCGCTTTATTTACGTTTTTTCGGCTTGCGCTTGCTTTTCGGCGCATTTTCGAACTTCTTGCTGCCTTTTTTCTTTTTGTTTTTTGGCGGGCGGGTAGACCATTCACCGGAGTCTTTCTTCTTATCTTTTGGTGCGCCTTTGCCATCCTTTTGTTTCGTTCTTAGAACAGTCGGCCTTTCTTCACGCGGTCTCTGGTTGCTTTTCATGCCGACGATTTCAAAATCAATCGCCCGTTCGTCTTTGTTTACATTTACGACGCGGATGGTAATCTCATCACCAATTCGGAAAACATTGGCCGTCTTTTCACCAATCATCGCCATAGATCTTTCGTCGAACCGGTAATAGTCATCCGTCATGTAGCTGACATGGACCAGGCCTTCGATTGTATTGGAAAGCTCGACGAACATTCCAAAGTTGGTGACAGAACTGATGATGCCGTCGTATTCTTCCCCAACCTTATCCAGCATGTACTCCGCTTTCTTCAGGTCATCTGTTTCACGCTCGGCATCGACTGCCCGTCTTTCACGGCTGGATGTATGTTCGGCAATCTCATCCATCTGAGCATCCCATTTCGCTCTCGTACTCTCATCCAGCTTGCCTTCGATCAGATACGTACGGATGAGACGGTGAACAATTAAATCTGGATAGCGGCGGATCGGCGATGTAAAGTGAGTATAGTATTGTGTCGACAAGCCGAAGTGTCCAAGACTCTCTGCATGATATTTTGCCTGCTGCATGGAGCGAAGCATAACCGTCGACACGACCATTTCTTCCGGTTTGCCTTCTACCGCTTCGATGATTTCCTGCAATGCACGAGGGTGAACGGAATTCGCCGTCCCTCTTACAAACAGGCCAAAATTCGTAATGAACTCAAAGAACTTTTGCAGCTTTTCTTCTTTCGGGTCTTCATGGATACGATAGATAAACGGAACATCCATCCAATGGAAATGTTCTGCGACAGTTTCATTCGCTACCAGCATGAACTCCTCGATAAGGCGTTCAGCCACTGAACGTGTTCTTAGAACCACATCAGTCGGTTTGCCTTCATCATCTACAAGCACCTTCGATTCTTTGAAATCAAAATCGATGGCGCCTCGCTTCATCCGCTTTTCTCTTAAAATTTGCGCAAGCTCTTCCATTTGTTCAAACATCGGTACGATTGGCTCGTAATGCTCACGAAGCTTTTCATCTTTATCTACAAGAATCTTATTCACATCGGAATAGGTCATTCGCTCTGTTGTTTTGATGACACTCTGGAAGATTTCGTGTTTCACCACTTCACCATCAGCATTGATTTCCATTTCACATCCCAGGGTCAAGCGGTCCACTTTTGGATTCAATGAACAGATTCCATTTGAAAGGCGGTGCGGGATCATAGGGATTACGCGGTCCACCAAGTATACACTCGTTCCTCTTTCAAAGCCTTCCTGGTCGATCGGCGAACCTTCTGTCACATAGTAGCTGACATCAGCGATATAAACACCGAGCTTGTAATTGCCGTTATCCAACTGTTTGACCGTAACAGCATCGTCAAGGTCTTTAGCGTCGGCTCCGTCGATGGTAACAATGGTCTCATCACGCAAATCACGGCGATTCTCAAGTTCAGATGGGTCAATTTCATCCGGCACACTGTTCGCCTGCTCCATCACCTCATCCGGGAACTCGACTGTGATGCCATGCTTATGGATAACGGAAAGAATATCAACACCCGGATCGTTTTTGTGGCCCAGGATATCGATGACTTCTCCTTCGGCACTCTTGCGCCCTTCAGGATAGGAAGTCAGTTTCACAACAACCTTATGTCCTTCGACAGCTCCCATGTTGGACGACTTCGGAATGAAGATATCACTTGAGAATTTTTTGTCATCAGGGATGACAAACCCGAAATGCTTGCTCTCTGTATACGTCCCGACTACCTGTGTGACTCCCCGTTCCAGGATGCGGACAATCGAGCCTTCACGCCTGCTTCCTGAGGTTTCAGAAGACACTCTGGCAAGAACGATGTCACCGTTCATGGCATTGTTCGTTTCATTCGGCGGAATAAAAATGTCATCTAGACCCGGTTCATCAGGAATGACGAATGCAAACCCTTTGGCATGTCCTGACAGCTTCCCGCGGATCAGGTTCATTTTTTCCGGCAGACCATATCGGTTGCTGCGAGTGCGGACGACAAGCCCTTTTTCCTCCATTGTCACAAGAGCCTTCACAAAATCCTTAAAATTGGAAGAGCCTTCAATCCCAAAAGCCTCCTCCAGCTCCTGCACCGTCAATGGCTTATAAGTTTCATCTTTCATATAGGAAAGAAGCTTATCTATTTTTTCGCGTATAGAATCATCCATTTTTAACCCTCCTAAAACCTAGTATTAAACGGTCCAGTCCAGCCCTTCAAGGAATGCATGTACATCCTCGTGCAGCTGCTCTTTCTCTTTGTCCAGCGTGATGACATGGCCGGATTCCTCATACCATTTAATCTTTTTATTATCTGGTTCGACTGCTTCATAAATAATATTTGCCGAATCTGTATTTATCATGTGGTCATTTCTTGCCTGTACGACAAATGTCGGGCTGTAAATCATATCGACATTGTCCCGCACATCGGCGATTAACTGTTGAAGAGATTGTAACGTATTCATCGGTGTCTTCTTAAACTCTTTTATTTCTTCTTCAATTTGCGAGGCTTCTTTTCCTTCAAACTTCTTAAATTCCCTCGCGTAATCAACGACACCCTCATACATGACCTCTTCGCTTTTTATGTACATTGGCGCACACATCGGTACAATACCCTTTACAGGTACAGTGTAACCTAATTTAAGGGAAAATACCCCTCCCAGGGACAGCCCGGCTACAGCGATTTCCTTATAGCCTTTTTCTTTCAGATGGTTGTAGCCGTCCATAACATCCTTCCACCAGTCTTCAGGCCCTGTATGGACCAGTTCCTCAGGAGGAACGCCATGCCCTTTATAATGTGGCGCATGAGAAGAATACCCTTTCTTCTCAAGGAAACGCCCGAGCATGCGGACATCCGCAGAATTCCCGGTAAAGCCATGAAGCAACAAAACAGCACGGGGACCAGCTTCAAAGGTAAATGGTTTTGGCAAAACAGTTTTCATGATTGTGACTCCTTTTATAAATATAGTAAATGGCTGTGCGGCAGCCTTCAATTTTATTAATCAAACGTTTGATTAATTCAAGTCCACCCTTTATTTTAAGCAATTCCAGCCAAAACAATCCAGTAATGAAGCCTATTATGTATAAAAGTTCTGCACTAAGGCAAATAAAAAAACCCGGCCGTCATGACCGGGTTTCCTATTAAAAACCGAAGTATGTTACTGCAAGTGTCAAAATGAAGAATAATACGGAAAGAACGATTGTAACGCGGTGCAGCACTAAATCGAGTCCGCGCGCTTTCTGTTTGCCGAATAGCTGCTCTGCACCACCTGAGATGGCACCTGATAGTCCTGCACTTTTACCAGATTGCAATAGTACAACTACGATAAGAGCAATTGAAACAATGATTAGTAAAGTGATTAATAATGTATGCACGAGTCCCACCTCCTGAAACGAACGTTAAGCAATATTTTTAATTTTATCACACCTGGCAGATAGTCACAATAAGGTTTTGAATTTTTTGGCGATGGCAGGGTATTAAGGGGGTGAGGTTAAATACTCGATTTTAAAAGAAGGATGATTCTGGGGTCTACCAACAGTTTTCGGGCCGCCTCGGAACCAAAACAGAAAACACTTATTTCTTTCAAGTTTTGTATAATGATTGTATAATTAATGTACTATTAATCAGGAAGAGGTGGGAATGGTGAAAACGGTCATTATAGTCGGCTCCGGTCCCGGTGGTTTGGCAGCCGGAATGCTGCTGGCAAGTCAGGGAATGAAGGTGAAAGTTGTAGAAAAGCAGTCTTTTATCGGTGGAAGGACATCATCGATGAAGGTGGGCGAGTATGTGTTTGACAGAGGGCCTACTTTTTTAAATATGCCGCATATCCTTGAGGAAGCTTTTGCGGTATCGGGCAGGAATCTCCATGATTACGTGAACCTGAAAGAAATTGACCCGATGTATGAGCTTCGCTTCGACGGCCTGGCTTTTAATCCAAGCAGAGATCAGGAAAAAACGAAGAAACAAATTCAGCAGCTTTTTCCGGAAGATGTGAAGGGATACGAACGGTTTATGATGGAAGAAGATGCGAAACTGCAGGCCTTGCTGCCGATTTTACGAAACAAGCATGATTCCCTGTTTGACTATGCGAAATGGCGTTTTCTCAAAGCCCTTCCAAAGTTAAGTGTAGGAAAATCCTTGTACGGACGGCTTTCGGACTATTTTACAGATGACCGGCTGAAACTCGCCTTTACGTTTCAATCTAAATATCTCGGCATGTCGCCATGGGAATGTCCCGGGGCGTTCACGATATTGTCGTATATGGAGCATGCATATGGGGTTCACCATCCCGTTGGCGGCGTGAATCAAATCACGAAAGCGATGGCCGCTGTAATCGAAGAATTTGGCGGTAAGGTAATGACCAACGCTGGTGTAAAAAAAATCCTGACGAGTGAAAACCAGGCGAAAGGTGTTCTTCTTGAAAACGGTGAGACCCTCTACGGAGACGAAGTCGTGGTGAATGCCGATTTCGGCTATGCAATGGAAAACCTGCTTGACGAAGGAGTGACCAAGAAATACACACCACAAAAGCTGGAAAAGAAGAAGTATTCCTGCTCGGCCTTTATGATGTATCTCGGATTGAATAAGCGATTTGACCTCCCGCACCATACCATCGTTTTTTCAAAAGATTACAAAAAGAATGTTGAGGAAATCACGGGTACCAAAATACTCTCAGAAGATCCGTCCATCTACATTCACAACCCTTCCGTGACGGACGAAACGCTCGCCCCGCCGGGAAAATCCGCTGTCTATTTACTTGCCCCTGTGCCGAACAATTTCAGTGAAATCGATTGGGAAAAGAACAAAGGGCAGTTCAGGAAACTGATTCTTCAACAGTTAGAGGACCGGACTGGTTTTAAAGGAATCGAAAACCACATAGAAGTGGAGACAGTATTCACACCTTACAATTGGGAACATGATCTGAACATATACAAAGGGGCAACCTTCAGCCTTGCCCATAACCTCCCGCAAATGATGTATTTCAGGCCTCATAACAGAGTGAAGGAAATCGACAGGCTCTGGCTGGTCGGAGGCGGCACACACCCTGGCAGCGGACTTCCGACGATTATTGAATCAGCAAGGATTACAAGCTCGATGATTTTAGAAAAGCATGCTGTCCAGGGGGTATCTGTATGAAAGCGGCGATAATTGGCGGCGGAGTCGGCGGCCTGACAACAGCCCTTCTATTAAAGCAGAAAGGGCATGATGTCACGATATATGAAAAAAGCAGCCGGCTTGGCGGACGGCTTGGTTTCATCGAGAGGGACGGATTTAAAATCGATAAAGGACCAACGATCGTGCTGCTGCCGGATATGTTAAAAGAAGTCTTGAATGAAGCCGGAGTGGCAGAGGAAGAACTGGAATTAATCCAAGTTGATCCTCTTTATAAGCTGCATTATCCCGATGGCAGCCATTTCTATAAATACAGTAACCTCGAAAAACAACTGGAGGAAATACAGCGTGTTTTCCCAGGTGAACAGCAGCCATATCTAAGGTATTTAAAAGACATGAAAGAGCGTTTCCGAAAAGGAAAGCTGGCGTTTCTTGACAAAGATTTTGTCAGGAAAAGCGACTTTTTCTCCTTTCAAAATATGAAAATATTATTAGAGCTAAAGGCACACCACAGCGTGAGAAAAAATGCTGAAGCTTATTTTACACATCCGCGACTGCATGAGGCTTTCTCTTTTCAAACGCTATATATCGGAGGCTCGCCCAATAATGCACCTGCCCTCTATTCGCTTATTCCCTACAGTGAGCATGAACATGGAATCTGGTATTTAAAAGGCGGCTATGGAAATCTTGTAAACATTTTAACAAAGCATGTTGAGAATCATAACATCCCTGTACATCTTCAGTCCGAAATAACAGAGCTGCAGATCACGGGGAAACGATGCACGGGACTCATCGCCAATGGGAAATCGGAAAATTATGATGCGGTGGTTTTCAACGGAGACTTTCCCGGGATCCACCGGTTAGTCAACAATGAAAGACCCAGGAAAAAGCGTTATAAAGCATCTTCAGGCTGCTTACTTCTTTATTTCGGCTTGAACAGGCAGTTTGAGGAGGCAGATGTGCACCAGTTTTTCATGCCTGAACATTTTCAGCATCATATGGACGCAGTGTTTTCCAGCGGGGCGCTGCCGGATGATCCTTCGATTTACACCTTCTACCCGTCTAAAATTGATGACAGTCTCGCTCCGGATGGTAAGAGCGTGTTGTATACACTTATACCGGTTCCCTCGGGTGATGAGATTAATTGGAGAAGTCAAGATGAGTTTATCGAGCGCATCCTGGATGAAATTGAAACAAGAGGCTTCCCCGGCCTCAGGGATGCAGTGGAATGGATGGAAATCCGAACACCGGAAGATGACCTGCAGGATGGTTTGTACCAAGGCGGAAGCTTCGGCATTGCCCCGACACTTGGCCAATCCGGCGTATTCCGCCCGCAAGTCAAGCCGTTTCCCTTTGAAGGGCTCTACAGTGTCGGTGCTTCCGTCCACCCAGGAGGAGGCATTCCAATCGTCATGCAGGGTGCAAAGTTACTCTCAAATTACATGGAAAGGGTGATGACAAGTTGAAGGAAGCTTACCAGGCATGTGAAGACATTATTAAGCAGCATTCAAAAACCTTCTACAAGGCGTTTTCATTTTTGCCGGAGGAGAACCGGAACGCCGTGTGGGCCATCTATGCGTTTTGCAGAAGGGTCGATGATATTGTGGATGAAGGTGAAAACCCCGAAGTTGAACTGAAACGATTCAAAGAAGAGTTTATGAGATTTGCCAAAGGTGAGCGTATGTCAGAATCCCCTTATTGGACAGCATTACATGACGTATTTAATTGTTTTCAGATGGAGAGCGCTCCGTTTGAAGATATGATCACGGGTCAGGAAATGGACCTTTCAGGACAGCGCTATCACTCTATCAATGATTTTGAATCGTATTGCTATCACGTCGCCGGGACAGTCGGCCTCATGCTGCTTCCGGTGCTTGCCCCTGGAAAAGAAAAGGAGCTGAGAGAGGGTGCAATCGCACTCGGCATCGCCATGCAATACACAAATATATTGCGGGATATTGGAGAAGACCTTGGCCGCAGCAGAGTGTACCTTCCAAAAGAAGAAATGATGAAACACGGCTATTCAACCGCTCTCTTGGAAGAAAATGTCCTGAACAGTTCGTTTATCTCGTTGTGGGAAAGTATGGCCGCACGAGCGGAAACTTATTATGAGGAAGCAATGGAAACCCTAGCTCATTATCCTTCCTATTCCCAGCTGCCGGTCAAATCAGCAGCCATTTTTTACCGTGGGATCCTGGACAGTGTTCGTTCAAATGGATATAATGTCTTCTCTGAACGGGCTTATGTTTCAGAGAGGCAAAAGGATCAACTGCTCGCTGAAAGATTGGGATGATAATAGATAAAAAGAAGGCCCGGGTGGAATGCCAAATTTAACATTCCACCCGAAGATGTTTTCCAAGTGATCAACGGAGCGAAAGAAGAAGCACAGCATGCAATAGACCAGAAACGAGATAAAATCTTTTTCACAGAAAGCTTGGAAGTCGGGAAAGCGGTCTTGAAACAGGCTTCACAATACGCCATACCATGTGACATGGAACTGAGCGAGACGGACCTGGCAAAGGCAGACGAAATAAAGAGATGAACTGATTTCCGTATCACCGGAACACCGCTGACTGGCTTAGAAAAGGACTGATTTGGAAATACAAATAATGAGGTGGGTGCCGACTTTCGATCATCATCCCGGCACGAATGAGGAGAAAAATTTGCACCTCCTTTTATCAGTTGGGCAGCAGCCCTCTTCTATCCCTTATTAACTTTATTCCTCATTATTGTTTTTACTTATTCATTCGTGAGGACGTTTTCGACGAAAAGAGTTGCCCGGAAAGGGCGCAGTATCTCTTTAACAAAGAAGAAAGGGCGTTAAAATTATGCTGGTGACATTTTCGTTCTGGTGGACCTTACTCATAAATATCGTATTATGGCCGGTGATCCATCTGTCCTTTTCTTACATATGCCTGCACCTTGATGACCGCTATTTCACAAAGGATTCATGCCTTTACCGTGAAAAACGCTGGGAGTCGGCCGGAAAGTTTTATGAAAAACTCGGGATCAAACGTTGGAAAACGATTCTTCCTGATGGCGGCGGTGTCTTTGCGGGGGGCTTTCGAAAGAAAAAACTATTGGACCGAAACAACGATTATTTTGAAACATTTATCGTTGAAACAAGACGGGCGGAGTTCACCCATTTGATTCTGATTCCCCCCGCACTTCTATTTTTCATTTGGAATACAGCGTTTGTAGGGTGGATCATGGTCGCTTATGCAATGATAGCCAATATCCCTTTCATTATTATTCAACGGTACAATCGGTTTCGGTTTCAACGCATCCTGCAGCAACGCATAAAGAGGAGGAATTTGCTTGATCGACAAGGAGAAGGAGAAACGCAGTATTACAGAGAAGAGAAAAACAGAGCATATTGATATCTGCTTAACACAAGAAGTGGAATCGGATGAGATGACGACCGGCCTTGAAGCATTTCGATTTCAGCATAACGCTCTGCCGGAAGTCGATTTCAGCGAGATTGATCTCAGTACCTCTCTATTCAACAAGCGTTTGAAAGCACCGTTTCTGATCAGTTCCATGACAGGAGGAACGGAAACTGCAGCCAGAATCAATGAGACGCTTGCAAAAACAGCTGAAAAGCGCGGCTGGGCAATGGGCGTCGGCTCAATGAGGACCACCATCGAAAAGGAACAGACCGCCTATTCTTATGATGTACGCAAGCATGCACCGACGATTCCTGTTCTTGCAAACATAGGAGCTGTTCAGTTCAATTACGGTTATGGTTTGGAACAATGCCAGCGTGCCGTTGATCTGATAAAAGCTGATGCCCTTATTCTCCATCTCAACAGCCTGCAGGAAGTTTTCCAGCCTGAAGGAGATACAAATTTTAAAGAATTGCTGCCTAAAATTGAAAAAGTGGCAAAGTCTCTTTCTGTTCCTGTCGGTGTAAAAGAAGTCGGAATGGGAATCAGCGGCGCCGCTGCACGCCGTTTATATGAGGCAGGCGTCTCTTTTATCGACGTGGCCGGCGCTGGAGGAACTTCGTGGATCAGGGTCGAAGCTTATCGTTCTAAAGATCCTCTAAGAGCAGAAGCGGCGGCAGCTTTCCAAGATTGGGGAATTCCAACAGCGGAAAGCCTGATGCAAATTAAGAAAGAGCTTCCGGGAGTGCCGCTGTATGCAAGTGGAGGATTGAAAAATGGTGTGGATGCAGCCAAAGCAATCGCGTTAGGCGCAGATCTTGCTGGATTTGGCAGGTCCCTCCTTCCCAACGCTGCCCTGTCTGATGAAGAAGCGCTGGCTGCGCAGTTCCAACGGATTGAATTCGAACTGCGCACCGCTATGTTCGGGATAGGTGTTGCCTCAATCGATCAGCTGAAAGGCACTGAGGCGTTAAAGCAGGCATAAGACACTATGGACACCCTATTTACTTTTGCATAAAGAGAGGAGGCCTGGATCAGATAATGATTCCGGCCTCCTCTTTTCATGGTTATATGGAAAATGCGACAACCGTATGACCTTTGCTGTATTCGGGAGTGCTATACTTAGAATGCATGCATACTATTTTTGGGAGGAGGTATGTCATTGAAGAAAACAATAATCGCATTTTTAATGTCCCTTACCGTTATTCTAAGCGGCTGCTCTATGCTCGAAGGGATAAATAACACCTTGGATTACGCCGAAAAGGCTGCAGACTATGCCAATGAAGTCAGCGCCTTCGCCAATGAAGTTCCCCAATTGGCTCAACAAGCAGTAACAGATGAGCAGGCGGCAATAGAATTAGAAAAACGGCTTAAGGATATGAAGCAAGAAATAGAAGAATTTAATGAATTGGAAGAACCAGCAGTGGGTGCTGAGCTCCATCAGCAAGTGCTGGAGCAAAACAAACAAGCACTAAAAGGCATAGATGCTTATTTAAACAATATTGAAAACGGAAAATTGGATCCAGCTGTTATTGAAAATACAGAAGTATTCCAAACCCTAAGCGAAATTGCTAATATCATTGATCAGATCCAACAATTAGGCGGTTAAGCTGGCCGTCCAGGCACTCTTTTTTAGAAGGGTGTCTTTTTTGGTTTATAGCTCTTGCTTTTTAAAATATCCAAAATGGAATATTAGCGGGCCCACTTCCAGGAGAGAAGATATTAGCTATAGGAGTTATCTGGGAGGAAACCAAAATCACATAAATAAAAATAACAGAGGTACATAGAATATTGTCCTCTTGATAAAACGCGTGTCAAAAGTTTTTTTATGTACCCTCGTTCATCTCTAAGTAAATCGCAAACTATGATAGATTGGAGCGGAAGGTGTACGACCTCCTGCGGGACTAGCGGGACAGGTGAGACCAAGGTTACGTACCCACCGGAACGTAACCCCGCAGTCGAAGCCGAGGAGGCTCACCGCCCGCCCCGCGGAGTCGTACACCTGGAGCGGAAATCATAGCAGAACCCTCAGTAATCTCCTTGTGACTTACACTTTAACTAATTGGAATACCATTTCTATACAAAAAAAGACCCGCCACAGTGGACGGATCTTGCATCAAAATTACTTCTTGATGTTATAGAATGTTTTTGCTCCAAGGTATTGTGCAGTGTGTGCCAATTGGTCTTCGATGCGAAGCAATTGGTTGTATTTCGCCACACGGTCTGTACGTGAAGGAGCACCTGTTTTGATTTGTCCTGCATTTGTCGCAACAGCGATGTCAGCAATTGTGCTGTCTTCTGTTTCACCAGAGCGGTGGGAGATGACAGCTGTGTAGCCAGCGCGCTTAGCCATTTCGATCGCATCGAACGTTTCAGTCAATGTACCGATTTGGTTCACTTTAATCAGGATGGAGTTTCCTACGCCTTGCTCGATACCTTGAGATAATTTGTTTGTGTTCGTAACGAACAGGTCATCACCTACAAGCTGTACTTTGCTGCCGATACGGTCAGTCAAGAGCTTGTGGCCATCCCAGTCATTTTCGTCAAGACCGTCTTCGATTGAAACGATTGGATACTTGTTGCACATTTCTTCGTACCAATCAACCATTTCTTCAGAAGTGCGGACAACACCTTCGCCGGAAAGATGGTATTTACCATCTTCTTTGTTGTAGATTTCAGAAGCAGCAACGTCCATGGCAAGAAGAATTTCTTCTCCTGGCTTGTAGCCTGCTTTTTCGATGGCTTCGATGATTGTAGATAGTGCTTCTTCATTTGATTTCAGGTTAGGAGCGAATCCGCCTTCATCACCTACAGCTGTGTTGTAGCCTTTGGATTTAAGTACGTTTTTAAGGCTGTGGAAAATTTCCGCACCCATGCGAAGGCCTTCTTTGAATGTAGGAGCGCCTACTGGCATAACCATGAATTCCTGGATATCAACGTTGTTATCAGCATGCTCCCCGCCGTTAACGATGTTCATCATTGGTACTGGAAGCTGCTTGGAGTTAAAGCCTCCAAGGTATTGGTAAAGCTCAACGCCGAAGAAGTCTGCAGCAGCACGTGCAGCTGCCATGGATACACCAAGGATAGCGTTAGCACCCAATTTGCCTTTGTTTTCAGTGCCGTCAAGAGCAATCATCGCCTGGTCGATCGCGACTTGTTCTGTAACGTCCATGCCGATTAGTTCTTCAGCGATTTCATTATTCACGTTATCTACAGCTTTTTGAACACCTTTTCCAAGGTAGCGTTCTTTGTCGCCGTCACGAAGTTCTACTGCTTCGTATTCACCAGTGGAAGCACCGCTTGGCACTAATGCGCGGCCGAATGCGCCTGATTGTGTGTAAACTTCAACTTCAATTGTAGGATTTCCGCGGGAATCCAATACTTCGCGAGCATATACGTCTGTAATAAATGGCATGTAAATTCTCTCCTTTAAATGGGTTTGTTTAATGTTCTTTTAACGCAGATGTTGATTTCCGCTCCAGGTGCGTGACTCCGCGGGGCGGGCGGTGAGCCTCCTCGGCTTCGCCTGCGGGGTCTCACCTGTCCCGCTAGTCCCGCAGGAGGTCACGCACCTTCCGCTCCAATCAACTCCTTGATGAGCAAAAGTAAGTCTTTACATAAAGACCACAAACTTAAATTGCGACTTAGGCTTCACATCACCCTATTCAGGCGTAGGGAAAGTAAACTTCTTCCGGGTCAATGCCTCCGAGTAACTATTCCCTAGCAGAGTGCATTCCGCTAAAATCAACAAACTTTATTTCTTAATCAACGTCTCACCAGTCATTTCAACCGGTTTTTTCAGATCCAGAAGGTCTAACATTGTCGGCGCAAGGTCTCCGAGAATTCCGTCTTCCCTGAGAGCTGCCCCCTCTTTTGTCACGATTACCGGGACAGGATTCGTTGTATGGGCAGTCATTGGATTGCCTTCTAGTGTCACCACTTCATCAGCATTTCCATGATCGGCCGTAATTATTGCCGTTCCGCCTTTTTCGGTAATGAGGTCGACGATTTTCCCTAAACATTCATCAACCGTTTCAATCGCCTGGATTGTCGGTTCGAGCATTCCGGAGTGCCCGACCATATCCGGGTTGGCGAAATTGAGGATGATGGCATCCTGTCTGTCGTTTTTAATCTCTTCAAGCAGTGCCTCTGTAACTTCATAAGCGCTCATTTCCGGCTTAAGGTCATAGGTCGCTACGTCAGGAGAATTAATCAGGATCCTTGTTTCACCCGGGAATTCCTCTTCACGTCCCCCACTCATGAAGAACGTCACGTGAGGATATTTTTCCGTTTCGGCAATGCGCAACTGTTTCAAATTGTTTTGCGCAAGGACTTCACCGATTGTATTGTCCAAATTAGCCGGCTTGAAGGCCACATATCCGTCAACCGTTTCACTGAAGTGTGTCAGGCACACGAAGTGAAGGTTTTTCGGGTGCAAAGGCCCTCTTTCGAACGAACGGAAATCATCATTTGTAAACGTATTCGAGATTTGGATGGCACGGTCCGGCCTGAAATTATAGAAGATAACCGCATCTTCTTCTTCGATTGTTGCCACCGGTTCGCCATTTTCCTTTTTGATAACAGAAGGAAGTACAAACTCATCAAAGATTCCATTATCGTAAGAATCGACGACGACTTCCAATGGGTTGGAGTAAGATGGACCCTCTCCGTACACCATGGCGCGATAGGCTTTTTCAACACGGTCCCAGCGTTTGTCTCTGTCCATTGAGTAATAACGTCCTGAAATCGTCGCAAATTCGCCGACACCCAGTTCACGCATGACTTCCTGCGTTTGCTGGATATACGTTTCAGCCGTTTTCGGCCCCACGTCGCGTCCATCAAGGAAACCATGGACATAGACTTTCTTCAACCCTTCGGCAGCCGCCATTCTCAACAGTGCAAAAAGGTGTTCAATATGGCTGTGCACACCGCCATCGGAAAGCAGCCCAAAAACATGAAGGCCTTTGTTCTTGCTCTTGGCATGCTCGATCGCATCCACGAAGGTTTGGTTCTTCTCAAACTCCCCTTCACGAATCGAAACATTCACGCGAGTCAAGCTTTGATACACCACTCGCCCGGCACCGATGTTCAAGTGCCCGACTTCCGAGTTGCCCATCTGCCCTTCAGGTAGGCCGACAGCTTCTCCGCTCGCCTTCAATGTGCTGTGGGGGTACTTGTTCCAGTACCGGTCAAAGTTCGGCTTATTGGACTGTGTGACAGCATTTCCCTTTTCCTCTTCACGTAGTGCGAAACCATCTAAGATGATAAGAGCAACAGGAGACTTACTCATTGGAACCTGCCTCCAATAGCTGCAGGAATGATTGCGGCTCTAGGCTTGCTCCTCCTACGAGGGCGCCGTCGATATCCGATTGCGCCATATATTCATCGATGTTGTTCGGCTTAACGCTTCCGCCATATTGGATACGAAGTGCTTCTGCAGCTTGTTGTGAGAATTTCTCTGCAACCGTCTGGCGGATATGAGAGCATACTTCATTCGCATCTTGTGCAGTAGAAGACTTGCCAGTCCCAATTGCCCAGATTGGCTCGTAAGCAATGACCGTCGCTTTGACCTGGTCTTCACTCAATCCCTCAAGTGCTTTTTCAACCTGGTCGCCGACGATTTGTTTTGTTTCGTTATTTTCACGCTGTTCCAATGTTTCACCTACACACACAATCGGTGTCAGGTTGTATTGGAATGCAGCTCGCGTCTTTTTGTTTACCGCTTCATCCGTTTCATTGAACATTTCACGGCGTTCAGAGTGTCCGATGATTACATATTTCACACCAATGTCTTCAAGTGCCTTAGGGCTTGTTTCGCCTGTAAAAGCACCGCTCTCTTCAAAGTGCATGTTTTGGGCACCGATTTCTACCTTGTATTCTTTGGTGATTTCCACAAGTCTTTCCAAGAAAAGATCCGGGGCACAAATAACGGATTCTACTTTTTCAGCATCCGGTACCAGGCCGTTAACCTCTTCAGCGAAGGTTTTGGCTTCTGACATGGTTTTATTCATTTTCCAATTTCCTGCAATGATTGGTTTACGCATGTTAATCATCCTTCCTTTACTTGTCGTTTAATGCAGCCACTCCTGGAAGTTCTTTTCCTTCCATGAATTCGAGGGATGCACCGCCGCCAGTGGAAATATGGCTCATTTTATCGGCATAACCGAATTTTTCAACCGCCGCGGCCGAGTCTCCTCCGCCAATGACAGAATATGTATCTGCAGCATCGGCTAAAGCTTGACCAACGGCTTTCGTACCATTTGCAAACTTTTCAAATTCAAATACGCCCATTGGCCCGTTCCAAATGACAAGTCTGGAGTTTTTGATAACATCCTCATATAACTCGCTTGTTTTCGGCCCGATATCAAGCGCTTCCCAATCAGATGGGATCTCTTCGATGGACACGACTTTCGTGTTCGCATCTTTCGAGAAGTCGTCAGCAACGACAGCATCAACCGGCATATAGAATTTAACGCCTTTTTCTTCTGCTTTTTTCATGAATTGTTTCGCTAAATCAATTTTATCTTCTTCAAGCAGAGACTTTCCAATTTCATGGCCTTGCGCCTTAATGAATGTGTAGGCCAGTCCTCCGCCGATGATTAAGTTATCTACTTTTTCAAGAAGGTTATCGATGACACCGATTTTATCCTTAACCTTTGCTCCACCGATGATCGCAGTGAAAGATCTTTCAGGTGTCGATAGTGCTTTTCCGAGGACCTCCAATTCTTTTTCAAGCAGGAATCCTGCAACTGCTGGCAAATGCTCTGCTACGCCTGCAGTCGAAGCGTGTGCTCTGTGAGCAGCTCCAAAAGCATCATTCACGTATACATCAGCAAGTGCTGCGAATTCTTTTGCAAGTTCAGGATCATTTTTCGTTTCACCTGGATAGAAGCGGACGTTTTCCAGAAGAAGAATGTCTCCTTCATCCATTTTATCGATTTCAGCTTTTGCAATGTCCCCATAAGCTTCGTTTGATTTTGCTACATTCTTGTCAAGAAGCTCAGACAAGCGTTTTGCTACCGGAGTCAATCTCAATTCTTCGACTACCTGGCCTTTTGGTCGTCCAAGGTGGCTGGCGAGAATCACTTTGGCTCCATGCTCGGATAGATACTGGATAGTCGGCAGTGCCGCTCTGATTCTTGTTTCATCCGTTACATTGCCATTGCTCATCGGCACATTGAAGTCGACGCGGCAAAATACACGTTTCCCTTTCAGGTCGATATCCTTGATTGTTTTCTTGTTCATGCAAAAGGCCCTCCTTTTGATTTGCGGGAATGATCCCGTCATTTATGAAAAAGAAGAGCGGGGAATCCTCCCCGCTCCCCTTCATCCCATTTCATTATAGATGCTGGGACATAATTTATCCAACATTTCTATTGAAAAATTATGTCACATTAAGCATTTAGGATGTCACATTTATAGAAATAGGTTTACAGACCTTTTGAAGCGATGTAATCAACAAGGTCTACTACACGGTTGGAATATCCGCTTTCGTTATCGTACCAAGAGATTACTTTTACCATGTTGCCTTCCATTACCATTGTAGAAAGCGCATCGATTGTAGAAGAATCAGGGTTTCCGTTGTAGTCGCCGGATACTAACGGCTCTTCGCTGTAACCAAGGATTCCTTTCAAATTACCTTCTGAAGCTTCTTTAAGAGCAGAGTTGATTTCTTCAACTGTCACTTCTTTATCAAGCTCAGCAACAAGGTCAACAAGAGATACGTTTGGAGTCGGAACACGCATTGCTCCACCGTTCAGCTTGCCTTCAAGTTCCGGAAGAACAAGAGATACCGCTTTTGCAGCACCAGTTGTAGTCGGAATGATATTTTCAGCAGCTGCACGCGCACGGCGGTAATCTTTGTGCGGCAGGTCAAGGATCTGCTGATCATTTGTGTAAGAGTGGATAGTCGTCATCATACCGCGCTTGATGCCGAACTTATCATTCAATACTTTCGCGAACGGTGCAAGACAGTTAGTAGTACAAGACGCATTAGAGATTACGTCATGGCTCCCTGCATCGTACTTGTCTTCGTTAACACCCATAACGATTGTGATATCTTCATCAGATGCCGGAGCAGAGATGATGACTTTCTTCGCGCCTGCTTCCAAGTGTTTCGCTGCGTCTGCACGCTTTGTGAAACGGCCAGTGGATTCAACTACTACGTCCACTCCAAGATCTCCCCAGCCAAGTTGAGCAGGGTCGCGTTCAGCTAATACTTTTACCTTTTTGCCGCCGACAACAAGGTAATCTCCGTCTACAGATACCTCTTGGTCAAGCTTTCCGTGTACGCTGTCATATTGTAAAAGGTGAGCAAGCATATTTGCATCAGTCAAATCGTTAACTGCCACTACCTCAACGTTGTCGTTTTTTAATGCTGCGCGGAATACTACGCGTCCGATACGTCCAAATCCGTTAATACCAACTTTTACTGTCATGAATAATTTCCTCCTTTAATTGGTTAAGGATAATCCTAAAAAAATATATTTCAAAAGGTCTTACCCTTTTAAAAGCTCTTTTGCCGCACCTTCATCCGTGATCAAAATAGTCGAATGGGGCACGCTCCTGAAATAGGCGCGAATGGCTTTCGCCTTTGAATGGCCGCCTGCGACAGCGACTACATTCGCTTTATTTCTGAGATCTTCACGCTGAAGGCCTACAGTCGTCACTTTATGTACGACTTCGCCATTTTCGTTAAAATAATAGCCAAATGCTTCTCCGACTGCATTTCCCGCATGAATCTTATCAAGAACCTTTTCACTGGTTTTGCGCCGTTCAGCCATTGTGACTGCATCGCCGATCCCGTGAAGGACAATGTTGGCTGAAGTGATCAGGCTCAACACTTCCTTGATGTCAGGCTCTTTGATAAAAGATTTGTAAACTTCGGTGCTGACCTGGTCAGGAACATAGAGGACACGATGCCTCTTGCCTGTCCTTTCCGCCATTTTTGCACAAATGGTATTGGCCTGATTTTTGACATCTTCACCGATACCGCCCCGTGCCGGAACGAACAACACCTTGCTTTTGGTAAAATCCGGTGTCAGTTTTTCAGCAACAGCCGCCATCGTCGACCCTCCGGTTACCGCGATGATATTATCTCCAGATAGAAGGTCTTTCATACGCGATGCTGCCGATCTTCCTAACTCTTCTTTTACCCAGGGGGACTCATCACTATTCCCCGGTACGATGACAATTTCATGAAGATTGAGTAACTTCTTCAATTCTTTTTCCATCGAATCGATTCCCGTTATCTCTCTCATCATGTCCGCCGTCTTGGTCAGAAGCCGTTCCCCTTCATCAGTGATCATCATCCCTGATGACTTAATTTCAATCAGATCCTGTTCTTTAAGGAACTCCACTTCACTTCTCAGGACTCTTTCCGTCATCCCGAGTGAATGAGCGAGACTTCTTCTTCCAACCGGCTGCATTAATCGTACCGATTTCAAGATTTGATGTCTTTTTTGCATAACCTGGAGCAGGTCCGGTAATAATCTTTTTTGAATATCAATGATTGATTCCATCTAAAAGCTCCTTAAAATGATTAGTTGGACTTTATATGTCCCTATAAGACATATTGTGTCCCACTTCCTGCAAAAAAAATTCATCCCTGCTTTCAAGCTTAGTTTAGCAAGGGATGAAACAAAATTCAACTGTAAAAACTCAGAATTTTCGATGTAAACGTTTACTTAGAGTAAAATAATCAATTTGCCCATATTGAATGATTTCCCCGTCCATTTCAACGACTGGAATCATCAGGCCGAACCGCTCTGTGAGCTCGTCACTTTCATCGATATCAAACTCCTGTAAAACAAAGGGGATATCATCTTGGGCCAGTTTCAGCATGAGTTTCGCTTCCTCACACAAATGGCACTGATCTCTCGTATAAAATTTTAGTTGAGGCAATTGTGTTTGTGTTTCATTCATATCTTTTTCTCCTTGTGGATGATGGGATATTCAGCTGGTCACGATACTTGGCCACTGTTCTTCTTGACACCTTAATCCCTTTCTCTTTTAAAAGACCGGCAATCGCCTGATCAGACAGGGGCTTCGTCTTATCTTCATCTTCTACAAGCTGGCTGATCTCACCCTTTATTCCTTCCGAAGATGCGGAATCCTCATCAGTTCCTACCCCGCTTACAAATAAAGCTTTCAATTCATAGGTACCATACGGAGTCCCGATGTACTTCCCCCGGGCCGCCCTGCTTATCGTCGATTCATGTACACCTATTGTGTCTGCGACTTCCTTTAATGTCAACGGTCTTAGATGTTTAGGGCCCCGCCTGAAAAATTCCTGCTGCTTTTCAACCAGGCATTTCCCGACTTTTATCAACGTTGACTTCCGCTGATTGATCATTTTCAAAATCCATTGATACTCCTGCTTCTTATCATGCAGGTACCTTAAGGCTTCTTTATCTTGTGACCGCGAAATCAGTTCATGGTAACTATCATTGTAGAGTACCTTCATCACACTGCCGTCGAGCAATTTGACCTCCAACCCATCGATTGTCTGGGTAACGATCATTTCAGGACGGATATAATGTGGCAGATCCGAGGAGAATCTTGCTCCCGGCCGGGGATTCAATGTTTTTACGTAATCAGCCGCCTTTTGGATGTCAGTGAGAGTAATATCCATCTCACTCGAAATCTTTTTCCAGGTCTTTTCACAAAAATCAACAAAAAATTGTTCAATAATATTGTACGTATACGGCGGGGCTTTGCTGTCCCTGTCGATCTGAAGAAGCAGACATTCCTTTAAATTTCTCGCTCCGATTCCAGCAGGGTCCAACCCTTGTAGAATCTTGATGTATTCTGATAGATTGTTTGTTCCTATAATACTTTCTATATTGGATGGCAAATAGCCATTGTCGTCAAGGCTGTCAAATAACACAGACAACTGGTTTCGGTCTTCACGGGTTAGCGCTTTCAAATCAAGCTGAGCTGTCAGGTGTTCCCATAGAGAAGCCTCCCGGACAGCAATTTCTTCAATCCAGTCGATGCTCATTCCACCTTGGTGGCGGCCTCTATCGTTCTCCTGGTAAGAAACAGGTTCAAGCTGAAGAAGAGGGTTCTCCAGTGCCTTGCTTTCCAGATATTCATTGAGCTCCAGGGAGGAATACTGCAGCAGTTCGATCGCCTGAGTCAGCTGCTGAGTCATATGTAATTTTAAAGATTGCCGCTGATATAACCCGGTATTGAGCTTCATTCCTATCCCTCCTCCCCTTATTTTACAACAGAAAGAGGCTCCCGTGTATGGAAATAAGTAGGCGGCTCTAGGGCGGAAGTGTTTTTCATCGTTATATAAAAAATAGTCCCTGCTTCCTGATTTACAGGAAAGCAAGGACCGGTACTTTATTTTGTTTACTTTTTAGGGATTTCACAGCCGTTTTCATCACAGACAACACCGTCTTCACTGTCGCTGTTCAATACAGTGATTTGATCTTCTGCAATTACTTTTTGCAATGCCTGAACAAATACCTCAGCGGGCTGGGCACCTGTAAGGGCATACTTTTTATTGATCAAATAAAAAGGAACACCTGATACGCCAATTTGCTGTGCAGCCTGCTCGTCAGCACGGACGGCATCAGCCATCTCGCCGCTTGCCAGCATCTTCTCAACCGCCTCACGGTCCAATCCTGTTTCAACCGCCAGCTCTGTCAAGGTTTCATGGTCCCCAATATGCTTGGATTCAACGAAAAACGCACGTAAAATGCGCTCTGTCATCTCTTTCATCAGACCCTGAGTTTTCGCATACATCGTCAAGCGGTGTGCATCAAAGGTATTCGTTAAGATCATCGTATCCATTTGATAATCCAATCCAGCCTCTTTCGCCATTTGTACCATGTTTTGGGTGTTGGCCCTGGCTTGATCTATACTCATGCCATATTTCTTGGCTAGTTTCTCATAAATGTTTTCTTTTATATCCCGCTCTGCTGCCGGATCCAGTTCGAAGCACCTGTAAGTGACTTCAACCGGGTGGTCAATCTGCTTAATGGCGTCCTCCAGACGCCTTTTGCCAATATAGCAGAATGGTCAAGCATAATCTGTCCACATTTCGATGTGTACCATATTTATCCCTCCTAATCATTATTCACCTATAGTATAGTTTGTGTGATTGGATTTTACACGTGATTTGCTTGCTGGCAAAAACAAAAAGGCCCCTGCACTGAAAATCAGCGCAGAAGCCTTTGGCAACGCCCTCGGAGGGAATCGAACCCCCATTTTAAGAACCGGAATCTTACGTGCTATCCGTTGCACCACGAGGGCAAACTGTACGACGAAGCGTACGATATCCTATTATAGTCCAGAAACCGGGGAAATGCAATAGGTTTTGGGTATGCCAGGATTAGAGTTTTTCATTGTTGATGTAATGCATATTAAGAGACAAGGAAAATGGGTGTTCCGAGAGTCAACGGACCGCATATGTGATTATCGGGTCATTGAAAAACTGAATGTTGAAAGTCAACGGACCGCAAACGGGGTTATCGGGTCATTGAAAACCTGATTGTTGAAAGTCAACGGACCGCAAACGGGGTTATCAGCCCGTTGAAAACCTAAATACCAAAAGTCAACGGACCGCAATCGGGTTTATCGGCCCACTGAAAACCTAAACACCAGAAGTCAATGGACCGCAAAACGGGTTATCGGACCATTGAAAACCTAAATACCAAAAGTCAATGGACCGCAAACGGGGTTATCGGACCATTGAAAACCTAAATACCAAAAGTCAATGGACCGCAAACGGGGTTATCGGACCATTGAAATCCTAAATACCAAAAGTCAACGGACCGCAAACGGGGTTATCGGCCCAATGAAAACCTAAACACTGAGTTTCAACGGTCTGTAAAGAAGGTCAAAGCACGCAATAGACTTACTACGCTGTACTTGGCTTTGCATTAATGCTTTGTTAGGTAACTTATAAAAAAACAAACAATAATCTTTTATTCACATTTAGCATAGTTTTAAAAAAGGAATGAATGGGTATCATGTAGAAAGGATTGTTGAGAGAATTAAAGGTTTAGCTGAGGTGAATTGTTTGACCTTTATTGACCAACTGGTGTATTATATCAGTACATAAAGATTTCTATGTTTACAACATAACATTATTTGATCGAAGGAGGAAATAAGATGAACTTAATTCCGACAGTTATTGAACAAACAAACCGCGGTGAGCGTGCTTATGACATTTACTCCCGCCTGTTAAAAGACCGTGTTATCATGCTGGGAAGCGGCATTGATGATAATGTTGCCAACTCTATCGTAGCGCAGTTGCTATTCCTTGAATCAGAAAACCCTGAAAAAGATATTTCAATCTATATCAACAGCCCTGGCGGAAGCATCACAGCCGGTATGGCAATCTACGATACAATCCAATACATCAAGCCTGATGTACAGACGATCTGTATCGGTATGGCAGCATCCATGGGTGCATTCCTTCTGGCTGCAGGTGCTAAAGGCAAGCGCCTTGCCCTTCCAAATGCTGAAGTCATGATCCATCAGCCACTTGGCGGCGCTCAAGGACAGGCGACAGAAATTGAAATCGCTGCAAAACGCATTCTATTCTTGCGTGAAAAGCTGAATCAAATCCTTTCTGACCGCACTGGACAGCCGCTTGAAGTGATCTCTAAAGACACTGACCGTGACAACTTCATGACAGCTGAAAGAGCGCTTGAGTACGGTTTAATCGATCGTATCATCACTAATAATGAAATGAATGAAAAGAAATAATTAATTCAGAAGAGCACCTGCTTTTGGCAGGTGCTTTTTTATGTGCTCTATTCTTGTTGGCAGCGGTGGATTGGAGGTTTGGTGCCTGGTATAGTTCTCCCCTTTTGTACCTGGCACAGACCAGGAAAATCCCCGCTTAACCAGCATCAATAAAAAAACTCCGCTCAAATGAAAAGGCGGAGTTCCTTGATTAACTTTCTTTCTGTACAAATTCAGCCAGCTGCCTGACTGCTTCTTTTTCATCAGTGCCGTCTGCAATGAGGGTGATTTCAGTGCCTGAGCTGACGGCCAGGCTCATTAGTCCCATGATGCTTTTGGCATTTACTTTTTTACCGTTTCTTTCTAAGAAGACTTCTGATGAAAATCGGTTGGCTTCCTGTACAAACAGAGCTGCCGGGCGGGCTTGCAAGCCGGTTTTTAATTTTACCTCAACTTTTTGTTCTACCATTCTCTTTCTCCCCTTTGTACATTTATATTTAATGGTTTACTTTTTCACCTGCACGCAGTTTGTCTGCTATTTCATCTATTTTGCGAAGTCTGTGGTTGATGCCTGACTTACTGATATTTCCCCCTGAAACCATTTCCCCTAATTCTTTCAATGTTACATCCTGATAGGTTACTCTCAGTTCAGCAATTTCCCTTAACTTGTCAGGAAGTATCTGCAATCCGGCTGTCTGTTCGATAAACCGGATATTTTCTACCTGGCGGAGGGCAGCCCCTATCGTCTTGTTCAGATTCGCGGTTTCACAGTTTACCAGCCTGTTGACCGAGTTTCTCATATCCCTGACGATCCGTACATCTTCGAACCGCAGCAGCGCACCATGGGCCCCTACTACATTCAAAAATTCAGTAATTTTTTCCGCCTCTTTAAGATATGTGATGAATCCTTTTTTGCGTTCCAATGTTTTGCTGTTCAATCCGAAGCTGTTCATCAGGTCGGAAAGCGCCTCATTATGTTCTTGATACAATGAGAATATCTCAAGGTGGTAAGAGGAGGTTTCGGGGTTATTGACGGATCCTCCAGCTAAAAACGCACCCCTTAAGTAGGAACGCTTGCAGCATTTCTTCTTAACCAAGTCAGCAGAAATATTATGAATAATGGTAAAACCTTCTCCAAGGATATGGAGGTCTTCCAAAATCTCTTTTGTATCTTCGTTAAGACGCACTATATAGACATTATTCTTTTTGAGCCGCATTTTTTTGCGGACAAGCAGCTCGACAGGAGTGTCATAATTTTTTTTGATCAATGAGTAGATCCTTCTTGCGATGGCGGCATTTTCCGTCTGGATATTCACAATAAGCGATCTGTTGGCAAATGAAAGAGATCCGTTCATCCTGATCAAGGCAGACAACTCTGACTTTGAACAGCAATCTTTCAAATCCAGGTTGGTTAATTCTTTTTTCGTTACTGAAGCAAACGACATCTCTTCACCTCCTAAGACAAACGCTTGCACTATTTTCGTTGGTGTGCTGATTTTTCTTTTTAATCTATTCAATACTTCTCAGATGGGGTTTATCAATGAGTGAAAAGATGATCTCGGCAACTTTTCCGGTATCGTGGCGGATGACGCCGTCGCGGTAAGAGCTGATTTCCTCTTCAATGACGTTCAAGCCCATTGCGGACAGCCTGGCAAAGTCAAAAATGACCGGTTTCGCCTTTTCTTCTTCATAGCGGGCTTCGATTTCTTGAGGAACTTGTTCATTGTTGACGATAATCGTGTCAATGAACCCGTCATGGAGATGATCATAGATTGCTTTTACATGATCGCTTGCAGTGAAATCAAGTGTTTCCCCTGCCTGGGTCATCAGGTTGCAAATGTACACTTTTTGCGCCTTTGCTTTGCTGACTTCCTTTCCGATTTCCGGGACAAGCAGATTAGGCAGGATGCTGGTATACAAGCTCCCAGGACCCACCACAATAAGATCAGCTTCCCTGATTGCCCGAATCGTTTCTGATACCGGGATAATGGTGCCTGGCGTTAAAAATACTCGCTTTATTTTCTTCCCTGCGATAGGAATCTTGGATTCTCCTGTAACGATGGTTCCGTCTTCCATTTCCGCATTCAACACAACACTTTGATTGGCAGATGGAAGCACTTTTCCTTTTACATTCAAAACCCTGCTCATTTCCTGAATGGCATGGACAAAATCACCGGTGATCGATGTAAACGCGGCAAGGATCAAGTTTCCTAAGGAATGGCCGGACAACTCATTGGATGTTTCAAAACGGTGTTGAAACAGCTGTTCAATGAGAGGCTCGACCTCTGACAAAGCGGCAATGACATTCCTGATATCACCTGGCGGGGGTACATTCAGGTCATCTCTCAATCTCCCTGAACTGCCTCCATCATCAGCAACCGTGACAATCGCGGTTATATCTAAAGGATATGTCTTTAGTCCTCTGAGAAGAACAGGCAGTCCTGTTCCCCCGCCTATGATGACTACCTTTGGCTCCTGGCTCTTCCTCATGTCAACTGTTCCCTTTTCTTTTTGATGTCTCGATGAGAAATTTTTGTTGTATAATCTTTTTCAAAATGATGGCCGATGTATTCTGCGAGAGCAACAGAACGGTGTTGTCCACCTGTACATCCGATCGCGATGACAAGCTGGCTTTTTCCTTCGCGTTTGTAATGCGGCAGCATAAATGTCAGCAGGTCTGTCACCTTTTCCAGGAATTTCTGGGTTTCGCTCCATTTCAATACATAGTTCGATACATCTTCTTCCAAACCAGTTCTCGGCCTCATATGCTCGATATAATGCGGGTTAGGCAGGAATCTGACGTCAAATACAAGATCAGCATCGATCGGGATTCCGTGCTTGAAACCGAATGATATGACATTTACAGTGAAAATAGAACGCTTATTGCTGGAAAATTCCTCAAGAATTTTTTCCCTGAGCTCTCTGGGTTTCATCGAAGAAGTCGTGTAAATTGTCTGTGCACGGCCTTTCAATTCTTCTAAAAGCAGTCTTTCCTGTTTGATCCCCTCGAGCGGCAAGCCTGACGGAGCCAGCGGATGGGACCGGCGGGTTTCTTTATATCTTCTGACCAATGAGGAATCATCTGCATCTAAATAAAGAATCTGCGGTGTCACCCATGAAGTTTCCGCCAGATCATCAAGTGCCTGGATAAGGTGATCGAAAAATTCCCGGCCTCTGAGATCCATGCCCAGGGCGACTTTGTTCATTTTCGTCCCCGACTCTTTCATGAGTTCAAGAAATTTAGGAAGAAGAGTAGGAGGTAAATTATCGACACAGAAAAACCCCAAATCTTCGAAACTTTGTATGGCAACGGTCTTGCCTGCTCCGGACATTCCGGTAATGATCACCAATTGACCGTCAGTAGTTGAACCAGTACTCATATTCCCTTCCCCCTTTGATTAACTAGGATCTAACTTATATGCCAGCAGCTTGAAATCAGGTGTATATGTAAAGGTGCCGAATATCGTTCCTTTTCCATGCACCATATATTCTAAAATATGGCGGTCGCCTTCTGCCATTGGCAAATTTTTGATTTCGTCGAACGGATGCCATTCCAATGTGCCTTCTTCACACTCTGAAAGGTTAACCCCATCTGCTTCTGTAGCAAAAAAGGTGAACATCATCCATTCGGAAATGATTTTGTCGCCGTCTTTTATGATAAAAGTAAATATCCCTTTTACATCAGGGTTACGTAAATAAATGCCTGTTTCTTCGCGGTACTCCCTGATCACAGAGTCGCGGATCGATTCTCCCTGCTCCATCTTGCCGCCTGGTGCAACCCACCAGCCTCGGCGCGGTTTCTGGAGAAGGAGGACTTTATCTTCTTTCATATATAGACAATTCGTCACTCGCTGCATTAACATCACCTCAAGCTTTTCATCTGTTTGAATGGCTGTATTTCCGGATTTGTCATGCTCTTTATTATACTATGATTGTACCTCACCTACAATGTTCGAACATTTACCAGTGCTTTACTGCTTTAACGTACTAAGAGGGACTGTCCCTCTTAGCGCTTTAAAGCAATAAAGGATTTACACAAAAAAAGAGACACAGGCGATTCCTGTGTCTAAAAGGGATTTATTTCTTAAAAGGGGGTCAATTTCTTATTATCTATATTACCCGGATTGTGTTTCACTAGTGTTACAGTAGGTTTAAGACGTGATTACGGTTGTTAATTTTTTCTAAACAAAATTCCGTATTGTTAGACAAGCCTTGTCGAAAAATCTGTATAATTTGCCTGTACAGATTTTTCGACAAGCACTTTTTCTACATTTTTTTACTTGCCTTTCATCTTTTCGACAAGTTCCTCTACGTAGTGCTGAGCTGCTTGAGCGGCAATGCTTCCGTCGCCGGTCGCCGTCACGATCTGGCGGAGCATTTTTTCACGCACATCACCTGCAGCAAAGATTCCAGGCACCTTTGTTTCCATTCTGTCGTTTGTTTCGATGTATCCCATATCATTGGTGATACCCAGATTTGCAAACGGTTTTGTTAATGGAATCATACCGATGTAAATGAAGACACCATCTGTTTCAAATGGTTTTTCTTCTCCATCCTCTGTCGATACAAGCGTTACGCTTCCGACTTTTCCGTCTTTTTCATTGATTTCTTTGATTGTATGATTCCAGATGAAATCCACTTTTTCATTATCGAATGCTCGCTGCTGAAGGATCTTTTGCGCACGAAGCTCATCACGGCGGTGAACGATCGTCACTTTGTTGGCGAAACGAGTCAGGTACACTCCCTCTTCAACTGCAGAGTCCCCCCCACCTACGACGACAAGGTCTTTGCCTTTAAAGAATGCTCCATCACACACGGCACAGTAAGATACACCGCGTCCTCCAAGTTCTTTTTCACCAGGCACACCGATTTTTTTGTATTCAGCACCGGTAGTGATGATGACAGCACGCGCCTTGAATTCTTTCGAGCCGGTTTTTACCGTCTTGTATTCTTCTCCGTCTTCGATTTCCTTAATGTCGCCATAAGCATATTCAGCACCGAACGCTTTCGCATGGTCGAACATTTTGTTGGAAAGATCGGGGCCAAGAATGTGGTCGAAACCAGGATAGTTTTCAACTTCCTCTGTGTTTGCCATTTGGCCGCCCGGCACACCGCGTTCCAGCATCAATGTGGAAAGGTTTGCGCGGGAAGTATATACTGCAGCTGTCATGCCGGCAGGACCGGCACCAACGATGATAACATCATAAATTTTTTCTTCTGACACGATTAACACTCCTTTAGTTGAAGATATCCAGTTTGCAGATTTGCAAAACCAAATCGCAGGATTACTTTTTATTGCTAAAAAAAAGAAAGAGCAAAATCATCACTCTAACTTTTGATCAGTAATCCAACCGGTCTCCACAAATTCTGTTTAAGATATTTTGTAGTATTTCCTATCTACTCATATCCTATAAAAAGGAGTGCTCATTCGTCCAAGAATCTGCTCATTAAAACGATTCTAATTTAGAAAGTCCTCAATGATTTCCAGATATTTGTTCAGCGTACCAGAAGTAATTCCATATTTAGTTGATATTTCCGACTTTGTTTTCTTTTCGCTTCTCAATCTATGCCAAGTAAATTCAGTGGCTGCAGCGCATGCTTTGGCATTTTTCAAAGCGTGATCGCTCTCAAGCAATTTGCAGGCGATGCTGAACCATGTCAGGAACAATCCTGAGTCAATTGCATTGATTGGCTGATGCCGTTCATATAACTCCATTGCCGTGTCATGAATATGCTTGATTGCCTTGCTCCCTTTGATGGCTTTCCTGGAATCGGCATTCAAGATTTCAGCAAGATACAGCTTTTCCGAAAGGTTGAAATCATCCACAGCACCAAAGTCGGTATGAGTCAAAACATCCTTCTGATGGCGGGATACTGAAATCAGGAACAATCCGAACAGCCTTTCTTCAGCATACTCACTCTTCATCTTTTTTAAAATGGAAGAAACATGGTTTTCGAATCCTTCGCTTTTGGAATTCCCGTCATTCCAAGGCTCCATTCCGGCTTTCTCTGGATTCTCTTCCAGCACCTTCGCCCAAGCCTGTTCTGCTGTCTTCTCACGCCCTGTATGATAAGCGGCATGTGCCAGCCAGTAGTAAAAGCTCGGATCTCCATAAAAACCTTGTTTCTGAAGAGATTTAAGCCATTCATACGCCTTTTCATTGCGTCCGATCAATGCGAAGGTCGCTCCCAGCTTATAGCGCTGTTCAAAATGCATCGGACGGATTTTTTCCAATCCCTCAATAAGCTCCTTTAGCTCTTCATGCCTTTTTTGGTAAAAATAGAAAACAGCTGTGTTACATAATGCATGAAGGTTTCCTGGATTTTTCGCCAGCACTTCCTCCAGTGTTTCTGCTGCTTTTTCTGTTTCACCCAGGTAGAAGTAAGCTAACGCCAGATTATTGTAAGCAGACCAGTACTCAGGGTAGTCCTTGATGACTTCCTTCAGCAGATCGACAGCTTTTTGGAAATTCCCTGATTCCAAAAGGTTTCTGGCTTTATCCTGGTTGGCAATCAGTTCATCATGCTCATAAAGCGTGTCCAGTGCTTCGTCTGAATCAAGCTCCAGTATTTCAAGAAGTTCTTCTGCATCTTCACTGAACTCACCGTATTCCTCTTTTTCCAGGTAGTTCGTCACATGGGTGTAAGCCTCTTTGAACATCCCGAGGTGCGCATAGTTGTTGGCAAGGAAATAATGGCACTCCACCATGTGTGGATCAAGACTGTCCACGATCAGGTGAAGAAGCTGATTTGATTGACTGTATTCGCCCATTTCCGTGTGCACAATCGACAGCTGGCAGGCGATCATCGGCTCTAGCGGCTCAAGCTGCAGGGCGCGATTAAGATATTTTTTTGATTTATTTAGTTCCCGGCGGTGATAAGCCTTGAGGCCTTTATTGAAGTAGTACTCACCCGTCGGTACGAATGATAAAATTTTGCTTTTATCGTTTCTTGCATTTGAACCTTTTCTCATGAAAGTCCTCCGAAACGTATAGATTAACTACAGTAGTATAACACAACTATTTCAGCAGCTAAACCACTCCTCAAGGATATTTTCTGGAAATAATCCTTTAGCACGCTAAAAGGGCCAGGCCCCTTTGCTGCGTTAAAGCAGCAGAGGGGCCTGGCCCTTTCACCGCTTTAAAGCGGTGAAGCTATTTGTTGTGGCGCTCTTCGAGAGTTTGAAAGACGTCCGCTAAGGGCAAATCCTGTTCTTTCATGAGGACGAGCAGGTGGTAAAGGAGATCGGCACTCTCCCATTTCAACTCTTCCTTGTCACGGTTTTTCGCAGCAATGATGACTTCTGCCGCTTCTTCACCGACTTTTTTCAGGATTTTATCGACACCCTCTTCGAAGAGGTAAGTCGTGTATGCGCCCTCAGGTCTTTGATCGAACCGATCAGATATGACCTTTTCCAGTTCTGTTAGAATACAACTTCCCTTTTCATATGATTCAGCTGCTGCAATACCCTCAGCCTTATAAAAACTTTCCCCAAAACAACTTTCGCTTCCCGTATGGCAGGCAGGCCCTTTCGGTTCCACCTCAACCAGAATCGCGTCCTGATCACAGTCATAGCTCATTTCGACGATCTTCTGCGTGTTGCCGCTCGTTCCGCCTTTGTGCCAAAGCTCCTGGCGTGAGCGGGAATAGAACCAGGTCTCCCCTTTTTCGATCGAAAGCTTCAATGACTCTGCATTCATATAGGCAAGGGTCAGCACCTTTTTTGTAGACGCATCCTGCACAATGGCAGGCACCAATCCGTTCTCGTCAAAACTGATTGATTCAATGATAGTGCTCATCGGACTAAAACCTCCTTTCCACGCAGATACTCTTTCACCTGCTCTACACTGGTTTCTTTATAGTGAAAAATCGACGCAGCCAGTGCTGCATCCGCTTTACCATTTTTAAAAATCTCTTCAAAGTGTTCCGCCTTGCCGGCTCCGCCTGAAGCAATAACCGGTATCGAGACAGCTTCACTCACTGCTTTTGTCAGCGCCAGATTAAAACCCGTTTTGACTCCGTCACTGTCCATGCTCGTCAAAAGGATCTCACCTGCACCCAGCTTTTCTGCTTCCATTGCCCAGGATACAGCATCTTTTTCCGTCACTTTCCGGCCGCCATGAGTATAGACTTTCCAGTTTCCTGTTTCTTCTTCATACTTGGCATCTATCGCCACCACTACGCACTGCGAACCAAAATAGGCCGCTCCTTCGGCAATCAGCTCCGGCCTCAATACTGCGGCGGTATTCAAGGAAACTTTATCAGCCCCAGCGCGGAGGATATTTTTCATATCCTCAACCGAATTGATGCCCCCGCCGACTGTAAAAGGAATCGCAAGCTGTGTAGCTACCTCTTTTACAACATCGATCATCGTTTTCCTGCCTTCATGAGACGCCGAGATATCAAGGAACACCAGTTCATCCGCCCCCTGTTTATCATAAAATTTGGCCAGCTCCACCGGATCACCTGCATCGCGTAACTGCAGAAAACTGATTCCCTTCACAACCCTGCCTTCTTTGACATCCAAACACGGAATAATCCTTTTGGTCAGCATGACGACACCTCTCTGACTGCTTCTTTTACCGAAATCTTGCCCGTATATATCGCTTTTCCGACAATAGCTCCAGCAACACCATTTTGCTCGTTCTCTTTTAAAAGGCGTAAATCTTCCATAGAACTCACTCCGCCGGAAGCAATCACTTCTTTGCCGGTCGCTTTTGCCAAGTCCACAATCGCTCCAACATTCGGACCTGACAGCATGCCGTCCGTCGCGATATCGGTAAAAATAAATGTTTCCGCCCCTGCCTCAGCAAGTTCTTTCCCTAAATCAACCGCTTTTAGCTGAGAGGTTTCAACCCAGCCGTGGGTAGCGACATAGCCGTCTTTCGCATCAAGCCCGATGGCAATCCGGCCGCCGTACTTTTTCAGCCAGCCTTTCACCTGCTCTGTTTGGGAAACAGCGAGACTGCCAATGATGACTCTTTGCACACCATTATTCAGGTAGTATTCGATATCCTCTTCGGTACGGATTCCGCCGCCGATCTGAACTTTCGCTCCCAGATCATTGGCGACAGCCAGTACATACTTGTCATTAACACGGCTGCCTGCTTTTGCCCCGTCCAGGTCCACCATATGAATCCATTCTGAACCTGCCTCCACAAATGTTTTGGCCATATCGAATGGCGAATCGCCATAAACCGTTTCTTTACTGTAGTCCCCTTGCAAAAGGCGGACACACTTGCCGCCGCGCATGTCGATTGCCGGATAAATTGTAAAACTCATTGTACCGCCTCCCGTTCCTCAACCATTTTGGTAAAATTACGAAGCAGCTGCATGCCCAGTACACTGCTCTTTTCAGGGTGAAACTGCATCGCAAAAATATTATCTTTCCCTGCGATAGCAGGCACTTCCACTCCGTATTGAGCTGTAGCGATAACTTCGCTGGCATCTGGCTCCGCAACATAGTAAGAGTGAACGAAATAGACATGCTCTTCAGACAGATTTTCGAGCAGGGGGGATTCATTCACATAATTCAACCTGTTCCACCCCATATGCGGTATTTTCATATCTTCAGAAAGTCTTGGTATCCGGACAATCCGCCCTTTCAGCAATCCAAGTCCTTCTGTGGTCCCATTTTCTTCACTTGTTTCGTAAAGAAGCTGCATACCCAGACAAATACCAAGAAGCGGCTTACCGCTTGCAGCATACTCCTTGATAAAACCGGTCAATTCCTGCCGCGTTAACAGAGTAATAGCATCACGGAAAGAACCGACTCCAGGAAGGATCAGGCCTTCCGCTTTTTGAAGTTCTGTGGCGTTCTCACTAATAAAATAAGGAACATCCAGCCGCTCAAGCGCTTTAGCGACGCTGAACAGATTGCCCATTCCGTAATCGACGATTCCGATCATCTATAACATTCCTTTCGTGGATGGAACCCCTTTGATGCGCGGATCAATCATCGTCGCTTCATCAAGGGCGCGGCCCAATGCCTTGAAAATCGCCTCGATCATGTGGTGGGTATTGTGGCCATAATGGACTATGACATGAAGATTCATTCTGGCTTCAAGAGCCAGCTTCCACAGAAACTCATGAACCAGCTCAGTATCAAAGGTCCCTACCTTCTGGCTTGGAAATTCAGCTCGCATTTCAAGGTGAGGCCTGTTGCTCAAATCAACTACCACCTGTGCCAATGCTTCATCCATGGGAACAAATGCATTGCCATATCGTTTGATTCCTTTCTTATCTCCCAGTGCCTGCTGAAGAGCCTGCCCAAGACAGATGCCGATATCTTCGGTTGTGTGGTGATCGTCAACCTCCACATCCCCTTCCGCTTTGACGTTGAGGTCAAACTGCCCATGCTTTGCAAACAAATCCAGCATATGTGTCATAAACGGCACACCCGTTTCAATAGTAGAATCACCGCTTCCATCTATCGTAAAAGCAAGCTCAATATCCGTCTCATTCGTCTTGCGGACAAGCTCCGATCTCCTGCTGTTTCCCAAAACACTTCACTCCTTCACCGTATTAAAAGGGCCTGGCCCTCTTATCACTTTAACGCGTTAACGCATGAAGAGGGACTGTCCCTCTTAGTGCGTTAGTGTGTTAAAGCGTTAATTTTTGAATCTTGCTTCGACCGCTCTGGCGTGGGCTTCGAGGCCTTCAAGGCGGGCGAGTTTGGCTATTTTGCTGTAGTTGTCTTTCAGTGCTTTTTCGCTATATGAGATGACCGAGGATTTTTTTGTGAAATCATCGACGTTCAACGGCGATGAGAATCTTGCCGTGCCGTTAGTCGGCAGCACGTGGTTCGGGCCGGCGAAGTAATCGCCCACCGGTTCTGAACTATATCTCCCTAAGAAAATCGCTCCTGCATGGCGGATTTTTGCCATCGTCACCATCGGATCTTTTGTCATGATTTCCAGGTGTTCCGGAGCAAGATCATTGACGATATCGACGGCTCGATCCATATCCTCTGCAAGATAAATCGCTCCAAACTTTTCAATCGACTCTGCTGCAATGTCTTTCCGCGGAAGGTCTTCTAAAGCTTTATCGACTGCCCGGGAAACCTGCTCGGCTAATTCCGCCGACGTTGTCACTAGCACTGCCGACGCATTGACATCATGCTCTGCCTGGGACAACAGATCTGCAGCAATTTCTTCTGCAATGCCCGTATCATCAGCCAGCACAACTATCTCGCTTGGCCCGGCAATCATGTCGATTGCCACATCTCCAAATACTTCCCGTTTGGCAAGCGCTACATAGATATTCCCTGGGCCGACAATTTTATCGACCGGTGAAACACTCTCTGTTCCATAAGCCAAGGCACCGATGGCCTGCGCTCCGCCGGCTTTCCAAATTTCCGTTACCCCGGCAATACTTGCTGCTGCCAGAACAGCCGATGGTATGCGCCCGTCTTCACCAGGCGGCGATACCATGGCGATCCGCTCAACACCAGCGACTGTTGCCGGAAGGACATTCATCAGCACGGAGGAAGGGTAGGCAGCTGTGCCGCCCGGAACATATACGCCTACTGAATCGAGAGGAGTTATTTTCTGTCCAAGCAGGGTTCCATTTTCATTTGTATCAAACCAGGAATTCCGCTTTTGCTTTCGATGAAACGCGGCGATATTCTCTGCAGCTTCTTTGATGATCTCCATCATCTCGCTGCCGACTTCCTTTACCGCTGTATCTATTTCCTCTGAGGAAACCTGCAGCTCCTGAAGACTCACGCCATCAAATTGTTCAGTATACTTCTTTAACGCCTCATCACCGCTTGTTTTTACATTCCGTAAAATTTCTTTCACTGTTTCCCGCTGCTGCTCAGTCCCGCTGTCGATTGAGCGCTTAATCGACAGTGGCCCTTTCGCATCCACGATTTTCATCTATTTCCCCTCCTTTACACTGGAATGTTGCTTACAACTTCTCTTAATCTCTCTGCCAGCTCATCGATCCTTCTATCTTTCATCCGGTAGCTGACGGGATTCACGATCAGCCTCGAAGTGATGCCTACGATTTTTTCATATTCGACCAGCCCATTCTCCTTGAGGGTCCTGCCGGTTGAAACGATATCAACGATCCGGTCGGCAAGCCCGATCATTGGCGCCAGTTCAATCGATCCATTCAGTTTGATGATTTCAACCTGCTCTCCCTGTTCACGGAAATAGCTTGAGGCAATGACCGGATACTTCGTCGCAATCTTTGGAGCGACCTCATTCATCTTTGTGTCCGGGAGACCCGCAACCGCCAAGTAGCACGCAGAAATTTTCAAATCAAGAAGTTCATAGACATCCCGCTCTTCCTCCAGCATCACATCCTTGCCGGCTATCCCCAAATCGGCTACACCATGTTCGACATAGGTAGGTACGTCCATCGGTTTCGCAAGGATGAATGTCAGCTTTTCTTCCGGGACGTCGATGATCAATTTCCTGGAATCATCGAATTCCGGTGGAAGGTTATACCCCGCCTGCCGCAGCAGCTCAAGTGCTTCATCAAAGATCCGCCCCTTCGGCATTGCGATTGTCAGCTGTGTCATGATTCCTCACCGCCTTTTCCGTTCTTTCCGATAAAATAATGGACTTCCGTGAATTCTTTTGAAAAGTCGTCAACATCCGAAATGCCTTTCCAGTCTTGCAGCACAACGCTCCTGCCCTGACTTCTAAGCTCCTGCGCAAACTGTATGGCTTCTCCCCGGCGCTCCCGGCTGAACAGGACGCAATCATCTGTAACCGGACTTTCCGGAAACCCGATTGCCTCAAGAGTATAATCCAGCCTTAGGGCAAACCCGGTGGCTCCTGACTCTTTCCCGAACTTTTCCATCAGTTTATTGTAACGGCCCCCGTTTCCGATCGGAAAGCCAACGTTTTCGGCATATGTTTCAAAAAGAATCCCGGAGTAATAGCTCATATGGCTGACGAGACTCAGGTCAAATTTTACATATTGTGCAAGACCGTAATCCTCAAGCAGGCCTGAAAGCTCTTCCAGCTGCTGGATCGCTTCTCTTCCCGCCTCGCCTTCCATTAAAGGGTACGCTTTCTGAAGGACGTCTTTTCCTCCCCTTATTTTCAAAAAAGAGAACAGCCGCTGTTTGTCAATAGAGGATAAGGACAAACCGTTCACATGGTCCCTGAACCCCACATAATTTTTTTCATATAGAAAGCGGCTTAACGTGTTCGCGCGTTCTTCCGTTCCTAAAATCTCTTTAAAAAGCTCTTTGACGAATCCAATATGGCCGATCGATATCGTAAAGTTTTCAAGCCCCGCTTTCTTCAAGGACGAAATCATCAGTGAGATAACCTCCCCATCCGCTGATATCGTTTCATCTCCGATACATTCAATCCCGAATTGTTCAAATTCTGCGGGCCGTCCACCTTCCCTTTGCTGGGCCCGGAAAACATTTGCACAATACGCAAGCCGTAGTGGCTGTTTGTTGCGCAGCAGCTTGGAAGCCGCCACCCGGGCAATCGGCGCTGTCATATCCGGACGGAGCACGAGGGTATGCCCCTGCTGGTCGAGAAGCTTGAACAGCTGCCTGTCTAAAATCGCCGACGCTTCTCCGACTGTTTCAAAGTATTCGAGTGTCGGCGTTTCAATAAATTGATAGCCCCAAGCTTTCATCGTATCTTCCATTTTTGTTTTCAACGAAGCTTTCGCCTGATAGAGATTAGGAAATGTATCTCTCATCCCCAACGGTTTTTCAAACATGAACAGCTTTGACATGACAACCACCTTTTATATTTGAGTTTGATTTTATTATCGCACTATAGTTAATTTATTGAAAATATTTAAAATCCTTTAGTTCGCTAATGTGCTAATAAGGTAAAGTTATATGTAGTGTAACCCTGGAGGGCAGTTCCGTCAACCTAAAACTCTTTTTTGTCTGCTGTGTTTACTGTAAAAGATGGACCGTTTAGATATGGAGGTGCCCAGTTCAAGCATGAATTTACACATAGATAGGGGAGAGCAGTTCAAGAGCTAGAGTAAAATTAGAAAACCTGCCCACAGGAACAGGAATCTTCACCTTGAATTTTTTAAAATCTATATTCTAAGTGGTTGTGGTTGTGGTTTTTTATTCTGACTTAATGTAAAACTGATCGATTGGAGCGGAAGGCGTGCGACCTCCTGCGGGATTAGCGTGACAGGTGAGACCCCGCAGGCAAAGCCGAGGAGGCTCACCGCACGCCCCGCGGAGTCGCACGCCTGGAGCGGAAATCACTCTGAACTTGTTGAATAACTACATTATTTATGAAAGGTCATTTAGAAAGTCCACTGACATACAAAAAAACCCCTCAGCAATAACTACTGAGAGGTTAAAGATCACTTCTGCACACCATATATCTCATCATCTTTCCATCGTTCCTGCATTTCCTCTTTGGTATAGATGACTTTCATCGGATTGCCTCCGACGAATGCTCCGGCGGGTACGTCTTTGTGGACGAGCGTTCCGGCGGACACGATCGCTCCGTCGCCGATTTTGATTCCTGGCAGGATGGTGGTGTTGGCGCCGATCATGACTTCGCTGCCAATTTCGACATCGCCGAGACGATACTCTTTGATGAGGTATTCGTGGGCAAGGATGGTGGTGTTGTAGCCGATCACGGTGTTGCGTCCGACTGAAATTTTTTCAGGAAACATGACATCAAGCATCACCATGAGGGCGAACGATGTTTCATCACCGACCTTCATTTTCAGAAAGGTTTTGTACAGCCAGTTTTTCATTCCTAAGAAAGGCGTATATCTTGCCAGCTGAATGACAGCAAAGTTTTTGACCACTTTCAGGAATGGCACGGTTTTGTACACATGCCAGAGTGAATTTGCCCCGTCTACCGGATAACGGGTCGTCCGTCTCATATTTTTTTCATTCCTACGGCTTCTAAAAGATCCGGCATTGTTTCCAGCATGAAATCAGGTTCATATTGATCAAGGTATTCACGGCCTTTTGCACTCCAGGCGACACCTGCGGAATAGGTTCCGGCATTCTTCCCTGCCAGGATATCATGATGATTGTCGCCTACCATGATGGATTGGCCAGCAGTTGAACCGAGTGCCTCAAGAGCTTTTTCAATCGGCTCAGGATCAGGTTTTGCCTTCTCGACTTCATCCAATGTGATGATGACATCAAAGAACTGATCCAATTTAGTCAATTCCAACCCTTTGATCACGACGTCCCGGACTTTTGTGGAAACAATCGCCAGCTTGTAACCGTTTTGGCTCAATGTTTGCACAGTCTCGAATACACCTTCGAATTCAGTAACTAATGAATCATGTTTTTCAAGATTGTAGGTCCGGTAGGTTTTCACCATATCCTCGACCGCATCCGGATTCACTTTTAAAAAGGATTCTTCAAGAGGCGGCCCCATGAATTGCAGGACATCTTCCCGCTTATATTGATCCGGAAAATACGTATTCATCGTATGCAAAAAAGAAGATATAATCAGCTCATTTGTATTGATCAGTGTTCCATCCAAGTCGAAAAGCACTGTTGTCATTTTTTCATTCATAGCGTTGCTTCCTTTCGTTTTGTCACTTCAGCACGTCGCCAAACAAATGCAACGGCAAGTGTCAATAATATAGCGGTGACAAGCCTGATGATCAGCAGCGGCAGTACCGGGATGCCAAGCGGAATGAAGATCAGCGTATCTTCAACAACCGCGTGGCAGGCGACCAGGAAGATAAACGCAAGGGTCACGTCTTTCTTACTGACCCCGTCTTCCTGGACTGCCTGAATCATCACTCCTGCACCATACGCCAGCCCGATCAGCAAGCCTGCTGCCAGTGTTGTAGAAGTGTTGTAGAAGTGTTGGCATTCATCCCCATCGCTCTCGTAAACGGAGACATCCAGTTCGAGAATGCCGCCAGCCACTGTTTATCTTTCAAAATCTGCAGGCCGACCATAAGCGGGATGACGATCAATGCCAGCTGCAAAATACCGTAACCAGCTTTTTCAAAGGCCAGCAGGAATATTTCTCCCCAGCTTTCAGGCTCAGCTCCCTGAGGAGGAACCATTCCGTATTGAGCCAGCTCTCCGCCGCCATTCCAGACAAGGTTGATGACAACGGCAGAAATGACAGCCAGCCCGATTCTCACCAGAAGGATGATCCAGATTTTCACGCCCACTTTCGCCGCTACCGACGATTCAATCAGCAAGTTGTGGCAAAAGCTTAGCATGACAGCGATGATAAAGACTTCTTTCACTGTAAGATCCAATGAAAGGATTCCACCAATGGCAGCATAGAGGTTCAGGAAATTCCCCAGCACCAGCGGAATCGCCGCATCCCCGGACAGGCCGAACACTTTCATGAATGGAGAAATTTTATCAATGATCCACGGCAAAATCGGTGTATGCTGCAGCAGCACAACAATCATGGTGATCGGAAAAATGACCTTCCCCAGCGACCAGGTCGTTTTCAGTCCGGCAACACTGCCGTTTTTTATAGATGTTCCCAACATGCTCCATTCTCCCCTTGCTGTTATTATCTCTCTAGGCTTCTACGTCATTATAAGGTTTGGCAGCATAGCCTTTCATTCTTCTGAAAACCCAAACGGCTATTGCGAGTAAAATCAGGACAATCGAAATCACTTGGGCGATGCGAAGCATTTCTGTCAGCATCAAGCTGTCAGTCCGCAAGCCTTCCACAAAGAAGCGGCCGATTGAATACCAGATGACATAAGATAGGAAAAGCTCGCCGACTCTCAGGTTCAATTTCCTGCGGATAATCAGCAGCAAAATGAAGCCTGCGATATTCCAGAGTGATTCATATAAGAATGTCGGGTGATAATACACCCCATTAATATACATTTGGTTAATGATGAAATCGGGCAGCATCAGATTCTCTAAAAACTGCCTGCTTACCTCACCGCCGTGGGCTTCCTGATTCATGAAGTTCCCCCAGCGCCCAATTGCCTGGCCAAGGATGATGCTCGGCGCGGCAATATCGGCAATCTTCCAGAATGAAAGATTCTTCGCTTTCGCAAAAATATAAGCCGTCAACACGGACCCGATCAGCGCACCATGTATGGCGATCCCGCCATTCCAGATTTTAATGATGTCACCTGGATTTTGTGAATAGTAGTCCCATTGAAAAATCACATAGTAGATACGTGCCGAAATGATGGCAACCGGAATTGCCCAGACAATCAAGTCGATAAAGGTATCCTTTGGCAGGCCGAGCCGGTCACTCTCTTTCACAGCCAAATACAGTGCAAGCGCAATGCCCAAACCGATGATTAATCCATACCAATGAACCTGAAGCGGACCGAACTCAAAAGCAATCGGATCCAGCGGTGTAATCCTTGACTCCATACTTCCACACTCCCATTCTCTATTGGGGACTGTCCCCCATCGCTTTAACGCATCACCGCGCTAAGAGGGACAGTCCCTTTTGCTGCTTTAACGCGTTACTGCACGAAGAGGGACAGTCCCTTTCATTGCGTTAAAGTGGTAAAGCATTTAATATTCGTCGTGATCTCCGTCTTCGATGACGTCACTGAGGCGGTTCGTGAATTGTTCGGCCGCATTGACGCCCATTCGCTTCAGGCGGAAGTTCATGGCCGCCACCTCGATGATGACTGCCAGGTTACGTCCCGGACGTACCGGAACCGTTAATTTCGTAATATCAGTATCAATGATCTTCATTTTTTCTTCTTCCAAGCCGAGCCTGTCATACTGCTTTGTTTTATCCCAAAGCTCAAGATTGATGCAAAGCGTGATTCTCTTATAGCTTCGGACCGCACCGGCACCGAAGAGCGTCATGACATTGATGATGCCAAGACCGCGGATTTCCAGCAGGTGTTCAATCAACTCAGGTGAACTGCCGACAAGCGTATCCATATCCTCCTGGCGAATTTCCACACAATCATCGGCCACAAGACGATGCCCTCTTTTTACAAGCTCAAGCGCTGTCTCACTTTTACCGACGCCGCTTTTTCCTGTAATCAGAACACCCACTCCATAAATATCCACGAGGACTCCATGAATCGCCGTCGTCGGGGCAAGCTTGCTTTCAAGGTAATTGGTCAGCCTGCTCGAAAAGCGAGTCGTCTTCATCGGGGTTCTCATCACCGGCACATCGTTGCGGTTGGAGGCTTCTATTAATTCATTCGGAATGACCATATCACGGCTGATGATGATTCCCGGAGTAATGTCCGTGCATAGTTGATCCATCCTCGACTTCCGCTGAGTATCATCAAGCTTTTCCAGGAATGATAACTCGGTTTTGCCCAGCAGCTGGATTCTCTCTGCAGGATAATAATTGAAGTAACCCGCCATTTCCAATCCGGGTCTCGATATATCACTCGTCACAATCGGACGATGAAGGCCTTCTTCGCCACTTACCAATTCCAGATCAAACTTCTCAACAATATCTTTTGCTCGTACTTTTGCCAAAAAGAAGTCCTCCTTTTTATCTTCAAACGTGTATGTAAAAACAATCTTCAGTTTTATCTTTGCCAGCCGCTCTCTTATAAAAACGGTTGAAATGAACAGAAAGGGCCGGAAAGAATTCATCCTAACCCATTTTAGCACTTTTTCGATAAGGACTACCACCTTGCTGGCTGTTCTTTTTCACCAGGGTATCCATAATCCGGTCCCCCTTCTATATAAAAGATGAGGTGATAATCAATGAAATTCATTATTGATGCAGGACACGGATATAGCACTCCCGGAAAAAGAAGCCCTGCAGGCATGAGAGAGTATGAGTTCAATAGAGAGGCAGCCCTTGCTGTAAAAGAAAATCTCTTGAAGTATGAAAATACCTCTGTCGTTTTTACCCACTCCGACCAGAGGGATGTCCCTTTAAAAGCAAGAACGGACCTTGCCAATGAAAAGAAGGGGGATGCATTTATCTCGATTCATGCCAATGCCTTTGGGTCAAGTTGGAATGAGGCATCAGGAATCGAAACCTATGTCTATAAAACAAGACCAGAAAAATCAGTTCGCTTAGCTGAGATAATCCAAAAGCGGCTCATCTCCAAAACCGGCCTCGTCAACCGGGGAGTGAAAGCTGCCGATTTTCATGTATTAAGAGAAACGGAGATGACTGCCGTTCTTGTTGAGTGCGGCTTTATGACGAATAAAGGCAATGCGGAATTATTAAAAAAGGAATCTTTTCGAAGACTGTGCGGGAAAGAGATTGCATTAGCTTTGGCTGACGTCTATCAGTTGATTAAAAAAGATAAGCCTGGTGGGTTATTCAGGGTACAAGCCGGAGCCTTTGCCAATAGGGACAATGCTGAAATTTTGGCGTTGAGGTTGAAACGGGCGGGTTTTGAAGCTTTTATATCGAGAGAATAAGACGGTTTTTTACAAAGAAAAAGAGTGAAAAGCAGACTAAACTGCTTCTCACTCTTTTTTCTTTTTCATCGGTTCAATGACCACTTTCTGGACCGCGACATTGATGACAGCCAGAATGATCGCGGCCAATAAAGCCATCCCGAACCCATCAATCTCGAAGCTGCTTCCCATAATGCCGTCCGTCAATAACAAGGTTACTGCATTAATGACAAACAGGAACAGCCCCAGTGTTAAAATGGTGGCAGGCAGTGTCAGTACAATCAGGATCGGCCTCACCAGCACATTCAATATTGCCAAAATGAAGCTGGCAATGACAGCCGAACCAAACCCGGATACTTCAAACCCTTCAAAATAGCCGGCAAGACTGACAAAGACTACCGCATTAATCAAAATACCGATCAGCCATCTCATTCAATCCATACTCCTTTTATCTTTTAGGAAGTACAAATGCGGCAATGATGTATGCGAGCCCTAAAGGGAAAAATCCTGTCGGGAAAAGCAAAATGACGAAGATGATCCTCAATAGGTTAGCGCTCATGCCAGTCTGTTCTGCGATACCGCCAAGCACTCCTGCCAAGACCTTATTTGTTCGTGAACGAGCTAATGCCATTCATTATCATCCTCTCTTAAATCTTATGCTCTGTCCTATATATCATTCTTCTCTTCTGATTTTTTTATGAGGACAGAGCCAGTCTTTGTGTGAGCAAAGATATGAAGCTTCTTATCCGAAGCACTTTCTTTTGAAAAGTGAACGTGCTTCTGCACCACTTCATTTTTTTCTTCTACTATATTAATACCCTCCATCTCGATCTTAAAACTGCCAAGGTTCGACTTCGCTTCCCCTTTCAGGCCGATGGACCCTGGTACATACAAGTCAATTCCGCCAGTCACAGCCTTAGCATGAAGGGTATCCGCACGGTCTCCTTTCAAATGGCAGACGATCGTGCCGTTCAATGACTGCAAGTCGCTGACACGAACATCGCCATCCAGATATACCTTACCGTTAATGGATTCCGCTTCCACGTCGTCTGAGTGGATATTTGCCAAATGAATTGCCCCATTTGAAGTATCCACTTCCGTTTTCTTCGTCTTCAGATCCCTCAGTTCAACCTTGCCATTCCCTGAACGGACTTTGAATACATCCGCAATGATTCTTTCTGATCTTACAGCTCCATTCAACACTTTCACCGAGATTTTTTCATAATGAGAGGAAGGTACATAAATCTTCGTATCGACCTTCATCCACTTCAATTCAGTCGATAATCGCAGTTTGCCACTTTCAATGTAAAAATCCGTGTTTCCCAAGAATGATTGACGCGCTTCTTCGATATCATCCGTACGGTATACTTTAACCTGGCATTCGACTCTAACCTCATTCTGTTCCCAAGGCAGGACTTCCACCTTGCCATTGGCAACATCAACCGCCACTTCCCTCAGGGACTCGACTTCCGTCTCTTGGAAAACATGAGAAAGCTCAATAGACTTATTGAATTCAAAATCCAAGTCAAAGTTCTTAACCTTGTTAAGGGCCGATTGGAAAAAGTCGATCAATTTATCTTTGCTGTTATGGGAGGAAGAGCTGCCATAGTCTTTTTTCTCCGACTTCTCACCGGTAAAAATGTCTGCAAGATCATTCAGGATATCTGATTCTTTTTCTTTGTAAGTTGTTTTGGTACTGCTTTTCTTCTCGCTATCCAACGCTTCCAATAAGGTAAGAGCTTCCTTTGTGGACAACTGGCCTTTTTCCACCATTTCTAAAATTCGTTTGCGTTCTTCATTCATTTCCATGTCACTCCTTCAAAGTTATAAAAGCACTTTAATTCCTTTGTAAACATTCCATAAGACAACACCAAATGAGATCAACAACGAAAATCCAATTGCGATGAAGATGAATATCGGCACACCGCTGCCGACCGATAAGACGCCGGCGTCAAAGAAGATTCCCGCTATGACAAGCGGCAGCGCAATCAGCGGCAGCAAATGGGACAGGAAAGCTGATTTGGCATGCTGCCTGGTGTCGCGGTTATCTGTTAAAAAGTAAACGATAATCGGAAAAATAAACCCTGCAAAAAAGATACTGAAATAACATAGGGATGATAGTAATTTATTAGTCTCCAAGGAAGTCACTCCTCTCTCTGTTAGTAATATTTACGTTATGACTCCTTAAAGGTTTCAAAGTTTTTCTATAAAACCATCATCCCATATCTCCACAAAACTTCCCTCCATCTCCAGGCTGAGAAACCATACGTATCAAGATGTGTTTTTCGACGGAGTGTTCACTCAATGCTTTAACGCTTTAAACCGCTATAAGGGACAGTCCCTCTTCGTGCTTTAAAGCAGTGAAGGATTTGCCATTCCCACAACTAAAAAACAAGCCCCCTTCAGTGGGAGCTTGTTTCTTATGTCACCGGCTGCTGCCGACTTCTTCTTTTTCTTTGATCCGCTTTTCCATTCGCGCTCTGTCACGTTCGAGGACCGGTTTCAGGTATTTACCTGTGTACGACGCAGGCACTTCCGCAACCTTCTCAGGTGTTCCTGTTGCTACTATCGTACCGCCTTTGTCTCCGCCTTCCGGTCCAAGGTCGATGATATAATCCGAGGCTTTGATCACATCGAGATTATGTTCAATGACCAGGACAGAATCTCCGTTTTCAACCAAACGCTGCAGAACGACCAGCAAGCGGGAGATGTCATCCACATGAAGACCGGTTGTCGGTTCATCAAGGATATACAATGAACGACCGGTCGAACGGCGGTGAAGTTCAGAAGCCAGTTTCACACGCTGTGCTTCTCCACCGGAAAGGGTCGTCGCCGGCTGTCCCAGTGTGATGTAGCCAAGACCGACATCTGCGATGGTTTGCAGCTTGCGTTTGATCTTTGGAATATTTTCAAAGAATTGCAGGGCATCTTCAATTGTCATTTCCAATACATCGGAAATATTTTTGCCTTTATACTTCACTTCCAATGTTTCACGGTTGTAACGTTTGCCGTGACAGACTTCACATGGCACATAGACATCCGGAAGAAAGTGCATTTCGATCTTGATGATCCCGTCTCCGCGGCAGGCTTCACAGCGCCCTCCTTTGACATTGAAACTGAATCGGCCTTTTTTGTAGCCGCGTACCTTTGCTTCATTGGTAGTTGCATAGACATCGCGGATATCATCGAATACCCCTGTATAGGTTGCCGGGTTTGATCTCGGTGTTCTCCCGATCGGCGATTGATCGATGTCGATGACTTTTTCGAGATGTTCGACACCTTTGATTTGCTTGTGCTCACCGGGCTTCGATTTTGCTTTGTGAAGCTGCTGGGCAAGTGACTTATGAAGAATTTCGTTAATCAAGGTGCTTTTACCCGACCCTGAAACCCCTGTAATGGATGTGAAGATTCCCAATGGAATTTTCACTTTGACGTTCTGTAAGTTATTTTCCTTTGCTCCGACTATTTCTATAAAACGGCCGTCGTTTTTGCGGCGTTCCACCGGCAGCGGGATGAATTTCTTACCGCCAAGGTATTGTCCGGTTAATGAGTTCGGATCCTCCATTACTTCCTGCGGAGTGCCAGCAGAGACAATTTCTCCGCCATGAATTCCCGCTCCAGGTCCGACATCAATCAGATAATCGGCTGCCAGCATCGTATCCTCATCATGCTCCACGACAATCAGCGTGTTTCCGATATCACGCATGTTCTTCAAAGTCGAAATTAATCGGTCGTTATCGCGCTGATGAAGTCCGATTGAAGGTTCATCAAGAATATAGAGCACTCCCGTTAAACGTGAGCCGATTTGAGTAGCCAGCCTGATGCGCTGGGCTTCTCCTCCGGATAATGTACCGGCCGCCCTGCTCAGTGTCAGGTAATCCAAGCCGACATTGACGAGGAATCCGAGGCGTTCCCGGATTTCACGCAAAATCAGATTGGCAATCTTCATTTCTTTTTCTGTCAATTCCAGCTGGGCAAAGAAAGCATCTGCTTCTTCAATTGAGAATGCTGTAACTTCCCCAATGTGAAGAGCATCTACTTTGACCGCAAGGCTTTCCGGCTTAAGCCTGTGCCCCTTACACTTTGGACACGGCTGCTGCGCCATGTATTTTTCCATCTGCTCCCGGATATAATCTGAGCTGGTCTCTTTATAGCGGCGTTCCACATTTCGGATTACGCCTTCGAATTCAATGTAGTTTTCCCGTACCTGGCCGAAGTCATTTTCATAACGGAAGTAGACTTCTTCCCCTTTCGACCCGTACAACACCTTATCAAGCTGGTGTTTTGGCAGATCCTTGACAGGGACGTCCATATCAATGCCGAAATGATCGCAGACCGCTTTCAACAGCTGCGGATAATACTGCGAACTGGTCGGCTCCCATGGGGCAAGTGCATTTTCATTAAGTGTCTTGTCCCAGATAGGAATAATCAGCTCTTCATCCACTTCCAACTTGGAACCGAGGCCGTCGCAGCTGGGACAGGCACCGAAAGGACTGTTAAAAGAAAACATTCTCGGCTCAAGCTCCCCGATTGAAAAGCCGCATTGCGGACAGGCATGATGCTCACTGAACAAGAGCTCTTCTTCTCCGATCACATCAATGATGACTCTGCCGTCAGCCAGCCTCAAAGCTGATTCAAGTGAATCTGACAGGCGGGCTTCAACACCTTCTTTTACGACGACCCGGTCGATGATCACTTCGATGGAATGCTTTTTATTCTTTTCCAGCTCGATTTCATCACCAAGATCCATGACTTCCCCGTCAACACGCACCCTGACATATCCTTGTTTCTTAATTTCCTCCAATGTCTTGGCATGGGTACCTTTTTTGCCGGAAACGATCGGGGCAAGAACCTGCAGCTTTGTCCGTTCAGGATATTCCATGATTCTATCAACCATCTGCTGGATGGTCTGCGAACTTATTTCAATGCCGTGTATCGGACAGATCGGTCTTCCGACACGGGCGAAAAGCAAACGCAGGTAGTCATAGATTTCCGTCACTGTTCCTACGGTTGAACGAGGATTGCGGCTGGTTGTCTTCTGGTCGATGGAAATGGCCGGTGACAACCCCTCGATTGCGTCCACGTCCGGCTTATCCATTTGGCCGAGGAACTGCCTGGCATAAGCAGACAAAGATTCGACATACCTTCTCTGACCTTCGGCATAAATAGTATCGAAGGCCAAGGAGGACTTACCCGAACCGGACAAGCCTGTCAATACGACAAGCTTATCCCTTGGAATGGTAATATCTATATTTTTCAAGTTATGAGCTCTGGCTCCTTGTACAACAATTTGATCTCTACCCATTACTGGTCATCCTTCCGCTTTTAGCTCTAGAATCGTGTCACGCAGCTGTGCGGCACGTTCGAAGTCCAACGCTCTCGCTGCTTCCTTCATTTCTCCTTCTAAGCTTGCAATAAGCTTTTCTCTCTCTGGTTTTGTGAGCTTTGAAACTTTCTTCTGCTGTCCTTCATATTCTGCCTGGTCTTCAGCAGCGTGTGTTGCACGGATAAGATTGGGAATGCTTTTCTTGATCGTCTGCGGCGTGATTCCGTGCTTTTCGTTATATTCAATCTGGATTTCCCGGCGGCGACTGGTTTCATCAAGCGCTTTTTGCATGGAATCCGTGATTTTATCTGCATACATAATGACGTGTCCGTTGCTATTACGGGCTGCACGTCCAATTGTCTGGATGAGCGAACGTTCCGAACGCAGGAAACCTTCCTTATCTGCATCAAGGATTGTCACAAGCGACACTTCCGGAATATCCAATCCCTCTCTCAGAAGGTTGATTCCGACAAGGACATCATATTTGCCCATCCGCAAATCTCTGATGATTTCAATCCGCTCGAGTGTTTTAATTTCAGAGTGAAGGTATTGGACCTTGATTCCGATTTCCTTCAGATAGGCACTGAGGTCCTCTGACATCTTTTTCGTCAGGGTCGTAACCAGCACCCGCTCGTTCTTCTCGATTCGTTCATTGATTTCTCCGATCAGGTCATCAATCTGCCCTTCAATCGGACGGACATCGATGGTCGGATCAAGGAGACCCGTCGGACGAATGATCTGCTGAATCATTTCCGGACTGTGTTCTTCCTCATAAGGACCCGGTGTTGCCGATACATAAACGAGCTGGTTCACTTTGCCTTCAAATTCTTCAAACCTGAGCGGGCGGTTATCCATCGCTGACGGCAGCCTGAATCCATGGTCAACCAGGACTTTCTTCCGCGCCTGGTCACCGTTGAACATCCCCCTGATTTGAGGGAGGGTAACGTGCGACTCATCGACGACAATCATGAAGTCATCCGGAAAATAGTCGAGCAGTGTATAAGGTGTCGACCCGGCAGGACGGAGCGTCAAATGGCGGGAATAGTTTTCGATTCCCGAGCAGAATCCCATCTCCCTCATCATTTCCAGGTCATAACGGGTGCGCTGCTCAAGGCGCTGCGCCTCCAGCAGTTTATTTTCTTCTCTCATCACTTTGAGCTGTTCTTCCAATTCCTGTTCGATATTTCCAATGGCTATTTTCATTTTTTCTTCACGGGTTACGAAGTGGGATGCCGGGAAAATTGCGACATGATCGCGTTCACCGATGATTTCGCCTGTTAGGGAATCGACTTCCCTGATACGGTCAATTTCATCTCCGAAAAACTCGATTCTCATACAATGTTCATCTCTTGAAGCCGGGAAGATTTCCACTACATCTCCACGGACTCTGAAAGTTCCGCGCTTGAAGTCGATGTCATTGCGTGCATACTGAACATCGACAAGCTTGCGCAGAAGCTGGTTCCGTTCAATTTCCATGCCTACTCTTAGTGAGACAACAAGATCCCTGTATTCCTCAGGAGAACCGAGTCCATAGATGCATGACACACTGGCTATGATGATGACATCTTTCCGTTCAAATAAAGAAGAAGTTGCCGAGTGGCGAAGCTTATCAATCTCATCATTGATACTTGCATCTTTTTCAATAAATGTATCTGTCTGCGGGACATATGCCTCCGGCTGATAATAATCGTAGTAACTGACAAAATACTCTACCGCATTATCCGGAAAAAATTCCTTGAACTCGCTGTAAAGCTGTCCTGCAAGCGTTTTGTTATGGGCGATGACCAAAGTCGGTTTATTCACTTCCTGGATAACGTTCGATACTGTAAACGTTTTTCCGGTTCCTGTAGCCCCTAAAAGGGTCTGATGCCTTTTCCCATCGCGGATTCCCTGAGCAATTTCCTTAATGGCAGCAGGCTGGTCACCTTCCGGCTGGTAATGTGATTTAAGTTGGAATTGATCTTTCACCATCGTACCTCCCGTTCAACTAGACTTATCTATATCATTTTCATAGGATATATACATATTACCCTGCAGATGCTTCCTCTAAAGCCTTCTCTTTTCAATATTCTCATTCTACCACAATCGAGACAGAAATAACCAACAATAAGCGAACAAAAGTTCGTAGTTTTTCATGCCATCGAGCTATAACCATGAAAAATAAAAAAAGACCCTCAGCGGCCTTTTTCAATCTTTCCAAAAAATGAAGACACTTCTTTGTGAAATTGTTCATTCTCTTCTAAAAACGGATAGTGATTGCTGTTTTCAAAAACAGCAAGTTCTGCTAATGGGACTCCTTCTGCAATCTCAATAGAGTATTCCAGCGGACATTGCACATCATGTCTTCCGCACATAACCAGAGTCGGGGCAGAGATCAGTTTCAGTTTTTTCGTTACATCAAAAACCTGCAATTCCCTGTTCATGAAGTTCATCCGGATACCTGAGATCGTTTTATTGGTATTTTTATTGAAATATTGCTCGTATTTTTCCGGTTGATAGAGTGACAGTTTCGTCCTGTTGATGGACAGTTCCTTTCGCTCTTCAGCTGCAAGATCGGGCTGCTTAAGCCTTTCATTATAATCCTGCATTATCTGGAACTGCGGATGCGATTGATGATAGATGCATGATTGAGAAAATGTGTAGAATTCTCTCGCCGCTGCCCCGGCCACGATCAGCCCTGCCAGGTGTCCGGAAAAATAAATTCCATACATGATTCCCAGCATACCGCCAGTAGAGTGTCCGGCAAAAAACCATTTTTCATACCCTGATGCCTCCCGTACCGCTTCCAGGTCAAAAATGGTTTCAAGCAGGCTCAACTGATAATGTTCATGTGCTTTCTCAGAATTTCCTGCTTCCCGCAGATTAACAAGGATGACCTTATGCGTATCAGTAAATTCGTCTGCAAAATAATCGCCTGATCGATTAAAAACCGAATAGTGATGCGTCACACACAGAGGTTCTCCCTCACCTTTTGTAAAAACTTCAAATGTCCCGCGTGCCGTTTGTAAGAGACTCTTTTCCCATACCCCCATCAGATTCTCCCTCCTTTAAACAGTCAGCTGCCAGATTGCTGAATTCCCTTAGATAGTCTAGGTAGCCTTCGCCACCATAGTTGTAACGTTTATTGTACATCTTCACCACGACCGCATGATATTCCGGTATGACCAGAACGGTAGGACCGGTAATCCCGAGAATTTGATAGGAGCCTTTTGGAACACGATCGCCGATTTCACTTTTTTCAGCCGGTTCGCCTTGCACATACCAGAACAATCCATTTTGCGGCAGGGTTTTATCTTCATAGACTGGACTTTGGACAGTCGTTGCTGTTTCTATGACTTCATGCGGTACAATCTGCTGTCCATTTGCTTCGCCACTATTCAAATGAAGATTCCCCCAAAGGGCAAGGTCGCGTGCTGAAACGAACAGGTTGGATTGAGTGCCATCTTGTGTAGTCCCGAGACTCTTGACTGCTTTCTCCTCTGGATCGATGATGACTTCGGCTAGGTTTTCTCCCGGGGATATTTCCCAGCCTGTTTCCGTTAAACCCGCTCTTGTAAAAACTCTTTCTTGTAGCAATTGGGGATAACTTTTTCCATAAAGCCGCTGCAATAGTTCCGTCATCATGATGATGTTGATTCCACGGTATGCCCAGCCTCCTCCAGGAGGAAATTCCCGGAAAGGTGTACCGTCTTCATGTTCATGGAGGCCGTGTGAATGCGTAACAAGATGGCGTATGGTCGTTTTTCCAAGCAGCTCTTTATCAAACTGTGGAAAATAATCCACAGCCTCATCATCCAGACTGTCGATTTTCCCTTCATATAAGGCATAAGACACGGCAAGCCCCAGGTAGCTTTTTCTAGCCGAAGCGATATTGAACCTGGTTTCTCTTGTAGCAGGAGGGGAGCCAGGAGTACTTGATTGACTGCCGCTGTAATGCTCCAGCACTATTTCGTCATCCTTCATGATCACTAACGCAGCTGCCGAGCTGTGATTCAATTTTTTTATCTGTTCCACCCAGGAAACGAGCTTATTGTACATAAGAATCTCTCCTTTTGTGAGATACCTATGTATTCGAGCTTGAAAACCACATTACCTTGTGAATAACTTTGTGTATAACTTGTTAGTTTTGTTAATAAGTTGTGCGTAACTACTAATTATCAGTTGATTAACTGTTAATAAATCAATTTTTATTGAAAATAATGTGTATAAGTTGTATTTATCCACATTTCAGCTGGAGTTATCCACTGTTCCTTCGTGCAAAATAAAAAAGCACCTGATAGGATCAGGGCTTCAGCTGCGATTTCTCGCTTTATTCCTCATTCGATTGCTGTACCAGAAACCGGCTGTCAGTGATGCTGCATCCACAACGATCAGCGCCAAGGTATCCGTGTAGCCTTTATAGACGGAAGCCGCTATCAACGCTACAGTCAAAATCAAGCCGACATAATGATTATAAGTAACTCTTGTAAATAGGACGACGAGCATTCCAGGCAGGAAAATTCCCAATATATATTTCGAAAGCATTCTATTCTCTCCTCAAAAATTCCGTTACCGTTATCTTACCAAAAAAATAGAGGGAAGAGATAGTTATTGGTTCCGATTGTTAAACCCGCTGACTATTTTCTTCGTCATTTCACTCAGCTGTTCATGAGGGATATTCTTTTCAGAAAGCATTTCAGGCAGGATGTCATTGAGGAAGTACTGCACACAGTCCATCTCCCTGAATTTCAAAATGGTCGCCAGTGCCTCTTCATATATTTCCAGAAACAACGGTTCAGGATTTCCCTTCTGAATTTCACCGAAGGACTCATACAGAAGGTCAATTTTATCGGCTACAGAAAGAATCCGCCCTTCAAGCGTCGAATCTTTTCCCTCTTTAAACCGTTCTCTGTAGACTTCCTGGTACACTTGCGGAAACTCCTGATTAATGAATTTGGTGATCATTTCTTCCTCAACCTGATTGAACAGACGACGCAATTCTTCAGAAGCATACTTTACGGGAGTTTTGATGTCACCTGTAAACAGTTCAGCATAGTCATGATTCAACGCCTTCTCATATAAGGCCTTCCAGTTGATGGCATTGCCATTGTGCTCCTCTACCGTCCCAAGAAATTGAGCGATCTTGGTGACTTTAAAAGAGTGGCTGGCAACATTATGGTCCTGATACTTAAATCTTCCCGGACAGCGGACGAGCTTTTCCACATCGGAAAGACTTTTAAAGTAATGATGAATCCCCATTGAATCCTCCTCCCCTGTAATCTGTCTATCTTTTTATTTCGTTCATTATACTCCTTTTCATTCCCTATTCAACATTTTTTTAACATAATAAAAGATTGCTTTGTTAAAGGAGTTGGAAAAAAGGGTCGGAAGCTGGTGTTTCGCTTTTTCAATAATGACCAGCTCATGATTCGGGTGCTCCTTATACAACCGGTACTGGTTATTGATCCAGTCCGATTTCCCGCCGTAGATCAGCAGCAGAGGCACCTTGAGGTCAAGGACCCTGTCTTCACAGTTGTAATAAAGGGACTGCTTATAATAGTGATACCAGATGCTCCGGTTAGCTTTTTCCATGTGTTCATAAAGCTCTTGCTCCGCTTCGGGGGTTTTGGCATGTGTCTTGGATAAAACAGACAGCATGACTTGCGGACGCTCCTTAATGGCCCTCATGCCGAGGAGATGCATCACCTTTAACCGGACTGTCTGGACTTTGGGATATCCCCCGGCAAGGAGGAGGATTTCCACCCTGTCCATGTATTTAAAAGTAAACTCTTGGGCGATGATCCCCCCAGCCGAGTATCCAAGAAGGACACACTTTTCAATATCCAAGTGATCAAGGATCGTTCGCACTTCCTCTACATACGTTGCGATACTGACATAATCCTCTTCATTACAGGAGTCCCCGTGGCCGCTCAAATCGGGAATAATTAAGCGAAACTGTTCCTTCAGTGGATTTTGATAAATAAATGATTTCCTGCCCAAACCAGGCGGATGAATCATCAAAATCGGAGTCCCTTCCCCGTAGTCTTCAAAAAATAGCTCCCTGCCTTCGAAGGTGCATGTCCCCATTCCCATTCTCCTCCTGCCTGAACAATTTACCCTTAGCTTTGGCAGAAGCCAGCAAGAACATACAAGCGCTTCACCACTTTAAAGCACTACAAGGGACAGTCCCTCTTCGCACTTTAAAGTATTAAAGCGTGCTATCATGCTTGTGAGGTGATGGGATGCTTGAACTCAGATGGCAGTTCCAGCCCTTTTGCCGGTTTTACGAACAGGACTTCATCTCCATGAAAGAGTTTCGTTTTCGAGCCTTCACCGTTGCTGTCATTAGTGAAATGGAAGAAGACTTTTTTAGTTCCCTCTGGAGCTATCTGTGCCATGAGCTTTTCAACATCAACTGCTTTAGGGCTGACGATATCAAACACATGCAGCTCTACGCCTTCCATTTTCATAAGGATGATGATACCTTCTTGCTGCAAGTAATAAATATCCTGCGGGAAAACATAGAGACAATAAAACATGAACAGTTCAGCTGTATCTACAGTGCTGAATTTCTGAGAAACCGGCACTCTGTTCTCGGCAAGCCGGCGGATCAGCTTCCGGTCGCCCAGACTGCCCGCATCCAGCTTGGCCAATCCAGCTTTTGAGCCCTGGGGCGTCACCTTCATGATCCCTTGGTATTCTTGTACAGGGAGAAAGCCGAACTTAGGATAGAAATCAAGCACAGTGTTGTTGGCAAAAAGATAGAAAAGGTCCACCTGTTGATAATCATGCAGCACCTTTTCCATAAGAAGGGCAGACAACCCTTTCTTGCGGTACTCGGGGTGCGTCATGACCGTCCCAATCTGAATGGCCCGTTTTCTTTGGCCGTGTACCAGCAAATCGATTTTACTCACCGAAACGTTCGCGATAACCTTATCTCCATCCAGAAGAGAATAAGGTTGATATTTATCCGTCCAAAACCCCTTTTCATACCATTCTTCAAAACTGATTCCGAATGTTTGCGCAGCCAGTTCGTTAAAGCTGCTACGAAATTTGCCATTATCTCTGTAATCCTTGATGAATTGATAACCTTGCATACCTTATCTCCCCGTTCCTGCCAAATTATTATCCTGATAAAAGATTCTCTCTCTAAGCCTTTAATACCTGCTTGCACACTGTGTATTCAGATTGAACATAGGAATTATTGCTGAATACTTAATATAACCAATCGCTTTAGTACGTTAACGTATCAGGGGACTGTCCCCCAGTGCTTTAAAGCATTAAAAAGCGGGCACCTTATGGGAACCCGCTGCTCAACATACTTAGTTCAGTTTCATTGACACCTTGGCTTTTTCTCCGCCTTTAGGGGTCAGCCATACTTCCAGTGTATCTCCTTTGCCTTTCGCTTCAGGGGGCAGCTCGAATGTATAGGACAGTTCTTCTCCCTGAGCGAGTGTTTCTTCCCCTAATACCTGCATGAATGCAGCGGTGCTGGAAAACAGGTATATGGTTTCACCTGCATTCTTCACTGCATAGTCATAGCGCTGGGAACTTGTGAATTCGAAGGTCACTTCTTTTTCTGTCTGATTTTTTACCGTATAGACAAATCGGCCGTCCTCTGTCTTGGTAAGAGATGGGGCTATCTCACCTGCGACAATTCCTTGTCCTTTATCCTCTTCTTCGACTTCTCCGCCATTATCACCTTGTGAACCATTTGTTACTTCCTCCATACCTGACTCCTCCCCCTGCTCAACGCCCAGGCCGCATGCTGCAGTCATCCCGGCAGTTAAAAAGACTATTATTAACACGAAAAATCGCTTAATCATGCTTCACACTCCTTTCTCATAATGAATCCTCTCTTATAGAAGTGGACGTTACTATTTGGATAAAGTTACACTTTTTTCTAAAATAGACTGAATGCCCATCGGATAACCTAATCTGCATTATTAATTTATGCTCCAGGTGGTCGACTCCGCAGGGAAGTTGAACATCCTAAAGGGGAAGGAATCATCCAATGGGGCCAACCCTAGGATACATTCCATTGGGATGTACCCTAGGCGATTATTATGGATAATATTTAGGGAGCTCAAACGCCTAACTTAAAGAGCGAAATAGGATATACAAAGAGATTCCCTTCCTATTATATTAAGAAGAGAACCAATTTATAGAACTATTAGGAAAGTAAACACTAGTTAAATAGAGAGCATATATCATCTGGTAAAACATATTGCTGAAACTGAAATAAAGTAAGGACAAAAGGCACTTCCTCTTTAACCGTGTTAATTTCTCCTTCCAAGAATTTATTTAGAAGATGGTCAATCGAGTTAATTATCTCCGCCTTCTTGAAATATTCAATATCATTGCTGCAATGCATTGCACTATTAATGATCTCTTCTTTTGCTATTGTCATGAACTTAATGAAAGATGATAGAAAGGATTCATACTCACATTCAGAAAAAGAATAGAGCAGTTCTTTATTCCTCATATATAAAGGATAACTATCGTCGATTGGGTGAAGAAATTCTTGATAAATACCTTTTGTTCCCATTATTATTCCCCTTTAATAACAGAATGCAACCTCTCTACCTGAAAGGTCGAACTCAATTTTTTCTATTTCTGTAAGGTTCTGATTATACTGACATTCGATTCCGCTTTTATGCCAATACAGAAAAATATCTTGTAAGTTGTGTTATTCCCTCTTTGAGAGTAGAGGGTTTGCCAGAATATTCTCAATGCAAGCAGAAACTGGAACACATGGCCTAAGGATTGTTCATCTCCTCACCATACCAGTGATTTTCTGGGCTTGAGTTGTGTGTACAATCAGACCAGAAGTCCCGATAATTCCCCTGTTTAGTTTCATTAAATCATTGTACGTTTTCTTCAAGCTTCTGTAGTTCCTCGTTAATAAATAAATGCTCAATATTCAGCAGCATAACTAGACGATCCTCAAAACTTACGACCCCTCTGATATATTCTTGATGAATAAAAGATTTTATCTCTGTTGCCGGGTGGATAATATCAGGTGGAATATCTAATACTTCGTGACAAGAGTCCACTAAGACTCCTATAGAAATCTCATTTATCTTGATTATTAATATCCTAGTCGTATCTTTGACATCCATATGTCCTAATTCCAACCGTTGCTTTAAGTCAATAACCGGTATTATGGTTCCACGCAGATTGATGACTCCCATAACAAATTTAGCTACTTGAGGAATTGAGGTAATTTCTTGGACTTTTTCAATAGATTGTGTTAAAGAAACACTTACACCAAATTCTTCTCTCCCTAACTGAAAGATAATAGTCTTGTTCATGTTTGCTTCTTTTGCCGTCATAACGCATTCTCCTTATTTACTAATAAGAGTCTACTTCAAACCCCTCTTCAATTAAGTGATCAAATTCTTTTCACAATTCGTCGACCTCTTCCGGAGTTATTTCTTCTTTCTCTTCTACTTTTTTTGGATTAATCATCATTTTCTCTCCTATTATAAATATAGAACTCAGCCATTAGTACTTATGTCCTATGTAATTGCTTTTAACTATAAATACTTCTTACAGAAATGTCCATTTCCTTTCATGCGTAATAAATATCCTATTGATTTGATTTCTATATACTTTTATTCCTATTGCTGTCCATTCAGACAGCCTTTCACTTTTTTCAATGCATTTTTCACCCTATTTAGAGGTAGTAAAAAAAGAGAAACCTAAAAGGCTTCTCTTAAAGTGAAACTATCCTAATTTACTAATTCACTTGCTTTTATGTGCGATATTCATGGAATTAGTCTATGGAATTATTTTCTGATACTTCTTCCTTCTTTAATGCTCCCTTTAAATTAATTTTATTTACTGTATTGAGAGGTGCACTTTGTTGATGAATAATTACTCACTACGATAATAATATCCTCATTCATCTTAAGGATTAGAAGGTTGCAGTAAGGCTAGCGGGTAGTTAATGTTAATACTTCAAATTTTAATAACATAAACTAAATCAGTCCAAAAGAGGCCCTTGAGAGGTGAGCTTTCATTATAAAAAAATGAAGCTTTGAAATGGATTGACCCATAGGACGCTTGTTTTTTAATAATCGCTGATCTCAATAGCAGTCCAAATCAAGGAAAAGGAAATCTACATTACTTTTTACTTGACTTTGCTTTTTGCACTTGATTTTCCAATCAATTCAAGGGCTAAAGATAGGGATCATCAGCATACAGAAATATCCTGAAGCATTACCTTTCCTATCTTTAATTTCTGCCACATCGCTAATAATTTGCTGAATTTGGTGAGCCGTCAGTTTCTTAGATGCCTTCCTTGCTATCTGAATTGGTGAGCCCTTGATAAAAAGCGTCCTTTTAATGTCTTTATGAAACTCTTCACACAGAGAATATAGTCCAAATTCCTCTTTGCTCATTTTGTTAACCTCAATCTTTCTTGTATAAAACTGTAATAAATTCATTGAACATGTTCACCTTAAACTCTAAATTTACGACTGATTTCTAATAACGCTTTACTGGAGCCATTTAGATTCTCAGCTGATTCCGAAAGAGTTGCGAATGCTTGTAATTGTTCCTCGGTAGATGCGCTGACTTGCTCACAAGATGCTGCCGATTGCTGGGCGCCAGCCGAAATGTTTTGAATAGTTCCCACTACCTCATCTTTTTGGGAGCTTATAACAGCAACTTTATCACCAATACCATTTATCGAGGATACCATGTGATCAATCATGGATGAAATGGTTTGGAAAGCTTCTTCCGTTTCCCCTACTACTCGAGATTGCTCATCCGCTATCTCTTTAGTAGTTGTCATTTCTTTTACAGCCAGTTCTGATTCTTGTTGGATTCCTAAAATAGTTGAACGTACTGAATCCGTCGCTCTTGCTGTCTGTTCAGCCAACTTCCTGACCTCTTCTGCTACTACCGCAAACCCCTTACCATGTTCACCGGCTCTCGCTGCCTCAATACTTGCATTCAAAGCAAGCAAATTAGTTTGATCTGAAATCTCGTTAATTGAATGGATGACCGATTCAATTTCTTTAATTTTATAGGTCAGGTTCTGCACTACAGACTCTACAGAATGAATTACTTGGTTAGACTGGCTCGCCTTTTCTCTTAAAGTGTTCATTTGTTCAAGTCCTTGATCGCTTACTTCCGTTGTTCTAGTTGACAGTGCAAGTAATTGGTTAGCATCTTCACTAACTTCTTCAATATGCCGGGATAATGCCATTGTGACTTGGCTTCCAAATTCTGCATCTGCAGCTGCAGTCGAAGATCCCTTTGCGATTTCATCCATAGCACGTGCTACCTCTTCACTCGAGGCAGTCGTTTCTTCTGAAATTGCACTCAGACTTTCGGAAGATTCTTGTACATGGGTTGCCGACCCTTGGACAGAGTTAATAATTTCCCTCATACTCTCGACCATTTGATTGAAGTTATTTGTTAAATCTCCTATTTCATCCTTGGATTTGGAATGTACCGCTATCGTCAAGTCGCCATCTGTTACTTTACTAACCTGTTCGTTAAGATAAGTAAGCGGTTTTGTGATTTTCCGTGCTACAAATGTGGTGACTATTGCTACTACCCCGATAATAATAAATGTCAACAAGAGAAGTAAGTTACGCAAATCTGCTGCAGCTGCTAACATATCTTCATAAACATAAACAGTTCCAACCTTCCAGTTGGTATGACCGATCGTGTTATAGTAAAGCACTCTATCCTCTTTTTTATACACATAGTCCATTCGGCCGGATTCTTCTTTGGACTCATACATATCTTTTATGAAGGAAAGTTCCATCAAACTTTCCCCTTTTTCTGTCGGGTGTACCATTGCCACTCCAGTTTGGTCAAAAAGGAAAGCATAACCGTTATGATTTACATTTGTATTCCCAACTAACTCGTTCAGCTGATCGATTTTAATATCTATAGCAAGAACACCTAAGATCTTATTGGAATTAAGTTCAGTGACCGCTTTGGATAATGTGACAATAAAATCCCCGGAAGATTTGTCTTCATATGGATCGCTCCAAAATACTGTATCAGGGCTAGACTCTGCTCCTTTATACCAAGGTGCTTCAACTGGATTAAAGTCTGCTGGAAGCTCAACATAAGGTTCAATTAATATGGATTGATTGACAGACGTTACATATACATTCGTTACAGCCTCATTAGACTTTAAATACGCTATGAATTCTTTTGAAATGTTAGACTGGTCAATTTGAGTTTGAAAGGAAGACTCATTATCCTCCTTCGTGTTGATGCCTTTCAAGTAGTTTCTTATTAATGCTTCGTTCCCAAACATATTGATGTTAGATTCATACTTATCTAAGAAAACATTAACACTGGATTTCAGGTCATCTACCAATAACTTTGAATCATTTCTCACATCTTTCTTTATATCTTCACTTTGCTTGAAGTATAAAAATCCAGATAGTGCCGTAAGCATAACAGCAAAGATGAGTGAAAATACGATAATCATTTTTACCCGCAAGCTTCTTAAATTAAGAAAATGTTTTATCTTTCGTTTTAACATATAAGTTCCCCCTTGATTGCACAAATAAGACTTTTTAACTATATCTGTTCCATTCTATATTTATTATTTGTTAAAACAAGTCGAATATTGTCGAAAAAAGAAGTTCACCTATTAAGAAAAATATAAATAATCAAACTTTCTTTACTACAAAACTAAATAAAGATATCCAGTGACTTTATTGATTTGAACACAATTTAGTTGATTATTGACAATACACTAAGAAAATCTTGTTATATTGTAATGAATTTCAAAAAAGGCAAAAGCCGAAGGTCTACTGAGCACCTTCGGCTTTTGCCTCTTCATTAATAAGTTTATCATTTTTCTCTTACCTTCTTAGTTTTCTAGTCAATAAGGCATATGACACAGGCAAATATTAAGATATCACTTATGGCACTTTGAATCACACCTGATAATCATGAAAAGTCCCAAAAGCAAGTGAGTCGATTTACTATCTGCTTCATTCCCCCGCCTCTTTGCATTTTTTTTAATGATTACATTTTTAGTTTACACATTGCTTAGCTCTTTCCAGGAGATTTAGCAAGAACAAAAATTTTCAGCATTAAACGTCCCCAAAGAAACAACTTTATTTTCTTCCTTATGACTGAGTTAACACTGAACCGTTGGTATTGTCTCCCTTGATCATCAAAAGGTTAGTATAAACAATGTATTAATGCTTACTAGGGAAAATATCCATAAATACCTAGTAAGGACTCTCTTTAGCCAAATCTCATTTATAAAAAGTTAAATATTGATTTCCAGATACTAATCAACGGTTTATTCAGGAAATTATTATGTAGGCATACTGAATGATTCGTATATTAGAAGAACAGCCTTGGTTTCGATTGTAGCAAGTACCGGTAAGGGATTGGAGTAATGAACTGAGTTTACCTCATTTCGTTCGGTTATATGTATTCAAAACCTTATCTAATACTTGACTATATTTAATTGTAACTGAATGACCTAATCCCTTTTTTCTACCAAGGTATATCATAATTTGACGAAGAAAATATATTTTCACTTTCAAATAATGCTTTATTAAAACGGACATATTGAAAATCCCCTTCAGAATCGTTTTCGGATTACACTTTATCGTAACAATAAATTATTTTAGTTAATCTTTTACAACCTGAGAAGAGTTTCGACAAAAGCACCTATTAATTTACAAAAAAAACAAGAATTTCTACCTAACAATATTATTAGTCACATGGGGTAGTGAAATAACTCCTTTAGAAAAATCATCAACCTAAAAGATTGATATTTTAATTAGCTTCCAAATCCCTCTAATAAAGGAATGAGACAGAGACTTTCAATAAAAGGAGACTATCTGTTTGGATATGCACTCTTTAATAAAGGCTGTTATAAAGTTTATTAATCTTGTATAGATACTTGCTCATAATTTGTTGTGACTGCTAAACTAAAGTAGACAGTTTTTGCTAGATAAGATGAAACACTTATTTACCCTAATATACCAGTAAAATATAAGGCCCTTCCATTGTATGATGATGGTTTGATTCTTAAATCATTGGAGGGCTGAGAAAAGGTGGATAAGTGGGAAATGTATATGGAAATACAGCAGTTACTCAAGAAAGGATTCAGTAAAACAAAAGTAGCAGATAAGCTGGGGGTGTCCAGGGCGACTGTATATCGTCACCTTAAGAAATCTCCTTCGGAGATGGCAGAATGGGTTGAATCCTTACAAACAAGAAAGAAAAAGTTGGATCCTTATAAAGAGTTAATCTTGAATTGGTTAAGGGAACATCCTGATCTTTCAGCAGCACAAGTAGAAGATTGGTTGATGGAAAGGTATAAGGAACAACTTGAAGTGGGTGAAAGTACAGTCCGTGCTTACGTAAGGGAGCTAAGAGTTGAATATAAAATAGCTAAGGAATCTTCACCAAGGGATTATGAAGCAATTCCGGATTCACCAATGGGGGAACAGATCCAAGTTGACTTTGGGCACACCAAGCAAAAAACGTCTGGTAATAAAGAAGTAAAGCTTAACTTTATTGCCTTTGTGCTATCTAACTCGAGATACAAATATAAAGAGTGGTTAGATCGCCCCTTTACAACTCAAGATGTCATTCAAGCTCATGAAAATGCCTTTCAATGGTTTAGTGGGATTCCAGGAGAACTCGTGTATGATCAGGATAGCTTAATTGTGGTGAGCGAGAATGGCGGTGATCTCATTTTAACGAAAGAGTTCCAGCACTATAAACAAACTCGCAAATTAAACCTTCGGGTTTGTAGGAAAGCCGATCCAGAAAGCAAAGGGAAAATAGAAAACGTTGTAGGATTTATTAAGTACAATTTCGCCAAGTATAGAGTGTTCAATAATATTGATTCCTGGAATGAGCAAGGATGGGAATGGTTAAACCGTACAGGTAATAGAAAAATCCATAACACAACAAAAAAAAGACCGGTCGAAGTGTTCTCCTTGGAAAAGCAACACTTAAGACCAGTCTCAGGAAACATTAATTTCCTAAACAATCATGAAAATAGTATAACAAGAAGCGTCCATAAGGACAATACCATACGGTATTTATCCAATAGGTACTCCCTTCCACTTGGAACTTTTCATATGAATGAAACTGTCTCAATAAAAGAAACAAAAGACAGAGAACTATTAATCTATCACTCTGAGACAGGAGAACTCCTGGCCAAGCATCAGATTCCAGATGGTAAAGGACAATTAATTAAAGACAGAAAGCATACAAGAGATCGCACAAAAGGAATTGATGCATTCATTGATACTGTGGCGAACCGATTCGAAGAAACAGAAACGGCCTACGATTACTTGGATAAACTTCGTGAGAAGTACCCACGGTATATTCGTGATCAGTTACAAATGATACTAAAAGAAACAAAACAAAATAACGAGCAGCTCCTAACAGCAGCCCTCTCGGAATGTATCAAGAGAAACTTATATAGTGCAACAGATTTCAGCGATATCATTTTATACCTCAAGCGACAACGCCAGGTTCATGATACAACAAACGACAAAGCTGAGACTGTTTCACCATTAAATAGCATATCCGGTTGGATTATAGAAACAGAAGCACAAAAGAGAAATGTCGATACCTATACTGCCTTATTGGAAGAAGGTGATCAAAGTTGAATCAGCTTCAGGAGGTCCAAGATATATTTAGATCCCTTCGGTTAGCTGAAACAGCTGATCGATTGCCAGAGTTAATAAGAGAAGCTGAGAAAAGGGATTTGTCCTTTACTCAGTTTCTACTAGATGTAGCAACCTATGAACAAAAACGCAGAGATGAAAAGCAGCTGGAAAGGCGATTTAAGTGGGCAACGTTTCCCTTCCATAGAACAGTGGATGAGTATAACGTGAAAGAGCAAAAGTCTTTGAGCAGTAAGAAGTTGAACCAGTTAAAAGATTTAACTTGGATTGAACAGCTATATAATATCATTTTTCTAGGACCGCCAGGTGTCGGTAAGACCCATCTTTCGATAGGTCTTGGAATTGAAGCTTTAAACCAGGGATATAAAGTGATCTTTACCACTATGGGAGATCTAATTCAGGCATTAAAGACAGAAGAAATAACGAGGAAATCCAAAACAAGAATGAAGCGAATTAGAGAGGCAGATTTGGTTATCATTGATGATTTGATGTTTATGGCAATGGATAAACAGGAAGCTAATATGTTCTTCCACCTCATTAACAACCTTTATAATCAATCCTCGATTATACTAACATCTAATAAAGGACCCAAAGAATGGGGTGAGCTATTGGGCGATCAAGCCATCACGACAGCTATACTGGACCGGATATTACATCGAGTGGAAATAGTTCATTTAAATGATGATAGTTGGAGAATGAAACATAGAAAAACGATTTTTGGTGAACAAAGTGTCTCAAATTAATCAGCAAAAATTGTATCATTCTACTTGACGGTCACATTTGTTAATTCATTTTGATAAGTTTATTGATATTTTCTCCTCTTAAGATGAAGAAGATTAATGTAAAACAAAATTATTAAACACAAAATTAGTAAGAGTATTAATCCATTTCCCTTTGCCATTGTTTCCATTCCCCCTTATTACCCATAACTCCCTCCTCTTGAGTATGTTTAGTTATTAGACGGCCTAATTATTTTGACTTCGTCTATTTCAATAATCTCCCTTAATAAAGAAAGGGATAAATCTTAGTTGTTGAATAACGAACGAAATAAATCTTGAAATACCTCTTTTCCTTTATAAGGATTTCTCAGAAAGAGTCCCAGTAACAATATTTATAAAGTAATTTACCAGAATTGTCGGTTTTCCAATAATAAGTCATACAGTGTGTTTATTTCACTCCATTTAACTTTCCTTCTATTTAAACCTTATCTCCACTAATACCTGTAAAGTATTCCAGAACTGTAATTGTTTCAAGATTATGCTTTAAGTAAGAAAATAAAATTTGTAAATGTTGCTCTTCTTACGGTATTCACTTCATAAATGGCGTTGCACGGAATTTAACTAGAAGGAGCAACTAAGTAAACGAGAAATATCGGTTAAATGAAAATCTTTTTTTATCTTTCACATCCTAATTAGTTGCAAAAAGAAGGTGTATAGTGACTAACTCATTATTAAATTGATATAAGTAGCAATGTAAACTAAAACAAATATGAACACACTTCCTTTTCTTTCTTTCCTCCAATTTAAGATTCCTTGATAAAACCAGCAAAAAAAAATTAAGCTTAAACTTAAATTCCTTATAAGGGGATTTAGAAAAATACCATATTATTTTACTACGCAGCAAATGGTCCCTATGCTGTTCGTCATGCTGAATCAGGATTAACAGCATAAACAACAAAAGACGCGTTAATAGAAAAACGCGTCTTTTGTTGAATAGATTATCTTAATAAGAAAAATATATTCTTTCGTCCATGCCTTATTAATAAAGTAATATTTTTCCAAATATTAATCTCAAAGGACAAAATTTCTAAGATTAATTCATCACCCATTTATCCTTTAAGAATAGTATTCTTCCAATTACAAACACAATAACCATACAAATAATGTTACTTACTATTGTAATGAGTAAATGTTCATAATTGATAACGCCAAACAATAACTCTTTCAAAAGACTGAACATGTTTAAGATCGGGATAGCAAAGTGATGAAACCCCAGTTCATTCACCCCCACACTTGTTATGATCATAACCGGGAATACCGCTAACATCATAATCGGTGTACTATAGCTTTGCGATTCCTTTATGGTTTTTCCAATTATACTTGTTAACATCAGCAGTGAAGCAATAAGCATCGCATAAATGATAGAAATTAACAAAGCTAAAGCAATAATGATGACCGTATTTTCTCCAAATGAGACTGCATTTTTCAAGTGTTCAGTCAAAAACTGAATCTCTACTGCAACAACAATAAGTGTAATCAGTCCAGTAATAGAACCTAAGGTTGTTATTGTCAGCCACTTTGAGAATAGTAATGTATTACGGTTGATCGGTGTCATTAATAGGGCTTCCATCGTATTCTTTTCTTTCTCCCCAGCGAACAAATCAGCTGCTGCGGGACCAGCTCCAATGCTAATCGATAAGGCTAAGATCATCGGAATTAACATGGCAACTAAAGCAATATTAGGATTCTCTTCGGAAACTTCTTTTTGTTCTATAGTAAAAGGCTGTATTAAATTTGGATTGACCCCTTCTACTTTTAGTCTTTCAGTTATAATAGATTTTTCATAAATTGATAGGTTATTCATAACAATATTCATTAAGTTGGCTGAGTTCTGGCTAAAGGAATCACCAATGATGGTAATGGATGCACTTCCGCCACTATTTATAGTAGAAATAAAGTTCTCTTCTAGAAGCAGGGCTGCTTGGGCATTTCCATTCCGAAATGTTTCTTCCGGGTTAGACGACTTTACTAATTCAATATTCTCTATAGTAGAAAGCACACTTACATCCTCGCTTGTCACCGCTTCATCTATTGCAAGTTTGTATTCTGTATCTTCTCCATCTGAAACCATGTTTTCATAAAAAAAGATCAGTCCGGTCATCATCACAATAGGCAGGAACACGGTCAATAATAAAGTTCTCCGGTCACGGAAACAGTCTTTCATTTCTTTTAAATAGACATTAAGAAGCATCATTCACTCCCCCCTTACTAGTTTACTCATGAATATATAGTTAAGATCACGATTGCCTTCTTCTTTATAAAGTTCTTCGAGGTTCCCCTGATAAATAAGCTCTCCTTTGTGCACCATCATGATTGAGTCACAAAGCAATGCAACTTCCTCCATAATATGAGTGGAAAAAATGATGGTTTTTCCTTCATGTTTTAACTGATGTACCAGCTGCCGGAAGACATTGGAAGAAGTGATATCTAAACCAGTTGTCGGTTCATCAAAAAGAATGATATCCGGATTGTGAATGATGGCTCTTGCTATAGCGACCTTTTGGCGCATCCCTTTTGAAAAGCCCCCTACCTTTCGATTTAAATAATCTCTCATCCCAAACATTCTTGCGAGATCATCTATTCGCACCTTTGTTTCATGTTTACTTAATCCATACAGTGATGCAAAGTACTCTAAGTTCTCACGTGCATTCAGACGATCATACAAGCCTGTTTCGCCTCCGAACAGTACACCAATCTTCTTTTTTACTTCCTCAGAGCTTTTTACAGTATCATATCCTGCCACCTTTATACTTCCATCGGTTGGTGTCAACAGGGTGGCAATCGTTCGAAGTAATGTTGTTTTACCAGCACCATTCTCACCAAGGAGGCCCACAACTTGACCTTCATTTATTGACATCGAAACATGCTTGAGAGCAGTGACCACTGCCTTTTTTTCTTTAAACCTTTTTGTTAACTCATGAATTTCAATCATGTTTTCCACCTCATTCGTTTTATCTTGGATTTATTATAAAAATAATGGTGCAGTAAATCTTCAGTTATGTCGTGAATCATCCATTTCATGTCGTGAAAAGGTCGAATTCAGCAACATAGATGGTATAATAAAAATTGGAAATTTAGTTTCTAATAAGATTTATTTGTAAAAAGAGGCGGATGTAATGAAGGTTGGTCTAGTGGATGATCGTTTTATAGATTTAGATAAATTAAATGGCATCATATCAGGTATACCGGGTATTGATATTGTATTCTCTACCCAATCGGCAGAACAGGCCTATGTGCATATAAAAAAAGAAGAAATTGATTTGTTAATTGCAGATATAGAAATGCCAAATCTATCAGGATATGAATTAGCGGACATTATTCATTCACACGCATTAAATATTGAAGTTATTTTCGTGACAGGGAATAGTGGCTATGCTGTTCATGCGTTTGAAATGAATGTCCATGACTATATCATGAAACCTTATTCAAAGGAACGATTAATAAAGTCAATAGAACGCTTTAAAGATAAAACAAAATCTACAGAAATTGCAGGCAGACTCTACTTAAAACAAAAGAATGAGGTCCATATAGTTCAGAAGAAGGACATCGTATTCATTGAACGCTCGGGCAGATCTTCCACGATCTATACGAAAACAGGCCCGATTAAAACATATTTAACCCTAAACGAACTAGAAGGGGAATTAAGAGAGAGAGACTTTATCCGTTCCCATCGTTCATTTATTATTAATATCCATCATGTGAAGAACTTTTCTTTATATGCTAAAAATTCTTACATTGTTAGTTTCGAAGGAATAGATGATCAGGCCGTAATCACAAAGAATAAAGTAGACTTTTTACAGCAACATTACTTTTAAAGGTGGAAGAAATCGTGAAACATTCTATTATATACTGGGCAAGTCTGGCCATACTCGGCGTTATACACCTACAAGCTATATGTGTCATTCTAAACTGGCAGATCCCCATTTATATAACTTGTATATTCGTACTCATTCCAATGTACTTTGCAGCCAAGATGTACGTATTGCAGATTGCCGTTCTAGGAGTGAAGTGGAATGGAATTTTCTATTTCATACAATTAACACTTCTACTCATTTACCTGGCTCTTAATAAGTCAACATATTTATCTATATTGCCTTTTCTGATTTTCATTGTGATTGAATGGAGCCGCCTTTATATAGGGAGGAAGTTTACCCACTATAGTAAGCAACTTCATCAATATGAGGAACAAAATCTTTCCTTTAATGAGACATTTCGTATCGTTCGGAGTGAACGTCATGACTTTCTAAAGCATATTTCCGCTATTCATTTTCTCCTGGAGAAGGAAGAAACCAATGAAGCAAAGAAATATTTAGATGGATTAGTCGAAGGATATGATGAAACGAACCTTTCAATTAAAGGAGAAAAAGGGATTGTTGCAGGGATATTGAACCAAATGTATCGGAGAGCGAAGGCCTCGAAAATTTCTATTGTGTACGACTTGGACATCCCTATTTCAACTTTGCCGCTTTCTAACCATGATATTGTCGGACTACTAGGAAATTTATTATCCAATAGCATTGAGGCATGTGAAGAATGGCAGAAGCATTATCAAAAATCTGGTTTCGTTACGGTTCAATTCTATAAACGAGGTGGTTTGTATATACTCATCTGCAGCAATCAAAGTCTACCCATTGACTCAGACATTTTAGATCATCTTTATACGAGATTTGGCCTTACGACAAAAGAGGATGGCCATGAAGGACTTGGAACCAGACAAATTCAGGATATCGTCAATCGCTGCCAAGGCTTTTTGGATTTTGTTTATAAGGACGAAGAGTTTACTGTAAAAATTAAAATACCTGCAATTCGTTAAACTATAAGTTTGATTATTGTAACTTTATAAACTTTGATAAAAAAACAAATAGAAAAAGCGCGATTTGAATAAAAAGATTGATCAAAGCACGCTATATATATGTGAGATGTGATCATCCATTCAAAAAAAATCGAGCATTTTTGTAATCTTTGTTGCGTAAAAGCTTCGTTACTCCAATAGCCTATTTTCTGTTCAACTTGTGGTTTTGCTTTTCGTTAAATATTGTGATTCCTGAAACAACTAAATCTATCAGTAGGCACTCTAACACACCTCTATTCAAGTAATCAATAAGTGCTATAAGAAACATACAAGCTATTACACTTAGCAAAATTTTTATTATATGCTCATTAAAATCACCTATCTCTCTTCAATCCACCTGTCTGCATAAGAAGCGACTGCTCTTTATTAAACAATCGGCCTCAATTCCCACCACTTTTAGCCGAATAATATGTATATACTGACGAATAAAGCAAAACCTGAGGAAAGAAGAGAAAAAATACCTATTACTTTTCGTTCGTCTTGAATTTCAGTCAATCCCATAACTAAAAGCATTATTCCCATGAGAAATAGTGTGTAAGGCAATAGCTCATAATTATCCTTTATTAGACTATAGGCAGATAAAGAAATCACAAGAATTGCTAAAATTGTTTTCAGTACTTTTAACCATAATCCCAATCTAATTCCACCCTGCAAATAAACAGAACTAATAATACGGTTTCTGTTATAAAAATTTGTCAAAACAACGTCTTAGCGGCTGAATTGTTCTTAGTTTTCCACTGTGTTACTCTTCATTCATTTTAATAGACATAACTGTGCTTATGTAAGGCTGCTCTTATTTTTCCATATGTTATTCAATGCAACAAAGTTAAGAATTAAAGGGCCCTTCCGACAACTTAAAAGTAATACGATCATTTACCGACTGTGAATTCTTTTTCTTTCAAATCAAAGTTATACTTTTGGTTGATTTTAAGAGCAATAGTTTCCAAAAATGCTTCAACAGTCATTTTTTCTACTTCACTTGTATACCATGCTAATTTTGCCCCTTTATGAACACCATTATGGTAAACCTCTAAGGGCATAAAGCTCTTAGTTGAGTATGTATAATCAAACCTAATAAGCAGTACACTTCCGTCAGGACATTCTAACTTCACTTTATAATTTGGATTTTTATATTCTGATAAAAGTTTTACTCCTTTAATCTTCCCTAACATTTGGTATTACCTCCAGTAATTTTATTATAGTGAAAGCATATCAGAGGATTATTTAATTTTCCAGACTACCTTTTTAAATAGAAAGTGGGGTTTTCTCTCTATATTGCCCCTGTTAGTTTAAGTACATTTGAAACCAACAGTTATCCAAAGTGATTATGAAACGACCAAACAATAAGAATGAAACTTACTATTCCCCAAGCTGTAGCACTCACTATCCACCAAATTACGGATTTAGCCTTTCTTGAACTTTCCTCGTTTGTCATATTGGCTTTTATAAAAGCCATCTTACTTTCCATACTATTTTTCAAAGACACGAGAACAACAAATCCGATTATGATGAAACCAATAGTTATCAAAAGTAATAAGTCCACTCTCCATACCTCCTATGTACATTTCCTTTCTTTCAATCTTCCAATATCCTGCTTCTATACTCGAACAGAGGGGAGCTGTTTGTTCAGCAAACGCCATCTTTAGTTCAATAAAATTACAGATATATAAGCAGCAATAATGACTAAAATAAATAAAAGAATACTTCTGGTTCTGTTTTCTTTCCATTTTAAAAGACCTTGATAAAACCACCCTACAAGTATCAGGGTTATACTTAAATTCATAAGAATTAGATTTTGAAAAATAAGTGATATAACTATTAGTGAAAGACCAACAAAGAGCATCCCAGTTCCATCGAATAGTAACTCTCGTTTAAAAGTTTCTTTATCCTTTGCATCTGGCTTCTTATATGCTCTCCAAACAATCAGTGTAATTAATATTAGGAATATTAGAGTTGCACCAATTTGTATAAAAATCATCGCTTTCCCCCTTTAGCTCTTGAAATACCCTTTACTTGAACAAAGGCGCGGCTGCTTGTTCAGCAAACGCCTCAACATGCATTGAGCTTAAATATTTTCTAGTTTACTATTGGAGAAACATCAACTGCATCAGTAGGCATTTTATGAAGAGCGTAAAAGAATCCCGTATCGCCGTACACCTTTAGTTTTCTTTCAGTTCCATCCCCCAAAAGCTTCATATCTTGAATCGAAGAATCAAAAGTTTTCCCAACTAAAACTGATACATCTAATCCAGTTTCCGTTATAATATCAAACCCAGATGTAGAATAAGCTAGTTCGCCTTCTACCTCGAAATCAGTATAAGGTTGGCTTCTTTTCCAACCATAACCTTTTTCACTTTCAACTACGTTTGCTATACCCAAACCACCCATATACTCGTAAACCACAAATGTCTCATTTTCAAATTCTTCGATTGATAAAACAGATTCACTTTCTGTCCCTTCGTGTTTAAGCCCCGATTCAATGGCTGCTTCTTTTGAATCGTACCACTCTGTTGCTGAATCTTGGTTGCATCCTACAACAAGAAACATTAGGCATAGGCTGATGATAAGATAAATAGATTTCTTCAAACACATACACTCCTTCTTCTTAAAGATAACTGCCCAATAATTGAATAAGAGTAATAGGCGGATCAAGTTAGCTGATCTTCCGTTTTTGCCCCCGTATGTATAATAACTAGAAAAATAAATAATATGATATTACAAATAACAAAATTATGGAGATGATGGCTCTAACCCACGTAATCTTTTTGCTTACTCCAGCTTTTTCTTCAAGGAAATTAACATAGTTCATTGTAAATATAAAACCAAATAATACTATTAGATATCCACCGTTATTACCACTATTGAGTCCTTCTGCAATATATCTCATTGCAGCTAAAGCAACCAATAACAATCCAACTGAGCCAAAAATCATATTGAGATATAATCTTTGTTTCCCTTCCCTCATCTAATCCCTCCATTAATCAACGTTGTTCAACATTCCTGCCCATTACTTGAACAAAGGGAGGCGGCTGCTTGTCAGCAAACGCCCCCCATAATGGAATAGCTTCTCACCACGATAAGTCTGTTTAACTATTAACCCATTGTAGTATTTCGGTGCATACAATACGAGGTTGGGCCCAATAAATATCGTGGCTAGCTTCGCTTACTTCTTTAACACATACTTCTAAATGCCTTTTCAAACGGTCGGTTTCACTTGTTCTTATTGTGTTAAAATCTTCTGGTAATGTACTTCTTAAAAGCAAAACGGGTGTATCAATATTTGTCAACGTAGCCTCTGAAGGTTCTCTAAACATCTGCTTAGTAAGATGCAATGCTACATCAGGCGAAACAATTAATTTTATTTTATAATCTTCACATTTCATACTATTTTTTGATAACTCTACCAACGAATTTGATAGTCCGTTATTATACTGTTCCTGTTCATACTCCTCCCAGTTTCGGAAGGTATATGTATCTATATGCCGCAATGTTAAACTTACTTCTTCTTTAAGTGAGTTATTTGGCAAGTTGGAAGACTGAATATACCCCCCATCCAGCAAAATTAATGATTTTAGAGAATACTTCTTAGCAAATGTAAGACCTATATAGGCACCTAAAGAATGTCCGATAATGTGATAATCTTTAACCTTATAAAAAATTAAAATATCCATAACCCAATCTGCTAGGGACTCCATTGAAAAAAATTCTTCATCGTTAAAGAATGATGACTTGCCGTGTCCAGGTAAATCGAAAGCTAAAATTTTGAAGTCTTTACTCAAAATAGAAGCAATTTCATCAAAACTTTTCCCTGTGCTGCCTAATCCATGTAACAAAATCAAGGTTGTTTTGTTTTCTAATCCCCACATATTAACCAATACTTTCAATTCATTATCTAAAATAATAATTTCTGTTTGCATATATCCTCCATCATTAAAATTCAATAAACTTATTGTTCAATTAACCTTTACTTGAAGAAAGGCAATCAACTTTTTTCACTCCGCCTTTTGACGATAATACTCTACCGCTTCCTTCAATCGTTCATTTTCCTTTTTTATTTCTTCAATGTTCCTCTCTTCTTTCCATTTATAAACTAGTAATCCAACAGCAAATAATAAAGAAATTACCCAACCAGAAAGATAAAAGGTATCTAAACTTTCTTTAGTAAGCCAAGTTAAGAATTGAAATTGAAAAATTGTGAATGTAATCAACAAAATGAAAGATGTATAAAACCATTTCCACCAACTTTTCATTTAAACCCTCCTTATATGCTTGTTCAACTAACCTTTACTTGAACAAAGGGAGGCTGCTTTTCAGCTAACGCCAGCATTAACAAAAGATGAATTAAATTCTAAGCCAGTAATAGTAACTTAGTATTAATACACTGGCTATCATAACTAAATTGAAACTTCCTTTGTTTTTCGCTTTTCGAGTCCCTCCGAAATAAAAATAAAGTGAACCAAGAATAAATATTACATAAGCTATTAACTTAATGGTTATATCCATCTTCCACCTCACTGTTATTTATGGTCTTTGGAAGTTACTCCTCGTTCATTAAAATACTTCTTATATATAGATTTGACGATTGGTAATGGGGTATTGTTTCGAACTTCTATGGTTATCACTTTAACCTGCCCTTTACTCGAATATCCAGAGTAGCATAGATAAACTTTATGGCTGCGTTTTTATTTACTTAATGCCGCTTTTACTTTTTGAGTTTGTTTCTTAGATAAAACGAAATAATTATCAGAGCCTCTTCGTATTACAGCAGTATCTTCATCTATGAACCATATGTATAACCAAATATTTTGTTTGTTCTCATCGTTTGCAGCTATCGAAAAAAATGCATCGGCATTTCGCTTTAGATCTTTTGGTTTTTTTGTTGCTTCAACGTTTTTAAGTACCTTTTGAATTTCCTTCACTTTCTCCCTCTCAATCTCACTTGTCCTTACTGATACTCCTGAGGAGCCTGAATTGATCACATGGTTTCCCACTAAGATTTTCTTATTACTTGAGCAGCCAGATACTCCAATTAAAAAAATTACTAAAATCATCATAATATGAATTTTTTTCAAACAGTTTTACTCCTTTTCCATTCTTATGGCTATTATATATTCCAATTATTTCAAAAACGTTTTTATTACACAAGAAAAACATTAAAAAAAACAGACGCAACTCTGCCATAGGATTACGCCTGTTCTTCAGCTATTAGATGACTTTACTCACTTATCATCTACAATATTATATTTTTCCATCAGCTCTTTAGCTTGATTGATGCCCTCCTCGGTTAGATAAACAGATTTTGATCGTTTGCCTCCCATAATGTACTTATCCTCATTTAATTCGTTTAACGATTCAAAAGGATACCCCTTCCAACTTCTCTGTGCTTCCCCTAATCCATAATCATCTTTAAAAGAAGTTAAATACAATAGCACTAATGTAAGTTCGTCAATTTGGTCCTTCAATTTAAATGCTCCTTTACTTTTTCTCACGCCTGTATTGAACAAATTCTAATCTGTTTAACTGCACTGTTAATCCAATAACTTCATGGAAAAAAGCGTTATTCCTTTTTAGATCAACGCCCCCCTTAGCGGAAGATAGAGCGGCTGCTTGTTTAGCAAACATCTCGAATATTGTATTATGTCAAATTAGTTTTGATAGCAAGTTTCATATTCGTCCTTCATCAAAATACTCTGACAAGCCAATCCGAATTCGTGATAAATATCCTTACCAATGCGTAAGTTGATACTTCTATCTGAATCAGGATAATCAGGGTCATCATTTTGAATTTTAAGAGTATCTTCATTTAACCAATCCATATTAAATGTGCTTTTCGCATCCCCATAATAAACTGTTTGAACCTTATCGTCCTCATTGTTGTAGGTAACTTCAACCCAAACATTAACACCACCTGCTGCTCCTCCGTAGGGTTCATAATAGGCATTAGCTGTATAAGCGTTGGTAGGTGAGGTTACAGGACCAGGGCCTTTTTGCGTAAATTCTTTATCGATTTCATCAAACGTGAAAAAAGATGCTTCATAAATATAGATTGAAGAAATTAAAATAACTCCCGATAACGTCGCAATCAACATTCTTTTGGGAAAAGGTTTCTTTTTAATGAAAGAAATTGTTCCCTTGGCACATAGAACTAAAAATAAAAAGATAGTAATGCAAATGATTAACAAATAAAACAAAATTAAAATCTTATTTCCCCCCTCTATTCTATAAGACCCTGTAAGTTCGATTTCTTCCATTAACCTCCCGATACTTGAACAAGGGGTGGCTACCGTTTAGGAAACCCACTTGTTAGCTAAAATACAGATAACCATAAGCGGATATTCCAGTGATACCCAGAAAAAATAGGGCAGTACTTTTTCTAAAACCCGTCTTTCCTTTTTTCCAGCTTTGGATACTTGCAGTTAGCCAACTAATAAACACCATAATTGCACCAATATGCTGAATCCAATCAATTGCTAGGATAATACCAGAAAAAGATAACAATAAGCCGATGATTATTAACCCTACACCAAAAAGGACTAAAGGTTGTTGAAGCTCATTTTTAAATTTCTGTTGTTCTTCCTTGTCCATTTTAAAAAAAGCATTTGTAAAAAGGAAAGTCGGTAAAATCCATATTAAAATCACAAATAAAACTTGTATCATATCCTATAACCCCTATCTTGCCTGTTCGTCACTCTTGCCCAGTTATCCTTGAATTAAACTCCCTTTACTTAAATAAGGGTAGCTGCTTATTCTGCAAACGCCTCTATATTTGAATAAGAGTCTTTTCTTTTTTAGTTATTTTTAGTAAATCTCGGTTTACTAAAAAAGATAGCAAGAATAAAAAATACAATTGTTAGTGTTAATCCTAACCATGCTATGTCAATTTTTAATAATAAAGGAGTTATTAACGCTGAAATAGCGGATAAAAGAAAGAAAATTTTCATCAATTTATATCGCACTCCTAATTAAATAATAGTAGATATGCTAAAACCTTAGCATTAATCCATTACTTAAAGAGCTGTTGAAAGCCCTAAATGCTGAGGTTTCAATGTTCTGTTAACCTGCCCGTTAGCCGAAGATGCTAACGATTGCTGGCATAGTTGGAGGGAGGCGGCTGCTTGTTCAGAATACGCCTCCGTTGTTAAATAACAGTTAAATAAGATGAATGCATTTCTTCGGATAGTTCACCAACTAATATAATTTGTTATAATTAAAATTAAATTGTAAGATAGAATTTTACGTTTGGAGGTTCTCAGTTGGATTTCTTTGTTGATTTATTTTGGGTTTTATTTGCTACCGCCTGCCTTACACTTTTGATAATTCTCATATACACCCAACATCAAATTAAAAAGGAACAGGAATATCAGATAAAGTTAAATCACGAAATACTTGAAAAATTAACCAAAAAAGAAAGTAGTTAATCTATTGAAGCTTTCTTTTTTGTGTCGCTTTTTGAGTCAAAGGTGTCTTCTATCCCGCAGGTCTCTTACTCAACAATCTTGCCCTTTACTTTAACAAAGGGCGGCTGTTAAAGAACTCATACTCACTTTCATTTATTTCACTCCCTGCTGTAACTTGAATTGATATTTATTAGTTACATAAAAGATTGCCACAACCCTGTCTACTTTAGTTTAGCAGTCACACCTGTCTTTTATTTAAATAAAAGGTGGCTGCTTGTTCGGCAAACGCCCTCTAGAATTGAATAATCTATTTATTCTTAACAGCCTCTCGCAAGTTAATAATATTGTTTGGATTTGCGCCCCATTGACTCATAAGTTCAAGTTGTCTAATTTTTAAATCAGCAAATGGTTCCATTATTACTTCAACTTCATTAAATCCCTCATCAAATATATTTGCACCTTTAATTTTTCTATATCCTCCAAACCCTAAATCATCATTAAGTAACCAAACAACTCTTTTTATGTTTGCAAATAAAATCCCACCAGTACACATCGGACAAGGCTCTAAAGAAGTATAGATAGTAAATTTTTCACGGTTAACCTTAGCATTTAATATTGATTGACTGGCATTTCTAATAGCATCTATTTCAGCGTGGGCTGTTGCATCTTGTTGGGGATGCACTTGATTTCTCCCTTTAGAAATTAAGTTATTATTTTCATCAACAATGACCGCACCGATTGGATATGTATTTTCCTCTAAGGCTTTTTCAGCTTCATCTAGTGCCAATTCTAAAAAGTATCTATCTCTACCCAAAATCAAAATACCACTTCCTCTCCAAAAAGATTGTTCTGTTAACCTGCCCATTAATTGAACATGAGGAAATAATCGAAAAATCAACTTACCCTACTTATTGTCTCCTTTAAGAAAATCAATCTCTTATTTTGGCCACTCGTTTTCTAAAATGCTATAAATTAATGAGTCTCGCCAGCCATCTTTCATTAATAAATTTTCACGGAGTCTTCCTTCCTGAGTTAAACCTGCTTTTTCTAGGACTTTTTTCGAACCTAAATTTTCTGGATTACAATAAGCAAAAATTCGATGTAGGTTTAAATCTTCAAACCCAAAACGAATTAATATTTTTGCAACATCTGTTGCCAAACCTTTACCCCAATACTTAGGATTTATTATGTATGCGACATCACCCGATTTATTTAAGGAATCCCTTACATTACTTTCTCCAGCACCGATCATTTCATCTGTTTCTTTAAGAATAATTGCATAAACATAACGAGTTCTTGGACTCTTAGATTTATCTATCAATATTTGATTTACAAACTCTTTAGAGTCTTCTTTGGAATTTGGCTCCCAAACTTGATATTTGCTAACTATATCTTGAGAAGCGTAGTTATGAACTCCCACCCAATCACTTTCAATAAATTCTCTTAAATATATTCTTTCGTTTTTTAAAGTATTTTTACTCAATCCCACTTATTTTCCTCCCTGCTGTAAACTTAAAGTGAGCACTTAATACCAATTATTTTAAATCAAAGCAGCATACTCAAGAAAAAATTTTCTTTAAAAAAGAGCTTATCCTATTCTGGATAAGCCCCCCTTTACTTGAAGATAGAATCAGAACAATTCAATGAAATCTTTAACCATCTCATTGAACTTTTCCTTTTCTTCTAAATAAGGAGTGTGATTACTTTTTTCAAAGGTGTAAAATTTTGAGTTTGAAATTAGTTGGTGAATTTCTTCTGAATAAACAATAGGGCATTGTGAATCGTGCAAACCACAAAATACTATTGTTGGAATCTTTATTTTTGTAATGTCTTCTCTAATATCATAGTTTGGAAGTTCATTATAGGAATAGTAATCTAAGCGTTTTTGTATAACTTTTCCACTACTCGGCTTAGAAAAGTATTCATCAAATCTACTTGGTTCGTACAATGACATTTCAGTCCATTCTCTACCTGCTTGCACTCGCTGTTCTCTTGTTGACTCATTGGATTTAAGGATGGAGAATATCTCTTGTAGCCTTTTGTTAACAGGGTTTTTATAACTATAAATACTATTTTTATGTTCCATATAATCATTTGTTGCAGAAGCTCCACCGACCATTAATCGTACTAGTGAATTCGGATATTTAGATGCGTACACTAACCCCAACATTCCTCCCGTCGAATGTCCTGCAAAACTCCATTGGTCAAACCCTAAAGCATTTCTAATAGCTTCTAAATCTTCGCTTGTTTCACTCATACTTAATTCATCTTCATTTTTCACTCTAGGAGAATTTCCAGCTTCTTTTAGGTTTACAAGGTAAACTTTATAATTATCTACAAACATATCCGCAAAATAATAACCACGGTCGTTAAATTCGCTATAAAGATGGGTGATGCATAATGGTTCGCCATCCCCAGCTTCAAATAATTCAAATTCCCCTCGTTTTGTATTTATGATTTTACATTCCCACATAAATTCCACCCCTATCATTCTACTTCCACTAACCTGCCCTTTAGCCGAATATGCCACCTTTCTAAAAAACCAAAGGGGACGGCTGCTTGTTCAGCATACGCCCCCTTACTTTAAGTACACTTCTTCACTGTATTGCCTTTAATTATTGTGAAAATGACAGGGAATATTGTTTAATGAGGTTTTTTATTAAAGGATTTAGCCCTTCTGGTAACTCATTAGCATTAAAAAACTTTGCATCCGTAGTTTCTTGACCGTCTGCTTTAAGAACTCCACCTTGTATTTCTTTTGAAATATATGCAATTGTAACTGGATAGAATTCATCTCCGTTTGGTAATTTAACAAAATGCTGCTTTCCCGAGAAAACTCCTATTAAATCAAGTTTACCTACTTCAATGCCCGTTTCCTCTAAAACTTCTCTTCTTCCTGCTTCTTCTGTAGATTCACCTAATTCTATAAATCCACCCGGAACTCCCCAAAGTTCGTCACTGCGTTTTTGCAATAGAAATTCGCCTTTTTCGTTAATTACAGCTACTGCAACTCCAACCAAAATTAATGGTTGGTTTCCAACCACTTTGCGTAAATCTTCAAAGTAACCCGTATTAACCTCCCTGAAAAACACTATTCTTTCTAAGGTCATAGTTCGACAACTACAATGAGTTTTCCTTCTTTTTCCATTAACCTGCCCCAATAATTGAAGAACGCAATGGCCACCGATCAGCCTGCTTCAGTTATTGTTCCCCTGCAGTGTAATTAGCGAAGTAACTAATAACTTTTATGCTTTTTATTCATCGGTAAAATGCCTTTTACTTTCCTTAGCCGCAAACCTATACCTAAATAAATTGCTATACCTGTAAAGATTGATATTGCAGAAATAAGAAAAGAACTGGAATATAAACTTAGGCTTTTAGGCAGCCAACTCTCAGACAGGGATCTAACAGCCCAAACAGCCAAGGACATTACTATGACCAGCACGTAAATTTCTTTTAATGTCTTTAGTAATGGCCATACCCTATAGCTAATAGTTTTTTTAATTATTACTACATTATAAACACAGGAGACAATAAAACCAGCGTAAGTGGCCAATATAGGCCCTAGTTCTTCAAAGTAGGGTACCAAGAGATAATTTAAAACTATCTTTAAAAAAATTCCCAACAAGATTCCTATGAACAATGTATTTTGTTTGTTAATTCCTTGAATAATAGCAGCAGTTACAATATACAATGAAAAAACTACCGCTGCTAAAGAGTACCACTGTAGCAAGTCGCCACCAAGTTGAGGACTATTTTCTAATCCGAAAATTATAATATAGATGGGTTCTCCAAGGATGCATAAACCCATTGCGGCAGGCAGTGTAAAGAATATTAGCACCTGAGCGGTCTGATTTATCTTATTTTTAACATCTCTCATTCTTCCGCTAATGTATGCTGAAGTTATACCAGGAATCAAGGACATACTAAATGCTGTTGCTAGAGACAAAGGGACCATCACAAGGATTTGCACCAGTCCAATTACTGCATTTATATCCTCTGCTTCATCCAAGCTGTAGCCAATAGACTGAAATATTCCATTTATAGTATAGGTATCGATATTCTGATAAATCGGAATAGCTAAACCGGTTACGACAAAGGGAAAAGCATAACCGATCAGTTCTTTAAACATTGAAATAATGTTCAAGTCCTCATTACTCGAACTTTGCTCCTTCTGTTCCTTTATCAATTTTCTTCTTTTATAGAAAACAAAAATTAATACAATGAATCCTGCTATTCCACCTATAAATGCGGCGAAGGTTGCAATTCCGACCGCATTTTTAAGAGAACTATTAAGTATGTGAATCGCTACATATGCACCCGCTAATATAAATATAATCCTAACAACCTGCTCAACTACTGTACTTAAAGCTGAAGGCCCCATAGATTGACTTCCTTGAAAATATCCTCTTAGGATACTCATTGCCGGGATAATTAACAAAGCGAAACTAACAAGACGTATTACAAACTGAACATCTTCTTGAGAATTACCAGTTGGATCAGTAGGATTAATTATGATTCCTGCTAGAAACGGAGCTGATAAATACAAGACCGCGAAAGTAATAATGCCGCTTATTATCATTAAATATATTCCAAATCTTAATAGAGTTAATCCAACCTTATAGTTTCCTAATTCATTGTATTTCGAAACAAACTTCGATACAGCAAGTGGAAGACCTATTGTTGAAATACTCAACAGAATTGTATATGGACCATAAGCATATTTGTATAATGCGTATCCTTGAGTGCCTACCAGGGCAGTGAAAGGAATTATATAAATAAACCCTAAAATTTTTGATATTAAGGTTGCTGCAGTTAAAAAGAAAGTCCCTCTAAAAAATTTACTATCCACCAAAACACCCCAACTAATTATTCTGTTATTCCCATAGCTTACTTTAAATGCCACCACCCCTATATTAACATATATATCCATTCCTCTTGCGTGTTTGTTTAAAACAGAAAAAAGGACGCTTCGGTTAAGAAGTCGCCGCTTTAAGAGAAATGAGTTTTTAATTGTTTAGAAATCAATGCGGAGGTCATTAGCTGGTTTATAAGTTAACGTTAGCAATAGGTAAGCGTTTGAAGTTATCTCCGGCTTTTCCCCTGCTCCACACCTGGACGTGCTAGTTTCCCAGCATCCGGCGCTCCATCTACTGATATGTAATAGATTATAAGTTCCTCGTTACTTTGACGATTAGGATAATACGATATTTGCCTGTTCGCATACCTTTCGGTATTGATTAATTTTATTTAAAATGGGCTTTGAGATGTTGAGCTTTTTGAGGATTGACCTTATCTTTTCCATGTCAGTTAGGTGGATTAACCGGTGAATATCCTGGTGAAGGATTCGCAGGTTATGAAACTTATCGTCTCCACCTAGTGATTTTGGGAGATAGTGATGACAATGCACCTCAAACGCCTGTAAATCCCAGCCTGTGATTTCACATTTCCCCATTTTCATACTGTATCGGCTTATTCTATTATCCGCATATTCAACTGACCGATTAGGAAGGTTGGAGTTCAACAATTCACTGATTTCCTTTTGGATATCAGGACGAAGCTTCTTGTATAACATCTCTCGACCTTCCTCTGTATAGGGTGTCACCTTTGGACTGAAGTTCAACGAGTTGACCGTTTTAACAATTCCTAGTTGGAAAAGGTAGACTTCAGCTACTTTAAAAGTCTTCATGGTTACACTGTAAAATCTTTTAAACAGAGGCGGCGGGTTACTTGGGTGTTCTTGCTTCCCAACCGGTTGTAGTCGATTGTATATGAACGGCTTTAAGTCGTAGGCAAGACGTGAGAACACCGGGTTCACATGTGTCGCTCGCTTAAAATAATTATGGATGCCCAGTACAAAACTGTTAAAGCGCAGAACGTTTTGGGAAGTTGGTGAAGCTTTAATCCGACGGATTAGCCTTTTAGCTTCTTGTTTGATTTGGTTCTTTTTCTTTTGAATAACACCGGTATGCGCTACTCGTTTCTTCCCTTTTTTGTTCGCTTGTATCGTAAATCCTAGAAATTCAGACTCCCGTTTGCGTAGGTTAAGGATTTTAGATTTCTCTGGCGAGATATCAAGATTGAGCCGTTCCTTCAAATAACGACGGACCGCATGATACCACCTTTGAGCGGTCTTTCCATCACGGCAAAGAATTTTGAAGTCGTCCGCATAGCGGACGAGGTATCCTTCCTTCAGATTAGTCCTTTTCTTTGCGTATCTTTCACCTTCTTTTGATTTGTATGATTTGTGCAGGGGGAAGAACTCCCATTGATCAGCAATCCACTGATCTAAATCATTCAACACGATATTAGAGAGGAGGGGAGATAAAATTCCACCTTGAGGTGTCCCTTTGTCGGGGATTCCTTCTCCATCAATTTCTGCTTTTATCATTTTAGAAATACAAGCTGTTACTTTCCTATCCTGTATTCCTAAATTCCAAAGCTGCTTCATTAACCGTGTGTGGTTTACATTATCAAAAAAGCTCTTGATATCAATATCAACAACAAAATGAAGGGAGGCTTGATTAATCAAGTATTGAATCCTTGCCATCGCATGATGGGCGGACCGGAGAGGCCTAAAGCCATAACTGTGCTTATAAAAATGAGCCTCCGCAATGGGTTCCAGAACTTGCTTGAAACTCTGTTGGATAATCCTGTCCATAATACAGGGAATACCTAGCGGTCTTCGTTTCCCATTATCCTTTTCAATCCATTTTCTTCTGACTTTCTTAGGTTGATAGCTTTTCAGTATTGTACGCACCTTCAAGACGAGTTCATCTTCGGATAACTTCTTGATATCCGTTATCGTTTTCCCATCGGTCCCAGGTGTGTTTGAACCCTTGTTGGATTTGATGGTACGATAAGCGAGTAAGATATTTTCTCTTGAAATGATGACATTATAAAGGAAGGAAAAGTTGTTTCCTTCCTGGGCTTTCTCATATAGTTCCGTGAATGTCTCCGTCATATTGTAGTAATCCCAATATCGCAGTGTTGGCACTGTGGCATCCCTCCTTGTAGAAGTGATGTCCCCACATTCTTACCCGACCGGCACCATTCACGTATAGGAAAATAATCGTTTCATTCAGTAGACTTGGGGCTGTTCCTCCACTTTCATTACAAAAGTTTCTTCAGTCGTTCCCCTACCCTCACAAGGATAAATGCCTTTCGTAAACCTTATAGCAAACGCTTCGAGTGACAGCTCTTGGTTCAACGTTCCTTGCTTTCCAAGTACCTTACAACGTAGCTTTCCATTCTAAAGTTAGGTGCTTCCTTTAAGCCTGTGAGCTTGATACCGCCGTAGTCCGGTATAGCGTCTTTCAGAGGGGGCAATTTTACTCCACACCACTCACCCCATCGGAAGATGGGACATAAGTTTCCCTATGTTCGTAGCTCTAGACCCTTACCTTCGGAAGTTCGTCAGTTCTTTAGCTAACAGAACTATTCTCACCATTTCTAGTTTTTCAGCCGTGCGGCATATCCGTTGGCATACCTTTTGGCTTCAGCCTTCGTTCTGCCGAATCTACCTGTGCTTCAAACCCTATAACCTGTCAGTTATAACGCATGCAGGAGTATTGACGGGATGGTTTCGGGTAACATGGAACCGTCATTCCCATCCTCGGTTGTAAAGTTAGAATTTCAATTAAAAAAATCCCCTGCTTTTCACGCTTGATAGCGCTTATAGCAGAACTTGTCGCGCGCCCCCGTTACTTGAACAAAGCTAGAATTTGGTTTCTATATTCATTAAACCCATCAATCCGTTTCTCATCCATCTCATTAAATTAAATTACAGGAGCGGACTCTTTGCCTTCATTTCTACCTGAATAAGCTATTTGACATGGAAAAACTTTATCCACTTAAACTCATAACTATTATTTCTCCATACATCCATATTTTATCAATTCTATATATTCATCGATTTCAGGTATCATTTGCTCACTTAGTTTTTCAAATTCAATTCGCTTGTTTTGGTACAAGGCGATATACTTTTTGGTAATTTGCTCTAGCGCTAACATAGTCAAGTTAACCACTTTCTCGGGTGAAGCATGATTTTTTAAAAGCTGAGGATCTAGCAGTTTCCCTAGGTACTGGTCGCTGTAGTTCTCGACATTCTTTTGCAGGTGTTCTTGAACTTCTTCTTTCAGACCAACCGGCGGGTTTAGCAGTACATTAGCCACCAGGTTAGTTTCCTGACTGTACTTAAGCTGTACTCTCAACTTTGTTAATACGACTTCTTTGATTCTTTCAAAGAAGTCATCTGTTTCAAGCTTTTCTAACTCTTCCATTAACGTATTGCCAATAAGCTGCCGGCAATAGTCGATAACATAAAGGAAAAGATTCTTTTTATTTTTGAAGTAGTGAAACAATATGCCTTTAGAAATACCCGCTCTTGTTGTAATGGTATCTGTAGAAGTTTTCTCAAATCCTGTTTTGCCAAATTCCTCTATACAGATAGACAGAATCGATTGCTTCTTCTCTTTGGATAATTTCTCAAAATTAGGATACACGGAATAACCTCCAATTTTATGATGCTATGTCTTTTTTATTGTAATGAAGGAAAGTGGATACCGTTGCAATCAGAATAATACCCATCATTATCAATAAATACAGAGGCCTGATCTCATTTTCAGCTATCAGTTCAGCAGCATCGATATATTTGAATACACTAATATATTTTAGCACATTCAATTCTTCTGCTATTCCAGATGTAACGCTGAGTAGATAGGAGACGAACACAATTCCCAGTGATACGGCCGTAATAGTGCGTGATTTTTTCATTACAGCAGATAATAATAACGCAATGGCAGCGAATGTGAGATGAATCAACAGTGTTGCCATGACAAAGACGCTGTACGTTTTGAAGGGGATGGTGTCATCTGTAAATTGAAATCCTATTAAACTTATAACAACAATGGCCGTATTGATAATCAAGATGTTAGCAGCCACCGCCAAATATTTCTCGGCAATGATTCTTTTTCTTGAAATAGGTTTGGACAATAAAAATTCAATCGTCTTTTCATTTTCTTCCTTGGAGATGATGTTAGATGCCAGCATCACCGCATAGATACTCCCTAGTAAAGTTGTATATAAGTGAATCTGCATACCATAATAGCCAATCAATGTCCCGATATCCAGCTGATCCATGCCGAACGCTTTCTTGAATTCGTCGGGATAGGCGTTCAACATTTGATTCATTGCTTCTTGGTCTTGCGAGAATTGTGGATAAATACTCAAAGTCATCAGAATCATTCCCCCGATGATGAGGCTCCAGATGATCAGTGATTTTAAATTCTTCTTCAGTTCACGTTTAAAAATCAACATTCTTTTTTTCACCTCTCCTATTCATAAAAGTGCATGAATACTTCTTCCAACGAAGGTTCTTCGATGGTTAAGTCTTTCAAGTCCAATCCATATAAGTGATACATCAGCTTCTTTACATCGCCACTGAATAATAAATGAATATCTTTACCCGTTTGCTGTATATCCACAATCCCTTCAAAGTCGAACTTCATTTCCGTAGGATTATCAACCAGCATGTGTATTTTCTTCAAATTATTCTTTGTGAGTGTCTCGATTCTCTCTACTTTTACCAGCCTTCCTTCTTTAATGATGGCCACCCGATCGCACATCTTTTGAACTTCACTTAGGATATGGGAGGAGAAAAAAATGGTTGCCCCTTTTTCATTTTCTTCTTTTAACAGATCAAAGAAAATATGCTGCATCAAGGGGTCCAATCCCCCTGTCGGCTCGTCTAAAATCAGCAGTTTCGGTTCATGCAGGATGGCCTGAATAATGCCGACTTTCTTGCGGTTTCCAAATGACAAATCTTCAATTTTCTTTTGTAGATCCAGCTGCAGCCTTTCAGCTAATTCATAAATCCTTTTCGTGTTCTTATACTGATAAAACTTTGCCGAATAAAGTAGTATGTCTATTGCTTTCATATCGTCATAGTAATGGACTTCAGATGGAAGAAAACCAACATGTTTTCTTATTTCCCTGGATTCCGACACGATATCCTTCCCAAACAGAGAGGCAAATCCGTTTGTGGGATGAATGAAATTTAGGAGCGTTCGGATGGTTGTGCTTTTTCCAGCACCATTAGGACCAATGAATCCAAAAATCTCTCCCTCTCGGACGGAGAATGAAACATCTTCAATTCCTCGGCCCTTCCTATACTGTTTTGTCAGACCTTTAATCTCAATAACGTTCATCATCAAAACTCCTCACAAGGATATATTGACTGGCCAGTCAATATTGATTATACTCAATAATTGACTCGTCAGTCAATGCCTTTGTGTTATATTAGCGCAAAACAAAAAAGCAGGAAGCGAATTACCGCCCCTATATTGATGTCTATTTATTGAATTTACGTAAAAACTAAGAATAGCCATCTAAATTATATTATTATACCAGTTACTTCAATACTACTCATTTCAGCATTAGCAAGAGAGTTCTTCCATTAAATGGCCCGATACAAGAAGAAAGAGCCTTATACCCAGTAAGGAATGAAGCTCTGAAATCTTAAAAATATTTACAATAGAAGTCATGGCGCAGCTTACCACTAAGTTGAGCGTATATCCTTGTTGTCTAACTTCTCTTATGTCCTAAAAGGCTTTGGATCACTTCCAGGGGTGAACCGTTATTAATTAGGTGAGTTGCATAGTTATGTCTTAATTGAGGAGGCTGTATGCTCTTCTTTATACCTGCTCGGTTAGAAACCCGCTTTATAATGTATCGAATCATATCTATACTCATTCGGTGTTTGGGTTTCCTCTCTGTTATGAATAGGCAATCCTCTTGATCATCCCGTTCATCCAAGTACCGTTTTAACCAAAGGGAGCAGCGAGTATTAAAATAGACTTCCCTCTCCTTGTCACCTTTCCCGTGTACAATAACAGATTTCGCTGAGAAGTTGATATCTTCCCGGTTAAGCTTTACAGTAGGTTGAAAAGGCATTAAAGTTAACTCTTTCAATATCTACACTATTATTTGGAAAAGGTTCACCTATCTTTGCTTCGCTAAATTGAATATTAGATTTTTTGTTGGGTTTGTGATTGCTGCCAGAACGATTATGAGGAGGAGAACTATAATAGGCCTAAGTCGTCTTTTTGTTTTTATCATTCTTACAACTCCTTACACACATTCGTAATTTGATAAATAATGCTTCTTCCATTACCTCCCTTTAACTTAATACCAATTATTATAAAGTCCAGCTACTTACTCAAGTAAAACTCATAAAAAAAAGGAGCTTACCCTGTTCTTGATAAGCACCCTTTTTATCCTTCTTTTACAAATAAATCACACTCAACAAAATTTATCCCCTCGTCAATGGTATCACATATTAAAATCTGCATTATTTAAAACTTAATGTGAATTGGATTAAACACTTAACCTTTGTCTTGTGATACTAGAAATTGTATTTTTTGTTTGATTCTTTCTTTTATATCCTCTTCATTAACATCCTCACTAAAAGCGTAATTTACAAACTCATACAATAATGAACTATAGATGATTTCAACAGCTATTTCGCTCTGATAACTTTCTATGAGTAAATAGTTATTTTTAAGTTCAATCATGATTTCTTTTAATTTTTCTAAGAACCCAAAATCAATTTCAATTAACTGTTTAATTAAGATAGGATTGTTTTTATAGGAAGAAACAAAAGCCTGTAAGAGTTCTTGCAGTAATGATTTATCTATTTTAGTTAGTTGCTGTGAGTAATGCCATAAAAATGAGAATATTATTTCTGACGGATCATCTGATTTCTTAATTGAATAATTATAATGAGCTGTATCCCTGTTGTTTTTAATAAACACAGCTAACAAAATTTCTGCCTTTGTGTCAAAGTAATTAAAAGCTGTTCCAGATGCCACTCCAGCTTCTTTTGCTATTTGATTAGTAGTTGTTTTTTCAAATCCTACTTCCTTAAACAATTTCTCTGCAGCATTTAAAATCTTATTTTTAACTTCCCTCTTTTTCTTCTCACGAAGACTCAATTGCAAACACCAACCTCACGGAAAATTATATTGGCTTATTCATTTTTCCACCTATTTCTTTAAACAATTGCTTTTCTGTTGCCATACTCGTGACAAAATCCCGAGTAATTGACACTAAATGATTTTTAGTGAACATTATCTTTGCTAATCTACGAGAGTTTAATTGTATCTTGTCAATCCTTTCCCTTCTACGCATAGTATAGAGAAAAATAGCTTGTTCGACAAAATCTTTATTCACTCTGGATAATTCATCGTTTAGAACAGATGCAGATTCCAATGCCATAGAAGCGCCAATTCCTGCGGTAGGTAAAAAACCGGCAGCAGAATCACCAATCAAAACGACTCTTCCTTTACTCCATTTATCTGTCTTAAAATCACTTAGTTCTAAAAAATTTATATCTGTAGCCTTAGGAAGAGCTTTTAGGGTTCCCTGAACTATTTCGTCTCCCATTGTGTTGAACCTTTTCTGAATAAATAAAATGGTTTCTTCTCTTGTTTTTGGCATTTTCTTAGGAATTGGAATAATTGCTGATCCGCTGTAACCTTTTTGTGTTTGCCCGATCCCAAAGAATTTCCCTTTCCCCCAATATTCTGATGCACTGACTCCTGCTGGAAGATACTTTTTATCCAGCCAAAATCCCCATCCTCCCCAACCTGTAGGGGTAAGAGGTAGCTCACCAAATAATAATTTACGGACTGTTGAATGGATACCATCTGCTCCTACAACCAAATCAAAAGCATCTTTATTTCCATCTGTAAATGTGACATAAACCTTTTGGTCATCTTGCTCTAGTTTTGTTACCGACAACCCCATTCTAACGGGAGTTTCTTCAATACCCCTTTTTAATACTTCCAATAATTTATACCTGGCTATTAAATAAGTTTCACCAAATTGTTTTGAAACATTACTGAAAGTTAGTTGATTTAACAGTTTGCCCGATTCATTCAAAACTTTGTAATCCTTGGTGGGCGTACCCTCTTTAACATATTCTTCGTAGAGATCTAATCCATGCAAAACTCTGCTGCCTAAAGGCCATAATCCTAAAAAATAGCCTACTTCACCATATTCCTTTGCCTTCTCAATAATGACGGGCTCTATTCCTCTTTTCTTAAGTAATCCTGCAAGGCTTAATCCTGCTATCCCACCGCCAACAATCAAAATTTTCATATTAACACTCCTTAAATATATTTCGTTAAAAATGAGTGTACTCATATATGAGCACACTCATTATTTTCGCCTGATTTTCTTTATATGTCAACAGTAGAATCAATCACCTTTTCTAGTACGATATACAAACAGAAAGGCGCAATAGGCTCTGGCTCTGATATGACCACTCAACCTAAGAGGTGTGTTCAGATTGAAAATCAATAGTAGTAAAAAAATCAAACCATTTATTACTTAATAAATGTAAGGCGGCAGTCTCTATGGATGCAATCCCATTATAATCATTTATGAGAATTTGTATTTGATATTTGAATCAAAGTAATGTATATTTCAAAAATGAACACTGTTTATTTTTGAGGAGGAAGAAAAATGTTAATAAGTTTTGGAATTATGTTAGTTATTGTTTGTTTAATTTTTCTTGGATGGACCGATTACAAACGCTTTCTAAAAGATCGAAAAACTGTATATGAGGGTTTTTCTACGGTGAATACTTCTTATGGAGAAATTGAATATTTGGATTTAGGACCGAAAGATGCACCGGTTGTTCTTTATTCAACAGGTGGAGGCGCAGGAATTGATTCTGCCTTAGCATTTGATTGGCTAATACAAAATGGGTATAGGGTACTATCTATCAATCGCCCTGGTTATTCCAAACTTTCTGTTAATGTAGTAGATTCTATTAAAGGCCATGCAAAGATTTACCATGAGGTAATTGTATCTCTTGGTATTCGTGAAGTGAATGTTTTCGGAGTATCAATGGGCGGTCTGTCTTCCCTATATTTCGCTCAAATGTACCCTGTCAAGTCAATGGTTTTATGGAGTGCCGTATCAGGAGAATATCATCCTAACCAGGAAGCCGTCGATTCACCATTAGGTAAACTCGTCATGGGAAACAAGGGGAAGAGCATTATCTCATGGATGCTGGTGCGATTCGCAGAGGTTTTCCCGAAAGCAACCATTCGGAACTTCCTGAAAACTGAAGCCTATTTGGATAAAAATGAAACCAAACAAATAGTTAATTCAATTGTCTATGACGAGGACGAAAAAAGACGGTTTGTACAATTTGTGAAGTCTTTGACACCAATGAATAAACTTTATGACGGTATGATGGACGAGGTAGCAAAGTCTGCTTCACCTCAACATATTGAATGGGAAAAAATTAAGATGCCTGTTTTAGCCATCTATTCTAGTTGGGATAAAGATTTGGAACCTAATCATTTTGAAAGGCTGCAAAAAAATCTTGTTAGAGGGAAATTTATGACGGTTAAGGCAGGAGGACACTTTGTATGGTGGGGTACCGATGGGAAAGAAGTAATAAATGAAACAGTGTCGTTTTATGATAAAATAAACAAATAAAAAATTATGGAGTGTGGAAATGGTTCAGGTAAAGAAAAAAGCCATATATACAAAAATTCTTGACGTAGCCCGAAGAGAAATTGCTTTATCAGGATTTGATAAGATGTCTATGAGGAAAATCGCTATTGAATGCAACATTTCTGTCAGCAACCTATACAATTACTTTACTAATAAAGAAGCATTATTGGATGAACTGGTAGGTGAATTCTATTATCAAATATTAAATATTGAAGATGCAGATATTCCGATGCCCACTTCATTGAATAAAAGTGATTTTCATGTATATATTACCTCCATCACAACAAAACTGATCCATTTCATGGACAGGCATCAAGATAGTCTTCGGATTCTACTTTCAAAGGTGAAAGGTAGTAAATATGATGGCTTCAAGGAACACCTTATCAACAATTACCTTTCATATGAACTTAATTCCGTTAATCAAGTAACAAGTGAATATAAAATTAAACTCCCAAGTGCAACCTTGATTAAGAATTTGTGCTTTATGTACATGAACCTTTGTGAAACTTATTTACTCGAAGAGAAGCCGATGGAATGGATTGATGAGAGAATGGAAGAACTAAACCACTTTGTTGTATCTGGTCTTAGCGACTATATGGAACAATGATAAATATTTATATATTCTTTCACTGGATAACAATCTTTCTCTACTTCAACAATTTCACGATTGTTGAAGTAGGTAACAGACAAATATCACCATAATTATCCTGTAAGAAATTGGCTTAACTTTGATCAATTCCTAATTTCGGTTCTACAACTTAAACAACACACCACACACCCTCTTACTCTAAAAAAGAATACTTCAACAACCATAAAATATATCCAATAAAAATTACCCTCAGGAGAATGAGTCAGGGAAAAATTTATTTTATTGAACAGTCTGTGCAATAAGCTGAGTAGTTTTAACCGATGAAGTTTAATATTACTCTGTAAAACAAACTGCAGAAATAGTTCAAAATACAAAAAAACTGACGAATTTCTGTCCAAATTTGTTACTTTCTCCTTTTACTTTATCAACAATTGTCTCACATTATTCTAAAAGCGTAAAAAAACCATCTAAACGGGAAACTATTTAGATGGTTCTACAATATTGTTTTATTGAATTTCTTTTTTGCTATCTTCTTTTAATCCCATCCATCACAAAACGAATTGCATCTTCAATTTCATCATCATTAATATAATTATCATCTAACAATATAAAACGTGAGATTAAAAAATCCACCTAAAAATGAAAGCACCATTTTTATTATTTGGTTGTTAGGAATATCAACTAATTCACCACGATTTTTAAATATTTCTATCGCACTATTTAAACGCATGATAATATTTTCAGATACATAAGGTAAAATATCTTTCTTGAGTTTTTCATTATATAACATTTCTTTTATGATAACTTGAAGGATTTCTTTATTTTCTATAAAAAATTGAATTCTATTTTTCAATAAGGCTTTTAGAAACCCCTCAAACGCCCCTGCATTTTCAGTCATAATTTCCTGAAAAAGTTCTTCGGCCATATTAGGTAAAAACTCTTTAAGGAAGGGGAGAACCACAGACAATAGTAAATTATCTTTTGTCCCCCTAGTGTCTAAAAATCGTTCCTCCTGCAACTCCAGCGACTTTCGCGATTTCGCTAGTAGAAGTATTGGCGTATCCTTTTTTAGCAAATAATTGAATAGCATTCTCTAGTATCTTTTGTTGTTTTCAGTTTGTTTTTTTGATATTTTTGCTTGAAACAATCATTTCATCCAATAACTTCTTCTTAGACACACGCTTCACGCCCCTTCATTCTCCCCCTATTCTCATTTTAATATTTGTTATTCTTACCCTAACTGTCGCTTAAATGTTTTACTGGCAATCAAGTAAGCGATGACCATGAGTCCAACACACCAGGCGAGAGCGGTCCAAATACCGTTGCCTACAGGACCTTCATACAAGAGGGCACGAATCGAATTCACAATTGAAGTCACGGGCTGGTTCTCAGCAAATACACGAACAACTTTAGGCATCGTTTCAGTTGGGACAAAGGCAGAACTAATAAACGGCAGGAAAATCAGCGGATAAGAATAGGCTGTTGCTCCTTCCATAGACTTTGCTGTCAGCCCGGGAATGATAGCCAGCCAAGTCAGTGCCAGCGTAAACAGCCCGAGTATCCCGACTACCGCGAGCCAATCCAGAATACCAGCATTAGATTGGAACCCCATCAAGAGCGCCACGAGTATCACGACCATCACAGTAAGTGCATTGGATACAAGGGAGGTCAACACGTGAGCCCACAGTACCGAGGAACGTTTGATAGGCATGGTTATGAAACGAGCCATCAGGCCACTCTTTACATCCGTAAATAGGCGTAAAGAGGTGTAAGCCACACCGGATGCAATAGTGATCAGTAAAATTCCCGGTAACAAATAATTCACATAATTATCCCTGCCTGTTTCTATTGCGCCTCCAAATACGTAAACAAACAGCAACATCATCATAATCGGCGTAATCGCTACCGTGATAATCGTATCTGGACTACGCATGATATTACGCATTAAACGACCTAGTAATACCCCAGTTTTACTTTTCATTTAACTCTCCTCCTTTTTGCCAATTATCGCGAGGAAAATTTCCTCCAATGATGGCTGCTTCTCGATGTACTCCACTTTCGTTGGGGGGAACATCTCCTTGAGTTCGCCAAGAGTGCCAATCGTAATGATTTTTCCACCATGAAGAATGGCAATACGATCCGCAAGTTTTTCAGCTTCCTCCAGGTACTGAGTTGTAAGCAATATTGTTGTGCCACCTTTGGAAAGCTCCTTGACGGTATCCCAAACTTCAATCCTTGCTTCAGGATCAAGCCCCGTAGACGGTTCGTCGAGAAAAATCACTTCTGGAGTTCCGATCAAACTCATGGCAATATCAAGCCGTCTCTTCATCCCACCAGAATACGTGTCAGCACGGCGGTTGGCTGCACTGGTCAGGTTGAATCTTGCAAGCAGATTGTCGGTTACTTCAGCGGGATTGAAAACTTCCCGTAACTTGGCAATCATCATCAGATTTTCCCGCCCTGTTTGCATACCATCTAAAGCTGCAAACTGTCCAGTCAGGCTGATGCATTGACGAACCTGTTCTGCTTGACGCTCAACGTCAAAGCCACAAATACTTACTTCCCCACCATCTGGCTTCATAAGTGTGGAGAGGATGTTGACCGCCGTGGTCTTGCCAGCACCATTGGAACCAAGCAGAGCTAAAATTTCCCCACGTTGTACCTCAAAATCTACTCCCTTTAAAACTTCCTTGTCTTTAAAGGACTTTTTTAGTCCTTTTACAGAAATCGCCGTATTACTCATACTTTTTCCTCCTCATAACTAGTGCTTTTCTCATCTTAATTTCTATACTTATCTAATAAGTACTACAGATAATCAGTAACACTCACTACTGAATAAAAAATTTAACCGAATAGTGAAGGTGGCAGTTCTCATTTATTGCCAACTATTCAGTCGTAAAAATCTATTGAATTACTTTTCTAATTCTTTTATCATTTCGTCATTCATCCCGAACAATAGCATTGTTCAACTTTTCACGATATTTCTCCTTCCAAGTCTTCGCGTCCTTCACCAGTTCTTCACAGAAAGAGGCAACGTCCTCACCCACAAGCTCAGTCACTTTCTTGCCTTCCGCTGCACCTTCTTCAAAAAGATCGAGAATGCCGCCAAAAATACGACTCATGTCCTTCCAGTCAGTGAGACCACCAACAGACCACATATATTTTTGGATAGCTTTGTAAGCGTTATGGTATTCAGTTGGAAGTGCCTTTGCGCGTGCCTCCATCGCCTTCCATTCCCGTTTGTCATTTAGATTCCCAATAAGTTTCTCAAGAATGTTCATTTTACCTTCTCCTTTTGATTTCTTTTATTTTTAGTTCGTTCATTTTGCTTGAGATAAAATTCCATTTCCCCCAAAAAATTTCAAGATGCTTTTGACCAGCAGCGTTGAGTGTGTAAAATTTGCGCGGCGGGCCCACAGTGGATTTTTTTTTCTGGATGTCCACTAGATTGTGTTTCTCCAACCGCATGGTAATCGTATAAACTGTGCCCTCCACTACATCAGTAAAGCCAAGTTCTCGAAGCTGTTGCGTGATTTCATAGCCGTAAGTTTCGCCACGACTGATAATCTCAAGCACACAACCTTCAAGTACTCCTTTGAGCATTTCTGTAATGTTTTCCAATTTTATCACCCATTTAAATTAAATTTAATTTTTCAGTACACTACACAAGAGGTAATTAGTAATACTTATTACTGGTATATAGTATAACAAAGTAGTATTACTGTCAAGAAAGATTCTTTTCTTCGCTTCTATTACTTTTACTTTAACCTATCTATCTTCTTAAAAGTTTGTGAATGCTTTGCTACGTAGTATTTATCCACTCTTTAATAATGTGATGTTCAATTAAATGGCCCTTTAGTGGAATATGAGACTATTTATGGCTTTTTCAATAGTGTTGTTAATACTTTTGTGTCTTTTTACAAGATTGTATTCATTATTGTGTCAAAGAAATCACACAATAGCACTGACTGGTTACTATCTATTAAATACAGTAATACCGATTTCTTTTGATTCTGTACTTTTGTGTCGCTCGTTACTATTTAGTGGTAAAAAAGGTGGATTATAAAAAAGAAGAATGAAAGTCAGCTATTAAAAACTCCGAAAGAAAAACCGAAAATAAATATAATACTAAATGTTAACAGAAGGGATAGAACACATTGAGAAAACCCATTCAAGAAGATTTTAAGTACAGGGTGAGAGTAACAGAGATATCAGATCAACCCTTTTTGGGTCCAAAGGGAGCAAAATATTCTGTCAGATATGAAATTAGAGGAGATAAAACTGAGGGAAGCTACATTATGTACTTTTCTGAAAGGCTTGTACCTTTGAGGAGAGACTATAGCAATAATTACGGAATGGGGCACGAATCAATTGAAAACTTTATTAGACCTTTTGGAAAGGATAGACCTACGGCCAAAAGGGAAGTAGCAACCATTTTTGATATTGTTCGCAAAGAATACCCTGTATTTTAAATAGATAGCGCAGTGAATCCACTCTCTTTTATAGATCTCTGTCAAGAAGATAATATAAACCAAGCTCTTCGTCTCTCTTAAAGACATCTAACTACCGGGCTGTTGTATAATTGGACTTTTTTATTATAGAATTTCTTATGGTGATCTACATAACATTCTCCTGTCACCTTGAGGACTAAAACATTTATCTATTGATAGATTTTAGCCTCAGAAAGGATGCAGGTAAGCCCATAATAATAAGAAGTATTCCAATAGCTTGTAGGGGATAGCTAACGAAAGGCGGGAGACCTAATTGGGGAATTATTGTGCATGATGGAACACCGATAGTAAGCATTAATATTATGTATAAATCAATTTTATTGCTGTTGTTCTTATTCATCTCTATCTCCTTTGATAAATTATTATAATAAGTAAAAAAACAATATAGGACCGACTGTTTAAATTAGCATAAAGTAGAGCCTATTAACACAGATTGTACAACAAATTCAACTTAATCAAAAGGGAATATCCCAATAATTAAATTGAGATAATCTCCTTTCGATTCATTAACTTCATATACTAATTCAATACCTGCGTCTAACCTTAATCTTTAAAGCTAATCTATTATTGAGCTTACTTAGAATTCTATGAAACTTTTTTATTATCTTCCAATAACAATTTTGAACTCTAATTTATCACCCTTGTGATTAAAGTAGTGTGAGATTCAGCAAGATCGACCACTTCCCCGCTATTTTTATAACGAATGATTGGCCTATGCAAATGGGATTTCAACGCAATAACGATCGCTTCCTCACCGTCATTTAATTCTACTTTGGTACCCGGTGCGTAGGAAGGAATACTATTCACGAAGGAATGAACAACGTTTTCTTTATACTCCACTCCATTTTTGCTCATGATTAATTCTAGGACTTCATCTGGATTTACTTTTTCTTTAGAAGTTAAGTTTTCATATAAGTTTGCTATTGCACATATCTGAGGGAACTCAAGGATTTCGTTACCTGATAAACCTCTTGGATATCCTTCCCCTGTCATTACTTCATGGTGCTGATAAGCTATATGTGCAGATAATAAGCTGATTTCCCGGTTATCACGGATAATATCAAAGCCTTGCTTAGGGTGGTCTTTCTCGTTTTGTGACTGTGTTTTCCCAATGTCATGCAGCAAGGCTCCTACAGCCAGGTCTCTCAGCTTCAATCCATTATAATTGAGCTTCTTCCCCATCTGTATAGAAACCAAAGCCACATTCACAGCATGTGCATATTCAACTAATTCTTCAGAAATGGAACTTGAGGGAATTAGAATGATTATTTTTCGTCTTGATAACTCATGAATTAGCTTTCCAACAGCATTGTTAATTGCATAAGCATTTATTCTTTTTTTATTGCGAGCATCATTAAAAGCTTGTTGCACGGTTTCAATTGTATCCATCCAGGTAGGCATATCAAGCATTTCATCTAAGGTAATCCCTTTGGATTCTGCATCTTCTACTACTAAAGTAGAAATTCCCATTTCAGAAATTCTCTTTAGAAATGTGGGGTGGATCGTACGACCGGCTGTCAGCAATATTCTTCTCATCCGATCATAAATTGGTTTGGCTAATTGCATTGTTTCCTGTTGATAATCTGATATGTCAATAAATCTCATTTCTTGCCTTCCTTTATTTTTTGATGTTTTGGAAAGTATCATGAATTGGCACTTTCCACCCTGTTGTTGACAAATCCTGGTCTATGGGTTTCTAACCTCTACTAGCTGTAAATCTTTGTGAACAGAACCTTCCCCTATTCTAAATTTCAAGGAACAGATTCAAAGAATGAGGTCTGTATGCATCGCATCACTTATCCATCCGAGCAACTCATCAAACATTTTGTTTCACTATAGGTCTCTATAAGAAAGATTGAGACTATTTATAAGAACTAACAAAATGATAGCCGACTTTTGATGACCATTCACGGTCTTCCTCAACGAACACAATCCCAAGTTCATGGTGATCGCCTTCATAAAGAGCGCCTTGTGCAAAGCGGATTTGTCCGTTTGTATCAATCACTTCCAATTTACAGTAGGCACGGTTGTTCTGCAGAGCTTCATAAAACTCAGCCTCTGTCTGGACGCGGAATCCATTCACTTTAGAGATGATTTCCCCGGAGACAAGTGACATCTTTTCGGCTGGCGAACCTGGCAGGATTGCCAAAATCATCAGCCCTTGGGAATTTCTTGAGAAGAAGTAAGACCTTTCACTATCCTGGACACGCTGCCTGTAGGCCATCCACTCTCTCCCGATGACTGCAATGGCAGCGCCGGCAATGGAAATCACCGGAGCAAAGAATCCTGCTACAGCAATTGTCAGTACAAGAGCACCCAGCCAGAAAACCCGGTTTCCAGTTTCTTTGATGCTGATTTGCGGAAGTGTGCTTCTGACAAGCTGCCTGAATCCGAGCAGGAATGGGAAAAGGATGATTGAATAAGTCTGTGACCCTATTGTAAAAACAGGCCACCAGCCCCAAGGCATATCCAGTGTCCCTATCGGCATCAGAAGGAACATCGGCACAACCCACAGCTTCTTCCCTTCCTGCGCTCCGACCTTAAGCCCGCGCGAACTTTTGATTAATCGGGGTGAAGTCTTCTTCCACGCGCTGTGGCTGATTAAGACACCTTCAATCAACAGCAGCGTCCCCAGCAATACGACAACAGAATTCAACAGCCCTTCATTCAGCCGTTCGAAATATGTATGAAAAAATGGCATTTCCAGCTTAAAGTAATTGATAGCCAGAAGGATGAAATAAGATATTCCGACAGTAAACGCCGGTGTCAGCAAACGGAAGTTAAATGTAAGAGCCAGAAGCATCGTAACCGCTCCTATCAATAGCAAACCTCCAAAAGGAATGACCAGCCCCGCACCGATCGTCAGTAAAGAAAAACCGAGGCCAAGCAGAATTCCGAGGGGAAATAAAAACCGAATCTCATGATAAACATCGAAAATCCTTGTATGCAGTTCCCGCCTCTCCCGCTTTACCCGAAAGAAACCACTACCAAAAGCAAGGATCACCGCGAAATAGATCAGCGGATTCACAAACAGCTTGCCGCTTGCTTTCATGATCTCTATAAGCCAATGCTGTAACAATGGTCTTCACCATCCTCAACGTGTTAATCTATTCTATTATTTTAACAAATAGCCACTGTAAAACCTATTTATTTTTATAAATAGAAGACTACTAAATTTTCCAGTACTTCGACAATAATAGTTTTTCCCGGGAAATATAAAGGAAATTGCAGAGAGCTGGCGAATGGATATGTGAAGGATGTCGGGAGGAATGTCAAATGGATGTCGTCATTTTTTGGAATCATGTCGGAAGAGAGCATGGCGGCCTGACCTATACAAATGATATCAAAAAAAGCAGCGAAGAAGAGGTTGAAAAAGCCATTCAGTTAAAAGAGGAACGTGCTCTCAGCATGAAGGAACCAAATCGCTTTATCAGAATTAATTCTTCTACCATTCTCGAACTGCCTCCACTTGCCTCTTCGAAAAGATTTATCATCATCTATATGCTGGATAAAAGATTGCAATTTTCCTACGGGTTCAAAAGCTCGCATAATGGGTGGCTGATTGACATCGTCCAGTATGAAAAGAGGCAGGAAGACCTCATTTGTGTCCATGATCTGTTGATTGATATCCGGGTATTCGAGGATGGAAGCTACCATGTGATTGATATGGATGAGTATTATGGAGCCTATGAGGCAGGAGCTGTTTCGGAGGAGCAGGCTGGGCATAGTCTGAAGGCTCTTGCTTATATTTTGGAAAAACTGAACCGCAGGGAAGTTCCCAGCTTTGAAATGCAAGAACTTAAGCAGCAGTATTATTAAAAGGCCTGGAGTGAACTCCAGGCCTTTTACTGTTAATTCAACCTCTTCAAATAATCCAACGCAGCCTTCAACTGCACATCATTCTTCTCATCTTTCACCGCTTTATAGATCTCTTCCTGAAGCTTCCCGGCTGTCACACTGTCAATCTTTCCATTTGCCACCAAATTATGCTGCTCTTGAAACTCTTTAACCGCCGCTTCTGTTGAACTGTTGAAGTAGCCGTCATTCCGGCCTGGCTTGAAGCCAAGCCCTTCCAGCATCAGCTGGGCATTCTTTACTTGCTCGTTATTCATTTCGGCCGTCAGCGGCTTTTCTGCTTCTAAAGGATGGGCATAGAAGTAAGAAGGCTGTTTGACCTGAATGTCCGGCTGGATGCCTTTTTTATGAATCCAGTTCCCTTTGGGTGTGAGCCATTTGAACATCGTCAGCTTGATGTTGCTTCCGTCCCCCATCGGGACCGGCTGCTGGACCGTTCCTTTTCCGAACGTTTTGGTACCAATCAAAGGATAGCCTCCCGCTTCCTTCAATGCCCCTGCAAGAATCTCAGAGGCTGATGCACTCCCCTCATCGACAAGTACGGTAATCGGATATGCCTTCCTCTGCTTATTTTCAGAGAAATATTTCATCGTCTCACCGTTGCGCTCCTGGATTTGCACGTATGGTTTTTCCTCTGTCACCAGTTCAACCAGCATTTCATTTACACTCGACAACAGTCCCCCCGGATTGCCACGGACATCGATGACAAGCCCTTCGATACCTGTTTCCTCCATTTCCGCCAGCTGCTTTTTAAAGTCTTTCGCTGTATTTTCAGAGAAGGATGAGACCTCAATGATACCGTAATCTTTGCCGTTCTCTTTTTTAATATCTGAGTGGACTGTTTCCAGAGGGATTTCATCTCTTTTTACACTTACCTTGATGGGATTGGTAACCCCTTCTCTCATAACCTCCAACTCGACACTGGAGCCTTTCTCGCCGCGAATCTTCAATGTGGCTTCATATAAATCCAAGCCGACAATGCTTTCCCCGTCCACTTTTAAAATTTGATCATTAGGCCGCAGCCCTGCCTTTTCGGCTGGAGAGTCCTTGAACGGTGCAACAATCAGAAGCTTCCCGTCCATGACCGTCACTTCTGCCCCGATGCCTTCAAAGGAAGAGCCGAGGGAATCGCTGAATTGCGAGGCAGTGCTGGCATCCATGTAGACAGAGTAGGGGTCGCCGAGAGTATCAAGCATTCCCTGGATTGCACCTTCCACCAGCTCTCCCTTGTCCACTTCCTCTACATATTTGTCCGCTATCAGATCGTAGGCAACCTCCACTTTATGCAGACGGTCCGTTACCTGGCCCGAGTTATCCGCGGCCCCTTCTTCTGCCTTGCTGTCAAATGAATTCAGTAAGTCCATTCCGCCGTACATTCCCCCGGCACCTGCCAAAAGGGATGCGACGGCTATTATAATCACGCCTTTGCGCTGCTCCATTCTGTCTCCTCCCTATATATCACCTTCATTAGCATCCTTTTAATCTTTCGGATAAAAAAGACACCACACAAAAAATGCTTAGAAGCGGTGCGATGTCTTTGCTATTGAAACTATATGCCGGTGAGGGACAAGTTATGAGTCATGGAGCTAACTTTCTAAATGGGTTTTTATGAGGCCTCCCCATTTTTCAAATTCAGTCAGAAAACCATCATGCCCGAATAAGGTTTTTACTTCATAAAATACAGATCTCGGAACCAGGTCTGCCAGTTCTTTGATGAGTGAAGGCGGGTAAATTAGATCTCTAGTAAAACCGAGAGAGATAAGCTCCCGTTGAAATTGTGAAGCCGCCTCCCTCCAACCGCCCCGGTCCCTTCCGATGTCATGGCTGTTCATGGTTTGGAGCAAATACAAATAACTGTTGGGATCAAACCGCTTTGCCAGTTTTTCACCCTGATAGGCAAGATAGGATTCCACCTGGAACACCTTTTCAGAGGCTTCAGCCCGCTGGAATCTTTCATTAAAAAGTTCAGGAGACCGGTACGTGACCATTCCGGCCATCCTTGCCACCCGCAGGCCCGCTACATCTGCTGCATCTTCATAATGGCCATCCTTCCAGTTGGGGTCAGAAGTGATGGCTGATTTACCGATTGCATTAAAAGCAATTCCGTAATCAGAAAAATACGGCGTGCTTGCCAGCATGAACACTGTTTTAACGAAGGCAGGATAAAGCAGGCCCCATTCCAGAGCCTGCATCCCTCCCAGCGAACCTCCAATCACGGCATGGAGTGAGGATATCCCAAGTGTTTGGAGTGCTTTATACTGAGAATGCACAATATCACGGACGGTCACCTGCGGGAAAGCCATCCTGTAAGGCTGTCCTGTGTCCGGATCTTTAGACAGTGGTCCTGTCGACCCGTCACACCCACCCAGAACGTTAAACGTCACCACCAGGTATTCTTCCGTATCGATATATGCCCCGGGACCGATCAGCCCTCTCCACCAGCCAGGCTGACCATCCGTCCCCACACTAAGGTGGCTGCCCGTCAAGGCATGGCAGACAAGAATGACAGGTCCTTCTTGATTGCCGCAAATCTCATAGCTGAGTCCAGCATCCATGAGGAGTCTGCCGCTTTCAAGTATGAGATTACCTACCGAAACATTCCCTGTTTCATAGATTGCTTTTTTCATAAATCAGACTGAAGCTGCCGCTGCCGTCGCTTTTTGGATTGCCTGGTCAAGGTCTGCCGTTAAATCTTTTACCGACTCCAACCCGATCGACAGCCTAATGAGCGCTTCGGTTACACCCGTCGTTTTCAGGTCTTCACTGTTCAGCTGCTGGTGGGTGGTTGATGCCGGGTGGATGATCAGTGATTTGGCATCACCGACATTGGCAACGTGGGACCATAATGTTATATTGTCTATCAACTTTCTGCCAGCCTCTCTTCCGCCCTTGATGCCAAAGTTGACGATAGAGCCATGTCCATGCTCTAAATATTTTTCCGCAAGAGTGTTGGCCGGATGGTTTGCCAGTCCAGGATAGCTGACCCAGTCAACAGATGGATGATTTTCCAGGTAACGGGCAATTTCCAGGGCGTTGCTGTTATGCTTGGGAACTCTAAGGTGTAGCGTTTCAAGCCCTTGCAGCAGCAAAAACGCATTGTGCGGGCTCAGGCAGGCACCAAAATCACGCAGGAGCTGGACGCGCAATTTTACGGCATAGGCCGCCTCGCCAACATCAACATATTGAAGCCCATTATAGCTGGCATCCGGTTCTGTAAACCCGGGAAACCTAGGGCTGTTCCAGTCAAACTGGCCGCCATCAACAATGACACCGCCGATTGCCGTACCGTGTCCGCCGATCCACTTCGTTGCCGAATGGATGACAATATCTGCTCCATATTGAATCGGCTGGCAGCCATATGGCGACGGGAAGGTATTATCGATAATCAGCGGAACACCCTTGGAATGCGCGATATCCGCAACTTTTTCAATATCCAGCACATTGAGGCTCGGATTGCCGATCGTTTCTGCAAATACCGCTTTCGTGTTTTCGGTTATCGCATGGCGGAAATTTTCCGGGTCGGTGCTGTCAACGAACTTCACCTTGATTCCGTAGCGAGGAAGAGTCACAGCAAACAGGTTGTAGGTCCCGCCATATAGTTTTGACGAGGCAACAACTTCATCGCCGGCACCCGCCAGGTTCAATATCGCCAGGGAAATCGCTGCCATTCCGGAAGACACCGCTACGGCTGCGACTCCTTTTTCAAGCAGGGCAATCCTTTTTTCAAAAACATCCACAGTCGGGTTTCCGATCCTTGTATAGATGTTACCGGCTTCACTTAATGAGAATAAATTCTGCGCATGTTCAGTGTCGTTGAATACATACGATGTGGTTTGATAAATCGGAACGGCTCGTGAACCTGTAACAGGATCAGGTTCCTGTCCTCCATGCAGCAGTAATGTTTCCGGATCGAATTGATGGTTTGTCATACTAACTTCCTCCTCTTATTTAAATAAAAAATTTGACACTGGATCGGGAAGAGGAATTTTCAACATGAAAAAGCCCTCTCCGCTAAGAAGAGGGCTTGAATAGACATCGGCTCCTCCTCTTATCTTCCAGACTTCGTGAGCCTGTAGGATGTAGCACCTTTTTCAAGCAGGTTCTGCTTGAAGGTTGCCGGGCTTCATCGGGCCTATTCCCTCCGCCGCTCTCGATAAGAGTTATCGAATTGCTTATGAAAAATTTATATGCTGTATGTGTTGGATTATAACCAACTATTTCGCCAAGGTCAATGATTTTTCAGAATATTTTTATTTTGATTTGTCCACTGCAATTTTGAAGGCCTGGATAATATCCTCTGCATCTTCAATGCCGACGGAGATGCGGACGACTTGCCCGTTCACACCGATTTTCGCCCTTGCTTCCGGGGAGAGTGCGCGGTGAGATGTACCTTGAGGATAGGATACTGTCGTCTCCACCCCTGCAAGTGTCGGAACAATTTTCACCCAGCTCAAGTTTGTGAAAAACCTGTGGATATCGTTTTGCTCTGCAAGTTCGATGGTGACGATGGCGCCATTCCCTTTTTCGGAGGCATTTTCCGGATAGTATACTGTTTTAACACCCTCATGGTTCTTCAATGCACCTGCTAACCTTTGGGCATTTTTACACTGCTGCTTCATTCTGAGGGCCAAGGTTTTGCAGCCTCTCACTGTCAGCCAGGCTTCATGCGGGCTTAGATTGCTGCCAAGGTTGACGACTTTCAGCCTTGCCTTTTCAATCAATTCTAATGAGCCTACTGTTACACCTGACGTAACATCACTATGGCCGCCGATATATTTTGTTGCGCTGTGGGCGACGATATCCACACCTTCCGTGTAAGGCGCCATAAGGTATGGGGTCGCAAATGTATTGTCGATCATGGTTTTCAGGTTATGCTTTTTCGCGATGGAGATGAGTGTGCCGATATCCTCCACCCGCAGAAAAGGATTGGTGATGCTTTCACTGTATAACAGCTTCGTTTCCGGAGTGATGCTTTTTTCGATCTCTTGAGGATCGCTGAAATCGACAAAAGTGGTTGTGATGCCGAACGACTGTAATTCTTCTTTTAACAGATGATAAGTGCCTCCATATATATCTTCTGCTGCGACGATATGGTCCCCGCTTTCAGCAACGGCGAGAATGCCTGCGAGGATTGCCGCGAGTCCCGAGGAGGCGGCAACTCCATCCGGTGCGCCTTCAAGTTCTGCGACCAGTTTGCCCAGTTCATCTGTATTCGGGTTGCCTGAGCGTGTATAAAGATAAGGCGATTTTCCTTCATAAAATCCTTCCAGCTCTTCAAGGGAAGAAAACGTGAAAGCGGAGGTTTGATAGATCGGTGTCGTTTTGCTGTTGATATCGCGTTTATGTAATGTGCTGTGTACAACTTTCGTGCCAAAATTCATGATGAACCCCTTCCTTTTAAATCCTTTTCCCTTCATTATACGACAAGAAATTGCGACTGTCAGTCTTTATCGAATTAACGCATCACCGCGCGAAGAGGGACTGTCCCTTTTAGTATGGCAACGCGTTAATGCATGAAAAGGGACTGTCCCCTATTGCGCATTAACGTATTAACGCAGCATAGGGGACAGTCCCTCTTAGTGCTTTAGAGGAGTAAAGTCAGTCCATTGATCGCACCATTTGGATCATCATTTCTTTGTTCATGGGTCCGAGGATTTTGTGCTGGATGACGCCGTTTGTGTCGATCATGTAGGAGGTGGGGATGGTTTGGGCCTGGTAGGCAGTTCCCTGTTCTCCTTCTTCATCCAAAGGGATCGGGAATGTCAGACCATACTCCTCAACAAACTCCTGGACAGCTTCCTTGCCATTATCAATTGTCGAAAGATTCACCGCCAGCATTTCGACATTTTCTCTTTCATGATACTGTTCATAGTACTCTTGCATATGCGGCATCTCCGCTTTACAAGGAGGGCACCAGGTCGCCCAGAAATTCAAAATCACTTTTTGCCCTCTGTAATCGGAAAGCGCGACCTCTTCCCCCTCCAACGTGGTCAACGTAAAATCCGGGGCGGTGTCTCCTTTATCCAGGCCTTCACTTCCGAATTCCACTTCCAGCCCTGACTCGAGTTGTTCCGCCACCTGTTCTTCCATTTCTTTTTTTGCATTTTGATTTTGAACGATATTGGCAACAAACAAGCCTATCAGAACACCGACAAGCCCGAACGCCAAAATTTTCTTACTCATGAGCGTCCCTCCCGAATCTATTTACAACCAGTACTCCAATCGTTATGACCACATATGCGAAGCTCTCCGTCGAAAACCATCCGCTCTGCAAGAAATTAACCAATAGCTGTATGCCGGTGAACACCAGCAGCCAGATTTCCTTTTTCCCCATCTTCAGAACCAGGTAAAACAGCCCCAGCCCGACAAGAAGATTTCCGGCATCCAACAGAGAAGTGTTATCCGCTAAATACCCTGCCGCTCCTTCATATACAAGAACGAATAGAATCCACGAACCAAACAGATGCTCTCGCTTTCCTTTTAAAAATATATAAATCAGGGCCATGGCTATCCCTAACCAGAAACCCTTCACCCCTCCATAATAATAAATGACGGACAGAGGCTGCCTGATAAAAGCAGAGAAATCAAACAGGATGAAGCTCAGCTTCCAGGTCAGGATGAACCAGAACACACTGTTGCCGAACCATTCATTTGCCTGTTTGCCATCATAAAGTTTTAAAAAGATGCCTGTCACTGCAAAAGCAATGACGACGGCTCCCCAGACAGAGGGAAACGTGAAAGCTCCTATGCTGTACCACTTCAAAGGTTACACCTTCCTGACTGCGTGCGATTTAAATCATTTCCCTATCATAATACCAGCAATTACCCACCCATTAGCAACACAAAGTTTGAACAAAGACAAAATCATTCTTTATAACCATTAATTACATAACCAAGTAAATCTTGTGACACTCTATATACAACAGGGGGTGAAAAGATGCTGAAATCCACACGCGAAAAAAATAAGAAGGATCAAGAGAAGGACTGCTCTGGTGTTTCTTCCTCACTTGAAGATAATACCGAAAAGGTCAAGGAAACCTTTAATTATCCCATCAATCAAGATCTATCCGTCAGGCCGCTGACGATTTCTATTTTTAACAAAAAAGCCATTTTGTTTTTCCTTAATGGCATGAGCCAGCGAGAGGTCATAGAAAAAGAACTTATTCCTAATCTTATAACACCTTACCCAAACGAAGAAGCGGAACTGGACCTGGATTTTTTCGCAAATCAAATACCGATCAAAGATATTAAAGAGGAATGCGATTACGATACAATCGTTACCAATCTCCTGATGGGGAACACAGTGCTATTTATTGAAGGCGAAGAACACGCCTATCTGTTTGGAACCACCGGATTTGAAAAAAGAGGAATTCAAAAGCCGGAGGATGAGGCTGTCCTCAAGGGGCCAAAGGAAGCATTCATCGAGTCCATTGCCGTCAATATTTCACTGATCAGGAAGCAGCTGCGCTCCTCTGAACTTATGACAGAGTATGTAACCGTCGGTGAAAAAGGACTAAGCCAGGTTGCCCTGATCTATTTAAAAGGTGTCGCCAATCCTGACCTTTTAGAAAAAGTAAAAAAGCGAATTACTGAAATGAAGTCAGATGAAGTGCAAAACCTGGGGCTTCTTGAACAGCATATCGAGGAACGGCCTTATTCACTCGTTCCGACGGTATTGTATACGGAAAGGCCGGATAGAGCAGTAAGCTTTATTAATGAAGGGCATGTCGTGCTGCTTATGGACAGTTCTCCAAGCAGCCTGATTGTGCCTGTTACTTTCTGGTCGTTCTTTCATTCATCCGAAGACTCTTACGCAAGGTGGCCTTATGGCAATTTCACGAGATTTCTTCGCTTGATAGCGATCTTTATCACCATCATGACCCCTGCAATCTATATTGCGGTCACTAATTACCATATTGAAATGCTGCCGACCGATTTGGCCTTGGCGATTTCAGCAACCAGGGAAGATGTTCCATTCCCGGCGATATTCGAGGTCGTCCTTCTCCTGTTTTCTTTCGAATTGATCCGTGAAGGCGGCGTAAGGGTTCCGAGTCCAATCGGTCCGACCATCGGGATTGTCGGTGCCTTGATTTTAGGGCAGGCAGCCGTCGAAGCCAATATCATCAGTCCAATCCTTGTTATCGTGATCGCGATTACGGGACTTGCTTCATTTGCCATCCCAAACTTGTCCTTCAGCTATATGATCAGGCTGTCGACCTATATCTTCCTTTTATTCGGAAGTTTATGGGGATTCTTCGGAATCGGCATCTGCATTACGATGTGTATCGGGTATTTAACGACACTTACTTCATTTGATGTGCCATTTCTGTCACCAATGGCGCCTCACTACCCTTCATCTAAAGATCTCATTATCCGCCCGCCGACATGGAAACAGTGGCTGCGGCCTTTGAATGTGTTCCCAGTTGAACCTAAGAAGATGAAGAAGCCGAAAGGAGAAAGCAACGAATGATCACTCCCCAAGATAGGAGACTTGGAACCCGGGAGCTGTTCGCCCTAATCACGATTACGCTTGGAATCAAGTTTACAGATATGACCGCTACCCTGCTGTACAAAGAAACAGCACAGGCTGCGTGGATGATCCCTCTTATCTCAGGCATGATCATGGTCATTCCGCTCATATGTATCCTGATTTTGCTGAAGCACTATGGAGACCGGAATATTATTGACATTACCTATAAGGTGACAGGCAAATTCTTCGGCTTCCTGATCGGAATGACCTTATTTTTAATCGCCTATTCATCGACGGTCATTGACAGCAGAAGTTACGTCGATATCATGAATACGATGTATTTCCCATCAACCAGTTCCATACACTTATATTTTGTCCTGGTCGGATCAAGCTACTACCTGGCCAACCGGGGACTGCTGGCGATCGGGAGAACAGCCTGGATTACGTTCCCATATATAAAAGTATCGTTATTTTTCATCATCATCCTCCTATGGAGCGAACTTTACTTCGGATACATGTTCCCGATTGCCGGCCATGGCCTTAAAAAAATTGCTGTCCAGGGAGCAAGTTATGCTTCTATAACAAGTGATCTGCTGTTCTTCTCGATTTTGTTTCCATTTTTTAAAAGCTACAAATCATTCAAAAAGGCGACACTCTTGGGATTGGGAGTATCGATAGTTGAACTGATGGTGTTCTTCGCGGTTTTCATTATGTATTTCGATTATCCATCGATTGAGTTCATCGCCTATCCTTTCCATGAGATTACCCGGATGGTTACCTTCGGAAGATATGTATCCCATATCGAAGCATTATTTTTTGCCTTTTGGAGTGTGGCAAGCTTAATCCGTTTCGCAGTGTACCTGTATATCTCAACAGCCTTTTTCGGATATACAGCTAAAATCAAGGAGTTTGAACCACTTATCTTACCGTTTGCCGTACTTGCCATCATGCTTGGACTGCTGCCGGAAAATGTGGCTCAAAATGTACTGCTGCTCCGAAATGACATCATTTTAATGATCACATCCGTTTTGATTTTCCTCATTCCGGTCACCCTGCTGATTGTCGCAAAACTGAGAGGTGAATTCAAGCAATGAAATACCTGGTTATGTTTTGTTTACCTATTCTTATTTTGACTGGCTGTGCAGACAAGATTGAAATTGAAGAGGAGGGGTTTGTTCTAGTCATCGGCATTGATTTACCGGAAGATGGACAAAACGGCTTGGATATTACCTATCAACTGGCAGACCCCCAGGCAGGTGCACCCGGCAGCCAACCGGGGGCAGAGGAACACAAAACAATCACCATTCGTATGCCGGACCTTATATCTGCCCGGGATATGCTTAATGTTTCAGAAACCCGGAATATCAACTTTTATCACACTAAAGCATTGGTCGTTAGTGAAGCCTTTGCCCGTTCCGACAAATTTCTTGAAAGCATCGGAACTTTAGGGCGCGATCCGCAAGCAAGAAGGGATATGATCCTCCTGGTCTCGAAGGAAAGAGCCAGTAACTACTTGAGAAACAACAAACCAGTCTTTGAAGCAAGCCCGCATAAATTCTATGACTTTATTTCCCGCAGGTGGGAAACGAATGCGTTAGTCCCTAAAGCTGACCTGCAGCAGTTTTTGCATGACATAGAAGCAGATGCCGGACTCGCTTTAGCTGTGTACACAACGGCAGAGAAAATGGATCCAGAAATCAAGGAAAATGAAGACCAATACTTGCCAGGGGAGCTGTATAAACAAGGAGGCACCCCAGTTCAACTCGTTGGGGGAGCGGCTTTCCGCGGCGGAAAGATGGTCGGCTCTTTAACAGGAGAAGAAGTCCGGGTTATGACGATTTTAACAGAGAGTCTGAAACCACAGGACATTGCCTTCACTTTCCCGGATCCCATTAAAGAAAAATTTAAGATTACAGGGAAAGCGACGAACACGAAAACAAAAGTAAAAGTGGATGTCAGCAAGCCCAAGCCTGTCATCACAGTCGATGCATGGCTTGATGTAAGGATCCTTTCAATCCCGAGTATGATCGATTATGTCGAAGACCTCGAAAAACAAGAAATGCTTGATCATTATATGGAAAAAAGATTTAAATCTCTCGCTGAGGATTTTGTAAAAAAATCGCAGGAAGAATTAAAGGCTGAAGCCTTCGATTGGCATCTGAACGCCCGGAGGAAGTTCTTAAATCTGAAGCAGTACCAAAAGTATGACTGGATGAAAACCTATCCTGATGCGAAAGTGAACATCAATATGCATGTTAAATTGGATGACTTCGGCAAGCTTCTGCGCCCCCGCAATAAAGAGATGATTACTGATTAAAAGGATGTGCTCTAATGTTTTGGCTGACTTTGATTATTTGTTCCTATTTGGCTTACTACTCTTTAAGGTACGCCAGGCTTATTTGGAAAGACCAAAACAAACTGGGTGCGGTGATGGTTGCCTTTTTGGCGGGATCACTGGCAATCATGCCGTTCCTTGATTTCTGGCTGCTGCAGGATAAATAAAAACCCGCTTTTCAGCGGGTTTTTTAAATTACATATTGATATATCTGCGCGGGTTGATCGCATTCGCTTTATTGGAAGTCCATGGTCCGGCATGAAGTTCGAAATGAAGATGCTGGCCGAAGGAGTAACCAGTGTTACCCATTGTACCGATTCTTTGGCCTTTTTCAACGTACTGGCCGCTTGATACAGCAGAGCCGGACATGTGTGCATATACCGTTGTGAATGTTTGACCATTGATGGAATGCGTCATGTAAACAACATTACCATAGCTTGAGCTGTAATGGCTCTTGATGACATAACCGTCAGCTGCAGCGACAATCGGTACATTTCCGCTTGCTGCAATATCGACGCCATAATGATAACGTGCTTTTCCGTTCAGCATATCATAGCCAAACTCGGTTGTGATATAGCCATAAGCAGGTCTTGTCCATCTGCCTTCTTCTACAGGAGCAGGATCAGGTGTTTGGGTTGCTGTAGATCCGCTGCCGCCATTATTATTTGCTGCTTGTTGAGCTGCACGGCGCTCTGCCTCTGCTTTGCGCTTCGCTTCCAGCTCTTTTTGGCGCTGGATTTCTCTTTGACGGGCCATTTCTGCCAATCTTGCCTGTTCAGCCTGGATTTCTCCGCCAATTTCTTTCTCTAGTTTTTCAAGTTCATTAGCGTGAGCGACAAGCTCCGTTTTTTCCATTTTCAGTGTTTCCTGTTCTTTCTCAAGTTCTTTGAACAACTCACTCTTTTGACCTTTTTGGCTGTCCAAATCCCCTTTTAGGGAAACAAGATTCGCTTTTGCATCTTCCAGCTTGGCAAGCTTGTCCTCTACTTCAGCCTGCTTTTTTTCCAGCTCAGCCTGGTCGGCTTTTTGCTCTTCAATGATTTTCTTGTCTGCGCTGACAATCGCATTTACAGCGGTGATGCGGTTGATGAAATCTCCGAAGCTGTCTGCTCCAAGCAGTACATCAAGGTAACTTGCAGAACCGCCTTTTTCCTGCATGGAACGGGCACGGTCTTTAAGTAATTCATTTCGTTCGGCAATCTTTTGCTCAAGAACTTTGATTTCTTCTTTAAGCTGCTCGATTTCCTCGTTTGTTTTTTCAATTTCAGCTGTTTTGGTTTTAATTTTATCTTCTGTATCACGGATCTTATCATCTAAAGCCGCTATTTCAGCTTTGATTTTTTCCTGGCGGGAAATATTTTCGCTGATTTCTGATTCTTTCTGCTCAATTTCCTCGTTGACTTCTGACTTTTTGGACTGAATGTCTTCTTGTTTATTTTTCAAATCTGACAGTGAAGATTCTGCACTGGCAGTGATACCTGTAGTTTGTAGACTTCCGATTGTTAGTGTGGCAGCTATTGATAAAGTGACTAATGTTTTCCTTTTCAAGCGACATGCTCCTTTCGGCTTCTATCAACCTATTAAACTCTCAAGAATTTTCGGACGGACATAAAGCTTCCCCATGCTCCGATTAAGCATCCCATAAGGATAATCAGGAAGTTTACCTGATAGATGAACGGGGTATATTCAAGTAATTGCATAAAGCTTGTTCGCAACTTTGGTTCAATGAACTGATAAGCGTAATAATAACCTGTAGAGACCACTGCGATTGGAACGACAGAGCCAAGTACTCCCAGCCACAATCCTTCCAATATGAACGGCCAGCGTACAAACCAGTTGGTCGCACCGACCAGCTTCATGATTTCAATTTCTTTTCTGCGGGCGACAATTGTAATTTTGATCGTATTGGAGATCAGGAACATTGCCGTGAAAAGAAGACCGATTATCAATACCAAACCAACATTGCGACTCATTTGCAGGAAGCTGAATAACTTTTCAATCTTCGCTTCACCATAGAGCGCATCATTTACATTTTCAAAACTTTTAATTTCATTGGCAATTCGTTTCGTTTCCACCGGATTTTCAGCCTTTACGATATACACATCGTACAACGGGTTATCCTGTTCAAACAGACGAAATTCTTCCCCCATGTCTTCCATTAAATTGCGAAGCTCTTCTTCTTTAGAGGAAAAATTGATACTGGCAATGCCATCGATCTGTTCTATTTTTGTTTTCATCTCTTCTATTTGAGCTTTTTCAGTGCCTATCTCTACTAACACCCGTACTTCCACATCTTCTTCAATGTCAGAAGCAATTTTATTCATATTCAGCATCAGTACGACAAAAACCCCGACAAGGAGCAGTGTGACGGTTACAGCACTTACGGACGCAAATGTCATCCATCCGTTACGCCCCAGGCTCTTCAAACTTTCGCGAAGATGCCTTCCCATTGTTCTAGGCTTCATAACCGTAGTCACCTCGCTGTTCATCGCGGACGATTCTGCCATTCTCGATGGCAATTACACGATGTTTGATAGTATTAACAATTTCCCGGTTATGAGTCGCCATGACGACTGTTGTACCTTGAGTGTTAATCTCCTCAAAAACATTCATGATATCCCATGACGTTTCTGGATCAAGGTTACCTGTCGGCTCATCGGCAATGATTACCTGTGGAGTATTGACGATTGAACGGGCCAGCGACACACGCTGCTGTTCCCCTCCGGAGAGCTCATCCGGAAACATCCTTGCTTTATGTTTCAGTTTGACAAGATCAAGTACTTCCATGACACGCTTCTGGATATTCTTTGGCGTCTCTTCTATTACTTCCAATGCAAACGCAATATTTTCATAGACTGTTAGTGAAGGAAGCAGCTTGAAATCCTGAAAGACCACTCCGATATTTCTGCGCAAGTGTGGAACGCGTTTATTTTTTAGTTTGACTAAATCTATACCATTAACGATAATTTCACCTTTGGTTGCTCTTTCTTCTCTGTACATCATTTTGATGAAGGTCGATTTACCAGCACCACTCGGGCCAACCACATAGACGAATTCTCCTTGTTTGATATGTACGTCGAATCCGTTCGCAGCCATAATCCCGTTCGGATACTGCTTATAGACATCTTTCATTTTGATCATTTTCCAACCACCCAAGTTAAACATTTATAGTGTTCTAATCGAAGATGTAATTTCACAAGGATTAAGTAATAAGAAATAATGTAGAAAAAACTCGAATAAAAACTTTCTAAAAGTATTATAACATCAATGCCTAGGAAGTTAAGGAAAAATAATATTACATTTTGGTATCAAAATGCAACAACTTTGGTAGATTATTCATGAATTTCCATGTTGAAAAGCAGCGATATTTCGAGGAATTAAGAGATTTATTATAGGAGAAAAACGTTAAATGAAAAATATGTCATTTACACAGGTTTACAAATGCCATGTTTACTAGATTAAGATTATTGTCGGAATATAAGCGGGGAGATATTTAATATAGGGATGTAATGTATGGTCGAATAATCAATTTGAAAAATACCAATAAAAAAAGAGCCCGAAGACTCTTTTTTTATTTTTTATTGGCCAGCCATTCTGCAACAGCTTCAGCCTCTTCACCATCAATGATTCCTTTAGGCATTTGGCCTTTACCATTTTGGATGACCGACAGGATTTCTTCATAGCTTAATGTGGATCCAATGTTTTTCAATGCAGGGCCCATTCCGCCAGAAAGATCTCCTCCATGGCAGCTCGAGCATTTTTGATTAACAATTTTTTCTGCATCAATTTGATTTGAAGTTGCATTTTCAGCGGCATCTTGCGGGTTCGTTGCATCCGTTGACACGTCAGGAGCGTTTCCGCAGGCTGCCATCAATAATGAGGAACCTAGTAAAATTCCAAGTAGTTTCTTTTTCATTTGTCTTCCTCCCAGGGAAAGAATTAGAGAAAAATCGATATTTCCTCTCATTCCTTATTATACCAGGATTAAGCCTGTTTAAAACCTTCTCCCAGTACCTCCGAGGCGTCCATAGTGACAACAAACGCAGATGGGTCAATGCTTTTGACCAGTTGTTTCAATCTTGTGAACTCACGCTGGTCGACCACAACCATCAAGATCGGGCGTTCGTCATCTGTATATCCGCCGTATGCTGATAGTTTTGTCACACCGCGGTCGATTTTATTCAAGATGCCTTCGCGGATTTCTTCCTGGCGGTTAGTGATGATCATTGCCATTTTCGAACGGCCGAATCCAACTTGTACCAGGTCGATTGTTTTACTTGTAACGTATAGACCAATAAGTGCGTATAAACCTCTTTCAATATCGAATACGATGGCAGCCGATAGGACGATCATTCCGTCGATGATGGCGACACATGTCCCCAGTGAGAGTCCGGAGTATTTATTGATAATCTGTGCTGCCAGGTCAGTACCACCTGTGGAAGCTTTCCCTCGAAAACAAACTCCCAGACCGATCCCGACTCCTATTCCGCCGAACAAGGCGCCAAGAAGAGGATCAAGTGTCCAGGCCTCCCAATCTTCTGTAAGGTAAACCACAAACGGCAGGAAGATCGTTCCCAATGCCGTCTTAAATCCGAATTGAAAGCCCAGGAATATCAACCCGGCGATAAACAATGGCACGTTGAATGCCCATTGTACGAAGGCGGGCTTCCAATCAAATACTGCTTTTGTAATCGTAGAAATACCGCTCACCCCGCCCGAAGCGACTTCATTCGGCAGTAAAAATACGTTAAAGGCAATCGCGACAACTGCCGACCCTGCCAGTACATAGACATATTCCAAAATTTTATGAAGAGTAGGATTATAATGATTACCGCGTCTTCTTCTTTCCTTTTTTCCCATCCCTGAAAATCTCCTTTGATGTATTAATAGTTAGTATAGCCAACAACCGTATAATAAACATACTTTCGCTTTACCCCTTTAAAGCACTAAGAGGGACTGTCCCTCTTTACACGTTAAAGCACTAAAGTACGACAGCCTTATACCAGTCGCCGACATGCTTGTTTCTCTAATCTTCAACCTTTGAGAGTATAGCATGAGGCTTTCTGCCTGTAAATATCATTACTTTAACGTGTTAATGCGTTACTTTGATAAGGGGGACTGTCCCTCTTCGCGCGGTGAAGCGATAAAGAGTTGCAGACAAAGAAAGACCTTCCTGCTTTGAAGGAAGGCCTTTCGGGAAGTTATTTAGTTGATTCGGGAACGAAGGTACGCATTGATGAAGCCGCCGATGTCTCCGTCCATGACTGCCTGGACGTTGCCCACCTCTGTGTTCGTACGGTGGTCTTTGACCATTGAGTATGGGTGGAAGACGTAGGAGCGGATCTGGCTTCCCCAGCCGATTTCCTTTTGCTCTCCGCGGATTTCAGCAAGTTCCTGTTCCTGCTCTTCAATCCGTTTTTGATATAATTTCGCTTTCAGCATCTTCATTGCCTGTTCACGGTTTTTAATCTGTGAACGCTCTGACTGGCACGTTACGACCACGTTCGTCGGCAGGTGGGTAATACGCACGGCCGAGTCGGTCGTATTGATATGCTGTCCGCCGGCACCGCTCGCACGGTACGTATCGATCTTAATGTCTTCCGTACGGATTTCGATTTCAATTTCTTCATTGAATTCCGGCATGACTTCACAAGATACGAAGGAAGTATGGCGGCGGCCTGAAGAATCAAACGGTGAAATCCTCACCAAGCGGTGTACCCCTTTTTCTGCTTTTAAGTATCCATATGCGTTATGGCCTTTGATCAGCAGCGTGACACTTTTGATCCCCGCTTCATCACCAGGAAGGTAATCAAGGGTTTCGACCTTGAAGCCCTTTTTCTCTGCCCAACGCTGATACATACGCAGAAGCATCGAACCCCAGTCCTGTGACTCGGTTCCGCCCGCCCCTGGATGAAGCTCCAGAATAGCATTGTTTTTATCATGTGGTTCGCTTAACAGCAGCTGCAATTCATATTCATTCAAACGTTTGTTTAAATCTTTCATTTCCTCAACAAGTTCTTCCTGCAGCTCGGCATCGTTCTCTTCTTTCACCAGCTCCAGCGTCACTTCAAGGTTCTCCTGCATCTCTTGCATGTCTTTATATTCGTTCACAAGGTCCTTCAGGCCATTTGCTTCATTGATAACGCCCTGTGCCTCCTGCTGGTCGTTCCAGAAATCAGGCTGCAGCATCACTTCATCAAGTTCAGCTATGCGGGCTTCTTTGTTCTCGAGGTCAAAGAGACCCCCTGAAGTCCGCCAGTTTTTTGGCTGTATTTTCTAATTGTGATTTCACTTCAAAAAGTTCCATCAAATTCACCTCTTATAAAATAGTAAGCATAAGCTTTATTATAACGTGCCGGGGGGGGGTTAGCAAAGTTTTCACCTGCAAAAAATGCTGATGATTTCCGCTCCAGGCGCACGACTCCGCGGGGCGTGCGGTGAGCCTCCTCGGCTTTGCCTGCGGGGTCTCACCTGTCACGCTAGTCCCGCAGGAGGTCGCACGCCTTCCGCTCCAATCGACTGATGTTTCACTATTCACTTAAAGCTATTCTGCTATTAATGAATAGACATTCTGACATTCTGCACCCCATTTTAGAAGCAAGCAAGTTTTTTCGTTCTAGAAACTCAATGTATCAGAACAATTCAGTTTGTGATTGGATTGGATAAATATTTCGCATTTAAACCTGATTATCAACTTCATCAATTAACAAAGCCAATTTTTTAATAAAAACTGCCTGACACCCCTTTTTAGCGAAAGAGATGGCAGGCAGCCATTAAATCTTACTCCACTTTACCGTGGCAGTTCTTATATTTCTGACCGCTGCCGCAAGGGCATGGATCATTTCGTTTGATATTCTCAGCCTTACGTACAGGCTGTTTCTTTTTCGCCTTGCTATCGCCGTCTTCCTTCGGGTTGACAGCCTGCCCTTTCGCAACCTCCTGGCGTTGAAGATTATTGCGGATTTCTGCTTTCATGACATAGCGGGCGGCATCCTCTTCGATGGCCAATACCATGCTTTCAAACATCGCAAAACCTTCATGCTGGTATTCGCGCAAAGGATCGTTTTGTCCATAAGCACGGAGGTGGATACCCTGGCGCAGGTGGTCCATCGCGTCAATATGGTCGATCCACTTCGTATCAACCGAACGAAGAAGAATAACTTTTTCGAATTCACGCATTTGCTCTGACGTTAACTCTTCTTCTTTTTCATTGTATCTGTCCTGAACCTTTCCATAGATCAAGTCAATCATTTCTTCAGGCTCTTTGCCTTTCAGATCTGCTTCTGTAATATCTCCCTCTTGAAGAAGATTTGCAGCTGTGTAGTCGACAATCCCTTTCAGGTTCCACTTCGCTTCTTCTTCAATAATCGGGGCATGCGCTTCAACAGCACGTGTGATGACCGACTTGATCATGGACTCAACGATATTACGCAGGTTCTCGGAATCAAGCACTTCAAAACGCTGCTTGTAGATGATTTCACGCTGCTGGCGGAGAACATCGTCATAAGACAGAAGCTGTTTACGGGCATCGAAGTTGTTACCCTCAACACGTTTTTGCGCAGATTCCACTGCACGGCTGACCATTTTACTTTGAATCGGCTGGTCGTCTGCCATTCCCAAACGTTCCATCATCGATTTCATATTGTCAGAACCAAATCGTCGCATCAGTTCATCTTCCATGGAAAGGTAGAACTGCGTCACACCCGGATCCCCTTGACGTCCGGAACGTCCGCGGAGCTGGTTATCAATACGGCGGGATTCATGACGCTCTGTACCGATAACAGCCAGGCCGCCTAAATCAAGGACGCCGTCTCCTAGTTTGATGTCCGTTCCACGACCGGCCATGTTAGTCGCAATCGTTACAGATCCCTTTTGACCGGCTTCTAAAATGATCTCCGCTTCACGTCCGTGGTTTTTCGCATTCAAGACGTTGTGGTGGACACCTTTTTTCGTCAGCAATCTTGAAATCAGCTCTGACGTTTCAACGGCAACCGTACCGACAAGCACTGGCTGGCCTTTTTGATTACGCTCAGCGATCTCTTCTACTACTGCACGGAACTTGCCTTCCATTGATGCATAGATAAGATCGGCGCGGTCATCACGTGCGATCGGTTTATTCGTTGGAATCACGATAACGTTCATATTATAAATATTGCGGAACTCTTCCTCTTCCGTTTTGGCTGTACCCGTCATACCAGACAGTTTTTCATACATACGGAAGTAGTTCTGGAAGGTGATCGTCGCCATCGTCATGCTTTCGTTCTGGATTTCGACCCCTTCCTTCGCTTCGATCGCCTGGTGAAGGCCGTCACTGTAACGGCGGCCTTTCATTAAACGTCCGGTAAAAGAGTCGACAATGACGATTTCTTCATCCTGGACAACATAGTCAACATCTTTCTGCATGCTGACATGCGCCTTCAACGATTGAAGGATATGGTGATTCAGGGTTACGTGAGACAGGTCGAAAAGGTTTTCGATGTTGAATGCTTTCTCAACCTTCGTAATACCGTCCTCTGTAAGCTGTACACCTTTTGTTTTTTCATCATATGTGAAATCTGTTTCTTTATTGAGCATGCGGACCACTGCATTTGCCTGGATGTATAATTGAGTGGATTTTTGAGCCTGTCCAGAGATGATTAGCGGAGTACGCGCTTCATCAATCAGGATGGAGTCAACTTCATCGATTACGGCAAAATGAAGCGGGCGCTGTACCATTTGGTTCTTGTAAAGGACCATGTTATCGCGCAGGTAATCGAATCCAAGCTCATTGTTCGTGCTGTACGTAATATCAGCCGCATAAGCTTCGCGCTTCTCTTCCTTCGTCATTGAGTTAAGGTTAAGGCCGACTGTCAGGCCAAGGAAGTTATATAACTCGCCCATCTCTTCGGCGTCACGGCTTGCGAGGTATTCATTGACCGTCACGACATGGACGCCTTTCCCGGTAATGGCATTCAAGTAAACAGGCATAGTCGCTGTCAACGTTTTACCTTCACCGGTTTTCATCTCGGAAATGTTACCCTCATGAAGGGAGGCACCACCCATAAGCTGCACGCGGTATGGATAAAGGCCGAGTACTCGCTTCGCTGCTTCACGGACAACCGCAAATGCTTCGACAAGCATATCATCGACCGGCACGCCATCCTGGTAACGCTTCTTGAACTCTTCCGTCTTTTGGCGAAGGCCGTCATCCGAAAGCTTCGCCATATCCGGACCAAGAGCTTCGATTTGATCTGCAAGCTTTTCCAGTTTCTTGAGCTCGCGTTTATTTGGATCGAACACTTTGTTTAAAATTCCAATCATGTATGAGCGCTCCTTCTAGTGGAAATGTAATTGTGCCAAAAGCTGCTCAGTTGCCGCAGCCTCTATGAAAAAATATATTCAAGCGGAGTTACAAGTTCCGCCAGTAAAATCAACCTTAAATAATCACTACTAAAACTTCTATAAATAACAGCAAAATCCTTTATTTAAAAAAACGAAATATTCCCTATTAATATTACCACTATCGCGAAAGAGTGACAACAAATGACAAGGCAGGCGCTTTACCGCTTTAAAGCACGAAGAGGGACAGTCCCTTTTAATGCTTTAAAGCACTAATAGGGCCTGTCCCTCTTCGCTTGGTAACGCGGTGACGCATTAAACGGCTGCAAGGATGATCTTTTTCATTTCCTTTGAACGCCGGGAAATGCTGTTGGCTGATACCCCGAATGCTTCTGCCAGATCCTTTTGGAGATAATCATTCTTCAGTTCAGTATCTGCTTTGATCACTTCAATGATGGAAGCAGAATAGATCTGCGGATTGCGGATCTTAGGAGCTTCACTCTCAAAGTACTGTGAAAGCAGCTTTGAAGCTTTTTCAATCGTTCCAGCTGCTTCCCCTTGCTCTGTCAAGAAGTCTTCCATCGATTGGATTGCTTCACTGTAAGCAGGGTTGTCTTCTCCTTTATCTCCATCCTCGGGAGCTGCCTTTGTCTCAGAAGCCACACCGCCTCCGGCATACAGATAGAAACAGTGATCAGCAAGATGCAGGTAATGAGAAGCCAAATACTCTTCCACGCCATCTTTACCAGCGTCGATAATCCTTTGCACCATCGCATCCTTACAGACATCAGCGAGTCCAGGATATACAAAATACTGAGCAAACGGCAGATAGCTCTCACCATTTTGCAGAAGGATGCCAATAAAGAAGCAGCCTGCAACTATCTCAGCATTCGCACCCTTTACCTCAAACGTCTCTCCTTCAACTGTATCCTCAATTACAAGCTCAGTCCCTGTGGCAGACTTAACAACACCTGCGACCAGGCGAGGCTTCTTCCACTTCAACAGGTTCTCCAGCGTCTGCGGCCTTGTGACCAGCTTGCTCTGCCTTTCGACAAACCGTTCCATCAGAGTCATGCCATCTTCAAGTTCCTTCTCAACTCCATACCAGCTCAAGAAAGCCATCTCATAGATTTCCTGATCCTTATTCATCATCTTCATTTCCGAATAGTAATGATGATAATCACTTTCAAGTTCCTCACTATTATGTACGGCAATATAATCATAAGCTTGAGCCTGCAGAATCTCCAGCTCACCAAGTACTAAGCCATTAATATCAACAGCGGATTGATTTCCGCAGCACTTTTTAAACTTCTTGCCGCTTCCGCACTCGCACGGTTCATTCCGGCCAATCGTTTTCATATAGGTACCTCCTGATGCTGCACTTCTTTTTAAAAATAGGCTTTGTTTAATAGTGTTGTTGTTTACTACACCTATTGAGATAGTGTTGCTGATTTCCGCTCCAGGTGCGCGACTCCGCGGGGCGGGCGGTGAGCCTCCTCAGCTTCGCCTGCGGGGTCTCACCTGTCCCGCTATTCCCGCAGGAGGTCGCACACCTTCCGCTCCAATCAACAGTTGTTCTATATAACACTAAATCATTGAGGTCTAGTACTAGTAACTTGTTTACTTCAATAAAAATCTAGAACACCCATTCACTAATAAAGAAATTAGTTTCTAAACAAATACAGTTTGTTTGTAATGAATGTTCCGTACTTAACCCGAAATAACAACATCATCAACTAACAGAGCCAAAAATTAAACTCACAAACTACTATTATAATCTAGTTTTCGTTAACAATAAACTATTTGCTGGAATTAAGGTCCTTGTAAAACTTGTTAATTGGCCGGCAATAACAAAACGGATAACGCCGTATGACGTTATCCGCTCCACCCTATCTATCCTGTTTCTTCATAAACTCCAGTACATCCAGGTCAATTCTGCCTTCGTGCTCCCTCATCTCAAAATTCTCCGTATGAAGATAGTCTTTCAGAGCCTGCCCGACCGATTTTCCTTCCTTCAAATAACCATGGCGCTCCAACTCCGCCTGCAGCTCTTCCTTCACATCCCCATCAACCGGCACCACCCGGTCAGCCTTCGATGAAGCAAAGTAAAGCTGGTGAAGACTGAAGATCCGGATCAACTCTTTAATCGGATCCGGATGGTCATCCACCCTTAAATCGATCAAACGGTCGTTAAATCCGCCATAACCGCCTTTTTCTTTCACAACATAAATGGCTGCGGATTGTTTGCCGCGTGAATCACCCCCGGCTTCCTGGCCTGCATCCAGCGATTTCAGCAAGCGCTCAGCCAAGGTACCTTCTGCAGAAATAAAAGTTTCCCCCATCGCTTCCACAGTCCGCTGATCCACAAGGATATTTCCCTGTGCAGCAAAATGCTCACCCGTCATCCCGCCTGCCCAGTCATAACAGCCCTCTCCAGTAAAAGTAGCCGCATTACCGTGAGCATCAACCAAACCAACCTGGCGCAGATGCCGTTCCGGATCATCTTTCGTAATAATTTCCAACGCTTCCTCAGCCGTTTTCCCTTCTTCCATAAGCTGCAGCGCCTGCGGTCCATAAGCAGTGTTTGCATAAGATTGTGTCGCAACAGCCCCTGCTCCAGACCTTGCAAATGGAACAACCGCACCGACCCCGATAAATTTTGACTGTACCGCTATACCCCATTCTTTTTCCTTTGGATCAAAGCCGACGATACTGAAAGTCATATGTATATTCCCCCTAAAAATATGTATTCTTAATCCCATTATTTCGACACCCGAAACATAATCCCTTTAATTAATAATATGTAAAAACATCCTGCAGTATAAACTGCAGGATGCGACGTTCTCATTATTAGTTTGTTTCAATTAATCCGTATTTACCATCTCTTCGCTTGTACACAATGTTTGTAGCATCTGTTTCAGCATCCGTAAAGATGAAGAAACTGTGGCCGAGAAGGTTCATCTGAAGAATCGCTTCCTCGCTGTCCATCGGTTTAAGATTGAATTGCTTTGTTCTGACAACTTCATCACTGTCATCATCTTCGCGTGCCTTTTCATTCAGCTGGCTTGTTGTCAAACCTTCCTGGGCTGCGAAGAATTCTTTCGGGCTGCCTTTTTCACGCATTTTTCTGTTCACTTTTGTTTTATGTTTACGAATCTGCCGTTCTAACTTGTCTACGATCAGGTCAATAGCTGCGTACATATCTTCATGTGGTTCTTCTGCGCGTAGCACCAAGTGCGGCATCGGAATCGTCACTTCAACTTTTGTTCTCTTATCAGGATAAACCTTCAAATTAACATGTACGTCGGCATCAGGAGTTTCATTGAAGTAACGCTTCAGCTTATCAATCTTTTTCTCCACGTGTTCGCGAATCGCTGGAGTTACCTCAATGTTCTCGCCTCGAATGTTGTAGTTCAACATGTAAACTCCTCCTTTTAGATAAAGCTATGTTTATATATTTCTCTATTCCCTTTAATATTCCTTCTTAATCTTTCTAAAAATTTTGACGAATTTTCGAATGTCTTGTTGAAGGATTATAAAACAAGGAATAGAAGAAATATATTCTATTATTATTTTCTCATGTTTAGGAATAAAGCAGACGGGAAAAGGTTGTATTATTTGTGAACACCTTCACAAATAGTCATTTTTTTGAGGCAGAGGTGACTGTCACTTTAATTTTTTGATAATTTCGTCTTGTTTGTTCCATCCGGTACTTTTATACTATAGATACATCGAAAATTAACAATAATGAGGTGAAACCCAGGTATGGCTAGCATATTTACTGCTCTGAGAAAAAAACGTACTGCTTCAATATCTAAAAATCTAATCGACACGTTTCACTCTCCTAACTCCCACTTTCATTCATTGTTCGAGCATTTTCCCGATATTATTATAGAATTTGATCGTAACGGAAAGGTCATAACCACCAACAAAGCGACGACCACCATTTCCGGATACCAGCTTTCTGATATGAATAAGATGTTGACTGACTATACTCCACCAGAAGATAAAGAAAAAGTCAGGGAGCATTTTAACGCAGCAGTACAAGGAAGTGCACAGCAATTTTTATCAAAAGCATATCATAAGAGCGGGAAGCTATTAAATTTACAACTCACATACATACCTATTCAAAAAGACGACATTACGGTAGGTGTTTATGCGGTTATTCATGAGATCACCGACAAATATGAGCTTGAACAGGCTTTAAAGAAGAAGAGTGCAGAAATAGATAATGTGTGTGACAGTCTGAAAGCAGGTATTTGGGTTCAGGACATTAAAAAAAATATCATTACAGTATGTACAAAAGGAATAAGGGAAATATCGGAAATTAATCCTGCTGATATTGTAAACGGAAAAATCAGATGGAGAGATCATGTCCACAAAAACGACCTTGAAAACTATGATGCCATGCAAAATCAGCTTCAATCAGGACAGCCATTCAGTTATCAATACCGTATCATGACTCCTTCCGGAAAGATAAAATGGATTCAGGATCAGGCCCATCCTGTATTCAATGAAGATGGTCAATTTGTTGAAGCCCATGGAATTGTGTATGACATTACCAAAGACAAAGAATTGCTGGAGAAGGTCAATTACTTGTTTCATCATGATTCGCTTACAGGACTGCCAAATCGAAAAAAACTAGAGGCTGACATGAATTCCCTGATTGAAGCAGGAGAAAAGTTTGCTTTCATCTATATAAATTTTGACCGCATCAAATATATAACCGATACACTTGGTTCCACAGCAGGAGATGAAATAATAAAGCAAGTCGCCCAGAGACTTGAACCCTTCAATGAACAAGGAATGCTTGTTAGCAGAGTAAGCAGTGACGAATTCGCTCTTGTATATAAGAAACCCAATAATCTGGAAGACTTACAATGCATCTGTAAGAAAGCAATAGAGCAATTGAGACAGCCTTTTCAGACTGGTGAATTTGAGCTTTTCCTTACTGTTTCAATCGGTGCCAGTATCTACCCTTCTGATACTGACGAATTGAAATCTCTTTTTGAAAATGCCCATGCCGCCATTCTGCGTGCAAGGGAAAAGGGGAAAAACAATTATCAACTTTACTCACCCGAAAACAGCATAGATTCCTATAAAAGATTTACCCTTGAGAAGGATTTTCGCCATGCCCTTATCAATGGAGACTTGCAAGTACATTATCAACCCAGGGTAGAAATTAAGAACCAAAAAATTGTCGGAGCAGAAGCTCTATTAAGATGGGAGCACCCTGAATGGGGTACCGTTTCCCCAAATGAATTCATCCCTATCGCAGAAGAGAATGGCTTTATTATTGAAGTGGGACAATGGGTACTGGAAAGAGTTTGTGAAAAAATCAGAGATTGGAAGAAAAAGAAACTGCCGTCCGTCCCAATTTCTGTAAACTTTTCGCCTCAGCACTTTTTGGTTAAAGATTTGAAAATAACCATCGCCTCACTTTTAAAGAAATATTCTGTACCTGCTCATTTAATCGAACTAGAAATCACCGAGGCAGCATTTTTGCAAAACGAAGAAACAGTTATCCAAACAATAAAAGAGCTTCGTTCCATGGGGATTAAAATATTCATTGATGATTTCGGGATGGGCTTTACGTCCTTTTCATATCTAAGAGACTTGAATATTGACGGCATTAAGATCGATCGAACATATGTAAAGGAAATAGGCAAAAATGAAAAAAATAACATTATTGTTAAATCTCTATTAGATCTGTCTGAAGGGCTGAGTATGTCTACCATTGTGGAAGGTGTAGAAACGAAGGAACAATTGAACTTCTTGAAAAAAGTGAACTGTAAGCTTGTGCAAGGCTACCTCTACAGCAAGCCTGTTTCTTCTGCAGAGTTCATAGAGCTTCTGGGTAAGAAAGCACTCAAACCGTCAGATGCTCCATCAAAATCTCCTGAAAGAGATTTGAGGAACTTCTACCGTCTCCAATTAACCATTCCATTGGAAGGCAGAATTACCATCAAGAAGATCAATGATAAAGCTGTTTCTATAGGGAAAACTCCTGTAGTAGTGAATAATATCGGGCCGGGGGGATTAAGCTTTGTTTCCCACATCCAATTTCCAGTCAGAAAAGATATGCAGTTAGAACTCCATACAGAAGTGATGGGAAAACAGCTAATATGTCCAGGGCAAATTGTTTGGAAAGAAGAAACAGATAAAGAATTTTACCGCTACGGGGTTGAATTTTCCATCACGGAAGCACAAAGAGAGTATGTCACAAAGGTATTGAATCAATTAACGCTTGCACTAAAACAGAGTGCCATACCACCTCAAACCAATATCATTGAGGGAGATCCGGTGAAATTTTTGAAAAGTATCAATAATATTTCAAGTTAGTTCCTTTTTAGTAGGTTCCGAGAAATAAATAAATTGCTGTAAAAGCATTTCATATTATCCTAACTCGCTTTGTTTAAAAGTAAAATAATGTTGTTGTGGTTTAAAAGAGGACGTTGAATTTCCGTTCTAGATATGTGACTCTGCAGAGCGACAATTGAACCCTAGATTTGCCAACAAGGGGGATGTTCTAGTAGGTACGTAACCTTGGTTTCACCTGTCCTACTGCTCAAGTAGGTGTCTCATATCCCCCACTCCAATCAATTTACTGGAAGACTAAGAATCCTAAGAGTCTATACTCTACTAGGCTTAATAACTCACATTTACTGCAGAGCTGTTGATAGGCAGTTCAAGATCACATTGAAAGTTTCAATTTTTCACAAACCGATGAACAAATGATTCAACACAACAAAATCTTCCAGTAGCAGAGCCTATTATTTAAATCTAATAAAACTGAACTTAACATCTTATTCTTGATTTGTTAGTTGGAAATCACAGTCAGTATGCAGGGGGAATACCTGTCCAAACCTTTTTAGACATTTTCACAATCCAACTAATACAAATCATGAAGTTTTTGTAGTTTTTTGTTGGAAATTATTGAAAAATAGATGCCTTTTGTATTATTATTAAAATAGTTTTAAAAGTCTATTGACAATTCTGATAAAGGCAAACTTATCAAAAGGTAAGGACGCAAAGCTGCGGGTCTAAGGTTCTTTGAACTAAGATAGCCGGGCTGCCAAAAAGTTTTGAGATAAATAAATGTAATGGTTCGTTGAATATCCATTTCTTAAAGTTTATCCACCTTCTTTTTGGTGGACTTTTTTATTGTCAAAAAAGGGGAGGGAATAAATCTCTTCTAAAAAGCAATGATTGAGATTTTTTTGAATAAAGGTAAGCGAATTTATGTTTAGGGTAAAAGAGAGGTTGTAATATAGGTGAAACCTCCTAAAAAACTACAAGTATGTTATAAATGCAAGGCACAAAAGTCGACTAATGACTTTTATGAAAAAGGAAACCGTTTTATTAATTGTTCAGAGTGCAGAAAGGCCAGAGTCTACAGAAAAGTACACATGAAATATTGTGAGACATAAAAAGATTGAGGAGTTTATGTCTGGATATCGATACCCATACGATGTGGAATCTTCATCATAAATCCATGTTGCTCTTGCAATATTTACACAGAAAGGAAGATGTGAATAATGACCGTGTTATTTGGATCCGTAGAATATTTTGAAATAGAATTAGTTACTTACTTCAGCAAAGAAGAATTAAATCATTTGACTATTAGTCAAAAATTAGAAGTTACCTTTTCCACTATAAAAGACGATATATCGCATAATTTTATATGCAGTGATACCTTTCGGGAAGAATGCTTGGAGAATCTTACGGAGGCTTTTGAAAAAATTAGCAGCACTATGTGCGTTGTTAATTAAAGGCTTAGGAAATACATCAGTTTATTTGTGTACATTTACTAAAGACCCGAGACAACTATTGCTCTCGGGTCTTTTTGTTAACTTAAAAGCACAAGTACAGCATGTGGTTTTTTGACTGCCTGTCCATGGAGTGTCAAAGCCGTCTGGTTTACAAACCTTGGGCGCTGAGTATTGCGGACAGATTGAGCCATTAGTGCGGATATTTGAGCCACTGTTTGCGGTCAACTGAGCCATTAAGTGCGGGGGTGAGAGCCACTCTTATTAATGCAGCTAATAATATAAACAACCACTGGAATTTCACTTGCTCCAATGGTTGTTTATATTATTATTTGAATCTCTTATCTCTCAATTCCTGATCAATAATTTCAATAGCCCAACGAACCAATTCATCCTGATCTATATCTTCTTCATCGTTCCAAATGCAGGAGGGTAATAGTTTTTCCTCTACAGCCTGCTGTACCTTATCAGGTAAATACATATGCAAAAAATATCTAGCTATACGGTTTTCAACTGCTGGCGGAATCATTTAAATACCCGCAATCCATGGCGTTCCCTCATCGAAACTTCACCATCAACTAGAATCTTATATGAATCATGAACGATTCTGTCAAGAATCGCATCTGCTATTTGTGCCTGTCCCAGTTTGGAATGCCATCCCTCTGGTGAAAATTGAGAACAGAATATAGTAGAGGCTCTTTTGAGCCTTGCTTCAATAATCTCCAACACATGAAGTACATTTTCCTCTGACAGCTCTGTTAGTAGCCACTCATCTAGGATTAATAAATCAATCTTTTTGTACTTCTGAATTAACTTACGGAAGCTGCCATCTGCTTCATACTTTGCTACAGCTAATTCATCTAGTAATTCTGGTAACCTTATATATTTAACTTTATAAAATTGGCGACATGCATGTACCCCAAAGGCATTGGATATCCACGTCTTTCCGTTCCCAGAGGCGCCCATTAAAATGATGTTATGGTGATTTTGAAGGTAATTTCCTGTTGCTAACTCTAGTATTTGATTCTTATCTAAATTACGATCCGGATGATATTCGATATCTTCAATAGCTGCTGTTGGGTCGCTGAGTGTAGCCTGTTTAATTAGTCGTTCAAGTCGATTCGATTTACGTCTATCATATTCATAATCTACCAGGAGATTGAACCTATCATCAAAATCCATGTCCCTATAATCAGTATTCTGCTTTTGCTGCTGATATAATTAGGCCATCGCACCCATTTTCATTTCTACTAGTTTACGTAAAGTTTCTTGGTTCATTATTCTGTATCCCTCCCAAAGTATTTAGCTCCACGGACAAATCCATAGTCGTCAGATGTTGTGCGAGGTCTGTTAATATCCGTTTTTTTAGTTTGTTTTTTCTTCTTATTTCTTTCTACTACACTTTTAAAGACAGAAACCGTGGGGTTTGTTGAAATTTCAAGTAAGGTTTCTGTTGCTTTCTCTATTTCTTCATTTGGGTATTTCTTAGCTATATTCCTCAGTGTGCTAAGGCTATTTAATGCTTTTTTCTCTACATTCATTTCTAAGATATGAGAGACAAATTGAGTCATAGATGGTCCAATTGTTTCTGCCCACTTCCGGTTATTTTCTGGATTATGATCTAAATATAATCGGTGATTGTCAGGCATATGGTCTGGATTGGTCTCTAACTGGCCAATTTCACCATGTTGTCGTTTATGGGATGCAATCCGGACTTCTTTAAAGTAAACTTCAATTAAATCCGTGGTCAGTCGAACATCGACATTCTCTCGGACATAATCATATGGAACGGAATAATACATTCGATCAACTTGGATGTGGTAGTTCAGTTGAACTTTTGCTGTTTTCCATTCCGCAAGTTTATACCTTGTTTGAGGAAGCTGTTGAAGGTAGGATTTCTCTTCTTCCTCGAACACCTTTTTACGCGAACCAGGTCGCTTTTGAAATTCAGTGGTGTTGATTTCCTCTAACTTTTCAAAGATTTTCTGGTTTAAATCTTGAAGATGAAAACACTGATAGTTTCTTAGTGGAGCGATAATCTGCCTGGAAATATATCCAACAGTGCCTTCGACACTTGCTTTATCTTTTGGCCTTCTAACACGACTAGGAACAATGACAGTGCGATAATAATCTGCCAGTTCACGATAAGCTTCATTTAGAAGAGGTTCTTCACGATGTGCTTTCGTAACCCCTGTTTTTAAATTATCGGGAACCATTGTTTCAGGAACTCCATTAAAATACTCCAATCCATGAATATGAGCGATAAGCCAATTAGCTGATTTCATATCTAAAAAGGCTTCAACATAACTGAATTGACTATAGGGTAAGGTCGCAATAAAAACATACGCTGGAATCGTTTCTCCTGTTGAACGGTCATTAATCTTCAATGTAGTACCAGCCCAATCTACTTCCATCACTTCACCGGGTTTTCTGCGAATAGGCATGGTAAGTTTATACTTTTTCGCATATTTCCCATAGTTCTCACAAAAAGTACGATAGGCATATGGGATCTTTCCACCTTCACGTGCCTCTGTCGAATACTCATGATGCAATAGGGACAGGGTTACATTCTTCTTTTGGAGTTCCTTATGCACTCTTTCCCAATCAATTGGGAAGTACCCTTTCTCAACAGCCTGTTTCTCTGGGAAGAGAAACGCTTCTAGCCATGGGTTGGTCATGGTGTCATTCAAGCTTTCCACGCCAAGTTTTTTGGCACGTTGAATGACATCTGAAACTGTATTCCTTGAGTGCCCAGTGCTAGAACTAATCGTTCTTTGACTGACTTCTTCAAAGTGAAGTTCCAGAATCTTACGGTAATTAACCATAAAAAAGCCTCCTGTATAATAATGTCATGCTTACTGGCATGCAAGATAATTATACAGGAGGCCTTTCTCTATTCTATTTATAGTGGCAACGCATTCCGCAAAGGGTGGTGGCTCTTTTCTCCGCAATGACTGGCTCAAAACTCCGCATAAGTGGCTCATTTTCACTGCAATAATCAGGCGCTTCAGCACTTGTTTGACAATGTCTGCGTCCTCGATATGTAATATAGCTGATGAAGTTGTGTCCACTGAAATCTCTGAAACAGATAGAACATACTCCAGTCGGTTCTGGATGGCTCCAAGCCTTCTCAATATCTGGATAAACATTCATTAGCCTGATCAATTGAAAGAATAGGACTACTTTCACCTGCAATAATAATTCTATTACAATGACCGGAAAATTGCCCCAGGGGATTATTTCTCCTTCAGCTGCCTTAAAAAAGAGGAGACAGGAATAGTTTTAAACAACATTGCACCTATAGAATTTAATAAAAAATAAAATAGAGGCTAATGAAGTATAGAAAATTAAAACAAATATAGATCCCAAATATTCTTTTTGTTATTCGGGTTAACCCATAATGTCATCGAAGAACCTCGTCACAGATCCATGTAAAGAAAGTAAAGAGGGCAATCGAAACATACCCACAATTGTTTGAATTGTTGTTATTAAGTGGAGAATTCTAATAAAAAGCAGTTTGTCTTAAAGCTGAAATTCTATACTTGCAGTCGTTTGATTTGATTAATTGTTTTAGAAGTTTGGTGGGGGGATATTTTTCTTTAACTTTTAGGCATAAATATATATCTTCTCATTTTTTATGTGTTCTAATTAAATTTTGGCCTGAATGATCGAAGGTGAAATCCCTGTAAGCTTAACCTATATTGTTTAAACTGTATATCTCAGATCACTCTTAAATGATGTACAGTAAAGCATGGCGATATATGAAGGCAAGGATAAATTTAATAAGTCACTATTAATAAACTTATAAATTAGGTTAGTAACTTTTAAGAAAAACCCTCGCCTAATTATCTTTTAAATTATTTTATTATATCCCAACTTACTGGTGTCCCTTTTAGGATATTTTGTTTTGCCTTATTTCCAATCACTTTATTAGTATATTTAGGTTTCAACCCATAGCCTGGTCTAATTGACCTAACATTTTCTTCAGTAAGGATTTCTCCTTTTTGAACATCTTTTACAATAAATAATGAACGGGAAAACTCTCTACTTTTCTCTTTTTTCTCCGTAAGCTTATAATCAACACATCCCAAAGCCTTCTCTGCGTCCCTTACTGATTCCACCAGACACTTAAATTCATGTTTATCAAGTGAAAAGCTAGCATCTGGACCTCCAATACTTTTATCTAAAATAAAGTGCTTTTCAATTACTCTTGCTCCTAGAGCTACAGATACGATAGGGACTGTAACACCTAGTGTATGATCTGATAATCCTACTTCCACATCAAAGGTTTCTTTTAGGTTTTGCATTGTTCTTAGGTTAGCATCTTCGATTTTTGCTGGATATGAAGATGTACATTTTAATAAAATGATCTGATTATTTCCCACTCTTCTACATGCTTGTACAGCATCATCAATTTCACCTAAAGTTGCAATTCCAGTTGAGATTATTATTGGTTTCATTTTTGAAGCAACATATTCTATTAAAGGAATATCCGTTATTTCGAATGATGCTATCTTATAAGCAGGAACATTTAGACTCTCCAACATATCAACTGCCGTTTTATCAAACGGACTGGAGAAGCATATCAAACCTAGTTCTCTGGCATAATCCATTAATTCTTCATGCCATTCCCAAGGTGTATGAGCCTCTTTATAAAGGTCATGCAACGTTCTCCCATCCCATATTGTATCTTGCTTAACTTGAAAATAATCATTATTACAATCAATCGTTATAGTATCCGCAGTATATGTCTGGAACTTAATAGCATCTGCCCCAGCTTCTTTTGCAGCTTTTATTGTTTCTTTCGCAATTTTAATATCATGTCCATGGTTAGCAGACATCTCTGCAATTACGAATACTTTTTTATTTATGTCAAAATTATCGATAAGCATTTATAATTTTCCACCTCTATTTAATTGTGTAAATATACTTAAAAAAGCCACTAGTATTTTCATGAGAACTAAAACCTACATTTTCAAACAACTTTTTGGAGGCAAAATTTTCATTTGAGACATAGGCTATGATCTTTTTTAAATCATTTCTTTCCTCGCGAATTAATTCAATGCTTTTCTTTAGTAATTCTTTACTGAAGCCTTTTCCTGCAATTGACTTACCTAAACTAATACTTACAACTCCAGATTCACCCTCTATTTTATACCTTAACTGCCCAAGGAATTCCTCGGTATGATCTGTCACAACATAAAATACATCATTAGCGGAATTTATAATCCTCCGAAACCAAGCCTTGTGATCTTCCCAATTAATTTTTGATTTATTTATTGAGTGCTTTCTTACGTAATCCTCATTAGATAATTGAAACGCGGCAGAAATGTCTTCATCTTTCACTTTTCTTAAATAGTAATCTTTTTCCATAACCTCTCCCGATAAAATCATTTCAATAATTCGTTTACTCCCTAGTCCATCAGCTACTTCTTTAAATCGTTCTACCATCCTTATTCGAGTACTAAAATTCATAATATTCTCAAATTCAACAATTAACTTTTCACTTAAGCAAGTATCACTGAATTCAAGGGCTCTCTCGATCAAATTAAGATCAAATAAAGCACTAATATTATTTTGCTGATTTTCAATTACTTTTATTGGAATAAAAGGTGTTTGAGTAGCTAATAATTCATAGATAGTTTGCCCTGCAGCGGTTATCGCAAAATCAGATTTTAACATTATTGATTTCATTTCCTCAGCGGAAGCACTCTCATAGAAATTAATATTATTTAATGAGTAACTCTTTATTTCTTCAATATTATCAAATTCATTTCCTATCACTACATTAAAAGTAATATCTGAGTTTTTTAGAGCAAATTGTTTTAAAATGCTCGGAGTTAGATTGTGTAAATCTGACCCACCTAATGTTATCAGCACTTCTTTAACTTGCTGATTAACTTCTTTCCTTTTTATTCCTATAAAGGAGTTCCTCAAAATGATATATTTTGGACCAAGTAAATAGCAATTAGTATCATTCATAGGATACTTAACTACTTTTGTACTTAGAGATGGGTTAACTACAATACCTTTTGGATATTCAATCCTTCCAACATCATCAATAAATAGAGTTTTCCTTGCACAATTTGAAATAACTTGATATAAATTTTCACTAGCCAAGTAAGAGTCTACAATGCAGTAGTCGCTCTGTTTAATATAGTTGGTTAAAAATTCTTTTGACAACCAATTAACTATTTTGTATTTCTTATCTTTTAGAATTTCAAATCGAAACGTGTCACTATTAATAATGAATTCAACTTCAATCCCTCTATCCAACAACTCATCATATAAAGAGCTACACCTTGAGATATGCCCTAACCCTATTTGATTACCGCCTTCTGTGAAAATCAACACTCTCATACTTTTCACCCTTATGTTTAATTGATTTTCTTTTGCTCAATATGTGCATTGATTGTAAAAAGTTTTGGATCTTGCTTAAATATCTCAATAATATCTTGGAGATAAAAGTCATGTTTCCCTATATATAACCTATTATATATTTCATTTATTAGCTCAAAGTCCTCTTTGGTATCTAGAGTCCAACGATACTTTGAATAGTCAACATTATTTTTATAGTAATGTATTTTATTATTATTATTTTCATATACGTAAGGAGTAACGTGTTCTCTATGGTACTTTTCCTGTCCATTAATAAATGCATCTTCTAATACCTTAATAGAAAATACTTCTGTGTCTAAACCCCTAGGAAATGTTCTTTGACTTATATCTGACCCAGCATTGGTTACAATTGCACAACTTTCATTCAAATAATAATTAACTATTTTATCTATTACGTTTGGATCAATTACAGGACAGTCTGAAGTAATCCTTACAATAATATCAATATTGTTTTCTTTTGCAGCCAAATAGTAACGACTTAGAACGTCACCTTCACTACCCCTATATATTTTAGCATCATATTTAAGTGCTTCGTTTTCAATAACGTTATCTCTTTCTTGTACTGTTGTAGCAATAATAATCTCATCTATTAAATTAGATTGCTTAACTCTCTCTATGACATGCGATAATACAGTTCTTCCCTTTATATCCTTCATTACTTTTCCTGAAAGTCTTGTCGAGCCCATTCTTGCTTGTATAATAGCTGCAATTTTCATGTAATTACCCTACTTTCGATAAGTATTTATTACTTTATTTACAGCTGCTATTACATCCATTACATCTTCTTCTGTCATTGAAGGGAAAAGTGGTAGTGTTATGATTTTCTCATACAAATTTTCTGCATTTGGGCATATACCACGCTGATAACCCAATTGTGAATAGTAAGGCAGAAGATGAACAGGAATATAATGTACGTTCACACCTATATTTTCATTAAGTAAAGCTTTGAAAATTTCTTTTCTACTCCCAGAAAACTTTTCTAAATCTAAACGTATTATATATAAATGCCAGCTTGATGACCCGTACTGATTCTGATATGGTGTTTGAACTCCATTTATCCCTTTAAAAGCCTCATTGTATATTGATACATACTTCTTTCTTAAGTCAATAAAATTATCAATCTTCTTCAATTGACTAGTACCAAGAGCAGCTTGAATATCTGTCATTCGGTAATTAAAGCCTAAGAACTGCATTTCATAATACCAAGGACCATGGTTTTCAATTAACTTATCAGGTTCTCGTGTTATTCCATGGGATCTAAATTGTAATAGCTTTTGATAATACTCTTCATTATTAGTTGTTATAATCCCGCCTTCTCCTGAAGTAATATGTTTCACAGGATGAAAACTAAACATTGTCATATCACTTAATGAGCCTATCTTTTTACCTTTATAAGTCGCTCCCAAGGCATGTGCTGCATCCTCAATTACCACCAAATTATGCTTTTTAGCAAGTTGGTGAATTTCATCTAGAGCAACTGGCTGTCCAGTGAAATGGACAGGAATAATTGCTTTTGTGTTCTCGTTAATTAACTCTGCAACTTTTTTGGGATTAATATTATAAGTTTCGGAATCAATATCTGCAAAAACTGGCTTGCCACCTTGATAAAGAACACAATTAGAACTAGCAGCAAATGTCATCGGTGTTGTAATAACTTCATCTCCTTCACCAATACCTGCAGCAAAGCAAGCACCATGAAGTGCAGCAGTTCCATTCGAAAATGCAACTGAATACTTAGCACTGACGTAAGAGGCAACTGCTTTCTCAAACTCATTTACTGATGGTCCAGTTGTTAGATAGTCTCCTTTTAATACATTTACCACTGATTGAATATCCTCTTCATCAATCCATTGTCTCCCATATGGTAAGTAACTGTCTCTAAATGTCTTAGTACCCATATTAAACTTCCTTTCCATATTTAAATAGAAGAAATAGTAATTACTCGTTTACTAATTCTCTAAGTTCATCAACAGTTAACCAATGGTCATTTACATCGCTCATATAGGTAAACCCTTCCGCTAAATGTTTACCACCGTTTGAGTATTCTTCTCTCCACCATGGAAATTCCGGTTGAATTACATAGTAAGTATCATATTCTAAAGTTTGACGAGCATCATCTTCATTAATCATAGCTTCATGTAATTTTTCTCCCGGACGAATTCCAACTATCTTAATTTCACATTCAGGAGCTATTGCCTCAGCTAAATCCACGACTTTCATACTAGGAATTTTAGGTATGAAGATTTCTCCACCTTTCATTCTCTGGAGATTATCAATAACAAATTGTACACCTTGGTCTAATGTAATCCAGAAACGTGTCATGCGTTCATCAGTAATTGGAAATTGAATCTCTCCTTGTGTCTTAAGCTTTTTAAAGAATGGCACTACACTTCCACGACTTCCTACTACATTGCCATAACGAACTACCGAGAATCTTGTTACCTTATTACCTGCATATGAATTTCCAGCAACAAATAATTTGTCTGAAGCTAACTTAGTCGCACCATATAAGTTAATTGGGCTTGCTGCTTTATCTGTGCTTAGAGCTATTACTTTTTCAACACCACGATCGATGGCAGCCTCAATAATATTTTGAGCACCATGAATATTGGTTTTAACAGCCTCAAAAGGATTATATTCACAAGCACCTACATGTTTTAATGCAGCTGCATGAATGACAATATCCACTCCATCAAAAGCTCTATATAAACGCTCTTTGTCACGAACATCTCCGATAAAGAAGCGGATTCGAGGATCAGTGAACTCCTGCGCCATTTCATATTGTTTTAATTCATCACGGCTAAAAACAATAACTTTTTTAACATTTTGTTCTAACACCCTTGATATGAATTTTTTCCCAAAAGAACCTGTACCACCTGTAACTAAGATTGTTTTATTGTTTAACATAAAAATTCTCCTGTTCGTTTATTATTTTAGTTTATAGATTTTGTGAAATTTTTGAGCCCTTATTCTTCAAAACAACTTTTTTCTTCCATTTTAAAATTAATATCGGGGCATATTAGTTGTAATAGTTTACCAACGCTACCAACTGAGTAAACAATAAAATATTAATCTATCATATATTCTATGATTTATACTTATTGTAGTATAATCATCAAGCTTTAAACTTTTCTTATCTACCGATGTAGAAACTGGAACATGTACATCAATATCTTATCCAACTTCCTTTTGGTTTTTTAATAAATTTTCAAAAAAAAACTTACACTATAATTTGAATTAATATACCAAACCTTCTTACTTAATTTATTCCACCCTGGATTTATGTCATTTTATCTATTATACCAATAACTTTAGCCCCTTATTTTATTTTCCAATTTTCTTACATCATAACTACCTTTTTATCATTTTCCTAATTAGTAAATACATCTTTAACAAATTTATACTCTTACCCCCTCATGACCAACTGCCAAAAAAATTATTCACTATCATTAACCTCTTCAAGATCAGCGAAATCAATACGGCATTCCCATTTTTTACTACTAAAGATTCTACATATGCTCAACAACTACTGGATTTATACCATACTCATTAAAGCTAGTAATATTATCTATAACATTAGAGTTCTAATATCAAAACAATTTTCTTTAAAAATTATTTCAAGCAAAACCACTTTTGCTCGTTTTACTTCATAATATTTGAATTAGCTTTTTAATAATCCCACCTGATACAAATTCACCCTTCCCATCGTTAATTTTTCTTACTGACTATTTTCTACAGCTTTAGCGACTTCAGTACCTTTAATACTACTTGCTTTATTCACACCAGCAATTATTTACTAATAGTCTCTTAAAATCCCTTTATACTTTATTAATCAACGCGAGAAACAATTTTAAAATATTCTCTAAATTATGCACTTTATCGTCTAGATTTACCTTTAGGAGAATATCCAACTTTAAAATCAATTCACATGTTAGCCCACACTCTTTTTCGAGAATAGGTATACAGATATCCTCCGTCACCCATTGATATATAATGGATTAATAATCAACTAACGAACCTTCAAGATTGGAATGGAAAGGTTTCCCCTTGGTTCCTTTGCTATAATAATATCAAAAAGTTATTAATTTGTTTTGTAATCCTCAGGTGAATGAATTATTTTCCAGAAAATACGCATTAATTTAAGTGTCAATTATCGCACCAGTAATATTTATTTTTTACTATTTTAATAACTGTAACTCTGTGTATTTAAACAGAAACCATTATGTAATCTTTTTGTTAATTTCTTTTGGTGCTTGTCTTGTAGGTACCAGTCTACTAATTTCACAATTCACTTTTTACAAAAAAAGAACCCCTAACTAATCAGGAGTTTAATTGAAAAATCAATTCTTTTTATCATAATAATATCCGTCCGTTTGAAGATGATCATAAGGATTTTTGTATTTTTTAACTGAAACTTTCTTTTTAACAGTTCCATTCATTTCCCTTTTGATACGATCTCGAAAGTCTGTCATCTTATTGTCAATCATTTGGTTCCACTTTATTATTTCTCTGCTCAGCTCTACTTCTTGTTCGATGAAGGGCGGCTCTATTTTCTCCAAGACACTATCTCTTCGCTCTAATAAATTTTCCACTTTAGAAATGTAAGCATCCCACTCTTCATCAGGGAGCGCTTGTAAAACTTCGACCAATTGTTTGGTCAACAGATAACATTCTTTAACAGCCAACATTACGCTTTATCACCTGAACCTGCATATTGCTGCTGTCTGTTAGCTTGAATGACTTGCTTCCACGTATCGCGAAATTCTGTCACAAACCCCTCGATTTCTTCCAAAATTTCAGTGTCATTCTTTAGATTGGCTTCAATCAGCCTTCTATTCAGGTAATCATAAAGTGCCATAATATTTTTCGAAACTGCAATGTCCATATTCAGGGTCACCATGAGTTCACTGATAATATTTTGAGCCTTTTGAATGTTAGTATTTTTTACTTCTACCTGTTTATCAACGATTGCTTTTTTTGCAAACTGAATATTCTTCAGACAGCCATTGTATAGCATAAGCGTTAACTCCCCGGGTGATGCTGTTGAGACTGAGTTGTTTTGATACGTTTTGTATGGGTTGTTAATAGCCATATTGCCACTCCTCACTATTCCTTAATAAATTATTACATGCCACTAAACTGTTGCATCAGATAAGCTGACTGGGAATTAGCTTTTTGTATCGCTTTCTCCATGGCAGTGAACTGACGCCAGTAACGGTCTTCAACCTGCTTCATTCTGTCTTCAAAGAGGTCGATTCGATTATCCATATTATTCAAGTTTCTTCCAATGGCAAACTGCTGATTGTTAGAAAACGCATTTCCTGCTTTATCTTTTAGCTTGTCCATAGCGTTGTTGGCCGTATCGTATAGCCGGTTGATGATCCCCTTTTCTTCTTCAGTAGATCCATCCCAAGAAAAAAGATTTTGAACAGAAGAAGGATCTTCTTCAATTGCTTTTTTTAATTCAGTTTCATTAATTACAAGCTTCCCGCCTTCTAAATAATTGCTAGTGGTGGTAATTCCTATGGAAGCTAACTGATTAAATACGGAAGAGACTCCACTGTTTTGAACCGGCTGATAGAAATCCATCCGCATTTCTGAAAGTACATTGGATAGGATTGGATCTCTTCTTAACAATCCACTTTTGGCCATGTCTGTCCACTTTTCCTGCTGTTTATCAGACAGTGATTCTTTCTGGTCATCTGTTAGAGGTTTGTAGGAACGATAATATTCTTCTGAAGTTTTATCACTTATTTTCCCTATGAGCTCATTGTATTTTTCAATAAAGCCTTTTATGTTTTCATACACCTTTTCGGTATCATTATTGACTGAGATTCCAGCAGAGCCGGTAGTAAATGTCTGCTTTAATGTAAAAGTGACACCGCTAATCGTAAAGGTATTTGATGTCCTTTCCGTAGTAAGCCCATTAATGGTGAATTGGGCATTTTCGCCGCCAGTTTCAGTTACCTTATTGGGGTCTGAATTGTAAACATTCGCATCAAACTTTAATACTGAATTAATGAATTCACCTGAAGTATTTATTTCCCTATTTGTTTCAGTACCATTATAATTACCTGTTTCAGTTCGTGTAAGAGTCACCTGGTCTGAGAATGAGTCATACACCATCGAAAGTCCAACCTTGGAGCCGTTCACTTTATTCATAACGGTATTTAAAGACTGGTTCCCTTGGACAATAAAGTTTTCAGAGGTTTCGCCTTTTGAAGTATGAGCTCCCAAAGTAAAAGAAGTGTAGTTTTGGGTATAGGTTGCTTCAAAAGAAGTGCCTGAAGCTTGCTCCGCATTAAAAGTAACTTTTCCTGTTTCTTTATCAATATATCCTACATCTGCACCTATGGTAAACCTATTATTTGCAGTGTCATCACTAATCGAATAGGTCGCTCCATTAATCTTAAAAGAACTCAATGACTTCAAGGATCCACGCTCAAGCTGCCATGTACCGGCTGCTGCATCGATGGTTTTATTTTCAGTTCTGTTCTGGGTGATAAACTCAGCTTTTACCACCGCCCCTTGAGATAAACCAGTACCTCCAAACACTAACTTATCGTTCGTCACATCTAAATACACTTCTCCGGCAGCGGGAGTAGAAGATTGAACAACTTTATAATTCTTCCCATCCACCTTTACATTCAACGTCCCTGAATCAATCGCATCCACATTTAGAGCAAGTTCAGTCGTTCCGTCTGCTGCAACATTGATGGTTTGCTTTTCGACTGCTCCCTCCACCCAAGTAATATTGTTGCTAAAGGTTTGAGAGAAAAGACTTTTCGCCGGTTCCAGAGTATTATTGGAAATTTGCCCACCATTAGTAAGTGTTGCCGCACTTGCTAATTGTGTGACATTTGATATATTATAAGACCCCTGTGAAGCAGAAGAAGTTGCTGTTGCTGTCAATAAATTTTCATTGCTTGAAGTAGTTTTTCGAGCACTATACTTAGAAGAAAATTTCATTTGAGTAAGTTCCGAACGAAAGTCCAACAATAGAGTGTTCATTGATCGATAGTCATCACGTTTCCATTCTAGTATTTGCTTTTGTTGCTTTAATTTATCAAGAGGCATTCTCTCTGCCTTCATTAAATCAGCTACTATAGAATCGATATCCATCCCGCTCGCTAAGCCGCCGACTCTCATAATCTCACTCCTTTAAATCTTTTTATCTATCATTAAACCAATAAACTCTTTCATCGCTGCATGCATGTCCAATACTTTTTTGGATGGTATTTCTTTTACTACTTCTTTTGTTGTGTCATCTATTATTGTGACATAGTAATCTTTTAACTTTTCATGGAATTCAAACTTTAGATGAGTATTTGAAGAAGATAGAAACTCGTTCATTCCTCGGACGACACTATCTAATTTCTCTTTTATGGTAGGCTCTTGGTTGTATGGAGATCTCTGTTGCCCTTCTGCCTTATTTTGTATTTCACTATCGGATATTTCTCTACTTTTTGAGGTTGAAGAATTGTATGAATGTATACCCACTGATAACCCCGCCACTTTGTCAATCACCTTTGGAATCCTCCTAATGGTTACATATATTTGTTATATCGGTTACTACAGAAATATATTTAGTAGGATTTAGTTTATTAGCAGGAAAAAATTTTCACCTTCATTTCGAGGTATTCTCCTTTATTTGAGATAATATCTATCTAATATTACAACGAACATAACAAATCAAACCGCCAATTACGCAACTATTCTAGTACAAATAATAAAGTAACATACTGTATTTTTATTTCTTAAATAATGTTGTTTTAAAACCCTACCTGCGAGTAAAATAGATTATCAAAAATAATATTCAAAATTGATTATATTTTATATCATTGAGATTGTAATCCGCATTGGAATTAGATTCTTTATTGTTCCTTGTTAAATAAGTAAAGGAAAGATCATATAAGAATATTCCAATAGAACACATCTATAAAAAGTTTCTTGTTTTCAAGAATAATGAATAAAAACATTTCTTTGTTCTTGACAGTCCTCCCGCTCACATTATTCTTTCATTGATTACAAAGAAAATAAGGATTGGATTGCTTATTCAATTAATTCAGTTAAGTCAATTACTTAAAGTTAATTGCTTCCACTTTATTTATATTCTATCGCACCCTCCTATAATGAGATTAGCCTCAACTCCATAATGAAAGTTAAGGCTGATTTATTTGTTGCTATTAAAAAAAACGTTCGTTAATTATTATTTATTCTTTGATTTTTATACACTACCAAACATACTGATCCACTTGTCAGCAGAAATATGCATTGAAACGATACTGAATATTCGAGATCATCTATCATCTCATCATTTTCGAAAGTTCACTATTACTATTGACTACCTTCATCATTTCCTCTAGTCTATGTTTAAAGGTGTGATGGTTTCTAACTGTTTCTTGACCAGTTAATCGTAATTGTTCACGTGCTTTTGGGTGAATTAAATAATAATTAATTATTTCTCTAAGATCTTGCCAGTCACGGAAAACTTCTAAATCTTTTCCTAAAGTAAATAAACGCTTTATATCTTTCTTTTCATTTGTTAACAAAAATCCACCTGCACCTAAAATATCGAAAACTCTCATTGGTAATCCAGATTCAACAAATTTCCTAGTAATATTTAAATTAATTTTACTTAATTTAAATATTTTTGGCATATCATTAAAATGTTCAGCTTCTCCCACAAATTGGCTTTTTACAATTTCACTCCAATACTGATCTCCATATACCTTTAAATCCAATTGAGAAAGTTCTTTCATTACATACATTCTTTCTAGTTGACTATATTTTCTACCAAGTAAGTAATATAGCTTAGTTTTTCTTTCTAGTAACTCCTCATTATTATGCAATATTTTTCCCTCTAATTCTCTTTCAAATAAATTTATTATACTCTCATCGATAAAATCATACAAAATCGATTCGTCGGGTTTTGTTATCTGTTCAAGAAATTTCACTTCAATCCTTTTCTTTAATTCATCCGACAATGTATGTCTGAATTTTAGATTGTATTCGTTCTCCATTCCAGTTGTTCCAACGAAAGAAATATCAGATATAAATTTTTTATCGTTATGATCAATGAATATCTTATCAAACCTATTAACATTGACTCCCACCGGTAAATAGAAGACTCGCTCTAACCCTTTTATTGTTAAAGAACTAACAACACCCTGATCATAAATAAAATAAAAGCAATGATGGAATTTCAGATTTTTTTCATCATATAAAGAATAAGCTGGTGTATCAACAGTCCAAGAAATATAAATAATTTCTAATGCTTTACAAATATGAGCAATTTTCTTGCTAAAATTAATTGTAAAGACATAGCGTGGAGATATTCTGGAAATTTCAGAAAGTAAGTGCTTATCATTCAACCAATTTAGTTTGTAAACTTTATAACCTATATTAGAAAAAGCATCTATACAATCTTCTGCTATTGTAATATGATTTAGGACAACAATCTTTTCTTTACTTCTGGGTTTAGCTTTCGAAAAATATTTTTGAACCTCACTATAATAAATAGGATTAATTTGAACTAAGTTTTTGTTCACTATGATTTGGTAATGTTCTTCAGGAAAAAAAACTTTCTTAAAGTCCTCTCCAAACAAATAAGTAATCCTTGAATCCTTAACCTTATCGACTGTTAGATTTTTGGCCTTCCAAGCTTTAATGAAATCTGCATCAAACTCAATTGCGTATATAGGCTTGTCAGATGTATGGTTTAATAAGTGTTCTAATTCATAGCCAAGACCAATTCCCAATACTATATAGGCTTCCACAGTATTATCAATATGAAATGGTCTTATCTTTTTAGGTTTATATTTAGAATAAAGATACTTCCAATTACCATTTATCAGATACTTGCAAGTGCAATCACCATCATTTGCTATTTCGACTTGAAGTTTATCACTCATCTGGTTCACCCTTACTTTTCTTTCTTTTATTAAATTGTACTAATTTTTATTTTAATACATTTTTATTAAGTTAGTTCCTTCTATCCATGAAGGGACAAAATTCTTTCAAAAAAATAAATTGGAAATAATCAAAAATTATTATTCACTATATTTTACCTAGAGGATCCCTTTTTATCTATGTAATTGAAATACGTTTTTTAAGATGATCAATCAATTTAACTAATATAAACCTTTTTTTTCAGAAAAAACACTTCATCATCTACAAGTAAGAGAAATTAGCTATATAAATTGTGTTGGAAACCTTCTTAGATACCTGAACTTTCACCTGGTAACTTGACAAACAATTGTATTAGCAATGTTACTAAAACCTCTATAAAAAAATATACATCTATTATTCGAGCGCAATATCTTGTTGCTCAATTTAATATTTTAGTATAATTTTCTATGTATTCATTTTTATCTTATCCTTTGAAATCCCATTCCATTAGTTTGGCAATTAAGCTTCAGGACCATCCATAATTACTTTGAAAAGTTATTGAAGAAGGAGCCTCTCCGAAATCACCCATAGAATCCTGATTCTAGTTTCTAATTAATTCTTTTAAGAAAACTTTTTGTTTTATTTCCAATGATTCCTCATAGCATGTAAGAATTTATATCTTCTTACATGCTATGAGGAATCTTTCAGCATTAAACATTGGTATACTCTTTCAGACTTCTGTGAATCCAACCAGGAATGTAGGCTCCCCCCTCAGTACAATTCCACAATTCTATACCTCTACTAATACTACTTCTATAGCTCTGAAACCATTTTAAATATATATATAAATTCTTAGAAGTATTAACCTTACCTTGCCTGTAGTAATCTTCAACTTCAATTAAGTTACTACTATTGATACTGTGATGAGCATGAGTACCTACTGCATGACTATATCCATTAGTAAAGGCTAAATCTTGCCCAATTAAAGCCACCTTACTACACCCCATCCACATTAATAAATCGAGTAAACAAGTTGCGACTGAACCCCCTGTTTCAACAACTGGCTCATTTCGCAATTGAGCTTGCTCTTCTGATTTAAAGAAACCCTTTTGCCAAACAATGAATCTTGGGCCTATGTATTCCTTTACAGCAGTATGATTTGCTGTAGATAAATAAAATAATGGTATTTCAATACTTTTATTTTTCAATTGGTTTTTTATATTTTCTTGCGGGTCGGACACCATAACAATATCTGGTTCAATTCCTGCAATTAAAAGAGGAGTTAATGCTGTCCCTACACAAGCTAGGAAATATTCACCACTTTCACTGAGCATCTTTAAATACGGTAACTGCTTAGTTAAAGACGGGCCGGCAGAAATGAGGATCGATGGCTTGTTTAGTAAATATAATTCCCACTCTTTTATTCCATTATCGTTTAAGCGGCAGTTATCACTAAAATTATTTATGAGTTGGTCACCATGTCTCCGTATGGTTCTTAAGAAAACCAAAAACCTTTCTAACGCTTCTTTTATAGGTAGTAGTTTTGGAGGTATCAATTCTAGGGATGGTGAATGAATTAGGAACATTGTGTCTTCTTCATTTAGCCTCGGTAGCAATTTTTGTTGCACTTTTGACATATCATCTGTCACAAAAAGATGATTTTTAATTTTAGGATTCAATTCATCTAATACCTTATTTTTCTTAAGCCAGTCTACATAGCCAGGGTTAAAATCCCATACCTCTATAGGAGTATATGCATACTTTTCAATTATTCTTGCAATATGAAAGCCTGCACCTATTCCTACAATGACTATTTTTTTCGGCAGATGCTTATCAATTTCCCATTGAGATACCCACCGGTTTGCTTCTAATATAGGATTATATTTACTATGTAAAAGAAACTCTCGACCAGCTTTATTTAATACAACCGTTTGATGGCCACTTTTTGTTTCTTTTAATTTCCAATTCATATTTCTACCGAATTAACCTTACTTAGCCAGTCATTGAGAATAGGTACTAATTCATAATCTATTATATCAGCTAACAAAACGTAATCATTGATTTCTAACGAAGAGAGCATTTCTCCTAAGTGAGAGTTCAATTCATTGAAATCAATATTTAATAGCAATCCATTTTTTTGAATTCCAGCTAAAGCTTGTACAATCCAATCTAACCCCTCTATAATATGTGGGACTAGTTGCAAAGCATTTGCTTCATTCCCTTCCTGTAAATCTTCAACCGTTTGTTTACAACCATTCACCATTTTAGGGATATATTCTTTTATGCTTTTAATTGTCTCCATAACTATGTACTCCATTTTTCTTCTCCCTTCTTACTGGTCTTCCTCTATAACAATTTCTAAAATTTCAATAGTAGTCTCTGCAGCTTCAATAATTCCCTTATACAGTGCATCCGACTTATTAAGAATTCTTTTGGTTTTATCAAGAGGAGATTCATTATCCTTCTCTTGATACAAGTGATTAACACGGAAATATACTGGCATGGTAATATAATAAATAATGTTACTTCCTAAGTACTTATTTAACTTTTCATCTATCATATCTAATTTACTTAGTATTCTTATGTCAGTTAAAACAGTTTCTCTAGAAATCCCATCCAACATTTTTTTCGCTTTCTTAGACAATTTTATTATTTCCCCAAGTTTTTCTTTCTCTGATAATAATTTTGAAACAATACGTTCCTTTTGTTTAGTATTTACTTCATGAGAAATAAATACTTCTTGAAATACATCTGAATAATTCTCGTTACAGTTTTCCTTAACGAAATCACTAAAACTTATATTTTTAATACCCTCAATTAGGACTCCGCCTTCCGTAGAGTTATATATCTGTCGTTGATCTCCATGATTTCTAAAAATCGTTACCATCTCTTCAAATACTCTCTTCATACTTAAAAACTGATAGCTGGTTAGAACTTCATCACCATAATACCCTGTAACATAAGTATACATTTTGTTTTTCTCAATTTTATTTTGATTAATTTTTTTAAAGTGTTTATTTCCTTCTGCATGAGTATAGTTGTTGGTATAACCTAAATCTTGCCCTATAAAAGTAATAGTTCCACTAGTCATACTTTGAGCAATATATAAACAAAAATTAGCTACTGACGCACCCCCGACAACAAAACCTATGTCTGTGCCCACAGTTTGATTTACCCACTCGGCTAATCCTTCATCACCATTATTAAATACTACTTTCAGACCGTTATGATTTCTTGGTATTTCTCTATGACATGTAAAACTATAGAATAATGGAACATCATCGTAATTTATATTTTTGAAATGCTCCCAGTTTGGCTCTCCTCCATCAATTGATACTACTAAATGTGGCTTTATTCCTGCATTAAGTAAAGGGTTCAAAGTAGATCCGGCTGCGATAATCAGAGCTGAACTTTGCTCTCTTACTGTTTTCAGAAGGTCTAATTGTTTAGTCAAAGAAGGACCTGAAGATACGATAATAACTGGACAGGTGAATCTTTTTTGAAATTTTTTATATGGGGTAGATTCCCAAGCACCATAAACATTATACAAAAGATTTTTTTGCCAAATTTTTGAGAATACTGCCATTGTGCCAAGATTAACTAAAGATAGTTTTACATTTTTCTTAATAATTTCTTCTACACTATCAATTAATCTTGGATATATCCGGTCATAGTTGGGCGATACAATGAGTTCTACTTGCGCCATATATTTCGAGGTTATCAAGTATTTGATTTCTTCATCTATCTGTTTTTCTTCAAAACCAATAATAAAAAAGACCCTTGGATGATTATATAATCCACTGAGATTCGGGTTGTTTTTCACTTGTTTAAACAAATTTAAACTTGGTTCAATTATGAGTAGAAATTCATCTTCTCTAATTTCGGTTAGGAACTCTTTAGCTAAATAACCATAACCTATACCAAAAAGAACATGAGCATGATTTTTTTGATAATGCTTACTCACTAAACGCTTTGCTTCTTTTAGAGGATTATAATGACTATTAAGATAAAAGTTGTTATACCTAACTGACCTATTTCCTGTTTTACTTTCTGTAATTAAGATGTCCTCTTTATGTAAATCATTTACTCTATTATTAATATATATAATATTATCCATAGTTAACTCCTCTTAATAATAAGATAGGCAACCATTATATGGTTGCCTATCAGTAAATATTTCAGAAAATTTAACGCAATAACTGTAAAACTCCCTGAGGTTGTTGGTTAGCTTGAGCTAACATTGCCTGAGAAGCTTGAGATAAAATAGAATTTTTCGTTTGATTCATCATTTCTTTCGCCATGTCTACATCACGGATTCGGGACTCAGCAGCAGTTAGATTTTCAGCACTTGTATCTAGATTAGTAATTGTGTGTTCTAAGCGATTTTGATAAGCACCAAGCTTAGATCGTTCTTTAGAAACCTTCGTTAAAGCACTATTAACGTGTGTAACAAAAGAAGTAAATTCATCAAAACCACTTAGCCCTGTAATAGCAGCTTGAGTTAAGTTAGTAGCTAATGATGATGCATTCATCGATCCTATTGTCACAGCAATAACCTGACCAGAGTTCGCACCAACTTGGAAGTTATATGTTCCACTAGCCGCTATTAATTTTTGTTCATTGAATTCTGTATCAGAAGAAATTCTATCGATTTCTTTCTTTAACTGTTGTAGCTCATCCTTGATAGATTCACGGTCTGCTGTTACGTTTGTATCGTTGGCACCTTGTATTGCTAATTCACGCATACGTTGTAGAATAGAATGTGTTTCATTTAATGCACCCTCAGCTGTTTGTATCAATGAGATACCATCTTGAGCATTACGAGACGCTTGCTCTAACCCACGGATTTGACCACGCATTTTTTCAGAAATTGATAGACCTGCTGCATCGTCCCCAGCACGGTTAATCCGAAGACCTGAAGATAATTTCTCCATAGATTTTGATTGCATATTGTTAGCAGAACCTAACTGACGGTAAGTATTAAGAGCAGCAATATTATGATTGATTCTCATTATAAATTTCCTCCTTGAATTTAAAGTCCACATCCTTGTGAACTGTTAATTAGTTTGCTAAGAGTACGAAAGGTCGGCCGCCCTATGTTGCTCTTGCTTACACTATTAATATCGGAGGATACTGAGATTCTTTAATAGTTTCCGACGATTTTTTTATTCTTTTTTTACTAGGATATCGAAGAGGTTGCTGATTCCTTTTGACGCCTCGGCATTCTCTTCTTGAATGGATACATAAATTTCCTTCCGATGGATTTCAATATGTTTTGGAGCTTCTATCCCCAGTTTTATCTGATCACCTTTTATAGAAAGAATTGATATCTCGATATCTTCACCTATCTGGATGACTTCTCCTTTTTTCCTTGTCAAAACTAGCATGATTTATCCCTCCTGCCCCTGCTTTTGAGGTTGTTGAAAAATAAAATGCCTCGTTTGATAGTTAGTTTCGTTGATAATGACCTGCTTGGCCTCATTGTTTGCAAGGTTGATAATCACCGGCGCTTGTAAATTCGTTGTGGTTTCATGAAGCGGTTCTCTCACCGTGACAATTGAAAGCACCTTGATATCCTGTTCTGCTGGTTTTTCAAGAGTATTGATTGTACTTGAATCCAGTTTAAAATCATAGTCATTGAAAAAGACAAATGGATCGGTTACTACGAAACCAAGTTCAGGTGTCCGGACAGACTGAAGGACTTGGAACCATTCATTTTCAGGCAAAGAGAGCAGGATGAATTCTTTTTCATTCACGAAACCCGGTATTCCTTGGCTGAACTTTAATATATCCTCTTTATCAATCTCGATGTTGCCATGGTATTTTGTTTCAAGCTTCATTTCATAACTTCCTTTCTACTATAGGTAAATCTTTTCAAGATTAAATGGTAAAATCAAATTGAATCGAGTTTTGTTGCATTAAGTTAAACTTGATATCCCCCGGTTGGTATTGAATGATCGGTTTTTGAGGAGTAACTGCACTTACCACATCCTGAGTTTGATGTGTGACATTTACTGAGCCTGGCTGGTAATCGATTCTTACACTGAATGGAGAAGGAATGAAATCAATACCAAACTCATGCTTAGGAAGCTGGCCGTTTCGTTTCGCTTGAGCTGCAATCGCTCCTCCTCCGTTTTCAATTTTCATCAGTTCACTGCCTTCTTGGGCTTTTTTGGCGAGATATTGCGCCCAGGCCTGGTATCCTTCTTGTGCTATTTCTTTGTTCCTTCTTAGGATGCCTTTTAAATTCATGTCTGCCCACGCTTCTGTTTGATCAATGGTCAGCCTTCCTGGGGTTTGCCTCATTTGAATGGACGGTTGAGGCTGATGAAGGTTAACTTGCGCTTTTGGCTGTTGCATTTGAATGTGAGAACTTGATTTTTGTATTCCCAATTGAGCGTTAGTTGTTTGTATTTGCAGTTGCGGCAATCTCATAAATATCACCTCATTAAAAAAGCTGCCCACTGTTTGTTCACACGTACAATGGACAGCTTGTAATCCTGCTGATTATTTCTATTTTCTAATAACCCTCCAAATCTAGAAGCTCATTTTAAAAAATTATCTTAAGAAATCCATCAGGGTCGGCTGGATGATTTTAGCACCGACACTCAAAGCTGCACGATGAACGCTTTCTTGTGACGTCAAATCAGTGATGACTTTTTCAATATCCGCATCCTCATTATCGGATAAAATTCGGGTTGCTATGATACCTGTCTGTCCTAATCGATTTTCAATCATTTCCAGGCGATTGTATCGTGCTCCGAGTTCAGATCGTTCTGCTTGTAGAGAATCAATGTTAACATCCAATTTTTCAAGAGCATCATCCATCGCTTCCGCATTATAACCGCCTTCGAACAACTTGGCGACATTCTCCAAGTTATCATATAACCCTTGATTAAAGACTTTTTCGGGATTGATATTGGATTTTATATTGACCCCATCTGACACCGTTACTCTATAGTCATCTGTATTTAAAGATACCGTAGGAGGGTTCCCATGTTGTACTGGCGGAGCATCTACATTCGTACCGTTAAATATATATCGTCCGGAAATTTTAGTGTTTGCCACTTCAACGAGATCCTGCTTCAATTGTTCAATTTCCTTCGAAATGGCTAACCGATCTTGCTCGCTGTTCGTACCATTTTTACCTTGAATGACCAACTCCCTCACACGTTGAAGAGCACTGTTTGCCTGAGTAAGTCCTGCCTCTGAGTTGTCCATCCATAGATAGGCCTCAGATGTATTTCGTTGGTATTGTTCTACTTCACTTAGATTAGAACGGTAGAACATCCCTTTCATGGCTACAACCGGATCATCTGACGGCCGGGTGATTTTCTTCCCTGTCGCCAGTTGGTCTTGGTATTTCCCTAGTCGTTCATAGCTTTGGCTTAAATGTCTCAATGAATTGGATGCAAGCATTCCTTGTGTTACACGCATATTATCTCACCCGCCTATCTTCCACCGGTACCCATACCGTTGATAATTTTATTTAGTAGCTCATCTTGCAATGTAATCATTCTGGCAGAGGCATTGTATGCATGCTGATATTGAATCATGTTCGTCATTTCTTCATCCAATGAAACAGCACTCGTTGACATCCTTCTTTCCTCAACTGCCTGCCTTAAGGTTCCACTGTTCGCTGTCAATCTCATCGCATTCTGGGTGTCTACTGCCATTCCGCCAACCAGCACTTCGAAATAGTTTCTGAAGCTGGCTTTCTGGGAATCGGTTGCCGTTCCATACTCCAGCTCTTTATTAATGACATCTGCCAGTTCCAATAACACGCTTGCATCTCCGGTTGTTGCGTCGGCAGGGACGGTTCCGTCTGCATTGGCAATATTATCGAGACTAGCTTTGATTTTATCCGAAATAACAATGCGCTGAGCAAATCCTTGTTTATCGGAATCTGTTAAAGCCCCATTTGCTGAATCTGCAAAAAATTCAATTGGTAAGTCAGTTGGTTCATGCTCCCCGGCTGCATTAACATAGTTGATTTCATTGGGACTCATCCCGTCGGAATGGATCTCGTTGAACTTCTTGGCAAAAGTATACGCAAGATTATCCAGTTCATCTAACATCTTTGGGTAATCCCCGGAAATTGTCCCATCCGCTTGTTGCATGCCGAAGGACTCTATTAAAGCTTTTAGTTTTCCATCTGATTTGAAATTTTCAATATTGGTTGTTGTGCCATTGATTGTAATCCCATTTACGTATGTATCAGGTGCTGTTCCGGTCGACTCTACTGAAATTTCTTTATACCCGCCGATGCTTACGACATTCGCAATTTGGGAATTATTACTGTCGACAATATTGATGATTGCTTTTCCTTCTGCAATTTTTAACGCATTTCCTCCAGAAGACTGATAAGAAACATCAATATCTACCAGCTGCGATAAACGGTCAATCAGCCTGTCACGTTCATCATATAGATCGTTTGGCAGGTATCCATTTGGCTCAACATCCCCAATTTGTTCATTGACATTATGAATTTGGGTAATTAATGAATTCACTTCTTTTTCCGTGATTTCAATTTCGTTCTTTAAATCTTGTCGGATTCCTGTCAATGAGTTGGACAAATAATTGAACGTTTCTGCCAAGGCAATCCCTCTCTGCCTGACTACCGAACGTGCGCCCGAGTTTTTCGGGTTCACCGCCAAATCCTGAAGAGATTGCCAAAACATATCCATTGTTTTGGCTAAACCTGAATCAGACGGTTCATTCATAATTTCTTCCATTTTCGTGAGTGATTCGGCTTTCGATTCCCAATAACCAAGCTTATTATTCTCAGCACGGTATTGAACATCCAAGAAAGATTCTCTAATCCGTTGAATGCTTCCTGCTTCAACACCTGTCCCCATTTGCCCAGGGATTTGCGGACGGTTGATTGCTGGTGCCGGATATGGTTCTGTCTGTTGGAAATTGAGCCTTTGCCTTGTATAACCTGGAGTATTGGCATTGGCAATGTTATGGCCAGTAACACTCAAAGCTGCCTGTTGGGTGAACATTCCCCGCCTAGCTGTTTCCAGTCCATGGAAAGTGGATGCCATAGATAATCCCCCTTTTTTATGCTTTAGAGTCGAATAGAGATCGACTATTCATTTCTTCTGTATGATCTATTGGGTCTTTAGAATAGTTGGGTGATTCCTGCCTTCCAGTTAACAAATCCAAATTCAAGTTCACGAACTGTAAGGATTGATTAAGAAGACTTTGATTAAAATCGTTCACTTGCTTTAAGTGATTTACTGTTTGAATGAGCTCGTTTTGAAGAACTTTTAGTCTTTCTGCTTCAATAAATTTCCCATATTCCAACAAGTGTGAAATGGTGACGTTAGAGATATTAATAGGAAGATCTTTAGCAAACTGACGCTGGAGGTTCTCCCGTTCGTTGTTTAATACCTCAATTGCCTTTATATGCTTGATCTCGTCTTTCATATGTTTACCGAGGGATTCAATGTCCCCATCCTTAAGGATCTTCGTCTTCCTGACGGCTACTTCATGCAGACTCTTTTGCAAGGCAAGAAGTTTTTCAAGAACACTGATCAGGTTCCTTTCAGCAGACAAATGAATCCCTCCTTCGTAGTTATTGTTCATTTATAATATCGGCATGACGCCATTTATTTAAAGCATTTATGTGTAAATATTGATTAACATCCCCTGTACTTCCCCAACCATGTTCAAGATATTCAAGCTCTTAGATTCCTTTTGCAAGACCTCGTTAGTGATATCAATCAATTTCCTGTCTACTTCTTTTACAATCTTGTACACTTTTGTTCTTCCTCTTCTGTTGAAGCCGCGTTGATCTTCAAGTTGAAGAGCATTATTAACAGCTTCTTCCAAAAGAGATTTTACCATTTTTTTGTATTTAATAAGGTCTTCTACCGTACGGGACTCTGCAAGAACTTTACCTTGAGCTTCAATATCTTTGGCCATGGCAGCAAACTTTTCATGTAAAACATTTGTCCGTTTCTTTGCCATTACTTCAGAAAAACTGACAGATTCAGCAGCTATTTCTTGTTTTTTTGCAATCTTATGGCCTGAACTTACTTTGTTCACTTTTTGTATATCCAAAAGGATCACTCCATATATATTAAACTTTTAATCTCACTCTATTGTAATTGAATGGTACCCAAGAAAAAAGAGGAAGAGCCATGGTATGACTTTCCTCCCCTTCCATCATTATTTCAATAGCTGCAGAATTCCTTGCGGCAGTTGGTTCGCCTGCGCAAGCATTGCCTGGCCAGCTTGGTTAAGAATATTATTTCGAGTGAATTGCGTCATTTCTTGTGCCATATCAGCATCTCTTATACGAGACTCTGCTGAAGTCAGGTTTTCATTCGTTGTTTGAAGGTTTGTGACAGTATGTTCTAAACGATTTTGGATAGCTCCAAGCTTGCTGCGTTCTTCTGATACCAAACGGATGGCGTTATCTATGACAGAAATCGCTGTTCTTGCGGCATCAGGAGTTCCAAGATTTACACCGGCTTTCGCGTTCACGCCCGTTGTTAGAATGGTCGTATGGTCAGCGTCTCTCGCTAAGCCTAGCTTCGCTGCGTCCATGACTCCAAGTGTTAAGTTCATGGTTTCCGAGCTGTTGGCGCCAATTTGAAGTTCTACTGAAAGATCCTTGTCTTTGTTGGCTTCGAAATCTTGATCCTTGATCATCACATCCAGACCATTTGTTGCTCCATCATCCGTTTTGTTTGTAAAGAGAGAAAGAGTGTTTCCTACTACGTTATGGGATGTCAATGCAATAACCGGGCTAGGGGAGTCGTTTTTAGCGGTTGTTAGAATCGAATCAATTTCCCCAAGAACAGTGAATAAATCTTTTCCTTCCACATCAATTCTTGCAGCACTTCCACCTGTATAGGCGGCTCCTGGAGAGTTAAATTCGATAGTCAGACCATCTATTTGAAGTTCTTCCCCTGACTTTGGTACTTCAGAGAATGTCAGAGTTAACGGTTTGGCACTTGCTCCTTCGGCTTTACCGAAGAATTCACCTGTAGCAGAAGAAAGGTCTTCTGGATTCATAAAATTCACATCAGTAAGAGATGTACTCGTCACAGGTAGAGTCGCTGCCTCTTTCGGTGACATTTTGTTTGCTGTTACTAATGTTAACTGTCCATTCTGTTCAAGATTTGTATTATCCCCGTCAGAGTTTAATGGAAAGGTCTTAACAAACGCACCGCTATTTAAATCCGGGTCATTGCTGGATATAGCTGAAGAAAGTTGATTCATTAAATGGGTGATCTTCGCCTCAGCGTCATCAGCTGTTGTCCCATCTGTCCAGCTGCTTAAATTCACCACAATGTTCCCATTTGCCAATGTGCCGCCTGTAGCCCCAGTGGTATCCATTTGATAGGTCTTCCCATTAATCGAAATGGTTTCACCATTTATATCAGCTATCAATTTTTGCCCAACCTCTATCGGAAACTCAATCATCATCTCCGCAGGCTTAGTTGGCTCGGCTGTTACAACGCCTTCCCATGTTCCATTCCCAGAATAAGCCACTTCATCAAGACTAGGTTCTGCAAAAGCAGTTCCCTGGTCATCACCGCTAAACAGTTTCTTTTGGTTGAATTGTGTGGTATCCGCAATACGGTCGATTTCAAATGTCAATTGGTCGATTTCATTTTGGATCGCTTTACGGTCATTATCTTCTAATGTCCCATTTGCCGCCTGAACGGAAAGCTCTCTCATTCTCTGAAGGATTTCATGAGTCTGATTCAATGCCCCTTCACCTGTTTGAATCAGGGAAATGGCATCCAGTGAGTTTCTTTCTGCCGTATCCAAGCCGCGGATTTGAGAACGCATTTTTTCGGAGATGGCAAGACCGGCAGCATCATCAGCCGCACGATTAATCCTCAAACCGGATGAAAGCTTTTCTAAGCTCTTTGAAGTCTGGCCCATTGTTTGTGATAGGTTTCGGTAGGCATTCAGCGCCTGAATATTATGATTGATTCTCATCTGTTATTTCCCCGCTTCCACAATAGTAGATTCTTGTTCATATACCATGACATTTCTCTCATAGGCATTCGTTTTTTTGTTTGGTTTATGTAAACCATTTTTTTGTTTATTAGTGAGCGTTTCTCTCCAAGCGCCAGACAGTTCTCCTGCAATGCTTCTTACTTCATCCAGAAGAGTTAGATCTTTTGTGGCGTTTGCCTTTATAAGAACATCAGCCATGTAGTTATACAGCGCATCTAATTGATCAGCGATGATGCCAGCTTCATAATTGAGGCCTGCACCCAGCCTTTCTAATATATCATTAGATTTTTGCAGCTTAGTGTTAGATTCTATTAATCTATTTTTCTGCAGGTCATCCATCGCACCCTGGATATTTGTCAGCAATGCTTCATATAATAACGCAGTGATTTCCTGCGATGATTTCTGGTAGATAAACTCTTTTGTAAGCAAATCCATATTCATTACCTCCCTCTCTTATATCGACCGCTTCACTCGTTGTTTAATATTGATTCTCCATCTCTTCAATTAAAAGTAAAATTTCAGCGATGACCGAATACAATTGGGGTGGTATATTATCTCCTAAATCGATATCCAGGAGATTCTGGACAAGGCTTGAATCCTCCTGCATAGTAATGTTATGTTCCTTTGCCAGTTCCATAATCTTTGTTGCCAGAAGGCCTGACCCTTGAGCAACTACCTGGGGACCTTTTCCTTCCGATTCATCATAGCGAATGACTGCAGCAGTTGGCCCATTGACTGCTCGGCGTTTTTTTTGATTGTAATAATGACTCATCATACCGTAAAGTCATATCCTTTCTCTGTAACCTTCGCCAAGTGACTGCCCTTGTTGTCAGTACTGGCTGTATCTATTTCGTTAGGTTCTGTCGATTTATTTAAAGGAGTGAATTTCAAACTACCGATTGTATAGCCGATTTCCTCCAGCCGCGATTTTGCTATATTAGTTACCGGCTCCATTTTTTCTTTAAAACCCTCTTGATCATTTTTAATCTGAACAGACAAAACGCGGTCTGCCGCATTCAAAGCAATTCCCACTTCACCCAGTTTCCTGGTTTCTATCAAAAAGAACAAACTGCAATTCTCCCAGTCTACTTTTTGTTGTTCATTTTTTGAATTGACATAGACTTTTACATCTTCCACCTTATCCTGCAATAGGAGAGGAAGGGTAAACATCATGTTCTGCAGTCCAGATGCATCATTTTTACTCATCAACTGCTGACCGGTTAGATTTTGTAGAAGCGTATCTGCTTTAGTTGTTCCCTGCATCTCCATATCGGACTGATTGAATTTCATTAGGATATTTTTTAACGAAAGGTGAAGGTCCTCTTTTGCCCTTCCAGAACTGACTAGCGATTGGGCCTGCTCTGATTCAAATGTATGGCCCATGCTTCTGACAAACTCATAAGCATGTCTTGAAGAAGGTTCATGGGAGAATGATTGAATTGATTGGCTAACTGACTGCCCTATCTTACTTGTAAGAGGAGCCGAGTCATAACGAAGAACTTCTTGTGAAACAAAATGTTTCACCCTTACATCAGATGGTTTAAATATCAACTTTTCCATATTGCCCTTCACTTCTTGAACGATTTTGTGTGCACTGGAGTGATCTCCTCTAGAGAGCAATTTTTTCGCTTCAGCCAACTGAGAACTGGCATTCATCAAGCTCTTTTCCGTCTTCATGTCGGCATAAAGCATAATGTCACTCTTCATTATCGCCTGGTCAAGCTGCTTGATTGTCGTTTCTAGCATAGGTCGTGCAGTAACAGCGGCACGGGATTTGGATTGTTGGATGATTTGCGAAATTGAATCCAAGTTTCTGCCTATATCTCTTTTTAATGCTTTAAAATCTATTGCCATCTGCGAGAGTTTCGTGGTAATAGTACTAACGATTACATCTTTTGATTGCATCGGAATCATGGATAACATTTCATCGTTCAAGCTGTAAGTTTCAGCCTGAACTTGAGCTTCTTTATTTGGTAGTGGTATGGGATTTGTACTTTTCTCCAATTCAGAAAGAGTATTTAACAGTTCCTGTCTTGCCGCCAGCTCTTTTCCGCCTTGGAACAATGCGTCCGCCTTCCCTATCGCATTTTGTAAAGAATTGCTCTGGATTTCATCAACCCCTGAAGTAGAAAGTTCCATTTTCAAAGATTCCATAATCTTCGTGAATTGAGGTTCCCTTTGTACCATCTTCAATTGACTTTGGACTAATCTTTGTAGGGGAAAGGAGTCAGAATCTCCGACGCTGTCACCTGTTGTTTGTAACAAAAGCCCTTCCACTTTCGAGGCAAGGTCACCCTTAATACTCAAAAGCTTTCCTACATCTCTTAACAGACCTTCTGCCTCACCGGAAAGCGTCCCCTTGCTCAACAAACGGTCCAACTGGTTAAGTAACTCTCCAGTTCCCGCCATTTGTTCAACCGACTGCTTCATGCGTAAAAGGAGCTCAGTTTCTTTGGATAATCCTGTGTTTTTCAATAATTTCAGTGCTTGATCCAGCCTCTGACCAATGGCATTATCAATACGTTTTCCTGTTTGGGCGATTTGTTCAATTTCCGTTAAAGTGGTCGAACCCGCTTTTAACATGGCTTGGGCTTTTTGGTAGAGTTGGTTCAAGTTTCTGGATGGCTGTTCCCTATCAACAGAAGAGGACCTGCTATTCTCTAGTGTCTTTCTTATTTCACTCCAACTAAAGTTAGGATCTGCTGCTTTTAATAGCTGATCCAATGATCTGCTGACGCCCTCTCCGTGCAGTGATTGATCCACCGCTCTCAGGTTTGCAGGTGTGATCTCCAACCGTTTGACAGCCATCATATGAATGGTTTCAAGCTTCTGGGAGGAGGTTCTGTTTACTTCCCCCATATAACTTTTCAGTTGCTGCAGGGATTCATTATTGAGCTTTGTTCCTTTACTGGTAAGCAGTTCCACTGCCTGCTTTATTTGTGGGGAAGAATGCCCGTCGTGAACGATTTTTACTGATTTCTCTGCGGAGTTAGTATATTGGGTGGCCGCAGGAAGAGGGTTTCTTTCCAACACCCTCCCTGCTGGTGGTGAACTTTTGGGGTCTTTGACTTCAATAGTCACTCTATCATTTGCGGAATAATCACCTTGAAGCTTCATTTTCACATCGTTGCCTCTTATATTTAAGACTGCCTCTTGATTTGGCAACTTTTCTTTGACGAGCGCAGAAGATACGTCCCCTTCATTAAAAGAAAGAGATTTTATTCCATTACTGGCGGATGAAATTTTCATAGTATTAATAACTTGCATATTAAAATTCACACTCCATTGAAGTCCTCATAGTTGTTTTCTACCGCTCGTCTTATTGGTTACCCTTTATAAAATTTCAAAATGCTTTTTGCTACTTCCTGGGAGTTAACTCTATAATTTCCGTTTTCCACTGAAATTTTTAGTTCATCCACTTTTGCCTGGCGTTCTTTCGGAATTCGTAAAGATTCCTGCATTTCCTTGGCTGATGTAGATATCTCCACCTTATCGGCTTTTGGCTGACCAGGTTTAGAAAGTTGGTCTAACTTGTTCAGCTGTTTCTTATAGGGATTTACACCCGAAGCACCAATATTGTTGATTTTCATTGTATTTCCCTCGCTTTCGTTCCGATCAAGTTATTTCTATTCATTATATCGGATACTCAATATGTTTGTTTAGTTAAAACTAATGGTCGTTATTTCCTATTTATTGTTTCGGGCATTCCCGGAAAGATAAGTTGCTTGTTGATTTTGCTTTTGTTTCTCTCGCCATTCTTCTTGTGCGGAGAAAGTTTTAAGGTCTTGTTTAATGCCGTCAGAGCACGTTTCACATAATTTGCTTTTTGATATAATCTTACCGCAATTATCACATGGATAACCCATATTAGGGAAATGTGTCGGCTGAAGCCTTCTTTTCCGCACCCACTTATGAATCAACTTCTCTTTTACCCCAGTTACCTCTACTACACGCTCAATGGAAGCTGCACGGTTTTCACGTTTCCTTAAGAAACCATAAACCTCTTCAAACATTTTTTCTTCTTCTCTATAACATTTATCACATGTATCTTTGAACATATTCTTAACAAATAATCCACCGCATTCTGGACAATTTAGTAAATCTGACATGTTTCTTGCTCCTCTCGAAAGTTCCTCTAGTTTTTATATCGGCAGTTATTAGTATCTGTTTAGCCTAATCAGCCCCTTGCCAGGGTTAGGGAAGTTACTTTTTTGGCACCGGCATATTTCAGCTGCTTTGCCGCCTGGCGGAGAGTGGTGCCGGTTGTGTAGATGTCGTCGATTATGAGGATTGTTTTGCTTTGGATGTGGGATGCTTTCTCAGGGTGCACTTCAAATATCCCCTTACTATGAATACGTTCCTGGCGGGATTTTTTCGACTGTTTTTCGGAGTGAGTTCTCGTGAGGAGGTTTTCTGTTTGGAAACCTGCTTCATTTGCCAGTGCTTCCGACTGGTTGAATCCCCGTTCCTGGAGACGTTCCAGGCTAAGGGGGATGGGTATGATGATATCATATTGGAGATCCCTTGTTACCTGCTTGATGACCGGGGAAAATGCTTTTGCGAGCAGATAGTCACCTCGGTACTTAAAGCGCGCAAGGTACTCTTTTAAATAATCATTATATAAAAATAGGGATGTGTTTTTGGACAGGATTCGCGTCCAGTCGGGGGCTTCTTCCCATCGGACGCAGTCCAGGCATTTGTTTTCGTTTATAAACTCAGGCTGCAGCAGAGAAAGAGGCCGCGAACAAACCAGGCATCTCTCCCCAATAACAGGATGCAGCTGCAAGGAACATTTATGACACAGCCATTGTTCTTCAGGGGGAAAGATAAAGGAATTCCATGTTAAGGGATAGTCGATTTCACTGTGGCAATCCAGGCAATTTTCATTCACGAGTCCAGCAGCCCCCTTTTCGTTCCTGCCGAATTCATGGATTCTATATGGCGGATTGCTTTCAACATCTCGAGCGTCTTTCCGTAATGAAAAAAGGTGATGTCTCCCTTTGGATGTTTTGCGTTCCTCCCGACCCGGCCGGCGACTTGAACGAGGGCGCTCTCGGTAAAAATCTCTTCTTCCGCTCCCATAACAGCTGCATCGATATTCGGAATGGTGACGCCCCTCTCCAGAATGGTTGTCGTCAGTAAAATGGGAACCTCTCCTTTTCTCATCTTTTCGACTTTTTCTTTACGCTCCGGGTCTTCTGCATGGACGGAAAGGATATCGGTGTGAAGTTTTTGAAAAAGGGGCAGGATTTGGTTCATGGTCTTGATGTTCGGAAGGAATATGAGTGCCTGTTTGTTTTCGTTGATTCTTGTTTCTGTCCAAAGTTTTAGTGCGTATGGGAGATGCCCTTTTTCCACTCCTTTTTTCCAATTGCCGATCCATGTCATCGAAGGTATTGGCAGTGGATGCCTGTGATACCTGGCCGGAATGGTGACGAAATTTCTTTTACCGAGCCTGCATTCACTTTGGAGTTTTCTGTTTGGGGTGGCGGTGAGATAAATGAGAGCAGACTTTGGCTTTCTTGCTTTTTCAACGGCAAATTGCAGGGTTTCATCATAGGAGTAGGGAAACGCGTCGACTTCATCGACTATGACGGCGTCGAAGGCCTCTTTATAGCGGTAAAGCTGGTGGGCGGTGGTGAGGACGAGCTGTGAATACTTGTCGCGGTCAGCGCTCCCTCCATAAAGGGCTATCGGATCAGCATCTGGAAATACTTTTTGCAGGCGTGGAGCCAGTTCGAGGATGACATCTGTCCGGGGGGCGGCGATACAGATTCTTTTTCCTGCCTTCAGTGCTTCATGGATGCCTTGAAAAAGGACCTCTGTTTTCCCGGCTCCACAAACTGCCCAGACGAGGAGATCTCCGTCATTCCGGATGGCTTCTTTTACTTTATCTGAAGCGGTTTGCTGGCCTTGTGACAGGGTCCCTTCCCACCTAAAGCTATGGATGTTTTGTTGTTGGTTGGGCCCATTCCACTCGAGAAGGGGTGAACATTGGGATACCCGCCCCATCATGATGCAGTTGCGGCAGTACAGGCACTGCTCGTTGCAGCGGCTGCAGGGAAATTCGGCGAATAGGGATACGTCATTGTTGCCGCACCGGTTGCATTGGGGCTTGTCCTTTGTGAGTTCTAATCCTTTTCCATATTTTATATAGCCGTTTTCATAGTGTGTTTGGATTTCATTTAAGGATTGTGGGATTTCATCAATGAGGAGGGCTTTTCCTTCCAGCAGGTGCTGTAATTGGGGGTCCATGTTGAAAGAGGGGTTGAGTTGGGGTTGGGGGATTTGGGTTAGATCGGAAATCCGCTTAGAGGGTCCGGAAGAATCGGCAGACAGGATATCGGGTATTATTTTTTCTCGCGAATAGTTGAATTTCAAACACATCACTCCTTTTCCTTCTATATATTCTCTACCGCATGAATGATTCCTTTTATTTTTCACATAATAGCTAGGAAAACATTTCAAATGATGGAGGCTTTTTCATGAAAAGATTACTTGCAATTTTGACAGCTCTTATTTTCCTTTCAACTTCTCTTACTGCCTATGCAGCTCCTCCTCAAGAGGATATCAACCAGCTGCTGAGCGAATTGGGGTGGACCCCGGAGGACCTGACTGAATACCTGGATTACTATGAGCTTACACTCGATGACTTTGACACGGTTGAGGAACTTCGGGTCATGATGGGAACCCCTCTGACTGACGAGACGCTTGTCCAGCTTTTAGCAGATTACGAAATGACGCGTGCAGAACTCGATACGCTCCTGGCAGGATTCGGGGAAACAGTTGATGATTACTGGTTTGTGGAAGACTTGGACCTTTCGGTTGATTTCTATCAAAACCATGATGAGTATATGGAGGAAGCAGAGGATTTCCTGGCGACGATGGGATTGACGGAGAATGAAGTTGATGCATTCTTCAACCATTTGATGGCGTTGGATGAGACGGCGCTGGAGTCGCAGATGGAGGCGATTTCTTCACGTCTTGAGCCTTATCTGGCATTGGACCCCGAGTCAGGACTGACTCCGGAACAAATTGAAGATCTTGGTAAGGCATGGACCGAGATGATGGCTATGCTAAAAATAGATGCGAAGTATTACATTGAGGATGCATCGGGTGACAGAAGAAGAGTTGCCATCAATGAGCTGCTGGCGATGGAAACCTTCAATCAGGATGCGCTGTTCATTGAGTTGTTTGATGACCAAGGGACATTGCTGCTTGATATGAGGCTGACGGAAGAAATGATGTCGCCCGAATACGTCCTTGAAGGAGCTGAGGAGCTTGCGGCTGTCGGTGAGCTTGCTGGGGAATTGACGAATTTGAAACACATGCTTCCGTTCAAATAAATTAATGATTTGAAGAGCTATTGGGAGAGGTCTGCTCACATGGTTAGAAAAGTGCACTCCTAACAGAGTGCACTAAAAGGACTATCCTTTTAAATCAATTGACTTACCGAGCGTAGGATGAGAAGCTTTTAGCATTTCAACTGTTTGTTGATTCTTCTGTTCAGTCATATCCAGCGCTTTCTTTGTTACAGCAAGACTAACTTTTTGTCCTAATGCTGCTTGAGCTTTACTTAGCGAAAAAGAAACTTCCATATGTACACCCCCATGTTATAAATATCGGCCAAGACACATAAATTTTTAGTTGGATTAGCCCTTATTGGGAGAGACAAAGGATGAAATTATTAAAATACGAAACGTAAGGATATGAGCCAAAAATCAAGTTGCTTATATTTTTTTAAAGCCTTCATTTTTTAATAAGAAGGTCTATAAGGAAAATAGTTTTTAAAGTAAAACCCCAGAATACTGTTACTTCGGCACTCTTTTCTTTTGTTTAGATTGGGTAAAAGCACCTTTCAGCTTGGACTGCCCTAATTCAATAAGGTAAGTCGGGGGATCAAAACTTTCTCGACCAACCCATCCCCATTGATCCTTCTCCAAGGTGGGTTCCGATTACCGGGCCGAAGTAGCTGATGGAAAAGTCAGTGTCAGGGTGTTTTTCCTGTAATTCCTCTTTCCATTTCACTGCCTCTTCTTCACGGTTGGCGTGGATGATGACAACCTGCATGGGATAGCCTTTATCGATTTCTTTTTGAAGCAGATCGGCTATTCGCTTCATCGCTTTTTTGCGGGTGCGGATCTTTTCAAACGGGACGATGACTTTTTCTTCAAAGTGAAGGAGCGGTTTTACTTGCAGAAGGCTTCCGATGATTGCCTGTGCCGCTGATAAGCGTCCTCCGCGTTGGAGATGGGCCAAATCGTCTACCATGAAATACGCGTGAACCGTCGTCTTCATTTCATTGAGTTTTTCAATGATGGTTTCGGGTGCTGTTCCTTCGCTTGCCAGTTGAGCAGCGTAGATTGGGTAGAACCCCTGCACCATACAGCTGATTTCGGAGTCGAAAGGATAAACCTTGATTCCTTCAACCATGTCTCCTGCCTGGATTGCCCCCTGGTAAGTACCGCTGATTCCGCTCGAAAGATGGATGGAAATGACGGCATCGTAATCCTTTGCCAGTTTTTCATAGAGCTCTACGAAACTGCCGAGTGAAGGCTGAGAAGTGGTTGGAAGCTTGTCTTCATTCCTGACTTCTTCGTAAAAACCACTTGCCGATATATCAATCTCTTCGCGGTATGTCTCACCGCCGAGGATCACACTCAGGGGTATCATATGTATGTTATATCTATCGCGCAATTCTTGGGGGATATAGGCTGTACTATCCGTCACAATTGCTGTTTTCATTACATAACCTGCCTTAAATTATATTTATCGGGCGAGCCGACAACTTGTCTACTTCATTTTTATGTATAGATAACATTTTATATGAAAAGGAAACGATTTGCATCACTATCCTGAAAAAACCTCTTTACCGCTCTAAAGCACTGAAAGGGCCAGGCCCCTTTGGCGCTTTAAAGCGCGATAGGGGCCTGGCCCTTTCAGCGGGGTAAAGGATTAATATCTATTAATCAAACGTTTGATTAATAGGTAGTCATCGTTAATTCACCAAGGGTTTGGCCAATGTTTCGCGTTTCTTTCCTTTTCTTGATGACAGGAAGACTCCGGCAAAGATGATGGCTAATCCAAGGATAAGATTTGAGGTGATTGGTTCCCCGAGAAGGACAAATCCCCAAATCATCGCGGAGGCCGGGATCAGGTATGTGACGGTTGAAGCGAATTCCGGGCTTCCTTTTGTCAGGACATAGAAGAACAGTAATGCGGCAACCCCTGAACCAAAGCAACCAAGTCCGATAATCGCAAGGATGATTTTCGGATCTAACAACGCTCCCCATTCGATCCCTCTTGTAAACAGCATGCCGACCAATCCTGTCGCCATTCCGACGAGCAGCTGGAAGGTGGAGATCGCCACCATACTGACTCCCTGCAATGCCCTCCTTGTATACTGGCCGGCAAAACCGTAGCAGATGGTCGCCAGCAGCATCGTTCCGATTCCGATGAAGTTTGAGGTGAACAATCCGGCGACCTGAAAGTCCATCAGCACCAGAATCCCCAGAAATCCAACCAGTATCCCAATCCATTGAAAACCGGTCAGTACAACTGAGAAAATCGCGAATCCGATCAAAGCTGTCCACAATGGAGTCGTTGCATTGAGGATGGAAGCTGTATTGCTGTTAATCTGTGTTTCACTCCAAGCAATTAGTGACCATGGAATTCCGGCATTGACTAAGCCAACAATAAGAAGCTTGCCAATTGGCAGCGGTGCTTTTTCCTTTTTCATTCGGTTGCGGATGAATAAAGGCAGCAGCACCAGTACTCCTGCAGAGCATCGTAGAAAAGTCGTCCCCCAGACACCGGCAGGATCGACGATTAATTTTATAAAAACAAATGAAAGCCCCCAAATCAGGCTGAGGGAAATGAGTGCCGTATATAATCTGAGCATGGTTATTCCTTCTTTCTTCAGATACAAATCAATACCTATCATAATACAATATTTAGAAGAAAATGACTTCCTTTTTTATTCATATGAAAAAAATTCTGAATGGCTGAATTTAAGAAAGTTGTTGTTGATATGTATCTTGATAATAGCGTCACCTGATTTCCGCTCCAGGTTGCGCGACTCCGGGCGTTCAACATTACAAGCTGGAGATTATACGAAATAGCAGCCATGTCAGTAACAAAGGACTGCTTAATATCTCTTAATCAAACGTTTGATTAAGAGATATTAATGCTGATATAACAATAGTTTCCCCAATATTCGTTTTTTTTCAGAGCGTTCTTTCTACCCTCACTAAATACAAAAAGAACCGGCAACATATCGCTGCCGGTTCTTCCAATAACTTTCAATTAAACTTCAAACTTATGAATCAAGACATTCAACTTGTCTGCAAGGTCATTCAAGCCTTCCGCATTGCGGGCAACTTCTTCCATTACACTTGTAGATTGCTGAACTGTCGCGGATGTTTGTTCAACACCTGCTGCAGATTCTTCAGAAATAGAAGCAATATTTTCGATGGATTGGTTCATTTCTGAGCCTTTGCTGTTAATCTCAACAAGGTTGTTTGAAATTCGGTCAATGTTGCTGACCATTGAAGATATCTGATCGCCTAGTGCAGTCAGGCTTTCTTTCGTTTTTTCAATGCTTTCTGTACCTGTACGTACTTCTGTGTATCCGTCATTCAATGCAGCCGCAATTGTGTTTGACTCATTTTGAATGCCGTGAACGACTTTCGAGATTCCTTCAAGTGACTGAGATACCTGGACAGCCAGCTTTCTGACTTCCTCCGCAACAACCGCGAATCCTTTTCCGCTTTCGCCGGCACGTGCTGCTTCAATCGCTGCATTTAATGCCAACAAGTTCGTTTGGTCAGCGATCCCTTGGATGACGCTTACCAGACTCGAGATTTCGTTAGAACGAGTTTTTAACGTTTCTACTTTTTCAACAGATGTTTCGACAACTGTATAAATCTTCTTCATTTGATCCACTGATGCTGCCATCAATGTTGAGCCTTCCTCTGCTTTTGAAAGTACCACCCTCGAAGAGTCGCTGACTTCTTTACCAAAGTGGTTGGATTCTTCGATGGCTTGTGTAAATAGTGCCATCATCTCATTCAATTCTGAAGCAGAGTTAGCCTGCTGATCGGCACCAGCTGAAAGATCCTGCATCGTTACCGCAACTTGTGAACTTCCTTCTCTCACTTCCAAAGAAGATTGAGTCAGTGCGGCACTTTGTTCGGACACTGTTTCAGAAACCTTTCTCATATCTTTAACCATTGTGGAAAGGTTGTTTTTCATATTATTGATAGCCAAGCTCAGCTGGCCGACTTCATCTTTTCCTAGGTATGTGAGTTCATCTGCATTCAGCTTGCCCTCTGAAATCGCATTCGCTGTTTTGACAACCCTGTTCAAACTACTGGAAATCATGCGGTTGATAATAAGCAGCGTTGCGATACCAAGGATAGATGAAACGATAATCGCAGCAATCATGATCATTTTGCTTTCAGCAATCCCGCTGTATGCCTCTTCAAGAGCAGTATCTTTTTCACTCATGACGATGGTACGAAGCTCATAAAGCTTCTTCACTGTATTCGGAGCGATGATTCCCGCTTTTTTCAATGTTGTATCAAGAAGAACCGTCGAATTCTTATCGACACTTGGCACGACTTCATCATGGAACAGAGTATTTAACTCTTTGTCACTCTCAATGATAAAACTAAATAATTCCTTCTCTTGTTTGGTATTCATTTGTGAAGTAAGTTCTTGTGTGAAATTTATGAATTTTTCTTCCTGGATGTTATAGTCTTCCAGAATCTGTGGACTCTGTTCATTCGCATATCGTTGAAGCAATAACGCTTTATCCCTGAATATACTACCCATCTCCGTCAGTTTGACCGAGCGGACATTGCTTGTATCCACATGTTCAATATTTTCCTGGATTTTATTGTACTGGACAAAAATCAATACAGATGAAATCAGGAAAAGGACGATTGTCACACTTAACGCCGTTATGTATTTCTGACCAATCTTCATATTTTTCCAAAAATTGATTCCAGAAGCCTTCTTTGGTTTCTTAGCTTTCTGGACTTTCTCCCCCGGACTTTTAGTTTTCCGCTTCAACTTGCTCCCTAGTTTTTTCATCTCTCGACCCCTCAATTATGAATTTTGAACTATGAAATTAGGACTACTTTCAGTATAGAGCAGACTCACTCTTGACTAAAGAAGATACTTCTCGAAATTCTCTTACTTTTTATTTCGACAATATTCACAAAATTTTCATAGCATTTTCAAACTTTCTTAAAATTTTTCAAAAGATTTGCAAAGAGCACTTTAATCCTTTAAAGCACGAAGAGGGCCTGGCCTTTTTGGTGCTTTAAAGCAGCAAAGGAGGCTGGCCCTCAATAGGTTATTTGTGTTTACGCTGGAATTCTGAGATGGCTTTGTATTCGCTTTCGAGCAGTCTTGGAATTCTGATGAAGATTGGCATCAGTTCGCGGTAGATCTCGGATGCTTCGCGGTTCGGCTGATGTGAATGGACGGATCCGACCATGTCCTCTACTACATCGAAGGAGTCTATTTCTCCTTGTCCGTACATTCCTAGTACCACCGCACCCAGGCAGGAGCTTTCGAAGCTTTCCGGCACACTTACTTCTCCATCGAAAATATCGGCCAGCATCTGTCTCCACAGCGTTGAACGGGCAAATCCGCCGGTTGCCTGGATTTTCGTCGGCGTGCCGATCAGTTCCTCAAGCGCAAGCAGCACACTGTACAGATTCATGACGATCCCTTCAAGGACCGCTCTGACCATATGCTCTTTCTTATGGTGCATGCCGAGCCCGAAGAACGACCCGCGGGCATTGGCGTTCCACAACGGCGCTCTTTCTCCGGCCATATATGGGTGGAACAGCAAACCATTCGCTCCGGCAGGAATTTTTTCCGCAATATCCGTCAGTACTTCATACGGATCTTTGCCAAGGCGCTTCGCCACTTCGACTTCTGCCCATGCCAGTTCATCGCGCACCCAGCGGAAGATCATGCCGCCGTTGTTGACCGGCCCGCCGATCACCCAGTGGTTTTCCGTCAAAGCATAACAGAAGATCCTGCCTTTCGGATCTGTCACCGGACGGTCCGTCACCGCACGAATCGCACCGCTAGTTCCGATCGTTACAGCTACAACTCCCGGCTTGATCGCATTCACTCCAAGGTTTGATAACACCCCGTCACTGGCGCCGACAATGAATGGAACTCCTTCCGGCAGCCCCATCATTTTCGCATACTCCGCCTTCAAGCCAATCAAAGATTCTGTTGTCGACACTGGCCGCGGAAGCTGGTCTGCCGTCACACCCGCAACCTCAAGTGCCTCCCGATCCCAATCCAGATTCTCCAAGTGGAACATCCCCATTGCAGAAGCGATCGAGTAATCCACGACATACTCGCCAAACAGACGGTGAAAGACAAATTCCTTGATCCCGATTACTTTGTTCTCAGCGGCCAATAGTTCAGGCTGCTCGTCTTTTAACCAGGCAAGCTTCACAAGCGGAGACATCGGATGGATTGGTGTTCCCGTCCGCAAATAAATCTCATGTCCGTTCAATTCATTTTTTATTTTATCCGCCCAGGCAGCACTGCGATTATCTGCCCATGTAATTGAATTTGTCAGTGGCTGGCCTTCGCCGTCGACCACGATTAAACTGTGCATCGCTGAACTGAAGGAAACAAAGCGGATATCCTCCCCGCTTACCCCTCCAGTAACCATGCTTTCTTTTATGACAGTCAGGACTGCCTGAAAAATTTCTTCCGGATTCTGTTCCGCTGTACCAGGCACCGGGGTATAAAGCGGATATTCGACTCCGAAACGGCTCACCGCCTGTCCGTTTTTATCAAAAACAACTGCCTTGGTGCTCGTTGTCCCTATATCGACACCCATATAATAATTAGCCATAGTTATAAGTCCTCCCGTACGCAGAAAAGGAAGAGGCGAAAAAACGCCCTTCCTTTCATTGAATTGAATATATTATGCTACAAAGAATGATAGAATAATCGCCACTCCGAAACCGACGAAACCGATCAGTGTTTCCATCACTGTCCACGTTTTCAATGTGTCTTTAACATCCAGACCGAAGTAACGGTTCACGAGCCAGAAGCCTGAGTCGTTAACGTGTGAGAATACTGTCGCACCAGCCGCAATTGAAATAACCATCAGGCCAAGAATCGGCCCTTCAAGTCCAAGTGTCGCAATCAGCGGTGACATCAGGCCAGCTGCTGTAACCATGGATACTGTCGCAGAACCCTGGGCTACACGGACAACTGTTGCAATCAAGAACGCCAGCACAAGCGGCGGCAGAGCGGATCCTGCCATCATATCACCAAGAACCTGTCCTACACCAGAGTCGATCAATACTTGCTTGAAGACTCCACCGGCACCTGTTACAAGGATGATGATGCCGGCAGGCTCAAGAGATTTCGTCGCGATATCTGCTACTTCCTGGCGAGTGTACCCGCGTTTTGTTCCCAAGAAAGTAAACGTCATGAGTGTTGCAATTGTTAGCGCAACAAATGGGTGGCCAAGGAACGTTAAGATACTGCGGATTGTGTTTCCTTCTTCTAAAAGAACGCCTGAAACTGTGTTCAACAGAATCAATACTAATGGAATGAAAATCAGTGACGCTACAAGCGCGAAGCTTGGAAGGTCTTTGTCGTATACTTTTTCTTCATCAGCATCCATGTACTCAGGAACGACAACATGGATTTTTTTCGAAATATATTTTGCAAAAAGCGGACCGGCAATGATCATGGAAGGAATACCTGCAAGGAAACCGAATAAGATAACCCAGCCAAGATCGGCGCCTAAAAGGTCAGCAACAGCGATCGGCCCGGGTGTTGGCGGGATGAAGCTGTGCGTTACCGCAAGACCGGCAAGCAATGGAATTCCATAGTATAAAAGAGACTTTCCTGTTTTCTTAGCCAATCCGTAAACGATTGGAACCAAGATGATAAAACCAACATCGAAGAATACCGGGATGGCAACCAGGAAACCTGTGATACCAAGGCCCCACTGAGCTTTATCCTGGCCAAACTTCTTGATCATGGTCTGCGCCAAACGCTCTGCTCCGCCTGAAACCTCAAGCATACGGCCGAACATCGCACCTAAACCAACAACAACGGCTACGAAACCTAGAGTTCCTCCCATACCGCTTTGTATCGAGGAGACAACCTCGTTAAGAGGCATTCCCGCTGCGATACCAACGATCAAACTGACCAGCAGCAAGGCAACAAAAGCATGAAGCTTTGTTTTGATGACTAAGAATAATAGAAGAAAAATACCAGCTAATGCCACCAGAATTAACATTTGATCTGACATTAAAAAAACCTGCCCTTCATAAAAGTTTTATAGTTTAATAGAAATTTTGAAAACGTTTGCTTTTTATTTCTTAGCGGTGCCTGGCACAAATCGCGCGATTTGGACCAGGCACCCATTTATGAAAAATTATTTCCCGCTCTTCTCAACAGCATGGCCGCCGAACTCATTTCGCAGTGCCGCAACCACTTTGCCTGTAAATGTATCGTCTTCAAGTGAACGGTAGCGCATCATCAGTGACAGTGCGATAACCGGGGCTGCCGTCTGCAGGTCAAGCGCCGTTTCGACTGTCCATTTGCCTTCGCCGGATGAGTGCATGACGCCCTTGATGCCGTCCAGCTTCTCGTCTTTGGAGAACGCATTTTCTGTCAGTTCCATCAACCATGAGCGGATGACAGAACCATTGTTCCAGACACGCGCAACCTTTTCGTATTCGTAATCGAATGGACTTTTTTCTAAAATCTCAAAGCCTTCAGCAATCGCCTGCATCATGCCGTACTCCACACCGTTATGGACCATTTTCAAAAAGTGGCCGCTTCCCGCTTTTCCAGTGTAAAGGTAGCCGTTTTCAACTGAGATATCCGCGAAAATCGCCTCGATTTCTTTGAATACTTCGGCATTCCCGCCGATCATTGTACAAGCGCCGTGACGTGCTCCGTCTACCCCGCCGCTCGTTCCGCAGTCAAAGAAATAAACGCCCTTTTCCGCAGCCTGCTCGTCTCTTCTTAGTGAATCTTTGTAGTGCGCATTTCCACCGTCAATGATGCAGTCGCCTTCTTCAAGGTAAGGAAGCACTTGTCCAAAGACAGATTCTGTAGCTTCTCCCGCCGGAACCATCATCCAAACCGTTCTTGGTTTTTCTAACTTCGAAACCAATTCTTCAATCGTAGAAGCCGTTTGAACTCCTTCTGCGGAAATTTTTTTCATCGCTTCTCCGTTTAAATCAAAAGCAACCACGTCATGTTTATGATCAGCGAGGTTAAGCGAAAGCTGGTATCCCATCTTTCCTAACCCTATCATTCCTATTTGCATGTGTAACACCTCAAGTTGGATTCATTTTTATATTCATGTGAAAATTATTTTCGCGTTACCCTTATTATAAAAAATATTTTTCTTTTTGCAAGCGATTTCAGAAAAATATTTTTTCTTTCTGTATTTTCTAGTATAATAAAACCATGAAAACCCTTTCAGGAGAGTGAGATATGAAGAAGAATCACCAGCACTGTTTGGCGAGCATCCGCTCCCACTATCCCCAATTCAGTGATACAGAGAAAAAAATTGCCAATTATATCTTGAACAACCCGACAGATATTATTCATTCCACTATCAACGGGCTTGCTGATAATCTTGGTGTTGCCGATTCGACTGTTTTCCGTTTTTGCAAAAGAATCGGATTCAAAGGCTATCAGTCCATGAAAATAGCACTGGCTGCGGAAATCGTGACACCCATGAGAGATATCCACGAAAATGTCGAAGAAAATGACACACCGCAAACCATCGCATCAAAAGTGTTCCGTTCCAACATGAAAACGATTGAAGATACCTTAATGGTCTTAAAAGAAACACAATTCCAGGAAACCGTCGATGCCATGCTGGCTGCGGATAACATCGAGTTCTTCGGCAGCGGCGGCTCCGGTATCGTGGCAATGGATGCCTATCATAAGTTCATCCGCACAGGATTAAGGGTCCACGCTTCCACTGACAGCCACATTCAATTAATGACGGCTTCACAAATGACTGAAAAAGACTGCGGCATCTTTATATCCCATTCAGGCTCTACAAAGGATATGCTTCAAGTCATGAAGGTCATTAAAGAAACCGGAGCGAAAACGATCGCCATTACCAATTTCGCCAAATCACCTTTAAGCGAAAAAGCCGACATTTCTCTCTATACTGTTTCAGAAGAGACAGACTACCGCTCAGAAGCACTGTCTTCACGGATCGCACAGCTCTCCCTCTTCGATGCGCTGTATGTCAGCATTATGATGAAGCGGGATAAAGAAGGACAAAATGCGTTAAAAAAAATGCGGAATGCGATTTCGGTTAAGCGTATTTGATTCGTGACAGGCACGCCCCGAAATATGTCGATTAATAAATTGGAAAATTCTTATAAAAAAATCCCCAGGAAACTCCTTAAAGGCAGGAGTTTCCTGGGGATTTTGCTTTGCCCTGAATCTGATTCGACAATAACCGGGGCGTGACAGGCACCAAACAGGTTGACAACTTGTATATACATGAATACAATTAGTTCATAACTTGTATATACAACAAGCCGAACTAAAATGTAAGCGTTATTTTGTTTATTCTGTGGCAGCTGGGGAATATTTGAAAAATGGATAGATTGCTTCATTTTTCACAGACTAGTAATTGAATTTATACATTCTAACTCGCCGCAGAAGTAATTTTTTCGATATACGCTGAAGTTTTACAAAAGGCTTAAATAAAGGGGCTCCAAACCCCAAAACGGGAGGGAACAAGCATGAGCGTGAACAGAGAATCTGTACATGAAATTATTGAAGCGATCGGCGGTAAGGAAAACATCCATACGGCTACCCACTGTGTCACTCGTCTTCGCCTAGTACTCAACGATGAGAACCTTGTAGACAAAGAACGACTCGAGGAAATCGACCTGGTGAGAGGGTCATTCTCCACGAACGGCCAGTTCCAAATCGTTATCGGACAGGGGACTGTCGATAAGGTTTATCAAATGATGATGGACGAAACCGGGATGGAAACAGCATCGAAACAGGATGTTAAAAATGCTGCCGAGAAAAACTTGAATCCGCTTCAACGCGCGGTAAAAACACTGGCAGATATTTTCATTCCGATTTTGCCGGCGATTGTTACAGCCGGTCTTTTGATGGGTATTAATAACGTCCTTACCCAGCAAGGGATTTTCTTTGACGATCAAAGCATCATTGAAGCCTTTCCGCAATGGGCGGATATCGCCTCGATCATTAACCTGATTGCCAATACGGCATTCGTATTCCTGCCGGGTCTGATCGGCTGGAGTGCTGTAAACCGGTTTGGCGGAAGCCCGCTGTTTGGTATCGTCCTTGGTCTTATGCTTGTCCATCCCGACCTGCTGAACGCTTGGGGTTACGGTTCAGCACAGCTGGAAGGTGAAATCCCTACCTGGAACCTGCTTGGGTTGACGGTTGAAAAAGTCGGTTACCAGGGACAGGTTCTGCCTATCCTTGTCGCCTCCTGGTTCTTGGCTAAAATTGAAATTTGGTTGCGCAAACGTATTCCAGACGCGTTCCAACTGCTTACAGTTGCACCAATCGCATTGCTTATCACAGGATTCCTTGCCTTTACGATTATCGGGCCAATCACATTTACGCTTGGCGGATGGTTAGTAGAAGGTGTTAACGCTATTTTTGATGCTGTACCGGCTATTGGCGGATTGGTTTACGGCGGATTATATGCACCGCTTGTTATCACGGGGATGCATCATACATTCCTCGCAGTTGATTTTCAGCTGATTGCTTCTATCGGCGGTACTTACCTGTGGCCAATGGTTGCACTGTCTAATATTGCCCAGGGCTCTGCAGCTTTAGCTATGCTGATGATTGTACGAAACAACGAGAAATTCAAAGGGCTTGCAGTTTCTTCCGGGGTTTCTGCTTACCTCGGCATTACAGAACCGGCGATGTTCGGGGTCAACCTTCGTTACAAATACCCATTCATCGCAGCAATTATCAGTTCAGCGGTGGCGGGCTTGATCATCACGATGGGAGACGTCATTGCCCCTGCTATCGGTGTCGGCGGTCTTCCGGCATTCGTTTCGATTCCTGTAGAGCAATGGCTGACTTTCTTCATCGGTATGGCTGTCGCATTTTTACTGCCATTTTTACTGACATACCTGTTGTCAAAAGTAATGAAAACAAAGTAATCAAAATAGAATCCAGAAGAACCGCCGCTGAGAATTCCCACGGCGGCTCTTCTCTTTTTCCTAAGATAAAAATAAACAAACAATCCATACTATCAACAAGCCCTTGCTTTACCACATTAAACCACTAAGAGGGACAGTCCCTCTTCACACACTACCGCATTAAAGCGCTAAGGGGGACTGTCCCCTATGCTGCGGTGATGTGCTAAAGTATTACCAAATTATTATTGGCAGGTGTTATAAATGAAGAAGCAGCAACCCTGGTGGAAGAAATCTGTTGTTTATCAAATTTATCCGAAGAGTTTTAATGATACATCCGGCAATGGTGTCGGGGATATTAAAGGCATTACTGAAAAGCTCGATTACTTAAAGGAACTGGGTATCGATGTCGTCTGGCTGACGCCGATCTATAAGTCGCCCCAGCGAGATAATGGCTATGACATTGCCGACTATTTCAGCATCCACGAGGAATACGGCACAATGGAAGACTTTGATGAACTTTTATCACAGGCCCACCAAAAAGGCATCAAGATCATCATGGACATCGTCGTCAACCATACATCGACCGAGCATAAATGGTTTATCGAATCACGCAAATCAAAGGATAGCCCTTATCGTGACTACTACATCTGGAGAGACGGCAAGGCAGACGGGTCCGAGCCGACCAACTGGCAGTCCAAATTCGGTGGAAACGCCTGGCAGTATGACGAAGAAACCGGTCAATATTACCTCCACCTGTTCGACGTCACACAGGCTGACCTGAACTGGGAGAATGAAGAGCTGCGCACCAAGGTATATGACATGATGCGCTTCTGGCTCGATAAAGGCGTCGACGGGTTTCGCCTCGATGTCATCAATCTCGTCTCGAAAAATCAGGACTTCCCTGATGATGACGGTTCTGTGCCGCCTGGAGACGGACGAACATTTTACACAGACGGACCGCGTGTCCATGAATTCATGAACGAAATGAACAAAGAAGTCTTCTCCAACTATGACATCATGACAGTCGGAGAAATGAGTTCGACAACAATCGAGAACTGTATCAAGTACTCTAACCCTGATCGCAACGAACTCAACATGACGTTCAATTTCCATCATTTAAAAGTCGATTACCCAAATGGCGAAAAATGGTCCGTCGCAGACTTCAACTTTTTACAGCTAAAAGACATCCTTTCCACATGGCAGCGAGAAATGCACGCAGGCGGCGGCTGGAATGCCCTTTTCTGGTGTAATCACGATCAGCCACGGATTGTATCCCGCTATGGAAATGACGGAGAATATCGAAACCTTTCCGCAAAAATGCTCGCCACCACGATTCATATGATGCAGGGAACTCCTTATATCTACCAGGGTGAAGAGTTCGGAATGACCAATCCAAAGTTCACCAGCATTGATGAGTATCGCGACGTGGAGTCCATTAACATCTTCAACATTTTAAAAGAACAAGGAAAACCGGAAGAGGAAATCCTTGAAATTCTGCGCCACAAATCGCGCGACAACTCACGTACGCCGGTCCAATGGGATGACAGCCAAAATGCAGGATTTACGAGCGGCACACCTTGGATTCCGGTTGCTAAAAACCACCCGGAAATCAACGCTGTGAAAGCTTTACAGGACAAAGATTCAGTATTCTATCATTACCAAAAGCTAATTTCGCTGCGTAAAGAATACGACATCATCACCACTGGAGACTATCAACTGCTGACCCCAAAACACGCCGACGTATTCGCCTATGCAAGAAACAGTGAAAATGAAAAGCTCCTGGTCGTCAACAACTTCTACGGCAACAAAACCGTCTTTGACTTGCCTAATGACGAACTTGAAGTCGACGGGTGGAAGAGTGAAATCCTGCTTTCCAACTATGACGACAGTCAGACGGATCTGGATTTAATCAAGTTGAGACCATATGAATCGATCGTTTACCGATTGACAAAATAACCTGCTGGTACCCGCTATCCAACAGCCTTTGATAGCGGGTATATTTTTGTCCATTTTTATAGTGTTAGGTGCCTGGCTCAAATCCGTCTTTTTGACCCTGGCTCATTTCCTCCCTTTTGAACCTGGCTCAAATCCACCCTTTTGAACCTGGCTCAAATCCACCCTTTTGATTCTGGCTCAGCTCCGCCTTTTTGAACCTGGCTCAAATCCACCTTTTTGTACCTGGCTCAGCTCCACCTTTTTGTACCAGGCACTCCAATCCACCCTAATCCTCCCTCCTCCCTCACCGCAACCAAAACAAAAAAAACACCGGCATAAACCGGTGCTCCCTTAAAAGCTGACCTTACTCTTCGCTATCAGCCTCAGCATCTTCCTCTTCATTCAACAAAGCCGTAATCATAGAAACCTTCCAGCCGTCATCAGTTTTTTGGAAAATCGTCAATTGCTTTCCTGAGGTTTCAGCCTGTCTGTCGCTGTTAGGATCCTTTGTGGTAACATCCAGCTCAGCGTAAACGTCTGCTTTCTTCCCTTGAAAATTGATGATTTTCACATTGGAAGCTTCTCTTCTTACATCAAGCTTTTGAAACACATTGTTTACAGCTTCTTCTTCATCTTCGATCGTAAAGTTGACCGGTGTTTCGGAAAGGGTACTCAGATACTCTTCCACGTTTTCTTCATTAAAGCTTTCGATATATTTATTAAAAGCATCCAGAATCGCCTGTTTTTCTTCCTCAGGAATATTCTCAGCTTCCTCAAGAGCACCCGCGTCTTTCAATATTTTAGCATTCTGCTCTTCCAGCGGATTTACCTCTGGCTGTTCTTCGGTTTGTTCTTGAGCGTTCTCTTCCGGCTGGTTCTCATTGCTTGTCCCTTCATTGTTATTGCAACCCGCCAAGAGAAGACTGCTCACTCCAAGACCTATCATGAATTTTTTCCAAAGCTGTGTAGTCAAATCCTTCACCCTTTTCTAAAATATGCGATAACTCCATTTTACCTGAAAAATCCCAAAACTCTCAACCTCTTATTGAAAATACCTTAACTATGTTAAAATAAGGATGGTGATATTATGACAAAAAACAATAAATATATGCAAATATATCAAGAATTGGCAGATAAAATTCAGGACGGCACCTATCCAGCCAACGAAACCCTTCCATCTGAAAACGAACTGGCAGATATCTATGAAACCTCCCGGGAAACAATCCGGAAGGCACTGACACTGCTCTCCCAGCGTGGGTACATCCAAAAATTGCGCGGCAAAGGCTCGCTCGTGTTAGACGTATCGAAGCTGAGCTTCCCTATCTCCGGACTAGTCAGCTTCAAGGAATTACAGGGGTCGCTAGGCGGCGAATCGAAGACCATCGTCTATGATTTCGGCCTGATCATGCCGGATAAGAATCTTGCAAAACAGCTGGCCTGCCCGCTGGATGAAGAAGTTTGGAAAGTCGTGCGTGCCCGTAACATCAAAGGCGAGCGGATCATTCTTGATAAAGATTTCTTTTTAAAAAAGAGTGTCCCGCTTCTCACGAAGGAAATCTGTGAGAGGTCAATCTATGAATACCTGGAAGAAGAATTGAAGCTTCCAATTTCCTTTGCCAAAAAAGAGATCGTTGTCGAGGAGTGCACTGAAGAAGACCGTTCCCTTCTTGACTTGGCCGGTTATGATCATGTGGTTGTGGTGAAGAATTATGTCCACCTTGAGGATACGACTCTCTTTCAATATACAGAATCAAGGCACCGGCTCGACAAGTTTCGGTTTGTCGACTTTGCCCGCAGAAAACACTAAAAAACGACTCAGCCCTTCAAAGGGATGAGTCGTTTTTACATTTATCGACAAATTCCGGGGCGTGACTGTCACGAAGCAAGCCAAGCAAGCCCCCGGTTACACCTTAAACTTATGAACAAGCCCATTGAGATTATCTGCCAAATGAGACAGTGATTGTGCAGAGGCTGAGACTTCTTCCGTTGAAGCCAGTTGCTCTTCTGTCGCTGAAGATACGGCCTCCATGCCGCTCAATGAGTTCAAGACAACTTCCCTTACAGCTTCCACTGACTCTGTCACTTTGCCGGTGTTGCTTTCAATCTCATAGGTTTTCGTAGAAACTGTTTTGATCTCGCCTTCCAGCTGCTCTATCGCAGCACGGATATCAGCAAAGGTTGAGTTCAGTGTAGAGACTTTTTGAATCCCTGAGGTAACATCCTCTGTTGACGTATCCATAGTCTTCAACACTTCATTGGTTTCTGCCTGCATCGCTTGAATCAATTCACTGATTTTCTGAGAAGAAACAGAAGATTCTTCGGCCAGTTTTCGGACTTCACTCGCGACAACTGAGAAACCTTTCCCATGTTCCCCTGCCCGCGCGGCTTCTATCGCAGCATTAAGAGCAAGCAAATTGGTCTGTTCAGATATTCCAGTGATTACTCCGATAATGTTGCCGATTTGGTTGGAGTGATCACCAAGCCTGTGCATGGTGGATGATAAATTTTTCACTGAGTCACTGATCACATTCAGCTGCTGAAGGGCTACCTTGATTTCCTCACTGCCAATAATCGTTTTCTCAGAGGCCGAATTCGTCAGCACTTCAACAGTTTTCGTACTTTGGGAAATGATTTTGATATCATCGACCAGCTCATCAATTGATTTTTTACTTTCTTCTACTTGAACAACCTGGTTTTCTGCGACACTAAGCTGATTGCCCATCGTAGCTGAAATATGTTCGCTGGCTGTCGTCGTTTCCTCTGAGGTTGCTGACAGTTCTTGAGATGAGGCAGCAACCTGATGGCCTGTGTTTTGAATTTCTTGGATAAGAGTCTGCAAATTATCTGCTAAATTGTTGAAGACATTTGCTATTTGTTCAAATTGATCTTTCGTTTTTAAATCGACTCGCTGCGTAAAATCATTTTCATTGAAAAGAGTGGCGATGGCTGTTAACTTTTTCAGCGGCTTTTCAACGAAAAAATTTATTAGAAAATAAATGAAAGCAGCACCAATCATAATGGTTCCAACTGCTGAAAGGATATTAACCAATAATGTATCACTAAAAAAGCGGTCTGCTATTCCTACTATAGTCGTTCTGATAGCGATTAGGAAAAACAGAAGAATCGAGAGGCTGAGGGTCAGTTTGAATTGTAAGCTTTTTAACTTCATGAAATACCTCCTGTAAAACATTAATGCCAGAATGCAAAAAATTTTCTGACATTCTTATACACATAATATCGACATGTTTTGTCAAATCTTAATGTGCTCTAGCATGTGGAATATATTACTAATAAGTAGGCTTTTTTAGTAATATACTTTGTAATTTAATTTAAGAAGAAAATCTTTTAACCCTTGATATATCAATATAAATCATTATTCAGTTTTTATTGAAACAATCCGATTATGGTCAATCTTGTTTACTAACTTTGGATACTCATGACTCTAATGAATAATGAAAGCTCTAGTTAATTGGAACTGAAGGTTTGCGACCTCCTGCGGGAACAGCGGGAAAGGTGAGACCAAGGTTACGTACCTACTTGGACATAACTCCTGGGAGGATCACCCGTCCGTCCCGTGGAGTCGTGCACCTGAAGCGGAAACCAGTTAACACTTAAACCAAAATACTCTTTCACAAAGCCAATAAGTAAAAAAGACGTCCACTTTGGTCGAGACGCCTTTTACATGTAAACGTGCATATGCAAAAATACTAACATCTATTCTATTCTAGCTTTCCCTGTAAATAATCTTTGTATAGATCCTCTGCACACCTTAATGCTTCTTTCTCATTGTCATATTCAATCAAACCCGTAGGTGATTCCTCTGAAGGTATATAACAGTAAGGTTCATTCTCATAAAATCTCACAACGGGATGATACGCAGTGTACTCGCTCACCCCAATTGAATCAACGTAGGTATGCTTTATAGCATTAAAAGGTTTTTCCTTCATTCCATCCTCCTGTTAAGCAAACAGTGTTATTCTCTCCAGGAACGGCATGCCGGAAAAAATATTAAGTACTCTTCGCTAAAACTTCCCCATCAACTATTGAATCACAACACTTTGCTTAAAGCTTCTTCCAGACGCTCAGCATTAAATGGCTTAACCAGAAAATCCTTGGCACCCGCCTGGATCGCTTCCAATACCATGTTTTGCTGCCCCATAGCTGAACACATGATGATGGTGGCATTTGCATCAATATTTTTGATGCCTTTAACCGCCTCGACCCCATTCATTTCCGGCATTGTAATATCCATCGTAACCAAATCCGGCTTCAATTCATTATATTTCTCTATGGCAACGGCTCCATTTTCTGCTTCCCCTACCACTTCGTGCCCAGCTTTTGTGATCATATCCTTCAACTGCATGCGCATAAATGCAGCATCATCTGTAATCAAAATCCTTGCCATTTTTTTATCCTTCTTTCTCTATCTTTCAATCAGTTTATTTATCCTTCAATAAGTATAAAAACATCGATCCTTTACCATCAAAAGTAACCTCAATCTCAATAGCACTCTCAAAGCCAGATAACTTGGAATTACCTTCTATCATGGTCGGAGCGGTAATATCCAGGACCGTCCCTTTTTCTGACAAGTAGGTACAAAGGCTCCCGGACAGCATATTGCCTAATTCGCCTGCAAAAGAGCTCAACATATCTCCTTCTAACGGCATTCCAAACATCACTTCTCCTATTGAGCTGAAGACTGATGAATCTGCTTTAAATACCAATTTCCCTTTAAGGTCCCCAGTGTATCCAATTAAAACACCAAACTCTAAGTTTAAGTGGCTGTTCAACATTTGAGGGCTTTTCTTTTCATATGGTATAGGAACGATACTATTGATAGAATGCAGCATCCCATTAAGCAAGTCTGTAACAGGTTCAGCAGCTGTTGTTGACATATCTTTCACTCCATTCTCATTTGATACTGCTGTCTACTGAGTCAGTCTACAGCAGTATTATGTTAAGGTTTTGATCTTTCTAACTTATCCTACTATCAGTAGGATGAATACCCATTTACTTCTGAAGAGTCATTTAAGTTATCTTGAAATCCATATACAATCATTTTGAGATATTCCCCGGCTTCTCCACCTCGGTCTCTAATAACCTCTATATCCTGGATGATTCTTTCCACTTCAACCAGGGAAAGCTGTTGAAATACCTGCTTTGTAATTGTTTCTGGCGTGACAGAAACAACTGTACCATTTTTCAGGCAGCTTCTATATCGTCTGGCATAACTCATAAACGCCCTCTTCAACCTTGCCTTCATTACTTCGTTTTCCATGAATTTACCCCTGCCCTTCAGAATGCATTGCCTTTAGACTCTAAATCTTCCAACAAGTCCATTAAGATTTTCTGCCAATTGAGAAAGCTCATTAACATTTTGTGAAATTTCTTCCATAGAAGCTGATGTTTGTTGAGAAGAAGCTGATGTTTGTTCGATTCCTGCTGCAGATTCTTCCGATACTGAAGCAATATTGGCGATAGAATGGTGCATTTCTGCTCCTGTTTCTGTAATTTTATGAAGATCCTCAGTGATACGATTGATCTGTTGTACGACTTGGGATACCATTCCGTTCATTTCCCTGAACGTCTCGCCCGTATCTTGTATTTGCTTCGTTCCTGCCTCTACTTGCCCGTATCCGTTCTCAAGGGAGGTTGCCACATCATTTGACTCAAATTGAACCTTTTGAACAATCCCTGTAATATCCAGCACGGATGAAGAAACTTGTTCTGCAAGCTTTCTCACTTCATCTGCAACGACAGCAAACCCTCTTCCATGCTCACCTGCACGTGCCGCTTCAATAGCCGCATTCAATGCCAGCAAGTTCGTTTGCTCCGCAATTTCCTGGATGACTGAAACAAGCTTGGTTATTTCCTGTGATTGATGGTCAAGACCTTTTACTTTTTTCACTGCTTCTCTCACTATCTCATCAATAGAGGCCATCTGTTTCACTGATTGTTCCATGTATTCGTTTCCTTTATGAGTCATCTTTAATACATCCTCAGCAGTACTGCTGACAATGCCGCCCTGATCATTGGCGCCCTTAAGCTTTTCTATAAAACGATCCATTGTGATTGCGATTTCGTTAGAAGTAGATGCTTGCTGCTCAGCCCCTGAAGATAACTCTTGCATAGTAGACGCTACCTGTTCACTCGCAGCCTTAACTTCAGTGGAAGATTGCATCATTTGTTGACTCTGGGCTGTGACGGTGCCGGAGACGTTATTAATTCCGCCTATCATTTCACGCAAACTTGCTAACATTTTATTCATTGCATTGCTTAGCTCGCCTATCTCGTCTTTTCCTTTATAGTTACTTTCTTCTATCTGCAGATTTCCAGCTGAAATCTCTGTGGCCATTTCGATTACTTTTCTTAAGTTACTTTGTATTAATCGGTTAACAACGGTCATAATGATTGCACCCAATATAACAGATACAGTAATCGAGATAACTAAAATAAGAATGGACTGATTCAGACTTTGTTCTGCCTTATGAATCGCTTTTTGTCTCTGCTCGTTGATTAAATTTCTTAAGTCCTCAAATACTTCAACCGTTTTTATCCTTAAAAGACGGGCCTTTTGCCTGGTGAACGCAATCTCTTCTTCAGTGCCTGTTTTTACGATCGGCACGATCTCGTTCAAGAAGATATCGTTAACCTCTTTATCATTAGCGGCAATTTGTTCGAAAAAATTCTTTTCTTTATCTGAATCCATCTTGGCCTTCAGTTCTTTTTCCAATGTATTGTAGGCTTTTCTTTCATCTTCAAACTGCTGTATATATATGTGCTCAGAAGTATTGATGTAATCAACGATTAGAATATCCTTGGACCGGAAAATAGAGGCCATTTCAGTTACTTTAATCGCTCTGTCCCCTCTTCTTTCCAATGTCTCAAGATCTTCCTTCACATTCCCCACCTGGGTATAAATAACGACAGCAGAAATACAGAAGAGAACAACTGTAATACTTAAAGCTATTCCATATTTCCAGCCGATTTTGACATTCTGTAAAAAATTAAATAGTTTAGAAATTTTCCGGAACTTAGACAGCATTTTCAATTCCCCTTTTTCTTAGTTGATGAATTCTAATTGCTTTATAACTTTGAAGGCCTGCCCATTAAATATCCTTGACCAATTGGCACATTCAACATCTTGGCAAGTGCCAAATCTACAGGCTTTTCAATTCCTTCTATAATGAGAGTAATGCTCTCATCAATACAGTATTGAGTGAGAAGTTCAACCATCTTTTGTTTTTGCATCGATTCACTCAACTGCTGAGAAAAGTATCGATCCAACTTTACGAAGCGAGGTTGAAATTCAATTATTTTTTGTAAAGAGGCAGCGCCTTTTCCAAGATCGTCTAAAGCCATATGGATCCCAACATCCTGGAGCCAGTTAATTCTATCTTTTAAGGCAGGAATATGCCAAACATACTCCTCTTCACTTGTTTCGTTCAATTCAAGGATAAGTTTGTCCATTACTCTTGGATGTTCGTCTACGAGACTCCTAATAAACCCTTGGAAATCTCTATGAAGAACTGTAGAAGGATAAACATTCAAAAACAAGAATTGAGTGTTGAAATTTGGAAACGTCTCTATTGCCTTTCTCAGAGAATAGGTGTCCATTTCATACAGATACCCGTTGCTTCTTGCGTGAGAAAAAGCCTCTTCTGGATTCAAATCGCTTTCACTTCGAAACAAACCTTCATAACCGAACACACTCCAGCTTTTCAGGTTCCATAATGGCTGAAACTCATGATGAACCCCTGGCGGAAGTAAAGATTCTATTGTTTCCTTGGTTTTAACTACCATGCCTCTCAACCTTTTCATACAGTTTTTACACTACTTAAGTCCTACGAACTTACTTGTAAATCATAAGTATATTTTCCTGGATTGTCCATTTCTGTTCAGGCAATAAAATTCGGTTTTACAGACTCACTATAGGTCCATTCCTGTGCATTTACCGTCCGTTAAGACGGTATTTTAAAAATTTCAATAAAAAAAGGTTTTTTAATATAATTTAATTTTCTAATACTGTTTTCTGAGATTCCCGTTATTGGAGTGAATAGTTAATTCCCTCTACAGCCGTAAGATTCCGCAAGGCGATCGGTTAGCCTCCTGGGTAGTAGGGGTCCGGAACCCGAGGGACCTGGCGCTGGAACTAGACCCACTATTCCCACAGGAGGTCGTTTGCCTTCTTCTTCAATCACCCTTTATTAGCTTTAGAGAGCTTTGAAACCAAAATCTTTTAGCATTTGTGAAAGGAACATAATGTTGTCTAAGCATTAGAAGATGGAAGAAATCAAAAAGAGATGATTACTCGGACCATTCGGTTCCGGTAGAACATTTAGTAAGAAAAGGTTGAACCAGCCTTGATTACCTGGTAAGACAGGTGCTGGCTAGACAACGGATTGACCTTTTGTCCTAATGAAGTGACACAAAATGATTCACAGGCAAATTTGGCAGGATTACATAGATGGTGTTGTATAAATCAGGCATACTGAGTTGAATCATGCGCTATACTCTAAGCACAAAGAAACAATCTAAAGAATTTCTGCTGATGCCTACTTTTGCTTCCATGAATCTGAAAATAGGCAAAGTGGACATAGCGAGCGCCATGTCCACTTTGAAATCCAAAGATTCACTCAAAAATTAACAAACCCGACTACAACTCAAAGGTTGATGTCGGGTTTGTTCAGCGTCTGACAACTTTTTGCATAAGCTCGTTTTAAAAGGTAACCTATATCAGTGATGATTTAACTTGTTCCGGACCTCTTTAAGATGATGCTTTGAAATTTTTGCCTTTTTACTATAATTTAAAAAGGAAGCATAGTATGATTGCCCTCGGGCTTCAATGTTACTCAGGTGTTTCATGTTGATAATATAGGAACGATGCGCCTGAATAAAATCGGAGGATAACTCTTGCAAAAGGTCTGAAAGTGATTCTGTATTTTGATAGACATTTGCTTTCGTATGGATGGATGTTTTTCTATCAATTTTCTCTATGAAAATGATTTCCTCAAAAGGAATAATCGAAAAATTATTATAATGTTTTAATACAAGCTTTCTGTCGTTCTGTTCTCTCTTGTCAGACTTTCCTTGTTGTTCTGCAGAGCCAAGAAGCGAAGCCCGATCTAAAGCTTTAATTAGACGCCCGCGTTCGATAGGTTTTATGATATAGTCAGCCGCATTTATATCGAATGCTTCCATTGCATACTCATCATGGCCCGTTAAGAAAATCACCTGAAGGTCGGGCAATAACTCTTTGCAGGATTTTATGGCTTCCATTCCGTTAAGCAGAGGCATACCGATATCGACAATTGCAATATCCGGTTTTTCGACAATCAAATGTCGTATAAGTTCTTCTCCGTTCACGGCCTCTGCCACGATTTCATAATCAGCCGTTTTTGAAATAAAAAGAGACAAAACCTTTCTCGAAGCTAAGTCATCTTCAGCTATTACAATTTTCCTCATAACGTCATTTCTCACCCTCTAAATGCTGTTTAAGTACTTTATAAAGTTTTTTCACATCAATTGGCTTTGTAATATAGTCATTCAATCCCCTGGAAAGCGCCATGTCAATATCAGCTTTCATCGCATTTGCACTGACTCCGATAATAGGGATTTCGCTTTTTTCTTGTATGCGCAGAATATCCAAGACGTCCAACCCGCTGATATCCGGAAGATCCATATCCAGCAACACGAGATCTATCTGCTGTGTTCTAAGGGTCTTTATTCCTTCGACGCCATTAGGTACAATGAGCAGATTCAATTTTTCTTTTTCTCTTCTTAACAGGCTCTCCAGCAGCTGCTGATTCATTCTGTTATCTTCAATATATAAAATGGTAGAAGGGGAAATCCTTAAAGAATCTGGAACATATGAAACTGCTTGCTCTACACTATCATCTCCTGCTGCATAGATAATTAAAGGCAATTCAATCCTAACGACTGATCCTTTCCCTACTTCACTTTCAATATGAAATGTGCCATCTAGTGTATCAATAATTTGTTTGACAAGAGAGAGTCCTATTCCAGCACCAGAAATGGTTGATTTCGTACTTGGGCTTCGGTAAAAGGGCTTAACAACATGTTCTAACTCTTCATCATGTATTCCAATCCCTGTATCTATTATATCGACACATACTCGTTCATTTATAAGGAGAGTTTCTATGATAACTTCTCCATTAACTCTGTTATACTTAATAGCATTATCTAATAGATTAATGAACACTTGCCTTAACTTTGTACTATCAGCCTTAACTTTAAAATCATCTTCAGGTACTTTATTCACTAGTTTAATACCATTATTAGCAGCATCAGGTTCAACCATTCTTATACTTTGCTGCAGTATTTTATTCAATGAAACTTCCTTGATTGAAAACTTCAGATTTCCTGATTCAATCCTGGCAAGGTCAAGAACGGAATCAATCAGTTTTAGCAAATGACGGCCTGCCGTATATATTTCTTTCACATGTGATGCCTGAACCTCTGTAAGCCCTTCATCCAGCTCTAAGACTTGTGTAAAACCAAGAACCCCATTAAGTGGGGTTCTAAGCTCATGGCTCATTTTAGACAAAAATTGCGATTTAGCATCATTAGCTTTATCTGCAAGTTCCTTCGCAGCCACCATTTCCCTTTCAGCTATTTTCTGCTTTGTAATATCAACAATCGTACTCACGACTTCTATCGTTTTCCCGCCTTTTTTGACCGGCATTAATGAACTTAGAATTGTCCTGTCTCTAAAGCAGCTTTCATAGGTTACCTCACTGCCGTTCCACGCTTTTTCATAATGTTTAAGGTGATACCCGTACTCCTCTTCTGTTAGAGGTATATCTTCTAAATATCTCCCTGTAAACTGGTCAGGGTTCAGGCCTGCTCTATATAATAACTTTCCATCAATCAAAGTATGGACAAAACGATTGTTTTTCTTTTTGAATACTGTAATGATACACAATTGATTTTTCAATATATCCCGCAGCTCTTCTTCAGCACTATGCTGTTTGAATAAGGCTTTATTCCGTTCTGATAAGTCACTCGCAATTAAATAGATTCCTATTGTGTGAGCATACTGTTGTATAGGTAAAAACACCATTTTTACCGGGAGTAAGTCACCATCTTTTTTGACAATTGTCATCTCCTGAGTAACCTTTGCTTCCTTTAATAAAGCATTCTCCATACATTGTTGAATCACTTCCTTATGTTCAACAGAAAACAGCCAGTAAATCTTTTCATTGACTACTTGTTCTTTTGTATACCCCAAGTTAACCAGGAACGATTGGTTTACATCCTTGATGATTCCCGTTTTGCTAAGCTCCAGGACAATAAGCGGATTATAATGAAAAAGTGATTTGAATTTTTCATCTGAAATGCTTTTGTCGTACAAAGCTCTTTCATTGGCAACATATATCGCGATAATGAAACTGATGAATATGAAGGTTGCTGCTATTCCCAGATATATGGCAACAATCATCATATCGATTGTTTCCCTTTGGCTCATCCAGGGAGAGGCCTCAGTTGAATAATACGCTCCATTTAAAACAAAGACTTGCATCAATGCCAAGGAACCACCCATGATGATTGATTTTCCTGATTTTTTCAGTAACCTTTTCCCTTTATGTTCCTTATGATTTATGGGAATATGTAAAAAGTAGAGAAAAGAAAATGCTGTTAATAGAGCAAAAATGAATGAGAGGAAAATATGTCCCCAGGAGAAGGCCAAATCACCTTGTTCATGAAGGGCAAATACCCCCATATATTGAGCTGTTACAATTGCTACAGCAAATAAACACCCACTTATCAAATGTTGTAAAATAGACTTTTCTTTAATCGAGATGATATAAAAACCAAACAGTGAACCAATCGAACTGAAAAGGAAAGAAATTACATACAGTACTTCATGAAAATTTGTGAAACCTTCAGGAGAATAGGATCCCATTATTCCAATCATACTGATACACCACAAGCCAAATCCCATACCGAAGGAAATGATTAACAGGCTGGAAAGGTTGTGCTTTTTCTTTGTTAATATGGACTTTGTAGAATAATCTAATGCCATAAGAGAACCAAGTATAGCAATTACCACAATAATAAGCATAAATCTTATATCAATAACTTCAACATGGAACATATCTACCATATAACTCCCTTAAACAAACCCAATTTTATATTACATATGTTACAGAATATTTATTTTTTGTGAAATGTATAATTATTTCCAACCATGAAACAAAAAGCCTGTGCCATTATTCCAAAAGGGCACAAGCTTTTCAGGTATACTCAACTGTCACTATCCTGTATTTTTTCTTCCCTTATAAAATAATCTTTCTTTTTCCAAAAGAATTTCAAATTCTTTCACAGGAATCGGTGGACTAATCAGAAATCCCTGTACCTCATTGCAATGTAAATCATGGAGGTAGTTCAATTGTTCTTCTGTTTCTACGCCTTCAGCAACTACTTTCAAACCGAGTTTACTGGCCATGGAAATGACAGCTGTTGCGATAACTGTATCGTCTTGTTCAGTCAGAAGGTCCTGTATAAATGTGCGGTCGATTTTAAGTGTATCTACAGGAAAGCGTTTTAAGTAATTTAATGATGAGTATCCCGTGCCAAAATCATCAATGGCGATTGACACACCGATTTTCTTTAACTGCTTTAAGATGCGTACAACTGACCGTTTGCTCTCCATAATCGCCGTCTCTGTTATTTCAAGTTCCAGCCATACAGGATCCAACCCGGTGCTTTCTAATACATTTTTCACCGTTGTGACGATATCGCTATGCTTCATCTGCAACACCGAAAGATTAACAGACACCTTAATTGGCGGATACCCTGTTTCCTGCCATTTTTTATTTTGAATACAAGCTTGTTCTAAAACCCATTCACCTATTTCAATAATCATCCCGCTCTCTTCAGCAATAGGGATGAATTCGGCAGGAGAAACCATCCCCAACTCTTCCTGCTCCCATCGAAGGAGGGCCTCCATTCCAGAGAGTTTCCCTGTCTTTGTATCCATTTTAGGCTGATAATGAAGAGCAAATTCCCCCTTCTTAAGAGCATCGCGCATATAGGTTTCTATCTTAAATTTATTTGATAAGATTGAATTCATTTCATGCTGATAGAATCTGTAGGTGTTTTTCCCTTGGTTCTTTGCTTGATACATAGCTGTATCAGCATATTTAATCAAGGATTCAACATCCTCTCCGTCAGCAGGGTACATACTTACACCGATACTTGTTGTTGTAACAAATGACTGATCTTCAATTTGATAAGGCTGAGCGAGTGCATGTATTAACTTTGAAGCAATACTGCTTACCTGCTGTTTATCATCAATGCCTGAAAGGATGACGGTAAATTCATCTCCTCCGAGACGCGAGATGGTATCCCTTTCGTCAAGATTTTCCTTTAACCTGTCACTCACTGCTTTTAATAGTTTATCACCCATGTTATGACCAAAATTATCATTGATATATTTGAACCTGTCCAAGTCCATAAAGAGAACAGCTATTTGAGACTGATCTTCTGAAGCAAGTTCGATTTCCTGGTCTAAACACTTTTTGAACTTATATCGATTGGGCAGTTTTGTTAGACTATCATGTGAAGCATGAAATTTAATCTTTTCCTCATTAAGAATCCGCTCAGTTATATTAGTAGCAAAGCATAGTACCGATTGACATATCCCATCATCTTCAATGATCGGAATCTTTACCACCTGCATCCAATGTTTATTGCCCTGGCTGTCTATTAGTGCAGCTTCAGGTATAAACCTTTCTTCCTTGTTTTCCATGACTTCACGATTGATATTCATATATAATTCTACTTCTTTTGCATTAGAGTTGAAATCAGACTCTGTTTTCCCAATAATTTGTTTAGGGGTTGAGCCCAGTAAGTCAGTGTAGGCTTCGTTCGCTAAGGTATACTTCCCTTCATAGTCCATTATATAGATAGAATTTGGACTCTTATCTATTATTTTGCGAAGGAATTCCTTCTGTGTTTTCAGCGATTTTTCATTTGAAGCCAATAATTTTCTTGTTGATTGAAGAGAACTAATCATTTCATTAAAACGTTGGGAGAGTAAGCCTATTTCATCTTTACCATTCATGCCTTCTATCGAGGTTTGGAAGTTCCCCTTGGCAATTTGATCAACTGCTTTGTATAATTTTCTAAGAGGTTTAATCGTGGCCATGGCATGAATTGCTGATATCAATGTTAGTAAGAAAAGAACTATTAACGAAAGTACCCAGAGTACTTTCTGGAATTCTTTCGTTCCAAGCAGTGTTGTTTCACTTGGAACCTGAGCAACAACGCCCCATTCTAATCCAGGAATAAATTCATAGGAAGAGTACATTTCTACTTCAAACTCATTAACTAATGACATATACCCTGAGTTTTTATTCAGCAGTTCCATTACTGCCGGATTATCAGAAACATCTTCAGCAAGCATTTCTTTTTGAGGGTGGGCAATCAGCTTACCAGTAGAATCTACAATATAGGCATAGCTGTCCATTCCAAGATTTAAATCCTTAAAGATAGATTGAAACAAACCCTGATTATCAAGATGGATTGAGAGATGTACTACCCGCTTTAATACTCCTTTTTCACTTTCTATGGGCATGGAGAACAAGATAACTGAATTGGCTTTGCCGGATTTTCTTGTTAATACATTGCTAAAATAAGCATTGTTTCCTTCTCTAATTTGCATTAGATAGGGCAGATAATTCGTTTCCCCGTATTCTTCCAGACTTAGATAACGAGAAACTAGTACATCACCCTGTTCATCAGTGATGGCTCCTCCATCAAAAAAAGGAGAGGTATCCACAAGCTTGTTCAACTCCCGATCAAGCTGATTTATATCTTTTGACAGTAACTCGTCGTTTTGTTGACTGCCATCGGCAATTGCCATTGCATTTTCCACTAATAGATTTGCCTGTTCAGCTAAACGGTTTGATGCGAGATCGGTCATTTCTTTAAATTGCTGTTGTGATATTCTTGGTAAAATGAGGCTCGAAGCAATATATACAAAACTTAATAATAAGACAATCGTAATGAATAATACAGAGAAGATTCTCCAAAAAATATGTGACTTATACGCTTTTCTTTTCATATATCCTGCTCCTAGTTTTTAAAAAAGGGCTGTTGCCACCCCAGGTGAAAACAGCCCTTTTCTTTATTCAATAATAAACTTCTTCAACTCTCTTCTCATTTCTTGTGAATGGGAGTCTAATTCTTCGGCCAATTTATTCAATTGTTCCATTGAAGCAGTAGTTTCTTCTATCGACGCAGATACTTCTTCAGTTCCAGCAGCCGTTTCCTGGCTGATAGAGGTAATATGAGTGGCATTGGACACAAGCACTTCTTTTTGCTCGACCATTCTCTTCATTGATGCGACAATTTCCGCTATTTTACTATTATTTGCTTCAATAACATTATTGATTGTAAAGAATGCACCTTCCGTGTCTGTCACTGCGTTGCCTTGTTCACCCATTACCTCGTTTGTTCTGGTGATTAATCCGACTGTATGTTTTGTTTCACTTTGCATTTGATTGATAATTTCCCCAATTTGAGTAAGGGCTGACTCAGACTGTTCAGCAAGTTTTCTTACTTCATCTGCCACTACTGCGAAGCCTTTTCCTTGTTCACCTGCCCGTGCTGCCTCTATTGCTGCATTTAGGGCCAGCAAGTTTGTTTGGCCGGCAATCTCGCTTATGGCATTGACAATCTTACTGATATTATTGGACTTTTCATCAAGTGAACCTACAGCAGAAACCATTTCCCTCATCATGTCATTAGTCCGGTCAAACTGCTTTTGAAGTAACTGAACCTTATCCATTCCTTCTGCTGATATTGAAGATAACTTAACTGATTCCTGCTGAACTTCGATGGATTGATCCTCTACTTGTCGGATCATTTCCGCTAAACTGTTTGTAGCCAATGTATTTTTCTCCAGCAAACTTGTTTGTTCTCCTGATCCAGAAGCAATCTGCTGCATGGTTACAGCTACCTCATTAGAAGCAGCAGTATTTTCCTCAGAACTTGCCACGAGAGTTTGAGAGGCATCTGTTACTTGCATAGATACTTGAGAAACTTTCCTCATCATTCCTTTTACCTGTTCCAGCATATTGGAGAAGCTGACAGACAGTTGTCCAATTTCATCAGGACGATTGGTGTCAATTTCAGTCATTAGGTTTCCTTCTTCAACTTCCTGCATTGCTGATTGAAGCTTACGAATTGGATTAGTGATCGCTCTTGTAATTATGATAGAGATCAACACAGCAAGAAGGATGATGGCACCCAGTGTTATTAGAATTGGGAACATTACTCCCTGTGCTTTTTGCTCAAATTCAGAAAGAGACACTGCTCCAACTATTTTCCATCCTGTTGTCGGGTTGGTGACATATCCCATTATTTTATCGTCACCTTCAAATTCATACTCTACAATCCCGTGTTCACCCGTCTTTTCCATCTTTTTATAGAATTCCTGATTAGAAGCATCTGTTCCGATTTTTTCTGGTGAAGGATGCACAAGGAATTTCCCGCCATTATCAAACAATGCGGCATAACCCTCTTCTCCTATCTTAATCTCTCTTACAATATTCGCCAGTGCTTCAATAGAAACATCTACACTAAATACTCCAACAACTTTTCCGGATTTTTCAACTGCCTTAGCTGCACTGATAATTACTTCATTAGATGCTGTATCTATGTAAGGTTCTGTCCAGATTACCTCTCCGGACTGTTCTACTGCTCTTTCATACCAAGGTCTTGTTCTTGCATCGAAGTCTGAAGGCAATTCTGTTTCTGGGTAAAGGATCATGTCCCCTTTGGCTTCAGTGCCCATATAAATATTTACAATCGCAGTATTGCTTTCAGCATTTTTTCTAAAATCATCTAAGATAGAATTGACATTTCCTTCTTGTTCATAGTTTTGTAAAATAAAATCTGTGCTAAATCTATTCACCGTATTATTGATATTATTGAAGAATAATTGGTAAGAATCATTTACACTGGACATTTGCTCTTCCACATTGGTAATAAGTTCATCCGTTGTCAAGGAGACGCTGGATTGATAACTAACAAAGGAAATCACAGCTCCAGAGAGCACTATTAATATTAAAAACGGGATTAATATCTGCCTTTGTAAAGATTTCTTAAGAAAATGACTTGATATAAGTCGTTTTGGTTTTCTTACTCTTTCTTTCTTTGTATCTTTCATATTAACGTCTCCTTCTAAACTCGTACTTTAGTCCTGTATTACTTACAATTTTATTAACAATTTCCTGGTATGTCCAATTTGTTTTTATCCCATCAGACAAAATATTCGTCCTTTAAGCTTATGATTCGATTCGCCTACTACAATTTTCAGTTGTTTTAAACAAATTCAGAACTTTTTTAATATATAGCTTTTGTTTTCAAATCATACTTATATTAAGGGTAAAAAAGACCTGCAATTTTTCTCAATAAAATTCTTCTGGCTATATAATCCATCCGACGACTTTCTGCAAATCTCGGGGCGTGCCTGTCACCAATAAAAAACCACAAAAAAACAAGCCCCTGATAGGAGCTTGCCTTCATATGAATATTTATCTTACTTCCACCCAGCCATTTTTAATTCCTGTTACAACAGCTTGTGTACGGTCGTTTACGTTCATTTTTTGAAGGATGTTGCTTACGTGGTTTTTGACTGTCTTTTCACTGATATACAGGGCTTCGCCAATACCACGGTTGCTTTTTCCATCAGCCAGCATCTGCAGCACTTCACACTCACGGCGGGTCAAAAGATGCAGTGGACGTCTCACTTCTGTCTGCTTGAATCCACCTGTATCCTGTGAATTAGCCAATCTACGGTAATCACTGATTAGGTTGTGAGTGACTTTAGGATGGATATAAGATCCGCCTGCCGCCACTACTTTGACCGCTTCAATCAATGCTTCTGAATCCATCTCTTTCAACAGGTAACCCAATGCGCCTGTTTTCAAAGCATGACTTACATAGTTTTCATCATCATGAATAGACAAAATAATGATTTTTGTATCCGGATACCTTTTAACAAGCTGCTGTGTAGCCTCTACCCCATTAATTTCAGGCATATTGATGTCCATCAATACAACATCCGGCTTATGCTTTTCAACTAAATTAATTGCTTCGGAACCGTCATCACCCTCAGCAAGCACATTGAAGCTTGGTTCAAATTCTAAGATGCGCTTTACCCCTTCTCGAAATAACTGATGATCATCTATAATGACAATATTCGTTGCCATGATTTCGCCTCCCTATACATACGAGAAAAATTTATGCTGTTAATGGAACCTGAACAAGGATGACCGTTCCGGTACCGACTTTTGAGTCGATACTCAGCTCCCCTTCAAGAAGCTCGACTCTTTCCTTCATGCCCATGATTCCAAAGGATCCGTTTTTCTTTTCTTTGATATCGAACCCCGTACCGTCATCCTTGATGATAACGGTAATTCTATCTTTAGTGATTTCTAATTTCACCTGAATTTCCTTAGCATCTGCATGCTTCAATGCATTTTGGATTGATTCCTGGATCAGCCGGAAAAGGGCTACTTCATACTTGGAAGGAAGTCTTTTTTCCTGCCCGATATTAATAAAACTGATTTTCGTGTTCTTATGATAATCTTCGATAGTACTTAAGTATTTTGTGAGGGTCGGAACCAAACCTAAATCATCAAGTGCCATCGGTCGAAGGTCATAGATGATTCTCCGCACTTCATACAATGCAGATCGAACCATTTCCTTAAGACTTTTTATTTCCCCCAGTGCCGCCGTAGGGCCATTTTCACGGTATACCCTGTCAATCAGGTCGGAACGGAGAAGGACATTCGCCATCATTTGCGCCGGTCCGTCGTGAATTTCACGGGAAAGCCTTTTTCTCTCCTCTTCCTGGGCTTCGATAATTTTCAGGCCAAAGTCATGCCTTTCTTTCGCATCCTCCAATGCTGCTCCCATCTGCTTAAGGTCACTGCTTAAGTAGTTGAGCACAACTGAAATCTGGGAGTTTAGATGCTCTGCACGGTCGATGGTTTCCTGCAGGTTTCTCACCCTTCTCTCAAGGTCATCCCTGCGTTCCCTCAGCCTTGCTTCAGTCTGCCTGTTCAGTGAAAGCCTCATTTGCAGATCGTGTGCTTTCTCATAAGCCTCCCTTACCTGCTCTTCCGAAAACTTTTGAAAGTGCTGGCTGACTTCTGACAGTCTTTTTCGGGCAAACCTTGATTTGTTTTCAAGGTCATCCCCTTCTTTGATCACTTTGAATACCGATTCCCTTATGACTTTCAGCTCTTCTGTAATGGATTCAAAATCCTGCCGGCATTGCTCGCCGATTTCAAATACATCATCTTTACTGCGTCCGACCGTGTCGATCATCTGCTCTAAAATGTTATCCAGCATCTTGGTGTTCACCTTTTTTATTGACACGGGGGACCCTCCTTAAATGACAAGTTCATTGTACATGGATTTCATAACGGATACTATTGCAAAATAGTTAAATGTTGGAGTCATCACCAAAATCGGCCAAAAGGCACAGACCCGGCGGAACCTCCTATATCTTTCATCCCATATATAACTTCCCCAAAATTATCTGTTATTAATAAAATTCCATGAGACCTTTTAAAACCCTTTATTCATCTAGGCATATTTTCGGCTTGCAGTATCTATTCACACGTCTATTATACCATGTCACATTTTGTCGGATATTAAAGTTTCATTACATATTGTTACCTTTACCACGCTGACTCTTCAGCACTCTAAAGCGATGGGGGACTGTCCCCCATCGCTTTAGAATACTGAAGTAAAAACCATCAAATGATATATCTTGTCATATGTAGTAGAATAAAGAGTAGACACCTTGTCGAATTATGCTTATTTACCCTCTTAGATATAGATATAAACCTTTTAGGAGAGGAGCATTCATTTTGCTGCAAAAGTATTTAACTGTGAAAGAACTCGGAGAGCATGAAATTAATATCGAACGCTCCCGCTTTATTGCACACATTAAACGAGCCGAATCGGAAGAAGAAGCCCAGGAATTCATAGTCCAAATCAAAAAAGAGCACTGGAACGCCAATCACAACTGTTCAGCTTATATGATCGGCGAACACAACCTAATTCAAAAGGCGAATGATGACGGAGAGCCGAACGGAACAGCCGGTGTTCCCATGCTGGAAGTTCTTAAGAAAAGAGACCTGAAGGACACTGTTGTCGTCGTGACGCGTTATTTCGGCGGAATTAAGCTCGGGGCAGGCGGACTGATTAGAGCATACGGAAAAGCAGTTTCTGAAGGCCTCAACGCCGTTGGGATTGTCGAAAGGACACTAATGCGGATCATGAAGACAAAGATCGACTATACATGGCTGGGGAAAGTCGAAAATGAAGTCCGTTCATCAAAATATCCGCTTAAAGAAATTCATTATCTGGACGCAGTTGAAGTGGAAACCTATGTTGAAGAAGACAAAAAAGAGGAATTTGTCGATTGGATGACGGAGCTGACGAATGGACAAGGGGAAATAACAGAGGGAAATCTTGAATATTTGGAGAAGGATGTCTGATTATTTCCTTGTCCGGCTGCAATAATGTTAATTCTTTTTTAACAAAAGCCGTCACAAATTAGACGTAAACAAACTGTCACCTATTTGCCATTTACGCCTATAACCAGGAATAGTACAATAGAATTTAGTGTATTTAGTCGATTAATGGGGAAATACATTAATAAGAGCTTTCACTGAAAAGCACCGCCAAAGGAGTTTAGCAATATGTCTACAGACAGAAGACATTTTCAATTACGGAGAAAGAAAAAGCGAAGACGCCGGATATTGTTCTTCCTGGTGATTCCATTCCTCTTAATCGCACTTTCCGCTGCAGGCTATGGAGCTTATCTATACAAAAAAGCCGAAAATGCAGTGAATGATTCTTATAATGATTTAGATGGCCGAGAAAAATCAGACAAACGCCAACAGGAAGTTAACCCTGAAGATGATAATGTTTCAATCCTGTTTATCGGCGTAGATGAAAGTGACAGCAGGAATTTCGGCGAAGCTGTTCGTTCAGATGCTTTAATGCTCGCCACCTTGAATGAAAAAAACAAAACCGTAAAATTAGTCAGCATTCCACGTGATTCTTATGTATATGTTGATGAAGTAGGGTATAAAACAAAAATAAACCATGCATATGCATACGGCGGAGCCAAAGCCTCCATGGAAACAGTCGAAGAGCTTCTGGACATCCCCGTTGACTATTATGTAAAAATGAACTTTTATGCATTTATTGATGTGGTAAATGCACTAAACGGAATTACTGTCGATGTCCCTTTTGAATTATACGAGCAAGATTCTGAGGATAACAAAAATGCCATTCATCTTCTTCCTGGCGAACAACAGTTGAACGGTGAAGAGGCCCTTGCTTTTGCCCGGACAAGAAAAATGGACAATGATATCGAAAGAGGAAAACGGCAACAGGATATCTTGAAGGCAATTATGAAAAAAGCATCACAAGCTAATTCAATTACAAAGTATGATAACGTCATCGAAGCCGTCGGAGACAATATGGAAACCAATATGACGTTCTCTGAGATGAAAACTCTTGGAAGTTACGGTATCAATAAGGATTTAAACGTTGATACCCTCACTCTAGATGGCAGCGACTCTTATATTGATGAAATATACTATTGGCAGCTGGATCCAACATCCGTTGACTCTATTTCATCTCAGCTAAAAAATCACTTGGAAGTCTCAAGCAGAAATGACAAAGATCCTATAGCATCTTCCCATCAGCCTTAAAAATCAAACGCCTGGATAGAATCCAGGCGTTTTTTCAATATCGATTCCACTTACACCGATATGGTGACTCTCTTTCAAATATCTTACTTTAAGCAGACATCACCCTTTTCTTAAAATGCAAATAGGGCTACATACTGCTTAAAGATTACAAAGATTTATTAAATTGTTCACCTATAAGCAATGTTTTATTTAGAGCAGACCGATGAAATTTTCATTCCGTTTAAGAAGCGAAAAATCACCTCCCACCTCCCTGTTTAAAAAAATAGCTAAAATTAAAAAGCCCTCCGAAAATGGAGAGCTTTTTTTCATCCGTTATCTCTGCGGGCTTTCATCATCTTAAGCAGAGGCTGATAATTATTGCCGACAAGTCCAATACTTTCAACAAAGATCTCAAGTGCGACAAGAAGAACCCCAATTAAAATAATGGAACCCCAAAATGTTGCCTGCGAGAAAATGACAGCTGCCAGTCCGAACAGAGCGGCAATCGCATAAATGATCAATACTGTTTGACGGTGGGAATAGCCCATACGCAATAAACAGTGATGCAAATGTGATTTATCCGGTGCAGACAACGGTTGCTTATTTACAATTCGTCTGATAATCGCAAAGAATGTATCAGAAATGGGCACGCCGAGAATAATAACCGGTATAATCAGTGAAATGACGGTAATGTTCTTAAACCCGAGCAAAGCCAGCACTGAAATCATATAGCCCAGGAACAATGCTCCTGTGTCACCCATGAAAATCTTTGCCGGATGAAAGTTGTAAAACAAGAAGCCTAAAGTACTGACAAGCAGCAGGGACGCCATAACCGCCACAAAGGTATCACCCATGATGACAGCCATTCCGGAGATGGTAATCAAGCCGATCGATGAAACGCCGGCAGCCAAACCGTCAAGACCATCAATAAGGTTGACGGCATTAGTTACACCGACAATCCAGACGATTGTCAACGGAATGCTCATATATCCAAACTCAAGCTGGCCTCCGAAAGGAAGGTTAATGAATTCAACCTGAGCCCCTCCCCAAACGACAACCAGCAGCGCGGCAATCAATTGCCCCAGCAATTTCACTTTTGCTGATAGTTCAAACACGTCATCCAAAGCACCAGTCAAAACAATGATGACTGCTCCGGCAATGATGGCATTTGCATAAACATTTGAAGGCTGAAGGATAATTACTCCAAGAATAAAGCTTAAAAATATAGCTAAGCCCCCAAGACGAGGCATGATTTTTTGATGGACTTTTCTGTGATTAGGACTGTCAGTTGCTCCGATTTTAATGGCAAGCTTCTTTACTAAAGGTGTCAAAACAATCGAGGCAATAAAGCAAAGGAACAAGGTTAGGTAAACCATGTAATACCTCCTTAATGATATCATAACCATTTTTCTTTATTTTCAATTTGTTACTTTTTTGCAATTAATGGGCGAGCCAGCAAACATAGTAAGCTAGCGAATAATCACAAAACTGATTATACCACTTGAAAACCAGATATGATATATAAAATTCCAACATATTCTCCATTTAATCCTTTTTATCTATCAAAATCCGACGTTATTAATATATTCCCACATACTTAGACGGAGAAACTCTTTCAAAAGTTTCATTTATATGTAAAAAAATAAAAGAAGTTACTTTAAACGTTGTGCCCCTCTGCAGAGCCAACCTAATGTTATGTATATTAAAATGATAATAATACATAAATATGGTCCAAATTGTGAACATTTGGTAATATATTTCACAAAGTTTAAAGTTTATCTAAATCTTGAAATAGTTTATGTCGAAAATTGGAACAAAACTTGATTCATTGTATAATAGTTCCTGTATCACTCGATGGACTTCTCCATTTATATATATAAACTTTCGATCTTACTATGGCACTACTTTTTGCCATATTCACATTTTCCATTTACCCTGTAAAAAAAATATTGTATCCTAGTTGAAGACTAATTGACCTTGGAGGGAATGAAATCATGCATTCAGTGATTAACAGTAAGAGGTTCTTAAATCTCTTTTTAATATTTATCCTTTTTCAGCCTGTGATTGACATATTGACTACCTATACATTAGTCCAGTTGGAAAGCAGCGCCACCTTTGGCGTCCTCATACGGGTTGCATACATGTTTGCGGGCCTTTTGCTCATCCTTCTGAATTTCAATAAAAGTAAACTAGCTAGGAACTCATTTATATACCTTGTCATCCTCGGTTTATTCGTTGGATTTAACCTGGCTATTAATTACTTCATTAAAGATCCCTTCTATATGGGACAGGAAATCAAATTTTTCATTAAAGTAGTTTATATGAATATCGTCTTTTTAAACTTTATCTTAGTTCTGACCCTTCTTAAAGAAAAAGGAAGCAGCATTCTGACGAAAGCTGTTTATTATATTTTAGTGGCATCTTTGATCATCTCTGTTTCTATGATCATTTCGATAATGACCTCCACTTCCTTAGAAAGCTACGAATCGGCTAAAGTCGGTTATACCGGCTGGTTCTTTGCCGGAAATGAGATTGGTGCGATCATTGCCATCATTCTTCCTATCCTTTGCCTGTATGCCATTAGAAAAACAAGCAGACTGAAGCAGAGTTATTTCTGGATTCCGACAGTTCTTGCTTCATTTTCACTTTTAATGTTGGGGACTAAAGTTGGTTACGGCGCAATCTTCATTGTCCTATTGGCCTCAGTATTTGTCTGTGCCATTCTTTTCTTTAGAAATAAAGGGACTGACGGGCAAAAGAAGAGTCAAAACAACCTGGTGATCTCTTCGGTACTGCTTTTAGCATTAATTATTTCAACACCTTTTACTCCTGTATTTAATAATATCAATGTCCACTTAGGATTCCTTGGAATAGATATGAGTGATGATGAACCAGAAACGCCTGAGGAAGACGACCACGGGGAAGAAGTGGATAAGGAAGGTAAACAACTGAATAAAAAACAAGTTCAGAATTTAATCTACAGCAGTCGTGAGGAATTCCTCGCCCATCATACGGAAGATTACATGGACTCACCACTTCTGCAGAAAGCTTTTGGAACAGGGTTCGCCGGCAATTATGATAATCCTGAACCCAAAATGATTGAAATGGATTTCTACGATCTGTTTTTCTCATTTGGATTTCTCGGTTTCTTTGTATATATAGCACCTGTTCTATTCTATCTTTACATTGCCGGAAAGAAACTGATTAAGAATATTAAACTAGTGTTCACACCGGAATACATGATGCTGTTATCAAGCCTAGCCTTGACGTTGGGGATTGCCCACTTTGCAGGACATGTGTTAACAGCACCGGCTGTAAGCATCTATTTTGGCTTGATATTTGCGCTGACGGTTGTTGAGCTTAACTCCTCAATGAAAGAGACAATTGAATAGTACTCCTGAAACAGTCCGAAAAATTCGGACTGTTTTTTTTGAGCCTTCCCAAACAGCAAAATATTAATGGTAGAATGGTACTTAACAAAAAAAGAGGTGATAAACGTGGAAATCAAATCTTACCATGGAGCTGGCCAGCTTAATTTTACGATGACAAAGGAAGAGATACGGCAGGCACTGGGTGAATCTCCGGAAATTTTTATGAAGGGAGGAGACTCCCCGGCTGAACAATATGTGAAATCCGGCCTTCTTATCTACTATAAAGAAGATAATGAAACCGTTGAAGCTATTGAATTCACAAGCAGTTCATCACCAGTATTCCAAGGAGTCAAATATTTGAATATGAAAGGCAGAAAAGCAATAAACAGTCTGAAAAGCCTGGACCCTGATTTATTTGAACAAAGCGATGGGGTCATTTCAATCAAACTGGGGATCAGCCTGTGGATACCCTACAGAAAAGTGGAGTCACTGCTGATTTTTGCCGAGAAAGGCTATTATGATGAATACTTCCAATTATTAGAGGAAATAGAATAGCGCCAAGTGAGAGATCCTGCTTCCTAATACGTTTTACTGCAGGGTCATCCAACTTTGAAAAAGGCCAGCAAGCTTTAATGCCTGCAGGCCTTTCCCTTATTTAAAAACATCAACCAATAAAGGCTTAATATTTTCCACTTCATATTCATCCGCTTTTTCCAAAGCGTTCTTCTTCATTTCTGCCTGTTCAGCTTCACTCAACCGGTAATAATCTTTGATTCTCTCTGCCAATCCTGAAGCATTTCCCGGTTCAAACAGGAAGCCATTCTTCCCATCTTCCACATAATCCAGCAGGCCGCCGATTGCACTGCCGACAACCGGAGTACCGCAGGCCATCGCTTCAAGTCCAACCAGCCCGAGACTCTCCCCTTTTCGTGTCGTAGGGAAACAGAAGATTTCCAAACAGTTATATATATCGGCGAGGGACTTTTGAGGCAAAAGGGTAAAGCGGACAATGTCATCCTGCAATCCAAGCTCTTCCACTTTAGCTTCAAATTGTGGCCGCTGCTTTCCGTCACCGACAATGATGAACTTGACCTTATCCAATGCCTGCGCCTTCTTTAGAGAAGCGATGGCATCCAAAAGTACATCCCAGCCTTTTCCTACGTCAAGCCGACTGACAAATCCAGCATAACGATAGTCCGGATTTAATTTATATTGTGAGAACAATTCTTCTTTATTCTTCTTCTGATGAAATAACTCCTTGTTGACACCACCGGATGGAAACACTTCAACAGGAGTCGATAGTCCATACTTTTCTTTCACGAGTCCCTTGTAATAATTGGACGGGGTGATGACTTTATGCGACTTCTGCAGCAATCGTTTAACATATTTCTGGAACTTTTCCTGGGATGGCACTTCCGGAACCACGTCAGAACCATGGACGTTGGTTACAATTCTGACATTCTTATTCAATATTTTAAGTGCCAGCAAAGGAAGTGAGTTATGTGCTGCATAGTGCACATAGGTATAATCGTATTTATTAGTCAGGCCTTTTAATAAGATGTTAAGTGAATACATACCGTATCCGATGAGTTTCTTAAGTTTCGATGTCTTCTTCGTCAATACGGTTCTGTCAACCTCAATACCCGCAGATTCGAGAATCTTTTCTGTGTTTTGAACAAATACCCCGTAGCTTGGTGCATCTTTACTTGGGTACATATTGGCAATCAAATGTATTTTCATTCCACTAACCCTTTCCACCAGTTGATTTAAGCTTTCAGTACACTATTCCTTTTTCCCTCTTGTTAAAACCATTCGTAGGGAATCAGATTTCAACAGATATAAAATCGGCAGGTAAATGAGTATGCCGATGATACTCAAGAGCGGGACACTCACATAATTTGTAAGATCCGCAAATACAGGCAAGCCTTTCAAAATGTATACAGCGGCTCCTGCAGGAACGACCGCGGCGATTACTTTCCCATACTCTTTTGAGATGAACGACAAGTTAAAGCCGCCGGCAATCCTGTATAGAATGATAAAGCAAAGTACTGTATAAACAAGACCGACAACAGATGAAGACAATGCCAGGCCTTTATAGCCGATCAGCTGTGAAAAGACAAAGCTGAAGATTACATTGAGAACCACCGATAGAAGCCCGATTCTAAGAATCAAATGCCCCTTCTCCAACGTATAAAAGCCTTTTGCAATTATAACTTGGATTGAATAGAAAAGGACCGATCCAATGTAATAAACTGCCACTTCGCTGGTTGCCAGTGTCGCAGTATGGTCAAATGCTCCTCTTTCAAACACGATTGCCACCACTTCCGTTATGAGTATCATCATGATGGTGATGGTAGGCGCAAGCAGAAGGATCATGACATTAAGTCCTTTTTCTATGCCTGTTTTAAAGAGGGCATCATTCTTATCAGCCTGTGCCTTGGACAATATCGGATAAATGATGGTCGCTGTCGTGACCCCAAAAATTGCCTGTGGAATGCTGACAAGCCGGAAAGCATAGTTCAGGTAGGAAATGACTCCTTCCCCGAATTGCCCGGCAAACAGAAAGTTCACAGTCAGGTTGATCTGCCCCACCATGATCGTCAAGCCGACAGGCAGAAAGATTTTATAGTAGTTGTAAACCTCTTTCTTGTCCATTCTTTGTTTCCAGTTGATAAAGTTTCTTGGCTTAAGATACATCAGCTTAATCAAGAAAGAGATAATGGTACCGACCAGATATCCAAGTGCCAGTGAATACCCTCCTATGACACTGTGTAGTAAAATCGCACTCCCGATGGTACATAATACCACGATGGTCTGTGAAAAAGTCGCAAATGAGTACTTCCCTTTTGCATCAAAATACCCTTCATAGATGGCATTGATACCGACAAGGAAAACGGTAGCAAAATAGACGGTAGCAGTCCAGATTCCCAGATTGATGGCACTGTCTGTGAATTCAGGATACATAAGCGGAAAGTAAACCGGTGCAAACACAGCTCCAATAAGAGAAATGACAAAACCAACGATAAAGGTGCCCTTTACAATATTTGTCAGGTGTTCATTTCCCTGATTCTTCTTTTCATACTTTATATAGCTTGGTACAAATGCATCCTTCATTCCTGTCAGCATAAATAATATGAAAGCATTCGGGATGATCATCGCGGCATTATAAGCATCGACTATATAGCTGGCTCCAAAATAATGGGCAATGACCAGGTCTCTCAGCATACTGGAGAACTTAAGGAACAACGTTGATATTAAGAAAATGATACTGGCAATTTTTAGTTTCGACATATTCATACCTCATAGAAAAAAATAGTTTTCATCTCAAAACAGCTTTCTATTGAAAACATATTTATCTTAACACAAAAAGGTTTAATAAGAATACATATGGGAATTGTATATATAAGGCACTAAAAAAAGTCTCAGCCGAAGCGGCTGAGACTTTCGAATTATTTACCAGGATCTCCCCCGTAAACAGGTATATCGAATGTTTTTGGTTTAAGCCCAAGTATCGAGTAATAAGATGAGAAGTAGTTAACTGCCTGTTTGACAGCCCATCCAACATCGGTTGCATATTGGTGAGTTCCAGGAGATTCTGGATTCCATCTCATTTTATAAAGCGTATCCTGTTGGTTACCTTCTCTGTGGATATACTTTTCACCGATGAATTTTGCTCCGCCGATGATTGCTGCTTCCACAGTAAACCATCCTTCTTCATAGGCAAATTCTGCCGCACAAACAGCTGGTGAACCAGGACATCCATCATATGCTGCAATTCCATAAACATTATATACGGTTTTTTCAGGGACTGATTGTCCTTTGACACTATTAATCTTGTAACCTTTCAACAGTACTGATTCTCTTGATGATCCAGCACCTGTTTCAAGGATGGAATGTGATACAAGATATATCTCATTGATATTATGGCGCTTCCCTGCTTCAACGAAAGCTGCTCCTTTACCTTTGAGACCGCCTCTGTTTGACAGCATCAACTCATTGATTCTGTTCGCATCTGCATCAGCAGATTCAGACAGCTTCAAGAACTGGAATCTTGCATTCTCGTCATTTACGAAGTTGGCAGGATCCATGTAGTGTGCTACATGTGTTCTGCTCGCATTGACGAACGCACGATAGTGAGTATTGTAATTGCCGTTACCATCAAGACGATATGTTTTATAGAAATTGATTTTATACCATTTCTCTTTACCAGCGGCTGTTTCAATGGTTGTTTCGCTAAGGATTTCTACCTTTTCGTCATCAATCAGAGGACCATTTACGGCAACAACCGATTTAGCGTTCAGCTGCCAGTAGTTGACCCCAGGGCCGCCCCGTACGTTCCATACATCTTTTACAAAACCGAAGTTTCCTTCAATCTTAGTGAAGGCACCGGAGTGTACATATGCTTCATATTTTGTTGTATCATTTTGAGGCGCTCTTGTTAACTGAATTTCAAGTGCCTGGTCAAAAGATGTTGAATAGTAATTGTTATCCAGTACAGGTCCAATTTGGACGCCGGTTTTATATACATAACCGATGTGGCCCCCCAGGTCTATCTCTATCCAGTTCCCCATCGTTCCTTTGAAAGGATACGCCTCGCCTTTTTGAATAACGGCTATCTTAACCAGGCTTCCTGAACCATTATCAAAAACAGGTACATCCTGCAAGGTGATGAATATTTTCCCATCAGATTGAGCAGAAGATGGATAGGTGGATTTGCTTTGAATATTATTTTCAAATCCTACTGAGGTATCACTTTCATAAACATACCCATAGTAGTCGCCAAAGTTGATTTTATGCATGTCTCCTGCATCTTCAACTCTTCTGAAAGTTTCTCCTTGTGATAATATCCCGACTTTTTTGAGACTGCCGCTTCTATTATCATAAACATCTGTTTCCTTTTTTACTTCAAAAAATTTATCACTTGAAAGGAAAGTTGTGAAAGTCGGTGGTTCGTATACATACCCTATCCTTCCAGCCATGCTTACCTTATACCAATTACCGGTCCTGTCGATTATTGGATACTTGGTATTGGGTTGGATGGAACCGAATTGGACAAGTTCACCGGAAGTATTATCATAGACTGACAGGTATTTATCTGAATATAACATCCTTGCTGAATCTTTCATTCCGCTATTCAGGTTTTTGATCGAGTGTTTTGTTACAGGTACAGTCGAATCTTTCCAGATATAACCGAATCCGTTACCAAACTTAACTTTAATCCAGTTCCCGCTGACAGACTCAATTGGATACTCTTGATTTTTATTTAAAGCACCCACTTTTACAAACTCCCCTGAGCTGGTATCGTAAACTGACAAATAATCTGTTGTTACTTTGAAATACTTGTGATTCGAATTAAATGCTAGTTTTGTTGCCGGTTTGTAAACGTATCCGATCCTTCCGGAGAACTCAATTTTGTACCAGTTCCCTATTTCTGCAATCACTGGATATTTTACTCCTGGGGCTATATTCCCCATTCTTACGAGACTGCCAGAAGTATTATCATAGACTGATAGATTCACATCACTAAGAACTTCAAATATAGCAGGGTTGTTCACTGGAGCTGTATTTGTTATTTCCTCGCCAGTGGATGGAATAGTGGAGCCTTTCCAAACAAAACCATAGCCCTTATTGAATTTAATCTTATGCCAATTACCGATTGTCTCCACTATACGGAAAGATTGTCCTTCAACAATATCCCCTACTTTTACAAGGCTCCCGCTACTATTATCATAGATTGATAATGTAGGAGTTGCAGCTTTTAAAAAGCCCGCTTCCTCAAATGTTAATTTAGCCTCTTGAGGGGGTAAAGTCGTAGTGGTCTCTTCTTCAGCTTGTGCAGAGAGCTCAATCTCATCCTCCGTTTGAGCTGCGTTCTCTTGAGTAGCTGTTGAATCAGAAGCTGCTGTTTCTTCTGATTCACTTTCTGAGATTGGTTCCTCAGTACTAACAGGTTCCTCACTGACAGGAACTGTTTCCTCTTTTTCGCCAGAGGAATCTTCTGTCTCCGTTGACTGTGATTCAAGCTCACTTTTATTCACATACACCAGTCGGCTGCCTAAAATCAAATAATATTTCAGGTCATCCTGCTTCAATATTGGCAAATCAACAGATTTAGTTACTGATGCAATGGCTTCATCTGAATCTGCATAAAGAGACAAGCCTGCAGGAAGTGTAATCGTATCCGATTCTACTTTAGAATCCTCATATGATATGTACTCTTCTGCATTTTCTTGACTTACTTCCTCAGATTGGAAAGCTTCAAGCGGAATATTAAACATTAAGGAACCAACTTGAACTAATGCCTCATTCTCTTTACCAATTGTTACAAAAATGAGCTGCCCTTCATTCAAGGTTATCCCGTTTTCCAATGGCACGTCTGCAACCAACCTGATGAGTGCTGCTTCCTCATCATTTTGTTCGATACTGCTATCATTGACCGATTGAACATTACCCTCTTGGACGTTATCAGCATTGGATGTGTCTCCAGCTGCATGAGCAGTCATCGGTACGATAAAACAGAAAATCGACAGCATAATTAGACACTGTGTCAAAACAGCTTTAAGCTTTTTCAACCTGTTTTGCAAAATCTTAGCCTCCTATAAAATGTTGTATATTGTACATATTATAGTATATTGTGGTTATTATAAGGTTTCAATGAAAAATTTCGTTTTTATGTATGCCAAAAAATGGTGGATGGACTATCATTTATTTCTAGATTAATATGTCGATTCGTGTTATTCTATCTGATGGTCAAGATTGAATTAATTAGAACAGGAGTTGTGTATATGGAGATTGCAGTTCTTATTCCTTGTTACAATGAGGAACAAACCGTTGGACAAGTCATCAGGGATTTCAAGAAAGAGCTTCCCGATGCTACAATATACGTTTATGATAATAACTCTTCAGACAGGACAAGCGAAGTAGCCCAGGAAAATGGGGCTATTGTCAAGAAAGAGAAAAGGCAAGGGAAGGGAAATGTAGTCCGCTCTATGTTCCAGGACATTGATGCAGATTACTACGTGATGGTTGATGGCGATGACACTTACCCGGCCAAGTTTGTCCATGAACTGTTGAAACCTGTTCAAAACAAAGAAGCAAACCTGGTAATAGGAGACCGCCTCTCCAATGGAACATATTTCAATGAAAACAAAAGAGCGTTTCACAGCTTCGGGAACAACCTTGTTAAAGGTCTTATCAATTCATTGTATAAGAGTGATATTAAAGACATCATGACTGGATACCGGGCATTTGACAAACTGTTTGTTAAATCAATGCCTGTAATGAGTCCCGGCTTTGAAATTGAAACTGAAATGAGCTTACATGCTTTAGATAAGCGCTTTAAGATTATCGAAGTCCCAATCGATTATCGGGACCGCCCTGAAGGCAGTGAATCAAAATTAAACACATTTTCTGATGGCTTTAAAGTGTTGAATATGATTTTCACTCTCTTCAAGGAGTATAAACCATTCCAGTTCTTCGGTATCTTCTCAGTCATATTCCTGCTTTTAGGTCTGGCTGCGGGTACGCCAGTCATCTATGAATATGTGACTGACCAGTTTATCACGAGGGTTCCGCTGGCAATTCTTGCAGTAGGTTTGGTGCTCCTTGCTGTCATTTCCTTTGCTTGTGCATTAATCCTGGATACCATTGCGTCCTTAAATAAAAAGCAGTATGAGCTGGAATTGAACCGTCTGTCAAATTCCATGGGTGAGAAAAGATATGAATAATTACCTTAAATATATCAGTCTTGTTCTTGTTGCAGGATTTCTTGCATGTTCAAGTGTTTTTTATTTTTATCCTATTAGAAATGCAGGATTGCCTTTACTAGTCCTGGCTTTTGTATTTTCCGGATTTATTACCTTTATGCATTCTAAATCGAGACCTTTTTTAAGGTCTTCTTCTGTAACAAGAGAGAAATACAATAAATGGATTTTAATCATCGTCGCTCTATTTTCTATATTTCTATTGTTTAGTATAAAAGGAGAACAAATGTACCTTTCTGATAACTCGGTGGTATTGATTGCCCTTGTGTATGCAGGTACATTTGCTCTCATATTTTCGACTGTAAGTGTCGTGGTCTTCTTTCTTCTGACACTCTGGTTCCAAACAATCCCTTATTCTGAAGCCGATTTTTCTTATAAAAGATTTTGGGTGTATTTTCTGCCTGTACTGCTTGGCCTTTTAATATATTGGATTGCTTTCTTCCCTGCTGCCATGACACCTGACTCATTAGCCCAATGGGATCAGGCCCATACTAAAGTATTTCACGACTGGCATCCAATTATATTTACCTGGATCATCATGTTCCTCACTTATATTTGGGACTCTCCAGGTATAATCAGCTTGTTTCAAATCGTAACGATTTCAGCTGTATTTGCTTATATGATGCTCCAATTCGAACGAATTGGAGTAAAGAAAGTGTTCCTTTATATCATTACTTTTATCTTTATTGCCCTGCCTGTTACAGGGATTTTTCCTATAATCATCTGGAAGGACATACTTTATTCAACCTTCCTCTTGTTATTCAGTATCCATATCTTCAACATAGTCTATTCAAAGGGAGAATGGCTCAAGAATAAATGGAGTCTGGCCGGGTTGGCATTGTCCTCTTTTGCACTTGTCTTCTTTAGACACAACGGGTTCCCTGTTTTCATCATTGTTGGGCTGTGCCTCCTTGTTGTCTATCGTAAAAAGCTGAAGTTTCTGCTGCCAGTATACATCGGTATAATCGCAATTCATTTTCTGATTACCGGTCCTGTTTTTAAAGCGTTGGATGTTAAACCTTCAGATCCAAATGAAGCTTTAAGCATTCCAACCCAGCAGATTGCATTAATTGTGAACGAAGACGGACATATGACTGAAGATCAGAGGGAATACGTTGACGATATTTTGCCTTTGCAAATGTGGAAAGACAAATACAATCCTTACAATGTAGATCCGATTAAGTTTTCATGGGAGCATTATGATCGTGAATTGATCTTTGACGACTTTGGAAAATATATAAAAAACTGGTTTTCTCTTGTTATTCAAAATCCTGGTCTTGCTTTTGAAGCCTTTTTCGATCAAACATCCATGGTATGGCAGATCAATATGCCAGAAGACGGTTATACAGATACGTACGTGACCAATATTTATTATGGTAACCCGCAAGGTTTATTGGATAAAGTGATTCACCCGACTGTCACAGCGGCTGCTAGTGCGTATCTGCAAAAGACCAAAGAAGTGTTTGGTTTTATCATTTGGAGGCCTGCTGTTTACTTCAGCTTGATTGCTCTTTTCACAATGGTTGCCATTGTGCGGAATGGATTTAAATACGTATTGGTATCTCTTCCTATCCTTTTGAATATCCTTTCTGTAATGGCCGCTCTGCCTGCGCAGGATTTTAGGTATCTGTTTTCAAATACACTTGTCACTTTCCTGCTGTTTGTCATGATGTTTATTACAGATAAACAAAAGAATGAAGGAGTTCTTAATGAATAAGGCATTAGCTTCTTTTAAGAAGAACGGAGTTGGGATTGGAATAATGATCTTCGCCGCCATTTTCACAGCCACCGGCCAGTTGTTCTGGAAGCTGTCAGAATCCGAGATAAACCTTAACCTCATAATAGGTTTTGGCTTGTATGGGCTTGGTGCAGCGTTGATGATTGTCGCCTTTCGATTCGGTAGTCTGTCTGTTCTTCATCCTTTTCTGAGTGTTGGATATATTATCAGTACACTCCTCGGTGTTCTGTTACTGGGAGAAAGGCTTTCAGCTTTTGGGATAATCGGTATTGGATTGATTATTACAGGCGTTGCATTGATAGGTGGCGGAGATGAGTAGTATCTTTTTATTATTGACCATGACGTTATTGGGATCTCTTGGAGGCTTTTTCTTCAAAAAAACAAGCGCTGTTACAAAGGATGCCTTACTCAAGACACTTTTGTTCCTCGCCATCGGTGGATTTTTGTATTTGGCAGGCGCCATACTTAATATCTTACTGCTTAAAGAACTCCCTTATAGTGTCGTTTTTCCACTTACGGCGATCACTTATATATGGACATTAGGTATTTCATACAAATTGCTTGGTGAAAAAATTACGATTAAGAAAATGATAGGCATTCTTTTGATAGGAATCGGCTGTCTGTTGCTTGTCCTGTAATTCACCTAATGTTTTCAAACAAAAACGAAGCCTCACTTTTGAGTAAGTAGTTCAGTTTAGAGGTACAAAATGGTAAAATCCAATGTCTTTTAGCATACGAATTCACAATATTATTCGTATGCTGTTTTTTATTATTAATACGGCTTATCTTTTTCTTTTAAATGTATTTTCGCACCTGAAATCGCGTCACGTTTTCGCAACACTGAAATATATTGGAGTCTTTTGATTACGTGTCGAATTCACTTGCGGATCGGTGTCAAAAAACATAACGAATTTTAAAAGTTCGAATCAAAAAAAGAACCAGCACCATGAGCTTATACCATAAGGGAAGAAATTTCCCTTATGTAAGAAATGTCGGGGAAAATAGGTCAATTAGAGGAAGATTTTTCCCTTATTTACTTAAATAACATGAAAATTGGGTTACGGAGCATGTTTAACGGAAATTTCTTCCCTTATTTACCTCTCTCCAGCTAAATTCTGAGGTTTAACGGAAAAATTTTCCCTTATTCGAGTTCCCTTCCTTTGGTGACTTACTCAATTAATGAAATTTATTATGTGATTTTAATTACGAATTCATAGTAAAAAAGCAGTCCGTTTTGGACTGCTTTTTCTAGTTTTGTCCTCCAAAACTGAACTACTTACCCTTTTGAGAGGCTCGTTATTATATGGACATTTGTAATCTGTTATTGAATTACTCCACTTTGCTTATACAATTCTTTTAAATACTCGTCGAGATTTTCTTCTGTCACTACTTCCATAATATCTTCATACGCTTCAGGATTTTGTATCGCCAAGTTCATTTGATGGCCAACAGAAGGATAGTAATGGAACCAGTCAAAGTAGTTATCTATATTCGTAGTAACTGGTGTATGCCCTTGAAAACTGTAAACTTTTCCAAACACATCAATCATGTCTTTGAACCATCTTTCGTAGGCTTTTCTTTGATCTTCTTCATTTAAAATCAGGTCTAGCCTTTGCGCCGGGATAGGGTCCGTAAATACTTTAAATTCAGTCTCGGGGTACTTTTGCTTTATGTTTTCTAATTTAGACTTATATTGCTCACTATAGGCAAATGGCACTTCAGCTTCTTTTTTAAACCTCTCAACAAATCTGCCCCAAGAACCTGGTACCCCGTCATTCGGAAAGGTGGTTTGTGCCACATTATCTCGGGTGTAACTTCTAGGGCCGTCATAACTGTTTTCTTTAGAAATTTTATAGTTTTCCATCGATGATTCTAAAGTGCTTAATGAAAACAATGATGTAAACTTATATAATGGATCTTCAGCTTTATCAATATAGACGGAAGGATCTTGTTGATTATTAGCTAGATCATCATTGAAAGAATTAAAATAGAGCTCCATATAAATCGTTTCAAAATCTGTATCGTTCTTCTCTACTGCATACTCAATATAAGGCAGGTATTCATCAATATGCAGGGAACTTAAAGAATAATTATAGACTTTTTGCCCTTCATAATCATGATGATTCATATACGTGACCCTGCTTGTCCCGATCATCAACCCGTCATAGTCAAAATCTTCGCTATTGATCATATTGGTCTTTTGCTGTCTTTCATTAAAACCTATTTGATAATCATTAAAACTATGCTGATGCGAAAAGTTCCATAGGGGATCCATCCAATAATTGAATCCCATGATTCCTGCAACCGGCACAATCACAAACACCATTGAAGTTGCTAATAATTTTATAAACCATTGCTTTGAACCCAAAGCCACCACACCTTGTTAGAAGTTAAAATATAAGAATACATTGTTTTTTTGCATAAGAAAAACGCTCGTCAATACCAGCAGGAGCAATACCTGTGAAGCTACAATATAGCTCCACTTAGGCTTAAAGTTTTCAATCCACTCAACCGAATTTTTAACAGAAAATGCGAATAATAATAGAACGATCAATGAGAAAACAACTACCTTAGGATTATTAATTGTAAAGAAAGGCAGCTCAAAGGTAGAAGAATAAGCGAAATTCCTAATTGGATGTGTAAAGAATGTCGAAAATTCGGACCAGTTAGGACTAAACATCTTCCCGATAATCACATTCGCCTGTTCAATACTTGTCGCCCTGAAATAGACCCAAGCAACATTAACAAACTGAAATGTGATAAACCAAGATACCCAGTATGGGAGAGTAATTTTTGTATTCCCCCACATCCGGACGATTATAGAGGCAACTCCGTGCATGATCCCCCATACAATAAATGTCCATCCCGCACCATGCCAGAAGCCGCTGATAAAGAAAATAATGAAGACGTTCACATACGTCAAGATCTTCCCTCTGCGATTTCCACCAAGCGGGATATAAATGTATTGGGTCATGAACCGCCCTAAGGTCATATGCCACCTTTTCCAGAAGTCCTGGATATTCCTGGACTTATAAGGAGAATTAAAGTTTATAGGCAGCCTGATATTAAATAATAGTCCTAATCCAATTGCCATGTCACAGTAACCACTAAAATCAAAATACAGCTGAATTGTGTAGGCAAGGGAAGTCACCCAGGATTCAATGAAAGTCAGATTTTGATAATTTGAAAAACCATCATTAGCCCAAAGTGCCACCGTATCAGCAATGGCTACTTTCTTAGCCAGACCTATAATGAAAATAAAGACACCCATAGAGATATTATCCCATATGATTCTTTTGTTTTTTTCATTTTCAAATTGAGGTATAACCTCTTTATGATGGACAATCGGTCCCGCAATCAATTGCGGGAAGAATGTAGCGAACAACGCAAAGGTAGGAAGATTGTAATTCCTTGTTTCACCACGATAGGTATCTACTAAATAGGCGATCTTTTGGAATGTAATGAAACTGAGTCCCAATGGTAAAATTAAATGCAACAGGACGTAATCTGTACCAAAAATGCTGTTAGCATTGCTTAAAAAGAAATCGGCATACTTATAGTAACCGAGAAGGGAAACATTAAATAATATACCTATCGTCAACTGGACCTTCTTCCATCCGATTCTATCAGTCCTGTTCATCAGATGGCCGATCGAAAAGTTAACAGCAATCGATGTTGTTATAAGAATAAGGTATCTAGGCTCGAAATAGCCATAAAAAAACAGTGACCCTGCCACTAACCATAAAAGAGAAGCCTTATATTGCTTAAAATGGTTTAACAGATAGTATCCCGTAAATACTATCGGCAAAAACAAAAATATAAATACAAAAGAATTAAATAACATTCTATCACTCTCTTATTTTTGTATTGATCTAACATTTGAATTACGTCGTCAAGATTTGACTTTTTCAAACCTAGGATATTATATCACAATTTTTCACGATACCTATTTATTTTTTTATGTAACTTTTATCATATTTTTCCATCTTGAAACAAAATGATTAATCAGCATTCAGCATAGTACTGATTAAATTCCCCTTCCGACTAAAATTAAGCTAAGAAAAAAGACCCCTTATTAATGGGGTCTTTAGGAGTTATTCATTTGATAATTCGTACTTGTTTAACATCGACTTCATGGACTGAATCAATTCATCTCTGATACCTTCATCTTGGAGGGCGAACTCTAATGTAGTTTGTACAAACCCAAGCTTTTCACCGACATCATAACGGCTGCCTTCAAATTCATAGGCAAATACCCGTTGGATTTGATTCAATTTTTGGATGGCATCCGTCAATTGAATTTCACCGCCGGCACCTACTTCTTTTTCCTCAAGGAATTTAAAGATTTGTGGCGTGAAAACATAACGTCCGATAATTGCCTGGTTGGATGGCGCTGTGCCCTGCTTCGGTTTTTCAACGAATTCTTTCACCTGGAACAGGCGTCCCATTTGTTCGAGCGGATCAATAATGCCATAACGGTGTGTTTCTGATTCAGGAACTGACATAACACCGATTACAGATGATTCGAGCTGCTCATATTGCTCCATGAGCTGTTTGAGACAAGGCTTTTCTGATTGAACGATGTCATCACCAAGCAGAACCGCAAAAGGCTCATCGCCGATGAATTTCTTTGCGCACAGAACGGCATGACCAAGACCTTGCGGAGATTTCTGGCGGATATAGTGAATGTCTACCAGATTGGATGCTTTCTGCACTTTTTCAAGAAGTTCGAACTTTTCTTTTTCGATCAGATTTTGTTCCAGTTCAGGGGCGCTGTCGAAATGATCTTCAATCGCTCTCTTTCCTTTACCAGTAACAATGATGATATCTTCAATTCCCGCCTCGATGGCTTCTTCTACAATATATTGAATCGTAGGTTTATCAACGATCGGAAGCATCTCTTTCGGCATCGCCTTTGTGGCAGGCAAAAATCGCGTACCTAGACCGGCTGCTGGGATGATTGCTTTTTTGATTTTCTTATTCACGATTATCCACTCCTATCGACAGTCATACATACCTTATTATACCTCATCTGATTGTGTGATTAAACCTTGTCCGGCCTGGCAAATATTTAGTAGTTCTTCGCTTCGTCTGCGACAACAAGTCCGATGGTTTTATTCTGGTTCCATATCCGGTCAAAGTAATACAAAGGCACTTCTCTTTCTACTACATGAGGCGAAATCTCGATTGTGAAACCAGGCTTGCCCACCTGTCTGATGAACCAGTCCTGTGAAGCCCCGCTGCCGCCAGGACCGTAATCTGGACTGACCAGGGGATATCCAGTAATATTGCTTAGTTTTCTCGCAAGCGCATAATCCCTTGCATAGTTCTTTACTTGATTAAAATGCCAATACAGAATCTCTCCTGAAGAATGATAGCTGGCAAATGCCTTGAAATCATAGCTTAGTATAAAATTTGCCACAGCTTGTGCTTCCGGTTCTGTTAAAGGTGCCACACCCTTATAGTTTTTGTTCGAAGGCCTGCCGGTATTGTTAGTAATATTATCCCAATCAGCAGGGAATTGGCGGTTAATATCCACTCCTTTAATATTAGCCTTCCAAGAAGTGAAGTTCGTGCTCAAATTATTGATTCGCAATACTTCTTGCGGATTCTTCGCACTGGTATGGCCTTTCTGGACCAGTGTAACTCCATCAGGGTTCACCATTGGAACAAACCAAATACTGGTCTCATCTAAAATCCGTTTAACATTCATTCCTTGAAACAGCTGATTAGTTGCATAAGAATAAGCATAGTTATCCAGCATGGTCATGACAATATTGGTTGTCATATGCTCCCTTGCATGGGTAGAGGCATCCACCAATACCTCTTTGGAGCCTTTCCCAAGTTTCATGGCATAAATATCCCTTCCATCTACCGACTTTCCGATGGTTGTCAGTTCAGTAAAGTCAGGATACATGCGGGCCATCTCTTTCAAATCGCCCACCATTTCTTCATAGGTATAAACACGTTCTCTTGCATTTACTACTCTGGAAGCATTCAATCCAGTGGCCGGAGCATAAACATATGCCTTCCGTCCGGAGAAATTGACTTCATACCAATTCCCCATTTGGCTGACAACTCCAAATACAGAACCTTCTTTGATCTCCCCGATTTGGATAAGTTCTCCTGAAGAATTATCATATACACTTAATGGTTTAAGGGCAGTAAAAGTGACAGATTCAGAACTGCTGCCTGACATGATCGGCAAATCGGAATCCCTGTATGGGGCTGTTGCATCTTCCCATACAAAGCCTTGTGTTTTCCCGAACTCAACCAGGTGCCAACTGCCATAATCTTTGACCCTTTCATATGTTTGGCCCTTTACAAGGTAACCCACATCTACAAGTGTGCCATTTTCATTTTTCACAACAGGCACCCTGTCTTGAAGTACTTCAAAATACCGATCCCCATCTTCAAAATCAAGCTGGACAGCATCTTTATGGATATATCCCATTCGGCCGGCTATATTGACTTTATACCAATTACCGAGCTTTTCAATATAAGTAAAGGAATGATTTTTGTTAAGAACCGTAATCGGCACAAGGCTTCCGGTAGAATTGTCGTAGACAGTCGCGTCAAGTTCCAACGTCAATTTTCTTGAACCTGCCGATCCATCAGGTATATTATCTGCTGCAGGATTTGTTGCTTTCTTCCACACATACATTGTGGTCCCTGCTACATCAATAATATGCCAATTCCCTGCATCTCCACGTCTCTTGAATACCTGTCCTTTAGATAGAATTCCACGCGGTTCAAGCGTCCCTCCGTTGTTAACTACTATTGAAACATTTTCCTGGTTTACCTTAAAGTAATGGTCTGTTTCTTTAAAACTAATACTTACAGCAGAATCATGGATATATGCTTTTCGACCGAGCATTTCTATGATGTACCAATTGCCAGCCTTGCTTATATATTTCAGCTTTTGCCCTTTTAGCAGTAAACCGATTTCAATCAATGAACCGCTGGAATTATCATAAGCTTTGGCATCACTGGACAGCTCCAGTTCCTGAGAGCCTGCTTCTTCAAGATAAGGAACGGCTGCCTTAGGTGAAGGGGAAACAGCTTTCTTCCATACATAAGCTTGTTTGCCCGCAACCGACACTTCATACCAGTTGCCTAAGTCCCTTACTTTCTTGTATATTTCACCTTTTTGGATTTGTCCTAGTTTTGTTAGGGAACCTCCTTCATTGGAATAGAAGGAAGTATTGTCCAGCACTACTTCTATATAGTCAGAGTCGCTTTGAGAGGCCGCCGCCATACTATCTGCATTAACAGCGTCCTTTTCTACCATGGCAAATCTTCCCGCAAAGTAGACGTTCAGCCATTTTCCTTCTGTGGAGATATAATGACTTTTCGCCCCTTTGGCTAGAAAAGCGATTTCTACTTGTTCCCCTGAAGATTGGATATAAAGCGGTATATCTTCTACAGCTTCAAATGGCGTCCCAACCTCGTCAGGAACAGGTTCTCCCTCCAACTCTTCTTCAGCAGCCGGTTTTGCTGCAGCCTTCCAAACGTATGCTTTTTCACCGCCATATTGGAATACCAGCCAATTTCCGTATTCCTTTGAAAGTTTGAGAGGCACACCTGGTGTCAGTTCCCCCTGCTTAATCAGTTCACCTTCCTGATTTTTCGTATAAAAAGATGCATTATCTGCTGCTGCAGTAAATGTCTTTTCGTCAGAAAACGATAAGGAAACTTGTTCTGACAAACCGGTATCTTCTTCAGCTTCCGGTTCATCATCTTCTGTCTGTCCTGCAGGATTAGCAGAAAGTTGGTAGAATTGATTGCCTATTACCGCCTGCTTTCCCTCTTTATCCGTTGACAGCTCAGTGTCCGAGAGAAGAATCACAGCCTCTTTTCCATCTTCTGTTAAAACAGTACCTTTAGGCAAAATCTGTTTTGCCAGTTCTGTTTCATTTATAAAAACAGTGGACTCCGGCTGATCAATTACTTCTACATCTTCTTCATTTAACTCAACGTATGTATCATTCAATACAATTCTATAAGAGCCAGTTTCTGTCCTGGTACTGAAAAATTCTGTTCCTTCCAGTATCTCCAGTTCCTTGCCTTCACTTGTTACAGCACTTATCTGTTGGATTGCCTTAACATAGCTGAGATCTTCCGAGGCGTAAGCAGCAGTTCCAAGGGTTGGAACAATCATCATGATTGACAGCAGCATGATAACTGTCTGTCGAACAAATTTATACATATTTACCTCCAATTCTACTTTAGTACTCTATTATTCTATATATTTGCAACACTATATTCAAGGAGATTCCAGAAAATAGCACAAAGAAACCAGGCTGCTGGTTCAGCCTGGTTTCTTTAAGGTTGCTTGAAAAACAACTGGTTGCATAACATATAATAATAAATCATAAGGCTTAGCTGGCATGATTCACTCTCTTCGTACCAGCTAAGATACGATCAATGCTCATCATTGGTATGAATCTATCATTTCCTGATCATCTTTCCGATTGTATTCAATTCCGGTATCTTGAATAGAAACGCTAAAAGGGTGAATGCACAAATGAAAACGATACCTGATAATAGCAATTGTAGTAGATTGCCCATAGCCAGCCAGTCCAAAAGATATTTTGAAACCAGCATAATCGAGATTAGCACCAGGAAAAACAATCCCTGCTTTCCATACTTCCAGTAATCCCTCACTCGCAGGTCAAGCCTTTTGGTTAGAAGAACTAACAGAAGGATCATCTGCACATAGGCACTGACAGTAGTGGCCCATGCTATGGCCTCTTCCCCATATCTTCCGATAAATAAGGCCGAAATCAATACATTGACCCCGAACACTGCAATCAACCCGGTTATAATAGCAGAAGCTGGTCTCTCCATTGCATAGAAAAACCTTGTCAAATAAACATTACCGGCATGTGCCAGCATGCCCACAACCAGTATCTGCAGCAGGCTTGCTGTCACGACCGTTGACTCGGCATTAAATTGACCATACTCAAACAGCAGGCTGATCAGCTCTTCAGCATAGAAAAACACATAGATCGAAGCGGGTACCATTACAAAAGCTAGCAAGGACAAACCTCTGTTAAGGATGTCATCCAGTTTCTCCCGGTCCCCTGCAGCAATCGTCCTTGCAATCAGAGGATATATGACGGTCGTAACTGCAGTCATTAATATTGTTTGCGGCAGCTGTACAAATTTAGAAGAATAATTTAAGGCTGCAATCGCTCCTTCGGCAAGTTGGGAAGCAAAGATTCGATGAATCAAAAAATAAAACTGAAGGGTTGCTCCCCCGAATAATATCGGAAGGGCAATAAACAAAAACCTCTTGAAATAGCCTTTTTCCGACAAGCTCCATGTGAACCGAAAAGTGAGGAGCTGTTCCTTACGCAGCGAATGGAAGAGAACACCAAACATGAAAAGCGCTCCAAGTACAGCAGCGTAGGCATAAGCCTCAATTCCTGCGCCTGAATAACATAAGGCCGCTACACCCACAAAGATAAGGTTATTGAAGAGCGGACCCAGTGCAGAAGCTCTAAAACGATCATGTGCATTAAGGACACCAGTAAAAAACATAGATATGGAAAGAAAAACAGTTGAAATTCCCATAAGCTTGAATAAATCCGAAGTAAGTGCTTTCTCCTTCATATCGAATCCCCAGAAAAATAGATCGATCCAAAAGTTCGGGAAAAGGAAGAAGGCTAGACTGACGACAAAGAAAAAAGTGAAAGTATACGTGAAGACCAATTGGCGGAAAGATTGCTGCAGTCTTCCTTCAGTCTTGGAATAAACACTGATAAAGGCAGTGGCAATAGCACCTCCTGCAGCCAGGTAAAGGAAGTTGGGAATGGTATAAGCAGCAACCACACTGTCCGCTTCCATCGACGTGCCGAAGTGGAAGCCTATTAAAACTTCCCGTAAAAAACCTATTAATCGAGCTGCAAGATTGATAATAGCTACTGCACCAATGATTTTAATCAGAGATTTTGCATTCAATATAACACCGGCTCTCTGGATTCAACCATTGTTCAGGATAAAATCATCCAGTATCGAAATGATTTTTTCCTGGCCGCTTATAAATTTTTTCGGTTGAAAAGATTCCGCCTGTCTGACAATCTCTTTAAGGTTCATCCCTTCATCCCAGTAAAGGATATAGCCCGAGTCATAGAACTGGCGCACGATTTCAAGCTGGTGATCATCATTATGTTCGCCGTGCCTCTGCCAGCGGGGTGAGGCAATCATTTTTTTACCCATTTTCACACCTGATGTTATCGATCCAGTGCCTCCATGGGTGATTATCAGCCGGGCTTTCTCATAAAGGTCTTCCATCTCCGAATAAGTCATGAATGGAATAAACGTCATATTCTCACTTCTGTATGGAGTATGCCCCACTTGGACGATGACTTCATCTTCAATGGTGCCGTCTTCTATCAGCACCTCGATCTCCATCAGAAGCCTGGTGAACGGCAATTCATGTGTGCCCAATACAACTAATATCAATAGATTGACCCTCCCAGCACCGCGTTTGGATAATGCTTCTTCATCCCTTCCCACTGAATAATGAACAGGTCCGCAATCGGATAAACCATCTTGCCTGAAAGCGTTGGTGTAGAAGTTTTGGCAAAACTTTCAATAAAAACGACTTTTTTCCCGAAAAGCTTTGCAATATAACACATCGGAACCGCTGTATGGGCACCGGTTGTGACAACGACATCCGGCTTGAATTTCATGAAGAAGTAGAAAGATTTCAATATATTAAATGTAAATTTAAAAAAGTATTTAAAGGGATAATTTCTTGCTCCATAAACAAGAAAAGACATCGAGTATTTCTCGCTCAACTCTTCTGTAATGACCGATTTTTCCGTGATGATATGGTAGTCGTAGGCATCAAAAAGCGGCTTTAGCTGCAGTAGCTGAGTCAGATGTCCTCCCAATGATGATATAAATAAAACTCTCTTTTTCATAGAACTCCTACCCTCCAGTAGGAAAATATTATTTATCTGAAAATCATGCTTTGATAACAGGTATTGTTCTATTTTACCACAATTACCTAATTTCCTTACTACTAAAACTGTTTTTTAATAGCAGGCTGTCAAAGCAGCTAATTAAAACTTCTATAATCAAACAGTAAAGCAGGCAACCTCTCATACACTCATGCAAGATGCTTTAATGGTTCATCACCCTATAACATTTATCCATAAACCGGTGATGGGGTTCTTTCTGAGTATTACCCAGCTCTCAGTATTCTCATTCAATAGTAGGGTGTTCACCTAATTATTACCCTGTTAATTCTATTCAACACTTGGAATAAGGTGTTTCTAATCTATCACAATGCTACTAAGGTGCCATGGAAGCTTACCTTCCGGAATCTGTAGAACGGTACCTAACAATTTGCCATTCATGAAGGCAATCGGCTCATCTATCAATAACTTTATCCAGCAGCCTTCTGGCATCTTCTGTCTCACCCTTCAGTTTACTGGAGAGCATTTCAGCGCTTTCCTGGACGCTCTCCCATTCTCCAGCCAACAGGGAGACCTTGCTGGATAAACACCCGGCATCTTCAAGCTCTGAAAGTGAAACAAACATGTCCGTACGGTCTATTCTCTTCATGAAGGCTTCTACTTTATGATGGTAACCGATTCCAATAACAGGAGTGCCGGCTGCAACCGCCAGGATCACTGAATGGAGCCGTGTTCCAATGACCACATCCAGGTTTTTCGAGATCTCGAGAAGCTGTTGTGGATGAAGGTTATCTTCTATAACAACAGCAGATGACTGCTTCATCATTTTTCCAAGGATATCTTTCGTCACCTGGACATCCTGGGGGTATTTGGTAGAGAAAAATGTGATTTCTGCTCCATGGTCACCAACTATTTCATCCAGGCAGCGAGCTAGATTGTTGGTATAGCTCGCATACACCTGTTCATCACTTACAGGCCAATAAGCTGCACTATAGTAAGGAACAGCCGTAACGCCAACCTTTGTAATTTGATCGGTTTTTTCTCTCGTGTTTTTTCCTCCCAGTGCCAGCGCAGGGTCAGGTATGACTTCTATCTGTTTTTTTATTCCTATCGAGTTCAATAGAGCTTTAGAGTCGGCGTCCCTGACAGCAATCACAGATGACGCTTTTGCCATTCCGGAAATGAGCGTTTTGCCAAGCGCGGTATTGATCGGCCCCGCTCCCACTCCATAAATAACAATCTTACAGTTAAACATCCGGGCAATGAATACCAGCGTACTGTATAAGGGAGCATCCCTTTTAAACATATCCATCAGTACGCCGCCTCCTCCCATGATAAGAACATCCAGGGAACGTACAACCTGAATATGCTGACGGATGGTAGCGAGAACCGACTTCAGAAATGAGCCTCTTTTTTTAATCAGGTAAACAGACTTGATATCATAGCGGGCTTCAGTATTTTCAGGATTATTACTGAAAATCACAGTCTCCTCTTTCTTCAGTCCGTATTCTTCACGAAGCTGCAAGAGGATCCCCTCCAATATAGCTTCGTCGCCATTATTATCATGTCCATAATTACCTACTATTCCTATATTCATATCCTTACACCTGTCATTTCATTTATAGTAAATCATTTCATTTCGTATCTTATAAAGAGTAGCACATGCAATCTGGAGAATAAAGTAATAAAAAGCCGGGAGGGAATTTTCATTTTCCCTTGCCCGGCTTTTCTTTTATTACTGGCTATAGTAATTAACAATTCCCCTGTAAATCGCTTCCGCATACAGTTCTTTGTATTGTGAAGAAGTAAGTTTGGCAAGATCACCGTTATTGGAAATGAACCCTAATTCCACTAGCACAGCAGGTATTTCCTGGTACTTGATCACATACCATTCACCATCTTTAACTCCCCGGTCATACATATTGACCATGCTTGCAATCTCTTCTTGTATTTCTCTTGCCAAATAATAGCTCTCCGTACCATTGTCATTTTGACTGTCATTATAATACGTTTCTGCCCCTTTGGCTGCTTCGGAAAGTGCTGCATTCACATGGACGCTTACGAACATTTCGGCATATTTGCCTTCTGAGTACTGGACACGCTCTTCCAAAGATAGAAATTCAGAGTTGCTGCTTCTGCTCTTCATAACTCGTGCACCTGCAGCTTCAAGCTTTCTTGCCAGGCGGTCGGTTACATCCATGACAATATCACGTTCATATACCGAACCATTTACCGCTCCGGGATCCTTGCCTCCGTGGCCTGCATCGACAACTATGATCCTGTTCTTCAGAGGGCTGCTGTTAAGGTTCGTTAATTTAAGATACGTCTTATGCACATAGGCTGTTCTTCCATTAAACTGGATGGATGCCCAATAACCATCAATGGAATTGATCTTAACAACATCTCCCTGATAAAGGCGGCCCAAAATCGAGGAGCCCGTTGTTGGTGAAGATCGTACGTTTAATGTATCAGAAGTCACTTTCCCTTGGGCAACCGCGGTTTCACCCAGCTGCAGCTTGAACTTTTCACTTAAGGCACGGCTCAAAAAGACTGAGAACTGTGCACGTGTTGTATGTTCCTGCGGCCTGTAATTTTCAACCTCGCCATTTGTAATCCCGTTATAAAACAGGGCATTGATATAGCCTGCCGCCCAGAAATCCGGTGTAATATCATTAAAGATAATGGCCTTTTCAGAAGATGCTTCCCAATTCAATCCAAAAGCCTTAGCTACAATCTTACTCATTTGTGACCTTGTCAAAGATCCTTCAGGGTCAAAGTTACCGTCATTTTTACCTTGGAAATACCCGAGCTGTACAGCTCTTTCAATCCAGCCTGAAGCCCAGTGATTTACTGGAACGTCTGAGAATCTGGCTTTGCCCGGCTTTAACTCCGTTTGTCCTTTCGCAATGACAAGCATTTTGGCAGCCTGCGCCCTTGTTACATTATTCTCCGGCTTAAAAAATGTACCATTTGAATAATCGTACCCCTGGATGACCTCCAAAGAATATAAGTATTCAATCTCCTGCTGAGCCCAGTAACTTGTCCCAATATCGCTGAACAAACCACCCGCTTCAGCTTTGCCGTTTATCCCTAAAGCAAACCCGCCAATTAGTAAGAACATAGCTAGAACTTTCGTCCATTTCGACGACATTCAATAAACTCCCTTCACTGCCTTATTTCGACAAGCCTGCGCTGTTATATGCAAATCCTGTCATTTTCTATATCGGCAATGTTTTCAAAAGATTAATAAATAATCCTTCTATTAAACATGTAATTTTTTCCACATATAACTTTTAATCTTTTCTACTATTAAAAATAGTAAGATAGTAGAAAGGAAGAAAAAAGTGTAAAGGTAAGTTCCTCTGCACTTCATCAGTAATTCAACTTGAGACGTTTGAACAAACCAATAAATCCGGCCAATTTTCACCATTGAAGGAATGCCGTCTTGTTAAATAAATTCTTCCTTTTAACCGATATATTGACTAAACAGGTGTGACTTATGAGGAGTGTATTTTTTGAGTAAATCAATTGTTTGTTTTGTTATATTTCTTGGATTTTATTTCATGTCCGCCCCAGCCTCTTTTGCCGATGAAGAAGAAAGAATCGTTTATTTCACTGATGAATTGTCTGCCCGTGAATTTGCCAATAATCACAGCGAATATATATTATCAATCCAAGATGGAATATTAAATACAAAAGGACTCAGCAGTCAATACCTGTCAAACCAGCCAAATATCGAGTTAGTGGAACCGAACCATGCCAAGCACGCTGCTTCCTTTGCTTTTAATGATCCCTTGATAAATCAACAATGGTATTTGAATAAAATAAACTTTCAAACGGTAGGAGAAAATTTTCCTGCTTCCTATGAAAATCTTTTTTTAAATAAACCCCTTCTTTATTCCGGAAAATCAACCATCTATACCGGCCAGCCTATTGCCGTACACCCGGCTACTTTTACTTTAGGAGGAGAAACGGTAAACCGCGTCTCCGTTACCCTCAAAAACCCGGGAGGCTCATGGACCCTGACCGTTCAGGACTCTTCAGGAAAAACAATCGGGGTAAACAGCGGAACTCTTTCCAAGCTGGATGTGCTGATAGAAGAACAATCATATGAAACTCTTACTATCAAGATTTCAACTGATGAAGACTGGCAAACAGCGCCGCTTATTGAAAGGGTTACAGGTGTAAACCATGTAAGGGTCGGTGTCCTGGATTCCGGAATATCGCCTCATGAAGATTTCTGCGAGAACCTGCTCTTCAGTCTAGGGAAAGACTATAAGTCAAACCAGCCTCTTCCTTATGACGGATATGGACACGGGACTCATGTTGCCGGCATTATTGGAGCCTGCAGCAATAATGGAATCGGGGTTTCCGGAACCAGCGGCAATGCCCCTCTCGATATCATTCCATTCAAAGTACTGAATGATGATGGACTTGGCGGAGATTTTGAAATCAGCCAGGCCATTGAAGACGCCATAGAAATGAATGTTGATATTGTAAATTTAAGCCTTGCCGGCCGCGGGACAACCCTCATGTTGGAAAACACCATCAAGAAAGCTTACCTTAACCAGGTTTTAGTGATAGCAGCAGCAGGGAACTACAATACATCAACAGAATCCGTCTATCCTGCCTCCTATCCTTTTGTCATGGCAGTATCGGCTTTAAATGAAAAAATGAATAGAGTAGCAAACTCCGACTTTGGCTGGGAAGTAGATATCAGCGCTCCAGGGGAAGGGATTCTGAGTACGTTTACGAACAATTCCTATAAAGAGCTGACAGGTACATCAATGGCAACACCGTTAGTGACAGCAGCGGCAGCCCTGGTCCTGGAAAACAATCCATCACTCGATATTACAGGACTAAGAGGGGCTTTGTACGATTCAACCAATGACATATTGACACAAGGATATGATATATACAGCGGTGCGGGGATGATCAACTACAGTAAAATCTATGAAACACACAAAAATAGCAAACTGGAATGGCTGAATGCTAAAGAAGGCCAGCCGCACCTGAAAAACAGCTATTCACTGGGTATATCACAGGATCTGCGAGCTGAGGAACTATATGTATTCAGCAATGAAAAGGTAATTCTGCATCAGACGATTGATTCAAACTTGGAGGATGTTGTAGTTTCACCTTCTTCTTCCAAACCAACAACAAAGATTTTAACACTTGCCGTGGACGACGGCATCGTTTCATCTATGGACTATACTTATTTGCTGAACACCGACGCTGCTCAACCCGGATTTAAAGACATACCAACAAGTTACTGGGCGTTCAATGAAATCACCCAGGCAGCTGATAATGGGTACATTCATGGACATGATGATGGTTATTTCAGGCCACATGACTATATTTCCCGCCGGCATGCAACGATGATGATGAACCGCCTATTCAGATGGGAAGACCTGAAGAGTCTCGATTCCCCTTTCACGGATGTAGGTGCGGAAATAACCCCTTCCAATATCGCCATGCTGGCGGCATCAAGTGAAGGGATCATCAAAGGCTACCCTGATAAGCATTTCTATCCTGAGAACAGTTTGACTCGAGGACAGATGGCACTTGTATTAGCCAGGGCGCTAAATGTAGATTCCGAACTAATAAATGCATCTCCCCACCACTTCAAAGATGTATCACCCGGGAGTGAAACATTTATTCCGATAACTAACCTTACCGAATTGGGAATCATCACCAAACAGGAACTCTATAAGCCTGTTGATAACATCAACCGCGCCCAGTTTGCAGCAATGGTGAACAGGACTCACGACTATCTGGCCAACAAAACTCAATGAGGATGAATATTTAAGACACCTTCAAGATTCTTTCTTGCAGGTGTCTTTTATTTTGTAATTTTTTTGATATGGAAACCGGGAAACCTCTGACCTAGTTTTATTTTCAATCAGGAGGACTTTTGTTCTATTTTCCAAACTTTAACATAACCTTCGACGAAAATTTACAGTTTATTAAAAATAGACTGCTAGAATTTAATACAGTTACAAATAAACTTTTAAAGGAGAGAATCCAATGTTCAACTCAAAAAAAATAGTAAGTCTAGCAGTCGCTTCCGCGTTATCTGTCGGAGCCTTTGCTGCCCCCTTTTCTTCTAAACTTGTAAAAGCAGAAACGGAAAATATTAAAGTACAGCTTCTCAGCCTGAATGACTGGCATGGCCAGATTGATGCCACTACTTCTGTAGACCTCGATGGCGACAATACTAAGGAAACAAATGTCGGTGGAGCGCAATATCTTGCCACGCACCTGAAAAACTATGAGGCCCATAATGATAACACACTTATTATTCATGCCGGTGACATGATCGGCGGCTCTCCCATGATCTCCTCTACTTTTCAGGATGAACCTACCGTCGAAGTCATGGAAGCGATGGGGGTAGATGTTGGAACAGTCGGGAATCATGAGTTTGATGAAGGAATTGCCGAATTCAAGCGAATGGTGGAAGGCGGCGAACACCCGGAAGGAAAAGGGACTGCAGGCTATGACGGAATGAACTTTCCTAATATCGCTGCCAATGTCTATGATAAGGCCACTGGTGAACTAATTCTGGATCCTTACAACATCCAAGAGGTTGACGGTGTAAAAATCGGATTTATTGGAGTTGCTACCACCGCCACACCTGGAATGGTTCAGGCAAAAGGCAATGAAAACCTTCAAGTCACAGATGAACTTGAAGCGATCAACAAATATGCAGAAGAACTTACTCAGCAAGGTGTCAAGTCAATTGTGGTCCTTGCCCACAACACGGCGGAAGAAACAGAATCAGGGCTTACAGGGGACGTAGCCGATTGGGAAAACGGCCTTCATGAACAAGTCGATATTATTTTTGCCGGTCATAACCATAAAACAGTCAATTCAACTATCGGTAATAATGTTGCAGTCATACAGGCTTGGGAATACGGCTACATGTTCGGTGCTGTAGATATCGAAATCGCCCCTACCACCGGCGATATCGTTCGTGGAAATACAGATGCCGAGGTTGTTTACAGTACCCAGGACGTTGAAGCAGATCCGGCTGTTGAAGCAATCCTCGATAAATATGAAACAGAAATTGCACCGGTTAAGAATGAAGTAGTCGGGGAAAGCTCGTTTGATTACGTTTCCCAGCGTTACCCGTTCAACGAGAGAGCCTATGCGGATCACGGCCTTGGCAACATGATTGCCGATTCAATGAAATGGGCGATGAATTCTGATTTTGCACTTATGAACGGTGGCGGAATCCGTGCCGGGCTTGATGCAGGACCAGTAACATTCGGTGAGCTTTATACAATCCAGCCATTCCAGAATATGCTTCAAAAATTCAAGACAGATGGAGAAGGGCTTCGCACTATCCTTAATGACCAGATTTCAAAATATGGCCTGGATTACTCAATTGCCGGATTCAAGTATACCTATACCTATGATCATGAAGCAAAAACTGGTGAAATTGCAGACATGTTTCTTCCGGATGGAACACCAATCGGGGATGATGACCAGTTCACGGTTACAACAAATGACTATAGCTTTGCGAACAAAGGCATGCATGAAGTGTCAATCGGCGATACAGAAATGGGACCGATTGATTCAGATGCAACGGCGGATTTTGTAAAACAGTTGGAGTCTCCGATCGACTGGAAAGCAGAAGGACGCATTATGCAGGTTTCCGATACATTCATGGATGTGCCTCTTAGCCACTGGGCTAACTCGTACATCTTCGACCTGGCGCATAATGGAATTGTCAAAGGAAAGACACCTGATTATTTCGATCCTCAAGGATTTTTAACGCGCGCTCAATTTGCTTCCATGCTTACACGTGCCCTTGAGCTTGAAGCAAATGATGCTGCTCCGTTTAAAGATACAGTGGACCTGAAAGAAGAAACACAAGCGGAGATCGCGGCAGCTTATGAAGCTGGAATCATTGAAGGAGTCAACCCGGATACTTTCGAACCCAACAAGCCGATTACAAGAGCACAAATGGTTACAATGCTAATGCGTGCATATGAGTATGAGAACGGGGAAGTCTATGTACCTGTTGAAGAAAATAGATTCAAAGATATAGATATTTACAACTATGAGATGCAGGCGGCTATCAATGCCGCAGCTGAAATAGGATATGTCATCGGATATGGGGACTCTTTCAAGCCGAGAGAAGGCTCCACACGCGGACAGGCTGCTAAAGTATTAGCCTTGTATTTCATTAAATAATGACAAAAAAGGAGACAGTTTTTTATAAAGCCTGTCTTCTTTTTTATTCTTAGACTACTTGGAAACGAATAAAAAAGTGATGGAACAGAAAGGCTTTGGCTCTTGCGATATAAGCGAACGTCAATAACGGAAAACAAGGGTCCACTTTATGGTGCTCATTTCAGAAAAAAAATATTTTCAAATCCATATATTTCTATCTATCTATTTTTCTCCCGGTAAAGTAAAATCATTTTAGGTTTTTATTTTATGATTTTGAGAGGAGAAGTAAATAAGTGAAAACATTGCGCTTATTGTTCGTTTTACTGCTGGGAGCAGCTCTGATCCCGATGTCGGCAACTGCTGAAGAAAAAGAATTACATTTATATTTCCCGGAAGACTCTTGGGACAACTGGGCGTTTTCAGAGATTGATGACTTTATGTCAGCTAATATCATTGACGGGTCTGTAAGCATGCATGAAGAAGGCTACCCGGTGGTATATGTTAATCCGGAAAACCAGATTACACGGGCACAGTTCACTAAAATGATTGTCAATGCACTTGGATTGAAACCAAAAGGAACACCGCAGACATTCTCTGACGTCAAGACTTCTGACTGGTTCTATCCCTATGTCGGAATTGCCAACAGCCACGGGATCATTACAGGAAGAGACGGACGCTTCGACCCTAATCATAAAATCAATCGCGAACAAATGGCCGTGATGATACACCGGGCCTTCAAAAATTCAATTGCCTTTAATGCAAACGGGAAGAACTTCACGGATGTCCCTGCCGGATACTGGGCTGAGAATGAAATCAGCCAATCTTCTGCAAATGGCATCATTAAAGGGTACGATACCCTGTTTAAACCAAGAAACCTCGCTACAAGAGCTCAAGGAATCGTCATGATCCACCGTGCACTGCGCCAGGAAACAAGCAGCCTTCCTTCCGAGCAGGACATTATTAATATGGTAACAAATCACTTCAATCAAGAACGCCAATATTCTATTGATGAAAACTATACGGCTCTTAGAGAACTTTACACTGCCGATGCAACCGGTTATTACAAAACAATCTCCCTTGAGAGCCTGTCATGGGTGGAAGAATCAGCCGGAACACAAGATAAAGTGACCATGGAGCCTGTCGGCGAATTCACTGTATCTGCAGAAAGGCTGAATAACCGCTATTCTTCTGTTAGTGTAGATGGACTTTCTTACAGAGAAACCTACTACTATGACGGCGAAGTAGACTATACTGATATCATAGACTATTCCGGAACGTTTTCACTGAAAAAAGATGACGGCGGGAAATGGAAGATATACAACTATCTGCCAGCAGAATAACAAACTGAACCCCCCTGAAGCGAGACCAGGGGGTTTTTCCATTTACCTTTCTAAAGACAAGACAGTAACTGTATCCTACTGGTCGATCCTTACTTTGTTAAGTTCTCGTGCCGATTCACTATCAAGCTTTATGACAAATGTTCTCACTGTCGCATCTGCTACAGTCACTATCCGGCCCATCCAGATAGACCTCGAGCGTCTCCTTATTTCATCATAAGCTCTGTACTTTCTGATTCATACGGGCAGCTGCCCGATTCATTTAAAGCGAGCAGAATCACCGTTCTTCTAAATCCACTTCTGGTGCAGGCTCACTTCTATTGAATAATCCCAGATACCTTCATACTTCTGCCTATTTTCCATTTTCCTCACTAAGTATCAAAACCAAGAGAATCCTGTCTCTGAATCGCACACATATTAAAGTTTTATGGAAGCTGCTTTTCGCTTGCAATGATCTTTTGGTTGCTCTCCTGCTTCTCTATAGGAACACGTTTCACAGAAAGCATCAAGATAATAAAATTAAAACAACCCTAAAAATTTCTCGTCCAGAACCTCATTTGACGTATCCCTAACCACTAAAGTTTCACCTAACACTGTCCAATTGTCACCTTATACAATTTACTATTTAAATAGAAAACCAGTCATATATTTCCTTTTTGTGGGTATGCTAAAATGAGGAGGGAAACAAATGAAAAAAACCATATTTATTCTTTTCTTTACTATCGGACTACTATTTTCTTTTAGCCTTTCACCCAATGCTAGAGGAAATTTTAATGATGTACATCTATATAAAGGAGAAATCAATTATTTAGCAGATTTAGAGATTATCGAAGGTTATGGCGACATTTTCAAACCGTGGGATCCAGTCAGAAGGGTTCAGGCTATTCAAATAATATTGAGAGAAAAAGGCATTAAGGATTTTTCTGATGTCCCGGATCCAGGATTCACCGATATCAACAAAGGCGATTATGGGTATGAAGAGGTAGCCAAAGCCGTTGAGATGGGCTGGATCGGAGGAAAAACAGCAGAAGATGGAAGTAAATACTTTGACACATGGGGCTCCTTAACAAGGGGACAAATGGCCAAAATCATTGTTAAAGCATATGACCTTACCGGCAGTAACTCTGCCAACTTTTCCGATGTATTGAAATCTCATTGGGCATATGGACATATAAGTACGCTGATCCACCACAGAATCACAACAGGCTATGACAACAATACCTTCCGTCCCCAGGAAGTCATTTCACGCCAGCACTTTTCAGTCTTCCTTGCCCGGCAAATCAATAACGATTTCAGAAATCCTGAAATCGACATTACTTATCGGAACGGCAGCGTTTATTTTCACGGTATCACCTTGGGCAGCCAAAAAAGTGAGGTTATAAAACAGCTGGGCAATCCGGATAGTGTCAGTCCTAGTGAAATGAACCCTGGTGAAATTTACTTCTATAATCCATCACCACTATTTGATGACGTCCTGGATGTTTATTTCGACCCTTCTGGTGAAGTCGCATTCATCAACTACAGAACGTTTACCTCATTTCCGCAAAGCGTCATCGACAGTTTTGTCTATGACTTCAGCGGGGATATTTATGGGGAGAATAAAACAATTTCCCAGAGTGATGACCCTTGGCTTCACTACTACTTCCCTGCCTATTCTAACCATGTCTTTATGACTGATTCTGAAGTAAATGACGGAGTTGAGTACAGGAATAGGTTTAAACTTGGTCCCTACTATCAAGGTGTTCCTATCGAAAAGGATGAATATTTTAAAAAGATGACCACAAGCGAGGTTCTTTCGGAGTACTCCTACTATTAATAGATTCAGAACCTTCTCTTTATCAGTGAAGGTTCTTTATTATTTGTGCACTACATATCTATTTTGCATTTTTTGTAAGTGAATCCCTTTTTATGTTAGGATAAGAATGATAAATCCCGGGTATCTAAGATGGTTCTTTGAAAAGCAACTCATTACCTGGTTGTCTTTAAAATACTATATTAGGGAGAAAACGATGAAAAATAGAATAGAATCGATATATTTTTTAAGATTGATTGCCATGCTGCTTGTCGTCCTGGTGCATGTAACCGGCACTTTTTATAACACCCTTCCGATGGAGGGCGATGCATTTGCCAAGTATCACTTCCTGAACCGGTTCATCAGAATCGAAGCCGGGATATTTATCATGCTGACAGGACTTGTCTTCTTCTATAACTATTCGAAAAAGAAACTTACGGTTCCGTTGTTTATTGATTACTATAAAAAAAGAGTACTATATATTGTCGTTCCTTACCTTGTATGGGCCGTTCTTTATGAGTTTTACGCCTACTATACCATTAACAGGGAACTGGTATTCTCTGAGGTCCTGGATCGAATTCTTCATGGACAGTCATATTACCAGCTTCATTTTATATTCTTGATTGTACAATTCTATCTCGTGTTTCCCGTTTTGATGATCCTTGCAAAGAAATCGGCCTTTTTCCGTAAATACATGTGGATTATTGGAATAGTGATCGGGGTTGCCTATTATGATATTAATTCAACCTACAATCTATTCTCCTTTAAGATGTTCCTAAGCCTGATCGGTCCTTATCTACTGGGAGGATGGATTGGAATGCATTATGCGGAAGAGAAGCGAAAGGTAAACAAAGTAGTATCCACTGTGTTCTTTGGAGCGGTATTCTTGATTTTTGGTTCAGCTATCTCGCTGCTTTACTATCATTTATATACAATTCAATCCTTCCACCTCGAAGGAATCTATTACAAAATCATAAACACCACCTATTTGGTAGGAGGAAGTTACTTTTTATTCAGGATAGCAGAGCGGCTTCAAAAAAAGGCATCAGAAAGAGCGATGACCTTTGTTCGTAACATCGCCCTTTATTCTTTCGGCTTTTACTTGATTCACCCCTTTATTCTTAGAGAAGTGTCCCAGATTATACCGGTTCACAGCAATTATTTATTCCATGTAGAAATTTTGGGCCGGTATATTCTAACCGTGTTCCTATGCTATGCAGTCATCTGGACAGTGCACAAGTTCTTCCCATATCCCGGACTGCTGTTTGGAAAACTGCCGAAAGACCCACCTCCGTTTAACCTGGTGGGTAAACAGGAACGTTCAAGGATCGATTATAATGCCAAGGAGAGTCATGGAGGGTAGATTGAATATACCGATCGAAAATCCTATCGACAAAATACGACATAAAGTGATATGATCAAATCACGGTAAGCCTTTGGTTGGTTATCCAGCCCTGGCTAAGAAGACACCTGCTCTGGAAAAGCTGGTGTCTTCTTTTATTTTGGCTGTGTTAAAGATAATGTTGTTTTTAATAAGCCTATTTAGGTAGTGCTGCATGATTTCCGCTCCAGGTGCAATCAACCTTAGTATGCTACTTAAAATACAACATTGATTTTATAATCAGATTTCAGGATGTTCAGACAATAACTAACAGAAGTTGAATTAGAGAAATCCACTCTGTTAACCAATGGATACTTTTAAACTAAATAATAACATCATTAACTAACAAACCCTTTATTTTGTGTAAAACATAAAAAAATCCCCTTCCATAATAGGAAAGGGAGTATTGTTATTCTGTGACTTCAATGTTTTTAAGAATATTTTGGCCTGCCTCGTTTTCGTAAAACTCCACTGTTACGCTGCTGCCTTCAGGTACAGTATTAAAGTCCACTTCTGCCTCCATCGTCTGGAGTATGTAGATCTCTTCAGCTGTTTTGAATTCAATCGACTGAGGATCTACCTGACCGACAAATGTACCATCCAATGTAATTGTTTCCTCTTCACTCTGAACACTTTCTGTTTTTTCTTCTGCGTCGTCATCTACACTTGCAATTTCATTTGTTTCACTGGAGTTTTCATTTCCAGCTCCTTCATTATTGCTTCCGCAGGCTGTAAGCATCAAGGTAAGCAGTACGAAGAATGTAAGATTAAGTAATTTCAAGAAGAATCACCTCTGCTTTTAAATGATTTCTACTAATTATATCGGCTTGTGTATGCAATTGTTAATAAATCGGAAAAGAATAATTCGTTTGTGTAGTAGGCATCAATTCTATCTATTATCAGTTCCCCTATAGAGACTATAAACCCAAGGAATTGCCTATTCCCTTCCTGTAAAATAGCTCTTTCTAAAGAGAGGAATTCCAGAAATATTCCCCCTATAGACTCAAGAATATTCTGATAATAGATGCTATGATGAGGATACGGTAAGATTTTGGTTGGTCTACCAACCTTGATCTAAGAAAGACACTGGCCCTGGAAAAGCCAGTGTCTTTTTCTATGGAAAATAGACGAAAAAGGACACCTATCTTATTTGATAGGTGTCCTTTTTCTTATAGCTTTTAGATCACTTAAAGCGATCGTCCAAAATTCTTGCTAAGAACATCGCAAATTGAGAGCGAGTGATCTTATCTTGAGGTTTGAACGTATTATCATCATATCCTGTCGTGATGCCATTAGCTGCTAGTGTATCGATATAACCTGCAGCCCAATAGCCTGCTGGAACATCTTTAAATGATGATTTTGCTGAACCTTCAAGATCATATGCTTCAACCAGGATCTTAGCCATTTGAGCACGAGTCAACGTACCCCATACGTTAAATTTGCCTTCATCGTTACCAGTCATGATTCCTTCATCAGCAACGGTAGCAATGACGTCGTATCCATAGTCCCCAGGTTTAACGTCTTTCAAGTTAGGGTTTGGACGGTTAGAAGTATCCAGGTCCAATGCACGAACGATCATTTGTGCAGCTTGGATTCTGGAGATTTCGTCAGCAACTCCGAATTCACCACTGTCATAGCCATTGATGATTCCTCTAACATTCAATGCTTCGATAGCATCTTTTGCCCAGAATGTGCTGTAAAGATCATTAAATGATTTTGGTGCTTTAGTTGTTTTATAGATTGTAATATTTTTAACTGTTGTATTACCAGCTAAATCAACAAGTTTCAATTCAAACTCATTTGCACCATCTTGTAATTGAACTTCTTCAGTCAGAGATTTGTTATGAGTTTCCATAACGTATGGCTCTAATAATTCTTTAAAGTATTTTTCACTGCCATCAAGGTAGAATCTCATCTCACTGAAATTATCAGTTAAGTTAATACCAAGGTTAACTGAATCTTTATCAGTATAGAATGGAGCATCTACTTCTAATACAGGTTTTGCAGAATCGATGAATACTTTTCTCAAGAAGGAGATTTCATTTCCTTCAGAGTCAGTTCCAATGAAACGGATTTCCTGTACGCCGTCAGACTTGAATTCAACAGTAGTATTGAACTCATAACGTTTTTCAGTTGTGTTCCAAGTAAGAGTCGTATCCTTACCGTTGATTGTCAGTTTCTCAACAGAAGATGAATCAGTGACATATCCTCTAACAGCTACAATTCTTTCACTGCTGATTCCAAGTGCTGCTGGAGCAGTTGCAATAACGAAAGGAATAGTAGTGTCTTCGCCTACTGTGTCAGCAGCTGTGTTTCCTGCCCAGTCTACAGCAACGACTTTCACGAATTTAGCGTCCTTTACACCTTCAAGGACATATTCTGTTTGGTCTGAAGCCAATGGTTTTTCCAATACACTCTTGCCATCTACAAGAATATCAAAATGAGAAACTCCTACACCTTGATCTTCTGCAGTCCAAGAAACAGTTTTCATATCAGCATCATAAGAAGCTGTTACAGAAGGGTTTTTCGTATCGATATAGAATGGGATCAGCTTAGACTGCCAAACAGCATCTGTATAATCGATCACAGACTCAATTTCATAGTAGTACATACCGTCTTCCAGTACATTACCTTTGAACTTACCATCCCAAGCAGCGCCTGTGAAGTCAGTATGTTTTGCTCCTGCTCCGCCGTCATAGTAATGTTTACGTACTTGATTTTGAGTGCGAAGAGTCAGGATCTCATCTTCATTTCCATCCAGAACCTTGAACTTCACATGCTCGGCATTTCTCAAGAAAGATAGAGAAGGAAGAACGACATCTTGTACTCCGTCTCCGTTTGGAGAAATCGCAACCTTATCACCGAAAGCTTCTTCTGAAACTGGGTTAGTTCCTAAGAAATGATATTCATTTCCTTCTGGAGAAACAAGTCCTGTTTCATTATAGAAAGAATTGTCTTCATAGATTGTTTCATCAACGATTGGAGCCTGATCCCAGTCACCGTTGAAACCTACGTACGGTACTGTTAATTCAGGGTTGACATCGTTAACGTCAGTGAAAGTTACGAAACCTTCTACGAAGTATCCATTTTCAAAAATTTCTTCTAGTGGAGCATTGTAATACCAGTCAACACCATCAGTCAAATCAACTGTTACTTCAACCTCAACTGTTTCATTGGCAGGTACCAGAACAACATACTCTCCATTTACTTCACTTCCGTTTTCAGAAGTAATGTCAATTGGATATTCTCCCAAATAAGGAGCATCACCTGTAATAGTACCTTCTTTGAAGATACCACCTGTTTCAACTAAGTTGGCACCTTCCTCAACTAAATCAGTTTGCACTGTACCACTAGTTTTATAAACAGTATTTTTATCGCTGTAGTTTGTTAATTCAAGTTTGAAAGTAGCACTATTGTCTATTTCCTTTAGTGCGACCTTACCAATTCCGGATTCTGATTCAACCGCTACAACCGGAGTACTCATCGCAGCATGAAGATCCATTAGCCCAGAACCTTGACGGCGTGGTGAATACGGAATTCCAACTTGATAGTAATCGTTGTATAGACCTGTATCCATTTGCGGCTTGGAAGTATTCATAAGAATATTCTTTGCCATATTGACTCTTTCTGAACCAGAAAGTCCAAAATCTTCATCTACTCTTTGCATAACAAGTGCTGATCCACCAGCAACGTGAGGAGCTGCCATAGAAGTACCACTCATCAACCCGTACTGATCATCATTTAAAGTTGATAAAATATTACCACCTGGTGCAGTGATTTCAGGTTTGAAATCTAAATTCGGTGTAACTCCCCATGAAGTGAATGCAGAGAGACTTGTATGTTCAGGATTTAGTGAAGTAACCTTTTCTCCCTGGAAAGCAATTTCTACTTTTTTACCTTCATCAAGAGCAGCTTTTAACTCCTCTCCCGTCGATTTTAAAATCGCTAATTGAGGAATTGTGATTTCTGCACTTGATGCCATGCTGATATATCCTGAGACATTATTATAGATAATAACCCCAACTGCTCCACGCTCTTGGGCATTTAACGTCTTATCTACGAATGCAGATTCTCCACGTTGGATAAATGCAATCTTCCCTTCAAGATCTACACCCTCAAAGTCATTTGCATCAGGTGCGACATCTGAATCACCAGGAACCCTACCCAAGCCGGCGTCTACAATTTCAAAGTAACCTTCTCCTAATGAACTAGGATCGACAGAGCTCGCAGATAGGAACGCTACAGCTTCACTATCTTCTCCATCAATCTTGACATTGAAGCCATCCAAATCAAGGTATTCATTCTCAAAAGAAGCAACCTGTAATGATTCACCAGCAAGTCCAGGAGCTCCGACTAACCCGATATCAGGGTTGCTAGCATATGGATTGGCATGGCCAGAACCAAATCTGTCAGAGTTACCTGCAGAGATTGCCATCATTACACCATTTTCAACTGCTCTTGCCACTGCTTTTTGCTCAGGATCTTCAGGAGATACGAAGCTCGCTGTAGAACCTAAACTCATGTTGATAACATCAGCACCAAGAATAATTGCTTCATCAATTGCTTTTACATAGATATCACTCCATGTAGAAGGCATTTCAGGATCATTTCCAAATACTTTCATTCCCAGAATTTGCGCTTCTGGAGCTACACCTTTAAGACCACCGTTCTCTTCATCACCGTTGGCACCAACAGTACCGGCAACGTGCATACCATGCATGCTTGCGTCTGGACCGATGTCAAGAATCTGATTGTTTTGGTCTGCATAGTTGTATGCATATGGAACCTTTTCAGTGTAATATTTCCCTAAAAGGTTCTTTTCATCAACCATTTCTTCAACAGCCTGCTGAGATAATTCAGGTTCAGTATCCTCACTCAACACCATATCGCGGTGAGAAGGGTCGATTCCTGTATCAATAACAGCTACTGTCATACCTTCACCTTCATAGCCATAGTCCTGCCAAGTCTGCTGTGCATTGACAAGTTCTTTACTATAAAGCATTTCAGGCTCTTCTTCAGGTCTTTCATACTCATGAGAAACATAAACATTTTCTACATTTGAAAGACTTTTGATGACTTCGATGGATTTGTATGTAACCTCACCACTGAATCCATTTACAACAGTAGTAAAGCTTTCTTTGTACTCCATCGGAATAGCAGCCTTCTTAATGTCCAGCTTTACTTTAGATTGAGCATCAAGTGCCTTATTTCTTAATTCCTGTTTACTAGATTCAGATAGATCACTGTAACTCTTTCCTGTACTTTGTGCAGCGAACATTGCCGGTTCATCTTTTAACTCGACGATGACACGGACTTTGTCCCCTGGGTTGTACTCCTCGTCCCCACCTTGCTTAGCAAACGACTTAACCAGCGACTTTTCTGCCTTCTGGCTGTTTTCCAGCAAACTCTTACCGACAGCTGCACTGGCAGCACCCATGGCAACGTTGCCAAAGGCCAGCAAGAAGATTACCAGACCTAAGAAGATCTTTTTGAAATTCTTCACCTACTAAATACCCCCTAAAAGATTATTGTTATTTTATACAAATTTAGGACTATTTGCATAAAATTCACACTTTTATTGTAATTTAAATTTTCAGATTAGTCAATTTTGGGTTTGTTTGAAATTTATTGATATTAAGCCTTTAACTCTAGAAAATCTGGCGTTTAAATTTATGAAAAATCAAGTATTAATTGATGTAGTATCCATAAAATACCTTCGAAACTGGTTTCCTTAATAACTCTCGGTATCTACCTCTAAAAGAGAAATCAATCTTTTGCTTTTTCTGATTTACTTAAATGGGCAAGAACCCGGTATTATATTACCCCTTTCAGAGTATATTTCCAATCTCAAAGGACAGCTAATTACTTAGTGCAAACTATTACCGTATTTTAGTTCAAAATATTTAAAATGTAGTAGAAAGAAGCTGATAATTCTTTAATAATGAAGGGAGTTAATTAAAAGGGGACTAAGCCAATGTCAAACCAAATATCAATCATCATCCTAACTGCAATTTTAACTGCCATAGCTAATATTTTTTTTCTCTTTTATTCGCGAAAGAATGATATCTTCATATAAGTATGTAGAGGATACTCTTCGTGTAATATATACCCATACTTGATATTATGCATCAGGGATACTATCCAGGAGATGGCTATAATGGACTTACCCTGTAACAAATTTCCGATATAAAGGAAGTACTTGATAATAAGAAAGAACTGGTTTAGCCTAAAATAGAATATATCGTTGAAGGTTATATAGAAGATATGGTTCATCAACACTATTAGGAGATTAAAGCTCCATATCACTTGGATGATTACTATGACCTGAACAGGAAGTTTTATTTGGGTATAACAGAATTAGAAGATCATTAGGATTGCCTTATGATCTTAAGTACATTAACAAGGTAAATTACAGAATATATCACTTGTTTATTCCCGTTAAGCATAATTTTTAGCGGGTAATACTCTAAATACAACTCCTCCAAATATTGGTATTAAGATAATGATCCCAAAAAACAGGTAGATGCTATGTGAGTCCAATACAAATCAATATAAAGATAAAAAGCCAATTAACATTATTCCTGAAATAGTACTGGATATAGATTTTCTCTGACTCTTAGACACTTGATTACTCCCTCGCCATAAATTTACAGGCTTTTTAACTTTAACCTACATTTTTGGGGTGTTAGTAACAAAAAAATTTTCCCTCAAATCTTTTAACAGAATCACAATAACGCTTTACCTTTTCTGAAACAGAAGTACCACATACAGAACACTTATATTCATTGATATCTTTAGAAGCAGTTGTTTGGTCCTTCAATTTTAGCTATATGCTTTTCTCGTATAATAGGATAAGTAATGTTGGCCTTCAAAAACGTGTCATAGATATTTTTCATTTCTTCTTGAGATATAAGTGGTTGTTTATGAATCAATTTAAGAACGATACTTTCCTATTTATATACTCAGTCAGTTGAAGATCGTAAAGTACAACTTCATCTGATTTGACATCCCGAATCTCTAAATCCACTTTAAGACTACATCTCTTGGTAAAGGTGACAAAGGAATAGAACTATCTTGGTATTCTGGTTTTACCAGTTTTTTTAGAGCTTGTATATGACCATAATTTTGCTTCAAAGGATTCAACATCTTGAATTTCCCATTAATTAACCAGTTCTTTCTGTCTTTTCCGCCATATATAGTTCCCTGGTAATTCTTTGTCTCAATAACAATAATGCCATAAGGGATAATGATAGCATGGTCAATTTGTGAGTAACCTGATCTTGAATGGGAATTCTTAATCATTAGATCACTTATGCAAAGATGGTCCTTGGGCAACTAGACCAATTGAATATCAATTTTATACTCGCCCAACTCTCCCTTTCTAGTTGCTAATTTATCTGAATGAGTATTCTGTTTATTCTGTAACTGCTGGTTTTGTTCTTTCTCACCCAGAAACCTCTTTAATATCTTAAACATTAAGAATTGCCTCCTTGGTTCATACTATTCCTTCTTTTGTTATATCGGTATATATACAGAGTGATAAATAGTCAACGAGGAATAAAGGGAAACTCTTACAGAAAAACAATTCACAAAATTCGTTTTTCCTATGCTTAATTTAAGTTTTCCCAAAGCTTGGATGGCAATAAAATTAGGTTACCGACAAAAAATCTACAGCTTTCGTAAGTTGTAAACTTTATTTGATTCACATTCTTACTAAACTTGTCTTTTACCACCAAATTAAAATTAGAAAAGCTTTTAGCGACTTCTCACTGCAGAGCTTTACATACCTTTCAGCCAGAACCTGTCCCTTTGTCCTTCATTATTTTACTATCTAGCTACTAATCTTCGACAAAATTTGTATGGTGTGATTACAATTGATTATTGCAGTTGAAATGAGCCACTTATGCGGAGTTTTGAGCCAGTCATTGCGGAGAAAAGAGCCACCCTTTGCGGAATGCGTTGCCACTATAAATAGAATAGAGAAAGGCCTCCTGTATAATTATCTTGCATGCCATCAAGCATGACATTATTATACAGGAGGCTTTTTTATGGTTAATTACCGTAAGATTTTGGAACTTCACTTTGAAGAAGTCAGTCAAAGAACGATTAGTTCAAGCACTGGGCATTCAAGGAATACAGTTTCAGATGTCGTTCAACGTGCCAAAGAACTGGGTGTAGAAAGCTTGAATGACACCATGACCAATCCATGGCTAGAAGCGTTTCTCTTCCCAGAGAAACAGGCTGTCGAGAAAGGGTACTTCCCAATTGATTGGGAAAGAGTGCATAAGGAACTACAAAAGAAGAATGTAACCCTCTCCCTACTGCATCACGAGTACTCGACAGAGGCACGTGAAGGTGGAAAGATCCCCTATGCCTATCGTACTTTTTGTGAGAACTATGGGAAATATGCGAAAAAGTATAAATTGACAATGCCTATTCGAAGAAAACCAGGTGAAGTCATGGAAGTTGATTGGGCTGGAACTACACTGAAAATATATGATCGTTCAACGGGAGAAACGCTTCCGGCGTATGTTTTTATTGCGACCTTACCTTATAGTCAGTTCAGTTATGTTGAAGCCTTTTTAGATATGAAATCAGCTAATTGGCTTATTGCTCATATTCATGCATTGGAGTATTTTGATGGAGTTCCTGAAACAATGGTTCCTGATAATTTGAAAACAGGGGTTACGAAAGCACATCGTGAAGAGCCTCTTCTAAATGAAGCCTATCGTGAAATGGCAGATTACTACCGTACTGTCATTGTTCCAAGCCGTGTTCGAAGGCCAAAAGATAAAGCAAGTGTCGAAGGCACTGTTGGATATATTTCCAGGCAGATTATCGCTCCATTAAGAAACTATCAGTGTTTTCATCTTCAAGATTTAAACCAGAAAATCTTTGAAAAGTTAGAGGAAATCAACACCACTGAATTTCAAAAGCGACCAGGTTCTCGTAAAAAGGTGTTTGAGGAAGAAGAGAAATCCTACCTTCAACAGCTTCCTCAAACAAGGTATAAACTTGCGGAATGGAAAACAGCAAAAGTTCAACTGAACTACCACATCCAAGTTGATCGAATGTATTATTCCGTTCCATATGATTATGTCCGAGAGAATGTCGATGTTCGACTGACCACGGATTTAATTGAAGTTTACTTCAAAGAAGTCCGGATTGCATCCCATAAACGACAACATGGTGAAATTGGCCAGTTAGAGACCAATCCAGACCATATGCCTGACAATCACCGATTATATTTAGATCATAATCCAGAAAATAACCGAAAGTGGGCAGAAACAATTGGACCATCTATGACCCAATTTGTCTCTCATATCTTAGAAATGAATGTAGAGAAAAAAGCATTAAATAGCCTTAGCACACTGAGGAATATAGCTAAGAAATACCCAAATGAAGAAATAGAGAAAGCGACAGAAACTTTACTAGAAATTTCAACAAACCCAACGGTTTCTGTCTTTAAAAGTGTAGTAGAAAGAAATAAAAAGAAAAAACAAACTAAAAAAACGGATATTAATAGACCTCGCACTACATCTGACGACTATGGATTTGTCCGTGGAGCTAAATACTTTGGGAGGGATACAAAATAATGAACCAAGAAACTTTACGTAAACTAGTAGAAATGAAAATGGGTGCGATGGCGGAATTATATCAGCAGCAAAAGCAGAATAATGATTATAGGGACATGGATTTTGATGATAGGTTCAATCTCCTGGTAGATTATGAATATGATAGACGTAAATCGAATCGACTTGAACGACTAATTAAACAGGCTACACTCAGCGAACCAACAGCAGCTATTGAAGATATCGAATATCATCCGGATCGTAATTTAGATAAGAATCAAATACTAGAGTTAGCAACAGGAAATTACCTTCAAAATCACCATAACATCATTTTAATGGGCGCCTCTGGGAACGGAAAGACGTGGATATCCAATGCCTTTGGGGTACATGCATGTCGCCAATTTTATAAAGTGAAATATATAAGGTTACCAGAATTACTAGATGAATTAGCTGTAGCAAAGTATGAAGCAGATGGCAGCTTCCGTAAGTTAATTCAGAAGTACAAAAAGATTGATTTATTAATCCTCGATGAGTGGCTACTAACAGAGCTGTCAGAGGAAAATGTACTTCATGTGTTGGAGATTATTGAAGCAAGGCTCAAAAGAGCCTCTACTATATTCTGTTCTCAATTTTCACCAGAGGGATGGCATTCCAAACTGGGACAGGCACAAATAGCAGATGCGATTCTTGACAGAATCGTTCATGATTCATATAAGATTCTAGTTGATGGTGAAGTTTCGATGAGGGAACGCCATGGATTGCGGATATTAAAATGATTCCGCCAGCAGTTGAAAACCGTATAGCTAAATATTTTCTGCATATGTATTTACCTGATAAGGTACAGCAGGCTGTAGAGGAAAAACTATTACCCTCATGCATTTGGAACGATGAAGAGGATATAAATCAGGATGAATTAGTTCGTTGGGCTATTGAGATTATTGATCAGGAATTGAGAGATAAGAGATTCAAATAATAATATAAACAACCATTGGAGCGAGTGAAGTTCCAGTGGTTGTTTATATTATTAGCTACATTAATAAGAGTGGCTCTCACCCCCGCACTTAATGGCTCAGTTGGCCGCAAATAGTGGCTCAAATCTACGCACTGATGGCTCAATCTGTCCGCAATACTCATACAATGATGATAGACATATCTACAAGATTTGGGGAGAGGATTTATTTGTATCTTATTCGTTCAGTCTATAGTTGCATGAAAGAATGGCTGAGTTACCTTGCTCAGTTTCTGAAACTTCATCTAAAATCATCAAACGAAATTAAATTGGAAAATATCGCTCTACGTAGTCAATTAGCATTATATGCTCAACGATTTGAAAAGGAAAACCTAGCGAAGCCAAGGCCGACACAAGGCTTTCGCCAGCTTCTTGTATTCCTCTGTGACCGTCAAGTAGAATGATACAATTTTTGCTGATTAATTTGAGACACTTTGTTCACCAAAAATCGTTTTTCTATGTTTCATTCTCCAACTATCATCATTTAAATGAACTATTTCCACTCGATGTAATATCCGGTCCAGTATAGCTGTCGTGATGGCTTGATCGCCCAATAGCTCACCCCATTCTTTGGGTCCTTTATTAGATGTTAGTATAATCGAGGATTGATTATAAAGGTTGTTAATGAGGTGGAAGAACATATTAGCTTCCTGTTTATCCATTGCCATAAACATCAAATCATCAATGATAACCAAATCTGCCTCTCTAATTCGCTTCATTCTTGTTTTGGATTTCCTCGTTATTTCTTCTGTCTTTAATGCCTGAATTAGATCTCCCATAGTGGTAAAGATCACTTTATATCCCTGGTTTAAAGCTTCAATTCCAAGACCTATCGAAAGATGGGTCTTACCGACACCTGGCGGTCCTAGAAAAATGATATTATATAGCTGTTCAATCCAAGTTAAATCTTTTAACTGGTTCAACTTCTTACTGCTCAAAGACTTTTGCTCTTTCACGTTATACTCATCCACTGTTCTATGGAAGGGAAACGTTGCCCACTTAAATCGCCTTTCCAGCTGCTTTTCATCTCTGCGTTTTTGTTCATAGGTTGCTACATCTAGTAGAAACTGAGTAAAGGACAAATCCCTTTTCTCAGCTTCTCTTATTAACTCTGGCAATCGATCAGCTGTTTCAGCTAACCGAAGGGATCTAAATATATCTTGGACCTCCTGAAGCTGATTCAACTTTGATCACCTTCTTCCAATAAGGCAGTATAGGTATCGACATTTCTCTTTTGTGCTTCTGTTTCTATAATCCAACCGGATATGCTATTTAATGGTGAAACAGTCTCAGCTTTGTCGTTTGTTGTATCATGAACCTGGCGTTGTCGCTTGAGGTATAAAATGATATCGCTGAAATCTGTTGCACTATATAAGTTTCTCTTGATACATTCCGAGAGGGCTGCTGTTAGGAGCTGCTCGTTATTTTGTTTTGTTTCTTTTAGTATCATTTGTAACTGATCACGAATATACCGTGGGTACTTCTCACGAAGTTTATCCAAGTAATCGTAGGCCGTTTCTGTTTCTTCGAATCGGTTCGCCACAGTATCAATGAATGCATCAATTCCTTTTGTGCGATCTCTTGTATGCTTTCTGTCTTTAATTAATTGTCCTTTACCATCTGGAATCTGATGCTTGGCCAGGAGTTCTCCTGTCTCAGAGTGATAGATTAATAGTTCTCTGTCTTTTGTTTCTTTTATTGAGACAGTTTCATTCATATGAAAAGTTCCAAGTGGAAGGGAGTACCTATTGGATAAATACCGTATGGTATTGTCCTTATGGACGCTTCTTGTTATACTATTTTCATGATTGTTTAGGAAATTAATGTTTCCTGAGACTGGTCTTAAGTGTTGCTTTTCCAAGGAGAACACTTCGACCGGTCTTTTTTTTGTTGTGTTATGGATTTTTCTATTACCTGTACGGTTTAACCATTCCCATCCTTGCTCATTCCAGGAATCAATATTATTGAACACTCTATACTTGGCGAAATTGTACTTAATAAATCCTACAACGTTTTCTATTTTCCCTTTGCTTTCTGGATCGGCTTTCCTACAAACCCGAAGGTTTAATTTGCGAGTTTGTTTATAGTGCTGGAACTCTTTCGTTAAAATGAGATCACCGCCATTCTCGCTCACCACAATTAAGCTATCCTGATCATACACGAGTTCTCCTGGAATCCCACTAAACCATTGAAAGGCATTTTCATGAGCTTGAATGACATCTTGAGTTGTAAAGGGGCGATCTAACCACTCTTTATATTTGTATCTCGAGTTAGATAGCACAAAGGCAATAAAGTTAAGCTTTACTTCTTTATTACCAGACGTTTTTTGCTTGGTGTGCCCAAAGTCAACTTGGATCTGTTCCCCCATTGGTGAATCCGGAATTGCTTCATAATCCCTTGGTGAAGATTCCTTAGCTATTTTATATTCAACTCTTAGCTCCCTTACGTAAGCACGGACTGTACTTTCACCCACTTCAAGTTGTTCCTTATACCTTTCCATCAACCAATCTTCTACTTGTGCTGCTGAAAGATCAGGATGTTCCCTTAACCAATTCAAGATTAACTCTTTATAAGGATCCAACTTTTTCTTTCTTGTTTGTAAGGATTCAACCCATTCTGCCATCTCCGAAGGAGATTTCTTAAGGTGACGATATACAGTCGCCCTGGACACCCCCAGCTTATCTGCTACTTTTGTTTTACTGAATCCTTTCTTGAGTAACTGCTGTATTTCCATATACATTTCCCACTTATCCACCTTTTCTCAGCCCTCCAATGATTTAAGAATCAAACCATCATCATACAATGGAAGGGCCTTATATTTTACTGGTATATTAGGGTAAATAAGTGTTTCATCTTATCTAGCAAAAACTGTCTACTTTAGTTTAGCAGTCACATCCTCTCAATGCACTTAGAAAATTGGAAAGAAGTCTTAATTATAGTAAAACCAGATACGGTCATTAGATGGCATCGAACAGCTTTCAAATTCTTTTGGAAACAAAAGTCGAAAAAAATAGGACGGCCCACGATATTGCCAGCAACAGTTCGTTTGATTAAAAGAGTACATAAAGAGAATCCCTTGTTATCACCTGAGAAAATCCGTGAAAGACTTCTGATTCTAGGAATTGAAACCCCTCCTGCACCAAACACCATTGCAAAATACCTTCCTAGCACACGTAAGAAACCTTCTGACAAACAGATTCAATCATGGAAGACATTTTTGAAAAACCATCAACATGAAATATGGGCAACTGACTTCTTTACGATTCCCACACTAACTTTTAATGTGTTGTATGTACTGGTCATTATTCATCACCAAACTCGTAAAATCATCCATTTCAATGTCACCACTAACCCTACCGCCAAATGGACGATTCAACAATTCAGGAATGCAACACCCTATGGGAAGGTCCCGCACTATCTGATTCATGACAATGATCCAATCTTTTGCTCCAAAGCATTTCAAGCCTTTTTAACTTCATCGGACATAACATCCAAGAAAACGGCTTACCGTTCTCCGTGGCAAAATTCCTATGCTGAAAGAGTCATTGGCACGATTAAAAGAGAGTTAATAGACCAAGTAATCCCTTTAAACGAGCAACACACGTATCGTCTCCTTAGAGAATATATCAACCATTATTACAATACTGACCGCACTCATCAAGGCATACATGGGCAAACACCGGTTCCTACGCCTAAGCACCTGCCTGTGAAAGCAGCAGATATTAAGTTAAAAGCAACTCCTGTTTTGAATGGACTCTATCATACATACAAACGGATTGCTTAATCTCACATTTATAGAATAAAGGTTAGCCTTTTTAAAACAGATTTATTAAGGCTTTTTTGTCATGGTAAATTTTAACATGTATTCTCTTCATTATCACAAGCAGTTCCAATTCATCTTATTTATCAACTATTTCCTGAGAAAATGTAAAAAAAGAAGTCCACCCAAGGAATTTTCGAGTGAAATCTCCTCGGATGGACTTTTTGAAGGCGACAACCTTTAACATTTATGGACTTCCTTGCATAACCAATTGAAGTTTTAGTCATAGTTAACCAAACCTTTGAAATTTTTGTTACTCAAGTAAAAAAAGAAAGTTAACTAGTTTAACATGTAACTACTTTCGATGATTGATTAGGTAAAGGGTAAAATAGTTACAGTTAACTCGGTTTTCACCTCCATGTTTACAAGTTAAGTAAACTAGAAAGCATAACTAGTAAACAGTTAATATAACCAGTTATCTTAACTGGGACTTAACTAAAAAGCATACCCTTCGCCGGGTAAAGAGCGGGGTATGCTTAGAGTATTTTTTTATTCCTTCTTAATTATTCTGGAAATAAAGACCACACATATTAATATAGTAGTTTTGGAATGCTAATACTTTTTATCTCATAAACATTTGTCAGAATGAGAAAAGGGAGAAGTAGTATATGAACACTGAGGCGGTATCTAAAATAATCGACATTGGTTTAGGAAAAAACAAAAGAAAACTGAAGTCTGATTTTGGTGTGATTTAAACCTTTGGCTCAGTATTTTATTGACTTATAGGCAGAAAGAGTGGTGATAAATATGAATGAGGGTTTTTGCAGCAAAGGCTGAATTGGGCAACTTAAAAATAAAGCTTTGTAATATTGGTTTGTCTCTATGTGATGGACCAACAACAAAGGAGGAGATTGTTGTTGAATTGAAGAGGCAATAGAGTTAATTGAAGATATCGAATTAGACTTAGGGGTTTTCTTTTATTATTCTTTTTTTAAAACAGCCTCACATCGAGTTGAGGCTGTTTTTTTTATTTTCGTGTATTTATTAACTGAATTACTTAGTCTCTCATTGACCCTAACATTATATTCAGAACTGAATATCTCTTAGTCAGTTCATTTTATATTGCTCAATCAGGGTATCTCTTCGTAATTGATTGCCTTATTAGTTTTAAATGGTCTTCACATTAATTAAGTAACCATTTCCCATCTTTCTTTGTTACTAACCAATAGAACTTTGCTTTTTCTTCTTCATCTTCTTGAGCGTTTTCCACCCAATATACTTTAGCATTATTTTCATCAATTTCTGCTACTTTTATATGTGATAATGTTTCATCAATTGATTTAGATCCTGTTGAAAAAACATCTTCCGGTTTAGTGGATTCACGAAATTCCTTAAATTCTCCCTCTTCTCGTATTTTCTCTTTACCTGCAAAAAGGTTCTCGTAGTTATTATAGGTACCTTTGTCAAAATGATAAATACTAATAAAACTTTCTAGTGTCTTAATTGGTGAACTAGTATCAATATTAAATTCTTCTTCACTTTTCAATTGTTCAGTTATTTTATCTTCTTCTTTACAACCACTTAAAATAATTCCTAAGCACATAAATAACAAAAAAGAATAAAAGTGTAACTTTTTAAACATGGGTACTCCCTCCTAAAATAGGTCTCATCTAGCGCGAGAGAAACCTCTAAATTTTTCATCTAAAGAAACAACATTTCCTTTCATTTAAAAAGCCCTGTGAGAGTACTCACAGGGCTTCAAAGAAAGGAAATTATTGAGTTACAATAACTTGAATTGTCCAATCTTCTTGTAATACTTTACCGTTTGCATCTTCAAAGCCAGCTTTTAATGTGATTTCGTAGATGTTTCCAGCTTTAAGTGTTCCATTTGAAGTATACACTAATGTTTCTTTTTCACTACGATCAGTTCCAGCAGGAGAAGTATTTGAGCTATCATTTAAGCTAGTTAGAGATAACTGTGCATTCAATACAGTCACTGCTTCAGAAGTACTTAGGTTTGTAACTTCAAAGTACTCATTAATGTAACTTGTAGTTAGGCCAGTTAGATCAACAGCATCTGCATCAACAGTACCATCATCAGAAGATGTTTGGTTATCAAATACTAGGCTGAAGCTTGCAGCGTTAGCAGCAGTTACAGTTGCACCATTAGCGATTGCATCACCAGCATCATTCTGGACTTCCGCATTAGCCATACCAATATATCCATCAGTTGTAAACTTAACAGTACGGTCAGGAGTAGTGTTACCTGCAAGATCTTTAACACCTTTAACTGTTAATACATAATCTGTTCTTTCATCAAGAGCAGCTTTTGGAGTTACAGTTAAGACAGAATCTAGGTTACTACCATCAGAAGTCCAAGCAGTAGTTGTAGATACTACAGTTCCATCAGCTTTCTTAAGAACGATTTCTGCATTTGTGTAGTTAACTGTGTCATTGAAGTTAAGTGCGATATCAGCATCTCCAGCTGCTGCAGTGCCTACAAGGACATCGTTAGTAGCAGTGTAACCTTTGTTCTTGTTATTTAGGTTTGCAGCAATGTCAGTACCACCGTTAATGCTTGCAGATTTTAACAACGCAAACGGGGTAGCAACTTCATCAAATGTCAATGTGATTGTTGAAGTAGCCATCACATTTTCAGACTCATCCTCACCATCAGTGAAAGTGAATACATATTTGTGATCTGCAGATATAGCTGGCGTAGCTGCAGTTGAACCGTTAAGGTCAGTAAGATCAATAGCTACAGCACTTGAGTTAACTGTAAATTGGCTAGCATCTACAGCATGGTCTTGAACCACATATGATTGAGTAGTTACATCAAACACATTTAATTTCAAGCTACCAGCTGTTAAATCTTTTGAATCCAGCTTAACGATCAAGTTATTAGTAGCTGGAATATTAGTAGCATTGTTTGTAACTAATAGATCATTGCTATCTAATGAACCGTCCGCACTTGAGTAGAATCCATCAATGCCAGGTGCAGTAGTGTCTGCTGCGACTGTGAACTTCACTTCAACTTTGTCGTTCTCAAGACCTAGCTTGACAGTTTGCTCATCAGTAATAATTAGCTTATAAGAAGCACCTTCTTCAAGAACATTGCTAGTTGCTTGATCAGAAGTTAATTGTGCAAGGTCAAGTTCAATGCTGTTTGTAGCAGGTACTTTCTTAACAGCTCCACTTAGATCAATGTCCGTAGTTCCGTCTGGGTTTCCGTCAGCATCTAGTTTTACAAGAGTAACAAGTATTTCGTCACTTAGAGCAGCGTTTGAACGTCCATCAGTTACATCATGATCATCATCTGCTGTTACATTTCCAATAGATTTGTTGAATGTAACTGCAACCTTAGAATCAGCAGCAACAGTTGCTCCATTTTCAATATTTGTAGAAACTGTAGCAATTTGTTCTGTTACAAATGATTTAGAAATCGCAGAAACTTTGTTTCCAGCAGCATCTTTAACTCCACTTACAACTAGTGTGTAAGAAGTGTATTGAGACAATTCTTCACTTGGGTTGATAGTTACAACTTTGTTATCAGTACCAGATGTAGTTAGTGTTGCAGCAACTTTTTCACCAGTTGCAGTATTCTTCAGGTAAACTGTATCAGCATTAACAGTTGACTTGTCGATAGCAAAGAAGTCAGTTCCATCACTATCTAAGCCAAATGTTACTTTGATATCCGAATCAACTTTGATACCCGTCTTAACTGAATCATAGTTCTCAAGTCCAGTTACGTTATCAGCATTGTATTCAATGTTTGTATCAGATACTGTAGGGCCGTCACCAATTACAAATGTGTAAGATACATCTTCACCAAAGCTATTTCCGTCAGCATCTTTAACATCTTTACCAATTACTACACGGTATTTATGACCGTCTTTCAATGTTTCATCATTGATTGTTACATAGTCCGCATTTGCAGTGTTATTAGCTCCTACTGTAACAGCTACAGCACTTGTAACGTCCGCATTGTTAGCAGTTACGTCATAGACCTTGATAGCAGAGCGTGTAGTGTAATCGATATTTTCAGAGAACTTGAATACAAACTTACCATCTACATCCCCACCACCGATTGGTTTCAGGTTAGTAGCACCGTCTTTCACTTCTGTCCAGTCTGTCGCAACACCTAGAGCGTTATCGTCATTTCTAGTGTCTTGGTAGAATTTGCTTACAGTCGGACGAGAGAAATCTGTTGTGAAGTCAAATTCTACAGTACCAACAGCTGTAGCATTTGCATTGTCAGCCTCAAGACCACGAACAATCACTTTATATTCATGACCATAATCTAGGTTAGTACCAAGATCAACACCAAGACGGCCATCAGTAATTGTTTGCTCAAGTTCATCAAGGGTAGTAATGCTTGTACGGTCAAGAATGTCGATTGTTGAACCAGCAAGAGATACATAAACCCCATCAGTTACATCATATAACTCAACTGCAAAATCGTTGCCTTTAGCGATTGCAGAGTCAAAGTTTAGGTAGAAGTCATATGAACCTGCATCAAGATTAGGAGTGACTGCTACATCTGTATTTGCAGATAATAGATCTAATTGATCTCCATCTTTATCTTCAGAAACTACATTTGCAAGTTGTGGAACTTCAGTAGCTGCAGTTGAGAATGCATCGCTAACTGTAGCAGATTTTATACCAACAGTGTTTTTAACACCCTCAATAACAAATACATATTCAGCATTCCCATCTAAATCATCAGTAGGAACGAAAGTGATTTTCTTACGAGCAGCATCATATACAACGTTACCTTCAACTAATGTAGTTTCAACAGCTTCGCTGCTGTTATTTTCTACGCGCTCATCAGTAACATCGTAGCTGTAAGTAGCTGTATCTACCGGGCTAGTTACTTTGTATAGACGAACAGTTTCAGCATTGATTGTATCAGCATCTAAGGCACCAGTTGTGTAAGTAGCAACTAGCAAGTCGTTACCAACAGCATCCTTAGTATCTACTGCAATTGTTCCGTTAGATGGTCCAGAGATAGTTACCGCATCACCAATGATGAAGTCCATGTTTTGAGCTGGCACATCATAAGAACCAATGCTATTTTCAACTTTAACTCCGTCTAATTCTACACGGTAAACATGGTTAGCAGCTAAATCAGAAACTGGGTTAATTGATACAGAAGCTGAAGCACCTAGAGTAGGAGCAGCAATTGCAACGTAATTACCTGCAGTTACATCGTATAATTTAACTGTATTTACTGATAAAGAAGTAGATACTACATCAAGGTTGAAGTCAACTGTGATGTTTCCACCTCTGTTAGCTGAAACAGAGTATCCATCTTGATCAAAGCGATCTCCACCTAGTGAAGCAGAGTCAACTTTGATTTCAGGTAGGTTTGTACCAAGGAAATCAGAAGTTAAAGCTACATCAGTAAGACCAGTTACTGTAAGTGTATATGTTGTAAGACCGAATGTAGTGTCACCTAGTGTAAGAACAACTACGTTGTCAGTATCCTTTTTAAGTTCAGCTTTAGTTACATCAAGCTCAGGAGAGATTGCATACAAGCTAAGATCTTCAATAGCATCAGCATCAACTGCTCCATCAAATTCAACTTCTACAGTAGTTGTATTAACTGCAGTAACTTCAGCGATTTCAAGAACGTTCTCTACTACTACGTCTACAGAAGCAGTAAGATCAGTTCCTTCGATTGTACCAGTAAGAGTGTAAGTTCCTGGAGTTTCTACATCAAGTTCAGCAGTATCCCAAGATACGGCAACTTCTTCAGTAGAATCGTCAGAGTAAGTTACACCAACAACTTCTGGAAGAGTTACTTCTCCACCTTCAGTTACAGTAATAGCGTCAATCGCACTTACTTCAGTTACTTCAGGAGTTACAACTGGAACTACCACAGGAGGAACTACTCCAGTTACTACTTCAGTACCCATGAAAGAAGTTAGATTGTATGTTTGACCTTCTACTTGCTCAGAAGTTGTCAAGCGTACATAAGTTACTTCAGCAGCTGCCGCTGGGTCTTGAACGATTTCTGCGCTAATTACTTCTAGACCGTTATCAAATGCGAAGTCTGATGCTTCTACACTTTCAACGTTTCCGTTGATTGATACTAGGATTGAAGTGCTGCTTTCAGATTTGATATCAGCAATATCAGAAGCTTCCACAGAAGGAGTAGCTGCTTCAATAGCACGAATCATGAACGTTACGAATTGTGCACGTTTCACGTCACCTTTAGGGTCGAAGACTTCTTGATCAGTAACTCCCCACTCAGAGATGATGTTAATGTTGTCTTGGTGTACAGGATATGCAGCTTCAATATCTGTAACTTTAGATTCAACATTTTCACGATCAACAAGGTGATCAAATGTACGAGTTAAAACTGTTGCCATTTCTTCACGTGTGATTGTATCAGCTGGATCTAATTTGTCGTTAGAACCAACGAAAATTCCTTTTGCTCTTACTTTAAGCGCTGCTTCAGGAAGTTCTGTGTCTCCAGTACCTTTAACATCTTCGAACTGATCAACACCAGTAGTATCAACTTCAACTCCTGCAGCATCTAAATAACGAGAGATGATTTTAACTACAGATCCACGAGAAATTTCATTATATGGTCTGAAAGTGTTGTCATCATAACCATTGATAAGGTTCATCTCAACTGCTTTCAAGATATTTTCTTTGTGAGCGTCGTCTTTCAGGTCAGTGAATGAAACTGCTGCACTTGCAGCTGGAGCTACCGCAGAAGCTACTAAAGCAGCAGTAACAGAACCAGCTAAAAACTTACGGTAAGACTTTGGTTGGTTAGCCATTGTAAATATTTCCTCCCTTGATATGTTTCTGTAAAGTATTTTCTAAATTAAGAGATATGTAATAGGAAAAAACTCTTAATCTAGCTTGTTTAAATTCACAGGGTTTATCATAGAATTTTTTGTAAAAATAGTCAATATATTGAAAGTAGATTTCTTATCTCATTTACTATTTTGGAAATTTCTATGTCCTGCTTCTCTTATTCTACAAGTTTTTCCACAGATTTCAATAGCAAATTAACATTTTTTTACCTTTTCAGCTATTTTTTTATTGATTTCGCCAATTTTCTTGAGGGTCTTTTCTGAAATCTATATTTTCTTTTTGGTTTTATTTTTGTCATAATCATTACAATCCAGTGATTCTTTGAACCTATTTTTGTTACAAACTTGTAAAATACCGAAAATCAGGTCTGTGATAAAATTACTCTCATAAAGAATGTCGAATAAAACAAATGAATTGTTGAAAGGGGCATTATTCAGATGAAAAAACTATCACTCTCTGTCGGTTTGTTTATCATTATATTATTCATTGGACACTCTAGCGCTTCAGCTCAAGGAAATTATGAAAAACTTATTCCAGTTGCAAAGAAATACCTAGGAGTGCCTTATGCTTGGGGTGGTACTTCGGCCAGCGGTTTTGATTGTTCCGGTTATATAGTGACTGTCTTTAAAGAGTTAGGAATAACATTACCGCGCACGTCAGCATCTATGTATAATGTAGGGTCTTATGTTAGCAAAAAGGACTTACGAGTTGGCGACTTGGTCTTCTTTAATACCTATGGAAGTGGAGTAAGTCATGCCGGTATTTACATTGGGAATAATGAGTTCATCCATGCTTCCAACAGTGGTGTGAATATAACGAATATCAATGACCCTTATTATTGGAGCAGCCGTTATATCGGTGCGAAAAGGGTTCTGTCGTACAGTGCTTCGCCCGGACAATTCCGCGACATCAGCAGTTCATTATGGGTTTACCCTGCTGTTAGCAAATTGGCTCAGGAAAATATAGTTCATGGTTACGAAAACAGTTATTACAAACCAAACCAATACATAAAAAGATCTGAAGTTGCCGGACTCATGGCACAAGCATTTGAATTGACAATGAATAACAGGGTGGAATCTTTCAATGATATTTCCGGTTCTCATTGGGCAGTAGGTGTCATAAACGCAGTAAGGGCAGAAGGGATATTCGAAGGAAGTAACAACTCCTTCCGGCCTGATGATTATTTAAATCGAGCTCAGATGGCAGCGATTCTGGTACGTGCGTTTGGGTTAAAAGGTTCTACTAATAAGCAATTTACCGATGTCCCTTCATCATATTGGGCACATGAATATATCAATAAACTAGCAGCATCCGGCCTCACAACTGGTTATGACGATGGTACCTACAAACCTGAAAATCACGTTACAAGAGCTCAATTTACAGCATTCTTATATAGGGGAATGTATTAAAAAACGTGTGTACCCTTGAGGTACACACGTTTTTTATTGACCTTCTCCTAATTTAATCGACCTTTCAAGAAATAAAGCGAAATGCGACCTTGATGTTGGATCAAACGACTTAAAAGTATCCACTACTGTAATGCCATTATGATAAAGCCTGTTAATATCTTCATAGTTCCAGAATTCACTTTGGTCATTAAATGTTTTATTACTTGTTGGAGTCTCATAAACATCTTTGAAGGCCCTTACCAAGATCTTGGCCATTTGGGATCGGGTTAAATCATCATTAGGATTTAGCTTTCCTTCACTCCCCATTATTAAACCGTTTGCCTCAGCAATAAGCATATCTTGATATCCTAATTGTTCAGGGTCCATATCCGTGGCTTTCATAGAATACCCTTCTGGAAGTTTAAGATCTAAGGCTTTTACTAGTAGCTTGGCTGCATGCCTTCTTAACAATATATCATCCGGTTTAAATGTTCCGTCATCATGCCCATTAATAATTCCTTTGGATTGCAGGAAACCAACAGCTCTAGCAACTTCCCCTCTATCAATATCAGGAAATAGCATCATATCTTCAGTATAAATAATATTAGAAGATGAGATGTAACCGGCTTTCTCCCCATTCCCTTTAACTTTATACATTACCAGCAAATTTGACTCGTTCTCAGTTTCATAAGGTCCCCCTGTTATTTCCAGCGGAGTATAATGTAATAAATTATCAGCACCTGATGTACTGTTGATATCTTTGCGAAGGTTAGAATAAGCAAGTTCAGGATTCCATGTATAAACTACATCACCTAACTCCAGATCTTGCGAGGTCCTAATTGATGTTGGCCAAGTGTAATTTACCCCCGTTGGAAATTTCATGATATTAGAATTTTCATAGCTTATTTGCAATTGTGGAGTTTCTCCTACAAACTGCTTAGCATATCTTCTAATATTTTCATATACTCTTTCCTGGTATGTGCCCGTTGGATTCAATCCTGGATCATTGGTTTTAGAAAGGCCATTATAAGCCATAACAGCAAAATACCAGTCTTCAAGGTAATTTTTATCATGATCATTGACCAAGGGAAGGTTTAAATTCCACTTTTCAAGCAGTTTATTTGCACCTTGCTCGATATTGTAACGGATATCCGACTTTAACCTCTCTTCACTAATTCCTTTAGAGGCCATTTCTTCCTTTGACATGGTTATCTGCATCAAACCAATTCCGCCGTCTTCGGTAATAAGAGGTGTCCCATCATTGTTAAACTGCCTTAATTCCGCAGACTCCGAAAGTGCAATTCCTTTCAAAATTTCTGGAGGTATCCCTTTTTCAATGGCAACATCCCTTAACATCTTTTTAATTTCTGCCTTTGTATAGGTATCTGCCGTATCGGCATGAACATTCCCTGCAAACAGGCCTCCAGTCAGCATCATTGTAAAAAAGATGGCAATTCTTAAAATTCTTTTCATATTTCTCCTCCTCTATTAATCTCTCTTCTATTCTATCTGACTTCCGTTTTTTGTAAAAGAAGAAAACTAATCTTTTTAATATATTCATAATTCTATTATTGGATAAAACTGTAATATTTATCTTTACCAGAGACTAATGAAAGAACAAATCAACAATGCTATACTAAGGTAGGATTGATTTATAGGAACAAGGAGAGAACCCTGTGATTACATATATCAAAAAGGTCTTTGGTACTTCAGACCAACGAACTATCAAGAAGTACTACACGGAAGTTGAAAAGATAAATTGTTTTGAAGTACAGCTTTCTTCATTAACGGATGAAGAGCTGAGAGAAAAAACGAATCATTTTAAACAGCTTTTGCAAGAGGGACATGACATTTCGGCTATTAGGCCGGAAGCATTTGCTGTTGTCAGAGAAGCTTCTAAGCGCGTACTTGGCTTGAGGCATTTTGATGTGCAGCTAATCGGCGGTATGGTGTTATCAGAGGGTAATATCTCTGAAATGCCAACCGGAGAAGGAAAGACACTGGTAGCTTCGCTTCCCAGTTACCTTCGAGCGCTCGAAGGCAGAGGAGTACACGTCATCACTGTCAATGAATACCTGGCAAAGCGGGATCGGGACTTAATTGGACGAATCCATGAATTCTTAGGTCTTACAGTCGGCCTGAATTTACCTGAACTCGACCCAGAAAGCAAAAAAAATGCCTATCTATCGGATATCACATATGGCATCGGCAGTGAGTTCGGTTTCGACTACCTCCGAGATAATATGGTATATAACAAAGGCCAAAGGGTCCAAAGGCCTTTTCACTTCGCCATCGTCGACGAAGTGGACAGCGTTTTGATTGATGAAGCTAAAACTCCACTCATCATTGCAGGTAAAACCGGCATTAATTCCGACTTGAGCTATCTCTGTGCAAGAGTGATCAAAACATTTCAGCAGGATGTCGATTACCTGTTCGATATTGAAACAAAAACAACGAATTTAACAGATGATGGAATCGCAAAGATTGAAAGAGGATTTGGCATCGATAACCTTTATGATATTGAACATCAAACTCTCTATCATTATGTCATCCAGGCGTTAAGGGCCTTTGTAATGTTCAAACGGGATGTTGACTATATAGTCAAAGAAGGAAAAGTGCTCCTTGTTGACATGTTCACCGGTCGCCCTATGGAAGGACGCACTCTTAGCAACGGGCTTCATCAGGCCATCGAGGCAAAGGAAGGTCTTGAAGTGACAGAGGAAAACAAAACACAAGCATCCATTACGATACAGAACTTCTTCAGGATGTATCCTTTCCTAGGTGGAATGACTGGAACTGCCAAGACGGAAGCAAAGGAATTTGAACAAATCTACGGAATGAGTGTCATTCAAATTCCAACAAATAAGCCTGTGATCCGTGAAGACCTTCATGATCATGTATTTCATAGCGTTGAGGCCAAATACACGGCTGTCGCCCAAAAAATCAAGAGTATTCATGAAACTGGCCAGCCTGTTTTGATCGGCACGACGTCCATCCTACAATCAGAGGAGCTTTCTTCTTACTTGAAGAAACTGGGTCTTAAACATGAAATCCTTAATGCCAAGAGTGTTGAACAGGAAGTCAAATTGATTTCATTAGCAGGTCAAAGAGGCAACATCACAGTAGCTACCAATATGGCCGGACGCGGAACAGATATCATGCTCGGTGAAGGTGTCAAAGAACTGGGAGGCCTTTACGTAATTGGCACAGAACGCCATGAATCCCGCCGTATTGATAACCAGTTAAAGGGTCGCTCAGGACGTCAGGGAGATCCCGGAAAATCAGAGTTCTTCATATCGATTGAAGATGAAATGTTCAGCAGATATGCACAGGAAGACCTAGAAAAACTCCAAAAGAACTTGAAGGTTTCCGAGGATGGCGAAGTGCTCAATAAAAATATTGATGAATTCGTCAATCGTGTTCAAAGGATCTGTGAAGGCTCAAACTTCTCTATCCGAGAGTACAACCTTAAGTTGGATGATGTGCTCAATGTACAGAGAAATACAATTTACGAGCTTCGAGATAAATTGTTGAATCGTGATGAAGTGACTTCCATCATGGTCACCATGCTTAAATCTTATATAAGTGAAGCTATTGAACGCAGCTGCCCTGAAGATGAACCGGAAGCCAACTGGAACCTGGTGGCACTAGAAGCACAACTAAAAGAAGCTATTCCTTCCTTCAGCATTAGCCTGATAGGAGAGGACTTCACTTTGAAAGCACTTAAAGCAGATGTAGAAAAAGAACTGGAAAACTACATCTCCCAAATCAACGAACGGTTCAGCCAGGAAGCCTTTACCGAAGATGTCCGCCGTTTCTTGCTGTCTGCTACGGACTTCCACTGGCTTGGCCACATTGATGCGATGGAGCGGCTCAAAGAAGGAATCGGGTTGCGAAGCTTCAGCCAGGAAGATCCGATGAGGCAATATGCACGGGAAGGGCTGGAAATGTTCTCACAAATGTATTATGAAATGGAACAGAATGTCAGCCAGCAGTTAGCCCAACTAACGGTGAAACTCGATGAAAGAAATCGAACTAAACAAGACAATTAATCAAAGAAGCAGCCGGTGATAACCGGTTGCTTCTAGTTCTAAACAGTATTTAGGAGGGGAAATCATGTTTAAGTTTTTGGATAAGTTTAAAAAAAATTCAATGAAAGCTACTGGAGAAAACAGCACAATCTCCTCTGACCAATTGTTTGAAGGAAATGAAGAAGAAACAGGCACCAATGTTAAAACAGAACTGTCTATCCATCCCGGATCTCAAGTAACGAACGAAGAAAAGTATTTCTTGCAGTTTCTACATAATGAACTTCCGGATTTAAAAGAAAATCAGATTTCAATCTCAGGGGTAGATTTAAAAAGAACCGATAGCGACGTATTGATAACCGCTTTTGTAAGAAACAGCCTTAGGAAATCCGTTAAATTTGAAAAGACAGCTCTTCTACTGATTGGACCTGATGGAGAACGTCTTGCAAGAAAAGAATTCGATTTATCAACATTGGGAGAATTGCCTGCACAAAGCAGCAGACCATGGCAATTCAAATTCTCACAGGCAGAGATTGAAGCTAAGGAAATCTCTTTAACAGGCTGGAAGCTTGCATTTGAGTTAAAGAAAGTAAACCTGCCCCATGGACTTGATCTGGAGGATAGCTGGAAAAAAAGTCTAGCAGATGAGGAAGTTAGAAAATTGGAGACTATGGTAAAATCCTTGGATGCTCCAAAACCAGGTGAAGTCAACTTTATGGGCATTGCGATTAAGCTTCTTGATAATGGCCAATTGCACACTATCCTGTTGATTCGCAACGGCAGTGAAAAAGAGATTAACCTGAAGCAGATTCCTTTAATTGTCGAAGATGCTCACGGAGATGTAGTAGCAAAAGGTGGATTTCAATTGGAAGAATTAAAGGTGAAAGCAAATACTAGCAAGCCGTGGACTTTCATCTTTCCTGAAAGTCTTGTAGTTAAGCAAACGCCGGATTTATCGAAGTGGAAAGTATATCCTATTACCAAGTAAAAAAAAGACCCTTCTCGATAAATCGAGGAGGGTCTTTTTTTTTCCTTTTTTACGAAGAAAAGAGAGGAAAAATACCTAAAATGAAATCATTCAGATATTTTTCCAATTTGGCTACCAACCTAGATTTTTCTTGTATAAAAGAAAGGAAATATTTTCTCTCTGACTCATATTTTACCACTAGTAGAAAATTATCTCAATTACTATTTGAAGATTATAGGAATTTTGTCTCTCGGTCTACTTTCTTAGTATCTCAATTAAGAATTTAGGAAGAATCATCTGCCGTTTAATTCTAGAAGGCTCCTTCAACAGCCGGTACAGCCACTCCAGGCCGGCCTTCTGATAGGCCTCCGGTGCACGTTTGATCCTTCCGGAGATAACGTCAAACGATCCGCCCACTCCCTGATAAATGCTTGGAGCCAGTTCATGCATGTGGCCGAGAATCCAATTTTCCTGCGTCGGGCTTCCCATTGCAACAAAAATGATATCTGGATTGGTTTCATTTATCGTCTGTTTTATTACATTTTCATCCTTCTCATACCCATTCAGCGTTCCTGCAATAGTCAACGAAGGAAATTGCTTTTTCAATTCTTTTGCTGCTGCATCAGCTACTCCCGGCTTGGCTCCATACATGAAGATGCTTTTGTCGTTTTCGGCTGCTGTCTTGCACAGCGCAAGCATCATATCGATTCCCGTCACCCTTTCCCGAATGCCCCCTCCTTTAAGCTTGGAGGCAATAATGACACCGATACCATCTGGAATTTGATAGTCAGCCTGGTTAAGAAGATTGCGAAGGCCTTCGTCTTCTTTGGCCTTCATAATCTTCTCGGGATTAATCGCAACAATAAACGATTTCTTCTGCTTTTCTATATCATTTAATATGGAGGTCGTGATCTGTTCGTAAGTCAGGTTACAAACATCCACTCCCAGGAAATTTTCCTTCATTTTATCACCTGTTTTCAGAAGTGCTTTTTAAAGAATTCATTAGTTCTTGGAATCTCCAATTACTTTCACTTCAAATCCTTCTTTTTCCCAAGCACTTCGGTCGATACAGTTCTTCGTATCGAATATCATCTTTGTTCGAATATCACCTGAAATTGTGGAAGGATCGAACTCTTTGAATACATTATGGTCTGTCAGTACAACGATGATATCGGCATGGTTAACCGCTTCATGTAAATCCTGCGTCTGCTTCGATAACTTATTCTCTTTTATATGCGGGTCATACGCTGTATAGTCAATTCCCAAATGTTCAAGTTCCTGAAGGACATGAAGGGACGGGCTTTCTCTCATATCATCGATGTTTCCTTTAAACGCAAGTCCGAATACAGCCGCTCTTCCATGCTGAATACCTTTAGTATCCAGCAACGCTTTTACTTTTTCCGCTGTATATTTCGGCATGTTGTCATTGGTCGTTCTTGCAAGATGAATGATTTGTGACAGTTCTGGCTGCAGCTCGACTAGGAACCAAGGATCAACCGCAATACAGTGTCCGCCTACACCCGGTCCTGGCAAATGGATATTCACTCGAGGATGGAAGTTCGCCAGCTTGATCGCTTCCCAGGCATTCACTCCGATTTTGTCACTGATTTTTGCGAGTTCATTTGCAAAAGCGATGTTTACATCACGGTAGGTATTTTCAATGACCTTTACCATTTCTGCTGTTGTATCATTTGTTAAATGAATGGTCCCTTTAACAAAAACCTCATACAATTCTTTTGTTAACTTTGATGATTTTTCATTAATGCCGCCTACGATGCGGTCATTATTAACAAGTTCTTCAAACACTTTCCCTGGGATAACACGTTCAGGAGAATGGGAAACATATAAATCCGTCCCCATTTCCAGACCGGATTTCACCAGTTCCGGAAGCATGACATCCTGCACCGTACGCGGTGGTACAGTGGACTCAAGGATGACAAGGTTTCCTTTTTTCACATAAGGCGTGATGGCTTCTGTCGCCTTGCGGACATATTCCAGATCAGCTGATTTATCCTCCTTGATTGGTGATGGCACGGCGATGATGAATACATCCGCCTCTTCCGGAGTGGTAGATACTGTCAGATTACCGCTGTCAATTGCAGTTTCCAGTTTTTCCTGAAGGCCGTTTTCTTCTATATGAAGCTGTTTATTTTGAATCATATTAATTGCACGTTCATTGATATCCACGCCATGCACTTTGATGCTGTGGTTTGCAAACATGACAGCTGTAGGCAGGCCGATATATCCTAAGCCGACGACACAAATCTTGTTGAACATCTCACAAAACTTCCTTTCGTAAGTACTAACATAAGCTTTAAAGTTTATTATATCGAATTTAAGGGTTACTTAACACCATATTTTTGTCAATATCTTTTTATATTCTTCCTATAGAAAAGTATTGAATACCTTCTTTCTCAACTTTACGGGGTGAAAAGCAGTTCCGCCCGTCGAACAGGACAGGGTTTTTCATATGGGTCTTATACCCTTTCAGAGAAAAGGATTTTATATCATCCCAATCTGTTACAATAAAAGCCATATCCGCCTGGTTCAGAGCCTCTCCGATTGTATCGTTATATACAAGCTTATCACCATAGACCTTTTGGGCTTTTGGTTGGGCAATCGGGTCATACACTGAAATGTCAACATCCTCGAGCAGTAGTTCGTTGATCAGTTCGAGTGAAGGCGACTCTCTGATATCATCTGTATTTGGTTTAAAAGAAAGGCCAAGAACAGCTGCTTTTTTCCCGGAAAGGTGATTGTTGAAGTGATCCCTGGCTTTTTCAAAGAGTTTTTTCTTTTGATTTTGGTTAACGACAAGCACAGCATCCATTATATGGCTTGGCGCTTCCACTTGTTCCGCCAATTTTATCAGCGCTTTTGTATCTTTTGGGAAGCACGAACCGCCATAACCTATCCCCGCTCTCAGAAAATGAGGGCCGATCCGATGATCCATTCCCATACCGGCTGCCACTTGTTCGATGTCTGCCCCCGTTTTTTCACAAAGATTGGCGATTTCGTTTATAAAACTTACCTTTGCTGCTAAAAATACATTGGAAGCATACTTGATCATTTCTGCACTTTTCGTATCCGTACGAATAACAGGTATGTTAAAGCCTGAGTAAATCTTTTGGACAAGATCGCCAGCTTCCCTGCTTGAACTGCCTATAACAATCCTGTCGCCATGAAAGGTATCTTGTATTGCAGAGCCTTCTCTTAGAAACTCAGGATTGGACACAAATTCCACTTTTACAGATGAAGGTGTTCTTTCTTTCATAATCCGCTTTGCCCAGTCATTGGTTCCGACCGGTACAGTGCTCTTTATGACCAGGATAGTGTCATCCTTTATAGTGTCTGCAATTTTCTTGAGCACACTCTCCACATACTCCAAATTGGCGGAACCGTCAGGGCCCTCAGGTGTTCCGACTGCAATGAAAATACATTCCTTTTCTTTATAGGCCATACTGGCATCGGTAGTGAAAAGCAGCCTTGAAGCTTCTATATTTTTCTTTAGAAGTTCATCAAGCCCCGGTTCATATATGGGAGATTGACCCGAGTTCAGAGAATCTATTATATCTTGGGATATGTCGTAGCAAGTAACCACATGGCCCGCTTCCGCCAGGCACACTCCCGTTACAAGCCCTACATACCCTGTACCCGCAACCGCTATTTTCATAATATAAAACGTATCCCTTCTATATATAATGGTGGAGTTAACTCCAACCACCGGTTTTAGCAAGTTTATAGTAACATCTATTTCAGTAATTTACATAGTTAAAACCTTTTAAATGGATATGTACCTATCCAAACATCAATTTTATTATATCTTCAGTGTAATAGATACATGAAAATAAATGTGTAATAAAAGTGTAAATATTGTATTTATGTATGTGTCCTATCCCTTACCCTTTATAAATGGGTGAAAAACTTCTCCCGTGGGGGGAGTTTTTATCATTCTTCGAGCTCCTTCCTAGTTGGCATCCCTGATTGGGCGCCAAGCTTTGTTACAGAAAGAGCTGCTGCCTTAACGGCAAACTGACAGGCTTCCTTCAGGGATTGTCCTTCTGCAAGTGCAACGGCGAGCGCCCCGGTGAAGGTATCCCCTGCTCCTGTTGTATCTTTTGGTTTTACCTTTGGCGGAAAGAGTGAAGTTGTCATTCCGTGGTCTGGATAAGTGACACCTTTTTCACCTTTGGTGATGATGAGTTTCTTTAGAAGTTTTTCTTTATCTCCTTTATATTGATTCAACAATTTTACAGCTTCGTTCTCGTTAGGTGTCAGCCAAGTGACTTGTTCGATGATATCCTCCGGCATCGTGATATATGGAGCAGGATTCAGGATGACTTTCACTTTTCCCTCATTTGCAAACTGTATGGCTTTTTCAACACTTTCTTTTGGAATCTCCAGTTGAAGAAGAAGCCAGTCGCTGTTGAGTATGATGTGTTTGTGTTCTTCAATAACTCTCGGAGTGATATGAGCGTTTGCGCCAGGTACTTCAATGATCTTATTTTCACTTTTGCAGACTGTGATGGCGGCAATGCCTGTTCGTTCTCCTTGTATTACTTTAATAGCTTGGGTTTGGACCCCTTGGTTTTCCAGGTGGCTTAGATATTCCTGTCCGTATAGATCGTTACCGACCGCCCCGATCATTTGGACTTCAGCTCCTAGTTTTGCCGCAGCTACTGCCTGGTTGGCACCTTTCCCGCCGAAGTTTGTGTCAAACTGTTCCCCGATGATTGTCTCGCCCCACCCAGGATCCTTCCCGGTGATGGTCACCAGATCCATGTTGATGCTTCCAATAACCGTAATCATCAAACCTCTCCTCCCGTAGTACCTCTTAATGGAAATATTATAGTAAATGGCATAAAAAGCATAGTTCTTCAATCCTTTAAAGCGCTAAGAGGGAGTTTGTTGGGAAATGAGTAGTTTTTTCGCTAATCTGCCTACCATTGCAAAGGAAAAGTTAAAAGCTTGGTTGCAGAATCTATTATAAATTTTATTGGTTAAAAAGCTGGGAATGGGTTCACACACATTCCATCCTCGGTTCAGGAAGGGCTCGAAAAACAAAAAAAGAACCAGTCCACTGATGGGCTGGTTTTGTTTAAATGTATGATTGTTACTTCTTTTTGTAGCCCATGGGTGAAGGTTTGCTGCGATAGACACGGTTTGCGGATAAATCCTCTCCGCTTTTTTCCATTCGTTTGGCATCCTTTTCATACATTTCACGTGCTTTCATGAACAACAGTGTCACAGTCTCTCACCCTCCTATAAAAAAGTTAGTTTCTAGATACCCGGCCATCAAGTTTTTTAAACATTTTTTCAAAAAGAAATTTATTAATCAAACGTTTGATTAAAACCGGTAATCCCATAAAACCTTCCACTCTCCCTTTTCAAGGACAGCATAGCACTTTTGCTTGATCTCCATCACGCCGAATTGACTGTTATAGAACATGGTCACATCAGCAAGCGTCACATTTTTGAACACCGGACCGTCTTTGGACAGCTTCCATTCTTCGACTTCTTCCATTTCCCCGATTTCCACATCAAATGACTCCACTCCCATATGCCCAAGGAAAACATGGTTTTTGGTTTGAATATAAGACGATTTCTTAAATCGCTTCTTCATCTCCGAGTGAAACAGCTCCCAGGCATTTCCGAAGTCGGCATCTTGTTCATATTCGTAAAACTGTTTGATGACACTTTCCGGGGAAGATGGAGGACTGTTTGGCCCCCCACAAGAGCGCAGTATCAAGATTAGAATGAGAATGACAAACAGGACTACCCCAATCAGAGGCAGTGGTGTGTTTCTTCTTCTCCGCATAGTATTCTCCTTATTAAATGCCTTGGTCTATATGTATGACAACCTTCAGAGAACTATGAAAAAAATGCATGCGCCACCTTATTCCGACATAGGGAAAAGGGATTGGTTTCCCTTTTGTTTCAAGGAGCTCGGTTCAGAATCATCTTACCAAAGTTCTAACAATGCATTTTTACTTTACAACAAGAAAAAACAGCTTCTCAAACGAGCTGCTTTTTCTATTGCATTTCAGCCCGGATAATTAACCGATTTATCGGATTATCAACGGGGTCGCACGTAATGAGTGTCAAAATTGGTTCATCACTGTTTTGGAGTACAGAGAGATTATCTGGCTTTACGATTTTTGTGCTGAGGATTTTATATTCAAAAGTTCCTTCCCTTGTCCTTACTTTGATCAAATCACCTTTCTCTACCTCATTCAACCTGTTGAACATCTTGCCATATTGCCTGCTTCGATGGGCGGCAATAGCACTGTTTCCATTGTGACCCGGCAACACAGTCCCGCTAAGGTGCCCTGCTCCATACTTTAGATGATACTGAGAAGCTCCTCTCAATATTGGCAGTTTGACATTGATTTTATCGATTGTAATGATTCCAAGTATATTTTCTTTCAACGGCTCTTGTTTATCTTCTGTCTCTGTCAAATCATTATCATTTGGGGAGGTTTCCCTTTCTGCTGCCTCGACTGTATTTTCAGATGAATCAAAGATACCATCCAGGCTTATATAGTTTGACCGGGCTTCCTGTTCATCAGGATTCTGGTTGATTTGGTCATTATTTTCAGTCCTGATTTCCTGGCTTTCCCAGTCCTCAATTAGATTATTTTGCTTATAGGAGTTATAGTAGTCAGTTGCTGTTGGATACAGCATGACCCCAATGCCAATAAGAATGAATAAAAATGCTATCGCCCTTTTCATAGTTCACCTCAATATTGGAATAGGAGGGGAACCGCTTCCCCTCCCACTTTATTACTCTTCAAATTTCTTTTTTCTGATGCCGAATACACCAAGTGCGGAAATCAGCAGGCCTGTAAGATAGAACAGCATATTGCTCTTCTCTCCAGTGTAAGGAAGCATGCCGCTTTTCTTTGTGTCTTCATCAGAGTCATCGGCAGCTGCCTCATCGGAGTCTGAATCGTTATCCGTATCATTATCTGTATCTGTGTCTGTGTCATTTTCCACATCAACATCAACGTCGACCGTAACCTCTCCGTCTTCTACTGTAAGACTATCTTCATCAATTTCGATTACATGGGATACACCGGCCACGACCAGCTTAAGCTCCAGCAATTCTTCAACAGTAATATCAAGATCGGCTAAATCAAGTACAAGCTTGCCGTCAACAATTTCAAGTTCCACTTCTTCATCATCGCCATATACAAGAACCGCGCTTTCGATATTACCTTCGAATTCTCCAAGATTGATAGTGATGCCAGTAAGAAAATCGCTGTCATCCTCAGGTACATCCGGAACTTCAATTACATCTTCAGTAATCGTAATAGCCAAGACTCCGTCTGCATCGAGTTCATATTCCAAGTCTGCAAGATTGATAGTATATTCTTCCCCATCAATCATCAGCCATATAGCAGTAGCATTTTCAAGGTAAAAGTCTTCTAAATCATCAACATCCACAAGAGTACCGTCCGCAAGAACTATTTTTGCGTGATCAAGTTCAATGCCTTCCGGAAGTTCAAGATTCAGGTCATTTACTGGTTCGTAGAATACATCCAGCCCAAGGTCGATGTTCAATACACCTTCGATAGCATCCTTTTCAGATAGGTCGATAGCATATTCTACACCATTGACCATCACTGTGAGGTATCCAAGATCTTCTATTAAAAGTTCGTGGTCAATTTCGAAATCAAGGCCATCCGTAATATCCAGGTCGATAACCGTCCCGTCAACCAGAATCAGTTCTGCGCTTTCCACTTCGATATCATCTGGAACATTTAGATTAAGCCCCGTCACTGCTGTTAAATCTAAGTCAAGGTCAGCTTCCTCTACTGTGATATCCAGCACACCATCTGTTAAATCATCTACAGTAATGTCAATTGTATATTCTTCTCCATTAATCATTACCCAAAGCTGAGCAATTTCATCAAGAGTAACTTCCCCTTCTGCCAGCAGAACGAATAAATCTTCTGAAGCTTCAAGTTCAACCAATGTACCATCGGTTAGCACTAACTTAGCACCTTCCATTTCAATATCTGCCGGAAGCGTTAAGTTCACCTTTGTAACAACATCTAAATCAAGGTCAGCTTTGTCGATAATGATATCCAGTACGCCATCTTTCATCTCTTCTGCAGTAAGGTCAATTGTATATTCTTCTCCGTCAATCAACACCCACAACTGGGCAATTTCATCAAGGGTAATTTCTCCTTCCGCGATCAGTGCGTACAACTCTCCTGATACTTCAAGATCTACCAAAGTACCATCCGCCAGTACTAATTTAGCCTTTTCTAATTCGATTCCTTCAGGAAGATTCAATTCAACTTTGTTGACAATGTCTACATTAAGACCCAGATCTGCTTCTGTCACTGTGATTTTAAGGACACCATTTTCATCAGTAACTTCAGTCAAATCGATTGTATATTCCTCTCCATCAATCATTAGCCAAAGTGCTGTCACACTGTCAGCATCCACTTTAGTCTCACCAAGGAAAGCGAAGTCAGCATCCTCATCAAGTTCAACGTAAGACCCATCGCCAAGCTTCAGCTTGGCATCATCCACTTTGATTCCACCAGGTAGAACAAGGTTGACACTGGTAAGCAGGTTGGCTGGCTCCTCTTCGTCTGAAAGGGAAACACAAGAGTCAATCCAGCCTGAAATATAGGATTGTACTTCTGCCAATAGCTCTGAGTATAGATAAGTGTAAGTCTGACCGTCTGCAACGATCTCAATACCTGCTACATTGTCTAAATCCTCCAAATTTCCATTAAACCAAGTTCCATCATTGTATTCAAGCACAACCCGGGAACCGTCAGAAAGCACAAGGGAAAAGGCAGAAATTTCACCTTCCAGGATAGACTTAATGATTTCAAGTGAAAAAGTGTCTGTGGAAGTTTCAGGTTCAGTTGTTTCAATTGCAGTTTCTTCATTTTCATTATTGGCACTTTCTGAAGACTCGTCCTGACCTTCAGCTTCTTCTGTCGCTTTCTCTTCTTCTGTCTCAGCAGGTTGTTCTGTTGTTTCTGCAGATTCTTCAGTTGTCTCAGCAGTCACAGTTTCCCCCTCATCCTCCTCTGCCTGAGGAGTTGCTTCAGTTGTCTCTGCTGGCGTTTCGGCCGTTTCTACTGTTTCTTCTGCAGGTTCCGTAACCTCTTCGGTTTGTGTAACTGTTTCACTAGTTTGAGTGGCTTCAACATTTTCTTCGTTCAATACATTTACCGGGACCTCCGCCTGATCGTCTGTATTAGCCGCTGCAGGCAATGCGCTGAAACTAAATAGAGTTAAAGTAGTACTGAGTGTAAGGGGTAAAATCTTATTATTTTTTTTCAATCTCCATACCTCTTTTCATAAATTAGTAGTATTAGAATCATTCAATTTCATAAGTCGATCGTCCGAGTACAGATGGGCTTCTAAGTTATGCTTTCTTTTTCAACTATCAATCCAGTTATAAAATCGAACTTGCAATCAATTAGTTTAATTGTTCTGATTCTTCCTCCTTCCCCTTCAAGATTTTGGCCGCCTTCAAGGATTTTCGGTCACACAGATCATGTCCTTCTCAGTTAGTTATGTATGCGCCTTTATTTACCTGATCAGTTAGCGACTTACAATAAGGGGATTACCCGGCAATAGAACAGATAAACCATTAGTCCTAAAAAAATTGAAGATTTTCATTCAAAAAAACTATTTAAGCACTAATTATCATGAAGGATTCACTACCTTCCCAGGCGATCTCTATTTTTGGTGTTAAATATCTATAAAAAGGAAAAATATTCCTAAACAACTCTTATGGGAGGCTTAATATCACAATGCACACCTTAACCAAGATCAGATCGTTTTGGCACAAGTTCATGCTTGGATACCATAAAACGATATTGGAAGGCTGCCTGGACGAAGAGTTAAAGACGAAGATAAAAACCCAAATTGATTATCACAAAATAAAAGTGATACAAGAATATCAACTTTATTTAAGTGAAGTTGATTCTCTACATACTTTTATCCCCTCTTTTGAACACGACAGATTTTCCATTCAAAAATGTAGATGAATATATTATGATTAAGTAGCTGCCCATAAAAAAACCGCTTGAAAAAGTTTAACTTCAAGGGTTATTAGGCATATAATTATAGAAGCAAGGCTTATACCTAAAAGAGAAATAAAACTTAAAAATGGGAATGATGTCAATGATCGATAACAAGAAAATTCATGATAAATTGATGGCGGTTGTTAAAACCGAAAACATTAAAGTGGATGAAATGCTGAAGGATCATCTCTATACAAAGCTTGGCGGGAAAGCGGATTTCTTCATTACACCGACGACGTATGAGGAAGTCCAGAATGTCGTGAAGCTTTCGAATGAAGAGAACATCCCTTTCACGCTGCTGGGGAATGGATCGAATCTGATTATTAAGGACGGTGGTATCCGTGGGATTGTCATCAATCTGAAGCATCTTGATGATATTTCTGTGGACGGTACGACGCTGGTTGCGCAGAGCGGTTCCCGTATCATTGATGCTTCAAGGAGGGCTCTTGCCGAAAAGTTGTCCGGTTTGGAGTTTGCTTGCGGAATTCCCGGAACGGTTGGCGGTGCTCTTTATATGAATGCCGGTGCTTATGGCGGTGAAATTAAGGACGTTCTTGATTATGCCTATGTCGTAGATAAGGAAGGGAATCTCGTGAAGCGTCTGGCGTCTGAGCTTGATTTGGATTACCGTACGAGCAATATCCCTGACAATGGCGATATAGTGCTGGAAGCGACTTTCAAACTGAAGCCTGGTGAATATGAGGAAATTAAAGCTGTGATGGATGACTTGACGTACAAACGTGAGTCGAAGCAACCGCTTGAGTATCCATCTTGCGGATCTGTTTTTAAGAGACCGCCTGGCTATTTTGCCGGAAAGCTGATTCAGGACAGCCAGCTGCAGGGGACGAACATCGGTGGTGCCGAGGTGTCTACGAAGCATGCCGGTTTCATCGTCAACAAAGACAACGCGACGGCGAAAGACTATATCTCATTGATTGAACACGTACAGAAGACGGTTAAAGAGAAGTTTGACGTCGAGCTTGAGCGTGAAGTGCGGATTATTGGTGAGGATTTAGAATAAGTCAACAAAGGACGGCTGTACGCTTCAATAGGCGAAGCACACAGCCGTCCTTTCTTTAATGCGCTATAAGGGACTGTCCCTCTTAGTGTTTTAAAGTGTTAAAGATTTTATATTTTATAACCTCCATTAAACTTCTAATAAATTCCTCCCATTATATTCATTTATCATCCATCTGCAATCCTTGGACATGTTAAACTAACAATAGAAAACTAGGGACAAAGTGAGAGTGGATCTCTCCGGAGAGGGATGGATACGGCCGCTTTCCCCATGTCCACCTGAATGTGAGGAATTGACATGCCAGATTGGTCTTATCATGTTGTTTTTAAACCGATATTGAATAAGCTCTCTCCTGTGACTTCGCGGGATTTTATACATCAAGGAATGAACCGGATTGCCTCCCTTCCATTCGGTTCTCATGTCATCAATTTTTTAGGGAGGGAAGAAAGCTCTCTCTCTTTGAGGCAGCAAATAGATGGAGTGGCTTTTGCCAATCCTGTGGGGCTGTCGGGAAAAATTGACCCTTTCCTGTCGGGCACAAAAGCTTTTACAAATTTAGGGTTTGGCTTCCTAGAGGTTGGCCCCGTTTCATTAGAGGGAAAAAGAGATTGTGATGGGCCAATTGTCGACAATGCGAATCAGAAGGTCTTGTTTCAGAAAAGTTCAATCGGGGCGAATGTTGCCATCGATAAACTTAGAAACGTTAAGAGAAAACAACCTATTCTTATTAGGCTGGCTGGCAGTAACAGTGAAATCAAGACCTTGATACAGCAGCTTGAAGGGTTTGCCGACGGATTTATTTTAGATGAGGCTAATGACAGCTTCGCTTCCCTTACAGAGAAACCGATCTACCTTTCTATCTCATCTGTTGATAATTTTAAAGTTGGCGAGCCCGATTTCCATTCGGGTGTCATCATAGATTTGGATGAACAGAATAAGGATGCAGATTCGATTCAAATTAAGAAACTTAGAGAACGCGGTTTTTCAAAAACGATCATTACATCTGGTGCTATTAGAGAACCTCAGGATGCAATGGAATTGCTTGATGCGGGTGCCGATTTGGTTATGCTCTCTGGCGGCTATGTATTTTCTGGCCCCGGGCTGACGAAACGGATTAAAGAGGCATTGGTGTCCAGAGCCGAACCTGCGGTCTTGCCACAACAAGGCTGGTTCGCCTATTGGCTATTCGGTCTGTTTATCTTCCTCGGCGGGTTGCTTGCTCTGTTATTCAGCATTACATCAATTATTTTGCCTTATGACGAAATGTTCCTGGGAATGAAACGGGAAGCAATCTGGTCATACAACAAACGAATTATGCTGTTTATGGCTCATGACCGGATGACGCTCGCCGGCACGATGGTTTCCGGCGGGATCGTTTATATGAAACTGGCCAAGTATGGAGTTCGCAAGCAGCTGAGGTGGGCTAAGCAGGCAATAGACGCAGCAGGTATCACCGGGTTCCTTGGGATTTTTGCGTTTATAGGATTCGGCTATTTTGACTGGCTTCACCTGATTTTCTGGCTCGTGCTGCTTCCGTTTTTCGTGTACGGCTTTGTTAAAACTAAGGAGATTGCGGGAACTCCCGCTTCGGCCAACCTGAGGAACCACCGCTCGTGGAAGAAGTCCTTATATGGACAGTTTCTGTTTGTGTTATTAGGGTTTTCCTTTGTGCTTGGAGGGGTTGTCATCTCGTTATACGGCGTGACATCTGTTTTCGTCCCTACCGATCTGCTGTATCTGTGTATGTCTCCTGAGCAATTACAGTCCTTTAACGAAAAACTCATTCCGGTAATTGCTCACGACCGGGCTGGATTCGGAAGTGCATTATTGAGTGTAGGTTTGCTTGTTCTGATGCTTGCTCTTTGGGGCTTTCACCAAGGAAGTCGCTGGGTGTGGTGGACGTTTCTGTTAGGAGGGTTACCCGCTTTTATCGCAGGGATTTATATTCATATTGCCATCGGGTACACGAGCTTTGTTCATTTATCACCAGCATATTTTGCCATCCTGCTTTATATTGGCGGTTTGCTGATGACCTATTCATTTTTTCATAAAGAATCAGATGAGTGAGTTGAGCGCCGGAATGACCTCTCGCCCATAGAGAAAGGGACAAGGCTGCTTCTTTAACCTTGTCCCTTCGACATATTTCCCCGGGAATTGTTGGAATTTTTGTTGTTTATATTGTGTTTAACTGCGGTATTAAGGTTATATATACAAACTAGGCCAATTAGAGCAGTTCTTCATCAAGACATCACTAGGAAAAATCCAAAAAAGGAGCGATTCTTATGAAGATTAAAGTGAAAAGCTGGAGAATGCTTACGCTGCAGGATAAAATGTTCATCTTGAAAGCAATCAGCCAACGTTCTCAGTTGAAACAAAGTGCCTGAAGTTTCCTATATCTACACTAATTTATCCAAGTTTTGGCCGGCCTAGTTCGTTCATTTTTTCTTCCTTAAAACCCTTCCCTCTTCCAACTCTACTCATTTGATTTCACAAATGTTGGATAACCGATTCCATCTAAAACATATCTAGGTACAAAAAACCTTGCCGTCATCAACGGGTCAACGATTTGTGAGATTTGCGACTGTCCGGATGCACTGAAAAGCATGGTGAGTTCGTTGAGAGTCAATTCAGTATGCGGCAGCAGAGTGTTGATCATGATTTCAGTTGCACTTTTGGCAGCTTCATCAACGGTCGGCTTGGAAACGATGACTGCAAGCCCCTCTTTATTTTCCACAAAAGGATAAGGAATGGCTGTGCCTTTCAGCACTTCCAATTTCACTGTCACGTTTCCGGCAATTTCAATTCCGGTCACACTGATTTCCCCGTCTCCCATTGCGGCATGCAGATCTCCCAGTCCAAAAAGTGCTCCTTCCTGGAAAATCGGTAAATATATTGTACTTCCTTCGGCGATCAGCTTGGTGTCCATGTTTCCGCCGTGTGGTCCAGGCGTTCCGTTGGAGACAGCCCCTTCAGCGGGTGCGGTTCCAATGACGCCGATCATCGGATTGAGCGGAATTTTCAGTTTATCGTTAAAAACAGCATAGTTATCCTCTATCGGAATCATTTTGACTTCCGCTTTCTCGATCCGGTGGCCCATCACCCCCTGGCCCGGTTCTACCATCATGACTCCCCGGTCTTCCAATTCGATTTTTTCAATGCTTACTTTTAAAATATCTCCCGGTTCAGCATTCTCGACATAGATTGCGCCTGTTGCAGGATTGATTTGGTCCCAGTCCATGGCAGTCAGTACCGTGTTCTCTGAAGTGATCTGGTCTCGAAAACAGTCGCAGGTTTCAATAGTCAGAGTTGTGCCGGATGGTACTTTGTGTGAGATTATATTTGCCTTGCTGAAAGCGTAAAAGATGTGTTTTTTCGATATAGTGGTCATTGTGGATCCCCCTTCTTTACGATTTTATCTTTAGAGTACCATATCGTGTTAAAGATACTTACCCTACTCTGGCTATGACCCTCGAAATTTTTTTAAGTTTATGTCAGCCTTCAGCGGGAAAGTAATAACTGAAAATACCAGACACTTACCGCGAAGGGAGAAAATCACATTGAAGAACTTTCAAGTAACATTTCATTTCGCCAGTGACCATACAGTTGTTAATTTTATAGAAGAAAAGACGGAATCCCAGGTGCTTCATAAGGTTTTCGGCAATAACTCCAGCTACTTTGATTATAAGGAAGATAATGTCCTTTATCGCGTGGCGCTGGACAAAGTGACTCATGTTTCGATTAAAGAAGTGGACTAACACTAAAAGGATGAAAGCCAAGTTGCTTTCATCCTTCTTTTATGCCCGGGAGTATGTCAATACCAGGTTCCTTCCGCTGTTTTTGGCTTCGTAAAGGGCTTTATCGGCTCTGTTCAATAGGGAGTCCAGAGTATCGCCGCTTTTCAATTCCGTCACTCCGAAGCTCGCGGTTAGATTTCCGATAATCGAAAATGAATGCTGTGAGATATGCTCCCTGATACTTTCAGCAAAAGTTTGTGCTTCTTTTAAATCTTTATTTTTTACTATCAGCATGAATTCCTCGCCGCCCCAGCGTCCGAGGATATCCCTCTTCTCTAGCATTCCCTTTGTGATTTTGGTGAACTCCTTCAGCACAAGGTCACCGGTGCTGTGACCATAAGAATCATTGATTTGCTTAAAATGATCAATATCCAGGTAGATAATCGAAAGTTCTCGCTGAGCCTTGATTGCATTCAGCAGCACTTTGTCGATTTTTCTGCGATTGGGAAGGCCCGTGAGATAATCAGTGTTGGCCATCTCCTCCAGTACCTCTGCTTTAATATAGGTTTGTTTTACCGTCTGTAAAAAAAACAGGGTCATGATGAAAACAAGGTTTGCGAACATGTATTGAATAAGGATCGATACCGCAGGAGTGCCGATCAAGTCAGGAAGCTTATATATCCCTACGCACAAGAACCAACAATACGTAATGGCTGTCGCAATCAATGCCCAGCGGATATTCAGAAGCAGAAACAGGAACATATAAAACATCGGCATCCAGAATGTAAAAGGTCCGAGTGACATGGTTTGCTCTAATTCATAGCTGACAACATAGGTAAACTTGATGGCAGCGACAAAACAGATGGCAATAATCATGAATTTTTCTGCCATTTCAATCCAGTCTCGTTTGAAAAATACAATATAAAGCGAAAAACTATAAAGGGCAACAAGGACAGGAAGAATGATCATATTAACAGGGTCCGGATTTGGCAAACGGCTTTCATCGTACCAGCCCAAGCTGGCGACAATCAAAAAAATCGGCAGCAAAAAAGCATAAAATCTGTACTTTAATTTTTGTAACGACAACGGAATTGCGTTTACCATAAGAATTCTCTCCCTGTATCATCTATTCTTGTGCAAATAAAAAAACGCACTAAAATGGGCGCAATTCGTGTTGTGCAACTGGCTGGCATATCCCTTCGGATGGTAGCCCCTGTAGTTTTGCGTCCCAGCCTTTCGACTGATTTGCCAATATTCAAAATGTAGTTCTTATTTCCTATATCTTACACCTGATTTACTTTCAATTCAAGATTTAAGTGTGTTAAAGCTATTACCCCAATCTTTGCTTTATGACTTTAAAGCACTAAGAGGGACTGTGTGTGGTGACTGTCACGACCCGGTTTTTGTCGAATGACACTGAAATGTAAAAAATTACAGTAATACTTTTTACGTTTTTTTGCTATAATAGACAATCGTAAGAGAAATGGCATATTGCATTTATATCTTGCAAATATAAATCGATAGGTGGAATTGAATATGAGTGAAACAAAACCTTACAGAGTCCTTCTGTACTACAACTATGTAACAATTGAGGACCCTGAGGCTTACACGAAGTATCACAAGAAACGTTGTGAAGAAATGGGCCTTAAAGGTCGAATTCTGATCGCATCTGAAGGGATCAACGGAACGGTTTCCGGAACGATCGAAGCGACAGACCAATACATGGAAATGATGAAAAACGATCACCGCTTCCATGATACAATTTTCAAAATTGACGAAGCGGATGAGCATGCTTTCAAAAAATTGAAAGTAAAATATCGTCAGGAGCTTGTTACACTAAGGCTTGAGGATGATGTCAACCCTCATGAAATCACTGGTGAATATTTGGAGCCGAAAGATTTCTATGAGCAGATTCAACGCGAAGATACAATCTTGCTTGATGCAAGAAATGATTATGAATATGATTTAGGACACTTCAGAGGAGCGATCAGACCGGATATCGAAAACTTCCGCGATCTTCCAAACTGGGTCCGTGAAAATAAAGATATGCTAGAAGGTAAAAAAGTAATCACATACTGTACGGGCGGAATCCGTTGTGAAAAATTCTCAGGCTGGTTAAAACGTGAAGGCTTTGAGGATGTAGCACAATTGCACGGCGGCATCGTGACTTATGGGTATGACCCGGAAGTTCAAGGCGACCTATGGGACGGCCAGCTCTATGTATTCGATGAAAGAATTGCCGTGCCGGTCAACCGTAAAGAACATGTGGTTGTCGGGAAAGACTACTACACAGGCGAACCTTGTGAGCGCTATGTGAACTGTGCGTACCCGCCATGTAACAAAAAAATCCTTTGCTCTAAAGAAAATGAGCATAAATATATGAGAAGCTGCTCTCACGAATGCCGTACTCATGAAGAGAATCGCTACGTAATGGAGCACAACCTTTCTGAAGAAGAAGTAGCAGAAAGACTGCAGAGAATTGAAGAAGAAGATAACGCTGTAAAAGCATAAATTATATATTGAAAGCTTGAGGATCTCATCCTCAAGCTTTTTTATTTCTTCATCGCTTTAAAGCACTAAGAGGGACAGTCCCTCTTAGTGCTTTAGAGTACTGAAGTGTCAGAGTTCGAATTCCCATTCATCTTTCATATACAGATAGGTGACGAGCAGGCAGTTTTCGAGCTGCTCGAAGGTTTTGCCGTCCTGGTCGATTCCGGCTTTCGGGAGGATGATTTCGGCGATTTGCCTTGTCAGGATGTTTCGCTGATCCTCTTCCAGTCCGTTGAAACGCTGGCTGTAGGTTTTGAGCAGCTTCCACTCTTTTTCCCCAAGCGGCTTCAATGCTCCCTCATCGAAGTTGATGCTTTCTTTGCTTAATCCTCTTGACGCTATTTCTTTTTCAATTGCCGTTTTCTTCCCCGGCTTCTTTTTCCCTCGTTCATGGACGACAATCGTTCCAGCTGTGATATCGCCGAGGCGTTTGTGTTTGCTGTGGAAGAATACCATCAGCATGCCGACGAAGTAATAAGCCGGCAGCATATCAATGATTCTCACCAGGTTACGGATAAAACTTGATAACAACGTGATGCTCTGGCCGTTTTGCTGGATTACGCGGATACCTATTAATTTTTTCCCAAGCGTTCTTCCACCGGAAAAGAATTCATAAACGAAAAAATATCCCCAGTTAAGGACGAATATCGCCACCACTGCAAGCGCAAGCGTGCCGGAACTAAACGCCTGTGTTTCCATCAAAAAAGGATCATACGTCTGCAAATTCATGGACATGATCACTAAAATAATGATGACTATATTAATAACCGTTAACAGCAGCTGGTCAATCATGAACGCTGCTGCCCTGCTCCCGAGCCCTGCAGTCTGAAACTGAAGAGACACATACTCGGGAGTCTTTATATCTACTTGCTCATCATGCATTATGAATTCCTCATTTCTTGTCTTTTGTACTATAATAGTAGATAGGTGACAGGCACGACCCGAAGTTTGTCGAATACATTCAGAATTTTTAAAAAAGCAGGTGTTACATATGAATTCGAAACAATTCATCCAGCAGAATCGCCAGGAGTGGAAAGAGCTGGAGGAACTTATCGCCACCATGCACAAACGAAAAAGCAAAATCAAGGGGACGGATATCGACCGATTCAGCCGGCTCTATCAGAAAGCCGCCCAAAATTTGTCTTACAGCCAGACCTACTTTCCCCAGGAAGAAGTCACACCTTATTTAAATGATCTCGTCTCAAAATCTCATAATCTTTTATATCGTGACCAAGTTTCCAGTTTCAAGCAGGTTCGCCACTTTTTCAGCGTCACCTTCATCGGACTTTTCCTCCAACAGTGGAAAATGATCCTGTTTGCCATGCTGCTTTTTACCATTGGCGCCCTGGGGAGTTTCTTCTCTGTAGCCGATGATCCGCTCCATATCTATTCAGTTCTTCCCGAAAGTATGGCACAAAACTTCGATCCTGAACGGCTTGGCGATAATGAAGGGGCAGTGGATTCACCTATGATGTCCGCGACCATCATGACCAACAACATTCAAGTGGCCATCCTCGCTTTTGCCGGAGGGATCACTTTTGGGTTGCTAACCGTTTATCTATTAATCTATAACGGCATCATCGTCGGCGCGATTGCCGCGCTCTTCTGGCATTACGGTAAAAGCTATGAATTCTGGGCTTACATTGTGCCCCACGGCATGATTGAGCTTACCGCCATCTTCATCGCAGGAGGTGCCGGCCTGCTCATGGGCTACAAGCTGTTCGTGCCCGGCCGTTACTCGCGCGGCTATCAATTAAAGCAGCAGGCAAAACGCTCAGTTCTGCTGCTGCTCGGGACAATTCCTTTATTCGTCATCGCTGGGATCATCGAAGGATTCATTACCCCTTCCACCCTTTCATTCGAGGCGAAGTACCTGGTTGCTGGCCTGACCCTTATCGGCTTGGTTCTTTACGTACTAATCGGATCAATGCTTTTGAAGAAAAAACAACCTACAGCAATCCCCGGTTCATAATATCGATATAGTGGGAAACGGCCGAAGCTGCCAGTTTCTCTTCACGGGCCTCCGCCACTTGGAGGCCTCTTTTTTCCCACTTCACTTTTTCACGCCTCTTAATCAGCAGCTGTTTTTGCGCCATGCTTTTGATCATCGTTCCTTTTACAGAAGACGGTTCCTCACCTGCCCTCTCCAATAGCGTCCGATCTACTATTCCAAGCATCAAAAACAGGTGCCGCTGACGCAAACGCTGCAAGTATGTCAACGCCCCGCCTTCATGTAGAAAAGATCCAACATCGCTGAACAGCAATAAGAGGCTGCGTTTTTTCTGCACAGTCTGGAGATATCCCAGCACCGCTGCATAGTTCGATTCAGCAGAATCCACTTCGAGGTTATAAATGCTTTGTAAAATCGTTTGAAGATGGGCCATCCCTTTGGCAGGCGGCACGAATACCTTCACATCCCGTGAAAAAGCAAGAACTGAAACATAATCACCGTTCTGCAAGGCAGCGGCACTGACGGTCATCGCCGCTTCCAATGCTCGTTCCAACCGGTTGCCCTTCGTCAGCTCCGCTCCCATCATACGACCGCAATCGATTAACACAGTAATATACTTTCCATGCTCCGGCTCGAATTCATTCGTCATGACCTCACGGAGTTTCGCCGTCTGCCGCCAGTTGATTTTCCGTGGATCATCACCGACTGCATAGTTTCGTATTTTTGAAAACTCCCCTGCACCGCTTTTCAGCTTGCGGATTTTTACTCCCTCGTAAAGAAGGAACTGCTGTGCGCTTTCCAGGAAGCGTTTCGTGTCACTTAAATCCGGTATGACTTTGACTGTTTCTTCTATTGTAAACGTTTTTTGTTTTTCCCAGAGGCCAAGCTTGCTGCGGTAGCGGAAAAACAATTTTTCTATCGAATAGTTCCCTCTGACTGGTGCCGATGTTTGATATAATATCGCTGTCGATCCTTCACCGGTTGTATCTTCCAATGGAAACGGCCTTTCGAAAGACTGCGGCAGTCCGTCGACAATTTTATAGATAAAAGGCTGCCGGGATCTGCTCTCAATGTTCACCTGTGCATAGTACGTCAGCCCTCTTTCCATTTCTGCAGGCAGTTCCCTCGTTACGCTCAGTTCTTTTTTACGTGGTGAAAAAAACAGGTCGAGGAGGCTAGCCACCAAAAATAGCAGATTGACTGTGATTACCTCTGGCCACGAAAGCCCCCAAAAGGTACCCCCGATCAAAAGCAGGGATATCACGAAAAGTGCGCCGACCAGCCTTCCCGTCGGCAAAATCCCTTTATCTCGGAACAGGAACCGTCCCCACAAGTTCTTCAATGATTGTGTCAACCGTCGCTCCCTCCAATTCCATATGCGGGGATATTTGAATTCTGTGCCTTAAGGCAGGACGCGCCGTCATCTTGATATCATCCGGGGTGACATAACCCCTGCCCGCCATATACGCCCAGGCCTGAGCGGCTTTTCCGATTGAAATCGCCGCCCTCGTGCTGGCGCCAAATCGGATTGCCTCGGTATCTCTTGTTTTGCGAACGATTTTCATGATGTAGTCCAGGACGCTGTCACTGATGGTTACATCTGCAACTTCCTTTTGAATGCTTGCGAAAGCATCCGTGTCCAGAGAAGGCTGAACGGAACCAGCACTGAAAACACCTTCAATAACAGACTTCAACACTCTTTTTTCTTCTTCCAACTCAGGAAAATCAATGTTCAATTTGAATAGAAAACGGTCCTGCTGTGCTTCCGGAAGCGGATAGGTCCCTTCAAATTCGATCGGATTTTGAGTCGCAACTACGAAAAACACGTCAGGCAGTTGATACGTCTCCCCCTGAATCGTCACTTGCTTTTCTTCCATTGCTTCCAATAGGGCCGCTTGTGTCTTCGCAGGCGTTCGGTTGATCTCATCAGCCAAAAGGATGTTGGTAAAAATAGGGCCTTTCAGCGTTTGGAACGAACTGTCCTTCATATTGTAAATCGTGCTTCCGGTAATATCACTCGGCAGCAGGTCAGGCGTGAATTGAATACGGCTGAAATTGCCTCCAAGCAGGTTCGCCAACGTGCGCACCATTTGTGTTTTCCCTGTTCCTGGTACTCCTTCAATCAGCACATGGCCGCCTGCTAAAATAGCAGACAGCAGAAGACGCAGATTCTTCCCCTGTCCTAAAATTCGATTTTCATATTGTTCCAGTAAGGATGCTAATTCAGGCTTCATCCTTCCTCCACCTCTTTCCTTAGTCGATCCAACTGTTTCGACCATAATAAGTATTCCTGCTTGCTCATTTTTTCTTTTTCCAAAACAGCTGTTAAACCTTTTACGAAGCTGTCTGCCTCTTTTTCAGTGACTGTTTTCCATTTGCGGAGGATTCCTTCCGTACTGTCAGCCCACTCCTTGCTGTAAGGGATGCCCCATTTTTCCTGTAAAAGCAATTTTACATAATCCGCTTGGATGCCGAGAGACTCTGTGAACCTTTTCCCCCTGATATACCAGGCTGCCAGGGCTTTGATTCGTTCGTCACTGAACCTTACATGCTCTTCGCGGGCAATGTCTATGAGTCCGAAACGTTTTCCTCGATACCAGAGCCAGAGGATGATCAGCAGGACGCCTTGTAAAATCAACACCAGGAACCACATTGGGTAAAGTGTCAGCACAGTCGACTCATTACCAGCACCATGGATGTATTCATCGAACAAGATATATTCTGCATTACTGTTATTCATAAGCTCCAATACCAGCGGCAGGTGATCGTGTTCCAAGATGGCATCGTTCGTCATCCAGATGGGTGTTGTGGCGACGATCAGGCTGCCGGCGCCTACTGAACGCTCGATCGCAATCGCTCCAGCTTCATCTGATAAAAGCACTTTATCTTGTTCAGCCGTTTCAATTCTCACCGGTGACGGAGTGACAGCCTGCCATTCTTCACCTTCCGAGCTGGTGACCGTCGACACTTCCTCAAGAGCATTGGCAAAACTGCTCGTCTTGATGTCAAACATCCCGGCAGGATTGCTTTTAAAAAGGAGGATGGTGTTACCTGCCTCCATGAACTCCCGGTACGCTTCTGTCGCTTCTGTTTCCGGGGTGAAATAAGGCTCGATCATGATGAGTAATTCTTTTTCTTCGTCATCTTGGAGCACTGCCGGGAAGTGCTTCCATCTATCCACTTTGCCTGTTTCATTTTCCAGATATGTATAAATCGCCTTCGTTCCCATCGGAGCCGGAGATTGGGAAAGGTAGTTCGTGTACTCCTTGGGTGCACGGGATTCGATGATAACGCTGAGTCCCGCGAATACAAGCAGTACGGCTATAAGTAAGATGATCTTTTTATTTCTCGCCATCCCTTCCCCTCCTTATGCTTCGATTTCCTGTTGATTTTCTTCGAGACGCTCCATCGCCGCTTCTTTGAAAGCGGCAAATTCCTGTTGAGAGATTTCCCTTTCGCCATAGGCCGCTTCATCGAACATCAAGGCTAGCGAATAAAACTGCTGAGCCCACTCCTGATTGACTTTCTGCAGCTCTTCATAGTACTCCCAGTTCGTTTTCCACTGCCTCGCCACCAGCCATTCTTTTTCATGAAAATAAAGGAGCAGCGCCAAGAAAAGATGGCGGACGGCAAGTGAATAGTCCCCTGTGTTTTCCTGCTTTTCGGACTCAGCCAGATGCTCCGTGAATGACCAGTCTTTTTGAGCGAGATGCTGCAGGGGCTTTTGGTGAGCGAATTTTCTTTTGTTATAAAAGTTTCGGGACACGACGATAAGGATGCCGGCCAATGCCACAAGCCCCAGAATTACAAGCGCAAATGTAACCATCGACCCGCCGCTTCCGCCTGAAACCTGAAAATCCGGAAACAATCCGTTCAGCCAGTCTATTACTTTGTCTTTTATATCCTGCCAGAGCTGCTGAAAGAAGCCCTGGTTATCCCGTTCGTAAACGGTGTATTCCCTGCTTTTGAGTATATCCTGCAGTTCGTCTCTGGCATTATCTTCATTCAACAAACGGACTCACCTGACTTTCTTTGCAGCAATGTTGCCTGGTACAACTCCTTCGTTTTGTACCAGGCACTCTTTTCTGCCAAACTATTAATCTTCTTTATATTCTTCAATCATTTCCTGCAGGTCTTCCGCGTCGTTCCTTGCTTTCAGGTCAAAGAACATGACAGCAAAACCAACGGATGTAAAAACGGATGTAGCTATTGTGACAAGATTAAGAATCAAGGTGAACAGGACGCTGAGCCCCAAGGTTGCGCCCAGGACAAATTCAAAGGCTGTCGTAATGACTCCTGTCAGTAATAAGAGGACAAGATACACACCAAACGCAAGCCAGCCGCGGCCTTTTGTTAGATTCCAGCTCGTGCCAATCCCCGGCGCATCTTTATCAATCGCCACCACTCCAAGGTAAAAACTCCAGCGCGTGACCAAATAGCCGATTCCAACCGCTGCAGCCAGTAGCACCAGAAGCATAATCAAGATGGTGACGATTGAACCCGCAAGCGATTCTCCTGTCATAAGACCTGAGAATCCGGCAACAAACACTCCGCTGATGCCAAAGATGAATAATGGAACGACGATGATCCCAAACAGAATCAATCCAAACACAATACTGCTTCCAACCAGCGGCCAGAAACGTGAGAATCCCTGCTTGATGATCTGTCCTACGGTAAAATCCTCACCCTTTCTGATATGGTTCACTCCGAATAATACAGCAGCACTTGCTACCAGCGAGAAAACCGTACTTACAATGCCCAGCAAACCAGAGGCAATTCCTGCTCCAATGCTTCCTGCATTCATCGGCTCCGTTTCAGCCGTGCCTTCAAAACTTGTCAGGATCTGTTCAAACCAGGTATTCCCCGGGCCTACTTCTCTGAAAAAACTTGTTCCTGCCATTAACTCAAACAGCGCTTGAAGCAAATAAATCGGCCCAAGCAAAATCAGGAAAACCAAGAAAAAGTCCATAAACTTGTTCTTGCTCAATCTAAATGTCTGATCCAAAATCTGGCCAAAACCCTTTGGCTTATTCAACTCCGAATTCATTACGTTTCCTCCCAAATTAAAAAATCTCAATATAATGACTATTTTATCATTTTTACAGGCAAATTCGACTAATAACTGTAACTTTTTTCAAATGCGCTTTGGCGCACCACCGCACTAAGAGAGCCAGGCCCTCTTAGTGCGGTAACGCGGTAGTGCAAGAAAAGGGACTGTCCCCTTTCCCGCTTCACCGTAATATAGCACACTCAAAAACTCATAGTGTCTGGATCAGAATCAAATATAAACCTCACCTGCTGATGGTCTAAAAAATCAGTAAAACTCGACGTACAAGTTAAAGCCACCAATACGATTAAATACAAAAAAACTATCAATAACCGCAACATGAATCAACTCCCGTCTCATCATCATTGACAATTATTGATAGCAATGGTCTTCGTTCACTTTAACCCTTTAAAGCAGAAAAAGGGACAGTCCCTCTTAGCGCGTTAAAGGATTAAAGCAGCATTCCCGTCAAAGTCTCTCCTTTTGCCATTGGGATCCTCACTGTAAAGGTGGTAAGTTCAGCCGTTGAAGTGCAATCGATACCACCCCCATGCTTTTCGACCAGCTTGCGGCAGATATACAGACCGATCCCCGTCCCAAGCTCCTTCGTTGTATAAAACGGCTCAAAGATAGCGTCCACTGCCTCTGCTCCTATTTCCGGCCCATTATTAGAAACTTCTATCTCAATGTTTTCATCAACTAAATTACAGCTCAGCGTTATCTTTCTTTCCCCTTTTACCTGCTGCAAGGCATCAATGGAATTCATAATTAAATTCAAGAAAACCTGCCTCAGCTCCTCTTTATTCCCTTGAATATACACATTGGAATCCAGATGAGATTTAATTGATACATCCCCATCCACCAGACTTGGATAGAGAAACTCTATCAACTCGCTTAACATTGTAAAAACAAGGAACTTCTCTTTCTTGCTCTCAATGATTTCTTTTCTCGAGACATGCAGAAATTGAGAAATCCGGTAATTTAACTGATCCAGTTCATGGCCCATCACTTCCAAGTATGGCAAGTCCGGATAATCATTTTTCAACAGCTTGGTAAAGCCAATGATGGAGGTCAAAGGATTTCTGAACTCATGTACAAAACTCGAGCTCATCTGCCCCAGAATCGTCAGCCTTTCTTTATGAGTCTGATCAATATAAAGATCTTTTTCCTTTAATGCTTTATCTTTCAACTCGGTATAAAAACGCACAGCAAAATAGGAAAAACGATCGAAAACACTGTTGATTTCTTCGATAAAAGGATGCAGTTCCTCGATCTTGATACCAGAACTGCTCACCCACCTAATAATCTCGCTTCTTCCCACATTTACATTGTAAACAAACTCACTGATATTCGTATTGGCTTCCACACGTTCCTCAGCAACTTTTTCAGCCAGCACCTTGATTTCCTCTTCACTAAGCGGACTGGCAATCGCCCTTCTGACAAGCTTGTACATCCCAATTCCATTCTTCACGACTTCTTCTCTATATTTATCATCTTCCGCCACTACCACTCTATTTCTCCAGGTTTGTAAAAATTCCTGGAAATTCTCATCCAAAAACATTGCAAGCGATTCAGAAGTTGTTGTCATTCAGCCACACCCTTAATAATCTTATTACTACTAATAATAACAAAAAGTATCGTGATTTTTCGGAAAATTTTCCTTTTTAAAAATATATTTAATGATAGAATAGGAACAGGAGGTGAAAAAAGGAAATTCATTCAAATCTGCCAGTCCCCAGCCAACCCAGCCCCGGGTAAAAAAAGAATTGGAGGTCCTACATGAAATCTACCACTAAAAAACAAACCCTATTGAATGAAGAATTGATGGAAAAACGAGATCGGATCAAGGAAGATATTTGTATGTTTTACATGGAACGCATCCCTGATACCCTCGAAATCTTGTATGAAGAAGCCCATTTTGAAAAAAAGCTTCAGAACCTGGAACCCCTGTTTGAATCCCCATTCCACTACAAATTCATTGAGCATTACGGATTAAACCTCTTCGTAGACGGCTTCATGTTCTCCCTTTATAAACAAGCCAACTTGCTGAATGATTTTATGAAGGAAAACATTTCACTAGAAGTAAAAGAAAGACTGGATGCGATGGCCCAAGACGCCAGGAGAGACTTCAACGAGCAGGAAGTAGAATGCTTCACCCTCACAGCTTACAAAATTTTCGAGTTTGGAATCGAAGCCGGAAAGGGATATACTCTTTAAAAGAGGTGATAATCGTGGACGAGACCTTAAAAGAAATACTGAATAAGTTAGATAAAATCGATGAACGGTTTGATGAGCAAGAACGAAATTTCAATGACCGTATGGATAAACAAGATGAAAAGTTCAACGCAAGATTTGATGAACAAGACGCTAAATTCACAGCAAGACTTGATGAACAAGACGCCAAATTCACTGCAAGATTCGATGAACAATATGCCAAATTCAGTGCAAAATTCGATGAACAAGACGCTAAATTCACTGCAAGATTCAATAAACAAGAGGCTAAATTTGACGCTCGAATGGATGCCCAGGACAAACGTTTTGATTCACATGACGAAAAATTTGATAGGCAAGACAGAAGATTCGACAGTATCGACCGCCGTCTGGCCAAGCTTGAAACAGGCCAAGGTGAGATCAAGGAAACGGTCAAGCGAATAGAATCCAATCAAAACGAAGATGTCATCGCTCTCCTAAAGACATTCCACACTAAAATCGATTCCCAGTCAGAAGTTTTGAACAGAAGGCTCTTTCAAGCAGAAACCGATATATTAAAACTATCCAAAAAATAACAAAAAGACGAGTCCAGTTTTCCCACCGGACTCGTCTTTTCCATTTATTTAGCTAAAACACTGATAAAATCTCTCAAATAATCCGGCAAATCAGGCGGCCTTCTGCTCGAGATAATGTTGCCATCAATGATGGACGGCTCATCTACCCAAGTGGCACCTGCATTTTCCATATCATCTTTAATCCCTGGTGTACTGGTTACTTTTTTACCGTCAAGGATTTTCGCTGAAATAAGTACCCATCCAGCATGGCATATCTGCCCGATTGGTTTGTTCTGATCGTTCATTCTCTTCACTATTGAAATCACTTCTTCATACCTTCTAAGCTTATCCGGAGACCAGCCGCCCGGTACGAGCAAGGCATCATAACCATCAGGATCCACGTCTTTAAACGAAACATCCGAGACAGCCGGCACACCATATTTACCGGTATATTGGTGATCCTTCTGTTCACCGGCAAGATGCACAATCGCACCCTCTTCTTTTAAGCGCAGGACCGGATACCATAGCTCCAGATCCTCAAAGTCATCACTGACAAGCTGAAGGACTTTTTTATCTTTCAGTTTCATTTGGACATTCCTCCTTTGCTTCTCATTTTCGAACAGCCTTCAGAGAAAAGCAAATTTTCAGGATGCGTTAAATATTATTTTTCGTAATATACCTCCAGATTTCCTCTCCGATAAAAGGCTGCAAAGGAATCAACGTCTGATTCCATTTAATCCGGTAATTTTCATCTGTTACTCCTTGTGCAATCTGGACGATAGCAGACGGCGGCAGCGGCTCATCCAATTGTTCAAACTGAAGAAGAGGCATGTTGTGCTCCAAGTCATCCTCTCCTGCTTTTTCAATGATTCCTGAACCAAAGCCGCGGGCAATAATGCCGTTTCCATTGCTGTACAGGTAGACCATGTCATTGGCTTCAATATGGTTGATGAGGTATTTCCATGGGGAGTAATAGGCGGCGACTTTCTGTTCTTCCAGCATTTCGGGTTCATTATGGGGATTTTGGGATTTGTTTGTGTTGACGAGGTAAGCTTTGGGCAAGGTAGATTCTTCCTTTCTATTAACAAATTATTTTCTGTGGCAAAAAAACGAGGGATAGGGGCATTCACATGAGGTTCGAAGTGACCATTATCCAAGACACCTCCTTTACACTCTATTATAATTTCCACAAATGTAAAATAAAAGGATAATACCTTGGCGAATAATCGACATCTCCCTCAGAGAGTGACATCCTATTGCGACTACTATACAATGAAGGAAAATGAATCTGAAAGGGTTTTTATATGACTACTTTTTTACATAGAATTGAATCTGGATTGTTAAGCGAGGACCCCTTTATCCAGCATTATGCCGTTTCCATTCTGCAGGACAGCCATCTGGCGACTCCCAAAACGCTATTTACAGCCCTGGAAGCATATGACCGGAAACTTCCCACTATTTTTCCAACCTCTATCTTGCCTCATATTGGCTTTTTGCCTGTGGATGAGGACGGAGTACTTGAGCTTATCTCCAGAGTGGCGAATGATAAGATAAACAAAGAATGGTATCTCCATTTATTGAAGAATGCCGATACCCGAGTGCTCTTGAAATATCAGAACAATCTGGAACCATATTTGGGGATTGAATTCTATAAAGAGTTAAAGCTTCTCGCAGATTTGGATGAAGAGGGCCTCTTCTTAAAACTCGTCGGTATTGCGAACAACCTGGATAATGGATTGTATGACCACTCCCTCTTCCAAATGGGCAAACGCGTCGTTAATGAATTGATTGACAGAGGCGTTATCGAGGAGTGGGAAGCAGAGAATGCGATGAAAGAAATCCTTGAGTATTCATTCATGCCATCCATCGGCTTGTTTCAAATTTATATGGCCGGACAACTCAGGGCAGAGTCCACTATTCCCGACCTGATAAGCTTGCTCATCAGGGATGATGGTGACGAAGCCTTGGAAGAAATCTCTTCTGCTCTTATAAAAATCGGTACAGATGAGGTTGTTCGTGAAGTAGAAAAAATTGCCCTTGATGAAGGCACGTTCATATATAGCCTTGATGTGTTGGCAAAAATAAAATCAGATGAAGCAGAACAAGCGCTTAAAAGGCTTTTGCAGAAGACAGATGATGTATCGATACAGACAATTATTGCGGATGCTCTGTGCCAGCACTTGTCTGTTGAGGCTATTCCCCTTGTTGAAAAACAATTAGAGAAGGGCTATGACAGTGTCATGGTTGATCTTGAAGAGTCCTTTTATGCGAATCTGGTTCTCAACGGAATCAACCATCCGGGGATTTTCGAAATGAAAAGGAACCTGGTTGAAAAAGAGAAAAAAATTCAAAACGCCTTATCGCCAATCGTTAAAGAAGAGAAAATCGGACGGAACGATCCCTGCCCCTGCGGCAGCGGAAAGAAATATAAGAAGTGCTGTCTATAACAAAAAATCCAAGCCAGAAACGGCTTGGATTTTTCTATTGGTTATTCGTCTGGGCATGACTGTCACCATCAAGCGAGAAATACCGCCCCGTATACTAAAGCCCCACCGATTACATAAACCGGATGAATTTTCATCTTTTCAAGCAGTATATAACTTCCAGCCGCCAGGAAAATCGTCTGCCACAAGCCGACTCCTTCATATGAATTAGAGATGAATCCCCAGGTCATGACTCCGAGAAGAACGGCAATGGTCGGTTTTACAAGATTGGTCATCAGTTTAACCTTTGGAGAACTCTTGAATTTCATCAGCAGGCCGAGCAGCACGATCATCAGGATCAATGAAGGGGCAACGGTGGCGAACACTCCGACGATACTGCCGAGGATGCCACCTTCTGTATACCCAATATACCCTGCCATCTTAGTGGCAATCGGGCCGGGAAGTCCATTGGCAAGCGCCAGCACTTCACTGAATTCATTAACGGTCAGCCACCCGTAGCGGTCGACAACTTCATTCTCTACGAGCGGAATCGAGGCTGGTCCGCCCCCATACCCTAAGATACCGGGGATAAAGAAAGCTAAAAAGATTTCCCAGTAAATCATGTTGCTTTCGCCTCCCCTTTTGTTTTACCAAGCAAGGCATAAACGAGCAGAGCCCCGATCACAATTGCCGGGTGAATACCAAGGAATTCAATGATGACCAAGCTTCCAATCAGGAGGCCGACTGTTGCCGACCAGCCGAGTGGCCCTTTAGATTTTTTGATAAAATCCCAAGTAAGGACGCCCAGCATCACACCGACCACCGGAACGACTGCGTTCGCCATCCCCTGCACCCACGCTTTATCTTTATAAGCATTCAATACGGTCAAGAGAAGGATCATCATCAGGACAGTCGGGATCACCACGGCAAATACCGCATTAATCATCCCAAGGAAACCGCCAACCCTCCAGCCAATGTACCCTGCCATTTTTGTCGCAATCGGTCCGGGGAGGGCATTGCCGAGTGCAAGAATATCGGCAAAATCATCATCATCCAGCCATTTATATTTTTCTACGACCTCTTTATGTACAAGCGGAATGGACGCGGGTCCTCCACCGTATCCCAGAATTCCCACACGAAAAAACGCTAAGAATAAATGCCATTGCTTCAAGGTCTTTTCACCTCTTTTTCTGAATTTACCATGCTGCGATTGAACCATCCGTACGTGATTCGGTCCCGCCGATCAGCACACCTGAATCAGGATCTCTCCAAATAATTTGGCCTCTGCCGAACTTATCTTCATCCGTGGCCGTGTGTATGTCATGGCCTTTCCGGATTAAAGCATGAGCGATATGTTCGGGGAAGCTGCGTTCCACCAGAACTTTTTTCCCTTCAAGCCACTGCCACCTTGGTGCATCCAATGCAGCCTGGGGATTAAGGTGAAAATCAATCGTATTGCTCAACACCTGAAGATGGCCTTGAGGCTGCATGTAGCCTCCCATGACGCCAAATGGTCCGACTGCTTTTCCCTCTTTTGTTAAAAATCCCGGAATGATAGTATGGTAGGTTTGTTTGCCAGGCTTTAGTGCATTTGGGTGACCCGGGTTCAAGGAAAAATCACGGCCGCGGTTCTGCAGGACGATTCCGGTCTCAGGGATAACAATGCCGGACCCGAAGTCAAAATAGTTGCTTTGTATGTATGACACCATGTTCCCTTCATCATCGGCTGCTGCCAAGTACACCGTCCCGCTTTTAGGAAGGTCGATTGGTTGGGGGTTGAGCGCTTGTTCCCCTATGAGGGCTCTTCGGTTATTCGCATAGTCCTCGGATAAAAGATCCTCTGCTGAAACCGGCATTTCATCTTTTTCGGTAATGAACGCTTTCCCATCTGTAAACGCAAGCTTCATTGCTTCAATTTGCTTATGGTATGTATCGGCACTATCCTTCTCGTTGAACGTGAACCCTTTTGCAATATTCAAAGCCATCAAAGCAACCATCCCTTGTCCATTCGGAGGAATTTCCCACACATCATAGCCGCGGTAATCCGTCTTAATAGGATCCACCCATTCGGCGCGATAACTCTGTAAATCTTCTTTTGATAAAAAACCATCGTATTTTTGAATATAGGATGCGATTTTCTCAGCAAGACTTCCTCGATAAAAACTTTCACCTTTGGTTTCCGCAATTTCTTTTAATGTGGCCGCATGGTTCTTTGATGACCACACTTCCCCGATTGAAGGCGCTCTTCCTTTCGGTGCAAAGATATCAAACCAGGGCTTGAACACTTCCCCTGTAAATATGTCCTTGAATTTGTCATAAGCGATTGACCAGTATTTCCCCAAAGTAGGCGTGAGCGGGTACCCTTCCTCTGCCAATCGGATAGCTGGAGCAAGTACCTCCGTCAAAGGCAGTTTTCCGAACTTTTTGGATAGCTCCGTCCATGCAGATGGGACGCCGGGAACGGTGATAGGGATCATTCCATAGGTCGGCATGCTCTCATGTCCGCGTTCTTTCACTTTTTCAATTGATATTGATTGTGGAGACGGCCCGCTTGCGTTCAAGCCGTGAAGCTTATCCTTCATCCAGACCAGGGCAAAGGCATCGCCCCCGATTCCGTTGGAGGTCGGTTCGACAACCGTGAGGGCAGCAGCGGTCGCAATCGCTGCATCAACCGCATTGCCTCCCTTTTGGAGTATCTCCAGTCCTGCCTGGGATGCAAGCGGTTGGGAAGTGGCGACCATCCCCTTCTTTGAAAACACCGTATTTCTCCTGGATGAATAGGGATGATATTGAAAGTCCATTTGGTTCACTTAGCATCGACTCCTTCATACTCTATGTAAAAAATCATCTATCATTTTTGCTAAATTAAGAATCCGATTACTTAGAGTATTATAACATTTCACTTAGATGGCGGCCTAAAAAAACCACCTGCCCAAAATGAGGGCGGGTGGTTTTTTTAGAAGGGCTTGTCAGGTTCGTAAGTCGGCTGCTGGTTCTGCGCCTGATACTGTTGGCTTTTGGCAACTGCTTTCTGAACGTCTTCATCCAAAGAGAACTCTGTATCTGCTTTGGAAAATTGTCCTGCCTGATTCTGTGCTTTGATCACTTTTTCCTGCTGCTGGTCAGGTTCGCGTTTATTGCGGTTTTCCGGCATACCTTTCCCTCCTTTACTTGTTGTACCTAGTTAGAGTTTCCTGTATGCCGGGCTTTATTCTAATGGTTTTACAATGGGAGAGAAAATTTCTGAGCTTAGCAGACAAGATTATAACATCCTAGTGCAGATCACAAGCCATGGCAGGGTACTATCGATGGTTGTATGCCTTAATCACACTATTATAAACAGAAAACCATTCTATAATACTGGGATTACTCCCTAATCACGCTATTATAAACAGAAAACCATTCTATAATACCGGGATTACTCCCTAATCAAGCTATTATAAACAGAAAATCATTCTATACTACAGGGTGCATCTCTGGTTAAAGAAAACTCTTCCTTGATCTTTTCCAGCAGGTTTTCATTTACCACCACTTCTAACCCTGTCAAAGCCATCGCCTTGGCACCGAGAATCATGGCATCCCTTGCCTGGCCGCTCATTGCCGCTTCACGAAATTCATGGGTGTGGCAGGCATGGGCTTCATCGGTAATTTTAATATACGGGTGTATGGACGGCACAACCTGGCTGACATTCCCCATATCCAGCGACCCGCTGCCGTCGCGCTGTTCAAGGATTTCACTTTCCTTTACCCCTAGCGTGACCAGTTCTTTTGTAAAAGCATCCGACAATGCTGAGTTCGTGATCATGTCATCATAGGAAAATTCATAATAGGAGGACTTCAGTTTGGCACCTGTTTGGAGAGCCGCCCCCTCCGCACACTTCTTCACCTTTGCGGTCAGCTCATTCACATACGCTCGGGTTGCTCCGCGAACATAGAACTGGGCAACCGCATAATCCGGCGTGACATTGGCCGCTTTTCCGCCCTCTGTGATGATGCCATGGATTCTCGCACTCGGCAGGATATGCTGACGGAGAGCATTGATGCTGTTGAAGGTTTGAATGACCGCATCCAAAGCATTGATGCCTTCCTGAGGACTGGCGGCAGCGTGGGTCGTCTTACCGAAAAACTCAAACTGAATCGCATCCATGGCTAAGGATGAACCGCTTTTCACATAGCTGTGGAGGGGATGGACCATCAGCGCGACATCCAGTTCATTAAATACACCCGCTTCTGCCATCGTGACTTTTCCTCCGCGTGTTTCTTCAGCAGGTGTTCCGTAAACAATCACTTTGCCGCCGGTTTCATGGATCACTTTGCTCAGACCAATCCCGGCTGCAATCCCCATCGTCCCAATCAAATTATGTCCGCAGGCATGGCCGACATCCGGCAACGCGTCGTACTCGGCCATCAACCCGACTGCCGGTCCTGCCTTCCCGCTGTCAAACACCGCTCTGAAAGCAGTCGGCAAATCACAAATTTCCATTTCTAAATCGAATCCATGATCCCTAAGAGCATCAGAAAGCACCTTGCTCGCCTTAAACTCCTCATGTCCAAGCTCCGGATTCTCCCCAATATAAATGCTAATCTCCTTAAAAACTTCCTGTAAATCATCAATCTCATCAATAATCTGCTGCTTAAATGGATTCATTAACTCAACCTCACTCACAAAATATTCAAGCGCACTTTAACACACTACCGCACTAAGAGGGACAGTCCCTCTTAGTGCTTCACCGTATTAAAGCACCTTTTCCAAAAACTCTTTGGCCCGCGTGCTTTTCGGACTGTTGAAGAATTGTTCAGGGTGTACATCCTCGAGCAATACTCCGCCGTCCAAGAACAGGATTCGGTCCGCCACCTCTTTGGCGAATCCCATTTCGTGTGTGACGATCGCCATCGTCATCCCGGTGTGCGCGAGTGACTTCACGACATCCAACACCTCTTTAATCATTTCCGGGTCGAGCGCTGACGTTGGTTCATCGAACAGCATCACTTCAGGCTTCATGGCCAGTGCCCGGGCGATGGCAACACGCTGTTTTTGCCCGCCTGACAGCCTGTTTGGGTAATCATGGGCTTTCTCAGAAAGATCAACAGATTTTAACAGCTTCAACGCATGTTCCTCTGCTTCCCAGTCTGCCTCACCCTTGACCACCATCGGCCCATAAACTACATTCTCAAGAACGGTTTTATGGGGAAACAGGTTAAAGTGTTGAAAAACCATTCCAACATTCTGGCGGACCTTCATAATATCCGTCCTTCGATCCGTTATCTCCTCATCACCAATCCATACCTCTCCGCCAGTAGGGGTTTCCAGCAGATTCAAACAACGCAATAATGTCGATTTCCCAGATCCTGAAGGTCCGATGATCGCCACCACTTCCCCTTTTTCGATTGTCGTTGAAATGCCTTTCAATACCTCTAGTTTTCCATACGTCTTATGAAGATCCTTCACTTTAATATAATGTTTACTCACTCCGGCGCAACCTCCTTTCCAATTGTCTTCCGAGCAGGGTCAGGCACATCACCAATACATAATAGATGAACCCGGCAAAAATCAGTGGTTCAAACGCGGTATACGTATTGGCGCTGACGATTTGCGACCGCCTCATAATATCTAAAAATCCGATCGTCGAAACAATCGCAGATTCTTTTGTCAATGTAATATATTCATTCATCAAAGCAGGAAGTATATTTTTTAATGCCTGCGGTAAAATGATATCCTTCATCATCGGACGGTATGGAATCGCTAATGCTTCAGCCGCTTCCCGCTGTCCTTTATCCACGGCCTGTATCCCGGCGCGGATGATTTCAGATATATAAGCCCCTGAATTCAACCCGAACGCCAGCATCCCGGCCAAAAACGGCGGAATGTCATACCCCGTCAGCTGCGGGGTTGCAAAATAAATCAGCATCAATTGTAAAATTAACGGTGTACCGCGAAAAATGGATGTATATGCATCTGCAAACCATTTTAAAACTTTCACTCTGCCAATCTTGAATAATGATAAAATCGTACCAATGATAAAACCTACAATTCCTGAAACCAATACGAATAGGAGTGTCACCCATATCCCGTTCAGTATAAAAGGAATAGAAGGCACGATCCGGAGAAAATCCAAATCCATGCCTGCACCTCATTTCCTGTATATTATTTCTCAGCCGCTTTTCTGTATATTTATTCTTCCAGCCACTTCTCTTTCAATTTATCAAGCTCGCCATTTTCTTTCATTTCTTCAATCACTTCATTAAAATCTTCCACGATATCGCTGTCCTTTGGAAAAGCAACCGCCATCCCTGGGGATACAGAACTTTCATCATCAAACCCTTTCAATCCAAGCTCATCGATATACCCTTCCGCTACCGTCTTATCAAGGTATACAGAATCAATTCGCTTCGACTTCAATTCCTGGATCAGTGCTGGAACTTTATCCAAAGCCTTTACTTCGATATCAATCGTCTCGGCCAGCTTTTTAGCCCCCTCATCCTGAATCGTTCCCAATTGCACACCGATTTTCTTGCCGTCTAAGTCATCCATACTCACAACCTCTGAACCTGGCAAAGTGATGAACATCTCCCCGGAACGGTGATATTCAACTGAAAAGTCCACATTTTCTTTACGCTTATCAGTAGCAGACATTCCCGATGCAACGAAATCAACGGTATCAGCCTGCAGCGCTCCGATCAGTCCGTCAAAATTCATATCTTTGATTTCAAGTACATAACCAAGTTCCTCTGTTATGTACTTCGCCAAATCAATATCAAAGCCAACGATTTCTCCGCTGTTATCATGCGTTTCAAATGGCGGGAAGTCAGCTGATGTCCCCATTACGATCTTCTTTTGTTCCTCTCCGTTCGTTTCTGATGTCCCGCAAGCCGCCAATGAACCTGCCACCACAACTGCCATTAAACCTGCCAATACCTTTTTCATTTCCTAATCTCCCCCTAAGTAAAATTAATATTTATTCGATAAAATGTATTTTAACACAAATGAGTAATTATGCAATAAGTTTTATAATTACTTATAATTCTCCCTCTCTTTGTTGATTTTGTAGGCTTTCTTTCCGCATTCTTATTAACCCCTCGCCGTGAAACATAGTGTCAAACAATATTTTTCTAGTAGTGACTGTCACCACTAGAATCTCTAACCGTCTGGGTGTTTCTTCCTTTATTTTGAAAATCATTAGAACTATTTACCCCTTTTTGCAAATTCCGATAAAATTAGTTAGGCATTAAGTTGAAATTCCGACAAACTTTCTATATATTCAGAATTATACTAATTATGGGACTTTTGTTTTCCCCAATCGTTATTAGTCCCTAATCTTGGAAAGGAGTATTATAATCTGCCAACAATTTTTCTTGAGAGGAGAAATGTTAATTGAAAAAGAAAAAGCTATTATCCATTTTAACTACTAGTACTCTTGCATTATCCCTTGCTATCCCAACTGTCGGAGGGACAAGCACCGTTAAAGCACAAACTTCACCAAATTGGAATATAGAACGTTATGGTGACAAGATTGACATAGACGGTCAATTGAATAAACTTTCGGAAAGCGATTCTTTTATTAGACAAGCAGAACAAAAAATCAAAGACCAGGCTGGACAAATCAACCTGGATGAAACAGAAGTGACAGAAGATAGCACTGCAGACTCTACGTTTACATACAATGGCGGCACTAAGCTATTTTTGGACCGCGACTTAGCCTTCAAGGAATTTACTCTTCGAAGTGTTGGAGAAAACGTAGAGATCTGGGTGGCGAATGACCTTTCCTTCCCTGAAGGAGATACCCGCCCTGCCCATGTGGTGACTCAAGAACAGGTTGATAAGTTAGCAGCGGAATTTGACAGTAATATGTATCCTGTTGCAACAGAATTCTTCGGCACACCTGATGAACTTGATGGTTCAAACTCACCTCTTCCAGGAATGGTCGGTCTTCCTGAAGATTACTATGAAGGCAGTGACAAGGTTATCATGCTTGTAGACAACATTAAAGATGATGGCTACTATGACCCATCTTATCCATTCTTCGTAGCAGGGTTCTTCTGGCAGACACTGGAGAACTATATTGATAGAAACATTATTACTATTGATACCAACAGCTGGGAAACCCGCCTGGAAAATACTTTTTATGCAACGACAATCCACGAACTCCAGCATTTGATCCATGCGGATAATGATGGGGCTGAAGAAACTTGGATTAATGAAGGGATGTCAACATTCTCTGAATACCTTGGTGGATATGGTCATGGAGAAGGTTCCATCAACTTCTACCTGGATCACCCGGAAAATTCCCTTGTTAACTGGGATGAGCACCGAGTAACAGAAACCGGACCTGAAACGATTGCAGATTATGGACAGGTATATCTGTTCACGCTTTACCTATATGATAAATTTGGTAAAGAATTCGTTCGGGAATTGGCTTTAAGTGAAGACACAGGGCTGGATGGTGTAAACAATGCCCTTGCTGATAGCAATATTAAAATGGATTTCACGGAGCTGTACAATCAGTTCATTACAGCCCTTGCCTTAGATGACGGTACAGGCGGCAAGTACGATTTTGACAGCATTGATTTAAGAGATTTAGAGATTGATAATGAAGGAACAAAACGCGGCTTTACTGTGGATTATGAAAAAGCCTTAACGTTTGAAAAAGAAGGCGTACCTGCATGGGGCGGTGACTTTAAAGAACTTGATTTCCAAGAGAAAGTCGACAAGATTACCTTTGATGGCGTAGACTTCCTGCCTATCCCTTGGGAAAGTGTTGCAGATCCTTTAAGAAGCGGCAACCAAGTGTTATGGGGCAATGAAGGAGACGAAGCGGATAATGCTTTAATTTTTGAAGCAGACCTTTCTAACGTCGATACAGCTACTCTACAATTCGAAAATTTCATCGATATCGAAGAACAGTGGGATTTCGGAGTTGTTCAGGTTTCTACCGATGGCGGACAAAGCTGGAACAGCCTTGAAAACGAAAATACCCGCTCAGATGTTGTAGAGGAAGGCTACCCTAAAATCAAGGAGAACGTTCCTGGATTCACAGGCCATTCTGAAGAGTGGCAGAATGAAAGCTTTGACCTTTCTGAGTATGCAGGCCAGAAAGTACACGTTTCATTCCGTTATTTAACTGACTGGGGCTACAATGATACTGGCTGGTTCATCGATAATATCAAAATCCCTGAAATCGGCTATTCGAATGACGGCAGCTCCGCAGACGATTTCTTATCCCAGAATGAGCTGCTTGGAAAGTTTGTAGAGTATACAGTAACTTTCATTAATGAGCGCACAGTCGGCAAAGGAAAAGGTGCTAAAACAAAATACAAGGTCCATCATGTAGAGCCGTTCAATGTAACCGAAGAGGATGCATTACAGCTTCGCCAGTTATTCAAAGACGGAAACAACTATATGATCACGACTTATGCAGCACCGGCTTCCGATAAAAGCCCAGTAGACTTCTCATATGAAGTCATTACTAAGGACAAGAAAGGCAAAGATAAGAAAGATAAGAAAGATAAGAAAGGTAAAGGTAAAGGTAAAGGTAAGGGGAAAAATAACTAAGATTGATCTCCAGGCAAGCCTGACGAATTTAATTCGTCAGGCTTTCTTTTTAGGGATCTGACGTCGGCTCATCGAACAGCATCACTTCAGGCTTCATGGCTAATGCCCGGGCTATGGCGACACGCTGTCTTTGCCCTCCTGAAAGCCTGTTTGGATAGTCATGGGCTTTCTCAGAAAGGCTTGTCGATTTTCCAGATCTCCAGATCCGGAAGGTCCGATAATCGCCACGACTTCCCCTTTATCGATTGTCGTTGAAATGCCTTTAAACACGTCTGGCTTTCCTGCACCCTGCTTTAATCTTAACTATAATTTCATCCTGACTAATTGGTAGAATTAGATTTGGAAACTTTTATTCAAGAAAAAAAGAGAACAGTCTCCTGTTCTCTTGAATCTAGTTATGCAGTTGCATTAATAGGAGTTTTCAAGAAATCCCTGATCAGCTTTAGGAACTTCTCATTTTCTTCGATTTGAGGAGAGTGCCCGCTGTTTTGAAACTTTACATATTGATTAATCGGGATTCCCGCTGCCAGTTCATCAGAGCATTCAACCGGTGTAACCCAGTCATGTACTCCCACCGTAATTAACACAGGCACCTTTATTTCACCAAGCCTGCCGGAGACATCATAGCTTTGCTTATTCACACTGAAGGCATAATTGTGGGTTTGATAGTGGAAAAAGATATTATCCAGCTTTTCATTCGCCTTAGCTTCATCAAATTTGACTGTATAGAGGGGAAGGATCGCTTTGATCATTTCACGGAACTCTTCATTAGAACAAACTTTGCCAGTGAATAAGCGTTCCAGCATCTCCTCATTGATCCCTGGCAGCTTGCTGTCTAATGCTTTTTGCATCGATAGATCCGTATATCTATCATTAGCTGCCGTATCTCTTAGAATAACCCTGTTTACCCGTTCTGGATATCTCAATACATACTCCAAGGATAGATATCCGCCGTAGCTCCCTCCTAGAATAGTAATTTTCTCAATTCCGAGGTACGCTCTTAAGGCGTCAATATCTGCTGTCCATTGTTCATGAGTATATGGAGGCACTTCTTCCGATCGCCCTGACCCTCGGTTGTCGAGGAAGACCAATTGATATTCATCTGCCAGCGCCTTAAAGGAATGGACATCTCCTCTGCAGTCGCTCATCCCCGGCCCTCCATGGATGATAAAAATTGTTTCTTTATCCGGGGTACCGTGAACCTCATAGTAAATCTCACAACCATTTAATTTCACCTTCATACTATTCCTCCTTTTATTCTATTACTATACAAGCGTCTTTGGCTCTGTTATTTCCTCATTTAGAAATTGACGCAAGAGACCCTTATATTTATCCCCTTGTTCACGTACCAAGGAATGTCCATACTCTTTAAATAGGACATATTTTGCCTGTGGGATCCGTGACACAATATCCTCTGAACATACCGGCGGACAGATCCAGTCACGTTCCCCGGCCGTCACCATTACAGGAACTTTGATGTTGTGGAGTTTTGGTTTCAAATCGAAATGCTTTAAATTTTGATGGAACGCATCATTATGAGTTTGATAGTGATAGAATATTTGATCAAGCTTCTGTTTTTGGGCTTCCAGGTCTTGTTCCATCGTATATAAAGGCAGGATAGCTTGGTAGAGCGCTTTAAAGTCCTTATTAGATTTTACATAACCTTCAAATAAGCGGGTAAGACCTTCTTCATCAATCCCCGAAAGATTACTTCTTAATGCATTATCAATTGCAAGATGATGGTGGTCATTATCCGCTGCCGTAACATTAAGAAGGATGGCTTTAGTATGTTCAGGATATCTCAAGGCAAACTCTTGCACGATAAAACCGCCATAAGACGCTCCATGAAGAATAATTTCTTCCACACCCAACTGATTCCGCAATTCATTTAAGTCATCCACCCATTGCTCATGAGTATATGGCGGTACATCTGCCGACCTCCCCGACCCTCTCATATCCATAAACACAAGCTGAAAACTATCAGATAGATCTTGAAAAGTATTTAGATCTCCCCTGCAATCACCCAATCCAGGTCCTCCATGAACAAAGAATATTGTTTCGTTTTCAGGATTACCTAAGACTTCGTAATACATTTCACAACCATTTATGACCTTTTTCATATTCTCCACCTCATTCTCTTTATTTCTTCACATGCTTTGGATCAAGGATATCTCTCAGGCCATCTCCCAAAAAATTATAAGCCAGCACTACCAGGGTAATGGCTACTCCAGGCAATACCCCCAGGATAGGCGATGTCCAAATGTATTGCTGAGCATTCTGGAGCATATTTCCCCATGTAGAAGTCGGCGGCTGGATACCTAAACCAAGATAACTAATTGCACTCTCCGTAAGGATGGCCCAGGCAATCCCCAAAGTACTTGCCACTATAATGGTAGGTATCACTTGCGGGACTACGTGGCGGATGAGGGTACGGATGGAGGATGATCCCATCGCCATTGAGGCTTCCACAAACTCATTTGCTTTCCATTTTAATGTCTCGCCGTAAACGACCCTTGCAATTTCCATCCATGATGTAAAGGCAATAACAATAATGACCATCCAAGGACTTTTCCCGAGAACCGTCAAGGCAACCAGTGCAAGGAAGAAGTTCGGCACTGACATCATAGCTTCCGTAAACCGCATAAGCACACTATCAATCCAGCCTCCAAAAAAACCGGCAACCGCTCCTATCAGACCACCGATTAAGACTGTAAAAACCATTGAACCAAAACCGACGAGCAGTGTAACTTGGCCGCCATAGAGCATACGGCTTAAGACATCCCGGCCCATATCATCGGTTCCTAACGGGTGAGCCGCAGTCCAGATGGCAAATGCGTTTATAGGATCTATCGCTTCAGGACTGATCCTCCAAACCAGTGGTCCAACAAATACTAGTAAATGGGCAAGGATCAAGAACCAGAAGGAGAACCAAGCCACTTTATTCTTCATTAACTGATGAAAAAAGTTCGATAACTTACTTTCCTTTCCAGATGACAAAGGCGCCCCTTTAATAGTTGTGGTTTTTACTGCTCCATTCATCTCTTTTCACCTGCCTTTTCACATATTTTTCACTCGTGGGTCTACTCGGGAATAAATAATGTCAACGACAAAGTTTGAGAGTATAACAAGAGCAGTCACGACAACTGTCACTCCCATTACAAGGTTATAATCTCTCCCCTGAGCAGCCTCTACAATCAGCCTTCCCATCCCTGGCCAACCGAAGACAGACTCGACAATAACCGTTCCACTCAATAATCGCGGAATCAATACTCCAATGATGGAGATAACAGGAATCAGGGCATTTCTTAATCCATGAATATAAATGACTGTCTTTTCTTTCGCTCCCTTTGCTCTTGCAGTACGTATAAAGTTTTGAGAGATGACTTCCAGCATAGAAGATCTGGTAAAACGGACTATGGTTGGAAGTGTTGCAGTCGACAGAATGATAACAGGCATGATCATCGATTTAATTTCATCAGCAAAAGAACCACTGCCTACACCGGATGATGGCAGCCATTGCAGCTGTACAGAAAACAGCAAGATAAACATAATAGCCAGCCAGAAGGATGGAACAGATAAACCTATGACACTTGTGAAATTTATGGTATGGTCCCGCCACGTATTTCTGTTTCGAGCAGATAGTATCCCAAACAAAATCCCTATAACCACTGAGAAAAACACTGTCCACAAAGCTAATTTAAAGGTATGCGGGAAACGATCAATGATACGGTCGATTACAGGCTCACCGCTGGATAAAGAAATACCAAAATCACCTTGAAGAGCATCAACGACCCAGGCACCATAACGGACAATAACAGGTTCATTTAAGCCGAGCTGCTCTGCAATCGCTTCTCTTTCTGCTTCTGTTGCATCCATCCTCATCATGGAAGAAGGACCACCGGGAGCAAGGTTCATTAAAAAGAAAGTAATAACAGTTACTATCGCGAGCAATACAACACTTTGCCAAAGACGTGTCAATATAAAATGGGCCATCTTGCTTTTCTCCTTCCTTGGTGATAGTTAATACTGCCCCCTCAGAATGTTGAAAGGAGGCAGTAAGCTATACAGATTATCAGGACTCAACCCACCACTCATTGATATAGTGGAGCGTACCGCCAAAATAGATATCTGGGACACCTTGCAATCGCTTGCTTCTGACACTAAGCTCCTGTGGATACCACAGATAAATATAAGGAAGGTTTTCAGCCATATGTTCTTGTGCTTGTTTGTAGATTTCCACACGTTCTGCAGGGTCACTTGTCGCCTGACCCGCTTCTAATAACTTATCTAACTCTTCATTTTTATACCCCGGAAGATTATTTCCTTTTCCTGCATTAGAGGAATGATACTGAGCATACACATCCGGATCGCTTGGATAAGACCACCAGTTGACAATCATATCGAAGTCACGGTCAATGACGTTCTTTTGAATCATCGCATTCCACTCAAGTGTGTTAAGTTTTACATCCATACCAATATCTTTTAAATACTGTTGAGTAAGTACGGCGATTTGTTCAAGGTCCCCTTGTAAGGCAACATCAAAATCAAATGAGAATTTCTCGCCGTCTTTATCCAGGATTCCATCACCGTCTGTATCTTCCCAGCCTGCTTCTTTCAATAATTCTTTTGCTTTTTCTGGATCAAATTCATATGATTTCACATCATCTGTGTAATATTTTTCTTGGTCTGGAGTGATAGCTGCATCTGCAATCTTTCCATACCCTTGAAGAACCGAGTCGATAATAGCCTTTCGGTCAACAGCATGCAGAATGGCCTGTCGAACTTTCTTATCTTGGAACTTAGGATTCTCCAAATCTGTTACAAGCCAGAAATAACGAGTGATGTCCGACGCAACCACCTCAAGGTTATTAGCACTTTCAACTCTCTTTAGAGACGCCTTATCTTCCATTACGAAGATATCCAGTTCATTACTTAGCGCCTGTGCAATTTGAGTATTCACATCTGGAAGGATTTTATATGTTACTGTATCCAAGTTAGGTGCACCGTTAAAGAAATCAGCGTTTGCTTTGAGAACAACCTGCTGTCCTGAAGTATACTCACTCACCTTGAATGGACCTGTCCCTACAGGATTCTTTTTGTTGAATTCAGTAAATTCCCATGGATCTTTTCCTGCCAAAACATGTTCTGGCATAATCTCTGAATTGAATGCCAGATAGGAAGGTAACGCAGCCCAAGGGCGTTTAAGGTGAAATTCAACTTTGTGGTCATCCACCACAGCTACTTTATCAAGCGCTTTGTAATTAGATGCACCATTTGAACCTAATGATTCATTTAATACCAATTCATTGAAGGTGAACGCTACATCATCTGCCGTAAAGGCTTCGCCATCATGCCATTTAACATCATCGCGAAGATTAAATGTCCATACCTTTCCATCCTCTGAAGTACTCCAATCTTTTGCCAGACTGGAAGCAGGGGCATTATCCAATCCAGGCTTAGTCAGCCCTGAAAAGATGATACGGTTGACGACGTTTGATTCTGCATAGGCATTGGGATGCCACGGGTTAAAGATGGGATCACCGACAATTGGTATCGAAACATTACCACCTTTTTTGACTTCACCACTGTCCGTATTTCCAGTATCACCACTATCTGTAGAAGCATTATTTGTACCTCCGCAGGCACTTAGCAATAGAACCAATACAAGCAGTAAAGACCAAATCTTCTTCATTATCTTCCCCCCTGATTTGATTATTTCACCCAAGTCTCCTTAAGTACGCGCAATACATTCTCTCCCATTACCTTTTTGATTGCCTCACGACTGTAGCCGTGATCTACAAGCCAGCGTACAACATTCGGGTAAGCTTCTGCCGGATTCTCTAATCCTTTAACATACTCCACCTCATTAAACTGTTCTCCAGAGTGTGAAGATCCGATTGAAAGAGCATTCGCGAAAGCATGATGCAGTCCGACATGGTCACCAAATAGTGTATCTAATCCGAATGCCACATGATCAATCCCAACAAGGTTTGCTACATATTCAAAATGCTCCATTACTGACTCGATGGAATGTTCGCGATGTTTCTTCGTCAAAGTTGTGTGTGGTGCTGCTTCAATTCCGATAACACCGCCTTTATCTGCACATGCTTTCAAAATGTCGTCTGGCTTAAGACGGCTAGTATTCCAGAGTGCCCTTGCACCCACATGAGTAATGAAGATCGGCTTATCACTGGTTTCGATTACATCTCTGGCTGTCTGGTCACCACAATGCGAAACGTCAATAGTCATTCCGATCTTATTCATACGTTCCACTACTTTATGGCCAAATGCTGTCAAGCCTCCGTCATTCTTCTCTTTCAACCCGCAGCCGAGAGCATTTGCTTCTGAATACGCAATACCCATTACCCGAACTCCAAATCCGTAAAGAACATCCACACGATCGATCTCGTTTTCGATTTGAGTAGCAGACTCTAATGAAGTAACAAACGCCACTTTTCCTTCTTTTTTAGCACGGTAAAGATCTTCCATGGTTTCGGCACGGATGACCAAATCTTGATGGGCAAAATCACTGTAGCGAATCCCTAAATCATGCAGGACATCATTCCATTTCCAGCCTGCATTCGAAGTAATAAAAGCAGTACCATCCATATAATTCTCGAAAACAATGTCGAGTCCCGAAATACTTAATCCTTCATATCCAGTCCAATCCCGGCCCTGACGGCGGAATTCAAAAATAGAGTCTACGTCTTCAGGTGTTACAAAAGTGTGTTCATGCAATGAAACAATATAATCTTCTTCCAGAATTTTCTGTACAAGTTCTTCCTGATCATCTGACACTGGATAAGTAAATGACTCTACACGGCCAACCTCTTTAGCAAGTTTGTAAGGTTTAAAGTCTTTAACAGGCTCAAGGTAATCAAAAGATTTATATCCGTTATAAGGTTTTGTTTTGGTTTTCGTAGTTTTTACATCCATTTAATACACTCCTTATTTATGTGTGTAATTTTTTCTAAAATGTGGTATATTAAAAGGGAAAGCCTTTTCATACCAACGGGTAATGACATGCGACAGACTGTTTTTCTGAAATTGGCCATAATACTGGTGTGTCCTGCTTACACTTCTCTGTAGCCAATGGACACCTCGTATGAAATCGACAGCCTGTTGGCGGGTTTGACGGAGATGGGATTTCTCCTTCCAAGATCACTTTCTTCTTTCTGGCTCTTGGATTGGGGGATGGTTTAGTTGATATTAAAGCAGATGTATAAGGGTGTGCAGGCCGCTTATACACTTCTTCTACTTCTCCTATCTCCATCATCTGTCCTAAATACATGACTCCCACACGGTCTGATATATGCCTTACAATGTTCAGGCCATGCGCGATAAACAAATAAGTTAATCCTAATTTTTGCTGAAGTTCCTTTAAAAGATTCACAACTTGTGCTTGAACAGACACATCCAAAGCTGAGACCGCCTCATCGGCTAATATAAATTTCGGATTTAATGCAATCGCTCTGGCTATTCCTACACGCTGCCGTTGTCCTCCAGAAAATTCATGGGGGTACCTTGATTTGCGTGAAGGATCCAATCCGACAAGTTCAAGAAGTTCATCGATCCTTTCATCCCTCTGCTTCCCTCTTACAATCCGATGTACATCCAAGGGTTCTCCAACTATATCACCTATACTCATCCTGGGGTCCAATGAACCAAATGGATCTTGATAAATGATTTGCATTTCCCTTCTCAGTTTCCTCATTTCACGAGAAGGCAAATTTGTAATTTCCTTCCCTTCAAAATGAATTTCTCCTGATGTTGGTTCGTGAAGTCTTAAGACCGCTCTCCCCAAAGTAGACTTACCTGATCCTGATTCACCCACCAGTGAAAAGGTCTCTCCCTTACGAACTGAAAAAGAAATATCATCCACTGCTTTTACATAACCAGTCGTTCTTTTAAACATACCTGCTTTAATGGGAAACCACTTGGTAAGGTGTTTGGTTTCGAGCAGAATCTCTGAACTCACCTCCTTTGAATGATATATTTTTTCATTACCGATCAACTCTGATTCCATTATTAGAATCCCCCCTTCACTGAGCCATACTTTCCTTCTTTAAAACTTCTTTATAATTCCAACAGGCTACCTGCCGCCCATTTTCCCTATACAGCAGTGGCTCTTTTTCAATACATTGTGAGGTGGCAAACTCACATCGAGGATTGAAACGGCAGCCGTCAGGCATATTGTTGATACTCGGGATGGTTCCTTTAATCGAAGTCAATTTCTCCTGGCGAGGACCTTCTTCTGAAGGAATTGAGTTTAACAGCCCTCGAGTATATGGATGGGTTGGTTCATCGAAAATTTGAAAGACATCTCCTTCTTCTACTACCTTCCCGGCATACATAACAACAATCCTGTCGGATATCTCAGCTGCAACTCCCATATCATGTGTGATAAAGATGATCGACATGTTGATTTTTTCTTTTAATTCATTTAACAGGTTCAATATTTGGGCTTCTATCGTTACGTCTAGAGCAGTTGTAGGTTCATCAGCAATTAATAATTTCGGCTCACAGGATAAAGCAATGGCTATCATGACACGCTGTCTCATCCCACCTGATAGTTCATGTGGATATTGTTTCATGCGTACATCAACATCATTTATTCCAACAAGTTCTAACAGTTCTTTAGCCCGATTCCAGGCTTGTTTTTTACTTTTATCCTGATGGAGCAAGATAGCTTCAGTCAATTGCTTTCCTATCGTAAAAACCGGGTTCAAAGCTGTCATCGGTTCCTGGAAAATAATCGATATGTCATTCCCTCGGATCTGCCTCATTTCTTCTTTGCTCTTCACTGCCAGGTCTTCCCCTTGAAATAAGATTTTCCCTTCTGAAATGGACCCATTCTCGTAATCTAAAAGGCGCATAATAGACATGCTGGTAACACTTTTTCCACTGCCTGATTCCCCAACAATACACACTGTCTCTCCAGGATTAACTTGAAAGGAGATATTTTCAACCGGCCTGACATTTCCCTGATCATTCTTGAAATCAACGCTTAGATTTTTGACCTCCAATAAAGGTTTCAAAAAGGCTGCCTCCATTCTATTAATCTATAGAACTACCGGGGTAATTACACCCAGCAGAACACTCTCTTCGTTTAAAGGATTTTCTCCGTAGTGATCAAAGCTTGATGGGAAATGAATCGAGTCACCTTCTGTAATGGTGTAAGACTTGCCATCGATATTAAAAATGACCACCCCCTTTAATACGTAATAGAACTCTTCACCTGCATATTTAAATGTCTTTTTACCTTTTTGATTGGGTGCCAAAGTCAGGATGTAGGGAGCTAGGGAGCGCTGGGCAAAGTTACCGTTGAGTTGTGTGTAGAGAGTCTGGAGGCCTTCTATTTTAAACTGTGACTGGTCTTCTTTTTTCGTTACGTAGGTGTTATTGCTTCGGTCATCAAAGAAATAAGAAATATTAATCTCAAATGCTTCTGCAATCTTTTTAAGAGAAGATATAGCTAATGAAGAGGAACCCCTTTCAATTTGTGAAAGGAAGCTTACGGATAAATCTGTTTTTTCACTCATCTGTTTTAACGTCAAATTAGATTGTTTTCTAAGCTCTCTAATTTTCTGGCATACCTCTTCCATATAATCACCTGCCTGTCTTGGGACTCATACCTTAAAAATATGTAAGTGGTATTTAAATTATTTACAATAATAACATAAAATTATGATAATAACAGAATTATTTTTAAATTTTCTAAATATTTTCACTAAAATGTAATTTAATTTTATTAGTTAATTAAATAAGTTCGTGGAACCAAGATATCTTTTAAAAAAGCTATAAATGTCAGGGGAGCGTCAACAAGATTTCCCTGATAGCACTATTTGCAATAGGCACACAGGTAACCAGGATGATGTCCAACAAATCAAAAATGAAATTCAAGAAAGAAATAATCCTAAGCACATTATCATCAACCATTTGAGAGCAACCATGGGAACTTACGCTGAGAATGGCGGTACATTTATTTCTATTTCTTGATAATTCACCAATTTCATTTTGCAAGCTGCATTTTTAGCAGCTTGCTTTTTTCTAGTCTGATAGAAAAGACCGATACTCTGTGAAGAAATTCGACAAAAACCGGGGCGTGACAGTCACGAAACAGACCTTTATATCTATTTCGTTTATCGAAATATAATAGAAAACTCTACTATTTCCTCATATTGTAAGATAATTCTAACTAATCATGAAAATTACCCCAAATCCTCTTTATACTTGTACTAATCTACTTTAAGGAGGAATTTATTTGAATAAAAAGAAATTTATTGCACCTCTCGTCATCACTACCGCTCTACTTTCTGCTTCCCTTCCATATGGAAATGTATTGGCCGTTCAGCCTGATGGACATGCAGTAACGGATGTCTCAAAAGAATGGAATGAAAAAGCCAATGTTCCGCTATTTGTAAAAGAAAAGCACGCTGCCAAACGTTCCTCAACTACATCAAGTGATGCCCTAAACTTTCTTGAAGAAAATAAAGCTAAAGTCAAAATCAAAAACCCTAAAGCCGATCTGCAATTCAAAAAAGCTCAAAAAGATGAACTCGGCATGACTCATGTTCGATTTAACCAGACCAAAAATGGTGTACCTGTCGAAGGTGCAGAAATCATTGTTCATTACAATGCGAACAACGAAGTCACCGCCGTTAATGGCTCTCACAATCCACAAATTGAAGCAGGCACCCTTGATACAACTCCAACAGTCTCAGTTAAAAAAGCACTGGAAACAGCAAAATCATCTGTGAATGCTCCCGCAGTTCTGGACCAGCTTCCATCCTCAGACCTTGTTATCTATCCATTCGAAGGGAAGAACTATTTAGCTCATAAGGTGAACCTCAGCTTCCTTGGGGACGAGCCTGGCAACTGGTTTGTGTTTGTCGATGCGAAGTCCGGTGAAGTGATTGACCAGTACAACGCCATCATGCATGCTGAAGAAATCAAAACTCAAAAAGGCGTCGGGACTGGTGTATTAGGCGCCCACCGCCAACTTCACATTTCACGAAGCAAAGCGGAACATGAAGGAACAGTATTTAACTTAGCTGATTACAGCCATGAAGGCTTGGAGGGTATCATTACATATGATTACTCAAAAGGATATCTGGAGGTATTTTCCGGCAACGACGCTTCTTTCAAAGATGACTTTGACAGACCTGCAGTGGATGCCCATTACAACTCTGAAAAAGTATATGATTACTATTTGAATGAGCATGGCAGGAACTCTCTCGACGATGAAGGAATGCCAATCCAATCAGTGGTCCACTATGGCGAAAATTATAACAACGCCTTCTGGAACGGTACCTTCATGGTGTATGGTGATGGTGACGGAGAATTTATGGTTCCATTATCTGCGGGATTGGATGTAGCCGCCCACGAAATGGCCCACGGAGTAACTTCTAACTCGGCTGGACTAGTCTACCGGTTCCAATCAGGGGCATTGAACGAAGCATTCTCTGATATCTTCGGTGCTTTAATTGATGATTCTGATTGGGAACTGGGTGAAGATATCATGGCCCCTGCTGCAAAAGCAGACGGAAGAGATGCGTTAAGAAGCTTGAGTGACCCAAGCAGATTCCCTGTAGGGGCAAAATATGTAGAGTATGGAAATGGCGAGGGAATGTATCCTTCTCACATGGATGAATACTATGACCTGCCTCGTGAACTGGACAATGGTGGCGTTCACATCAACTCATCTATCATCAACCACGCTGCCTACCTGACAGCGCAGGAAATCGGCCGTGAAAAACTCGGTCAAATCTATTACCGCGCACTCACAGTTTACCTGACACCAAACTCTGACTTCAGCCATGCGAGGAAATCCATCATCCAGTCGGCTGTTGACATCTATGGCGAAGGAAGTGCAGAAGTTTCAGCGGCGGCTGGCGGGTTTGATGCTGTTGGAATAACTAATTAAGCTTGGAATGCAGGAGGGGTCAGAGGTTACCTAACCTAAAAACCACCAAAGATCTGTATTGAATTCAAAGACAAAAGAACTGCTATCTTATTACGATTGGCAGTTCTTTTTATTTATGATATTAAATTGTTAATACATCACTGGTATCCAATGGATCAAGAGTTGAATTATCATCTATTGTGGAGGAATTCTTGGGTATCGCTTCTTCCTTCATTACATCATCATCTTTTTCTTCCACTGGTTCTTTAATTGTTTCTACATCCCAAGCTTCTTCATCAACCAATCCCTGCTCATCTTTTTCATTTTCTTGATTACCTTCTGCTTCATCCTTTTCTTCTACATGTTCTTCTGCTTCATCTTTTATATCTTCAATCTCCTCTTTCAATTCTTCTTCATCTTCATTAACATTACCATCCATGTCTTCCAATTCCTTAACGGCTTCTTCCTCCTCTGGCACTGGGATGGTTGCTTTTAACTTTTCATTGTCAACTGTCAGGGAACACGTTTCATTGACAAAATCTTTGAATGCTTGTACTCGATACTCAATTTTCGTTGTATCACAACCGCCCGATTCATGTCGATTAATATTTACTATGTAAATTTCCAATACCACGAAAAAAGAGAAATCCCAATGCTAAAACAGATTGGGACTGCTCTTTTTTTATTTTACACTCCCGCTCTGAATAATGCCGGTTGCATTCGACAAAACCCTAGGCGTGACACCAAAAAAGAGCGCAGAGACCAGCCTCTACGTTCTCTTTCCTTTCGAATCTATGAAATTCCTAATTTACCTTGTAATCATCATTTAAGTAAATGCCATATTATACTAAATATGTAAATCACTAAGAATAAGGGCTTCTAATGATACCCTTATCGCTTTTTAAAATAAATACAGGTGATTATATTATCAATAGATAGAGCTTTCTCTCCTGCGAAACTAAAAAAACCAACTAACATGTGAGGAAAACGCAATTTACTACTGTAAGCAATATACACTCAAAAGGCAGCTCTCTGCATTTTCAATCAGAGACACAATTAATTTTCAGAACAAAAAAGTTTTTTACCCTATCAAGATTTAAGTTGCACAGATTAAGGAAAGAAAAAGACAGTTAACAGGGGCTTTTAACTCCGGAGATGATATAAGTCTATATAAACAAATAGAAGAGGGAGGCTGATGGATCGTTTCCAATCTATGTAGCAAGAACATCCCCAGCTAATGGGGTCGAGAGAATAAAAAAACTCACCAGAATCCCAAATAAGGTTCGGGACAAGGACCTATTAATCCTGAACAGGTTCACATTAAACAAAAATAGTATAATGAAAAAAATCCCCGGAGGGAGCAGAAAGGAATAGATAATTTTAATAAAATCATTCATATAGAACACCCTTCTAAGGTATATTTCTGAAAACCAGAAACCCACTGCCAGCTTTATTATCTTTATAAAATTAGCATATAAACAAGCCAGCCATTATATACCTTGTTCTATTCAAAAATAACCCCCTTATCAAAGGTTTTTGATCATTCTTTTTTATTAATAGGGGAATACAACAGCTACTACAACTCTCACTTACCATATAATTATGAATAAAAAGGTAAGGAGATCCAGGGTTCTCTTACCTTTTTATTGGTGGCAGCAAATATCCTTGAAATCCACAAAGGAAGCTCCAATTATAGATGAATGGTTAACACAAATGCCATTGTGGAATTCCCTACGAAAAAAGTGACATGCTTTAAATCTTCGGAGTGATCTTTAAATTTATCAAAAGTTATTGCAGATATAACCTATGGAGGCTCAGACTGCAGGAATGTCAGTAGTTCCACAGAACATAAAAATCTCGCCACCTCACTGCCCATCAGGATTAATTTTCAGAGGAATAGTGAGATTGGTGTGAATAACATGAGAAGTGATGTGGGGAAAATTAGCCGGACACAAAAAAAGACATCGACTTTTCCAGGGTCGATGTCTTTTCGCCATTAGCTGGATTACCAACCAAAGGCTCGCCTAAATCATTTATATCACACATTGTCGTTTTTTGTCGATGTTAAAAAGGAGCAGAACTATTTTCCCAATTTCCTATGAATATAGACATCCATCGAACCCTGATATAGCAAGGACTGAAAAGAGTATTGCTCTTAATTCATCTATTCTCAGGTCAAATAGAAAATTCGACAAATATCGAGTAGTGCTGTTATTTAACCATTCAACTATCAATGATGAAATTCGTATTAAGCACTGGAGAAGAGAAATAAATGGAAATTGTTAACTTTATCATTACGCAGATTTGGGAATATAGATTAAATAGACCTCCTCTCTGTGATATAGTGATTCATGAGTATTTTTGTAACTAGTGAAAAACCTCTGTAGTATAAGAATTGCCAGACTAATCTAAACAAGTGAGTAAGATAATGGATGAATAATTTAGGTTTAAAGATAAATCGACAAAACCCGGGGCGTAACTGTCACTCCCCGAAAAATCTAGGAGGATTCACTTGAAAAAAATCACCCTTTCTCTAGCAGCTGCCCTCATGTCCATTTCGGTTACCTCACCAGCCCTGGCTGAGTTTTCAGATGTTTCGTTGTATGAAGAGGAAATTAAGTTTTTAGCAGACAAAGAGATTATCAGAGGATATGACGATGGTACCTTTAAGCCTGAAGACAACCTGCGGAGAATCCATGCCGTTCAGATGTTTTTGCGCGAAATGAGGATAACGGACCTTTCTGCACCCGATCCCGGTTTTAGTGACTTGAAACCTGGTGATTATGGGTATGAAGAAGTCGCAAAAGCGGTTGAGCTAGGTTTTATTTCTGGTAAAACAGCCGCTGATGGAACAAAGTATTTTGATACATGGGGGTCCCTTACCCGTGCCCAGATGGCAAAAATGATGGATATTTGATACAACATGCTTCAGGACCAGCGTATTTCCTTCATTGACGTACCGATGGTTCATTGGGCAAACCCTTATGTAAACAAGTTAGCAACCGCCAATATAACCACTGGATATGATGATAGTACATTCAGGCCGCAAGATTTCTTATCGCGCCAGCATTTTTCCGTTATGATGGCAAGGCTTTTAAATGATGACTTCAAACCAGAAATGAAGAATACAAGCTTTGAACCAGACCATTCCAAGACGTATGTGTATGATATGAAGCCGTATATCTCTTCATTTACGCATTCACATGATAATCTGTGGAGGGAAACGGATGAAACAAATGGTTGGACATCGCCAAGGCTGCGGCCATTCACAGAAACAGCGAATGGAATTGTCTTTGGCAAGCCGCAAATGTCCTTCAGCTTCACCCTTGGTTACCCTGTAAAAGTCGGGCACAGGTGGATGGATCAGAACGCTGTAACAATGGAAATCATATCAGTGAACAGTACCGTCACCACCCCTGCCGGAACATTTACAAATGCCGTAGAGGTACGCGGAAATGGTTATTATCACGAATACTATGCCCCAGGCGTCGGATTGGTAAAATCCACATCTATTCCAGAGGGTCAAGTAATTGCCGAACTTATAGAAATCAGAGATTAATATAAAAACATAAAAAAGAGGCTGGGACATAACTAGCCAAAAATCATGAGAAAAGGGCTTCAATCATCATTTCGGATGATTGAAGCCCTTTTCTTTCATTACTCTCGAAGATTCATGGATTAGGTTACGTTCCTGGCAGTCAACTTTCTCAAGTTTACCGCCATCAGCGCGAAGCCCATTTCATTTTGCACGCGCTCCTTGCCTCTGACCGATAATCTTGTGAAACCTAAATTAGCCTTCAGAAATCCAAAAACTGGTTCTACGTCGATTTTACGTCGCCCGTAGATTTCACCCGTTTTCTGGTCTGAAAGCAGTGTTCTTATCTTCTCTTTTTGTTGTTCCCATTTTTCATTGAGTAATAGTTTTCGATGATTTCCTTCCTTGCCTTCGTGCACTCAGAACGGAAAGGACATCCCGTACAGCTTTCGCACTCATACACCTTAAACTCCCGAGAAAAGCCGTTTCGGTCTGTTTTGTGTGACAGGTGGCGGAATGTGAGTCGTTGATTATTCGGGCAAGTAAATGAATCGGTTTCTTCATCATACTTCCAATTGGCCGTAGTGAATGCATTCTTTTGAGCCCTTTTCGTTTTCTCTTTGCGGTACATGTTGTAGGTAATCAGTGGCGTAGCTGTTCGATTTTCAAAGACATCCTCATAATTTTCTTCACTCCCATAACCAGCGTCAGCCACTACGTATTTTGGGAGTTTAAAGAAGTGATTTTCGATCGTATTCAGAAATGGAATGAACGTCCGTGTATCGGTCGGATTAGGGAAAACATCATAGGCAAGAGCGTACTGCCCTTCGCTCGCAATTTGTACATTGTAGCCAGCTTTTAGTTGTCCATTCTTCATGTAATCGTCCTTCATCCGCATAAAGGTGGCGTCGCGATCAGTCTTAGAATAACTGTTGCGCGTACCGAAAGTGGCCATGGCCCGTTCATACTTTTGTTTGCGTGCGACAAAATCCTTAAACTGTTTGAGGATTTGCTTGGGCACTTTACGTGCTGAGCGAAGCTGTTTCCGTTCGCTTACGTCCTTACTGGATTCGATGGTTCGAGTGAGTTCATCAACGGTGCCTTCCAGTTTCCCCACTACTTCAGTCAGATCTTCTGTAGAAAGTACTTCCGGACTTTCCCGTTCTATTTCAGGTATGATTTCCTTTTCCACTAGCTCATCATATAGTTGATTCGATTTTTCGATAAGACCAGCACTATATTTCTCCACCGATTTTCGCCAAACGAACGTGAACTTATTGGCATTGGCTTCAAGTTTGGTGCCATCAATGAAGATCGCTTCACCATCAATATGCTTTTCCTTAACGAGATGGCAGCGAAATTGAACAAAACACTCACGAAGAAGAGCTTTTACTTCTGGACAGACACGAAACCGGTTAATCGTGCGGTAGCTCGGTTCATGCCCTTGGGCCAGCCACATCATCCGGTCACTATCGCCGAGGAGAGCTTCAATTTTCCTTCCTGAGAAAACGGATTGGGTATAGGCACATAAAATAATCTTCATCATCATACGTGGGTGGTAAGCAGGGCAGCCTGTGCTTCGTATGAACGATTCGAAGGCTTCGTGTGGAATTTGCTCGACGAGGTCGTGCACGGAGAAGGCAATATCATTTTTTTGAAGTTTGATTTCTAAATCCAGGGGCAAAACCACTTGATTCATGATATAATTTTTAAACATAAGGACCCTTCTTTCAGATGGAATTTTATGTGGTAACTTTATTTTATCAGAAGAGGTCCTTATTTTAATTCAAAAAATAATCAAAGCCGGTGAAATTTTACTCGTCGTAAAATTTCACCGGCTTTTTCATCTTAGAGGAGGGTTTTGTCCCAGCCTCTTTCTTTCGACAAATTCCGGGTGGTAACGCCCCAAACATCTAACTCCTCCAAATAGAAAATGAACATTTATCCCTCTAAGCTATTCGACATACGAAACCCTCAAAATCTGCAAAGCCTTCTTTCAACATTCCAGGAATGGTAAGCAGCAAGGAACCGCCGCTAAAAACCAGAGAGATAAAGAGTGCTACCCTTTCTTCCTCAATCTGTCCTTAACTATTAATTCCATAATAGTTCCCGAGACAACCTAGCAAGTGTAATCAATACAAGTATTGATAGTAATAAAGAATCTGTATCAAACAAAAGATAATTCACAGAAAAAACCACAAGTGACAAAGCCAGTTTGTTAGCATTCCCCTTGATCATAAGTTTAACCCGCTCTCAAAGTCGCCACCTTTGATAAGATCAGTGTACAAAAGCGGATATCACCTGCTTTCTAGAATTTTTTAAGGCTGAGAAAAACTTGTGATTCGACAAAAAACGAGTAGCGACAGTATCGCCCCACATACCTTCCAGAGAAGAATGAAGTACACTCTCCATCCATTCAACATTTATCGAGACGTGACAATCACCATATGTTTATCTTTTGAAATACAGGGTAATGATTTGTTATGGTAATTATATACAGAATTATCAATCTATTTTTTGGAGGGGTTCGATGAAGAAAGGAAGTTTATTTAGTTTACTAATGGCTCTTGTGCTGGTTCTGGCAGCATGCGGAACGAACAACGCCGCGAATGACAGCGGGGATGAAGGTTCGGGCGACAATGGAGGTACTACATACACGGTGGGAACAGATACGACTTATCCCCCTTTTGAATTTGAAGAAGGCGGAGAGTATAAAGGAATTGATATTGACCTGATCAGGGCAATTGCAGAAGAAGAAGGGTTCAATATTGAATTAAAGCCAATGGACTTCGGCGGTATCATCCCTGCCATCCAGGCAGATCAGCTCGATGTAGCCATCGCAGGGATGAGTATCACAGATGAGCGAAAAGAAAAAGTGGATTTTTCTGATCCATACTTTGACGCCGGCCTGACTCTGGTAGTCTCTGAAGATAACAATGATATTACAAGTGTCGAAGATTTAGAGGGTAAAATCGTTGCAGTTAAAAATGGTACGACAGGCGCTGACAAAGCTGAAGAACTGAAAGATGAAGTCGGCATCAAGGAAATCCGCCAATTCAATGACAGCCCGTCCATGTTCCAGGAAGTCGCCAACGGAAATGCTGACGTACTGATTGAGGATTATCCGGTAATTGCCTATGCCATCAAAACGAAAGATCTTGGCTTGAAAACAGTCGGAGACCGCCTGAACGGTGACCAATATGGTATAGCTGTGTTGAAGGGTGAAAATCAGGAATTACTTGATAAAATCAACAGTGGACTTCAAAAGCTTCGCGACAGCGGTGAATATGATGAGATCCTGAACCGCTACCTGGAAGAGTAAAACTACACAGCGCGCCCTGCTGCGCGCTGTCTTTTTTAAATTACACAGCACGAAAGGAGAAAAGCCATGGATGTCATAATAGAAATACTCCCGATGTTATGGGATGGATTACAACTTACTGCTTACATAACTGTCATTGGTTTGCTGTTAGGGTTCATTCTGGGATTGGTCGTGGCACTGTTCCGCTTATCACCGATTGCACCTTTAAAGTGGATCGCCATATGGTTCATTAACTTCGTTCGGGGAACTCCCTTCCTGGTTCAATTGTTCTTTATCTATTTCGGTTTGAACTCACTCGATTTCGTTTCACTCAATCCGATCCCGGCCGGAATCATTGGGATTACCATAAATGCCGGTGCCTATATTGCTGAAATCATACGTGCAGGGATCCAATCGATCGATAAAGGCCAGACAGAGGCAGCAAGGACACTAGGGCTGTCGAGTGGCCAGACAATGCGCTATATCGTTCTGCCGCAGGCCTTAAGAAGAATGCTTCCCGCCTTTGTCAATCAGGCTATCATAAGCCTGAAAGATACCTCGCTGCTGTCCGTTATCAGTGTTGCAGAGCTGACACAAAGAGGACAGACGGCGGTCTCTGCCACTTTTGAAGCCTTTAAAATTTGGGGAACCGTCGCACTAATGTATTTCGTCCTCATTTACCTTCTTACTAAACTCGGTGACTTCATAGAAAGGAGATATGAACTGCGATGAGTGTCATACAAGTGAGAAACCTTAAGAAATCCTTTGGTGACCTCGAAGTGTTAAAAGATATCAGCACAGAGGTCAATGAACAGGAAGTGGTATGTGTGGTCGGCCCTTCTGGTTCCGGGAAAAGCACCTTCCTCAGGTGCTTAAATAAACTGGAGGAAATTACTGGCGGCAATGTAATTGTAAATGGAAAAGATATTACCGATCCAAAAATCAATATCAATAAAATCAGGCAGGAAACAGGCATGGTGTTTCAGCACTTTAACCTCTTCCCACATAAAACAGTGCTGCAAAACATTACTCTGGCTCCTATGAAAACAAAAGGGGTCGACAAAGAATCCGCAAAAAAAACAGCAACGGAACTGCTGAAAAAAGTAGGTCTTGAGGCAAAAGCAGACAGCTATCCTGGAGAGTTATCAGGCGGACAAAAACAGCGTGTTGCCATAGCACGTGCCCTCGCAATGGAGCCAAAAGTCATGCTGTTCGATGAACCGACTTCAGCACTTGACCCAGAAATGATCGGCGAGGTTCTCGAAGTCATGAAAGACCTCGCCCGCGAAGGAATGACGATGGTGGTCGTTACTCACGAAATGGGCTTTGCCAGGGAAGTTGGAGACCGTGTCATCTTCATGGACGGTGGTTATATTGTCGAAGAGGATGTGCCCAGTGAGTTGTTTGGAAATCCAAAGAATGAGCGGACTAAGGCTTTTCTTGGAAAGGTATTATAACAAAAGAGTATCAGCCCTTGCTGATACTTTTTTATTCGACAAAAACCGATGCGTGCCTGTCATGCGCTTATTCAAAATGCTATAGTTTAGTTGAAGAAGAACCCTTACCAAAAAAATTAATAAAGACCCTCTTTAAATAAATTTTGTGGTGAGGAGCGAAAAGTATGAACATAGAAGAGTACAAAAAATATCGCCAGGTACAGGTGCACATAAACACGAATATCATCGATTCAGTACCAGCGCAGCATATTTTGAAAGCTGCGGAGATATTAATTATGAGGATGAACGGGAAAGTCAGTGTTCCTACCAACTTAAAGTCAGATTTCCTTTGGGAATTCCTTATTCATGAAAAGTTTACAGACCAGAAGCCTATCATTTTTGATGAAAACTATACGGATTCCTTCAATGAAGAAACTCAAAAAGAAGTAATAGAAGCCGTGAGAAATTCCTTTACTTCCCTTTATTCCATCCATTCCATAGACATTGAAAATCATTTGATTTACTTGGAAGATATCTACCAGTCTTCAAGCGGCATCATACCAGTAACTGATATAGGCCTGAGTCATTCGCTTGCAAAACTAAAAACCGGCTTATTGCTGTTTGTGAGAATCATCCCTTTTGACAAGTTCAATATGCTGGAAGCTATGAAGAAGTATAATCATTAAAAGTAACTTTTAACACATTAACGGGTTAAGAGGGACTGTCCCTTTTAGCCCGTTAATGTGTTAATAAACTAAAATTCAGATGGGATTCCCTCTCCTAAATCCTACTGAATATTTCCTTGAAGAACAGTGTCAAGACCTCCTCCACCTTTAACCTGTTAATAGATTAGCTGTATAAAACTTACACACTCTTCGTACCATACAGAACCTAATTGCTTATGTTCCAAGCCCCGACTTCTTCTACCACCCTATTGTTCTTAATAAAGAAAATTCTCTTTACTTTCCCCTTTAAATATTGTACAGTATGTTTAACACTAAGTTCATTATAAAGAACAAGAAGAGCATAATAAAGTACGTGAACCCCTGCTCCTTTTTTAGGGGACAGATTCCTGAGACTTTAAAGAAAGGAAGGATAGAACATGAGCCTTTTTGACAGCCATGTAAAAAAGAACCTGGTAAAACTGCACAAAAATCTATATATATCGAAAAGCGACCCTCAGTATTTTGAAAAATTCCTCCGGTATAAAGACCCTCAATCTCCTGAGGCTCACTACCACCTTGCAAAAAAGTGGGAAGAAGAAGGAGTGTTGGCCAAGGCTTATCATCACTATCAAAAAGCCGCTCAGACGGACTCCCCCTACTATTTCAAGGCGAAAACAGCCTGTAAGTCCATTGAGGAACTGATGAAATCAGTGGATCATGATCACGAACTGGAAGTCCCCACTAAAATACCCTTTCACCTGAAAACCGTCATTGCGTCTCTTGTCTTATTAAACCTTTTTATTTTAGGAATGGTACTCTGGAAAGCGGACTCGATGAGAATGATGGCTTCGAGCTTGCTGGATTGGGATACGGGCATGGAAGTTGTATATGAAAGTGAAGATATCCCTTATGTTTTCTACTTCCCAGAAGATACCACACCCAAAGAAGTTGAGGAGTCATTATATGATAGAGCCGTCAGCATGGGCAATGAGCTATCAAATAAGAATGTGCTTTTGTATGGTGTTATGACAACGGATGCTGACCTGTCGCTGGAAGTGCTGCCTTTAAAGAGTGCTCAAATAAAAGATCAGGCGTTCGTCATTGCTGAATACAATTCCACACTTGATCAACCTGTCCGGATACGTTTCTTAAAGAATCTTCACGCATCGAACGACGCCTATTCACATACCTACATCAGTACAAACCTGTTGAGGACTGCTTTGAAGGCATATATTGATGAAAAGGGGACGCCCCCTCCTGAGCTTGCCTCTCTTGCAGGTGATTATCCCGACAATTATCTCAGCTTTATTCCAAAAGAACTCTTTTTAAACTCGAACCAGGCCTCCCCCGCTTTTTCCGGTAATGGGGGCTGGGTCTACAATAAGAATGCTGAAACTTTAGACGAAATGATCTATCCAAATATTAAGGAAAAATCCTCGAATTCCTCGGTAAAAATTCCGTTCAATCCGGTTAAGGTGACCATCGCCAAAGACTCGTTTACCCTTATGGTTGAAAGCTCCCCCTATATAATAAGCAAGAAAACAGTCGGTCTTGGCAAAAACGACTCCACTCCTGAAGGAACATTCTTCGTTCAAAACAGGGTATTGCAGCCTGAGGGAATTCACAAAAATATGTTTGGTGAAGCAGGACTCGGAATGGGCGAGTATGCCATCCACGGCACCTACGATACAGAATCCATCAGCAAGGAAAAATCACTCGGATGTATCCGACTCTTAAATGAAGATGTGCAGGACATCTTTGATTTTGTACCAAAAGGAGCGGCCGTTTCTATCGTAAAAAACACTCCATCTGAGACGGGACTACCCATAATTGCAAACCTGGATGTTCTCTCACCACAGGAAAAGCCAATAATAAACCAAATAGCAAACGAAGTCTTTGGATGGGCAGGCTGAGCCCATCCTTCTTTATTTGTCTATTATCTGAATATTTTGTACAATATCCATATACCTAAACTCACTTCAAAAAGGATGTGCTAGTGTGCTAACGTTTGGATCGATTATGAATCAGAATGCAAAGAAATTCAGGGAAAAAGACGCAATGATTTTCAAGGATCAGCGCTGGTCCTATAGTCAACTGAACAATCGCGCAAACCAACTCGCAAACGCTTTCCTTTCTAAAGGTTATAAGAAGGGCGACAAAGTTTCTGTGATGATGAAGAACCATTCCGCTTACATAGAAATCATCACCGCACTGTCAAAGATAGGCGTCATAATCGTTCCTATCAACTATAGGTTAGTAGGTTCAGAGATTGAGTATATCGTTACAAACTCAGAAAGCCGCGGCTTCATCACAACCAATGAATACGCAGCTGAAATCGAAAAACTCTTCCCTCAATTAAATGGTTTAGAAGATGTGATAGTGGTTGATGGTACATCACAAGAAAACATGATCAATTATGAAACTTTCATCGAACGGGGATCCATAGCAGAACCTGAAGTACATGTAGATGAAACAGATACTCTTTACCTTGGCTACACGTCGGGGACGACCGGAAAACCAAAAGGTGTGGTAATCTCCCACCGCTCTCGCATGCTCACGGGTATGGCTGCCGCTTATGAATACAAAATCGATGAATCCGATATTCATATCGTGCCTGGCCCTATCTACCACGCTGCCCCATGGATCTTCCTGATGATGCAGTTGATTTCTGGCGGCACCCTCGTCATCCAGGAGTCCTTTGATCCAGAAGAATTCCTTGCCGATGTAGAGAAATACAAAGCGACCAACACGTTCATGGCGCCGACAATGTTCAACTTCCTTGTGAGTTTGGACGGAGAAACGAAGGCCAAGTATGATGTCAGCTCCATGAGGGTGTTGATTTCGGCCGGGTCCGCCCTGCCAACGCAAACGAAGCTGGATGTCCTTGATTTCTTCCCGGAAGTCGACCTTCATGAATTTTACGGATCAACCGAAAGTGCCATCACCCTTAACATCAAACCGAAAGATATCCGCCGACAAGACCGCTGTGTCGGACAGCCGTTCCCGCTGGTCGAATGCCTGATTTTAGATGATGAAAAAAAGCCTGTGCAAACCGGTGAAATCGGCGAATTATATATCAAATCTCCCTATTTGCTGGATGAATATTATAAAAATCCAGAAGCCAACGAAGCTTCTTTCAGAGACGGCTACTTCACAGTCGGTGACATGGCCCTGCAGGATGAAGAAGGATATTATTATATCGTCGACCGCAAGAAGGATATGCTGATCAGCGGCGGTGTCAACATCTATCCAAGGGAAATTGAAGAAGCGCTTTATTCACACCCTGGCATCCTTGATGTCGCCGTTATCGGGATCCCGGATCCGGTATGGGGAGAATCCGTCAAAGCGATCGTCGTTCCACGAGAAGGAACAGCCCTCTCAGAAGAAGAAATTATCAATTACTGCGAAGGAAAAATCGCCAGCTACAAGAAGCCAAAATCCGTTGACTTTGTAAAAGAGCTGCCGCGCAACCCATCCGGTAAAATCCTGAAGGTTGAATTGCGCTCTCAATATTGGGACAATAACCAAGTCAAAATATAAGGGGCCATGGCGATACAGAGGGAGTCAGATGGACAGCTCTGTCCCTCTGTGCCTATCGTCCTGTCAAAAAGGAGATTATACATATGAAAAACAAAGTGATCCTAGTCAGTTCCGACCAACTTGGCAACGGAGATAAAGACCTTGGCGAAGGAGTGCTAGAAACCTTCATCACCTTATTAAAACAACGTGATGAAAAGCCGGAAGCGATTTTTTTAATGAACCGCGGAGTATTGACGCTAACCGAGCAGTCGCTTGTCTCTGTCCATTTAAAAGAGATCGCCGAACAAGGTGTACCGGTTTACGCTTGCAAGACCTGCGTTGACTATTATGAAGTGGAAGAACAGTTAATTGTCGGAGAAATCAGCGGAATGGGGCATTTCATTGAACTTGCCAGTAAACATGAAGTATTGACGATTGCGTGAATCCAGATATGATTATCAGCTTCCTTCTATGGAAGCTGATACCGATTTTCTGTCGTCTCTGAACAATTGTACACTCTCCCTCCACCCATTAAACAGGAATTTCCCTGTAGCTAATGTACAAGTTGTTATAAATGCTAGACCATGAATAAACCGCGGAATTGCCACTCTATAAATAGAGAAAGGTCCCGCTCCAAGCTTGTCTTTAAGGTATTGGATATTGAAGAATTTCCGGTATGATTTCCTTTCTGCATAAAGCTTGCAGCAGTTCATTAATAGATCTGTCTGCAATATAAGTGCAGCTCCACTTTATTTAAGCTTAATAAATGTCTTCAAAGGCAGGTACGAGTTTCATCAAACCTAACACATACCGTTCCACTAATGGCTTCTTTACAAACTTCTGCCGCACTCTCCCATTTTCTTCTACTGAGATAATATTAGCCGCTGCTTTCCCCTTTAAGGTTGAAACTCTTTTCTTAGACCCAGCAATTTGAACAACCTCATCCCATAAAGTGTCAATTTCCATCCTTACCATCCCTTTCTTATATGTTTAATAGGGTCTTCATCCATCCTTTGGGTAAAATACCCAAATTTATTTAGTAATACTTTACTATAGTAAAAATGAGCCAGCTAGTATTTTTAAAAGTTTCTGAAAAGCATTTGAGTGAAAATCAAAATGAACAAATTGAGTGACGTGGATCTCATCCTTCCTGCATCTCCCCCCAGAAAATCAAATGGAGAACCCTAATCTGATCTATCCTGGAATCCAGCTGGCCATCCCGAGTTCCAAACCGTCCATAGAAGCCAATGCCTATACATACCAGGCACCTGAAGCAGCAGCTCAATCAATAGAAGAATTAAACCCGCTCCTTACGTATCTCAGTCCGTTCGCCTATATGATTACGCAGAACGGAACTCTCAGTCCAATGCGTGATGAATTAATGGTCGAAACGGCGCTAGAAAATAATGTGGCCCCTATCCTGTCGATCACCAACTTCACCACAACGGAAGCCGGGTCCAACCTCGCTCACACGTTCTCGCCACTCCGGAATATAGAGAAAACCTGTTAAGTGACGCACTCAGAATAATGAAAGCCAAAGGCTATCAGGGACTTAACATCGCCTTTGAAAATGTACTGCCCGAGGACCGCGGGCTGTATAACCAATTCCTCCAGCAGGCAGTCGACCGCCTTCACCCGCAAAGATATTTCCTCTCAACTGCGGTAGCCCCGAAAGTAAGTGCCGCTTAGGCAGGACTGCTGTATACCGCCCATGACTATGAGGCACACGGAAGGATCGCCGACTTTGTCGTACTCATGACCTATGAATGGGACTACCGAATGGGACCGCCGCAAGCCATATCGCCGATCAACCAGATGAGTCGTGTCGTCGAATATGCACTGTCGGTCATGCCTGCTGAAAAAATCTTCTTAGGCTTCCAAATATACGCTCGTGATTGGAAGATCCTGCACGTTCAAGGAACAGAAGCCGAAACCTTCAGCCCGCAAGAAGCCATTCGCCGCGCCGTAAAATACGGAGCGACCATTCAATACGACACAACCACCCAGTCACCATACGTCCGTTATGTAGATGAACAAGGCCAAGGCCATGAAGTATGGTTCGAGGATGCCCGCAGTGCGCAAGCCAAGTTCGATATGATCAAGCAATACAACCTGCGCGGAGTCAGCTACTGGGCATTGCTTAATGATAACTTCACAATTAAGAAACTGTGAACATTAAAAAGAGGCAGAAAATAAGTTCAAAACTAGTTGATTTATGTATATAACTTCAAAAAAACGCATGAGATCAAGGTTTATAGTCTTGATCTCATGCATTCATTTCCGAGTTCCACATCTAATACCTTGTTAAATAAGTCCCCCTGTCCTTCATTCTTTCAGACTAGCTATTATAAACAACAGTTCAACAACTACCACCAAATCCGCTCTCCTCTTAATATTTAATATAGGTAGCACAAAGAACGACACAATCGTGGAATCTTTTTCAAAAGGAGTACGTGAGTTGATTTCTCATCAATTAAGTCCTCATAGGAATCTACCTCCAGTGCGGCATGTTTCAGCCACCAGTTGCCAAGTACTGTTTTAGGATCTTTCACTGGCTCTGCAAAGGTAAAGGATCCTGCAATCAAAAGTGTGGCATAGAAGGGTGTCGGGAATGGAAAAACTGGATGTTCACTGCAATGACTTGCATTATTTCCTTCTTTCTAATTTATCTTTATTGCTATACGGCTAAAACATGAATTGAGGAATAAAAGTACCATTAGCATTTGGTGACTGGTTGATATTCTTGCTTGATTCGGTCCTAGGAGCATTCCCAAGCACAGGAAGAGGATTCCCCCCTGAAAAGATAGAGTCTAAATCCCTTAACAATAATATCGAGTTGTCCACCACTGACCGTACATCCTCTATTGACTTAATGATCTCCTGTTGCATTCTTATCCCCTCCTATAATTCCACTCAGAAATTTATATACTCTTCAAAAGACCAATTCATAGTTCAGGCGGTTGGTTATACTGCCAGGAGGCAGCATCAACCGTTAACAGTTGTGAAAACCCTTCAAAACTGACAAGATTCTTCCTTTCTAATACTCTCATTACACCCTGAATAACGAGGTTATCCTGTTGGGAACATCCATCCGAATACTTCAAAAACTGATAGATCCCTTTCCAAGAAAGCCAGTACATATCTTCAAGGTAAAAATCAAGATGGCCATGATGAATAGATTGATAGCTCTTGATAATGTTTCCTTCGGGTATATGGGTATCATTCGTCAATGGTTAGCTTTTTCGGGCTAGGTCCCTTGTCCTTAATGTCAGGGTGTTGCTGTAAAACCTTCTGAAAAGTGGTAACTGATTTTCATCTTAAGTAAATCTGTCCCCCAGGGTTTCAATTGAGTATCGATTTCTTATCTCTTTTTCTTTTTTATCTTTCTTAAGTTCTTCTTGTTGTACAGCAGCTGCTTTCCCGTCGTACTCCAACTGTTCAGCAGCCGTTCTGCCGTTTTTAAAAAAATCCTTCCCTATTACCCTGACAAATTGTCAAAGCGTCCCGTATTTCGCTTCCGCTTTAAAAATCCAAGCTCCATTAGGTAGTTGCCGCTACGCTTAATCGTGCTCTTCGACCGGAACCTTAAAGTTGCCGTGCGCCACATAAATCAAACCCCTCTGCAAGTAATTAATATGACCGTATGTATTACCCTCTTTCTACTTTTATCTCATCCACCAAAACCAAATCCTTTACTATAGTCGGGGAGAGAAGCAGCAGATGTTGGTTCCTTGAAAGCTGCTTTTCATCAATAGGTCATATGGACCCGTGCCGCTGCAAGTCTGCTGCCCATAAAGGTCATACTGCCTTTTCTGTCACCCTTACACGTTTTCGGATTGCCTCTTAACCTTCTATTTTCCTTTACTGATATGTCTGTAAGACTATCGATTATAAGAAAGGCTGAATATCAAATCTGTTACTGATCACACCTGATAGCCGACTGTCGTATCCAGTGATTAGCTTAAGAGTAACGTGCAGAAATGGAGGAAACCGCGAGGACGTTGAGTCATTATTCCTTTTAAGATAACAGCCGCCAGAAAGGTACCGATTTACTTTGTCCTGAAAAATTAAAAATCCGGGGTGTCCTTTTCCTTCCCTCCTCTCTATATAGAAACTGAAGGGAGGTGAGGCAAATGGCAACTTCAGATTTAACAAGTATTAAACTGAGAATGGTCTATGATAACGGAGTGGATGAGAATGGCAAGCCGCAGTACTCAAACAAGACTTACTCCAATATCAACTACTCTTCAACACCAGACGAAATACTTCAAGCTGCTCAATCTCTAGCGGGATTAAGCGAAAAGCCGCTTGTGCAGATCGAGAAGAATGACAGTTATGACATCAACGCGTAAGGAGTGTTGAAGATTAATAGGAAGGAGGTGAAACGTAATGGCTAAAACATTGGAACTGCAATTTCTTACCCAGCTTGGAAAAACGGCACGAATTTCAATTAATGACCCTGTCGAGCCAGTAGATACTGAACAAGTAATGCAGGTAATGGACACATTAATCGCAACGAATGTCTTCCAAAGCAACAGTGGTGCTCTTGTAGCTGTTGAGGGCGCTCGTGTGATCGAGCGTAATGTCACGGAATACGAAGTGTAATGGATGAAAGGTGCCCCTCGGCTTTGGCTAAAGGGCACCTTTTTTTATAAAAAAACTGAAGGAGGTGACCATTTTGGAACAAGTGATTTCGTTCGTCTCAGAAGTGGGATTTCCGATTGTCGTGACAATGTATCTGCTTCATAGAATAGAAACGAAGCTTGAAGCTGTCATTGCATCTATTAGGCTGCTGCCGCAAGAGATGAAGAATCAATAATGGAAGGGAAAGAAAAAAGACATGTCACGATGACATGTCTTTTATGAAGAACAACCGATTTTCATGTGTCCCTCTGTCTCTCATACGCTCCCCGTCCACCACATAAAACCAATGAATTCCGACCTATTAACCTACTGATAATTTGTATGAGTTATATATTTATCGTAAATAAACAGAGTGATTATTTCATGGAAAGAAGAGATTCAAATGACGATGCTGAAAGTATTGCCCATGACACCAGAGTTAATGATTATTGAGTTTAACCGAAAGCTGAAAAAGCTTTCTTCCTCGATTACCCCCCCTCGAAAAAGAGGTTGATCTACCACAGTCAAGCATATGTATGATATTCGAGATGAATACCTTCCGAAGTGTGGCACAATTTTTAACAGACTTTTTTATCGCGGAATAAACCTTCCTGAACGGAAGGTTTTTTTTATGGCATCTATCTATTTTTACGGTAATTTGCTATTCTATTCTTTAGTTTGAATAAAAGTGAGGTTACTCGAAATGAGAACAGATAAACATAAAAAGAAGAAGCGCACCTGGCTGAAGGTGACCGGCATCCTCCTGCTGGTCCTGCTGATTGGCGGCGGTGCTTATGCCTATAGTGTCTACCATTCATTGAATAAGGCCGTTGAAACGATGCATACTCCGACGGAACGGGAATCTTCCCTGCGGACGAAGGATGTGGAGTTCAGTTCCCGCGAGCCGTTCTCTGTGCTGCTGATGGGTGTAGATGAACGTGAAGGCGATAAAGGGCGTTCAGATACCATGATCGTATTGACGGTGAATCCTGAAGCAGAGTCCGTGAAAATGCTGAGCATTCCGCGTGATACACTCACCGACATTATTGGCCACGGAACAAGAGATAAGATCAACCACGCGTATGCTTTCGGCGGAGTGGAAATGGCAATGGATACGGTGGAGAATCTGTTGGATATTCCGATCGATCATTTTGTTCAGATTAATATGGAAGGTTTTAAGGAGATCGTCGATGCAGTCGGCGGCATCACGGTTCAGAATGACCTGAGCTTCTCTTCCGGCGGTTATGATTTTCCTAAGGGCGAAGTGACATTGAGCGGTGCAGAAGCTTTGGCTTTTACCCGGATGAGATACGAAGACCCGCGCGGCGACTTCGGCAGGCAGCAGCGCCAGCGCCAGATCATCCAGGGAATCATCCAGGAAGGCGCAAGTGTCTCAAGCCTGTGGAAATTTGACAATATCTTCGATGCACTTGGCAACAATGTCAAAACCGACCTGACCTTCGACCAGATGATCGACATCCAGAAACACTACAAAGCGGCAGCAAAGGATATCAATCAAATCCAGATCGAAGACGGATCCGGCACTAAGATTGATGGAATCTATTACTTTGTGATATCTGAGGGAGAAATTGCTCGCTTGCAGGGTGAGTTGAAGGAGCATATGGGGATTGAGTAGATTTCGTGACTAGATCTCGTGACAGTCACAACCCGAGATTTGTCGATTAATATCAGATGAAAAGCCCCGGCTATTTTTTAGTCGGGGCTTTTCATTGGTGTGGATCTTCACTTCCTTAATTTTTTTTTGTGAATAACCGCATAATCTTTTCAACAAGATACTCAGTCCACTTCCACGAAGCCTGCCCTCACTTTATTTAGCAGCGAAATGAATCAATATAACCATTCACTATTTTTTATCATGAGAGTTTTTGCCTTATCTATAATTGGTTTTAATTTGATAGGTATATCGACATATGTAGTAGGTCTCTTTCAGTAGCGTTACGGTTTCGGTAGGATGAAAGAAATTTTGATAGTGAAAGGGGAAAGATTGATTGAAGAAACTATTGTTGGTTCTTATGACTCTCAGCCTAGTATTTCCTTTTTCATCGTTGAGCACCGAAGCTGCCGGCGGGTTTACGGATGTTTCCGCCGGCTTCTGGGCTAAAGATGAAATTTCATATATTAGCAGTTTGGACATCATCAAAGGTTATGATGACGGCACGTTCAGGCCTAATTATAAGGTCACTCGGAGGCAGGCTGCACTGATTATCGGACGGGCGTTGGACATTGATACGCGCAACAGACCAAAGCCGAAGTTTGCGGATGTACCTGTGAGTGATGAAGCGTATCCTTATATCTCAGCACTTACGGATGAGGGAGTCTTTGATAATGTAACTTATTTTAACCCTTCGGCATCATTAACGAGAGGGCAGATGGCAAAGATCCTGGTGAATTCTTTTGATATTACCGGTAAAAGTTCCAAGGTCTTCAAGGATGTTCCCGTTGGTTTCTGGGCCTACCCTTATGTTACACCATTGGTGGCGAGCGGAATTACGACCGGGGTGAGCAATTCTTATTATGCCCCGAATGATTCTGTGAGCCGTGCCCAGATGGTGGTGTTCATTGACCGGACATTGAACTATAAAAGTGAGAGCTTCCAAGCTTCTGAGATTCTGAGGCTGACGAACATTGAGCGCGCAAAGGTTGGTGCGCCTCCATTGAAGATTTCAACTGAAGTGCAGCCGGTGGCGATGCTGAAAGCGAAGGACATGGCGGTTAACGGTTATTTCTCCCATACATCCCCTACCTATGGCAGTCCGTTCGATATGCTGAAATCGTTCGGCGTTTCTTATATGCGCGCGGGTGAGAACCTGTTTGCCGGGGATTCATCTCCTTCGGTCGCTGTTTCTTCCTGGATGGACAGTCAGGGACACCGCGAGAATATGCTGAATCCGCACTTCACTCATATGGGAGTCGGGTATGCGGAAGGCGGCCCTTACAGGTATTACTGGGTGCAGATGTTTATTACGAAATAGAGATTTATTGGGAGGCCCTTTTTGGGGTCTTTTTTTTTGTGGTTCGACAATTTCCGGGGCGTGACTGGGATTAACCGAATTGGATAGGATTACCCGAAGTATCTTTGGGTACTATTACCTAATGTAATCAGATTGTAATATTTTCGAAACTTTCCTTCTTTGAAATCGTCTAATTAGTAAGAATAATTTTTAGATTTTCAAGGGGGAGAATGATGAAGAAGAAGCTTTCAATTGTTGCCTTTTTCACGGTGTTGTTTTTGGCTGTCGGCGCTTTTCATTATCAAGGGACTAAAAGTACGGTAACGGCTACGAATGGTGAGGAGAATCCGCCGGTGAAGGAAGAGCAGGATGAAAGTGCCTCTGAAAAGATAGGACAGAATAATGAACAGGAAGATAAACAAAATGTCATCCCTGAAGACACTGAAGATACAGAAAATGCTCTCGATCCAGAAGATAACCACACCCCACAATATAATAAAGATGGTTCTTCCATTGAAGGATCTTCATCATCTGATACTGAGTCTACTCCTGAAAAAGAAGACCCTACTCAAGATTTAACTTCGGATGAAACGACATCACCTGAGCCTGAACGGATTAAGCATGGAGATGATGTTTATATAGACGTTACAGATGAAGATAAATTCAAAAAATTAGCCGCGAAGGCACAGAAGTTCGGAGCAAGGCTTTACGGTCTTGAGAACTCTGATTTGTTCGCTTTTATCAAAGGTAATGAACCGTTATTATTGTTTTCACCTGGAACCGCAAGTGCAGAGGTTGAAGATATTGACGTCCTCAAAGATTTCTTTTCTGGGAATGAAGACTTCCAAAAAGCAAATGGATTTTCCACCAATGTCGATGTTGTAATAGAGACAGGAGCAAAAGTGGATGTTGAATTTTCAAGATTCTCCGGTTACCAAATCTATAAGAAAGATAACTCCATCATTGTAAATTATGGAGATTAATAGAACCCCCTCACACTTATTTAGAGTGAGGGGGTTTTTTTGGCATTCAACAAAAAATAAGGTGTTGACTGCAAAACTCGGATTGTGGCAGTCACACATACTAATAAGCTATCGTTTCCAAACCAGTGAAGCTCTTGGCTGAGTTTGGCAGTTTGACGGTTGTGAAGAAGATGAGTTTGTTGTCTTTGTAGATCATGTGCTGGATGTTTCCGTAGGTATCCAACTGGTAGATCGGTCTCATCAGGTTGTAGTCGTAAGCACGGACGACGTTGTTGTTGTCCGCCGTATAGAATTCGTTATAGTCGATGTCGAAAGCGATTGCCTTATATGGCTGGTCGAGCTTTCCTGCAAACACCATGTCAGCAGATTGTGATGCAGAAGCTTCAAATATGTGGCCGGTACCATTGAATAGATAACTTCCATCGTCTGAGATTGTTATATCTGTAGTTAGGTCATAATCACCATGGTAAGGCGACCTTACTTCTGGTGTAAGAGCACCATTTGCGATAGAGTACCTGCCTATCTTTCTCGGAGAAACCGTAGTGGTTATAGAATAAAGACGGTTTTGAGAAGGATGCATACTGATCAACGTCATTTGATACGCTGACTGAGAACTCAACTTCTCTCCCGTAACACTATTAAAGCTTTCGATGTTCGTATGCTGTCCCGAACCTGAAGATACATACACCACCCCATTATCATCAGCAGCAATATCATATGGATCCAGCTTAATATGGATGGTGTTTTCAAGTTCCATCGTGTCTGTGTTGATGACCGCAAAAGCACCCTCTTGATCTTCATCCCACCAATAATAGCTGTGTTGACCTTTTAATTGGGTTACAAAAATTTTACCGTTTGCATAATCCATTCTTTCAACTGGAAACTGCAGCTCAACAGCATTCACTTCCTGATTTTCAATATTCAATTCAACCACAGAGTTTGATTTGCCATCAAGGACATAGATGATCGGCTCTGTCGGATGAGCGTCATAATCTAACACCTTAAAATCAAACAGCCCTTCAATCAAGCTGTCTTTTAGCTTGTTGTTAGGTTTTTGGAAAGAAGGATCTATGATTCTCGCTAAAAACACAGCAAAATGGGCTCTTGATAGTGGAATATCCGGCCTGAACGTACCGTCGTCGTATCCAGTCGTAATATTATTCGCAGCTAAAGGGCTTACATACTCATACGCCCAGGAACCGATTTGGACATCTGTGAATTCGTAAGGATAGATTCCATAAAGGCCGTAAGCATTGGTTAAAATCTTGGCCATCTGGCCGCGTGTCAGTGTTCCCCAAGGATCGAATCTTCCGTCATTTTTTCCGGAGATAATCCCAAGCTCCACAGCCTTGGCCACTTCTTCATATCCGTAGCTCCCTGGCTTCATGTCTGTGAATCCCGGATTCGGCGAACCGCCTGGTTCTTCTCCCAGATCCCTTAAGATCATCTGGACCGCTTGAATCCTTTTGATCGGCTGTGCCGGTTTGAATGTCCAGTCATCATACCCTTTAATCACTTGCAAACTAGTAAGAAACTCAATCTCTTCCTGATACATCGTAACATCTGAAAAAGAAGCGGCACTCGTCTTTTCCAAAGGCAGCGCAACCGACGACAACACCAAAATCGCCACAAGGGCAGTCAACCATCTTGTCACTTTCATCCCTCTACATTCTTGTAAAATATTTGAAATCTAGAATATTTTATATTGTTTACCAAGACTTGTATATAGCTAAATTGTGGTATATTTGGTGACTGTCACGCCCCGGAATTTGTCGAAATCGGAGAGGGAATTCTGGGTTGGAACCTAAAGAAAAACCGTGGCGTGACAGTCACGACCCGGTTTTTGTCGAATGCTTCAATGGCTTTCTTCCTATGGAGTAGTAGTCGGCGCCGGCTTGTCTTGCTTCTTCCAACGTGAAGCAATTGCGGCCATCGAAGACGACCGGGGTTCTCATTTCTTTTACCAGGGCTTCCAGGGTCAAGGTGCGGAACTGTTCCCATTCTGTGACGATGAAGGCCATGTCAGCGCCTCTGACGGATTCCAGGGTGTTGCCGGCATACCTAATGCGATTGCCAAACAATTCTCTTGTATTTTCCATGGCGAACGGGTCAAAGACTGTAACTTCAGCGCCGTAGTGGAGCAGCTGTTTGATCATTTCAATAGCCGCCGCTTCCCTTATGTCATCGGTATTGGGTTTGAAGGCGAGCCCTAAGAGTGCCGCTTTTTTGTCTTTAAGCTTCTCAAAGTGTGCAAGGGCTTTGCTCACCAACTTGATTTGCTGGCGGGAGTTGACCCTGATGACGGATTCCAGAAGTTCAAATTGGTGCTCGATGCCCCCTGCTATTTGCACCAGCGCATTTGTGTCTTTTGGAAAACAAGAGCCCCCATATCCGATTCCAGCCTTCAGGAACTGCGAACCTATCCGGCAGTCCATCCCCATACCCTGTTCGACTTCCTCGATATCCGCTTCTAATTTTTCACAAAGGTTGGCGATTTCGTTGATGAAGCTGATTTTGGTCGCCAGAAAGGCGTTGGACGCATACTTGATCATTTCAGCGCTTTCCAGTGATGTTTGTAGAATCCTCGTTTGAAATGGCTTGAAGAGTTCTTTCATCCGGTCGGCAGCTTCTTGGGATTCAATTCCGATGACGATGCGGTCCGCTTCAAACGTATCTGCAATCGCAGAGCCTTCGCGCAGGAACTCTGGGTTGGAAGCGACCTCAAAGCAGATGTCTGCTTCGAGAGAGTCAGCCACCCACTTTTTCACTTTCGCATTTGTTCCCACCGGAACTGTACTCTTCGTGACGATCACCACTCCATTTTTCCTGACAGTCCGGCCGATTTGCTGTGCAGCATTTTTTATAAAAGTAAGATTTGCAGAACCGTCTCCGTTTTGGGGTGTTCCAACAGTGATGAAGATGAAATCTGCGTCTGAGCATGCCTCTCTATAATCGGCAGTAAAATAAAGCCTCCCTTCCTCTAAGTTCTTTCTAATCATTTCTTCAATTCCAGGTTCATAAATAGGGGATTCTCCCTGTTGGAGAATCCAGATCTTGTTATGATCAATATCGATACATGTGACCGTGTTCCCTATTTCAGCCAGACACGCACCTGTTACCAAACCTACGTATCCGGTACCGATGACGGTGATCTTTTTAAAAGATGCCTCCAGCATTTAAATGCACCTGCCTTGATTAAGATAATTAAATTCTATCAAATTGGTTAAAATGTTAGCACATTTTCAAAGATATTTTACAATAAATTAACGCACCAACAATATTGTCAGTGCGTTTTACTGGACATGCCTTCAATTTTCGCTTGAATGATCTGGATGTATTTGTCGTCCTTCTGCAATTCAAAAACGATCAAGGCTTTTTCCATATATGCTTTTGCCTGCTGGATTTCCCCGTGCAGTTCGTAGTTATAGCCAATTTGATAGTGCAGTTCTCCTAGAAGGAACATAGTATCCTTCTCGATGCACCATTCGATCGAGTCCTTACAGAGTGCGATGGACTCATCATACTTCTGCAGCCTGGTCAGCACGCGTGCGTAATTGTAGTATAACCGTGTTTTAATGGTGGAGTCGTAGAGATTCGGAAGCATTTGAATCTCTCCCTTGATCGTTTCATAAATATCCATTGCTTTTTCCAGGTCTTCTTGGAAGTAAATGATACCGATGGAGATTTGGATTTCTATCTCTTTCTCTGAATATACCTTGTTTTTCTGCCTTGTCAGGTTGATCGCTTTTTGGAGCGTTGCAATAGCTTTTTCTGCATTTTTCTCGAATTCGTATTCGTAGATTCCTTTGTGCCATAACAGGAGTTGAAGGTTTAGGTTATTTTGTGAAAACAGCGGGTTCTCTTCTTCAGCCTTCACAATCTGTCTGATTCCCTGATAATCAAAGGTCCGCCTTGCCACTTTCAACTGGTGCGCCACCTCCTGTACATAATCGAGGCGCGGCGTCATGCCAATATCAAAGAAGTAGTTGACGTCGACTCCAAGCTTTTGGGAAATAAGATATAACGTTGAAGCATAAGGATAGACAATCCCTTTTTCTATCTTACTTATTTGTGCCTGCGTACAGATTCCTTCAGCCAATTCTTCCTGGGAGAGCCCGATATTCTTTCGTAATTCTCTAATTTTTTTGCCTACTGCAGAAAAATCCATTCGTATCCCCCTAAAAAATATGCCTATAATTATATTTTCACTCGAATAAAGGCGATTTTCCTAATAAACACCCTAATATTTCTTATAAAAGCCCCTAAACCGGAAATGATGAGAATTTTCTAATATGTTTTAATATAACTAACAAGGATATTTTATCATATCTGATGAACATTCACTTAATAAAGGGAGGAAATACCTAATGAAAAAGAAATTAATCGCAATCCTTGCAGCTTCTCTTCTAGTATTTGGAGTAGCAGGTACTACAGCTTTTGGAGCTGGAGCAACTCCGACTAATACTGAACTTCCAAACATTCACTAAAATCCTATACTTACTGGTAAGAAAGCACTTCCAAAGCGGAGTGCTTTTTTTCAGTTTATCATTATCTGCAGGATGCCACTATATTCTTTTAGGAATATGCCCGAAGTTATATAAATTGGAGAAAAACCCGATTTTCCAATCCATAGTCCCTTTTTCGGAGATTTTCCCTCTTCTAGGCGAAACCCCCGTTTTGTAAAAGTTTGATATTCTTAATTTACAAAATGATCAGGGAGGTTTTAAAATGAGTGAGATTGAAATGAAGGTCATTCCGTCTTATATCGATGATGAGCTGGCAATCGTCTTCCACTTTGAATTCGAAACGTCAAAAATGAAAGTGGGAGAAGCCACAGTCTGCACGTATACGCTCACTAACTCCCAGAGTATTCATTCAGCCGGACCCCATAACTTCCGCAAAAACAAATACGCAGTCTTAAAAGAACTAGACGTCATTGAAGAATATAAATATACAGTGTTGAAGATGATATCCCACTTCCTGAAGGTGATTGGGATATCAGGGCTTACGAAGGAAATGATTGCTTGAGGATTGGATTGGGCTTGGATTGGTGACAGTCACACCCCGGTTTTTTGTCGAATCGCCTTGATCAGGAGACTCTCATCAACCAAGTGTTTTCTTAGTCTTGAAACTCACTAACAAAAATCCCCTTTTAGAAGGGGATTTTTAGGTTAGTTATTGTAGATTGAAGAATACTTTGCCGCCATTCCAGGAATCATATGCCATGGTCACGTCTTCTCCCGTTTTAACAAGGCCCGCTAAATAACCTTCTTTTTCACTTCCGTTGTACATCTGAAATGAGAATTCCGGTGTTGTGGTACCCACGATATCACCGCTGTATACATCTCCGCTTTCGCTCACAAACTCAAAGTTCATGATGCCGTCAATCATAAATGGATAATCTTCTGTTTCCGAATCCAATACTTTTACTTTAGCGTTTACAAGCATCCATTCATAGCCTTCAGGTGCTTCTTCGTTATATTCATTCATTTCTGTCAGCATTTGATACGCTTCTTGTCCTCTGATCACTTCATTAACCGATAGTTCAATCGTTGTCTCATATTCATTCATTGAGTCGTCGGTAGTCACTGTTTCAATGGTGGCGACTTCATTCATTGGCACAGGATTAGAACGCGTTCCAACCTCAGATCCTTCTGGCTCATTCGATTGGTCTGTTTCTTCTGCTTCTTCCTGTCCTTCTTCGCTGGTTTCATCCTGAACTGTTTCTTCTGTGTCCTCAGTACCTACACTCCCCTCTTCATTTGCGCAGCCGGCAATGAGAAGTGCAGATAATGCACTTACTGATAGTACTTTTGCTAATTTATATTTTTTCAAAGTAATCTCCCCTTGAATAGATTAGTATGTTATGTGTTTTTCCGACCAGAAGGAATTTAAACTTTTTATCTTTCACTAAATGCTTCAAAAGTTCCATCTTGTGAAGGTTCTTAATCACATAAATTCCAACTTTTTAGATGTTGTTTTAAAGAAAACCAAGTATGGAATAATTGATTATTATAAAGATATTTCTTCTCTTGTAGGGAGGATCAAGAGAGATCATTTAACACTTCTCTTAGGCTGTTACATGTATTTACTTTTGTACTTCTCCAAGCTACCAAGGTACTGGTTTTGCTTTTCTGAAAGGGAGCCTTCAAAATGGTTGAGCAGGTGGAGCGGACTGAAGAATGACGGGTATGTCCGGGAGAGGTTATGGAAGTACTGGAAAGAACTCCAACCGTATTCAAGGGGATCTGAGACCATATTGGCCCTGACCGGGTTCATATGAATATAGTGGCTTAGATTAAGGTTGCTTGTTGACCTTGGAATAATCTCCGCAAAGAATCTCTCATCGTAAGCATGGCCTGTAAGGCAATATCTTGTGTTATAGTACCTTGAATATCTCCAATTGATCATGGACATCACAGTAGAGAGATCATTTTTTGAAGAGCGGACCTGCAGATGGTAGTGATTGGTCATTAAGCAGTAGGAGCAATTTCAAATGAGGTTTTGCTGTGGACTTTAGTGAGGATGGATAGGAACGCAGCAGCATCTTTTTCGTCTTGGAAGAGAGGGTCTCTCCTGTTGCCTCGAGTTGAAACATGGTAAAAATGCTCTGGCGACCAGTTTCGTTTCTTTCTGGACATGTATTCACCTTCCTTTCGTTTTGGCTTATTATAGTATTCTCTTCTCTTTTGAAAATACCTGCAAAGAAAGTGACAGCCATCGACAAATTCCGAGGCGTGACTGTCACGAATCATCTTTGTTCTGTTTTTTGTTTTCTTAGATACGCCTGTTCTTCCTCATTAGACAGTAGCCCTTCAGCCCTGCCGACGGTTCCGCCCAGCATGGTCCAGATTTCGTTGTGGTCGTGATCCGCTTCGCTGAAGTTCCCTTCATGCCACTTTATCAGGATATCTCTGTAAATTTGTTCGTGCTTGTAATCTCCTTTATCCAATTCGCCCAGCAGGTAGAGAATTCTTTCGTCTGTCATTCTGTAAAAGGACCATTTCTTGTCAGCTTCGACTTTCTGATGGCTCATTGCATGGATGTACTGCTGAATGATACCTTCGTTTAAAGGTGACAGAAAAGGTTCCCCGAAAGGATTCTCCGTATCACCCTCAGGCTGCGTTTCTTCTCCTTCGAATTCTTCGGAATTATTGTTCCCTGCGAAGTTCCCTCCTGCTCCCTTTTCATTGAAATAAATGAAAATTGAGCCCGCTGAAACGGTTACAAGTAATAGAATTATTAGAATGAAAAGTGCTGTCTTCTTTGCTTTGGTCATAAGCCAGATTCCCCCTCAGGAGTGTTCAACGTTGAAGAGTTGATTCGACATATTTCGGGTGGTGACAGTCACCACCCGAATGATGGTTCGACAAAAAACGGGGCGTGACAGTCACCAATTTAGATAGAACTTCTTCGCAACCTCAACCGTATGCGTACTCCCGCCTCTTTCCTCTACATTTTCGAGCAGCATGGCGAGAATGAAGTCAGGCTTGTTTTGGTCATAGCTGACGAATAGGCCGTTTTCTTTTCCTGTGGTGCCTTGTTCGGCTTTGATTTCGGCTGTTCCGGTTTTTCCGGAAATGGCTCTTCCCTCGACGGCAGCTTTTCCGGCGATTCCTTCTGTGATGACCTTTCTAAGGTCCGTTTTCAGGAGTTCAGCTTGATTTTTTGTCAGCAAATCATTTTTCCAGACTTCCTTCTCTGACCCGTCCAGCAGCAATGGTTTCATCATAATTCCGTCATTGATGATGGCGCCAAATGAGTTGGCGAGGTGGAGAACGCTCATCTGGATTTGCCCCTGGCCATAGGCTGAGTCGGCCAGCTGGATTTCTTCTTTGATTTCCCCTTCGTTGGCAATTTTAGAATTGGCAATCGGATAGGCAAATGGCAGCTCTTCTTCAAAGCCGAAATTTTTCAGGCCTTGCTGGAATGTTTCGGCTCCCATATCAAGCCCTGCTCTGGCAAAATAAATGTTATCGGAGAACTTGATGGCATCTTCAAGATCGACAGAGGTGTCATTATCTAAAAACCTTGTGACAAAGTAACCTCCCCATGATCGGTCTTTTTGCCATTGTTTTGCCGGAATGGCGTACGTTTTAGCCGGATCCAGTTTTCCTGACTTCAATCCGATGGCAGCGGTGATTGGCTTCAGGGTCGAACCTGGTGAATACGTATTGGCAAATCGGTTGAGCAGCGGCTTGTCTGGATCTTCTTGTAAGGCTTGATAGTTTTCCGTCGACATGCCTAAGATAAATTGATTCGGATCAAAGGATGGGACACTTAGCAGCGAGAGGACCTCACCAGTATTAGGGTGGATGGCCGCAGCTGTTCCCGCTTCGTCCTTCATCTGCTCATAAATGGACCTCTGCATGTCGGCATCAATGGTAAGCGTCAGATTTTCTCCGTTCTGAACCTCAGTCATCGCGACATTTACATTGTCTCCATTTTCCTTTTCAATTGATATTACGTGGCCGTTCTTCCCGCGGAGTTTTTCCTGATAAAGCTCTTCCAGCCCTCTTTTTCCAATGATGGATTGGCCTGTATACCCCTTGCCTTCCAGGTCTTCAAGATCCTCTGCTGTCACTTTTCCAGTATAGCCAATCAGGTGGGCGGTGACTTCAGCGTATGGGTATACCCGCGCTTCGGCCTTTTTGCTGAATAATCCATTTATGGTGGTTACCTCTACTGCCAATTCACGGTTGTCGACCGAGATTTTTTTCAGCGGGACGAAATGCTCCGGCTTGACCCAGCTTTGGTTCATTTGGCTGTTGATATATTCAGGCGTGATGTCCAGCAGCTGGGCAACTTTTTCAGCATCTTCGGAAGCGAATTTTTCAGGAACAACCCCGATTTGATAGACTTCTCCGTTCATCGCAAGCGGGTTGCCGTTCCGGTCGAATATCTCGCCTCTTTGTGCAGGAATGGTCTGGATTCTGACTTTATCACCCTGTGCAAGATCTGGCAGGATGAGGGAAGGCTCCCAGCTGAGGTACCAGTTTTCTTTTTCATCCATCGTTTCCTTGATAAGTTCTATTTCTTTTTTGTATTGAATATCCCCTGCAAGGGTAGTCATTTTGATTTCGACCGGAAGTTTTACACTTTCCTGCTCCTCCCAATTTTGCTCTTCCTCTGGCTGTATGTAAGCTATCTTTAGGTTTTTCACTTCCAGGTCGGCGTACAGGTCTTCATAGCGATTGATGAAGTCTTCCGTTGCATAGACTCCTTTACTTTCTTCGGTTAGGTACTGGTTATACATTTGGGTAAAATCCCGTTTATTCCAAAGGTCGATATATGCTTCAAGGCGATCGTCAGGCTGTGGCTTTTCCTGGCAGCCGGCAATGAAAATAAGTGATATCAGTATGAATATAAATCCAAGTTTCTTCATTATAAAATACCCCCTCATTATGCTTTTCCACTATTCTATGAAAATTATTCCATAAACTTCACAAGATTTTTTTATAAAAAAGGTTTATGTTTTTGGGAAGGGGGTAGTTATAAGGTAAATCGAGTAGAGGGAAAATAATCATGTTATTATTTTCGCCCCTCTCACAACACCGTACGTACGGGTCTCGTATACGGCGCTTCAACTTATATTACAGTGTGTACTTTTAGATAATGGGTTAAAACAGAAGGGAGTCCCCTCTGTTTTAGTCTTTCATTTGAAATTGCTCTATGGACCACTTTAGAAAGTCCTATAAACCGATAACCTTTTCTGCAGAAGGTTAGTCCTTTCGCTTCTTCCTTCGGAATCCCTAGTTGAATAAGCGATTTGATTTGTTTACTCGGAACTTTCCATTGTTTCCAGATGATGACCCTTATTCTAGAGCGGAGCTTCTGGTCTATTTGTTTGGTCACTTCTTTCATATTGGCAATCCTGAAGTAGTTCACCCATCCAAAAACGACTTGTTTCAATTTCAAAATTCGAAAGTCTAATGGAACACTCCAGTTTCGTTTTGTGAGTTGGCGAAGTTTTCTTTGAAATTTCCGTATTGAACTTAGATGAGGTTTCACTTGATATTTCTTGTTCTTATAGTCGTAATAATATCCGTATCCTAGAAATTTCAGTTCTTTGGGACGGGCAATCCTACTTTTCTCTGCGTTGACTATAAGTCCTAATTTTTTCTCAATGAATTTCACAATTGATTTCATTACTCGGTCCGCTGCTTTTTCGCTTTTCACAAAAATAAGTGAGTCATCAGCGTACCTTACGAATCTTAATCCTCTATTTTCAAGTTCTGTATCTAGTTCGTTCAACATGATATTACTCAGTAGTGGACTGAGGTTTCCTCCTTGCGGAGTACCGACAGGTGTATCTTCATACTTTCCATTTACTATGACTCCACTAACTAAGTACTTTCTAATTAATGAAATGACATCTCCATCATCAACTGTCTGAGATATAATGCGCATCAGTTTATCATGGTGGACTGTGTCGAAGAATCTTTCAAGATCGATATCAATAACCCAGTCATGTCCTTCATTCAGAAATTCCAAGCTTTTAATAATTGCCATCTCACAGCTTCTTTTTGGTCTGAATCCGTAACTGAATTCGCTGAACTGTTCTTCAAATATCGGACTGAGAACTTGATGAATGGCTTGTTGAACAACTCTGTCCACTACTGTTGGTATTCCCAATTTGCGCATCTTTCCGTTTTCTTTTGGGATCTCCACTCTTAAGGCAGCTTGTGGATGGTATTTTCTTGTTCTGATGCGCTTCCGCAATTCATCCTTGTTTTCCTTCAGGTATTGCTTTAGTTCATCGACCGTTACCCCATCTATCCCACTAGCGCCTTTATTTTTATAGACACGCAAGTAGGCTTCATTCATATTTTGATTACTAAGGATTTGTTCTAAAAGTTCCACACTCGTTTCTCCTTTCCTCTCACGTAGTAAGTGATATCTCGTATTTTGGCTATCCTCTGAGGTACGCTCATACTTTCACCATTAACACATTCGGAGTAGGTCACTTACGCGTTCGTGGTGTCGAAACACTATAAATTGTTCCGCCCTTCATGAATTCGCTTCACTACTATGGCTTCTGCTGACTTCTTGCGACTAACCTTTTTCGACTGTACTCCTGTACATCCGCAAGATCTCCCAGGGTAAGACAACTATCTTTCCTCTTTTACTCGCCTGATTTACTTCATAAAGTTACGCACATCTTTTGGACTTTAGTTTGTTATGGAACTTCATCCCTTTATAAAGCCTTTGTATCAGATTTCTGTTCGTCGAGCCAAGATTTTATTCCACGCTTCCTCCAGCCCTTATTTCACAATAAGTACCTTGCGCTTCCTTAGTGGTTGGTCGATGTGTACCCCCACAGTGGACTTTCACCACCTAGATAGTTGCCATGCCTGGCACACATAGAAAAAACCCTTCCTGGCGGGGAAGGGTCGAATCGTTTTTTTATTAGTAGCGAGTGTAGCCTGTGATTTTCGGGTTCCAGTAGGTATTGCTCAAGCTTGTGACTTCTACTCCTCTGTTTCCGGAATGGATGAACTCATTGTTGCCTAAGTAAATTCCTACGTGAGAAATGCCTGGCTTGTATGTGTTGCTGAAGAACACAAGATCTCCCGGCTGCGGGTTGCTTACTCGTGTTGTTTCATTCCAAAGGCCAAGTGCATTCGTTCTGCTGACGTTCATGCCTGCTTGTTTGTAAACATAGTAAATGAAACCACTGCAGTCAAAGCCTGATGGAGTTGATCCACCCCATACATATGGTGTTCCTAAATGTCTCTTCGCTTCATTTATTACGCCTACACTGTCATTTAATGCGCCTGATACTTTTGTTACTACAGGTACTGCAGGTTTTGCTACTTCAGTGTTAGAGATTGATAGTTTTTGGCCTACACGGATAAGGTCACTGCTTAGTCCGTTATTGTTTTTGATTTGCTGCACAGATACTCCATATCTTTTCGCGATGTGGCTGAGTGTATCACCGGATACTACTGTGTATGTGTCACCTTGTAAGGAAGATACTGTTTTAGCTGGTGCTGAAGACGTTGATCCGCTTGCGCTTACCTTCAGGCGCTGGCCAGGGAAGATCAAGTCGGTGCTCAAGCCGTTCCAGCTTTTAAGGTTGCTGACTGACACCCCATAGTTTCTGCCAATCTTAGAAAGGTAGTCCCCTCTTTTTACTACATACGTTTTTGCAGATGTCGATTGTGCCGGCGCTGCTGTTTCTCCGCCAACTTCCAGTTTTTGGTTTACATAGATAAGATCTGAGTTCAGGTTGTTCCAGTCTTTAAGTTGTGAAACGGATGTGCTGTATTTTTTAGCCAGATGTGAAAGTGTATCGCCTGACTGTACTGTATGACTCGCTGCTTGTGTATATGATGAAAAACCCATTGATAACATAGCGGCAGTTGACAAAGCTATAACTGATTTTTTCATAGAAAATTTCTCCTTTGTTTCTCTGCTAGATTTTTTGCTTTCAGATTTGATTCATTTGTCTGAAAGCTGATAACGAAATCTATTGTAGCGCAGAAAAACAGGAATTTAAGTGGAAATGTTTTCCGACCTATTTACCAGATTAACCCTGATTTTGGTGTAAATTCTATGAGCCTTAGACCCTGCTGGGGTTTGAGATATTTTAGTAAATAAAATTATTCAGAAATTTATAGTTTTTGGTTTTTTTTACTAGTTTTCTCGGGGTTGAAAGTGTAAATATACACCTAAAAACGTTGATATAGAGCCGTTTAGCGAGGGTTTTTGTGTAACAGTTGTGATAACAGTGTTACTATATCATGATAGTATTGTTACAAATATTACATAAGATCTTAAGGTTGTTATTAATCAAAACACTCCCTGATCTGGATAGGTCAGGAGTGTTATTTGTGTGTGGACTTTAATACGTTAAAGCGTGAAGAGGGACTGTCCCCTATCGCGCTTTAACGCACTAAAGGTGGTTGTGTGGTAAAATGTAGTGGATCTTTTGAATAGCTTGTTTTTCAAGATTAAGAGGTGAAGTCATTGGACAAAAAAAGGTACATTCGAAATTTTTATTTATATCATTCTTTAGTTCCTATTGTTTTCTTTGCGATTTTTGGGCTAGTTTTTTTTCTAAATACTTCTTTTCTATATTTATTACAGGTCTCACCAATTCCTTTATTAATCGTGGTGGATATTTATTATCTCTGGAAGATTAAAAGGTTATGGGGAATGCATTTGGTTCTGGGGTGGATCGCGAGTGTGATAACGCTGTTTATTTCGTTTATGGTGTTTACGATCATTTTTGCATTGAAAGCATTGCCTTTAATGGGGAGTGTTACAATTTTAATGAAATAAAAACAACAACGCGGGGCATCCTCTCGTTGTTGTTTTTTCTTAATTGGAAATATTTCAGTGCTACTTATGCTGTGTAACGGCATTTCGGATAATTTTCACAGCCTTTAAAGGAACCATACTTTCCTTTCCTGGGGACTATTTCCCCTTCGCATTTTGGACAAATATTATCTCTGACTTTTTGTTTACTTTGTATGCGGTCCGTTTTTAGTTGTGTAACATGATCTTTGGAAGCTTGTTTACCTTCTATCACTGCAGACTTCAGATGATTATATACCGCTTTAGCATAGGGATTGGAAATCCTCTTATTTCCATATGAGTCAATTACTTTTTTTATTCTAGTATCATATGTAACATGGACATCAGGCGTGGATACATCTATCTTCTTCAAGTCTGCTTTAGTGTTGAATGCAATGATGGAGATATAAGGCAGTTTGATTTGCTCTCCTAGAGCATCTTTGATTGCTCCGATATGGCCATAGTTTTGATGGATGGGATTATGGAACTGCTGTTTATGCTTATAAATTTGCTGAGTCCATTTTTTACTTTTTTCACTGCCGAAAATCCAGCCTTTATAGTTCTTCGTTTCAATTACAAAAATCCCATAAGGAGAAACAACAACGTGATCAATTTGAGTTGTGTTTCCATTTTGGCCAGGCAGCAGGATGTCATGCAGGATATAATATTTTTCCTGGTCCAGCTTTCTTAAATAGAATTTCACCCAGCCCTCACCGATCATTCCTTTCACCTTAGGTAAGCTGAGGCAAGCTGCTGCAATTACCAGGAGCACATAAATAATTAACAACCTTTTCACCTCCGTATTGAATATTACTCTCATATAATACCATATTTTTACACCAGCCGATTGATACATATAGTAAATAGAAGGAAAGGATTTCCCTTTATCACTTTAAAGCACTAAAAGGGACAGCCCCCCACGGGTGTTGATTAGCTATATTTTTCCAAGAGATTGGCACAGACTTCCCCTTTGTTCAAAAAGGGACTTGATTGCACACCTTACCTCCACAGGTAAGGTGAGTGCTATGTAACGACGAGTGAATTCTATAAAGGTGAAAGAGTGCAGGATATCCCACTCTTCTTTTGTTTGATTGTAATTCCAGCGTAAAAGAAAGTAACTGATAAGAGTGCCATAAACCTGGCTATATACAGAGTTCGGCGAATTTCCAAAGAGATTGGAAAGATCCAGATTGCCTTTTACCCAACGGAAAAACAACTCGATTTGCCAGCGGAGCTTATAGATATAAGCAATGTCTTCAGGGGACATCATCATTAAGTTCGACGCAACTCTTATTTTGTTTCCTTCGTTGTCGGTGAACGTAACCACTCTGAATCGACTCTTTGTCTTACGGGAACGTTTTCCGATAAAGGCTGTCAGGTCTTCTTTCACATCGCCCTCTTCATCCAGAGGTACACTGTGTTCCATCTCTTCCGAGAGAGAGAAGGAGTTAGCGACTCTAATCACAAAGAATTGGTTGTGTTCGTGTAAATCCTCAAAGTCTCTCGTCCTTGCATATCCTCTATCTGCGGTGATGATGGACAGAGGCTCCGAGTCTTCATATAGCTTGGGTGCTACCATGACATCGTGGTGCCGCCCGGTTGTATGGATGACCTGGGCAGGTTGTCCTTCTTCTACATCGAATTTTGTATGGAGACGAATAGCGTGGCGAGTGCGGGTGTAACCCGCCCAGCTCCTATCTGGATGTTGAAAAGTAATGGTTGTGGAGTCGACCGCGAATAGTTTATAGGGTTTAAACAGTGCTCGGCGCATTCCACGCCCTAAGCGATTGACTAAGCGAGAAAATAGTTCTTGTAGGATCTGATAAGAGACCTTTTGAGCCTTTTTGGCGAGGGTTGAGTGGTCAACTGAAGGCAAACTGTCTTCTTGGGGCATCTTGGTTTCGGCATCTCGGAAGCTTTTCCAATCTTTCGCAGAGGAAATAACAAAAAAGCGTACCAAATCGTGGGCGGAAAATTTTCTTGCCGTGTCACGATAACCCCACTTCTCACAGAGGCTTTCCACCTCTTCGTCAGTAATGAACGTTTGAAGAACCTCGGATAATTTGTTAAAGTTAGTCAATGTAGCCACTCTCCTTTTTAGTGTTGTTAGAGGTAACAAACATTCTAAAAGAGAGTGGCTTTTTTTGTCTAATGATACCGTTTATTTTACATTTAATGGTTAATCAATACCCGTGGACAGTCCCCTTTGGCGCGTTAAAGCGTCATAGGGGACTGTCCCTTTTAGTGCGTTAGTGTGATGCAGTGCGTTCCTTCATGCTGTTGAGCAGCAGGTGGGCTGCTACTCGGCTGGTCATGTCTCGGATGTCGAGGGTTGGGTCGATTTCGACGATGTCCATGGCGGCTGTTTTTTTGTGTTTACAGCCGATGCTGACGGCTTCCATGAGGGTTTCTGTGTCCATCCCTCCTGGTCCGATGGCCGGGCAGCCCGGTGCAAATGCCTGGTCAAGGACGTCCATGTCTACTGACAGGTAGATGGTGTCGACTTTTTCTTCTAGCATTTTTAAAGTTTCTTTCATGATGTGGGCGATGTTCCGCACTCTGACTTCATTCATTGTATAGACGCTGACACCGTTCTCCATTGCATACTGATAGTAGGCTCCGGCATTGGAGTAATTTCGGATCCCAATCTGCACGAGGTCCTCCCCCTTTAAGATGCCTCTCTCCAGCAGTCTGCGAAATGGCGTTCCGTTCGTAGGACCCCCATCCTCGACATTCCGCAGATCGTGGTGAGCGTCGAACTGGATGACCCCGACTCTTCCTTTATGTTCTGTCAACGCTTCTATGGAAGAAGTGGAGATGGAATGGTCGCCGCCCAAGATGACGGTAAAAGGTGCGGCGTCTTCTGCCCAAACTTGAGTCAGAGATTCATAGATTCTGTTCTGCGACTCGACGATGCTTGTCGGGTGCATCAGAATGTCGCCGAAGTCGATAAAAGTGTGATCGGAAAGCTCACGTTCCTCTTCAATGGCAAAAGTAGAATACGAGCCGAGACACCGGCGGATTACCTCGGGGGCAAAGCTCGCCCCTGAATGGCTGATCGAGGACTTGGAAAGGGGGGCCCCTACGAGAGCGATATCCCCCTTCTTCCCTTCCGTCCATGGTGTCAGCAGTTCATGTGCTTTTTTTGTAAAACGATCCTGGAACTGGGCTTTGCCTGCGCCTCTAAGATGTGTAAACCTGCTCATCTTCCCGCTCCTTTCCATACACTGCTTTTCCTGCTTTCCACACGGTGTTCACGTGATTCACCCCATAATGGTACGGAACATAGTGGTAGTTCGGCACATCCCATAGGACGATATCCGCTTTACGTCCAAGGGCAATTTTTCCGGCGCTTTCACCTCTGTTGATTGCATGGGCAGCATTGACGGTGATGGCATTCCAGATTTCTTCCGGCGTCATTTTCATCTTCAAAGCGGCCAGATTCATGATCAGCTGCAGGTTCTCTGTCGGTGAGCTTCCAGGGTTAAAATCCGTTGACAGAGCAACTGCTGCTCCTGCTTCGATCATCTCTCTTGCTTTTGCATAACTGTCTTTGTTCAGGTAAAAACAAGTTCCTGGCAGCAGAACGGCAATAGTGTCCGATTTTCCGATCATTTCAATGCCTTTTTCCGAAGCACCAACCAAGTGCTCTCCGCTTCTAGCGCCGACTTCGACCGCCATTTCCGTTCCGCCAAGCGGGTCGATTTCATCAGCATGAATCTTAACGTCAAAGCCCATTTCCTTGGCTTTTTGCAAATAGCTGCGTGCTTGATCAACAGTGAATACCCCGGTCTCGCTGAAGATATCAACGAATTCGGCAAGCCCCTTTTTCTGGATTTCCGGGAGCAGATCGAGCATCTCTTGTAAAAATTCATCCGATCTTTCTTTATACTCAGGCGGGATGGCATGAGCACCAAGGAAGGTTGATACCAGATCGATGTGGTGTTCTTCGTTCAGTTTCTTCACGACGCGTAACTGCTTTAGCTCTGCTTCTTTTTCCAAGCCGTACCCGCTTTTCGCTTCCATTGTGGTGACTCCATAGGAAAGAATGCGGTCGAGGTGGAAGCGGGCTTTTTCCAGAAGCTCTTCCTCTGTCGCATCACGGGTTGCTTTTACCGTGGAAAGGATGCCGCCGCCTCTTTTTAAAATTTCCAGGTAAGGGACACCCTGCTGCTTCAGGGCCATTTCATGTTCACGAGAGCCGCCGAATACCAGGTGTGTATGCGGATCGACAAGGCCTGGTGTAACCAGCTTGCCTTTGGCATCAATCATGCGGTTTGCTTTTAGGTCAGTCGTTTCTGTAGACTTTCCGATCCAGGCAATTTTTCCGTCATGGATGGCAAGTGCAGCATTTTCAATCATCGGAGCTTCTGACATGTGCTCCCCCCTGATCGGCCCGTCGCCGTGCTCCATCGTCAATAACTGCCCGATATTTTTTATCAGTACATCGTAATGTTGAGTCATTATTTGTCTCCTTTCATAGGAACGGTGATATCCCATTTATCTGCTGTTTCTTCTGCTTTTTCATAGCCTGCGTCGACGTGGCGGATGACACCCATTCCCGGATCGGTTGTCAGGACGCGCTCAAGGCGTTCGTGTGCCAGGTCAGAACCGTCAGCCACGACAACCATTCCGGCGTGAAGCGAATATCCCATACCGACTCCGCCGCCGTGGTGGAAGCTGATCCACGAACCGCCTGCCGCCGTGTTGATCAGCGCGTTCAGGATTGCCCAGTCGCCTACTGCATCACTGCCGTCTTTCATTGCTTCTGTCTCGCGGTTTGGAGAAGCGACGGATCCGCAGTCAAGGTGGTCACGGCCGATGACTACAGGTGCTTTTAGCTCACCTTTTTTTACAAGCTCATTGATGGCAAGCCCCATTTTCACACGCTCGCCGTAGCCCAGCCAGCAAATACGGGAAGGCAGCCCTTGGAACGCCACTTTTTCCTGCGCCATATCGATCCAGTGGATGAGCTCCTTATTTTCCGGGAAAAGTTCTTTGATCAGGCGGTCCGTACGATAGATGTCCTCAGGATCACCGGACAACGCGGCCCAGCGGAACGGCCCTTTTCCTTCGCAGAATAAAGGTCGGATGTAGGCAGGGACGAATCCAGGAAAGGCAAATGCCTCCTCTACACCTTCATCTAAGGCGACCTGGCGGATGTTGTTTCCGTAATCAAATACGATGCTGCCGCGCTTCTGGAATTCGAGCATCGCCTCGACGTGTTTCGCCATGCTTTTTTTAGCTTGGGCTGTGTAGAGCTCCGGATTGTCTTTTCTTGCAGCCTCTGCTTCTTTTACAGTATAGCCTTCAGGTACATAGCCGTTAAGTGGATCGTGAGCAGATGTCTGGTCAGTGACGATATCGATTTTCGCTCCTCTTCTCAACAATTCATGATGAACCAGCGCTGCGTTTCCAAGAAGGCCGATTGACAGTGGGTTGCCCGCTTCTTTTGCTTCGTATGCCATCATTAACGCTTCATCAAGGGAGTCTGTTTTTACATCCAGATACTTGGTTTTGATACGTTTTTGGATACTTTCAGGGTCAATGTCCACGGCAATCACCACGCCGCCGTTCATTGTGACGGCTAACGGCTGGGCCCCACCCATTCCGCCGAGTCCGGCTGTCAATGTGATCGTTCCTTTTAATGAACCATTGAAGTGTTCTCTACCGACTGCTGCAAATGTTTCGTAGGTTCCTTGTAAAATTCCCTGCGTGCCGATGTAGATCCAGCTTCCCGCCGTCATCTGGCCGTACATCATCAGGCCCTTTTGGTCGAGTTCATGGAAGTGTTCCCAATTGGCCCACTTTGGTACGAGGACTGAGTTTGAAAGGAGGACCCTTGGAGCCGCTTCATGCGTTTTGAATACTCCGACTGGTTTTCCTGATTGGACTAACATCGTTTCGTTATTTTCGAGCGTGCGAAGCGTATTAACGATCGCATCGAATGATTCCCAATTTCTTGCTGCTTTCCCGATCCCTCCGTACACGACAAGGTCTTCCGGTTTTTCCGCCACCTCTGGGTCCAGATTGTTATATAGCATTCTTAGGACCGCTTCCTGCTCCCAGCCTTTACATTCGATTTCGAGTCCTTTTTTTGCTCTGATTTGACGAGTTTTTTCCATTATAGGTTCCTCCCTTTATAGTGATCTTATTGATAGAGTTATAGTCCTGCCAGTTCATTTCCTGCATCCAGGCCTGCATGTTTTCGATATCTTTGGAGAAAACACGGTCCTTTGTAATTGTTGGAACAGACTTGCGGGCATTTTTATAAAAGTTATGAGTGGCCGGCGCCATTTTTTCAATGCCCCTGTACTCCACGGCTTGCAGGCTGCAGATGAGTTCAACCGCAAGAACCCGTCTTGTGTTTTGTAAAATTTGATAGGCGTGACGCGCCCCGATGGTGCCCATGCTGACATGGTCTTCCTGGTTGGCCGATGATGGAATCGAATCGACGCTTGCCGGGTGGGCCAGTGTCTTGTTTTCCGATACGAGTGAGGCCGCACAGTATTGCATGATCATCGCTCCTGATTGAAGACCCGGTTCCGGACTCAGGAAAGGCGGCAGGTCATTGAGCTGCGGATTGACGAGCCTTTCCACCCTTCTTTCTGAGATATTTGCCAGTTCGGCAATCGCTATTTTCATGAAATCCATGGCAATGGCAATCGGCTGGCCGTGGAAGTTGCCTCCAGAGATGACTTTTTCACCGTCTTCAAAGATGAGCGGGTTGTCGGTCGCCGCATTCATTTCGATTTCGAGCTTTTCTTTTACGTAATCCAGGGCCTGCCAGGAGGCTCCGTGGACCTGCGGGATGCATCGTAAGGAATAAGCATCCTGGACCCTGAGCTGGCCTTGAGTTGTGGTCAAGCGGCTTCCTTCCAGGTGGTTGCGAATTCTCTCTGCGGTTTCGATTTGCTGGCGGTAGCCCCTTGCGATATGGATGTCTTCGTCAAATGCATCCGTAATCCCTTGGAGGCCTTCAATTGTCATGGAAGCGATCATTTCAGCCTGGTAGGCGAGCTGCTCTGCTTCTATATAATTGATCACGCCCATTGCGGTCATCGCCTGCGTTCCGTTGATGAGGGCGAGGCCTTCTTTTGCCTGAAGCGTAATCGGCATGATGTCTTCTTTGGAGAGTACCGGCAGAGTCGGCTGGACATCGCCATGGTAAAAAACATCTCCTTCCCCCATCAGCGCGAGTGCCAGGTGAGACAGAGGCGCTAAGTCTCCGCTTGCTCCCAGCGATCCCTGCTGCGGGATGACCGGGTGGATTTGCTTGTTGAGCAGTTCGATAAGTGTTTCAATCAGGATTGGCCTGACGCCGGAATAGCCTTTCAGGAGGGCGTTCGCTCTTAAAAGGAGCATGGCTCGGGATACCTTTTCAGGGAATGGATCGCCTACTCCACAAGCATGGGAGTGGATCAGGTTCAATTGAAGCTCTTCGACATGTTCCTGGTCGATGAGGACGTCGCTGAATTTCCCGAATCCTGTGTTAATTCCATAGACGATTTTCTTTTCACGGACAATTTTTTCCACCGCTTCACGGCTTTGTTTTACTTTTTGGAGGCTTGCTTTCGAAATTGATACTTTTTCATTTTGATAGATGATTTTTTTTGCTTGTTCCAATGTCAATGTATGTCCTGTTAGTTCAATCATTTTATTCACCCTTTATGAGTTTTTTGATACGCACCCTTTAACGCTTTAAAGCATTGAGAGGGACTGTCCCTCTTAGCGCTTTAAAGTGTTAAAGAGTTAGAGTTTTATCTGTCTTTAACAAACAAAAAGAGGCTCGACGACAAATAAGCTTGTCATCGAGCCTCCTGATTTCTTATCACTATAGGCTCTTACATATTAAATATGGTTGATTCCGAGGCCGATGGTTTCATGTTCAAGGCCTTTGATCGGTGCACCGATTGTGCCATAAAGCGCTACTGCGATCCATTCGCCTTCTTCGGCGTTTTTATAGGGGGTTCCTCTGACTACGGAGAACCTCAGCCCGACCGTTCTCAGGATTTCACCAAGCTGGTTCTGCCCGCGGGTAACGCCGGAAATGGCTTCCATCGTGGCATGGTACAGCGAGTGCATCTCCCTGTAGAGATCTTCTCTGACGATATTATTCCGTTTCGCCGCTGTTTCAATGGCCGCAACAATCTTCTGGACATTCATCGAACCGACCTTGCCTGTGCAATACTTCCAGTTCAATTCATTGAATTGAGCGTTGACATCGCTTTCATCTTCTTCCATTAAAAGAAGAAGGAGCGCGCTTTTCCCAATGCGGTGTTGATCTACTATTCTCATGGCTTCCGCACCTTCAATATCTGAATTTACTAATAACTTACCATCATTGTATGTGTTTTTATGAGGGCGGTCAATGCATTAGAGGGATATTTTAGAAACTTAGATTGGTAGATTATTAACGCGCTAAAGCGCTAAGAGGGACTGTCCCTCTTAATACGTTAAAGGACTAAAGCGTTCTTCATGGCCTCAGAAAGGTTTCTGCTTCTTCCTTTTCTTTGTAAGTGAGCTTTCTCCGGATGAATTCGTTGTAATGGGTTGATGGTGCTTCAGGAAAGAAGGAGAGGATTTTTTCAGTGTGAATCAATGGATTGTCTTGTTGATGGTAATAAGAGGAGTAGCTGCTCCAAGGGTAGAGTTCAGGCTGTCTGACGAGGTTTGCTTCAATAGGGTTTAGGTGGATGTATTTGCTGACACCCAGCAGATAGGAGGTTGTGTCAACGTGTTTTGCTTTGAATCGGTCCTGGAAGAGGTGTCCGACTGCATTATATTTTTTGTTGTAATACATCGCATAGCAGGTGTTGATTTGCTGGAAGATAACCGTTGGAGAGGCTTGGATCGTTTCGAGCAGCAGATGGATATGGTTGTTCATCAGGCAGTATGAGTGGAGCAGAAATGGATTTTGCTTGGAGGATCGTTGGAGAAGGTTCAGGTAGTTCCTGTAGTCTTTTGATTCGTGGAATATGACGGACTTTCGGTTCCCGCGCATCATGATATGGTACGTTGAACCTGGAGACCAGTTTCGGGGCTGTCTTGGCATTAAAGCACTCCTTTCAAATTTGGATACCCTTATACTTTCTTGCCCGCCATGCCTGTTTCCTGCTTTATGGACAAAAACACTTTAATACATTAGCGAGCTAAGAGGGACAGTCCCCCTTAGCACACTGCCGCGTTACAACGTTAATCCATTAAGGGGGACTGTCCCTCTTCGGGCTTTAAAGCGGTAAAGCGCTTACATAAAAATTAAAAAAAGCACTTTTGGACTTTGCAAGCCTAAAGCGCTTTTTCTTTTGCGAATGTATATTCAGTTTGCAATTCTTTTTGTAGCCAGCTTACCATTTTGGAAGCATCCATGTTTGTGTGTTTTGCTTTGTCAAAGGCTTTTTGCATGAGATTGAGTAGCTGCTGCTGTTCCCTGGTTGGATCTTGTTGCAAAAGATTACCTCCTAATATACCTGTCTGTATTATTGTATTTACCAATCTTGCAGAATGTTAAACTTAATGAATATACATACTCTACCAGAAAGCTACAAGTTTCGTAAATACAATATTTGGATTTTATGTGAAAGTATTAGGAAAATGCGGTTTTTTTACAAATTTTACGGAGCTATTGTCGTTTTCTAGCGGATGGTTGCTGCTTTTTAAGGGTTTGTCTTTGTGCGGCTGTAACAAAAACGATATATATTTATTTTTTCTTTTCAATGTAAAACAGGTAAGGATATGGGTGAACATTTCTTCTGTTAATTCATCAAAGACGGTTGCCGGTTTCAACTGTATTGTGTTGTCTTTAATTGATAAAACCAGGATACTTTTATAGCCATTGATATCAGCCCTCAATAAAAACTGAGTTGAGTTAGTCAACGGTATTTGTAAAAAGCTTAAAAATCCGGAGGTTCTTAACGAACTTTCACTATAGGTTAAACTCTTCATTGCTAATGAAAAATTCCTTATAGAAGTGAGCAAAAAGGGTTCATCAGTAAACTTCCCTCTAAATATTAAATAAAAATCCTTCACATCCGCTGGCCGACCATCCCTGTGCAAACAATTAAGCAGCATTACCTGTTTTTTCATCTTTTCCTCCTACTATTCAATTTTTGACAAAATAGGACTATTTTCACCCTGTAATTTACTATATAGGAAAAAAATGTATAATTGTGGTTTATTTTTTAAAGTTAACAAAATGTAAACTTATTAAGATTAACATTTTGTTAACTTTTGATTTCTTCACCTGTTTATTAGTTATGTTATTTACAACTATGAGTAGATTGCAGGTGATACTATGGCTTTGAATGAAGGAATGAAATATTATCGAAAAGAAGTTTTGGACCTGAAACAAGTAGAAGCTGCGAAGCGTTTAAATATAAGCAAGAGCTCCCTTTCCCAATATGAACGCGGAAAAAGAGGACTTCCGAATGATGTGCTGAGCAATATGGTCAAGCTTTATCAACTTTCACCTCAGCAACTATATGATATGGTGGTTGGCACTCCCTTTTCAGAAAATCGCGACGGGTCTCCAATGGTTTTACGAGAAAACTTTGAAGACAGTGAATTAGAACGCGCCATAAGTATGCTAAAAGATTATCCGGATCTAAGGAAATTGATCTCAACAGCTTCTTATTATGATCAAAAGAAGCAGGAACGTTTCTTCAATAAGCTGTCCTCCCTAATGAAAACCATGGAAAAATAATTTCTGACAAAAACCGACTTATTTCCTATAAAATAATTAGTGTTAGTGTCGATAGAATAAGAGTCTGAAAGAAAAAGGCAAAGTTATTGAAAAATAACGACGCAAAGCTAAAGGGACTAAAGTGGGCCTGCGCTCACTATATCAGCCAGCCGCCAAAAAGTAGGATCATTCTATGAAATTTTTGACACCTGAGGAAATCAAGGTGAAAAAAATACGGCAAAAATGGATCATGTATTTTACGATTTTCATTCTTATGATTGGTTTTTTTGCCGGGGTTACATTTCTGACTTATTCAATTTAACCTCAAATTGGGGGTCTCCTCTCATAGGGAGCCCTTTTTTCGTACTCTTGTATTATATTTCTACAATTTATGGAAAAGTTCACGCTTTTCCGATAAAATAAGTGGAGGGATTAGAAACCATTGGGGGAATACATACATGAATGAAGTCAGGCTGTTCAAAGGATTATTGCATCCTTCTATATATTTTTATCAATTAAGAGAATCAGAGATATTAAAAGGTTTTACAAAAAACATTATTCTATTATTCTTTTTATCAATGCTCGTTTTCGGAATAAACGCCGCGTTCGGCTGGGGTACGGTCCCCCTTTCGAAAGAATTGACGGCATTAGAATCAATGGATTTTGAACTGCATAAATTTTACTTTTTACTGGGCAGGCTGGTGTTGGGGCTTTTGTATGGGGCTGTTATCCTTTTCATTCCCGCCCTTCTTTTCTGGACATTGTCCGAAGCAGAATTCAAGAAACTGGCTGTCTTGCAAGGAGTTATACTTCTCATTTTACTGCTGGAAAAACTGGCGTATCTGCCGCTGTTCACGTTCTTGTCTTTAAACTGGTATTCATCACCACTTGCGCTGGGAGTTATCGGGCAGTCACTGACAGATAATGAATGGCTGAAGTACTTCCTCGGCAGCATTTCCCTTTTTAAACTATGGGCAATGTTTATACAGTTTGCCGGCTTGAAATGGCTGACTGAAAAGAAAAACGGCATGATCCTGCTGTGGGTCATCCTTATCAACCTGTTATTTTGGTGCATTACAGCATTTTTAGCCTATATAGACTTCTCGATTTTAGTGTAAAGGCGGTGAACATCCATGAATAAAAAAATCCTATATACTGCGGCGGTTCTTTGTCTCATGTTCATCGCTGCAAATGTCTATTTAATCGAAAAAGCAGACAGCAAGATCGACCGGAATTCTTTCATCTCAGAATGGAAGACCATCAAAACCGGCGACCTGCAAAACTCCTTGGAAAAGGTGGCTGTTCTCGCTCCTGCTGAAGAAAGCTACGTCTACTTTGATGACAGCTACGGTACGTTTAAAGAGTTTCTGGTTAAAGAAGGCGACGAAGTTACCGCAGGAACAGACCTTTTCACCTATGAAGCAGAGGATACGCTAAGGCAGGAAAATTACCTGGAATCGGAAATCGAGCAGCTGGAGGATGAAATTGACAGCATTGAGGATCATATCAGCGATCTGCGTTCCTTAAGGCCTTCCAGCTCTGATACAAGAGCCCCGAGGACGACGGCTTCTGAAGAATTCCCTCCCGATGAAAGCATGGAGGCAAGTTCACTGGAAATCGACTACTTCGTTGAACAGGAAATGGCCGCTAAAGAATTGGAAGTTGAACGTCTGGAGAACAAAATTGACAACTTTGAAAGACAGCTGGATGACTTAAGATCGTATGAAACCGAATTGACGGTCCAAAGCGTCCTGGATGGTGTCGTGAAAAAGGTATCCCGCGAACTGGACAACCCGATCATCGCCATTTCCTCTACCTCCCCTGTCGTCGAGGGAAACCTGAATGAACAGGAAACGCTGAAGGTGATAGAAGGCCAGCAAGCGCTCATCCATTCATCGGCTGTAAAAGACAAGTTGAAAGGCTTTGTTTCAGACGTTGCCGCTCTTCCTTCAGATACCATTACAGAAGAAGGCTCGAGCTCCTATCCTTTTAAAATTGAATTTGCAGAAGAACAGGAATTAGAAACTCTGCGTCCAGGATACCATGTCTCCCTTTCAATCATTACCGAGGAAGCGAAGGATGTCCTGACCGTTTCTGAAGACAGCCTTCTTAAAGACGGACTGAAAAAATACATGCTGGTCCTGACTGATGAAGGAAAACTGGAAAAAAGAAAAGTTACCGTTGGCATGAAATCCGAGGGAAGAGTCGAAATTCAGAAGGGCTTGAAGAAGGATGAATTCTATGTAACAGATCCAGATTCCTTTGTAGTAGCAGGCTCAACGTTTGTGACGCCGGTTGATTTTGACAGGCTGACGGTTACCGCGATTACGAGAGCGGATAGCCATACAATTCTAGAAAACATCCTCTTGGGGATTCTTGAAAGGAAATAAAAAACTTTGCGCCTTGCCTTAAAGGGTACGGCGTTTTTGTATAGAAAAAACAGCCTATCTAATAATAACGGTGACTGAGGTTATAGGAGGCTTTTATGAAAAGAATTAAAATCGTACTGATTGTGCTGTTATTATTGTCTTTCGTTTTTTTTGTTACCCCTCCCTCCTGCATTTTAGCTAAACCGGCGAAGAAGAACGTCATCTTCATGATCATGGATGGAACGAATTCGGATATCGTCACCCTGGCACGTTGGTATAAAGGCGGGTCGCTTGCTCTGGATGCCATTCTGACCGGAGGCGTGCGGACATACTCCGCCCAGTCGGCGATTACGGATTCGGCTGCCGGAGGTACGGCAATGGCGACGGGCTTCAAAACCAATGCGGACTATATCGGCATGGTGCCGGATGACGAGACTTCGCGGCCTGCTGTCAATATACTTGAAGCCGCCCGCCTGAAGGGATTGGGAACCGGGATTGTTTCGACTTCACCTGTCCAGCATGCCACACCTGCAGCGTTTTCTGCTCATGTGAAAAACCGCGATGAATTCAGCGATATTGCCGAGCAGCAGGTATATCAGGGAATCGATGTCGTGTTAGGCGGCGGGCTCGCCTGGCTTCATACCGGCAAGGAACGAGAAATGGCCAATGATGACGGGATGCTGAAGACGAAAGAATCTGCGCGGTTGGATGACGAGGATTTACTTGAAGTCATGGAGGAAAAGGACTATCGGCTGGTTGAGAACAGGAGCGATTTGCTTGGTGCTCGTTCGTCAGGCGGCGGCAGGCTCTGGGGCAGTTTTGCGGATGAAGATATGGCGTATGATTTTGACCGGAAGGAGCTGCTGCCGGAACAACCTTCTTCGAAGGAAATGACAGGAGCTGCCATTGGCCACCTCTCACAAGTGGAAAACGGCTTTTTCTTATTTGTGGAAGGAAGCAAGGTCGACTGGGCGGCCCATAAAAATGATCCGGTCGGGATGATCAGTGAGGTTTTGGCGTTTGATGAGGCAGTTGGTGAAGCTGTCGAATTTGCTAAGTCGGACGGAAATACATTGGTGATCGCTGTGACCGATCATGGGAACAGCGGGCTTACAATTGGCAATGGGACAACCGATAAAGACTATTATGATCAACCTGTAGAAAACTTCCTGGCACCTTTGAAGAAAGCCAAATTGACAGTGAAAGGTGCATCTTCTCAACTGAAGGATGACCGATCCAACCTGAAGGATATCATGGCTTCCTACGGGCTCGAGGAGTACAGCGACAAAGAATACTGCAGAGTCGAAAAAGCCTTGACCGTCACGGAGCTTGAAGGGGAAATGTCAGCGATGCTCAGCAAGCGGGCATCCCTCGGCTTCACCACCCATGGCCACACAGGAGAAGACGTATTCCTTTATGCTTATGGACCCGGGAAACCGACGGGTCTTCATGAGAACACCGACCTGGCACAGGCTGTATCTGATTACCTTGGACTGGAACTTGACAGGTTTGATGGCTGGTATGTGGATGCTAAGGAGTACTATGGGAAGCGCGGGTATGAGACAAAAATCGACACTCGTGACAGTCACAACCCGAAATTTGTCGCAAAGAATGGCCAGGAGACCTTGGAGTTCCCAGAAAACAAAAACATCATGATCCGCAACGGAGAACAAATCGAGCTCAAAGCCGTCAACGTCTACAACGGCGATACCTTCTATATCCATATAGAGTGAGTTGATTTAATGCTTTAAAGCACTAAGAGGGACTGTCCCTCTTCGCGCTTTAAAGTACTAAAGTACCCTTTCCACTTTAAACCTTAAATGGCCGGACATCCAATTGGATGTCCGGCCCTCTCCATTTTCGGTTTGATTTGCGTTATAATAAAAGAATGGTTAAATTTTGAACGGAATCAGACGGGAGGCGGCTTAACGATATGAACGCAACGGAATTACAGGAGAAACTGGGACCTCTAAGTGAATACCTATTGCAGCAGCTTCCCTATGGCAGCGAGAAGCAGAAATATGTTCAAAAAGGTTTGCTGCTGTACCGGCAGAACCTTGTCTCCAACCTGAAGTTTCATGATGACAGTATCACCGGGGACGTCCAGGATGTCACCCCAGTCAAGGTAACGCTTGAAATGGAATTTCCGCGGCTCAGCAAATGTTCGTGTCCGGAAGCCTTCTGGTGCCGCCACCGCATGGCTGCGTTTTTGGCGGTTTACAGTAAAACTAACCCTGTCACCAATTGGATTCATGAATGGCGCACCGCTGCGAACAAAAAGGACCCTGAACCATCCACTGGCGAAAAGCCGAATTTGCAGGATATCCTCAAAAAGCATGAAGGCAGCATAAAAAAAGCGAGTGATCTCCTGAATGAACGTAAGCAGCGCGGGGATACTCCTGAGGAATGGTGGGAGTTTCTTCAGTATCAGCTTAAACAGTGGGATAAGGAGGCTTTTCACCGCAATTCCCATCTGCTCGACTTACATATCCAGAACTTCTTCCGCCGCCTGATGAAGGATGCGCCGTTTGAACGGGAGTGGAAGCCGCTTTATCAGCTGTATGCATCGTTCTTTCTTTTTCAAAACATTGACCGGATGGTGATGTTTTATAAAGGAGAAAAACAGGACCCAAGTCTTTACGAGTTTCTAGTCGATGAAATGTTCGACAGTGTCAAGCAGCTGTCCGTCCATGCCATGCCATTCAGATTCGATCCTTTCATTGAATTTTTAAAGAACCGGACGGAAGAGCTGGCATCCTCAACCGAGAACAGCACGCTGGCGAAAGCAGAGATCTACCGCTTCCTTTGGTACTACCTGTTCAAAAAGAAGGCATGGCGCCAGGCTGAAGTGGCAAGGCTCGAAGATGAACGCAAGCCCGAAGACCTGTTTTACTCGCTTGCCCTGCTGCACCAGTATATTTTGCTCGAGGATAACGACCTGGCAACCAAGGAAATCGAAGAAATGGGACCGAGCATTGTTCCTTACTCCGACTTCTGGCTGGAACAGCTTTTTCAAAATAAAAAATATGAACAGGGCGCTCTCTTTCTAAGAAGCATCCTGCCAAAGGTACCCTCCTATGTGAACAGCCTGCCTTCATATGAGAGCACAGCGTTTTCACGGTGGTTTCTCAGAACGCTGCCGATCGACTGGATGACGGAGAACGAACCAGCCCTGCTCAAGAAGCTGCTTGTCGCTCTCCTGCCATACAGCTATTTCTGGTACAATGAGTTCCTTCTCAGCGTAAAATCGTACCGCGAATGGGTCGAGCTTCAGCGTTTTGTCGGATACGACCTCAGGGAGATGGAAAACCTGGGGCTCAAGACCGCTGCCAAGGCAGCGCCGCAGCTGGTCCTCCCCCTCTACCACGAAGGGATTGAATTTTACCTTTCGGGACGCAACCGCGACAATTATAAGCAGGCCGTCAAATATTTAAAGAGACTGCGAACGCTCTATAAAAAACTGAAGAAACAGGATCAGTTCCAAACTTACTTAGATCTTATTTTAGAAAAAACAAAACGCCTGCGCGCGTTCCACGAAGAATGCAGAAAGGGGAAGCTGATCGATGCTTAAAACTCGCTTATTGCACGTATTTGTTGAGCCAATGGATAACGGGCGCTTCTTCCTTTACTGCGAAAATGACAGCGGCTTTGAAGTCCCCGTCGATGACTGGAAAGGCCAGCTTTTCCTCTGGCATGAAGAAAGCTATTACGGGACCATGGTTCTTCCGAAAGAACATAGCACAAGAAAAGGAATCGAAGTCACGAGCTGGGAGCTGCTTCTCTTATTTGCTAACGAATCCTTCAGCGGCATGATTGAGTGGCACTGGGATGAGCTCGGCCAGAAGTGCCTTGCAGCGGCACCGGTCATTTATGATTCGATTTTGGAAGGAAAGTGGATTCCCCGGTTTGAAGAAATGGCTGAAAGTGGACTGTCTTTCCATGTTCCAGACGAAATATGGGATAACTTCCCGCAAGAATTCTGGCAGGAGGATATCGGTGAAGAATCCACTGAAGAATTCGTATCCGACTGGTATCAACGGTCCGTGCGGCAGTCCCTTTCCTCCGGAGGAAGCGAGCATCTTTTCACCCGCTTGAAAAAATTAGAAGAGAGCACGCTGACCCCGGAAGAACTCCAGGCCTATTTTGATGAAGAAAAATGGAGTGAGTGGGTCGGCCTTACAGAAGATGATACTCCGTTCACGCTGGGGCTGCGCCTGACAGAGCCATTGGAAGAGCATGACCCGTGGGAACTGGAAACGTTTCTCCGCGATAAAAAAAGGACAGAAAAAGTGTATTCCCTTGGGAACGACCGGCTTCCTCCTTCCTATAAAACTCATTTAGAAACAGTGAAACAAGAGCAGAACCGCTGGATGAAAATGCTTCCGCTTCTGGACCAGGGCGGCGAAATCCGGAACTCGCTGGATGAGCATGATGCATGGGATTTCCTGACCGTTCTGAGCGAAAAGTTCCTCGACCTCGACATCGAAATCCTGCTCCCGGCGTGGTGGCAAGCGATGAAGGATGCCCAGATGACGGTCAAAGCCAAAGTCAAGAACACTGACAGTTCCTACCGTCCTTCCTTTGTAGGTTTGAATGCCGTGCTCGACTTTGACTGGCGACTGTCAATGAACGGAATGGAGCTTTCCGAAGATGATTTCCAACGGCTTGTCGACGATCAGCGGCGCCTGGTCAAAATCCGCGGCCAATGGATGAAACTCGATCCGGGGATGATCCGCCGCATCCAGGAACTGATGAGCAAGGCGAAACAGGAAGGCATTTCAATTCAGGATATGTTGGAACAGCAGCTCGTTCCCCGTGATGAGGACGAAGATATGCTGGACGATGACGACTATGATCCTTATGAATTCGCCAAGATTCAAATCGACTTGAACCGCTCGATGAAAAAAATGATCGATACCCTGACGAATACGGCAGAAGTACCGATTGTACCGACACCTGCTGAATTCCAAGGAGAACTGCGCCCTTACCAGCAGCAAGGCATGAGCTGGATGCTGTTTTTACGAAGATACGGGTTCGGCGCTTGCCTTGCCGATGACATGGGACTCGGAAAAACGGTACAGCTGATCACTTATTTGCAAGAGGTAAAAGAGAAGGAAAATCCAAATGCGCCATCACTGATCATCGCACCGACCTCCGTCCTTGGAAACTGGCAGCGCGAACTTGAAAAATTCGCGCCTGATCTCAAGGTAAAATTGCACTATGGCCCCAACCGCAATAAAGGCATCGAATTCGGACGCTCGATACTCGATGCCGATGTCGTCCTGACTTCATACGGATTGTCCCATCTGGATTTTGAAGAGCTGGAAACGGTTGAGTGGACGGCAATCGCCCTTGATGAAGCGCAGAATATCAAAAATGCCAACACGAAACAATCACGGGCGATCCGAAAACTTGAAGGAAAGCATCACATTGCTTTAACAGGAACACCAATGGAGAACCGCTTGTCAGAACTGTGGGCGATATTCGATTTCTTAAATCACGGTTATCTCGGAGGATTCACGCAGTTCCAAAAGAGCTATATCCTTCCCATCGAAAAAGAGGAAAATGAAAAGAAAGTAAAAGAACTTCAGGCAAAAATCAGGCCATTCCTATTGCGCCGTACGAAAAAGGATCCCGAGGTCGAACTCAACCTGCCGGATAAAATCGAGCAAAAAGAATACTGTGCACTCACGGCTGAGCAGGCATCCCTTTATGAGCAGCTCATCAAAGATACCTTTGCCCAGCTTGAAACATTGAGCGGCTTTGAGCGAAAAGGACTTGTCCTGCAGATGCTCAACCGCTTGAAACAGCTCTGCAATCACCCGGCTCTTTACTTGAAAGAGCCACAGCCATTGAATATCGAAAAACGCTCGGAGAAAATGCGGAAGCTTACGGATATCGTTGAAGCCGTCCTGGATTCCGGTGAAGCCTGCCTGATTTTCACCCAGTACATTTCAATGGGGGAGATGATCCAAAGCGTCATGAAGGAGAAGTTCGGCGTCGATGTTCCGTTCCTGAATGGAAGCATGAGCAAGACTCAGCGAGATACCCTAGTGGAGCGATTCCAAAATGGAGAGTTCCCGGTATTCCTGTTGTCATTGAAAGCGGGGGGAACCGGTTTGAATCTGACCGCTGCCAACCATGTCGTCCACTATGACCGTTGGTGGAACCCGGCCGTCGAAAACCAAGCAACCGACAGGGCCTACCGTATCGGGCAGAGCCGTTTCGTCCATGTCCATAAAATGATTGCTTCCGGTACGTTGGAAGAGAAAATTGACATGATGCTTGAGAAAAAACAGGCATTGAATGATGAAATCATCCAAAGCGATCAGTGGATGACAGAACTTTCCGACCGGGATTTGCACAGCTTGTTGTCGTTGGAATAACACCTTCAACTCAAACTGCCCAGATGGCAGTTTGAGTTTTTTCATGGTTCCTTTAACCCTTTAAAGCACTAAGAGGGCCAGGCCCTTTTAGTGCTTTAAAGAGTTGAGGCGCCAATTCATAAGAAAAAGCCAGCTCATAGTGAACTGGCAAAAAGTGAAGAAATAGTTCGAAGTATAATATGCAGATTAACTTTCTATATAGGAGGGTGACTAGAAGTATGAATCGAGGTTGTTCAATCAGGTTTTTGAAATGAAACGTTTGCTAGTTAACTTTAGAGGTGTTGGAAACAAAGGAAAATGTCTTTTTTACTTTTTGAGGCTTATCAGGTGATAGTTGTTTTTCCAGCAGTTCCACTCGTTGCGATAAGTAATAGAGTTCAACATTTGCCCGCGCAAGCTTTCTTATGAGATCTTCAATTAATCGTTCTAATGAGTCATTTCTGTTCATAAAGGATAGGCTCCTTCTCATTTAATCACAAACCAAACTGACTATTTTTTAGAATACCGGAATGGCCTTCTCCACTTCCGGCTGTTTCGCCTGCGGCTTTTGCTTAGAAGCCGGCTTCGTTGGCTTCGTATCAAGGAACTTCACCTGTTCCGCCACAACTTCTGTTACATATGTGCGTTTCCCCTGTTCATTATCATAATTCCTGGTCTGGATGCGTCCCACTACACCTAGAACAGAACCTTTATTGCAGTACCGCGCCGTGTTTTCAGCAGCCCTTTTCCACATCGTACACAGCACAAAATCCGCTTCATATTCTCCTTCGTGATTTTTGAATTGCCGGTTCACCGCCAGCGTCACATTCAACACCGCCTTCCCCTCGGACGTGTAACGCATCTCGGGATCTTTTGTTAATCTTCCTACCAACGTGACTTGGTTTATCATGTTTTCTCTCACCTCTTTTCTTTCGTTGGTAAGTATAGGATAGACGGTTTGGTTCGGAATGTAAAATAGAGGAATAATTAATTTAGAAGGATAAAAATACAGAAAAACTGGTTTTATAAATGTGAAAACATGGTTTTCACACAAGAGAAGAATTCAAAAAGCAATAATAAGGAAAATAAAATTTTTCTATCCTTTAACACATTAACGCAAAGAGGGACAATCCCTCTTTGCGTTAATGTGTTAAAGCTTGGGTGATCCAGATGGAGTGTAGGATGAGGGTAAATGTATAGAGGGTGGCAGCAGTATAGGTTAGAGCCGTGAACCATTTCTTTTTTGGGAAATGATCATAGTAGATAACAAGATATAAAATCGCTGAAAGGGATAGCTTGGTGAATAGAAATAGTAATGGATGAGTGGTATACAGGCTCCCCATAAGGGGGTTAGCTTCTTCTATGTGATTACCCTTTAAGCCTATTAGGGTTATTAGTGCATCGAGGATGTTAAGTAATGCTAAAAGATGAAGTAGGGTTTTCATTGTAGCACCTGCTTTTGATACATTTATATTTTACAACTGTTTGTTAAAAGAATACCCAACAAACTGAATTTTCAACGAAAATTTTGTAGTTACAATACTATGAAGGCATTGAGTTTTTTTCACGATCAATGCCTTCAATCTTTTTGTATGTTTAATTTTCTACTGCTTTGATACTTAAACAGGGTTATTCCTGAAATCAAAAGTATCGCTCCTATTAACAAGGTTTGAAATATATCTGTAGCAGTAGCAGGGAGTTTAGGACCGTCTGCTGGTAGGACACCGCCCAGTGTGCCCTCTACATATAGTTTGAATTCGAAGTCACAGCTTAAACCTTGATAAGCATTATCTAAGTAATATGGTACTTCTACTTTAAAAAGCAAAGTCTCTTGATTGGAAATCTTTAAAGATCGAGAAGGCAGCTCTGAGAAATCTTTTAGCTTTCCATCGTAAACTACTCCTTTTCCATCCGAAACGGTAAGTAATAAATGACTATAAAATTCTTTTGACCCTTCTAAGAATTTATTAGAGAGAACATAATCGAATTCTTGTTCACCTTTATTTTCTATTAGTAGTTCACGTGACATCGTATCTCCAGGTTTAAGGTTCGTCAGATCAAAAAGTATCTTGTGAGGACTTGTAGAAATGTCTAAAGGATTATTTGTCTCTCCATAGGCTTCCGCGGGTATTAAAAATAGTATGAATAAAACCAGTGACATGTAGAAAGATTTTTTCATTATATCCCTCTTTTTATAAGAAAAGGCGGCATAAACCGCCTTTCCTACATTGTATTGCTAACTAATATCAGTCTGTTACTTCTTCCGTGTGTGTATCATCGCCAGTTGTTCTTGGATTTGGTTGTGTTACCGGAGTGGTTGTATCGTCTGCAGAGCCTTGAACACCATTATTCACTTTCCCATTTCCATCTTGGGAACGGACTTCTACGCCACTCCACTGGGTTGCTTCTAAGTTGAAGAAGAAGTCAACACTATCATCCATGTATTTGTTTTGTACATATTCATTAGTTCCAGCCACTTTATCTGGATCGTTTTTAAAGCGGATTTCAATCACAACTTTATCGGAGTCAACTGGAGAATTTGGAATACCTCTATATCCTTCCTCTCCCGGGTCAACAGCCAGTGGTGCTAGATTAATTTTTCCATTTGAGAGATATTTTGCTTTTACTTTACCAGAGTAAGTATTATTGACAAGGTCTGCTAAAGTAAGAGTTTGATTATTTTCTACTAAGGTTCCCTTAGGGTAGTTATTTGAAGCGTCATCTTCATTGTCAATTTGGAAGATATCGATTTCAAATTGAGAAAGGAATTCTGATTCAAGTGAATCCGTTCCACCATCAAAGTTATCCGTAGTAGTATCTAGTAAAACTTCTTTGATGGCTAAAGTTCCGGCATTCTTTAATTCAAATACTCTTTTAACACTATCTCCTGGCTTCATATTTGTTAAGTCAAAGTTAATTGCTTTAGTAGCAACTTTACCAACTTCCAGATCAAGTGTTCCAGCAGCAAAATGGTTATTAATCGTCGCCGTGTCATTAAATGCTGCCCAAGTTCCGCCACCTACTAGAGATAAACCCAATGCCGCTGATGCTACTCCCAAACCTAATTTCTTTTTAATTGTCATAATAATTTCTCCTCCTAATTTTGCCTTCATTTTTGAAGGTATGTAGTTTATATATTGAACCCTTATATTTTTATAAGGAGTACAACCAAGATTAAGCTGTTTTTTGTGCATCTTCTTTTAATTGACTCTTATCAAGCTCTTTTAATGCTGAGTAGATTGAGAATCCTGAATACCCTAGCAGTAGAATACCTGGAACTATTAAGAGTATTGCAGTACCTTTACTTGATTTTGCAAAATCTATGAAATATCCCAAGAATGGAATAGTGAATCCGGTATACTTTGCTAATACATTTGGAGCCAAAACTGGATTTGTGTCGGGATCAGTGTTATTGTCCCCTTTGGTGTGGTACATTGTTTGATCTCCATTTTCTATTACATCTGTAATTCTATGGGTAACTATGTTGTTGTCCTGTTGCATGAAAGTAATGACATCACCTTTTTTCAAGCTAGTTGGATCTTCAACTGGTTTGACAGCAATAATTGATCCAGTTTTAAAGGTTGGTTCCATCGATCCAGATAAAACAGTTTTAAGTTGGTATCCTAGAAATTGGGGCTCTCCTCCAGAAGCCTTTGAAGAAATAACCACAAATATCATAAAAACTAAAACTATGAATAGCACGATACTGACTATATTACTACTGATCTTCATTATTTTTTTTGTATTCATTTTTATCACCTTTCAGTTAAGTTAATTTAGTAAATTAACCAATTATTGATTGACAGTCACTAATGTACCAGGGGATTCATTGCCATAAGTATCTACTGTTGTGATTCTATACGTCGCTTTCTCCTTTGGTTTTTGTTTTATTGATACTGTTATATCTGTTACTTCTTTTTCAATAGGCTCTTCGTTTCCATTTAAATAAATCTTTACATAGGCGAAATCAGAGTCAGCTGGGTTTATCCAGTTAAAGGTTATGTTGGCACCATTGCTCTGTGTCTTAATGTTTGTAACTTCTGCAGGAGCCGTGGTATCTGTTTGTGTCTCATCAGAATCTACTCCAGCAGGCTGTTCCTCCGTTTGGTCTTTACTTGTTTCCTCTTCAGGTTGTTCCGTTGTTGCTGTTGTTGTTACTTCTATGATGGATTCGTCCATTTCTTCACCTGTTTTATCAAAGGCTACTAGTTTATAGGAGTATCTAGTTGAAGGTTGAAGAGCTTCATCCTCATACTGGCCGTTAACAATATTTTTACTTACCTCTGTTCCATCTCTAAAGACTGTTACTGAGGTGAATTTTTGGAAGGTTGGGTTACTCCAAGTTAATGTAACTGAGTTGCTGGTATGATTCTCTTTTAGATTTGAGATTTTTTTCTTTTCAGAGCAATTGGCACTTGTATGATCATCACAGTCATCCTTGTTATGACCTGGGTTGTCGGGATCTGTTCCCTCTCCAGTATCTTGATCTGAAGTATCTGGACCATTTCCTATTCCTGAATTATCATGCTTGTTGCTTAACTCTTCACAATACTTTTTCCAAAATTCACTATCTTCTTCTGCTTCAGCACAATAATCTGCTGCGGCTGAAATTGTTCCTGAAATACTCTCAACATCATTAAAGTAAGCTCCAGTATCACTAGTGAAATATGTAGCAGCAAACATCCCAAGGTACCAAATTGCAATCACCTGAGCAAAAACACTTAACCCCTTGTTTTTCCTTCTAAACTTCCTGAATCGAGAGTATCTAATGGTTCTCCCTCCCTCGTCCGTCCTTTTTAGTGAACGCTTTGCTTTATGTAAGGTTTTAAGAACGAAGTTGGTGAAATGTTTTTTCATAACCCTCAACTTCCTTTAACTATTAAGTTTTGTTCGCTGTTTTGTTCTCTTTAGCGAACTATTAATGTGAGTATAGGACATTTATATTAGTTTGAAAAACCCGAAATTCGGTCGTTTTTTCGTTAAAAAGAACATTAAACATGAATTTTCTGGAAATATCTCAAGTTTTCTTACTATTTTGTAATTTATAATGAACTTTATGTGTTTTATTAAGAACAAGTAGCCTGTAAATCACCTGAAACCCTTGATTTCAATAGGTTTAGATTTTATAGATGAATATAAAAGAAAAAGAAATACACAATAATTCTTTTTTATGTGAAAATAAAATTAGATATTTTCCACTATTAGGAGGTATTAACTTGTTTAATAAACTACTAAGATTTCTAAGTATCGCCATGCTGGTCGGCGGTATCAGCTTAATTGGCTATGCGGGATACCAACTATACTCACAAAAACAACACCAAGACAAGGCTCTCCAGGAAGCCAAAGCACAAGTTCTTCCTAAAGAACAACCTGACAGTGAGAATGAAAAAGAACCTTCTATAAGTAGTTACTCATTCGAACAAGGAGATGTCCTCGGTATCCTCGACATTCCCGCCCTCGATCGAGAACTTCCCATTATAGAAGGAACAGATGAAGAGGAACTGGAAAAAGGAGTCGGCCACTATTCTTCAACAAAGCTGCCGAACCAGCAGGACCGTATTTTTCTCGCCGGCCACCGGGACACCGTTTTTAAAAAGATGGGGGATTTAAAAGAAGGCGACCTTCTTCATATAGAAATGGAGAGCGGAAAGTTCACATATGAAATTTACGAGATGTTCATCGTAAAGGAAGATGATATGTCAGTAGTCCAGACTACATCGCCAGACGAGATCCTGACTTTATCAACCTGTTATCCATTCGAATATTTATCAAGCACCGAAGAGCGCTACATCATCAACGCAAAACGCGTAGAGTAGCGCCTGCTGCTAATCAATGTTTTTACTATCCATTCTCATTTTGAAGAGCACGAATATTATTTCTTCATAGTGTGCGCTGAGAATGATCGTCGTGGTAACAGATTATTATTATATTCCCACGACGTTGATTGGAGCGGAAGGCACTCGACTCCTGGGGGATTAGCGGGACAGGTGAGACCCCACAGGCAAAGCCGAGGAGGCTCACCGCCCGCCCCCAGGAAAGCGAGTGCCTGGAGCGGAAATCAACACCTCTGTTTGAAAGAGATATAATTGCCCTATTATGTTTTGAATCTTCAATATGTTATAATTTGTACAAACTATTGAGATGGAGGATCGTTCATGAAAACCTTTAAAGTAATCACACTTCAAGTTGTTGAAAACGATGATCTTAAGGATATTGAAATAGTGGACGGTTTAATTATTAATAAAGAAGATGAAAAAGGCACCTGGCTGATCGAGGGTTGCATGAAGAAGGAGTATTATGACTTTTTCCGTGATGCCCAGCAGGAAGAGGATGATTTGGAAGTTCAGGTAGTCATTTCCCATCCGGATAATGATCCGGCGGCGTTCATGACAAGGATCAGCTGCATTAAGTCAATGGATTTTAACTTAAGCATTCTGTTTGAAGGTAAATTGAAGAAGCAGCGGAATGAGTATGCGGAGCTCCTGCTTGATGATCTTGTTGAAAAAGGATTCCAGGGAACTGGCTTGGTTCAGGAATTTAAAGATAAGATGAAATCTAAACCGAGGCTTGCTGTTGCTTCCAAAACCAGCAACTGAACTTTTTTAGACAAAAAATGACAAATTCCACTAAAGTCTGTATTTACTTTGTGGTATAATAGCAGTAAGGTTAGGATGATTATGCGTACAGGATGTGAACGGTAATGATCGGGGAACGAGTGAAGAAGCTTAGACAAGAGAGAAAGATGTCGATGACGGAGCTGGCTGAGAAAGCCGGAGTTGCGAAATCTTATTTGAGTTCGATTGAAAGAAACTTACAGAAGAATCCATCGGTTCAATTTTTGGAGAAGATCTCTTCAGCGTTGAATGTTCCGGTTGATTCTTTGCTATATGACACGGTGGAAGACAAGCATATTGATTCAGACTGGGTCAGCATTGTTGAACAGGCGATGGATTCCGGTATCAGCAAAGAGCAGTTCCGTGAGTTCATTGAATTTAATAAATGGAAACTGAATCAAAAATAAAAGCCGTTCCCTTCGCCGGGAACAGCTTTTTTATTTTACAAGTACTTTTCGTTCTTCTCTATTCGTATGTAGGTATTCTAGGATTTCATCTTTGGTGACCCCTACTGACATTGCTTCCTTGATCAAGTTAATCCATTCCAAATCTAATTCTTTTTCCACCACTGTAAAATCTCCTCCTAAAATACTCTTAGTATTTCAGGCAATCCAGCCATCATAGCAAAATCGATTATCCTGCCTTAGATCTGTGACTTTGCGTCCTCACCTTTCAATGAGTTTGCCTTTGTCTGACTATCCCGTTGGCTAACCAGTTATTTAACTATAACCATTATACTAATAAGAGAAACCTATTTTGTGTAAAAATTTGCTGTGATGGGCAACTTTTATCCTATAAATTTTTACAATTTCTGCTAAACCGCGTTAATTTTCAGTAAATTAAAATAATTTAGAGTGATTTTTGTCGAACGATCGTTGTTCTACATGGGAATGTTTTACTGTAAGCCTTTAGTTTTTTTTCGAGAGGGACAACCTTCTGGTTAATTTGAATGAAACTTGATGCATCGAAAAATGGAGAAGCTGTGAGGTCATTTCCGCAAGATGGACATATCCATTCTCCCATTTCTGTAGAGCTGAATGAGGATCGGCTGCAGCGCTGGCAATTCTTCTTATACATGGTTCCACCCCTTTCGTTCGTTATATCGATCTGATAGTCCTAGTATAAAGGATATAACTTCCAACACTAAATACTGAATTCTTTCATTTATTCTTAATAAAGAACACTTTTCTAAGAATCCCTTCTGTTTACTGAATCTTTCTTAAATATGCTAATTTTATAAAAAACATTTAGTTCGTTATAATGAATAATAAAACTTTTTGAAGAAGGTGTTCAGACTATGGTTGGTGAAAAAATAAAACTACTCAGAGAACGGAAAGGAATCACCATAAACGAGTTAGCCTTTACTGCCGATATATCGAAATCTTATATTAGTTCCATTGAGAGGGGGCTGCAAAAAAATCCCTCGATAAATGTGCTCGAAAAGATTGCTCATGCATTGGGTGTGCCTCTAGATATGATTATATTAGACGAATCAGAAAATATGCAGGTAGAGGATGATTGGATTCACTTATTAAAGGATGCGATTCAGCAGGGCCTGACTAAAGAAGAATTTATTCATTTCACAACACTTATGGAGATAAAAAGGAGGAATTTGCGTGCTGAATAGAAATAGAACTTGAAACCATGGTTTCAAGTTCTTCCTATTAGCTCATTTGTTGTTTAAGAATATTTAAAACATACCTGGCTTCCGCTTTGCAGGAATAAGGGTAGTCTGTATTCAACTGCTTTTGCAATTCTTCAATTTCTTCGATTTGCTGCTCAGATGGTTTCTCCGAAAGGATTTTTTCTATGATTTCATTAATCTTTTTTGCCAGATCTTCATGAAATGCCGGGTCATTTTTTTCCTGGTCTGATAATTGCTTATACCAAGATGCATTATTGGTAATATACTCTCGCCAAGTTCTTGCAAATTCAGCCAAGTCGAATTTATCTTCGTTCCAATGTATTTCTTCCATATAACTTTCAAATGCGGTCGTGATTGAACGGGAAATGCTTATCTTCATTCCCTGTGGCAAATTTTTAATCATTCAGGCGAAGTACCTCCTAATATAAAATGCTCTCCAATATACTTACTATATCACATTAAGCTCTCTTAGAGTTATTGAGAGAAAACAATCACTACTGAAAATGTTGGAAATCCTCTCAAAAAAAAAGAACCGGAATTCCGGTTCTCTTTGCAGTGTTACTGATTATTATTGTTTTCTTCGTCATCAGTCAACTCATCTTCAAGCTCATCAACTGGTCCTTCACCGTTTTCATTGCCCATGTCGCCATTTTCGTTATCGTCAATGTTTCCATTGTCGTCTTCAGTGATATTACCTTCACCGTCGTTTGTATCCATATCCATGTCCATATCTCCGTTATCTTCTCCCATGTCTGTATCAGGAGCTTCTTCTTCCATCGGAGCCTCATCTTCCGGAGGCGGCTCCTGGTTGGCGTTACAACCTGCAAGTAGCATTGCGGAAAGTGCTGATCCACCAAGGATGGCTAATAGCTTTTTATTCATTGTGTATGACTCCTTTCAATTCAAGAAATTTTGAGACCTATCTCTCTGGTCTTTTGATAGCATTCCCCATTTTTTTGGGAACTTGCATGCAAATTCATAAATTTTAATCCTTTAACGCGCTAAGAGGGACAGTCCCTCTTAGCGCGTTAAAACGTTAATGTGCAATAGGGGACTGTCCCTCTTAGTGTGGTAACGCGTTGCTGCATTGAAAAGGCCCAGCTGGTTTGACAGCTGGGCCTTTTGTTTGTTATTTATTCTTGTTTTTCTCCGAGCGCGAACATCATTTCGGTTTCGCAGGCTACTTCTCCATCTACTGTTGCGATGGCTTTTCCTTTGCCGATGGCACCGCGGAAGCGCACCATTTCGACTTCAAGGCGAAGCTGGTCGCCTGGTTTTACCTGGCGTTTGAAACGGCAGTTGTCGATTCCTGTGAAGAATGCCAGGCGTCCGCGGTTTTCTTCCTTTTTCAGCATAGCCACTGCTCCTACTTGAGCAAGAGCTTCAACGATCAAAACTCCAGGCATTACTGGATAGTTTGGAAAATGGCCGTTAAAGAATTCTTCATTAGCTGTCACATTTTTGATTCCAACCGCTTTTTTTCCTTCTTCGATTTCAACGATCTTGTCGACAAGCAGGAATGGGTAACGATGTGGGATGATTTCTTTAATCTGGGTAATATCAAGCATTGTATTGCCTCCTATTATTTACGTTTATGTATTGTCTTCTTCTATACATTCTACCTGAATTTCTCTTTTATAAACAGCAAAACCGGCCTTCTTATTGAAGACCGGAAATATTATGAATCCTTCAACACTATATCAATGATATGCTGCCAGGTTGCTTTCTCCAATACATCCATTGGTTTGCCGTCCCCGATGATGCCGTAGCCGACCATGGCTCCTCCAATGAGACTTCCGGCAAGAAGGATGACAAAAAGAAGGACGCGCAGCCAGATTGGAAGCAGACGGATCCGCACCCATCTGCCTGGCTTTTCCTCAGCTGTATTTTTCTTTTTATCCTTTTTTTCAGCTTTGATTTCTTCTCTTGTTTTTCCTTCTTGCAGAATCTCTTTTTCAGTCATTGTCTTAACTCCTTTTAACGGATTCCGTTTACAAGCCCCATCATTTGGTCTGCCATCGAAATGGAGCGGCTTTGAAATTGATAAGCTCTTTGGACGTTCAGCATGTCCGTCATTTCTTTTCCTATATCGACATTGGATGCTTCAAGGGTGCTTTGGGCAAGTCCAATATTGTTTCTGAGACCACCATTTAAGTTGGTCAATATATCGCCTTCGTTAACACCAAGCCCCTCATAATCATTTGGAAGACCCAAGAGGTTCTGGCCGATTTGCTGCATAAACTGTGGTTTTTCAATGGATACGACACCAAGATTAAAAGGGATGCCTGCAATGGTCAATTGCCCGCTGTCTTTAAGCACAATATCTTCACTCTTCATATTCTCACCAAAGGTAATGAAGTTATCATTCTCATCGAGCACAGGGTGACCCTGTCCATTGACCAGCATCATTTCACCATTTCCAATCGGATTGGCGTAGAAGGCGCCGTCACGGGTATAACGGACATCTGCACCTTCTTCACCTTGAACCAGTACCTTGAAGAATTGATTGCTGCTGGTAAGGGCAAAATCAAGATTGCGACCCGTTGTCTTCAGTGCACCTTGCTTCAAGTTGATTTCAGATTGCGAAAGCCTTGCTCCCGTTCCCTGGCGGATGCCGTTCGGAGTCAACCGGCCATTGTTATCGGTATCACCTTTATGGTTGCTGACTTGCTGGAAAAGCAGTTCTGAAAACATCGCTTCTCTGCGTTTGTAACCGTTGGTGTCGCTGTTAGCGAGATTGTGCCCGATCGTATCCATTTGTTTCTGCAGCTGATTCAGTGTATTGGTTGCGTTAATCATCGTTCGGTTCATCGGTCAGTCTCCCTTTCTGACTAGCCATTCACACGGCCGATTTCATTTACTGCTTTTTCCAAGCTTCGGTCATATGCCTGCAGGACCTTCTGGTTTGCTTCAAATGTCCTGTATGCTGCCATCATGTCCGTCATTGTCCTGGCTGTATCTACATTCGAGCGTTCAATAGAGCCCTGCTGCATACTGAACGTTGCATCACTGTTATATGCATCAGGAAGAGGTTCGTTATCTTCTGTGACGAAAAGCCCGTCCCCTTGCTTTACAAGCAAGTTGGCGTTCTCTGCAAAACCAACTCCAAGCCTTGCTGTTTCAACGCCGTCAACAAGCACACGGCCTTCACCGGTTATTGCAAAGTCATCTTTCGGCAGCTGGATTGTCTGGCCGTTTTGATCAAGAACATACATCCCACTTGCTGAAGTCAGATAGCCTTGTCCATCAAGAGTAAAGTTACCATTCCTTGTATAACGGGGAGTCCCATCCCCTCCTTGAAGGGCAAAGAACACTCCACCGCGAAGGCCTGTTTCCGGATCGACAGGGATATTGCCGTCTACAAGCGCAACATCTGTCTTCCTTTCCGTTTCCTGAAGATCACCTTGTAAAAATGCCGGCATCGTTTCCTGCATATATACACCTGTGTTTAATGCTCCTACACGCTGGGACATAGGGAGTGTAAGTCCGTTTTCAGTCGGAATATTTTGTTGGCCATTCATCGCCAGCATCATTTCCGGAAAAGCTTTCATGGACGTTCGGTCCGCTTTATATCCCGGAGTATTGGCGTTAGACAGGTTATTTGACAGCATTTCGGTTTTCCGCTGCTGTGAAAGCATTCCGGAAGCAACCGTATAAAATCCGCGCAGCATAGTTTACACCTCTTTTTTTACGTACAATCATTCTTCTTTCATTATATCGGAACATTTCTGGGAATGTTATGGCTTTACTGGTATTTTTAATTGGTGTTTATTGGATTCAGCTGATTTTTCTTCTGCTGATTTTATCGATGTTTTCAAGCATGATGCCTGTTCCGATTGCTACACAGTCCATAGGATTTTCTGCGACAAGGACAGGTACTTTAAGCTCTTCAGCGAGAAGCTGGTCGATTCCGTGGAGTAATGCTCCTCCGCCTGTAAGGATTACGCCTCTGTCGATGATGTCTGCTGACAACTCTGGCGGTGTTCTTTCAAGGACGTTTTTCGCAGCCTGCACGATGACAGCTACCGATTCACGGAGAGCCCCTTCGATTTCAGCTGATTTTACAGTGATTGTTCTTGGAAGTCCTGATACCATGTCACGGCCGCGGATTTCCATCGACTCGTCACGGGATCCTGGGAATACCGTTCCAATATTGATTTTAATATCTTCTGCTGTACGGTCTCCGATCAGCAGCTTGTACTCTTTTTTAATATAGCTAAGGATTTCAGCGTCGAATTTGTCACCGGCCATTTTAATGGAAGAAGCCGTTACAATGTCTCCCATTGACAGAACCGCAACGTCCGTTGTTCCGCCTCCGATGTCTACAACCATATTTCCATAAGGCTGGAAGATATCCATTCCGGCACCAATTGCCGCGACTTTTGGTTCTTCTTCAAGGTAAACTTTTTTCCCGCCGCTTTTTTCAGCCGCTTCCCTGATTGCCTTTTGTTCAACACTTGTGATGTTTGTAGGGCAGCAGATCAGAATGCGAGGCTTGGAAAGGAACCCTTTTACATTCAATTTGTTGATGAAGTGTTTTAACATTGCTTCCGTTACATCAAAGTCAGCAATTACGCCGTCTTTTAACGGACGCATTGCAGCGATATTGCCAGGCGTTCTCCCGACCATGCGCCTTGCCTCTTCACCGACTGCAAGGACTTTATTGTTGGTACGGTCAATCGCCACGACAGAAGGTTCATTAAGGACGATTCCCTTTCCTTTTACATGTATCAGTACATTCGCCGTTCCTAGGTCAATTCCAATATCTTTCGCAAACATCTGTTTCCGTTCTCCCTTCTTCTTTTCAACGCGTTCATTTATTTGTTGCATTATATTTTCAAGATGTATCGTTGTGGGTTTTATTGTTAAAATTTCAGCAGTGAAGGAAAACTTCACCTAATTTATTATTTTACCATATAGGTGTCGAAAAAAGATACTAATTGTCTAAAAAATGTCAAGAAAAACAGTTTAACAATTCATTACGTTTGGGTATGTAAAATGACTGCTTTTTTGCAGGTGTTGCAAATGGCGGGTTTGCGGAGATGAACTAAATTGTGATTGATCAGCTTGAAAGCTAGCTTGTAGAGAAGAAATATGCAGTTTCTGACTAGGAATAACATCAAATAAAGTTTGACTTTGATATAAGGATATTACAATGGATTGAAGCGGAAGGTGCGCGACCTCCTGCGGGACTAGCGGGACAGGTGAGACCCCGCAGGCAAAGCCGAGGAGGCTCACCGCCCGCCCCGCGGAGTCGCGCACCTGGAGCGGAAATCAGCACCACATTTATAAAAAATGTTTTAAACACCCATTTACCCAGGCAGAACAACAAAAAGTACCAGGTATCATATACATCTTGATACCTGGTACTTTTTAATTGATCTCAAGCTCATCTTTTTTGTACTTCTTCTTGGTTGCTTCGCCCCCGCGGAGATGGCGGATTGATTTATGATAATCGAGGATATCTTTTACTTCATTTGCTAATTCGGGATTGATTTCAGGCAATCGTTCTGTCAGGTCTTTATGGACTGTACTTTTCGATACGCCAAACTCTTTCGCGATGACGCGAACGGTTTTCTTTGTCTCCACGATATATTTCCCAATCTTTACTGTTCTCTCTTTGATGTAATCGTGCACACCACTCTACCTCCCTAAATTGGATGGAGAAGTGTGAAATGAGACTCGTTCTAGCTATTATACTGGATAACCGCAATTGCTGCTTTATTTGCGGCAGAAAGCTTTATTTATTGCTTGTCGGCTTTCTGGCACTACAAGATATGAACATGACGATGGCATATTACGCTGTCTGAAATAACGACTCTTCACCTCAAACACTCTCTTTTTTGTCAGGTTTGTATCATTTTATTAAGCATGGTCAAGATATATGCACGAAAAAGTGAATAAGGACAAGTGTTTAGTCGATATTTTCTGAATTCTTCCGGTGAGACTCTCTATTCATTATTTTGCGGGGAAATGGCGTGGGACGTATAATGCCATTTATCACTGAAGCAGATCATGGAAACTAAATACCAAATCTATGATACCGACAAGCGGGGATGGCAGCAGAAACAGCTGAACGATACCATATACGCAAATCGAAACCAATGGAATGACAAGAAAGAAGGCCTTTTTCTTTTTTAAGGCCATGATGAGACATATCCCTGTGACTACAATAAAACATAAATATAAGAGCATCTTTTTTCCTCCTTACAGTTGAAAATGTCCTTTTTATAAATTATCAGAAAATTAAGGTGTATGTTCTATCATACCAGCACGGCTTCCCTGGTCAATCACTTTTCATAGACAAGAACCGGGATTTCAGAGTTATCAGGATAGACTGTTATTTTTTCAGGATACTTTTAGCAGGTCTAAAAATCGCTTGCCTTGAGTTAAAATATTTTCTTTTAATAATATTGAAGAAGTCGAATTTCCCCGGAAATTTTTTTAACTCAAAAAGGGCCGTCCAAATTTGGACAACCCTTCGTTTATTTTTTTATTCGTTTTCTGAACTGTTATCTTCTTCAGTTCCTTCTTCAGAACCCTGGTCTGCGCTGTCCTCAGTGTCAGTTCCTTCTTCAGCAGCATCGTCTTCACTTTGAGTGCTTTCAGATCCTTCTTCTTCAGAACCGTCTTCACTTTGGCTGTCAGCTGCATCCGGTACATGGGATTCTTCTTGATCCTCTGCCCCTTCAGCATCTACACCTGATTGATTCTCATCGAAAGTAACTTCTTGCAAAGTGGCTAAAGATTTATTCACATAGTCTCTTGGGTTAACGGCAACATCATCTTTGCGGATTTCAAAGTGTACATGAACTCCAGCTTTTTCATTGAACAAGCTTTGGCCAGCCGCAGCAAGCTTTTGTCCTTGCTTAACAGCATCGCCTTCTTTAACTGCGAAATCTTTCACTGACTGATAGCGTGTAACGATTCCTTTGTCATGCTCAATTTCAATCATGTTTCCAAGTAGAGAATCTTCTTGAACCTTTGTAACTGTACCACTCATTGCTGCAAGTACATCAAATTCCTTGCCATCCATTGAAATGTCGATCCCCTGGTTCGGATGATACTGATTGTCGTACACAATCAATGCTGCTTCTTGTTCTTCCTCTGAAGCCGTTACATCGTAGAATTCTTTTTCGATGACGACTTCATTTTCATTGGCTACAGGCATCACGAAATTTTCCATTGTCCGGTTAACTTCAACTGCTGGACGATCAAACTCATTACCAGTCTGAACATCCTCTTCATAACCAAGGTCTTGCTCTGCAACATCATTTCCAGCTGCTTGATACCATAGGATTGCTGTAATAATGATTGCTGCACTTGCTAGATAGATTGCTGGGTATGCCCAACGTTTTTTAAAAAATTTCTGAGAAGGTTGTTTCTTTTCTTCCTCTCTCATTTTCATCACCTCAGCAATCATTCTGAACACTTTGAAAAAAATATATACATCTTCCTGAAAAAATTTTTTACTTCTTATCTTTCGACAAACTGATTATAAATATGTATTATTTATCACATTTTCTTTTAAAGCATGGAAGAAAACTGGATAAGTGGTAAAATAAATAAAAGCAGATTTCTGATAAGAAAGGGATTTTTCATGAGAAAGTTGATTAAATGGGCACTCACGGCTGCTCCATTTTTATATATGATGTTGATTTGGTATATGTCGAGCAATCCGGATGATATGGTTATCAGCATGCAGGATGAGTGGTTTGACCGCACCTTTAAAGAATCCTTGCATTTAATTGAATTTGCCATTCTTTATGTATTATTTGTCTTGGCATTGCTTGCGCATGGCCGCCTTACATATGCCGCAAGCTTCCTTGCAGCTATGATTGCAGGCTTCTACGGGTTGACGGATGAGATCCATCAGTCGTTCGTTCCTTATCGGTCAGCGACGCTTATTGACGCGGCGAAAGACCTGCTGGGCGTTGCAGTTTGCCTTTTGATTGTCAATCGGACATATTTTGGGAAGAAGACACATGTGATTGCCAGGGGAATGGATTGGGTCCGGGTGAAGTTGAACGGGGAATAATTTATTGTAAGGAAAAAGGAGCGGCCTGTTGATTCAGGCCGCTCCTTTTGTTTCTATTTTTTTGCAGTAAACTGCTTAAGGATTGTTTCAGAGGAAGAGATTTTCACATCCTGATAATAATGAGTGACGATATCTTCATAGGTTTTCCCTTCTTTGGCCATTCCGTTGGCACCATATTGGCTCATGCCGACTCCGTGGCCGAACCCTTTGGTCGTAATGACAATGTGATCTCCCTTGCGGTACCAGGTGAAGTCGGAAGAACGCAAATCGAGCTTTTCTCTTATCTCACGGCCGGTGAATTCCTTCCCGCCGATCACGACCGTACCGACACGTTTTCCCGGGGTCCGGTTTGTAATGGTACCGACAGAGTTATCCCCCTCAAGGGCGATACCCAGCTTCTCTTGAAATTCAGATAACGGTACTACTTTTTGATCGTTAAATACTGGTGATTCTTTATCCCACGGGCTTTCCACACTTTTTAAATATGGCAGGGAATTGGCCCAGTATGCTTCAGAGTTTTCGGTATATCCGTTGCTGGTTGAGAAAAACTGCGCTGATATGGGATTTCCTTCATAAGTAAGGATTTTTCCTTTGGTTTCTAAGACAGCCTGAGTGATTTTATCCATTTTCCACTGATAGTCGGCACCCCATTGCAGCTTCAGGTCCTCGGTACTCCTGAATACCTGATCATCTACTGTATCAGTCACATCTGCACCTTCAGGTACATTTTCATCTTTATTCATCATCTGGGTGACTACAAAGGTCCGTGCAGACAATGCTTGTGCCTTCAACGCCTCTATTTCAAAATCAGCAGGCATTTCTCCTGCAACGACTCCAACGACATATTCTTCTAAGGGAATCTTTTCAATTATTTCTTTCGCAGATCTGTATACGGCAACTTCTACAGAATCTTCTAAAAGGGTGGCTTTTTCCGGCTTCTTGGTGGTTTCATCTAGTTCGCTGCCTGCTTCATCACCTGAGAAGGGAAGCACTAGGAGTGTAGGAACGAGGAATGTGACTGCCATAAGAATTGCGACTGTAATGAGTACTGGTTTGAATTGCTTCATGTCCGATGCCTCCATGTTAATAATTAAAGCGAAGAAGTCCTGAACTTCTCCACCTCACTTCATATGTATGGGCTTGGACAAGCAATTATAACTTTGAAATGGGAAAAAATTGTTTGAATGCGTGTTTGCTTTAATGCTTTAAATCGTTATAAGGGACTGTCCCTTTTAGCGCGTTAAAGCAGCATAGGGGACAGTCCCTCTTTAGTGGATGATTACCCCAAAGGATTTCTGGCCTTATCATTTGGAAGAGCTTGCCTGATATGTTATTCTGAAAATTGAAAAAAGCTCTGTGGCTACAGAGCTTTATCAAAGTTATATTTATGCATTTAGATCAGAAATGATTTGGTCGTTCGCTGTTACGTCAACGTCTTCTTCCACTTCAGTGACACGCTCAATATCTGCTCCGAGTGCTTCCAGTTTCTTATGGAAGTCCACATAGCCGCGGTCTAAGTGATGAAGTTCGGTTACACGAGTGTACCCTTCTGACACAAGTCCGGCAATTGTCAATGCTGCTGCTGCACGCAGATCGGTTGCACCGACTTCTGCACCTTGAAGAGAAACAGGACCATTGATGATCACAGAACGTCCTTCAATCTTGATGTCAGCATTCATACGGCGGAATTCTTCGACGTGCATGAAGCGGTTTTCAAATACGGTTTCCGAAATGACGCTGGTTCCTTCTGCACAAAGCAGCAGGGCCATCATTTGGGATTGCATATCTGTCGGGAACCCAGGGTGAGGCATTGTTTTGATATCGACCGGCTTTAATTTATCCGGGCCGATCACTCTCAAGCCTTCTTTTTCTTCAATGATCGTAACACCCATCTCTTCCATTTTAGCAACAAGGGAAGACATGTGTTCCTGGATTGCACCTTTTACAAGTACATTTCCACCTGTAATGGCTGCAGCAACCATGAATGTTCCTGCTTCAATACGGTCAGGAATGATGTTATGCTCAACACCATATAGGCGTTCTACACCCTCAATTCGGATCGTTCCTGTACCCGCACCTTTAACATTGGCTCCCATTTTGTTCAGGAAGTTTGCAAGGTCAACGATTTCAGGTTCTTTTGCAACATTCTCAAGAACAGTTGTACCTTCAGCAAGTACAGCTGCCATCATAATGTTTTCAGTCGCTCCCACACTTGGGAAATCCAAATAAACTTTGGCACCTTTAAGTTTTCCGTCAACTTCAGCTTCAATGAAACCGTTGCCGACTTTCACTTTTGCTCCCATCGCTTCGAAGCCTTTCAAATGCTGGTCGATCGGCCTTGAACCGATTGCACAGCCACCAGGCAAAGCTACACGGGCTTTCCCTGTTCTTCCAAGCAATGAACCCATGACAAGAACAGATGCGCGCATTTTGCGAACATATTCGAATGGTGCTTCTACAAATAACTCTCTGGATGCATCTACAGTTACTTCATTATTTAAAAACGTAACATCTGTATTTAAATGACGTAATACTTCATTGATAGTATATACATCGGAGAGAGTTGGTACATCCTTAATGACGCTCTTTCCTTCACTAGCTAATAATGTAGCAGCGATCACAGGCAAAACAGCATTCTTTGCACCTTCTGCTTTCACAGTGCCGTTTAGTCTCTGGCCGCCGCGGACGATGATTTTTTCCAAGAGTATTCCCCTCCGCGTCCAATTTCTCTATATTAATATTCAACCGTAAGGATGGGTGTGCCAATGACAAAGGTTGTCTGTGCGCCCATTCCTTTTTTCCGTAGGCCTAGTTGCAAGTTCATGTCTTGATTTTCAGTCGGCACATGTTGTTCGAATTTATTAGAAAAAGCCGATATCGAATAAAAATCGTTTTCTTTTAATGATTCCAACTCATTTGCATCTAAAATAGATAGTAACTTGTTAGATTGCTTTGATAAAACTCCGTCAAGTGTATCACTGAATTCGCCTTTGATACAAGAGAAAATTAATGGATCTCCTTCGAAAAGATCTTTCACTTTAGGAAAATAATGGTCTTGAACAGTTTGCTTCGTAAGATGATTCCATTTGATTCCGCGGAATTCGTATATCATATACGAAAGGTGGTGGTTGTCAGCTTTTGTCGTCACCACTTTAATAATCTCTACCCCGGTTGAATGTTGAATTAAACCTTTTAGTTCATTTCTGTCTTTGTCCTGGTCATAAATCCAACTAAAGTCCGGGTTATTCTCTTGCATAGTTTTGATAAAAGTTGTAAAACCTTTATCCGTGGAGAAATTTAAATTTTCCCTTGCATATAGAGACCATTCAGTAATACGCCCATCCGATTGTTCTACTGCATCTGCAAGTATTTCTATATCTGATGAATGGTTGGCCGCATTCGTATAATTCCCGCTAAGAGCGATGATAAAACAAATCCCCATTAAGCCTGCCAGCAGCAATGTAAAATATCTCTTCATAATCCCTCTCCCCCTTAGTCACAGTGTTTCCTGTAAAAGGCGGAACATACTTGGGAATTGTCCTCATCTTTTTACATATTCCTGAGGCAATTTTGTTCTCTATATAGTTTAGACTTATCTTCGATGTTTGTGACAATGGAACGGTGATTCGTATGCTTTTCTCTGCATTTGTGAAAAGAAACACACAATAGAAATCATACTCAATGCCGAAGCATTTGCATACATGTACAACGACCTATTTTTTTACAAATTGGTGACGGATTGCAAAATATACTGCAGCTGCTGCGACCACATCAGATAGTCAAGAAAGAAATTTCCGACAATCGATCCTATTGCAATTGATAACAAGATAAAAAGCAGCCTTGCCTGGAATACCCTGCTGGCTCTTAGAAACTTGTCAAAGTTCAAAGCCTGCAATGCCCAGAAGCTGACAGCAATGAAAGCTAAATGAACAAGCATACTGAATAATGCCTGCTGTCCGAATCCCTCAATCATTCATAAAACTCCTTTTATGTAAAAAAATCGACATAAACCTGTAGCAAATTTCGACACATACCCTATTGTAGCACATGTAAACCCCATATGAATAAATTTTACAAATATTTCAGAGTTCTTTAACACTGTAAAGTATTAAGGGGGACTGTCCCTCTTAGCGCTTCACCGCTTTAAAGTCATAAGAGGGACTGTCCCCTATCGCGCTTTACAGTACTAAAGTACCACATAAAAAAACGCCTTTCCGCTTGGGAAAGGCGTTTGGGTTTTTGGTTTAGAAATTGCGTTCGTGAACGTTGATACGGTTCATTGCACGACGCAGTGCAAGTTCTGCGCGGCGGAAGTCGATTTCTTCCTTGCTCGCATCTAGGCGGCTTTCTGCACGAGTTTTTGCTTGTTTGGCACGTTCAACGTCGATCGCTTGCGATCTCTCTGCTGATTGCGCCAGAATTGTCACTTGATCAGGACGGACTTCCAAGAAGCCGCCGCTGACAGCTACAAGCTCAGTGTCGTTGCCATTTTTCAAACGGACGGCACCGATTTGCAATGGAGCAACCATTGGAATATGTCCTGGAAGGATTCCAAGCTCACCGCTCTGAGCTTTGGTGCTTACCATTTCCACTTCAGATTCGTACACTGGGCCATCGGGAGTGACAATATTGACCTTTAATGTCTTCATTTTATTCCCTCCTGGTCCCTGATTATACTTCTACACCCATCTCTTTTGCTGCTTTAAGTACGTCGCTCATTGGACCTACTAGACGGAATGCATCTTCTGGAATGTGGTCATATTTACCTTCAAGAATTTCTTTAAAGTCTTGAACAGTATCTTTAACCTGAACATATGAACCCTTTTGGCCAGTGAACTGTTCAGCAACGTGGAAGTTTTGAGATAAGAAGAATTGAACACGGCGTGCGCGTGATACAATCAATTTATCGTCATCTGAAAGCTCATCCATACCAAGGATTGCGATGATATCTTGAAGTTCTTTATAACGCTGTAGTGTCTGCTGTACTTGACGTGCAACACTGTAGTGCTCTTCTCCAACAATTTCAGGAGAAAGTGCACGGGAAGTAGATGCCAACGGATCTACCGCAGGGTAGATACCCATCTCAGAAAGCTTACGCTCAAGGTTCGTTGTTGCATCTAAGTGAGCGAAAGTCGTTGCTGGAGCTGGATCCGTGTAGTCATCGGCAGGTACATAGATCGCTTGGATCGATGTTACAGAACCTACATTAGTTGATGTGATACGCTCCTGCAATTGACCCATATCCGTTGCAAGTGTCGGCTGGTAACCAACCGCTGAAGGCATACGGCCAAGAAGGGCGGAAACCTCGGAACCTGCTTGCGTGAAACGGAAGATGTTGTCAACGAACAGAAGAACGTCTTGTCCTTGTTCATCACGGAAATATTCAGCCATTGTAAGACCAGTTAGGGCAACACGCATACGCGCTCCCGGCGGCTCGTTCATTTGGCCGAATACCATTGCTGTTTTCTTGATAACGCCAGAATCGCTCATCTCGTGGAAAAGGTCATTTCCTTCACGAGTACGCTCACCTACACCAGCGAATACGGAAAGTCCGCCGTGCTCTTGGGCGATGTTATTGATAAGCTCCTGGATTAATACTGTTTTACCTACGCCGGCACCACCGAATAGTCCGATCTTACCACCTTTGATATATGGAGCAAGAAGGTCTACTACTTTGATACCAGTTTCAAGGATTTCAACCTCTGTGGAAAGTTGATCGAATTTAGGTGCTTCTCTGTGAATTGGATCACGGCGGGCACTTTTGTCGATTTCTTCATCAAGGTCAATTGTTTCACCAAGTACGTTGAATACACGTCCAAGAGTAACATCACCAACTGGAACTGAGATAGGAGCTCCAGTGTCTGCTACTTCGATTCCGCGAGTCAATCCATCAGTGGAATCCATCGCGATTGTACGGACCGTATCATCACCTAGGTGAAGGGCAACTTCTAGTGTTAAATCGATGCCTTTAGCATCTGCTTTCGCTTCTTGTTTGACAACAAGAGCGTTAAAGATATCAGGCAGTTGACCGCTTTCGAACTTAACGTCAACAACCGGACCCATTACTTGAAGAACGTGTCCTTTGTTCATCTTTTTCCCTCCTATCTAGCATTTGACGACATATTATAAGAAAAAGGCTGGGCAGGATGAAACCTCCAGCCGTAGTGATTGGTTATTCTAATGCAGCTGCTCCACCGACGATTTCGGTGATTTCCTGAGTGATGGCAGCCTGGCGTGCACGGTTATAAGAAAGGGATAAGCTGTTGATTAATTCCTTCGCATTATCCGTTGCAGACTTCATCGCTGACATACGTGCAGCATGCTCACTGGCTTTACCATCAAGCAATGCACCGTAAATCAAGCTCTCAGCATATTGAGGAAGCAGTACTTCTAAAATATCTTCTGCAGAAGGCTCAAATTCGTAAGATGTCAATTTTGCTGAAGTATCAAGATCTGTCAATGGCAGAACCTTCTTTTCAGTAACATCTTGCTGAATGGCACTCACATAATGGTTGTAGTATAAGTACAGCTCATCATAAGCGCCATCAGAGAACATGCCGACTGCTTTGTTCGCGATATCTTTGATATCAGAGAAACTCGGCTGATCAGGGATTCCGGTAATGCCTTCGATTACATTGAAGCCACGTTTTTGGAAAAAGTCCCTGCCGATACGGCCGATTGCAATTATAGCAAATTCATCATTGGATGAATGACGTTCTTTGATTTGATTATGGACAAGTCGTATAACATTACTGTTATATGCTCCCGCTAAACCGCGGTCAGATGTGATGACCAAGTAGCCGGTTTTTTTAACGGGGCGGGAGACTAGCATCGGATGGGATGCGTCTGTGCTTCCAAGAGCGATCGATGAAACGACTTCCTGGATTTTTTCCATATAAGGAACAAATGCTTTTGCATTCGTTTCAGCACGGGCCATCTTTGATGCAGAAACCATTTGCATAGCTTTAGTTATTTGACTCGTCTTTTTCGTAGAAGTTATACGAGATTTAATGTCGCGTAACGATGCCACTGGTTCTCACCACCCTTTTTATTGTTTCAGACCTTACCGTAAACACAAGGCAGGGCCATTTGTGCTTGTCTGCTCAAAGGCCTGCCGGAGTGTATATTGGGTAATCGATTATTCAGACTTAGCAAAAGTTTTCTTGAATTCGTTAATAGCCGCTTTCATTGCATCGTCTTCAGGAAGACCTTTTGTAGTGCGAATATGGTCTAACAACTCAGTATGGTTGTGATCTAACCAGCTAAGGAATTCTTCTTCGAAGCGACGGATATCTCCAACTGGAATATCATCCAGGTGTCCTTTCGTCAATGCATAAAGAATCATAACTTGCTTTTCAACTTTTAACGGTTTGTTAAGATCCTGCTTCAGTACTTCTACTGTTCGCGCACCACGATTTAGTTTCGCTTGTGTCGCTTTATCAAGATCAGAACCGAATTGTGCGAATGCTTCAAGCTCACGGTATGCTGCCAAGTCAAGACGCAGTGTACCAGATACTTTCTTCATCGCTTTGATTTGTGCGGACCCACCTACACGTGATACAGAAAGACCGGCGTTGATCGCTGGACGTACACCAGAGAAGAACAAGTCAGACTGCAAGAAAATCTGTCCATCTGTGATAGAGATAACGTTTGTCGGGATGTAAGCAGAGATATCGCCTGCTTGCGTCTCAACGAACGGAAGTGCAGTGATTGAACCGGCACCCTTCTCATCACTTAATTTAGCTGCACGCTCGAGTAAACGGCTGTGCAAGTAGAATACGTCACCAGGGAATGCTTCACGGCCTGGAGGACGGCGTAATAGTAGTGAAAGTTCACGGTATGCTGCAGCTTGCTTGGAAAGGTCATCATACACAACAAGAACGTGCTTGCCGTTGAACATGAATTCCTCACCCATTGTTACACCTGCATATGGCGCAAGGAATAACATTGGAGCCGGCTGTGATGCAGATGCTGTAACTACGATTGTGTAGTCAAGCGCACCATGCTTACGGAGAGTTTCTACAGCGTTACGTACTGTAGATTCTTTTTGTCCGATAGCTACGTAGATACATACCATATCTTGATCTCTTTGGTTAAGGATTGTATCGATCGCTACAGAAGTTTTACCTGTTTGGCGATCTCCGATGATCAACTCACGCTGACCACGGCCGATTGGCACAAGGGCGTCAATCGCTTTGATACCTGTTTGAAGCGGCTCATGAACAGATTTACGGTCCATAACACCTGTTGCTTTACTTTCGATTGGACGAGTTTTTGTAGCATTGATTGGGCCAAGACCATCAACTGGTTGTCCAAGTGAGTTTACAACGCGGCCAATAAGTTCTTCACCTACAGGAACTTCCATGATACGGCCTGTACGGCGAACTTCATCGCCTTCCTTGATATCACGGTAAGGTCCAAGGATTACGATACCTACGTTATTTTCTTCAAGGTTCTGTGCCATACCCATGACACCGTTTGAAAACTCAACAAGCTCTCCAGCCATGACGTTGTCGAGGCCATGAGCACGTGCGATACCGTCCCCGATCTGGATTACCGTACCTACGTCGCTTACTTTCATTTCTGACTGATAGTTTTCAATTTGCTTTTTTATCAGCGCACTGATTTCTTCAGCTTTAATGCTCATGAATTTCACCCCTCTATGGTTACATTGGATTTTGTCAGGGTAACTCTTAAGTAAGAGTCCCTGTTTTATCGTTCAAGCAGCTCCCGGGTTGTCCGGACTGGCTTATTTACGAATTAATTCACGCTCTAAGCGTTCTAACTTGCCTTTAAGGCTTCCGTCAAAAATGCGGTTGCCAATTCTCAGCTTCATGCCGCCAAGAAGGCTCGAGTCAGTAATGTTTTCAATGCGCAATGAACTTTTTCCGACTTTTTTCGCGAAAGAGGCAGACACCGCTGCTTTCTCTGCTTCATCCAGAGGACGGACAGAGTAAACTTTCGCTTCAGCAATTCCGCGTTCGTCATTTGCAAGGTCGATATAAGCATCAATTAGTGCTGTAATCTGGTTTGCGCGATGGCGATCCACAAGAAGCATCAGAGTATTCATTACATATGGCGAAGCAGATGAGAACGCTTCTTTGAGGATTTCCTTTTTCTTCTCTACGGAAATACGCGGAGTTTCAAGAAGGATATCCAATTCTTTGTTTTCTTCGAATACTGTTCTGACTATGCGAAGCTCTACTTCAACTGATTCTAACTGGTTATGTTCTTTGGCAATCTCGAAAAGAGCTATCGCATAGCGTTTTGCTACTGCAATATTACTCATCGCTCTTCTCCTGCCTCTTGAATATAGTCATTGATCAATTTCTGCTGGTCTTCAACACTCAATTCTTTCTCGATCACTTTAGATGCGATAAGGACAGATAGTGATGAAACCTGCTCACGCAAAGCAGTGACAGCTTGTTCTTTCTGAGTTTCGATTTCACGCTTAGCCGCTTCTTTCATGCGCTCACCTTCAGCGCGGGCTGTTGCGATGATCTCTTCACGTTGTTGGTCACCTTGCTTTTTGGAGTTCTCGATCATGTTTTGAGCTTCCTGACGAGCTTCCTTCAAAAGCTGGCGCTGTTCTTCAAGCAAATTGTTTGCTTCTGTACGGCTTGATTCCGCCGCATTGATTTCACTTGCAATATGATCTTCACGTTCTTTCATGATTCCCATTAATGGGCCCCATGCAAATTTCTTCAATAACGCTAGCAAGATGATGAACATGGCAAGCTGGAATAGGATGTCTCCACCGTTAAATCCCGCTGCACCAAGGACAAATGCGTTTGTTAGCACGCGATTTCACTCCCTTCAAGAGACATAGCTTCTCTTTTAGATCCGCTTTTTTAACTTATAAGTATTGCTATATTCACAAAACATGTGATTGAAGTCATGAACATAAAGGAATGGCGAAGGTTCTCAAGGAATGATCTTCGCCATTTTGGAACGAGTGTAACTTCCGATTATTGACCTTGTACCATGAACGCGATAACAACGGCGATGATAGGAATCGCCTCTACTAGTGCTACCCCGATGAACATTGTTGTTTGAAGCATACCACGTGCTTCTGGCTGACGTGCGATACCTTCAACTGTACGAGATACGATAAGACCGTTACCGATACCGGCACCAAGTGCTGCCAAACCGATTGCGATTGCTGCTGCTAATAGACCCATTATAAAGTTCCTCCTTAAATGTATGAAAAATAGTTTTTCTTAAATAGGTTTTTGTTCATTGCTGAACAGGTATATATTAATGGTCTGCGCTCACTTTGTGAGAAATGTAGACCATTGATAACATTACGAAGATAAATGATTGGATTGCACCAACAAATATCGAGAATCCCTGCCAGGCAAGCATTGGTAATACTGCTGCAAGGGTGCCGCCTACGCCTGTAACAGCCAAACCTGCTAATAGTGTAAGCAAGATTTCACCAGCGTAGATGTTTCCGTAAAGACGAAGACCTAATGTGAGAGTGTTTGCAAATTCCTCGATAACTTTCAGCGGGAACAAGAACCACATAGGCTTAAAGAAATCTTTTCCGTATTCACCGAAACCTTTCATTTTTATACCATAATAGTGTGATAGACCAACAACCATTACCGCAAGCGTCAATGCTATGGTAGGATCAGCTGTCGGTGATTTCCACCAGAGTTCGTGGTCAATGACCACTGAGAACGGAAGACCTAACATGTTAGATACGAAGATGTACATAATCAATGTTATTCCGAGGATGTGGAACCTTCCTCCGGTTTTCCAGTCCATGTTGCTTTTTACAATGTTTTTGACGAAGTCCATGACCCATTCCATAAAGTTTTGAATACCGGTTGGCTTCATGGCTAATCGCCGGGTTGATACAACCGCAAGCAGGAATACTAACGCACTTGCTACTGTAATCATTAATACATTTGCCAAGTTAAAGGTTAAGCCCAGAAACTCAGCGGTAGGATTTTCATGATGCAATGAAATTCACCTCTCTTCCCCGCTATTTATGAAGTTGAAGCTGTTGAATCAAATAATCTATCATAATGACAAGATATGATGTCATTAATCCAATAACAACGCTCAGAAGATGGAATGTGTCCGGATATTCCATGGCAACGATGACTGCAAAAGCGGCTCCTGCCATTCTTGAAAACGTTCCCAAAGATCGAACTTTTTCTCCTGCCAATACCTTATCTCCAAACTTAACTGTCCTTTTGACCATTACCCAGTGGTTGAACAAGCTGATGCCTGTCCCGAGTATAAGTCCGAGGAATACTGACTGATAGTCCGTGAATCCCCAGCCAAGAACATAGATGGCGAGCAGGAAAAATATGTACTTGCGATGTCTGATGAACATCTGTTGAATTTCCGGCATATAACATTAGTCTCCTGAAAAGTAAGTGCGGACTGTACGGAGCATTGCATAAATTCCTGTTGCTAGTCCAAGGAGTAGTCCGATTACTAAAAAAAGTGGTGTGGTATCCATGTAACTGTCCAGCCATCTTCCTCCGAAGATACCGATCAGCATGGATCCGACAAGTTGCGAGAGAATGGCTGTGTATAAAGCCATGGCCTGTAACGGGCGTCTATTACGTTGACGCATAGGCATCCCTACATTTCCGGGGTTTGCGGTAAACTCTTACACTTTCAATAAATGTAAAAGCGTTTTCTTCCTGATAAAGTTTGTGAAAACCCTATCATTCATATCCTTTGTAAGCATACAATAGGGCTGAAATGATGTCAATGAGTTACAGTGAAAAAGTTCACAACCCCTCCACGTGTTTCTATTTTGTTCACAATTTGAACAAAATTGTAGAAATATGCGGAATTCCGTTGCCTATTTCATTATAAAGGAAGGGGCGTGAAGTTGTAAGGGTAAGTTGGTTTGTAAATGCTTCCATTCTTGGCCTAAGAAGCGGGAAGGCCCGTTCAGCGGATTACGGACTGCCCCAGCCTCGCATTGAAATAGAATAATCACGAAGAGCCATAGCGATTCAAAAATGACTTATCGCGATGGAGGGATTGGGCAGGACGCTAGCCGTTGAGGTCTTGGAGCTGGTTTGCGGTATCACGTTCCAATGGTTAAGTTAGCTTGAACACACCTGTATCCAAAGCGGAAGGGCCCTGCTTATCCCCAGGGCTGTGCGCTGAAACTAGACGTCCCGCTAATCCCAAGGATGTCGTGCACTTTCCGCTCCATTTACTAATATGGCACTCAGAACTCACTAAAAGAATAATCACACGAATATTAATGAGTATTTTCCACTCGCACCCTACCTCACCTATACCACTCAATCAGGTTTTCCAGATAATCTTCTTCTCCTTTATTCCGCACAAACGCCACTGCGTAGAATGATTTCCCTTTTATATAAGAAGGAAGTGTTACTTGTTTTGAAATCATCCCATGCCCTGCCTGCTTTCGTTGATCGAGGATGGAAATAAGTTTCATCGTCTGCTGATCGAATATAGCGAGTGCAAACTCCTCCGCTCCTCCCGGGAGATAGGCTTCATACCTGAGTGTATCCGGAGCATCGCCCGGGACTGCGGCGAAGCCCATGATCCGCGGGTAGTCAGGAGTGCCAACCGCAATCAGATATGGAAGCAGGTATTCGTTTGTTCCTTCTGATAGAATCAGCCTCCCCTCCCATAGTTCATGTTTCTTAGGGAATCTTTTTATAATCGCCCTAACTGTCATCGTTTTTTCTTCACCCGGTTTGAGGTCAAAACTGAGCGGCAGTTCCCATCGTAAATTTCTTTTTTCCGCTTCCGGGCTTATGGAATAGGTTTTCGTTTCCGAGCTATTATTTTTCACAGTCAGCTTTTTCTCTAAAAACTTCTTGGATCGGCCTTCAAGTCCTCCGAGTGATATGGAAGAGGGCTGGACGAGCGTTTCGAGTTTTAACGCCTGATCGACCTGGATTCTGCCGGCTCCCTGCTCATATACCTTGTAGGGAATTCCTTTTTCGTTTTGGATTTCTTGTGCAGTCATCATCAATGCCGCTTTAATGTCCGCTCCGCTCCATTCCGGATGTGCCTGTTTTAAAATAGCAGCAGCCCCGCTTCCATGCGGTGCGGCCATACTCGTACCCTGCAGTGACAGGTATCCATCCGGGACGGTGCTGTTGATTCCGACCCCGGGAGCCGTCACATCGGGTTTGATCATCCAATTCACAGTTACGGGACCTTTTGAACTGAAAGGAGCGAGTCTGTCTTGTTCGTTTTTAACTTTTATAGAAAGGGGCTGGCTGGCTTGAAGAAGAACTTGCCCAATTTCTTTTGAAATAACCGCAGCAGGAATGTCTGTTGGATTTCCGATCATCGCCTGGAAAGGTCCTTCCGTATTGTTATAGAGGAGCACTCCTTCTGCTCCTGCTTCTTCGGCATTGTTTATTTTTTCTTCAAAGGTCAGGGTTCCCCTTTTTATCAATGCCATTTTTCCGGCAGTTCCTTTCAGCTCGTCTTTTGTTCCGATGCCTCCGTCAAACAGGTCGATCCTTCGTTTGTTCCGCCACTTAGCACTTCTTTCTATAGGAAGCAAGCGGACTTTTTGTCCGTTATAAATGAGGTATGGAACATCTGTCGGCGGAGTTGAAGCGCCAACGGCAAGTGCTTTTGCGGAAGTCGCAGGAGTCCCAATTGTCCAGTCTCCCGGTCCGGAATTCCCGCTGGCCACGACAGGGAGGATCCCCATTTCGGCCACTTTGTCGAGAGCCTGGCTTAATGGCAGGTCGGGGCCATTTACTTCACTGCCTAGAGACAGATTGATAATATCCACTTTGTCTTTAACGGCTGCTTCGATGGCTGCGAGTACCTGATCAGTTGACCCGCGGCCGCCCGGTCCAAGCGCTCGATAAATATACAGGTCTACATCCGGAGCCATCCCTTGAAGAGAGCCGTTCGCACCTATAATCCCTGCTACATGAGTGCCGTGGATGGTCGCGTAGCCGCCGCCCGCCATGGTTTCCATCGGGTCCTCATCACCGTCGACCACATCCCTGCCGCCTTTGTAGTTTACGGAAAGGTCACGGTGATGCAAATCCATCCCTGTATCGATAATTCCGACTTTCACCCCATTTCCAGTCAGCCTGTCGCCTTTGGCATCGAAATAGCCCCTTGTTTTTTCAGCGCCAACGAATGGGATGGTGCTGTCCCTTTGGATCTTATAGGTTTGGGCTTTGGAGGTGGTTACAAGGTTTGCCGTTGGGTGAGCCGCTATATATTTCGTGATCTCTGATTTTTTTCCTTGGATGGAGTAGCCTGTGATCAGTTCATCAAAAATGAATCTTATTTCTATAGAAGGAAAGCGGTTGAGCTCTTTATTTAGGGAGGCTTTATCAACCGGCTGGGTTGTTTGGATGATGATGATTTCTTCCTCGTCCGGATTTTCAGGGAGTGCCGGCATATCAAAACTTGCCGCCTCTGTTTTCAGAGGGAGTGAGAGAATCAGGATGAAAATGAGAAATTTACGCATAGAATCCCTCCATTTTTTTCATTAGCTTCTCTCTTGGAAGGGGATGGTATGCATGGGGGTGGCGCTTTAGTGCTTTAAAGTACGAAGAGGGACTGTCCCTTTTAGTGCTTTAAAGTACTAAAAAATCCCGCCTCGGGGTAAGGGGCGGGATTTTTGGGTTATTGCGGTTTGAATGATTTTGGTCTTTCTTCTAAGTTATTGAAGTGGTAGCGGATTGCTTCTGTGATTCTCAGTGAAGCGAATCCGTCTCCATACGGGTTCGCCGCTTTGGACATTTTGTCGTATGCAGCTCGGTCTGTAATCAGTTCTTTTGCAAGGTTGTAGATATTCTCTTCTTCTATACCTGCAAGTTTAAGAGTCCCTGCTTCAATTCCTTCTGGCCTTTCCGTTGTGTCACGAAGCACGAGAACAGGGACACCAAGTGATGGCGCTTCTTCCTGGACACCGCCGGAATCAGTAAGGATCAGGTAAGCTCTCGAAGCAAAGTTATGGAAGTCGATGACGTCGAGCGGCTCGATGAGATGAATTCTCGGATCGTTTCCAAGTACTTCATCTGTTACTTCCCGCACTGCCGGATTCAGGTGGACAGGGTATACAACCTGAATATCATCATGTTCTTCGACAAGTCGTTTGATTGCTCGGAACATGTTCCTCATCGGCTGCCCTAGGTTTTCACGGCGATGCGCTGTCAGCAATACCAGCCTGTCATCCCCTATCTTATCAAGCACTTCGTGTGAATATTCATCTTTTACAGTCGTCTTGAGGGCATCGATTGCCGTATTTCCTGTAATAAAGATGCTGTCTTCTTTTTTATTCTCGCCAAGAAGGTTCTGAGCTGATTTTTCTGTAGGTGAAAAATGCAGATCCGCCATTATTCCGGTCAGCTGACGGTTCATCTCTTCAGGGAACGGAGAATATTTATTCCAGGTACGAAGGCCTGCTTCAACATGGCCGACCGCAATTTGATTGTAAAATGCGGCAAGGCTTGCGATGAAGGTTGTCGTCGTATCACCATGCACAAGCACGATATCCGGTTTGACCTCCTTCATGACTTTATCAAGACCTTGGAGTCCGCGTGTCGTTACATCAATGAGTGTCTGTCTGTCTTTCATGATATTCAAATCATGGTCAGGCTTTACATCAAAGATCTCAAGCACTTGATCCAGCATTTCGCGGTGCTGAGCTGTAACGGCCACAACGGTTTCAAAGTGCTCAGGATATTTTTTCAATTCCAATACTAATGGAGCCATCTTGATCGCTTCCGGCCTTGTACCGAAAATGGTCATTACTTTAATAGGCTTTTTCATGATTTCACCTGCTTTATTCTTATTTCGTTCCAAATAAACGGTCACCGGCATCGCCAAGTCCTGGGACTATGTAGCCTTTTTCGTTCAGTTTTTCATCCAGTGCTGCAATGAAGATATCCACGTCAGGGTGTGCACTCTTAATGGCGTCTACTCCTTCAGGGCATGCAACTAAACACATGAACTTGATGTTTTTGGCGCCGCGCTTCTTGAGGGAGTTGATCGCTTCGACTGCGGATCCCCCTGTTGCCAGCATCGGATCGACAACGATGAAGTCACGCTCTTCAACATCACTTGGGAGTTTCACGTAATATTCTACCGGCTGCAATGTTTCGGGATCACGGTACAGGCCGACATGTCCTACTTTTGCTGCTGGAATCAGCTTCAGGATTCCGTCCACCATACCAAGGCCGGCACGAAGGATCGGCACGATTCCTAATTTTTTACCAGCCAGCGTTTTTGTAATCGCCTTGCTTACCGGCGTTTCGATTTCGATTTCTTCAAGCGGCATATCACGAGTGATTTCAAACGCCATTAAGGAAGCCACTTCATCCACCAGTTCACGAAATTCTTTTGTTCCCGTCTCTTTTTGTCTAATGAAAGTCAGCTTATGCTGGATTAATGGATGGTCGAATACATATACTTTTCCCATTGAAATCTCTCCTTCTTTATGTAAAATTACTGTGCTTTCTATATTTATGCTCCGTCCTATTTTACCTAAAAGAACTGTGAGTGGCAACGTTTGTACAGAGATGTCATTTTACCGTAAAAAAACCGCCATACGAGTGGCGGTTTTTGGTCAAAATTATTTATCTGCATACAAAGGGAATTTTCCCGTAAGTGCTTCTACACGATTGCGTGCTTCTTGAAGCTTCTGCTCATCTTCCTGGTTTTTCAATGTAAACGCGATGATTGATGCAATCTCATCCATTTCTTCAGCGCCGAATCCGCGTGACGTCACAGCTGCCGTTCCGATACGGATACCGCTTGTTACGAATGGGTTTTGAGGGTCGAATGGGATTGTGTTCTTGTTTGTGGTGATCCCGATATCATCAAGAACTTTTTCAGCGACTTTACCTGTCAGGTCCATTGATCGCAGGTCAATCAGAAGCAAGTGATTGTCCGTTCCACCAGACACAAGCTGCATGCCTTCTTTTACAAGGGATTCACCCAGGCGCTTTGCATTGTCGATTACGTTCTGCGCATATGTTTTAAAATCACCCTGAAGTGCTTCACCGAAAGCGACTGCTTTAGCTGCAATGACATGCATTAAAGGTCCGCCTTGGATTCCAGGGAAGATCGATTTATCGATTTTCTTCGCAAATTCTTCTTTGCAAAGGATCATCCCGCCGCGAGGTCCGCGAAGCGTTTTGTGAGTCGTTGTTGTGACAAAGTCTGCGTGTGGAACCGGGTTCGGGTGAAGTCCTGCAGCAACAAGTCCGGCGATATGAGCCATATCCACCATTAAGTATGCTCCTACTTCATCTGCGATTTCACGGAACTTGCTGAAATCGATTTCTCTTGGGTAAGCACTTGCGCCGGCTACGATCATTTTCGGCTTATGTTCAAGCGCCTTTTCACGCACATCATCATAGTCGATGACCTGTTTGTCTTTATCTACTCCGTATTCAACGAAATTATATTGGATTCCGCTGAAGTTAACATGGCTTCCGTGAGTCAAGTGTCCGCCGTGAGACAAGTTCATTCCAAGGACTGTATCTCCCTGCTCTAAAACTGTGAAGTATACCGCCATGTTAGCCTGTGCACCAGAGTGCGGCTGTACGTTCGCATGTTCTGCGCCGAAAATCTTCTTCGCACGGTCGCGCGCAAGGTTTTCTGCCACGTCAACATGTTCACATCCACCATAATAGCGGCGTCCAGGATAGCCTTCTGCATATTTATTGGTCAATACCGAACCCTGTGCTTCCATTACGGCTTCGCTTACGAAGTTTTCAGAAGCAATCAGCTCGATTTTCGTCTGCTGGCGATGAAGTTCATCTTGAATAGCTTGGTATAACTCTTGGTCTTGTGCTGCAATCTTGCTCATACGGATCCCCCTTCAAATTACGGAAACGTTTACATTCCGTTTCTACTAATATCTCAAAATTACAAATTCCTTCTATATTCTATCATGTTTCCCTTTGAGAATAAACTTGTAAAAATGGCAAGCGGATGTGCGCGCTTTACCGCTTTAAAGCACGAAGAGGGACAGTCCCTTATCGCGCATTAACGTGGTAAAGCAGTGAAGTTTAATAGATGTCCCAGTTCCAGTATTCCATACGGCCGACTTGGGCTCCGTGGATTCCTTCGATTTCTTTTAGTTTGAGAAGTTCTTTTACAGGGCCTGTGACAACTGCTCCATATACGGGGAAGCCTTCTGTTCTAAGATAATCATACCGCTCTTGCAGGTGATCTAAGCCGAGGAATCGTTCGTAATAGCTTTCGTCTTCCTCTTTCAACAGCCTTTCCATACTCTCAAGCATAAGATTCTGCAACTCTTCCATATGAGAGGTGTGAAGCAGCATCTGGGAGGCAGGGGCGTAATCGTCCCCGGTCACCCGGCCGCTTGATATCCCGAACTGTCCTTCAAGAATGATATTATTCCCGGTCGAAGAATAGGACCCAGGCTCGAAGTCCTTGAACTCACCTGTATAAAGCGGCATCCACAACACCTTGAGATCGTACTCCTCCAATTTCTCTTGCAAAATTTTTGCCTCTTGGAATTCGGTTATCGAAAAAGCCATTTCAGCTACCGTACCCTCATGTACTTTTTCCAATGTCGACCATGCTGATTCTATTGGTTTGGGAGTAAATTTCTTGCCTGATTCCGGATATCCCGGCAGGTAAAAATGGAAGAATCGATCTTGCTGTTCCTGGTCCCATTGATAGGTCAGTTCTCCCTTATCAGGGAGCAGGCCCTTTTCCATATGAATGGTGCCTATCGGAAAATCTTCTTTTCCAATTTCCTCGACCAGAGGCACATCCATTCTCTGAGTCATTAAGGCATCGGTCTCACTCATCGGAAAAGTTTGCGTTGTTTTTATGTTGGGGAACTTCCAGTCCAACATCAGGTTAATATTGTGGAGATGTTTCTGATCCCATTTCTGAGAATCTGCAATCATATTTACTCCCGTCATATACAAGAAATACAGAAGAAAAATGGCTATAACGACTTGGACGATCCGGGCAGTAAACTTAAAACGGTATTTTCGCATGATTTTATTTTCGATATCTTTATTCCACTCACTCACTGTCTTCACTCCTTTCTTGCTTTTCATATAGTTCTCTCAATTTTTTCCTGGCTCTGTACAACTCCGTCTTCACCTGGGCATCCGTTAAATCCAGGGCCCCTTGGAGTTCTTTATAGGAAAATTCCGCGTATTCTCTTAAATAAAGAATCGTCCTGTGTTTTTCCGGAAGATGTTTGAGCAGCTCATTCATTTCCACTATTGTTGACTTCTTGAGTGCTTCTTCCTCAGGCAATCCATATGGGCTCAGCAGTTCTTTTTCCTTCATCAACCTGGACAGAAACGGCCATCTCTCCCGCCTTTTCCGCTTCCGCCATTCATCCAGGTAAACGTTCCTAGCCACTTTGAACAGCCAGGCCTTGGCATTATCTGTCTTGGAAAATTCGAGGGAAACCGTTGCACGTATAAACGTCTCCTGCACAAGGTCCTCAGCCGTTTCCTTTGAACCTGAAAGCTTTACCAAAAAGTAAAATAACTGTTCTGCATACTTCCGGTATACCCCTTCCAGATTACGTTTCTTCTCATCATGCACCAGCTCCCCCCCTTTTTCTCTTTATATACACAACGTTTGACATGGAGAAATGTTACAAAAAAATTTCAAAAAGTTTCGCTTTACCACTTTAAAGCACAAAGAGGGACTGTCCCCTTTAGTGGTTTAACGCAGCAAAAGGGACTGTCCCCTATCACGCGTTAATGTACTAAAGTGTTTATTCACTCAAAGAAAAAAGGCGGAAGTTTGTCCGCCTTTTTTGACTGCCTTGTCAGCAGGATTTATTTTCTGGTTTTGGTTCATAGACCGCTCTTGTTCCGCCGATGAGTTTTGGACGGGTTTTGGCGAGTGTGACATGTGCTTCACCGAGCATTTTTTGTGATACCCGGATTGGTACGGCTACGTGCTTCAAGTGCATGCCGATAAAGGTCTGGCCGATATCGATGCCTGCTTCTGCCTTTATGAACTCGACGACAACAGGGTCTTCGAAATTTTCGTAAGCAAATGTCGCCATCGCACCGCCGGCTGTTCTGACAGGCACTACTGATACTTCCTCATACCCTTTTTTCTCAGCCCACTCTCTTTCCATTACCAATGCGCGGTTAAGATGCTCACAGCATTGAAAAGCAATGCCTGCACCCTGCTTGTCCGCAAATGATTGTATCTCTGAAAAAATTATTTCTGCTGCAGCTGACGTGCCGGCTGTCCCAATTCGCTGGCCGATTACCTCAGATGTTGAGCAGCCGACTACCAGAAGATTTCCTGTTTTTAATGGAGCCTGACCTTTAAACTCCTCCAATATCGTTTGAAGCTGACTCTTGAGAACTTCGACATCCATGATTGCTGCCTCCTTTTCTCATCGTTTAGAAAACTGTTTTCAGCTGTTTTTCTCCTCATACTCGGTAATTTTACCAATGCGGCGCTCATGCCGTCCGCCTTCAAATTCTGTTTCTAGCCATACCTTCGCAATTTCGCGGGCAAGGCCTGGACCGATGACTCTTTCACCCATTGCGAGGACATTGGTGTTATTGTGTTCACGGGTAGCTTTCGCGCTAAACACATCATGCACAAGCGCACAGCGGATCCCTTTTACTTTGTTCGCAGAAATACTCATGCCAATTCCTGTTCCGCATACAAGAATTCCGCGGTCATACTCGCCGTTTGCCACCTTTTCGGCCACTGGCTGGGCGTAATCAGGATAATCCACGGATGTATCGCATTCACATCCGAAGTCATCGAACTCAATACCCATTTCACTCATTAACCCTTTAATTTCTTCACGAATGTTTATTCCGCCATGATCTGATGCAATTGCGACTTTCATGCCGTATTCCTCCTGCCATTTTGAGTTATAGTTTAATTTTTACATACCCTTCAAAAATTATAAAGAAATTTTGTTTTTGCCGATGTCTTAATTCTCCCCCGACAAAATCTGACAAATTCCGGGGCGTGACAGTCACGCAGGAAAAAACTCTAAAAAAGCTGCACCCTTCCAAAAAAGAGTACAGCCTAAACCGCTCCTAAAGGTGGAAGCGGGTAATCGTATTTTTCAAGCTTTCGGCCTGCTTTTTCAAATCTAGTGCGAGCTGTTCCACGTTTTCCATCACGGATGCCTGGTCTTTCGTTGCAGCAGCCACTTCCACAGACCCCGCTGACGTTTCTTCGGCAATCGCCGCCACTTCCTGTGATTGTCTGGATGTTAATTCGATGTATTGCATCTGCTCATCAACCAGGCCGGAAATCTGTTGTACGGATTCTGCCATCTCATTGATAGTGGATGTCATTTCACCAATCACCACATTCGTTTGGGTGCCTTTTTTCACTTCGTTATTAGCGTTTTCCACTTGAGTCGTGATTCTGCCGACTACATTGCCAACCTCCAACTGAATGTTTTTAATCAGGTCTGAAATGCCCTGCACTGCTTTTCCACTTTCATCAGCAAGCTTGCGGACTTCCTCGGCTACAACCGCAAATCCTTTTCCATGTTCACCGGCTCTTGCTGCTTCGATGGACGCATTAAGCGCCAGCAAGTTCGTTTGGGCGGCAATATCTCCAACAAGCTGGATGATCTGTTCCACTTTTTTCGCGTTATCTTCCAAACGGCGAACGGCTTCCAGTGAACCTTCATTCCCTTTGGCAAGACCTTCGATACCCTCTACAAGGGAGTTGATTACTTTTTTACTTTCCTGAAGATCATTCAGCATTTCAGTTGAGATTGTCGCTGATGATTTCGAACGGTTCTGAACTTCCTGAGCAATCCGGATGACATCGTCGACTGACTCCGCTGTTGACTGAATGGAAACAGCTGAACTCTCTGCACCGGCAGAAATTTCTCCAATCGTCACCGCAATTCCCTCTGCCTGCTTGGACGCTTTTGATGAAGCGCTCGAAATATTGATCACTGTATCATTGGTTTTGTTAAAATTATCATCAATGTTTTGAACCATTTCCCTCAGGTTTGCGAGCATGGAATTAAATGCTGTACCCAGAGAGCGGATTTCATCATCCGACTTCGGCAGCTCCACATCTTCCTGAATGTTGCCATGAGAAGCTTCGATTGCAGCTTTCTCCAATTTTTGAAGAGGCTTGGTGATGAATCCTGCTGCAAAAAATGCAAGCACACCCGACCAGAAGATTCCCAGTGCAAGTGTTGCCGTCGTGAAGACCGCCTCGTTCATATCAGCGGCAAAATTAGGACGGATGTAATAAATAAAAAGTGCACTCGTTGAGTAAGTAATGATTGCAAGAAAAGTAATGAATAAGACCAATTTCTTCCTCAAACCGAATTTGTAGCTTCTCTTCTCTTTCGTTTTCACGCCAAGTTCCCCTTCCGTACTCCTCATGAATTCTTAAGTTTCTCTATCATCTTGTCAATCAACCCATCCAGCTCTTTATATGTACCGCGATAGATATCCACACTTCCTCCGAACGGGTCTGAAACATCACGGTCAAACTCGTCTTCTGTGACAAATTCTTTTAAAGTGAACGTTTTGTCTGCCGCTTGAGGATGTATTCTGGTGATACTTTGTTTGTGGCCCTCGGTCATCGTAAAAATGTATTCCGCCCACTGAATATGTTCAGGGGTCAGAGAACTGGATTGGTGTTCATGTATTATATCGTTTTCTTTTAGAATTTCTTGAGCCTGAAATGATGCATTTTGTCCATCTGCCGCAAAAACACCGGCGGATTTCACCTTGAAACGGTCTTTTCCTTTATGTTTTAACAGCGCTTCAGCCATCGGGCTGCGGCAAGTGTTTCCTGTACAAACAAATAAAATATTCAACTTAACCATCTCCTTATCTCCATTATAAGCCATCTATCGACAACTCTATAGCTCTGCAAACAAAAATATATGACAAAATTACAAAAGTCCCTTCAGCGCACTAAAGCACTGAAAGGGACTGTCCCTCTTAGCGTATTAACGCATTAACGCACGAAGAGGGACAGTCCCCTATCGCGCGTTAATGTACTAAAGCACCCTATCAAAACGGCAGCAGCAGTTTGATTCCAAAGGCAAAGAGAATGCAGCCCCCGAGTGCTTCGCTGTAAGAACCGAGCCACCCCTGGACACGGCGGCCAATCAGCAGTCCGATCCAAGTCAATATCGTTGCCGCTGCACCGAAACAGATGACGGCTGCAGCGGTTCTCGCCCCGAAAATTCCCAGTGTCAATCCTACTGAGAAACTGTCCAGGCTCACACTCAAAGCAAACAGCAATAACCCGAAGCCGACCGGTGTCATCACCGAACTTTCATCATCCTTAAAACTGGCGAGCACCATCTGGATCCCAAGCACGACGAGGAGAACGCCGCCCGCAATAGCTGCGAATGATCCGAATTTTTCCGACAGGAACTTGCCTGTAATCATTCCCAAAAGCGGCATCCATACATGAAATATCCCTACCGTAAGTCCTATGTAAAAAATCTGTCTTAACCGTAATTGAACCATTCCCATTCCAATACCTATCGAAAAGGCATCCATCCCAAGTGCAAATGCCATCAACATCAACGTAAACAATTCCGCTATTATGCTCGTCATTTCATTTCCTCCTTTGGACGTGCCTACATCACACTCTATGCACGTCCAAAGGCATTTATTTCTGTTAAATAAAAATGAACAGCAGATAATGCTCTGCTGTCCATGTTAATTTTCTTTTACTACATTATATCCTGCGGCTTTCATTAGCCGGTTCATGATCGCCATGCCGACTCCTTCTTGGGGAAATGTCTCTGAAAAAATGATATCGACATCACTTTCGTTGAAATGGCGAAGGGTTTCGTATAGTGAATGCGCAACCGTACTGAGATTCGAACGGCTTCCACAAACTATTATATGATCAGCTTCAAAGCGAGTCTCGTTTTCGACCGTCGTCAGCATACCAACCTTTAACCCTTCATTTCTTTTTTCATTAATCTGGCGCTGAATCCATTCGTCTGATCCTTCCAGCAAAATTAATGGTGCATCCGGTGCGTAGTGAGTATACTTCATCCCCGGTGATTTTGGTGCGCCCTCACCGCTTTTTAATGCAGGATCCACAGATACCGGACCGGCTGCTTTCTCCAATTCTTCTCTCGTAACTCCGCCTGGCCTTAAAATGACCGGAATGTCAGAAGTGCAGTCAACGACCGTCGATTCGACCCCAACTCCCGTTTCCCCGCCATTAATCACGCCGCTAATTTTGCCGTCTAAATCTTTGGCAACGTGATGGGCGGCAGTCGGGCTTGGCCTCCCTGAAAGGTTCGCACTTGGAGCAGCAATCGGCAGCCCTGACGCTTCAATGAGCGCCAACGCCACAGGATGATCAGGCATCCGGACAGCAACCGTATCCAGCCCCGCTGTTACTCTTTCAGACAGAACGCCTGCTTTTTTGTTAAAAATAATCGTCAAAGGACCAGGCCAGAATTCCGCCATCAACGTCTCTGCCGAAGACGGAATATCCTCAACCAGTTCAGATAATTGTTCCTTGTTGGATATGTGGACAATCAGTGGATTATCGCTAGGCCTGCCTTTAGCAGCGAAAATTTTGTCCACTGCCTCATCGGATTTTGCATTCGCCCCGAGACCGTAAACCGTCTCTGTTGGAAAGGCAACAACATCGTTATCCCTTAAAAATTGAGATGCTTCCACAATCTGTGGACAACTTTTATTTATATCCACATTATTCTCCACAGTCCAGTAATTCATTTTCATTGTGATCCACCTTTGTCTTGTTAAACAGGATTTATGTCGAAAAAGCTTGTTTTTCGTTGAATTTTAACTATCCTATATCATTTCTACTTTTGCAAGTATATAAGAATTGAAAAAGTTATACAACTCTTATCCACAAAATGTGTATAACTTTCAAATAATTGTGAATAACTATGTTAACATCTTAGAAAATAACTTTAACACACTAAAGCGGTGAAAGGGACTGTCCCTCTCACCGCTTTAACGCGTTACTTTGCTAAATTAATTAAAATTCAAAGGTCATGATTGTGCAGTTATCCACTGTGGATAGTTGTTGTGCGTGCGTGAATTGGTTTAATTTTTCAGGATATGATGACTTATCCACTTGTTTGAAGCCGAGCAGGTGGAAAAACTGCACAGATGCCTGCTTGTTGGATACGAGGTAGAGAGTGGATAACTCTTTTTCTTTTCCGAGCTGCAAAATCTCTTGGAAAAGCGCAAATAAATCCTCTCCATCCATCGTCGGCTTTACAACAAGCGAGCGAAGCAACCCCGTTCTCTCATGGATTTCCAAGCCGAGCGTACCGTTGATCGAGCCTTCTTCATCTTCCACTATCAAAAAGTTGCTGATGGACTCTCCCACTCCGGCCGCACTTAAGCCCGCCTTTTCAAGGAAGGCTTGAATTGCCGCCTTATCATTTTCCACAGCTCTTCTAATTGTTTTCAACATTTCCTGCACCTCTTTCAATTTTCTCTATGTTTAATAGATATGTAGTGAGAGAGTAAATAGAACAAAAAAGAGATTCTTTTTCGAAAGAATCTCTTTTACAGGCTGGCCATTATTTTACTAGTCCTTTCAGGAATTCTACTACGAAGAAGCGTACCTCTACTTCACTTTCTTCTTCTTTTACAAAAAGCTGTTCTTCGGTAGCTGTCATTTTAGTTTCCTGCTTATCCACAACTTGTCCACCGGGTTCGCTTATTTTCGTTTTTTCAGAGGGCTGAACTTCAACTGGCTCTTCTGCCACTTGGCCCCCAGCCTCTGTCTCCAGCTCACTTGCTTCAGCTTTTGTTTCAAACCCGGGACTCTGTACGGCTGTTCCATTTGAAAAATCAAGGAAACATAGCGGCGGATACAGGACACACCACCAGTTTGCGCCTTTTCCACTGCCGAGAGTAATCAGAATCGCTTCATACTCGCCGGCAGGATATAAAAACTGTCCGTATAGCTTAGTAGGAAAATCCACTTTGCCGAACTCTACATTCACAGTTTGATCCAAACCTTGTTCCTTCATGACTTCTTCAGCAATACCTTGCAGTTCCGGAAGGCCGGCTTTGATGGTAGAGCGAGCGTCATCAAGTGAAGTCAGGCTTTCCACCCAAGCTGTGATTTCCTCATTGACCCGGTCACGGATCATGCGTTTGACTGCCTGGTCTTCTTCCCTGTCGCTGTCTGCCAGAATCCTTAACCGGATCGCCTCATTCGGGATCACCTGCACCTGTTGTTCCGCCGAGATCGATTCCTGTTTCGGTATATATAAACTCAGTATCGTTCCAACACAAAGAGTAATAATGTACATCCATGCTAATTTAGTTGATTTCATTTCCTCCACCGTCCCTTCAGTAAAACAGTGTGGACAGAAATGGCGATTCTTAAACTAGCAAAATCGAGAAAGTTTCAGAAATACATAAATACTAGAATCATAACTTTGCTTCCCTGCGTTAACGCAACAAGAGGGACTGTCCCTCTTAGCACGGTGACGCGTTAATGCGTTAATCCGCGAAGAGGGACAGTCCCCTATAATGCGTTAGTGTACTAAAGCAAAAATTCATCCTGAAGTACAGAACACCATCCGGTCTTTGCCGTTGATGTCGTGGATGACTTCGGCAGCAGCGGATGGGAAGGCTCTTCGCAGCATGGCTGCCACGGCTTCTCCCTGGCCGACACCGATTTCAAACCCGATCAGGAATTTCTCCTTCATGACTTCCGGCAGTTCTTCCATGAAACGGTGGTAAAAGTCCAGCCCGTCTTCTCCGCCAAAAAGTGCCGAGTGTGGCTCATGGTCTTTTACGACAACTGACATCTCCGGCAGATCCGTCAATGGAATATAAGGCGGATTTGAAACCAATACATCCAGTTTTACGCCGCCATCAATCAACGGCTGCAGCAGGTCACCTTCCAAAAATTCCACCCGCGCGCCAAGCTCCTCTGCATTCCTGCTCGCAACTTCCAGCGCTGAAGAGGATATATCTACTGCCAAGACAGACAACTCCGGACGCTCAAGCTTCAGTGTAGCCGCTATCGCACCGCTGCCTGTCCCAATATCGGCAAGCTGCAAGCCCTCTTCAACTCCGGCAAAATGCCTCTTCATTTTTTCCAGCATATAATAAACGAGCTCTTCTGTTTCCGGCCGCGGAATCAGCACATTCTCGTTGACCCGGAACCTTCGGCCGTAAAACTCCTCATATCCGATAATATGCTGAATCGGTGTTCCATGGACATGATCCGTGATTCCCCGGACAAACTCCATCCTTACTTTCTCACCGATTTCCATCCGCTGATTCGCCAGCAGCTGTGACCGGTCCATCTCCAGCAAATGTGTCAGCAGAAGTTCTCCCGCATTTTCATCCCGCTTATTTTCTTTTAAAAAAGAAGAAGCCCATTTGAGGGCTTCGAACACAGTTGTACATCTGCTCATTATTCTTCCATTCTCTCAAGCAGTTTAGATTGGTCTTCAAGGATAAGGGCATCAATGACTTCATCCATTTTACCTTCTAAAATCTGGTCGAGCTTTTGGATCGTCAAACCGATACGGTGGTCCGTCACTCGGTTTTGCGGGAAATTGTACGTACGGATACGCTCGGAACGGTCACCGGTACCTACAGCCGACTTACGGTTCGCATCGTATTCTGCCTGTACTTCTCTCTGGAACTTGTCGTAGACACGGGCACGAAGAACCTTCATCGCTTTTTCTTTGTTCTTGATCTGGGATTTTTCATCCTGACATGAAACCACGACTCCTGTCGGCATATGCGTCAAACGGACAGCTGACATCGTCGTGTTAACGCTTTGTCCACCCGGTCCGCTGGATGCGAATGTATCGACACGGATATCTTTTTCATGGATATCGATCTCGACTTCTTCAGCTTCCGGTAAGCAGGCAACTGTTGCTGTTGACGTATGGATACGTCCGCCGGATTCTGTTTCCGGTACACGCTGAACACGGTGGGCACCGTTTTCATACTTCATTTTGGAGTATGCTCCGTTTCCAGTCAGCATAAAGATGATCTCTTTATAACCGCCGACACCTGTCGAAGTGGCTTCCATGACTTCCGTTTTCCAGCCTTGCGCCTCAGCAAAACGGCTGTACATGCGGTAAAGGTCGCCGGCGAACAGGGCAGCTTCGTCTCCACCCGCAGCCCCGCGGACCTCCATGATAACGTTCTTATCATCATTCGGGTCTTTCGGGATTAACAGAATCCGCATCCTTTCTTCAAGGGTTTCGATTCTGTCTTCCAGTTCAGATACTTCCTCTTTCACCATCTCGCGCATGTCTGCGTCAAGTTTTTCTTCCAGCATCGATTTCGCATCTTTGAACTGAGCCGTAACTTCCTTATATTCACGATATGCTTCAACAGTTTCCTGGATGTTAGATTGTTCTTTTGAATATTCTCTTAGCTTCTTTGGGTCATTCACAATTTCCGGGTCGCTCAAAAGCTCATTCAGCTTTTCATAACGATCTTCAACTGCTTGTAAACGATCGAACACAGCTATTCACCTCAATTTTAATCCATAACAGTCTAATTATATTATATGCAGCTTTTAAACACAAGAAACGGTAAAAGAGAGATCCCTCTTCTACCGCTGGTGACGTTATGAATTTTTCCAGGAAAAAGCTACCTCGCCTTATAAGGAAGCAAACGGTAAAAGGGGCTGCCCTCTTACCGCTCTGTAATTTTCACATTGATTTTATAACGAGGGATCGCTCTTGTAAGGCGTTTACGAAGATCCGCCTCTTCCTTTTCCCGCTTGTCCTGTGACAGCTGTTCATCTGTATGGGCTGTCACCCACATCTGCTCGCCATTGATCCAGACCTCATCTGCTTCATAATCCGTGTATACTTCAATAACTTCGCGGGCTTTGTTGACATCCGTGCCTTTATTCGGCTGTGTTTCAGATAAGTCGATAAAGTTTGGATTCTGGTTCGTTTCCATCGGTGTATCGACGTTTTGGTTTGTATCAACATCGTTCAAGTCATTATTGACGAAGGTTCTGCCGTCCTGGTCTTCATCTTGGACATACATATTATCATTCTGAGTTCCACACGCGGTCAGCAAGATTGACAGCAAAAGAACAATTGAGAATTTCTTCATTTTAAAAAACACCTCCTGACCATAGGTTGTCCCAGGAACAGAAGGTTATTCCGCACTTATACTGGCGTTTTTCCCCATAAAAAAAACCAGGAGTCCGCTCACTCCTGGCATAAAAGATATCTATATTTTTTTAACGACAGCTTCCTGGCTGACGCTGATTCCTTTTGGAACTTGATGGTGGTGGCGGCATCGCGGTTCATACGCTTCGGACGCACCCACCAGGATAATCGGATCATCATAGCCTGCAGGTTCTCCGTTGATCAAACGCTGCGTGCGGCTTGCAGGAGATCCGCAAACAGAACAAACAGCCTGAAGCTTCGTCACCTGCTCGGCACCAGCCATCAAGCGGGGCATCGGACCGAATGGTTCTCCGCGGAAATCCTGGTCAAGACCTGCCGTAACTACTCGATGTCCGCTGTCGGCAAGCTTTTGAACGACTTCGACAATGCCTTCGTCAAAAAATTGGACTTCATCAATCGCAACGATATCAACGCTCACAGACACTTCTCCAAGAATATCTGCCGATGATTCCACAGGCTTGGCAATGACAGAAGTTCCATTATGTGAAACGACTGCTTCCTCACTATAACGGTTATCTAATTTCGGTTTAAAAACCCTGATCTCCTGCTTGGCAAATTGCGCTCTTCTGACGCGACGGATCAACTCTTCAGATTTTCCAGAGAACATGCTTCCGCAGATTACTTCCAACCAACCGGTCTGTTTCATGAGATACATGAAATTAGCCCTCTCCTTCCTCGTCTGGCACTTTTGTTTCAATCGCATTCCATCTATCGACATGCATCCATATGTATTCAAGTGCCCGCCTTGTAGGATAAAAAAATAAGTTCAAAAACAGCTTGGGAGCCCCTTGAAAGAATGCTTTAACAGAATAAGTTCAGAAAAAAAGAGGCACAGTGTATCCACTGCCTCTATAGGTGCATTTCTTTATTATTTTCTCATAAAAGAGAAATAAAAAACAGGCAAGCATAATTATCCTTGCCTGTTTTCTTTAAAAATTAGAAACCAGCGGATCCCGGTCCTCTTTACGCACAAAGGCTTAAAGGGACACAGGACCCGGCCATAGGTTTTCTAAAATTACTGTTGTTGGTTTTTAAGGCCGTATTTTTTGTTGAAACGATCAACACGTCCGCCGGCATCAGCGAATTTTTGACGACCAGTGTAGAAAGGATGGCACTCAGAACATACCTCTACTTTAACTTCCTTCTCAACAGAACCTGTTTCGAATTCGTTACCGCAAGCACATGTAACCATCACTTTGTTGTAAGCTGGATGAATTCCTTGTTTCATTTTTTTCATCTCCTTCCGCCCTGAATCATCTGAGACAGAGTTATATATTACATATTCCAAAATATGCGATATGAGCATAAGCCGTTTGACCAGCCCCTTACCGCATCCACTTTAAAAACACACTGACAATATTATAACAAGTCCACCCAAATAATGCAACCTGGTTTTATGCTGGAAAAGATTTCACTTTACCACTTTAAAGCAGCAAAAGGGACAGTCCCCTTTAACGCTTTAACGCACGAAGAGGGACAGTCCCTTTTAGCGCTTTAAAGGAGGCAAGCGCTAGGAGCGCCTGCCTTTTGATTCTTCATGCAGGATATCGAAGAATTCTTCGTTTGTTTTGGTTTTCTTCAGCTTGCGCAGGAATTTTTCGGCAAAATCCGGTGCATCGGACATTGCTTTTCGGATCGCCCACAGCTTCTCAAGGTTTTCAGAAGGAATAAGAAGTTCTTCTTTTCTCGTTCCGGAACGGCGGATATCAATCGCAGGGAAGATCCTTCTTTCTGCAAGTGCGCGGTCCAGATGAAGTTCCATGTTTCCTGTCCCTTTGAATTCCTCATAAATGACATCATCCATTCGAGATCCAGTATCGACAAGCGCCGTTGCAAGTACAGTCAAGCTGCCGCCTTCTTCAATATTACGCGCGGCACCGAAGAAACGCTTCGGACGGTGGAACGCAGCCGGATCGATACCGCCTGATAAAGTACGGCCGCTCGGCGGGATCACCAGGTTATAAGCACGGGCCAAACGAGTAATACTATCCATTAAGATAATGACATCACGCTTATGTTCTACAAGACGCATCGCGCGCTCCAATACAAGCTCTGCCACTTTAATATGGTTTTCCGGCACTTCATCAAAGGTTGAACTGACAACTTCCGCTTCAACCGAGCGCTCAATATCGGTTACTTCCTCAGGACGCTCATCGATCAGAAGAATAATCAATTCGGCTTCCGGATTGTTGGTCGTGATTGAATTGGCGATTTCTTTTAAAAGCATCGTCTTCCCTGCTTTTGGAGGGGCAACGATCAATCCGCGCTGTCCGAATCCAACAGGAGAAATAAGATCCATGATTCGTGTGGAGATTTTGTTAGGCGTTGTTTCCAGCTTGATTTGACGATCTGGATACAAAGGAGTCAATGCAGGGAAGTGGACACGCTCTTTTGAAGCTTCCGGCTCCTCTCCATTAACCATCTCTACATGCAGCAACCCGAAATAACGCTCATTCTCCTTAGGAGGACGGACTTTCCCGGACACTTTATCTCCGTTTCTAAGGTCAAAGCGGCGGATCTGTGACGCAGAAATATAGATATCTTCCGCACTTGGCGAATAATTGATCGGGCGCAGGAATCCGAATCCCTCTGACTGGATGATTTCCAATACGCCTTCCATGAAGAAATATCCTTCTTTCTCAGCTCTCACTTTGAGGATCGCGAAGATCAACTCTTTTTTTGTAAGCTTGCTATAATAAGATACTTTATATTCTCTCGCTAATTCATAAAGTTCTTTTAATTTCATGTTTTCTAGGCTTTTGATCGTTAATTCCATAATGACACCACTCTTTAATTATTTGAAATCTACCATATGGAGAACGTTATGATAGGAAAAAATTGCTGGAAAATTGAAATGAAGAAATAAAGAAGCAATTTCTTGTGAAGTATTTATATATATTTGAAAATAAAACAACTACTATCTAACCACATTTTTCATGGTAAATCAACTAGGAATAAGAAGGGAAGGAAAAGTCATGCCGGGCAGAGGAATACCCGCATCTTTCTCTTTATATAGGAAATGCCAGCTTTAACGGTTCAGAGCCGTCAAAGCTGACCTTTTGTCTTTATGATTATCTGATTACCAGGTTAGGTTTCTTTTGCAAGCTGTGGCGGCCGTCGATGAAGCGGACGGTACCGGACTTGGCTCTCATGACAACAGAGTGTGTCAAACCGTGAGTCCCTTTTAACTGGACGCCTCGTAAAAGTTCTCCGTCTGTAACACCTGTTGCTGCAAAGATAGCATCATCGCCGGTTACCAGGTCTTCCATTCGCAAAATCTTGCTGCAATCAAGGCCCATGCTTACACAACGTTCCGCTTCGGCATCGTTTTGCGGCAGAAGCTTCCCTTGGATTTCTCCGCCAAGGCATTTCAGTGCTACTGCGGCAAGAACTCCTTCAGGTGCTCCGCCAGAACCAAAGAGAATGTCAACACCCGTATGATCGAATGCCGTATTCATCGCACCGGCAACATCTCCGTCATTGATCAGCTTGATTCGTGCTCCCGCTTCTCTCAGCTGGGCAATAATATGGGCATGGCGCTCACGGTTAAGGACCGTTGCCACTACATCTTCAATATCTTTATTTTTCGCGCGTGCGACTGCTTTCAGGTTATCCAGAACGGATGCATTGATGTCGACCTGCCCGACAGCTTCAGGGCCAACCGCAATCTTGTCCATGTACATATCTGGAGCATTCAACAGGTTGCCGTGATCAGCGACCGCCAGAACAGCAAGAGCATTCCAGCCGCCTGATGCAACGATGTTTGTGCCTTCAAGGGGATCAACCGCTACGTCAACACGCGGGCCATAGCCTGTCCCTAATTTTTCACCGATATAAAGCATTGGGGCCTCATCCATTTCCCCTTCCCCAATGACAACTGTTCCCTTCATTGGTACAGTGTCAAACACATCTCTCATTGCAGATGTTGCTGCTCCATCAGCTTCGTCTTTTTTTCCTCTTCCCATCCAACGGGCTGAAGCAAGAGCTGCTCCTTCCGTCACTCGTACAAGTTCCATTGATAAACTTCTTTCCATGATTTCTGCCTCCTGTGTCACAATTATATTTTTATTTGCGAATTGTATAACATAATAATAAATATATTGTAACACATTAAGTGAATAGAGACAGGATTATTTTAAAAAAGCATGTTTATCAGGAGCTTTTCAATTGTTCTAACTCTTCCGGCGTCATCTTTTCACGCCAGATTGTCGCACCCAGACCTTCAAGCTTCTCAACCAGGCTGCTATATCCGCGGTCGATATGCTCAAGTCCCGTTACTTCTGTAACACCTTCAGCCATCAGTCCCGCAACCACGAGCGCTGCACCTGCTCTCAGGTCACTCGCTTTGACTTTGGCGCCTTGAAGCTGCACAGGTCCGTTGATGATTGCCGAACGGCCTTCAACCTTTATGTTGGCATTCATTCTGCGAAGTTCATCGATATGCTTGAAGCGTGCCGAATAGATCGTATCCGTCACGACTGCAGAACCTTTTGCCCTCGTCAATAATGATGTGAATGGCTGCTGCAAGTCAGTCGGGAACCCTGGGTACACAAGCGTTTTAATATCCACGGAATTCAGATTCTCGGCTTTTCCGATAAAAATCTGCTCATCACTCGTTTCAATTGGAACACCCATTTCACGGAGCTTCGCAATCAAAGATTCCATGTGAAGAGGGATGACGTTATCAATTAATACACCTTCACCTGCCGCAGCACCTAAAATCATGAAGGTACCTGCTTCGATACGGTCCGGGATAATTGTATGGCGGCAGCCGCTTAAGTTCTCGACTCCATCGATACGGATGACATCCGTACCGGCACCTTTGATTCTTGCACCCATATTTGTTAAAAGTGTTGCTACATCAATGATTTCCGGTTCTTTCGCAGCATTTTCTATAATTGTCTGACCTTTTGCCCTTACAGCCGCCAGCATGATATTAATCGTGGCACCAACGCTGACAACATCAAGATAGATACGGGCACCGCGAAGCTCGTCCGCTCTCAGGTAAATAGCACCCTGTTCATTGGTCACTTCGGCACCTAATGCCTCAAATCCTTTAATGTGCTGGTCGATTGGACGCGGGCCAAGATGGCAGCCGCCCGGCAGGCCGATCGCCGCTTTTTTGAAACGGCCGAGCATGGCACCCATTAAATAATAGGACGCTCTCAGCTTTTTCACTCTGCCGCTTGGCAGCGGCATCGAAATCATTTGTGACGGATCCACTCTCATCTCACCGTCTTCAAACGAAACATGTCCGCCGATTTCTTCAAGCAATGCCTGAAGTGTCTGGACATCTGAGATATCAGGCAATCCTTCAATTGTTACTGGAGAGTCGGCAAGAATGGTTGCCGGAATGAGGGCTACAGCGCTGTTTTTCGCTCCACTTACCTTTATGGTCCCTTTCAGTGGATAACCGCCTGCAATTTTTAGCTTTTCCATTTTAGACTCCCTTCCATATTTCCATGATGAATTTTCCATAAACTTAGCAACGATTTATTCATGTTGTTCCTTTCAGCCGAAGCATCCCAAATGATGCTTTTTGCCTCCGGATATTTTTGTGGGTATTTTTACCAATAAAAATAATTCTAAGAAGTATTGTCTACTAGTTTATACATAATTCGCCAAAACATGTATAGGTGATTAGATTTTTTTAAAATTTATATCATTTTTACTATAAATCTTGTCGATATGTTGTTTTTCATCCAACACTAATACTGTGTTGCAGAAAAAACTAATGTGTTTTATTAAGCTCTTTTCGGAAAGATTCAGCTGTTGAAGAGTTATGGATTTCCGCTCCAGCCGTACGACTCCGCGGGGCGGGCGTTGAGCCTCCTCGGCTTCGCCTGCGGGGTTACGTTCCAGTGGGTACGTAACCTTGGTCTCACCTGTCCCGCTAGTCCCGCAGGAGGTCGCACGGCTTCCGCTCCAATCCCCCTATGTAAAAGGGGAGAGGGTAAAATAGCGTTCAAAGGCATCATCTATTCGAAAAGAGCCTTTTAAAAAGAAACCTTACTTTTTTCTAAGCATAGATTTACACATCTAAAGAATTGCATTCCTATCCAAATCTGTATTTGGAATAAGAACACCGGCACTTAGATTATTTTTCTTTTCTAGCACTCCAGTCATCAAGGAATGCTTGGATTCCTTTGTCTGTCAGCGGGTGTTTAAACAATTGACCCAACACTTTGTATGGAGTTGTCGCAATATGCGCGCCTCTTAGTGCTGCATCCGTGATGTGCTGCGGGTGTCTGATGGAAGCGGCGATGATTTCTGTTTCGATCCCGTGAATAGCAAAGATTTCAGCGATTTTCTCGATCAGTTCCATTCCGTCATGGCCGATATCATCCAGCCTTCCAAGGAACGGCGATACATAAGTTGCTCCCGCTCTTGCCGCAAGCAAGGCCTGGTTCGCACTGAATACAAGCGTTACATTTGTTTTGATTCCCTCTTTTGAGAAGACAGAAACGGCTTTAAGCCCTTCAGGTGTCATTGGAACTTTTACCGTGATATTCGGAGCGATAGCTGCAAGTTCCCTGCCTTCCTTGATCATGCCTTCAGCATCGAGTGCAATGACTTCACCAGAAACAGAACCTGGGACAAGGTCCGCAATTTCTTTCAGGCGGTCATGGAAGGATACTCCTTCTTCTTTTGCAACTAGAGAAGGATTCGTCGTTACTCCTGAAATGATTCCCCACTCAAACGCTTCACGAATTTCATCCATATTGGCTGTATCAATAAAAAACTTCATTACAATTCCACTTCCTTCGACTAAATTTTCAAAACAGTTTAAATGAACGGAAACCGCCTTATACACTTAAGGCGGTTTCTATAAGGGTTGTATTGAATTCTATTTATATTTGGCTTATGCCTGGTTTGAAGAACCGAATTCACGCATTTTGCCGATAACCGTCTGCTTGATGGCTTCGCGGGCAGGTCCAAGATATTTACGTGGATCGTACATATTTGGATCTTCTGCAAGTACTTCGCGCACTTTTTTCGCAGATGCGATTTGGTTTTCAGTGTTTACGTTGATTTTTGCCGTACCGTAAGATACCGCTCTTTGGATGTCCTTTGTCGGAATTCCTGTACCGCCGTGAAGTACCAGAGGCACTCCAGTAGCTGCACCGATTTCTTCCATTTCCTTGAATCCAAGGTTCGGCTCGCCTTTGTATGGTCCGTGAACAGAACCAAGGGCAGGCGCCAATGTATCGATGCCAGTACGCTCAACAAGCTCCTGGCACTCTTTAGGGTCAGCATAGATAACGCCGTCCGCAACGACATCATCCTCTTGACCGCCGACAACGCCAAGTTCTGCTTCAACAGAAACACCTTTAGAGTGTGCATACTCAACCACTTTAGAAGTGATTTCGATGTTTTCCTCAAAAGGACCGTGGGATGCATCAATCATAACAGATGTGAAACCTGCATCGATTGCTTCTTTACATTTATCATAGCTTGAACCGTGGTCAAGGTGGATAGCGACAGGAACTGTGATGTTGTAGTCTTCCAAAAGACCTTCAACCATTTTCACAACTGTTTTGAATCCGCCCATATAGCGTGCTGCACCTTCGGAAACACCAAGGATTACCGGTGATTTCTCTTCTTCTGCAGCTTGCAGGATTGCTTGAGTGAACTCAAGGTTATTTAAATTGAATTGCCCGACAGCATAACTGTTATTTTTTGCATTGATCAGCATTTCTTTCATTGAAACTAAAGGCATGAAGTTTTTCCTCCTTTTATTGAGTCAGTATGTAAACTGGTTACCCGTTTCTCAGTGTTTGCAATTTCATCTGTATAATACCAAAAAGGATAACATTTTACCAACAGACCGCCCCTTTTTTATAAAAAGAAGTACTATTGTGTATTTTCAATTATTTGGAAAGGGTTACATTGTCGCATATTGTTTGACTGCGTTCCGAATGTCATCAATATCAAACGGTTTGGCGAAATGAGTCAATGCTCCCAAATCCTTGGCTTCCTGGATCATATCCAGTTCTCCGTATGCCGTCATGATGATGACGCGGATATCTGCATCCTTTTGTTTCATTCTCTTTAAAATTTCAATACCGTCCATTCCCGGTATCTTCATATCGAGCAATACCAGATCAGGGGAGTGCTTATCCACGATATCCAAGGCCTGGATTCCGTTGGCCGCTTGAAACGTGTTGTACCCTTCCTTTTGCAATACTTCATTCAATAAAATCCGGATACCAAATTGATCATCAACTATAAGAATTTTTTCTTTCATTAGTCCACCTCTTCCCCTCTTATTCACACGTAAAACGTGGTAAAAGCTACCGCATATGCGGTGCTGTTTTGTTCGTTTTTTTGCTGAATCTCTTTTTTATTACAGGATAAAACGTTATATAGTAATTATGTATCATGATATATTAATTCAAGAGTATACTTCAACGCAGGACTGCCAAACTCCTTCTTTTTCGGATAATTTTACATTCAGCCCTGGCAAATTTATAATTTATCACGTATCCATTTGGCTCATCGTTTTTTTGCCGATAAGGCTTTCTTATGAGAAAGGAGAAATAATAAATGATTAAAATGTTCACGACACAGCTTTCGGGACTTTTCAACCGGATTGCCGATAAAGAGGAATTTTCGATTGAAGATGGAGCCCGCCTTCTTGCCCAGGCTTCTGTCGGGGAAGGACATATTTACATAAAAGGGTTTGCTGAAATGGAAAGTGTCACGCTAGAGGCACTTTACGGGCATGAGAAGCTGGAAGGTGCGAAGGCACTTGATTCAGTGGAAGATTTGACTGAAGCGGACCGCGTGCTGCTTGTTTCCCGTTTTTCGTCAGATGAAGAGGCCGTTAGTCTCGCTGGTGAGCTTGTAGAAAGAGGTATTGCTTTTACAGCCATTTCGGGGGTTGCCAACCCAGAGGATGATGGTTTGGTGGACTTGGCTGACATCCATATCGACACTAAGCTCATTAAAGGCATGCTTCCTGGAGAAATGGGAGAGCGTGTTGGCTTTCCTTCCAGTATAGCAGCCCTTTATATCTACTATCTGATCAGGTTTTCGATGGAAGAGATGCTGGAGGAGTATTGAGTAGTTATCCCCTAAAGCTCACCATTCAACCAAATAAAAGAGCCGGAATCTGAATAGGTTCCGGCTCTTTTCCATATTTAAATATTATTACTTCGCATTCTCCAATGCCGCATTGATGAAATCGCGGAATAGCGGCTGCGGACGCGTTGGGCGGGATGTGAACTCCGGATGGAATTGTGAAGCCACAAACCAAGGGTGATCCGCAAGCTCGATGATTTCAACCAATCGGCCGTCAGGACTCGTACCGGAGAAGATGAAGCCCGCTTCTTCCATTTGGTCCCTGAAGTGATTGTTGAACTCATAACGGTGGCGGTGGCGTTCGTACACAACCTCACCTGCATAAGCGTCATATGCTTTTGTTCCCGGGATCAGTTTGCAAGGGTAAAGGCCTAAGCGAAGTGTTCCGCCCATGTCCTCGATATCTTTTTGCTCTGGAAGCAAGTCGATGATCGGGTATGGTGTTTCGGCATTTAGCTCAGCTGAGTGGGCTGTTTCGTAACCCAGCACGTTGCGGGCATACTCGACGGAAGCCAGCTGCATGCCAAGGCAGATGCCCAGGAAAGGCACTTTGTTTTCACGTGCATATTTTGTGACAGTGATCTTTCCTTCGACACCTCGGTCACCGAAGCCTCCAGGTACGAGGATTCCGTCAACATCACTCATCAACTCATCCACGTTTTCACTGTTGATTAACTCAGAGTTCAGCCATTTCACTTCAACATCAGCATCAAAGTTGTAGCCTGCATGTTTCAAGGCTTCCACTACTGAAATATACGCATCTTGAAGTTCTACATATTTCCCGACAAGTGCAATTTTCGTTTTCTTGCTCAGGTTGCGCACTCTGTGGAGCAGTTCATTCCACTCTGTCATGTCTGCTTCACCGCAATCAAGCTTCAAGTGCTCGCACGTAAGCTGATCAAGTTTCTGATCCTGAAGGGCAATCGGCACAGCATATAATGTATCCGCATCCATCGCTTCAATTACCGCACGTTGATCGATGTCACAGAACAACGCAATTTTATCTTTCATATCCTGAGTCATCGGCATTTCCGTACGCACAACGATTACATTTGGCTGGATACCGAGGCTTCTCAGTTCTTTAACACTGTGCTGCGTCGGTTTTGTTTTCATTTCACCGGCAGCCTTGATGTATGGCACAAGTGTACAATGGATGTACATCACATTGTCACGTCCTACATCGTTCTTGATTTGGCGGATGGCTTCAAGGAATGGCAGGGATTCGATGTCCCCTACTGTTCCGCCGATTTCCGTGATGACGATGTCAGCGTTGGTTTCGCGGCCCGCACGGAAAACCCGTTCTTTGATTTCGTTTGTAATATGTGGAATAACCTGAACCGTTCCGCCCAGATAGTCGCCGCGGCGTTCTTTTTTCAATACAGTTGAGTAGATTTTCCCTGTTGTCACAGAGCTGTATTTATTCAGGTTGATATCGATGAAACGCTCGTAATGTCCTAAATCAAGGTCTGTTTCCGCACCATCATCTGTTACGAAAACTTCTCCATGCTGGTACGGGCTCATTGTACCAGGATCCACGTTGATATAAGGATCAAATTTTTGGGTTGTTACTTTCAACCCGCGGTTTTTTAATAGTCTTCCAAGTGATGCAGCAGTGATTCCTTTTCCTAATGAGGAAACTACACCGCCTGTTACGAAAATATACTTTGTCATGCAAAGTGCCCCCTTCTCCAAGTTAGTGTCTAAAAAAAGTATGTTCAGCAGGGCTGAACATTAGTCTCATAAGATGAAATTAATCCAAGGTCTGATTCAACAAACTTCCTGCGCCAGCTGGCAAAACAGCCGGCGTTCTCCTGAAAATAAAGCAGGAAAAGCTTATTGGATCAGCATCAAGGGGGTGCAAAAAACAAAAAACGCCCCCGCTTACCGTAGTAAGGGGAGCGTTGAGTTTAAGTTCTGATCCTTCTAAAAGGAGCCCAAATAAAATACTACCTTCCTCGACATAAGTTGTCAAGAACAGATTATTTGTCTTCTTCCGAATCGTCCTCTTCGTCGACTTCTTCTTCCTCTTCATCGTCGCCAAGGTCATATTCGTCTTCATCAATCAGTTCATCATCGACTTCTTCTTCATCATCATCTGCATCCAGATCATCGTCGTCATCGAGATCGTCATCATCATCTGTAAGATCTTCTTCATCCAGGTCATCAAGATCGTCAAAATCAAGATCCTCTTCATCGAAGTCCTCTTCCAGATCTTCTTCTTTTTTCTTGGCTTTTTTCTTGCGAGGTTTGATTGTCGGTACGGTTTCCTCTTCGATCTGGTCGACCGGATACCATGCTCTGATGCCCCAGCGGTTTTCACCTAATGCGATGAAACGGCCGTCAACATTCAGGTCTGTGTAAAACTGCACCATACGGGAGCGGATTTCCTCCTCTGATAATCCTTGCAATTTGCCGATTTCTTTTAATAAGTCGTTAAACGCTACTGCCTGTTTTTTCTCTGAAAGCAGTTCATGTGCTAGTTCAATGAAGGACTTTTGACGCAATTCTTCCGTCGATAATTGCTTTAAACTCATCTGACGCACTTCCTTTCTCTATTTCACACTCTATTAAATAAAGAGTGACTAAAGGGCATAATTCACGAATTTGCCTAAAAACCATATTATTCATTATAAACAATATAGATGGGTTTATGCTAGATTTATGCAGTTTTTCTTTTATTTTTTTCCAAGTTCATGTAGAAAAAATCGCCTGGGGATTGCTGAGGGTAAAATAAAAGAGAATTGCCTTGTTCAGCTGTTCCTTTCAAGCTGATTCAGGGCAATTCCCCTTTTCCTTCTAACTTGGCGTGCCTCTCTCTCACTGAGTTACTGGAGAACTCCGTGATTGCTTCATAAAAAAAGTAAACAGACAACAGCAAGAGAGGGATTGAACCCAGCAGATTTTGATAAAGATATATAGAAATTACGCACCCTGTTATAAACAGGCCGTACTTAAAAATATATTTCACAACGTCACTCCCTGCCATATGTCCTGTGCAACCGAAAACATTACTCTTCTCCTATTATAGTAGAAAATGAGCGATTGTAATATTAAATCTGTGTTAAAAAACAGGTCATAAGTCTTTACCGCTTTAAAGCACGAAGAGGGACTGTCCCTTTCGTCGCTTTAAAGCGGTAAAGGCTAAAATAACTGATCCAAAGGCATTGGCCTTTGGATCAGTTGATGTGGGCTTACATGTTTCTTCTGTATTGCCCGCCTACTTCATATAGTGCTCTTGTGATTTGGCCCAGGCTTGCAACTTTGACGGTTTCCATTAGTTCGGCGAAGATGTTGCCGCCGCCTACAGCCGCTTCTTTTAATGATTTCAATGCTTCTTCTGTGCTGTCCTTGCTGCGCTCCTGGAAGTTGCGCAGGTTGCTGATTTGCGTTTCTTTCTCTTCTTTCGTTGCACGTGCAAGTTCCATGCTGTCCATCTGTTCTTCGGATGGAGGGTTAGGATTCAAGTACGTGTTCACCCCTACGATTGGAAGCTCACCACTATGTTTCTTCATTTCATAGTACATGGATTCTTCCTGGATTTTTCCGCGCTGGTACTGAGTTTCCATGGCGCCTAATACACCGCCGCGGTCATTGATACGTTCGAATTCTGTCAGAACCGCTTCTTCTACAAGATCCGTTAATTCTTCTGCGATAAAGGACCCTTGCAGCGGATTTTCATTTTTCGAAAGACCATGTTCTTTTGTAATGATCATCTGGATCGCCATTGCCCGGCGGACAGACTCTTCTGTCGGTGTCGTAATCGCTTCGTCATACGCATTGGTATGAAGGGAGTTACAGTTATCCTGCAGAGCCATCAATGCCTGAAGTGTTGTACGGATATCGTTAAAGTCGATTTCCTGTGCATGCAGGGAGCGTCCGGATGTCTGGATGTGGTACTTCAGCTTTTGGCTTCGCTCGTTCGCGCCATACTTATCTCTCATGACTGTCGCCCAGATCCGGCGGGCAACCCTTCCGATTACGGTATACTCAGGATCAAGTCCGTTTGAGAAGAAGAATGATAGATTCGGTGCGAAGTCGTTGATATCCATGCCTCTGCTCAAGTAGTACTCAACATACGTGAAGCCATTTGCAAGCGTGAATGCAAGCTGGGAAATCGGGTTCGCTCCCGCTTCTGCGATATGGTAGCCGGAAATCGATACAGAGTAGTAATTGCGTACTTTGTGGTCGATGAAGTACTGCTGGATATCACCCATCATTCGTAACGCAAATTCAGTTGAGAAGATACAAGTATTCTGCCCTTGGTCTTCTTTTAAAATATCCGCCTGAACAGTTCCGCGCACAACATTCAATGTCGCTTCTTTCACCTCGGTGAATTCTTCAAGGCTGAGCGTTCTGCCAAGCTCTTCCTCTTTCTTTTTCACTTGCTGGTCAATCGCGGTGTTCATGAACATGGCCAAGATGATAGGCGCAGGTCCGTTAATCGTCATAGATACGGAAGTTGAGGGAGCGCAAAGGTCAAACCCTGCGTAAAGCTTTTTCATATCATCCAATGTACAGATGCTGACACCGCTCTCCCCGACTTTTCCGTAAATATCAGGTCGGTGATCCGGGTCTTCTCCATAAAGAGTTACAGAATCAAATGCCGTACTCAAGCGCTTCGCATCATCGTCTTTAGACAGGTAATGGAAGCGGCGGTTCGTTCTTTCCGGCGTTCCTTCTCCGGCAAACTGGCGCTTAGGATCTTCGCCTTTTCGTTTGAACGGGAACACGCCTGCCGTATAAGGGAAGGCACCCGGTACATTTTCTTTGTATACCCAGCCAAGGATTTCACCGAAATCTTTATATTTCGGAAGAGCGACTTTCGGAATATGGATTCCGGACAGGCTCTTCGTTTTCAGCTCGGTGATGATTTCTTTATCCCTGATTTTTGTCACATACTGCTCTGCACCATATTTCTCCTTGAATTCTTCCCATCCATCAAGGATTTTCTTTGATTCAGGAGTCAGTTTTTCTTCAACATTTTTCTTCAAACTTTCCAGAGAAGCCACGACTTCCTCATTCGCTTCCTGTTCCTTCACAGCATCAATTGCCCCGTTCAGTTGGAACAGTTTGCGCGCAAGGCCTACTTGCTCTTCTGCTTTTCTATGATAATTTCTCACTGTTTCAGAGATTTCTCTTAAGTAGTAACGGCGGTCATTCGGAATGATGACATTTTGTTTTTCAACATCAACATCTTTAGAGAATGGCGTTGTCCAGCCAAGCTCCAACTTATGATTGATTTTTTCAACCAGTGCCGCGAACAAAGCATTCGTGCCCGGATCATTGAACTGGCTTGCAATCGTACCATATACCGGCATTTCATCCAGATTTTTATCAAACAGCAGATGGCTGCGTTGATACTGTTTCTGCACCTGGCGTCTCGCATCCTCCGACCCTTTGCGCTCAAACTTGTTGATAACAATCAGGTCGGCAAAATCGATCATATCGATCTTTTCAAGCTGTGACGGAGCACCGAACTCGCTTGTCATGACATACATGGACAGATCACAGATTTCAGCGATTTCCGCATCCCCTTGCCCGATACCGGATGTCTCGACTATGACAAGGTCGTATCCTGCTGCTTTTACAACATTGATAGAATCCTTGATTGCCAATGAAAGTTCTGTCTTGGATCCTCGTGTTGCCAAACTTCTCATGAATACGCGGTTGTTGAAGATTGCGTTCATGCGGATACGGTCACCTAGTAACGCACCGCCTGTCTTTTGCTTGGTCGGATCAATGGAAAGAATCGCGACTTTTTTCTCCGGAATTTCATTCAGGAAACGTCTGATCAGCTCATCTGTCAATGAACTTTTTCCTGCCCCGCCTGTTCCTGTGATCCCAACGACCGGCACAGCGCTTGCCATTGACTTCACTTCAGAAAGGACCGACTGTGCTGTTGCTGCCGCTTCTTCATTGGAGTTAATTTGATATTCAGCAAGCGAGATCAACTTGGAAACAGTGTTGATATTTCCGGCCTGCAGTTTGTTCAGTTCATCTCCGACAGAAGATGTGACGGTCGGGAAGTCGCACTCTTCGATCATTTTGTTGATCATCCCTTGAAGGCCTTGAGTCCGGCCATCTTCCGGTGAAAAAATACGGGCAATGCCGTACTCATGGAGTTCTTTGATTTCCCGAGGAATAATGACTCCGCCGCCTCCGCCGTAAATGCGGATATGTGAAGCCCCTCTTTCCTTCAGAAGGTCGTACATATACTTAAAGTACTCGACATGCCCTCCCTGATAAGATGAGATGGCAATTCCCTGCACATCCTCCTGGATAGCCGCATTGACGACCTCTTCTACGGCACGATTGTGTCCAAGATGGATCACCTCCGCTCCGCTCGCCTGGATGATTCTTCGCATGATATTAATAGAAGCGTCATGGCCGTCGAACAAGCTTGAAGCCGTTACAAAACGAACATGATGCTTTGGTTTATAAATTTCAACAGTACTCATCGTTCTCCCCCTGTTCGCTAACTATTCTAAAAATCCGTTGATACCGGCAAACAACAGCTCTGTCTGCAGCTCGATGTATTCTTCGAGTGTATATTTCTTTCGCAGTGCCCAGCGGCGGAATCCCCACATCTGCCCCTGGACAAAAAGGTTTTGGGCAAGCAGGTGGATTCTGCTTTCATCGAGCTTCAACTCGCCATTTTCACAGCAATTCTTGATTAACGTCTCGAACATGCCGACCATCTCAAGCTCTTTTTGCAGAACGTATGGAAGTGCGTCCTTTGAAAGCGACTTCGCTTCCTGGTACATGACAAGAACTTCATCCTGCATGTTGTCCATCACCCTGAAATAATGGTCGATCCCGAGCTTCAGGCTTTGAAGTGTCCCCTTGTTTGTATCCATTCCCTGAAGCTCTGTCCGAACCTGTTCATAAATACTGTCACAAACCAGGTAAAGGACATCTTCCTTAGCCCTGATATATTCATACAGCGTCCCGATGCTGAAACCGGCCGCCTTGGCAATCTCTCTAGTCGTCGTGCGGTGAAACCCCTTCTGTTTGAAGAGAGAGACAGCTCCGCGGATCATTTCATCGCGCCGCTTTTCTACCAGCCGTTCATCTTTTACTGAAGCATGAACTTCTCTCTTTTTATTCACATTAACCGACCGCCTTTGTTGACCACCTGTTTTCTCCCAATAAATCAAATTATCCCCTTTGTTCTTTTGAGGGGGGATTTCCGCTCCAGGTGTGCGACTCCGCGGGGCGGGCGTTGAGCCTCCTCGGCTTTGCCTGCGGGGTCTCAAGCTGTCCCGCTAATCCCGCAGGAGGTCGCACACCTTCCGCTCCAATCAACACATGGACCGTTAAGATCAACTGCCCTCCTTAGAATAAAACCCTGTTTTAAGAAAGAAGTCTCAACTAAGGTCCACTTTCCCCCTTCTCCTTAAAAATCCAATTATTACTTCGTCACCATACGGGAAATGACCAGTCGCTGGATTTCCTGTGTTCCTTCGTAAATCTGTGTGATTTTCGCATCACGCATGTAACGCTCTACCGGATAGTCTTTTGTATATCCGTAGCCGCCGAAAATCTGTACAGCTTCTGTGGTTACTTTCATTGCCGTGTCACCAGCCATCAGCTTCGACATCGCAGACTCTTTACCGTATGGAAGACCTTCAGACTCCAGCCAAGCTGCCTGATAAGTCAATAAGCGTGATGCTTCGATGCTTGTCGCCATGTCAGCCAGCTTGAAGGAGATACCCTGGTTGGCTGCAATCGGTTTTCCGAACTGCTCGCGGTCTTTTGCATAAGCAATCGAAGCATCAAGGGCACCTTGTGCAATTCCAACTGCCTGGGCAGCGATTCCGTTACGGCCTCCATCCAATGTCATCATTGCAATCTTGAAGCCTTCTCCTTCTTGGCCAAGCATGTTCTCTTTTGGCACACGGCAGTTGTCAAAAACGATCTCCGTAGTCGGTGATGAACGGATACCCAGTTTCTTTTCCTTCTTGCCGACTGAGAAGCCTTCAAATCCGCTCTCAACGATGAATGCAGATGTTCCTCTCTGTTTTTGGGAAGGATCTGTTAAAGCGAATACAACATAGATGTCAGCGATACCGCCATTCGTAATGAAGATTTTTGATCCGTTTAAAATATAGTCGTCGCCGTCAAGCTTGGCAGTCGTTTTCATTCCGCCTGCATCTGAACCTGAAGCCGGCTCAGTCAAACCATATCCGCCGATTTTCTCGCCTTGCGCCATCGGCTTAAGGTATTTCTGCTTTTGTTCTTCGTTACCGAACTTATAGATCGGCCATCCCGCCAAAGATGTGTGTGCCGATAGAGTAACGCCCGTTGAAGCACATACGCGTGATAATTCTTCAACTGCGATACAGTATGCAAGGTAATCACTGCCGATTCCGCCGTACTCTTCCGGCCAAGGAATACCTGTCAACCCAAGCTCAGCCATCTTATCGAACAACTCGCGGTCAAAGCGCTCTTCCTCATCGCGCTCTGCTGCTGTCGGTTCTACTTCGTTCTTCGCGAAATCGCGGACCATTTTGCGGATCATTTCATGTTCTTCTGATAGTTTGAAATTCATTTCTCTTCCCCCGTTTGTCTGTTTAATAGGTTGTCGGCGCTTTAACACTTTAAAGCGCGATAAGGGACAGTCCCTCTTAGCGCTTTAGAGCATTAAAGCATGCCGTTTATTTCAATAGGTTCTTGCTGATAACCATTCTTTGGATTTCGCTTGTGCCTTCGTAGATCTCGGTCACTTTCGCATCTCGGAATAATCTTTCTACCGGATATTCTTTTGTATAACCGTAACCCCCGTATACCTGGATGGCTTCTGTAGTGACATCGACTGCTGCTTTCGATGCGAACAACTTGGCGATGGACGCCTCTTTCCCGCAATTCAAGCCTTCGCTTCTCATGTTGGCAGCGCGGTAGACTAATAGTTTCGCTCCTTCCACGCTTGTTGCCATGTCAGCGAGCTTGAAGCCGATTCCTTGCTGTGCCGCAATTGGTTTGCCGAATTGAACACGCTCTTTCGCATAATCAGTTGAATATTCAAAAGCAGCTTCTGCAATTCCAAGTGCCTGGGCAGCGATTCCGATACGGCCGACATCAAGGTTAGCCATTGCGATTTTGAATCCTTGGCCTTCTTCTCCTAAAAGATTCTCAGCAGGAACTTTCATATCTTCAAATGTAAGCTGCACTGTTCTTGAGCCATGAAGCCCCATTTTGTGCTCATCTTTTCCGATGACAAGCCCCGGTGTATCTTTTTCCACAATAAAGGCTGAAACCCCGCGTCCGCCTTTTTCAGGATCTGTGGAAGCAAAGACGATATAGACATCTGCCTCGCCGCCGTTTGTGATGAATACTTTAGAGCCGTTTATCACATAATGGTCGTCTTTTTTGACAGCGCGTGACTTCAGGCTTCCCGCGTCAGAACCTGCAGCAGGTTCAGTCAGGCAGAATGCCCCCAAATATTCACCCGTCGCAAGCTTTGTCACATACTTTTGCTTCTGTTCTTCTGTCCCGAAGTAAAGGATCGGGTTCGTTCCGACCGATGTATGAACGGACAGGATCACACCCACTGTAGCGCTCACCTTGGATAATTCATGGATGGCACTGATATAAGAGGTGAAGTCCATCTCTGATCCGCCGTATTTTTCAGGGATTGTGATTCCCATCAGGCCAAGGTCAGCCATCTTTTTCAGAATTTCTCTTGGAAACTCCCCTTCTTCCATTCTTTCAATAAATGGTGCGATTTCCGTCTGGGCAAAATCGCGGACCATTTTTCTCATCATTTGCTGTTCTTCTGTAAAACGCAGATCCATCCTGTTTTCCTCCCTGATGTTATTCTCAGCCAGGCTGTATTGCCTGTGGCAGCTTTTTAGCTTTGATAAAAATCAACTTACTCGTAAGAATAGAAACCGCGGCCTGTCTTTTTGCCTAACCAGCCGGCTTTCACATACTTGCGAAGCAGTGGACACGGTCGGTATTTATCGTCTCCGAATCCTTCGTGAAGGGTTTCCATGATATACAGGCAAGTGTCGAGCCCGATGAAGTCAGCCAGTGTAATCGGTCCCATTGGGTGATTCATGCCAAGCTTCATGACTTCATCAATCGCTTCCTTCGTCGCCACTCCTTCATAAAGTGTATAAATCGCTTCGTTGATCATCGGCATCAACACACGGTTGGATACGAATCCAGGGAAGTCTTCCACTTCTACGCCGACTTTGTTCAATGTTTTCGTCATGTCTTCGATTTCCTGGTACACTTCATCTGCTGTCGCCAGTCCGCGGATGATCTCAACGAGTTTCATCACCGGTACCGGGTTCATGAAGTGCATGCCGATGACTTTTTCCGGACGTTTCGTCGCTGCCGCCACTTCCGTAATCGGAAGTGAAGAAGTGTTCGTAGCGAGGATTGCATGTGCCGGAGCAATTTCATCCAGCTGGGCAAAGATTTTTGTTTTGATATCCATGTTTTCAACTGCTGCTTCAATCACAAGGTCTACATCGCTGGCATCCTGCAGGTCTGTAGATTGGGTTAGGTTGGCAAGAACCTTTTCTTTGTCTTCTTCTGACATTCTGCCTTTTTCCACCGAGCGGGAAAGGTTTTTATTGATGACACCCATGCCGCGCTGTACAAAATCTTCTTTCAAATCGTTCAGTTTCACGCTGAATCCTGCCTGTGCACATACTTGGGCAATTCCGGATCCCATCTGGCCTGCGCCTACTACCATTACTTTTTTGATACTCATCTATGGTTTCTCCCCTTTGTTTAATGCTGTTGGTTTCTTTGTTCATCGGCGTTTTTCAATTTAACGACGGTTTTGGCCGGTTTATCGGCGGTTTCGAAGCATTTATCGGCGATAATCACCGGTTTATCGGCGGAAAGTGGACATTTATCGGCGAACCGACAAACTCCGACACCTTTCTCACCGCCGCCTTCCCAGAAGAGCTTCTCCCCCGCCAGCTAAAACCTCTTACTTCTTAGGCACCTCAATCATAATCGCATCTCCCTGGCCGCCGCCTGAACAAATGGAGGCAATTCCGATTCCGCCTCCGCGTCGTTTCAGCTCGTAAGCCAGTGTAAGGATGATTCTTGCTCCGCTGGCGCCGATCGGGTGGCCGATTGCCACTGCTCCGCCGTTCACGTTGACTTTGCTTTCATCCAGATTCGCAATTTTCCCGCTCGTCAATGCGACTGCCGCGAACGCTTCATTTATTTCAAATAAATCGATTTCTTCTAATGTTTTGCCTGTTTTTTTCAAAAGTTCATTGATGACTAATCCTGGAGTTTGCGGGAAGTTCTCAGCTTCCAGTGCAATCGCCGTATGGCCAAGGATGTAAGCTAAAGGTTCTTTCCCTTCTTTAGAGGCGCGTTCTTCGCTCATCAAGACCATAGCAGCTGCTCCGTCATTCACTCCCGGTGCGTTTCCTGCTGTAATCGATCCATCTGAACCAAAAACTGGGGACAGTTTTGATAGTTTTTCTATGGATGTGTCTTTTCTAGGTGCTTCATCACGGTCCACCGTAATCGGATCGCCTTTACGCTGCTGTACCTGAACAGCTGTGATTTCTTCTGAAAGAATGCCTTCTTCCGTTGCTTTCACCGCCAACTTATGGCTGCGTTCTGACCAGCGGTCCTGATCTTCACGGGAAATTTCAAATTCGCTCGCAGTGCTGTTTCCGTATGTGCCCATGTGGACATTGTTAAAGCTGCAAGTGAGTCCGTCGTGAACCATCAGGTCTTTTACATGAGAGTCGCCCATGCGCATTCCCCAGCGTGCTTTCGGCAGGATGTACGGAGCATTTGACATCGATTCCATACCACCTGCTACAATGACTTCCCCATCCCCTGCACGGATGATCTGGTCGGCCATCGTGACACTTCGCATACCGGATGCACACACCTTGTTGATTGTTTCGGTTCTTACATTCCAAGGAAGGCCCGCGTGGCGTGATGCCTGGCGTGACGGAATTTGTCCCTGTCCACCCTGCAAAACCGATCCAAGGATAAGCTCTTCTACGTCGCTGCCTTCAACGCCGGCTCTTTTCAGGGCTTCCTTTACTGCAAGTCCGCCAAGCTCCGATGCTGTAAATGAACTTAAGCCTCCTCCAAATTTACCAAACGGTGTGCGTGCACCATCAAGAATGACTGTTTTCCCCATTTCACTCTCTCCTTTTCTGTAAAATCTATAATTTTCCCACAATTGATACCGCTTTCAACTTTTCGACTGAACGCTCGCTCAAAACTGTTATGAAAAGAAAGGGCCTGGCAGCCATAACATCGAATCGATACTATCCGGGACCAGACCCTGTTATTTCTTAGAAAACAATTTTGTAAGCCTTTACCATTCTATTCTAAAGTAAAAATAGTATGAATGGAATAACTTTGCTGAAAATTGATACTATTTACAGGTTGGCTTTAATAAAAAACCGTTGTTTCCGCTCCAGCCACTCGCTTTCCTAGGGGGCGGGCGGTGAGCCTCCTTGGCTTCATAAAAAGTGGAAGCGGCCGTTCAGCACCGTACGGATTGGAGGGCTCCTGCATGAGATAAAGGAATCACAACGAACAAGATGAGTTGATGATGACTTATCGCAAGGAAGGAGACCGAAATCCGCTAGGTGCTGGCCGCTGGAGCTGGATTCGCCTGCGGGGTCTCACCTGTCCCGCTAATCCCCCAGGAGTCGAGTGCCTTCCGCTCCAACAACTCAGCGTAACTTTCCACCAGCCTTAACATTTTATTTTTTATTAAGAAGCGATTGTCGTATCTTTCGGATCGCCGCAAACTGCTTTCTCAAGCAATTCTGCTACGTCCAGTGTTGAAACGTTGTCTTCCACTTCTTTCGCCTTCGTACCATCTGATAGCATCGTCAGACAGTAAGGACAGCCGGAACTAATGACAGATGGGTTGGTTTCAAGCGCCTGCTCTGTTCGGGCGACATTGACGCGGTGGCCTTTGTCTTCTTCCATCCACATCAAGCCTCCGCCGGCTCCACAGCACATACCGTTTTGTCTGTTTCTTTCCATTTCAAGCAGCTTAACTCCCGGAATGGCTTTCAGGATATCACGAGGCGGTTCGTACACTTCGTTGTATCTGCCAAGGTAGCAGGAATCATGGAAGGTAATCGTTTCATTCACTTCGTATTGCGGTTTCAACCTGCCTTCTTTGACCAGTTGTGCAAGTACTTCCGTGTGATGGAAAACTTCTGCTTCCAAGCCGAAGTCAGGATATTCATTTTTGAAAATGTTATAAGCATGCGGGTCGGTGGTGATGATTTTCTTCACTTCATGTTTCTCGAATTCCGCAATGTTTGATGTTGCAAGCTCCTGGAATAAGAACTCATTGCCCAGACGGCGAGGAGTATCCCCGGAGTTTTTCTCCTTGTTTCCAAGAATTGCGAACTTGACGCCGGCTTCATTTAAAAGCTTGGCAAAAGAAAGCGCTATTTTTTGGCTTCGGTTATCAAATGATCCCATTGAGCCGACCCAGAATAGGTATTCAAAATCTTCTCCGGCTTTCTTCATTTCTTTTACAGTTGGAATATGAACATCTTCTCTTCCCTCACGCCAGTTTTCACGCTCTTTGCGGTTAAGGCCCCAAGGGTTTCCTTGACGCTCGATATTTTGCATCGCGCGCTGTGCATCGGCATCCATTTTCCCTTCAGTCAGGACAAGGTAACGGCGAAGGTCAATGATTTTGTCAACGTGTTCGTTCATGACCGGACATTGGTCTTCACAGTTACGGCAAGTCGTACATGCCCAGATTTCTTCTTCCGTGATGACGTCCCCGATCAAGCTTGGGCTGTAGTCCAGTGTTGCTGCAGCTTCTTCTGCACCCTGACCGGCAGCAGCCATTGCCAGCTGATTTCCTTGTGTACTATTGAAAGCCATCGTCGGCACCCAAGGCTTCTTGGATGTTACGGCCGCACCATGGTTTGTTAAGTGGTTACGCAGCTTAACGATCAGATCCATCGGAGACAGCATTTTCCCTGTCCCTGTAGCCGGGCACATATTGGTACAGCGTCCACACTCAACACATGCGTAGAAATCAATCATTTGCAGCTGATTGAATTCTTCGATTTTCCCCACACCGAAACTCTCGGCGGTTTCATCTTCAAAATCAATCGGTTTTAACTTTCCTGGATTGTCCAGGCGGTTAAAGTACACATTGGCAGGACCGGCAAGCAAGTGAGCGTGCTTGGATTGCGGCACGTACACAAGGAATGCAAGCAGGAACAATAAGTGAATCCACCATGCCACATAGAAAATGACAATGGACGCTGTTTCTCCTATCCAGCCCAGACCGCCGGCAAACAAGGAAGCAATCGGCTCCGTCCAGCCCAGCTCATGGCCATGCCAGATAAGCCCCATACCATTTCCAAGAAGTACAGAAAGCATCAATCCGCCGATGAAAAGTAGTACAAGACCTGATTTAAAGCCCCTTTTCAAGCGGACAAGCTTTTCAACATAGCGGCGGTGGAAAGCCCAGACGACCGCTATCAGAATCGTCAGTGTGACAATCTCCTGGAAGAACGTAAAGGCAGGATACAAAGGCCCCAAAGGCAGATGTGATCCAGGCGCAAGCCCTTTCCAGATAAAATCGATCGCACCGAACTGAACTAATATAAATCCATAGAAGAACATGACGTGAATCGCGCCGCTCTTCTTATCCTTCAAGAGCTTCTTCTGACCGAAAACATTCACGGCAATTTTCTTCATGCGTTCTTTCACATTATTATCAAACTCGACTTTCTTCCCGAGTTTGATATACTCAATCCTTGTTTTCACAACATATACGAATAAACTGACTGCGTAAGCGGTTACAAGAATGAATGCAATCCAGTTTATCCACAACAAAACGTCCATGTTATAGACTCTCCCCTCTTAATACCTTGATTTCTTCTCCCTTTGTTGCAAATTTTAAAAAGGAAATAATATTCAGAATGTTCCCTACCTCTATTATATAGTGAATGAGCATTCAGTCAACGATTTTCCACCTATTTTTTTATAAAAGCAGGCAATTTAGCGTAACCCGTTTTCACAGGCGGGCTAAAGGGAAAAGATGATTAAAGGAAAGTTGGGCATACTACCTTTACTAGCAATGAAAGAGTGATTATATGTGGTTTTTTATCATTTTATTAATAACTGCGGCCATCATCGTCTGGGCTGTTGTTGATTTTCATTTCGGGCGGAAACATTTTGTCCGGAACGCATACCGGAGGGATTATCCCAAACGCCATAGCGACATTGAACTTATTTCTACCGGACCGAAGTTTTTTGAAAAAATGTTTTCCGACATTGAAGGCGCAACCTCCACGATCAACTGTCTCTTTTATACAGTCAAAGATGATCATTTGGGTAGGCAGTTTTTTGACCTGCTGGTAAAGAAGGCGAAAGAAGGTCTCAAGGTCCGCCTGATTATGGACAGGGGGGGAAGCTACCATATCTCAAAAAAGAAGGTTAAAGAATTAAGAGCTGAAGGCCTTGATGTCTATTTCTGTGAAAAGCCGCACCTCCCCTATTTATTTTTTTCCATCCAGCAGCGTAACCACCGGAAAATCAGCGTAATTGATGGAAGAATAGGGTACCTGGGCGGATACAATGTCGGCAGGGAATACATTGATGAAGACCCGGATCTGTCTCCTTGGAGAGATTACCATATGAGAATCGAAGGAGAAGGCACTGCCGACTTGCAGAAAGAGTTCTGCATCGACTGGCTGCGGGCATCCGGGGAAGAAATTCCGAGTAGCGGTGAATGTTTTCCCGACTTGCAAAAGGGGTCTGTTGAACATAGGTTCTTCCCTTCTGAAGGCTTTAAGATCGAGAGCCAGTTTGTCAATTTCATCTCTAATGCCAAAGAATCGATTTTCATTGGGACACCTTATTTCATCCCCTCTGATGAATTGATGAATGCGTTGATTGCGGCACTCAAAAGGGGTGTTAAGGTAACGATTGTCGCCCCTTATAAAGCTGATCATTTACTTGTAAAAGAGGCTTCTTACAAACACTACCGCAAACTGTTGCCGTACGGGGCGGAGATCCATCAATTCAGGGGCGGATTCTACCACGCCAAATTAATTATCGTAGACAAAAAATTCACTGATATGGGAACAGCCAACTTCGACTTGCGCAGCCTCTATGTCAATCTCGAACTGAATAACTTTGTTTACACTCAATCCTACGTTGACCAAGTGTTGGAGGAAGTGCAGAAGGATATTGAAGGCTCAACCCCTTTGAACCTGGACGAATTGAACTCGGTCAGCACATTCACGAGGATCAAAGAAGGAATCGCTTCAATGATTGCGATATTATTGTAATGAACCTCCCTTCCGTTGAGGGGAGATTATTTTTTGTACGGGAGTGAAATTATGCAATTACGGCTTGGATTTGTCGCCAATGCTCTGGCATTATGGGATGCAAGTCCCTCCAAAACGATGACATTTAAACGATACAGCGAACTCCCTGCTGAAGAACGGGAGCAAAAGCTGCTCGAAGTAACGGCAGCAAATCTTGAACATACAAAGCGCATCCTGTACTACCTGGCTTCACATGAAATCAATCTGTACAGAATGTCGAGTTCGATGGTTCCGCTTGCGACACATCCGGAAGTACAGTGGGATTTTGTTTCCCCTTTCCGCCGGGAATGGGAGGAACTTGGCGAGATCATCAAGAAGTTCAATATCAGGACAAGCTACCATCCGAACCAGTTCACCCTGTTTACAAGCCCGAAGGATACCGTTACGGATAATGCTGTGGAAGATATGGTTTTTCATTATATGATGCTTGAAGCCATGAATGTGGAGGACCGCTCACTGATCAACATTCATATCGGCGGTACCTACGGAAACAAAGAAGAGGCATTGGGCCGCTTTCATGAGAACCTGCGAAAGCTCCCCTCTCATGTAAAAAAAATTATGACACTTGAAAATGATGACAAGACTTACAATGTGGAAGAAACGCTGGAAGTCTGTGAAAAAGAGAAGATACCTATGATTCTTGATGTCCATCATCATGCTGCAAACACGAGTCCCGAGCCCCTGGAACACTACCTCCCAAGGATAATGGATACCTGGAAGCATCGTAATTTAAGGCCGAAAATCCATGTTTCTTCACCTAAATCTGAAAAAGCATTCCGGTCGCATGCCGATAATGTCGATATCGAATTTGTACAGCCTTACTTAAAAATGCTGAAAGGACTCGACCAGGATATCGATGTGATGATTGAAGCCAAAAATAAGGACCTCGCCATGCTGAAACTGACCGAAGATATCGCTAAAATCCGCGGGGTCAAACGGGTGAGCGGCGGAACACTAGTCTGGTAGCGGAAAGGAATTTCTCTATGAAAAAGAACGTTTGTTTATCGTGGAGCGGCGGACGTGACAGCATGCTCATGCTCAACCGCCTCCACTCTTCGCCAGACTGGAAACCGGCAGGACTGCTGACCACACTAGCTGACGAAGAAAAAAGAGTCATGATGCATGACATACCATTGTCATTATTGAAAAAGCAGGCAGAGGCACTTGGCCTTCCCCTCTTCCCGGTGATGATGAAAGCCGGAGCCAGCAATGAGGAATACGAGAACAGCATGAAGGCTGCCTTGAAATCCCTCGAAGCCCAAGGAATTTCAACAGTTGCTTTTGGTGATATCTTTCTGGAAGATATCCGCGCTTTTCGGGAAGAACAGATGAAAAAGTCGGCTCTCACCTCGGTGTTTCCTCTTTGGGGAGCTTCCACAAACGAGTTAAGCAGGGAATTTATCGAAAAAGGTTATAAGGCAGTTTTGGTTTGTGTGGATGGATCTCAGCTGGACCCTTCGTTTTTGGGAAGGGAGTATAATGAAGACCTGCTTCGTGATCTGCCGTCTGGAGTCGATCCGTGCGGGGAAAACGGGGAGTTTCATACGTTTGTTTATGATGGCCCCCTTTTTGCACGCAAAGTAGAATTTGAAGTGGAAGATACCACTCAGAAGTATGAGCGGTTTCATTATTTGCATATAAAATAGAACAGAGAAATCCCCCAGCATGCTGGGGGATTTCTCTGTGCAAGGCCTTGAGTTTTTTCTGCCCAGGCCTCCGCTATTATTTCATCATTGATTCAATCATCGGCTGCGCCCAGGCAAACACTTTGAAACCCAGGTAAATGCCGATGATGCCCGCTACTCCGGCAAATGCAGGCGGCGCTGGGATCGGCAGCTTAAACAGAGCGAAAATGAATCCGACAATAAAACCGGTTAGGATTGCTAAAATTACTTCTTTCATATCAGTACCTCCATGTCATCGTCTTTGTTTTCCAACCTATTCAACACGTATAAAGTGATTTCCGCTCCAGGCGTGCGACTCCGCGGGGCGTGCGGTGAATTAAAAAGCGGAAGCGGCCGCTCAGCGACGTACAGATTGGAGGGCTCTCGCATGAGATAAAGGAAACACAACGAACGTAGTGAGTTGATGTTGACTTATCGCAAGGAGAGAGACCGAAATCTGCTAGTCGCTGGCCGCTGGAGCTGGATTGGCCTCCTCGGCTTCGCCTGCGGGGTCTCACCTGTCACGCTAGTCCGCAGGAGGTCACACGCCTTCCGCTCCAATCGAGAAGCATTAAATCACCATAAAGGATAAGCGTGATAATAGGTAGGATAAGCTAAGATCTTCACCAATTATGTTTATTTATAAAAACATTCTTGTTTTTAGATTGCCCAGTATGAAGCAAACTATTTTTTTAATATAAATGCCTCGATTCTGGCTGCGATTTCATGTTGTGAGGTTAAAAAAAGGCGGCCTAGCATTGGCTTCGGCCGCCTTTTGAAAGAAATAGTCCAGTTATGCATCATCTACAAACATATACACAACTTATTCACAAATGTGTATAAGTTATACATCCACACATAAAAACTTAATACATTAACAAGCACATTGAAGTTGTTTTTATGCACAAACCTGAATGTGTTACATCTTGTCCGGAGCTGATACCCCAATCAGTTTCAATGCATTTTTCATCGTGATTCGAACCGCTTTAATCAAGGACAAACGGGCTTTTGTCATCTCGACATTTTCCATATCCAATACTTTTTCAGCATTATAGAAACTGTGGAACGCAGAAGCCAGCTCATTGATATAGTTCGCGACTCTATGAGGCTGGCGTTTTGATGCTGAATCCGCCACCACTCCCGGGAAGTCTCCCAGTTTTTTCAGAAGATCAATTGTCTTTTCCGTTTGCAGCAAGGAATAATCAACATCTCCTTCGAAAGAGATGCCCTGCTCTTCTGCCTGGCGCAGGATGCTGCAGATACGGGCATGGGCGTACTGTGCATAATACACAGGATTTTCATTTGACTGAGACACAGCCAGGTCAAGATCAAAGTCCATGTGCGTATCGGCACTTCTCATCGCAAAGAAATAACGGACCGCATCGAGGCCGACCTCTTCAACCAAGTCACGCATCGTGACTGCTTTTCCTGTACGTTTGCTCATTTTCATTTTTTCACCGTTTTTGAACAAGTGAACAAGCTGAATGACTTCGACTTCCAGGCTGTCACGTTTGTATCCGAGCGCTTCAATAGCCGCTTTCATGCGCGGAATGTAACCATGATGGTCAGCACCCCAGATGTTGATCAAAATGTCATGTCCACGCTCGAACTTGTCACGGTGGTAGGAGATATCCGGTGTCAGGTATGTGTAAGTGCCGTCATTTTTAATCAGCACACGGTCTTTATCGTCGCCCAATTCAGTGGATCGGAACCAGGTAGCCCCGTCTTCTTCATAGACATGGTTGTTATCTTTCAATGCTTTTAAAGCATCGTCAATCTTGCCGTTTTCATAAAGCGACGTCTCTGAATACCAGACATTGAATGGAACGCGGAAATCTTCTAGGTCCCTTTTCAATTTTTCCATTTCATATTTCAAACCGTACTCACGGAAAAATTTGTAGCGTTCTTCTTCAGATGCTTCAATATATTTATCGCCAAATTCTTCTGCCAGTTTTTTCCCGATCCCGATGATGTCCGCACCTTGATAGCCATCTTCTGGAACCTGCTTGTCATGTCCAAGTGCCTGGAAGTAGCGGGCTTCGACTGAAAGAGCAAGGTTATGGATCTGGTTCCCGGCATCGTTGATGTAATATTCACGTGTGACATTATAGCCCGCTTTATCCAGGACATTACACAGGGAATCTCCGACAGAAGCTCCGCGGGCATGTCCAAGATGAAGATCGCCAGTAGGGTTAGCTGAAACGAACTCGACATTGATTCTTTCGCCTTTTCCTGCATCCGAGCGGCCGTATTCATCGCCTGCTTCGAGAATGTTTGATACCAGCTCAGTCAGGTATTCATTCTTCATGAAAAAGTTGATGAACCCCGGACCTGCAATGTCAATTTTTTCAATCGAAGCTTCCTTCTGGTCGATGTTTGCCGCGATATCATCAGCAATCATTCTTGGCGCTTTTTTCGCAACGCGAGCCAGCTGCATTGCCATGTTCGTAGAGTAGTCTCCGTGTGACTTCTCCTTTGGTGTTTCTAGAATGACATCCGGAATCTGGTCCTCTGTCGCCAGTCCCGCTTTCAGGACAGCTGACTTTATTTCTGCTCTTAGTTTATCTTGAACTTGTTCTGCTATATTCATCGCTCTATTCCTTCCTCCTTGTACGAAATGTCCATATCATACCTTCCAACCGGGCTTCCCTGCATGAATAACTGGTAGGATAAGTTTATTTCACCGTCATTGGCATTCCTGTCCGCTGTGTGTGCCAGCTTCAGGGTTTTCGTCGTGATCATCAAAGTGCCGAGCTGGCTTTCGTAAGAGCCGGCCAATTCCTCGTCCTCTTTAAAAACCATCCTCATTTTGACCGCTCCGCTTCGCAGAATCAAGGCTTCTTCATCCTTTTTGATCTTGACGATCGTATGTATCGTTCCTTCTTCTTGAACTTCGTCATATTTAAGAAAAAAAGAATCTCCTTTTTCATAGTATCTGCCATTCGAGAACAATTCAAAAGAGTCTTTTTCATCACCGTGCTGTATGCGGGTTTTCAAGTGAATTTTGACCTCAGTCTGCTCATTTCCTCCACCTTTCAAACCTCTCACATCCTTTGTAAAATTTCTGTATTTCCATTACGTGCATCCTTAACTAACTAAGTATAAGAATAATCTCTCGAAAATGCAATGATAGCAGGGAGAATCGGTTCATCTTGGATGGACCAGCCATCAAAAAGAACTGCCCCATCAAAAGTCCATTTCTCCGGGGCAGTTCTTCTCAAGTGCTATTATTTCACCCAGCCAAGCATCATTTCGCGGATGAGCTTGCTTGCAGTGTTCGCTGTTTGTTCTGACGCGTCATAGATCGGTGCCACTTCAACAAGGTCGGCTCCGACTACGTTCACTTCCGAGCGGGCAATTTCATGGATGGAAGCGAGCAGCTCGCGGGAAGTGATTCCGCCGCAGTCCACGGTTCCTGTTCCAGGAGCATGCGCAGGATCCAGTACATCGATGTCAATCGTGACATAGACCGGGCGTCCGGCAAGCTTCTGAAGGATCTCCTTCAATGGTTCAAGCACTTCAAATTTTGAAATATGCATACCATTTTCCTTGGCCCATTGGAATTCTTCCTTCATTCCAGAACGAATTCCGAACGAGTAGACATTTTCAGGTCCGATATGCTCGGCAATCTTTCTTATCGGCGTCGAGTGGGACAAAGGCTCACCTTCATAGTGCTCACGAAGGTCGGTATGGGCGTCCATATGGATGATCGCCAAATCACTGTGCTTCTTCGCAACAGCCTTCATGACCGGCCATGACACCAAGTGCTCTCCGCCCATGCCGAATGGAATTTTGTTATCTTGCATCAGGCCGTCGATGTAGTCTTCAATCACATCGATGCTTTTTTGCGGATTCCCGAATGGAAGCGGAATATCACCAGCATCGAAGTATTTCACCTCATGCATTTCCCTGTCCAGATACGGACTGTACTCTTCCAGTCCGATTGAAACCTCACGGATGCGGGTCGGGCCGAAACGGGAACCCGGACGATAGCTGACCGTCCAATCCATCGGCATACCGTACAGGACAACCTTACTCTCTTCATAAGAAGGATGGCTGCCGATAAAAACATTTCCAGAATAAGCTTCATCAAAGCGCATATTTCATGACTCCTTTAAAAACTGGTATCGTACTAAAAAAGATATATAAGCGATTAAGGAACATTCGTCCTCACTATGATTTTCAGCAAGGTTCTATAGATTGTTGATTAAAAGGTACTGTTATAGTCAATAAAGCGTTGATTGGAGCGGAAGGCGTGCGATCTCCTGCGGGACTAGCGTGACAGGTGAGACCAAGGTTACGTACCCACTGGAACGTAACCCCGCAGGCGAAGCCGAGGAGGCCAATCCAGCTCCAGCGGCCAGCGACTAGCAGATTTCGGTCTCTCTCCTTGCGATAAGTCATCATCGAATCGCTGTCGCTCTTCGTGATTCCTTTATCTCATGCGAGAGCCCTCCAATCTGTACGTCGCTGAACGGCCGCTTCCGCTTTTTAATTCACCGCACGCCCCGCGGAGTCGCATGCCTGGAGCGGAAATCAACAACTCTTATCTAAACAAATTACTCAGTTAAATCTTTAACGAACTTAGGAAGCACAAAGCTCGCTTTATGAAGTTCTTTCGTATAGTATTTCGTTTCGATGTCATGGAAACGGTCTTCGCTCACTTCCAGAGGATCATGCTTTTTCGAACCGACAGTGAACGCCCACATGCCGCTTGGATAAGTCGGGATGTTTGCAGTGTACAAGCGTGTGATCGGGAAGATTTCCTTCACATCGCTCTGTACCTGGCGGATAAGATCTGCTTTGAACCAAGGGTTATCACATTGCGCAACAAAGATACCGTCTTCTTTCAATGCCTTCGAGATACCCGCATAGAATCCTTTTGTGAACAGATTCACTGCAGGACCAACAGGCTCTGTGGAATCAACCATGATGACATCGTATTCATTTTCACTCTTCGCGATGTGCATAAAGCCGTCGCCGACCTGCACTTCGACTCTCTCATTCTCAAGCTCGCCTGCGATTTCAGGAAGGTATTTCTTCGAATACTCGATGACTTTTCCATCAATTTCAGCCAAAACAGCCTTTTTAACAGAAGGATGCTTTAACACTTCGCGGATAACGCCGCCATCGCCGCCGCCGACAACCAGAACTGTCTCCGGGTTCGGGTGTGTGAACAATGGAACATGTGCGACCATTTCATGATAAACGAACTCATCCTTCTGGGAAGTCATGACCATCCCATCAAGATATAGCATGTTGCCCCACTCTTCTGTTTCGACCATATCAAGCTTTTGGAATTCTGTTTGCTCTGTATGTAAAGTTTTGTTGATTTTCATTGTAATGCCGAAATTTTCCGTTTGTTTCTCTGTGAACCAAAATCCACCCATTTTTCTTCATTCCTTTTCAAAATTAATTCTCGCGACCAGGGACAGACATCATCATAAATATCGTTCCCCAACTACATAAATACAAACATGAGAAAAAGTATAGTCTAATTTGGCAAAATTACAAGAAAAATATTTAATTTCTTCCTATATGTTTAAAATTTCCCTCTCCATTCCATACTGCTAATAAAATTGGCAGAATAATAGGAAAAGAGGGATACACTTGGAAGTCATCACAAGCTCCCGTTTAAAGAAAACGAAAAAATATGTGCGTGCTTTGATCATTCTCGGCTTGCTTTCTTCCCTGCTCATGCTGGCAGGACTGGCAGGCTTATTGACATATGCAAAAATCCAGGGCCCTCCTCCGCTCGCCGTCCCACAGTCGACCTTGTTTTTCGGAAGCGACGGATCCATCATCGGGGAAAGCAACAGCGGTGAAAAACGCTACTGGGTCAACCTTCAAGACATTTCCCCTGACTTGATCGATGCGACGCTGGCAATTGAAGACAAAGGGTTCTTCTCCCATCACGGATTTGATTTCAAACGGATAACGGCAGCAGGAATTGCCGACCTGAGAGCGATGGCAAAAGTGCAGGGTGCATCGACGATCTCACAACAGTACGCCCGGAACTTATTCCTCACCCATGATAAGACGTGGAAAAGGAAGATATCCGAAGCCCTTTATACCCTTCGCCTTGAGCTGAATTATACAAAAGAAGAAATTTTGGAAGGCTATCTCAACACCATCTATTACGGCCACGGAGCCTACGGTGTCCAGGCAGCCAGCCAGTTTTATTTTGGAAAAAGCGCAGCTGACCTGACTGTCGCAGAGGCTGCCATGCTCGCCGGAGTCCCAAAAGGCCCAAGCCTGTATTCTCCATTGGATTCTTTTGAAAAGGCAAAAACGCGCCAGGAGATCATCCTCAACGCCATGCAGGAAGATAAAATGATTTCCGAAGAGGCAGCAGCCAAAGCTAAAAATGAATCCCTCAAAATTGTAGGAGAGTTCCCTCATCAATCAGTGGAAACGGCACCCTATTTCCAGGATGTTGTTAAAAATATTCTCAGAAACCAACTTGGCATCGATGAGCGGACAATTGAACTCGGAGGCTTAAAAGTGTATACGACGTTAAATTCGAAACACCAGAAAGCAGCTGAGGAAGTCATTGGAAGGGAAATCAAGCCGGAATCCGATATCCAGGTCGGTTTTACCGCCATCAACCCGAAAAACGGACATGTCACGGCCATGGTCGGCGGCCGGGATTATGAGGAAAGCCCGTTCAACCGGGCAGTCCAGGCTGTCAGGCAGCCGGGCTCCACCATTAAACCGCTGCTTTATTATGCGGCAGTCGAAAAAGGATTCACCCCGTCAACGGCCATGCGCAGTGAACTGACAACCTTCAAGTTCGATGACGGCCAAAGCGAGTACTCGCCGCACAACTTCAACAACAAGTATGCCAACGATGATATTACACTTGCCCAGGCAATCGCCATTTCCGATAATGTGTATGCTGTCAAAACCCACCTCTTCCTCGGGGAAGAAACACTGGTCGATACAGCCAAACGATTCGGTCTCTCCACCCCGATAAAAAGTGTTCCCGCATCAGCACTCGGAACGTCCGGGGCACGTGTCGTCGATATGGTCAATGCTTATGGGATGTTCGCTAACGGAGGCAATAAAATAAGCCCTGTTTTCATCACAAGGGTAGAAAATTTCAATGGAGAGCCGATTTACGAAAAAGAATATAAAAAAGAGCAGGTTCTCGATCCTGATGCCGCTTTTGTAATGACCCATATGCTCAGTGGAATTTTCGACCCTAAACTGAATGACTATTCAACCGTCACAGGCATCACGATCCGGAAGCATACAACTCGGCCTTACGCCGGAAAGTCGGGAACAACGAACTCTGATAACTGGATGATAGGCTTTGCCCCGCAGCTGACGGCAGGGGTCTGGACCGGATATGATAAAGGAAAAGAAATTTCTCTCGTGGAAGATAAGTATTATGCGAAGAATATCTGGGTTCATTTTATGGAAGAAGCATTGAAGGATGAGCCGGTAAAATCATTTAAACCAACGAAAAACGTGAAGGGCTATCTCGTTAACCCCCATAACGGCAAGCTGGCAACAAAAGGCTGTCCAGTCCAGCGCTTCACCTACTTCATCAAGGGCACGCAACCGACCGAATACTGTACAGAACACCTGGATGAAAAAATCCTCGAGAAACCGCCGGAAACCAAGCCGGAAGAGGACAAGACTCCCTGGTATAAGAAATGGACAGAGTGGTTTTGATTTCTCTGTTGTTTATTAGGATGGTCTTACTCGTTGCGGGATATTTGGACAGGTGAGGCAGCCTATACATCGTTGAGACAGGTCTCTGACTCCCCCGAGATCAAGCACCAGCAGGATAAATTTATATCTTTAGGCTAGAAAGGACGTATTATAATCTTAGTCGATTGGAGCGGAAGGCGTGCGACCTCCTGCGGGATTAGCGTGACAGGTGAGACCCCACAGGCACAGCCGAGGAGGCTCACCGCACGCCCCGCGGAGTCGCACGCCTGGAGCGGAAATCACACCATTCCTCTTCATATACAAGAGATATAATCTATAGAAATATACGAAAAACCCCGGGTTTGTGCGAACCCGGGGTTTTTCATGTCCTAGTTTGTTTTGTGCAAACTGTGATTTAAGTTTACTTTTTTTCGGCTCAATGAGCAAGCTGTGAACGAGTGTTTCTAATAAATGTCATAATTCGTTCATACAATTGTCATAATTTGGCGCCTGCAATTCAAACAGACAACTCTTCTTTTAACTTATCTTCAGAACGTTCCCACATTCCTTCATCATGTGTCATCAGGAAGTCACGAAGAATGCCTTTTCCCTTATCATCCATATCATCCACGATTATATGGCGCTTGATCGATTTATCCATGCGGTTCACGTGCTCCGGAAGCGATTTATATCCCCTGCGCTTTTCCTGGTTCACGACCATCTCACAAGCCGTCACGCCTGCATAATAAGGTCCGTCTGCTTTACGGTCAATCGTCACCCATACAAGCCAGTAAAGCTTTCCGCCTGCAGAATCTTCGCGGTTGTTTGTAAATTTGATTCTTTTTTCGACAGCGCTGCGGGCATGCATCGCGCCGATGTCCACTACCGCTTCCCCTTCTTCAACATCGACGATGACAGGTGACACATTATCAAGGCTCAATGAACCGATTCCAAAGCCCCCATGCCCGTCTGTCGGATCGCTTTTGATGATATTAAAGCCCACATTGTTTTTCTTTTTTCCTTCCATTTAGAACAACCCCTTTATAATAGAGTAATGATTTCCGCTCCAGGCGTACGACTCCGCGGGGCGTGCGGTGAGCCTCCTCGGCTTCGCCTGCGGGGTCTCACCTGTCACGCTATTCCCGCAGGAGGTCGCACGCCTTCCGCTCCAATCTACTTAATAAAATTCACCTAGTATAAAAAATTTAAAAAGCATAATCCTCTGTAAAACTGCCTTATGAAAAAATAGAAAATAGTGTATAGAAGATTGTATTAAATGCCTGGTACGTGGCGGTCATTCCGCCATTCAGCACCGGCCAGATTGTATATTGATCCAGCGGTGTAATGACAAGGATCAGAAACAGCAGCACACCGTATTGCTCATATTGGGACATCCTCGAACGGACCCGCGGCGAAGAAAGGTCCTCAATGATGCGGTAACCATCCAGAGGAGGAAACGGCAATAGATTGAAAATGAACAAAAGAACATTCAAATAGGCAATCATTTGGAACATCTCGATGAAGAACTGGGGAATCACCGTTCCGACTCCTAAGCTGATCATCAGGTAAAACACGCCGAAGGCAATGAAGGCGATCAAGAAGTTGCTCAATGGCCCCGCAACAGAAACAAGCACGCCCGCAAGCTTAGGATTTTTAAAATTAAAGCGGTTCACCGGCACAGGACGCGCCCAGCCGAACCCGGCGATCAAGATCAACAGGGTTCCGATCGGGTCTAAATGCTGAATCGGGTTGAGCGTCAGCCGCCCCTGGTCCTTCGCTGTATCATCTCCAAATTTGTGTGCTACATATGCATGAGCGAATTCGTGGACCGTGAAGGCGATGATCAAGGCAATCACCACGAAAGGAAGCTCTTCTAAACTAAACCGGGAAAACTGTTCAATTATATCCAATGTCTGTTCTCCTTATTCTCATGTAATATTTTTGGCGATAAAAACTCATTCTTCTCATAATTCTCTATAGAAGATACTTGCTCCTTCTAAAAAATACGATAAAATTCAAATAGAGGGTATCGGCAGTCTGCCCTTCCCTTTCTGATTGTAACAAAATTATAGAACAGGAGCGAAATCCATGCCTTATATAACGGTTAAAATGCTTGAAGGACGTAATGAAGACCAAAAGAAAGCCCTCGTTGAGAAAGTAACGGCGGCTGTCAGTGAAACAACCGGTGCACCGGAAGAAAATATCGTCGTTTTCATCGAGGAAATGAACAAGGATCATTACGCTGTGGGCGGGAAGCTTTTTAGCGATAAGTAATCCTCTGCAGGATTGGTTCAACGCGCAGAAGGCGGCAATTTCACCACGCCCGCGATTAAGTCTATATAATTGTGTAAATAAAAAAGGGCCATTTTAATTCCCATGATACAATGTTTTCGACCAAGAAAATCTGTACATGGAGGAATTAAAAATGACCCAACTTAATCTTACTTTAAATATTGAAGATTTAAAAGACCAAGTAGCTAACTCTGATCTTGATACCCTTGTTAAATCTTCCCTTGTCTTAGTGCTTAATGAGTTTATGGAAAAAGAACGTAATGACTACTTAAACGCTAAGGCTTATGAGAGAACAGAGGAACGACTAGACTACCGAAATGGCTACTACAAGCGTGATTTTGTCATTTCAATTGGCAAGCTTACTTTAACCGTTCCCCGTACGAGAAACGGGGTATTCTCCACTTCATTATTTGAAAAATACAAGCGTGTAGATCAGGCACTTGTTCTTTCAATGATGGAAATGGTGGTCAATGGAGTTTCTACTCGGAAAGTTACTAAGGTAATGGAACAGCTCTGTGGTGAAAGTGTATCTAAATCACTGGTTTCTAACATTACAAAAAAATTAGATCCGATTGTAAACGAGTGGGCAACACGTCCTCTTAATGTAATGTACTACAAATATGTATACGTTGACGCTATGTATATTAAAGTGAGAGAACATCAACGAGTGGTATCCAAAGCGGTCTATATTGCGATTGGAGTCAATGAGAAGAATAAAAGGGAAATTATTGGCCTCAGCGTAAATCATGCAGAGTCTAAATCTGGTTGGATTCAATTCTTTGACCACTTAAAATCCCGAGGCTTCCAATCACCTCAAATGATTATTTCTGATGCTCACGAGGGCTTGAAAAGCGCTATAAGAGAATCTTTTATAGGGGCAAGTTGGCAGCGCTGCACCTTCCACTTCAAGAAAAATATTATTGATGTGATGCCTAAAAAAGATTCCCGTGAAGCCAAACAGATTCTCAAAAGAATCTTTGATGCCTCTACTCCACAAGAAGCCAGAGAAATCAAAGATGAATTTATAACTCTATTCGAGGAACGAAGTTCTTATCAAAAGGTTATAAGGATTTTAGATGATGGATTTGAAGACGCGGTCCAGTTCATGAACGAGCCTCAGGAATACCATCAAAAACTAAGAACAACAAATAATTTGGAAAGATTAAATTCTGAAATCCGGAGACGTGAACGTGTTATCAGGATTTTTCCGAATACCCAATCAGCATTTCGCCTAATTGGAGCAGTCTTAATGGAGCAGGAAAAAGACCTTGATCCAGGGAACAGAAAATATCTCTATTAAATAATTCGATTTCCTGGGGGTCCTCCAGCTAGCTGGAGGACCCCCAGGAAAACAAAACCAATATTGGTTGAAGACATAGTATAGGAATTTACACAATAAAGTGGACTTGACTACGCCCGCTGACGTTTCCAGAAATAGAACCGCTGATTCATTGAAATCGGCGGTTTTTTCTGTTTACCCAGCAAGCTTGGCTTAGTTATCGGCGGAAGTTTGTCATTTATCGGCGGTTTTCGAGGTTTTATCGGCGAAGTTGAGTAGTTTATCAGCGGAAACCTATCGTTTATCGACCAAAACATCTCGAATATCGGCCAAACGACACATTTCGACGGATTTCGCGACATGCATACACGCACACTCACATCCCTCACGCAACCCCATCCTTAAATAAAAAAACCGCCACACACCAGTGCGGCAGGCCTCATTTTTATTGAACGATCTTCTTTTTCAATTCTTGTATATAGTCGTACGCAGCATCGACTTCTTCCACCGTGTACTTCTGTTTGCTTTTCAGCGTGAATACCTTCTCTTCCACTTCTTCACGGGAGAGGTTATCGAAATAGAGAACGGTTGAAACGAGCTCAAGAAATCGTGAAGGCTGGTCGTTCATCGCTTCCAGGCAGTCTTTCAAGAACGGCATTTCGGTTTCATACATATCCAGGAAACCCTGGCCCTCTTCTGTTACCGTATAGCGATATTGATAGTAACCGCCTTTTTTCTCTTTCAGCTCACTGATGAAGCCCATATTGCACAATTCTTCCACTCGCAATGTCAATTCTTCTGAATAGGGGCCGTAGAAGTGAAACTGGAATTTTTCCTGGAACGGAAAGGATAATTTTTTTGCTATATATATCATTTTCTGCAGTTTTTTCCTGCCGGTAATTTCTCCGGAAGCAAAAAATGCACTCATTAATTTAGCGTGATCCTTTAACAATGGTATGTCATCTCCTACTTCAAATAGTACTCCGTGTTCCGTCATTAGGTGCAGGAGCCCCCTGAAAGGAGGGGGCTGAATATTTAATCGAGTTCTAAAATAGAACGTATTTGTCTTTTAATATTTTTCTTGGAAGTTTCATCATATAAGAGGTCGGCAGGATAATAGAGTTTGTGGTCGGTCCGTCTTTTACCTGAAATCGCATCAACGATATCCGACTGCCTCGACAGCTCTTTGAGTTCATCATTCGGCATCTGCAGATGAATTGGAAGGCGTTCCTCTTCTTCACCGGGGCGGTAAAAATCGTAAGGAAGATCTGATGATGAATCGACGACCAGATAATATTCCGGATCGATTCCAGCTTTTTTGAATAACGCTTCCAGGTCGCTGTATTTTCTATATTCTTTAGCAGGATCAAACTCAACGTATTTGAATAGATTCCTATTCATGAAACGGCGGCAAAGATCGCTCAAAATCGGATCGTCTTCCTCTTCCCAAGTCTGGAAATAGAACATGATGACCGCTTCATCAAGCTTCAAATAATCCTCTAACGATACATTTTCTTCAAAAAGCGAATAAAAATGGAGAGGGTCATATTTGAACGTATGATTTTGCTGGTACAGTTCTTTTGCACGGTGAAGGATTTTCGTCAGGATGACTTCCGCACTTCGTGTCACCGGATGGAAATAGACCTGCCAGTACATTTGATAGCGGCTCATTATGTAATCCTCGACAGCATGCATACCGCTGGATTTGATAACGACCTGGTCTTCACGCGGCCTCATGACGCGCAGAATCCTCTCCATATCGAAATGTCCGTAACTGACTCCGGTAAAATAAGCATCACGCTGCAGATAATCCATTCGATCAGCGTCTATCTGGCTGGAAATCAGGCTGACAACTTGTTTGTTCGCATAGGTTTTGGCAATGACTTCGGCTACATGCTTCGGAAAGTCTTTACCCACTTTCGAAAGCACCTGGTTCACCTCTGTATCCCCCAGGATGATCTCTTGAGTGAAATGTTCATGATCCAGGTGAAATACCTTTTCAAAGGAATGGGAAAACGGCCCATGACCTAAATCATGAAGCAAGGCTGCACACAAAGACAGCAGACGTTCATTCTGGCTCCATTCGGGGCGTCCTTGAAAGACATCATCGACGATCCGCCGGACAATTTCATAGACACCGAGAGAATGATTCAGGCGGCTGTGCTCCGCGCCGTGAAACGTCAGATACGTTGTCCCCAGCTGGCGGATACGCCTGAGCCTCTGAAACTCCTTCGTCCCTATCAAATCCCAAATGACCTGGTCCTTCACGTGTACATAACGATGAACAGGGTCTTTAAAAACTTTTTCCTCATGCAGCTTCATTTTGGAATATTCCATCTTTTACCCTCTTCCTACCTAACATGTATTCTCTATTATAGACGGTTTTACTCATAAAAACATCTCGAAGCGTGTCGAAAAATAAATAGAAATGAAGAAAATTGTTTATGTTTCAAGGGTTGAAAATGCCTTAAAAATTTTTTCGCCGCGTACGGGTATTGACAGGTTCCTCATTCATTTCCACGGCACGGCGGCAACGAAACTATTAGAAAAAAATAATTTTAACATATTCGTATAGATTCCCTTTTATTTGTACAGACTTCTAGTAAGAAAAGTTACTAACATAAGGGAGTTGGAAAGAATGAAATCTAGACAAGATGCCTGGACTGAAGAAGATGATCTGCTATTGGCCGAAACCGTTTTGCGCCATGTAAGAGAAGGCAGCACGCAGCTGAATGCCTTTGAAGAAGTGGGAGACAAATTGAACCGTACATCCGCGGCTTGCGGTTTTCGCTGGAATGCCGTTGTCCGCCATCAATATGAAAAAGCATTGGGACTTGCAAAGAAACAGCGCAAACAGCGCCAGCGCCTGCTCGGCAAAGACCAGGGCGGAAAGAAAAAGCTATTATATCAGCCGCCAACACCATCCTATGATGAGCTTGATGCTATGTCTCTATCGATGTCATCGGAAATGGATGAGGAAGAACAAGAGTATACTAGTCCTGTGACGGAAACGATGGCGGTGGACACAGAATTTGCGGAAGAAGCACTGGAAACTTCTGAAGTAAGCCAGCCGGCGCCAGCACCTTCTGTCGCTCAGCAGCCAACTGCCCCGGCCATGCAGCGCCCGGCGGAAGGGAAAATGGAGATGTCCCTGGAAAAGGTGATCGCCTACCTGCAAAACCTGGCTCATTCCAATTTCCACTCTGACATCTTAAAAAGTGAGAATCAGAGATTAAGGCACGAGAACGCTGAAATCAGACGCACAAACGCCGAGCTGGAAAGAAAGATTTCCGAACTCGAAAAGAACACGGTGACGATGCAGGAAGATTACGAAACATTGATGCAGATCATGAACCGCGCAAGAAAGCTCGTCTTATTTGAAGATGAAGAAGGCAAAGCGCCAAGATTCAAAATGGACCGCAACGGCAATCTGGAAAAAGTAGCTGAATAGGATTGGAGAACACTGATTTCCTTTTGGAATCGGTGTTTTTTTATGGATAACCTGATGGCTTGTACTGGAGATAGGTGTCTGATAAAAAATCCGGCAATCAAATAGATTGCCGGACCAAAACCTTCCATTATCTCTCCAAAACCTTTTCATTCCGCTGCTGTACCCTTGCGAGATAGCCATCATATAGAGGAAGTTCGCCGCCTTCGAGCTGGCTTGCATAAATTTTCCCGCTGAATCCTTTCAACGACTGCAGAAAACGCAGCATCGTATCTTGAATCGTCAGGTCCACTCCAAGAAGCTCGGAAAGCGACGCCATGACTTCCGGATGAATCTCAGGAAAGATGAACTTCCCGCTCTCTTCTCTTTTTCCTGCTTTATAAAAGTCCCTGATAATCTTCGCCCTTTCAGAGCCGCTCCCGGTTACACAAAGATAGATCTGGACGGCTACTCCATCCCGGATCCGTCTTTGGGAAATCCCTGCAAATTTCTGCCCGTTGATACTGAGATCATAACTTCCGGGACAATAAGAGTTGACGATTTCTTTCGCTTCAATAGTAACCGCAAAATCCTTGAACATGTCCTGTGTCAGCTGAAGCATGGCATCATACCCGCGATTGATATCGATGCCTTTTTCCGTATCGGGGAAAATCAGTGACAAATTAAGGACTCCTTCATCCAGGACGACCGCCAGTCCCCCTGAATTTCTGACGATATATCTGAAACCGAACTCTTCCAGCACCTTCAAACCATCTTCAAGTGCCGGCAGTTTTGTATCCTGGATGCCAAGTACGATTGTCTGGTGGTGCACCCAGGCCCTTGCTGTCGCAGGCGATTTCCCCGCGCCCACTGACGTGCATAATGTATCATCGATCGCAAAGGATTGAAGCGCATCGAACATCGGCCCGAGGCTGGACTGGTCGATGATCCGCCATTGCGGCTGTATTAAAAGTGATTCTATTTTTTGCTTTTCCATGGTTCGTTCTCCTTCGGTTATCATGACAAATATTATATCATATCAGCGTCAGCCGGAAATCGGCGGCTGAGTTCCATTATTTTCATTTTTTTAATATAAAAAAACAGCGTCGCAAAACGCTGTTTTAGTTTAGTTCCTCCAGCAGGCTGTTCAATTCCTGCTTTTGTTCATCAAGCTTCCCAATTGTATGGTTCACCATTCGTTTATACACCCTTATGATGCTCTGGCCGTAGGTTGTACCAGGCACTGCCCATCTTCCATTCAGGTCTGTCCATGTTTCCGCGATCCCTCTTGTGACTAGGTTGAATCTTGGATCGACAAGTTCGTATCCTGAAGGGATGCTCTCTGTTGAAGCATAGGCAAACAGATGCTGGATTTGCGCATGCACACCTTCTTCAGGTGTTGAAAAAGCCGCTCCCGGATTGCCTGGACCTGTTGCGCCGATTCCGGCATAGTTGTTCTGTTCTGCACTTACCAGACCGGTGAAACGGAAGTAGTCGGTTTCGTGGATGGCCTGGGCGTATGCAACATCTCCTCTCAAACCATAGGCCTCGCCGTATTTCACATAGTATTGGCCTAGTGACGGAGCATCAGGATTTACCGTCCTGACAAAGTCATCAAGCTGATGAGGATGTAGAAGAGTATCCCCGCTGATTGTAAAAAGTTCTTCCGGTGTCGGCGGGGGCGGCGGGGGTGGCGAATCCGGTTCCCCTTCTGTCACAATGAACGGCGCGCCAATTCCAAAACCTTTAAGCTTTTCCACTTGCGCCTCGGCATTTCCCTTGCTTGAGAAGGCTCCGGCCTGGACCCTGAAATACTGCCTTCCGGAAATCTGCGTCGGCACGATGAAAGAAGAGACTCCTTTTGAGAGCAGGAAGCTGACCCTGTTCTCGGCATTTTTCCGGTCTGTAAACGAGCCGGCGATGACTTTGTAGAGTGTTCCGGATGGCGTCGTCTTTGCTGGCAGGGATAACGCTTTAGCCGTCCCTTTGGCAATGGCAGTGGAAACATCAGCAATGAAAGCCGGATTATTCAAAAGTTTGACATCTTCAGGATTATCGACAAACAGGACTTCAAGCAGCAGCGCATTCATCTCTGTTTCACGAAGAACGTGAAAGTTTGCGCGTTTCTTGCCCCTGTCTGTAATCCCGTACTTTTGTTTTACAGAGGACATGATTTGGTCATGGATAATAGTCTGATAGTTTTTCGTTTCCTGCGAAACGGAACCGTTGTAGATATAGCTTTCAAAACCCCTTCCGCCTGCAGCATTGTTATGAATCGACAGATAAAAGTCGGCATTTCTCGAGTTGGCAAAGTTGGACCGTTCAGTAAGGGACATGGTCGTATCGGTTGTCCTCGTCATAAGAATGTTTACGTCATGGTTTTTTTGCAAGTAATCCCTTACCTTCAAAGCGATGGAGAGGTTATAGTTTTTCTCCTGAAAATTTCGGTAGGTTGCACCAGGGTCATTTCCTCCATGACCTGGATCGATTACAATAGTAGTCATATTTTCACACCTCCTTTGTACTATAGATATTCAAAAAGGGACAAACCGTATGGACTTAAGCCTTGATAGCTTGACCAATTTTCAAGAATTTGGGAAATTTATAAAACCAACAAAAAACGGCCCCTCATAGAGAGACCGGATAACTCATATAGACTGGGCTGCCGTAATCAGTGCCAGCTTGTAAACATCTTCTTCATTGCATCCACGGGACAAGTCATTGACCGGTGCATTCAGGCCTTGGAGAATCGGTCCCACCGCTTCGAAGTTGCCCAGGCGCTGAGCAATTTTGTATCCGATATTTCCTGCTTCAAGGCTTGGGAAAATGAATACATTTGCATCACCCTTCAATACGGAGTCAGGTGCTTTCTTGCTTGCCACTGACGGTACGAAAGCAGCATCAAATTGAAACTCGCCATCGAGTGTTAACTGAGGCGCTTTTTCCTTTGCGATTGCTGCTGCTTCTGTCACTTTTTCCGTTTCCGGGGATTTGGCTGATCCATTAGTAGAGAAGCTGAGCATCGCCACGCGGGGATCTATATCAAACATTTCAGCCGTTTTCGCGCTTTCCACTGCGATTTCAGCTAAATCCTGGCTGTCCGGGGAAATGTTGATCGCGCAGTCTGCAAAAACGTATTTTTCATCATCGCGGACCATGATGAACACTCCGGATGTTTTGCGAACGCCTTCTTTTGTCTTGATGATCTGCAGGGCCGGGCGGACTGTGTCGGCAGTGGAATGTGCCGCTCCGCTTACTAATCCGTTGGCTTTCCCCGTGTATACGAGCATGGTGCCGAAGTAATTTTCATCTAAAAGGATTTTCTTTGCATCCTCTTCTGTGGCTTTTCCTTTTCTTCTTTCCACAAAGGACTGGATAAGTTCACCGCTGTATTCATTGTCGGCAGGATCGATGATCTCACAGCCTTCTAATGATGCATTCAGTTCCTGTGCCTTTGCTTGCACATCACTCGTTTTTCCAAGGATAACCGGCGTAAGAATGCCATCACCAGCTAGGCGTGAAGCTGCTGTTACGATTCTCTCATCGGTGCCTTCCGGAAAAACAATTTTAAGGTTTTTTCCTGTTACTTTATTCATTAACGTTTCAAATAGATTGCTCATAAATTAAGCCCTCCTTAAGATATCCACTTTTAGAATACTCTTCTGCCGGGAGATTTCAAGAATTACGGACAGTGGCAGCGTTTCCATTGAAAAAGTTTTTGTTTTTCGAATATTTTACATTCAACCTGCTTTATTCTTCCCCTTTGGCAAACGCTGTATGCAGGCTGCACACAATTGTTGTTTTTCGGTCAAGATTCTTATTCATGCCTTTTGGCCAAACTATGATATAGTAAGGTTGCATATAAGTTTATAGAAGGAGTGATACACATGAGTGAACCGGCTCAAACACTGGATGGCTGGTATTCCCTGCATGACTTCCGCGCAATGGACTGGACTTCTTGGAAAATGCTATCCAGCGATGAAAGACAAACTGCGATCAATGAATTTCACGGTTTTCTTGAAAAAATGAATACAACACAAAATAAAGAAGAGGGAAGCCACGCGCTTTACTCGATTGTCGGCCAGAAAGCTGATTTCATGATGATGATCGTTCGCCCAACAATGGAAGAATTGAACGATCTGGAAAATGAGTTCAACAAACTGACAATTGCTCAATACACTGTTCCAACTTTCTCTTATGTATCAGTGGTTGAATTGAGCAACTATCTTGCTGATGGTGAAGATCCGTATGAGAACCCGCATGTACGTGCGCGTCTTTATCCGATCCTTCCAAAAGCAAACCATGTCTGCTTTTACCCGATGGACAAGCGCCGCCAAGGAAACGACAACTGGTACATGCTTCCGATGGAAGAGCGCCGCAGCATGATGCGCAGCCATGGAATGATCGGCCGCCAGTATGCAGGCAAAGTAAAGCAGATCATCACCGGTTCTGTCGGATTTGATGACTATGAGTGGGGAGTCACATTGTTTGCTGATGATGTACTTCAATTCAAGAAGCTTGTGTATGAAATGCGTTTTGATGAAGTAAGCGCCCGCTACGGCGATTTCGGCACTTTCTTCGTAGGAAACCTTCTTAAAGAAGAAAAAATTGCCCATTTCCTATATGTTTGATTAAAAAGCGCAAGCGCCTTGTTCAGCCCCGACAGGCATAAGACGAGCCGGCGAGAAGGTTGCTCTTTAACCTTCTTGCCGGATTGACTTATGACCCGAGGGGCTAGGCGCTGGAGCTGGATTCAGAACCGCCGCCCATCATCCAAACTTTCTTATCTTGTTAAAAAAGACCAAGCAGATACCGTTCTGTTTGGTCTTTTTCAATATGTGCAGAGTGATTTCCGCTCCAGGCGTGCGACTCCGCGGGGCGTGCGTTGAGCCTCCTCGGCTTTGCCTGCGGGGTCTCACCTGTCACGCTAGTCCCGCAGGAGGTCGCACGCCTTCCGCTCCAATCAAAAAATTTTCCTAATTACATTTGAATCAGATTGTTTTATTAAATATCCATTCACTTAAAATAAGGGCTATAATTACATCAAAACAATCGCTTAACATAGGGTGCGTTTTTCCAATTCCCCGCCTCTTTACCCACTTAGCCACCAACAATCAGGATTCCACATTCACCTGAAGCCCTTTTCCCTAATTTAACTTTAATCAGTACAGCATCTCTCCAAAACCCTTTTTAATCTTCTCCCTCCATCTGGAATATTTCCTTCACCCCTTACATAAAAATGAAATAGTGAAATCAGACTCGGCTCTCTTTTCATTATTCTTTTCTTTTATAAAGGGAGTTATGAGTTGTTATGTGCAGCCATGCATTTGCGTAAATCGACGTGGAACACCTTCGTCACGAAGGATTATGATTAATTAAGGAGGTCAATATTTTGAAACAATCAACTGGTTCTAATCCATACGGTTATGGCTATAATCAGCCTTATTACGGCCAGCCGCCAACTTACTCAGGCGGTCAGTATTACGGAGGGCAAGGAATGCAGGTTCCTCAGCCTGTCAGTGCTCCTCAAGTAGCACAGCCTCTTCCCGGGCAACTGCCTTTAGAAGAGTCTTACATCGAAAATATTCTGCGCCTGAACAAAGGAAAAGTAGCGACTGTCTACATGACATTCGAGAACAACCGGGAGTGGAATGCCAAAGTATTCAAAGGAATCATTGAAGCAGCAGGACGTGACCATATCGTCTTGAGCGATCCGCAAACGGGCATGCGTTATTTACTGCCGATGATCTATCTGGATTACATTACCTTCGATGAAGAAATCGAGTACGAATATCCTTATGGAGCAGGTGCAGGCGTAGGAGCCTACTCACCAAGATAATAAAAAAAGACTGCGAGCATTTGCGGCTCGCAGTCTTTCTATTTTTTACATAGATTTCACTGCCGTAATGATCAGCAGCACCCAGGCAATCAGGAAGGCTACTCCTCCCAGCGGTGTGATGGCACCCAGAACTTTGATTCCTGAAAGGCTCAATATGTACAAGCTTCCGGAGAATAAGATGATGCCGATCAACATCAGCCAGCCTGACCAGTTAAGCAGTGAACTGGCGGCAATATTCCCCGCCAGCACCCCGACAATCAGGATGCCGATTGAATGGAACATTTGATAAAGAACTCCTGTATTCCAAGTATCTATGTACTTCTGTGAGATTTTCCCTTCCAGTGCATGTGCGCCAAAGGCTCCCAGTGCTACTGAAAGAAACGCATTGATTGCCCCGATAATGATAAATGTCTTCATACCCTGTACACTCCCTATCCTTCTTTAAAATTCAAACAGTGAATCGCCATTGGCTCCATCATCTGTTGCCAGCTTGCTTTCTTCACTGATCCTTACTGTCTGTGATTGCTGATTCGCCAGCGGCACTGCCATTTGCGGCTGTGTGACGTCATTGGTAAAGGCAGCCGGTCGTGATTGCTGACTCTCATCTTCAAGCATGACTTCGCAAAGTGCCTTAATTGAATGAAGATGCTCTCTGATATTCTGTGCTCTTTCTGCCTTCTTCGCCTGTGATAGTTCCTGTTCGATCTTATTTATCAATGAAACATGAGATATATTCATCGTATCCCCCCTTGCCTTTTGTAATGTATTCTCCTTGTTTCACCTCTATTGATCATGTACCTGCATCTCAACAGAAAAATTTCATTTTTGGGATCTGCTTTTAGGCGTGAATTTCAGGCAGCTTTCCCCTGAGGATCGAAAAACGACCAGTGACGGCATCGCCTTTGACTTGAACCCATAAGCCTTACAGCCCCTTGGATGTGCAGGCTGCCATGTTGTATAAAAGGATTGGCATTGAAAACAATTGATTCTCTTTTTCTCTGGCAATTCTCTCGTCTCCCTATTTCATCATTCTTTCCTTATTCTATCAAACATATATCATAAGTGCCTTATCCTGGCTACTTCACACGCTGTCAATACATGCATTGTGCCAAGTCTCCATAGAACTGAAAGAGCGAATCAAAGCCTTTTTTCCGCTTTGATTCGCCAAAAGAATCCATGTTTCACGTGGAACATGTAAGTTTTTGTCTCATACTAAGGCTGGTGAACCGGCTATTCGATGCACCAGTCAATTTCGCCTTCTCCCATCTTCTTCAGCCACTCATTTGCCCGGGAAAAAGGCTTGCTTCCGAAGAAGCCTTTTGAGGCAGAAAACGGACTTGGGTGCGGGGATTGAATGATAAAATGCCTGCCACTGTCGATCAGCTTCAGTTTTTCCTGTGCAGGCCGGCCCCACAGCATGAACACAAGAGGCTTATCTCTGTTGTTCAGCTCTTCTATCACTTTGTCAGTGAACGTTTCCCACCCTTTCCCGCGGTGAGAATGAGCTTTCCCTTCCCTGACCGTCAGGACTGTATTTAATAGAAGGACTCCTTGTTCGGTCCATTTACTCAAGTTGCCGTGCTCGGGAATTTCGCAGCCGATGTCCTGATGAAGCTCTTTATAGATATTTCTTAATGACGGCGGGATCTTTACACCCTTTCCGACCGAAAAGCTCAATCCGTGCGCCTGCCCTTCTCCGTGATAAGGATCCTGGCCGAGCAGCACAACTTTCGTTTCGCTGTATGAAGTGGAATTCAATGCGTTAAATATGTTCTGCTTTTCCGGAAATATTTTTTGTGTTCTATATTCCTCTTTCAAGAACTCTCTTAATTTTAAATAATATGGTTTTTCCAGTTCATTTCCCATTACATCGTTCCAATCATTCTTAAACTTGTCAGCCACTAATAACACCCTTTCTTGCTAACGCTTATAATTGATTGTCACTTTGTAGCCCATCTGCTGGAAAAATTCTTTCAAGGATTTTTCAGCATTCTTTTCTGCCGTTTGCAGCAACCCCTGGTCCATTGCTTCCTGGCGAATCAGATCTTTTGCTTCCTGTGCAAGGGTAAAGCCCTCTTCCCAATCCACTTCACTTCGAAATAACCCTTCAACGGAGAAGGTTTTGATATTGGCTGTATCCAAGGAAGGAGACTGGAGGATCTCAGCCCTGGGCAGCTCTATCGTCATTTCTTTTCCCTCTTCATCTACCAAAATATCATTTTCTGTCACTTTTTTCAGGTCAACACCCGCGAGCACTGTCCCCGGGACGACCAACAGCAATTTCCTTTTCGTTCCTGGAAGATCAGCGGAAATTTCCTTGCCGAATATTTTATTATCTTCCTGCTCAATCACCGCCTTGGTAAAAGCTTGAGCTGTCGCGAGTGAATTCATTTCCTTAATCTGCTCAACGAAAGAGCCCTGCTGTTCCTGGAAAGTGCTGCCGGACAACCATGAATACATGCCAATCGACAGGCCTGAAACAGCAAGGACCACAATCAACAACAGGATCAGGAATTTACTCTTCCATATCGAAAGGACCGCCTTTCCCGCTTTCCAAAATGGCAATTTCACTTTCCTTCTATTTAAAACGGCCGTGGCGCTTGTCTGCTGGCTGCTGTCTTTTAATTCTGCCAATAGTGCCTCTATTTCTCTTATTCTATCTTCATTATTTTTCAACTAGTTCACACTCCTTACTAGTATTATAGAAAAAAATGTCGATAGTTGGAATACAAGATCACTATAAAGGGTAAAGGATTAATTACTATTAAATGGAGGAAAACGCCATGAAATCCTTATCTAGCTGGGTTCACAAGAAAGCTGTCCTGATCACCCTTGCCATATTGGTATTTTTTGGGTCGATCATGTTCTACCAAACTCACAAACCTTTACCAAAAGGAACCTCTTATGAAGGACAGGTCTTTCATGTGAAGGATGTCAATTTCCTCTATGACTTATCCTATAAAGACCATGCCGGCCATTTCCTTCATGAATCCAGAATTTTTAAGAGGATTAATGAAATCATTGCTGAGGCGAAAGAGTTTGTCGTCGTCGATATGTTTCTGTTCAACAGTTATTATGACGGAGACCACCGCATGCCTGACCTTGCCGGCAATTTGACTGATGCCCTTGTGGAGAAAAAAAGAAAGAACCCTGATATGCCGATTGTCTTTATAACCGACCACCTTAATACCACCTATGGGTCTCACCACACTCCCGAGATACAGAGGCTGAAAGAGCATGGAATTGACGTTATGTTCACTGACCTCAAACCCTTAAGGGACTCCAACTATGTATACAGTGCTATATGGAGAACCTTTTTCCAATGGTTTCAATCCCAGCCCGACGATGAAGGGTGGCTTGAGAACCCTCTGGCCAAAACTGCTCCAAAAGTTACTCTCCGCTCTTATTTAGAATTGTTGAATGTAAAAGCAAATCACCGAAAAGTCGTGGCGACCGATCAATCCGCCCTCGTCACCTCTGCCAATCCGCATAATGCCAGCGGCCTGCATTCCAATATTGCTTTCGAAGTGAAAGGGCCAATCATTGGAGATATTCTCAAAACTGAGAAAGCAGCCGCACGTTATTCCAACGGGCCGGAATTGCCTGACTATCAAAGCCGTTCCAAAAACAGCGGACCTATCAAGGTCCAGGTTCTGACAGAGGGTGAAGTGTATAAAAGGGCCTTGGAAGAACTGAATAAAGCCGGCAAGGGTGACACTGTCTGGCTTGGAATGTTCTACTTGGCGGAAAGGAAAGTCATCAATGGACTTGTAGGGGCAGCAAATAGAGGGGCGGACGTCCGCATCATATTGGATCCAAACAAAAATGCTTTCGGACAGCAGAAAATGGGACTGCCCAACATCCCTGTTGCATCAGAGCTATACCGCAGAGGAGAAAAGAATATCCACATCCGCTGGTACAACACAGAAATGGAACAATACCATACCAAGCTGCTTTATATAAGGAAAAAAGAGAAAGCGGTCATGCTCGGAGGGTCGACCAATTACACGACCAGAAACCTGGAAGACCTTAACCTGGAAACCAACTTGTGGGTTGAAACCCCTTTGGAACAAGAGGTAAACAAAGAAGTATCGGCTTACTTCAACCGGATCTGGAGTAATGAAGAAGGCCTGTATACAGAGAAATACAGCAATAAAGAATACGGCATCACCTGGTTGAAATATCTGGGCTACCGCATTCAAAAATTACTTAATTTTACCACTTATTAAGCTTGTTTAGCACTCTGTAAACCGGGTAGATAGTATATATACTGCTTCATTAAACACTTAAAAAGAGGAGGCTTTTACTTTGTATAAAGTATTTACTGTCGAAAATGGAGTACATGCAACTAAAGTAGTTGAAGACTTAAACCGCGAAGGTTATGAGAAGGATGATATTTATATCTTTGCTCACGACAAAGAACGCTCTAAGGACCTTACGGAAGGAACAGATACTGAAAGTGTCGGCATGAGCGAACAGGGTATGTTCGACAAACTTGGCAACACGTTCAAGAAGCGCGGTGACGAGCTTCGTTCCAAAATGAGTTCTTTAGGCCTGACTGATTCAGAAGCAGACCGTTATGAAGAAGAGCTTGACAAAGGAAAAGTGGTTGTCGTCGGATCTAAAGACTAATAGCCTGACTTTCACCATCTATAACTTGCTTTTTATCTTAACCTTGAACAATTTTATCTTAACCTTTTTAAACGGCTTCCCTTTGGGAGTCGTTTTTTTGATTTTTATCATAAACACTACCGGGATTATATACTTATTTTTCCATAAACATGAATAATAGGAGTAATTTAGGTAAAAATTGTAAAAAACAATCTCATTAAAGGATGTTTCCAAAATGCACACTATCCTATTATCCGCCTTTGTACTTGCAGCTATTAAGTGGGGAGACTGGAAGAATTGGAGAAAGTACTATCCAACTTTCCTGTTTTTCATTATTGGAGACCTGCTTTATCAATATTTGCTTTTTAATAAGTCCATGTGGCTGTTCCATCCTTCTGTGGACAGGAGCATTCTTCCAAACCATACGATTATTTCCCTGGTGAAGATGATTATCCGTTACGGGGCAACCATTCTGATCTTCTTCGGGCACTTTCCTGCAGGGAAATATAAACGAATGTTCTGGATTATGCTATGGGCCGTTATATATTTGCTGATCGAAATAACTGCCATGAAAACAGGGTTGATCACTCATCATAATGGCTGGAACATTTACTGGTCCCTTTATTTAGACCTGGTTATCTTTACAATCATCACTATACACTACAAAAACCCGCTGCTGGCATGGATATTATCCTTTCTCAACCTTGTTTTCTTATGGAATGCATTCGGATTGACGATTGATATACTGAAATGAGTGCGATGATTTCCGCTCCAGGCGCACGACTCCGCGGGGCGGCGGTGAACTAAAAAGCGCAAGCGGCCGTTCAGCGACGTACGGATTGGAGGGCTCTCGCATGAGATAAAGGAATCACGAAGAGCGTTAGCGATTCGATGATGACTTATCGCAAGGAGAGAGACCGAAATCCGCTAGTCGCTGGCCGCTGGAGCTAGATTGAGCCTCCTCAGCTTCGCCTGCGGGGTTACGTTCCAGTAGGTACGTAACCTTGGTCTCACCTGTCCCGCTAATCCCGCAGGAGGTCGCACACCTTCCGCTCCAATCAGTCATAGTTTTCAATCCAGCTAAATTCATGTGAATATTTTAAAGAAATTAAAAAGCTTTTCCACCTGTTATTTTAAAACTAAAACCATTGTTAATTATCCTCCCTAAAAAACATATCCTTTCCATATCTATCAGAAGAAGAGGAAAAAACCTCAAGCGATTTCTTCGTCTATTTGTTAATTTTCCTTTTCTCCTCCATCCCTGAACCTGCAATAAGATTCCGCCGGTTTTTTTACTGCTCCTGAATAGCAAAGACATTGTTTTCGCTTTCTAGTGGGGATTTTAGTAAAATGGGATTAAGATTGCAATTTCCTGATAAGGAGGCAGCATTATGGAACCTATTACGCTGGCAAAAGTCCAAGGCTTGATCAATGATTTTGCCCGACAAGATGTTTATATACATTTAGAAACGACAAACGGAGCTTATGCTTCCCACTTCCAAGAAAACTTTTTCTCGGCAGGAGCCTACATACGCAACGCCCTTGTTAATTATGAACACGGAAAGATTATCGGCGAAGGTCCTTTCAGGGCTGGCCTTAAGCTTGATATCGGCTGGATCTATGCAGAAGGGCTCACTCATTATGAGAAGACCGATAAAGGTCAGCTGTTGATGGCGGGACACGACCATGACGGCAAACTGGCGGTCGCGTTACAAATCAGTCCGGCTCCTTTTGAATAAGCAGCCCATACACTATTAATAGTAAACTCCAGATGAAATTTAGGAGGTTGAAGTATGCAAAAAGAAAAACATGTTCTCGTCATTTTCCCTCATCCCGACGATGAAGCATTCGGGGTTTCCGGAACGATTTCGCAATATATAAAAGGCGGTACACCCGTCACTTATGCCTGCCTGACATTAGGCGAGATGGGCAGGAATCTTGGTAATCCTCCCTTTGCGACAAGGGAATCACTGCCTTTGATCCGTAAAAAAGAGCTGCAACAAGCGGCTGAAGTGATGGGGATCAAAGACTTGCGAATGATGGGATACCGTGACAAAACGCTTGAATTTGAAAATGATGAAAAGCTAGCCAATATGGTGACAGAGTTAATGGAAGAGCTGGATCCATCTCTGATCATCACCTTTTATCCGGACTATTCCGTCCACCCTGACCATGAGGCTACAGCTCGCGCTGTTGTCCGTGCCGTACGCAGGCTGCCAAAAGCTTCCCGCCCCAAACTGCATTGCCTCGCATTCTCCAACAACTGCGAGGAGCATATCGGGAAACCCGATATCTTCAATGATATATCAGCTGTGAAAGACCAAAAGATCGAAACAATGAAAGCCCACAGTTCCCAGACCGCCTGGATGCTGCCAAAAATAGAAGAAGGCATCGCCGCCCAAGATCCGGAAGCCCTGAAATGGGTCACTTACGAAAGGTTCTGGACCTACCAGTGGGAAAACGATAAGGTGGAATAAAAAATACAGGAGCTTATGGATGCTCCTGTATTTTTTATCATATGTCATTATTTTCCTAGGAATTAAGACTTTTGATAAATAATAATCTATGATTCTTCCAGACCACAAAATGCAAGAGGTGGGAAGCTCCTGAGAAAAAATAATTTCAGAATGTTATACTGAAGAAAGAATGAACGATCGGGAGGATTTCAAATTGAAGAAAAGTATCCTTGAACTCAATAAACATAAGTATAACGCAATGGACTTTTTAAAAGATGCTATTTTGATTATTGATGCAGACTATACAGTTATGTATTTAAACCCAGCATGTGAAGAGCTGCTGAGAGTAAAGAAAGAAGACGTTATCAACAAAAACGTCTATGACCTCCATCCAGATGCTCCAGATGATGTACGCCATGTGGAAAATACCGTAAAGTACGGTAAGTCCGTGAAAGTTGAAAGGATGCCTTATAAATTCGGAGAGTTTGATAATTATTTCAACCTGAAAACCCACGTACTTGAAGAAAATGGCGAGCTGCTTGGGGCTATGGCCGAGTTCTCGGATGTCACCGATTTTGTAAAAAGAGAGGAAAAGTTCAAACACAGCTTGGAACAGATGGCATCCAACATCATTCTGCTTCCTGAGGGAAAAGGGGTCCTGCCCCTTAACCAGACCATCATCAATGATCTGGAAATAGAAACCATCACCCAAAAGGTTCTGATCAGCGTATCAGAAAAAAAATTATCTTCATTGATTGTCGACCTGTCTTCCGTTTTTGAAGCTAATCAGCATTTCTTTCACTCTATCAGCGCCCTCCTGAATGCCCTGGAGCTTCTTGGTGTCGAAGTCAGCATTACGGGAGTGAAACCATCCGTTGCACAAAAAATGGTCACTTCAGGCATTAACCTGGATAAAGGAAAAGTGCGTATCATTCGTTCTTTAAAGAGTGCATTTTAATAACCTGAAAAAGGAATGGACGCTTAGAGTCCATTCCTTTTTCATTAGCATGATAACAGTTGTACCTTGCTTTTCTGAATACCACATTTACAAAATGAGTGATTACTCACTTTACAATATGGGTTAACCAGTTTATTATAAAAGTGAGTAATCACTCATTAAGTGGAGGTGTTCTTTTTGCAAGATATATTGGTGTTGGAGCAAATTAAAAAATCATTTGGCAAGCAAAGTGTTTTAGAAGGAATTTCCTTGATTGTTCCTCCGGGAGAAATTTATGGATTGATTGGCCCATCGGGATCAGGTAAAACCACTTTGGTCAAGATGCTCATCGGACTGGAGGCTCCCGATTCAGGAAAAGTGGAATTTAAGGGACGTCCTCTTAAAGCCGAGTCCGTTTATGCCTCCGTTGGGTACATGGCACAATCTGATGCACTTTATACAGAATTGACTGCTAAGGAAAACTTGAACTTTTTTGCCTCCCTATACAGCTTGAACAAGAAGAAAAGAGAAGACAGGATCAAATCGGTAATGGAGACTGTCGACTTGCTTGACCACCTGAATAAGCCGGTCGCCTTATACTCTGGAGGCATGAAGCGACGTCTGTCTTTGGCGATTGCCCTTCTTCACGATCCTGAAGTGTTGATTCTCGATGAACCGACTGTCGGGATTGACCCAGTATTGAGAAAGCAGATCTGGGAGCAATTTTACGAGTTAAAGTCCAAGGGAAGAACCTTGCTTATTACCACGCATGTCATGGATGAAGCAGAAAGATGTGACCGGTTGGGGCTCCTTAGAAACGGAAAACTGATTGGAAGCGATAAGCCCTCAGTCATAAAAGATAAATACGGTGTCTCTTCGATTGAAGAAGTTTTCTTATCAGCGGGGGTGAACTAATGTCCAGAATTACCGGTTTTGTTATCAGGATCATCAAGCAGCTGTTCAGGGATAAACGCACACTGGCTTTAATGTTTCTGGCTCCTGTTTTAATTTTAACGATGATGTGGCTCATTTTCGATGCAGAAGCCTATGAACCTGAAATTGGTATCTTTGCAGAAAATGAGAATGCTTTAAAAGCTTTTGATACAGAAGACTTCACTAGTTTTGACAGTAAGGAAGAAGCAAGACAATCAGCAGAGAACGGCAAAATTGACGGTTATATGGTATTGGAGCCGGGTGCTTCTCCTTCAGTAGTTCTCGAAGGCAGCAACCCTTCTGTTAACCAAAGTGTGATGAAAGAGATTCAATCATTATTCTCTCAGCAAACCGCTAAATCCAGTATGGAAATCGACTATCTTTATGGAGAAAAAGACATGGGTTTATTCGATTCATTTGGGCCGGTCCTGCTTGGGTTCTTCATCTTTTTCTTCGTATTTCTAATCAGCGGTGTTTCATTTCTTCGCGAAAGAACAAGTGGAACCTTGGAAAGGCTCCTGGCCAGCCCTTTGAAAACATGGGAAATGGTCATAAGTTATGTTCTTGGATTCGGTATTTTTGCTGTGCTGCAGGCCGCGTTTATTTCCTGGTATGCGATTTATGTGCTTGATATGCTGATGATGGGAAGCTTCATCAATGTCCTGATCATTATCGCCTCACTGTCTTTATCTGCTTTAACACTCGGAATCCTTCTATCTGCTTTTGCCCAGAATGAATTGCAAATGATGCAATTCATTCCGATTATCGTGATTCCGCAAATCTTTTTCTCAGGACTGTTCAATCTTGATACTATTACGGAATGGCTGAGCTGGATAGGGCTGGTGACACCTCTCTATTATGCGGCGGACGCCTTGAGAGATGTTATGATCAGAGGGGCATCCATCGGTGATCTAACCGGAGACTTACTGTTTCTTCTCGGGTTCTCCCTGCTGTTTATCCTTCTTAATGTTGCAGCTTTGAGAAAATATCGTAAAATATAAGGTAACTCAAATCATAAGGAGTTTATGAATGGCTGAACAGAATGATATGTTAGATATCTTATTGAATAGTGAAGAAAAACTGACAGAAAAACAGCAGAAAATCCTTGAAGCCGCCTTGGAAACCTTTGCGGAAAAAGGATATTCGGCTACTTCAACCAGTGAAATTGCCAAAAAGGCAGGGGTAGCGGAAGGAACGATCTTCCGCCACTATAAAACGAAGAAAGATTTGCTGATCTCAATTGTCGCACCAACGATGGCAAAACTGATTGCGCCCTTTATCATCAGGGATATCGATAAGGTGCTCAACACAAAGTATGATCAATATGGGGATTTCATCAAAGCGATGATCCTGAACCGGCAGGCATTTCTGAAAGAAAATATGGCTGCTTTCAGAATCCTTATTCAGGAAATCCCTTTTCATCCAGAGCTGAAGGAACAATTTAAAGAACATGTTGCCAGTAAAATAGTTCAGCGATTTCAAACGGTCGTGGAACATTACAAAGAAAGAGGCCAGATCGTGGAACTGCCGACAGAATCGGTCATCCGCTTCACGGCATCCAGTGTATTTGGGTATCTGCTGATCAGGCACCTGTTCATCCCGGAAGCGGATTGGGATGATGAAAAAGAAATTGAGTTGACGGTGAAGATGATCATGAACGGGTTAAATCCCGCCAACCACGAATAACAAAAAGGGATGCTTCCATTTTGGCGGCATCCCTTTTTAAAATAATTTTCTATAATCTTTTTAGAAACTTTTGCTTCAGCCTTTATAAATCCCACTTATCCACCTAAAGCAATTCTATCGGTTTGTCACTGAAAAACCTGATGGATGATGACATTTTATCAGGGTAGATTCTTGCCGTCATGACCTTTTCATAATCATTGATGAATACCTCAACGGAAGAGTTGTCTATAAAAATGTGCAGCTTGAGGGTGCCCGCTATGAGCTCTGTCTCAGCTTTTCTGACGCCTCCCGGTCCTTTACCTGACAGGCTGCGGTCAAGGGCTATGCTTTTTTCCTCCCTTAAGTAAAGGAGTTCTGTTTCTTCTTTGCCGCCTGCCCTTACTTTCAAGCCGAATTGAGAAGCCTTCCTGGCATCGATCTCCACCTTCAATTCAACTGAATTCCCTTCAATTTCAGGCAGTGCCGCTTCGCCTTCTACCACAATATTTTGATACTGCTTATGATTCTTTCGGAGTTTTTCCAGTTCAGGCACCGGCTTTGTTTTCAGCTTTCCTGCTTCTACAAACAGCTCCCGGGGAATCGTCATCGCACCTGCAAAACCCTCTTCTTGTTCAGGCATAGGACTTTCCCACATATTCATCCAGGCCACCATGATCCTTCTCCCAGTCGGGTCCTCCATTGTTTGAGGAGCATAAAAATCGAAACCGTAGTCCAAAACCTCAAATGGCCCGTGCTCCAGCTCTCCTGTCTCATAATCAAGGCTGCCGGCAACATATCCTGCCTGATGAAGGTTCTGATAGAAGTTCCCTTCCGGCCCCATCCCTTGCGGAGACATGACAAGAACCTCCCTGCCTTGAATGTCGAAGAGGTCGGGACACTCCCACATATAGCCAAAGTTGCCTTCGCCTTTTGCTGCCACGTTGATGAATTCCCAGTTCAGCAGATCCTCTGAACGGTAAAGAAGCACCTGTCCCATATGATCCTTTGTCCTTGATCCAAGTACACAATAATAGTGTTCTCCCTTTTTCCAAACCTTTGGGTCTCTGAAGTGGTATGGGTGAATGTCTCCCTCAGGAGCAGGATCGATGACCGGATTTTCAGATAACTTTTCAAACGTAATTCCATCATCACTGACAGCCAGGCACTGTGTTTGATATAAGTCTGTTTCATGGTCAGTACCAGTCCACTGATTACCTGTATACATAAGGTACAGCTTTCCATCCTTCTCGATTGCACTGCCGGAAAAACATCCGTCCCGGTCATATTCCTCGCTCGGAGCCAGGGCAATCGGAACTTCCTCCCAATGTGCCAGATCCTTGCTCTTGAAATGTCCCCAGTACATCGGTCCCCATTCAGGAGAAAAGGGGTGATGCTGATAAAAGAGATGATATTCTCCATTGTAAAAGCTGAAACCGTTCGGATCATTCATCCAGTACGCAGGCGGCGCCAGGTGATAGGACGGCTTCCACTGGCTGCGGCTTACCTTATCGCGGACCTTGTTGATAGAAGCAGCTGCTTCTTGGATTTTCTGTTGGTGGTGATTCATTGTATCTCCTCCACTATCCAGTTGATTTGTCTCTATTGTATAACAAAAGAATCCTGAAAAATAATTTCGCCAAGGTTTCAATCTAACCGAAAAATCCACAAAAAAACTTGGAGCAGAACATTCTGCTCCAAGCCCGGTCCTTATGCCTCCTCCAGCTTTCTTTCCAGAAACTCTTCTTTGATTGCCGATAACAGCTGATGATCCGTCAATAGCTTCAAGCCAGTCAACGCGAGTGCTTTCGCACCTTTGATCAGCGCTTCGTCACCTCGTGGAGAGGCAGCCGCTTCTCGGAAAGGCACTGTATGGCCAACAAGTTCTTCTCCGCCGATTTTAATAAACGGATGGATTGTCGGCACCACCTGGCTGATGTTTCCGGCGTCTGTTGACCCAATTCCGCCCTTTTCAGTCAGGACCACCTCTTCTCCGAGTTCTTCGATGACTTCCTTAAAAGCATGATCAAAGGTTCGATTCGGCAGCAGATTATCCACTTCATTTTGGAAGGCAATGACGTTAAGTTCCGCTCCTGTCGCCAGTGCCGCACCTTCAGCAACTGCTTTCACTTTCTCTGTCACTTCATCGAGATAAGATCTGGTTGCCGCCCGGATAAAGAATCGCGCTTTTGCATATTCAGGGATGATATTCGGAGCATCTCCACCATGTGTGATAATCCCATGAATCCGAACATCGTCTTTCAATTGCTGTCTCAGAGCATTGATCCCATTGAACAACTGGATCACCGCGTCAAGAGCATTGATGCCTTCCTCCGGTGAAGCTGCAGCGTGGGCCGGCCTTCCTCTATATTCAAAATCAAGCGGATCGACTGCCAACGAGGAAGCCGTTAACCTTGTCTGGTTTGAAGGGTGAACCATCAGCGCTGCATCAACCCCCTGCAGGAGTCCATGTTTTACAAAGCTCCCTTTCGCACTGCCGTTCGGTCCACCTTCTTCCGCAGGCGTTCCCAGCACAACAACCTCACCACCCGTTGTATCAAGCACCTTGCCCAATGCGATCGCCGCCCCTACACTGGTTGTTCCGATAATGTTATGTCCGCAGGCATGGCCGATCCCAGGGAGTGCATCATACTCTGCAAGAAACGCGACAGTCGGCCCCTGCTTTTCTGATTTCCTGCGGGCAAGAAAAGCTGTTTCATGGCCGGCAACCGCTCGTTCCACCTGAAAGCCCTCTTCCTCAAGAATCCCTGTCAGCAGCTCTGAAGCAAAGAATTCCTGATTGCCGATTTCCGGCTTCTTGTGGATCCTGTGGCTTGCAGACAAGTACTGCTCCCTCTTGCTTTCTACGCTTTCAATGATTCTCGCTTTCAATTGGGTGTTCACTTCAACTGCTGATGACATATTAAATTCCTCCTTGGTTTTTATTTTTGTAAACTGAATTTATTCCCCAATATTACTCAATGGAACGAACGTAGGAATGACATTGCCTTTATATTCTTTTTCAATAAACTCTTTCACATCATCTTCCTGATAGATTTCTGCGAGCTTTTTAAGAGTTTCATTGTCTTTATCCTCTGTACGGACCGCGATGATATTGATATAAGGTGTGGCCGTTTCGCTCTCATGGAAAATCGCATCTTTTGTCGGCGTGAAGCCGGCGTCAACCGCAATCCCGTTATTAATGATGGAAGCCGCTACATCCGGCAATACCCTTGGCGTCTGGCCCGCTATAACTGGCACAATTTCAAGATTCTTTGGATTGTCTGTGATTTTTTCAATGTCGCCATTGCCGTCAAAGTCTTCCGGCAATGTAATCAAACCGGCTTCCTGAAGCAGCAGGAACGCCCTTCCCATGTTTGTCGCTTCATTCGGGACGGCAATTTTCCCGCCATCAGGAATGTCTTCTACACTTTCATATTTCTCGGAGTAAATTCCCATTGGAGCGATTACGGTCGTTGCAATTGGTGCTAAATCAAGGTTGTGCTCTTTTTTGAAAGCATTGAAGTATGAAATCGTCTGGAATGCATTTGCATCCAATTCTCCTTCAGCAAGCGCTATGTTAGGCTGGACATAATCAGAGAATCGGACAATTTCCACTTCGATTCCTTCTTTTTCAGCTTTTTCCGATACATAATCCCAAATGCGGTTATCGGACCCGCTTACCCCGATTTTCACTTTTACTGTTTCTTCCCCGCTTGTAGTGCTGGAGCAGGCTGCCCCCGTCACCGCCAATGCCAAAATTAAGATTGCTAATAATAATTTCTTCAAGATGAATCCTCCCTTTATCTTCTTCTGATTTTTTTTGATAAAACATTCCCGGACGTTTGCAGGCCTTGCACCAACAGAACCAGAATCCCGACCGTGATCAGCATGACGGTCGTATCAAAACGCTGATAGCCGTATGTAATCGCGAGATCCCCCAGACCTCCGCCTCCGACTGCACCTGCCATCGCCGAAGCCCCTACAAGACCCACTGTCGCAATGGTGAAAGCGAGAACCAGTGAACTCAGTGCCTCGGGTATCAGGAACTTGATGATGATCTGCCACGGGGTCGCCCCCATTGATTCTGCCGCTTCAATCACGCCCGGCTCCACCTCAAGCAAGGAGTTTTCTATCAACCTCGCAATATACGGTCCTGCATAGAAAACAAGCGGCACGACGGCAGCTGCTGTACCAATCGAAGTTCCGACGATCAACCTTGTGACAGGGATGATCGCCACCATCAAGATGATGAATGGTACTGAGCGGAACACGTTAATAATTCCATTTAACACATTGAACACGGGCAGGTTTTCCAACAGATGGCCTTTCCGTGTCACTACCAGCAGAATTCCCAGCGGCAATCCGAGGAGCGCTGAGAACAACAGTGAGAAAGCGACCATCTGAAGTGTCTCGATCAACGCCTCAATAATTTGCTCCTGATCAACTAGCATTGGCCTCCACCTCCTTGATTCCGACTTTTTCCTGGTTAATGTACATAAGAGCCCGATTGATTTCACTGTCGCTGCCGATGAATTCAACGATCAAGTTGCCGAATGGGATTCCCTGCAGCTCCGTGATATTACCGAAAAGAACATTGGTATCGATATCGAACCTCTTAGCGATTTTCGAAAGAAGAGGCTGACCGGCCGATTCCCCGACAAAGTTGATTCTGAAGACCTTCTGTTTTCCTGCGTTGTTCCTGACAATTTCTTTGATTGAATCAGGCAGCGTATCATTCATGACGGTGCTGACAAAATTTCTTGCCGTCAGCGTTTGGGGAGCGGAAAACACATCAAACACTGAACCTTCCTCGATGATTTTTCCCGCTTCGATGACGGCAACCCTGTCACAAATCTCGCGGATGACCGTCATTTCATGCGTGATGATCAGAACCGTGATCTTATATTCTTTGTTCACTTTTCTGAGCAGCTGCAGAATCGAATTGGTTGTCTGCGGATCAAGGGCAGATGTCGCTTCATCACATAGAAGGATCGATGGCTTGGTGGCCAGTGCCCTGGCAATGCCCACCCTTTGTTTCTGCCCGCCGGATAACTGATCAGGATATTGATTGGCTTTATCCTCGAGACCTACAAATTCAAGCAGCTCCAATACCCTTTCCTTAATCGCTTCTTTCGGTACCTTTGCCAGTTTAAGAGGCATGGCGACATTGGCGAAGACCGTTTTTGAATTCAGCAGATTGAAGTGCTGAAAGATCATGCCGATATTCCGTTTAATCTCCCTGATTTCTTTAGGACCCAAAGCTGTAAGGTCCCTGCCTCCCACGATGACTTTCCCGGATGTCGGCTTCTCGAGCCAGTTGACACACCGGATCAGCGAGCTTTTTCCTGCACCGCTAAAGCCGATGACACCGTATATCTCCCCTTCATTGATCTTTAAATCGATGCCGTCCAATGCCCTGACCGGCTGATTGCCACTTTCGTATATTTTCGTTAAGCCTTGAAATTCAATCATTTTGCTGCTCCTTTCTCGTTTCGTCAAAATAAAAAACCTCTTCCGGGGGAATGGAAGAGGCTTCTGCACACAGCAAAGAGGGCTCTTCTTATCTCCCAAGCTTATAGCTTGCTGGATTTGGCACAGTACTCGATGATGAGTCCGCTGCCGAGGCATCAATGGGCCAGTCCCTCCGCCTCTCTCGATAAGAGAAATATTCACTTTTTCAATCGGGTTACTCAGGATTATATTTATACTCGTTTCGCTCTTCCTCTCCCTTCCCTGTAAAACTGCTTCAACAAAATAAAAACCCTCTTCTTGAAAGCGAAGAGGGCATGATTATGTAATCCGTCCTCTTCTCATCTCTCAAGCATTGCTTGCTGGATTTGGCACGGTACTCGCAATGGAGTCCGCTGCCGAGGCTTCACAGGGCCAGTCCCTCTGCCTCTCTTGATAAGAAGTATGGAAAATTATTCTGTTTTTTGTAAAACTTGATTATCACTTTACAACGCCATTTTCAAAGTGTCAATACTTTTTTTGAAAAAAGTTTTCTGCTGATTTCCGCTCCAATCAACCTGTTTTTTCTCTAAAACTAGATTGATTTTATTTTCGGTTTGTAGAATTGTTAAACTGGATTATACCGTTAACTAACAAAGCATTCAGAAATATTTTGGGGCTGTTTTCATCTGTAGTTGATGCTTTTTTGAAATATACTACTCTAGACTAAGAGATATTCCAAAAAAGTTTTGACTGTGTGGTGCACCCCATAGTTTATGATAAAAGTACCGGAGGGGAGTTATGTACAAAATCAGTGAATTTGCCGAAATCACGGGCTTGAGTAAAGAGACTTTGCGCTATTATGCTGAAATCAAGCTTTTGGAGCCTGCTTACATTAACCCGAAGAACAACTACCGATACTATGATGACGGGTCTTATTTCCTGGCTGTTCTTCTCGTTAAGCTAAGAAACTTTGGACTGACAATCCAGGAAATGCAGGATGTCATGAACGACCAATCCTTTTTCAACCTGGAGGAGTTACTGGAGTTGAAAAAGAAAAATATACAACAGGAAATCGAAACACTTCAGCAAAAACTGGCTGAAATCGACGAATTTATTGAATCTGGAAAGGAGCAAAACCAATGATCCATTGGAAAGAAGAAAAGGCCATCCCAGCAAACATTGAAAAAGTCTGGACTTTATTCTCAGAAGAAAATATGCCAAGAATCATGCCGAAAGTCATAGAAAATAAACCTGTATACGAAGCAGAAGGGGTAGTAGGCTCTAAATATGAGCAGAAATACCAGGAAGGCAAAAGAACAGAAACTTATATCGTCGAGAGCCGAAAACATAAACGGATCGGTTTCGTTATTGCTAAAGCATTTGAAATCGACCTCTCTTTCACTCTTGAAAAAATTGACGAAACAAGCACGAATTTCATTTACGAAGGAACCAATAAAGGCAAGAATTTTGTCGGCAGGGCCATGTTAAAGCTCGGGGGAGATAAAAATAACAACAAGGTTGTGCAGGAATTCATGGACCGGGTCGAAAAAGAAGCTATAAAATAAAGGAAAAGGGCACACACAGGTGTCCTTTCCCTTTAGAGCAACAGTATATTTATTCACCTTCGGGTCCTTACTCGTCACTACGGCCGCTGTTCAGCTCAGGAATGGAAACCCTATATAGCTTATCATCATCTTCTGCCGGGTTTCCTCTGCCATCCGTATTGTTGCTGACAAAATAAAGGTTGCCGCCTTCAATGTAAACGTCTCTTATCCGCCCGTATCCTGATAGAACCTCCTCCACTTGCTCATTCTCCAGTGACAGTCTTTTTACTCCCTGTCCTCTAAGTGCCGCAAAGTAAAGGTCATTTTCATAAAAATCTGCACCTGAGGGCGCCCATGATACCTCTCCGGAATGGACAACAGGCTGCTGCAAGCCTTCCCTGCTTTCATCTCCTTTTATGAGCGGCCATCCATAGTTGTTTCCTGCCTTGATCAAATTGACTTCATCATAACCGGAAGGGCCATGTTCGGTACTGTACAAACTTCCGCTTCCGTTCCATGCCATACCTTGAGGGTTGCGGTGGCCGAAGCTGTATACATATGAACCTTCAAATGGATTGTCTGCCGGGATTGTACCATCAAGATTCATTCTGAGAATCTTTCCTCCCAAGGAATTCAAATCCTGGGCAATTTCCTGTTTCGTGGCATCGCCTGTCGTGATATATAGTTTTTCATCGGGACCGATCTCCAGTCTGCCGCCATGATGGTATTGTCCGCTTGGGATGTTATCAAGCAGTGTTTCCCCTTCCTCCCATGCTTCTCCTTCGAGGTTTAAAACGACGATGCGATTATGGGGAGCGGGACTGTTTTGATACGTATAGTAGGCAAAAGCTGAGGGTGTTTCCGGGAAGTCCGGATGCAGAACAAAGCCAAGCAAACCAGCTTCCGGGACCTGCGCCAAAGGTCTCTGCAGATTCACTTTCATCCTTGTCTTTTCTCCATCTGTTACTTTCACAATTCCACCTGTACGCTCCGAAATATAAAAATCCCCGTCGACTTTATTGATGGACCACGGTACGTCCAGGTTTTCTTCCAGTACTTCCACATTGAGATTTCCTCTGCCTGCTGTTTCTTGTGTCTCAGGATCAGAAGGCTGGCTTGAACAGGATGCCATTAGAACCAAAACAAATAATAACACGGTCAGCTTTTTCATCAAATAGTTCTCCTTCCCTTTTACTCTTAGTTACTCCGTACTTAAAAACACCTCCCTTTTATGTAAGGAGGTGTATGCCCTATTCATTATGTACCCTTAATCAGGGGTTTAATCAACAACTTCTGACTTGTTCTCCAGTGCTTCATAAATAGCTCGGGCTACCCCGTCTTCCTCATTGCTTGTTGTGCTATATGTGCAAAATGACCTGATTTCTTCTGCCGCATTGCCCATGGCTACTGGTCTCCCGACTACCTTCATCATCGAAAGGTCATTAAGGTTATCTCCGACTGCCATGGCGTTTTCAGGGGCCAGCCCTTTTTCTGCAATAAGATTCTTTAAGGCGATTCCTTTTTGAGCGTCTTCACTCGTCACTTCAAGGTTTTCCCTCCCGGATGCGCTGATCGCCAGCCCGCCGGATCTTTCCAGGCTTTCCTTTGCCTTTTTCAGTAATTCATCATCAAAGGAAAAGACTAAAAATTTATAGACGGCATTGCCATTTGTAAAAGCTGCACTGTAATCGTCCACTACTTTTATATGGCCTTTTTCAAAGCGCTCCTGGGCAGCATCCCGGATGGCCTGTTCCGACGTTTCCGGATTGGCTGTTTTAAAAATATCGACGATGGACTGGATCCCTCTCTCGTAATCTTCTGTATAAGTACCTTGAGTGGTATACAGTTCAAAATAGATTCCCATGTCCTTTAGTATTCGCATGACTTCAAGGGCTTTCTCTTCATGAATAGCTGCACTCTTGACCACTTTTCCCTCTTCGTTCCTGACTTCTGCGCCATTTACACAGATAATCGGGCATGAAATTCCCGCCTCTTCCAGGACATATCTTGCTTCTTCATAGGATCTTCCTGTCGCGACAACCACTTGCACTCCTTTGGCTTGAGCGTCCAGCAAGGCCTTTCTGTTTGCTTCACTTATTTCCTGTTTTCCATTTAACAAAGTACCGTCCATGTCACTGGCGATGATTGTAATCATTTTGTATAACCTTCTTTCTAAACGGGGTTGGTTTCATACGGAATATAATCCGCTGGATGAGACAGCATCCTGTCTGCCTAAAGGCATTTTAACACCTTAATGCTAATTTATTGTAAAGAAAGGCTTTCACTTATTCTCCCCATTCCCTTAAGACTTATCTCAATGAAAAAAGAAGCCCCCGAAAATAGTGCTATAATTTCCGCTCCAGGTGTACGACTCCAATTAATCTAAGTTTGCAGTTCTACTCTATAATAAAAGAGAAAGGAAATCTTTTCATTCCCTTTTAATAACACTCCTGTTACTTTACTTTCAATTCTAAGAATCCATATTCAAAATGAACCCAAACCTTCTTCATCAATCAGAAGAGGACGAAATCAAAAGCGATTTCGTCCTTCATTTGTTATGTCATTTTACTTTTTTCTATGCCGACAACAGGCCGCGCCTGTTTAATTCCTGCCTGACCATTTCTATGAATTCTCTCACTACTCTTTCTTCAATTGACCGGTTATAAATTTCGATTACCTGGTCATCCGAGAGATCGACAATCGATTCCATAAAACTCACCTACTATTTCTGACATGGTTGGCTATATACCACTTTTGAACTATAGTTAAACCTTTTTTCGTTAAAATGTTTGATTTTTTCAGCAAATTTGATAATTTAACCCAAATAAGTGAAGCGGAAGGCTCTTGTCGAAAACAGATGAATTGTTGTAAAATTTTGAATATGAATGGACCTGTTTCTATTTATTAAGAAAGGGGAAAAGGAGGGACAGCAACGCTTGCTTGCTAAGTTGCTTGTTTATTAAAAAGAAAGTCTGGACAGTTGAATATTTATGAATTACTATGTATTTTATTACGTTTTTGAGGTGATGTCGCATGGACAATGGACAATTTAAGACAAAATCAGAAGTAAATACGGGAAATGTTCTTCTATTCCTGCTCCCTTCCCTTTTAGGTATATTCCTGTTTATGATCCCGATTCCGCAAGAAGATGGGATCACCATCCCGATTGCGGTCTTATCAGGATTTGTGCAAGAGTACATCGGTGCATTCGTACCGGCGATCATGACTGGGTTGATTATCGTGACCGTTCTCGGTTCTCTTGCAGCCAAGTTTCTAAAGCCTGATTTTATTATAAAAAATGCTTTCTTAAATAATTTATTCGCAGTCAACCTGTTATGGTTATTCATCCGTCTTTTGGGCGGAATCTTCGCTGTGATGACACTGTTTAAGCTTGGTCCGGAATGGGTCTGGTCTGATGCGACCGGCGGCTTGCTGTTAAGTGTGGATGGACTATTGACCATCCTGTTCTCTGTGTTCTTGTTTGCAGGGCTGTTCCTGCCGCTCCTGCTTAACTTTGGATTGCTCGAATTGCTGGGGGCTATCCTGACAAAAGTAATGCGCCCGCTTTTCGGTCTGCCCGGGCGTTCTTCCATTGACTGTCTGGCATCCTGGCTGGGAGACGGGACAATCGGAGTTCTCCTGACAAACAAACAATATGAAGATGGTTATTATACGAAAAAAGAAGCGGCCATCATCGGGACGACATTCTCTGTTGTTTCCATTACCTTCAGCCTTGTCGTCATTTCGGAAGTCGGTTTAGGTGATTACTTCCTTCCTTTCTATGGTGCAGTCGTATTATCGGGAATTGTCGCTGCTCTAATCATGCCGCGTATCCCGCCGCTTTCCCGCAAGCCTGACACATATTACAAGGATCAGGAAGGAAAGGACACGATGGAGGTCATTCCAAAGGGACATTCCCGTCTCAGCTATGGCTTTGAGCAGGCTCTTGTTCAGGCTGGAAGGAATAACAGCTTCGGCAAATTCTTTACAGACGGTTTTAAAAATGTACTCGATATGTGGCTTGGTGTGGCGCCGATCGTCATGGCGATTGGTACAACGGCCTTGATCATTGCTGAAAATACGCGTGTGTTCGAATGGATCGGAATGCCGTTCATTCCTATTCTTGAACTCTTGCAAGTACCCGAAGCGGCAGAGGCTTCCAAAAGCATTCTCGTTGGTTTTGCAGATATGTTCCTGCCTGCCATCTTCGGCTCTGGAATTGAAAGTGAATTGACACGCTTTGTCATTGCAAGTTTATCCGTTACACAGCTTATTTACTTGTCCGAAGTCGGCGGCTTGCTGCTAGGATCCAAGATTCCGGTTGATTTTAAAGACCTGGCAATCATCTTTTTGGAGAGAACGTTGATTACACTGCCGATTATCGTTATTATCGGACATTTGGTATTTTAGTAGAATTAGAGAAAAACCCGCATCCTTTATCGGTTGCGGTTTTTTTGTTCGGAGCATAAATCACGTTGTTTAGTAATTATATGGATATTTCCAGATGCATTTTTTTCTAAAATCGTATGAGCTTGTAAATCCGCCCTTTTGAGCCGAAGTTTCAATTTATGAGCCCAATCTATATTTTATGAGCATTTTTCGAGATATATGAGCGGGATTTTACTTTTATGAGCATTATTTTCGTTTTATGAGCGTAATTTGATTTTTATGAGCATTTCACAATTTATAGAAATTTTTCACCAAAAAAAAGCAGGCGCATCAGCACCCGCTTTTCCTAAAAACCATTATTTTTTCAATTTTTCTAACATATCTTCTGTCATGCGCGCAAGATCATACTCCGCCTTGAAGCCCCACTCTTCCGAAGCAGCTGAGGCGTCGATGGAGTTTGGCCAGCTTTCAGCAATTCCCTGCCTTACCGGATCAACATCATAATTCAATTCGAAATCAGGAATATGCTTGCGGATTTCTGCCGCCACCATTTCCGGCTCGATGCTCATCGCGGTCACGTTGAAGGAATTTCTGTGCTTCAGCTTTGCCGGATCTGCTTCCATTAAATCGATGATCGCATTTAACGCGTCAGGCATATACATCATGTCCATGTATGTGCCCTTGTCGATGTAGGAAGTGTACGAACCATTTTCAATCGCTTTATAGTAAATATCCACTGCATAATCAGTCGTTCCGCCGCCTGGTGGTGTTGCGTAGGAAATCAATCCAGGGAAACGCAAGCCGCGCGTATCGACGCCGAATTTAGTGAAGTAGTAGTCACAAAGCAGTTCACCAGATACTTTGTTGACTCCATACATAGTCGTCGGGCGCTGGATGGTATCCTGAGGCGTTCGATCCTTAGGCGTAATTGGTCCGAATGCACCGATGGAGCTTGGCGTGAAGAACTTACAGTTGTATTCGCGCGCTGCTTCAAGCGCATTGACAAGGCCGCCCATATTCAGGTTCCAGGCAAGCAGCGGTTTCGCTTCAGCTGTTGCTGATAAAAGAGCAGCCAAGTGAATGATGGTGTCCACTTCATGATTTTTCACCAGTTCGTTAAACTTCGCAGGGTTCGTTACGTCCAGGATTTCGAATGGACCTCCTGTCACGACTTCACTGTCTGTTTCACGAATGTCCGTTGCGATTACATTGTCAGTGCCATAAATTCCGCGCATCTTGATTACCAGTTCAGAACCGATTTGCCCAAGAGCACCTGTTACTAAAATCTTTTTCATCTATTGCAACCTCCTATTTCTGCCATCATGCTGTCTATTTTCTTATGTAATAACCGGGTGAAACCAGTCCAGTGGCCACCCGGATCAATCAGTTTTAGATCAAATTCATTTCTTTTCCGACTTTTTCATAGATCTCAATTGCGTTGTCTAGCATTTCTTTCGTGTGTGCTGCTGTCGGCATGTTTCTTACACGTCCTGTTCCGCGTGGCACTGTCGGGAAGACGATTGATTTTGCATAAACGCCTTCTTCGTTCAGGCGCTTGCTGAACTGCTGTGTTGTTTTTTCATCACCAATAATACAAGGTGTGATCGGTGTTTCACTGTGCCCGATATCGAAGCCGAGCTTCTTCAAGCCTTCTTTCAGATAGTTGCTGTTTTCCCACATTTTATCCTGCAGCTCTGTGCTGTTTAGGATAAGTTCGAGCGCTTTTGTCGTTGCCGCTACATCAGCCGGAGTCAAGGCTGTGGAGAACAAGAATGGTCTTGATGCTACTTTCAGCCAGTCGATCAGGTTTTGTTTACCGGCTACATAACCGCCGATAACACCGATTGCTTTGGAAAGCGTTCCGATTTGGAAGTCAACCCGGTCAGACAAGCCGAAGTGTTTTACCGTACCGGATCCTTTTCCAAGTACACCCGATCCATGCGCATCATCTACATAGGTCATGATATCGAATTCTTCAGCGATTTCGACGATTTCCGGAAGCTTCGCCACATCTCCGTCCATGGAGAATACCCCATCCGTGATGACCATCACTTTATTGTATTGCCCAGATTCAACAGCTTCTTTCGCTTTTGCTCTCAGGTCTTCCATATCAGAGTGGTTGAAGCGGATGACTTTTGCCCGGGAAAGGCGGCAGCCGTCAATGATGGAAGCATGGTTCAGTTCATCGGAAAGAATCGCATCATGCTTGTTCATAACAGCTGAAATTGCGGCCATGTTACAGTTAAAGCCTGACTGATAGGCAATGGCTGCTTCTGTTCCTTTGAATTCGGCGATTTTCTTCTCAAGCTCCAAATGGATATCAAGTGTACCGTTGATTGTACGGACAGCACCTGCTCCGACACCATATTCCTTAACCGCTTTGATCGCTTCTTCTTTTAATCTTTCATCTGTCGCCAGTCCAAGATAGTTATTGGACGAAAGGTTGATAAGATCTCTTCCGCCGATTTTAATAATCGGTCCGTTAGCACCTTCAACAGGATCGATCTCGTTATACAGGCCGCGGCCTTTTAAATCATCAAGGTTTTCATTTAAAAACTGATCTAATTTTTTGCTCGTCATATTATCCAATCCCTCCATATGTATAGTGAGAACTTGTAAACGCTTAACATACAATTGTACATGTGGAATGCACAGTAAATTCAATATTTAAAAGGTCTTTCACATTCATTTCATACTCATTCATTTTAACATGTTTGTGTGTGATGGACAAAGTTATTGCGTTGACTCACGCTGCTTTTCCTCTCTAGTATTTTTCTTTTTTCGATAAATATTAGTAGGAATAGGCATGGTTGTTATAAAAGATGGTTACCAATAGCACCAGTAGGATCACGCTGACAAATATCAAGGCAAACTTCCTTGAGTTATTCGCCCGCTGGATTTCATCATACTTGATCGGCCGGATCCCCGACAAAGTGAATACGACTACAGCCGATAGAAGGATACTGTTGATATTGACCGACAGAAGCAGCATGGAAGGCAGCACATGCTCCCACAGCGCTGCCCCGATCGTGACGCCGAAGACGATTGTCGGCGGCAGGAGGGCGACCGCGACCATGACACCGACAAGGGCACTGGGGGAACCTCTTAAAATCGACAGTGCCCCTGCCGCACCTGAAGCAAGGGCCAGAATTCCATCCATATAGTCGACCTTCATCCTTGAAAGAAATTCCTCGCTTTCGACCGGAACTGGAAGGATGACCCCTGCGATGATGGCGATGACAAGGGAAATGCCGACTCCTGCCAATACACTGAACAAGGCATGCTTCACCAGTTTATAGTCTCCGAGGATAGAGCCGAATGCTAGTGAGATGACAGGTCCCAGCAATGGCGCGATGACCATTCCGCCGATCACGATGGCTGAACTGTTCTTGATGATGCCAATCGTCACCACAATCGATGAGAGAATGACAAACAGAACATAGTTTAAATGGATGCTGCTCATCGACTCGATCTTCACATACAGTTCATGCCTGCTTGCCCGCTGAATGGACCTCCTGGTTTCCTCAGCGTCTTCCTTATCCGCCTCGATTTCTGCTTCTGTCCTCCGCCTGATGTGGCTTTGCACAGGAAATAGAGTTGCTTCAAATCCTTCTACAACATTAATGATGCTTTCCAAATAGTTGAGAATATTTTCAGACTCGGTTGTTCTGACGATCATCCTGACCAGGCATTTCTCCTTGGAATGGTCGCGGACAACATAGGAAGTCGCGTCAAACTTCCTGAGTTTTTCATCCACCTTCTCAAAATGTTTTTTGGGAATATATGCTTCAATCAGCTGTAATGACAATGATTTCACCCTCTATCTGCAGACTTTCTTTTCCAACTAGTATTGCTAAAAACAGGGCAGAATACTCAAATTGCTGTCTCAGCAAATTCCGGTCCGTGCCTGTCACCAGGAAAGTGTGATATACTTTAGTCAAAAGGAGGCGGTACGCATGTCCACTAAAAAAGCCTTGATGGAGTACGGGAACTTTCCCCCGCAGAGAATCGCATTCTACAGAGACATGGCGTTCATTGAAACAGTGAGCCCCGAGCGAGAACAACATTATTTATTTTTCTATAAAGAACAATTCCTGACTTGTAAAAAAGCCTTGAAGCTTAAACGGAACTCGTTTATCGAACAGGCTTTCAAAGAGGGAATTGTTTTTTTATGCCCGCACCCGCTGGCAGACAAGTTGATAGAAAAGAACTCGCCGTTAAAAGTGGCCGGCTTTAACGAGCTTCATAAAAAACTGCAGAACACTATGTCCTTACAGGAAACGGCTTTTATCTTCCGAGCCCTTGATTCCTTCCTTTCTCACGACAAGCTATTCCGCCTGATCCGAAATCATTATTACCAATACCGCCGCAGTGGACAATTCCTGCATGCCTACAAACTATTACAAATACTTGCTGAAACATCACCCGGCAACTCATGGGTCAAACAAACATCTGCTGACTTGAACTTTCTCCCTTATGAAAAGTTATACGAACAAGAACCACAGAAGCTGCTCGAAAAAGACCCTCTGTATGCCGCTTCGGAGCTGTGGAAAAACAGACATGAGCATAAAAACAGGGAAACCCTGCAACAAATGCTGCTCCAACGAAACAATACACTTACCATCACCGCCCTTATGAGTGAAGCTGTTCAACAAAACCCAAGCCAAGAAACACTCCAGCCCCTGACCATGTGGGTAGACAGTCACTTCCAACCAGACGATAAAAGGGAATTAATGTACTCTCTGGCCAAGAATATTCCTGATAATAAAAAAATCCTTCATCAGCTGCTTCAAGACCTGATTGAATCGAATGAGTATGAAAAAGCCCTGACATTGGTGGTGGAGTCACCAGACAGCACGAGTGCACTTGACGAAAACATCCTCTCCGCCCTTTTTGAAGGCATCCAGTGGCAGCAAACATCGATTCCGCTTGAAAAACTGAACAGTTTGATCATTTCCGTTCTACAGCAGCAGCCATCCAAGCTGGATAAAATCCTGCGGTCATGTGTCATATCTCTTCTGAAAGGTCACGACATCCCTTTCATTGCCGATTGGTTCTCTCCATTGCAAGCTCAAAACATTTCATTGCCGATTGCCGAAAAAATCAAAAAGATGAACTCGCTTATAGATGACCCGAACCACCAGTCGCAGTTAGGTGAGTTTTACTACCAATTTAACGTCCTCGACCGCGCAATCGACTGTTTCAGCTGGGACATGGAACTCCGCCCGAACGATCCCCAGCCCGTCAAATGGCTGTCCAGGCTTTATCAGGAAAAAGGGATGGCAAGCGAAGCGAAGGCTTATCAGCAGGTCTTGCTGGAAATGCAGAAACGGGCTTAAAACGAAACCGGCTGCCTTGATGGGCAGCCGGTTTTGTTAGGTTTTTTTATGTCTGTATTGTTGTTTATTAAGAGAAGAGCTTCTTAGAAGGACCTGGATTTGCAGAAATAAGAATTCGAGGGCGTCATAGAGTTTCTATGGCGACGTGCATTGCCAGAAATAAGGATTTGACGGCGCCATTGGGCTTCTATGGCACCGTGAATTTCCACAAATAAGGATTTGACGACGGCATTGAGCTTCTATAGCGACGTGAATTTCCAGAAATAAGGATTTGATGACGTCATTGAGCTTCTATGGATACGTGAATTTCCACAAATAAGGATTTGGCGGCAGCATTGAGCCTCTATGGCACCGTGAATTGCCAGAAATAAGAATTTGACGGTGCCATTGGGCTTCTATGGCGACGTGAATTGCCAGAAATAAGGATTTGATGACGTCATAGAGCCTCTATGGCACCGTGAATTGCCAGAAATAAGGATTTGACGACGCCATTGAGCTTCTATAGCGACGTGAATTGCCAGAAATAAGGGTTTGACGGCGCCATTGAGCTTCTATGGATACGTGAATTTCCACAAATAAGGATTTGGCGACGTCATAGAGCCTCTATGGCACCGTGAATTGCCACAAATATGGATTTGACGGCGCCATTGGGCTTCTATGGCGACGTGAATTGCCAGAAATAAGGATTTGATGACGTCATAGAGCCTCTATGGCACCGTGAATTTCCAGAAATAAGGATTTGACGACGGCATTGAGCTTCTATAGCGACGTGAATTTCCAGAAATAAGGATTTGATGACGTCATTGAGCTTCTATGGATACGTGAATTTCCACAAATAAGGATTTGGCGGCAGCATTGAGCCTCTATGGCACCGTGAATTTCCAGAAATAAGAATTTGACGGTGCCATTGAGCCTCTATGGCACCGTGAATTTCCACAAATAAGGATTTGATGGCACCATAGAGCTTCTATACCACCGTGGAATCAAAGGAATAAGAAATCGACGCTCGTCAAAACGTTACTGCAGTACCACGGACTCATTCAACCCCCAAGTAAAGCTGCCGCCTGAATCGGACATCAGATAAGGACCAAATAAAAAGACCGCTTAATATCAGCGGTCTCTTACAAATCAAACAGTACTCTTCGCTTCCCTGACGCGTTTCCGCAAAATGGCTTCATCCATCCTTCTTAATGCCATTGTCAGGCGCTCTCTCGGACAAGCGATGTTCATCCTGACAAACTGATTCCCGCACTTGCCGAACTTGTACCCTTCATCAAACTTGATTTTCGCTTCGACGAGGAAGAATTCAAACAACTCTTCGTTTTCAAGGCCAAGCTCCGAACAATCAAGCCAGATCAGATGGGTCGCTTCCGGTTGGACCGGTTTTACCGCAGGAATGTTTTCTCTTAAATAATTCAGGGCATATTGGCGGTTCTCTTCCAAATACATCATCAGATCATCCAGCCAGGGTTCTCCCTGTTCATAAGCGGCAATCGTCCCTTCGACCCCGAAGGCATTCGGTCTCATCAAACCAAACCCTGCCAGTTTGTGCTCATATTTTTCACGAAGCTCCTTATTCGGGATCATGAGGATCGACGTCTGCAAGCCTGCAATATTGAAGGTTTTGCTCGGCGCGGCACAGATGATGCTCTTTTCTTTTATAGATTCATTGATATGAAACAAGGGCTTATGGACATGGCCTTCGAACACTAAATCACCATGCATTTCATCCGAAACGATCCACACATCATGCTTGAGGCAGATCGCGGATACCCTCTCAAGTTCTCCGCTTGTCCAAACCCTTCCCACAGGATTATGCGGACTGCATAGGATAAGAACCTTTGTCTTCGGATCCTTCGCTTTTTCTTCCAGGTCTTCAAAATTCATTTCATATTTACCGTCTTTATATGTAAGTGTATTTTTCAACACCTGGCAGCCATGATTTTCAATCGTACTATAAAATGGATAATACACGGGATCCTGCACAATCACAGAGTCACCCGCTTCTGTCAGCAATCCCAGCAAGATGTTGATGCCGGGGATGATCCCCGGGCTGAACGAAATCCATTCTTTTTTTACTTGAAGTCCATGGCGCTTCTCCCACCATGACATGATGGATTGAAAATATCGCTCACTGAAGGTGGTATAACCGTAGATGCCATGCTTTGCTTTTTCTTTCATAGCCTCCGTAATGGCAGGCGATACTTTAAAATCCATATCAGCGATACACATCGGAATAATTTCTTCATCTGAAAAAGACCACTTGACGGAATGCGTATTATGACGCTCAATACAATCGTTCCAATTCATGCTGTTTTCCCCCTTTTGCTCTCCCTTTGTACTAGTGTTTCCCCATGTTACCCACTATACCATGAACGAGAGGCGGAATAACGGCCAAAATGAAAAAAGGATGAAAGCACTAAAACCTTCACCCTCAACTCTTATTTTCTTGATAAATCCGCCAGTTCTGCTTGGATATTATTCTTCAGTTCTTCAACTGCATCGAAGTTCATTGCACTGATATAATACGCTTCCAGGTCATCATGCAAGGCCTTGGCCTTAGCAAGGTACGCTGTTGCTTCTTTCATTTTATCTCCGTACCTTTTACTGATGTCCTTAATCGATTCGGCATATTTTTCATCCGTCCCCGGTGTGACCGCTCTTTCATATACATCAACAATTTCATCGCCGTCTCTCTCCGGAAAATATTCATGCGGAGCCGTGCTGTCAAAGATGGCAAATCCAAGTTCCCGCACAATGACCATGTCGAGGCTGTTCGGGTCAAACCCGCAATGGTAGATCTCGACGTCCAGCCCCCGGTCCTCTGCTGCCTTGGCGAGTTTTTTCAGCATCGTCGACTTTCCGGTACCCGGACGCCCTTTGATGAAATACCGCCTTGGCAGATCCTCCGTCAGGTTGCCGATGAAATCCCTCGGCCCTTTTGGAGTGGCAGCGCCAAGGAAGCGGTGGCGCACTTCCGCCTGCTTGTTTAAGTATATATGAGAATAGAATTTTTCCATCAGCTCGGCTGTCAGCTGGTCACATTTTTCGAAGCTCATATTATCGATATAGATTCTTTCCCATTCATCATGGATTTTCAACGCTTCCGCATACGTGTTGTACGCCGTTTGGAAGGCGGTTGAAATGTCCGATGTCAAAGCAGTAATCTCTTCTTTATGGCCCCTGAGGATATTCGAATCCCAGGCAGACCCAAGGTTGATGTATTCCTCCACCACTCCCGGAACATTCGGCTCGATCACATGCGGCGCTGTCCCGTCAACGATACCCGCCTTCAAAGACGGAATGATCAATCCATCGATGCTCTCATTGTCTGAAGAACAATGCAGATACTCGATATCATAGCCTTCCCTGTTCCAGTAGGCCCCGATCGTCTTCATCAAAGATGACTTCCCTGTCCCCGGTCCGCCTTTCAAAATGAATAAGCGTTCCAGCCCCTGCAGGTTGGACGCATATAAACTATGAAAACCCCGGGCTGTATTTCCTCCGGCATAATAATTAAGAACTTTTCCGCTCACTGCAAACACTCCTTTAGCTAAAAAATAGGAGAACACATTCTATCTTATGCAGGAGATCCTGTTGGGTGAATGCCCAGCGGAAAATTTAGAGGTTGTCATTTAGTTCGAAGCCTCTTTCTTCTTTACATACTTCAACCCTTCCCGCCTGCTTAACGGTCTCAATTCTTCGTTTTCTATAAAACTGACCACACTCTCCGGCGCGGTTTTGGAGTATTCACGCAGTGCCCAGCCGATCGCTTTTTCAATGAAAAATTCCTTTGAACTGTTGTGCTGTTTTATATATGAAAACAATTTTTCTTTATCCGTATCTTGCTTATAACTCAACTGGTGGAGAATCGCCGTGCGGTTCAGCCAGAAATTATCGGAAGCAATCCATCGTTCCAGATATTCCTCTCCCTGATCAGGATATTTTTTGATGACGAACCCCGCCAGCCGCGATGCAATCGTATCAATCGTATCCCACCATGATTTCGAGACGATCAGTTCTTCTAAAAGGGAAAGGTGTTCCGGCTCTAGCTTCCTTCTTTCTTTATCTAATAAAGCAAGGGCTATGTACTGGAATTCGCGCTCCGGCTGTTTCCACAATGCCCTGGCCATCTCCGGCAGCTCATCCAAGGACGGTTTCCCATTCTCTTTCAGAAATACGGCCAATAACATTTTCCGTTTCGGGGTCCTGATTCCAAGAAAATCAAATTGATTGCGCATATAGGCTTCCATGGGGGTAGCATTTTCTTCATTTCTTTGCTCTTTAAAAAAGGCTATCAGCTTATCAGAATAGTTCATTCTTCAGTCTCCTTTTGTTGATTTTCTTCACATTGAAAACAGACCACCTTACCTGTTTCCGCCTCATGGATTCCATTGAAAAAGCCATCTAGGCAGTAAAGCGGCTTGCGGCAAACCTTGCATTCACCGATTAACTCCTTCATGACCGGATCTGCCTCAAATATGCTGCTGGATATACAAGCAATTTGTCCGTTGCCCAGGCATGATAATCGAAAAGCTGAGAAATTTTCTCCATCCTCTTCCTCCATAAAATGATTTAGTACTTCCTTCTGCACAGGAATCCGTTTTCCCTTCTAGTTTAATCTTTATAATAGGTTATTCACCATCCATCACGAGATTTTCTGCTGCAGATTGCCTTTAATTCCAGTTTATTTACCATTTACCTTTCTTTTTTTCACAACACCTGGTCTTTATATCCTGTTTATCCTCCATCTGTCCTGGGATTGCCTGCTGCAGATGGCCTTTAAACATAGGTTTTTTACCAGCTACTTCTATTTTTTTCGCAACACATGGTCTTTATATCCAGTTTATCCTCCATCTATCCCAAGATTTCCTCATGCAGATGGTCTTTAAGTTCATTTTTTTACCATTTACCTCTTACTTTTCAAATTTAAAACCGGTTCACCAAGCAACGGTAAGAATTCAGCAATCAAAAAAGACACCTCACCAAGTGAAGTGCCCTTAAAGTCAATATTATATTTTCGTAGAAACCGTTTCAGCATTGGCTCCCCTGTCAATCAGCGATTTCAGTAAACGCTGGCATTGCGGCAGTGCAAAACCGACCACCGAACCGAGGAAGAAGGCAATGACGATCGTCCCGAGTCCGACTGGCCCTCCGAGCATCCAGCCGAGCAAAAACACCGTCACTTCGATTCCGTTACGGACCCATTGAATCTTCCAGCCCGTCTTTTCTACAATCAGCAGCATCAAGCTGTCACGCGGACCTGCACCAAAGTCGGCAGATACATACAGGCCAATGCCGTAACCGATGATAATCGTACCGGCTGCAAACAAGATGCTCTGGACAGCAATGGAAGATGCGTCCGGAATAATGAAATTGAAAAAATCTATGAATAAACCAATCAGCAGCATATTGAGGAAAGCCCCTATTTTAGGGAAGGTTTTCGTTGCCAGCCCTGTCACGAGCAACAGCAGCAAACCGGCAATGATCGACCATGTCCCGATCGTCAATCCGAATTTCAGGAACAATCCATAGTGGAATACATCCCATGGCCCGATTCCGAGGTCTTTCCCTTTAATGGTTAAAGTAATCCCGAATGCCAACACCAATAAACCGATGGTGAAAAACGACCAGCGTAATCCGTACTCTCTGTTCATAATATCCCATCCTAATTTTTTTAAATTGTCACCGGATTACTTTATCATAGAATAGCAGTTTAATAAACACCTCATTGCCGCGAAACCAGCTCGATCACTTCTCCATCAGCCCCTTTGTAAAAAATGACAGTCAACCCGCTATCTAAACTATATGGACCCTCCACCGGTTTCATACCGTATTCTTCCAGTCGTTCCACCCAGGCAGAAAGATCATCCACTTCCCAGGCAAAATGAAGAGAGGAAGGTACGGAATCCCCTTCACTTTGGATTAATTCAATGGTAACCTCTCCCCTTTTCATGAATATAATCCGCTCTTCACCAAGCTTGAAGCAGCTTTGGGCTTCAAAAAGAAAGACCTCTTTATAAAAGGCTGCAGACACCTCCAGATTCCCTGTCTCGATGCCTGCATGATGCCACTTCATGACTCTGCCCTTTCAGCCAAAATGAGATTCATGTCCCCGAACTCATGCCACAGATACCCCTTTTTCAAGGCTTGCCTATAGGCCTGGAATAAATGGTGTTCAGAAGCAAAAGCAGTCAGCATTTCAAGATGTGTCGCTTCAGGCTCGTGAAGACCCGTTACAAGGCCGTCGACCGACTTCAGCTTATGTTCCTTTTGGATATAGAGATTGGTAATCCCTTCTGCCCCTGAAAGAAAGCCGTTTTCATCCGCAACGGTTTCCAATGCCCTGACGACAGTCGTCCCTACGGCAATGACTCTCCCTTTTCCTGCCCGGACAGAATTGATCAGCTTTGCCGTTTCAGCCGGAATATGAAATTGTTCAGGATGGTTATGCGGATTCGGCCAGCGGTCATTTCCGTAGTAGCTCAATCCGGTGTGAAGGGTCACAAAGGCAATCCCCACACCTTTCTCCTTCAACTTCTCAAACATTTTCCAGGAAAAGGCCCTGCCGGCCGATGCCATCTCCACTGAGCCCGGAACCGAAGCATAAGCAGTCTGAAAAGCATCAAGAGGCCAGTCGGATTCAATATACTCATACCGGACCGGCTCCCCATTACTGTAGATGAAATCCATCAGTTCCACTCCGCTAATGGAAAAGGCCAGTCTGACCAATGGCATTTCGCTCCCTTTTCCCGTCACGGTGGCCACTACTCCGTTTTCCAGTGCCAGCTCATCACCTGCCGAAAATAACCCTCCCCATATGAGGGCATCCCAGCTGCTGTCATCCAACTGCCTTGATAATCTCACTTCCACTTTTCGGCTGCCTGCACTTGCCTTTAAAACAGCTGGAATTGTACGGCTGTTATTAAAGACGAGAAGGTCTCCCGCTTCCAGAAAACCTGGAAGCGAGGAGAAGCGTTCATGGTGAACCTCTTCCCCCTCCATGACCATCAATCTGACGTCACCCCTTCCTTTCCCTCTCCATTCAGCAGGAACTTTGGCATTGAGTCTTTGTGGAATTACGAATTGGTTTTGAATCGCTGCCATCAGATTGCCTCCTCACTTAAGTTGAAGTTCTGCGCCTCAAACCTCTCTCCATTGATGCCGGCCGATTCGTCAGAAGCAAGGTACAGGAATACATCGATAACTTCAGAAGGCTGGGCAAGGTCATAGTCACAACCGGGAACCGCCCTATCATGCATTTCCGTATCCATCTCTCCCGGGTCAACCATATTGATGCGTACTCCTGTGTCACTGACTTCATCTGCCCAAGTCTGTGTCATGCCTTCGACTGCAAACTTGCTGATACCGTATGCACCCCACTCGGCAAATCCGGTCTTCCCTGCCTCAGAGGTAAGATTGATGATCGAACCTTTATTGCGGGATAACATACCCGGAAGGACCCGTTTCGTCATCAACAGCGGATTCATTGTATTGACCCTCATGACTTCCTCAAATTCCTCGTTGCTATAATCAAGAAGAAGACAAGGACCTTTCCCAAAAACAGAAGCATTGTTAATCAATACGTCAATTTTTCCGTAGACACCTTCTGCGATAGAAACGAACCGATCAACGTCTTTTGCACTTGCAGCATCAGCAGTCACGGCCAGTACCTCGGCTCCGGTTCTCTCAAGATCACGCTGGACTTCCTTCAGCTTTTCTTCTCCTCGGGCACAGACAGCAAGCTTAGCCCCTTGTTTCGCAAACGCAAGGGCCAACTCCCTGCCCAATCCTTTCGAAGCTCCTGTTATCATAACCACTTGATCTTTACTCATTGTAAAATCCCCTTTCGTTTTGTTGTTACTCTCATTATATTGAGAAGGCTTTCATAACTAATCGGGTATTGGAGAGAGAAGGCAGTCGCTAATTGGGAGGAGGTTTTTCTACGACTTTTGGCTGAAGGGGAATGAATGGAGAGTTTTTCTCGGCTAAAACAGGTATATAGCTGCCAGCTTTGCTATTTTGATAATAAAAACGAACATTAAGGGTAGAAATTTATTTTATATTCGTGTTATACTGAACACAACAACTAAATCGACAAAAGCAGTGACTGGCGAAAACTGTGGAAATAACCACAAGGGAGCTGCTTTTTTATAGCTATAAAGCCGTTCGCCTGGGCTGAGGCTGATTTGCAGAACCATCTTCTTTAGGGAGAAGTATGGGCTGTGGGTCAGTCTCTTTTCTTTTTGATCCTTTAATTGAAATTCATATACCAGGAGGGAATGTAATGTCAGTGAAAGAAAAGTTGATTCTGGATGGTAATTGTGTCGCGGCCAGCATTAAGGATAACTTGAAACCAAGAGTGGAGAAACTAATAGAAAATGGAATAACGCCTTGTCTTGCAACAATCCTTGTTGGGGATGATCCGTCTTCAGCTACTTATGTAAAAATGAAAGGAAATGCGTGTGAACGACTAGGTATCCTTTCAAAGAGGATCCACCTGCCGAATGACACGACGACTGAAGAATTATTAAAGACGATTCAATCATTGAATGAGGATAAGGGTGTTCATGGAATTCTCCTTCAGCACCCTGTTCCCTCCCAAATAGATGAACGGGCAGCTTTTGAAGCGATCGCTATCGAAAAAGACGTAGACGGCGTCACTTCTTTGGGATTCGGCCAGACATCACTCGGTTTCGGCGCTTACCCATCCTGCACACCAGCTGCCATTCTCGCCATCATGGACCACTACGAGCTTCCGATTACAGGAAAGCATGCAGTCGTCATCGGCAGAAGCCCCATTCTTGGGAAACCAGTTTCCATGATGCTTCTGAACCGAAATGCAACCGTGACAACTTGCCATTCCTATACAGAAAACCTTGAAGAAATCGTAAGGCAGGCTGATATCGTTGTAGCCGCAGTCGGCAAACCGAACTTCGTCAAAGGCTCCTGGATCAAAGACGGCGCAATGATCCTTGACGCAGGCTATAACAAAGGCAATGTCGGCGATGTCGCCTACGAAGAATGCCTTGACAAAGCAGATGCCATCACTCCGGTTCCCGGCGGCGTCGGCCCTGTCACCATCTCCATGCTGTTGAAACAAACCGTGCAGGCTGCAGAGAAATTAATATAATTCAAGATAGCGGACTCTGCTTTTGAAGCAGGGTCTTTTTTCTTCGTGACAGGCACGCCCCGGAATATGTCGAACCCTGTCACGAATCGACATATCTCGGGTAGTGACTGTCACGCGGAATAATTCTCCATCAACTGGTAAATATAGTATCATCAGTAGAATTTAGGAGGATTACGATGCCATCAGAGGATACAAAAAACAGTTTAAATTTTCCACCGGAACCTTACTGGCGGGAGTCCGTTAGTTTTGACAGCTACCCTGCCCTTGAGCAGGATACCGAAGTGGATATTGCAATTGTCGGTGCAGGAATTGCCGGAATTACCGCAGGCTATGAGCTTGTGAAACAGGGGAAGAAAGTTGCCATCCTCGATGCAGGCAAGATTTTAAATGGGACAACCGGCCATACAACGGCGAAAATCACTGCTCAGCACGGCCTGATCTATGATGAACTTATTCAGCACTTTGGCGTAGACCTCACCAAAAGCTATTACCAGGCAAATGATGACGCTCTTCAGTACATAAAAAAGAATGTCACAGATCTGCAGATTGATTGTGAATTGACTGAGGAAGACGCTTATGTCTATGCGACGACCGAAAAGTACGATCAAAAGGTCAGAAAAGAATTTACCGCCTACAGCAAGCTTGGCATCGATGGCGAATTGACCGAGGAAATTCCTGTCGATATTGACATCAAGTCAGCAGTAATCTTGAAAAAACAAGCTCACTTCCATCCCTTAAAGTACTTCAAAAAATTAGTAGATGAGTTCACCAAGAACGGCGGAACCATTTATGAAGATACTACAGCCGTCGATATTGAAGATCAAAGCACACCTGTTGTTGTCACCCGCAATGGCCCAAAAGTATACTGCAGCTCCGTTCTGATCTGCTCCCACTTTCCGTTTTTTGATGGAAAAGGATTTTATTTTGCCAAGATGTATGCAGACCGCTCTTATATTCTGGCTGCCAAACCGAAAAAACCGTTTCCAGGCGGGATGTACTTGAATGCAGAAAGCACCACACGTTCACTGAGGCAAGTTAAGATCAACGGAGAAAAAATGGTTCTGATCGGGGGAGAAAACCATAAGACCGGGCAGGGAAAAGAAACAACCAAGCATTATGAAGCTCTTCAGCAATTTGGTGAAGATGTGCTTGGCATCGAGGAAATCCCTTACCGCTGGTCTGCCCAGGATTTGATTACCGTCGACAAAGTGCCTTACATCGGACAGCTTACGGCTGGCCATAAAAATATCTTTGTCGCAACCGGCTTTAAAAAATGGGGGATGACGTCAGGGACCGCAGCCGGCATGATCCTATCCGACCTGGTCATCAAAAAGGCGAGCCCTTATGAAGAAATCTTCAACCCCTCCCGATTTGTCGCAGATCCGAGCCTAAAGCACTTCCTGCAGCAAAACGGCGATGTCGCCAAACATTTAATCAAAGGGAAACTGACACCTGCTTCCAAATCCCCGAATGAGTTAAAGAATGGCGAAGGAGCACACGTCTCCGTAAATGGTCAGAAAGGCGGAGGCTACAAAGATGACCAAGGCAACCTCCATATTGTCGATACTACTTGTACCCATATGGGCTGCGAAGTGCACTGGAATAAAGGTGAACGCACCTGGGACTGCCCATGCCACGGTTCGCGCTTCTCTTACGACGGCGAAGTGCTGGAAGGACCAGCGAAGAAGCCGTTGAAGAAGTTGGATTATTAGTACCCCGCGAAGGATGGATACCTATATCGGCCGGCGCGCTTCGAATATCAGCTCTGTAAAGTCGTTTATCCCCGGATTCCTATCGTATAACGCCACCCTTTGAATTCACGCGGAAAGAAGCATGGGCTTTATCGGCGGAAACAGCACATTTATCGGCGGTTTTATGATGTTTATCGGCGCTATTTGAATTTTATCGGCGCTTTCAGCTCATTTATCGGCGAAAACCGATGATTTATCGGCCATCCGCCAAATCTCGACAAACATTCACCCATACAAAAAGGGCACCTCCACGGGAGATGCCCTTTTCATCAATCTTGAAAACGGTTCTTTTTCTTCTTCACGTCGCCTGTCGTGAATTCAACCATTTCTGAACTCGTCCGATTTCCTTTTTTCTGGTTATCATTACGCTGAGCGTTTGCGTTTCCTGACTTTGTTCGTCCCATGTTCATCTCTCCTTTGGTTTCTTACAGTAATAGTATGAAGAGAGTATCAAGGAATTATGCAGGCCGGTACAGAGACGGTTTCGGTTTTCACCTGGTCGCGGTAGAAAAGCAGGGATTCATGGATGATTTCATTCGTAAAATTCTTATCGATTTCCGGGATAAGATCTCTGGCGAAGCACCAGGCATTTTCTTCTATTTGCAAGGCAATTTTTTTTCGTTCGAAGTCAGTCGATACGTCCATTTGGTCCACTAGCTCTTCCAGTTCCTTGTCTTCTGCATGTCCAAGCTCATGTGCGAACACGACGGTAAAATATTCATAAAAATGATCCAGAGTCGAAAACAGCATTTGGCACTGTTTTTTGATTTCGTCAATATACATGGTGATCGTGTGGGCCGACATACTGTATTTCCCTCCGGCAATCCGTTTTCCAGGAAAGTGTTTTGCGAGAATCACATTAACGCTGCTATTTGCTCTTGCTTGTAATGTGCTTGTGATTTGCTGCAAATGGCTGTCCAATTCCAATACCAACACACCTTTTAATGTAGATTATCTTCCTCTTATCACAACTATATTCAATAATTTATCTAAACATGATTCCATATACAGGAAAGAGTTCTTATCTGTTTTGACATATTCTTATTACAATATCCTGTTTTACGGGCAAAAAAAACGTATTAGGCACTCATGCCTAATACGTTGACCATGCTTTTTCATATTTCTGGATCAGGATCGGATTGATCAATGTGTTGATCTCCAGGTTCGTTTCACTGCCATTCTCCGTTTTAATGGATGAATCAATATCCTTCCCGAAAGTGCCCAAGCTTTTCAGGACTCTATCGGTTAAAAATTTTGTCTCCACATTAACTGAAAGGCCGGAAAGGGATACCTCTTCACGTGTTGCCAGCACAAACCCCCAATCGCCAAAACTCGGTACGTCCACATGGAGGTTTTCCGTCTTCAGGCCCGCTGCTCCGATTGTTTTATCAATGGTCCAATAAACCTCGGTTGCGAAGGTCGGGCTTGTACTTTGCACCATGATTGCTCCTCCTGGAGGCAGATGATTGCGCAGAAGCTGATAAAACTCCAATGTATACAGCTTATTTAAAGATTCGTTATTAGGATCAGGAAGATCGACTAAGATGACGTCATAAAGCTCCTTCGATGTCTCCATGAAATTAAAAGCATCCTGGTTGATCACTTCCACCCTCTCATCTTCAAATGCGTGTTCATTCAGTACTGAAATGGAGGGATTCTCCCGGGCCAGCTCGACCACTTTGGGATCGAGATCGACAAGAGTGATGTTTTTGATCTCATCGTACTTTCGAAGTTCCCTGATAGCAAGTCCATCTCCGCCGCCCAATATCAGGACATTTTCCTTTCTTTTAGCCGCAGCCATGGTTGGATGGACGAGCGTTTCATGGTACCTGTATTCATCAGATGAGCTGAACTGCAGCTGGCCGTCGAGATACATCCGCAAATCCCCTTGTTCTTTCGTTAAGATGATCTGCTGATAGTTGGTATTTTCTGAATGTACAATTGGATCTCTGTATAGCTTCTGCTCAAATGAAAAGGCCATTTCTTCTCCCCAAAAAATACCTGAAAACAGGAAAATGAACACTGCTATTCCAGCTGCAGCATGTTTTTTCAGGGAGGAAATTTCATCTTTGAAATAGTAGATGAGCCAAAGAGCAACCACCACATTGACCAGCGCCACCACAAAGGCGGTTTTTACCAGTCCTAACTGGGGCCTTAATAAATAAACGAACAGCAGTCCTCCGATCAGACCGCCGGCATAATCTGAAAAAAGCACCCGGGCTGTACTCCGGTTAAGCGTTTCACCGATTTCATTGGCTTTTCTAATCAGGATTGGCAGCTCAACACCCGTTAACGCCCCGATAATCGCCGTCACCGCATACAGGAAAAAGGCATCCGTCCCCTCACTGAAAAAGGCGGTTACACCGAAAAGAGTGAATACCGATAACCCTCCAATTAAACCGATGAGCAGTTCAATCCAGATGAAGGAGAGAATGAGGTTCTTCGTCACTTTCTCACTGACCGAGGCCCCTATTCCCATACCGGTCAGGAAAAGAGAAATGGTCAGGGTATATTGCTTCACGCCGTCTCCTAAAATATAAGAGCCGACGGCACCAAACAGGACTTCAAAGATAATCCCGCAAATCGAGACAATCCCTGAAGCCCAATAAATCGCTTTTGTTTTCTTAATACCGTCATTTGCCACTGAAAAATCCCCTTTTGAGAATCAGGCTGAAATCATATTGTACTGATATGCTTATGTAATGGATGCACCAATGACAAAGGCCAAGCCCACTGACACCGCAAATGTAATGATTCCGACCGCGATATTTCCTTTATGCAGCTGTTCTTCGACAGAAAACTTTCGTGTGATCAATTCAAACAGCAGATAAGCAACCATTTGCAGAATCACACCGAACACACCCCAAATCAGTGTATCTGTGAGTGCCGAGCTGTGGTAAATCGAAAACGCCAGGATGATGCAGATGCCGATGATCTTTCCGCTGATAGACAGCGCCACCGCATTATTCCCTTTCAAGACCTCATCCCAGTCCTTATATTTACGAGTGAGCAATTCAAAAATAAACAGGCCGAATACCACGATGACAATCGCAACAGCGAAGTATAAAAGTGTCAAAATAAATGGTTCCATAATCTATTCTCCCTTCTGATTTCCCTATTTGCCGGCACCCGGGCCCCCGCCTCTTACAGACGACGAACCACCACGGACAGGCGATTTGTTATATCCTTTAAAAGTTCCCCCTGAATAGCTGTATCCTCTGTAACACAATTCAGGATTGTTTCTGCATTTCAATCTTTGCTTTTTGCCCCAGTCATCCACATCAAGCACTTCATCCAACACCCATAGAAGCAGCAGGCCGTCAAAGAAATCCGGGCTGTAATTATTCCGCACAAACTGGTCATTGGCAACTTCAATCATGGTATTGGAGGCATTCTGTTCATCCTCTGTTAAGATGACAAACAGCTGATCATACACAAGCACTTGCTTATTGTCCTTTTTGTCACTGATCCTCACCGGTTCCTGATGATCCTGGATGGCTTGCGCTACATCATCAATCGATTGATTCTCCGCTATGTAAATTTCTGAATAATTGCTGTTTTCGGCCGCACTTGCCACGGTATCTGAAAAGGTATAATTATTATTGATAAACTCGACTACTCCTTCTTTAAAAATGGACCCGCCTCCCGAACTGGTACCACAGGCTGCCAGCAGCAGCATCGAGATTAACACGATCACAATCGATTTTTTCAAAGTATCACCTGCTTTCTATAAAAACTTTCTATTGGCACACATAATCAGGAACCGCTCCACCAAAACTAAGCGGTTCCTGATTATGGCATGATTATTCTTTACCGAGCTGTTTCTTCAAAGCTGCCAACTCATCGTCTACCCCATTGCCTTTATCCAAAGCATCCAATTCATCATCAAGGCTTCGGCTCGATGATCTCATATCTTCACTTGTTTCTGCTTCGGCTTCAAACTGCAGTACTTTCTCTTCCATGCGGTCGAAACCTTTTCTCGATTCGTCCCCGCCGATGGATGACATCGCACGGTTCATCTTCGTTCTTGTCTTCGCTGATTCGGCACGTGCCTTCAATGAATCTTTTTTCAGCTTCATTTGGTTATATTCATCTTTCATTTCATCCAGCTTTGAGCGCAGGCTTGAAGCATCCTGTTTGGCTCTGTCATAAGATTCACGAAGCGTGTCTGCCTGGCTGCTGTGAATCTTCTTGTCTTCAAGCGCTCTTCTCGCAAGATCTTCATTGCCTGCTTCCAAGGCTTTTACGGCTTGCTGCTGTCTTTTATCCGCCATCTTCTCAGCATCTTCATACTTCCTCTGAAGTATTTTTTCATTGGCTATCTGTTTTGCCACGGCCGCTTCCGCATCACGGATATCCGCTTCCATTTCACGCATGAACTGATCGAGCATCTTTACCGGATCTTCTGCTTTATCTAGCATGGCATTCAACTCGGAACCTACTACCGTTTTCATTCTTTTAAATAATTGAAACATTGACGTTCGCCTCCTGTATATTATTTGCTCGCGATAATTTTTATCTCATACTCATTGATATCATATCCGCTGCTGACTTCAATTTCACTTCCCCAGACTTCCACGGATAAATACTTCTCTTCTTCTTCATCCTCGTAATCGAAGTACCTGCAGTTCAAATCATTGACATTCTTCCCGCGGCCCTCGCCTTTTACTCTCGCTGTCCCTGACTCATCAAGATAATAACGTACACCGTTGTACTCAATTTCTTCAGGGATCGGTTCATTGAGCTTAAGCTTGATTTTTTCATAAATGCCCAAGTATACCTGGTCATCCATTTCAGCACTGAGCCAGACCGTCCGATCAGGGCTTACAAGCTGATAGGCAATCCATTCAAAGCCGTGGTCATTATATGTAAGCTTGCCGACGACTTCATAATCTTCCAGGTCATAGGCCACAATATCCCCGACCTCGATTGTGAAAACATTTCTCTCTTTCACAACCGGAATATCCTTTTCCTTCTTGCCGAAAAGCTTTTTCAAAATCCCCATGTTTTCACCTCCGCCCTATGTCTTCGTGTCCATACTAACATATACGTGTTGGAGCCAGAAAAGTTTCAAAGAACTTACTTTCTATTTTATGTAAAATGATCCTTGGATAAGCGTTGAATATAAAAATGAAGACAATTTAATTGCTTTTGCACGAAAAAAGCGTTCCGAAAACACCCTTAAATTAAATCCACTTACCTACTTCAAGCTAATTGATGTGATTCCTGCATTTATTTCAGAATGATAAAGGTTTTTTTCCTTTTTATAAAGAAATAGTATGAAAAGACGTTTAGGAGGGTGACTGATGGAAGATTCTTTGATTTTTAAACAAATGGATTTTATACGAATGAGAACAGTCGCAGCACTGGATAACACAACTGAAGAAATGGCTGATTTAATTCCAGATGGATTCAAAAATTCGATTCGCTGGAATTTAGGGCATATTTATTTATCGCATGAAAATCTTATTCATTCATTTGTAAAAGAAAAAGGACATATACCAGAAGGTTTTGTTAAATTGTTTGGTTTCAATACATATCCGGACATGTGGGAAGCTTCACCGCCATCCCTGAAAGAGTTACGGGACCTCCTTGCGGAACAGCCGAAGCGGCTGAGAGAAGCATTCGAGGGAAGGCTATCAGAAAGAGGTGAAAAACCATTCAAGATGACAGATGAAATCTCGTTTGAAACTTTAGGTGAAGTCGTTTCGTTTGCAAACTGGCATGAAGGGCTGCACCAGGGGGCCACTACTACCCTCAAGCGGGCACAGGGGATTGAAAACCTGTGGGAACCGGTTAAAAACTAATGAACAAAAAGGCCATTCCAAAACCCGGAATGGCCTTTAAAACGTTATTAATCTTTAATCCTGCCAAATAGTTTGATGCAGTAAATAGCTGAAAGACCAACAAGGATGTAAACAATCTTGGATAAGATGGCCGTTTCACCGCCAAACAAAGATGCCACTAAGTCGAATTCAAACAATCCGACAAGCAGCCAGTTAAGGCCTCCGACAATTAATAGAATCAGTGCGATTGAATCTAATGCTTTCATGTTTTCTCCTCCTTTGAAAATCTTTTATCATCTTTCATTGCTTACTATATGCCCCCTATAAAAAAATCAAAACATTCCGTTGTGTTATTTTCGTTTAATATTTGTTTAGCTGTTGTCTTAGCTGGGCTTTTGGATGAATCTGCAATCTTTAATTAAGCAGCACAAAAAAAGCCGCCTTAAGGCAGCCTTTTAGGAGTTTTTCATAGTTGAACCGGTTCATTTGTTTTCATGGACTGATAGCAAGCCTGGATGGTTTTGATGTTCCTCATCGTTTCATCTGGTGAATAGACAGGCTGTTTTCCCTCGAGAATACATTGGCTGAAATGGGCAGCCTGGATTTCATATTGATTGCCACTGAGGGTCTCTTTTCTTTCCTCGCCTTTTTCATTTGTGATAAGGATGCTGACCTCACCACCAGGAAAACGATCTGATCTATAGGCAAACGGGACTTTAATGCTTCCCTTCGTACCGGAAACCTCATAGAAATCATACATCGGCTGCTCAAAACTGCTGTCAAAGCTGGCTGTCACCCCATCCTTGAAGCTGAGGATCCCGCTAGCTTTAGTGTCGACTCCAAAATGTTCATTAAAGTTTCCTTTTACGTAAACTTCGGAGGGCTCTTGACCAAGGATAAACCGTGATGAATGGATGCAGTAACAACCCACATCCCATACACTCCCGCCACCGAGACCTTGATTAAGCCGAATATTATCTTTATGCTTTTCGAAGTCCAGTTTGAAGGTGAAGACGGAGTGCATATGACGGACGTCGCCAATCGCACCTTCTTCTAAAAGTTCTTTCACACGGTGATGCTGTGGATGAAACTGATACATGAATGCTTCCATGAATAAAACATCATTGGCCCTGCACTCATCTGCCATTTCCTTTACATCTTCAGGTGTCAATGCAGCCGGCTTTTCGCAAAGTACATGCTTTCTTTTACGAGCCGTCTTTATCACCCATTCCTTGTGCATTGTATTGGGGAGAGGGATATACACTGCCTGAATGTCCGGATCCTCAAGCAGTTCCTCATAACTTTGGTAAGCTTTTGGAATGGAAAACTCTTTTGCAGCCTCTGCTGCTTTTCCGCTTGTACTGGCAATCGCGGCAACTTCGGCATTCCCACAATTCTTCAGAGCAGGAATAAGTGCTTTTTTCGCGATATTGGCTGTACTCATGATACCCCATTTCACTGTCATGTCCTTTTCCTCCTTTATTCCTCTTTAATCTACCTTGTGCTATTCTTTGTCCTTCTGTCAATTGATTTTACTTCCATTGAAAATATGAAATGACAATAAAGGGCTGTGTGTCTGTCAGGTAACTCCCCCAACCTAAACATGAAATCTTTACCAGAATACATTTTAGAATATCGGGTAAAGATGGATAGAAAAATCACAAATTTGCATTCATTCAAAAGACAAGCATTATTCCTCTTGTATAAACTCGCTGCTGGTACGGCCACCATTTCTAGTGAAAAAGGATAACTGACTTTCATATTAAAGGGAGAGAGCCAATGAATATTGACTTCACACAACAGGAACAGTTAGGAATTAAACGCGTTTGGGGACAGAACAACCGGAAAATAACAAACGTCAACTTTGACTCCAGAAAAGTAATGAAAAATGCAGCGTTTGTGTGTATTAGCGGGGAAAACCATGATGGCCACTCATTCCTTGAAGATGCCATTCTTAATGGCGCGGCTGTCCTGGCCGGAGAAAATGCTGAAGTGCTGGAAGAGGCCAGCCACAAGTATGCAGACAGAACTTTTATACAAATAGAAGATGCTCGGACTTTTCTCGCTGAACTGTCCATATTATTTTATAAAAGAGTCCATGAAAGCCTGACGACCATAGGAGTGACCGGTACGAACGGGAAAACGACTGTCACCGCCTATGTTAAATCATTGATGACCCTGCTTGGTACCCCGACTGGCTCAATTGGAACAACAGGCATCAATTCTTCCTCGGGAAAAATCAAATTAAAGAAAAGCACTCCGACAACACCGGAGTCTTCTGATTTACATTATATTTTTGACCAATTTAAAAAGCGCGGCGATAAAGTCGCTGTAATGGAAGTTTCGTCTGTCGCCACTGAACAAAAACGTGTTGCGGGAATACAGTTCGACATCGCGATACATACCAACCTTTCCCCTGAACACCTGGAGTTTCATGGGACGTTCGATAATTATAAAAAGGCAAAACTGAAGCTGTTTCAGCAGGCGAAAAAAGCCGTGGTGAATATCGATGATGACGGAATGGCGAAGGACATACTCGATATGTACTCAGGTGAAGTCCTGACATACAGCCTGGATAAAAAATCAGACGCAGATGTTAAAGCTTCAAACCTCAAAACATTAGGACATGAAACCTTTTTCGAATTAATCATCGATAAGGAATCGTATATTGTAAGGGCTCCTGTCATCGGCGATTATAACGTAGCCAACATTCTGGCAGCCATCTGTACAGCTATGCATTCCGGCCATTCAATTCATCAAATTCTGCTAGCCCTCACTGCCATCGAAGGTCCGGAGGGAAGATTTGAGCTTCTCACCGGGTATGGAAACAGGAATATTCTGCTCGACTACGCCCATACGCCGTCAGCGCTCCAAAACCTGCTGAAAGAGGTCAAGAAGCTGGAATATAAGAAGCTGATTGTTTTGATTACCGGTATCGGCATCAGGGATAAGGACAAAATGCCTCTCATGGCTGAAACAATAGAAGGACGGGCCGATGAAATTGTCGTATCTGTCGACCATCCCGGCTATAATGATCCCGAGGACATCATCAGCCAAGTACTGTCAGGCTTCTCTGATCCTTCTGCAGAGAACATTTACACTGAGCGGACACGTGCTGAAGGCGTACTGTCTGCCCTGTCGCTCAGTGATGAAAATGACCTGATCCTGTTAACAGGCGGGTGTATCAACGGGACTCAAATCGTAAAAGGAAAAGAGATCCCGCACTCTGACAAGGACATTATCAAAAGCTACTTCAACGATGAACAGATTGATTATGACTATGATTATATTCAAGCGTAAAGATAGAAGAGAGCCGCTGTTTGACAGTGGCTCTTTTTGTTATGAAAAGAAAAGCGGCGGCACCGATTCGGACTCCAGCCTGCTTACTCGGGCCAGTTGTGTCCGAATCAACACCGAATTCGGACTCCTCCCGGCTTACTCGGACCAGTTGTGTCCGAATCAACACCGAATTCGGACTCAAGGCGCTCATTTGGATTGCTTTCTGTCCGAATGGCCCAGCGATTCGGACTCCTCCCGGCTTACTCGGACCAGTTGAGTCCGAATCAACAAAGAATTCGGACTCAACTCGCTCGTTTGGCTGCTTTCTGTCCGAATGACCCACCTATTCGGACTCCAGCCTGCTTACTCGGGCCAGTTGTGTCCGAATCAACACCGAATTCGGACTCAAGCTGCTCATTTGGACCGCTTTCTGTCCGAATGATCCACCGATTCGGACTCCAGCCGGCTTACTCGGCCCATTTGTGTCCGAATCAACAAAGAATTCGGACTCAACTCGCTCGTTTGGCTGCTTTCTGTCCGAATGCCCCACCCATTCGGACTCCTCCCGGCTTACTCGGGCCACTTGTGTCCGAATCAATCTCAACAACCTGATTTCCACACTATCAAACCCTATACGCATCTTTCTTTAAAACTCCTTATAGCCGCACCACCATTTTCTGTTATATTAAATACATACCATGAATATTTTAAAAATTTAAATTATTGGAGGCTTTCATGAAGCGACTTACCGATCACCTGATTGTTATTTCATTCGATTGTCTTTCAACGCTCGATTTTCCTGTTATTAAGGAATTGCCCAACTTCAAAAAGCTGCTTAAAAATGGGTCATACTGCATCAATGTCGAAACCATTTATCCATCCGTCACCTATCCGTGCCATGCGACCATTGTGACAGGCAACTTTCCCAATAAACACGGGGTCATCAACAATACAATGCTTCAACCCGGAAGTGCTTCACCTGATTGGTATTGGCACCGCCGCCATGTAAAAGGGACGACCCTTTATGATGAAGCAAAGCAAGCCGGCATGAGTACCGCTGCCTTATTATGGCCTGTAACCGCTAAGGCGGATATTGATTACAATATGCCTGAAATTTTTGCAAATCGCCCATGGCATCATCAGGTGGCCGTCTCGCTTTGGAATGGCAGTACCTCCTTTCAGCTGGAAATGAACCGGCGATTTGGCTACATACGCAACGGACTCCGCCAGCCGGAGCTTGATGATTTCGTCCTGGAATCCACCCTTGAGACCATACGCAAAAAGAAACCGAATTTGATGCTTATCCATTTCACAGATCTTGATTCACACCGCCATTACCACGGGTTTTCATCCGAAGAGGCTTATCAGGCTTTAAATAGGCATGATGAAAGACTCGGGAGAATCATAGAGGCCATGAAAAAGGCCGACATTTATGAGAAGTCGACGATTATCGCTCTCGGTGACCACAGCGCCCTCGATGAAGCGAAAGCCGTCAAGCCAAATGTGCTCCTGAAGGAAAAAGGGCTCATCAGTACAGACAACCAGGGAAAAGTGAAAGATTGGAAAGCTTACTGCAAGAGCTGCGACGGCTCGGCATATATCTATATAAAAGATAAAAGCGACACAAAAACCCACCAGTTGGTCAAAGAAATCTTGGGCGACCTTGCCGCCGATGAGACTAACGGCATTGAAAGAGTGTTAACAGGAGAAGAAGCGGGAGAGAAAGGGGCTGATGGCACCTGCGCCTTCATGCTTGAGGCATCACTTGGATTTTATATTAAAGAAGGGTTCGAAGGGGATTACGTAGATGAAATCACCGCTGAGGATGTTGAAGTCGGCAAGTATACGTATGCTTCTCATGGATACTCTCCTGAAAAAGCAGATTATGCCACTATGCTGATTGCTTCAGGGCAGGGAATCCAAGAAAGAGCCGTCATTCCATCCATGCACCTTGTTGATGAAGGGCCGACTTTCGCCAGGCTCCTTGGCTTGCAATTAGGAGAAACGGACGGAAAGGTCATAGAAGAATTATTAAAACAGTAAATATTGTGTAAAGTTTTGCTGCTTTTATTCTGTTAGTCTTTTTATCTTGTACAATAAAAAATGAAACCGTTTCCGGGAGGTCAAGATCAATGAAGGCTTTTACAAAAGAAGAAAACAGCTGGATATTTTATGACTGGGCCAACTCAGCGTATTCCATCATTATTTCGACGGCTGTTTTTCCGCTGTTTTATAAAGCAGCTGCCACAAACGCGGGAGTCAGTGCCGCGGATTCGACTGCCTATTTAGGCTATACCATTGCGATTGCCACCTTCATCCTGGCCATGCTGGGGCCGATTTTAGGAACGATTGCCGACTATCGGGGTTTTAAAAAGAAGTTTTTCACGTTCTTCTTCATTTTGGGTGTAACATTTACGGCCATGCTGGCTTTCATTCCAAGTGACCAATGGCTTCTGCTATTAATTTTTTATACATTTGCTGCTGTAGGCTCTGCCGGTGCCAACGTTTTCTATGACGCTTTCCTCACAGATGTAACAACAGATGAAAAAATGAACAGGGTCTCCGCAAGAGGCTTTGGGTTCGGATACATCGGTAGTACTATTCCTTTCATTATCAGCATCGCGATTATTATCCTGGCTCAAAGCGGGACCATCCCCCTTTCCACTACCATGGCTAGCAAAATTGCTTTCCTGATTACCGCTTTATGGTGGGGATTGTTTACAATTCCTTTATTTAAAAATGTGCATCAAAAATACTATATTGAACGGGAACCAAACCCCGTCGCCAACAGCTTTAAGCGTCTGGGTAAAACATTTAAAGAAATCAAGAAATACCGCCCGTTGTTTCTGTTCCTGCTTGCCTACTTCTTTTATATTGATGGTGTCGGAACAATCATTACGATGTCCACCGCATACGGAACCGATCTTGGCATTACGTCTACCAACCTGTTGATCATCCTGTTCGTCACCCAGGTCGTTGCCGCTCCATTTGCAATTCTTTATGGAAAGCTCGCTGAAAGATTTACCGGCAAAAAGATGCTGTATGTGGGAATCATCATTTACATTTTCGTCTGCATCTACGCTTATTTTCTTGAAACCACTTTGGATTTCTGGATATTGGCTATGCTTGTGGCCACCTCGCAAGGAGGGATTCAGGCTTTAAGCCGTTCCTACTTTGCAAGATTGATTCCAAAACAGAATGCCAACGAGTTTTTCGGCTTCTACAATATTTTCGGAAAATTCGCTTCGATCATGGGACCGCTGCTTGTTGCTGTCACGGCTCAAGTAACGGGTGATTCAAGCACCGGCGTGTTCAGCCTTGTGGTGTTATTCATTATCGGCATCCTTATCCTATCGAGAGTTCCGGAGCCTAAAGAACACATGTCTCCAGTACGGTAAGTTTTGTAAACCGTACATTAAACAAGCCTGAGTCATTTTTGCGACCAGGCTTGTTTTTATTTAAGGTTATTTTCCAGGAAACAATATCTTAAAATCCTCATATCCCTCTTTCTCCAGATCTTCCACTGGTATGAAACGAAGTGCCGCCGAATTGATGCAGTAGCGCAGGCCGTTTTTTCCAGGTCCATCATCAAATACATGGCCCAAATGTGAATTGGCTTCCCGGCTGCGCACTTCGATTCTAGTGCTTCGGTGGCTGAGGTCATATTTTTCTTTCACACTGGCTGACATCACAGGCTTTGTGAAGCTTGGCCAGCCGCAGCCGCTGTCATACTGGTCTTTAGAAGTAAACAAGGGTTCACCTGAAACGATATCTACATAAATACCCGCTTGGTCATTATTCCAATACTCATTCTCGAAGGGAGGCTCGGTTCCATTCTCCTGAGTGACAAAGTATTGAATCGGCGTCAATTTTTCTTTAAGGTGAGAAGTGTCTTTTGGCCAATGCTCTTTCATGAAATCCTTCCGGCCGGAACCCCTGTGATACAATTCATATCTGAAGTTATTCTTTTTATAGAAATCCTGATGATATTCCTCTGCCTTATAAAATGGCCGGGCGGGTACGACCTCCGTCACAATCGGTTTTTGGAATCGGCCGCTTTCTGCAAGTTCTCTCTTGGATTTTTCTGCTTTTTCCTTTTGCTCTTCTGTATGATAAAAAATCGCTGTTGTATAGGCTTCTCCCCGATCACTGAACTGCCCCTCCGGATCTGTAGGGTCAATTTGCTGCCAATACAGTTCCAGAAGCTTTTCATAAGGGAAGACTTCGGGGTCATATGTTATTTGGACGGCTTCTCGGTGGCCAGTCTCTCCGGAAACCACCTCTTTGTAGGTTGGGTTTTCAGTATAACCGCCCGTATAACCAGAGATGATACTTTGAATTCCTTCCTGCTCATCGAATGGAGAAACCATGCACCAGAAACAGCCTCCGGCAAAAGTTGCTTTTTCGAGACGATTTGATTTCATTCTCACCCTCCTTTTACCAGCAGTTATCCTTCATTCGTTTCACGTGAAACATTTATATTTTATACTTTTCTTTAAACACAGGGCTTAATTCACTCCAGACATCAAATAGGTTTTCGTCCAGATCGCTAAATACAAAGTTTCTGCCGGCATGCCCCCTGTCTTCGATCTCTCCTGTCACTATATTCCTCTGCTTGAAGTCCTTGTGGAGCTCCGTTAAAGCCTCAAGCCCATTCACTTCAAAAGTGAAGGAAAACCGTTCAGACCCTTGGGTATCATAAAAGTTGGACGATTGATTTTCCTCGGCTTTAACAAGGAAGAAGCTTTGGTTGGCCAACTCCAGAATCGCCTTATCTTTATCCTGGTATTTCAGCTTCGCTTCCAGATTTTCAGTATACCAATCCGATGAGACTGCAACATCGCTTACAGGAATGTAGATCGTACCCACTCTCAATAGTTTTTCACTCATAAACCAATCCATCCCTTTCCTTTTCTTATTGCAGCCAGGTCCGGGCAAAATCAACTATCTCCCGTTGTTTCATGAGGCTGCAATCGGCATTTCCAATAGCAAATTTTTGTATTTTATGTTTTTTTTCAAACTCTTTTCCGAGAGCTTCAAATGGATCTGAGTCATAAAGAATTTCCTCATATGTTTTCCAGACACGGCTTCCTGTCTCGATCATCGCCGTTCCTTTCTTTTCTTTTTCCCGATTCGCTATACTGTGCTCAGCGAAATGAAGCGATGTGTTGCTTTCGTGTGTAACACCGAGCAATAGGATATGTCCATCCAACTCATATATTTTGGCAAGCGGAGAATTCGGCCCGAATCCTTCTTCGAGGGGCTGCTCACTCAGTATGTATTCCGCATGTTTCCCCCAAGCTGTAAAGGAATAAACGGGATGATCGCTTCTTTTCACTCCAGGGAAAGTCCTGAACGTCTCAGCGATGGCCACCATTCCTCTGGTACCGGAGGGCTCTGCCAGTAAGAAGGATCTGAATTATCTGCCGTTTGGGCAGGCATGACAATGGTTCCTTCCTTACCCACAGCTTTCATAAGGGCTTTCACTACTGCCACCGCTCCGCCGCACACCCATCCAAGTGAGCTAAGGGACGAATGGACAATCAATGTCATGCCCTCTTCAATGCCGATTCTTTTAAAATCTTCAATCAGGCTCGCTGTTGTATGCGGAGTTTTCAACTGCTGTATCGCTTTGCTTTCTGTCATAAACTAACTCTCCTTATATGTACATAATCTCCGTGCGGAAACTTGAACACTTCCTATTTAAAATTATATTATCAACCCTTACATTTTTCCAATATTCTGTAATTATTCATCTGTGTTGATTGAATAATTTGGAAGTGATATAGTAAGGAGTGAAATATTCTGAAAAATTTGAAATATACTTGTAACATAAGGAGGATCTATAAAACCGGAAACCAGAAGTTTTTAACTACCATTTTACTCAATAAGGAGGCTTACCATTGAAACGAATCATGTGGCTGCCCGTTCAGTTTTTGTTGACGTGCACAGGTTTATTTTTATTCAGTGCTGCCGGTTCTTTACTTTATTACGACCATGAACTTGTCATACATATTGCAAAATATATCCATACTCTGAAACAAATCTTCCATGATATCTTACACCCCGGATCGATTTTCATCAGCATCGATGAGGGAGAAAAGATGTATCCGATTTTCCCAATGCTGTTAGAGTTGTTTGGATACTCATTCCTTCTTTTGGCAACTGCGTTTCTCATTGCCGTCGTCATTTCCGCAATCACCAGTTATCTGATCATGTTTCTCCCGAAATGGGCATACCGGATTTGCATGCGGACCCTTGACTTGCTTGATTCACTTCCGGATGTACTGATCATCGTGCTTTTACAGTTATTCATCATTTGGCTTTTCAAGCAGACGGACGTCCTTCTGTTTGATATCTATAAGCTGGGTGAAGATAAAATTTATGTTCTGCCGATCTTTTGTTTAGCCGTACTGCCTATCGCTTTCCTCACGAAGAACTTCCTGTTCCAAATTCGGGAGGAAGAAGACAGGCCGTATGTGGAGTATTCTTTCTCAAAAGGGTTTTCAAAAGCTTACACTCTGTGGGTCCACCTGTTCCGGAATGTCTGGATTCAATTCTATTATCATATTAAACCGATTTTCTTATTGATGCTTTCCAACCTGCTCATCATTGAGATGCTGTTTAACATCAATGGATTCATGGTTGTTATGCTGACCACTGCCACCGCTGAGCCAAGTGCCTTTTTTATTGGAATGCTGTTAATATACATTCCATTTTTCATCCTATTCAGCCTGGGCAGAGTCTTTCTGACAAAAACAATCGGAGGGGAGCTTGAGGTATGAGTATATTCAAATCTTTACGGTTTTGGATTCCATTTGGAATTATCGCAGCCATGATTGCCGGAAGCTTTCTAGTTCCCGTCCTTTACCCTGATCTCCAGGAATCCGGACCTCCTTATTTAACGGATCCGGAGACCCATAAAGTCATTGCCGCGGCGCCTTACTCTCCATCCGAAATGCCGCCTTTAGGGAGCGATAAGCTTGGAAGAAGCATCTTCCTCATGCTCGTTGATGGAGCAAAGTATACACTTTTGGCCGCCTTGGCCATTGCCCTGCTCCGGATGATCGGAGGTTTTTTCTCAGGACTTCTTTACGCTTTCATGCCAGGCTGGCTTCGGTCGGGAATCAAAGGATTCTGGGACACGTTCAACTTTATCCCGCTGGCCATCGTCGGGTTTATCCTTTTGTATCCACTTCAAGGTGCATATGAAGCTCAAGCCCTCACAAGTTTTCGTTTCTTGATCATTGAAGTAATTGTCATTGCGCTCATTGTCATTCCTTCTCTCGGGATGTATGTAGGCCAAAACATGAATGACTTTATGAAGCAGGAGTTCATTGATGTTTCCAGACAAATGGGCGCAAGCCGGTTTCACTTAATCAGAAAACATTTAGTGCCTCACTTTGGGCGCCATTCTATCGTCATGTTTTCTGAACAGCTTTCGCAAACACTGCTGCTGCTGATCCAACTCGGAATCTTGCACATCTGCCTTGGTGGGCTGATGACAGCCAATTTCGGGATCATGGAAGTTATTCCTGTCTATTTCTCTGCCACAAATGAATGGGCTGCAACGATTGCCATCAATATTCAGCAGGTGTTCATCCGTCCATACCTTGTATTGGGCCCGCTCTTGTTCTTTGCTGTTTCCATCTACTGTGTCAACGAAATCAGTGCAGTGCTGAGAACAGTTTTAATTGAGGGAAATCCAGTAGGGCTGAAGCGAATTAGAAAGAAAAGCAAATTAAATAAACCTGCTGCAGACCGCCAACCTGAAAAAGAAGACTTCACTTTTGCAGGCCACAAAGAGGACAGAGCATGTTAAAGAAGGCAATAACCTTGATAACGGTCCTATTGGTGCTGGCCTTGTTAACAGGATGCCGGGTTGTTTTAGTCGATAAAACTTTGCAGGCAGAAGAAAAAGCACCTGAAATCGCAGAAGGAAATGAAGTCATTGCGCTGGATGGCAATGTTCAATATGACCCAAACAGGCTTATCATTCGAGGGCAGACAAACCTCCCACAAGGAACTGTTCTCCAATCAGGCCTGCAAGAATTCCCCGGCGGGGTAGAGCATGATGATGTCCTTGCTGGCAAGGTAGAGCCGGTAGAAGAATACACATTGGAAGAACAAGGTGAAGTCAATGAAGACGGCAGCTTTCTTATCGTGCTCAACCGCCAGGATACTTCTAAACGGTATCAGGTGTCTTTAAGATTCAGCCCTGAAATCCAACCGGCTGAAGTTCAAGGAAAGTATGGAGAATTCGGGGAAAGGATCGGGAGCAGTGATGGGGTATATAAGTATGAAGTGAATGGCACTCCAGTAACAGGCATAGCAAAGTTTGCCCCCCTCGGTGCTTTTTCGGACCAAAATTTCTGGTATCGCGGTAAATATGACTTAACCCCTTCCCTAAACGAGTCCCGCCCTCAACGATAAATGGATATTAAGTGTTCCTGGCCTCTAAAATGGGGCCAGGATTTTTTCATGAATTTACCTTTTTGCGTCCTCCTCATTCCTCCCATTAGTGAAAAACCAGGTATATCCTAGCCTTTTTAATATCTTAATATACTAATAATCTCCTATTATTCTTCTGCCACTTGTATCTCAATACCTATAAATACTTAATTCTTAATTATTTTACTAGTAGAACTATTAGAAAGTATTTTGACAACATGGAAAATAATAATTATTATAGTAAAGTATTTTATAGGAGGTACATATATGTCAAAATCAGACAAACAAAGAATTGTCGAAAGTGTCCCGCAAAAGGGATTCCTTGGACACCCTAAAGGACTTTTCACATTATTTTTCACAGAATTTTGGGAGCGTTTTTCTTACTATGGCATGAGAGCCATCCTCGTATTCTACATGTATTATGAGGTATCAGAAGGCGGGTTGGGGCTGGATGAAAACCTCGCTCTTTCCATCATGTCAATTTACGGCGCCCTTGTTTATATGTCAGGCGTCATCGGAGGCTGGCTGGCAGACCGGGTATTCGGAACATCAAAAGCCATCTTCTACGGCGGAATATTGATCATGTTCGGCCATATTGCTTTGGCCATTCCTGGAAGCCTTTCCATGTTCTTTGTATCCATGGTACTCATCGTCATTGGTACCGGTTTATTAAAACCGAACGTATCCAGCGTAGTCGGTGAAATGTATCCCGAGGGAGACAGCCGCCGCGATGCCGGATTCAGCATTTTCTACATGGGAATCAACCTTGGAGCTTTTCTATCTCCGCTGATTACAGGAGGCCTTGCTGATGCATACGGATTCCACTGGGGCTTCGGAGCTGCTGCGGTCGGAATGCTGTTAGGTTTGATTGTGTTTGTTGTCACTAAAAAGAATAACTTGGGATTGGCTGGTACTTACGTCGGCAACCCGTTGACTCCTGCTGAAAAGAAAAGATATTCAACGATCACCGCTGTAACAGTTGTCGTGATCGGAGGCCTGCTGGCGTACTTGATTCCAAACGGCCTATTTACCGTCAATATGTTTATTAACCTGATTGGAATCTTGGGGATTGTCATTCCGACTCTTTACTTCCTGGCCATGTACTTCAGTCCAAAGACTACGGAAGTAGAGCGCTCCCGAGTGATTGCCTACATTCCGCTGTTCATTGCAGCTGTCATGTTCTGGGCCATCCAGGAACAGGGTTCTACCATTCTGGCAAGCTATGCTGATAAAAGAACAGATCTCGACTTTGCCGGCATTACGATTTCCCCGGCATGGTTCCAGTCACTGAATCCTTTGTTCATCATCCTTCTTGCACCGGTATTTGCCTGGATGTGGGTCAAGCTGGGTAACCGACAGCCGAACATTCCGCAAAAGTTCTCTCTGGGACTATTATTTGCAGGGTTATCTTTCCTTGTCATCTTGATCCCTGGCTACATCAGCGGAGATGCTCTTGTAAGCCCGCTATGGCTTGTTCTGAGCTACTTTATCGTCGTGCTGGGTGAATTGCTGATTTCACCTGTCGGACTATCTGCGACAACCAAGCTGGCGCCTGTCGCTTTCTCAGCGCAGACGATGAGTGTATGGTTCCTGGCAAGTGCTGCTGCACAAGCCCTGAACGCCCAGCTGGTAAAATTCTATACACCTGCCAATGAAACTATGTATTTCGGAGCGATCGGGGGAGCAGCAATCCTGTTAAGTATCATCCTCTTCGTTATCGCACCGATCATCCAGAAGTTTATGAAGGGTGTACGTTAATCGATTTTGAGGAACCCCCGGTCTTATGCCGGGGGTTTTTCGTTTGTCATGAGCAGGGATGGCTGGCGGCCGGTCTAGTGCCCACTTGGAATTTATTAGTTCCGTCGGCCAGACTGAGACTTCTATCGGTGGCTTTTGTGATTCTTTCAGCCAGATCAGGCTTTCTTTCGACGAGCGGAAATCCATTCCTTGCCGGGCTCGGCCTAAGAGGTCCACTGAATGATTTACTTCAGCCATTTATTCCCTTTGAAAATTTTCGAGAAATAAGGGGAAAAATTCCGCTTATTTAAGAAAAAGCACGATAAACAGCTAAAATAAGCGGAGCAATTCCCCTTATTCTCTTAAAAAGATGCGAAAATGGTTGATTTTGCTGTGCTTAAGCGGAAAAATTCCGCTTATTTACCCTAAATCGAATGCTATTCCACAGCTTAACGGGAAAATTTCCCCTTATTTTAGAAAGAATTATTCATGTCCTTCACAGAGCATACCTCCTGCTTACATTGAAATGAAGTGATAGGTAAACCTGCTTAACCTATCATGAAGGGAGAACCTTTTGTACCACGCTATAAGCTCTCTGGAACCTCCGGCATAGCCAGGGGTTTGCAGGACCATAAAAAAAGCCTAATCAAAAGATTAGACTTAAAAGTTAGATCGTCACTACCTTATTCGTTTTTGCACCTTCCAATATTCCGAGAACGACCTTCAGCGAGGAAAGTGCATCCTCACCAGTAACTATGGAAGGCCTGTCATTTATGACGCAGTCAACAAATTCATCGATAACGCCGCTGTTCGTCTGATTATCATTGGTCTGGATGCTTTCCAATTGATAATTGATCCGCTCGCCTTCTTTTGTGATGACTTCTAATTGATATTCCTCACTGTGGTATATCTTCATGATTCCTTTTTCAAAGTAGATAATCGTGCTATTGTCTTCTTCTCCATAATAGGTCCATGAGAAGGAAGCTGTTCCCAAGCGTCCTTTTTCCGTCTTCAGGCTGCATACGAGGTTATCACACACTTCTATGGGGTCGCCGTTTTCATCGACTTTATCCAAAGCTCCCTGAAAAGCGCTGACCTGCTTGATTTCATCATCAAGGAGATAGTGCATAAGGTCGATTTTATGAATCCCTAAATCACCCGCTACCCCAAGGCCTGACCGGTCCTTTTTGAAGAACCAGGTGGAATTTGATTTATTTACCCCCCAGTGCTCAGGGCCTGCATGGCCAAATGTAGTCCTGAAGGAAAGGACTTTGCCAAGCTCTTCGCTCTGAATGATCTCCCTGGCCTTTCGGTGAGCACGTGTAAACCGCTGGTTATGGTCGACCATCAATTTTTTGCCTGATTGATTCTGGGCATCCACTACTTTTTGTGCTTCTTCCACTGTCAGCGAGATCGGTTTTTCACATAATACATGCTTGCCGTTCAACAAAGCTTTGGAGGAGAAAATATGATGAAACTCATTCGATGAGCAATCACTTATTACATCAATCGTTGGATCTTCCAAAAGTTCATCTACTGAGTCTGCTGTACTCCCGCCAAACATGTCGGCAAGCTTACGAGACCTCTCCGGATTTCTGTCGTAAAATATAATTTCATCAACGTGGGGATTAGCGAAATACTCTGGTGCGTGACGTAATTTCGCAATCGACCCACAGCCGATAATTCCTGCTTTTAATCCCATTTTGTTCCACCTCTTCTATTCTTTCTTTTGGAAAACTACTGCAATGATGATAATCAAACCTTTTACAAACCCCTGCAGATGAGGTGATACGTTCATCAGGTTCATCATGTTATTCAGGATTCCCAAGATCAGAACGCCAAAGAATGTACCAATGATCTTACCGCGTCCACCTGTCATCCTTGTACCGCCAATGATGACGGCTGCGATTGCATCCAATTCATATTGAACCCCTGAACTGGAGGAAGAAATTGAATTCAGCCGGGATGTTTCAATGATTGCAGCCACACTGACCAAAAGGCCCGTCAATGTGTATACCCCAATCTTGACACGATCCACTCGAATCGCTGAAAGCAGTGCAGCTTTCTCATTGCTCCCCAAAGCATATACATATCTTCCGAAACGCGTTTTGTGCATCAGAACAAAAACCAATGCTGTCATGACCAAAAAGATAATAACCGGGTAGTCAAAAATCCATAAGTCACTGTTGGCAATTGCCGTGAATCCGGATACCTCTCCTGATATACTTCCGCCTTCTGCAATATACAAAGCGATGGAACGCGCGGCTGCCATCATCCCCAAGGTGGCTATAAATGAGGCTATTTTTCCTTTTGCCACCATCAACCCATTCAGGAAGCCGGCAAAAGCACCAACTGCAAATGCCGTTAAGATAGCGACAAATATGCTTCCGGTTGCATTTAATGCCAGGACACTTACAACCCCGACAAGTACAAGAACCGAACCAACCGATAAGTCAATTCCGCCTGACAGCATGACCATCGTCATACCCAGTGACACGATTCCTATAATGGATACTTGCATTAGAATATTAAGCTGGTTATTAAGATCCAGGAATCTTGGATTCATAATTGCGGCAGCTACGAAAATAATGATAAAGGCAATAATGACGCTATACTCTGACCACAGCCAAGAGAGGCGACTTTGATTATTCGATTTTGTATCCATATTTGCTTTCAATCCTGCATTAGCCAATTCTTTCAGCCTCCCTTTTTGAACCTGTAGCGTAACTCATGATTTCATCTTCTGTAGCTTCATCACCCTTGAAGCGGGCAGTTATCTCTCCTTGGTACATCACATTGATGTTATGGCAGACTTTCAATACTTCCGGCGCTTCGGAAGACAAAATGATCACGGCCTTCCCCTGCTCTGCCAACGAAATAATATGATGATAGATTTCCTGTTTCGCCCCTACATCTATACCTTGTGTAGGATTATCAAAGATGATGATGTCCGTATTCACTTCAAGCCACTTGGCAATGATGACCTTTTGCTGATTACCTCCGCTCAGTTTATCAATTGTAATACGCGGATTGTGCACTTTGATATTCAGCTTCTCTTTATAAAACTGAAACTTCTCTTTTTCTATTCTTTCCTGGATGAAACCCGTCTTTTCGAAATGCCCGATGGAAGACATTGTCATGTTATGAATGACACTTAAGTCTTTAATAATGGCATTCTCTTTTCTGTCCTTAGGAACCAGTCCCAAACCTGCTTTTACAGCTTTGCTTGGGTGATCTATTTTTACCAGCTGGTCATTGATTCTTATTTCACCAGTGTATTTTTTTCGATATCCAAATAAGCTTTCAAACAATTCCGTTCTGCCGTCACCAGCCAGGCCGGTGAAACCAGCTATTTCTCCTTTACGCACTGCAAAGTTGATATTCTTGTAATTTCCTTGGTTCGTTAAGTTTTTCACTTCAAGCATTACCGGGCCTAGTTCATGGCTTGTTTCCAATCGATCTTCCGAAATAGATTTCCCAACCATCATTTTGGTGATGGTATCGACATTTTCATTCGCTATGCTGCCGGTCCCTACTACTTCCCCATCCCTTAATACGGTATAACGGTCACAAACTGCTTTGATTTCATTCAGTTTGTGCGATATATAAATGATGGAAACGCCTGATTTCTTCAGGTTTGTCATTAACTCAAATAAACGCTCCACTTCATGTTCAGCTAACGATGAAGTTGGTTCATCCATGATGATTAATCTTGATTTTCGAAGAAGTGCCTTTGAGATCTCGATCAACTGTTTGTAAGAAGTATCCAGATTGCGCACATACTCTTTTGGATTGATATCAATTCCCAGCTGCGAGAGGATCTCCCTTGTCTGCCTGCACATCTCTTCGACCTTGAGGAATCCGAACTTATTGCGAAGTTCCGATCCTAAAAACATATTTTCATAGACTTTAAGGTCTGCTACCACATTCAGTTCCTGGTGGATAAAGCTTATTCCCTGTTCCTGTGAAATCCTTGGGTTAATCATCTTCACCTGTTTGCCATTTACGATTATCGTTCCGCTTTCAGGCTGATGGACACCGCCCAATATATTCATCAGTGTAGACTTGCCGGCACCATTTTCGCCCAACAAAGCATGTATTTCTCCTTTGTCTACCTCCAGGGTTACATCTTTCAGCACCCGGACACCATTAAATGACTTATTGATGTTTTTCATTGTCATGAAAGGATTCGAAGACATGCATTGTCCCTCCTTAATAGGAAAAGAGAGGCTGGCTCAAAAGCCAAGGGTTGGACCCTCATGAGACAGCCTCCTTATCTTTTTTTAGAATTTAGATTCAGGATCGTAGTACTCATCAACATTCTCATCTGTAACTTTTGTAGCTTCTTTCACTACCATTGTTTCTGCAGGCTCTCCACCCTGTGCAAGATCTACAGCAATTTTCACTGCATCTTCCACCATTGTTGGAGAGTATAGGAATGTGGCAGTGATCAATCCGCCTTCCTGGATGTTTTCAAATACCGCTTTACCGCCGCCTGCACCCGTTACGAATTGAATATCGTCACGGCCAGCTTCTTTAATCGCTTGCAATACGCCCAGAGCCATTCCATCGTCCTGTGTGAAAACAGCATCGATCTGATCATGGGCCTGTAGGATGTTCTGCATTACTTCCAAAGACTTTTCAGTAGAGAAGTCACCACTTTGAGAGGCAATCACTTCAATACCATCCGCATTTTCCATCGCTTCCTGGAATCCTGCCCCACGCTGTTCGGTAACAGAACTTGGAGGACCTGTTATTTCAACGACTTTACCTTCTCCATTTAACTTCTCAACAAAGTATTCACCTGCATTTACACCAATTCCTTCGTTGTCACCCTTCACAACTACTGTAGCTGCATCATTTTCAAGCTCACGGTCAACGATGACAAGAGGAATTCCTGCATCCTTCACTTTTTGCCCGACAGGAGACAGCGCTGCAGATTCGATTGGAAGCATGACAATTGCATCCACGTCTTGAGCAATAAGGTCATCTACATCATTAGCCTGTTTATTTGGATCTGTTGCATTTGTCATTACATATTCAATACCTTCACTGTCTTCAAGAGCCTGTGCCTGTTTTTCAGCACTGTCGATAAGCGCACCCATCCATCCGTGTGTTGCAGAAGGAAGAGAAATACCGATCTTGATGGTATCATCATCACTGCCGCTGCTTCCCTGCTCACTGTTACAAGCGACCAAGCCAAAAACCGTTATTAAAGATAAACATAGAACAAAAAACTTCTTCAATCTAAGCACCCCTTTGTTTTTTTGGATTCTTTTTTCAAAGTACCCTTAGTTCTTAGCTCCCCTTCTATGTAATCGATTACATTTACATCTAAGGTCAGCGCTCTATCATTAAAATATTAATAACAGAGCGCTGAGCTTAGTTGTATGGATTACCCTGAAGTGGATTCCCGTATAACCAGCTCATGTCCCAAAATGATGCTTTCAACCTTTTCTCCTTTAATCTGATCAATCAGCATCTTTGCTGCCATCGTTCCCATCTTGTACATCGGCTGGGCGATGGTCGTCAGGGTAGGATGGGTCATATTTGAAAAATCGATTTTATCGAAGCCGACAACCGCAATATCATCAGGTGCATTAAGGCCATTATTATTGATCTCTTTCAGCGCCCCGATTGCCAGAAGATCCGACACCGCAAACACTGCAGTCGGCCTGTCCTTTAAATTCAATATTTTCTTCATTGCCTGCTGGCCATTTTCAAAGCCCAGCTGCTGAACCGTTATTACACAATCTTCATTAAATGGTATACCATGTTCTTCTAAAGCTCTTTGATAGCCTTTCTTCCTCAATCTCGCATACAGGTTCTTTTCGTCCGAATTGATCATCGCGATGTTTTCATTGCCGATCTTGATCAAATGCTTGACTGCCCGGTAAGAAGCTTCTTCATTATCGATGGTGATGTAAGGAATACCGCTGTCCTCTGAATACTCACTGCACTGGATGATTGCGTGCTTCTCAGCCAGCTGTTTTAATGTTTCCACATTGACAGCCGGATCCATCGAGATGATTCCGTCGGCCATCTTTTTTCTGACCATATCGAAGTAGATATTTTCCCTCTCCGGATCAGAATCTGTCTCACACAATAAAATATTATAATTTTGGCTTATGGCAATCTGCTCAATTCCCTTAATGATCTCCAGATAAAATGGATTGGAGATGGTAGGAATCATAACAAGGAGAATGCGGCTCTCGGAATTTCTTAAATTCCTTCCCAGCATACTCGGTTCATAATTCAACTTTCTGATTGCATCTTCCACTTTGATTCTTGTTTTAGTTGAAACGGAGTTTTGTCCATTTAATACTCTTGATACAGTTGCAACTGAAACTCCAGCCTGTTTAGCAACCTGTTGGATGTTTGCCATCTTCTGCACAGCCTACTTTCTTAAATCACTGTAAATGAAATGATGTAATCGTTTACAATTAAATAGTAATATATCTCAAACTTTTCTGTCAACACTAAAAATATATTCTTGGTTATCTATTGATTTATTTAATTTTTTTCTATATGTTAAAAATGTAACGGATTACAAAACGATATATTCAGAAAACTCATCCAAGGGGGTTACTTTATGAAATTAGGTGTTTTTACAGTTTTATTCTCAGATAAAAGCTTTGATGACATGTTGGAGTATGTTTCTTCAAAAGGAATCGAAGCTGTTGAATTAGGTACAGGCGGTTATCCGGGGGATGCACATTGTAAAGTGGATGAACTGCTTGAAAATGAAGGCAAGCTGAACGAATTCAAGCAAAAGATTGAACAATATGGATTAATGATTAGTGCTCTGAGCTGCCACGGAAATCCTCTGCATCCACAGAAAAAAATAGCAGAACCAGCTGATGAAATATTGGTTAAAACGATCAAACTTGCTTCCAAGCTTGGTGTCCCGGTTGTCAACACATTCTCCGGCTGCCCAGGCGACCATGAACATGCCTTGTATCCGAACTGGCCTGTCACGCCTTGGCCCCATGATTTCCAGGAAGTGTTGAAATGGCAATGGGAAGAAAAACTTATCCCTTACTGGAAAGAAAAGAATGACCTGGCTGTTTCTTACAATGTAAAAATAGGATTGGAGCTTCATGGAGGATTCAGCGTCCATACTCCTTCCACAATGCTTCGTTTGAGAGAAGCCTGCGGTCCCGCCATCGGGGCAAACCTTGACCCAAGCCATATGTGGTGGCAAGGAATCGATCCTGTTGAAGCGATCAAAATACTCGGCCGCGAAAATGCCATCCATCATTTCCATGCCAAAGACACCATCATCGATGAACCAAATATGAACAGGCACGGCTTGACTGATATGACAGATTACTCGGAGCTGCGTGACCGTTCGTGGTATTTCCGTACTGTCGGTTTTGGACACGACCAGAAAACTTGGGCCGATATGATCAGCACCCTCAGGCTGTATGATTATGATTATGTTGTCAGTATTGAACATGAAGACGGCCTCATGTCGATTGATGAAGGATTTACAAAAGCGGTTGAGAACCTGAAACCAATCATGGTGAAAGAATCTGTCGGCAAAATGTGGTGGGCGTAATTTTGTAAGCGATATCTTTTTTTTAAAGGCTTTATCTCCAAGGGGAGATAAAGCCTTTTGCTGTTTCAGAGGGGGAAATTATTTTTTCCTCCAACTCACTCTGAAACAGATAATATTTTTCTGACTATTCTAAAATTAGATGAGGTAAATTATAATAGGTTTAAAAGAGGGAGGAAAAAGGGTGAAAAAATCGAAGCTATTTTTGTTAATTGCCGGAGCTGTCTTATCTGTTTTTATTATTGTAACCGCTTTCAACTTTGTGATGATTGACTCGAAACAACCTGTGCCAAATTCCTCGAATAGTTCAATCAATGAAGAGAAAGCGGTCAAGCACCTTTCAGAGGCTATTACATACAAAACGATTTCATATCAAGACAGAAGCAAATTTGATTTCAACGAGTTTGATCAGTTCATTGAATTTTTGAAACGAAGCTATCCTTCCGTCCACTCGCAATTGTCTTTAGAAAAAGTGAATGATTATTCCCTTGTATATAGGTGGACAGGCACAGATCCTTCCAAAAATCCTATAGGCTTGACCAGCCATTATGATGTTGTGCCTGTTTTAGCTGGGACTGAACAGAATTGGGAACAGGATCCCTTCAGCGGAGCCGTTGTCGATGAGAAAATCTGGGGGCGCGGAACCTTGGATGACAAAATTGGTGTCATTGGGATTCTCGAGGCCATTGAGTATCTTATAAGTGAGGATTTCCAACCCGGAAGAGATATGTACTTCATGTTCGGCTTTGATGAAGAAATAGGCGGAGATGAAGGAGCAAGTGCCATTGCTTCCACTCTGAAAGAAAGGGGCGTCCACTTCGATTTCGTCTTGGATGAAGGTGGAGCAATCGTAGAAAATATGGTTCCAGGTGTGGAAAGTCCCGTCGGCGTTGTCGGGATCTCAGAAAAGGGATCTGCCATAGCAGAACTGACTATTGAAGGCAGCGGCGGCCATTCTTCGCAGCCTAAGGAGCAAACCAACATCGGCCGGATCGCAAGCGCAATCTCCAAGCTTGAAGACACACAGTTCCCGGAAGATCTTAAAGGCCCGGGCGAGGATTTATTTGAGTATGTCGCACCCGAAATGAACTTGGGCATGAAGTATATCTTTTCAAATAAGTTCATTTTTGAACCAATCATCGAAGAAGTTTTGCTGGGGCAGCCCGCGTCTGCTGCGTTAATCCGCACGACAATTGCTCCAACAATCTTTCAGGCTGGAGAACAATATAATGCCCTCCCTGAAAAGGCTTCTGCCATCATTAATCTGCGCCTAATGCCGGGCGATTCTCTTGAGGACGTCAAGGCTTTTATTGAAGAAACGATTGATGATGAGGGAATTGCCGTTGACGTTAGCGGCAGTGAAGCAACCAAAGTGTCAGCGGTTGAAGGTTCGCCATTCGAGACTGTTCAGCAAGCTGCCAGAAATGTCTATGAAGAAGCAGTCATCGCCCCCTACCTTATGTTTGCCGGTTCGGACGCCAAGCATTACGACAGCGTTTCCGAGAATACCTACCGCTTCCTGCCTGTCCAGATCACTTCGGAAGACCTGAACAGAATGCATGGGACCAATGAGCATGTCAGCATAGAGAATTATATAAATGCGATTAAGTTTTATGTTGAAATGATCAAAGAAGGTAATAAGAACGGATAAAAACAAATCAGGATAAGAGGAGACAGTCTTCTCTTATCCTGATTTGTTTTAGTTAGGAAGGTTATCGTTCAAATGGCGATTATCAGCAATGTCCTGGTCCCCATCAAGAAGATGGGTCATTCCGCGTACTAATGAATCATCTTCAAGAAGGCTCCAGATATGGTAGCCAAAGTCTTCTCTCTTAAGAAGAACTTCTTCCAATACCTGCACAGTTCCAAAATCGTTGAGCTCATGTGCCCGTTTGATTGTTTTTCTCATCATGCCTTGTATTTTAATTTCATGCTCCAGGTCGTTACGAAGAAAATCCCTCATCGTATACCGGCCTTCTACTTCATGCTTGATATACGAAAGTTCGTGCTGGGTTACCGGATGGGCCGTAGGAACGACACCTAACCTTGCAACACGCTCGCCGACCATATCAATGTGCTTCTTGGTGACATCAATATGCTCATCAAGAATGTGGTGGAGGCTTCCGAACGACTCGGCCCCTTCAGTCAGCCAGTGATGCTTTGTATATTGATTAAGCGCTACGCTCAAAGCACATAAGTGCTCATCAAGCATTAACCCCATTTCCAGGCGTGTATCATGTGGAAGGCTGATTCCACTGCCTTCTTTTCTCGCTGTTCTTGGCTCCTGCCTCAACACCATTTCATTTGAATGTTGATTTGTATGGCCAGGCATTTTCGGATCGAAGCCTGACTTGGAAAGCTTGAATTCATCGTGGGAAAACCCTTGGTTATCTTGGTTTTGCATTAAAATATGACCTCTTTTCACGGAATTTTACTCTTATATTGTCCATTGGAGGCCCTGCTTTTATACACCGAGAAGAGATTATTCGAAAAAAGTTGCTTCTAAACGTTTAGGAAAGATTCTGGCAGGGAGTTAGGTATACATGCCAAATGGTTCTGAAGTGAGAGTTCGATAATAATAAACACAACAAATCCTGCATCAACTCGATGCAGGATTTGTTTGTCCGTTACGGCTCACTACATTGATTCCGCCTGTTGCCGAAATGATACTGCCTGTGATCAAATCAGAATTATCATCACATAGGAAGGCAATCAGGCGGGAGATATCTTCACCGGTGCCGGACCGGCCGATAGGAGTGCGCTCATCTATAAACTTTCTTGCCGCTTCAATATCAGACTCCTTCATTGCCCCCCTTATATCTCCGGGACAGACCATGTTGGCTGTAATTCCATACTCCGCTTCTTCAAGAGCGATCGTACGTGTCAATGATACCAAACCAACTTTGGCAGCACTGAATGCTGAACGGTAGACCCAGCCGGGGGAATGTTCCGCATCCTGGAAACCGTAGTTGATGATCCGGCCGAATCTTTGCTTTCTCATAATCGGAATGGTCATTTTCAAGAAATGAAATACGGCTGTCAAATTACCGCTGATCATTTCCTCCCATTCAGAATCCTCATAATCAGCCAGTTTTTTTCGTTCAAAAATATAAGGGCCGGCATTGTTAATCAGGTAATCAATACGCCCAAACCGATCCATCGCCTGGTCAATAATGTTCTGAATATCATTCTTTTTGGTGATATCCCCCTGAACAAATTGCAGTTGTTCCTCATAATGTGTCCACTCTTGTTTCAGTTTTTCAACCCTTGCATGGTCACTTCTGAAATTGACCGTTACCGAACATCCTTGTTGGAGAAACTGTTCAGTTACCTTCCTGCCCAGACCTTTTGAGCCTGCGCTAATTACTGCATGCCTCATTATTTTCACCCGCAATTTACATCATTATCGATTAAGCAGAGACAGAAATTCCATTCTGGCCTCCGCTTTATCAGCGTACAGACCTCTTACTGCCGTTGTCGTCGTTGACGCATTGGATTTTTTGATGCCTCTTCCACACATGCACATATGCTTTGCTTCAATGACCACCATTGTCCCTTGAGGCTCCAGGATATCTTCGACGGCTTGAACGATTTCATTTGTCAGCCTTTCCTGAACCTGAAAACGCTTCGCATATCCTTCCACCATACGTCCTAATTTAGACAACCCGGTGATTTTTTTATCAGGTATATATCCCACATGAGCGACACCAAAAAATGGCGCAAAATGGTGTTCACACATGGAGTAAAATTCAATATCTTTGACCATGACAAGCTCTTTATGCTGAACATCGAATACTTTTTCCAGATGCTGCTTAGGGTCTTCCCGGTATCCTTCGGTATATTCGAGAAACGCCTTTAATACTCTGAACGGCGTTTCTTCCAGGCCATCTCTATCCGGATCATCGCCGCATACCTCAATCAAGCTTTTAATCCCATCCATAAACTTCTGGGATTTAAGTAAATCATTATTTATATCTCCAGATTTATTCTTAAATAAATTCTCGAGCTTCTCAAGTCTGAATTGATCTTCAGTTATAAGCATAATGAACCTCTCCACTCTATTATTAAATAAAACCACTGCTGAAGTAGGCTTGCGGTTTCATAATATACATACTATATCACAAAACAATAAATCGTTTGATAGCAGAATACTCTTGGAAATGTTTTTCAATAGAGCTTTGTGGAGAATCTAATTGATAAGCTGTTTTTTAAAAGAATGAAGGATTTTTGGCGGGCAATACTGTTTTCGAAAGCGCTTTTTAACATCATAAATATTATCAGGATTTTGCGTCTACCCTATACTTATATCTACTTATAAGGAGAATATCAATGAGCACAAATTACCAAGTCCAGGACAGCACCTATTGCAGCAGTGAGTACGATACATTGAAGAAGGTATTGCTTTGTGAACCACATCATTTAACTGTAAGGAATGGCGGCTCGGGGAGTGATGGCATCGAGATTGAACATGCGGTCAGCCAGCATGCGGCATTCGTTTCCGTTTTGCGGCAAAATGATATTGACGTAACCTTGCTTCCTCACCACAAAAAATTCCCTGAACAAGTCTATACCCGGGACATCGGTTTCACTTTAGGACAAACGATTTTCGTTGGTAAAATTGCAAGCAGCACCCGGATAGGAGAAGAAAATATTCTGAAACAATGGCTTGAAGATGAAGAGCTTTCTTACTATAACCTTGCAAAAGACAAAATCGAAGGCGGAGATGTCCTGATTGATGAGGACAATGTGTATATCGGTTTGAGTGAACGAACACACCAAAAAGCTGTTGACCACCTGCAAAGCTTGCTGCCTCACTATAAAATAAGAGCTATTCCCTTCAAAGAGAAGTTCCTGCACCTCGACTGCATATTCAATGTGATCTCTCCAACGGTTGCACTTGTCTATAGGGAAGCTTTGACAGATAAAGATTTACAGTTTTTCAGTTCAAGGTATGACCTGATTGCCGTTACGAAAGCGGAACAAAAGAAGCTTGCAACTAATGTGTTGTCAATCGGCAGCAATAAAGTGATCAGTCTTCCCAGCAATACAGAAGCCAATCAGCAAATGCGCCAGAAAGGTTTTGACGTCCTCGAAGTCGATTTTACCGAGATCATTAAAGCTGGCGGCTCTTTCCGATGTTGTACACTCCCAATATTAAGAGAACAAAACACAGGTAAGAAAGGTTGAGCCCATAGGCGGGAGAGCAGTCTCCCAGCTTGTGGGGTCAGCCTTGTTTTTTCATAGATATATATTAGTTCTAAACAACTAGTACTTAATACTTATTTCTGGTAAATCAATTCACCTTGTGATTACATATATATTGTACATAAGTTATACATGATGAAAATAAATTTCAAATCAGCCAAAATATTTGGTTAATCCACCAACATAAAAGGAGAAAAACAATGAGCATACGTTTGAAACTTGTATTATTTATCGCCATCTCATTTTTACTCGGAACCTCAGCCATAGGAGTTTATTCTGTTATTCAGGTCAAAACAAAAACGATTCAATCTGCACAAGAAAAATTGAAGTCGGATTTGCAATTGGGGAAGGAACTAATTGATGAAAAATATCCAGGCGATTGGTCAATTCAAGGGGGAAATCTTGTTAAAGGCAGCGAGATTATGGATGGAAACTTTGATATTGTCGACCGAATCGGAGAATTAACCGGAGATACCGTAACGATCTTCAAAGGGGATACAAGAGTTGCTACCAACGTCCAGACAGAAGAAGGTGCACGTGCCATCAACACTCAAGTGTCTGAAGAAGTCGCAAAAGATGTCCTTAGTGAAGGGAATACGTTTATCGGGGAGGCGAATGTGGTCGGCACAATCAACCAGACAGCCTATGAGCCTATCCGGAATGCTGCCGGGGACATTATCGGCATTTGGTATGTAGGAGTTCCGAATACGCCTTACAATCAGATTGCAGAAGAAGTTGCCTCCAGCCTCACCCTTTTTATACTAATTGAATTAATCATCGGCATTCTCAGCATCTGGTTTATTGCTGCAAGATCAATAAAACCTCTGCAGCGAATTACACGTATTACACAGGAGATCGCTAGTGGTAACCTTCAGGCAGAGGAGATTAAAGTAAAATCGAAAGACGAAATCGGCCAGCTGGGGCAAGCGGTCAATGATATGTCCCTTCAACTTAAAAAAGTGATTTCAAGTATTAATGACACAGTTTTCACACTTTCATCTTCTACCAAAGAAATATCAGAAAGCGCTGATCAAACTGCCGTTTCAGCCGAGCAGGTGACGTTATCCGTCCAAGAAGTCATGGAAGGTGCCGAAGGACAAAAAATCAGTACAGAAGAGTCTGTAAAAGCTACGGAAGAAAACGCACTGGGAATCCAAAGAATCTCAGAATCTGCCTATCTCGTTTCAGAGTCCTCTGATAAAACACTGCGACAGGCCGAGAATGGATATAAATCCATCAATCAGGCTGTTGAACAAATGAGCACTGTAGATCAATCGGTTCAAAGATCGATCCAAACTATAAATCTCTTAGAAACTCATTCAAAAGAAGTGAGCCAGATCATTTCACTTATAAGTAGCATTGCCGACCAAACCAACCTTCTCGCTTTAAATGCTGCCATTGAAGCAGCAAGGGCTGGGGAACACGGCAAAGGATTCGCTGTAGTTGCGGAAGAAGTAAGGAAGCTGGCTGAACAAACAGCTGACTCTACTGATAAAGTAAACAAGCTGATTGGCGAAATCAACGATTATACTCATAACTCCGTCAAATCAATGGATCTAGTAAATCAGGAAGTCATAAAAGGAATCAATGATGTTAAGCTGTCCGGCCATATGTTCAAGGATATCCTTGAATCTACTAAGAGAGTGAACGAAGGCATACAGGAGATTTCAGCAACGTCTGAGCAATTATCCGCGAGTTCCATTGAGGTGTCAGCTTCTATCGGTAACATAGCTGAAATAGCAAGTGCTAACAATCATGCGATTTCAACAGTTGCCGCCTCATCTGAGGAACAATTGGCGACAATGGAAGAATTAAATGCCTTATCAAGCTCACTGAATGCTACCTCCGGGAAGCTGAAAGAAGCTATACAGCATTTTAAATTTTAAACATATAGCTTGGGTCCAAGGTTAATTACCTCACTTTGGAGCCCGGACTTCTTTTTAAAGGATATGTAAAGTATTACACGAAAAGGAAAGGCTCCAGTCTGTTCGGCTGGAGCCTTTTAATTATACATAATATCATCCAAAACGGCTTCAAGGATAATAACTCTTTTTATAGGTTTGTGAAACATTTCACAAATAATCCACATACTTTACATCTAAATTCTCTTATACTGAATATATACTAAACAGCACCTAAAAAAAGGGATGAAAAACCATGAATTTTTTTGAACTAATTACCGCACTTACACCAGTTTTAGCTGTTTTCTTATTTCTTGTCATTTTGCGCATGCCGGCTTTAAAAGCAATGCCGATCAGTTTGTCAGCAACCGCTCTACTGGCCTATTTTGTCTGGAAAGTGCCAGCCGTCCGGATTTCTGCTGCTTATGTAAAATGCGGGGTGTCTGGTACAAATAGCCTTATTTGTACCAGACACCTTTTTGAGTTCCTTGAAAACACTACAGTAATTGGGTATTCTTAAAGCTGTAATGAACCAGTTGAAGGTGTGTGTATGAATGCGTATAAATAAATTTATCAGTGAAGCCGGCAAAGCCTCCCGAAGAGGGGCGGACAGGCTGATTGAAGAAGGCCGAGTCACAATAAACGGCAAAAAGGCAAAGATCGGAGACCAGGTCGAGCCGGGAGATGATATCAGGGTAAGCGGCCAGCAGCTGCGTGTTGCCCGCAACAATGTCTACATTGCTTTGAATAAACCGGTCGGGATTACGAGTACAACTGAAAAGAATGTCAAAGGGAACATCGTCGACCTTGTAAACCACCCATTGCGTATATTCAATATTGGAAGGCTTGATAAGGATTCCGACGGCTTGATACTGCTCACCAACGATGGAGATATTGTCAACGAGATTCTAAGAGCGGAAAATGAACATGAGAAAGAATATATCGTATCCGTCGATAAGCCCATCACCCCTGAATTTTTAAAGCAGATGTCTGAGGGAGTCAAAATATTGGGCACCAAGACTCTCCCGTGCGAAGTAGAACAACTATCCAAGTTTGACTTTAAAATCATCCTGACTCAGGGATTGAACCGGCAGATCCGCCGCATGTGTGAAGCCCTTGGCTATGATGTCTTCAGGCTGCAGCGGGTCCGTATTATGAATATCCACCTCGGCAACCTGCCTGTTGGCCAGTGGAGGGATCTGACAAAGAAAGAGAAAAAACAGCTCTTCCGTGAATTGGATTATGAGCCAAAAGAGTGGTAATTCAGCTTTTCAATTTAAGTCCAGCCGGGTTGATGTACTACAAGGAAGCGGGGGACATTATTTGAGTCTTTACCGTTGTTTCATGTCCTTCGCTCTTCCAGGGAGGGACATCATTTTATCCTTTACCTCCGTTTTATGTCCTTCGCTCTTCCAGCAAAGATACTTTTAAATAGTTTAATTCTGCTTTCCTTGTGAAAATAATAATGAAAAGCCATATAGGGAGGTTACCAAATGCCATTTTATATTTTTGATGTGGATGGGGTGCTGACCGATGAGCATGCCCGGCCAAGTAAAGAAGTGCTTCATATGATTGAAGAGCTTCACAAGCAAAATGAGCAAATCGCAATGATTACCGGCCGATCAAGAAAGTGGCTTCAAGAAAACATACTTTCTGCCTTGAATCAACATCAGGACTGGTCCACCCTGTTTTGTGTTGCTGAACATGGAGCCATCAAAGGGATAGGCCCTGACATTGCTAAATGGAATCTGGATAAACAGTTTATCGTTCAGGAGGAGATAAAAGAAAAGCTGCGGGATATCAGTCAGAAATCACAGTATAAAGGTCTGATTGAATGGGATGGCACAAAAGAATCCATGGGGACGGTTGAATCAGTCCATGGTAATCCGGGAGATAAAGAACACCTGAAGCAGACGAGACAAGCACTAAAGGAGTATGCCGCTGAAGCCAAAGAGGTGGCTGGCAGGTATAACAAAAAAGTAATTTTATCAACATATGGAGTTGATGTGATCCCACCGGACCTTTCAAAGAAAATCGGAGCGGAATGGGTATTTGACCAGGCTTCACCCGGAGAAAGTCCTGTTTATGTGTTTGGTGACAGTCCAGGGGACCTTGTTATGGCTGAAACTGCTGTTAGCTGCGGAGTTCGCAATGCCGCCTTCTACTGGGTCGGGGAAGGGGACAGCCCTGAGAGCGATACAATGAAAATTGAAACGAAAAGCTCATCAGCACCTTATGCTGAAGGGACAAAAGAATTTTTGAGCCTCCTTTTAAAGTAATTCATTAGAAGTGCTAAGAAACGATGCGGGCAAGCCGCATCGTTTCTTAAAGTGAATCAAACTTCCACCCATGTATACTCTTTTCCCCAGCTTTCTTTTGCCAGTTTTTCAATCCTATCGACAATTTCATCTTCCACTGCGAAAGCATCTCCCTGTTCATAGGGATTATAGTGGAAGGCATAGAGCCTGGATACGAACTCATGGAAAGGAAGTGAAAACTCCCCTTCGCGTTCTCCATTACCTGATACAGCTGGTTCAATATCCTGGCCCCAATTCTGGGAACTATCATTATTTGGATTATAAAAGTATATCCGATAGTCACCAGACGGGACCCTTGCGATTCTAAGGATGGATACAGCATGATAGCCTAACAGTTTTCCATGGACATTGGTTATGAAAATTCCCACTGGATTCGGATAAATCAACTCATAGTCATCATTATAATCGGGATGATGGGTCGCATAGAATAAACGAATATAACCTGGATAATCAGTGACGGTTCCGGTTATTGGCTCAATCACGTTGCTAAAACCGCTTTGGACCCAGTTTCCATAGAAAGCAGGGTTCACCCAGCGATGGCCATCCTCTCCACGAAGAGCCACCCTGGTCATCATTTCATTATAAATTCGATCAAGATGTGGAACGAGAACCAGCGAGACCGGATCTAATTCTTTATGCAGTTCGGGTGCCAGCCCGCCGGCTAAATCTTTTGAGTGGATGGGCATCCCCTCGAACTTCAAATCGATATCCCCATCTCTCGCCGCACGCGGTATAAGTTCCAGCAGGTACCCCGGAGCATGCTGGGCCCACAGACTGATTCCTCTGGCAGATTGGCATGTCGGATTAAGGCCCTGTCCGATTCCAAGAGGCTGCCCAAGCACGCTGATGACACCTGCCAGGAGTATCGTATTTGCCGTCAGGCCTTGGCGGTTTTCATAAGCATTTAGCAGGTCTTTCCTTACCTCTGGTTTGATATCGAGTTCAATCAGCCTGCGCAGGCCCGGGATAACAGGGGAATAAGACAGCACACCACGGTCAAGCATTCTGGCAAGACCATACACAGCCTGCCTTGTTGCGGGATAAATGCCTACTTTAATAAGCTGCTTAACCAGTTCATGATGCTCCTCAATATTCGCTTTTCCCTTATCTGTCAGATTCAATGCGATAGGCAGGAGTTCCGGTTTGCTGCGGCTCAGGAACCTGACCAGAATGGCATGCTGATAGGCGACAAGGCCGGTCGCTTCCATCGACTTGGAAAACACCTCTGCTTCTGTCACCAGATCATCTTCGGACAGATTTTTCAAATTGGTCCGGTAATCATTCAGGCTGGGGTATTTCTCACTTAAAGGGGTTGGCCCCTCAATTGCTTTGATATACCTGGCTAATGGACGCTTTTCGCTTTCTCCCTCTCCTGCTCTCTTAAGCAGTTTCTTTGCCATCGCAATCATGGAATTCACTCTCTTCACCATAATCGGCCGTTGCGAGGTAAGCCGCTCTATCTCATCACCCAGCGTTCGGGTCAATGCCTCTGAAGAGATTCTGTAGAATAGAAACTGAAAGAATCGCTGTGAGCGGTCAAGCTGTTCAGCCTGATCTGTCTCCTCAATCAACGCCCCATCTTCCTCGCCAAGGAAAAGCAAGTCCAAATTCAGTGCGAGAATTTCGTTTAAAAACGTCTGGGCTTCCTCAGCACTCATTGATGGGTGAGTATAATTTCCCCTGGCAATAGAGAGCATCCTCAGGTCACTAAGGATTTCAATGATTGATGCCAGACCTTTCGTCCGTAATGATCCCGCTACAAGGGGCGGCTGCAGTTTTGGAGCATGTTCCCATGGCCCTCCGGTGAAAACGCCCGCTTCTTCAAATCGATTGGCGAAGTGAAACAGGACCTCCATTCCTTCCATTGTTTTCATCAAACGGCCCGCCTCTTGGTATACATCGGTCTGATACATCGATTTGGCAAAAGGTGCCGCTCTATCAAGTTCATTCAGAGCATGGGCAAAACGGTCCGCTAATTTATCAGTGATTTCAGTAGACATGTTCCAGCTCCTTTTTGTGTATTGGTTAGAATATTGTTGTGCTCAAATACTTGTAGAAAAGTGATTTCCGCTCTAGGCGTGCGACTCCGCGGGGCGTGCGGTGAGCCTCCTCGGCTTCGCCTGCGGGGTTACGTTCCGGTGGGTACGTAACCTTGGTCTCACCTGTCACGCTAGTCCCGCAGGAGGTCGCACGCCTTCCGCTCCAATCACATATATATCGATCAGCAGTTTTAAAATATACTAAATAACAACCTTTCTAACTACTAAATCCTTTATTTATAAAAATTATATTGTTCGTATTTTTTCAGCAGATCCTCCATTACTGCACTATCTTCCCCATGAAGGAAAATGGTGCCGTAGTGATTGCCAAAACCGATTCTCTCCGATACTTTCCCTTGAGCCGGTTCGAACATATCATGCTTTTCGAAATAGGGGTGGTTTTCTAGCTCATCAGGCACATCCAATTCCTGAATGTAATTCTTATGCGGATGGACCATTAAGCATCCTGCATATCCATTTGCTTCATCATCGCCCGGAAAGAACTCTTTCAGTTCTTCTTCTGTTGTGTCGGGGTCACTGCAAAGGATCTGTGCCTGATAAGCGCTGAACCCGTAGGTCCGTTCAATCAAGTCAAAAATATGCCCTCCCGGCACCCGGGCGGCAACCTCGCCAAAGTGAAGGGTTCCATCAGGGGTAATAAAGTATTCTGGATGAATAACCCCGTATTCCACTTCAAAGGCATCAATCAGCTGCTGGACCGCCTCACGTATTAACGGCCGCTTTGCTTCAAGTGAGGGGGAAGGCGGCACAAAATTGGAATAGCCAAGCCGGACATATTCCGTGATATTCAGAAATTGAATTTTCCCTTTATGAACAAATACCTCGCAGGAAAATTCCTGTCCGGATAAATGGCTTTCCATAAGAAGAGGGAAGTCCGTATCCTGCAACTCATCAATTTCCTCCACTGTATCAAAGGCCCTATGCCCGACAGATCCTGCTTTATCCAGCGGCTTTACATGAATCGGGTCATTTTTGTCCCCTTCTATTTTCAGCAGTGCTTCATTGACTCGCTTCAAGAAACGCTTCACATCGTCTTTATTATAAGCTTCTTCAAAAACACCGACCTTGATTCCAGCCATCTGTGCCTTTCTCTTCATCATCCCTTTATCCCTGAGCAGAAGGGAACGGTTAAATAATCTTGGTTCATTCCGGAATCGCGAATTCAAGGCACCGGCCCACTCTACGCATTCTTCATATAAAGGGACAGCTACTTCTGCTCCCAGTTCTTTCAGCTTCTTATACAACTGATCTGATCCTTCATTTAACCGTTCAAAATCCCATCCGACAAATGTAATATCATTCTTTTCTGCAAATCCTTCAAAATCAGGCGGACCTACAACTACAAAAGGTTTCCCTAACTTATGGCATGCTTCAATAGCCGGAAGGCTCCAGCCGATCAGCGCAGTAAGATAAGGCTTGGTTTCTTCATTTGAATTTTGTTGTGTCTTTTCATCAAGACCAAGATTTTCAAATACCACTAACCATCTCTCCTTTTTTTCTAGTGTCCTTTGGCTCGTCCATTAAAATCTTACACATCTATTGTATAGTATTTTCAGAAAATTTAAAAATATAAAAGGGAGTAATTTACAATAATCGCATTTGTCTGCATGCAAATTGTATAAATCCGCAGTCTGAAGGCTATGCTATTCACGCACAGCCACATTAGGAGCATCCCTCTTGGAGTTATGATACTATTAATATAGTTGGATACTCTCGTACTGTAGAAATGTTTATGAGAGGTGAAGTATGAAACAAGCAACACATGTTTTTTGGTATGCATTGGCTATTTCATTAATTGTGGTAATCTGGGGAGCAATCGCTCCTGAAAATTTGAACACATTTACTTCAGAAGTTACCGGCCGTATATTAAGTGATTTTGGCTGGTTTTATTTGCTGCTTGTTATCGCCATTCTTCTTTTCTGTGTTTTCTTGATGTTCTCACGTTTCGGCAATATAAAACTGGGAAAGAAGGATGACGAGCCGGAGTTCAGCAAATCTTCCTGGTTTGCGATGCTCTTTAGTGCCGGGATGGGGATCGGACTTGTCTTTTGGACGACCGCTGAACCGATTTCGCACGCTTTTATCAGCAGTCCTTTACATGAAGAAGGGACGAATGCCGCTGTTAAGGATTCCTTAAAGTACTCCTTTTTCCACTGGGGTATCCATGCTTGGGCAGTCTATGCACTAGTCGGGCTTGTATTGGCCTATTTCAAGTTCAACCGGGGAGCTCCCGGCCTGATCAGTGCCACACTGACGCCTCTGTTTGGAGAAAAATTAATGGGCGGCGCACTTGGCAAGACTGTTGATGTACTGGCTGTATTCGCAACCGTAATCGGTGTTGCGGCTACGCTTGGATTCGGTTCTGCCCAGATCACCGGCGGACTTTCCTTTTTGTTCGGAGTGCCGGACAGTTTCACTGTACAGTTGATTGTGCTCGCTGTGGCTACGGTTCTCTTTATCTGGTCAGCCTGGTCGGGAATCGGCAAAGGAATCAAATACTTAAGTAATATCAATATGGGATTGGCCATTTTACTGCTTGTCCTGCTGTTTATTGCAGGACCGACAATGTACATCCTTAATATGTTTACCCACACACTCGGCAGCTACATCTCAGACTTTTTTGATATGAGTTTGAGGCTGGCTCCTTTGAGCGAAGAAAATCGGGGCTGGATCAATGGCTGGACCATTTTCTATTGGGCATGGTGGATTTCCTGGGCGCCGTTCGTCGGAATTTTCATTGCCCGTATCTCAAAAGGGCGGACAGTGAAAGAGTTCTTATTCGGCGTGCTTCTGCTGCCTTCCCTTGTATGCTTTATCTTCTTTGCGGTATTTGGTGTTTCCGCATTGAGGCTGGAACAGCTTGGAACAGCGATCATTTCAGAATTCTCATTGGCAACATCGACATTTGGAGTGCTTGCTGAATATCCACTCGGCACATTCATGTCTATCCTGACGATTGTCGTCATTGCGATTTTCTTTATTACTTCTGCGGATTCAGCCACTTTCGTACTGGGAATGTTGAGTACAAACGGTACGCTTAATCCAAGCAACAGAGTGAAAATCACTTGGGGACTCATCCAGTCAGCGATAGCAGCAGTCGTAGTGTATTTTGGCGGTACACAAGGACTCCAGAATATGCTGATCATCGCTGCACTTCCATTTGCCGTCGTTATGATTTTAATGGGCTTTGCTTTCTTCAAAGCCATACAGTCAGAAGCCCGTTCTCTACGTAAAAAGTAAAGAAAACAAGGAGTATCCAATCGAAGCGCTGTCCCGCTTAAGGGGCAGTGCTTTTTTTTATGTTAAAAAGTATAATGTAGTTGTCTGAAAATTAAATCAAGAGAAATGATAGAAAAGGGGATTACTATGAAAATACAAAAGGTCGGACAAATCGGAATACCAGTAAAAGATATTGAGAGAGCAAGACAGTTTTATCAAGAACAACTGGGCTTATCCCTTTTGTTTCACACAGACAGCATGGCCTTCTTTGAATGTAATGGCATGCGCCTGATGCTGACACTGCCCGAGAAAGAGGAGTTTGCTGCCGCCAGCTCTGTCATTTATTTTGAGGCAGGCGATATTAAAGCTGCCTATGAAGACCTCTATCAAAAGGGGATATCATTTATCGATGAACCTCATGTGGTTGCTAAAATGGGGGCCGTCGAAACCTGGATGGCATTTTTCAAAGACTCCGAGGATAACATTCATGCATTGATGAGTGAAGAAGAAGCATAAAACAAAGAGGCCGGTACCGTTCTCATCTTATCATAGATGGACCAATACCGGCCCTCAGCTTATTTCTTTTCTCTTCTGTACAAATCCATTGATTTATATCCTTCTGCCAAAACTTCCTCCATTTGCTGCAGGCGTTTTTCCTGTGTGTCTCTTCGTTTTGCACTGTAAACATAGCGGGCCCAATCCTTCTGATAACCCGGGGTCAGTTCATTATAAATATTCAGCACGGAAGCATTGTTTTTTAAGTGGTTTTTTATATCTTCAATATTCTCGATATAATCATCGACACACTGGCTGTTTTTTGAAGATGAAGCTTTCTTCTTCAAAGGCTGCGCTTTCATCCCTACTACGGTGAAAACCTCATTGAGACTTACCATCCGGGAGAACTTCAGATTGCTGCCATGGACAAATCCTTGCTCATTATAGTGTTTCTCGTTATAAATACTGTCACGCTCTATGTATTGTTCATATTCTGTGTTGTTTTTCTTTGGATAGGCAAAGTATAAGTACCCGTTGTCTTTCACCAGCTTCTTGTCCACAGCCAGCTTCAAATACTCTTGAAACTCTTCAAGGCTGAAAATGAAGACAAAGATCAGGTCGTATGGCTGCTCCTTGAGTTCTTCATCATAGTCGGATCCTTCAAAGTCACTAACATTTCCGGGAATGTTGAGAATGGCTTTTGCCGGGAACTTCTTGAAATTTAACTTTTCAATGATACTTTTCTGCGAGTTTGCGTTCATATTATGGCTCCTTTTCTCTCAATTCTTGACCAGTCCATAAAATTTATTCCTTCAGTTGCCATTATAATCTAAATATTCACTCTAATAAATGGAGAAGTAAAAAAGGATACCGGATGCACCGGTATCCTGGTATTTATTTTATCTGCCTTCTAAACGGTTAATACGGTCATCCAGGTCAGGGTGAGTGGAGAACAATGCAGACTTTCTCCGTCCGCTGATTTTCAATGTCGCTACAGATGTGTCCCTTTCCTCTGTTACACGGTTAGTGTAGGCTTTCAACATACGCAGCGCATGAACCATCTTGTCCCTGCCTGCCAGATCCGCTCCACCTTTATCCGCATGGAACTCTCTGTAACGGGAGAAGGCAAAGACGACAATGCTTCCCAGTATCGAGAAGATAATCTGGAAGACAATCACAGCAATGAAGTGAACAATCGGCGCCATATCTTCTTTCACGAAGCGGGATGCGATCCAGGCAGCAATCCTTGCCAGGAATACAACAAACGTGTTCACTACCCCTTGAAGCAGGGTCATTGTCACCATATCACCATTGGCAATATGCGCAATTTCATGGGCAATAACGCCTTCTACTGCGTCATCATCCATTTCACGCAGCAACCCTGAGGAAACAGCAACCAAAGAACGTTTCTTTGAAGGACCGGTTGCAAATGCGTTGACTTCAGGGGAATCATAGATACCGACTTCCGGCATATGCATTAAACCAGCGGCTTTGGACAGACGGTGGACTTTTTCAACTACCTCTTGTTCCATAGCAGACATAGGCTTGTTTGGATCAATCACACGGACATTCATCATTTTTTTAGCAATCCAGCGGGACATAGCGAGTGAAATGAATGATCCCGAGAAACCAATGATTGCACTGAAGACCAGTAAAGCTCCTAAATCAATGTTGCCTTGCGCATTAATATAATTACCTGCCCCTGTAACAGAGAAGATAATACTAATCGTCAATAATACGAGAATATTCGTCAACAGAAAATACAGAATACGTTTTCCCATTATTTCTCCCTCTCTTTTTCAAGTTCAAATGAACTCGTAATTGAACTTAATTATAAATTATAATCAAAGGTAATTCAATCCTATTGTGCCATTACCATTAAAATACCAGAACTGCGGGAGAGGATTGACGGGGATTGGCGGAACAATTACGATAATAGAAGAAAACAGGAGATTCGGAAGGGAGAGAGGTGATTACATGGAAGCCTTTACACTAACCAGAAAGAACATGGCCGATTTGCTCTATTCATTATATGAATCGACAGACCCTACACCTTTAATGGTATTGCAGGATGCCTGGGCAGCGGTCCATAAGAAAGAAGTGGAGAGCGGCAAAACATTAAAAGCCTTCATTTCGACTGAAATGCCTTCTATCTTTGATAAATTATTCAGGATGGAAAAAGGAGAGTTTGGTTTTTCCATTAATGAAATCGTCTCTCTGGGAAATCAAATTGAATTTACGAACCTTTCTCCAAGCACCGTACAAAACTGGGTGAAGCGGGATGTTAAAGAATTGATCGGGACCCCGCAGCTCGGCAGGAAGTATACCATTGACCAAGCAGCCATTTTATTTATCGTAGAAGATTTGAAAGCCTCGCTGGACTTTGAATCGATCCGCAAGATTTTGACGCTTGTTTTCAACAACCCTGAGGATCGTACCGACGATGTCATTAACCCGGTCATACTCTATTCTGCCTATGCATCTGTTTTTGATAAAATCCACCACCATACATCACTGCAGGCCGGAATAAAGGAACATACACCCATGAACTTGTTTATCGAACGGTTCATTAAAGAAGAATGCCAGGCACTGGTGGCATCTTTAGAAGGAATCAGTGCTGAAGATCGCGATATCGTACTGAATGTCCTGATTGTATCGGCACTCACCGTACAATCTGCCTATTACCAATCCATTGCAAAAAGGTACATGAATGCAGCGCTCTTTTTGACCGGATTGTAAAAACAAAGTGACGGTCATGCTTCACTTTACAAGCAAGACCGTCCCATCGGTTTAATGAATATCCCTTTTCTTAAATCTGCCTCCGCGCACCTCATTGATATCTGCCACTGCCAGGAAAGCGGTCGGGTCCAGCTCTTCTACGATGGCTTTTAATTTTGCTTCTTCCAACCTGGTCACAATACAAAAAATGACTCGTTTATCCTCTCCGGAATAGCCGCCTTCACCCTTCAGATAGGTAACCCCTCGTCCAAGGCGGGCCAGGATGGCATCCCCGAGTTCCTGGTCTTTATCACTGATGATCCATGCCGATTTCGATTCATCGAAGCCATCAATCACGATATCAATGGTCTTGAAGGCAATGACATAGGCAAGGATAGAATACATCGCCCGATCCCAGCCAAGGACGAATCCCCCCCACGCAAAAATGAACACGTTGAAAAACATGATGAATTCACCAACCGAGAAAGGAAACTTCTTATTCAACAGGATGGCAAGAATCTCGCTCCCATCCAAAGCGCCGCCATACCTGATGACCATTCCCACTCCGGCACCCAGCACGATACCGCCAAACACAGTCGCCAGAAGCATGTCCTGTGTAAAAGCTGCCACATGATGGAGAAAGCTGGTGGCAACAGATAACACGGCAATTCCCAAAACAGTCGAGATTGCAAAAGTTTTTCCGATCTGTTTGTATCCTAAAAAGAAGAAAGGGATGTTCAACAGAAAGATAAATACCCCAAGTTTAATGCCTGTCAACTTATATAGAAGGATTGAGATACCGACAATTCCGCCATCCATTATCAAGTTGGGCACAAGAAAGACTTCAATTCCCAAAGCCATCAAAATGGCACCCAGCAAGATGAAGAACGTGCGCTTGATCACTTTTCTGGTACCCAGCTTCCCGTGATGCAGTTCTTTATGAATCTGCTGTTTGATCGACTCTTCACTCAAGTTGCTCCTCACCTCTTTATTCCATATTGTCGGACTTGTCCCTTTACCCCACCATATGTCGAAATTCATTAATATAGAACTGGAGGAAGAGAGGATAGTTTCACGTGAAACATTTTAAGAGGTTCCAATAATAAAAAAGGTTCTTCTGTCTTAGAAATCAAGAATCAGAAGAACCTTCTCTATGCCTCACTGAAAGGAAAGCGAATGGTGACTGTTGTTCCTTTTCCTTTTGAACTGGCGAAGTGGATGGTGCCATTATATTTTTCTGTAATATTGAAGCAAATCATGAGGCCGAGTCCTGTTCCTTTACTCTTTAATGAATAAAAAGGAGTGCCCAGCGAATTTACTTCCTCCTCGGACATTCCGCAGCCCCTGTCCGTTACTTGAATTTCGACTTTATCATTTATCCTTTCCGCTTTAACAAGTATGGATGCCCCCTGCGGAGAAGCCTCGATGGCATTTTTAATAAGGTTTATAAATAGCTGTTTCAGCTCAATGGAATTCGCCCGGACAAAACAATGTGATTCCACCTGCAGATCGATATGATTGTCGTGCAGCAAGCCGTATGTTTTCAAGAGCTCTGTCACATCATTTAGGATGCCCTTGATTTCCACACAGTCCTGGGCTAATTCTTTATTCGGTTTGCTTAAGGTTAGAAATTGCGAAATGACCTGTTCCGCGGTATCCAGTTCATCAATCATTAAATTGAAATTCTTTTTATGGCTCTGGGTAAACGTTTCATCAGCTGAGTAGAATTGCAGAAACCCTTTTACTACAGTAAGGGGATTTCTGATCTCATGGGCGACTGCAGCTGCCAGCTGTCCGGTCGTCTTTAACCTTTCAGAGTTTTGAAGCTGTTCAAAGTACATACGCTGTCTTTCCATCCGAATATCAGATAAATAGAATATAAAATATATTATTATCTGGCTGCCGATAATATTAATGACATTGCCGGTGATATCCATATAGATGTAATCATAGAATTGTCCTTTATCAACAAGCACTATATAAAAAATCGATGCCGACAGTAACAGAGAATTTAATAGCATGGTAAAGTAGAAAAGCCTTTTATCAAAAAACAGAATCGACAGTGCGGGAATAAAGCAGATGAATATGAACGTGGACCAGGTTTCAGGGTATAAATAAAAAAGCATATAAAAATACGCGGAAGCTACAAGAATGATGAGGACTTTTAGTTTGCCGGTTTCAAAAAGGGGATAAAGCAGCAGGCATAAAGATAACGAGAGCACAAGGCCTGTATGTAAAAGATACCCAGTATTGTAAAGATCCATTCTGGAATTGACCACAAATAACCCTGCTGCCATCAGCACGATTATCAGGAAAACAACTCCATAATATAACTTTTTATGAGAAAGTGCCCCGAACTCCTTCATCCATTTCACCGTCCTTACTGCATTGGATACCTGTAACTATCTTACAATAGAATCTATTGATCAAAAAGGGTTATTTCCAACTAAAAGAAGATACCCTGCTATAGGTATCTTCCGAATTCTTAAGGCTTCATCGTCATCCAGCTTCCCACATGGTGGATGGCTGTTCCGTTAAAACCCTGTACATCTTCATAATAAGCTTCGACACTTCCAAGCTCGGTTTGCATATATGATTCTCCCTCTTCGAAAAAGGAGATATTGTTCCCTTCGTCTGTCTTTCCGGTTTCCACCCCTGCAACCAATGATTTAGAATACTTACCTGCCCACTCAACTTCATTCCTGACAAGGTCTATGATCAATGAGCCGCTATCCCGGTAAGCCATAATCGTAACGCTATCGGTCGAGCTGATCACCCACTCGGCCAGCAAGCCTTTACCATATATATTGTTATAGGAGATCTCATCAAACCAGAACGGCATGTCCACTTCTAGAGGGAGGCTTAAATGGTCTGCGCTGTTTTTGGCTCTTACCAGCAGCGCTTGATAGGATTTCACTGTCGCTCCCCGCTTTGTGTTCCAGCGGGTGTATAGATAAGGTTCCACATCAAGGTGGACACCAGAGAATTTTTGCTGTGATGAAGAGCCGTTTTGGTAGATTGCCAGCCAATCCATCAGGCGGTCCTGGTTGATATACCCTTTTGGCGCAACCCAATCAGGAGCTCCGTCCAAAGCATAGATCTTCATGCCTGCAGATGATGCTTTTTCGATGAAACTGCGGTATACCGAGGGTGCAATATCCCTGTCGATTTGCACATATACCTTGTTAAGCCCTTTGCTCTCTAGAAAGTCCAGCGTACCCGCTTCATCTTTGACAATCATCCATGGATTCCAGAGCCAGGTTGCCCGGTCTTGTTCTGATACTGCATCCACATGAAAACCTGCCCCTCCAGGTAGTAAAAAACTGAACAATAATACTACAGCCATTATCCATTTTTTCAACGGATTTCTCCTCCATTCTGCAAGCCGAGGCACACAGAACGGGCACCTGGCAACCTGACAACCATACACTGCAAGCAGCGTTTAGGCTCATGGCTTTGCGTCCTTCCCTTTCGGAGAAGTTTGCCTTTTTCAGATTATTTTGCTCTTATTATAGCTTTTTCATAATCGAGCGTCTATAAATTTTTTTTTGCTGAAATCTCTTAAAATGCTGCTTTATTCTTTTCCTCCCCTTACCCCTCCATTGAAGTAGTTCAATTTTTCCGCCAGTTTATCCATCGATCCTCTCTCTTCCCTGATTACCAGCGGCTGCCGGCAATATGTGTAGTAGTCTATATTCTTCTTATAGTAGGCAAGCCTCCACAGAGCTGCCAGCACCCCGATGAAGCCGCCTGCAAAACAAGGGATGCCAAGATTCCCTTCCACTATCACCATGACAGCCATTGTGGACAAGGTGACCGCCATATAGCAGGCCATAATGAAAAGAGCCCCTTTTCGATCATCAAAGTAGAGCAAGATCTGCATGACAATAAACATAATGATGAAAAAGCAGTTTCCAATGACCAAAATAGAAAACGTATCGGTTTGAGCGGATGAAAGGGGGATTGCCGTTATTCCCAAGATGATCGCCAATATGGTGAAAATCATTTGTACCTGCATAATATTGGAGAGCTCCCGGAACAGAACGAAAAACATTTTCTTCTTTGTTTCGTTAATTTCCCTCAGGCTGTGAGGCCCCATTATTTTGGCGAAGAAACGTTTATATACCTTATAAAAGTTCGTTTCCATAGAAACCACAAACAAAACCATTGCCGGAATGATGGTTAGATACGCATAGAAGATCGGAACATCATAGAAAGGGGCCATGACAAAGGTACCACCTACTTTAACTTGCCAATTACTCCCCCAGACTATGAAGATATGCCCGAATAATCCTGCCACATAAAACAAACCATTAAGAAATAGTGAAGGATATTTTTTAAAGTAGAGAAGAAAATGGAAGTAGTTCGTGTTGGTCTTTGGAAACCGTATCCTAATACTCCTGACCATAAATAGAATAATGACCAGGAAGCCTGCCCCCATGCAGCCAAGAAGATGTGCGGCTGTTAGATTATCCATAGCCAAGGAGATTGCGGACATGGCTATGATTGCAAGGACTGCACCGCTTAAGTAGCCTTTTACAATCACCATATATTTTTTGACTGCGGATAAATAGATACTGAGAGTATTGATGATCAATAATTCAATGAAGAATAAATAGGAGACTGTTTTAAACAACATACCCAAAGGGGAAAGGGAATAAAAAATAAAGGCCAATACTCCCCCTGCCAGCAAGGTGATTGCTAAAATTCCATATAGAGAGGACCTGATATTTATTTCTTCATTTGTGTAAATTTGGTCAGCGACATATCTTGTCAACACCAAGATAAATCCGCCGGAAATCAACTGTGAAAATATAAAACCATACAAGGTCCCCGCTAATACAAGCTCTCTTTCGATGAACGGTGATCCTGCCTCTCTTAAAAGGTACTGTGCCGCAATCAATTGAAGAATACACACGATCATCGGCCCGGAAATGATCAGTGTAGAATGCGCATACATGCGCAGCCCATTAAAAAATGACCTCTTATTCATCAGCTTCTGCAGTTGAAATCCTATTCCCGCCATGAGAATCCCCCCTTTCACCATAAATTGCTTTATAATGCTCTACAAACTTCTTCATGGAAAAGTGGGCCTCCACCCTTTTTCGGCCGTTCTCCCCCATTTCTTCACGTTTATCAGGATTAAGCCCAAGCTCTATCATCGCTTTGGCCAATTCAGAATAATCCATGACAGGGACGATATGCCCTGCCGGCCCAAAGCCATCCTCCATGCCGAACAGGATTTCTTTACAGCCGCCTACGTCTGTGCAAACAAATGGCTTTCCACTTGCCAGCCCCTCCAATAAAACAAGCGGCTGTCCTTCACTGATGCTTGAAAGCACGAGAAAATCCATTTGTCCCATGAAATCCCTTACATCGACAGTGCCTGTAAAAATGACATCATGGAGGTTCATCAATTTAATCAGCTTGAGACATTCCTCATAGTACTCGGGCTCTTCATCATACGGTCCGAAAATATACAGCTTTGCATGGGGGATTGTTTTCTTGACAACATTGAAGCCCCGGATCATTGTTTTTATATCCTTTATCGGCACAACCCTTACAAAAGCACCGATATGAAGAGTATCTTTGTCTTCCGGCAGCTTTCCAGGGAGATCCTTAAACCGGGCAACTGTTACACCATTGGGAACAATCGCGATTTTTTCTTCAGGACAGCCAATTTCCATCTGGATCTCCTTATTCTTGCCAAACAGGGTGATGACCTGGTCGGAGTTGTGATAGGCAGACTTGGATAAACTGTAAAAGTACTGTATCCACAAGTCCTTAAAGTGGCCATTTATCAAATCTGTTTTAATAATTTCTTCTTCTCGCTCTCTTGTATAAATTCCATGTTCTGTTAAGAGGAAAGGTTTATTGTATCTGTATTTGCTATAGGCGCCCATCACCCCTGCATATCCCGTTGATATGCTATGGTAAAGGTCTGCTTCAGGAGCAGGGTGGCTCAGGCACCAAAATAAAGGCAGCAGCATGGACCTTAAAGACCAATAGAGTTCTGTAAAAGGAAGATCAGCGTAATTTTCCATACATATTTCTTTAGCTGCATCTACCAAATCGCTGCTGGTAATGAAGTCAGGAATGGAATCGATATCGATCCCTTTGCCTTCAAAGAGAGAGAAGAAATCTTCCCATTCTTCAGTCTCATTAACAACAAGGTTTCTTATCGCCTTTTTTTGAGAAGCATCCAGGTTATACTTCTTTCCCGGATTGACTGGTTCTGTTAAATAAGAATTCAAAAACACTTCTTTTATTTCTACCAGGTTTTCCGGCAGTGGGTATTTATATTTTCCTTTATCTTTCTCATCAGCAACGATGGCATAAAAAACAAATTCATGCTCCGGCATTGAGGTAATGAGTGTCTGAACCCAAGAGGACACCCCTCCGACAATATAGGGGTAGGAACCTTCTGCGATAATACAAATACGCATTTTTATTCCCCCAATTCAATTGTGAACTTGGATGCAACTGCACGAACCAGGTAGCGGCTGCTGTCGATTTTCTGTACTATACAGCCTTCACTTTCAACTATTGCCGTGTCAGTCCGCAGGATAAAATCCAATTTACCAGGAAACTCATTAATATACCCTTTCAATTGATCCCCGCCCTGTGAGAAAGCCACCTTTGCACCGAGATAATTCTTGAGGCTGTAGCTGCTCTCCGAAGCGGTCTGGCTTACCATCCAGGGGTATTTTTCTTTCACATCACGCAGCAAATGCCTGAATTCTTCGGATAATTCAGGCCACCCTTTATCTTCACTTCGTTCTTCGTCAAGGATATCGTCAGGATGGATAAAGTGGGAAAAAGAGCCGAATAGAGTGGCGGAGTTGGTTATTGACCATCTGGTTTCATCTTTGTAATGATAATCTGACGTAAAACGGGGAATCTCATTAAATTCTTCGGTTGATTGCAGTTCTTGAATATAGGCGATATTTTCTTCGTCTTCCAAATATAAAGAGCCTATATTAGCTATAGAAGGAATGGCTTCCTTAATCGCCTGTTTCCCTTCTTCACTTAATACATTGGAAGGGGGGACATATGTTTTTAAAGTGTAATCAGGAAAGGTTGTATGAACCAGGGCTTCTACTTCTTTCAGGGATTGGACCATAACACTTTTGTCATTCCAGGCATTGTAACCCAGCTCCTCCACCTGGTCCTGGTCCAATGTAAGTGACTGGTGATTATAGCCATGGACCCCCAGTTCCCCGCCTGTATTCAGGACATCACGCCCATAAATCATTAAATTTTCTTCCGCAAGCCGTTCATTAAAAGGGCCTGTCACCTTATCGTTATAGGTCTCGATCATAACGGCGGTATATTTAATATCATATTTCTTTGCTAACTGAAGCATCTTCGGCCACCAGATCTCATTCATAAAAACGGGAATGTCCACTTGATAATCTTCATAGATTAACTTGTGGGTGCCGTCTGGAAATGGAGCGGGAAAATCGTCAATATAGACCACCTTTGAGTTAATGACCGGGTAGATGAATAGTTCATTCAAATGGCTTAAAGCACCTGCAATCATTCCCCTGTTCATCTTGTTATCAAGCATGGTTCCGTTGAAGACCATGAACTTCCCCTTACCGTACGGTCTGCTCCATAAGAATGGAATCTCCCCATCCGTTAAGGCATAAACCTTGCACTCTTCTTCTAAACTGATGTCCAATACAGAATTAGGGAATTGATTCTTATCGTTCAATTTCATATTGGCTGATTGAAGCATCAAATCAGATACCATGTGGATGGTTCGAGTATCTTTATAATCTGGATCCGGCTCCTTGATCCCCAGTTTTTCTTGAATCGAGTAAAAATTCTCATCGGTATCTGGACGGATGGCAAAAAATAACCTTCCTCCTTCGGCTACATAGTCTGTCAAAGAAGTGATATCATTGATTTTCTCCAGGTCAGGGAACAGGATCACAATGTTTGGGTACTTTTCCATATCAACAGGAAGCTCTGGCACTTCAACTGTTTCATAAGGCTTCTTCATATAGTCCAAGGTCTTTTCAACATTCCCCTTTAAACCGCCACTCTGCGTTGATTGCGGGTCATATATCAGCAGTATTGGGTCTTGCTTCATTTTGCTCATTTCATCCGGGGAAAGAGCTGACGTTTTTTCAGCATCTACCGGCGGGTCCTGGTGACTGCCAGCTGATTGTGAGACAAGAGTGGAACGGGCACTTAACAAACCAAGACCATAGATAAATAAAAAGAGTATCATTATAAGGATTATTCCAAAAAATTTTTTGTTTTGGCTCACGATAATCCTCCTAAGACCAGAAATGAAGGGTGTTCAACCCTTTTAAAGACAGGTTAATAGGTTTTCTTTTTAATCGGCTCAAGACCTCTTCAAACATATGGCGGTTCTGCATAGAATGAAAAACCTTCAATGCCATCAGGTAAGAGTCCTCATCATTGGGATAGGTGTCCATGAAAAGCTGGCTGTATTCATCGGCTTTATCTTCCCTCCCTATGGCTAAGTCACATTCGATTTTACTGATAAAATAGTCTTTCGAACTTAGCTCACTCTCCAAAATCTTTTCCAGTAAAACGGAAAGCTCACCTTGAAATTTCCTGATTGTCTCTTTATCTATGAATCCGCTGTCTATATAGTCTCTTAAAATTTCTATATAGGAAGCTATAAATTCAGGATCATCAGGAGAGTGTTCTCTTTTATCTGTGAGCTCCTGCATGATGTTGACGATTTTGCGCTGCATTTCCATAATGACCGTGGCAGCATAGTATGCAGTTTCTGAATCATCGCTTTTTAACGCTTTGCTTACGAGTTTCGCATTTTGAATAAGATTGCCTTTCAAGCTGGCTTTTAATAACTTCCTTCTCAATTTATCATCTTCCAGAAGCAATGCATCAGAGAAGGGAATCCAGCTTATTTCCTGCTCAACATCTAGAAACTCTATACAGTCCCGGACTTCCGGTGCCTTCCCTTGAATATCTGCCTCAGCCTCTGATTCTTCCCTGTAAAAAGGTTCTTCTTTAAATAAGAAATGAGCGAGCAGCAAACCCAACACAGGAAAGAAAGTGATGATAATGGTTTTTATTATCCCATTCTCGAATTTTTTTCCTATCGAGACCATGCCGTATAATAAGCAAAAAGAATAGTAAAGAATGAGGAACAAAATCATGATACCCACCTCCCTTGAAAGCAATTATGTCCCTACCACCTGTTTTTATAGATTGCTGATTGATGCCGTTGTGCACAGTTCAATGAGGAAGAAACCAAATCGGCCGTGATGCCCATCATGTTTATATAAGGGAGGGATACCTTTTCAAAAGGCAAGCCATCGACAATGAAAATCCCTGTCAATTTGCCGTCTCTTACCAATGGGACAATCATGGAAGGGAGGCTGTTATCAAGCTGTTTATTAACGTATAAATTATGTGATTTTACAACATCTCCATAAACTTCATGGTGATCGGTCCTGATAACCGCTTCGCTTTCAAACCCTTCTGATTTAGATGCAAGCCTGAATATGTTTTCTGAGGACTGGAAGAGATAAAAGGCTGCTTGATTCGTATCCATTAACTTTTCAATAATATGGATGGAGTTATGATAAACCTCCAGCGGATTCAACGTATCTAAGGTTTTCATGATTGAATATACAGTTCCGACACTGTTCTCTGCATAGAAAATCTGTCTTTGCAGTTCGTCTTTTACCAGCATTGTATCTTTATAGGCCGTATCGAGCAGCTGATAATTCTCCGAAATCCTGACGGCTTCCTCCTTATACTTGCTGATCAAATTCTCTTGATGTTCCAGTACATAACGAAGGACAAGGCCTGTAAAGATATATAAACTAATGTGGACCAATGTATTATAGTCAAGCATAAGGCCGAACAGATTTCTTCCAAGGGAAAGGCTTTCAGCGATGAACCAGGCTGATGCCAGCACGATCGTTAAAATCGCCTGGGGTTTCCTGAACAGGAAGAGGGCCATCACGAGATAGAATAGCTGATAATCAACCAGGTATAAAAACCCCTCCGTAAGTGAACTGATGAATACAAATAGAATAAGCAGTCCGATATTTTTCACATACGGGAGTGCCGGCTCCAAATGTTTGATCCACTCCGGAATCTCTGCAGATTTTTTCTTTACTTCTTTTTTGGCCTGTTCTGGCTCTTTTTCTTCAAACCATAAATAGGTTTTCTCTAATCCTTCCTGAAATGTATGGAGCGGTTTCCATTTTAACTCATCCTTTATTTTCTGATTTTCAAGGCGGGAGTGTTTCACATCCCCTTGTCTTGATTGTTCATAATTCACTTTATTTAATTCCACATGGCGCCCCAGTGCTTCAATTACAGAATTGACGCTGACGCCTATATTAGTGGAAAGGTTGTAGATGCCGGACAGACCCTTTTCGACGCTGAGGTATATCGCTTCCGCTACATCCTGGACGTAGATGAAGTCCCTGCTTTGCTCCCCATCTCCAAAGACAGTAAGCTCTTCTCCTTGCTGTACCTTTTGAATGAAAGTGGAAATGACGCCTCCTTCACCCTGGGCCCCCTGCCTTGGCCCGTAAACGTTTGAGAAACGGAAACACAGTGTATCCACCCCATATATTTCTTTCCACTTCTGACAATACATTTCGCCCACCCATTTATTTAAGCCATAGGGGGAAATGGGGCTGCAGGAGGACTCCTCACTGAGAGGAACCTCTTCATTTAATCCATAAACAGCTGCAGAAGAAGCAAAAACGACTTTGTTCACCCCATATTTGCTTGCTAAACGCAGCATATTGGCCAGGCCCAGAATATTGAATTTACAATCCAATAGAGGATCTTCCATTGATACATTAACGTTGACTTGAGCAGCTAGATGGATCACTGCATCAAACTTTATGGTTTTGAAAATTTCTTCACACTTCGGGTCTTCTACCCCAATTTGATACAAAATATGGCTGAACCTGGCATTCTCTTTATTGCCCGTTGCCAGATTATCAATGATATGCACTTCATGCCCTTCCCTGAAAAACATCTCCGCGACAAATGATCCGATAAATCCATATCCGCCTGTTATTAAAACCCTCACAGCCTCACCTCTAAGCAGCAAATTTTTATCTTCCATGGAGATAAATGATTCCAAAAAACACCTAACGTACAATAATCGTTTTCACCCCTTTGACCTTATGTTTTTTCATCAACATTCTGTATTTCAGCTTATTGAAAAGCGGAATTTCAATATAAGAATGGACGAAACAGCCGAATAGAAGCATCGTGGTAAAAAAGAAGATACTGAGGAGCCAGCCTCCGAAAAACTCATAAACCTGGAACCTGCTTAAAATCTCAGAAAAAAAATCCAGTGCCAAATTGTGAGAAAGATAGATGGAGAAGGCTGCATTTCCCAAATAGTTCAGTGCTTTGGGAATATGTATCTCTCGGTTCAGGTCAATTGTTGCAAGCCCAAGAATGATGAAGATGGAAATCAGTCCTGTTACTAAATCAAAATTAAGATTGATGACAGGGTCAAGGGAGTTCAGCCATATCAACGGAAAACCAAGAAAACCCCCTGCAGCTAAAAAAACCGCCAAGTTCGTATTGATTTTGAAGCGCATTACTATATAAGCTGCTGCCATACCGCCAAGAGCAATCAAATTTTCAGGGCTAAGTAAAAAATCAGTCAGAAAATGATAATAGGGAAGCCAGCCAAGAAAATAGGCCAGGCACAGAACTGCCCATCCAGTCAAAATACGCTTTGCGATTTTCTTTTTCGGCAGAAACCATAGAGAAAACATCAAGTAAAAAAGGACTGTAAATTTCAATGACCATGCAGGAATGATGACCGGCGGATTCCCGCTCGGGGAAGGGGAAAGCAAAAAAGAAGATATAATGGTTTCAAGCTCTGTTTCATGCCCCATCCCATACCATGGATAGATAAATAGAAAAGGCAGTAAAACCAAGGTTAAGAGCCAATACAGTGGGTAGATGCGGATGAAACGATTGGTTAAAAAATCCTTGAACTGCTGAAACTGGCCAAACTTCTTATGATAAACGTAATACATCATAAAACCGGACAAAGCAAAAAAGTAACTGACTCCTCCCGACATCGGAAGGGTAGCCAAGCCGAATAAATTAAAATTAAAATACTCATGCATCGTAAGGGATAGATGAAAAAGCATGACCATTAGGGGAACCAGTGCCCGTGAAAATTGTATTAGTACCAGCTTTCTCTTAACCATCTTCCCACCCCCTATATCGTTTATGAAATTCTCATATGTTTGCAAAAGGGCATGAGCATAATGGTGTATTACTATACAATTATTACCAGTCGCTCATATAACGAAATATATACCATTACATATGAAATATAACTAAGGTACTGAATTAAGCCAAAAAACAGGATTTTTGAATTCTTAATTCCGGATGGAATAATATTGAACTAAGCTAAAATCCCTATATAGTAGATAATATTTCCATTCAGGCAGGAATGTGCAAATTTTCCCCACAAAAAAACTCCTGTTCCTTAGAGCAACAGGAGTTGAAAGTACTAATTTACTTTTTTATTTACAAGTTCCGCCACAAGCACATAACGCTTCGGCGCATGCCCAATATAATCAAATGGATAGCAGGTCGTCACGGTCAGAGTGGCTTCTTCCTTTGGCACTATAACCGTGCGGTCATCAGCATCGACAATTCGCACCTGATTTACCCGATACGTAAACTTCCCGGCTGACGTTTTCACTATGAGAAAATTCTTTTCACCAATCTGGCCAAGATCCCGAAAAACTGTGTCCCTGTGGCCGGAAAGAACAGCATTGTCCTGCATTCCAGGTAAAACACTTCCTGAGAAGTGGCCTACACCTTTCTCCAGTACTTTCTCATCAGCACCCTCATATATCGGCATGGAGATATCCAATTTTGGAATTAGCAGCTTGCCGATTTTTTCCCCTTTAGCTGGGGCTTGTTGATAGAGTGCTTTCTCTTCAGGGGACACGTTACTCTCGTTCTTTTCTTCCTTGCTGAACGCCTCATTGCTCGTCTGTTGCAGCTTTCCTTCATCGATTGTGATATCCGCCGAGTCAACAGCAAAGTACCCTTTCGCATAGCCATAAGCATGATACCCGGCAAAGAGGACACCTGATACTATAAGAATGATTGAAAAAAAAGTAGGAGCTATGCGGCTAAGCATAGCTCTTCCTGATTTTCTCCTTCTCATTACTGTTCACCTTGGCGTGTTCTTCTGCCGATTAGTGCTGCTGCACCAATCAGCGCCACACCCGTTCCAATCATAATGTTTTCAATTGCACTTGTAGCTGTAACAGGCATTTCCGCTCCATTTTCCGTTTCTTCGGTTACCTCACCATTAGTGTTGGCTGCATCATTGCCTTCTCCATTATTAGTTCCTGAATTGTCCGTTCCTGCCGCAGCTTCATCTTCTTCTGCTTGGCCATTTTCTGTTCCATCTGATGTCATATTCTCATCTTCTGTATCTGTTCCTTCTGTATTTGTATCGTCAGCTGTCTGTTCATCCTCTGTAGTTGTATCTTCTGTATCTGTATCTTCAGTTGACTGTCCATCATTTGCAGGCATGGTATCATCAAGTGTGTTTTCAAGGTCAGATATAAAATAGAAGTTGTCCAATGTCTCATCATTGGTTTCCAGTATTTCAGCAAGTTCTGTTTCAGTCAGGCCATAGTCCGCCAGCAGATTGTCTAAAGTGTTATCATCTAATAGTGGTCCAACCGTTGTTTCCAGATCTTCAAAATCAGTAAAATCGGCAAGTTCCATATCATATGTTTCTCCGAGATAATTGTTGAACTCCTCTTCGGTCCAATTAAGCGGTGTCAGATAATTTTCATCCAACAGATCCATATCGAGCACATCTTCATACTCGGAATCACCATCACTTATATCCACTGGATCGATAATGCCTTCATCACTAAGGGCATTTTCAAGATCTCCTATAAAATGAATATTGTCTGATCCGTCATTGTTTTCTAGAAATTCAGCCAAATCTTGAGAATCCATATTGTTTCGTTCCATCATTTCAAGTATATTTGCATCATTGAAATTACCATTGGCTAATTCATCGATATTGATAACTGGCCCCACACGGTTCTCCAGATCTTCAACCGTATCATAATCATCCAGGCTGGTATCAAAGTTCTCATCCAAATAGAGATTCCAATCTTCTTCTGTCCAATCCAGGACACCAGCATAATTTTCATTCACTTCGCTCAAGTCAACCGCTCCGGCAATTGTTGGTGCTGTCCCTAATGCCAATGAAGTTGCTAAAACGGCAGTGACACTTTTTTTCGATTTATTCTTCATAATCGATTCCTCTCCTTTTCTTAGTAGAAATTCTCTTGGCAGAATTGGAAATTAATCGTTATATTATGTCTTTTACCTTATTGGAAGGGCATTAAACAAAAGCGAAAAATCCAAATAAAAAACGGACTCCCATAAAGAGTCCGTTTCTTAATATCATTTTAGGAATTGCCTTCCTGAGATTTCTTCTCTGGCGCAAACCAGCCTAGAAGTGCGATTCCCACAAGTACTGCGTAGAATGTAAGGGTCCATGGTGTACTATGAGGGAAATCATGATCCAATACACCGATATCGTGGTGAGCAAGCGTGATGACCGCCAGTTTTACACCAACCCAGGCTACAATGGCATAAGCAGTTGTTTCGAGAGCCGGGCGCTTGTCAAGGAGCTGCACAAACCATGTTGCAGCATACTTAATCAAGATCAATCCTGCGATACCGCCGAGTACAACCACAATGAATTTTCCTGCATCCATTCCGCCAAAGTCTCCCAAACCTGATGCAGGCAGTCCCAAGGCAAGAGCCACAGCAGCAAGGATTGAATCAATGGCAAAAGCAAGGTCTGCTAAACCGATCTTTCCTACTGTCGGCCAGAAGCCTTTTCCTTTCGCATCCTTTTCGATTTCCTTCTCGATGTTTTCGTTCTCTTTCCCGAAACGGGCCTGAATCAGGTGTTTTCCCCCTAAATAGATGAGGTAGGCAGCCCCGATCGCTTGAACCTGCCAGACATTTGCGATGAAAGAAATAGCAAAAAGTGCTCCAAACCGGAAGAAAAATGCCATTAGAATACCATAACTGATGGCTTTTTTCTTCTGGTCTTCTGGCAAATGCTTGGCGATGACCGCCAAAACAAGTGCGTTATCAGCAGATAGTAAACCTTCAAGACCAATCAAGATGAGCAGTGCCCATGCGTATTCCAACCAGATTGACTCCAAACATATCTCTCCTTTCTATGTATGATGGTGATACAGTAAAGGTCTCGCTAACAACGTGAATTGCCAATTAAGCCGGAGATTTTCCTCGTGCTGACGACTTTAATTGTACAGCTACTCCCCTTTACCGGAAGTCGTTCATTTATTTGAAGTACTGATACAGGTGCCGGTTTTCCACCCTAACTACCTGTGTCGATTTTATTTTTTTATCATTGCCTTTCCCTTAATCCACTATTCCTTTCCAAGCCGGTTGTTAAACTCTTCTAGGACATCATGGGAAGAAGGAATACTCGCACGCTAACTTTTTATGTATTATGATTGCCTGGGCAATATTATAAAAGCAAACCTAGTGTTTATTTTAAATCAAAGCATTGAAAAAAAGCTAATTTGAGCTTTCCCATATTTTTAATAATACTAATAGTCCTTAAAAGAGCCAACTATTTTTTCTAATGGCCTACATTGGTTCATTGATCTTAAGATTACATACCCTTCAGGAAATGAGGTGAAAATAGGGTGAAGGAATCTATATGAGAGTGGGGGGGGAATCTATATGAAAAAAGGAGAAGAGTTGGAGTGCAATGAAGAAAGGGATTACTTGCAGCACTTCTTAATTGAGCAGATCAACAGAATTTCAGTGGAAGAACAGGAAGAACAAATGAGGGAAGAACTGAAGAACAACGGGGAGCTTTAAAAAACCGCCGTTATATATAGCCAGATTACTCAACTGTGCCTGTTAACCATAAAAAAATCCTGTGCAAGTAAGGGCTGCACAGGATTTTTTTATGCATGTATATTAGCAATGAGGGACGATACAAGCGCCTACAATGATTAGCAAAATAAACAATACTACAATCAATACGAATGTATCGTATCCACCAGTAGCAGCAGGGTACGCATACGCTGGAGAAACATAAGACGGAGCAACATTGGCACCCATAACAGGCGGTGCATTTACATTATCATACATTTAAATACTTCCTTTCATGTTAGGGTATTATCACTATACATAATACTCACTTCGATGAAAGTTGAGCCCGTCAACCCAAAAATTGGGTAGATGCCATGGGTGGCGTCGCTTTTTTAGGCTGTCTTCAGATTGATTATTGCTACTTGAAAAGAGTATGATTTCCGCTCCTCGTGAAAATACAGTGTTTTATTATTGAAGATTGTTAGGTGTCCAAGTGATGAGACAGGGATTTGGCTCATACTCCTTCTTATGGCAAACCATTGCCATCTTTCTTAGAGTAGATAACTCAAATACTTTACGAAGGATATCGAACTCATATTATGATGGATGATGAATGAAGGCTCTTTATCAACTGGGCGTTCTCTTTGCATAGTGGATAATGCAGATAAACTGTTAAATGAAGGCCTTGAGATCAAACGGGTTAGGTAAGCAGGTTGGTTGCTTCCAGGCTTTCTGGTTCCGTTCAAAAACTCGATGATCTGTTCAGCATTCATTAATCCCAGTCCATGTCCAAAAAACATGCCACCGTCCAAGGCAACAGCATTTATCCCCCTGTACCAAGGGTTTTCCTGACTATAGTCCGGATTATTAAAATACACTACATCACCGGGTAAATAATGGTCGCCGTAAAAGGTATATAAACCAAGGTCCGGGTCTGTATGCCAACTGTACAGGTAGAGGTTTCGAAATAAGGAATTAAAGGAAGGCTTACGGATACTATTCAAAGTTGCGTGATAAAGAATGATGACACAGGCTGTCGCACACTCAAATGCATATTGGGAACTGTTCCGGTAAATATCCTGAACAGCCCCAGCTGGACTGACATCAGCTCTTAACTGGAATCCCCCTTCGTTTGTCAGACTCCAGTATTCTGGATTACAGATGGCATATTGGAAGGTTGTAAACTCAGCTCCTCCTTCACTCATGTCCTTCGCGCTATCTATTATATTTGTTCGGGTATTGAGTTCAAACCGTAATTCATTGAGAGAAGAATAAGAGTAAAGCACCCGGGCTTCATTCATGCTTTGTATGATTTCTTCTTCAATCGTTCCCAAGTTCAACGAGCCCGTTGGTTGAAAAGGCATCCCCGAGACTTTTATCATGTGAACCCCCCATTTCAGGCTAATGGATTTACATTACCTATGGTATTCAGACCCATGTATAAAAATGTTTCTTCGTCCTGGCGAATCAAGTGACCCTATACAGAAGGAAAGAAGAAGGGGGCATGCATATAGTTATCCCCTTTAATGATATGGTAAAAAAGAATATTTTTTTACCTAAAGGAAACTACGTATGCATTTAACCACTTCTTCTTCAGATAAACTAAGTATTAACATGTTTGCTCAATAAACACTTCTTTTCTCATACGTTCTGGAACAATCCATACTTCACTTTGAACCGGCCGATGATTTTCATCCAGCCCGCGCTGAACACCCAAAGGAAGATCACATTGCAGACCGCATGGGCGAGGTCAAAGTAAAAACTGGTGCTGTAGTATAAAAAAATGGCAGGCCAGTTGAAATCCTGGATGACGCCGACGACAAACCACAGATTCATTATCCATCCGAAAGCAATCCCGGCAATGAAACCGAAGATACAGCGCCCAATCTTATTTTGCATGAACCTGGTGTTCCCAAGAAGTCCTGCAGCCAGGCCGATCATGCCCCACGCATACATCTGCCAAGGCGTCCATGGGCCATGGCCAAGAAACAGATTGGAGACGATGGCGGCCAAGGTACCGACTACAAAGCCGCTTTGCGGTCCGAGGACCATAGCCGCCATGATGATCACAAAAGTAGTTGGCTGGATGCTTGGTAAAGATGCAAACGGCACCCGGCTGACGGCTGCAATCGACGCCAGTATGGCTATTACGACCAGCTCCCTGCTCATCACCTGTCTCGCAGAGAAACTGATCATGAAGGGGAGGAAGGATGCTGCCATGATCAACAGGCTCAATGCCAGATAGTGCTGCTGGTTAAACAATGGAAAACCAGTGAGGATGACCAAAATCAGGACAGCGATGCCAATTAAGAAAGGTTTTGAACGCGCCATAGGCGTTTCGCCTCCTCCAATGTAACAACCGGGTTCCCATTGCTGTTTCGTGTGACCCTGTTCACGACAGTCGTATAATAGGTGTTTTCATGAAAGAAATCCCTCGTGTTTTCCGTTACGGTAATTTCTCCTTGGAACAGCATGCTGCATCTTGTTGCATGGTTAGCGGCAAATTCGATGTCATGAGTGACCATCACGACAGTAAGTCCTTCTTCCACCAGGGCGGCGACAATCTCACCGAATGCTTTTTTCGATTCGGGATCGAGTCCTTTAGTCGGCTCATCGATCAGCAGAATCTTCGGTTCCGCCAGTAAGCTGCCGATCAAAGCCGCTTTCTGCAATTCCCCTCCACTCAGGTCGTACGGATGGCGGTCCTGCAGATGCCGGATATTCAACTTTTCCAGGAGTGCCTGGATTCGATCCTCAGCATCTGAAAGGCCGTGCTGCTCCGCTATGTGGTCATATTCCTTTTTAATCGTATCCTGAATGAAAAACAACTTCGGATTCTGAGGCAGGTAGCTCACTTGATCTGCTAACCGTTTTTTTACCTTTTTCCCCTTGAACTTCATCGATCCATGCTGGGCTTTTAGAATGCCCCCGATTACTTTTAGCAGGGTCGATTTTCCGGTGCCATTTGCCCCGACGATCGCCAGCCACTCCCCTTCATAGATAGTGAGTCCTAAATTATGGAGCACGGGCGGTGTATTTTTCTCATACTGAAAATCAATTTCATTCAACTCGAGAAGGGGCGTTTTAAATGTATCCGGATCTTCAGCCGGTTCCTGTGACACAATCTTCTGTCCCTGCAGCCATTGCCTTGTTTCTTTCACATTAAGAGGAACATTTTCTGTAATTTCACCCTCATGAAAATCCATATATAATAAAGCAGAGCTTGGCAAGAAGCTCCTCATCGTGTCATGGTTTCCAAGCGCCTGTATGATTTTTCTCGGCGCCTTGTCATGCAGCAATTCCCCATTTTCCAGCATGATCACCCTGTTAGCGACCGTAAACAGCTCCTCGAGACGATGTTCAACAATGACAATCGTGATTCCGAACTCTTCATTTAGGCGCTGCAACATGTGAATGAACTCTTTGGCCGCAATCGGATCAAGCTGGGCAGTCGGCTCATCCAGCAGCAGAACCTTGGGTTCAAGCAGCAATACCGCAGCCAAATTGATCAATTGCTTTTGCCCTCCTGACAGCTCATCTGTCCTTTTGTGCAGGAGATGATTCAACCCGAAGAAATTGACCATTTCAGCGACTTTTTTCCGCATTTGCTCTGTTGTAAATCCAAGGTTCTCCATACCAAAGATAAGTTCTTCCATGACATTGTCCATTGCGATTTGGTTTTCCGGATCCTGAAAGACCATTCCCAGGTCCTTGGCTTTCACCTGCAAATCGAATTCCTCCAACGGCTTTTCTTGAAAGGAGAGGGAGCCCTCCATTTTACCGTGCGGGGCTATTTCAGGCTTAAAAAGGCGGAGCAGGGTGGATTTACCGCTTCCGGAAGGACCGCAAAGAACCACAAATTCCCCTTGATTCACCTTGATGCTGATATCTTTTAATGCTTTTTCTGCTGTTTCGGGATAAGTGAAACTTAAACTATGTGCCGAAAGTATTTCCACTTCACCATCTCCTTTCCTTCCGTCCAGATCGGGAACCCAATAAACAAGCACCATACGGCTAAATAAAACCATTCTCTGCCGTATAGCCAAACCGGTTCAAGGTTCGGGAGCAATGTCATTACCCCATCACCCAGCCACCAGCCAAATAGGATGAGGGAACCGCTTATCAGAAGGAATGCCAGCGCGGTCCAATCCCTTTTTTTCATATGAAAAGGTTGGTACTTACTCCGCTTTCCTATGCCATATCCCCTCGCTGTCATGGAATCTGCTGTTTGAATGGACTCTTCCAGCGACCAGGTCAAAAGGATTTGCAAAAGTAGCATTCCTGTCCGGGTCCGGCTCTTCCATGAACCGCTTTTGATTGACAGACCCTTAACAGCCTGGACATCACCGATTTCATTGAGCCTTTTTCTCAGCAGGGGGACAAACCGCATAGACAACATGATTAGCAGCGCCCACTGCGGAAGGACCCTCGAGAATAGAAATACGAATTTATCCGGTGTGATGACTAAATTAAAGGTAATAAACAGGGTAAGGATTCCGACAAGAGTCAACGCAATCATCACTCCCTGCCATACCGCTTCCAGAAATACTTGATTCTCAAAAAAATAAAATAAAATATGATTGCCGCGCCGATTAAAAAAGGGTGTCAGCAGCAGAGTCAGGACACCCATTAAAAAGATCGGGACCCGCCATTTCCTCAGTTCCCTGCCCCTGTCTAGCATCCAGTTGATGAGGCCTATCGCCAGAGCGGATGTTGCCAGGAACACCGGGTGCTGATACAGCATGATACCGGCTATCGCCAAGATATAATATAGAAGCAGTATAACAGGATGAAACGATCGAAATCCCCGTATCATTTAACTCAACTCAATCCTCTGATTTATCTATTCTGTATAGTTCTTCGTGTAATGCCACTTGATACCCTGTCCCGGCTTAATTCCGTATATACCGGCACTTTTATCTAATGTTTTGCCGTCGACTGAGGCTTCCCAGCCGCTCATCGGCCCATGGTCAAATTCAAATAAGTTATCAATTCCTTCAACATAGGCAGCCGCACCCGCTCCCCTTACACTCATTTGAATGCCTTTAGCTTTAACGATTTTCTGCGTTATAGCCAGGACCGTATCACCTTCGGCCATTTCCACCGTTGTTGCAGAAAGGATAGTCCCTTTCACATCCGGAGCAACAATGGTGATGGTGACTGTTTGTTTCGGCTTTTCAGGCTCTTTTGGAGGGTCCTGCTTTGGCGGTGGGGACGCCTCTTCCTGCTTAACAGGCTTTTCCGCTTCTTCCTTTTGATCACTGGAAGAGGCCGGTTTGTCCGAAGACTGTTTCGCCTGATTATTTCCCTGTTGTGCTGGCTTGGCCTGCTTTTCTTTAGCATTCTGTTCAGCCTGTTTCGGCTGAGCAGGGGCATTGGTCGTATCCTCTTGAACAGACTGGTTGTCGCTGCTGCTTTCTTTCTCTGAAACTTCTTTGGATTCCTCATCATCCTTTTGATTACCGGATGAGGTTTGCTGTTTTGTTTCAGTATCTTTCTTCTCATCTATTGTATCATTGGCAGCATTATTATCTGCCTGCTCTTCAGACTGTGGTTCAACGGCATTATCTTTTGGAGCTCCCACATCATCTTTCGCACATCCGGCAAGTAACAAGAATATCAACATCAGAGATGCAATAATCAATCGTTTCAACCTTAATCCTCCTCCCCTTACAATGAAGGAGGGTAATTCATCCAAAAGGGATAAATTACCCAACAATCATTTATGCTGTTCTTTTACGATTAATATAGAAAAGAATGAAACCGATCAACAGGAATCCAAGACCCGCTAACATAATAGCCATCGTGTTCGTTCCTGTGTCAGGCAGTTTCTCTCCTTCAGTTTTCTTATCTGTTGTTGTGTCTTCTTCAGCTTCAATCTCATTCGACTGCCCTGGCTGCTCTGTTTGATCCTTCTCGGTCTCTTCCTGATCGCTTGGTTGTTCCGGCTGTTCTGTTTCTTCCGGTTGCTCTGTTTCCGGCTGCTCAGGCTGTTCAGGAGATTCCTCACTATCCAGCTCAAATTGATAAACCAGTTCCCCAATGTTTTGATAAGCTGTTAAGGCTAAAAGTGCCTGTTGTGTAGACATCGAACTGGAAGATCCATCATCTTGCAAATGGCTGAAGCCCCCGTCCGCCTGTTTGAATTTCATTAAATGCTGAATAAGGTTTCCGCCGGCTTTAGTAAATGCTTCGCCACTAGGGTCCACCCCTACAGAAGCAAGACCTACTATTGCCTGTGAAATGGATTCGCTGGCGTCTCCTCCATTTGAATCGATGTTATACCCACCAGTCTCTCCCTGAGCTTCAGAAAGGTACGAGACAGCGCGATTGATTGCTGCTCCTGCATCAGCCTCTTCCTTGTAAGGGGCCAATGCAGCCAATGCCATTCCTGTAATATCGGGGCTTGGAGTAGAACCGAAGAAGCTCCAGCCGCCGCCTGGCAGTTCATTTTCAAGGATGGCTTCCACTTGTTGCTCTCTGAAGCCTTCAGGTGTTTCGTATTGTCCACTATCGACTGCCAGCAGTGCGTAGATGTTCATATTGATTGCTGGATCTTCTAAGCTGGCATGATTGACTAATGCCTCTACCAGGTCATACCCCTCTATAGAGGTTGCATTTTTGCCTGCTGCCGACAATCCCATGATGATTTTTTCCAAATCATAAATATTTCTGAAGTTTCCTTCTGCCGATTTAACTCTTTCTTTTACACTTGTAACATAAGAAGGTGGGATTTCTGCATTGGTATTCGCTAGTCCCCACACCCACCACTCGTTTCCGTATGTAACAGAAACGTTATTGGCTTTCATATATGATAAGATATTTGCAACATTTTCATTGATGACTTCATCTGTAACAGGATCTGCTTCCTCTACCGGCTCTTCTGGCTCAGATGGTTCTTCCGGTTCGCCCGGCTCCTCCGGGTCTGGATCAGTCGGCGGTTCATATGTTTGAAGTGTCAATTGTACGTGATCATCCGGCTGGATCGTATAATCGACGATACTTGTATTCAATCCACTGCCGTTAACACCGACACTCCAATAATCATTAGCACCAAGATCTGTATTGTTGACATTATTGATATACGTAAAGAATGTGTTATCAACAGTCGCTTGTACAGATACATCATGTTTTGCAGCCGCCTGGATTAAAGCGCCATATGCACTGGCTCCTTGCATCAGTTCTACTGGTTCTGCAGAAATAATTTCAGCTCCATCTTTTCCAGTGACAGATACTTTGGCTGTTACAGAAGGATTTGGCCATTCTGTAATAGCAAACAGGTAATGGTCACCGCCTACAGCCTGGTGTGTAGAAGCACCGACCTGTGCACTTACTCCATTAATATTGAAAGACCAGTAAGCATCCCCTGTTGGAGAAGCTCCTCCAATGCCAGAAATAAAAGCCCCGTATTCACCCATAGTTGCTTGGATTTCTGCATTGTTTTTCTCACCGGCTTCCTTCAATATATCAAAAGCCGTATCCCCTTCTTCTATCTCCAAGGCCGTCAATGGTAAAACAACCTCGCCGTTTTCATCAATCGCCTTAATTGTCACTGCATTATCAAGTGCAGCAGCATGAGCAGCCGGCTGAACGAACGCCAGGTTGCCAACAACGAGCATGAGCACGGTAAATAGAACCGCCAAACGCTGCATAATTCCCTTATTCATTGCAAACTCTCCCCTATGTTTTATTTTAAGCAAAAAAAATACACCCCTATTCTAAGAGATGTGTGTACATTGTATGATTCCGATGTCATTACGCAAGACAGCATAATGCCAGAAACGTTGTACACCTCCCTATCCGCGTAGGTCGAATGGCGTCAAAAATAGGCAGGTCTCCTGGCTCATGATCAACGCTTTCTATCACCTTCCCATCGTTGGACAGTGGTATTTTAATAGAAAACTCCCATATACAGTGGCGGGACCGCGCCGGAATTTCACCGGTCTTCCCTTTTAATGATTTACTTCTATTCTTTCAGTAAATCAAACCTATTCTTTCCGTATTCAGTTATCTTTAGCATAGTGAAAGTTGCAGAAATTGTCAATCAAAGAAAGGTAGTTTCCTGTTTTTCAATTTTGTTTAAAAGAAGCCGGCATGACGACAGCCGTCACTTCGCCGCGGGCGCAAAGAATGCCATCGGCAAACACTTCCGTTTTAACTTTCCATTTCTTTGGATGAATCTCTTGTACCTTGCCATATGCTTTCAAGGGAACTCCAGCAGGCGTAGGCTTTATGAAATCCACATTTAAAGAAGCGGTCACAAAGCGGGGAGTTTCTGCTTCATCACCTATTTGGTGCCCATTTTTATGATGCAAGGCAATCGCTGCCGAACCGGTCCCATGGCAGTCAATCAATGAAGCTACCAGTCCGCCATATATAAAGCCGGGCATCGCCATATGCTCTTCTTTTGGCTCATAGATCGTCACGGTCTTTTCCCCATTCCAGCCTGTCCTGAAATGGTGGCCATGTTCATTCATCCGGCCGCAGCCATAACACCATGCGAAATCCTCGGGATATCCATCTTGAATTGCTTTTGTTACTTCTTCCATTGCTATCACCCTTCAAAACTTTTTATATAGTATTCAATTTATTTCTTTAACCATGGTCTTTATTCCTGCCAAACTAAGAATCTATGAATATAGTATTTGAGGTTGTAAGGAAAGAGGAGTACGAGGTCTTACTTTTATCTTTCTTTATTAGAATAGACTTTAGTATAATAAATAGCGGAGGTGGAAAATGTTACTAAAAAGTCGAACTGAATCTGATGAATTATTGGCTATGAGAAGTTTGAACACGAGAATGATTTTATCCAAAAAAGACAAACTACATTATTCAAACCTTGAAAAAGGATATGAGGGAGAGGTGAATTTTGATCTGCTATCACATCATCTGTATGATAGTCGGCATTTTCTGAACGGCTTGCTGCTGGAGGTTAACAAATCTTTCTTTCAAATCGATACATTGATACTTTCTGAAGGCATTATCCACTTGTTAGAAATTAAGAATTTCCAAGGAGACTTCTACCTGGACTCAGATAAACTCTTTGCGGCATCTAATGGAAAAGAATATAAAAATCCCCTTAACCAATTACAAAGGAGTGCCACTTTGCTCCGTCAGCTACTGCAATTCCTCAAAGAAGATTATATTGTAGAAGCCTATGTTATCTTTATCAACCCTGAATTCACCCTCTATCAAGCTCCGATAAATCAATCTATTATCTTCCCAACCCAGCTCAATCAATTCTTGAATAAATTGGAAATACCACAGCCGGCATTGAAAGAAAAAAACACAAGACTAGCTGAGAAAATAGTCTCTTTGCATCAAACAAAAAATCCATTTGAGATGTTCCCGGAATATTATTATGATCACCTTCAAAAGGGGGTCTATTGTAAAATATGCAGGGCATTTGCAATTTTTAAAAACAATAAACGCTTCCAATGTGCAAGTTGCGGAGAACACGAAACATTCGAAAATGCTCTCTTAAGAAGTATCAGAGAGTTTCAGCTTCTGTTTCCCGACCGCAAACTAACTACCCAAGCTATTTATCATTGGTGTGACGTGGAGTTAAATAAGAGAACCCTAAGCAGAATCTTAAACAGGCACTATACTTCTCTAGGGAATACACAAGATACTTACTATGAGTGAGAACATTTTGATTTCTCCTCTTTTTAAGTCAGTGGCTGTGAATGAGAGCCGGATTCGGACTCTACTTACTTCTTTTGGCTGTTTTCTGTCCGAATGTGGCACCGATTCGGACTCAAACCACCTTTACCGTTCTATTTCTGTCCGAATCACCCCCGCATTCGGACTCTACTTACTTCTTTTGGCTGTTTTCTGTCCGAATGTGGCACCGATTCGGACTCAAACCACCTTTACCGATCCATTTCTGTCCGAATCAACCTTGCATTCGGACTCTGCTTACTCCCTTTAGCGCTTTTCTGTCCGAATGTGGCACCGATTCGGACTCAAACCACCTTTACCGTTCTATTTCTGTCCGAATCACCCCCACATTCGGACTCTACTTACTCCCTTTAGCGCTTTTCTGTCCGAATGTGGCACCGATTCGGACTCAAAACAGCCTTCCCGATCCATTTCTGTCCGAATCAACCTTGCATTCGGACTCTGCTTACTCCTTTTAGCGCTTTTCTGTCCGAATGTGGAACCGATTCGGACTCAAAACAGCCTTCCCGATCCATTTCTGTCCGAATCACCCCCGCATTCGGACTCTACTTACTCCCTTTAGCGTTTTCCTGTCCGAACGAGGCACCGATTCTGCCTCCGATTAACCAAAAGTCCGAACCACCCTCCTCACTACTAAAAAAACCTTCAATCCAGAGATTGAAGGTTCTTTTAACTTTATTTAATTATACGCATGTTCTTCTTTCCCGCATAAACCCAGCGTTTTCGCCGTTGAAGCATGAATTTCCCGGAAAAGCTCTGGGTTTTCGGATAGTGAAACCCCGTAAGAAGGAATCATCTCCTTGAGTTTTGGTTCCCATTCATTCATATGCTCTGGGAAGCATTTTTCAAATAACTCTAACATGACGTTGACAGCAGTAGAAGCACCCGGAGATGCACCAAGCAATGCGGCAATCGAGCCGTCAGCCGCACTGACAACTTCCGTACCGAATTGAAGTGTCCCTTTGCCGCCAGTTTCAGTATCTTTGATAACCTGAACACGCTGGCCTGCCACCACGATATCCCATTCATCGCTTTTGGCATTCGGGATGAAATCGCGCAGTTCTTCCATACGCTTCTCATGGGATAGCAGTACTTGCTGGATCAGGTACTTTGTCAAAGCCATTTCCTTCATGCCTGCAGACAGCATAGTGAGAACATTATTCGGATTGACAGACTTTAATAAGTCTAAGTTGGAACCTGTCTTTAAGAACTTAGGTGAAAAGCCGGCAAACGGGCCAAACAGCAGCGATTTTTTACCGTCAATATATCTTGTATCCAGATGCGGAACAGACATTGGCGGCGCCCCTACCTTAGCTTTTCCATATACTTTTCCATGGTGTTGTTCAGCGACTTCCGGATTGTTGCACACCAAAAATAGTCCGCTTACAGGGAATCCGCCAATACGCTTGGACTCTGGTATACCGGTTTTTTGCAGCAGCGGCAGACTTCCGCCGCCTCCGCCGATGAAGACAAACTTGGCAGTATGATGTTCGATTCTGCTTTCCTCGATATTATGGACCTTCACTTCCCAGTCTCCGTCGCTGGAACGTTTAATATCCTCGACACCGTGCCTGTAGTTGACTTCAACATTTTGAGTCTTCAAGTGGTCAAATAACATACGGGTTAAAGCACCGAAATTCACATCTGTTCCAGAATCGATTTTAGTTGCCGCTATCGGTTCATTTGAAGTACGGCCTTCCATGATAAGTGGAATCCATTCCTTTAGTTTTTCAGGATCTTCAGAGAATTCCATTCCTTGAAACAAAGGACTATTTGAAAGCGCTTTAAAACGATTTTTCAAGAAATTCACATTGTCTTCCCCTTGCACCATGCTCATGTGGGGAATCGGCATGATGAATTCCTCGGGATTACGAATCAGGCTGCGGTTAACAAGAAAAGACCAAAACTGTCTGGAAACTTGAAATTGTTCATTGATTTTGATCGCTTTGCTGATATCTATAGACCCGTCAGGCTTTTCAGAAGTATAGTTAAGCTCACACAATGCAGCATGGCCCGTACCGGCATTATTCCATTCGTTAGAGCTTTCCACACCCGCATCTGCGAGCTTCTCAAATACTTTTATTTCCCATTCAGGTGCCAACTCTTTCAGTAATGAACCCAATGTTGCACTCATGACACCAGCACCGATTAAAATAACGTCTGTTTTCTTCTGTATGCTGCTCATTACACCCATCCTTATCCCTATATTTGCAAAAAGAGCAGGCGCTCCTGCTAATTACTATTCTCAAAAAGAAAGGCGTCCCATAGGACAAGACCTTTTCTATTTTAATTATACCTATCTTTATAGTATATTTAAATAATTTATTAGATTTTTAGAAAACTGTTATCTGATAATTATAAACGATATAAAGTAACTTGTAAAAAAATGATAAGTTATTCTGCGGACACAAAAAATACCAAAGCCCAATATCAATGCTTAAGGCTTTGGCGTCAGTTTACAGCTTTTTTATTAAATTTGTAGAACTGCCTGCTTTTTCTATTTTCTTTTTTTACTTATTCATGTGAGACAGAAAACTACCAAGTAAACTATCTTTGTCCTCTTCAACAGGGGTCTCTTCATGTGAGGCAGCTATTTGCTGCTTTGCCTCTTCCCAATTAAAATCTGCTAAATCATCTTCCTGTTCCTCTATTGCTTGTGATATTGGCTGTTCGTTAACTTCATTTAAATCATCATCCAGCATATCCTCTGGCATCGCGCTCTTTTTTCTTAGAGTATCTACAGGATGCTCTTGTAAATAGAGTGCTTCATCTATATCCAGGGCATTGCTGTTAAGAGAGGCCAGGACCGATGCCGCCCGTACCGGGTCAGCTAATAACTGATGGACGATGCTGCCCAATAAAGCCTCGGAATGGGAGTGCCGCAGCCAATTTCGCTGTTCTTTCGTTAACTGTTTGGGAAGAGGGATGGTAATCAGTTCTTTTTCTTTAGAAAGAGAATGGTTTACGCCTTCGAGCACCATCTCGGCAATTTTACTGGAAAAATTTCTTCTCTCCCTTTCTTTCATCGTTTGCAGCTGCTTGATAATATGGTCAGGCGTGTCTGCTGGCAGGCGGAAGGTGATGGCCTGCCCTCTTTGAATCCTGGTCACTCCGGTATTTTTCATAAAACCACCTTAATTGGATACCGTTTGTTTTTTGGCGTCACTTTCTTTTTTCTGTTTCTCATTACTTTTAACAAAATCGGAAATGAGTTTATAGTAAGCATTCGCCATCATCCAGATGCTTTCTTTTTCATCTTCAAAGAATTCGATATTATATCCATCGAGATTGTTGTTTAAAGTCTTGAGATAATCCTTCAAAACCGCTGCCCCGCCGCCTACAAAATAGCAGATTTCCGTTTGGGAGTTTTTCTGCCATACATTTCGCAAAAAGCGATATTGTTTCTTAGCCAGTTCGAGGAGAATCCGGTCGGTGATATCATGGACGCTTGTCCGGCTTCCTTTTACCATGATATGATTGCGGTCATTTTTTCTTGTGATGATGTCCACAACATCTCTTCTGCTGTCTAATTCAATCCCATGTTTTGTCCTGATTTCTTCCCTGATCGCTTCTAAATATTCTGAGATACCGATATTAAAGCCCTGTGCTTTATCGTCATCTACATTTCTATTTTTTATGACGGCAATATCCGTTGATAAACCGCCAATATCCTGGATAAGAATTCTTTTATCGATTAAATCCCTGTTAATGATATTTAAATTATTGTCCATTACCAGATTGATATAAGCAGCAAAACCTTCAGGATATACCTTAACTTGATCGAATTTAATATTTACTTTTTTCCCTTGGTGTTTAGGAGTGATCAGGAATTCCACCTGGTGGACGGATCCTAACAGCTGGGCCCGATATCCAACATCTTTTCCTTCCTTCACTTCCCTTAGTGGCAATCCGGTTCCAAGGGTATAGTTGGCATCTATTACACTCTTGTTTTTATTTGGAGATTCAGACTCATTATTACGGACTGCATCCAAAGCCAACGCTGCGAACAGCATGACAAGGGTTTGGTCTTCCTCAGATTTGGTACTGCCCGGATCTAATTCAGTTGCATTGTCACTTTTGGTTGCCAGGCTTCCTACTCGATAGATAATGTTATTTTCTTTAAGGGCAGGGGAGTGGACGCGGATATGTATACCGTCGAGTGGATCTTTTTCATTTAATTCTTCAATGCCGATTACTGGCCGATCCTCTGTATCCCTCGCAATGACATTCGGCAGATATAGTTCATAATCCAACTTTCCAAATAAAGCCTTCACACAATCATTTCCTACATCGATAGCTGCAACTCTGGATACGCTCACCAAATCATCCTTTCAATCTATTAAATTTTCTGAATATACTTACAGATTATAGCAGATTCCTATAAACGTCAATAAGACCTTAGATGTAGTCAAAAAGAATACAAGTTTACAGATTTGTATACAACAAACACACCTCGTATACATGTTGATTTACAAGGTTGTGTACACCTTTGTATACACGTACACAGGATTGTACACATCAAGAATACACATTGTGTACTTGTTTACATTTTTGTATACAACGAGATTTAGTGCTTTTTACCTGACATAAAACTCCTTTAATCTATTAACGATGGTAAACAATGCTGATGAGTAGATAGAAATGGATTTGGTGGTAATTATTTTAATCACCGCTTTTGATGTAGACGAATATCCTGATCAGGAAGAAGAAAATGAACGTAGGAGTGATAGTATGCCTATTGTTGAGGGTACTTCCATTGTCTATACAATTAAACAGGGAGACACCTTGTATTCGATTGCTTCAGGTATAGGAGGGACCGTGCCGCTCCTCGTTGACGCAAATGCGGTCTACCCTCCTGTGACAGATCCCTATCTTATCTTTCCCGGTCAAGTTCTGGTTATTTCAAAACCTGGTAAGAGACAAGTGAATCACATCGTCAGCAGTGGAGAAACACTGCAGCAGATAGCCAGACGGTATTCAACAACGGTGGGATTACTTCAAGGAATAAATCCGCAGATCATTAATCCCAACCTCATTTACCAAAATCAGCTTCTTCGAGTGCCGGCTCTCATATATTTAGTCGAACAAGGGGACACATTAAACAAAATCGCTCAACGCTTTGGAATATCTTTATCAACATTACTTGAATCCAATCGTGAACGCCCGGGAATCTCTCCTGATGTCATTTTCCCTGGTTATCAGCTCATTATTCCGCTTCCAACTTCAAATAATATTGCTGTATTTCAACCGCTTCCAGGCAGAAGGGTACAAGAAGGGCAGAAGCTTACAGGTTATGCACGTGCCTTCGAGGGGGCTATTCTCTACCGGATTGTTGATCAAAATGGCCAAATTGTAAAAGATGAATCACCTATTCAAACAACAGCAGGTGCTCCTGCATATGGATCCTTTTCAACTGAAATATCATTTGATCAGCAGCCGGCTTCTCAATCAGGTGAAATATGGGTTTACACAAGAAGTGCGCGGGATGGGAGTATTCGGGACTTAGTTCAAGTACCTGTGAGATTGTAAGAAGGTCAATAAATGCAGAAAGAGACAGGGGGCAGTACCTGTCTCTTTCTGCATTTATTGAATTCATTTTCTGTACAATTATTATTTGTGGTAAGGTTCATTCCGATTAATCCTGAAAGCCCGATAAATCTGCTCGACCAATACTAACCGCATCAACTGATGGGGAAACGTCATCTTCGAAAAAGAAAGAGTTTCATCCGCCCGCTTCATGACTTCATCACTCAATCCCAATGATCCACCGATGACAAAAGCCACCTTGCTTTTCCCATATGTAGCGAGCTTATCCAGATTATCGGCCAGTTCTTCTGACGTTCTCATTTTTCCCTCGATGGCCAATGCAATGACATGGGTATCCGGGGAAATCTTGCTCAAGATCCGTTCGCCTTCTTTGCCTTTGACTTGCATCATTTCCGTCTCACTTAATTCTTCCGGGGCTTTTTCATCGGAAACTTCAATGATTTCAACTTTAGCGTATGCACTCAAACGTTTTAAATATTCATCTATTCCCTGCTTGAGATATTTTTCTTTCAACTTTCCAACCGTCACTATTGAGATATTCACAATTCACACTCGCTTTACAACCGATTTACAAACACGTTATCCACAGATGTTATCCACATATCCACAGCAACATCCATATATCGTATGGAGAATATTAGTTCGCCACAATATATTCCGCTTTATTCTCACAATACTCACAATTTGTGGATAAGTCTTCATTTCCTGTTAATTGTTCTAATTTTGGAGCAACTTCATATTCATCCACAATGATGTCCATTGCTAACTCAACGTGTTCAGTACAGCAATATATCATGTTTTCCCTCCGCTCTGTAAATGATTTCATTCATTTTAATTTATCCACAAGTCATCATATCATTAAAAAAATAAGCAGGAAAGTGCTGGGCACTAACCTGCTTATTAAGTTATCCACATTACAGACGTGACTCATCTGTCAGCCTCATTGATACTTCTTGAAGCTCGCCATTTCTATATATCGTCACTTCCATTTGCTCGCCGACATCTTTCTCATTATATAAATGTTTGCGAAGAGCGATGATATCGGTGATTTTTTCTCCATCGAGTTCAACGATTACATCGAGTTCCTGAAGTCCGGCTTGGGCAGCAGGAGAGTTTGGAACCACCTGGCGGATCATGACGCCATCTTTAACATTCTCTGGCAGATTCAATGTCTCCTGCTGGTGATACGCCGTAATTTCGTTGACATTCTCCAATGTAACTCCCATAGCAGGACGTTTTACTTCACCAAACTCCTCTAAGTCTTCAATGATCGGCTGAGCTGCGTTAATAGGAATAGCCAAGCCAATTCCTTCAACTGCCTCCTGAGCAATTTTCATTGAATTGATTCCAACCAGTTGACCTGCGATATTAACGAGGGCTCCACCACTATTCCCCGGATTGATGGCGGCATCTGTCTGGAGAACTTCTGCCTGCCAATCTTCCATTCCATCCTGATTGACATCCACCGGAATCGTACGTTCAAGCCCTGATATAATCCCTTGTGTGACGGATCCCGAGAATGACAGCCCCAAAGGATTCCCGATTGCAAGAACCGGCTCACCTGTCTTCAATTCATCGGAATTGCCGAATTCGGCAACATCTTTGATTGGACCTCCATCTACTTCAAGCACAGCCAGATCCGTCCATACATCGCCGCCTCTTAATTCGGCAGAAAGCTTCGAGCCGTCAGAAAGTGTCACTTCCAACTGATCAGCGCCTTCAATAACATGAAAGTTCGTCACTATGTAGGCCTTTCCTCCAGCTTTCTTATAAATGACTCCTGAGCCAGTTCCTGCCTCCTGTCCAGTCTGTTCCCAAAAGCTTTGAGAACGTATATTGCTGATTCCTACAACAGCATCTCCCGCTTTTTCAACTGCTGCTGTAACGTCAGTGGTCACATCGACAGAAAGATTTCTTGCATCTGCATTCTGTCCATCATGATAAGCTTTATCGGTTTCTGCTAAATTTCTGTCAGGATCGTACGGAAGGACATCCCAATCACTTAATTGGGGTAAGGCAACAATGACAAGAATAGCACCTAATATGATTCCTAGAAGACTGGCGAGAAAGTATCCTCCACGGTTTCCTTTCTGTTTAGATCTCGTATTTTCGTAATCCTGGTCGTAATAGCCCATCTACTGATACACCCTTTCCTATACATCTCTAATATTTTTCCTACATAGTCAAAAATATAGTCAGGTAAAATGGAAATTTGCTTAAATTTTATAAAATTTTTTCGGATTTATCCACTCATAAGCCTCTTATTATTAAATCTTCTCAAACAACATGAAGATAAAAAAAGATGAAAGCAGCGAGTGCTTTCATCTTTTATCTTCCCTGATCATTCCACCTAAAACATAATCAGACTGCTGTAAGTGCGGTAGGAATTTTAGGGTCCGTATCAAGCAGGTCGAATTGCTCGCCAACTTTGATTCCCTTGGTTTCCAATGTTTGAGAAACACTCATACGGGCAAGGTCTTTCATATTGTTATCTTTACTTAAATGGGCAAGGTATATGCTCTTCGTTTGATCGCCAAATACCTCACTCATAGCAATGGCCGCATCTTCATTAGATACATGTCCGACGTCACTGAGGATACGGCGTTTGATGCTCCATGGGTAGCGGCACATTCTGAGCATATCGACATCGTGGTTGCTTTCAAATACATACGTGTTCGCATTAGAAATGATGCCTTTCATACGGTCACTTACATATCCAGTGTCTGTCACTAAGACCAATTTCCGGCCTTCATGATGAAAGGTATAGAACATCGGTTCAGCTGCATCATGCGAAACGCCAAATGATTCAATATCTAGTGAGCCGAACGACTGGACCGTTTCCATGCTGAATTCAAACTTCTGCTCCAAAGGAACATTGCCGATTAAAGGCTCCATTGCTTTCCATGTTTTCTCGTTTGCGTAAATTGGAAGTCCATATTTACGGGCAAGAATTCCAATTCCCTTTATATGATCACTGTGCTCATGTGTAACGAATATCCCCGATAAATCTTTAATGCTGCGATCAATCTTCTGAAACAAACCTTCCATTTGTTTACCGCTCAAACCAGCATCCACAAGGAATGAGTTCTGGTCTGTTTCAACATAAATCGCATTTCCAGTACTTCCGCTGGCAAGTACACTAAAATGCATAGACATTTCTCTCACTCCAGTATTTCTTTTTCTGTATTTGTAAACTCGATGATTTGCCCTTCAAAGGCGTTGAGGAAATAATGTTCTTCCTCTCCGTCCTTAGTGACAGTAAAGTGCCATGCTGGCGTCAATACCTGTCTTTCTGCCTCAGGGACTAACGTATAAAAACCCATCTCCGGGCTGGCGATCGAGCTGTCAGGCTCTAGATTTTCTTTATAATACAACGTTTCAATTGCCTGCATTGGAGGGATGACATTTTTCTTATCAGTAAACTCTTCAAAGCTTGTCATTAACGTCTGGCTGTATGATACAATTTCCCGGTTTTCGTTATAGTAAATCGCCAGCTCTCCATTAATGTTTTTATAAAGAGGCTTCCCTTCGTATGTCTGGTAATAGAGAATTCGCTGCTGTTCCTCGTCTATTTCCCAAAATGCATATCTATCACCATAAAGAATATTTTCCTTAATAAATTCCGTCAATTCTTCCGGCTTGAAGTCTTCACTTAATACATACTGGTTATCACCAAGCTTAGAAGTGATTGTTGTCGAATCAATAATTTCGGCTGCCTGGTTCTCCAGGCCGTCTATATCTTCTTCTGTGAATGCCTTGGTCACAGCGTTTAGGTAAGGCTGTTTTTCAGGCTCTTTCAACAGTGGCTGCTCGTACTTGATATTGTCACCTTTCAGCTTGTCCTCAAGTTTTGATTCACCAAGGAAAGCATACTGACTTTCATTATACTTGTTTATGAAGAGGGTTAACAGGAAAATATCCAGGATAAGAAAGACGATGATGAAAATCGTTTTCGTTTTATTCCAATCCAAGAGGAACCCCCCCAACATCTTCTGTCTGTATACGTATCCAGGCACCGGCATACTTGTAATACCATGCAGGTTCAAGAAGAACGGCATTTGAAACACCAGCATTTGGATCATTGGAAAGCTTAAAGCCTGGTATGATTGCTTCAATTTGATCTGGATTGTTATTATCCTTTAACAATCGATTGATGACTTCAACACCTGATGGAAGCGTAACGCTTTTAGTCGCTTGAGGAAGCATATCTGTTGGCCTTATATACGACCTTGAATATTTATAAATGTTCACCTTCCCCAGCACTGTATTCATTTCGGCCATGCCGCTTTCATTAAAAACAGGCAGATCATGAACAAACATCCGGTATTGAACCACCCTTTGCGGCTTACTGATGCTGAAATACTGATAATCTACAGGACTTGTAGGCCAACCGCCGTGATCATTAATAAAATCGGTTGTCTGCATGATTAAACTGGTCACACTCGCTTCTCCATCTGCTTCTTCCTCAGTGTTGACAAAAGAAAATGTCTTAGAATTAAACTTCACCCTCATCAGACTGGTATCATCATTATATTCCTCCCCAGTATTGGTCAGCTCATTGCTGACCAAAGCTGGATTGCTGAATAAAGCATCGACAAATTGTTTAAAGGGGAATTGCGCTGTAATGTAACTATAGCTGTTCATCTCCAACGAGTTTTCAGGCAAGTAAATCCGCCTCTTTTCTGAAAAATCATGACCGAAATACTCATCATGGCTCAGAGCTTTAAAGACGAAATTTTCCCTGAAAGCTTGTAAGGCCGAACTATTGATCCGGCTTTCATATACTTTTTGTTTGCCATATGAAACAAAGTAAACCTTTGCAAAATCGTCGGAATCATTTTTTGTTTTTACAACGATTCTGTCAAAAAGGTCATTTGGAAGAGCATTATCCTGAAACTTTAATATCCCATTATACACTTGGAAGGAAACAACATCAGGAAGGATGATCTCCACCCTGTCTTCCCCATGAACCAGTTCCTTGAATTCAGCGTCTGTCAAAGAACCTGAGATATCAGTGATCTCATAGATATCCCAGGATGACATTTGATTGACCATGCTCTTTATTTCAAATTGACTGTGGCTGCCAAAAGTATTGCCGTTCCGGTGATAGAGCAATTTATATGGAAGTACTGTCTCACTGATTTCCTTTGTACTACTAATTAAAATATCCTCTGTAACATTATTCTCTTCAATAGGTTCTAAATTCGGCTGGTATGTCCATAAACTCCAAGTCAAAAATACACTTGAAACGACGAGGAGAGTAAGAATGATAGATTTTATTTGTTCATACTTCATTGCCATTCATCCTCTTGTGTACTGTCATAAGGAAGAGTAAATGAAATGGTTGTCCCTGTGCCTTCCTTACTTTCAGCCCATATGTTTCCTCCATGAGCTGATATCATTTCCTTCGCAATGGCAAGACCTAAACCGGTACCTCCCATTTGTCTGGAACGGGCTTTGTCTACACGATAGAACCTCTCAAAGATTTTGCTGAGGTTATCTTGCGGTATGCCCAGCCCCTGATCTGATACGCTGACTTGGATCATTTCATCTTTCTCTTCAACTTTAAAAGTAAGCAAGCCGCCTTCAGGGGAATACTTCAATGCATTGGAAATGATATTATCCAGTACCTGGGTCAGCTTATCTTTATCAATATCTACAAAAAGTGCTTTGTCCGGAAGTTTTCTTTTAAACGTGACATTCTGGCTTTTGGACATTTCAAAGCGGTCAATAATCTGATGGAAAAAGCCGACAAATTCTATCCACTCTTTATTAAAACGATAATCTTTGCTGTCCATCTTGGAAAGTTGAAGCAGATCATTGACAAGGCGGATCATCCGCTCTGTTTCATCTTGGGTTACACTGAGGAAACGCGGAGCAATCTCTTCATCTTGCCAAGCCCCTTCTGCAAGTGCTTCTAAATAACTTCTCATTGTCGTCAAAGGAGTCCTGAGTTCATGAGAAACATTTGAAACAAAATCCCTTCTTTCCATATCAATCTTTTCCTGCTCGGTAATATCATGAAGAACGGTAATGATTCCATTTACGAAACCTGTTTCTTTTTGAATCACAGAAAAGTTTGCTCTTAAAATATATGGCTGTTCTTTCGTACTGTAATCTAAAATGATAGAATCCTGTTCGTTAGATAAATCCTCAAATGTATAATTTTCATCCAATCCAAGCAGAGAAACAAGGGGTTGTGACAAGACTGTTTCACGTGAAACATTCAACATCTTTGCTGCGGGATCATTGATCAATATCACTCTGCCTTTGCGGTCTGTGGCAATAACCCCATCCGTCATATAGGAAAGGACGGATGATAATTTCCTTCTTTCTCCTTCAGTCGTTGCCTGTGCTTCCTGCAGCCTTTTCGTCAGGTTGTTAAAGGTAATGGCCAATTGTCCAATTTCATCATAGCCATATACCTTGACCTTCCTGGAGAAATTCCCTTTGGCCATGGCAAGGGCCTGTTTTCTCATATCAGAAATCGGCCTTGTGACTGTCTGTCCAAGAAGAACACCAAGAATCGCTGTGATGATAAGGGCAATCGCTGTTCCGTTTGAAAAAATATCATTGATTTCATCTAACTGCTGGTATACATTTTCAATTTTTGCTATCAGATATATGGCCCCGATTTCCTCACTGTTGTTGGTAATCGGGTAAGTATAGACCCAGATGCGTTTACCTGTCTCGTTATCCAGATAAGCTTCATCCATCTCTTTTCCCGTTGCTAACACACGCTTTACCATTGTATTCGTTGTTCTCTGTCCGACAGTATCCAGGCTTTCGTCTTTAGAAGAACCAAGGATGCGGTACTTGCTGTCAATAACAACCACTTCTGAGACATCTGCCCCCGAGAAGTCGGAAAGGATGTCGTCGATATCCTGCTCAAGATCCGCTTCCTCTTCCGTACGTTCCTTAAGCATTTCTTCACGGAGGTTATACTCTAAAAATTTTACATTTTCTTTGATATTGCTCGTAAAATTGGTGATCAATTTATTTTCAAGTTCACGGACGAAGTACACTCCAATGATCTGCATAGCCAAAAGGATCAGCAGCACATAAATCAAGACGAACTTTAAATGTATCGAACGGGTGATGCCTACTTTCTTCATTTAATTACTCCTGTTCCGGATTGCGTAAATAATAGCCGACTCCTCTTCTTGTTACGATCCAGTTAGGATGGCTTGGGTTGTCCTCAATTTTTTCACGTAAACGGCGTACTGTCACATCAACTGTTCTCACATCTCCATAATAGTCATATCCCCATACCGTTTGAAGAAGGTGTTCACGTGTCATCACTTGGCCGATATGTTTGGCCAGGTAGTGAAGAAGTTCGAATTCGCGGTGAGTAAGTTCAATGGTATCTCCCCGCTTCGATACGATATAGGCATCAGGATGGATCACTAAGGAACCGACTGCAATTTCATTGCTTCCCGCTTCATCAGCCTGCTGTGAAGCCCCATGCTGATGGCGGCGCAGGTTAGCTTTGACCCTTGCAATCAGTTCCCTGGTGCTGAATGGTTTAGTGACATAATCATCTGCACCCAATTCAAGGCCAAGGACTTTATCGATCTCTGAATCTTTTGCAGTCAGCATGATGATTGGCATTTCATACTTTTTTCTGATTTCCCGGCAGACTTCCATTCCATCGCGGTTAGGAAGCATGATATCAAGCAGGACAAGATCCGGCTTGATCTCTTCAGCCATTTTGACAGCTTCATCGCCATCATAAGCACAATGGACCTCATAGCCTTCCTTCTTTAAATTGAACTGCAATATATCCGCAATCGGTTTCTCATCGTCTACAACAAGTATTTTCTTATCCATAGTCCCTAATCTCCTTTATCTCTTAATAGACTTTATTTCAGGAATAGCAGTAACCCTTAGTCATGCAGGTTGAAAGCTTATTAACTTTTATAGTTGTTTCTAATTTATCATTTTATCGGTATTAATTCATCTTTTATATGGGATGACAATGGTAATGTCTTTATATTGTAATCTTTCCCTAATGCTCTCTTTGTAGACTTTTTCTTTATTTTTATAGCTTTAGTAATGATTGATCTAGTTTTTATGGAACTACTTAGGTTGATTTGCCTGATTTCCGCTCCAGGTGCGACTCCGCGGGGCGGGCGGTGAGCCTCCTCAGCTTCATAAAAAGCGGAAGCGGCCGTTTAGCGACGTACAGATTGGAGGGCTCTCGTATGAGATAAAGGAATCACGAAGAACAAAGTGATTCGATGATGACTTATCGCAAGGAGAGAGACCGAAATCTGCTAGTCGCTGGCCGCTGGAGCTGGATTCGCCTGCGGGGTTACGTTCCAGTGGGTACGTAACCTTGGTCTCACCTGTCCCGCGAATCCCGCAGGAGGTCGCACACCTTCCGCTCCAATCAATAGTTGATTCTATATTTCACTGAAACATTGATTTTCCATAACTAAGAAAAGTGTTTTTCTATATTCGGGTTCCTGATTCACTAATAACAAAAATAGCATTACAGAACAAATCAGTTTTGTTATTAGATTTAATTTTCAGCATGTACACCTGAATAACAACTCCATTTTTATAAAGAAAAAGCCCCTGAGCCGGTCGGCCAGAGGCATGAAATTATTAAAGTCATATTAATAGAGGCTTAAAGGATTAACCAATGAACCATTCTTATATACTTCCAAGTGCAGGTGGACACCAGTGGACTGCCCTGTTTGGCCCATCTTTCCGATAGAAGAACCGGCAGATACTGTTTGTCCAGCTGAAACATGGATGCTGCTTAAATGAGCATAAACAGATCTATACCCGTTATTATGGTCGATAATCACTTTATTTCCATATCCGCCAGAATCCCAGCCGGCTGATACAACTGTTCCATTATCGATTGCTTTGATTGTCAGGTTGCTTGGACGGGCAATGTCGATTCCTTTATGCATTTTACCCCAGCGCTGGCCGACACGCGAAGAGACATATCCACCGTTTGTAGGCCATACAAAACTGCCTGAACCCCTGGAAGGAGTTACTTTTGTTCCTTTAAGGACAATATATTTCACAGGTTCTTTTGTAACCTTTTCTTCTTTTACAGTGCGGTTGACTTGTACGCCATTTTCTTCTTTCGTAAGGTATGTGACGGACTTCTCGCCTTCCTGGCCTTCTTGTCTCACTCTGATATCGCCTTTGTTCATAGAAGAATCTTCAATGACTTCTTTTGCATAGGCAATCGTCTCGACAGTTGCATTCTCTCTCTCAACCGTTACATGAACAAGAGGCTTGTATACCGTTACATTGATTTCCTGGTCGATTTGAAGCAAGCTGTCTTCATTTAAGCCAGGGTTCAATTCAAGAAGCTTTCCCGTGGTCAAGTCATGCTTTTCAGCAATATTTCCTAACACGTCACCTTCCTGAACAAGGTACTTCTTTTCTTCAAGCGTTCCCTTCAGAAGATATTCAACCGCTTTATCAGCACTCAAAATTTCTTCCGGCGCTGCTTTTGCTTCACCGAAATCGACTTTTTCAGAGACTTTTACTGATAATAGCTTAGAATCTTCATTAGAATCTTCATTAGAATCCGCTGTTCCTTCTTCAAGCTCTTTCAGCTCTTCTTCCGAAACGAACTTAAGTTTCAATTTCTCAATTGTTAAATCAGCCTCGTCCTGGTCCTTAACCATTACAGCCGGTTTATCTCCAAATGAGATGGAAACAGCCTTTGCTTTCGCCTCAACATTCTGAGTAAGCTGTTCAATGACAGCTTCGTTGCTGCCTGTTGACCTGAAGACTTGTTCAGGGATATATGTTATTGTTTGTCCAACTTCTAATTCAATAGATTCATATTTCTCTTCTTCTGCTTCAAGCTTGCTTTCAATGGCCTTCTCAACTGCAGATTTATCAGTTACAGGGCCCACATACTCCTTACCCATATAAACATGATAGATCGTCTTTAATTGAGAATCCTCACTGTTTGCGGAAACTGCTCCAAAAGTAAGTGTAGAAAGAGCTAATGTTGTAATAGCTGCCTTTTTTAATAGAGCAGCAGATTTATGTATTATATTATTTGGACTATCTTCTTTAGATGAATGATTGGGTGTTCTCCAAGTCACTGGTCTTTCCTCCTAGCTAAAGACAAAGAAACTAAAGCCTAACAAAATACTAGTCTCTTTTACCTAAAAAAATAAGTTTAATTTAAAATGATACTTTTATAATCTACCATAAAACTGTTAAATACGGATAAACGTTTTCATAATGTAACATAATTGTATAATAAGTTACAAATTCTGCCTTTTCGATGTAACATTTAGGGGAATGGTAAGAGAAAGAAGATAGGAAATAGTATAGGGGCTATAGGACTTATTCAAACTCGGAATTGTTTGCCTGCAGAGATCTATAGAGAAAATAAAAAAGCATTGCGAGAGTCATGTCGTCGCAATGCTTTTTAGGTGATGGCTCAGGACGGAATCGAACCGCCGACACATGGATTTTCAGTCCATTGCTCTACCAACTGAGCTACTGAGCCAAGGAGTTTCGGTAAATATGTAAATGGCGGTCCGGACGGGACTCGAACCCGCGACCTCCTGCGTGACAGGCAGGCATTCTAACCAACTGAACTACCGGACCAAAGATTTTTGACGTCAGTCAAAATATCTGTCCTTAATGTAAGGAGCAGAAGCAACTGACCAAAATATCTGTCCTTAATGCAAGGAGCAGAAATCTTGTCAAAATAACAAAAAGATCATTTTCGCTTTTTGAAGGGATTTTAAAGCTCCACTTCGCTGCGCGACTTTAAGGTTGTTTATTTTACTCCGCTTCGCTCTTGCGCTGATGCTTTTTTTAAGGATGTTTATTTTACTCCGCTTCGCTTCGTAAAAAAACTTGGTGACCCATACGGGATTCGAACCCGTGTTACCGCCGTGAAAGGGCGGTGTCTTAACCGCTTGACCAATGGGCCGTTTTGTTAGGAGCAACGAAGATAATAGTATCACATGAGTTAGATTTTAGGCAATAACTTTTTAAAAAATAATGTCGAAAAAGATGAATTATGTCTAAACATAGGGATTATCCACTATGAATACACTATCATATTGAAGAATAGTCCTTTTTTAACAAAAAATATTATTTGAAATTTCTCTGGTTTTGCCCTCTTTAATTAAATGTGCGGGCAATATACATTTATACGCACAGGATATACAACTTTGCGCAGGGGTTATTCACTTATACGCACGCATTATACAGCTTTGCGTCCGAAAAAAATGCTGATATGCACATTTATCCATTTACTGGTAAATTAAATCATCGAAAGAAATTTCCTAAAAAGCCTGAGTGATCTTTCTAATTCATGTTAATATGGAAGAAAAAAGCAGGAGGTGTACATGTTTGACGATTTTCATAAGACTATGGAAGAAAATCTCCACAATGGACTTTTGGGTAATAGCCCTTATGTCATTAGTGATTGTGCTTTTTGGGACTTTTTCTATTCATTTATTAGAACCCGATACTTTTCCTACATTATTCGAGGGCTTTTGGTGGACCATGACAACACTGACAACTGTCGGTTATGGAGACTATTCACCCTTGACGGTGGAAGGCAGGCTGCTCGGTATTTTCCTCTTTATATTTGGAATAGGAATTATCGGGTTATTGATCAGCAAAATCATGGACGCATTGGCGACCTATAATACGTTAAAAAAGGAGGGGAAGCTTTTGTATAAGAAGGAAGGACATTTTGTCTATATCGGCTGGTCATCCCGTACAGGAAGAGCAATCAAGGAAGTCCTTGCCCATAATCGGGAAAAAAAAATTGTCTTGATTGATCAGTTGGAAACAACACCTTTTTCACATGAAAACGTCCATTTCATCAGCGGAGACGCTTCCGATGAAGAAGTTCTGTTAAAAGCAAATATCTTAAAAGCCGACCGTGTTGCGATTTTCTCGGACATGAGTATTACCCAGCCAGTCCTTGCAGATGGAAAATCACTTTTAGTTGCTTCTGCAGTCGAAGCCCTATCAAAAAAACATAACGGCAATGTTCATTCGATTGTAGAGGTTATGGAGGAGAAAAATATCCCTTTGTTTAACCATATTGATGTCGATGATTTTATCCTGTCCAATGACTCTGTGTCCTTACTGATGGCCAAGGCGACTCTGCAGCCGGGAACGACAGGTTTATTCAGGCAGCTGCTGAGTAAAAAATTCGGGAAAAACATCCATGAACTTTCTCCGTTGAAGGATTGGAACACCTATAAGGATGCATCTCATGGTTTGTTTGAAAAGGGTGCGGTTTTAATTGCAGTCAATGAAGATATGGATTTCAGCAATGCGGCAGAAAAGAGACTCAATACAGAAGATATATTGTACATAATCTGTGATGACGATATTTTTCAATCGCTGAGTAACACACTCTCATAAAAAGCAGCAAATGTTATGGTTGGAGAGGGAGCCCTCTTTAAAAATGACTCCTTTTCTGGCCGGATATTCCTTTGCGTGTAAGAAATAAAAAAAGCATGAGGCCCGCAGCCTCATGCTTTTTTATATTAGCTCCAAACACTTCTTACAACATTAGTTTGCGAACGGTCAGGTCCTACCGAGAAGATGGAAAGAGGGATACCTGTCAGCTGGGATACGCGCTCAAGATAATGGCGGGCATTCGCAGGCAGCTCACCTAATGTTTTGCATCCTGTGATGTCTTCTGTCCAGCCAGGAAGCTCTTCATATACAGGCTCACACTCAGCCAGGATATTTAAGTTAGCAGGAAATTCATTGATGACCTCACCGTTATATTTATAAGCTGTACAAATTTTCAGGGTTTCAATTCCTGTCAGTACGTCGATGGAATTAAGAGAAAGGTCCGTCAATCCGCTTACACGGCGGGCATGTCTTACCACAACACTGTCAAACCAGCCGACACGGCGCGGACGGCCAGTCGTTGTGCCATACTCGCGTCCTACTTCACGGATCTGGTCTCCGATTTCGTTATTTAATTCCGTAGGGAATGGACCGTCTCCGACACGTGTCGTATATGCCTTCGATACTCCTACTACATGAGTGATCTTAGTCGGCCCTACGCCAGAACCGATTGTCACTCCACCGGCAACCGGATTGGAAGAAGTCACAAATGGGTATGTTCCCTGGTCTATATCAAGCATAACGCCCTGCGCGCCTTCGAACAATACACGGCGTCCTTCATCAAGAGCATCATTCAATACAACTGATGTATCGCAAACATACTGTTTGATTTGCTGGCCATATTCGTAATACTCATCCAGGATTTCATCGATATGGAACCCTTCTGTTTCATAGAAACGCTCTAACAAACGGTTCTTTTCTTCAAGATTTCTTGATAATTTCTCTTTGAATGATTCATAATCAAGCAAATCGGCAATTCTGATTCCGATACGGGCTGCCTTATCCATGTAAGCTGGTCCGATTCCCTTTTTTGTCGTACCGATTTTGTTGGCACCCTTGCGCTCTTCCTCAACTTCATCCAATTTCAAATGATAAGGAAGAATGACATGCGCACGATTGCTGATTCGAAGATTATCTGTTGTGACATTCCGGTCATGAAGATATTTGAGTTCTTTTACAAGAGCTTTAGGATCCACAACCATTCCGTTCCCGATCACTGATGTTTTTTCATTATAGAAGATTCCTGATGGAATAAGATGTAATTTATAAGTTTCGCCATCAAATTTAATTGTATGGCCTGCGTTATTTCCGCCTTGATATCGTGCAATTACCTCAGCATTTTCTGAAAGGAAATCAGTAATCTTACCTTTTCCTTCGTCTCCCCACTGTGTTCCAACAACTACTACTGAAGACATTAACAAGCACCTCCGCTAGGGTTCATTATTCGTTCTATATCAAACATACTCATTTTATCAGTTGAAAGAGATAGAAGTCAACGAAAACACGAACATTATTTACATGTGTTATTTTATTTGTTCGTAAAAATTCCACACTTATTATTTAGTTTGTGTAGGTGTAAGGGAAACTATTAACTGTTTTGAGGAGAATTATTCTATATCAAAGGGGCTTTGGGAATTAAGGACCATTGAAAACGAAAATCTCTCCTCTCAACGGCCCGATTAGCACGTTTTCGACCCATTGAAAACTGAAACCCTCCTCTCAACGGCCCGATTAGCACGTTTTCGACCCATTGAAAACTGAAATCCCTCCTCTCAACGGCCCGACTAGCACGTTTTCGACCCATTGAAAACTGAAATCCCTCCTCTCAACGGCCCGATTAGCACGTTTTCGACCCATTGAAAACTGAAATCCCTCCTCTCAACGGCCCGACTAGCACGTTTTCGACCCATTGAAAACTGAAATGTCTCCTCTCAACGGCCCGATTAGCACGTTTCCGACCCATTGAAAACTGAAATGTCTCCTCTCAACGGCCCGATTAGCACGTTTCCGACCCATTGAAAATTGAAACTCCTCCTCTCAACGCCTCATAAAGATAAAAAAGAGCCGGAGAAAATTCTCCGGCTCTTTATGCACCAGGCGGAACACCTGCGTCATCATACCTTCTTTCCAGGTTGACGAACTTATTATATTCTTTAACAAATGCAAGGGATACCGTACCTACCGGGCCGTTACGCTGCTTGGCGATAATGATTTCTATGATATTCTTATTCTCTGATTCTTTGTCATAGTAGTCATCACGGTATAAGAAGGCCACGATATCGGCATCCTGCTCGATACTTCCGGATTCACGGATATCCGACATCATCGGACGCTTATCCTGGCGCTGCTCCACTCCACGGGAAAGCTGGGATAAGGCAATGACAGGGACTTCAAGTTCACGGGCAAGACCTTTGAGCTCACGGGAAATTTCCGATACTTCCTGCTGGCGGTTTTCGCCGGAACGTCCGCTTCCCTGGATCAGCTGCAAGTAGTCGATCAGGACCATCCCAAGACCCTGCTCCTGCTTAAGGCGGCGGCACTTAGACCGGATTTCACCAATTTTAATACCAGGGGTGTCATCAATGTAAATCCCCGCATTTGAAAGGCTTCCCATCGCCATCGTCAGCTTGCGCCAATCTTCATCTGTCAGTGATCCTGTACGGAGGTTCTGGGCATTGATATTGCCTTCTGCACACAGCATACGCATGACAAGCTGCTCGGCACCCATCTCCAAACTGAAGATCGCAACGTTCTCATCGGTTTTCACAGCGACATTCTGGGCAATATTAAGAGCGAAGGCCGTCTTACCAACGGAAGGACGGGCCGCCACGATAATCAGGTCATTTCGCTGGAATCCAGCCGTCATTTCATCCAAATCGGCGAAACCGGTTGGGATGCCTGTAACATCTTCGGTACGATTGTGAAGGAGTTCGATATTGTCATAAGCCTTCACTAGTACATCCTTGATATCATGGAATGCACCGGCATTTTTCCGCTGTGCAACTTCCATGATATTTTTCTCTGCTTCACTTAAGAGGGCATCGACTTCATCTTCTCGCGAATACCCATCCTGCGCAATTGTCGTGGCCGTTCTGATCAATCTTCTCAATAAAGACTTCTCTTCCACAATTTTTGCGTAATATTCGATATTGGCCGCTGTAGGAACGGATCCCGCCAGCTCACTTAGATAAGAAACCCCGCCAACATCTTCTAATTCCTTCACCGCTGACAGCTCTTCCGTCACAGTGATCAAATCAACCGCTTTGCCGGAATCATTCAATTTCAGCATCACATGGAAGATTTTTTGGTGAGAGCTGCGGTAAAAATCTTCCGGAATCAGGGACTCAGATGCCTGGGTAAGAGCACTCGGCTCCAGGAAAATAGCACCCAGCACTGCCTGTTCGGCTTCTATATTTTGTGGTGGAACATGATTTGATAAGATTTCATTCATATATGGATAAACCTCCTGAGAGAAGGATTTTTAAATCATAGAAAAAATGTGATCGGCATTACCTACCAGATCACATTTATATAAGTCTATTCTATTTTAACACGTTTTTCGGTGAAATTTATTTCCAATATTAGTTTTCTTCGGTTACATGGACTTTTAAAGTGGCTGTAACGTCTTGATGAAGCTTAACAGGTACGTTTGTAAAGCCAAGAGAACGAATTGCATCGTTCATTTCAATTTTGCGCTTATCAATTTTGATTTTATGCTTTTTCTTCAGTTCATCAGCAATTTGCTTGCTTGTGATTGATCCAAATAAACGTCCGCCTTCACCGGATTTTGCCTTCATTTCGACTGTGAGGCCTTCCAGTGTCTCTTTCAATTTCTTCGCATCTTCCAGCTCTTCCTGGGCTTGTTTCTTTTCTTTATTTTTCTGCCCCTCCAACTGGCTCACACTGGAGTTTGTTGCTTCTACAGCAAGTCCTTGCTTGATAAGGAAGTTATGTGCATAGCCATCGGCTACATTCTTCACTTCACCTTTTTTTCCTTTTCCTTTTACATCTTTAAGAAAGATTACTTTCATGATTCTTTTCCCCCTTCAAAGTATTCATCCAATACTGCTTTAAGACTGTTTTCAGCTTCTTCGACCGTGATTCCTGGAAGCTGGGTGGCAGCATTTGTTAAATGCCCTCCGCCTTGGAGATTCTCCATGATGATCTGGACATTCACTTCACCAAGCGACCGGGCGCTGATACCAACAAGGTCATCTTTTCTTCTCGAGATGACAAAAGATGCTACGACACCATCCATCGTCAGGAGGGTATCGGCTGCCTGAGCGATAAGGACAGGATCATAAATGACACCGTCTTCACCCTTGGCAATTGCCACTCCATCGTAATAGAAGTCCACCGTTTCTATAAGTCTTGACCGTCTGATGTATGTCTCAACATCTTCTTTCAAGAATTTTTGGACTAGCACAGTATCTGCTCCCTGTCCACGAAGGTAGGAAGCGGCATCAAATGTACGTGATCCGGTTCGCAAAGTGAAGCTTTTCGTATCCACTATGATTCCGGCCAATAATGCTGTGGCTTCCATCATCGATATCTTTTCATGCTTAGGCTGATATTCCAGCAATTCCGTCACAAGCTCTGCTGTTGAGGAAGCATACGGCTCCATATAAACAAGCAAAGGATTCTTGATGAAGTCTTCGCCGCGGCGATGGTGGTCTATGATAACGACTCTTTCCGCCCGGTGAAGCAGCCTTTCTTCGATAACCAGAGATGGCTTGTGAGTATCGACTACGACCAGCAAAGTATCATCAGTCATCATCTCAAGCGCAGCCTCTGGTGAGATAAACCTTGAGTGCAAATCCGGATTGGACTTAATTTCGTTCATCAATCGTTTCACACCGTTATCTATTTCGTTGAAATTAACAACCACATAGCCTTCTTTTTGATTCATTTGAGCGACTTTCCTCACCCCAATAGCGGCTCCGATTGCATCCATATCAGGAAGCCTGTGGCCCATGACGATGACTTTGTCACTTTCGACCATTAATTCCTTCAAGGCATGCGAAATGACTCTGGCACGGACCCTTGTCCGTTTTTCCATAGGGTTTGTTTTACCGCCATAGAATTTCACTTTGCCGTTAGGCTGTTTGATGGCCACCTGATCTCCTCCGCGTCCTAAGGCAAGGTCCAGGCTTGATTGTGCCAAAGTACCGAGCTCTGGAAGGGTGGAGACCCCAGTACCGACACCCAAACTAAGGGTAAGCGGTACATTTTGTTTAGATGTCGTGTCCCTGACGTCATCCAGGATAGAAAATTTATCTTTTTCAAGCTGCTGAAGAATTTTTTCGTTAAAGACAGCTATGAACCGTTCAGATGAAATCCGTTTCAGCAGCACACCTGAATCTTTTGCCCACTTGTTCAATATCGACGTAACCATACTGTTCAAGCTGCTTCGTGTCTGGTCATCCATACCTTGGGTAAGTTCATCATAATTATCAAGAAAAATGATTGCAATCGCTGTACGTTCTTCCTCATATTGCTTTTCGATTTCTGTTTGCTCTGTTACATCAAAGAAGTATAGCAGTTTTTCCTCGAGTTTTAAGATCACGCGGAATTTCCGTTCGTTTAAGGTAACAACTTCAGTATCGACCTCTTGTTTAATCAAGGGTACGACTGAATCAGCTACATCATAGAGGGAGCGCCCAACTAATGTGTCTTCATTGAAACAGGAAGCCATAAATGGGTTTGTCCATTCAATATAATAATCATCATTGATGAGCATGATCCCAATCGGCATTTCCATCAATGCTTCTTCACCGACCCTTTTCAATCTGTAAGAAAGGGTAGAGATATATTCTTCTGTTGACTGGTATGTTTTCTTTTCATAAAGAAATGCAATATAAAACACGCTGGCCAGTATGATGAATCCAATAATGGAAATCCACCAATTGTAATAAGCCGTGGCAGCCAAAAGCAATACCGTCACTGCAGCCAGTCCATAAAGGGGATATCTGACCAATCGTTTTTTATAGTTTGATGGCATGATTTCAGCTCCTCAAATAAGAATGATAACCTTATGACTTACGTTGAAGGCGCTGTCTAAGATCAAATCCTAAATCAATTATACCTAAAATCCTTACAATAGAAATAAGCGGCAGCATTAAAACTGTAATTAAAATCACTACCCCTTTTGGCCACTTCTTAATATGGCCAAAAAAGTGAACGAATGAAAAGCCTTGAATAATGAGCAGTGTTTGCAGTATATATAACAGGTTGAATAATGCACTGTGAAAATATGTACCCATCTCCGGTTTTACTGTAATCATAAGGATTAGCGTAATTAAATAATACCACACTATACTTTGGGGAAGCTTCCAATTTCTGAAAGGCGGAAACTTAGGCGGTTTAATTCCAAACTTTTTTAAAACAGGAAAGTTAACTGCCAGCAAGAGGAGGCTGATTACGAATGCTGCTGAAACAAATAAGGTTGGAACCAATACTTCTATCAAATCCAGGAGAGTGTTGAAATTCTCAATCGATTTATCAGGAAGAGGCTGCCCCCATTCTTCTGCCCTTCTGATAGCTTCTGTAATCGTATCTCTGTACAAGCTTAATGAATCGCTTACGATATTAATATTCAAGAAAAGTATAGATACTACATAAACAACCACAATATTGATCAAAAGCACAAGGCTGCTGGTTAAATAAAGAGTCACCTTGGGTTTTCCGTGGCGGATCATCAAGCCGATAACAATTCCCACAGGTGCAAAAAATAATGTTAAAGGCAAGGTTACAACGAATGAGCCTGCCAGCAGAGAAATAAATATGGCTCCGGCAAGCATCGTCAGTGAAGGCTTCCACCCGTGCTTTTCACTGTGCATAATAAAAGGCAGCGGAAGGAAAACAAATATAAAACTGACAATCGGAACATAGGCAGATAACAGCAATAGAACGGTAAAAATCGCGAGCAGTAATGCTCCTTCCGTAAGAGTACGGGGGTTTTTCACATTGACACCTCTCAGACAGTATATACTCATTTTATCGATGGTTAAATCCAGATTCAACTGATAATCACTCAGGAAGACTTGCCAATTCATTCCCCTCAAAAAGCTAAGCTGAATATTGGTAAAACAAGTCATTATACCTCTTCATTATAGCTAAAATACCTGCAAGTCATAACAACAGACATTAAGGCTTTTGTAACAGTTGAGGGAAGGAGTTTTTTAACTCATATGTATTTTGCTTATTCCTGCCATTTTCATCTTTAAATGGACTTTAGAACGAAGTGACATTTATACTGGTATGAAGGTTTCCCAAAACAAGTCGCATCCATGATCACACAAAAACCTTATTAATAGATAAAAAAGAACAGCAGAAGTAATCCTGCTGTTCTTTCGTTTTATTATTCACCTACAACGTAAGGCAGTAAAGCCATTGTACGCGCGCGTTTGATAGCACGAGTAAGTCTGCGTTGATATTTAGCGCTAGTTCCTGTCACACGACGTGGAAGGATCTTTCCGCGCTCAGAGATGAATTTCTTCAATAGATCTACATCTTTATAGTCGATGTGTGTAATTCCGTTTGACGTGAAGTAACACACTTTACGACGTCTGCGTCCGCCTCTGCGCATTGCCATAGAAATCGCCTCCTTGCATATTTATTTTATTATTTATAGAAATTTTAGAATGGAAGATCGTCATCTGAAATATCGATCGGCTGACCGTCATTTGCAAATGGATCCTCATCCACACGAGTATTGTTCTGGTTGTAATTATTATTGCGCTGATTCTGATTTTGACTAAATGAATAGTCTTGTTGTTGTCTTTGTCCGCCGCCATAATTGCCGCCGCGTTCACCTTGGTAGCCGGAACCGCCGCCTTGGCTGGCATTCTTAGGCTCAAGGAATTGAACAGATTCAGCCACGACTTCTGTCATAAAGACACGTTTGCCGTCCTGTCCCTCGAAGTTACGAGTTTGAATGCGGCCGTCAACACCGGCGAGGCTTCCTTTTTTCAAAAAGTTTGCCACGTTTTCGGCTGGACGACGCCATACAACGCAATTAATAAAGTCCGCTTCACGTTCACCTTGCTGATTCGTAAAAGAACGATTCACTGCAAGTGTAAATGTTGCCACGGGTACCCCGTTAGGAGTGTATTTCAATTCTGGATCCTTAGTTAAACGACCCACGAGTACAACTCGGTTCATCATCAGAATCAACCCCTTCCTTCTAACTTTTGTTTCACGTGAAACAAGTCAGAAGCGTTCGTTTTTCAAAAAACGGCTGGATTATTCTTCTTCTTTGATTACGATATGACGGATGATATCGTCAGAGATCTTAGCTAAACGATCGAACTCAGAAACCGCTTCGTTGTTGGAATGGATTTTCACCAATTGGTAGTATCCATCACGGAAGTCATTGATTTCATAAGCTAAACGACGTTTACCCCACTCTTTAGACTCGATGATCTCCGCACCGTTAGTTGTTAATACGTTATCGAAACGCTCAACAACTGATTTTTTAGTTTCATCGTCAACGTTAGGACGGATAATGTACATAACTTCGTACTTTCTCATCTTCTAGTCACCTCCTTATGGTCTATGCGGCCCTTCTCGGCAGAAGAGCAAGGAGCAATATATTATTACTCACAAGTTAGAATTATATCATAGTGGACAGGCTAATGCAATAGAGCTTCCAAAAACCTTAAATTCCCTTGGGATGTAGATTGATTTCCGCTGCAGGATGCCCGACTCCGCGGGGCGGGCATCCTGCAGCGGAAATCAAAAGAATGTTGTAACTCATTGGCTTTTAAAATCAGAGACATCAATCCTGTTAACTTAGTTAAGCCAACTGACTTTTTTATAAGATAAATAAAAGCTGTTCCCGATGGTCAGGAACAGCTTTTGATTGGTATAAAAATTAAACATTAAAGCGGAAGTGGATGACATCTCCGTCTTTTACAATGTATTCTTTACCTTCAAGGCGCACTTTACCGGCTTCACGTGCGGCTCCCATCGTACCATTTGCAACAAGGTCATCATAGGAAACTGTTTCAGCACGGATAAATCCTTTTTCAAAATCAGTGTGGATGATTCCTGCACACTCAGGTGCTTTCATACCGTTACGGAACGTCCAGGCACGAACTTCCTGAACACCAGCTGTAAAGTAAGTGGCAAGGCCGAGGAGGTCATAAGCTGCACGGATCAGCTGATCTAAGCCTGACTCTTCGATGCCCAGTTCTTCAAGGAACATCGCCTTTTCTTCATCATCAAGTTCAGCGATCTCCGACTCAATTTTCGCACAAACAACAATCACTTCAGCATTATCGCCTTGCGCAAACTCGCGGACCTGCTGTACATATTCATTGTCAGAAGGATCTGCGATATCATCTTCACTCACATTGGCAACATAAAGAACAGGTTTGATAGTCAGAAGATGCAAGCCTTTGACCACTTTCATCTGCTCCTCCGTGAATTCAACAGTACGGGCGGGTTTGCCTTCCTCAAAGGCTTCTTTAAGCTTCACCAAAATTTCATGTTCGAAAGAAGCTTCCTTGTCCTTTTGCTTGGCAAGCTTCTGCACCCGGGCAATTCTTTTATCTACTGATTCCAGGTCGGCAAGGATGAGCTCAAGGTTGATTACTTCGATATCATCAAGAGGATTAACTTTTCCTGAAACGTGAGTAATATTGTCATCAGCAAAACAGCGGACAACCTGGCAGATCGCATCTACCTGGCGGATGTGGGACAGGAATTTGTTCCCGAGTCCTTCACCTTTACTTGCACCTTTAACAATACCGGCGATATCGGTGAATTCAAATGCTGTAGGAACTGTTTTTTTCGGTTCAACAAGCTCTGTCAACTTATCCAGACGATAATCAGGTACCTCAACGATTCCGACGTTAGGGTCGATCGTACAGAAAGGGTAGTTCGCAGATTCTGCACCTGCTTTTGTAATTGCATTAAATAGAGTTGATTTCCCAACGTTAGGCAAACCAACGATTCCAGCTGTTAAAGCCATTTCGGTCACTCCTCATTGAATGATTCTATATTTGTTCTGCCTTCTCGTTTTGGCAGTCAGTGTAAAAAATAATACAAACCTTTTCTAATTATAGATTTTAAGTGATAGAAACACAAGTAGAGGAGAGAAAAGGACAAGAAAACGTCCCTAACCTGAAAGTCATGCACGATGTCATGAAGTAAAGGACATCAAACCGGACTCACCCATAAATCATGTACCCCGCTCTCGAAACGAAGGACATCAAACCGGACTCTTCCATAAATCATGTACCCCGCTCTCGAAGTGAAGGACATCAAGCCGGACTCACCCTTAAATCATGTACCCCGCTCTCGAAGCGAAGGACATCAAACCGGACACTTCCATAAATCATGCGCCTCGTTCACGAAGCGAAGGACATCAAGCCGGACTCATCACTGAAATCTTGTACCCCGCTCACGAAGCGAGGGTCATTAAAACCTTTTCCTTCTTACATGTAGACTTTTATATCCATGAAAGCTCCACCTAATAAAAAGGAGAGACCACGAAACAACTGGCCTCTCTCTAATCTGGTAAAATCCTATTCTCCCTGTGATTCCAGGACCTTCTTCATCTTTTTCGAAAAATCTCTTCTTGGAAGCATGATACTGTGGTCACACCCCTGGCACTTGATTCTGATGTCCATGCCCATTCTGATGATTTTCCAGCGGTTGACTCCACATGGGTGCGGCTTTTTCATTTCAACAACATCGTTTAATTGAAAGCTTTTCGGTTCCATACTTTTTCCTCCCTACTCACTATCAAGCTGTCTTGTCGGTTTAGCGGTATTTTCCATACTCTCTTCTTCCTGTCGGTTATACATAACCATTCGAGGGAACGGTATTTCAATTCCATGTTGATCTAATACCATTTTGACATCTTTTCTGATTTTACGGGCCATGGACCAGTGCTGCATTGGAGTCGTTTCAGCTACGATCCTCATTACAACATCTGATGCTCCTAAGGTCTGAACCCCTAACAGGTCCGGCGGCTTTATCAAATCTTCATATTTTTGAGGCATCGTCAGAAGCAGTTCACTCAGGACCCTTTCAGCTTCTTCAATATTCTCCTCATAAGCAATACTGACGTCGACTATCGCAATGCTGTTATATATTGAAAAGTTAGTGACCTCTGCAATGTTTCCGTTTGGGAAAATGTGCAATTCTCCCGTCCAGCTTTTGATTTTCGTTGTTCTAAGGCCAATTTCCTCTACAAATCCTTCAGCCGTCCCCACTCTGATATAATCTCCAACAGAGAACTGGTCTTCAAAGATGATGAAGAAGCCGGTGATGACATCCCTCACAAGGTTCTGTGCCCCGAAGCCGACTGCAAGGCCTACAATTCCAGCACCGGCTAAAAGCGCACCTATCTCAACACCTAAGTTGGTCAATATCATTGTGATGGCTATGAAATAAACAACATAAGTCAAAATATTTTCCAGAAGTCTGCTTAGTGTAGCTTCCCGTCTCTCTGTGATTTTAAATGGAGAACGTGATCTGACTTTGAATATATTTCTAATGACCGTTTTTCCTATTTTAAGGATAAAAGCCGTTAATATTAAGATTAAAAGAATTTTCACAGCGCCTACGCCAATCGTTATCCATAAATCATCACTAATCAATCTATCCCAAATGGCTTCGCCGGCATCTTTAGCATCTTTAAAAGAATCATTAATTTGGTCTTCAGCAGTACCATTATTCGTCTGACTCATAAGAATTTCACTCCTATAACTCTCACAATAAAATTATATTTCATTGTATCAATTTTACCCTTATTTGGATAGCGGCAAGCAAACTATTAGAAAATTGTTTAAAAAGTCTTAGTTTGTGACAAATACATAATACTATGTATAGATAAGCCTTTTTTTCCGTATACTGTTAATACTATTGCAAAGGAGTGGAAGGAATGAATCTGAAAAAGGGTTTTTTCGAGCGGAAATCCGAGCCATACAGAGTGCTTCATGATGATGAAAAAGCTGCAGCATCGCTCTCTGCGGAACTGCTCACCATGCTTCCGACAGCCACGAGGCCCGTAGTAATCGTTTGTATCGGAACAGACCGCTCAACAGGCGATTCCTTAGGACCACTCGTCGGCACCTTTTTGGAAGAAAAAGTCACGAACGGCTTTCATATTTACGGAACGCTGGATGATCCCATTCATGCGGTCAACCTTGAAGAGAAGCTCACTGAAATCAGAGAAAAACATCTTAATCCATTCATTATCGGGATTGATGCCTGTCTTGGCAGGTTGAAGAGTGTAGGAGCAATCCAGCTTGGTGACGGTCCTGTCAAACCGGGCGCGGGAGTGAATAAAGAGCTTCCGGATGTCGGCGATATGCACATAACCGGTATAGTCAACGTCAGCGGCTTCATGGAATTCTTTGTCCTGCAGAACACAAGGCTGAACCTTGTCCTGAAAATGGCCAAAATTATCTCAGAAGGAATACATTTGGCAAGCAAAACGCGAGTAAGGAAAGAAGCCATTTTCAAAATGAATGTTAATGATGAAAAACAACAATTGCTGTAATAGAAAAAAACACACCAGGCTGGAAAGTGCTTAGTGTGTTTTTGTATTTCTATAGAATTATTTCATTATATCCATATATCAGCGTAACAACCATGGCAACGACCAGTATACCCGGAAGCAGATTGGCTACTCTGATTTTGGTCAAGCCGACCAGGTTTAAACCAATGGCAAAAATCATGATTCCCCCGGCAGAAGTCATTTCGACTATAAAAGAATCCATTACTTCCTGAGGTACAAAACGCTGGATTTGGGTCGCAAACAATGCGATGGTCCCTTGATAAAGAACAACTGGAATCGCTGAAAACATGACACCGATGCCTAGTGTAGTCGTCAGGATAAGGGAAGTGAATCCATCAATGATTGCTTTAGTATACAAAACATCATGATCTCCACGGATACCGCTGTCCAAAGCTCCAATAACAGCCATGGCACCTATGACAAAGATCAAAGTAGCTGTAACGAAACCTTGGGAAATGCTGGTTTCACCTTTGGTTCCTAACCTCTTCTCCAGCCAGCCCCCGAGTGCATTCAGTTTAGCATCAAGTCCCATCCATTCGCCGATAACCGCTCCAAACACCAGACTGATAATCACAATCAGGAAATTTTCACTTTTCATTCCCATTTGCAGCCCAAGCACCATGACAGCCAAGCCGATCGCATACATGACCGTACCCTTCATGTTCTCCGGTATGCGGTGAAGCAGCTTCCCGAGCAAAGTACCGATAATGATACAAATTCCATTTATAATCGTCCCCATTAGTACCATAAACCGTTCTCCTTCTTTTCGATTATCGAAATACTTTCTACTAAAATAGCATTTTTCGCAGCTCTTGCCTACAATTTTTTTAAAGGATGCAGCGTAAGATTCCCAACAAACAAAAAAAAGAACTAACACCCTGGGAGGTTAGCTCAATTTTCCAATCCTTATTTATTATCCAGTCTTTCTAAAAGCTCTAAAATACGATTTAAATCTTCTTGAGAGAAGAATTCAAACTCAATTTTACCTTTTTTCTTCGACTGTTTAATGGAGACATTTGTCCCGAATCTCTCTCTCAGAAGGGACTCTTGCTCTGTAATAAAGACATCCTTTTTTTCAGGCTTTTTTGTTTCACGTGAAACATTTTCATTTAGCTCATGAATTAGTTTCTCCAGCTGCCTGACATTCAAAGATTCTTTAATGATTTTCTCTACAACAGGCTGAAGCTTTTCTTTTTTCCTTAATCCGAGTAATGCACGCCCGTGGCCCATTGTAATTTTATCTTCAATGATCAGCTGCTGAATTTGCGGAGGCAGAGAAAGGAGGCGGATATGGTTTGCGATATGCGGCCTGCTTTTTCCAAGCCTCTTTGCCAGTTGTTCTTGAGTGAGATCCAGCTTATCCATCAATAGCTGATAGGCATTTCCTTCTTCGATTGGAGAAAGATCTTCCCGCTGCAGGTTTTCCAGGACGGCCAGTTCCATCATCTGCTTATCGGTTAGTTCTCTGACTACTACAGGAACTTTTCCCAGCTTAGCCGCTTTAGCCGCTCTGAACCTTCTTTCACCAACAACGATTTCAAAGCCTTTTATACTCTTTCGGACGATTAGAGGCTGAAGAATTCCATGTTCTTTGATGGATTCCTTGAGTTCCTCAATCGCCTCAGGCTCGAATACTTTACGAGGCTGATAAGGGTTGGGCCTCAGTTCTTTTACACTGATTTCCTGGACGGCTTCTTCTTTATCAGCATCAACATTATTAAATAATGCATTGATTCCTTTACCTAGTCCTTTAGCCATTCGCTGCCACTTCCTTTGCTAAATCTAGATAAACTTCGGCACCTCTGGATTTTGCGTCATAAATGATAATCGGTTCTCCATGACTCGGCGCTTCACTTAACCGGATGTTTCGAGGAACAATGGTATTAAAAACTTTATCTTGGAAATACTTCTTCACTTCTTCAATTACCTGGAGCCCGAGATTGGTCCGGGCATCAAGCATTGTCAGCAAAACCCCGTCAATCATAAGATCATGATTGAGGTGTTTTTGTACAAGCCTGACAGTGCTTAACAGCTGGCTTAATCCTTCCAATGCGTAATACTCACATTGAACCGGGATGATAACAGCATCAGAAGCTGTTAAAGCATTGATTGTCAGCAAGCCTAAAGAAGGAGGACAATCAATGATGATATAGTCGTAATCATCTTTTACTTTTTCAAGTGCCCGCTTCAGCCTTACTTCCCGGGAAATGGTCGGAACGAGTTCAATCTCTGCCCCTGCCAGCGAGATTGTAGCCGGTACAGCATACAATCGTTCCACTGTTGTAGGCTTCACAAGATCTTTTACTTCAGCATCATCCACGAGAACATCATATATACATTCCTGGACATCGCCTTTTTCAATGCCCACACCGCTGGTGGCATTGCCTTGCGGGTCAATATCGACAAGCAATACTTTTTTTCCTATGTATGCCAAGCATGCTCCCAAGTTAACCGATGTCGTCGTTTTTCCAACACCGCCTTTTTGGTTCGTAATGGCAATTATTCTGCCCAAGGTTTTCACCTGCCCTTTGAACTTCCAAATCTATTGTACAATTATTAATTTAAATGATTGTCTAACATCTATTCTATCAAAAGATAGGAATGGTTTGGCTTTCATTTCAAAAAAATTCTTTTTCCAATTTCTATTGAATCATCACATACAAAAAGTGAGAAACCTTTAATGGAGTTTCTCACTGAATTTATCTATTAATCAAAACTATGAATGGAAAACGATTTCTTTGAAAATAGCAGATTAAACTATGAAAATATTACTTTTTCTTCGGAATCCGTATAGTAAACTGATAATATTCTTCATGCTCTTCTTCTTCGGAATCCAAATTAATGCCGCTGTCTGACACCATCGATAATGATTGCCGTATTGTGTTGACTGCAATTCTCATATCTTTGCTGAAAGCCCTGCGTTTAGGTTTTGGTTTTTCCTCACCTTCAGAAAGCATTTTATCGACTCTGTCTTCCGTTTGCTTAACATTGAGATTTTTCTCAATGATCTCTTGAAGCAATACTACTTGTTTATCCGGTTTTTTTAATGGAATAAGTGCTCTTGCATGTCTTTCTGTAATCTGTTTGGCAAGAATCGCTTCCTGGACTTCTTCAGGCAGCTTCAATAGCCTCAGCTTATTCGCAACCGTTGACTGCCCTTTTCCAAGACGCTGTGCCAGCGCCTCTTGAGTGAGGTTATGGAGCTCAAGGAGCTTCCCATACGCAACGGCCTCTTCGATCGGCGATAATTCTTCACGCTGCAAGTTTTCGATCAATGCGACAGAAGCAGTCTCTGTGTCTGACATATTCTTTATTATAGCAGGAACGGTCTCCCATCCAAGCTTTTGAACAGCCCGGAATCGGCGCTCCCCTGCAATGATTTCAAACTGATTTTGGTCATTCTCACGCAGGACAATCGGCTGAATGATCCCGTGAGTATGAATTGTTCTAGATAGTTCTTCAATCTTCTCTTCGTTAAAAATAGTTCTCGGCTGGAAACGGTTAGGGACAATTTGAGAAATTGGAATATTCTTCACTTCATCTCTCTCTTGTAACTCACTCACATCAGATTCCACTTCTTGCTCAGTTTCCTGCTCTTTTTCCCCTAAGCCAAAAAAACGAGAGAAAGGATGCTTCATCTTCCTACACCACCTTTAAGGAACTCCCTTATTTACTATTCTCTATCATATGACATGTTCCTGCAAATACTTTGACATTTACATACATAATAATCGACACTTTTTGACTAAAAAGCGGAAGCGGCCGTTCAGCGACGTACAGATTGGAGGGCTCTCGCATGAGATAAAGGAATCACGAAGAGCGCAAGCGTCGATGATGACTTATCGCAAGGAGAGAGACCGAAATCTGCTAGTCGCTAAGTCCGTTCCAGTGGGTACGGACCCTCGGCCGCTGGAGCTGGATTGCCCGCTGCTCCTACAGGAGGTCACACGCCTTCCGATCCAATCAAACAGTTTAATAACACTACACCCACTATAAAAAGAGATAATTATAAAAATATACAAGCTGAGGGGTAAAGTTTTTATGCATTAACCGGTTCAGATAACCTTCTATTAAATTTTACTCCAACGGAAGTTTGTTTGGCGTTCCCGGTTTTCTAGGGTATTTCTTCGGTGTTGGTTTCACTTTTTGGATCACGATGATGTTTCTTTCACTTTCTTCCATTGGCAGTTGAAAAGAATGGACTTCTTTCAACTCGCCCCCCAGAGTCGTGATCGCTTTCTTGGCAACGGTCATTTCATCTTCTGCACTGGCTGCCTTCATTGCTGCAAAGGTTCCATCCGGTTTAACCAGCGGCAGGCATAATTCGCTTAACACGGACATCCTGGCTACAGCTCTTGCTGTAACCAAATCATACTTCTCTCTGTGCTCCGGCTTTTGGGCAAATGTTTCAGCACGGTCATGGTAAAAGTAAGTACCTTCCAGCCCTAATTTATCTGAAAGATGATTTAGGAATGTAATACGCTTATTCAAGGAGTCGACAATACTCACCTTAATATGCGGGAAGCAGATTTTCAGAGGGATACTCGGAAACCCTGCTCCTGCACCTACATCACAGACATGGATTTCCTCGTTGAAATCCAGATAAAAGGCGGCAGTGATCGAATCATAAAAATGCTTCAAATACACTTCTTCCTTTTCTGTAATGGCCGTGAGATTCATCTTATTATTCCACTCAACAAGTGTCTCGTAATACTCTTCGAATTGGGACAACTGCCTGGAATCCAGGTTGATTCCCTTTTCGCTTAACATCTCGGTAAACTGGGTGATATCCATCGGTTCAATCCTTCCTAACTGCCTTTACTCCGCTGATACCTTGGCAATTTTTCCTTGTTCAATATAGACGAGCAGGATCGATACATCTGCAGGGTTAACACCTGAGATCCTTGATGCCTGTGCTAATGATAATGGGCGGACTTCCTTCAGTTTCTGCCTTGCTTCAGAAGCTAATCCATTGATGGCATCATAGTCGATTAAATCGGGAATTTTCTTATTTTCCATCTTCTTCATCTTATCTACCTGCTGGAGCGATTTTTCAATGTAGCCTTCATACTTGATTTGGATTTCTACTTGTTCTTCGATGTCCTCAGTGAGTGATTCCTCGCTTGGAATAAGTGATTTAATGTGGCTGTAATTCATTTCAGGCCTGCGCAGGAGGTCAGCGGCAAGGATTCCATCCTTCAGCTCGCTGCCGCCTGCTTCCTTGATCACATTTTGTGTTTCTTCATTAGGTTTAAGCCTGATTGATTTCAAGCGTTCTTTTTCAGCTTCTATTAAATTCTTCTTTGAGTTGAATCGCTCATAGCGATCTTCTGGAATCAATCCGATATTGTGCCCGATTTCGGTCAAGCGGAGATCGGCATTGTCATGGCGAAGCAGCAATCGGTATTCTGCACGGGAAGTCAAGAGACGGTAAGGCTCGTTCGTTCCTTTTGTCACCAGGTCGTCAATCAGCACCCCGATATAAGCGTCAGATCGATCCAGAATCACTTCATCTTTATCAAGGGAACGGCAGGCCGCATTGATTCCGGCCATCAACCCTTGACCTGCAGCTTCTTCATATCCCGATGTACCATTGATTTGTCCAGCTGTGTAAAGATTTTTGATTTTCTTCGTTTCCAATGTCGGCCATAATTGTGTTGGCACAATGGAATCGTATTCAATTGCATAGCCTGCTCTCATTAGCTGAGCTTTTTCCAAGCCTGGAATGGTAGCAAGGATTTTCATCTGTACATCTTCAGGAAGGCTTGTCGACAATCCTTGCACATAGACTTCCTGTGTATTTTTCCCTTCAGGTTCAAGGAAGATCTGGTGGCGCGGTTTATCATGGAAGCGGACAACCTTATCTTCAATCGAAGGGCAGTATCTTGGACCCGTTCCTTTAATCATTCCTGAGTACATTGGTGAGCGGCTTAAGTTATCATCAATCAATTGATGTGTTTCTGCATTTGTATACGTTAACCAGCACGGAAGCTGATCCGTAATATATTGCGTTGTTTCATAGCTGAATGCACGGGGAACATCGTCACCCGGCTGAATTTCCGTTTTGGAATAATCAATTGTTTTGCTGTTGACTCGCGGCGGTGTACCCGTTTTGAACCTGACCATATCAAAGCCAAGTTCCTGCAGATGTTCCGAAAGCTTGATGGAAGGCTGCTGATTATTGGGACCACTCGAGTATTTCAAATCTCCAAGGATAATTTCTCCGCGAAGGAATGTTCCTGTCGTTATGACGACTGTTTTCGCACGGTATCCGGCTCCTGTCTGCGTAACGATACCTTTACACTCGCCATCCTCGATGATGAGGCTTTCAACCATTCCCTGCAAGAGGGTCATATTCGGTTCATCTTCAATCGTTTTCTTCATTTCATGCTGATAAGAGAACTTATCTGCCTGCGCCCTTAATGCTCTCACTGCCGGGCCTTTTCCAGTGTTCAGCATACGCATCTGGATATGAGTTTTATCAATATTACGTCCCATTTCTCCGCCAAGTGCATCAATTTCTCTTACGACGATCCCTTTAGCTGGTCCGCCCACTGACGGATTACATGGCATAAAAGCAACCATATCAAGGTTGATCGTAATCATCATGGTCTTGGCACCCATTCTCGCAGCCGCCAATCCGGCTTCTACACCTGCATGACCCGCGCCAATAACGATGACATCAAATTGTCCTGCTTCATATTGCATCGTTTTCGTTTCCTCCTTAATTGTTGTGAAATCTATATATGTTGTCAGATAGTTGTGGATTTATAAGTAAAAATCAGCCGCATATGGCAGCAGACTTCAAAATTCATGATGGCTATCGTTACTTACCCAAACAGAACTGTGAAAACAGCTGATCGATCAGGCTCTCATGGACACTTTCTCCGATGATCTCCCCAAGCAGTTCCCATGTCCGTGTCAAATCGATTTGGGCAATATCAATCGGAGTACCCATTTCAACTCCATTTATCGCCTCATCAATGGAACCATGAGCTTGGTTCAACAAAGCAATATGACGGCTGTTTGATACGTAAGTCATATCTCCCGCTTCAAGGGATCCGGCAAAGAAAAGGGAGGAAATTGCTTCTTCCAGCTCATCAATACCTTGCTCTTCCAATAAAGAAGTCGTTACAATTGGATGCTCTGCTGCCAGTTCCTTCACTCTCTCCATATTAATCTTTTGGGGAAGATCCGTTTTGTTGACAATGACAATGACGTCCATGCCTTCAACCGCTTTGAATAGCTGTTCATCTTCATGTGTGAATTCATCAGAGTAGTTCAGGACAAGCAAGATTAAATCGGCTTCTTTCAACACCTGTCTGGACCTTTCGACTCCGATCCGCTCAACGATATCCTCGGTTTCCCTGATTCCCGCCGTATCGACAAGGCGCAGTGGAACCCCTCGGACATTAACATACTCCTCAATGACATCACGCGTTGTTCCTGGAATATCCGTAACAATCGCTTTGTTTTCATGAACGAGGCTGTTAAGAAGGGAAGACTTACCGACATTCGGCCGTCCGATGATGACAGTCGACAAACCTTCCCGCAGAATTTTTCCCTGTTCAGAGGTACGCAGCAGCTTTTCGATCTCATCGCGTACATATTTTGATTTCTCAAGTAATACTCCGTGAGTCATTTCTTCGACATCATCATATTCCGGATAATCGATATTAACTTCTACATGGGCCAGCGTCTCCAATATTTCCTGCCGCAATTTCCTGATCAGCTTGGATAATCTGCCTTCCATTTGATTAAGAGCAACGTTCATCGCCCTGTCGGTTTTGGCTCTTATCAAATCCATGACAGCTTCAGCCTGGGATAAGTCAACACGCCCATTAAGGAATGCTCTTTTTGTGAATTCCCCCGGCTCTGCCAAACGGGCCCCATTTTTCAGCACGAGCTGAAGGACCTTATTGACGGAAACCAGTCCACCGTGGCAATTGATTTCAATGATATCTTCTCTGGTAAAAGTCCGCGGACCTTTCATGACGGACATCATGACTTCTTCGACCACTGCTCCTGACGAAGGATCGACAATATGGCCATAGTTGATGGTGTGCGACGCAAAATCATGGACTGAATTGCCCTTGATGCCTTTAAAGACTTTATCAGCAATGGAGAAAGCCTCGTCGCCACTCAGCCGTATAATGGCTATGGCACCTTCTCCCATTGGAGTAGAAATGGCTGCAATTGTATCGAATTCCATTTCTCTCACCTCTTTCCGTTCCAAATAAAATGGCTTTTTTAATAAGTTAGCCATTACATCTATAAAATATCTATTATTGCCAATGATTTATTGGCAGGCGTTAAATCCTCTAAATGATTAGAATATCACAATCACCATAGATACAAAAGTTCGGGTCTTCATTTATCCACAAAGACATTTTCCTCATTCTCTCATTTTAACTTATCCACATGTGAATAACAATAAAGTGAAATCCTATCTTTTTGTTATTCACAACTATTTTTAAAACTGCTCCTTTCATAGACATTGGTGTTATTAAACGAGTTTAGAGTAGTGATTTCCCCTCCAGGCAAGCGACTCCGCGGGGCGTGCGGTGAGCCTCCTCGACTTTGCCTGCGGGGGTTACGTTCCGGTGGGTACGTAACCTTGGTCTCACCTGTCACGCTAGTCCCGCAGGAGGTCGCATGCCTTCCGCTCCAATCGAAAATTTTTCACTTCAGAGGAGAAAAGTTTTCTTAGGTCTCAGTTCATCTAGAGAAAAATATTAAGGAAACTTTCAAACATTATAAGCCTTATAAAGGCAAAAAAAATCCAAGCTTTTTTCAGCCTGGATTTTTTGAACATATTATCTTTTTGGCACAATCACGATATAGCGGCCCGGTTCGGTACCTTCAGAAAACGTATCGACTTTTTTCGATTTTACCAATGCTGTATGAATTACTTTCCGCTCATATGACGGCATTGGCTCCAGGGATACTTTGCGGTTTGTTCTGACTGCTTTTTCTGCCAGTCTTTCCGCTAAATTTGAAAGTGTCTGCTTTCTTCTTTCACGGTAATTCTCTGCATCCAGTACAATCGTCAAGTACTGATCGGAAAAGCGGTTTGCCACCAGGCCTGCTAAATGCTGCAGCGAGTTCAGTGTTTGCCCTCGTTTTCCAATCAACAGGGCGATTTTATCTCCTGCCAATTGAAATTCTACATTGCGGCCATCGACTTTCGCTTCAACGCTTATATCAATTCCCATCTGTTCACTGACAGAAATCAAATATTTCTTTACTTCATCAACCGGGTTGATGACCTTTTTGACAAAAACTGTAGCCGGGCGGGAACCAAAAAGACCAAAGAATCCTTTTTTTCCTTCATCCTGTACTTCAATTTCTGCTTCTTCTCTAGTGATGTTCAATTGAGCTAACGCGGATTCCACTGCTTCTTCGACCGATGGACCAGTAGCAGTTACTTCTCTCACTTTTTCGCTCCTCCATTTTTGGCAAGTTCCTTTTGTTCTTTAATATCCGGACCTTTAATGAAGTAGGTTTGAACGATCATGAACAAGTTACCAACTACCCAATACAATGAAAGTGCCGCTGGGAAGTTGATTGCAAAGACAATGATCATAACCGGCATGATGTAAAGCATCATCGCCATTTGCGGATTTTGATTAGCAGTCCCTGCCATCATCATCTTTTGCTGAATGAATGTCGTGATACCGGCAACAAGAGGCAGGATATAATATGGATCTGCTTCTCCCAAATCGAACCAAAGGAAATTATGGTTTTTGATTTCCTCTGTACGGACAATGGCATGATAGAAACCGATAAGAATCGGCATTTGAACCAGTAATGGGAAACATCCTGCAAGCGGGTTAACACCATGCTTTTGGAAAAGCCCCATTGTTTCCTGCTGTAACTTCTGCTGTGTCTGAGCATCTTTTGAACTGTATTTTTCACGAAGCTTTTTCATTTCAGGCTGCAGCGCCTGCATCGCTTTGGAATTTTTCGTCTGCTTGATCATCAATGGAAGTATAGCTAAACGAATGATCAGGGTAACAATAATGATACCCAGGCCATAACTGCCATCAAAAAATTCAGATACCTTTGTAATCAACAATGATAGAGGATACACAATGTATTCATTCCAAAAGCCGGAACTATCCTCTGTGATCGGCTTGTTATAATCCATACACCCTGACAGAATAGTAACGAGTCCGATCAAGACCATTACGGCTATTAATCTTTTTTTCACCCTCTACTTCCTCCCTACTTATAAGAAATCTTTTTTGGAAACTGGACAACATAGCTTGTCCATACGAAAATCTCCGACCATCTGAGTTTCAACAATCGGAACTAATGCATAACAAGGAGTATTGTAACATCTTTTTCTGCCGAGATGCTGTAGAAACTTGTCTAAGTTCTTACGATTTTTCTATCTCCTTTTGTCATACTGCCCTGGTTTGGCAGATTTAAGGACCTTGCTTTTCTTCATTACATGCATAAGACTTTTTTTGACTTCATGAAAGTCCATATCGGCCGCCGGCTTTCTGGCGATGATTACATAGTCGAAGTTATTTTCAACTTCATCCTTTAATTCAAGAAAAACCTGTCTTATATATCGCTTGATTTGATTTCGGACGACAGCGTTTCCAATTTTCTTGCTGACAGAAAGGCCTATCCGGAAGAATTGCTGATCTTCCTTTTTAAGCTTATAGAGAACAAACTGCCTGTTTGCCATTGATGTCCCCTTTTTGAACACTTCCTGAAATTCAATATTCTTTTTTACCCGCTGTTCTTTTCGCATTTACCCACCTGCTATTAATAAAAATAAACCTGTTAACTGTTTTCTCTATTATAAAAAGAAATATACTTCGGAACTTCAGATCCTGATATATGTAATCTTTTTCTTAAATAATTGAAAAAAGACCACTGATAAATTCAGTGGCCTAGGCAGATAATACTTTTCTTCCTTTTTGACGACGGCGAGCTAGAACTTTACGGCCGTTTTTTGAGCTCATACGCGCACGGAAACCGTGGTTCTTGCTTCTTTTACGTGAATTTGGTTGAAACGTTCTTTTCATATATGACACCTCCCTAAAGGAATGGATAAAAATTATAGGTTTAAGACAGTCTTTTCAATTATAAGGAGAGGTACATAAATTGTCAATACCACCCCTTCTTTATTTCGTAATGGTAAAAATTGCGTTATTTAAAATTCAGGCTGTGCTTCAATTCTAATATTACTACTTAAATTTACTATATAAAAGTATTGCCTGCTTACGCTCTTGGCTAAAGATGTCACGTGGTTTAGCACTGGAGCTTATGACCGTTTACAACTTATGCCTTCGGAACCGATCGACTAATATTCCTTTTTTATTTAAAGCGGAAAGTTAAAGAAATAATGAGATGCAGCGATCGGAATTTCTCGAAAAGACTGGACTCGGACTCCGACTGCAATTTTTCCTCTCTTTATGTCCGAATGATGCCTTGATTCGGACTCTAACTAGATTTCTTCCCCTCTTTGTGTCCGAATGGGGCCGTGATTCGGACTCCAACTAGATTTTTTCCTCTCTTAGAGTCCGAATGTTGCTGTGATTCGGACTCCGACTGCGATTTTTCCTCTCCTTGAGTCCGAATGATGCCGTGATTCGGACTCCGACTGCGATTTTTCCTCTCTTTGTGTCCGAATGTTGCTGTGATTCGGACTCAAACTGCAATTTTCCCTCTCTTTGTGTCCGAATGATGCTGTGATTCGGACTCAAACTGCAATTTTCCCTCTCTTTGTGTCCGAACGGGGCCGTGATTCGGACTCTAACTAGATTTCTTCCTCTCTTTGTGTCCGAATGATGCCGTGATTCGGACACCAACTAGATTTTTTCCTCTCTTTGAGTCCGAATGTGGGACCGTGATTCGGACACCAACTAGATTTTTTCCTCTCTTTAAGTCCGAATGATGCTGTGATTCGGACTCCGACTGCAATTTTTCCTCTCCTTGTGTCCGAATGATGCTGTGATTCGGACACCAACTAGATTTCTTCCTCTCTTTGTGTCCGAATGATGCCGTGATTCGGACACCAACTAGATTTTTTCCTCTCTTTGAGTCCGAATGTGGGACCGTGATTCGGACACCAACTAGATTTTTTCCTCTCTTTAAGTCCGAATGATGCTGTGATTCGGACTCCGACTGCAATTTTTCCTCTCCTTGAGTCCGAATGATGCCGTGATTCGGACTCCGACTGCGATTTTCCCTCTCTTTGAGTCCGTATGATGCTGTGATTCGGACTCCGACTGCGATTTTTCCTCTCTTTGTGTCCGAATGGGGCCGTGATTCGGACTCCGACTGCGATTTTTCCTCTCTTTGTGTCCGAACGGGGCCGTGATTCGGACTCTAACTAGATTTCTTCCTCTCCTTGTGTCCGAATGAAACTCGGATGCCGACTAAAGCACTCCCCTAAGTCTGGATTTGTTCTTCAATGTAAATTAAAAGAGAGCCATCCGCTTCATCCAAGAAAATAATTCTAAATAAGCAAAGATCTCCTGAATATTATTTGATAATGAGCCAAAAATAAAAAGATATTTTTGTTGCTAAGCGATTTAAAACAGTTTTACATTTGTTGCCCCAAAAATGTGTTTTTTGATCTGCACACTAAATGTGGATATTTTTCGACACGAATATAAACTATCCACAACACATATTGACACCTTTTTCACAAATAAATACCCTGTGGAAAAGTTTTTTCAACAAGATACGGGTATTGTGGATAAACTTTAAAAGTCATTGCAACCGCAAGGATATTCTGATATGATTATTGTGTTTTCACTCTGAATTACTATTGTTGGTAAAATGCGTTATCCACAATTGGTGGATAACTTGTGGATAGTTTACACAGAGCCTTTGTAAAAGGTTGTCCACATAAGGTGGATATTGTCGAATAACCGTTTTTCTTCCTTATTATATATTTTTCCACATTCATAGTTTTGTATTTTTATGAATAACTAAAATTCATTGGAGAGTCAGGTTGTACAACGCTTGTACATACTCTTAGAAGAAAAGGAGGGGACCAGTTTGGAGAATATAGGGGACTTGTGGGATAAAGCCCTCTCAAATATAGAGAAAAAGATCAGTAAACCCAGTTTCGATACTTGGTTGAAGTCAACTAAAGCGCATTCCATACAAGGGGATACACTCGTCATTACCGCTCC